>NZ_JACHVP010000001.1 GCF_014190775.1 Leifsonia aquatica
TGCGTATCCGAGGTCGAGCGCGAGTGTGGCGAGCGCGGGAGGTTCGGTCGAGCGCAGAGCCGCCGCGGCCTCCTGCAGCCGGTAGCGCTGGATGAGCCATTTTGGGCCGAAGCCGATGTGCCCGGCGACCAGGCGCTGGAGGTGTCGGACGCCGAGGCCGAACCGCGCGGCGAGATCCTCGACGCGGCGCAGTTCGCGGTCCTCCTCGACGGTTGCGACGATCTCGTCGACGAGCCGGGCCTCCTCGCCCGGCACCGGGAGGCCGCCCAGCCAGCTCTCGACGACGGTGACCGCGGCCGCGTCGTCGCCGTCGGCCATCGCGACGCGGACCACGGGCAGCAGGTCATCCAGCCCGTCGAGGGCGAGCTCGCTCGCGGGAAGGGCGGCGGGCAGCGAACGGAGGGAGGCGCCGGTCCAGCCGCGCGCGACACCCGGGCGCAGCAGCATCCCGAACGCCCATCCCGATCCGCGCAGGGTGCGGCCGCTCACGCCCCGGCTCGCCCGGTGCAGCAGGGCGGAGTCGGGCTCGATCACGAGGTTCGCCGCCGGGTACTCGAGCACCTGCGGGCGCAGGGTCCGCCCCTCCGGCAGGGTCCAGCGCGGCAGCCAGTAGTGCCGGACGAACGCGCTCGCCGCGTCGCCGGGGAAGACCCGGCCGATCCGCACGGGCTCGTCGCCGGTGCGCGTGAGCAGGCCGTTGCTGCGTGGCACGGCGGCGGTGTGCGGACTCACGCTGCCATACTTTCACGGTGAGCTCGATCCGTCCCTTCCAGCCGGCCGACCGCGACGATGTCTACGCGATCTGCGTCCGGACCGGGGCGAGCGGTCAGGACGCGACCGGTGCGTACTCCAGCGACGACCTGCTGCCCGACGTCTTCGCCGGGCCGTACATCGCCTACCAGCCCGATCTCGCCTTCGTCGTCGACACCGGCGATCACGTGGCGGGCTATGTGATCGCCGTCGCCGACAGCCTCGCCTTCGCCGACTGGTACGAGGCGGAATGGCTCCCGGCGTTCCGCGCGAAGTACCCGCTGGAGCGGGCCAGGGACGACGCCGAACGCCAGGCGATCGGCTTCGGACTCGACGTGCGCGAGGCGATCGTGCCCGAGGTCGACCGGTTCCCGGCGCACCTCCACATCGACCTGCTCCCCGAACTGCAGGGCCAGGGCTTCGGGCGCGCGCTCATCCGCACCCTGCTCGCTGCGCTGCGGGAACGCGGCGTGCCCGGCGTCTACCTCACGATGTCGCCCTCGAACCACGGCGCCCGGGCGTTCTACGAGCGGCTCGGCTTCACCGAGCTGCCGTCGAGCACACCGGACGCTCCGGCCCTCGGGATCGCGACCGACGCGACGCTCTGACGCCCGGGTTCAGCGCCCGACGAGCGCCGGGACCCGCTCGAACCAGTAGAGCAGTTCGGGGGAGGTGCGCCGCAGCTGGGCCAGCGTCATCGAGTCCTGCGGGCGCGTCACGGGGATGTCGAGCTCCTCGGCCACGCGCTCCATGTCCTCGAGGGACCAGAACTGCCCGCGCATCCGGATCAGGAGGCGGCCGTCCAGCCCGGTGATGAAGAGCTGGGGCAGGGTGTCGAGTGTGCTGCTCTCGTAGAGCTGCACCAGGAGGACAGATCCGACCTCCGCCGGACGCACGGCGACCACGCGGCCGAAGAAGCCGCGCTCCCGCACCCCGTCGGTGCCCACGGTGATCGTGACGCTCAGGAACGAGTAGACGCAGAGCACGGTGGCCGCGACGACCAGCAGGTGCGCGATCAGCACGAGCGGCCAGCCGCCGGTCGGGATCGACAGCCAGTAGAGCACGGCGAACACGGGGGTCGTCAGCGCCAGGATGGCGATCACGCCGCGCGTGAACAGGTACCGGAAGGGGCGCAGCACTGTTTCGCGCGTCACGCCTGTCTCCCGTCCGAGTTCCCGTTGCTCTGTCATCGAACCGAGCCTGACTTATCGGTCGGTGTCTCCGGTAGCGGCATTTTGGGGGACACGGGCCGCTTTCGCGGCGAGTTCGCGGGCCCGGATGCTGCGCACGCGGAACGCGCTCAGGATGGTCGCGAGCACCCCGACGGCGAAAAGGATGACGGTGCCGGCGTCGTGCATCGAGCGCCCGATGAGCAGCGTGATCACCGCGATGACCGCGGTGGCGCACAGCTGGGAGAACATCTTCTTGCTCATCGTCCCCATCTAACAGGAACCGGGTTCGCGGTGCCGACCCGTGAGGTGTGAATAGGATGTCTCCAGATCGAGGAGGGGTGAGAGGTGGCGACGCTCCGGGATGTCGCGGCCTTGGCGGGGGTTTCCGTCAAGACCGTTTCTAACGTTGTGAACGATTTCGAGTTCGTGCGCCCGTCGACCCGTGCGAAGGTCCAGGCCGCGATCGCCGAACTCGGTTACCAGCCGAACCTCGCCGCCCGCCAGCTGCGCGCCGGCCGCACGGGTGTGATCGGCCTCGCCGTCCCCGAGCTCCGCTTCAGCTACTTCGCCGAGCTGGCCGACGCCGTGCTGGAGGCGGCACGCGCCCGCGACTACGTGGTGCTCATCGAGCAGACCGGAGGGGCGCGAGAGGCTGAGATCGCCCTGCTCACCGGCTCGCGGACGGCCATGATGGACGGTCTCTTGTTCTCGCCCCTCGGCCTCTCCATCGACGACGCGGAGGTGCTCGACGTCTCGTACCCGCTGGTGCTGCTCGGAGAGCGGATCTTCGACGGACCCACCGATCACGTCGTCATCCAGAACGTGGAGGGCGCCGCCCTGGCCACCCGCCATCTGCTCGACGGCGGCCGGCGGCGCATCGCGGTGCTCGGCGCGCACGAGGGGGAGCGGGTCGGGTCGGCTGCGCTGCGCCTCCGCGGCCACCGCAACGCCCTCGATCAGGCCGGGATCGCGTTCGACCCGGCGCTCGTGGTCGCGCGGGAGGGGTGGCACCGCCGGGACGGCGCGGAGGCGATGCAGGAGCTGCTGGACAGGGGAGTCCCGTTCGACGCGGTCTTCGCGCTCAACGACGAGCTGGCCCTCGGTGCCCTGCGCACCCTGGCCCAGCACCACGTGGCCGTTCCGGAGGAGGTCGCCGTCATCGGCTACGACAACGTGACCGAGTCGCAGTTCGCGATGCCGAGCCTGTCGACCGTGGACCCGAATCGTGCTCGCGTCGCCGAGATCGCGGTGGAGGCACTGGTCGAGCGGATCGCCGGCCGTGTTCCGGCCGGGACGGGCCCCCGCCTGTTCGACGTGCCCGCGACCCTGGTGAAGCGGGAGTCCGCTCCCGCGCTCGCTGAAGCCGGCGCCGGGACGCCGGTCTCCGCCTCGGTCTGAGGCGTCGGGGAACCGACGTTGACGGAGCCCGGCGACGTTTGTACAATCGCTTCTACAACGTTGGAATTGCATCGTTGTAAACCCGACCCGATCCACGACGCGATCGGGCACACGAGAGGCATTCAATGAAGAAACTGCTTGCGACGCTCGCCGCCGCGGCCGGCGTCTCCCTGGCGCTCGCGGGCTGCTCCGGCTCGTCGGGCACGGACTCGTCCGGCCCCGTCACGCTCACCTTCTGGCACGGCTACACGGAGGCCGACGGCAAGGTGCTCGACCAGATCGTCGACGACTTCAACAAGTCGCAGGACAAGATCACCATCAAGACCACCACCAAGACCTGGGCCGTCATCGGCGACACCCTCCTCCCGGCGCTGTCGGCCAAGAAGGGGCCGGACATCGTCGCCATGCCGGCGGAGAATCTCCCGGTCTACGCCTCCAAGGGCGCCTTCGCGAAGCTCGACGACTTCTACTCGAGCGACGCGACGAAGAACGCCTCGCTGAACCCGAGCGCCGTCGAGATGGAGAAGGTCGACGGGTCGTACTACGGCGTCCCGACCGGCTTCGTCCCGCTCTCGGTCATCTACAACAAGACCCTCTTCGACAAGGCCGGGATCAGCAGCTTCCCGACCACGTGGGACGAATGGGTCGCCGATGCCAAGAAGCTCACGGTCGACGAGGACGGCGACGGCACCCCCGAGCAGTACGGGCTCGCGCTGCCCGACCACGCCACCGTCGGCAACGGCGTGTGGGCGAGCCTCTTCTACGGCAACGGCGGCGAGATCGTCGACGGATCGACGTCCGCGCTCGACTCGAAGGCCAACACCGAGACGCTGACCTACTGGGCCGACGCCGTGCGCAACGGCAAGATCTCGCCCACCGGCCTCGACGGCGTCGCCTCCGACAAGCTCTTCTCGTCGGGCAAGGCCGCGATGGAGATCGGCGGCCCGTGGATGGCGTCGGTCGCCACCGAGAACAAGATCGACTACGGCATCGCCGGCATCCCCGCCGGGCCGAAGAGCTCCGCCGCCTCGGCGATCGGCATCTCGGCCGCGGTGACGGCGCAGGCCGACTCGACCAAGAAGGCCGCCGCCGAGAAGTTCTTCGACTACTTCTTCACCAAGGAGGTCGCCACGAAGTGGTCGCTGGGCTCCGGCTGGCCGCCGCTGCGCACCGACATCCCGTCGTCCGCGGTGGCGTCGAACCCCGTCGTCGCCTCGCTCACCGACCTCGTCGGCGACGCCCGGCCGCTGCTGCCCGGTGTGGCCAACAGCACGGACGTGCTGTCGGCGGTCGACGAGGCCACCCAGAAGGCGCTCACCGGCGGCGACCCCGCCGACCTGCTGAAGTCCGCCTCCTCCCAGGTGCAGCAGGCCCTCGGGAACTGACACACCCGTGATCCACCCGGGCGGCCGTCGCAGTCACGGCGGCCGCCCACCACGAAAGCGACCATGACCTCACTCACCCGCTCCCGCGAGCGCAAGCGCGCGTACCGGCCGCCGGCCCCGCTCGGCGGGCGACCGCGCTCGGGGCGCCAGGCGCCGATCGCACTCCTGTTCCTCCTGCCCGCCCTCGTCATCCTGATCGCGTTCGTCGGCTGGCCGATGCTGTCGGCGCTCCGACTCTCCTTCACCAACGCCAGCGGCTTCGGGATCGAGGAGTGGGTCGGTCTCGACAACTACGTGCGCGTCTTCACCGACCCGCGCATCCTGTCGACCCTCGGCAACACCGCGGTCTACACGGTGCTGTTCACCCCGACTGCCCTGATCGCAGCCCTGCTGCTCGCCCTGCTCCTCGGCAACCGCAGGCTCATCGCCCGCGGGATCTTCCGCACGGCGCTCTTCCTCCCGTTCATCGTCTCCCTCGCCGTCGCCGCATTCGCCTGGACCTACCTGCTCGACCCGCAGGTCGGCCTCCTCAACTACTGGCTCCGCTCCATCGGCATCCAGCTCGGCAACGTCCTGCAGGATCCCGCGCTCGCGATGCCGACCGTCGTGCTGGTGGCGATCTGGAAGAACTTCGGCTTCTACATGGTGATCTTCATCGCGGGGCTGCAAGAGATCCCGGAATCGCTCTACGAGGCGGCGAAGATCGACGGAGCCGGGGCCTGGCGCCGGTTCATCAGCGTCACGCTGCCCCAGCTCAGCAACACGCTCGCCTTCGTGATCGTGTTCGCGATGATCGCGGCCCTGCAGGCGTTCGACCAGATCTACGTCATGACCGGCGGCGGCCCGTACCGCTCGACCCAGACCGTCGTGATGGAGATCTATCAGGAGGGCTTCAAGAAGCTCGACCTCGGCGTCGCCACCGCGCTCTCCTACGTGCTGCTGGCCGCCACCCTCATCCTCAGCCTGGTGCAGTTCCGGTTCTTCGGACGACGCGAGAAGGACAACGCCTGATGACCGCCGCAACCGCAACCACCCCGGCGCCGGCCCGGACCGGAGCCTCCCGCGGGCGCCGCCGGATCGGCCGCACCACCGAGCGCTGGCTGCTCTTCGCCGCCGTGCTGGCGCTCACCGCGATCGTGCTGCTGCCCGTCGCGATCATCGTGTTCACCGCCTTCAAGCCCGCGGCCGAGGTCAACGCGTTCCCGCCGACCCTGGTGCCGGGTACCTGGACGCTGGACAACTTCACGAAGATCTTCAGCGACCTCCCGTTCGCGCGGCTGTTCCTCAACAGTCTCGTCTTCGCGGGAGGCGTCACGGTCTTCGCGCTGTTCTTCGACTCCCTCGCGGCCTACGCGCTGGCACGGCTCGACTTCCGCGGGAACCGGGTGCTCCTCGTCGTGATCGTCGCCAGCCTGATGATCCCGTTCCAGGCGACGCTCATCCCCGTCTACCAGCTGGTGGCGCAGCTCGGCTGGGTGAACAGCTTCGCCGGGCTGATCATCCCGCGCGCCGCCGACGCGTTCGGCATCTTCTTCCTGCGGCAGTTCTTCCTGTCGCTGCCCCGCGACCTCGACAACGCGGCGCGCATCGACGGGGCGGGGGAGTTCCGCATCTTCCGGAGCATCGTGCTGCCGAACGCGGTGCCCGCCATGTTGACGCTCGCCATCTTCACGTTCGTGAACAACTGGAACGACCTGCTCTGGCCGCTCGTCTTCACGACGTCGCCCGAGATGGGGACGATCACGTCGGGCCTCACCCTGCTGACCGGCCCGAGCGGCATCATCCCCTACGGCACGATGATGGCCGGCTCCCTGATCGCGGTGCTCCCGCTCGCGGTCATGTTCCTGATCATGCAACGGCGCTTCATCGAGAGCGTCGCGACCACGGGGATCAAGTGATGACGACGACGGACCGCTGGTACCGCGACGGCCGGCTGCACCTCGGGCTCGGCATCGAGGACACCTTCGTGCCCCAGGCGCGGCCCGGCGAGCGCGCGATCGACGAGTACGAGCTGACCGAGCACTACGAGCGGTTCGACGCCGACTTCGCCCTCGCGGCCGGTGTCGGCGCCGAGCTCCTGCGCTGGGGCGTGCCCTGGTACCGTGTCGCCCCCGAGCCGGGCGTCTGGGATTGGGAGTGGACCGACCGCGCGATCGAGTCGATGCTCGGGCACGGGATCCGGCCGATCATCGACCTGCTGCACTACGGCACGCCGCTCTGGCTGGACGGGCAGTTCGCGCATACCGACTATCCGCGCCATGTCGAGGAGTACGCCCGCCGCTTCGCCGAGCGGTACGGCGATCGGGTGACGGACTACACGCCGGTCAACGAGCCGGTCATCCACGCCCTCTTTTCGGGAGAGTACGGCTACTGGCCCCCGTACCTGGAGGGAGCGGACGGCTTCGCCCGCATCGCGGCGAACCTCGCCCGCGGCTTCGTGCGCAGCCAGCGCGCGATCGCCTCGGTGATCGGCGACCGTGCGGTGTTCGTGCACGTTGACGCGGCGATGAGCTTCATCGGCGACGACACCGCGCCCGAGCACCGTGAGGAGGCCGAACGGCTGCGCCACCAGGTCCACCTCGTGGAAGATCTCGTCACCGGCCGCGTGGATGCCGCCCACCCGTTGCGCGACCGCCTGGCCTCGGCCGTGCCGGACGACGAGCTGGAGTGGTTCCGCGTCAACGCGGTGCATCCGGACATCATGGGCGTCAACTACTACCCGCGTCATTCCACCGAGCTCTTCGAACCCGGCGTGCGCCACGGGGGCGGCTTCGCCGACCCGCGACCGAGCGTCGACCGCGGCGCGGAGGGGCTCCGGGAGTCCTTGCTGTCGTTCGCGCGCCGCTACGGCGCTCCCGTGATGGTCACCGAGACCTGCGTGACGGGCACGGTCGACGAGCGACTCGCCTGGCTCGACGACTCGCTCGCCCTCGTCGAGGGGATGCGCGCCGACGGCGCCGACATCGTGGGCTACGTCTGGTGGCCGCTCTTCGACATGTACGAATGGACCTGGCGGCACACGGATGCGCCCCGGGCGGACCACCTCCTCACGATGGGGCTCCACGACCTGGTCGAGTCGCCCGACGGATTGCTGCGTGTGGCGAACCCCGTCGCCGACCGATACCGCGAGCACGCAGGCCGCCTGGCGGACGCCGCCTCGACCACGACCTCCTCACCGACCGCAGACCACCGACGGAAGAACGAATGAACACTGCACACCTCTCCCTCCGCCCCTCCGCCGTCATCGGTGCGATCAGCCCGAGGATCTACGGCTCGTTCCTCGAGCACCTCGGGCGGGCCGTGTACGACGGCATCTACGAGCCGGGCCACCCGAGCGCAGATGCCGACGGCTTCCGCACCGACGTGATCGAGCTGGTCAAGGAACTCGGCGTCTCGACCGTGCGCTACCCGGGCGGCAACTTCGTCTCGGGGTTCAAGTGGGAGGACTCCGTCGGCCCGCGCGAGGAGCGGCCCACCCGGCTCGATCTCGCCTGGCACTCGACGGAGAGCAACGAGATCGGCCTGCACGAGTTCCAGGACTGGCTCGACAAGGTCGGCAGCGAGCTCATGCTCGCAATCAACCTGGGCACCCGCGGCGTCGCCGAGGCGCTCGACCTGCTCGAGTACGCCAACCACCGCGGCGGGACCGCCCTGTCGGAGCAGCGGATCGCCAACGGCCGCACCGACCCGTTCGGCGTCAAGATGTGGTGCCTCGGGAACGAGATGGACGGGCCCTGGCAGGTGGGTCACAGCACCGCCGAGTACTACGGCACGCTCGCGGCGAAGACCGCGCAGGCGATGAAGATGGTCGACCCGGACCTCGAGCTCGTCGTCTGCGGCTCCTCGAGCTCGTCGATGCCGACCTTCGGCGAGTGGGAGCGGGTCACGCTCACGCACGCCTACGAGGACGTCGAGTACATCTCCTGCCACGCCTACTACGAGAACACGGGCGACCTCGGAGCCTTCCTCGCCTCGGGCGTCGACATGGACTACTTCATCAACAGCGTCGTCGCGACCGCGGACCACGTGAAGGCCGTCCGCGGCAGCACGAAGACGATCGACATCTCGTTCGACGAGTGGAACATCTGGTACAACACCCGCTTCGAGACCGTCGACCGCATCGCGGGCGTCGACAACTGGCCGACCGCGCCCCGCCTCCTCGAGGACACCTACACGGTCTCGGACGCTGTCGTCTTCGGCAGCCTCCTGATCACCCTGCTCAAGCACGCCGACCGTGTGACCAGCGCCTCCCTCGCCCAGCTCGTCAACGTGATCGCCCCGATCAGACCGAGCCCGGCGGGCCGGCCTGGCGCCAGACGACGTTCTTCCCGTTCGCCGCCACGTCGGCGAACGGGCGGGGAGTGGCCCTCGACGTCCACGTGACCAGCGGCACGTACCCGACCGAGCGCTTCGGCGAGGTTCCGCTCGTGGATGCCGTCGCCACCCATGACGCCGAGTCCGGCCGGTACGCGATCTACGCGGTCAGCCGCGCGGTCGACGCGCCCACCGAGCTGGTCATCGACCTCGCCGAGCTCGGCGCCGACGCTACCGGCCTCACCGTGAGCGCCCGTACCCTGAGCGACCCGGACCTCGACGCCGCCAACACGCTCGAGAACCCCGACCGCGTCTCCCTCGCCGAGGCCCCGATCACGCGCGACGGCTCGACCCTCCGGATCGAGCTCCCCGCCGTCTCGTGGACGGAGATCCTGCTCGGCTGAGCGCTTGGCTCCGCGTTGCCCTGAGTAGTCACGACACGCCCTTCTCCGCGACAAGACGTCACGGGGGAGGGCGTGTCGTGCCGTCTCGGTGAGCTCCATTTCCGCAAAGCGCTCATCGCCGGTGGCCCCGACGGCTGACCTCCCGGTTCAACCGACCCAGGAGAAGATGTTCCAGCCGACGCCGATCCGCACCGGGGCTCCCCACCGTCCGGGCGTATAGGGATAGACCCACAGCTGACCGGACGCGTCACGACCGACGACGTCCGGTGCACCGTCCCCGGTGTCGTCGCCGGCGATGAGGATCCGGTTCATCACATCCCATCCGGTGCCGATGACGGTGGGTGCTTTCCACCCGGCCGGCGTGTGCGGGTAGACGAGCAGGCGTCCGCTGCTGTCGCGGGCGACGATGTCGGCGAATCCGTCACCCGTGAGATCGGAACCGCCGATGATCGTCGTCATGCCGCTCCACCCGACTCCTACGACCTGCCCACTCGTGGCGAGATCGCCGAAGCCGTTGCTCTCGAAGAGGAGGAGACGGCCGGCAGCGTCACGCGCGAGGAGGTCCGGGCGGCCGTCGCCCACGAAATCGCCCGCCGCCACGACCGCCGTCATGCCGCCCCATCCGGATCCGATGCGCTTCGCGGAGAGCCAGCCGTCGTGCCCGTTGCCCCGATAGAGCATGAGGTCCCCTGCAGTGTTCACGCCGATGACATCCGGGTATCCGTCGAGGTCCCAATCTCCGGCGGAGACGACGAGTCGCATGGCGCCCCATCCCGAGCCGACCTGCTTCGACGTCGGCGTGCTCCAGCCGAGCCGCCCGTTCGTGCGGTAGCTCAGGAGGCGTCCCGTGCCGTCGATGGTAAGCAGGTCGACGGGTCCGTCTCCGGAGTAGTCGTGCAGGGGAACCGGCCGCGGGGCATCGGCGAGGATCGCGTCGATGCCGCTGACGGTCTGGCCCCGCATGAGATCGATCGGCGTCGCCCGTGCAGCCGTGGGCGAGTCGCGCCAGTACTCCGAGACGGCGGGATACAGGAGATCGACACTGACGTTCGGGCTCGACGTGAATTCCACCAGGACCTTCGTGGCAGGCAGCCCCCTCATCCGGTATCGGCCGAGACTGTCCGGAGTGGCCGCACCGACGGTCGCCCGCTGGCCGTCAGCGGTGACAGCGTACGCGAGCACCCCGACAGGCTTCTGACTGAGACCGTGGTACACATAGCTCGTCGTGCCCGTGATCACCGCCTCGTCCGACAGCGTCCCGTCGATCCCCGTGACCTGCTGGTCGGCCGACACATGGACGAGAGCGGCTCGGGTCGGGAAGACGGTGCCGCCGTAGTAGACCGAGTCGAATCCCGGGCCGGAGAAGTGAACGCGGTAGTCGCCTGGTGGCACCTGACTGACGGAGTAGCGCCCGGTACTGTCCGCGGTCGCATACAGCTCGACGTCACCGGCCGGCGACTGGAGGAGGATCCGCGTATCCACCAGGCGGTGGGTGGGGTCGCTGCCGTTGTAGTGGACCGTCCCCGACACACGTGCGCCGGAGGTCGCCTTCATATCGATACCCGTCACCGCCTGTTGCGCAGTGACGGTGATCGGCGTCGCGGTCGCGAGGGAGCCTTTGCCGCTCCAGAATTGGGCGGCGATGCCGTACGCGGGGGAGAACTGCACTCGGTACGTCCCCGGCCACAGGCCGCCGATCGTGTACCGGCCGTCAGCATCGGTGGTGATCGCGACGATCGGCAATGCGGATCCGGTGCTGTCGTACGGGATCACGGAGGTCGCCTCCACCGGTGCTCCATCGTGGGTCACCCTTCCCGAGATCGTCGCCCCCGCCGGGATGAGGACGGTCGGGACCGTGACACTCGTGCCGTCCGCGACGACGATGGGCGTCTCCGTCGAGAGCGACGGGGCGCCGCGCCAGTACGGGGTGAGGAGGTTGCCAGGTCTGTTCCATGACTCGAAGCCGAGCCGGTAGGAGCCTGCAGGCAGGTTGCCGAAGACGAAGTGGCCGTCGGCCAGCCCGGCGGCGGTGCTTCTCACGCCGCCGGCATCGTAGAGCGTTACGGACACGGCGCTCAGCGGCGTTCCTGGTGCGGCGGCAGCGGCAACCGTCCCACTGATGCTCCCGGTGCTCGCCGGTACGGCGGCCTGGGCCGGCGGCGTCACCAGAGCGGCGAGGATCATGGACGCAGCGGCGATGCTGGCCGCACGCGCGAGGCGGGCGCGGAGGATGGGGCGGGGCACGGTCATCGGAGCCTCTTCGGGTCGGGCCAGCAGCGCGCACCGCGCTCGCGAAAAGCTATCACGCGGTATGACCAGATGCCCCGAGACGTTACACGCTGCTTACATTCGTGAGAGGTCGCCCGCAGCCCGATCGTCCGACGCCATCGGCGGCTTCTGGAAGTACAGCGGCGCCAGCCCCAGGGTGACCCCGCACGCCAGCGCGTTCATCGCGGTCAACATTCCGGAGGCGCCGACGATGAAGCCGAGGAACGCGACCAGCAGGATCGCCAGGACCGCGAACGGCGCGATCTGCTGCGTGCGGTAACGCAGATCGCGGGGGCCTCGCCGATACCTCTGGTTGCTCTCCGCCCCGAACCTCCTGCTGGCCCAGCCCATCGCCGAGATCGCCACGATGACGATGAGGGCGAACCACGACCAGTGCGCTCCCAGCGGGTCGCTGAGCTGGAGTGAGAGCGCCCACAAGTACACGGCGACGACGGCCACCGGGACCGCGAGGTTCAGGTACCCCCATGGCCCGAAGACGATCTGTCCGGTCGCGGTGGGCCGATCGGCCCCCATGGTCGCCCCGCCGACTTCGCGATTCTGCAACATCCACCGACCCTACGCCCCTGCTACGAGTGCGGTACCGCGAGCGGGCCACGCACATTCGTGCCGAATGTCGACTTTCGCGCCGCCAGAGTCGACATTCGGCACGAATGTCGGCGCCGTCGCGGCCCTCTCCTCGGCGCTAGGGTTGCGGGCGTGACCGACCTCTCGTGGCGCCCGCTGACCGTCTCCGACGGTGCCGCGATGGCCGACCTCCTGAACGCGATCGACGCGGAGGACCACGTGTGGGGGCAGTACACCGTGGAGGACGCCGCCGAGGAGTTGGAGTCTCCGGTCGACGACCTCCCGACCTCCACCCTGGCCGTGTTCGAGGGCGCGACGATGGTCGGCTTCTCGGCGGTGCACTACAAGCCGGCGGCCGAGATCGTCCACCGGGTGCAGGCGGCCGGTGCCGTGCGCCCCACCCATCGCCGCCAGGGACTCGGCACGAGGCTCATGCGCCACGGTCTGGAGACCGCCCAGGAGCTGCACGCGCTGCATCACCCCACGCTCCGGCTGGTCGTCGAATCCGTCTACGGCGAGCACGTCGACGGCGCCGTCGCCCTGTACCGTGCGGCGGGCATGACGGCGACGAAATGGAGCCGGCACCTGCGGCATCCACTCGGCGACGCCATCCCGGACGCCCCGATCCCGGACGCCCCGATCCCCGACGGCCTGCGGATCGAGGCGTACACGGTCGAGACCGACGAGGAGTTCCGCGCGGTCCGCAACGAGGTCGCCCTGGCCGAGGGGAGGTCGCAGCTCAGCGCCGAGGAGTGGACGGTCTGGGCGGTGAACTCCAGCTTCCGGCCCGAGTCGAGCTTCCTGCTCCGCGACGTCGGGAGCGGGGCGGTGGCCGGGGTGGTGCTGGTGGTCTCGTGGGAGGCGGAGACCGCGGCGACCGGCGTCCGTGACGCCTACTTCCGGGTCATCGCCACGCGGCCCGCGTACGAGGATCGCGGCGTCGCAGAGGCCCTGATCTCCCACGCCCTGCGGGATGTGCAGGCCCAGGGCTACGGACGCGCCAGCCTCCGTGCCGATGCCGACCCGTCGAGCGCGGAGCTGCGGCTCTACGAGAGCGCCGGGTTCGTCACCCACGACACCCAGGTGCACTACAGCATCGAGCTCTGACGCGCCCCGGCACGCGTGGCCGCGACACATTCGTGCCGAATGTCGGCTTACGCGGCTCCGAAGTCGACATTCGGCACGAATGTCGCGACCGGCGCGCGGCGAGAGAGGGACTACTGGCGGAGAATGGGGGATTCGAACCCCCGAGGGCTTGCACCCAACACGCTTTCCAAGCGTGCGCCATAGGCCACTAGGCGAATTCTCCTTGGTTGCCACCGCCTTGCGGGCGACGGCTCACAATATCCTAGCGGACGCGAGGAGGGGGTCCGTGCACGAGCCCCCAGATCGACCCGCTAGACTGTTCGACGGCTCCCCACGTGGCGCCATCCAGGCCAACTCCCCCAGGGCGGAAACGCAGCAAGGGTAACCGGGCTCTGGCGGGTGCGTGGGGGGTCTTTTTCATTCCATCGCCGCGGGGCGCCCGCGTAGAGTGAGGGCAGCATCGCCCGCTCTTCTACGTTCTGTAGAATGGGCATCCCGCCGAAGAATGGAATGGTGGAGTGACCGAGCAGATGGCCGAGCTGGCCTCCGAAGCGTATGTCGTGGGCTTCCCCCTGGTGTTCGACCTGGAGCAGGTCGAACGTTTCGTGAGCGCCGGGATCGGAGCCGTCCCTCCCACCCCGTACAACGTGTTCGGCCACGGGCGCACGCTGGCCGGGCCGGCCGACACGTTCGTGTCGATCAACAACGACACCGTCTACTCCATGGCCCAGGTCGACCTGAGCGTCGGGCCGGTGCTCCTGAGCGTCCCGGAGGCGGGGGAGCGCTACTACGTGCTGCAGTTCGTCTCGGCGTGGACCGAGAACTTCGCCTACATCGGCACTCGCGCGACGGGAGGCGGAGCGGGGGACTTCCTGCTGCTCCCGCCCGACTGGGAGGGACCGGAGGCCGACCCGGAGGATCCCGCCGGCGGCCCGACGCGCATCCATTTCCCGACCCGCATCGCCTCCATCGTCGGCCGCTGGGCCGTGGACGGCGAGGAGGACCTCCCTGCCGTGCACGCCCTCCAGGACGCCCTGACGCTGACCCCGCTGCGCCGGTCGCTGACGCCTCCCGACGGCGTGCCCCCGGTGGCGCCCGCGGCGACCGAGGCGCTGACCTTCTTCGAGCGGATGCGGGTCTGGTCGCAGGCGTTCCCGCCGGCCGAGCGCGATCGCGCCGCGCTGGCGACGTACGCCGGGCTCGGCCTCACCGGGGACGTCCCCGTCGACGCGCTCCCGGCGGAGGTCCAGGCCGCACTCGAGACCGGCTACGCGGTGGGCAAGGAGGCGCTCGAGGCCTCCCTGCGCACCGGAGCGCCGGTCGTCGACCACTGGCAGCTCACCCTGCACTCGTTCGACTACAACCTCGACTTCTTCGAGGTCGGGACGCTCGACGACCCGGCCTGGAAGCTCGACGACCCGCGCACCCGGTACGCCGTCCGCGCCGGCGCGGCCCTCGGCGGGCTGTGGGGCAACCACGGCTACGAGGCCGTGTACTCCGCGACGTACGAGGATGCGGACGGCAACGCGCTCACGGGTGAGCACGCGTACCGGCTGCGCCTCGCGCCGACCCCGCCGGTCGGCGCCTTCTGGTCCCTCACCATGTACGACCTCCCGGGATACTTCCTCGTCGCGAACGCGGCGGACCGGTACTCCCTGGGCGACCGCACGAGGGGGATCGTGTACGACGACGACGGAGGACTGACGATCACGATGAGCACCACCCGACCGACCGATCCCACCGAGGCCGCCAACTGGCTGCCGACGCCGGAGGGGGAGTTCCGCCCGCTGATGCGCATGTACGCGCCGGGAGCCGCCGTGCTCTCGGGCGAGTACCGTCTGCCGGCCATCGAGCGGATCGGCTGAGACGTGGTCCGTTCGCTGTACATCACTTCGGCCGAGGGGCACACCGGCAAGTCGACTGTCGCGCTCGGCGTCATCGAGGCGCTGAGGCACTCCGTGGGCCGGGTCGGCGTGTTCCGCCCGATCGCCCGCTCGACGGTCGAGCGCGACTACGTGCTCGAGCTGCTGCTGGAACGCGTCACGGCCGACCTCTCGTATGAAGAGGCCATCGGCGTCACCTACGAGGACGTCCACGTCGACGCGGACGCGGCGCTCGCCGAGATCGTGCACCGGTTCCGCGCCGTGGAGTCCCGGTTCGACACGGTGGTCATCCTCGGCTCCGACTACACCGACGTCGGCAGCCCGACGGAGCTCGGGTACAACGCGCGCATCGCCGCGAACCTGGGCGCGCCCGTGCTGCTCGTGCTGGGCGGCCGCGTCGGGCAGGGCTTCGGAGAGCGTCTCGGCCAGGCCGAGCCGCGTTCTCCCGAAGACCTGCAGCACCTCGCCGAGCTCGCTCTCGTCGAGATGCGCGCGGAGCATGCCGGTCTGCTCGCCGTGGTCGCCAACCGCGCCGACGGCTCCCGCCTCGACGAGATCGTCGAGGCGATCACCGAGATCGTCCCGGCCGAGCGCGGCGGCGACCGGCCGCCGGTCTGGGCCATCCCGGAGGACGAGTTCCTGGTCGCGCCGAGCATCCGGTCCATCGTCGAGGCGACGGGCGCGACGCTCATCGCGGGCGACGAGACCCTCCTCGGCCGGGAGGCGCTCGACGTCGTCGTCGCCGGCATGTCGATGGACAACGTCCTCCCGCGGCTCGTGGAGGGCGCGGTCGTCGTGGTCCCCGGCGACCGCACCGAGGTGCTGCTGGCCGTGCTGATGGCGAACGCGTCGGGGACCTTCCCGTCGATCGCGGGAATCGTCCTGAACGGAGGGTTCGACCTCCCGGAGCCGATCGAGCGCCTGCTCGCCGGCCTGCGTTCGCCGCTGCCGATCGTCCGCACCGGGCTCGACACCTACGACACCGTGGTGCGGATCACGCACGCGCGCGGCCGCCTGGCCGCCGACTCGCAGCGCAAGTACGACACGGCCCTCGCGCTCTTCGAGCGGCACGTCGACGCGGACGCCCTGCTGGGCCGCCTCGACGTGACGCGCCACGACGTCGTCACGCCGCTGATGTTCGAGTACGACCTGATCGAGCGGGCGCGCGCTGCGAACAAGCACATCGTGCTCCCGGAGGGGGAGGACGACCGCATCCTCCGGGCGGCCGGCACGCTGCTCGCACGTGGCGTCGCGCGGCTCACGATCCTGGGGGAGCCGTTCGAGGTGCGGTCGCGCGCCATCGAGCTCGGCCTCGACCTTTCGCGGGCCGAGGTCATCAGCCCGTTCGACGACGTGCTGCGGTTCCGCTTCGCGACCGAGTACGCCAAGCTGCGCGCCCACAAGGGGATCACGGTCGATCAGGCCTCGGACACGGTCACCGACTCCTCGTACTTCGGCACGATGATGGTGCACCTCGGCCTGGCCGACGGGATGGTGTCCGGCGCGGCCCACACGACCGCGCACACCATCCGGCCGGCCTTCGAGATCATCAAGACCACGCCGGGGGTGTCCGTCGTCTCCAGCGTGTTCCTGATGGCGCTCGCCGACCGCGTGCTCGTCTACGGCGACTGCGCCGTCATCCCGGACCCGACTGCCGAGCAGCTGGCCGACATCGCCGTGTCGTCCGCGCGCACGGCCGACCAGTTCGGTATCGCACCGCGGGTGGCCATGCTCTCCTACTCGACCGGCGACTCCGGAGCCGGGGCGGACGTCGACAAGGTGCGCGCCGCGACGGCCCTGGTGCGGGAGCGGGCGCCGCAGCTGGCGGTGGCCGGCCCCATCCAGTACGACGCCGCAGCGGACGCCGCGGTCGGCGCTGCGAAGATGCCGGGCTCCGACGTCGCCGGGCGCGCGACCGTCTTCGTGTTCCCCGACCTCAACACCGGCAACAACACCTACAAGGCGGTGCAGCGCAGTGCGGGCGCCGTCGCGATCGGGCCGGTGCTGCAGGGGCTGCGCAAGCCGATCAACGACCTGTCGCGCGGAGCGACCGTGGAGGACATCGTGAACACCGTCGCCATCACCGCGATCCAGGCGGCTCTGGCATGAGCGCCGTCCTCGTGGTGAACAGCGGCTCCTCGTCGCTCAAGTACCAGCTGATCGACGCCGGCACCGAGGAGGCGCTCGCGAGCGGCCTCATCGAGCGGATCGGCGAGGAGTCCGGGCACATCCGCCACCGCGGGCCGGGCGGGACGACCGAGCGCTCGCTCCCCATCCCGGACCACACCGCCGGGTTCCGCGCGATGCTCGACCTCTTCGCGAGCGAGGGGCCGAGTCTCGACGAGAACCCCCTCGTCGCGGTCGGCCACCGGGTCGTCCACGGCGGCAAGCGGTTCTTCGAGCCCACCATCGTGACCCCGCTGGTCGAGATCAACATCGAGGACCTCGCCGACCTCGCCCCGCTGCACAACCCCGCCAACCTGCAGGGCATCCGGGCGGCCGAGAAGGCGTTCCCGGACGTGCCGCACGTGGCCGTCTTCGACACCGCGTTCCACCAGACCCTCCCGCCCGCCGCGTACACGTACGCGATCGACGCGGAGCTGGCCGACAAGTACCGCGTCCGCCGCTACGGATTCCACGGGACGTCGCACAAGTACGTCTCGGAGACCGCCGCGGAGTTCCTCGGGCGCCCGCTCGCGGAGTTGAAGCAGATCGTGCTGCACCTCGGCAACGGCGCCTCGGCCTGTGCGGTCGACGCGGGACGCTCCGTGGAGACGTCGATGGGGCTGACGCCCTTGGAGGGGCTCGTCATGGGCACCCGCTCGGGCGACCTCGATCCGGCGGTCCTGCTCCACCTGGCGCGGCGCGCCCACCTCGACACGGATGCGCTCGACGAGCTGCTCAACCGGCGCAGCGGCCTCCTGGGCCTGGCCGGACGCGGCGACATGCGCGATGTACGCCACGCGGCCGAAGCCGGCGATGCGTCCGCCCGGCTGGCCATCGACACGGTGGTGCACCGGCTGCGGCACTACATCGGCGCGTACACCGCCCTGCTCGGCGGGCTGGACGTGCTCACCTTCACCGCGGGCGTCGGCGAGAACGACGTGCAGCTGCGCGCGGAGACGCTGGCGGGCCTCGAGGTGCTCGGGATCCGGCTGGACCCCGAGAGGAACGCGTCCACGTCGCACGAGGCCCGCGTGATCTCCGCCGACGACTCGCCGGTGACCGTGCTGGTCGTGCCGACGAACGAGGAGCTGGAGATCGCCCGGCAATCCCTCCAGGCGGTCTCGGCCGAGGGCTGATCGGACAGGATCCAGGATGCGGCGACGGCGCGGCGACGGAGACGGACGGCGAGAGCCTCCCGCCCGCTCCCCGCAGCGCCGCTCCCTCTCCATTCTCGGCGGAGTGGTCGCGGCCGTCGCCGCGGTCGCCCTCGCCCTGGGCGGGTGCGCGACGACGTCCGACGGCGCGACCGGACCGCGCTTCGTCACGCCCCCGCTCATCCACTACACGTCGGTGCTCTGGCCGGTTCCCCTGCAGCTCGTCGGCGCGGAGCCGGGCAGCCGGGTGAGGATCGTCGCCACCCTCGCCAACGACCGGGGCACCTGGCGGTCGTCCGCGACCTACACCGTGCCAGCCGGAGGGATGCTCGACCTCGCTACCTCCCGCCCCCAGCTCGCCCCGTTCGCCGAACCCGACTCGGTCGGCCTGTTCTGGTCGCTCGACGGGCCGGACCTCTCCGGAGCGGCGCTCGCGACGCAGTGGATGCACGACACCCTCCCGGTGACGCTCTCGGCCTTCGACGCGGACCGGCTGGTCGCGTCGCGGACGTTCGAGTTGCAGGGCCTCGCCGACGGGCTGCGGCCGCACACGCTGTACACGCGCGACCTGCAGGGCGCGACCCCGTCGCGGTTCCCTCGGGAGACCCACGAGGACCAGCCCGTCGCGCAGTTCTGGAGTGCGACCACGCAGGAGCGCCCGATCACCCCCGGCGTCCTGATGTTCGACGACCCGGCGCCCGGCGCCTCCTCGGGATTCGCCGCGCCCCTCCTCGCGCGGTTCGGGGCGTCGGTGCTCGTGCTCCCGGTGTCGTCGGCACCCGACGGCGTGCACGCCTCGAGCGTCGTCGACAGCACGACCGTCGAGCGCGCCCTCGCGTGGCTCGGTGAGCAGAAGGGCATCGACACCCGCAACATCTACGTCTACGGCACCGGTGTCTCCGAGCCGCTCGCCCTCTGGGCGGCGACGCGGTTCCCGACGCGGGTGCACGGGGTCTTCGCCGCGGGAGGGGCGCCACAGCTGCTCTGCCTGCCGTCCGGATCGACGGCGCCCGCGTTCGAGGACGGCGCGGGACTGCCGTGCCGCGTCGATCCCGGCCCCGTCTCCGCCGCCTCGGTGATAGCGCTCGGCCGCGTGGACGGCCCGGTGGTCCTCGCCTGCGGCGCCCGGGATACGGTGCTGCCGTCGGCGTGCTCCGGCCAGGCCGCGCTCGCCGTGGCGCGCGGGGTGCGGGCCGGCGACAGCATCCAGAGTGCGCCGCGGGCCGGACACGCCGTGACCGTGCCGCCGGGACTGCCGGTGTCGCTCCCCGAGGGCGGCTCGGGGGCCCCGGCCGGTTCGGGCGCGGACGCGCAGGCGACGGAGCAGGCGCGTGTCGCCTTCTGGAACGCTGTGGCCCAGATCGTCCTGAGAGCGACGCGCTCGTGAGGGCCTCCCGGATCGTCGCCGCGATCGCGGTCGCCGCCCTCGGCCTCGCGTCGCTGGCCGGCTGCACGACCGCGCGTGCGGGCGGACCGCGCTTCGTCGTCGAGGCGAACCCGACGGGGGTGTGGGAGCCGGCACGGATCAGCCTCCACGGGCTCCCGCCCGGCGGCCGGGTGACGATCACCGCCGTCGCGCAGACGGGCGGCACCTGGTCGTCCCACGCCGTGTACGCCGTGCCTCCGGACGGCGAGGTCGATCTGGCGCGGCAGGCGCCCGTGGAGGCGCCGTTCTCGGGGGCGGACCCGATGGGTCTCTTCTGGACGATGCGGCGCGCGGACGGCGGCGCCGCGACCTCCGACCAGACCTGGGGCGGCGCCACGGTCTCGGTCGGACTGAGTGCGACGATCGGCGGCCTGCGCGTGGCGTCGACGCACGTGCAGCGGGTGGGACTGACCGCCGCGGCGCCCGCGGCAGCCGTCTTCGACGACGGGCTGAGCGCCGACTACTTCGCGCCCGTGCTGCGCCCGGAGGGCCTCCGCCCCGCGGTACTCGTCCTCGACGGGACCGACCCCGGTACGCCGACCGGGGTGCTCGCCGCCGCGACCCTGTCGGCGATGGGATACCCCGCCCTTGACCTCTCGACGTTCGGCAGCGCCGGGCAGCTCGAGCCGCGCCGCACCGTCCCCGCCGAGCGGCTGCTCGCGGCCGTCGACTGGCTGAAGTCGCAGCCGGGTGTGGACGACGAGCGCATCTTCGTCATGGGCACCTCGCGCGGCGCGCAGCTCGCGCTCTGGCTCGCGGTCGCGCATCCCGGGCTCGTCTACGGCGCGATCGCACCGGGAGGCACGACCGGTCTGGTGTGCCCCTCCCCGGTCCCCAACCCGGCGGTCACCGTGGGCGGCGCGTGGGTCCCCTGCACGACCGGCACGACCGACGTGCGGGCGTCGTCCGTGCTCGACCTCGGACGCATCCGCGGACCGGTCGTCCTCGGCTGTGCGGAGAGCGACGAGCAGCTGACGAACGCGTGCACGTGGATGGATGAGGCGGCGCGCCTGTGGCCGGCGCGACCGGGTGACACCTACGTCAGGGCCGCCGGTGCGGAGCACCTCTTCTACACCCCGCCATACACTCCGCTGAACCTCCCGGACGGCGCTGCGGCGCAGGCGACCGAGCGGGGGCGGGAGGCCGTGTGGCGGGCGATCGCGGCGGCCCTGACGGCGCCCTCCACCGTCCCCGGTCACTGACCCGCCCGCCCGCCCGATTGTCAGCGGCGGCAAGTAGCATGTGGGAGTGGTAACCGCTCTCTATCGCCGATATCGGCCCGACACCTTCGCCGACATGATCGGCCAATCGCAGGTGACGGAGCCGCTGATGACGGCGCTGCGCACCAATCGCGTGAACCACGCCTACCTCTTCTCCGGCCCGCGCGGCTGCGGTAAGACGACGTCGGCCCGTATCCTGGCCCGCTGCCTCAACTGTGCGGAGGGTCCCACCGACACCCCGTGCGGAAAGTGCGCGAGCTGCGTCGAGCTCAGCCGTGACGGCAGCGGATCCCTCGACGTGGTCGAGATCGACGCCGCCAGCCACAACGGCGTCGACGACGCACGCGACATCCGCGAGCGCGCGATCTTCGCCCCGGCGCGCGACCGCTACAAGATCTTCATCCTCGACGAGGCGCACATGGTGACGCCGCAGGGCTTCAACGCGCTGCTCAAGATCGTCGAGGAGCCGCCGGAGCACGTGAAGTTCATCTTCGCGACGACGGAGCCCGAGAAGGTCATCGGCACCATCCGCTCCCGCACCCACCACTACCCGTTCCGGCTCGTGCCGCCCGCGCAGATGCTCGAGTACGTGCAGAGCCTGTGCGACAGCGAGGGCATGACGGTCGCGCCCGGCGTGCTGCCGCTGGTGGTTCGCGCGGGTGGCGGTTCGCCGCGCGACACGCTCTCGCTGCTCGACCAGCTGATGGCCGGCTCCGAGGGCGAGGCCATCGAGTACGAACGGGCCGTCGCCCTGCTCGGCTACACCCACGCCGCCCTGCTCGACGAGGTCATCGACGCCATCGCGGCTCGGGATGCGGCCGGCGCGTTCGCCGCCGTCGACCGCGTCATCCAGACCGGGCAGGACCCGCGCCGGTTCGTCGAGGACCTGCTGGAGCGCCTGCGCGACCTCATCGTCGTCGCCGCGACCAGCGTCGACGGCGCCGCGGCCGTGCTCCGCGGCGTGCCGCAGGACGAGCTGGACCGCATGGGAATGCAGGCCATGAAGTTCGGCGCTGCCGAACTCAGCCGCGCCGCCGACATCGTCAACGCCGCCCTCACCGAGATGACGGGCGCGACCTCGCCCCGACTCCACCTCGAGCTCCTGCTCGCCCGCGTGCTGGTCCCGTCGAGCGACGCCTCCGAGCGCGGTGCGCTCGCCCGCGTCGAGCGCCTGGAACGCCGTGTCGGTGTCAGCGACGGCGACGGGGGAGTGGCTGCGGCAGCCTCCCGGGCCGCCGCGCCCGAGGCTCCGGTGCGCCCGGCCGCCGCCCCTGCTGCTCCCGTGCGCGCGTCTGCGGCTCCGCAGCCGGTCGCGGCGTCGGCGCCGGTCTCGAGTCCGAGCGCCGAGGCGGTTCCCGCTGAACCGGCTCCGGCCGCTCCGGCCGTTTCGGCTCCCGCCGTCTCGGCTCCCGCCGTTTCGACTCCGGCCGAGACGGCTCCCGCTGCGGAGAAGCCCGCGCCCACGGCCGAGAAGGCGGCTCCGGCCGCGGAGAAGGCTGCGCCCGCACCCGCTGCGACCCCCGCCCCGGTCGGGCCCGTCACCACACAGCAGGTCAAGGACTCCTGGACGCAGATCCTGGATGCCGTCCAGCGCGCCAAGCGCAGCGCCTGGATGGTCGTCTTCACGGCCCAGGTCCGCGCGCTCGACGGCGACGTGCTCACGCTGTCGTTCCCGAGCGACAACGACGTGCAGAGCTTCCGGCAGTCGCAGGCTCCCGGCACCCCCGGCGTCAGCGAGTACCTCCGCCAGGCGATCGTCGACATCCTCGGCATCCGCGTGAAGTTCATCGCGCGCGCCGACGGCGGCCCCGGCGGCGGTCAGCGCCCCGGTGCCGGTGCCCCCACCGCTCCGGTCGCCGACACGTGGCCGGGCGACGCCAACGGCGCCGGCGCCGCCGGTCAGTCGGCTCCCGCGGCGTCCGCCTCCTCCCCTGCCCCTGCGCCAGCGAATGCTGCCCCTGCCGTTGCCGCTCCGCGGACGGAGCAGGCCGCAGCCCCGAAGGCGCCCGAGGCGTCCGCGCCGACGGGTCCGGTCACCGACTGGGCGATCGTGAGCATCCCCGGTGCCGGTGCGGCTCCCGCCGCCACGGCTGTCGCGACGATGGAGCGCCCCGCGGCTCCGGCCGCCGCCCCCGCGCCGACGCGCCCGGCCGCGACCCCGGCCAGCCCGAAGGGTCCCGCGCCGACCGCTCCCGCGGCGGACGAGCCGCCCTTCGACGACGTGCCGCCGGACGAGACCGAGCCGCCCTTCGAGCCGCCCACGCCCGACGAGCCCGCCGGTGACTGGTCGGTCGCCCCTGCCTCCACGGACGGCCCGGCTCCTGCCTCGACCCCTTCGGCGCCGCCCGCGCGCGCGGCGTCCGTCTCCGCATCCGCGCCCGCCGCTTCCACCACCTCTCCTTCCGCCGCCCCGGCTCCTGCCGCGCAGCGCTCGGCGGCCGCGACCGGTGCCCGCACGCCCACCTTCCAGGAGCCGCAGCGCTACGGCGAGGCCGTCGTGCGCGAGCTGCTCGGCGCGACGTTCATCGAAGAGATCGACGCCCCGCCCACGATGGGGATGAGGTAACCGGTGTACGAAGGCATCGTCCAGGAGCTGATCGACGAGCTCGGCCGCCTGCCGGGCATCGGCCCGAAGTCGGCGCAGCGCATCGCGTTCCACATCCTCCAGACCGAGACGTTCGACGTCACCCGGCTGGCGGAGGTGCTGCTCGAGGTGCGCGACAAGGTCCGGTTCTGCGCGATCTGCGGCAACGTCTCCGAACAGGAGACCTGCACCATCTGCCGCGACCCGCGCCGCTCGCCCGAGCTCATCTGCGTCGTCGAAGAGGCGAAGGACGTCGTCGCGATCGAGCGCACCCGCGAGTTCCGCGGGCTCTACCACGTGCTCGGCGGTGCGATCAGCCCGATCGACGGCATCGGCCCCGATGACCTGCGCATCCGTCAGCTGATGCAGCGCCTGGCCGACGGCACCGTGCAGGAGGTCATCATCGCCACCGACCCCAACCTCGAGGGCGAGGCGACGGCGACCTACCTCAGCCGCCTGCTGACCACGCTCGAGATCCGGGTCACCCGCCTGGCCTCCGGCCTCCCCGTCGGCGGCGACCTCGAGTACGCCGACGAGGTCACGCTCGGTCGCGCTTTCGAAGGCCGCCGCCAGGTCTCCTGACCCGCGGCGAGCGGCGCCGAGCCCCTCCCGCCGTCGCGTCGTCATATGGAGATCGCGGCATGCACCCGGACGGTAGGATGGGAAACCCGTCAGTCCAGGAGTGTCCGTGGCCCTTATCGTGCAGAAATTCGGCGGTTCGTCCGTCTCCGACGCCGAGAGCATCAAGCGCGTCGCGAAGCGCATCGTCGAGACCCGCAAGGCCGGCAACGAGGTCGTCGTCGCCGTGTCCGCCATGGGCGACACGACGGACGAGCTGGTCGATCTGGCGCACGAGGTCACCCCGATCCCCGCGCCGCGCGAGCTGGACATGCTCCTCACCGCGGGCGAGCGCATCTCGATGGCCCTCCTCGCCATGGCGATCAAGAGCATGGGCTACGACGCCCGCTCGTTCACCGGCAGCCAGGCGGGCATGATCACCGACGCGCAGCACGGCGCGGCGCGCATCGTCGACGTCACGCCCGGCCGCATCCAGGACTCCCTCTCGGAGGGGGCGATCGCGATCGTCGCCGGCTTCCAGGGCTTCAACCGCGACACCCGCGACATCACGACCCTCGGCCGCGGCGGCTCCGACACGACCGCCGTCGCCCTCGCCGCCGCGCTCGGCGCCGAGGTGTGCGAGATCTACACCGACGTGGACGGCGTCTTCACCTCCGACCCCCGTCAGGTGCCCCTGGCGCGCAAGATCGACCGCATCACCAGCGAGGAGATGCTGGAGCTCGCCGCCGCCGGCGCGAAGGTCCTGCACATCCGCGCGGTCGAGTACGCCCGCCGCCACAACGTGACCCTGCACGTGCGCTCCTCGTTCTCGAACAAGGAGGGCACGTACGTCCTCAACGAAGCAGCTGCGGCCGAGGCCGCGAAGAAGGATGGAACCGTGGAAGAGCCGATCATCTCCGGAGTCGCCACCGATCTGAGCGAGGCGAAGATCACCGTCGTCGGGGTTCCCGACGTGCCGGGCAAGGCGGCGCAGATCTTCAAGATCGTCGCGAAGGCCAACGCCAACGTCGACATGATCGTGCAGAACGTGTCCGCCGCCGCGACCAGCCTGACCGACATCTCGTTCACCCTCCCGAAGTCCGAGGGTCAGCGCGTGCTCACGGCCCTCACGGCGGAGCGCGACGAGGTCGGCTACCAGTCGCTGCAGTACGACGACCAGATCGGCAAGCTGGCGCTCGTGGGCGCGGGGATGCGCACCAACACCGGCGTCTCCGCCCGCCTGTTCGAGGCGCTCTACGACGCGGGCATCAACATCGAGATGATCTCCACCAGCGAGATCCGCATCTCGGTCGTCACCCGCGCCGACACGGTCGCCGACGCCGCCCGCGTCATCCACACCGCGTTCGGCCTCGACGGCGACGAGAAGGCCGTCGTCTACGCCGGCACCGGCCGCTAGGGGATCCCGGCCCGCGGCCGGCCGCCCGCGAGGGAATGGCCGCGGCGGACATCACGTTCGACCCTCCAAGACCACCGACCCGAAGGGGCCACCACCATGAGCGAGACCACTGGACTCAACATCGCCGTCGTCGGCGCGACCGGCCAGGTCGGCAGCGTGATGCGCCGGCTGCTGGAGGAGCGCGCCTTCCCGGCCGCGTCCGTCCGCTTCTTCGCATCGTCACGTTCGGCGGGCACGACGCTCCCCTTCCGCGGCGAGCAGATCACGGTGGAGGACGTCGCCACCGCCGACGTCTCCGGCGTCGACATCGCGCTCTTCTCCGCCGGCGCCACCGGCTCGAGGGCGCACGCGCCGCGCTTCGCCGAGGCCGGTGCCATCGTCATCGACAACTCGAGCGGCTGGCGCATGGACCCGGACGTCCCGCTCGTCGTCTCCGAGGTGAACCCCGAGGCGATCGCCGACGCGCGCAAGGGCATCATCGCCAACCCGAACTGCACCACGATGGCGGCCATGCCGGTCCTGAAGGTCTTGCACGACGAGGCCGGCCTCCAGCGCCTCACCGTGAGCACCTACCAGGCCGTCTCCGGCTCCGGACTCGCCGGTGCCGAGGAGCTCGCGACCCAGGTCCGCACCGCGGTCGCCGACGAGAACCTCCTCCAGCTCGTCCACGACGGCTCGTCCGTCGCCCTGCCCGCGCCGGTCAAGTACGTGCGCCCGATCGCCTTCGACGTCATCCCGCTCGCGGGCTCGATCGTCGACGACGGTCTGAACGAGACCGACGAGGAGAAGAAGCTCCGCAACGAGAGCCGCAAGATCCTCGGACTGCCCGAGCTGCTCGTCAGCGGCACGTGCGTGCGCGTCCCGGTCTTCACCGGCCACTCGCTGTCGATCAACGCCGAGTTCGCCGAGCCGATCACCCCGGCCCGTGCGGAGGAGCTGCTCGCGTCGGCTCCCGGCGTGGTCCTCACCGACGTCCCGACCCCGCTCGAGGCCGCAGGCAAGGACCCGAGCTTCGTCGGTCGCATCCGTCAGGACGAGGGCGCGCCGGCCGGTCGCGGCCTCGCGCTCTTCATCAGCAACGACAACCTCCGCAAGGGTGCCGCGCTGAACGCGGTGCAGATCGCCGAGCTGGTCGCCGAGCGGCTCTCCACTCCGGTTCAGGCCTGAGCACGCGGCACATTCGTCACGAATGTCGGGATGGCGCCGCGCTTTCCCGACATTCGTCACGAATGTCGCTGCGTCAGGCAGGGTCCTCGGAGAGTTGACGCGCCGCGATGTCCTGGTGGGCGAGTCGACGTAGGGCGGCGATGACGGGCTCGTAGAGCGCGGTGCCCAGCACGGCGTACCCGAGCTGCTCCTCCCGGCCGCCCTCGGGCATCCGCGCGAGGTCGAACTCCGCCATGGCGCGCACGTGCGCCCCGTAGGCGTCGAGACGGTCGGCCGTCATCGGGATGCCCGCGGTCTCGACGGCCGCCAGCGCCCGCTCCAGTTGCGCGACGGCCGCGAAGCGCGGGTCGTACACCTGCCCGAGAGCCGTGATCGCGGCGTGGGCGCGCGGATACTCGGGATCCGTCGGCTCCGGCTCGCCGTCCGCGACGTCGTCGGCGTACGGGGGCAGGGCCGCGACGGCACTGCCGAGGGACTCGAAGAGTGAGCCGGTGGGGGAGTCGATGAGCCCCAGCACGGTCTTCACCCGCTGCAGCGGCAAGCCGGCGACGTCGGACAGCGCCCGGATCAACGCCACCCGGCGCACGTGCTCCTCGCCGTACTCGGAGCGCGTGGCTGTGAGCGCCGCGCCCGGCATCAGCATCCCCTCGCGCAGGTAGAACTTGAGCGTTGCGAGCGGAACACCCGTCCGCTCGACCAGTTCGGAGATCCGCACGCCGTCACCGTTCCCTCAGAGGCTCTTGACATGGATAGTAGCACTATCTAGTCTTTGGATACTTCAACTATCCAAGGAGGCGGATCATGTTGCTCCAACCGGCCAGCGCCATCATCGCGGGCGCCGTCCTGCTCACCGTCATCGGGATCGCCTACGGCGGCACCTTCATGCTGCGCGTCGTCACGGGCAAGCAGGGGGCCAACGCCCTCCAGAAGAGTTTCTTCCGTGCCGGCCATGCGCACGCCGGCGTGCTGGTCATCCTCGGTCTCGTCGTCCTCGTGCTGCTGGACGCGGCCGGAGTCACGGGATGGATGCACCTCGCAGCGATCGGCGTGCTGGCGACGGCCATCCTCATCCCGGGCGGCTTCTTCCTCTCGGTCCTGGGGCGCGACCCGCAGCGGCCCAGCGGGGTGATCGCCCTCGTCTGGGTCGGGTTCGCCGTGCTGACGATCAGCCTGATCGTCGCGGGAATCGCGCTCATCGTCGCCGGTGCTGCCGCGGTGGGCTGACCGTCCCACGCGGCAGGGCTACGCACCCCTCCACGCGGCGCTCGCCGACGGCTACCCTGATCGCATGCGCGCCGAACCACTGCCCGCCGAGGTCGCCGAGTACCTCGAAGCGCTGCCCCCGAAACGGCGCGAGGTCTTCCAGCCCGTGTTCGACACCGTCGCCGCGGCCATGCCCGATGGCTACCGGCTCGGGGTCCAGTGGCGGATGCCCGGCTGGGTGGTCCCGCTGGAGACGTTCCCCGACACCTACAACCGGCAGCCGCTGGCCTACGTGAGTCTCGCCGCCCAGAAGCACTACACGTCGCTGTACCTGATGGCGCTCTACAGCGACTCGGCCGAGGAGCGCAGCTTCCGGAAGGAGTGGACGCGTGGCGGGAGGAGGCTCGACATGGGCAAGAGCTGCGTACGGTTCCGCACGCTCGCCGATGTCGACCTCCCGCTCGTCGCGAAGACCGTGGCCGCCTTCCCGGTCTCCCGGTTCGTCTCGATCTACGAGCGGGTGAACTGACTCCACTGCCTCCGAATTGTCTCGACATCGAGATACTTTCCCGGGAGAAATCAGGGGATGCGCCGAGGGCACCGTAAGATCGTACGGTGAGCAACTCTCCCATCGACGTGGTCCTCATCGGCGGCGGCATCATGAGCGCGACGCTCGGAGCGCTCCTGCAGCGCGTGCAGCCCGACTGGAGCATCCGCATCTACGAGAACCTGGGCGAAGTCGCCCAGGAGAGCTCGAACCCCTGGAACAACGCCGGCACCGGTCACGCCGCCCTCTGCGAGCTGAACTACATGCCCGAGGCGGCGGACGGTTCCGTGGACCCCGCGAAGGCCATCAGCATCAACGAGCAGTTCCAGCTCAGCCGCCAGTTCTGGGCGAGCCTGGTCGAGGCCGGCGACCTCCCGGCGCCCGAGACGTTCATCAACCCGACCCCGCACATGACCTTCGTGCGCGGCCGCGACAACGTGCGCTACCTGCGCCGCCGCTACGAGTCGCTCAAGGAGCAGCCGCTCTTCTCCGACATGGAGTACTCGGAGGACCCGGCCGTGATCGGCGAGTGGACCCCGCTGCTCACCAAGAAGCGCAGCGCGAAGCAGCGCATCGCGGCGACGCGCTCCACCTCCGGCACCGACGTGGACTTCGGCGCGCTGACCCGTGCTCTCGTCGACAACCTCGTCGCCAACGGTGCCGAGATCGCGCTCAACAACCGTGTGCGCAGCATCAAGCGCACCAAGGACGGCCTCTGGCGCATCAAGGTGCGCCACGAGGTCGGCCACACCCCGCACGAGGTCGAGGCACGGTTCGTGTTCGTCGGCGCGGGCGGTGGAGCGCTGCACCTGCTCCAGAAGTCCGGCATCCCCGAGATCAAGGGCTTCGGCGGATTCCCGATCTCCGGGCAGTTCCTGCGCACGAGCGACCCGAAGATCGTCGCCCAGCACCAGGCCAAGGTCTACGGCAAGGCCGCCGTCGGCGCCCCGCCGATGTCGGTGCCCCACCTCGACACCCGCGTCGTCGACGGCCAGGCCTCGCTGCTCTTCGGCCCGTACGCCGGGTTCAGCCCCAAGTTCCTGAAGACCGGCTCGTGGTTCGATCTCCCGGGCTCCGTGCGCGCCGGCAACCTCGGCCCGATGCTCGCGGTCGCCCGCGACAATTTCGACCTGATGAAGTACCTGGCGGGCGAGCTGCTCGCCAACCGCGCCAAGAAGCTGAAGGCGCTGCAGGAGTTCATGCCGACCGCGAAGAGCGAGGACTGGGAGCTCATCACCGCCGGCCAGCGCGTCCAGGTCATGAAGAAGGACGCGAAGAAGGGCGGCGTGCTGCAGTTCGGCACCGAGGTCGTCGCGGCCGAGGACGGGTCGATCGCCGGCCTCCTCGGTGCATCGCCGGGCGCCTCCACGGCTGTGCCGATCATGGTCGACCTCCTGAAGCGCTGCTTCCCGGACCGCTACGACGGCTGGCTGCCGACGATCGAGAAGCTGATCCCGACGGTCGGGACCACGCTCAACGACCGTCCGGACGAGGCCGCGCGCGTACTGGCGCAGACGGCGGCGACGCTGAATCTCGTCCGGTAGTCCATCCCGGAGGGTGGACAGCGGCGCGGGCGGCCTGTTATGGTCGTCAACGCTATGAAGTGATCACCTCCTCTCGTCCCGCGCCCGAGGCGCCGTCGACCGAGTGGGGTGACCCTTCGATTCAGGTCATCGCGTTCATAGCGCTCGCGCGCCGCTCACGACGGACCACGCCCGGCGGGAATCCGGTACACCGGAGCGCTCGGAAGGCGGTCATCCATGCCTGCATCCACCACACTCACTCCGCTTCGCGCGGACGGCGTCTCGCTCAGCTACGGCGCGCGCCGCATCCTCTCCGACGTCTCCCTCACCGTCGGCCCGGGCTCGCGCCTGGGTCTCATCGGTGAGAACGGCGCCGGCAAATCCACCCTGTTGCGCCTGCTCGCGGGCGTCGAGGCGCCCGACGGCGGCACCATCCGTCGCCCGGAGCGTGTCGGCTTCCTCTGGCAGGAGGTCCGGTTCCGGCCCGAGGACACGCTCGAGTCGCTCATCGAGGACGCCCTCACCGGCGTGCGGGCGATCGAGCGCGAGCTGGAGGCGGCGGCCGCGGCGCTCACCGACGGCGACGCCCGAGCATCCGAACGCTACGACCGGGCGCTGGAGGCCGCCGAGCGGGCCGAGATCTGGACGATCGACGCCCGCCGCGACGAGCTCCTCGCCGGGCTCGGCGTGGGCGGGATCCCGCTGGGCCGGCGCCTCGGGGAGGTCTCGGGGGGCCAGCGGAGCCGGTTCGCCCTCGCGGCGCTCCTGCTCGGCAAGCCGGACGCGCTGCTGCTCGACGAGCCGACGAACCACCTCGACGACGCGGCCGCCGCGTTCCTCGAGCGCCGTCTGCGCGAGTGGCACGGGCCGGTGCTGTTCGCCAGCCACGACCGGGCCTTCCTCGACGGCGTCGCCACCGGCCTGCTCGACATCGACCCGGCGCGCGGCGGCCCCGTCGCGTTCGGCGGGGGCTACAGCGACTACCTCGCCGCGAAGGCGGCGGAGCGGGAACGCTGGGAGAAGCAGTTCGCCGACGAGCAGGACGAGCTGGCGGCGCTCCGTTTCGCCGCCGACGTCACGGCCCGGTCGATCGCCTGGTCGGGCAAGGTGCGCGACAACGACAAGTTCGCCAAGTCGTTCAAGGGCGGCGCGCTGGACAAGCAGATCAGCCGCCGGATCAAGAACGCGACGGGTCGCCGGAAGGATCTCGAACGCACCCAGGTGCGCAAGCCGCCGCCCGTGCTGCGGTTCAGCGGGATCCCGTCCGGGTTCCAGCCGCTCGCGGAGGACGGCGGGCTGCTCGTGCACGCGCGCGGTCTCCGCATCCCGGGCCGGCTCGAGGTGCCGTCCTTCGACGTGGCGCCGCAGTCGCGGGTCCTGGTCACCGGCGCGAACGGGGCGGGCAAGTCGACCCTCCTCGCCGCGGTGGCGGGCCGCCTGGAGCCGGCGTCCGGCACCGTCGGGCGCCGACGCGGGTTGCGCGTCGGTCTGCTGGAGCAGGACGTGCGGTTCCCGGACCCCGCTGCCTCGCCGCGCGCCGTCTACGAGGCGGCGCTGGGGGAGCGGCGGGCCGAGAGCGTCCCGCTCGTCGGCCTCGGGCTGATCGCCCCGCGCGATCTGGACCGGCCCGTCGGGGCCCTCTCCGTCGGCCAGCAGCGTCGGCTCGCGCTCGCGCTCATCCTCGCCCGGCCGCCGCACCTCTTCCTGCTCGACGAGCCCACGAACCACCTCTCGCTGGCGCTCGCGACGGAGCTGGAGGAGGCGCTCGGCGGGTATCCCGGAGCGGTCGTGGTCGCCAGCCACGACCGCTGGCTCCGCGCGCGGTGGGACGGGGAGGAGATCGCCCTGCGCGCCGCTTGACGATCGTTCGAACATATGTTCGAATGAGGTCATGAGATGGAGCGGGCAGGAACTCACGGCGGAAGCGCCGTCGACGCTGCCCGGGCTCGCGCGGCTCAACAACCTCGTGCGCTCGGTGCGAACGCCCGACTTCGCGGGCATCACCTTCCACGAGGTGCTCGCGAAGTCGGCGCTCAACAAGATCCCAGGCGGCGGCGGTCCGATGCCGTTCGGCTGGACGATCAACCCGTATCGCGGGTGCTCGCACGCGTGCGTCTACTGCTTCGCGCGTCCGACGCACAGCTATCTGGAACTCGATCAGGGCAAAGACTTCGATCAGGAGATCATCGTCAAGGTCAACGTGGCCGAGGTGTTGCGCAAGGAGCTGTCGCGGCCGAGCTGGGGGCGGCATCCCGTCGCGCTCGGCACGAACACCGACCCGTACCAGCGCGCCGAGGGCCGGTACTCGCTCATGCCCGGAATCATCGACGCGCTCGCCGACACGGGTACGCCGTTCAGCATCCTCACCAAGGGATCGCTGATGCGTCGCGACCTCGACCACCTGGCGGAGGCGGCGAAGCGCGTCCCCGTCGACGTCGCGATGTCCATCGCAGTGTACGACGACGAGCTGCAGCAGTCGGTCGAGCCGGGCACGCCCACCACGAAGGCCCGGCTCGCGACCGTCACCGCGGTGCGCGAGCATGGGCTCGACTGCGCGGTCTTCCTGATGCCGATCCTGCCGTACCTGACCGACACACGGGCCCACCTCGACGAGGCTCTCCGTCAGGCGAAGGAGGCGGGGGCGACCTCCGTCCTGTACACCGCCCTGCACCTCAAGCCGGGGGTGAAGGAGTGGTACTACCTCTGGCTCTCACGCGAGCATCCCGAACTCCTCCCGCGCTATCGGAGCATGTACGGCCGCGGCACGTACGCGCCCGCCGAGTACCGCAAGTGGCTGGCCGCGCGGATCAAGCCGCTCATCCGGGCGCATGGGCTGGAACGCGGCGAGGAGGATCCCATGACGGGCGGTGTGCGGTCGTCCGCGCTCGGAGTGCTGCGCGACACCGAGGGCGAACGGCGCGTCGTGAACGCCGGCACGGGTGCGGGCGCGGGCGGCGCTGGCGCGCGCGCCGGTGAAGGGCCCTCGTCGCACGGCGGGGCGCCGGATGCCGAGTCGCTCGTGGGAGCCTCGCTGCTCGCCGCAGGGCTGCAGCCGACGCTGTTCTGAGTGCGAGTCTGAGCGCGACGGCGGGGCGGGCACCGTAATGGGGTACAAGAACGGGGGACGTGCGGGGTACACGCGGTGCCTGGCGGGTGCCATAATTCCCGAGGGAGCCGGGACGATCCGATCCCTCCGGCTCACGCCGGATCGCCCGCTCTCGCGAAAGGGGTCGCGTGTCCCTCGGCCTACCCACCCACCTCTCGCGGGCGGCCAACTCGCGAGCACTCGCGACGGCGGCCCGCTGGGCCGGGCTCGTCTGCCTGGTGGCGGCGCTCGTCAACGCCCTCTTCTCGGGCTTCGGCCAGGGGGTGAACGGCGCTTCGTGGCTGACACTTGCGATGCTGCTGCCGATGGTCGCGCTGCTGGCCGTGCTGGCGCTGCTCGCTCGCGGCCGCACCGTCGCTCTCACGATCGCGTACCTGGCCGTCGGAACCGTCTGCACCTACTTCTACGTGGTGGCGATCTTTCTCGGGACCCCGGCCTATCGGGACACGAACCTGTTCGTGGTCGCGCTTCCGGTCGTCGCGATGACGCTGGTCGGGGGCACCGGTACAGGCGCCCTCGCCGGGATCCTCTGGGCGTCGCTCGGGTTCGCGCTCGCCGAGGCGGCCGTCCTACTCGCCGCCGTCACGACGGACCGGGTGTTCACGACCGACGCCATCTCGCTCGGAGCGTACCTGCTGTTGGTGGGGGTGCTGGCCTTCGATGGGCTCACCCGGGGGTCGCGGGGGCGCACGCAATCCGCCATCCACCGTGCCGTCCGAGACGTCCGGCTGGTCGAGCTGCGACGTTCGCTCGTCGCCGACCTCGCCGCCGACACGCACGACACGGTGCTCAGCGAGCTCCTCGCGGTCTCGCGGTCCGAGCCCGGACCGCTGCCCGACCGCCTACGGGAGCGCATCGACGCCGACCTGCTGGCCCTCGGGCGCGGCCTCCCCTCGCTGACGCAGGCCCTGGCGGCCGAGAGCATCGACGACGACCCCTGGTACCGCAGCGATCTGCACCGCGCCATCGAGGATGCTCGCGACGAGGGGCTCGCGGTCGACGTCTCCGGCGACCGGGCCTCGATCGCGCGGCTCGACGAGACGACCCTCCGCGCCATCGGACTGGCCGTCCGGCAGTGCCTGGTCAATGTCATCCGACACTCCGGCAGTGCGACGGCGGAGGTCGCGCTCAGCATCTGCGACGACTCCCTCTCGGTGATGGTCGTCGACGGGGGCCGCGGTTTCGCACCCGACTCCACCGCCGGCGACCGGCTCGGCCTGCGACAGTCGGTGCACGACCGCATCTCCCGCGTCGGAGGGACGGTCACCGTCTACTCCAGCGCGGACGTCGGCACCACGGTCATCATGGTCGTCCCGTGCGCTCCGGAGGTCGTCGCATGAGCGCCCCGCGCGGGGTCGCGTCCGCCACGATCGTGCGCCTGCGGTCCGTACCGGTCGAGCGGACGCCGCAGCGGCTCGACCCGCTGGGCGTGCAATCGGCATGGCTCCTCGTCCCGCTGATCGGCGCGACCGCGATCGGCTACGCCGTCACGTCGACGATCTGGCACCGCGATCAGCTCCGCGCGCCGGCGCTGGCCATCGCCGCGATCGTCGTGCTGGTGCTGGCCGTCGCCGTGGCCGCGGTGCGCACGCACCCCGGTCTGGCCCCGTTCGGCCGCTGGTCGCACGTGGCCGTGATCGGCCTGGCGATCGCCGCAGCCTGTCTCTTCGACGCGTCAGTGTGGGGGCACAACCTCCGAATCCAGGATGACTGGGGGCAGATCGCGATCGCGCTCCTCCTGATCGCGATGCCGCTCTACCGGCCGGTGCTCGAGGTGCTCGCCGCCGCCCTGGCAGGGGCCGTCGTCGTCGGTGCCCTCGCCGCGCTGCAGTCGGGCACCCTCGCGATCCACACGGGCCCGATCGTGTATGCCACCGTCGCCGCGACCCCCGTGCTCGCGCTCGCACTCGGCGGGGCGGGGTACGCCTGGACGATGACCGGCGAGACGCTCCGCTGGCGGGAGGTCGCCCGCGCGGGCCAGGAGCGCCTCGAAGGCGAGCTGCGCGACACGGCGCAGCGCCAGCTCGCGCAGGAGAGCACGGCGGCGTTCGAGGAGATCGTCCCCTTCCTCGACGGCGTGCTCGCGCGCGGCGAGATCACCGCGGCCGACCGCGACAGAGCCGGTGAGCTCGCGTCCGGCCTCCGTGCGCTGGCCGTGTCGTCGGTCGAGCGGACCTGGCTGGACGAGACCGTCGAGCTCGCCCTCGCCGGGCGCGGGCACCCGGACGGCACCGTCGCTCCCAGCCGCGTCCACGACCCCGACCGACTGGACCGTGTCCTCACCGACGAGCAGCGCGCGATCGTGTCCGCGCTCGTCGCCACCGTCTCCGAGCTTCCCGGTCTCGATCCGGGGAGCCTGCGGATCGACGTCGCCGAGCCGGAGCACCCCTCCTTCGAGCTCACCGCGCGCCTTGCGCAGCAGCGGCGAGGGATCCGGCGCGAGCTCGTCCCGTATCTCAGCGCCCTCCGATCCGTCTCGATGGAGACGGGCCTGCGCGTGCGCGCGGGCGAACTGACGCTCCGATTCGCCTATCCTGGAAGCCGCAGACCATGAGCACCACCCCCGCATCCCCCGTCCCCGCGCCAGCACGGCTGGCGATCCTCGACGACCACGAGATCCTCCTCGACAGCCTTGCCACCTGGATCGAGAAGAACGCACCGGAGTTCGATCTCGTTCTGCGTGCCGGCAGCTGGATCGAACTCGTGCACAGCGACGCGTTCCCCACCGACCTGGTGATCATGGACCTCCAGCTGCGCGAGTCCGTGTCGATCGGCGCGCGGGTGCGGACCTGCCGGGCGGCCGGCGCCAAGGTCATCGTCCTCAGCGCGGTCGACACCCAGGAGGACCGCGATGCCGCCCTCGCCGCCGGCGCCCTCGCCTACGTGACCAAGTCCCAGCCGATGAGCGAACTCCTCGACGCTGCGCTCGCGGCGGTCGGTCGCAGCGGCGACCGGGGGAGCCCCGCCCCCGAACTGGTCTGGCGCCCGCGCCCGATCATCCCGGAGGCTGCACGCCCCCGCCTGAGCGACGGCGAGCGGCAGGCCCTCGTGCTCTACGCCGACGGCCGCACGACCTCCGAAGTCGCCAAGGCGATGAACGTGCAGTACGAGACCGCCAAGACCTACCTGCGCCGCGTGCGCGAGAAGTACGGAAAGGCGGGGAGGCCGACCAGCTCGCGCGCGGACCTCATCCGCCGCGCCGCGGAAGACGGGTACCTCACCTGACACCCATCGTCGCCGTCTAGGATCGTTGCGTGGCAAAACTGTATTTCCGCTACGGCGCGATGAACAGCGGCAAGAGCACGGCGATGCTTCAGGCGGCCTACAACTACGAGGAACGTGGTCACCGCGTGCTGCTCGCGAAGCCGGCGATCGACACGAAGGGCGACATGGGCATCCTGTCGCGTCTCGGAGTCACCCGCGACGTCGATTTCCTGATCGCTCCCGAGACCGACGCGTACGGTAAGTTCCAGCAGCTCCGCGAGCGCACGATCAAGCGCTACGACACGGATGTGAGCGCGCTCCTCGTCGACGAGGCGCAGTTCCTGACCGAGTCGCAGGTCGACGACCTCCTGCGGATCGCCCTGCTCGAAGGCATCCCGGTGCTCGCCTACGGCATCCGGACCGACTTCCAGACCGTCGCCTTCCCGGGCAGCAGGCGCCTCCTCGAGGTGGCGCACAGCCTGGAGGAGCTGAAGACGATCTGCCGGTGCGGGCGCAAGGCGATCTTCAACGCGCGCACGGTCGACGGCGTCTTCGTCTTCGACGGCGCTCAGGTGGCGATCGACGGGGTGGATGTGGGGTACGAGTCCCTTTGCGGCAACTGCTATCTGCAGGAGAGCCGTGGGGTGCTCAACAACGGTCGGCGGCATTGGCCGGTCGGGGCCGCAGCGACGGCGTACGACAGCGAACCCGACCCCGATTTCACCTGAGCATCGCGCGCGCGAGAAGGGGCGACATGCGTATTTCCGTGATCGGTTGCGGCTATCTGGGTGCGGTGCATGCGGCGTCGATGGCCGACCTCGGGCATGAGGTCGTCGGCATCGACGTCGATGAGGTGAGGATCGCCGAGCTGTCGGCCGGGCGCGCCCCCTTCTTCGAGCCGGGGCTGCCCGAGGTGCTCGCCTCGGCGACGGCGAGCGGGCGGCTGCGCTTCACCACCGACCTGGCTGCGGCCGAAGAGGCCGACGTGCACTTCGTCGCCGTCGGGACGCCGCAGAGCGCGGACGGCGACGCCGCCGACCTCCGCTTCGTCGACGCGGCCTTCACCGCCCTGCTCGACCACGTGAAGCCCGGAGATGTGCTCGTCGGCAAGAGCACCGTCCCGGTCGGAACGGCAACGCGGCTCGCACAGCTCGTCTCCGAACGCGCACCCGAGGTCACCCTGACCTGGAACCCGGAGTTCCTCCGTGAAGGCTTCGCCGTCCAGGACACGGTGAGTCCCGATCGCCTGGTCTACGGCGTCCCGTCCGGGCCGGCGGGCGAGCGTGCCGCCGGCATCCTCGACGAGGTGTACGCGAAGGCCGTCGCAGCCGGAACGCCCGTCATCGTGACGGACTACGCGACCGCCGAGCTCGTGAAGGTCGCGGCCAACGCCTTCCTCGCGACGAAGATCTCGTTCATCAACGCGATGGCGGAGATCGCCGAGGTCACCGGGGCCGACGTCACGCAGCTGGCCGACGCCATCGGACACGACGCGCGCATCGGCCGGCGCTTCCTCAACGCCGGTGTGGGCTTCGGCGGCGGGTGCCTGCCGAAGGACATCCGCGCCTTCACCGCTCGCGCCCGCGAGCTGGGCCGCGGCGACGCGGTGGAGTTCCTCGCCGAGGTCGACAAGATCAACCTCCGACGTCGTGACCGCGTGGTGGAGCTGGTGCGCGAGGAGGCCGGCGAGCTCGCCGGCCTGCGTGTCGCCGTACTGGGGCTCGCGTTCAAGCCCCACTCCGACGACATCCGCGACTCGCCGGCACTCGACGTCGCGGAGCGGCTGGCGGATGCGGGAGCGATCGTGACGGCGACGGATCCCGAGGCGATCCCCAATTCGCGTCGCCGCGCGCCGCAGCTCACCTACGCGGCGACCGCCGAGGAGGCGGCAGCGGGCGCGGACATCGTGGTGCTCATCACCGAGTGGCCGGAGTTCCGGGCGCTCGACCCGGTGGCCTTCGGCGCCATCGTCGCGGAGAAGCGCGTCATCGACGGCCGCAATGTGCTGGACCCGTCGTCATGGCGTGCGGCGGGCTGGTCCTACCGCGGCCTGGGTCGCTAGCGCGGGTGGGCTCACGGCCCTCGTTTCGGGGGATGCTAAAACATGAGGATTTGTTACATTTGACCTCATGGTGACCGGACTCTCCCAGGAGGAGGCGCCGCCCCTCCCGGCGGAGCCGCCTCCCCCCGCACGCCGCCGTCGCCGTCGGGTCGCGATCTGGATCGTCGCCGCCGTTCTGCTCGTGATCGTGGGCGTAGCCGCCTGGATCGGGATCCGCGGCTTCCTCGCACGGCAGGAGCTGAACGCGGCCCTGCCGGCGGCACGCAGCATCCAGCACGCCGTCGTGGCCGGGGACCTCGCGGGCGCCCGATCGGCGGCGACGACTCTGGAGAAGCGCGCCTCGTCCGCTGCGTCGCTGACGGGCGACCCGATCTGGCGGACCGCGGAGTTCATCCCGTGGATCGGACCGAACCTCGTGGCGGTGCGCACGGCCGCCGCCGCCACCGACACGGTCGCGTCGCAGGTCATCCAGCCGCTCGTCGGTGTCGCTGCCTCGGCCGACCCGCGCGCACTCGCGGTCACGCACGGTCGAGTCGACCTCGCGCCTCTCATCGCCGCCCAGCCGGTCGTGGCCAAGGCGCAGGCCGCGTTCCACGGCGCGGAGAAGACCATGGCGGCGGTGGATGCCTCCGCCACCATCCCGCCCGTCGGTTCGGCCGTCGAGCGCCTGCGCACGCTCTTCGCCGAGGCGACGCCCGCGGTGGACGCCGTGGGCAACGGTGCGAAGCTGCTTCCCGCCATGCTCGGCGCGAACGGTCCCCGCAGCTACCTCCTGGTCGCCCAGAATCCGGCTGAGCTGCGCGCGACCGGCGGTCTCATCGGATCCGTCGCGCTCATCCAGGCCGACCGTGGAGCGATCTCCTTGACCGCCCAGCAGGCGGGCACATCCATCGGGCCGTGGGACGAACCGGTCGCCTCGATCCCGGAGGGCCCCACCGGGCTCTACGGTCCACTCGTCGGGCGGTTCATCCAGGACGTGAACTTCACCCCGGACTTCCCGCTCGCCGCCTCCACCGCATCCCGGATGTGGACGCTGAAGAACGGTGGGACCGTCGACGGTGTCATCACGATGGACCCGGTGGTCCTCGCGGCCGTCCTGCGCGCCACCGGGCCGGTCGCCCTCCCGAGCGGTGACACGTTGACATCGGCCAACGCCGTCCACCTCCTGCTGAGCGAGGTGTACCAGCGGTACGTGGACCCGCACCAGCAGGACGCATTCTTCGCTTCGGCCGCCGCGGCGGTGTTCCAGCGCGTCGCCGCAGGCGGCATCGATGGTTCCACCCTGGTCTCGTCGCTCGCTGCCGCCGGCTCGTCGCATCGACTGCTGATCTGGAGTGCGCATTCCGAGGAGCAGGCGGTCCTCGCCTCGACGAGCCTCGCGGGTGGGCTTCCCACATCGACCCCGTCGACCGCGGGCGTCGGCGTGTACTTCAACGACGCGACCGGCTCCAAGATGGACTACTACCTCGACACCTCCATCGCGGCAGGGGCCGCTGTCTGCCGTGCCGACGGCAAGCCGACCACGCGCGTCGCGGTCACGCTGGCCAATCGCGCGCCGGCCGATGCCGCGACGTCGCTACCCGCTTACGTCACCGGCGGCGGGATGTCCGGCGTCGGCCCGGGGCTGATCCAGACGCGGGTGGCCGTGTATGGTCCGTCGGGTGGTCTGCTCGCGGGCACCGCGAACGCGGATGCGACCGTGACGGGGACGGACCGCGGAAGGCCGGTGGCCGTCCTCACGGTCACGCTGGCGCCGGGGGAGCAGAAGACGGTTCAGGTCGACTTCCTCGGGGTGAAGCAGACGGGGACGGGAGTCGCGGTGACCACGACTCCGACGCTCCCGGGCAACGGGACGACCCCCGATGTGGGGACAGAATCCACCATCGGTTCGATTGCCGTCGACTGTGCATCCAGCGTAAAGTGAGGATTAATCAAATTCCCGACGTCGAAGCCGGGCGGCGAAAGGCGTGGTCATGCTCAAGAAGATCCTCGCGGCGGCAGCCGTGACCGTGGCGGTGCTGCTCGCAGCGCCCACTGCGGCGAACGCCGTCGACTACACCCAGGGCTCGCCCTGCCGGTTCGACACCGCCGTCGCACACGCGGGCGACACCGTGCACCTGGTCTGCCAGCCCGGCACCTGGGCCTCCAAGGAGTTCATCGACTGGACGGGCTCCGGGTCGGACGGCGCCAGCATCACCCTCGCCGTGTTCAAAGCCGCCACCAGCAGCGTCCACTTCGCGAAGCAGTCGAACGCCGACGGCAGCGATCTCCTCGCGGTGACCCTTCCGGCCGACGCGACCGGCGTCTACTCCTTCGTCGGCGTGGGGCGCACGAGCAACCACGAGTGCCCGGCCTCCATCACCGTGCTTCCTGCGGACTCCGCCGTCACCGTGTCCGATCCCGGCTCCGGGCTCGCCGACACCGGCTCGACCATGGCGATCTGGGCCATCTGGATCGGGGGTGGCCTCCTGGCCGCTGGGCTCGTGACCGTCTCGGTCGTCTTCTGGGCGCGCAAGGTCCGAGAATCCTGAGCGAACGGGCGCGCGGGATGGAATGACATCCCGCGCCGTCCCGTTGGCCTCAGTGTGACCAATCGCAGCATCCCCCTCTCCGTCCTCGACCTCGCCTCCCGCCCCGCCGACGGTACCAACGCCGACGCGGTCGCCGGCACCGTCCGTCTCGCGCAGGCCGCTGAGGCGCTCGGCTACGACCGGTTCTGGGTGGCCGAGCACCACGGGATGCCGGCCATCGCCTCCAGCGCCCCCGCCGTGCTGATCGCGGGAGTGGCCGCCGCCACCGAGCGCATCCGCGTCGGGTCCGGTGGAGTCATGCTCCCCAATCACGCGCCGCTGGTCGTCGCCGAGCAGTTCGGCACGCTGCGCGCCCTCTATGGGGACCGCATCGACCTCGGGATCGGCCGGGCGCCGGGGACCGACGGTGCGACCGCGATGGCGCTGCGCCGGAGCGAGCAGGGTCTCGGTGTCGACGACTTCCCGCAGCAGCTGCTCGACCTGTTCGGCTTCTTCTACGGCGGCATGAGCGACGCCAACCCGCTCCACACGATCACCGCCGTGCCGGGCCTCGGCGACGCGCCGCAGGTCTGGCTGCTCGGGTCCAGCGGGTTCAGCGCCCAGGTCGCCGCCGCCCTCGGCCTCCCCTTCGCGTTCGCCCACCACTTCGCCGGTGAGAACACCGAGGCGGCGCTCGACCTCTACCGGTCGAAGTTCGAGCCGAGCGACCTGCTCGACGCGCCGCACACGATGATCGCGGTGAACGTCGTGTCGGACGAGGACCCGCAGACGGTCCGTGCGCTGTCGCTGCCGGGTCAGCTGTCGTTCCTCCGCATGCGCCAGGGGCAGAAGCCGCAGCCGGTGAGCGTGGAGGAGGCGCTGGCGTACGACTTCAGCCCGCTCGAGGAGGAGTTCATCGCCGCGCGCAACGCCCGTCAGGCGATCGGCACGCCCGACGAGGTGCGCGGCCGTCTCGACGCGCTCCTGGCCTCCACCGGGGCCGACGAGCTGATGGTGTCGTCGGGGGCTGCGACGGTGGAGGGGCGGATCCGCTCGATCGAGATCGTCTCGGAGCTGTACCCGGCTGCATGACGGTGGATGACGCTCCGGGAGGAGACCGGCGCAGCACCCGAGTAGCGTGAGGGCGTTCCCGAGCCGAAGACACACGAAGGCGGTCCCCGCATGGCACACGTCCCCACGGTCGTCGGAGTGAGCGGCAGCCCCACTCATCCCTCCCGCACCACCGTCCTGGTGGACGAGGTCGCGCGGTCGTTCGCTGAGGCGATCGGCGGCTCGCACCGCACGATCGAGCTCGCGCCGCTCCTGGGCCAGCTCGGGGCCGGCCCGTTCCGGTCGCACCTCGGGCCGGAGGTCGTGGAGGCGTTGGAGGCCGTCGAGGCAGCGGATGTCATCGTCGTCGGGTCGCCGGCGTATCGCGCCACCTACACGGGCCTCTTCAAGCTCTTCTTCGACCACATCGGGCAGTACGCCCTCGTCGACAAGCCGATCGTGCTCACGGCGACCGGCGGCAGCGACCGTCACGCGCTCCTCGTCGAGCACCAGATGCGTCCGCTCTTCGGGTTCTTCCAGTCGTTGACGCTCCCACTCGGCATCTACGCCGCCGAGAGCGACTTCGCCGACTACGCGATCACCTCGGACGATCTCCGGGGTCGCATCGACACCGCGGTCAACCGGACCGTGCCGCTGGTGCGCGCCCACATCGACCCGGACTCCCGCTACGCGAACGCGGAGTTCGCGCGGCCGGACGCTTTCTGACCGGTCCTGTCTACCGGGCCGGGTGCGCCGCCTCGAGGAGGCGGGCGAACGCGTCCAGTCGTTCGGCGTTCTCCCGGTCGTAGAAGAAGCTCAGCTTCGGGCCGTGCTCCGGCTTGATCGTCACCAGCTTCGCGCTGCGCTGGAGCACCGGCCGGAAAGCGAGGTGGAAGCGTTGCGCATCGGCGAACCCGAAGACCTCGAGCACGCGTCCGTCCAGGGTCAGCAGGGTGGTCGGGTTCGCCCAGACCTCGTGCGGTTCCATGGGGGCAGCCTAGCGAGGGCCAGTGTCCACGCGTCGCTCGTCCGCGCGCCCGTTCCGGCGGGTGCGGGCTGTCCGCTCCGGTGGATCGGAGGGGAGCCCGCGCGAGAAGACCAGCGAGATCAGCGTGATCGCTGTCAGGCCGAAGAAGGCGATGCGCAACGATGAGACCTGGGCGTCCCGGTAGATGCCGGTGAGGGTCTGCGCGTCCTCGGACGACAACCCGGCCTCCGCCGCGATCTCATCCACGCTCGACGCCGGCACGATCGCGACGCCGCCCTCGGTCCGCTGCTGGATCTCGGACTGCACGGATTGCGGCAAGGAGCTGGCCGCGACGCCGGAGGCGAAGGAGGTGGCGAGGGCGCCGATGAGCACGGAACCGATCAGGGCGGTCCCGAGGGAGGAACCGAGGTTCTGGAACACACCCTGAAGGCCGCCGACCTCGCTCGTCTGCGTCTCGTCGACGCTCGACATGTTGACGTTCCCGAGCTGGGAGGCGAGCAGTCCGAGCGCGGCCCCGGTGAGGAACATCCCTGCGGCGAAGAGCCCGCTGCGCAGATCCGTCGTCACCGAGCCCAACAGCAGGAGGGCGCTTCCGACCAGCACGACCTGACCGACGAGCACGATGCGCCGCGGCGACCAGCGGCGGGACAGCGTCGTGCCGACGATCGAGAACAGGATCAGAGCGATCGATAGCGGGAAGACCTTGATCCCCGTCTGCAGAGCGTCCAGGCCGAGCGTCATCTGCAGGTAGACGGGCACCATGAAGAACAGGCCGGCGGTCACCGCATACTGCGCACCGAGCACGGTGAGCCCGCTGCGCAGCCGCCGGATCGAGAACACCTCCACGTGGACCAGCGGCGGCCTCCCGGACCGCACCAGCTGCGTCTGGCGGCGGACGAAGCCCCAGAGCAGCATCGCGCCCAACAGGATCAGCCAGGCGGTGGGCGAGATCCCCAGAGGAGCGATCGTGACGCCGCCGATCTCCGGAGGCTGCAGCGGGATGATCCACCCCCAGACCTTGCTCTGCAGCATCCCGTACACGACGGAGACGAGTCCCGCTGCGGAGAGCACCACGCTCCAGATGTCGATGCGCGCCGGTTGCCGCCCGATCGGATCCGGGATGGCGCGGGTGAAGACGACGACGACCGCCATGATCACGACTTCTGCCACGAACACGTAGCGCCAGTCGAAGTAGGTGGTCACGAATCCGCCGATCAGCGGACCGGCCGCGACCGCCGCCCCGGAGACCGCGCCGATCACGGCGTAGGCGGTGATGCGGTCGCGCCCCCGGTAGCTGCCGGCGATGAGGGCGGCGATCGCCGGGATGACCAGCACCGCACCGAGCCCCTCGACGACGGACCAGCCGAGGAACAGGACCCCGATGTTCGGAGCCAGCGCGGTGGTGAGCGAACCGACGGCGTAGACGATCGACCCGATGACGAACGCGCGCCGGCGCCCCCACACATCGCCGAGCTTGGCGCCGACCAGCATGAACGCGGCCATCGTGAGCGTGTAGAACGTGATGGCCGCCTGCATCGCGGTCACGGTCGTGTGCAGGTCCGCCACGACCGTCGAGATGGAGACGTTCATCACGGTGCCGTCCAGAACCATGACGAACTGCGCGCTGCCGAGGATGAGGACGACGGACCACTTGCGCATACCGCCACCGGCTTCCTCACTCAGAGCATCGTGCGGCCAGTATTCACCATCGCGAGCGTGGGATGGCAGGGGGAACGACGAATCGCCTCCGCGGCTTCGCGTTCGACGGCGCCCGGGGCCCCTCGCGGCAGGGGCCGGGACGACACCAGCGACAGACAGCAAAAGGGAGAAGCCAGTTCGCTGCGCGAACCAACTTCTCCCTTTTGCTGTCTGGTCGGGGTGCACCCTCCCGCTACCCCGAACGCCGCCTCACGCTTCGCGTTCAGCGGCGCCCGGGGCCCCTCGCGGCAGGGGCCGGGACGACACCAGCGACAGACAGCAAAAGGGAGAAGCCAGTTCGCTGCGCGAACCAACTTCTCCCTTTTGCTGTCTGGTCGGGGTGCACCCTCCCGCTACCCCGAACGCCGCCTCACGCTTCGCGTTCAGCGGCGCCCGGGGCCCCTCGCGGCAGGGGCCGGGACGACACCAGCGACAGACAGCAAAAGGGAGAAGCCAGTTCGCTGCGCGAACCAACTTCTCCCTTTTGCTGTCTGGTCGGGGTGACAGGATTTGAACCTGCGGCCTCTTCGTCCCGAACGAAGCGCGCTACCAAGCTGCGCCACACCCCGATGGCCTTGAAGGCCTCATCTAGGATACACGAGCGCGAGGGGTGCTGATGACCACTCGGGCCCTCACGCCGCCGCCGTCAGCGTCACCAGCGTCGCCTCAGGACGGCACGCGAAGCGCACCGGCGCGTAGATCGACGTGCCGAGGCCGGCCGAGACATTGAGGAAGGCGGAGCGGAAGGCATGACGCCAGATGCTCAGGCCCTTGACCTGCTTGCGCGGGATGTCGCAGTTCGTGACGAGAGCGCCGTAGCCGGGTACGCAGACCTGGCCGCCGTGCGTGTGCCCGGCGAAGATCATCGCCGCACCGTAGGTGACGAACGCGTCCAGCACCCGACGATAGGGCGCGTGCACGACCCCGAGCGTGACCGTCGGTCGCGCCACTGCGGGCGCGTCTTCCGGCCAGGTCGCATCGTCGCTGTACGGATCGTCCTCGCGGAGCTCGTCCAGCGCGCCGGGGATGGCCTCCACTCGGTCATAGCGGATGTGCGGGTCGTTGACGCCGAACAGCTCCAGGTGCGTGCCCCGGATGTCGAGCGCGCCGACGGCGTTGTTGAGGTCTAGCCACCCGAGGTCGCGCAAGTATGCCGTCAACGACGCGTTGTCGAGCCGCGGCGCGGTCGAGCCGTTCTTCTTCGATGGGCCGGAGAAATACTTGAGCGGGTTCTTCAGCTGGGGGCCGAAGTAGTCGTTCGAACCGTGCACGAATACGCCGGGCGTCCCACGGAAGGCGTCGAGCGCGGCGCGAACGCCCACCAGGCCGTTCTCGTGGCTCAGGTTGTCTCCCGTATCAACGACGAGATCCGGCTTCAGCGCGGCGAGCGAACGCACCCACTCCTGCTTGTCGCGCTGCCACGGCGCCATGTGCAGATCGGAGAGGTGCAGCACCCGGATCGGCTCCGAACCGGCCGGCAGCACCGGGACCGAGACCTCACGGAGCGTATAGGCGCGGCGTTCGATGAGCGAGCCGTAGGCGAACGCGGCCGCTCCCGCCGCACCGAGCACCGCGAGCGCGGTACCCAGCGGGCGGAGGGCGGAGCCGCGTCCCACTAGCCGTTGCCCGGCGTCGGCGCTGTGGCAGGTGCAGCCGCTACGGTCAGGGTGATCTGCGTGCCCTGCTTCGCAGCGGTGTTCGCAGCGGGATCCTGGGACTGCACGATCGCATCCCCTCCGCCGCTGCCGGAGATCTTGACGCTGAAGCCCGCCCCCGTCAACGCCTTCTGAGCGTCGGACGCTTTCTGGCCGACCACGTTCGGGACGACGGCGAGAGAGCCGTTACTGGTGAAGATCGTCACAACGGTGCCCTTGCCGACCGAACTGCCTCCGGCGGGATCCGTGGCAGAGACGGTCCCGGCAGGCTGCGCGGAGTCCTGGGGGCCGCCGTCCGCACTCTCGAGGCCGAGCCCCTTGAGAACGTTCTTCGCCTCGTCCGGCGACTTGCCCGCGAGGTCGGGGACGGTGATCTGGACACCGCGGACGAGCTTGTCCGGCGCGGCCGGGAAGTCGTCGCCGCCGTACTTTCCGACGGCAGCCGACATCATCGCGCGCTGCACAGCGGTACGGGCGAGCGCAGGAGTGGTCCCGTGCGTCGGGTAGATGCGTCGCATGTCCTGGTGACCGGTGATGTTGCCGACCCAGTACGCACCCGCGACCTTCGTCGTGGCGGCGACGAGCCAGAGCTGCTCGTTGCCGTCGGTCGTACCGGTCTTGCCGAGCATGTCCTTGCCGGTGGTGTTCATCCCGGCAGCGGTTCCGCTCTGGACCGGCCCCTGCAGGGCTTTGGCCATGGTGTTCGCCACGGTCGGGTCGATGGACTGCGTGCACTTGGTCGCGGGAGGCGCGACCTCCTTGCCGCTGCCGTCGATGATCTTGTCGATGGCGACGGGGGTGCACGTGAGGCCGTTGTTCGCGATTCCGGCGAACGCGGTGGCCATGGTCAGCGGTGCGATGTTGTTCGTACCGAGCACCGACGCCGGGTCGGAGTTCAGCTCGGCGTTGGTGGCGGTGTGGACGCCGAACGCCTCGGCGTCGTTCTTGATCTCGCACAGGTCCAGCTGCGACGCCATCGAGACGAATGCTGTGTTGATGGAGTTGGTGGTGGCGTTCTGCGCGCTGCGCTGACCTTCTTCGCCGCCCGAGTCGTTCGTCGGCCGGTAGGTGCCGCTCCAGTCGCCGGTGCACGAGTTCTTGAACTTCGTGTACGTGCGGACGTTCGCGTTCACGGTCTCGTTCAGCGAGTGACCTTGCTTGAGCCACTCGGCCAGCGTGAACACCTTGTACGTCGATCCGACCTGGAAGCCTCCGGAGCCGCCGTAGGCGTAGTCCGTCGCGTAGTTGATCGCGCTGAACCTGGCGTCGCTCGCGGCCTCTTCCCCGTCCTGCGTATAGTCCTTGTTCTGCGCCATGTAGAGCACGCGTCCGGTGCCCGGCTGCACACCCACGAGCACGCCGCCGAGGTCGACCTTGTAGGTCTTCGGGACGTAGGAGTTCAAGGTCTCCTCGGCGACCTGCTGCAGGTCGAGGTCGAGTGAGGTGTAGATCTTGTAGCCGCCGCGGTTGAAGTTCGCCGAGCGGGTGTCGTCGTCCTTGCCGAAGGTCGGGTCGTTGAGGATGATCTTCTGCACGTAGTCGCAGAAGTACGCCGAACCGCCTGCCGTCTGGCAACCGCGCACTGACGGGGTGATGACCGGCTGGATGGGCGTCTTGACCGCCTCGTCATACTGCGCCTTGGTCAGCTTCTTGTACTGGTACATCTTCTGCAGGATGTAGTCGCGGCGCTCTTTGTTCTTGGCGTAGCCGTTGGCGGCGCCGTTCGTCTCGGAGTCCGGATTGTCCAGCTTGAGCGAGGTGGGCTCGTTCACGATGGCGAGGAGGCTGGCCGACTGCGCCGGCGTCAGGGCGGCCGCTGTGGTGTTGAAGTAGTAGCGCGCCGCGGCCTCGATGCCGTACACCGAGCCGCCGAAGCCGGCGATGTTGAGGTACCCGACGAGGATCTGGTCCTTCGTGTACTTCTTCTCGAGACCGATGGCGTACTTCATCTCCTTGACCTTGCGGTCGGGGGTGACGCCCGTCGAGTCGTCGACGCAGTTCTGGTACGCCTTCTTCTGCTCGTCGGTCTTGACGGGCATCGCCTCGCACTTCTGCAGCAGCACGTTCTTGACGTACTGCTGGGTGATGGACGACCCGCCCTGCACCCCGCCGCCGGACACGGTCGACAGGACGCCGCGCATGGTGCCCTGGATGTCGACGCCGCCGTGGCTGTAGAAGCGGGGGTCCTCACCGGCGATCGCCGCATCCTTGGCGGCCTGGGAGATCTGGCCGAAGGTGACGGGGAGGCGGTTCTGGGAGTAGAAGGTCGCGAGAGCGCGGTCGGAGCCGTCGGAGTTCTTCGCGTAGATGGTGGTCGGCTGGGCGAGCGTGCCGATCTCGAGGTACTCGGGAAGGCCCTCGAACACGCCGATGCCGTTGTTGGCGGCCATACCGGTCACGGCGATCGCCGGCGTGACAGCGGCAGTGACCAAGAGCCCAGCGACGGCGCTCATACCGAGGAATCCCCCGAGTGCGCCGAGCATAACTCTAGCCCGTGGTTTTTTCGCAGACATAGGATCAGAGTAGGTGATCAACCTGATAAACGCCCCGAACGCAAGGAGCACGATGCCGCGCTGGGAATACCTCACGACGCCCCTGATGATCCACAACACCGCCGCCATCCTCAACAACTGGGGCTCGGAGGGGTGGGAGTTGGTCCAGGTGGTGACCGGTCCGGAGGGCGGTCTGGTGGCCTACCTCAAGCGTCCGGTGACCGACGGGGCGGACGCCTGATGGGCGCCGTCGAGGCGCGCCTGGCCGAGCTCGGGATCGACATCCCGAGCGTCGTGCCGCCCGTCGCCGCGTACACGCCCGCCGTGATCGACGGCCACCACGTCTACACGTCCGGCCAGCTGCCGATGGTGTCGGGCGCGTTGCCCGCCACCGGCAAGGTCGGTGAGGGGCACGGTCTGATCCCGGCCGCCGATGCCAAGGAGTACGCCCGCACGAGCGCCCTCAACGCCCTCGCAGCGGTCAAGAGCGTCCTCGGCTCCCTCGACCGGGTGACCCGCGTCGTCAAGGTCGTCGGCTTCGTCGCCTCCGACCCGGCGTTCACCGGTCAGCCCGGTGTCATCAACGGCGCCTCCGAGGTGCTCGGCGAGATCTTCGGCGACGCGGGCGTCCACGCCCGGTCGGCGGTCGGCGTCGCGGTGCTCCCACTCGACTCGCCCGTCGAGGTCGAGATCGTCGTCGCGTTCGAGTAGAGCGTCTACAACGCGAAGGGGCGGTGCCGCACGGCACCGCCCCTTCGTCGTCTATTCGGCTAGGAGAGCTTGCTCTGGATGGAGCTCATCACCGCGGTGTCGGCGAGAGTCGTCGTGTCGCCGACCTCCCGGCCCTCGGCGACGTCCTTGAGCAGGCGGCGCATGATCTTCCCGGACCGCGTCTTCGGCAGCTCGGTGACGACGAAGATGTCGCGCGGGCGGGCGATCGCCCCGATCTGCTCAGCCACGTGCTTGCGCAGCTCGGCCGCCACATCGATCGACTGCGCGGTCTCGAGCTGGTTCTCCTTGATGATGACGAACGCGACGACGGCCTGGCCGGTCGTCTCGTCCTCCGCTCCGACCACCGCGGCCTCGGCCGTGAGGGGATGGGCGACGAGCGCCGACTCGATCTCCGCCGTGGAGAGACGGTGACCGGAGACGTTCATCACGTCGTCGACCCGGCCCAGGAGCCAGATCTCGCCGTCCTTGTCGTAGCGCGCGCCGTCACCGGCGAAGTACTTGTCACCGAACTTCGACCAATAGGTCTCGACGAAGCGGTCCGGGTCGCCCCAGATGCCGCGCAGCATGCTCGGCCACGGCTCGGTGACCACGAGGAGGCCGCCCTGATCCTTGCCGACCTCGACGCCGGCCTCGTCGAGGATGGCGATCGAGACACCCGGCAGTGGGACCTGCGCGCTGCCCGGCTTGAGGGTGGTGACGCCGGGCAGAGCGGAGATCATGATGGCGCCCGTCTCCGTCTGCCACCAGGTGTCGACGATGGGAGTCCCGCCACCGCCGATGACATCCCGGTACCACATCCACGCCTCGGGGTTGATGGGCTCGCCCACCGAACCGAGCACACGGAGGCTCGACAGGTCGAACCGCTGCGGGTGCTGGCGACCGAGCTTCATGAACGAGCGGATCGCGGTCGGGGCGGTGTAGAAGATCGAGACCTTGTACTTCTCGATGATCTCCCACCAGCGGCCGGGATGCGGGGTCTCCGGGGTGCCCTCGTACAGCACCTGGGTGGCGCCGTTGGCGAGGGGACCGTAGACGACGTAGCTGTGGCCGGTGATCCAGCCGACATCGGCCGAGCACCAGTACACGTCGCTCTCGGCGTGCAGGTCGAAGACGTTCTTGTGGGTGAACGAGGCCTGCGTCAGGTAGCCGCCGGAGGTGTGGAGGATGCCCTTCGGCTTGCCGGTGGTGCCGGAGGTGTAGAGGATGAACAGCGGCTGCTCGGCAGGGAACGCCTTGGCCACGTGATCGGCGTCGACCTGGGCGATCTCGTCCTGCCACCAGAGGTCGCGGCCGTCGGTCCACGCCACGTCGTTGCCGCCGCGCTTGACGACGAGCACGTGCTCCACGCTGCTCTCGGCACCGGTCAGCGCGGCATCCACCGCGTCCTTCAGCGGGAACACGCGGCCCTTGCGCCAACCGCCGTCGGCGGTGATGACGAGCTTCGCCTCGGCATCGTCGATGCGCGAGCGCAGGCTCTCGGCGCTGAAGCCGCCGAAGACGACGGAGTGCACCGCGCCGATGCGCGCCACGGCGAGCATCGCGATGACGGCCTCGGGGATCATCGGCAGGTAGATGGCCACGCGGTCGCCCGCCTGGATGCCGAGGCTGGTCAGCAGGTTGGCGGCCTTCTTCACCTCGGCGGTGAGCTCGGCATAGGTCAGCGAGACCGAGTCGCCCGGCTCGCCCTCCCAATGGATCGCGACGCGGTCGCCGTTGCCGGCGAGCACGTGACGGTCGAGGCAGTTGTACGCGACATTGAGCTCGCCGTCGTCGAACCACTTCGCGAACGGCGGGTTGGTCCAGTCGAGCGTCCGCGTGAACGGCTTGTGCCAGTGGAGGAGCTCGCGGGACTGGTCGGCCCAGAATCCGAGGCGGTCCTCGGACGCGCGTTCGTAGAGATCGGCGGTCGCCACGGCATTCGCGGCGAACTCCTCGCTCGGCGAGAACCGTCGGGCTTCATGGAGCAGGTTGTCGATTGTGTTGCTCATGGGGAGTCTGTTCGCTCCTTTGCGATGCTGATTGTTCTGTCGTGGCGCGACAATGCCTGACTCTACAACCTCACGAAGACCTCCCTCGCGGAGACTTGCGTTTGCATTGATTCTGCGTAAACTTGGACCCGGCCGAATGTAAATTCGTGCGTGCGGCGCAAACGATTCCCCCCAATCCTGCGCCGCAGTGGCCGCACCTGTTCCCCCCAATAGGTGCGGCCCCCCTTTTTTTAACGATCTGTTACATCGCTCGCCTACAACGCTGTGGGGAAACGGGCTTCTCCACAGATCGGCCGCTCGAGCGGCCCGGACCTCTCGGCATCGGATTGGCTCGGGGGATGTTCACCGAATCACGCCGGCCTCCGCACGCCGATCCGGGGCTCTGGGAGACCTTCGGCGTCCTCACGCCGTACCTCCTGCGTCCCGACATCACCGACCTGTTCATCACCGCGACGGGCGAACTGTGGAGCGACGGTGGGCCGGGCGGCTTGAAGCGCATCGACGACTGGCAGGCGGACGAACCGGAGGTGCGGCGCCTCGCGGTGCAGCTCATCGCCCGGGGCGGGCGGCACATCGACGAGGCGACGCCGTTCGTCGACGTGCGTCTGCGCGGCGGAGTGCGCGTCCATGCCGTGCTGCCGCCCGTGTCGACCGGAGGGACGCTGCTCTCCATCCGCATCCCGAGCCCCGAAGTGCTGACGCTGCCCGATCTCGTGGCGGCGGGATCGCTCAGCCCACCTCAGCGCGCGGTGCTCGATCGTGCGGTCGCCGCCCGCACCAACCTCCTCGTGACGGGCGCCGGCGGCGCGGGCAAGACGACGCTCCTGGCGGCTGTGCTCGCCCATGCGCCGCCCTCCGAGCGCATCGTGGTGATCGAGGATGTCGCGGAGCTGCGCATTCCGCATCCGCATGTCGTCGGGCTCCAGTCGCGGCAGCCGAACCTGGAAGGCGCGGGCGGCGTCGGTCTGCGCCGTCTTGTGCGGGAGGCGCTCCGCATGCGCCCGGACCGTCTGGTCCTGGGGGAGTGCAGGGGAGAGGAGATTCGAGACCTCCTGGCTGCGCTCAACACGGGGCACGACGGCGGTGCGGGCACCCTCCACGCGAACTCGCTGCTCGACGTGCCGGCACGCTTGGAGGCGCTCGGTGCGCTCGCAGGTCTAAGCGAGCACGCTCTGGCCCGGCAGGCGGTCAGCGCGATCGGTCTGGTCGTCCACGTCGAGCGCAGCGGGACCAGTCGGCGCGTCGCCGGCTTCGCGCGACTGGCCGTCGGAGCGGACGGACGGCTCGGGGTCCGTGCGCTGACGGTCACCGAGGACGATGCCTCCGCGGGGAGCGGGGAATGAGCCGGCTGCGCGACAGTGAGGAAGAGGCCGAGCGGATCGCGTCCGCGGCCGAAGGGCTGGCCGTCCTGCTCGACGCCGGCATCGCGCCGTCATCGGCGTGGCGGCATGTCGGGCGAGCGAGCCTGCACCCGGTCATCCGGCAGGTGGCGGCCCGAATCGAGGGTGGGTCGGCCGTCGAGGATGCGCTCACGGCAGAGGCCGGCGCCCCGGGGCGCGACGGCGGCGTGGCGGCGCTGTCAGCCGTGTGGAGTGTCGCCGTCGCAGCGGGGTCGCCGCTGAGCCCGGCACTGCGCGGAGCAGCGGCGGCCCTGCGCGACAGAGCAGAGGTCGCCCGCGAAGTGGAGGTCGCCCTCAGTGGACCTCGCTCGACGGCCCGGCTGGTGGGGTGGCTCCCGCTCGTCGGTCTCGGGTTCTCCCTGCTCCTGGGCGTCGACGTGCTGGGCGTGCTGACCGGCTCACCCATCGGACTGGGGCTTCTCGGGGCGGGAGGGGCGCTGGGCGTTGTTGGCCGGGTGTGGACGGCGGCCCTCGTGCGGCGATCGACGCCGCGTGGTGGGGTCCCCGGACTGGAGGAGGAGCTCATCGTGATCGCGCTGAGTTCGGGACTCTCGATCGAGCGGTCCCGGCGGCTGGCCGCGGAGACGTTCGGCATGGCCGAGCTGGCGACGGCCGAGAGCTCCGCGGTTGACGGCGTGCTCGAGCTCGCCGAGCGCGCCGGTGCCCCCGCGGCCGAGCTGCTCGCGTCCGCAGCGGAGCAGCACCGGCGCTCCGCTCGTGCCTCGGGCCGCCGCGCCGCCGCCGACCTCGGCGTCCGGCTCCTTCTACCGCTCGCGCTGTGCGTTCTCCCCTCGTTCCTTCTTCTGGGCGTCGCGCCGATGGTGCTCGGTCTCATCTCCTCCACCGTCGAGGGCTTCTGACATGTTCTCCACCGATTCAGCCTTTCCGGGCCACCGCGTCCGCCTGCGTCGAAAGATGGAAACACGCACCGCGACCAACGGAGCGGGCGTCCGAACAGAGGGGGAGCGATCGACATGGACGGATGGGGACGAGGACGAGTGCGGGACGCGCTGCAGGATGAGAAGGGAGCTGCGACGGCGGAGTACGCGATCATCACCGTGGCCGCGGTGGGTATCGCCGGACTCCTCGCGCTCGTGCTCCGCAGCGACGAGGTCCGGGGACTACTCACGGATCTGGTGCACCGTGCGCTCACCATCGCCGGCTGAGAGCGACCGCGGGAGTGTGACGGCGGAGTTCGCCGCTGCCCTCCCCGCGGCGCTCGTCTGCCTGGCCGTGGGTGTCGGAGCTGTGCAGGCGGGCGGGCAGCAGCTCCAGTTGATCGATGCGGCCGCCGTCGATGCGCGCATGCTCGGACGCGGAGACGAGCCCCGGTCCCTCGGCTCGGATGCGGTGCCGAGAGTGGAGCGGGCGACCGAGCGGCAGCAGGGGATGGTGTGCGTGACGCTGTCCGCGCCGACCACGGTCCTGGGGCTCGGCGGCGCGGGCCTGCGCGTCAGAGGGCGCGCGTGCGCGCTGGACGAGTCCGCTCAGGAGCCGGGGGCTCAGCTCAGAGGAGACGAGTGATGGTCGCGTCGAACCGAGGAGGGGACTCCGGCGGAGAAGAGGGAGGGGCGAGCGTGCTGGTTCTTGCGATCGTCGGGGCGCTCGCTGCGGTGCTCGCGGCGACACTCGTCGTGAGCGGCGTCCATGTCGGGCAACGACGAGCGGCCGCGGCTGCCGACCTGGCCGCCCTCGCTGCCGCGGATGCGGCCGTCGGCAGAGTGAGCGGGGAGCCGTGCGTGATCGGGGCTCAGGTGGCGGCAGCGAACGGCGCGGTCCTCGATCAGTGCGTCGCGGACGGAGTCCGCGTGCTCGTCGGCGTCGGTGTCGCACTGCCCGGGGGCCTGCGCGTCACCGGTCGGGCTCGTGCCGGACCGCCTGGAGCGGATCAGTCGAACAGCGTCTCCCGGTAGCGGTAACCGACCGCGCTCGGCCGATCAGCGTTCGCATCGGCTGATGCGTACTCGGTGTCCGTACCGGAGACACGGATATAGAGGTAGCGCTTTCCGCCGCCGGCGGCGGTGATCTCCAGGCGGGGGCGCGGGTCGCCGGAGGGGAGGAACTCGGTGGTGATCGTCTTGCCCTCGAGGGGGCCGTCCGTCAGCTTGGCGGTGTACGTCGTCAGTGATGTCGTTGCCATACCTCCATTGTCCTCAGCCCACCCTCCGCCGCAAGAGATCATCAGTCCCCGAGGCCTGCGCCCGGAGCGAACGTCGCGGGCCGGATTAGGCACACCGTCGGGCAAGGTGTGTATGGTTTGCCTGTTGGGCCGTCCGGCCCACGCTCGTCCGGCTTTGCGCCGAGGACCGGGCTCCGCGGGTGAACCGCGGGAGCGTGCTACCGACATCGGTCGGGGCGACATCGTCGTACATATAAGAGGAGTCAGGTGCCTGACACGAAGAAACTCGTCATCGTCGAGTCTCCGAACAAGGTGAAGTCGATCGCCCAGTATCTGGGCGACGGATACGAGGTGATGGCCTCCGTCGGCCACATCCGTGACCTGATCGAGCCCAAGAACCTGCCGCCGGAGCTCAAGAAGGGGTCGCTCGGGAAGTTCTCGGTCGACGTCGAGAAGGACTTCGAGCCGTACTACGTGGTCTCCGACCAGAAGAAGAAGACCGTCGCCGACCTCAAGCGCGCGCTCAAGAACGCGGACGAGCTCTTGCTCGCCACTGATGAGGACCGCGAAGGAGAGGCCATCGCCTGGCACCTCATCGAGGTGCTCAAGCCGAAGGTCCCGGTCAAGCGCATGGTCTTCCACGAGATCACCCGCGAGGCCATCGAGAAGGCGCGCGACAACACCCGCGAGATCGACACGGCGCTCGTCGACGCCCAGGAGACCCGCCGCATCCTCGACCGTCTGTACGGCTACGAGGTGTCGCCGGTGCTCTGGCGCAAGGTCGGACCGGGCCTGTCCGCCGGCCGCGTCCAGTCCGCCGCCACGCGCCTCGTCGTGGACCGCGAGCGCGAGCGCCTCGCGTTCGTCCCCGCCTCCTACTGGGGCCTGACCGCCCAGCTCGCCCCGGAGGACGCCTCCTCCTTCCAGGCCCGCCTCGCCCGGGTCGACGGATCCCGCGTGGCGACCGGCCGCGACTTCGACGACCACGGCCGCCTCACCTCCGACGCCCGCACACTCGACGAGGACGCCGCGCAGGCGCTCGCCGCGGCGATCCGCCAGCCGAGCACGGTCGTGGCCGTCTCGAAGGTGGACTCCAAGCCGTACTCGCGCCGGCCGGCCGCGCCGTTCACGACCTCCACGATGCAGCAGGAAGCCGCCCGCAAGCTCCGCTTCTCGGCCCGCCAGACGATGAGCGTCGCGCAGACGCTGTACGAGAACGGCTACATCACCTATATGCGCACCGACTCCGCGTCGCTGTCGCAGCAGGCGACGACCGCCGCGCGCAACCAGGCGGCCAAGCTCTACGGCCCGGAGACCGTGCCGGAGAAGCCGCGCACCTACGCGTCGAAGAGCAAGAACGCTCAGGAGGCCCACGAGGCCATCCGCCCCTCCGGCGAGGTGTTCCGCACCCCGGCCGAGCTCGAGAAGGTGCTGCGGGGCAACGAGTTCCGCCTCTACGACCTGATCTGGAAGCGCACCGTCGCCTCGCAGATGGCCGACGCCAAGGGGCAGACGGCCTCCGTCACCGTCGAGGCGAAGATCGCCGAAGGGACGCTCGACGGAACCGTCGCAGAGTTCACCGCCAGCGGCACCGTGATCACCTTCCGCGGCTTCCTCAACGCGTACGAGGAAGGCAAGGACGAGGAGCGCAACTCCTCCGACGCGGCGGACGCCAAGCTCCCTCCGCTCGAACCGAAGCAGACGCTCGCCGTCGCCGAGGTGGAGGCCGACGGCCACGAGACCACGCCGCCGCCGCGCTACACCGAGGCGAGCCTGGTCAAGACGCTGGAGGAGCTCGGCATCGGCCGGCCGTCCACGTTCGCCAGCATCATCTCCACCATCATCGACCGCGGCTACGTCACTCAGCGCGGCCAGGCGCTCGTCCCCAGCTGGGTCGCGTTCTCGGTCGTCCGGCTGCTGGAGGAGTACTTCGGCGACCTGGTGCAGTACGACTTCACCGCCGAGATGGAGGACGACCTCGACCGGATCGCCGACGGCGCCGCCGAGCGGGTCGACTGGCTGAACAGCTTCTACTTCGGCAGCGACAAGCACAAGGGCCTGCGCCGGGTGATCGACAACCTCGGCGAGATCGACGCGCGCAGCATCAACTCGATCGCCATCGACGACGGCGTGACCCTGCGCATCGGCAAGTACGGTCCCTACCTCGAGGTGGCGGAGCCCGACGCGGCCGAGGATGCGACTCCCCGGCGCGTGAACCTCCCGCCGGAGCTCGCCCCGGACGAGCTCACCCCGGCCAAAGCCCACGAGCTGATCGACGCCCCGGTGCAGACCGACCGTGTGCTCGGCTCCAACCCCGAGACCGGCAAGATCGTGCTCGCGAAGGACGGCCGATTCGGTCCCTACGTGACCGAGGCCGATCCCGAAGAGGACCCGCAGGCCGACGCGAAGACCGGTGAGGTCGTCGAGAAGAAGAAGCCGGCGAAGAAGGCATCGGCTCCCAAGCCGCGCACCGCCTCCCTCTTCAAGTCGATGGACATCGCGACCCTCGACCTCGAGACGGCGCTCAAGCTGCTCGACCTCCCCCGGGTGGTCGGGACGGACCCCGACAGCGGCGACGAGATCCAGGCGGCCAACGGCCGCTACGGTCCGTACCTGAAGAAGGGCACGGACACCCGGTCGCTCACCAGCGAGGACGACATCTTCACGATCGACCTCGCCGGTGCGCAGGAGCTCTTCGCGCAGCCCAAGTACGGCAACCGCCGGGCCTCCAGCGCTCTCAAGGAGTTCGACGCCGACCCGGTCAGCGGCAAGCCGATCAAGGTCAAGGACGGCCGGTTCGGCCCGTACGTGACCGACGGCGAGACGAACGCGACCATCCCGCGCGGCGAGACGGTCGAGGAAGTCGACTTCGAGCGCGCCGTGCAGCTGCTCGCCGACAAGCGCGCCAAGGGCCCCGCCAAGAAGGCCCCCGCGAAAAAGACGACCACGCGCAAGGCGCCGGCGAAGACCACGGCGGCCAAGAAGGCCACGACCACGGCGAAGAAGACCACCACGGCCGCCAAGAAGGCCCCCGCGGCGAAGCCGGCGGCCGAGTGAGCGGGCTCTTCATCACGCTCGAAGGCGGGGACGGGGTCGGCAAGTCCACGCAGGCCGCGCTCCTGACGGAGTGGCTGCAATCGGAGGGGCGCACGGTCGTGCGCACCCGCGAGCCCGGCGGCACGGACGCCGGGGTCGAGATCCGCGAGATCGTCCTCCACCACCGCGGCGACATCGCCCCGCGTGCGGAGGCTCTGCTCTACGCGGCCGACCGCGCGCACCATGTGGCCACGCTGGTCCGTCCCGCGCTCGAGCGGGGCGACGTGGTCGTCCAGGACCGGTACATCGACTCCTCCGTCGCCTACCAGGGTGCCGGACGCGTCCTGGGCGGCGACGAGGTCCGCGACCTGTCGCTCTGGGCGACCGAAGGTCTGCTGCCGGATCTCACGATCCTGCTCGACCTCGACGAGACGACGGCGCGTGCCCGCCTCGACACCTCCCGCACCCGGTACGACCGGCTGGAGGCCGAACGCTCCGAGTTCCACGCACGCGTGCGTGCCGCCTTCCTCGAGCTCGCAGCGGCGGAGCCGGAGCGGTTCCTCGTCGTGGACGCGTCGCGACCCGTCGACGAGATCGCGGCCGACATCCGTCAGCGTCTCGCCGGCCGGGTCTGACCGGGCGGGTGTCCGCCGTGGACGCTAGCCTGGAACGCATGGCGGTGTGGGATGATCTGACGGGGCAGGACGACGCCATCGCGGTCGTCCGCGCCGCGTCCGACGGGGCCGACGCCCGCAGCATGACCCACTCCTGGCTGATCACCGGCCCGCCGGGATCGGGGCGCTCCAATCTGGCCTACGCCTTCGCCACCGCCCTGCTCAGCCCGGGCACGCCCGACGGGGATCTCGCGACGCGGCGCCAGGTCGAAGCGCGGACGCATCCCGACCTCGCGGTGCTCAGCACCGAGCGCGTCATCATCTCCATCGACGAGGTGCGCACGCTGGTGTCGAGCTCCCAGTTCGCGCCATCCGTGGGCCGCTACCGGGTGATGGTCATCGAGGACGCCGACCGCATGAGCGAGCGCACCTCCAACGTCCTGCTGAAGGCGCTGGAGGAGCCGCCGGAGCGGACGGTCTGGATCCTCTGCGCGCCGAGCGACGCCGACCTGCTCCCGACCATCCGCTCGCGCGTCCGCACCGTCCGGCTGAAGGTGCCCAGCGTGGCCGACGTCGCCACGCTCATCGAACGCCGGGACGGCGTCGACGCCGCGACCGCCGAGCGTGCGGCCCGCCACGCTCAGAGCCACATCGGCATGGCGCACCGCCTCGCGACGAACGAAGAAGCGCGCCGTCGCCGCTCCGAGACGCTCACGCTCGCCCTCGGCATCCGCTCCGTCTCCGGCGCCGTCCTCGCGGCGGCTTCGCTGCTCGAGATCGCCGGCGCCGACGCGAAGGCGATCACCGAGGAACGCGACGCCGAGGAGCGCGAGCACGCCCTGCGCTCGCTCGGCGTCGAGCCCGGCGGGACGGTGCCGCCGGCCTTGCGCGGCCAGCTGCGTCAGCTGGAGGAGGACCAGAAGCGGCGGGCGACGCGCAGCCTGCGCGACGGGATCGACCGCATCCTCGTCGACCTGCAGTCCCTCTACCGCGACGTGATGATGCTCCAGCTCGGCAGCGCCAGCGAGCTCGTGAACCTCGAGCTGCTGGATCGCCTGCAGGCTCTCAGCGCTCATTCGACTCCCGCCGCTACGCTCGCGGCGATGGACGCGGTCCAGGCGGCCCGCGAACGGATCGACGGCAACGTCGCGCCGGCGCTCGCGCTGGAGGCGATGCTCACCACCATCCTTCGCGGCACCGCCGCGCGAAAGGGGACCGACCTGTGACCACCCGTTCGGCCCGTCCCGGCGCCCGGCGCCGCACTCTGCGACTGGCGTCCGTCGCGATCGCCGCGATCGCCGCGATCGCGGCCCTCACGCTGTCCGGCTGCGTGACCTGGTTCATCCCGCCGAAGACGGCGGCGACCTCCACCCCGGTCCAGGAGGACGTCTCCGCCGCCCTCAAGCCCTTCTACGGCCAGGTGTTGAAATGGACCAGCTGCTCCGGCGGCATGCAGTGCACGACCGCGAAGGCGCCACTGAAGTGGGATGACCCGTCGGCCGGCGAGATCGAGCTCGCCCTCATCCGGCAGAAGGCCAAGGGCACCAAGCAGGGCTCCCTGCTGGTCAACCCCGGCGGCCCCGGCGCCTCCGGCTACGACTTCGTCAAGGACAGCGTCGGCTACGCGACCGACAGCACGCTGCAGGACCACTTCGACGTGGTGGGCTTCGACCCCCGCGGCGTCGGGCACTCCACCGCGGTGAAGTGCTACGACGCGAAGCAGATGGACGGCTACCTCTACGACATCACGCCCGGGGTGCGCGGTTCCGACGAATGGATCGCGGCCAACACGACATCTTCGACCGAGTTCGGCGCGGCGTGCTCCAAGAACACCGGGTCATTGCTCGACGAGGTGGACACCGTGAGCGCCGCCCGCGACCTCGACCTCCTGCGCGCCGTGCTCGGCGACACGAAGCTGAACTACCTGGGCTACTCCTACGGCACCTATCTCGGTGCGGTCTACGCCGACCTGTACCCGGGCAAGACCGGTCGGCTCGTGCTCGATGGCGCCCTCGATCCCGCGGCCAGCAACTTCGATGTGACGAAGGTGCAGGCGCAGGGCTTCGAGAGCGCGCTGCGGGCGTACCTGACCGACTGCCTCACCCAGAAGGACTGCCCGTTCGACGGGACCGTGGATCAGGGGATGAAGACCATCGCCGCGCTCCTGGCCTCCGTCGAGAAGAGCCCCATCCGCAACGCGGACGGTCGTGAGCTCGGCGCGAACACTCTCGTGACGGCGATCATCTACCCGCTGTACGACGCGACGGCGTGGTCGTACCTCAGCCAGATGTTCGAGTCGGTCATGCGGGGGAGCGCTTCCGTCGCCTTCACCCTGGCCGACGCGTACAACAGCCGGGACAGCGACGGCACCTATTCGGACAACTCGACCGAGGCCTTCATGGCGATCAACTGCCTGGACTACTCGTACGACGCCGACCCGGCCACGATGCGTGCGCAGGCGGCCGAGCTCGCCAAGGACGCGCCCGTGATCGGCCCGTACATGGCGTACGGCGACATCGGTTGCGCGACCTGGCCGTACAAGACGACCGTGAAGCGCGGCCCGATCGCCGCGGCGGGGTCCGCGCCCATCCTGGTCGTGGGCACCACCAACGACCCCGCGACCCCGTACGTGTGGGCGAAGAACCTCGCGGGCGAGCTGGAGAACGGCCACCTCCTCACCTACAAGGGCGAGGGTCACACGGCGTACAACAAGTCGAACTCGTGCGTGAACTCCACCGTCGACGACTTCCTCGTGAAGGGGACGCTGCCCGCCGACGGCAAGACGTGCTGACCGATCGGCGCGACGTCACACTCGGTCGGTCGAGTGGTGCAATTTTGCAGAGGATGAAATAATCTGCGTGTGACTGTGGCACCTGATTCAGCGGTGGATACCGAACTCGGCCTGCGCGAGCGGAAGCGGATCGCCACCCGGCGCGCCATCCAGCTCGCCGCGCTCACCCTGACCAGCGAGCGCGGTTTCGACCGGGTCACCATCGACGAGATCAGCCACGCCGCGAACGTCTCGCCGCGCACGTTCTTCAACTACTTCCCCTCCAAGGAGACCGCGATCATCGGGGAGCTTCCCGAGCTCCCGAACGAGGACGACATCGAGCGGTTCATCGCGGCCGGTCCGGAGGAGCCCATCCTGCACGGGATGAGCCTCCTCCTGATCGCGGCGATCGACGGCGGCGACCTCGGCGAGCCCGCCCTCTCCGCGCCCGGCGAGACGGCGGCGAGCCTGCAGGAGATGCACACCCTCCGCCGGGCCCTCCTCAAGGACAACCCCGAACTCTTCGCGCAGCGGATGGCGAGCATGCACAAGTTCGAGGATGCGCTGAGCGCGGTCGTGCAGCGCCGCCTCGCTCACGACGACCCGGCTCTCGCGGAAGACGCGGAGGCGCTGCATCAGCGCGCCCGCCTCGTCACCTACGTCGCGTTCGCCGGCATGCGCCACGCCTGGTCGTGCTGGGCCGACCACGGCGGCGTCGAGCCGCTCGCCGACCGCCTCCGCAGCTCCTTCGACCAGCTGCAGGCACTCGGCTCGCAGGTGCACTGACTCGTCCGTCCGAGCCTCCCGGGTGGTCGTGAACACCCCGCCGGATCGGGTAAGCTATCTGACTGTGCGCCGAGCGGAAGCCCGGCCCACGCCGCCCTAGCTCAGTCGGCAGAGCATCTCACTCGTAATGAGAAGGTCAAGGGTTCGATTCCCTTGGGCGGCTCCACAGAAACACGAACGGCCCGCGGGTATCCGCGGGCCGTTCGGCTTTTTCCTGGTGAGGGACCGAGGGCTACCCCGCCAGCACGGCCTCCTCGGCGTGGTGGCATGCCACGTCGCGCAGGGGGATGCCGGGGCCCGAGAGGGCGTGCAGCGGCGGGACGATCTCGCGGCACTCGTCGGTGGCCATCCAGCAGCGCGGATTGAAGCGGCAACCGGCGGGCGGGTCGACGGGCGATGGGGGCTCGCCGCCGAGGATGCGCCGCTGCGACAGGCGGCCGCGCCCCTCCCGAGTCGCCGTCGGGGTCGCCGACAGCAGGGCCTGCGTGTACGGGTGGGAGGGGCGGTCGTAGATCGCGTCGGTGTCGCCGATCTCGGCGATGCGGCCGAGGTACATGACGGCGACGCGGTCGGCGATGTGGCGGACGACCGAGAGGTCGTGGGCGATGAAGACGATCGAGACGCCGAGGCGGCGGCGGATGTCGCCGAGGAGGTTGATGACCTGGGCCTGCACGGAGACGTCCAGGGCGGAGACGGGCTCGTCGCAGACGAGCACATCCGGGTCGAGCGCGAGCGCCCGCGCGATGCCGATGCGCTGCCGCTGGCCGCCGGAGAACTGGTGGGCGAACCGGCCGAGCATGTCCTCGCCCAGGCCGACGAGCTCCAGGAGCTCGACAGCGCGGGCGCGCCGATCGGCCCTGTTCATGGCGTGGGCGGCGGCGATGGGCTCGGTGACGATGTCGAGCACGGTCATGCGCGGGTCGAGGGAGGCGTACGGGTCCTGGAAGATCATCTGCACGCCCTGACGCAGGTGCTTGCGGTCGCTCAGCCGGCCGCGGCCGACGTCGCGACCACGGTAGGTGAGCGTCCCGTCGTCGGGGCGTTCCAGTCCGACGAGCATGCGCGCCAGGGTGGACTTGCCGCACCCGGACTCGCCCACGATGCCGAGCACCTCACCGGCGTGCAGCTCGAGGCTGACGCCGTCCACGGCGGAGACGGTGGCGGGGCGGAGGCGCGAGCCGGTGGGGAAGCGGCGCGCGAGGCCGGAGGCCCCGAGCACGATCTCGCGGGTGTCACCCTCCGGGCGGGGGAGCACGGCGGCGGGGCGGGGGTCAGACGAGTTCACCGATGAGCTCCTCGGATCGGAGGCAGGCGGCGCGCCGGCCGATGGCGACCTCGACGAGCGGAGGCCGGGTGGTCGCGCAGGCGTCCACCGCGAGGTGGCAGCGCGGGTGGAACGAGCAGCCGCGCGGCACCCGCGCGGGGCTGGGCGGAGAGCCGGGGATCGTGAGCAGATCGGAGCCGCGCTGGGCGGCCTGCGGCACGGATCGCAGCAGCGCCTCGGTGTAGGGATGGGCGGGGTGCGCGAAGACGGTGTCGGCGCTGCCGCTCTCGACGATCCGCCCGGCGTACATGACGGAGACGTGATCGGCGACCTCCATGACGACACCGAGGTCGTGGGTGATGAGCAGGATGCCCATCCCGAGCTGGTCGCGCAGCGAACCGAGCAGGTCGAGGATCTGCGCCTGCACCGTCACGTCGAGAGCGGTGGTCGGCTCGTCGGCGATCAGAAGCTCGGGGTCGAGCGCGATCGCCATGGCGATCAGGATGCGCTGCCGCATGCCGCCGGAGAACTGGTGCGGGTAGTCGTCGACGCGACGGGAGGGCGCGGGGATGCCGACGAGGCCGAGCAGATCGATCGCGCGGGCGCGAGCCTGCCGGCGACTGGCCCGTCGGTGCACGCGGAACAGCTCGCCGATCTGATCCCCGATGGTCATCACGGGGTTCAGGGCCGAGAGGGCGTCCTGCAGCACGAGGGCGATGCGCTCGCCGCGGAGCCGCCGCCGGCCCTCCTCGTTCAGGGTGAGGAGGTCGATGTCGCCGAGCCGCAGCTCGTCGGCGCTGACGCGGGAGTACTCGTCGCCGAGGCCCATGATCGCGCGGGCGGTCACGGACTTGCCGGAGCCGGACTCGCCGAGCAGCGCGACGAACTCGCCGCGGCCGACGCTGATGTCCACCTCGCGCACGGCCGGGATGTCCGGCCCGGAGCCGGTGAACGCGACGGAGAGGTTGCGTACCCGCAACACCTCGTCGCCGGAGGGATTCGTAGTGTCCACGCTGACATCCTTGCATGTGAGTGATTTCCGGAATGTTTCAATTGAGAAACAGATTTGCCGAATTTTCAAACTCGTGTTGACACAGATGCCGGATATCGGCGAGATTGTGTCCTACTGCGCCAGGTGCGCACCGCGACCAACACCTCACCAGGAACGAAGGAGAAAGCGTGCTCGACCCCTCCCCGCGCTACACCGGCTACACGGCCTACGACTACCTCGAGGCCGGCAAGGACTACCGGGAGTTCCGCTACGCCCAGCAGATCGGCCGCGTGCCCGCCTACGCCGGACTCGGCCTCAGCGACGCCCAGGCGGAGCGCACCACGCGCCTGCTGACCGAGTCCACCGTGATCTCGCTGCACGACCACGTGCAGGTCTTCCCCGAGGACATGACCCAGCTCCGCGACCACATCCGCCAGGGCCGCGAACCAACCGGCTACGAGGGCCTCAGCCGCTCGGGCATCACGGCCGTCTTCGACAACGGGATGGACGGCACCTGCTGCATCTCGAGCGACGCCGGCTGGAAGTACCAGGACGTGCTGTTCGACCTCGGCGTGCGCATGGCCGACCTCGCGCACCAGGACTTCGTCATCAAGGGCGAGACGATCAAGGACATCGAGTACGCGGCCGCGACCGGCCGCATCGCCCACGTCTTCGCGCTCGAGGCCTCCACGATGATCGAGAACGAGGTCGACCGGCTCGACGTGCTCTACGGCTTCGGCGTGCGCCAGATGGGCATCGCCTACTCGGAGGCCAACACCCTCGGCTCCGGCCTCAAGGAGCGCGGCGACGGCGGCCTCACCTACTTCGGCGAGCGCGCGGTCGAGCGGATGAACAAGCTCGGCATCGCGATCGACGTCTCGCACTCGGGTGACCGCACCGCGGTGGACGCGATCAAGGCGTCGACCAAGCCGACCTTCATCACCCACGCGGGAGCCCGCGGCCTCTGGCCGACGAACCGCATGAAGACGGACGAGACGATCATCGAGTGCGCGAAGCGCGGCGGCGTGATCGGCATCGAGGCGGCGCCGCACACCACGCTGTCCCCGTCGCACCCGCGCCACTCGCTGGAGTCGGTGATGGACCACTTCCAGTACTGCGTCGACCTGGTCGGCCTCGAGCACGTCAGCTTCGGCCCCGACACGCTCTTCGGCGACCACGTCGGGCTGCACGACGCCTTCTCGTCCAACCTGTCCCTCGGGCAGGCGCACGGGACGGTCGACTACGAGAAGGTCGAGTACGTCGACGGCCTCGAGAACCCGGCCGAGGAGTTCTACAACATCATCGGCTGGCTGGTGAAGCACGACTACTCCGACGACGAGATCCGCGCCGTCGTGGGTGGCAACACTCTGCGGGTCCTGAAGGAGGTGTGGGTCTGATGCGCCCACGGAAGATCGCACTCGCCGCTGCGGTGCTCGCCGCGTCGGCGCTCGCCCTGAGCGCCTGCGCCCCGAGCGCCCCGCCCGCCGCCTCCACGGCGACGGCCGGATCGCAGACGCTCTCGGTGGCCACCACCACCGACGTCGTGAACTACAACCCGCTCGTCGGCAACAGCCGCAGCGACTACTGGATCACGAACCTCATGTACCCGCACCTCCTGAGCATCGCGAACGACGGCTCGAAGGAGCCGCAGGTCGCGACCAAGTGGGGCTACGTGGACGACACCACCGGCTTCTACGAGATCCGCGACGACCTGAAGTGGAGCGACGGCGAGCCGCTGACCGCCGAGGACGTGGCCTGGACGATGAACGCGGTCAAGAAGGACAAGCCCTCCGGCACCTTCTACGGCCAGCTCACCAACCTGGACACAGCGAAGGCCGTCTCGAAGACGCGGGTCGAGTTCACCCTCACCAAGCCGGACTCGTCGATCGTCGAGGAGATCGGCTTCTGGGGCAACATCGTCCCGAAGCACGTCTTCGAGAAGGCGGAGTCGGTGGCGACGTTCCCGAACGACGGCAGCGACGGCGGCTGGGTCAGCGCCGGACCGTACAAGCTGACCAAGGTGCAGATCGGGCAGAGCTACACGCTGGAGCGCGTGGAGGACTACCCGCTGGTCGAGGGCGGCACCCCCCTCTCCGCCTCGGTCGTCTACCGCGTGTTCCCGGACATCAACACCGAGATCCTCGCGCTGCAGAGCGGCGAGGTCGACGTGATCGCCAACGCCCTCCCGCCGGCGCAGGTCGCCAAGCTGAAGGCGACGAGCGGCATCGCCGTCGAGGAGGCCGTCGGCCTCGGCTACGCGCACATGACCTACAACATGAACAACCCGGACCTGGCCAAGGTCGAGGTGCGGCAGGCGCTCGCGCACGCCGTCGACTACGACGCCATCCGCAAGGTCGTGCTGCAGGGTCAGGCCGTCTCGACCGGCTCCAGCCCGCTGATGCCGGTGCTGAAGGACTACTACGACAAGTCGATCAAGGAGTACGCGTTCGACACCGACGAGTCGCGGAAGCTGATGGAGAAGGCGGGCTACACCGCCGGCTCCGACGGCATGTTCCCGCTGAAGTTCCGCCTCATCTACTCGCTGCAGGACAGCGTCACCAGCCAGTGGGCGACCCTGGTGAAGGACAGCGCGGCGAAGGCGGGCATCGCGATCGAGCTGCAGGGCACCGAGCGCAACACGTACCTCGCGATGACCAACAAGGGCGACTTCGACATCTACGCCGGCAACTTCGCCATCATGGACGACCCGGTGACGAACATGACGCTGGCGTACCTGCCCGGCGGCGCCATCAACTACACCTACGTCGACGACGCGAAGCTCAACGACCTGATCGCCCAGGGCACCGCGACGACCGACAAGGACGACAAGGTGAAGCTGATGCGCGAGGCCGCGAAGATCGTGCGGGACAACGTGTACGACAACATCATGTACACGCAGAACCTGTACTTCGCCCACAGCTCGAAGTGGACCGGGTTCGTCTCGAAGCCCAGCGAGCTGCTCTCCATCGTCAACCCGGTGTCGCTGGCCAGCGCGCACCCGGCCGGCAAGTAAATCGAAAGCAGGGAGACCCGCGTGTCCCGGTTCCTGTTCCTCCTCCCACGGCTCGGCCGGGGTCTGCTCACGATCTGGTTCGCCGTGACCGTGACGTTCCTCCTGCTGCGCCTGCTGCCCGGAGACCCGGCGCTGGCCGTCGCCAGCCCGAACATGACCGAGGATGCGCGGGCCGCCCTGCTTCAGCAGTACGGCCTCGATCAGCCGATGATCGTGCAGTACGGCATCTACCTGTGGCAGCTCGTCCAGGGCAACCTCGGGGTGTCGTTCACGCAGTCCATCCCGGTGCTGGACGTGCTGATGCAGCGCCTCCCTTGGACGCTGCTGCTCACCGGCACGGCGCTCGTGGCCACGGTGGTGGTCGGCATCCCGCTCGGGGTGCTGGCCGCCTCCCACCGCGGGCGGTTCCTGGACCGGCTCGTGCAGATCGTCGGCGTGACCGGCCAGTCCATCTTCGTCCCGAGCATCGGCGTGCTGCTGCTCTTCGTCTTCGGCCTGATGCTCGGCTGGCTGCCGATCGGCGGGGCGTACGACCAGGACGCCTACGGGCTCGCCTGGTACGGGAGCGTCGCGACGCACCTGATCCTGCCGGCGCTCTCGCTCATGCTCGTGCAGCTCGGCTCGTACGTGCTCACGATGCGCTCGACGCTCATCGACGCGCTGGGGGAGGACTACACGACGCTGGCCCGGGCGAACGGCCTGCCCTACCGCCGGGTGCTGTGGAAGCACGCCCTGCGCAACGCACTGCTGCCGACCACCACGCTCATCGGCCTCCAGCTCGGCTTCCTCGTCGGCGGGGCGGTGCTCACCGAGACCGTGTTCGCCTACCCCGGCATCGGCCGTGGCATCTACGAGGCCGTCACCCAGCTCGACTTCCCCGTCCTCCAGGGCGCGTTCCTGATGCTCGCGATCACGGTCGTGGTCGCGAACATGATCACGGACACCGTCTACGGTTTCCTCGACCCGAGAGTGAAGAAGGCATGACGACCGACGCGACCGTCCAGAACGCGGCGACCGTCACCGAGGAGGCGGTCGGGCTCGAACCCGTCGCCCTCGGCAACGGCCGCGCGAGCGCCCAGACCTGGAAGGCGTTCCGCCGGGAGCCGCTCGGGATGCTGGCCCTCGGCGTGCTCATCCTGCTCACCATCGTCGCGATCGGCGCCCCGCTGATCGCCCCCTACCCGCCGAGCTACGGCGACCCCGTGCTCGCGGCCCCGAGCCTCGCGCACTGGTTCGGCACCGACAGCCTCGGCCGCGACGTGTTCGGCGAGGTGGTCTGGGGCTCGCAGCAGAGCATCCTGGTGGCCGTCGCCGCCTCCGCTATCGCCATCGTGGTCGGCACGCTGATCGCCGTGGTCGGCGCCTACTTCCAGCGACTGGATGGATTCATCAGTGTGCTGGTCGACCTCACCCTGTCGCTCCCGGTGCTGCCGCTGATGATCCTCATCGCCGCCCTCGTCGGCCCGAGCACGGGCACCATCATCCTCGTGGTCGCCGCGTTCTCGTGGCCGGAGGTCACGCGCCTGGTGCGCTCGCAAGCCCTCACCGTGGTGCGCCTGCCGTACGTCGACGCCGCCCGTCTGATGACGACGTCGCCGCTGTGGATCATCGTCCGGCACGTCGTCCCCGCGGTCACCCCCGTCATCGTCGTCTCGGTCGTGGTCACGGCCTCCCGTGCCGTCCTGTCGGCCGCAGGCCTCGCCTTCCTCGGCCTCGGCGACCCGAACGTCTGGTCGTGGGGCCGCATCCTCTACGAGGCCCAGCAGTCGGGCGCCATGTCGAGCGCCTGGTGGCTGACCCTGTTCCCCTCCATCGCCATCCTGCTGCTCGTGCTCTCGGCGACGCTGCTGTCGATCGCCTACAACGACGCTCGCAACCCGCGGTCGCGTCGCCGCTGACCCGCCGCACCGACCCGACGATCCGAAGGAGGACCGTGTTCACCACCCGCCTGAGCGCCGACGCGCTCGACCGGCTGCAGGAGCGCGTGCGCGAGCGCATGCGCTCCGCCGGACTCGACGCGCTGCTGACCGACGCGCCCGAGGACGTCGCGTACCTCACCGGCTTCTTCCACCATCCCTGCGAGCGGCCGGTCGCCGTGTGGCTCGGCGCCGACGGCGGCGCCGTGCTGCTCGTGCCCGAACTGGAGCGTGAGAACGCCGAGCGCCAGGAGGCCCGCGCCGAGATCGTCTCGTACGCCGAGTTCCCGGGCGTCGTGCCTCCCTTCCGCGCCCTCGCCTCCCGGGTGGGCCGCGCCGGCCGCGTCGGCTACTCGACCGGCATGACCTGGGAGCGCCAGCACGCCGCCTTCGCCGAACTGAGCGTGGGGGAGGCCGTCCCCACCCCGATCGTGACCGTCGCCCGCTATATCAAGCTTCCTGAGGAGGTCGCGCTGCATGCGGAGGCAGCGCGGATCACCGACCTCATGCTCGAAGCGGGCGTCGCCCTGGTGCGCGAGAGCATCACGGCGGGCGCGGCCCTGCCGACGGAGGCCGAACTGGCCTCGCACGTCGGCGGGGTCGGCGTCTCCACGATGTACGCCGAGCACGACGATGTGATCGTCGTCTCGCCGCTTGCGGGCGGCCTGGTCTACGCGGGCGCCAACTCCGCCTACCCGCACGGCCTGCCCTCCGGGTACCGGCTGCAGGCAGGCGACACGTTCATGCTCTCCCTCGGCTGCGCCGTCGGCGGCCGCTTCGTGGAGGGCGAGCGCACGTTCGTGCTCGGCGAGCCGAGCACGGAGCAGCGCCGGTACCACGACGCCGTGCGGCTCGCGCAGGAGGTCGGCGGCCGCGCCATCCGCCCGGGCCGCGAGTGCCGGAACGCCAACCGCAACTGCCTCGACGTGATCCGCGACGCCGGCCTCGGGGAGTACCTGCGGCACCGCCAGGGCCACGGCATCGGCCTCGGGATGCACGAGCCGCCGTGGCTCGAGGACGGCGACGAGACCCCGCTCGAGGCGGGGATGATCGTCTCGAACGAGCCGGGGATCTACATCCCGGGCCACGCCGGCTACCGCATCTCGGACAGCATGCTGGTGACGGCGGACGGCTCGCGTTCGCTCACCGCGTTCCCCCGCGATCTCGATTCCTGCACCATCGCACTCTGAAGAAAGGACCCACCGTGACCGGAAACCAGGACGTCTCCCCGGAGTTCGCCGCCGCGACCACCACCGCCGAGTTCGTGGAGATCAACGGCAACCGCCTCGCCGTGGAGGTGCTCGGCCCGGAGGGCGCGCCAGTGATCATCACGCACCACGGGGCGCCCGGACTCGGCTCGCGGGCCGAGCCGCGCGCCAGCTTCGGCCGCCTCGCCGACGAGTACCGCGTGGTCGTCTTCGACGCACGCGGGTCGGGCGAGAGCGAAGGCGCGGGGGAGTTCAGCCACGAGCAGTGGGCGGCCGACATCGACGGCCTCCGCGAGTGGATCGGCGCCGAGCAGATCATCATGGCCGGCGGCTCCTACGGCGGCTTCATGTCGATGGAGTACGCCATCCGGTACCCGGACCGCGTGCGGGCCCTCGTCCTGCGCGACACCGCGCCGGACAACACCCACTCGGAGCTGTCCCGCGCCAACGCGCTCGCCTCCGACCGCGTCACCGTCGACATGGAGAAGTTCGACCGCATCGACGAGGGCCGGGTGCGCGACGACGCCGACCTGCGCGACTGCTGGCGCGAGATCCTCCCGCTCTACGACTTCGTCTACGACCCTGCGGCGGTCGAGCGCAAGGTCGAGGCGACCCCGTACCGCTACGAGGCGCACAACTACGCGTTCTCCCACAACCTGCCGAACTATGATCTGAAGGGGGCTCTCCCCGGGATCAGCGCTCCGACCCTGGTCACGGTGGGCCGCACGGACTGGATCACCCCGGTCTCGTGCAGCGAGACGATCGTCTCGCTCATCCCGGACGCGCGGCTGGCGATCTTCGAGAAATCGGGGCATTCGCCGCAGATCGAGGAGGCGGAGGAATGGACGGCCACCGTACGCGGCTTCCTGCACCAGGTCGCGCCGCCCCGGTCGGGCACGGACGCGTGAAGGCGCTCGACACCCTCGACGAACTCGACCGCAAGATCATCGTCGCCCTGCAGCACGACGGGCGCGCCAGCTGGACCGCGATCGCCGACATGGTCGGCAGCTCGACCGCGACGGTCGCGCGCCGAGGTCAGCAGCTGGTCGCCGACGGCGTCGTGCGCATCGCGATCGTCCCCGCGCTCGGCAGCTCGGGGCAGGTGGACTCCTTCCTCGTGCGCCTGAACTGCCGGCCGGGCACGCAGCTGGAGGTGGCGGCCGCGCTCGTGGCGCACGAGGACGTCCGCTTCCTCACCCTCGTGACCGGCCAGTACGACATCATGGCCGAGGTCGTCGTGACGGGAGGAGCTGCGCACTATCCGAAGCTCATCCAGTCGCTGCAGTCGATCGCGGGCATCAAGCGCTGGCGCAGCGACATCATCATGCACGTCTACAAGGTGCGGCACGACTGGAGCAGGCAGCTCTACGCCGAGACCATGAAGCTGCCCGCCGAGTCGGAGAAGACGTCGCTGATCGACCCGGAGTACTGCGAGCCGGCGCACTTCGACGACGCCGACCGCCGGATCCTGACCGAGCTGCGCGAGGACGGCCGGGTGACGTTCCAGTCGATCGGCGACAAGACCGGCATGAACGAATCGAGCGTGCGCCGCCGCTTCGACCGCCTGCGCGCGAAGGGCTGCGTCGACATCCTGACCCTCGTCCCGGCCGCCGCGCTCGGGATGGGCGCCGAGACGCTGCTGCTGGTCCGTGTCGCCCCGGCGCGGCTGGAGGCGGTGGCGAACGCGCTCTCGGAGTACCCGGCCGTGCGCTATCTCGCGGCGATCCTGGACGACAACTCGCTCTTCTGCGAGCTGATCACGCCGTCGGTCGCCGAGCTCAACGACTTCATCTCCCACACCCTGTCGGCGCTGGAGGGCGTCGAGGGCTGGACGGGGGCGATGGAGCTGCTCTACCTCAAGCGCGGTTTCGTGGAGACCCCGTGGTGGCGCACCCAGGTCGGAGTCGGCGCGCTCGAGGGCTAGCGCGACTGCGGCTCCCCGGGACGTTTGCGTGCCGTCGCGCGGCCGCATTCGTCCCGGGGAGCCGCAGTCGCTCCGCGAGCCGGTCAGCCGATCGACTCCACGTGGTTCCCGAACGACCGGACCAGGTACCCTCCTGCGAAGTTCCAGCGCTCACCCTTCTGCAGCGGGAGCGTCCAGAGGGTTGCGCCCGTCGCTCCGTCGTAGGCCGTGCCGGCGGCGGAGTCGAACGGGTTCACGTAGACGTTCCGCTCCCCGAAGGCGGCGAAATAGTCGTACGGGATGCCCACTGCCGGGAGGAGCTCTCCGGTCTCACGATCGAACGAGCACGAACGATCCTGTGGGAAACGCACGGTGATCGCGTCCCGAGAGGCGTCTTCGTAGGCGCTCGGGACGCCGAGGAAGTCGACCGGGTCGCATCCCGTCAGCGACGTCTCCCACACCGTGTCGCCCGTCAGCTGATCGGTCAGCCGGACGGACGAACGATCGACGATCACGAGCTTGTCCGTCTGCGGAAGGGTGAAGTACTGGTCCCCGGGCCGGGCGCCCGGCGTCGTGACGGGGACCAGGTACGAGCCGGCGGTCGCTGGGAGCGACCACAGCCGGTTGCCCTTGTCGTCCAGCGCGACCGTGCTCGACGAGCCGTCCGGCGCCTGCGCGCGCCAGAGCGTCACCACATCCAGATTCCGGTCGAAGTCGCTCACCCCGGTCACCTTCGTCAGCGTGCCCGTCTCGAGGTCGACCATCGCGACCGATCGGATGGCGGGATCTCCGACCGTGTAGAGGACCGGGAGCGCATTGGGATCGCGCGTCCCCGAGGCGACGGACAGCTCGTCCGCGTCGACGCTGGTGCTCCATCGTGGATGGTCGGGGTCGCGCGGGTCGATGCGTGAGATGGTCCCTGCGTGCTCTGCTCGCGCCCGCATCGGGTCGGTGGCGACGATCAGGTCTCCGGACGGACCGGGGACGGGCACACCGTACGTGAGCGAAGGATCGAACGTCGCGACCGTCTCGCCGGTGGTCAGGTCGATCACGTCGTGCGCGCCGTTCACATCGTCGGCCGTCGTGAGGAGAGCGCGCCCCGACGTTCCGAGCATGCGGAACTGCGTGCCCTGAGAGGCGTTCGCCGGGTCGGAGACGTACTCCCATGTCCGCTGCCAGATGACCTCGCCGTCCGTCGTGTCGACCAGCGTGAGTCCGATCTTCTCGTCACGGCTGCCATCGGCGCAGGGGCCGCCCTCATACTCCTTCGGACGCATCCCGGAGAGGAAGACCGCGAGCCCGTCGTTCAGGTCGTAGGCCTGCGGAGACATCCGGCATCCGTCGTCGAGCCCCGGGAGGTCGAGTGCCCACCGGGTGGCCGGGGCGAGGGTGTCCACGTCGTGCGGGACGACGACGCCCGACTTCACCTCGATGCGCGGAGCCGACGGCGTCGGCGTCGGCGTGGGCGTGGGCGTGATGCTCGGTGTCGGTGTCGTCGGAACAGGAGCAGGTGCAGGCGAACCGAAGTGCAGTGCGCCCGTGAGGGCGAGAGCGGCCGTGCCTCCGGCGAGGAGCACGGCGGCGCCGACGAGTCCGCCGACGAGGGCGAACCGTGTGCGCGAGGGACGCGCGGGAGCGGTGGCGACGGTCTCGTGGAGGATGTCGCGGAGGGCGGCGCTGCGCGCCGGGTCGAAGACGGGGCCGGTGGTGGTCATTCTGCACCTCCTTCGAAGGCGGGGTGGACCGTGTCGGGGATGAGCGCGAGGTCGCCGAGGCGGCGCTTGGCGCGGGAGAGCCGGGACTTGACCGTTCCGACCGGGACGCCGAGCGTCCGTGCGGCTTCGGCGAGTGGCAGCTCCTCCAGCACGCAGAGCGTGATCACGTTCTGGTCGGCCGTGGAGAGGCTGCTGAACGCATCCCGGACGCGACGGTCGCGCTCCTGGTTGTCGAGACCGTCGGCGACGTCGTCGGCGTGGTCGGGCTGGTGCGCCGGTTCGGGCATGCGGGCGAGCGCCTCGCGGTGGCGGCGCTTGCTTCGTTCGAGGTTGTGGACCGTGTTGTTCGCCGTGACCAGCAGCCACGCGATGATCGACCCGTCCACGACGCGCACGGCGTCGCGTCGGCGCCAGGCCTCCAGGAAGACCATGGCGGTGACGTCCTCGGCGTCGTGCGGCTGCCGCACGAGGCGCAGCGCGTGGCCGAAGACGCGGTCGCGATGCGCGTCGAAGAGCGACGTGAACGCGTCCGGATCCCCGTCCCGCGCCCGGGACCAGGCGTCGGCCTCGTCCGTTCCAGCGTTGTTCATATCCCTTAGTGTCCGATCGGCGGAAAAGGTTCCATCCGAGTGTCCGGACCCCGGGATCAGGCTAGGCCAGCAGCTGCTCCAGCACGAGCGAGCGCGGTGTCGGGAGGCCGCCGACGGTCGACCGGCCGGTCACGAGGGTGCACTCGACCGAGGGGACGACGCTGGAGGCGTCCTGGTCGTCGTCGAGCTGCGCGACCAGCCACTCCACGGCGCGCGAGCCGACGGCGGCGAGCTGGGGGTCGATGGAGGTGAGGAAGAGTTCGCGCTCGCCCGCCTGGCCCGCCGTGTTGTCGAATCCGACGATGGCGACGTCGTCGGGGACGCGCCTCCCGGACGCCTGCAGCTCGGCGGCCAGGCCGACGGCGATGGCATCGTTTCCGGCGAAGATGCCGTCGAACCCCGCACCGGAGTCGATGAGGCGACGGGCCGAGTAGAAACCGGATTCCCGGGAGAAGGTCCCGTGGATCGGCTCGTGCGCGGGCTGCAGGCCGTGCGCTGCGAGTGCGGACGCGAACCCGCGCGCGCGACCGGCGACGGTGGCGAGCTCGGCCTCCGCGCTGACGTGGACCAGGCGCGTACGGCCGAGTCCGATGAGGTGCTCGGCGGCGAGCCTGCCCGCCTGTTCGTCGTCGGGCAGGAAGACCGCGTCGGCGGGGTCGCTCGACTTGCCGAAGGCGTACGCGACCGGGCCGGCGAACTCCTGCGAGATCGATTGGCTGACGCCGTCGGCGCCGTCGCCGATCACGACGATGCCGTCGACCTGACGCGCCTGCAGCTCGCGGAAGTGGGAGTGCCGCAGGTCGACGCTGTGCGCGGCGTCGTACAGCACGCTCGCGAGGTTGAAGCGGCTGAGCGTGCGGTTCGTGCCCACCAGGACGGGCATACAGAAGGCGCCGGACGCGTTCTCGGCCAGGATGCCGATGGTGCGGCTGCGTCCGGACGCGGTGGCGCGGGCGAGGGCGTTGGGGCGGTAGTCCAGGCGTTCGGCGGCGGCGAGCACGCGCTGACGGGTGGCGTCGGCGATCCGGCCGGAGTTGTTCATCACCTGGGACGCGGTCGCCAGCGAGACGCCGGCCGCCCGGGCGATGTCGACCAGTCTGACCGGTTTGGACTCCACGGATCGGCCCCCTTTCCTGCACTGGATCTCAGCGCATCCTATCCAGGCGCGGGTCGCGCCACCACTCGATGATAAAGCGCTTTGGCGAATTCTTGTAGAGTGACCGCATGGTCGATGGATTCGTGGCGCCCGGGTGGCGCGAAGTGCGGGATGCGTTCGCCGAGGCGATCGGGAGCGAGCCGGATGAGGGCGGGAGCCTGAGCATCCGCCACCACGGCGAGGTCGTCGTCGACCTCTGGGGCGGTGCCGACCCGCTGTCGGGATCCCGTTGGCAGCGCGACACCGTCACGCTCGGCTTCTCCATCACCAAGGGTGCGGCGACCGTGTGCCTCCTGCAGCTGGTCGACCGCGGGCTCGTCGGCCTCGACGACCGCGTCGCCCAGCACTGGCCTGAGTTCGGCGCAGCCGGCAAGGAGGCGCTGACCGTCCGGGATGTGCTCACCCACCGCGTCGGCCTCCCGTACATCGATCTCGAACCGATCACGCGCGCGACCGACTGGGATGCCGTCACCTCCGCCCTCGCCGCGCAGCCGAGTCAGTACGCGCCGCGCGAGTGGGTGGTCTACCACGCGCTCAGCTTCGGCTTCCTCGTGGGGGAGATCGTCCGCCGGGTCACCGGCATGCCGGTCGGGGAATACTTCGCGAAGCATGTCGCGGATCCGCTCGGGGTCGACTTCTGGATCGGCCAGCCCGCGTCGGCCGACGAGCATTACCTGCCGAGTCTCACGCGTCTGGTGGAGGCGCCGCCCCGGCCGCCGGAGCCCGCCAGCGACGTGTGCGAGGCCGCGTGGCGGTCCGCCGCCCAGCTGCCGCCGATCTTCGCCCGCGTCGACGACCGGATGGGCACCGAGCCGTTCAACCAGCCCGAGTTCCGGCGAGCGGTCATCCCGGCGGGGAACGGCGTCACGAACGGGCGCGGCCTCGCGGCCATGTACGCCGCGTGCATCGGAGAGGTGGAGGGAGTGCGCCTGCTGTCGGACGGCATCGTGCGCGAGGCGTCCGAGAACCAGGCCGCCGACGCGTTGCTGCCCGACTGCACGGGAGGGACACCCCTCCCCGCGGCCTGGGGCCTCGGTTTCGAGATCAGCAACCCGCTCAACCCGATGATCGGGCTGGGCTCGTTCGGGCACTCGGGCATGGGAGGCCGCCTCGGCTTCGCGCATCCCGATACCGGAGTCGCGTTCGGGTTCGTGAGCCAGCGGATGCTCTATCCCGAGGGCGGCCTCGACCCGCGCTGGATCCCGATCCTCGCGGCCGTCAAGGACGTCGTCGGCCTCTGAGCCCGCCGCGACATTCGGCACGAATGTCGCGAAAGCCGCCGTCATTCACGACATTCGGCACGAATGTCAGGCGGGGGCGAGGAGCTCCACCTGGTCGAGGGGGAGTGGCGTGAGTGCCGTCAGCCGCCACCAGCGGGCAGGAACGGCCGCCGCGGGCCGCCCGGCGAGGGTGAAGACGCGCAGCTGGTGCTCCCAGACGGACTCCTCTGCGCGTTCGTCGGCCGTGCTCCAGTCCGTGCCGTCGGTGGAGCTCTCGAGCCGCCAGGCGTAGCGCCCCGGCTCCGCGAGCGTGAGCGTCGCGAGCTCGGGGACGGCGGCCTCCCGCAGCTCCCAGGTCACGGAGGATCCGGTCGCCAGCGCGGCGGTCGTCGCTCCGAGGTCGTCGGTGAGGGCGGCGGCATCCGGAGCAGCACCGGGCGCGAGCCGCGCCCCCCGCAGCGCGTCGTCCAGCAGCGGGAGGTCGAGGTCGCTCAGCGACGCCGGCCGCGCCTCCGGCGACGCACCCCAGGCCGAGGGCTCCGGGCCCATCGTGAAGACCAGGCGCGCATCCCGAGCGATCCGCGCGTGCGGGATCGCCAGCGACTCCCACGGCTCGCCGTCGAGGGTCAGGGACTGCACGTAGACGTTCTCGGGGGACTGGTTCTCCGCAACGAGCTCGAGCGTGCCCGCACCCGGGATGTCGACGGTCAGTCGCGGGAACAGCGGCGACCCGACGACGTACTCGCCGGAGCCGGGGGCGAGGGGATAGAGGCCCATCGCCGAGAAGAGCCACCAAGCCGACATCTCGCCGTTGTCCTCGTCGCCGGGGTAGCCCTGGCCGATCTCCGAGCCGGTGAAGAGCCGGGCGAGCGACTCCCTGACCACGGACTGCAGCCGGTGCGGCGCCTCCGCGAAGGCGTACATGTACGGGATGTGGTGGGCCGGTTGGTTCGACAGCCCGAACATCCCCATGCGGATGTCTCGCGCCTCGGTCATCTCGTGGATGACCGACGGGTACGTGCCGCGCAGCTCCTCCCGTGCCGTCTCGGGGGTCGAGAAGTAGGCGTCGAGCAGGCGGGCGAGACCCTGCGGCCCGCCGTGCAGGCGCGCGAGTCCGGCGCCGTCGTGCGGGGCGCTCACCGCCATGCCCCAAGCGTTCGTCTCGGTGTATCCGCCGCCCCACACCGCGGGGTCGAACGGCTCCTCCCAGCCGCCCTCGGGAGTGCGCGAGCGGAGGAAGCCGGTCGCCGGGTCGAAGAGCCTGCGGTAGGCGAGCGCCCGGGAATGGAAGTAGCGGGCCTCCGCGTCGAGCCGAGCGCGGCGCTCGCCGCCCGCGGGGGCCAGGCGGGCGAGCGTCATGGCCTGCACGTACAGCCCGAAGTCGTTGATCGCCCCCTCGACGGTCCAGGACAGTCCTTCGTCGAGATCGTTCGCGACATAGCCGCGGTACAGCGTGGAACGGAGGCCCTTGCGGCCGGTGAACCGGGTCGGCGGGTGCACGGTCGCGTTGCGCAGAGCGGCGTCGTACGCGGTCGCCGCGTCGAAGCCTGCAGCGTGCTTCGTCACGGCGTCCGCCGAGATCACGTCGAAACTGGTGCCGACCATGGCATCGAGATAACCGGGAGCGCTCCACCGCGCGGTCCAGCCACCGTCGCGGTAGTGCTGGAGGAATCCGTCGAGCAGGTCGCCGACGCGGTCGGGTGCGAACAGCAGGTAGCCCGGCCAGGAGGTGCGATAGGTGTCCCAGAACCCGTTGTTGGCGTACATGCGGCCGGGACGAACGGCGGACCGGCTGCGCTCGGGGCCGTCCTCGTCGGCGGCGTCGATGAACGGGCTCGCGTAGCGGTCGTCCAGCCCCACCCCCTCCGTGAGCGCGGTCGGGTAGAGGAAGAGCCGGTAGAGGTTGGAGTACAGGGTGACGAGCTGGTCGTCGGTCGCCCCCTCGACGCGCACACGGGTGAGGAGCGCGTTCCAGGCGCGCTTGGCGGAGGTGGCGACGTCATCGAGGCTGCGCGAGGGCGGCAGTTCGGACTCCCGGGCGGAGCGGGCCTCCTCGGCTCCGATCCACGAGGTGCCGACGCGCACGGTGACCACGCCGTCCGCGTCGGGACGCACGCGCAGCACGGCGCGATCGGGTGCGCCGTCGATGCCGGGCACCACGACGGCCTCCTCGACGCGCCCCTCCACCACCGCGTCGACGTACAACCGCGGCAGCCGCCCGGTGTGCGGACCGTGACTGTCGACGTAGCCGCGGACGGCCTGCGGTGCGGCGGGGTCGAGCACGTAGGCGCCGCCGGCGAGACGGTCGAGCACCAGCCGTGCCTCGCCGGTGCCGGCGCCCAGGTCGAAGCGGAAGATCGCCCCGTGATCGGTCGCGGCCACCTCGGCCGCGGTGCCGTCGGCGAGCCGCACGCCGTAGCGGTGCGGCCGCGCGCTCTCGTCGTCGTGGTCGAACACGGCGCCGGCCGGATCGGGCTCGCCCGGCCCGCGGGACGCAGAGACGAGCAGGACTCCGCGGTCGCCGATCCAGAGGCTCGGCGTGTGCGAGATGGCGAGGCCGCGCAGCCGCGGCCGTCTCCCCTGCGGGGAGTGCTGGTTCCACGTGTAGTTCCAGTGGAGGTTCGCCGTGTCGGTCATCGGCGTCACGAGGGTGAAGCCGTGCGGGAGGCCGGCGAACGGCATGGTGTTGCCGCGGGAGGCCGTCGGGGAGGACTGCGTGCCGCGCGTGGTGACCACGAGGTCGGCGGGGGAGGCGTCCGCGGGAAGTCGCCGTGCGGGCCCGATCGCGGCGCCGTCGATCCAGGCGCTGAGCTCGTCGGAGGTGGGTCCGGCCGGCGCCGGAGCATCGACCGCGATCTCGACCGCGACGACGCGGCGTCCGGCGTGTGCGGCGAGCGGCACACGGCGGAGGTTCCACTGGTCCGGCGTGAGCGCGGCCCTCTCGAAGGACGCCCGCGCGGAGGCCGGGAGGCCGTGCTGGTCGGCGGGCGCCGTGTCGAGCAGGCGCGTGCCGTCATCGAAGAGCAGGTCGACGGCGACGGCCGTCGCGCGGAACGCATCGCCGATCTGCGCGGCGTCGTCGAAGGCGGGGAGGACGACGTAGCGCAACTCGTCGTCCGGTCCGATCACCGTGTCCTCGCCGCGCAGCGCTGCCCGCCCCGGCCCGCTCGCCGTGCCGGGCCAGGAGGCGCGTACCGGGGAGTCCGTGAGCAGTCCGGCGCCCGCCGCGGCCGCGGGGGCCCGCTCGGGTCCGGGCGACGGGGAGAGTGTCACACGCGTCATCGTCGGCTGCTCCTTCGGGGCTTTCCGATCCGCCACTTGACACGTCGGGTCGAAATCGTCATGCTTCATCTTGTCGATGATAAAGCGCTTTGGCAAACACGATCTCGAAGTACACAGCAAGAGCACACCCGAAACTCGTGGACTGAACCCCCGAAGACCTATGAAAGGTTTCAATGATGAGACTGACCCGGATCGCCGCGACCGTCGCCGGCATCGCCGCCGTCGCGCTCACCGCCTCCCTCGCCGGCTGCTCCGCCAGCCCGAGCGCTGAGGACAGCGCGGTCGAGCTCGTGATCGGCAACCAGCCCGCCGCGTCGCAGACCGCCGAGCTCGCCCTCTTCAAGGAGCAGGTCGCCGCCTTCACGAAGCTGCACCCGAAGTGGAAGATCAGCACGAGCGAGACCGGCTGGGACTCCCAGACCTTCCAGGCCAAGCTCGCCGGCGGCGACCTCCCCACCGTGATCGGCGTGCCGTTCACCGAGATGGCGGGCCTGATCAAGCGCGGCCAGGCCGCCGACATCACCTCCTCGCTCGACAAGGCCGGCGTCAAGGACGAGCTCAACTCCTCGATGGTCGACCTCGCGAGCAAGAGCGGCAAGACCTACGGCATCCCGACCTCGGCCTACGCGCTCGGCCTCGCCTACAACCGCGATCTCTTCACGCAGGCAGGGCTCGACCCCGACAACCCGCCGACCACCTGGGACGAGGTGCGCGCCGCGGCCAAGACCATCACAGAGAAGACGGGGCAGCCCGGGTTCTCGCAGCTGACCAAGGACAACATGGGCGGCTGGATCCTCACGGCCGAGACCTACACGCGCGGCGGCGCGATGGAGAACGCAGAGGGCACCAAGGCGACCTTCGACGCCGCCCCCACCAAGGACGCCCTCGAGTACCTCAAGGACCTCCGCTGGACCGACGACTCGATGGGTGCGAACGCGCTCGTCGGCATCTCCGACATCGCGCAGGACTTCGCGGCCGGACACGTCGGCATGTTCGTCATCCAGTCCGACGCGTTCGGCACGCTCACGCAGCAGCTGAAGATGGCCCCCGAGGCCTTCGGCTTCGCGTCGCTGCCCACCGAGAAGGCCTCGGACGACCCGATCACCCTCTCCGGCGGCAACATCGAGATCGTGAATCCGAAGGCGTCCGACGCCCAGAAGGAGGCCGCGGTCGACTGGATCAAGTACGTCTACCTCGACAAGTACACCGACAAGGACAACGCCGTGAAGGCCGCCGAGGCCGCCGCCGCGCAGGGCGCGCCCGTCGCCATCCCCGGCCTCTCCGCCGTGAGCGACGCGAAGTACACGCAGTACCTCGACTGGGTGTCTGGCGTGAACAACGTCCCCGTCGACAACTTCAAGCCCTACCTCGACCGCGCGGCCAAGCAGACCGTCAAGGCGGAGCCGGTGGCGAACGCACAGGACGTGTACGCCGCGCTCGACCCGGTCGTCCAGGCCGTGCTCACCGATGAGAACGCCGATATCGACGCCCTCCTGAAGAGCGCCGCTGCCACGGTCCAGGGCAAGCTGGGCCGCTGAGAGACGGGCTCCGGCGGCGGCGCGACCGGGTTCGCCGCCGGAGCCTCCCCATCCCCACCCCGCCGCGCCGGCGCGGCACGAGAGACGAAGACGACATGGCACGCACGATCGAAGAGCGCCCGCCGCGACAGCGGCCGGTCGCGCCCCCACCCGCCCCGGCGACGGCCGCGCGCGGCGCACGGGCGGGCCGGTTCCGCCGCTGGCGCACCCGCGGTGGACTGAGCACCCTCCTCCTGGCGCTGCCGGTCATCCTGATCTTCTTCTACTTCTCCTGGCTCCCGATCGTGCGCGGCGTGGTCATGAGCTTCCAGCGCAACAACTACGTGGCCGCGCCCGACTGGGTCGGGATCGACAACTTCACCTACGTGCTCCACGACCCGCTATTGGGCACCGCCATCCTGAACACGCTGTACTTCGCGCTTCTGGCCATTCTGTTCGGGTTCCCGCTCCCGCTGCTGATGGCCGTGATCTTCTCGACGGTGACCATGCGCCGGCGCTGGCTGTACTCGCTGCTGGCCTATGTGCCGGTGATCGTGCCCCCGGTGGTCGCGATCCTGCTCTGGAAGGTCTTCTACGATCCGTCGAGCGGCGGGTTGTTCAACAGCATCCTCGGGATGGTGGGCATCCCGCCCCAGCCCTGGCTCAACGCGGTCTCGTCGGCCATGCCATCCATCGTGGTGGAGGCCACCTGGGCCGGTGCGGGCACGTCCGTGCTCATCTACCTCGCGGCGATCGCGTCCGTGCGGCCCGAGCTCTACGAGGCGGCGGAGCTCGACGGCGCCGGGATCGGCTCCCGGATCTGGCACATCACCATCCCGTCCATCCGCGGCATCGTCATGATCATGCTGCTGCTGCAGATCATCGGGGCGGCGCAGATCTTCACCGAGCCGTTCCTCTTCACCGGAGGCGGCCCGCAGAACGCGACCACCACGATCCTGCTGCTGCTCTACAAGTACGCGTTCCTCGACGGCGACTACGGCGCCGCGACCGCCCTGAGCGTGATGCTCGCGGTCGTGCTCGGCCTGCTCTCCGTGGGGTACTTCCGACTGACCAGGAGGTGGGCGGACTGATGGCCGTCGTCGAAACCGCACCCGGCACCCGCCGTCGCCGCCGCGAGGCCGTGGCCGAGGGGTCCTTCGTCTCCCGCCACGACATGGGCCGGGCGCGCACGCGCGTCACCGTCCGCGTCGTGCAGGTGCTCGTCTTCGCCGGCGTGCTCGTCGCCGGCGCCGGGCCCCTGCTCTGGCTGCTCTTCGCCTCCCTCAACTCCACGCAGGATGTGCTGCGCGACCCGCTCGGCGTGTGGCTGCACGCCGACCAGTGGGGCAACTACCTCCAGGCCTGGAACCAGGTGGATGTGAGCCGCTACCTCGGCAACACGGTCGTCGTCGCCGTCGGCGCCTGGATCGCCAACCTGGCGGTCTCGGTGCTCGGCGGGTACGTCATCGCGGTCCTGCGCCCGAAGTGGGGCAACCTCCTGAGCGGCGCCATCCTCGCCACCCTGTTCCTGCCGAGCGTGGTCTCACTCGTCCCGCTCTATCTGACGGTGATCGACCTTCCGCCGTTCGGCATCAGCCTCCAGAACACCTACTGGGCGGTCTGGCTGCCCGCCGCCGCCAACGCGTTCGGTGTCCTGGTCGTCAGCCAGTTCTTCCGTGCGCTGCCGCGCGACCTGATGGAGGCCGCCCAGCTCGACGGCGCCGGGACGCTCCGCGTGCTCTGGTACGTCGTTCTCCCGCTCTCGAAGCCGATCCTCGGCGTCGTCTCGCTGCTCGCGATCGTCGCCGCGTGGAAGGACTACCTCTGGCCCTCCCTGGTCCTGACGGACACGTCGCTCCAGCCGATCTCGGTGGCCCTGCCGATCGTGCAGAAGACCTCGGAGCTCTCCGTCTTCCTGGCGGCGCTCTTCCTCGCCACGATCGTGCCGGTCGTGCTGTTCCTGATCTTCCAGCGCCAGTTCCTCGCCAGCGTGAGCCTCTCCTCCGGAATGAAGGACTGAGGCCGCCACGCTCCACCAGCCCGGTCGCACCACGGTGCACGGCGACGATGCCGTGCGCTGACGCAGACAAGAAGGGAATCACCATGTTCCGAATGAGAGCCCTCGCGATCGCCGCGGCGGTCGGGATCGGCGCGGCCGCGGCCGTCGTCGCGATCCCGGCGCCCGCGCTGGCGGCGGGGACCACGTACTACGTGGATGCCGCGGCCGGTTCCGACACCGCCGCCGGCACGACCCAGGCGACCGCGTGGAAGTCCCTGGCCAAGGTGGACGCCACGACGTTCGCCGCCGGCGACAGCATCCTGTTCAAGCGGGGGCAGAGCTGGGCCGGGCAACTGCACCCGCTCGGGTCCGGGACGGCCGCCAGCCCGATCACGATCGACGCGTACGGCACCGGTGCGGCACCGAAGATCGACGGCGGATCGCTGACCGGCGGAGGCGCCGTGCTGCTGAAGAACCAGCACGACTGGACCATCCGCTCGCTCGAGGTGGTCAACGACTCGGGCGCGGCCAACTTCGGCACCCTCGCCGCGCCGGGACTCACCCGCAGCGGCATCCTGATCGACAATGCGGGCGGCGGGACCCTGAACGGGATCACCATCCAGGGCACGAACGTGCACGACGTGAACGGCTGCTTCAACTGCTCCGACGTCGACGCCCACCTGAACGGCGGCATCGTCGTGTACGCCGAGGGCGCGTCGGACAGCTTCAGCAACGTCCACATCGTCGGCAACACGGTCCACGACCTCGGCCGCACCGGCATCGTGCTGTGGGACGCCAGTTACTACACGACCACCCCGTACGCCCTGACCCAATCGGCGCTCAGCACCGGCGTCGTGGTCGAGCAGAACTCCGTGCAGAACGTCGACAGCGACGGCATCCTGACCTTCGGCACCGACGGGGCGCTGCTCCAGAACAACGTCGTGAGCAACCCCGGGCAGAAGACGATCGTCGGTTCGACCGAGGCGGCCTCGGCCGGGCTCTGGCCGACCCGCTCGATGAACACCACGGTGCAGTACAACGAGGTCTATGGCACCCTGACCCACGACACCGACGGCCAGGGCTTCGACTCCGACCTGCTCAACGTCAACACGGTGTTCCAGTACAACTACAGCCACGACAACCAGGGCGGGTTCCTGCTCATGATGGGCGGCTACTCGTCGACTCTCGTCGTCCGGTACAACCTCAGCGTCAACGACGGCTGGGGCGGCGTGAAGGGCGTCTTCACCTTCTCGTACGGGGTGCCGACCGGCACGGACATCTACAACAACACCGTGTACATCCCGTCGGGCGCCACCTCGAAGCCGATCTTCTGCGACGGCTGCGACGGCACCACCACCGGCGCGTGGAGCTTCCGCGACAACATCGTGGAGAACCACGGCAGCGGCGACTACCTGTACCCGAACGTCGCGGGAGCCGTCATCGACAGCAACGTGTTCTACGGCAGCCACCCCGCGGGGGAGCCGGCCGACGCGCACAAGCTGACGACCGATCCGAAGCTCGTCTCACCGTCGGGGACGGCTCCCACCGGCCTCGCCTCGGTGACGGGATACCAGCTCCAGTCGACATCGCCCGCGATCGGCAACGGGGCGGTCATCGCCGCGAACGGCGGTCACGACTACTTCGGCCGAACGGTCTCCGCCAGCGCGGCGCCGAGCCGGGGCTTCCACGAAGCGCAGAACATCACCGCGGCGCCGACGCTCGTCGACGACGCCAGCGGCTGGCTGGTCAGCGCGTCGCACACGTCGAACATGATCCTCGACACCTCGACCCCGCTGAGCAACATGAACGGCGACGCGTCGCGGTTTTCGCGCTCGAACGGCTCGGCCGGCTCGGTGACCTGGCTCTTCGACGGGATGAAGACCTTCTCGGCGACGGCGTACGAGTTCAGCGCCGACCTGACGAAGCTCACGTTCGCGAGCTCGCCCGACGGCACGACGTGGACGAACGTCGCCACCGCGCACACCACCCCGGCGGCGACCACCAACGGGTGGGCGTCGACGACCTTCACGCCGACCGCGACGCTGCCCAGCGGGACGAAGTACCTGAAGGCGACCATCAGCGCCACCACGGCGTGGTCCATCGAGCTCGGGTCGATCACGATCTCGAAGTGACCAGCGGCGTCGTGGCCGCCGCATCCCGGCGGCCACGACGCTCCACCACCAGACCACCGAGAGGACCACGTGAGCATCACCGAGAGGACGGACGCGCTCCTGCCCGCCGGGCTGGACGCGCTCGCCGCGAGCGTGCGCGGTGCCATCGAGCTGGACGAACGCGAGGGTGGTTTCGCCCCGCGCCGGCTGCCGGGCTGGACCCGCGCGCACCAGGCCGGCCCCGCCATCCATCTGATGGCCGACCAGACACTCGGTGTGCGGCTGGCCCTCGTCACGGCCGCCACCCGCCTGGAGGTGGAGGTCGCCGTCGCCCGGATCGCCGCCCCCGCCGGCTACGAACAGCGCCCCGCCTCCTTCGAGCTCGACCACGACGGCGCGACCGACCGCATCGATCTGACCGAGGGGACGCTCATCCACGGCGACCCGGCGGGCGAGGTCCGCCGCGAGGAGGGCGGCGTCTCCACGCTGCGCTGGGCGCTCGGCGGCGACGGCCGCACCGAGCGCCCCGTCACCCTCTGGCTGCCGCACACGGCGGAGGTCGTCGTCCGCTCCGCGCGCGCCGACGCTCCGCTCCGGCCGGCCCCCGACTCGACCGCACCGCTGTGGCTGCACCACGGCAGCTCGATCAGCCACGGCGGGGAGGCCGACGGACCGCGCGGGCCGTGGGCGCAGCGCGCCGCGACCGATCTCGGCCTCGACCTGACCGATCTCGGGTTCTCCGGCAACGCCCTGCTCGACCCCTTCGTGGCGCGCACCATCGCCGCCCAGCCGGCCGACGTCATCACCCTCAAGCTCGGCATCAACATCGTCAACGTGGACGGGATGCGCCGCCGCATCCTGCTGCCCGCCCTCCACAACTACCTCGACCTCATCCGCGAAGGGCATCCGGCGACGCCCATCCTCGTCATCACGCCCATCACATCGCCCTCGCACGAGGACCTCCCCGGGCCCACCCGCGAGGTCGCACCCGGCAAGGTCGGGGGCACTCCGCGGGCATGGACGCCGGAGGACGGCACGCTCACCGTCGCCCGCATCCGCGACCTGATCGCCGCCGGTGTCTCCTCGCGGCAGCCGGAGGACCCGCACCTCCACCTCCTCGACGGCCGTCTGCTCCTCGGCCCGGACGACGTCGCCCGGCTGCCCGACGACCTCCACCCCGACGACGCCGGGCACCGGCTCATGGCCGACCGGTTCGGCCGCCTCGCCCGCGACCGCGCGACCCCCGTCGGCGCCGCCTTCGCGGCCATCACAACCCCCGCAACCGACACCCCGAACTGAGGAGAACCGTGTCACCATCACCCCTGTCCGTCCAGCTGTACTCGATCCGGGAGGCGCTGGCCGAGGACCTGCCGGGCGCGCTCGCCCGCGTGCGCGCGATCGGCTTCGAGCTGGTCGAGGCCTACGACTTCGCCACCTGGCCGGGGCTCGGCGACGCGATCGCCGCCGCCGGACTGGCGGTCCCGACCGCGCACAACCTCGTGCTGGGCCGCGACCAGGAGCAGATCTTCCGCGCCGCGGCCGAGATCGGCGTCGCCACCGTGATCGACCCGTACGTGCCGGAGGACCGCTGGACCACGGAGGAGGAGGTCGCCGCCGTCGCCGCCGAGTTCCGCGCCGCCGCCGCCGTAGCCCGCGAGCACGGCGTCGCCCTGGCGTACCACAACCACGCCCACGAGATCCGTGCCCGCATCGGCGGCCGCACGGCCCTCGAGGTGTTCGCGGACCACGTCGGCGACGAGGTCGCGATCGAGCTCGACACCTACTGGGTCGCGGTCGGCGGCATCGACCCCGTCGCACTGCTGAACACGCTCGGCGACCGCGTCACCGCCATCCACGTCAAGGACGGCCCGGCCACCGATGCCGAGATCGACCAGGTCGCGGTCGGCTCCGGCTCGCTGCCGATCGCCGAGATCCTGGCGGCGGCGCCGAATGCGCTGCACGTCGTGGAGGTCGACGACTCCCGCTCGGACCGCTTCCAGGTGATCGCGGACAGCTACGCCTTCCTCACCGAGAAGGTCTCCGCATGAGCGCGCACCGTCCCGTCGGCGTCGGCCTGGTCGGCGCCGGCGTCATCAGCGCCGAGTACCTCGGCAACCTCACCCGCTTCCCGGGCGTCGACGTGCGCTTCGTCGCCGACCTCGACGAGAGCCGGGCTGCTGCTCAGGCCGCCGCCTTCGGCATCCCGGGCTCGGGATCGGTCGAGCGCCTCCTCGCCGACGACGACATCGAGATCGTCGTCAACCTCACGCTGCCGAAGGTGCACGTGGAGGTCGGACTGCAGGCCCTCGCCGCCGGCAAGCACGTCTGGAGCGAGAAGCCCCTCGGGCTCGACCGCGCCAGCGCCCGGCTCCTCCTCGACACGGCCGCCGCTGCCGGACTGCGGGTCGCCGCGGCGCCCGACACGTTCCTGGGCGCGGGTGTGCAGACCGCGCGCCGCCTCATCGAGTCGGGTGCGATCGGCGTGCCGCAGTCCGCCCTCACCCTGCTGCAGTCGCCGGGCCCGGAGAGCTGGCACCCGAACCCGGACTTCCTGTTCCAGGACGGCGCGGGCCCGCTCTTCGACGTCGGCCCGTACTATCTGACGGCCCTCGTGCAGCTGCTCGGCCCGTTCGCCTCGGTCGACGCTGCTCTCGGGACCGCCCACGCCAACCGCACCATCGGATCGGGGCCGCGCGCGGGCGAGAGCTTCCCTGTCACCGTCCCGACGTACGTCGGCGCCGGGTACCGATTCGTGAACGGCACCAGCGCGCAGAGCGTGTTCAGCTTCGACTCGAAGCTGCAGCGCACCCGGTTCGAGATCGCCGGCAGCGAGGGGACGCTGGTCGTCCCCGACGTCAACGGATTCGACGGCGACCTGCTGCTCTACACCGACGGCGACGAACCGCGCACGATCGCGGCCGAGGGCTCGACGACCACCCGCGGCACGGGCGTCGCCGAGCTGGCGGAGGCGCTGCGGGAGGGTCGTCCCGAGCGTGCGACCGGCGAGCTCGCCTACCACGTGCTCGACGCCATGGCCTCCACGATCGAGGCGGGGGAGGCCGAACGCTCCGTCGTGATCGAGAGCCGCCCCGAGGTGCAGCCAGCCCTCTCCCCGGAGTGGTCCGCGCTCGCCGCGGAGCCCGTCGCGAGCTGAGGCGCACCGGGCGGGAGGGAGCGTCTCCCTCCCGCCCGACGGCCGCATCCGTGACCCCCTGACGGGTGACGCTCCCAGAAAAGGCAGGTAGCATACCCGGATGCACGAATCGGACCAGCCCGACTCCGGTCTGCCGAACGGCACCGAGTCAGACCCGTCGATCCCGTCGACCACCCCCGTTCCCTCCCTCGATCAGGATGCCGCAGCGCCCGACGCCGGCGTCCCCGCTGCCGCGCCCGCGACCCGTTCGGAGCGCCTCTCGGCCGAGCGCGAGGCCGCAGCGACGACGGGGTCGACTCCCGCGAGCAGTCCGCGTCGTGGAGCGGCGGCCGGCCTCGCCGGCATGACGGCCGGCATCATGACCGCTATCCGCAAGCACCCCCGCGCCTGGATGATCGCGGGCGGAGCCGCCGCGCTGGTCGTCCTCGGCACCGGTAGCGTCGCCCTCGGAGCGACGGTCGGCTCGCCCGCTTCGGCGGCCGGTGTGCCGAGCCCGACGGCGAGTGCGTCCGCCACGAAGACGCCCACCCCCACCCCGACGCCCACCGTCGACCCCGCGCGCCCGGTCCCCGCCGCCGCGCCGGCCGCGAGCCGCATCCGCACCTGCTCGGTCGCCGGTCTGGCTCAGGATGGCCGCCTCGGCAACCTCGAGGCCCAGGTCGTCAACGCCAAGACGGGCGAGGTGCTGTTCGACCGCAACGGCGGCACGCCCGGTCCCACGGCCTCCGTCATGAAGACCGTCACCTCTGCCGCGGCGCTCGCGACCCTCGGTCCCGACTACCGCGTCTCGACGACGGTCGTGGCCGGCAGCACTCCCGGCCAGATCGTGCTGGTCGGCGGCGGCGACGTCACGCTGTCACGTCTGCCCGGAGGCCAGGGCGCGTTCTACACCGGCGCCCCGTCCATCCAGGATCTGGCGGACCAGGCCAAGCAGGCGATGGGCGGACAGCCGATCACCTCCATCGTCGTCGACGCCTCCCTCTTCGGCGGCCCGGTCTGGCAGCCCAGCTGGGACGAGAACGAGGAGCGCGTCGTCGAGGGATCGACCCCGTACATGACCGCCCTGATGGTCGACGGCGACCGCGACGACCCCGGCGCGGTCGAGTCCCCGCGCAGCACCGACCCGGTCGGCCGTGCGGTTCAGTACTTCCAGCAGTACCTCGGCACGAGCGTCCCGGTCTCCGAGGGCACTGCACCCGCCGGCGCCCGCCAGCTCGCGGCCGTGCAGTCGCAGCCGGTGACGACACTCATCCAGCAGGCGATGAAGTACTCCGACAACACGATCATGGAGGAGCTCGCCCGCCTCGTCTCGATCAAGAACGGCGCGGGCAACACGTTCGACGCCGAGAACGCGGGTGTGCTCGCGGGCCTCACCGGCTACGGGATCGACACCGCCGGCCTCCACATCGCCGACGGCTCGGGGCTGAGCGCGAACAACGCCGTGCCTCCGTCGTACATGACCCGGCTCTTCATCAAGGTGCTGAACCGCGAGAACGGCCTCGGCGTCATCTACGACGGTCTGCCGGTCTCCGGTCAGTCCGGCACGCTCGGCCCGGGCTACAACCGCTTCACGGGAGCCAACTCCGCTGCCCGCGGCGCGGTGCATGCCAAGACCGGCTGGATCGACAACGGCTACACGCTCTCCGGCATCGTCGACTCCGCCGACGGCACTCCGCTCACGTTCGCCGTGTACGCTCTCGGCAACGTGGGCGACAACGCCAAGCAGGCGATCGACACGCTCGTCACCGGCATCTACAAGTGCGGCGACAACCTGTCGAACACCTGATCGGCCTGTTCGCACCCTGACCAGTCGAGGGAGGCCCGCATGGGCAAGGCGCTGTTCATCATCGACGTGCAGAACGACTTCACCGAGGGCGGTGCGCTCGGCGTCGCCGGGGGAGCGGCCGTCGCCGAACGCCTGACCCGCTACCTGGCCGAGCACCGCGACGACTACGCGGTCGTGGTCGCCAGCCGCGACTGGCACGACGGCGACACCGACAACGGCGGCCATTTCGCCACGGCGGGGGATCCCGACTTCGTCGACACCTGGCCCGCGCACTGCGTCGCCGGCACGGCGGGCGCCGAATATCACCCGGCCCTCGACACCTCCCGCGTCGACTACCACGTGCTCAAGGGGCAGGGCGTCCCGGCCTACTCGATCTTCGAGGGCCGGACGGACGCCGGATCGACCGTCCACAATCTGCTCGACGAGCACGGCATCGACACCATCGACGTGGCGGGCATCGCGACCGACTACTGCGTGCGGGCCTCGGCGCTCGACGCCCTCGCGCACGGCCAGCACGTGCGCGTGCTCACCGGTCTGGTGGCGGGAGTCGCCGCCGACTCGTCCGAGGCCGCCCTCGCGGAGCTGGCCCATGCCGGTGCGGAGCTCGTCCCCGCCTCCTGAGTGGCACCCGCTCGCCCCGGATCGTCGATCCGGGTAGTCTGGCGTCGGCAGTAACTCGGCGCTAAGCTGATTACTAACTTGGCTAGCTAATTGGAGATGACGTGACCGAGCCGACGAAGACCCAGGCGCGACCCCCGATCTGGCTGCGCATCGTGCTGCCCACGGTCCTCATCCTGGTGTGGCTCGTCCTGGCCGGTCTCGGCGGCCCGACGTTCGGCAAGCTCTCCGGCGTCTCGAGCAACGACCAGGCCGCCTTCCTGCCGGCCAGCGCCGAGTCGACCGAGGTGCAGGACTGGCAGCAGAAGTTCACCGACTCCAATGCGATCCCCGCGATCGTGGTGGTGCGCTCCGACACCGCGATCCCGTCGTCCGCCCTGGCCGACTACGCGAAGCTGGGCGCGAAGCTCGGCGAGGTGAAGGGCGTGCAGGCCCCCGAGGGCGACCAGACGACGAGCGTCGCCGGACCCATCCCCTCGGAGGACGGCCTCGCCGTCGAGTTCGTCGTGCCCATCGCCGACTCGGATTCGGTCAAGACCGTCGTCGCCGACCTGCGCACGACGCTGCACGACAACCTCCCGGGCGGCACCCAGGGCTGGGTCACCGGCCCCGCGGGGCTGACCGCCGACCTGGTGAACGCCTTCGGCGGGATCGACGGCATCCTGCTGCTCGTCGCCGTCGCGGCCGTCTTCGTCATCCTGCTGCTGGTCTACCGGGCGCTGCTCCTGCCGTTCCTGGTGCTCCTGACCTCGATCTTCGCGCTCTGCGCCGCCATCCTCGTCGTCTATCTCTTCGCGCTCTGGGGATGGATCAAGCTGAGCGGGCAGAGTCAGGGCATCCTGTCGATCCTGGTCATCGGAGCGGCGACGGACTACTCGCTGCTGATGGTCGCCCGCTACCGGGAGGCGCTGGAGCAGGTCGACTCCCGCTGGGTCGCGATCATCCGGGCGTGGAAGGCGGCGCTGGAGCCGATCGCGGCCTCCGGTGCGACCGTCATCCTGGCGCTGCTGTGCCTGCTCTTCTCGGACCTCAACTCGAACAAGAGCCTCGGCCCGATCGCCGCGATCGGCATCGTGTTCTCGCTCCTCGCCGCGCTCACCCTGCTTCCCACCTTGCTCGCCGTGTTCGGCCGCGCGTCGTTCTGGCCGTTCCGGCCGAAGGTCGTCGGCGAGCACGACCACCGGCACGAGCACGAGGCCGGCCCCCGCATCGCCGGCCTCGAGGGCATCCGCGGCATCTGGCTGCGCGTCGGCCGCCTGATCGCCCGACGGCCCCGCGTGACGTGGCTCGTGTCGTTCGTCCTGCTCGCCGCGTGCGCGCTCGGCCTCACGCAGCTCAAGGCCAACGGTGTGGAGCAGACCGACCTCGTGCTCTCGCAGTCCGACGCGGCGGACGGCCAGAAGGTGCTCGCCGAGCACTTCGACGCCGGGTCCGGCTCGCCTGTCCTCATCGTGACCCGGGAGGCGGACGCCGACGCCGTGCTCGCCGCAACGAAGAAGACGGACGGCATCAGCACCGCGACCCTCTACGCCGGCAACGCGCGCCCGTCGCAGTCCGGCACACCCGCCGACCCCATCGTCAAGGACGGCCGCGTGCTGGTGCAGGCCACCCTCTCCGCCGAACCGGACTCGGCCGCCGCCGAGGACGTCGTCCGCACGCTGCGGTCGACGCTCCCCGCGGAGGACTCCGACGTGCTCGTCGGCGGCGTCACCGCGATCGCCCTCGACACGAACGACACCGCCCAGAGCGACCTCGTCAAGATCATCCCGATCGTGCTCGGCGTGATCCTCCTCATCCTGATGCTCCTGCTGCGGTCGATCCTCGCGCCGGTGCTGCTCATCGGCAGCGTGGTGCTCTCGTACGGCGCCGCGCTCGGCGTCTCCGCGCTCGTGTTCAACCATGTGTTCGGCTTCCCCGGGGCGGATGCGACGGTGCCGTTGTTCGGCTTCGTCTTCCTGGTCGCGCTGGGGGTGGATTACAACATCTTCCTCATGACGCGCGTGCGGGAGGAGTCGCTGCGCATCGGTACGCGGCCGGGGATCCTGCGCGGGCTGGGCGTCACCGGGAGTGTCATCACCTCGGCCGGCATCGTGCTCGCGGCGACCTTCGCGGCGCTCGCCGTCATCCCCATCCTGTTCCTGGTGCAGATCGCCTTCATCGTCGCCTTCGGGGTGTTGCTCGACACGGTGGTCGTGCGCACCCTGCTCGTCCCCGCGCTGTCGTACGACATCGGCCGCGCGATCTGGTGGCCGTCGCGGCTCGCGAAGAGCACATTGCACAACGAGAGGGCCGGAGTCTCCGACTAGCTGGACAACCTGCTGGCCGGATCGGGCCCGCGTTGCCCGGTCCGCGCCGGTGGGCGAGAGTGGTCGCCATGCCTTTGACCACCCTCGAGACGGTGACCGTCGCGCCCGTGGGCCTCCCGGCACTGCTGCGCCGCCTCTACCGCACCCTGGCGACCGTCCGCCGTATCGACGGCGGAGCGCGGGCCATGGAGCACCGGGGCGAGCTCCACGGTTACCGCCCCGTCTCCGGCCGCGAGGCCGTCCAGGTCGGCAGCGCCGCCGCCCTGGACCCCGCCCGCGACCTGGCCTTCCCCGCCGCCCGCGACCTCGGCGTCGCCGTCGCGACCGGTGCCGATGCGTCGCTGGCCCTGCAGGCCCGTGACCGCCGGGCGGCCGACGGCTCCCCGGTCACCCACGCCGTCGCCTGGGCGCTCGGCGCGAAGCTCGACCGCACGGGTGGGGTCGCCCTGGTGCTGCTCGGCCCGGGCAGCACGGCGCGAGAAGTGGACGAGGCGATGACGACCGCCGCCGTCTCCCGGCTGCCCGTCGTCTTCGTCGGCGCCGCCGGGCCGTCCCGGGTGCAGGGGATGCCGGTGCAGCTGGTGGACGGAGTGGACGCCCTCGCGGTCCACGACGCCACCTCCCGCGCCCTCGACCGTGCCCGCGCCGGAGCAGGACCGAGTGTCGTCGAGCCGGTCCTCCCGCAGCCCGGGGCGTGGGCGGGCCGCGATCCGCTGCTGGTCTGCGAGCAGCTCCTGCGTGAGACGGCCACCGTCCACGACGACTTCTTCGCCGACGTGGCCGACACGGTCGACGTGCTCGCGGAGGCCGTGTTCGCCCGGGTGCGCACCACCCGGCCGTGACGCCGGCCGCCCGGCGGAGGGGGAGGATGGGGGCATGACCGGTCCCCTCCGCCTCCACGTCACGCGTCATCCCGGACCCGATCCCGTGCTGCTCGTGCACGGCTTCGCCACCACCGGCGCTCTGACCTGGGAATCGACGGGCTGGGTGGACGCGCTCGCCGCCGCGGGCCGGGGCGCTCTGGTCCCCGATCTGCGCGGCCACGGCGGGAGCGAGGCTCCGCACGACCCCGCCGCCTACTCGCCCGCGCTCCTCGCCGCCGATGTGTGCGCCGTGCTCGATGCGGAGGAGCTGGGGGAGGTCGACGTGATCGGCTACTCGATGGGCAGCTGGGTCTCGCTCGCGCTCGCCGGGCTGGTACCCGAGATCCCCGCTGGCCGCGTGCGCCGGCTGGTCGTGGGCGGGATCGGCACCGTCGAGCAGTTCGGGCACTGGGGCATCCCAGCGGTCCAGGCCGCGATCCGTCACGGCGCGGAGGTCGCCGCGCCCGACTTCGCCCTCGGGCCGCTGCTGGCCTCCCTGCGCCGCGCGCCCGGTGTCGACCTGGACGCCCTGGCCGCGTGCGTAGAGGGGATGGGCACCCATCCGCTTCCGCTCGGCCCGACGGGCCTGCCCACCCTGCTGGTCGCGGGTGAGGTCGATCCCGTCGCGGGCGACGCCGAGGCTGCGGCGGAGATCCTCGGAGCCCGGCTCGTGCGATTGCCGCGCCGCGACCACATCACCACGCTGAGCGCCCGCGCCTTCAAGCAGGCTGCCCTCCCGTTCCTGGGGATTCCCGCCAGCGTGTAGGAAGCCGCCCGCGAGGGTCGTACGATGTGCGAGGACCGAAGGAGGCCGATGATCGACAAGCTGGACGCCGACCTGATCGCGCTCCTGACCGAGGAGCCGCGGCTGGGCGTCTTCGAGGCCTCCCGTCGGCTGGGCGTCGCCCGCGGCACGGTGCAGGCCCGGCTCGACCGGCTCCAGCGCTCCGGTGTGGTGAAGGACTTCGCGCCCACCATCGACAGCGAGCGGCTCGGCTACCCGGTGACGGCGTTCGTCACCGCCGAGGTGGCGCAGGGCGACTGGCGCGTGACCGTCGTCGACCACCTGAGCAGCATCCCGGAGGTGCTCGAAGTGCACACGATCACGGGGTCCGGCGACCTCCTGATCCGCGCGGTCGCCCGCTCCAACGCCGACCTGCAGCGGGTGATCGACCGCATCGTCGGCGGCCCCGGCATCACCCGCACATCCACCGTCATCGCGCTGGCCACCACGATCGACCACCGATCGGTGCCGCTCGTGCAGTCGGCGGCGACGGACGACAACGGAGAGGAACGACGCTATGGATGAGAAGGCCCTGCTCGACCGGGTCCCCGACGGACTGTTCATCGGAGGGGAGTGGACCTCCGGCTCGGCCGGCACCCTGTCGGTCTACGACCCCGCGACCGGCGACCTGATCAAGACGATCGCCGATGCGTCCCCGGAGGACGGTGCACGCGCTCTCGACGCCGCCGTCGCCGCGGCGGACGACTGGGCCGCCACTCCGCCCCGCGCACGCGGCGAGATCCTGCGCCGGGCGTTCGACCTGCTGCAGGAGCGCCGCGACGAGTTCGCCCTGCTGATGACGCTCGAGATGGGCAAGCCCCTGGCCGAGGCGAGCGGCGAGGTCACGTACGGCGGCGAGTTCCTCCGCTGGTTCTCGGAGGAGGCCGTGCGCATCGCCGGCCGCTACGGCACCAACCCCGAGGGGACGGGGCGGATGATCGTCTCGCAGCACCCCGTCGGACCCTGCTTCCTGATCACACCGTGGAACTTCCCGCTCGCCATGGCGACCCGCAAGATCGCGCCGGCCCTCGCGGCGGGTTGCACCGTGGTCGTCAAGCCGGCTGCGCTGACGCCCCTCACCACCCTGTACTTCGCCCGGTTGCTGGAGGATGCGGGCCTGCCGGCCGGCGTGCTGAACGTGATCACGACCTCCACCTCCGGCAAGGTCTCGGGGCCGATCATCGCCGACCCGCGCCTGCGCAAGCTGTCGTTCACCGGCTCGACCGAGGTCGGCCGGTCTCTGCTCAAGCAGGCGTCGGAGAACGTCCTCCGCACGTCGATGGAGCTGGGCGGCAACGCCCCGTTCGTCGTCTTCGAGGACGCCGACCTCGACAAGGCCGTCGACGGCGCGATGCTGGCCAAGTTCCGCAACATCGGCGAGGCGTGCACCGCCGCCAACCGGTTCATCGTGCACGAGGACGTCGCCGACGAGTTCGCCCGCCGCGTCACGGAGCGCGTGAACGGGATGCGCGTCGGCCGGGGCACCGAGGAGGGCGTGACGATCGGCCCGCTGATCGACTCCGACGCCGTCGACAAGGCGGCGGCGCTCGTCGCGGACGCCGTCGCCCGGGGCGCCTCCGTCCTCACCGGCGGCTCGCGGGTGGAGGGGCAGGGCACGTTCTACCAGCCCACGGTCGTCACCGACGTGCAGGCGGGCAGTGACATCCTGCGCCAGGAGATCTTCGGCCCGGTGCTCTCGATCGTGCGGTTCTCGACCGAGGACGACGCCGTGCGCATGGCGAACGACACGGAGTTCGGGCTCGTCTCCTACGTGTTCACGAAGGACCTCGCGCGCGGGCAGCGCATGATCGAGCGTTTGCAGACCGGGATGATGGGCCTGAACGTCGGCGTCCTCTCCAACGCGGCCGCGCCGTTCGGTGGCGTGAAGCAGTCGGGCCTTGGCCGCGAGGGCGGGCTCGAGGGCATCCACGAGTACCTGAGCACGAAGTACACGCTCACCCCGGACCCGTTCGGAGCCTGACATGCCGCGCAGCGAAGCCGTCATCGTCGACGTCGTCCGCACCCCGTCCGGCCGCGGCAAGCCGGACGGGGAGCTGTCGGACATCCATCCCGCCGACCTCCTCGCCGGTGTGCTGATGGAGCTCGTCGCCCGCACGGGGATCGACCCCGAGATCGTGGACGACGTCATCGGCGGCTGTGTCACGCAGTCGGGCGAGCAGGCCGCGAACATCACGCGCACGGCGGTGCTGAGCGCGGGATTCCCCGAGAGCGTGCCCGCGGTCACGATCGACCGGCAGTGCGGGTCGAGCCAGCAGGCCGCGGCCTTCGCCGCCCAGGGCGTGATCTCCGGCGCCTACGACGTGGTCATCGCGTGCGGCGTGGAGTCGATGAGCCGGGCGCCGCTCGGCTCGAACGTCGGCAACGCCTCCCGGGGCGGCGCGCTGATGCACGCCCGCTATCCGGAGGGGCTCGTCGGGCAGGGCGTCTCGGCCGAGCTGATCGCCGAGCGCTGGGACATCTCCCGGGCCGAGCTGGACGCGTTCGCGGCGACCTCGCACCAGCGTGCGGCGGAGGCCGCGGCGAGCGGGGCGTTCCAGGGCGAGCTCGTCCCCGTCCCCACGCCCGACAGCGGCAGCGTCGTGGCCGACGAGACCATCCGGCCCGGCACGACCGCCGAGAAGCTCGCGGGCCTCTCGCCGGCGTTCCGCACGGAGGAGCTCGCCGCGCGCTTCCCCCAGCTCGACTGGCGGATCACGCCGGGCAACTCCTCCCCGCTCACCGACGGCGCCTCCGCCGCGCTGATCATGTCCCAGGAGGCCGCGGCCCGGCTCGGCCTGCGCCCGCGCGCCCGGTTCCACTCGTTCGCCATCGCCGGCAGCGACCCGCTCTTCATGCTGACGGGCATCCTGCCCGCCACCCGCAAACTGCTCGACCGCAGCGGCGTGCGCTTCGACGAGATCGACGCCTACGAGGTCAACGAGGCGTTCGCCTCCGTGCCGCTGTTCTGGCAGCGCGAGTTCGACGCCGACCCCGCCCGGCTCAACCCCCGCGGCGGCGCCATCGCCCTCGGGCACGCCCTCGGCTCCTCCGGAACGCGCCTGCTCGGGACCCTGCTCAACGAGCTGGAGGCGACGGGCGGCCGGTACGGCCTGCAGACCATGTGCGAGGGCGGAGGGACCGCCAACGCGACCCTGATCGAGGTGCTGCGCTGAGGCGCGCACCGGAAGGAGAACCATGCTGATCGACGGATGCTCGGCCCTCGTCACCGGAGGCGCGAGCGGCCTCGGCAACGCCACGGCGCGCGCGCTCACCGATGCGGGAGCTCGCGTCGTGCTGCTCGACCTCCCCAGCTCGCAGGGCGAGAAGGCCGCGACCGCCCTCGGCCCGACCGCGCGGTTCGTCCCCGGCGACGTCACCGACGGGGACCAGGTGCAGGCGGCCGTCGACGCGGCCTCGGAGCTCGCCCCGCTCCGCATCGTCGTCAACTGCGCCGGCATCGCGACCGCCGCCCGCATGCTGGGCCGCGACGGCGTCCTCCCGCTGGAGGACTTCGAGCGCGTCGTGCGCGTGAACCTGATCGGCACCTTCAACGTCACGCGCCTCGCCGCCGCGGCCATGGTGACCACCGAGCCGCTCGAGGGCGAGTTCGGCCCCGAGCGCGGCGTCATCGTCAACACGGCCTCCGTCGCCGCGTTCGACGGGCAGATCGGCCAGCCCGCCTACGCGGCTTCCAAGGGCGGGGTCGCGGCCATGACCCTCCCGATCGCCCGGGAGCTCGCCCGCAGCCTCGTGCGCGTCGTCACCATCGCCCCGGGCATCTTCGAGACGCCGATGATGGCGGGCCTGCCCCAGGCCGCCCAGGACTCCCTCGCCGCCCAGGTCCCGCACCCCTCCCGTCTCGGCAAGCCCGCCGAGTACGCCGCGCTCGTGCGCCACATCGTCGAGAACGCCATGCTCAACGGCGAGACCATCCGCCTCGACGGCGCGATCCGCATGCAGCCGAAGTAACCCGCGGCGGGCTTGCCGCCGCGCCGCCGCGCGACTGCGGCCCCGCGGTACGACTGCACCCGCTCGCCGGCGCGCAAACGTACCGGGGCACCGCAGTCGCGGCCGCCGGCGCTACGCCCCGGAGTGCTGCTGCAGGAACCGGTACACGTCCGAGTCGTCGACTCCGGGGAACGAGCCCGACGGCAGGGGCGACAGGATGTGCGCGTGCAGCCGGGCGCTGGGCCACGCCTTGCCCGACCAGCGGCCGGACAGCTCGGACGGCGCCCGCTTGCAGCAGGACTCGTCGGGACAGCGGGATTCGGCCCGCACGGTCGTCTCGCGGCCGCGGAACCACTTGGCCTGGTCGAAGGGCGCACCGACGCTGATCGAGTAGCCGCCCTCGGCGGTCGAGCCGACCTGGGTCGCGCACCAGTAGGTCCCGACCGGGGTGTCGGTGTACTGGTAGAGCTCGGTGGTCCGGTTGGTGTGCGTGAACGCCCCGCGCGCGCCCCACTTGCGGCAGACGACCTGACCCTCGATGGAGCCGGTGACGTCGGTCGGCAACGGGAGGCCGTCGTTCTCGTAGCCCTTGTAGAGGGCGCCATCGTCGCCGACGCGCAGGAAGTGCAGGGTCATGTCGAGGTGGGCCGTGGCGAGGTTCGTCAGGCGCAGGGCCGCGGCCTCGTGGGTGACGCCGAACGCGTCGCGGAAGTCCTCGACGGCCAGATCCTTCTCCTTCTTGGCCTCCGCGAGGAACGCGACAGCGGCATCCCGCGGCATGAGGCAGCAGGCGGCGAAGTAGTTGATCTCGAGCCGCTGCCGCAGGAAGTCCGCGTAGCTGTCGGGCCGCTCGTGGCCGAGGAGGCGGTGCGCCATCGCCTGCAGCGCCATCGACCGCAGCCCGTGACCGCCCGGGATGGAGGCCGGCGGCAGGTAGATGCGGCCGTTCTCCAGATCGGTGATGGAGCGGGTGGAGCGGGGGAGGTCACTGGCATAGATCAGCTCGAAGCCCAGCTGCTCCGCCATCACGCTCACCTCGCGGTGCGTGAGGGCGCCGCGGGTGTGCCCGGAGGCGCGCACGCGCTCCTCGGCGAGCTCCTCGATGGCGGGGATGTAGTTGTTTTGGGCGCGCATCCGTTCCCGGAGCTCGGTGTTGGCCCGGCGCGCCTCCTCCGGGGTGGCGATCGCCTCGGACGCGCGGCGCGAGAGCTCGCGGTGCAGGCCGACCAGGGCCTCCAGCGTCTCGGTCGGCGTGCCCTTCGTCGGCTTCACCGCGGGCAGCCCGAGCGAGCCGTAGAGGGTGCCGCGCTGCGCGCGTGCGAGCTCGATCTCGAGGGCGGCGCGCTCGTCCGGCGGCTCGGCCGACAGCAGATCGGCGAGCTGGACGCCCAGGGCGCTCGCGAGCGTGACCAGAAGGGTGACGCGCGGCTCGCGCTTGCCGTTCTCGATGAGGGAGAGCTGGCTCGGCGCGACGCCGACCTCCGCCCCCAGCTCGTCGAGTGTGAGCCCGCGGATGGTGCGGAAGTGGCGGATGCGGTGGCCGAGTGTGGCGATGTCGGCGCCCGATTCGGCGGTGAACGGCTCCATGCGTTCACGATAGCGAAAGAATCGCGATTCTTTCCACCCTTCAGGCTCGTCCGAACCGCAGAAGGTCGCTGAAGCTGGATCTACAGCACTTCTTTCCAACCGAGAGGACGACGGGAATGACCATCGCCGAGCTTCCGCTGACCGAGACCGGCCGCACCGACGCGGACCGCGACGACATCCGCGAGGACGCCGCGTATGCCTCCGCCGGACTCGCCGCCCTGCACGCCTGGGTGGCCGACATCGCAGCGCTCACGCAGCCCGACGACATCGTGTGGTGCGACGGCTCGCTGGGCGAGGCCGACCGCCTCACCAAGCAGCTCGTCGCCGAGGGCAAGCTCATCCGGCTGAACCCGGAGTGGCGCCCGAACAGCTTCCTCGCGCGCACCGACCCCGGTGACGTCGCCCGCGTCGAGGACCGCACGTTCATCTGCTCCGTCGACGAGGCCGACGCGGGCCCGACGAACAACTGGCGCGAGCCCGAGGGGATGCGCGCGGAGCTGCGCGAGGTCTTCGCCGGCAGTATGCGCGGCCGCACGATGTACGTCGTCCCGTTCTCGATGGGTCCGGTCGGCGGCCCGATCTCGCAGGTCGGCATCCAGCTCACCGACTCGGCCTACGTCGCGGTCAGCATGGGGATGATGACCCGCGTCACGAACACCGTCCTCGACCTGATCGCGGCCGGGCAGCCCTGGGTGCCGACCGTGCACAGTGTCGGCGCCCCGCTCATCGACGAGGCCGGTCACCGGCACGACGACGTCGCCTGGCCGTGCAACGAGACCAAGTACATCGTGCAGTTCCCCGAGACGCGCGAGGTCTGGTCGTACGGTTCCGGCTACGGCGGCAACGCCATCCTGGCCAAGAAGTGCTTCGCGCTGCGGATCGCCTCGGTCATGGCGCGCGACGAGGGCTGGCTCGCCGAGCACATGCTCATCGTCAAGGTCACCTCTCCCGAGGGGCGCGCGTTCCACTTCGCCGCGGCCTTCCCGTCCGCGTGCGGCAAGACGAACCTCGCCATGCTCAAGCCGAGCATCCCGGGCTGGACGGTCGAGACCGTCGGCGACGACATCGCCTGGCTGCGCCAGGGTCCCGACGGCCGCCTCCGCGCCATCAACCCCGAGGCGGGCTTCTTCGGCGTCGCGCCCGGCACCGGCGAGCTCACCAACGCGACCGCGGTCGAGACGCTGTGGGGCAACACGATCTTCACGAACGTGGCGCTCCGCGACGACGGCGACGTGTGGTGGGAGGGCCTGACCGAGGAGCCGCCCGCGCACCTGATCGACTGGGAGGGCAACGAGTGGACGCCCGAGTCCGGACGCCCCGCGGCGCACCCGAACTCGCGCTTCACGGTCTCCGCCGCCCAGTGCCCGGCGATCGCGGACGACTGGGACGCCTTCGACGGCGTGCCGATCGACGCCATCCTCTTCGGCGGCCGCCGCGCGACCAACGTGCCGCTCGTGGCGCAGGCCCGCGACTGGACGCACGGCGTCTTCACCGGAGCGACGATCTCGTCCGAGCAGACCGCCGCCGCGGAGGGCACGGTCGGCGAGCTGCGCCGCGACCCGTTCGCGATGCTCCCCTTCTGCGGCTACAACATGGCCGACTACTGGGGTCACTGGCTCGAGATCGGCGAGAAGCTCGGCGCCGACGCGCCGGCCGTGTTCCAGGTCAACTGGTTCCGCAAGGGCGACGACGGCGGCTTCCTCTGGCCCGGGTTCAGTGAGAATGCCCGCGTGATCGAGTGGATCGCCCGCCGTGTCGAGGGCAGCGCTGGGGCCGTGGAGGCGCCCATCGGCCGCCTCCCGCTCATCGACGAGCTCGACCTCGAGGGGCTCGACCTCCCGGCGAAGGATGTCGCCGCGCTGTTCGAGGTCGACCGCGACAGCTGGCTGGCCGAGTGCGACCTCACCGAGGAGTTCTTCGACCGCTTCGGCAGCCGCGTCCCGGCCGCGCTGCACGCCGAGCTCGCCTCCCTGCGCTACCACCTGCGCGCCTAGCCCCGCGGCGCCCCCGCCACCGAACCCGCCGAGTACGCGAATTCTCTGCGTACTCGGCGGTTCTCGTGCGACTTCCTGCGTACTCGGCGGCTGCGGCCGGGAGACGCGGTCAGGTCAGACGAGGAGCTGGTGCTTGGCGAGGTCGCGGTAGAGCGGCGTGCTCGCGACCAGCTCGGAGTGCGTGCCGACGCCGACGACCCGGCCGTGGTCGAGCACCACGATCTGGTCGGAGTCGACGACGGTGGAGAGCCGGTGCGCGATCACGAGCAGCGTACGGTCCTCCGCGACGGCGTCGATGGCCTCCCGCATCAGCTGCTCGTTGCGGCCGTCGAGGCTGGAGGTCGACTCGTCGAGCAGCAGCACGGGCGGGGCCGCGAGCAGGGCCCGGGCGATCGCGAGGCGCTGGCGCTCGCCACCCGAGAGCATGATGCCGTCCTCGCCGACCGGGGCCGCCAGTCCGAGCTCGCTGCGCTCGAGCACCTCGGTGAGGTTGACCGCGTGCAGCACGTCGATGCAGGCCTGGTCCGTCGCGTACGGCGCCGACAGGGTGAGGTTGTCACGCAGGGAGCCGGCGAGCACCGGGGCGTCCTGCTCCACGTAGCCGATCTGCTCGCGCAGCGGCGTGCGCTCCAAGCTCCGCACGTCGAGACCGCCGAAGCGCACCTCGCCCGCGTCGACGTCGTAGAAGCGCTCGATCAGCGCCAGGATGGTCGACTTGCCGGCACCGGACGGGCCGACGAGCGCGGTGCGCTTGCCGCGCGGCACGGTGAAGCTGACGCCGTGCAGCACTCCGCCGTGCGGGGCGGCCGACTCGCCATCGGCCCCGGCGCCCGCGGCGACCTCGGCCTCGGCGACGACGTCCACGCCGCCGAACGCCTCCACGGCGACACGCTCGACCGACTTCGGAGCAGAGGTGGACGACGACACGGCGTCACCCGTCGCCGGTTCGTCGTGCTCGGGATACGCGAAGTGCACCTCGGCGAACTCGATGGCCGGGGCCTCTGGAGCAAGTCCTTCGTTCGCGGCGCCGACGGTCCAGGCCAGCGGCGCGATCTCGCGGTCGCGCTGGTCCTCGGTCGGCAGGTCGAGGATCTCCTGGATGCGTCCCAGCGCGCCGAGGGCGGAGTTGACGGCGGCGATGGCGCCGAACGCCTGGCCGAGCGGCAGGATCATCATGAAGAGGAAGAGGATGAACGCCACCAGGTTCGCGACCGTGATCGCACCGCTGGCGACGCGGAACCCGCCGACGCCGAGCACGACCAGGAACGACACCTGCATGGCGATACCCGCGACGGGCACCACGAGCGCCGAGATCTTCGCGACCTGGATGCCCATTTTGTAGGCGCCGGTGGCGTTCTCGTCGACGGCGGCGATCTCCCGGTCCGTCGCGTTGGCCGCGCGGATGGTCCGCACCGAGCTGATCGCCCGCTCCACCGCGGCTGCCAGGTCACCGACCTTGTTCTGCGCCTTCTGGCTGGCGACGCGGATGCGGCCGGAGAGCAGGGTGACGACCACGATCGACACCGCGACCACGAGCACCGTGAGCCCGAGGAGCACCGGGTCGATGATCAGCATCGCGATGAGCGCGCCGACGAAGGTGAGCGCCCCGCCGATCGCCTCCACCAGTCCCTGCGTCAGGACGGCGCGCAGCAACGTGGTGTCGGAGCCGACGCGGGAGACGAGGTCGCCGGTGCGGCGGGTGTCGAACTCGCTGATCGGCAGGCGCAGCATCCGACCGACGAGCTTGCGCCGGGAGGAGAGCACGACGCCTTCGCCGGTGCGCTGGAGGAGGTAGTGCTGGTAGCCGGAGATCAGGCCCGAGACCACCACGAGCGCGACCAGGCCCCACACGATGCCGCCGAGGGCCTCGCCCTTGCCGACGATGTCGATCACCTGGCTGACGAGCAGCGGCTGGGCCAGGCTGGCCGCTGCGCCGAGCACGCTCAGCACGACGACGAAGGCGAGCACCTTCTTGTGCTCGAGCAGGTAGGGGAGGAGCTGGCTGAAACGGGCGCGGGGGCCGGCGTCGTCGGGGCGCCGGGAGAAGGGGGAGCGGCGTCGGGGGGACGCGGTGGGCTGCTCGGTGGTCATGGTCTTCCGTTCGGGGTGCTTCGGTTGCGACGAGGGGAGGGCAGGCGGGTGGCGGTCTACATCCGACCGTACTTCTTGTGGACTGCCTGTTTGCTGACACCGAGGGCCAGGGCGATGAGCTGCCAGGTGGCGTTGGCGTTGCGCGCGCGGCGCACGGCGACCGCCTCGATCTGGTCGAGTTCGCGGTGCATCCGGGAGATGGCGCGCAGGGCGACGATCGGGTCGTCGGACCCGGCGTCGCCGGCGAGGGTGCGGAGGGTGCTGCTGTCCATGCGGTCAACCATAGTTGACGCCCACGCCGCCGTCAACCTGCATTGACACATCGGGGCGCCGGGATGTCGGCACCCGGGGCTACAGTGCTGAACTATGCCGACGCCCGTCATCACCGCCACCGACCTCGTCAAGACGTACAAGGACTTCGCGGCGGTCGACGGCATCAGCTTCCAGGTGGAGGCGGGGGAGTCGTTCGGGCTGCTCGGCCCCAACGGCGCGGGCAAGTCGACGACGATGCGGATGGTGGGCGCGGTCTCGACCCGGACGGGCGGTGACCTCAGCATCCTGGGCCTCGACCCCGACCGCTACGGCCCCGAGATCCGCTCGCAGCTCGGCGTCGTGCCGCAGGCCGACAACCTCGACGCCGAATTGCGCGTGCGCGACAACCTCATCGTCTACGGCCGCTACTTCGGCCTGCCCTCCGCCCGCGTGCGCCGTCGCGCCGACGAGCTCCTCGAGTTCGCCCAGCTGGAGGACAAGGCGAAGGCCAAGGTCGACGACCTGTCCGGCGGCATGAAGCGGAGGCTGACGATCGCGCGGGCGCTCATCAACGACCCGCGCATCCTGCTGCTCGACGAGCCGACGACCGGCCTCGATCCGCAGGCGCGGCACATCCTCTGGGACCGCCTCTTCCGGTTGAAGGAGCAGGGCACGACCCTCGTGCTCACGACGCACTACATGGACGAGGCCGAGCAGCTCTGCGACCGGCTGGTCGTCGTGGACAAGGGCCGCATCATGGCCGAGGGGTCGCCGGCCTCCCTGATCCGCGAGTACTCGACCCGGGAGGTGCTGGAGTTGCGCTTCGGCTCGGAGCGCAACGCCGAGGTCGCCGGGCAGCTCGGCGGCGTGGGGGAGCGGGTGGAGGTGCTGCCCGACCGCATCCTCGTCTACAGCGACGACGGCGAGGCCGAACTGGCGCGGATCACCGAGCGCGGCCTCCGCCCCCTCACGAGCCTCGTGCGCCGGTCGAGCCTCGAGGACGTGTTCCTGCGGCTCACCGGCCGGAGCCTGATCGAATGAGCGCCGAGACCGGCCTCGACACGTCCGGAGACGCGCGGGCGGCGCTCGCCGCGGCCGTGCGTCCGCGGCGGTTCGGCGCCTGGTACGTGGCCGAGCACCGCTTCCGGGTCATGCGGTCGTACTTGCAGACGCTGCTCGTCACCGGCTTCGGCAATCCGCTCCTGTACCTCTTCGCGATGGGCGTCGGCCTCGGGAGCCTGATCAGCGCCAACACCGGTCCGGACGCCATCGACGGCGTCAGCTACCTCGCGTTCGTCGCGCCCGCGCTGCTCTGCACGGCGGCAGTGACCGTCGCGAGCGAGGAGTTCACCTACCCGGTGATGCTCGGCTTCAAATGGAATCCCACCTTCTTCGGAATGAACGCCGCGCCCATCGCCCCCGGACAGATCATCGACGGCATCGTCATCTCCGTGATCGCGCGGCTCCTCGGCACGAGCATCGTCTACTACGCGTTCATGCTGCTCTTCGGCGCCGTCCCGGGCCCGTGGGGCTGGGTGACGGTCTTCGTGGCGACGCTCGCAGGCCTCGCCTTCGGCGCCCCGGTCATGGCCTACGTCGCGACCCTCGAGCAGGACACCGGGCAGATCGCGATGCTGATGCGCTTCGTGCTGCTTCCGATGACGCTCTTCTCCGGCACCTTCTTCCCGCTGACCAACATGCCCGAGTACCTCCAGTGGATCGGCTGGATCTCGCCGCTCTGGCACGCGACCGAGCTCTCCCGCGTCTTCGCCTACGGGTCGCCCGAGCCGCTCTGGCTCACGATCGTGCACGTCGTCTACCTGGCCGCCCTCGCCATCGTGTTCTGGCTGTGGGCGCGCCGCATCACCGGGCGGAGGCTGAACAAGTGACCGCGACCGACGACCGTATGACGGCGAGCGTCTCCCGTTCGCGTCCGTTGCGCGCGCTCTACGCGGGCAACGCGACCGCGGTGATGCAGCGCGGCTGGCGCGCGACCCGCAGCACGAACTGGCTCGTCATCGTGTCCGGCTTCTTCGAGCCGATCTTCTACCTCCTCTCGCTCGGCATCGGCCTCGGCAAGCTCGTCGGCGACGTGCACACCTCGACCGGGCAGCCGGTCTCGTACGCCGCGTTCATCGCCCCGGCCCTCCTGGCGACCGCCGCCATGAACGGCGCGGTGTACGACTCCACCTGGAACGTCTTCTTCAAGATGCACTTCGCCAAGCTGTACGAGGGGATGCTCTCCACCTCCCTCGGGCCGCTCGACGTCGCGCTCGGCGAGATCCTGCTCGCGCTCGCCCGCGGCGCCCTCTATGCGCTCGGCTTCATGCTCGTCATGCAGGTGCTCGGCCTCAACCTGTCGTGGTGGGCGCTGCTCGCGCTCCCGGCCGTCCTCCTCATCGCCTTCGGCTTCGCCAGCTTCGGGATGGGCGTCACCAGCTACATGAAGACTTTCCAGCAGATGGACTGGATCAACTTCGTCCTGCTGCCGATGTTCCTGCTGTCGGCGACCTTCTATCCGATCACCGTCTACCCGGAGGCGATCCAGTGGGTCATCCGCTGCCTCCCGCTCTGGCACGGGGTCGAGCTCGTCCGCGGCCTCACGACCGGCGCCGTCGACGTCGGGATGCTGTGGCACGTCCTCTACTTCGCCGTGATGGTCGTCCTCGGCCTCATCCTGACCACGCGCCGCCTCCGCGCGCTCTTCCTCGACTGAGGAGCACGCGGCCTCTGCCGGACAATACCGACGACCGCGACGCTCTCACCACCGTGTCCGCACCCTATTCCGGCCGGGTTCCGCGCTGATGGTTCGCCCACGGGTGTTCTTGTGCGGCGAGATTGGCGACGCGAGCGCGATCCGTGATACTTGTGGGTGGGGTCTCGGGGCATGCCGCCGGCGCTGACGCTGCGGGCCCCGAAAGGCAGTGACCGCACGGATGCGCGGTGCGCGCGACGGTTGCAGGATGGGGTGCGATGAAGTCGAGGGGAGCCCTCCGGGGCATGTTCGCGGGCGCGCTCGCCCTGGCTTTGGCGACGGTTCCCGCAGTCTCCGCGACGGCCGACACGACCGACGGCAACTGGTGGTACGACTACTACAACGTCGGCCAGGCCCACGCCGCGGGCTGGACCGGCAAGGGCGTGAAGATCACAGTGATCGACGAGCAGATCAACCCGGACCTGCCGGTGTTCTCGGGAGCGAACCTGAAGGTCGATCCGACCGCTTACTGCGGTGGTTCGCCGACGAGTGCAAAGGCAGACGAGGGATCGGTGCACGGCACGACGATCACCGCCCTCTTGATCGGCAACGGGACCGGGGGCGGCGCTGTGCGCGGCATCGCTCCTGACGCGTCCGTGACCTTCGAAGGGTATGGATCGAGCACGTGCGGCGCCAGCGCGAAGAACGCGAGCAGCATCGGGCGCGCGCTTCAAGCGGCGATCGACTCAGGAAGTGACATCATCACCACGTCTGTGGGATTCGACCTCATGTCGGAGCCGGACATGGCGATCCTCGCCGACGCCGCTTCCAAGGGCATCATCGTCCTCGCCTCCGTTCCGAACAGGAACGACGAGATCACGGGCCTGCCATCGCGGGCGAACGGAGTCGTCGCGGTCAACGCCGTCGACCAGGACGGGAAGATCCAGGCGTACGACGGAGTCGTGACGATCAACCCGGAGGTGACCGTCGTTGCCGCGGGTGTCGGGATCGCGACCGTCGGCGATGAGCAGTCGGCCAGCTGGGACGACTCGTATCGTGCCCAGGGCTCCTCAGAGGCGACACCACTCGTCGCCGGGATGCTGGCCGCGGCGAAGCAGAAGTACCCGCAGGCGACGGGCAACCAGCTGATCCAGTCGCTGATCCACAACACGACGCCGGACGATCACGGGCTCATTCGCGATACGACCGCTGGCTACGGCTACGGCCCCGCCTCACTCACTCATCTGCTCGCGGTGGACCCGACGACGTACCCGGACACGAACCCGCTCGTCGACAAGTCCTACGGCAAGCCGACTTCCGAGCAGATCGCCGGGGCGTCGACCTCGAGCCCCGAACCATCGAACGCCTCGGGATCGGGAGCATCAGGTGGGGGCGGCTCTGACGCCGCGCCGGTCGGACTCTTCATCGGAATCGGAATAGCGGTCGTGGTGGTCCTCGCTATCGTCGCCGTTCTGATCGTCGTACTATCGCGCCGGAGAGCTCCGCGCGGGAATGGGGGAAACGCATGAACATGGGGCCGTGGGAGACCCGACTGGCTAAGCTGGCGTCCGCAAAAGCGGACGTGAGCCTGCCGAACGCAGACCAGCTCGTATCTCAGCTGGAAGCCCTCAACCGCATAACGACCACGGCTAAGGATGATGTCGGGTTGAACGGGACGGCGGGCGAAGCCGCCACCGCCGCGCTCGGGTCGGTTGCTTCGAGGGCGGATGCTCTGTCCCAGAGCGTGGCATCCATTCAGACGCAAGTCGACTCCGCCAACGCAACCCGGCGCAACCTCGCCAACAACGAGCTGGACCGACTCGACAAAGATGCTCCGGCTGGGCTCAACAGCACGCAGGCGAATATCCTGCAGTCCGCGGTAACCGGTGCCACCTTCTTTCTCGGCCCGCTGTCGATCGTCGCGGGCCCGGGTGCTGTCGCTGCCGTCAACAACTTCATGGCAGCCAACCGCGAGTCGACCGCCCGAGCGGCGGTGCAGAAGGTGAGCGATGCGATGGACGCGTACGAGTTGTCCACCGGATCCGAGACCGCTACCGGCGGCCGCCTCCCCGAATCAGCCCCATCCGGTCCTAGCTCCTCGACGCCCGGCGGCACGGGCGGCGGCACCCCCGGGGGCGGCAGGCTCCCCGCCGGCGGCTCCTTCGGCGGATACCCCGGCGCACACATCGAGCCGCTCTCGCAGGTCGACACGGGCGGCGTCATCAGCCTCCCGCACACCGGCGGCACGATCGGCGGCGGCCACACCGGCACGGGCGTGACGCCCGGTACCGGCATCGACGGTTCCATCACGCCGGACGGCCCGATCTCGGGCGGTTCGACGACGCCCGGGTGGGGTTCGGGCGGCAGCAACGGCGGGCTCGGCGGCGGCAACGGCGGCGGTTTCGGCTCGACCCCGGGTCTGGCCGCGGGTGCGGGCGGAGCGCTCGCCCTCGGCGGTGCGAAGCTCGTCGCCGCGCGCGGTGGATCGATGCTCGGCTCTGGCCTCAACGCCAAGGTGGGCTCGCTCGGCGCCGGTGGTGCCGGCGGCAAGCTCGGCGGTCTGAGCGGCGCGGCGGAGTCCGCTGCGGCGCGCTCCGGCTCGCTCGCGGGCGCAGGACGCGCGGGAACCGGCGGACTGCTCGGATCCGGGTCGGGTTCGGGTGCCGCGGGAGCAGCAGGCGAAGGCGCCGCCGCGCGCGGCGGCGCCGGCGCGGGCATGATGGGCGGAGCCGGCGGCGCCGGCCGATCGGACGAGAAGCGGCAGGGCCGCGGACTCGGCGGTCCCATCGCGCCCAAGATCGACGAGGACCAGGAGCGCGGACCCCGGTCGGCGTCGGCCGGTCCCGGCGGCCGCGGCTGAGCCGCGGACGTCGACTCACCAGGTGCTGAAGGATGCGGGCGTGAACACGATCTCGACTGAACCGTGCCGACGGGCGTGACCGAGCGGCGTCGCCTCGCGATCGTCGACGGTGCACGCGTGCACGAGATCGTCGTCCCCGCGGGCACGCTGCTCGAGACGGCTCTCGACGGGATCGGCCTCCGCCTGCAGGCCGGACAGCAGGTCCTCGTGGAGCGCACGGGACGCGAGGTCGCGATCGACCAACCCGCGTGGCGGCTCGACGACGGCGCCCTCCTGTCGGTCATCGACCTCCGCGACCGCCCGCAGCCGAGCAAACGCAACGCCACAGCATCCGGTGCAGCGCTCACCACCGAGACCGTCGCGTGGTGGATCCTCGGAGCCGTCGGCGTGCTCCTCAGCGCGCTCGTGCTCGGGGGCACGGACGCCCTCCCGGCCGACCTCCGGATCGGCGGCGCGCTCGGGCTCGGACTCGCCGCGCTGATCGTCGGGATCGCCTGGTCGGTGCGCACGCGCGACGGTGAGGCAGACCCGGCAGCGACCGCGGCAGCCACGCCGGCCGCAGCCCTGGGACCGCTCGCCCTCGCCTTCGCGGCGGGAGCGGCGGCCATCCCGTCGTCCGCCCACAGCATCCCCCTCGTCGTTCTCACCGGCCTCGCCGCCGCTGCGGTGCTCGCCGCCGTCATCGCCCTCGTGGCCTCCTCCGAGCAGGTGCGGGACTCCGCGGGCGCCGCCGCCGTCGTGCTCCTCATCCTCGGGGCGATCTGGGCACTCGCCCTGCTCCTCGGGATGCCCGCGCAGGGCGCTGCGGCGATCACGCTCGGCGCCGCGCCGGTCGCGCTGCGCGCCCTCCCGACGATGCTCCTCGACGTGCCGCCCGGGATGTTCATCGACTACCAGCGCTACCAGTCGACCCGCTGGGCCGTGCGCGAGCGCGTGCCCGAGCCGGGGGAGCCCGTCACGCTGACGGGTGCGCGGCGCATCGCGGGCCAGTCGACGGCGCGGCTGCGGACGGCGACGGTCATGATCGCCGGGATCGCGGCGATCTCCGCCCCCCTGGCATTGGTCCCGCTCCAGCAGGCCGACCCGTTGCGGTTCTGGGGCCAGCTCGTCCTCTCAGCGACCGCCTCCCTCGCTCTCCTCCTCGGCGCCCGACGGTCGTCGGTGCGGCTGCTGCGCTGGGTGCCCCGCGCCGCCGCGGCCGTGGTCGTGCTCTCCGTCGTCGTGGCGGCGATCCTGGCCTCCGGTGCCCTCGGTCTCAGTGTCGCCGCCGCCGGGCTGCTTGTGATCGGGATCGCGACCTCGGCCGTGCTCGTCGCCGTCGGCCGCGGAGCGAGCTCGCTGTTCTGGTCCCGCCTCGCCGACCGCGTCGAGGCGCTGTGCGTGGTCTTCGCGCTCCCGGCCGGCCTCGTCGCCGCCGGCGTCATCGACCTGATGAGAGGGGTGATGGCGTGATGAGCGCTGTCTCGTGCTGGAACTGCGGGCAGACGCTGCCCGACGGGACGGCCCGCTGCCCGTCGTGCGGCGTCCCGCAGGATCGCCGCCCCGCTGCGCCCGCCACGGGAGGCACGCCCGTCACCGGAGGCGCGCCTGCCGTCGGCGCGCTGCCCGGGGCGACTCGCGCCGTCGCTCGTGACGCCTCCCCGCTCGGCCCGGAGTTCGCCGGGAACCCGGCCGCCGTCGGCGCGCGCCTCGCGGCCTTCACGATCGACGTCGTCGCGGTCGCCGTCGTCGGCGTCGCCGTCGCGATTCTGACGCGTTCCGCCGTCCTGACCGCCCTCGCCGTCGTCGAGCTGGCCGTCGGGCTGCTCGTCCTGCAGGCGCGCACCGGCCTCGGCCTCGGGAACGCCCTCCTGCGCCTGCGCGTCTCGCGCAGCGACGCGCCCTTCTCGCCGGGGCTCGGTCGCGCCTTCGTGCGCTCCTTCCTCACCGGCGCGGGCTCGCTCGTCCTGGGAGTCGGCGCGTGGGTCGTCGAAGCCTCGTCGGCGTGGGACCGCGGCGCGAGGCGCCGCTCCTGGGCGGACCGCGCCGCAGGCACGGTCGTGGTCGCCGTTCCGCGGCGCGTGGCGACGGAAACCGCAGCCCCGGCGGCGCCGTCGATCGTCGCGCCCCCGCTGCCGGGCGGTGTCTCCTTCGACCTCTCCGAGCAGGTGACGGTGCTGCCCGGAGCCGCACCCGCCATCGCTCCCGCGCCGTCGGCCGCCCCCGCGGCGCCCTCCGCACCGGTCCTCGCCCCGCCCCAGGTCATCCCGTCCCGCGACGTTCGCGGGGTCGTCGGCGACACCGGCCGATCCTCCGACACGGGCACCGGGACGGGAACGGGGACCGGCACCCCCGGCGCTCCCGGACCCGTTCCCGTCGAAGCAGCGGGAGGTGTCGTCGGCGGCGAGACCGGCGGCGAGCTCCTCCTGATCTTCGACACGGGACAGCGCGAGCAGCTTCCGGTGCCCGTCGCGGTCAACCTCGGTCGCGCTCCCGCAGGAAGCGAGCCCGGCGACCGGCTCGTCGTGGTCCGCGACCCCGAGCACACCGTGTCGAAGACGCACGCGCGCCTCGAGCATTCGTTCTCGGGCACGTGGATCACGGACGGTGGCTCGACCAACGGCACCGAGCTCCTCGACGAGACCGGGGCCTCCCGGCGCCTCGAGCCCGGCGTCCGGACCCTCGTCGAAGACGGCGTCCGCGTGCAGCTGGGCAACCGCGTCTTCACCATCAGCAGACTTCTCGGAGGTGCGTCATGAGCGCTGGTCCCCGGCTCGCACCCCCGCGCGTCCCCGGCGGCAAGATCGTCGTGCAGGCGCCGCCGGAGCTCGTCCCGAGCGAGAGCGGCGGCCTCATCACGTCGCTGCTGCCCATGCTCGGCAGCATCGGCGCGATCGTCATGGTCACGATCTCCAACGCCGGCCCGACCGGCTTCATCACCGGCGGCATGTTCCTGCTCTCGTCGCTCGGCTTCGTGGCCGTGAACGGCTGGCGGCAGCGATCGCAGCGCACGTCGCAGGTGCTCGGGAGCCGGCGGGAGTACCTGGCGTACCTCTCCGAGCTGCGCGACACCGTGCGCACGGCGGCCCGTCAGCAGCGCCGGTACGGCAACTGGGTGAACCCGGCGCCGTCGGCGCTCCCGTTCATCACCGAGGACCGCACGCGCGTGTGGGAGCGGATCTCCTCCGACGAGGACTTCCTGCTCGCCCGCATCGGCGTCTCGGACCAGCCGCTGTGCGTGACGCTCGAGGCCCCCGAGCTGCCGCCGCTCGCGCAGCTCGACCCGGTCGCGGCCTCCGCCGCGCACCGCTTCATGCTGACGCACGAGGTGCAGCCGCGCCTGCCGCTGGCCGTGCCGCTCACCGACTACTCGCGGGTGGAGATCACCGGTGGCGACGAGAACGCCGTCCGGTCCCTCGCCCGCTCGATCCTGCTCGGGATCGCCACGATGCAGTCGCCGGACGACGTGCGCATCGCGGTGCTCGCGGGCGACGGCCAGCTCTCGCAGTGGGAGTGGGCCAAGTGGCTCCCGCACGTGCAGTCCGTGCGCGTGGAGGACCGGCTCGGCCCGGCGCGCGCGATCTCTTCCTCGATCGAGGAGCTCGCCCGGATGCTGCCCGCCGAACTGCGAGAGCGCCCGCGGTTCTCGCCGGGGGCGAAGGCCGCTCCGCACGTCATCCTCGTCGTCGACGGCGCACGGGTGCCGGCGGGCGATCCGCTCGTGGGCGGCGACGGCGTCGCCGGGGTGACCGTCATCGAGCTGCCGACCCGCTGGGGCGCCCTGGAGGACGCGGACGTGCTCCGGCTCGCGCTTCCCGGTGACCCTTCGGCGCCCGCCGACCGGGCCGAGGCCATCGACCTCCAGTCCGACACGCGCGTGTTCACCCCGGACACCGTCTCGGTGGTCGAGGCGGAGGCCACCGCACGCCGGTTGCTGCCCCTCTACGCCGGGCCGGTCGCCGCCACCGACGGCGGCACCACGCGGGCGCAGCTGGAGCTCGTCGAGCTGCTCGGCCTCCCGGACGTGCGGGAGGTCGACCTCGACCGCGCCTGGGCGGGGCGCCTGGAGCGCGACCGCCTGCGCGTCCCGATCGGACAGGACACCGACGGCGCCACCCTGGTGCTCGACCTCAAGGAGGCCGCGCAGCAGGGCATGGGACCGCACGGCGTGCTCATCGGCGCCACCGGTTCCGGCAAGTCGGAGGTGCTCCGCACGCTGGTGCTCGCCCTCGCGCTGACGCACTCGCCCGAGCAGCTCAACTTCGTGCTCGTCGACTTCAAGGGCGGCGCGACCTTCGCCGGCATGGCGGGGATGCCCCACGTGTCCGCCATCATCACGAACCTCGGCAGCGAGCTGGCCCTCGTGGACCGCTTCCAGGACGCCCTGCAGGGCGAGGTGGTGCGGCGACAGGAGCTGCTGCGCGCGGCAGGCAACTTCGCGAACGTGTCCGACTACGAGAAGGCGCGCCGCAACGGCCGCACCGACCTCGAACCCCTCCCGGCGCTGCTGATCGTCGCCGACGAGTTCTCCGAACTGCTCGCGGCGAAGCCGGAGTTCGTCGAGAGCTTCGTGAGCATCGGCCGCGTCGGCCGATCGCTGCAGATCCACCTCCTGCTCGCGTCGCAGCGGCTGGAGGAGGGCAAGCTCCGCGGCCTCGACACCTACCTCTCGTACCGCATCGGTCTGCGCACGTTCTCCGCGGCCGAGTCGCGCACGGTCCTCGGCGTCCCGGACGCGTACACGCTGCCGCAGGAGCCGGGCGTCGGCTACCTCAAGGCCGACACCGAGTCGATGACGCAGTTCCGCGCCGCCTACGTCTCCGGTCCGCCGAAGACCCGCCGTCGCGCGGGTGGCGGCGACGGCCCCGTGACGGCGACCGCCGCGGACGTCGCCCTGTTCACGGCGGCCGCGCAGCCGCTCGAACTCCCGGAGTCCACCGAGGCTCCGGTCGTGACGACGTCCGTCGAGCCGGTGGAGGAGCGCAGCACATTCCAGATCGCGGTCGAGCGGATGAGCGGCCGCGGTCCTGCGGCGCACCAGGTCTGGCTGCCGCCGCTGCGCGATCCCGAGCCCCTCGACCGGCTCATGCCCGACCTCGCGGTCGACCCGGCCCTGGGGCTCGTGTCGCCGTCGTGGCGCGCGGCGGGTTCGCTCACTGTCCCGCTGGGCGTCGTCGACGTGCCGCTCGAGCAGCGGCGCGAGCAGCTCGTCGTCTCCCTCGGCGGCGCGGGCGGTCACGTGGCCATCGTCGGCGGACCGCTCAGCGGCAAGTCCACGCTCGTCAGGACCCTGGTGGCATCCCTCGCCCTCACCGGAACGCCGCTCGAACTGCAGTTCTACGTGCTCGACTTCGGCGGCGGCAGCTTCGTCGGCATGCAGCGGCTGCCGCACGTCGCCGGCGTCGCGACCCGTACCGAGGAGGAGTCGGTGCGCCGCACGGTCGCCGAGGTGGAGTCGATCCTGGACGCCCGCGAGCTGTACTTCCGCCAGCACGGCATCGACTCGATCGACACCTACCGGCAGCGCCGCGCCGAGGGACTGGTCGACGACGGCTGGGGCGACGTGTTCCTCGTCGTGGACAGCTGGTCGACGCTGCGGACCGAGTACGAGGCGCTCGAACCCCGCATCCAGGCCATCGCGGCGCGCGGACTCAGCTTCGGCGTTCACCTCGTCGTCACCACGAACCGGTGGCTCGAGATCCGCTCCAGCCTGAAGGACCTGCTGCAGACCCGCGTGGAGCTGCGCCAGGGCGACGCGAGCGACTCCGAGATCGACCGGAAGGCCGCCGCCAACGTGCCCGCCGATGCCCCCGGCCGCGGTCTCGCGCCGAGCAAGCTGCACATGCTCGGCGCCCTGCCGCGCATCGACGGCTCGGGCGACGCGTCCCGGCTGGTCGACGGCGTCGACGACCTCGTCGACCGCGTCTCGAACGCCTGGCGCGGGCCGGCGGGCCCGAAGCTGCGGCTCCTGCCGGAGGACATCTCGCTCGACGAGGTGCGCGCCCAGGCGCCCGCGGGCGACCGCCGGCTGCTCCTCGGCGTCGACGAGGCCCAGCTCGCCCCCTTCGGCATCGACCTGGCCGCCGAGTCGCACCTCTACCTCTACGGCGACTCCGGGATGGGCAAGTCGTCGTTCCTGCGCGGCATCGTGCAGGAGATCGGCCGGCTCTACACCCCGGAGCAGGCCAAGATCTTCGCGATCGACTACCGGCGCGCACTGCTCGGCGAGATCCCGAGCGAGTACCTCGGTGCGTACATCACGTCGCACGACCAGGCGATGTCGGGCGTGGGCGAGCTCGCCCAGTTCTTCTCCGGCCGCCTCCCGGGCCAGGACGTGACGACCGAGCAGCTGCGGGACCGTTCGTGGTGGAAGGGCGCGGAGGGCTTCGTGATCGTGGACGACTACGACCTCGTCGCGACCAGCCAGGGCAACCCGGTGGCCGCTCTGCGCCCGCTGCTCGCCCAGGCGGCCGACGTCGGCCTCCACGTCATCATCACGCGGCGCACCGGCGGTGCGAGCCGCCAGGCGTACGACCCGATCATCCAGGGCTTCACCGACCTCGGCGTCACCGGCATCATCCTCGGCGGCAACCCGGAGGAGGGCGCCCTGATCGACCGGGTGAAGCCGATCCCGTCGGTGCCGGGACGCGCCCAGGTCGTGAGCCGCGAGCGCGGTCTGTTCTCGGCCCAGCTCGCCCTCCCTGCGACCCGAACGGGGCGATGATCCGGCGGATGGAATCGAATAGGCTGGTGAGGACGCCGGGGTTCCGGCGGCCCTGTGACCAGACCGGGGCCGCACGATCCGGTTCGTCGGGGGAGAGGACCGTGATGCCCGGTCGTAACGAGCGGAGGGCCGAGGCGTGAGCAGACGAGCCATCGCCTCCCCGCCCGTGCTGCCCGGGTACGCCGTCATCCGCCCGCTCGGATCCGGCGGGTTCGCCGACGTCTTCCTGTACGAGCAGGACCTCCCGCGCCGCGTGGTCGCGGTCAAGGTGCTCGCCGCGGAGGCCGTCAACGACGAGACCCTGCGTGCGTTCAACGCGGAGGCGGACATCCTCGCCCGGCTGAGCGCGCATCCCGCGATCGTCACCGTGCACCTCGCGAGCATCTCGTCGGACGGCCGTCCGTTCTTCGTGATGGAGTACTGCCCCGACACGATGAGCGCACGGCTCCGGCGCGACTCCCTCGCCTTGTCGACGGTGCTCGAGACCGGTGTGCGGATCGCGGGCGCCGTCGAGACCGTGCATCGCGCGGGCCTGCTGCACCGCGACATCAAGCCCTCCAACATCCTGATCACGGCGCTCGGCTCGGCCGTGCTCGCCGACTTCGGCATCGCCGCGGCGGACGACGAGGACGGCGACGTCGCGATGTCGGTCCCGTGGTCGGCGCCGGAAGTCCTGCAGGAGACCACCAACGGCACGATCGCCAGCGAGGTCTGGAGCCTGGCGGCCACCGTCTACACCCTGCTCACCGGGCGCAGCCCCTTCGAGTCGGACCGCCGCCAGGCGAACACGCGCGACCTGATGACGGGCCGCATCCTGAAGGCCGTGTACACGCCGACCGGCCGCGACGACGTCCCGCCGCGCCTGGAGGAGGCGCTGCGGACCGCGCTGTCGAAGGATCCGTCGCGCCGGTTCGCGTCCGCGCAGGCGTTCGCCGAGGAGCTCCGCTGGGTGCAGTACGAGCTGGGCATCCCGCCGACCGCGATCGAGGTCGCCTCGCCCGAGTGGGCGCGAGCCGCGGGACTCATCGACCTCGACGACCGCGATCGCCGCGGCCCCGTCGTCTCCACCGTCAACCCCGACTCCCGCCGCGCGCAGCGCGAGGCCAAGCAGGCCGAGGCCGCGGCGGAGGCCAAGCGCGACCGCGACGGCCTCGTCGTGCGCGAGCGCCGCTGGGCGGGCAACCCGATCGTCCCCGCCCTCATCGGCGCCGGGGTGGCGGTCGTCGCCGTCGTCGGCGTGGGCGTCGCCCTGATCGCGGGTGGAGTGCTGTGAAGCAGCGGGCACCCCAGCGGCGCTTCGGCCGCGTCGCCGCCGTGACCGCGGTCGTCGCGGCCATCGCGCTCGTCGTGACCGGCGCCGTGATCGCGCAGGGGTACGACACCCAGAAGTCGGAGGCCGTCGAGAGCTCCGTGTGGGTGACCAAGGCGTCCGGCCAATACGCGCGCGTCGACACCGACCTGAAGCAGCTCAGCACGGTGCGGGATGCGGAGGATCCGAGCGGCGTCGTGCAGCACGGCTCGCAGGGCATCGTCTTCACGCAGGGCTTCCGCCAGGCGTGGGACGTCGATCCGGCCGACCCGAAGGCCCTGGTGGAGGGGTCGGCGGCGGCCGCATCCACGTCCTCGTCCGAATCGTCGGGCGGCTCGACCGGCGCCTCCACCCCGAGCGGCACCCGGCAGGTGCTCTCGAACGGCGACTGGGCCGCGTACCTCACCGACGCGGGCACGGTCTACGTGCAGCAGCTCTCCGCGCAGGGGTCGGCGGGCAAGCCCGTCCCGATCGACCCGCTGCAGCAGGAGCAGACCACGAAGGGTGCCGAAGGCTACGTCGCGACGGCCGTCGCCGTGGGCGCCGACGGCACCGTCGCCCTCTACTCGGCGAAGGAGCGCGCGGTGCGCGTCTACGACGCCGCCCGCGGCACCTGGACGGGCGACGCCGCGAAGCTCGCCTCCCCGCCGCCGGCCTCGGCCAAGGTCGCGCTCGCCCTCGCGGGCGGCACCTGGGTGCTCGCCGCCCCCGCGCAGAGCAAGGCGTGGATCGCCGGCCGCGATGCCGCGGTCGACGTCCGCCTCGGCAGCGACGCGATCGCCGGGAGCACCTCCGACGACGGCACCGCCTACTTCGCCGACGGCTCCGGCCTCGTGTCGGTCCAGGTGCGCAGCGGCCAGTCCGGCCGCACGCTCGACGCGTCCGGCACGCCCGCCGCGCCGACCGAGGTGGCGGGCACGGTGTACGGTGCGTGGCTCTCCACGACGGCCGGTCGCCTCTGGTCGTCCCGCGACGGCGCGAAGGCGCTGGACGTGCCCCAGGGCACGCTCGAAGACGCCCGGTCGCTCGCCCCGCAGATCCTGAGCAACGGCCAGCGCGCCGTCCTCGACGAGACCGAGTCGGGGACTCTCTGGACGATCCCTGACGGCACGCTCATCCCGCCGTCGCAGTGGAACGCGGACGATGAGAAGAAGACGCAGGAGACCGAGACCACGACGCAGGTCGAGGAGGTCACGCAGGAGATGCCGCCGGTGGCGCAGCCGTCGAGCTTCGGCGTGCGCGCGGGCGCGACCGCCCTCCTCCCCGTGCTCCTCAACGCGCACTCGCCGGTCAAGCGGGCCGTGCTGACGATCGTGCCCGACTCGCTCGGCGGTGGCCTGAGCGACCCGGGCTTCGGCGACCTCTCGCTGACGGCCGATGACCAGCAGCTCGCCGTCCACGTGCGCGCGCAGAGCGGCACCGCGACGTTCAGCTACGTCGTGACCGACGGCCTCATGCAGTCGCAGCCGGCGACCGTGACCCTGCACGTCGTGGCGGACGCCGACAACGGGGCCCCGGCCTGGTGCGGCATCGAGAACTGCATGCAGACCTGGCCGACGGTGTCGCTGGCGCCGGGCGGCACCGTCTCGGTCCCCGTCCTCTCCGCGTGGGTGGACCCCGACGGCGACCCGATCGCCCTGGCCGACGCCCGCAAGACGGACGCCGCCGCGCCGATCCGCGTCGTCGCGACGGCAGACGGGCACGTGGCCGTGCGCCACACCGACCCGAACGCCGGGGCGGGCACCTACGCGGTGACCGTGACGGTGGTGGATGCGCGCGGTGCGCAGACGACCAAGGAGCTCGTCGTCTCCGTCGCGGCCGATCCCGCCCTGACGACGGTGCCCGCCGCGGTGGTCACCGGTGTCGGCGAGCCGCGCACCGAGGCGATCGCCGACCACGTGGAGGGCGGCTCCGGCTCGTACCGGCTCACCGACGCCGTCATCACGACGGGCGACAAGGACAACGCGACGGTGACGCCGAACGGCGCGGCCGGCACCATCCAGCTCACGGCGAAGGCCGCCGGCGAGTACTTCGTCGGCTACACCGTGCAGGACGCCCAGACCAAGGCGGAGCAGACCGGCGTGCTCCGGTTCAGCGTGGTCGCGGGAGGCCGCGCCCTCACCATCCCGCCGCTCGTCGCGTTCGCCCGGGCGCAGGAGGACACGACCCTCGACGTGCTCCCGGCGGTCCAGAACACCTCCGGACGCGTCCTCGCCGTGCAGTCGGTGACGGCGGACGACGACCGGCTCTCGGCGAGCGTCGTCGACAACGCCCAGGTGCGCGTCAGCGGCACCACGGCGGACGGACGGCCCGGACGCATCGGCACCGCCACGGTCACGATCGGCGACGGCGCCGGGCAGACCGTGCAAGGCGAGATCACGGTCTTCCTCGTCGACCCCGCGACCGGCATCGGGCCGATCGCGCGTCCCGACGCCGTGACGGTGCGCGCGGGCACCCAGGTCGACATCCCGGTCACCGCCAACGACATCGCACCGCGGGGCGAGCGCCTCGTCCTCGCCTCCCAGATCGAAGGGTCGGGCGCCTCCGGCGAGCTCGTCTTCGCCGCGGGGGACACCGTGCGCTACCTCGCGCCCACCAAGGCCGGGGTCTACACCGTCCACTACTCGGACTACGTGGAGTCGGACCCCAGCCGCCTCGACTCGACCGAGATCACCGTCACGGTCGTGGCGGACGGAGCCAACCGTGCCCCGGAGCCGTCGACGCTCACTGCCCGCGTGCGCGCCGGCGGGACCGTCACCCTCGCCATCCCCTCCGCCGGACAGGACCCGGACGGCGACGCCACCGTGCTCTCCTCGCTCTCCCAGCCCAAGGCCGGCTCCGGCGCCGCGACCATCGGCGCCGACGGCCGATCGGTGGTCTACACCGCGCCGGGCGGCGGCGTGAGCGGCGGCCAGGTGTCGTTCGGCTACACGCTGCGCGACCGGGCCGGCGCCACCGGTGACGGCGTCATCCGCATCGCCGTGCTCGGCAGCGCCGATGCCGACGTCGCGCCGATCACCTACAGCGACGCCGTGCGCACGGTCAAGGGATCGAACACGCCGCTCACGGTCCAGCCCCTCCTGAACGACCGCGACCCCGCCGGAGGGACGCTGAGCCTCGTCTCCGTTGTCCCGAACGCCCCCGAGCTCCCCGGCTCGAGCGAGTACAACCGGCTGAAGGGCCTGATCGCCTCCGGCACCGACCTGAAGTCGGGAACGGTCCGACTGCTCCCGGGCAGCGTGGAGGGCGTGCAGTCGTACATCTACACGGTGAAGTCCTCGGCGACCTCCAGCACCGCGCAGGGTCTCATCGTGGTGACCGTGACGGCGGAGGCCGCGACCGACGTCCCGGTCGTGACCGACACCGTTGTCGGCACCCGCGACCGCGGGGAGCTCGCCACCGGCATCGACGTCGTCGCGGGCAAGACCGTGTGGAGCTCCGGAAGCATCTCCGACCTCACGCTGGCCGTGTGGGGTCCCGCGGCCTCGTCGTACACAGTGAAGGGCCACCGGATCAGCGGGCCGGTCCCGCGCGAGGGCGCCCTCGTGCCGTTCTCGCTGACCGGCACCGACCAGACCGGGCGGAAGTCCGTCGGCTACGGCTTCCTGCGCATCCCGGCGTTCGACGACATGCGCCTGCAGCTCGCCGGCAGCCTCCCCGCCTACAAGGTCGGCGAGGAGCAGTCGGTGTCCATCCCGCTGAAGGAGGCCGTCGACCTCGCCTCCGGCGACGCCCTGCAGGTGCGCGACGACAGCACCTTCGCCGTGCAGCGCGCGAACGCCCGGTGCACACCCGCCGGCGGCTCGACCGCGTCGTACGCGGCGGGCCGGGAGGCGCCGTGGACCGACACCTGCACGGTGCAGGTGCGTCTCGCCGGGCAGAGCACCTGGACGGCGCTGCCGGTCCCGGTCGTCATCCAGCCTAAGAGCCCGCAGGCGCAGCTCAACTCCGTCAGCCGCACGGTCGCGCCCGGCGCTTCGCAGACGATCGACCTGTACTCCGATCTGACGAGCTGGGAGGGTGGCCGCGTCGGGGATCAGGCGGCCCTCGACTACTCCATCGTCTACTCGGGGACCAACTTCGCCGTCACCCAATCCGGTCGCACGCTGACCGCGACGGCGCGGGCGGACGCGCATCCCGGAGCCCGCGAGACGGTGACCGTGAAGGTCACGTCGTTCGGCGGGCTCACCGCCAACGTGACGCTCGTCGTGGGGGCCGCACCGCCGGACGCGCCGCGCGCCGCGACCTTCACCCAGTCGTGCTCGGTGAGCAGCGGCCCCTCGTGCGCCGTCACCGTCATCGGCGTTGCGGGGGAGTACGACCCGTTCCAGGGCAAGCAGGGCTCGGGGCTCAAGCTCGTCGGACTCGGCCAGACGACCTGCGCGGTCGCGGCGATCTCCGCCTCCGGCACCACCGCGATCACCGCCACCTGGCCCGGCGGGCCGAAGCCGGCCGGCGGCAGCTGCATCGTCCCCTACACCGTCGCCGATGCACAGGGTCGCACCGGCGGCGGCACCCTCACGCTCGACGTCCAGGGCTATCCGGCGCAGCCCAGCTCGGTGACGACGACCGGCTTCACGGGATCCAGCGTCACACTGCTCGTCACCCTCGGCGAGGCGGCTCTCGCGCACCCCGGGCTCCGCGGTGTGGCGATCTACGAGAACGGCCAGCAGGTGCCGTCGAGCTGCGCGGCCGGCGCGGCGGGCACGTACTCGTGCACCGTCGGCGGCCTCGTGAACGGACAGCGCCACACCTTCACCGCCCGGGCGGTCAACGCGGTGGGCGAGTCGCTCGACACGACGCCGGTGCTCACCTGGGCCTACCAGCCTCCGGTCATCAGCGGCGGCAGCAGCAGCACCGTCTACGACCCGGCGCGCACGAACGCGACGCAGGGCGTCATCTCGCTGTCGATCCAGTCGAGCGACGACACCAGCGGGTTCCAGATCAGCATCGACGGCAACCCCGTCGCGCAGATCCCGCGCAGCGGAGCGACGACCACGTGGACGGGGACGGCCTCCCCGGGATCGCGGAACGTCTCGGTCACGCCGGTCAGCCAGTTCCAGCCGCCGCTCGGGTCGGGCAACACCGGCTCGGTGTGGGCGCAGTCGGTGCAGGTCTCGGGCTCGCCGATCGTCACGTCCAACGGGTCCCTCGTCGCGTCGTCGAACACCGCGCTGCAGCTGAAGGACGTCGGGGTGGACGCGAACCACAGCGCCAAGGGCGTCAGCGTCCTCTACGCCGTGTGGCGTGAGGGGTCGCCGCAGCCGTCGTGCTCCATGGACGGCAACGGCAATCCGGTGATGCCGGGCGGTCAGGCGTCGAACAACTTCGGCGGGCTGCAGGAGTACACCAAGTACTTCGGGCAGGCGTGCGCCGCGAACGGGTTCGGCGCGGTCTCGACCGGCGTGCAGCAGGCGTACACCTTCACCGTCTCGCCCGGCGGCCAGGGCGTCACCTACACGGTCGGCGTGGACCCGTCGCGCACGATCACCTCCGGCGCCTTCACCAGCGGCTACGAGTTCCTGAACGTGACCGCCCCGAACGTGCCGCAGCGCAACCTCTTCGGTGTCTTCTACCGCATCAACGGCCAGCTGACCTCGAACTTCTCGCTCTCTCGCGACGTCGACCCGGGTCACATCACGTACAGCTACTGCTTCCTGAGCAGCACCAGCGCGTGCGGGGCGGAGGCCGACGTGACGTCGACGACCATCCCGACGACGGTCACCGTGAACGTGCCGACCGACTGCACGGCCGCTCCGACGAAGGACGACATCGTGTTCTCGGGCGCGGTGAAGTCGGCCAATGCGTACACGATCGACATCGCGAACGACACCGCGGCGCTGACCGTGAGCTACAAGATCACCTTCACCGGCGCCTACGCGGCGCTCGGCGAACGGACACTGACCCGGTGCGGCGTCGCAGCCCCGACGAACCCGAACCCCGACCCGGGGACCGGCGGCGGAGGCGGCTCCGGCGGCGGGACCGGCGGATGAGCGACGCCATGACACCGAGACCGACACGACCGCGACCGACGACCAAGGAAGACGCATGACCATCACCCCCGAACAGACCGCCTGGTTCCAGTCGACCTTCGCCCAGCTCGTGGAGAACGTCGAGCAGGCGGTGCTCGGCAAGCGGCACATCGTCGAGCTCGTGTTCGCGACCCTCCTGAGCGAGGGCCACATCCTGCTCGAGGACGTCCCCGGCACGGGCAAGACGGCGCTCGCCCGCGCCCTCGGCCAGACCATCCGCGGCACGTCGACGCGCATCCAGTTCACCCCCGACCTCCTGCCGGGCGACGTCACCGGCATCACGGTCTACGACCAGAAGCGCGGCGAGTTCGAGTTCCACACGGGCCCGATCTTCGCCAACGTGGTGCTGGCCGACGAGATCAACCGTGCCAGCCCGAAGACCCAGTCGGCGCTGCTGGAGGTCATGGAGGAGGGCCGCGTCACCGTCGACGGCGTCACCCGCCCCGTGGGTGTGCCGTTCGTCGTGATCGCGACGCAGAACCCGGTGGAGCAGGCCGGCACCTACCGGCTGCCCGAGGCGCAGCTCGACCGCTTCATGATCCGCGCGTCCATCGGCTACCCCGACGACGCGTCGACCCTGCGGATCCTGCAGGGCGCGATGCACCCGCGCCGCGAGGTTCCGGAGATCGTCGACGCCCAGCTGATCGTGACCATGTCCGACCTCGTCGCCGGCGTCTACAGCAGCCCGCTCGTGCTCGACTACATCATGCGGCTCATCGCGGCCACCCGCCGTGCGAGCGAGGTCAAGCTCGGTGTGAGCGTGCGCGGCGGCCTCGCCCTCGCACGCCTCGCCGCGACCTGGGCCGTCGCCCACGGCCGCAGCTTCGTCACCCCCGACGACGTGCGCGACCTGGCCCTCCCGGTGCTCGCGCACCGCCTCGTGCTCAACCCGGACGCGGAGTTCGACGGTGTGACCGCCGACGCCGTGATCGGGCAGATCCTGCTGGACGTCGAGGCGCCCGTGGAGAACGGAGCGGCCTGAGGCGGATGGCAGAGTACGACGACACCTCCTCGCGGCTGACGCGCACCGTCACCGGCACGCGCACGCGTGCCTCGACGGTCACGAGCGTCACGAGGAGCAGCACCGGCATCGTCGAGGACGGCGTCTTCTGGGGCCGTGCGGCCGCGGCGGCCGTCGGCTCGGCGCTGCGCGCCTCCGCGCGCTGGTTGGCGGAGACCGTCACCGCGCCCGGGTGGCTCGTCGTGTGCGTGCTCATCGCCGGTGCCGTCGCCGGCTGGGTCGCCGGCTGGAGTCTCGGCTGGATCGTCGCCGCGGCCGCCGCGGCGCTGATCGTCGTCTGCGTCCCCTTTCTCCTCGGCTCGCACGACTACCGGGTGCAGCTCGCCCTCGACCGGGAGCGCGTGGTCGCGGGGGACGACGTCACCGGCAGCCTCGTGGTCCGCAACGCGGGCAGCAGGGCGTCGCTGCCCGGGCGCGTGGACGTGCCCATCGGCACCGGCCTCGCGGAGGCCTACGTGCCGCTGCTCGCCGCCGGCGCCGAGCACACCGAGCGTCTGTCGATCGCGGCTGCTCGACGCGGTGTCATCGACGTCGGCCCGGTCTCCGTGTCCCGCGGCGACCCGATCGGGCTGCTGCGGCGGGAGGCGCTCTGGCCCGAGGTCCACACGCTCCACGTGCATCCGGTGACCGCGCTCATCCCCGGCACGAGTGCCGGACTCATCCGCGACCTCGAGGGTCTCCCCACCAGCACGATCGTCGACGCCGATCTCGCGTTCCACGCCATCCGCGACTATGTCCCCGGCGACTCCCGCCGTCACGTCCACTGGAAGTCGACGGCGAAGACCGGACGCCTGATGGTGCGGCAGTACGAGGAGGCGCGGCACTCGCGCATCGCCGTGACCATCGGCATCACGGCCGAGGAGGAGTACGAGTCGGACGACGAGTTCGAGCTCGCCGTCAGCGTCGCGGCGTCGCTCAGCCTGCAGGCCGTGCGCGACGGCCGCGATCTGGTCGTGACCACGAGCGCCGAGCGCCCGGAGCTGGTGCGCGGCGAGGTCGTGACCATCCGCACGCTGCCGACCCGCAACGCCGCCGCCATGCTCGACGGCTTCTCGGAGATCGAGCTGGCCGAGCGCGCCAGCCGCCTCGAAGACGTCGCGAAGCTCACCGCCCAGTCGAACCCGAACCTCTCGGTCGTGTTCCTGGTCACGGGCGCGCACACCCCGCTCGGCCGGTTGCGCGGCGCCTCGATCGCGTTCGGGCCGGACACGCAGTGCGTCGCGGTCCGCTGCGAGCTCGGCGCGGACCCGGCGTTCCGCCGCTTCGGTCCGATGAGCGTCCTGACCGTCGGCGCTCTCGACGACCTCGGCAAGCTGATCGCCCGCGGAGCCCTGCAGTGAGCGCCCCGGTGGCAGGCGACGGAGCGCGGGCGGCAGCGCGCCGGGCCCGCAGACAGCGCGCGGCCGCACTCCGGCCGGACGTGCCGCAGACGATCCTCGCCGTCGCCTACGTGCTGGTCGGCCTCGCGCTCGCCTGCGCCCTCGCGTGGCCGCTATACGAGACGCCGCGGCTCATCGCGGTCGCCGCCTACGCTGGTGTCGTCGGCGTCGGCACGGCCGTCGTGGCGCGGCTGCGACGCTGGCCCGCGTGGCTGCACATCGTCGTCGTGGCCGGCCTCTATCTGGTCGGCGTGGTGCCCCTCGCCGTGCCGTCGGCGCTGTCCTCGCCCCTCGGCGTGCTGCGCGGCCTCCTCGACGGGCTGACCGGCATCGTCCTGGGCTGGAAGCAGCTGCTCACCCTCGACCTGCCGGTCGGCCAGTACCAGGCGGTGCTGGTCCCGGTCTATGCGCTGTTGCTGATCGGCTCCGCGATCGCCGCGGCTCTGGCACTCTCGCCCGAGCGCCGGGCGGCTGCAGCCGTCCCGGTCGTCCTCGGGATGGGCGTCTTCGGCATCGCGTTCGGGGCCACGGACCCCGGCGCCCCGTTCCTGCTGCTGGGCATCCGCATCGATGCGCCCCGGGAGGTGCTGCTCGGCCTGCTCCTGGTCGCGGCCTCCCTCGTCTGGCTGACACTGCGCGCTCAGCTGCGCCGTCGCGCCGCCCTCGCCGCCGCGCGCGGAACGGTCGGCGTGGTGCGCCAGGGTTCGGCCTCCGCAGGTGCCGCGGTCCGTCGCCGTCTGCTGGGCGCCGGACTCCTGATCGTCGCCCTGGCTGCGGGTCTGACCGCCGGGCCCGCACTCGCCGGCACGAGCACGCGAGAGACGCTGCGCACCTCGACGGAGCCGCTGCTGGTCGTCCAGCAGCAGACCACGCCGCTCGGCCGCTACCGCGCGTCGTTCGAGAAGGACGCGTACGACCGTGAGCTCTTCTCGGTCACGGGTGCGGGATCCGGCGTCGACCGGCTGCGGCTGGCCACCCTGGACGACTGGGACGGCGAGCACTTCCTCGTCTCGGGCGACACCCGCTTCTCGCGCCTGCCCGGCGGTTCGCCCGCGCCCGGCGCGCGGACCCTGACCGTCACCATCGGCGACGGGTACTCGGGGATCTGGCTGCCCATGCCGGCCGACACCCGCACGTCGCCCACGTTCAGTGGTCCGCGCGCCGCGGCGCTGACCGACGCCTTCTACCTCGACAAGCAGACCGGCGCCGGCATCGACACCACACCGGGCACCGACGGGGCGCGCGGCGTACGCAGCGGTGACAGCTACGAGGTGCAGGGGACCGGCACCCCGGCCGTCCCGCTGGCGGACCCCGGCACCAGCAGCCTCGTCGACCTGAAGGCGCACCCCGAGCTCGCGGCGTGGCTGGAGGCCCAGGGGCAGCCCCGCACCGCCGACGGATTCGAGGAGCTCATCTCCCGATTGCGCGACCGCGGCTACCTCAGCCACTCGCTCGCGGAGGACGACCAGGCGGCCAGCTGGATCGCCGCGCTGCGCAGCCAGTCCGCCTACCCGTTTGAGTCGAGCTTCGCCGGCCACTCCACCGCCCGGATCGAGGCCCTCTTCAGCCAGCTGCTCGAGCAGCAGAACCGGGTCGGGAGCGCGTCGAGCGCGGACCTGCTGGTGTCGGGAGTCGGCGACGACGAACAGTTCGCGGCAGCGGGCGCTCTGCTCGCGCGGGCGGTGGGCTACGAGTCCCGCGTCGTCGTCGGGGTGCGCATGGGCACGGGCGAGACGGGCGGCGTACCGAACTGCTCGGGCACGTGCACGGGAGCCAACCTGGCCGCGTGGATCGAGGTGCGTGCTCCCGGGTCGGGGGAGTGGACGACCGTCGACGTCGAGCCGCAGTTCAAGAAGGCTCCAACGCTCATCTCCCTCGACCACCAGTTGCCCAAGAACCCGACCGTCCCCGAGCAGCCGCAGGTCGGCACGGTGCTGCCGCCGGCCGCTCAGCACGACGACCGGGACGCGACCCGCGCCGTGGTGCAGGAGCAGCCCGAGTGGGTGACCGTGCTCCTGCGGGTGCTGACGATCATCGGCCTCGCCGTGGCGACGCTCCTGCTGCTGACGCTGCCGTTCCTGGTGCTCCTCATCGCGAAGCGGATGCGGCGTGGCCGCCGCCGTCACGCCCCCGTACCCGAGGTCGCCGTCGTGGGCGCCTGGGCCGAGCTGATCGACGCCCGGACCGACGGCGGGGATCCGGCGCTGCCGGGCACGCGCCGCGATGTCGCGGCCGCGATCGGTTCTCCCGCCGCTATCGAGCTCGCCGCGCTCACGGACATCGCCGTGTTCGCCGAACATCCACCCACCCGGGAGGCGGCGGAGCGCGCCTGGGAGCTCCTCGACACCGAGCGCGCGCGTCTGCGCGCCGAGCGCGGACCGGTCCGGTCGCTGCTCGCCGCGATCAACCCCGCCTCCTTCGTGCGTGCCCTCGGACGCCCGCGTCTGCGACTCTCCTGGCGACTGCTCGCGGCGCCCCGAACCCGGAAGGCGAGCGCATGACCGACAGCACCGCCACCCTCGTCGCCCTCTCGCTCATCGCGGGGCTCGTCGGCCTGATCATCGGGCTCGCGATCTTCCTCTGGTACGCCGCCGCGCTCTCCCGGGTGTTCGCCCGGCGCGGCGTGGAGCCGTGGCGCGCCTGGGTGCCCGTGCTCAACGAGGCCGAGATCCTGCGACTGGGAGGGCGCCCCGCGTGGACGGTCGTGTTCTTTCTCATCCCCGTCGTCTGCGTCTATGCGATCGTCCTGCGCGCCCTGGCCGCCGACCGGATCGGTCGCACCTTCGGCCGCGGAGCGGGCTCCACGGTGCTGGCCGTCCTGCTGCCGCCGGTCTGGGCGACCGTGCTGGCGTCGACCCGGGAGCCGGCCGCGACCGAGGAGCGTGCGCCCGCCCGGATCACGGAGCCGGAGCCGGAGCCGGTGCCGGAACCGGCGGTGGAGTTCGTCGCCGTGGCGACGATCGCGGAGCCTCCTGTCGCCGTCGTCCCGCCGGTCCCCATCGCGCCGCCGGTTGGCGCGGAGCCGCTGGACGCCATCGCGCCGCCTGCGGAACCCGTCGCCGACCTCCCGCCGATCCGCACCCCGTTCATGGACGCGCCGGCCGAGCCTCCGGCGCCGGAATCGCCCGAGCCCGAGCCGGAGTCGGCGCTCGAGCCCGAGCCGGAGTCGGCGCTCGAGCCCGTGGCAGTGCCCGAGCCCGTCTCCGTCGAGGAGAGCGTCGACATCGACGACGACGCGGCGGAGACGATCGTGGTCGAGCGCCCGGCCGTCGTCAGCTGGACCCTCGTCACCGACGACGGACGTCGCCACCCGCTGGAGGCCGACGTGGTCGTCCTGGGCCGCCGTCCGGCGGGGGAGGAGCCCGGCGTCCAGTACCTCGCCGTGCCCGACACCTCGCGCACCCTCTCGAAGCAGCACGCGTGTCTGACCCGGGAGGGGGACGGCTGGATCGTCACCGACCTCCAGTCCACGAACGGCGTGTTCCTCGACCTCGGCGGCGTCGAACGGCAGCTCGCGCCGGGCGACTCCGCCCCCGTCTCCGGACGGCTCCTACTGGGGACCGTCGGTCTGCACATCGAACGAGAGGACCGCCGATGACAGCCGTCGTCTCCGGCGTGCAGCTGAGCGCCGACGCCCGCAGCGATGTGGGGCGCCGCCGGGCGGCGAACGAGGACTCCTGCCTCGCGATCGCACCGGTGTTCGCGGTGGCCGACGGAATGGGCGGCCACGAGGCGGGCGCGCAGGCCAGTGCCGAGGTGGTCGGTGCCCTCCGCGACACACTGTGCATCGGCGGCCCCGTCGATCTGATGCAGGTGTCGACGGCGATCGACGAGGCCTCCCGTCGCACGGCTGCGCTGGCCGCAACGACCGCGCGGGGCGCCGGGAGCACACTCAGCGGCGTCATCCTGGTCGTGCACGAGGGGCGACCGCACTGGCTCATCGTCAACGTCGGCGACTCGCGGGTGTACCGCCTCATCGGCGGCTTCCTGGAGCAGTTGACCGTCGACCACTCGCTGGTGCAGGAGCGGATCGATGCGGGGGTGCTGCGCGACGACGAACGGGCGACGGCGCCCGACAAGAACGTGATCACGCGGGCCCTCGGTTCTGTGGACGCACGCGCGGACAGCTGGCTCATGCCCGTGACCACGGGTGAGCGCCTATTGGTCTGCTCCGACGGTCTGCACGGCGAGCTCAGCGACGAGCAATTGCGCGAGATCCTCGTCGCGGGAGGCCGTCCCTCGGCCACGACGGCGGCACTGATCCAGGCGGCGAACCGCGCCGGAGGCCGCGACAACGTCACCGCAGTCGTCGTTGACGTGCTCGCGGGCGGCGACCCGGGTACCGCCGGTCCGGCCGACACCCGCGAGCCTTCCGAGTGGACCGACGATGGAGACACGGTGCCGGTATGAGTCGCGACGACGAGCAGCAGGTGGACGAGTTCGGCGAACTGGACGAGCTAGACGCGCTGGACGAGCTCGACGAGACCATCATCGTCCGACGCGCGGACCCCGAGCCGAACCCGCTGGACGAGACCGTCGTGGTGCACCGGCCGGAGCCGGTGGACGAGACGGTGGTCGTAGAGCGCCGTGCCGCAGAGCCGGAGCCGGAGCCGGAGCCGGAACCGGAGCCGGAGCCGGAGCCGATCGACGAGACGGTCGTGGTCCAGCGCGCCGTCCCGGCACCGGAGCCCGAGCCCGAACCCGAACCCCTGGACGAGACCGTCGTCGTGCGCCGGGTCTCGCCTCCCACCGAATCCGCTCCCGAGCAGGGCGCAACGGTCGCGCCGGTCGACCCGCCCGTCGTTCCCCGGCTCGCCGTCGCGTCGGCGCCATCAGCACCCGTGCCGGCACCAGAGCACGAGCCCCAGCCCGAGCTCCAGCCCGCGCCCGAGCCCGAGCCGCAGCCCGACCCGGAGCTCGACGACACGATCGTCACCCCACGTCCGCTGACCGACCCGGAGCTCGACGCGACTCGCGTGGTGCATCGCGAGGAGGGCGACGAGGTCGAGGCGACCCGTGTCGTCCACCGTCCCGACGACGACGCGGAGACGCCGGTCGACGACTCCGACGACACGGTCATCGCCCGCCGTGCCGCCGGCACCGGCGCAGCCGGATCGGAGGCGCCGGTCGTCCCGCCACGGACGCCCCTCCCGCGCACACGGCGCTCGCTCCGGGCCCAGCGCACGCCGATCGTGCTTCCGACCAGTGTGTCGCCGTCCATCCGCGCCGCCGAGGCGGTCGGGGCGAACGCGGTCGACACCTACGAGCCGCGTCCCATCCCTGCGCCGCCGGCTCCCGGCCCCGACCTCGGCTCGGGGCCCGACGCCACCCGCGCGGAAGCGCCGTCGATGAGCTCGGTGCGCCATTCCAGCCGGAGGGCCGGGTGGATCACCGTCGCGGGGATCGCCGGCGCCTGCGTCGTCTCGATCGGCGGCCTGATCGGGATCGCGGCCGTCGTCTTCGGCGGCTAAGACTCCGTCGTCGCTGCGGCCCGTCTCCGGCGCGCGAAGAGGATGCTCAGCGCGGCGATGGCGGCCAGCAGGCTGCCACCGACGACCGAGATCGCCACCGCGATGGCCGACTGCCGAGCCTGGCTGTCGTCGTTCGCCCGTACGCTGACCGCCCCGGCCGTCGCCGTGTCGTCCGCGGGCGTCGGGCCCGACGTGAAGGGATTGGGCGGTCCGGCCGTCTCAGCGCCGGGGACGAGCACCATCGCCTCGTACGGCTGCACCACGCCCCACCCGGACTGGTCGTCGCGGGTGCCGGGGTGCGGGCGGATGGCGCTCGCGGTGAGACGGTACGCCCACTGAGCCGGCGTCTCGTCGGGATGCGCGGAGGCGACCAGCGCCGCGGCCGCCGCGACGTACGCGGTGGCGAAGCTGGTCGCCGGTGCGCTGGACGCGTACACGCAGTCCCCGCCGGTGTTCGCGGCCGTCAGGACGTTCTGGCCGGGGGCGCTCAGCGCGACGTGCGCACCGTGGATGCTGTCGTCGGTCACGACGCCGCTCGCCCCGGTCGCGGCGACGCCGAGGACGCCCGGGTAGCCGGCGGGATAGCGCACGCCGTCCTGCTGGTCCTTCTCCACTGCGAGGGAGGAGTCGCGGTTCCCCGCGCTGGCGACGACGAGACTGCCGTGCGCGGTCGCGTACGCCACCGCGTCGCGGAGGGCGGGATCGTCGACCGCGGTCGAGAGGGAGACGTTGATCACCTGGGCGTGGGCGTCCGCCGCGAAGCGGATGCCCGCAGCGAGACGGGAGATGCTGGGACCGGTGCCGGCAGCGACGGCCTGGTCGTCGGTGCCGGCGAAGACGCGCACGGACAGGATGCGCGCGTCGGGGGCGAGACCCTCCACCCCGGAGCCGTCCACGGTCTGCGCCGCGATCTCACCCGCGATGGCCGTGCCGTGCCCGTAGCCGTCCGCGTAGCCGGCCGAGCCGACCCCGTCGCCGACCAGATCGGTGCCTCCCGCGAGGACCCCGGACAGGTGCGGGTTCGCCGCATCCACTCCCGAGTCGACCACGGCGACAACGACGCCGGCGCCCCGCGTGACATCCCACGCGGAGGGTGCCTGGAGCTGGTTCAGCGCCGGAGGGCGCTGGGGGATGAGCGTCGCGGCGTCGGTGCAGCCGGTGTCGGCCGCGACGACGACCGAGGGGACGGAGGCGCCGCGCGCGACCGTGGCGCCGGGAGCGACCAGCGCGGCAGCCGGGGCCGAGCTGAGCAGCACAGCGACCGCCCCCGCGAGTCCCGCGACCGCGAACCGACCGCGAGGGCGGGTCATCCGGCCGACGCGGTCGAGGTCGCCCCCGCGGCGGACGTGCTCAGTTCGGGGCCGCTCTTCAGCAGTGCCACCCAGCTCTGCTCGATCGTGCCGACGTCGTCGGGAGCGTAGCCGAGTCGTTTGACGGTCTCGTCGTCGGCTCCCGGCAGGGCGAAGGCCGTGCCCGTCGCGTCGACCAGGGTGAGCATCCCGGCGCTTCCGCTGCCGCGTCCCGCCGCATCCACGAGGGCGCCGTGGCCGGCCTGCACCGTGACGCCGGCTGTGGCCGTGCGCGACGACGGCGCCGTCGCGAGCACCGTGCGGGTTCCGCCGGAGTCCGCAGACAGCAGCGCGCAGGCGCGATCGCCCGAGGTGATCGAGGTGAAGCCGTCGGCGGGCCAGTCCGCACCGCCGGCGGGGGCCTTGGCGGTGTGCAGGCTCGCGACCGCCGAGGCGGAGACGTCGCGCACGGCCGTCATCGTCCGGCCGGAGCCGAGCTGGTAGAGCTGCCAGGCCAACGGGCTGAGCGTGGCGAGCGCACCGTCTGGCTGCACGACGAAGCGCTGCTCGGCCGGGCTGCCCGAGGTGTGGACGACCTCTCCGACCAGCAGGGGCCCGTCGTCGAGCGCGCCGCCGGCGACCGGTGTCCCCGCGTCCGTGATGACGAGCGGCTCCAGCGGGGCGCCGGGCGAGAACAGGTTGAGCCAGTCCGACGAGACGCGGACCGGTGCGAGGGAGTCGATGCCGGCGGCGCGCAGCACGGCGTCGGCGTTCTCCCCGTCCACCCGGTAGCGCAGCCCGTCGGCGACGACCCAGCGGTCGCCGCCGTTCTCGACGACGACGGCGCGCGAGGTCGCGGTGGCGGCGGGGCGCGTGGCGATGGTCGTGGCGATGCCCGCGTCGTCGGTGACGCAGGCCGTCCAGCCGGTGTTCACGAGAGCGTCCGCGGCGGGGAGCGCGTCCGGAGCCCCGACGATCCCGACCGGGTCGGACACCTTGATGCCGGAGAGGGCGTGCGAGTCGGTCGTGATGACGGCGAAGCTGGAGGACGGGATGAGGAGCCGGGCGCTCGCCGTGTTGATGACCGGGTGCAGCACGCCTTTGACGGAGACGTAGCGCGCGCCCGTGTCCTTGGCGATGACCATGCGGCCGTTCTGCCAGCCTTGTGGCAGGCCGGGCTGGATCAAGCCGTAGAACGCGCCGGCGAGGAGCACGGCCGCGGTCAGCACGACGGCGATGACGACCGCACGCAGCGGGCGGGCGGGCTCGAGCTCCTTGCCACCCGGCGCACCGCTGACGAAGGCCGTGAGCAGCCGTCGGCGCGAGAAGTTCTGGGCCTCGATGAGGTCGGTCTTGCTCGCCACCGATCAGGCCAGTCCGGCCGCGATGACGCCGATCGGGAGCAGCAGAGCCAGGACGACCACCTCGGCGGTGTCCGCCAGCCGGCCGAGCCGGACGCGCACGCGCGGGTCGAGCAGCGTGACGACGATCGTGATGACCGTCACACCGCCGAGGACCGCGAGCAGGGCGGGGATGAGCGCGGGCTGGGCGACCGCCACCGTGAGCCCGGTGGCGTCGATCCCGGCCGTCCCGAGCGCCATGAGGGTCAGCACGTTGCTGCGCGAGTAGCTCTGCCGGGCGGGGAACATCAAGCCGAGGAACGCCAGCGCGCAGAGGACGGCGCCGAGCGGTGTCGCCCCCGCGACGACCGGCGTCGAGGCCAGCACCGAGAGGCCGAGCGCGAGGCGGAGCGCGACGAGGGCGCGGTGGCCGGCCGCGGCGCGGCGGCGCACGTCCTCCGCGTCGATCGGCGCGGGAGTCGCGAACACCTCGCTGTCGCTCTGCGGGCTGATCACCCGGAGCCGGGTCGAGCTGAGCGCGAGCCAGGGGAGAGCGTTGGCCAGCGTGGCGACGATGGCGACCGTGAGCGAGTACGCGGCGGTCTGAGCGTCCGGGATCAGGCCGGTGATCACGGCGGGGATGCCGACGGCGGCTCCTGCGGCGACGGGGACGAGCTGGAGCTCGGGACGATAGGGGGTCAGCGCGAGCGCAGCACCGCCGACGACCACGGCGCCGAGACCGGCGGCGGCGAGGGGCCAGCCCCAGAGGGACTCTCCGCCCGGGACGGCGAGGTAGCCGCTGACGGCGCCGAACGCGGCGGCCGCGAGCCCGAGGCCGCAGCCCGCCTCCGGCTGTCCGACGCGCGACAGGACGGCGGAGGTGGTGAGGAGGAGCACGGCGCCGCAGATCGCGACGATCAGGCCGATCGCGAGCGAGTTCCCCGCGGCGACCAGCAGCACGGCGCAGACGGCGAGCATCGTGAGGCTCACCGCGAGAGCGGTGCGGGTGTTGTCCGCGGCCGTCCACGGACGGTGCTGCTCGGCGGTGGCGTCGAGCACCGCCTCCACGATGTCGTCGTAGACGAGCGGCTCGGCGAGCAGAGCTCCTCGGGCCAGCGTGAGCAGCTCGCCCTCCTGGATGCCCTGGTCGAGCGCGCCGCGGCTCGGATCGACCGTGCTGCCGTCGGCGCGCTGCAAGGTGTATCCGACGTGCGTCATTGTCGGGTCGAGCACCCCGAGGCTGCGGGCGAAGCCCGGCATCAGCTCGATGAGCGGGAGGTGCGCGGGGACGCCGACGTCGAGTCGTCTGCCTTCGCTCTGGACCGAGATGCGCAGGAGCGCCCGAAGTGTGCTGACGGATTGACTCACCCGGTCCGTGCCTCCCCCTGTAATCGGCGTGGCGGTGCCGACCGCCACGCCGTCTTATCCTAGCCAAGCCGACACGCCGTCGGCCCGCATGGGTGCTAGCACTGATATCCCCGTGAAGAGGTTGCACTCCCGCGGTATCGCCAATAGCGTGGCGGGTGTCGACATGACCTCATGTGCACTTGCATGTCGGTGAGCTTGGGGGGTCTTGCCGTGCGTACCAGTGATGGAATCAGGAATGGAGTGTCATGGTTGATGGAGTGATCTCAGCAGAAGAGGGCGCGCTCAAGCGCGGAGCCCAAGCGGTCGGGACGGCCAAGTCCGGAATCGACCAGCAGGTCAAGTTCGTCCGGGGCGAGATCGAGCAGCTCCGCGGCTTCTGGACCGGCGAGGCGGCGGGCGCGTTCTCGCAGCTGATGGCCCGCTGGGACGACGAGACGCGCAAGCTGAACGACGTGCTCATCACGCTCGAGGACGCCCTGAGCGGCACCGAGCGCGACCAGGTCAGCACGGAGGAGTCGCACCAGCAGACGATCTCCGGTCTCTCGTCGATGATGGGCTCCTGAGCCGGTACGGCTCAGGCATAAGGAAGGTTTGAACATGCAGTCGATGTCAGTCGACCCCGGACAGCTCACCGCTCTCTCGGGCCAGATCCGCACCGGTGCCAACGGCATCAAGTCCCAGCTCGAGCAGCTCGAGTCCGAGGTCGGGAAGCTCCGCGCCTCCTGGGACGGCCAGGCGCAGACGGCGTACGACGACGCCCAGCGCAAGTGGACCCAGTCCCTCACCGCTCTGAACACGCTGCTCGAGCAGATCTCGAACAAGACCGACGAGATCTCTCAGCACTACGTGTCGTCCGACAAGTCGTCCGCCGGGCGCTTCTCGCTCTGAACGACGTCGCTCGCGGATCGGCACCGGACTCCTCCGGCGCCGGTCCGCGAACGCGTTTCCGCGTAGTCCCGAGGAGGGGAGGGAACAGATGACCAGTTCTGCGAAGAAGGTCGGAGTGGACGGCGAGACCGTCCTCGACCACGCCAAGCGGATCGATGCGGCGACCGTCGCCGATGCTCCGAAGCTCGTCACCGAGTACCAGGTCGGCGGCAGCTCGGGCGGCTCGGCCGAGCCCGCTCTCGCGGGGTTCGTCGCCCAGCTCGGCAACACGCTCGACACGATCGCGGCCAACGCCACGCTGCTCAACAAGACGGTCGCCTCGAACACCGACGCCCTGCGCGACGCGGTGAAGACCCTGAACGCAGCCGACGACCAGGCGAAGGCGGACGCGCAGACGCTCCAGGCCGTGATCGACGACCAGCCGAAGCCGAAGGCCAAGGCGGCCGCACCGGCGACGCCGGCGGCCCCGGCGGCCCCCGCTGCGCCGGCGACGAGCGTCGACGGACAGAGCGCCGCCGAGTTCTTCCAGTCGAAGCAAGGCGGCCAGCACGGCTGACGCCCTTCGCGTCCCGACACGACGAGAGCCCCGCGGATCCAGGATCCGCGGGGCTCTCGTGGTTCAGCGGAGCGTCAGCTGACGTTGTCGGAGAAGTCGATGTCCTTCGTCTCCTTGGAGAGGAGGAGGGCGATCAGCGTGAGCACACCCGCCAGCGACAGGTACACCCCGACCCAGACGGTGGATCCGCCGCCGACCGTCCACAGCCAGACCGCGATCGTCGGCGCGACGGCGGCACCGAGCACGCTCGACAGGTTGTAGGCGATGGCCGAGCCCGTGTAGCGCACGTTCGTCGGGAAGAGTTCGGGCAGCTCGGCGCCCATCGGGCCGAACGTGAGGCCCATGAGCGTGAAGCCGACGATGAGCAGCGCCATCGTGCCGACGGTCCCGCCCGCGAAGAGCGGGACGAACAGGAGGCCGAAGGCGATGATCCCGAGCGTGACCCAGATCAGCGTCTTGCGACGTCCGAAGCGTTCGGCGAGCGGCCCCGCGACCAGCGTGAAGATGCCGAAGAACACCACGCCGATGATGAGCATGATGAGGAAGTCGTTGCGCGTGTAGCCGAGGCCGGGCACGAACGTCGACGGGTCGAACGCCTTGCCGGCCTTTTCGGCTGCGGCACGAGCGGCGTCGGCGGATCCCGCAGTGGTGCCGTAGGTGAGCGTGAAGGCGGTCATCAGATAGAAGAGCACGTAGGTCGCCAGCATGATGAACGTGCCGAGGATGATCTGCCACCAGCTGGTCTTGAAGACCCGGGCGAGGGGCAGTTTCGCGACCTCGCCGTCGTCGACGACCTTCTGGAAGGCGGGCGTCTCCACCAGCTTGAGCCGCACGTAGAGGCCGACGATGACGAGCACCGCGCTGAGCAGGAACGGCACACGCCATCCCCAGGCCGCGAACGCGTCGGCGCTCATCGAGAGGTTCAGGATGAGGAAGAGCACGTTAGCGACGATGAAGCCGATCGGGGCGCCGAGCTGCGGGAAGGTGCCGTAGATGGCGCGCTTGCCGGCGGGGGCGTTCTCCGTCGCCAGCAGGGCCGCGCCACTCCACTCGCCGCCGAGTCCGAGACCCTGGCAGAAGCGCATCACGACGAGGAGGAACGGGGCCCAGAACTCCCAGCCCGGGGTCTGCGCGGTGGGGAGGCAGCCGATCAGCACGGTCGCCACGCCCATCGTCAGCAGCGAGCCGACGAGGGTGCCCTTGCGCCCGATCCGGTCGCCGAAGTGACCGAAGAGGATGGAGCCGACGGGGCGCGCGATGAACGCGACGCCGAAGACGGCGAACGACGACAGCAGTGCGGCGGTCGGGTCCTCGCTGGTGAAGAACAGCGAGGGGAAGACCAGCACGGCCGCGGTCGCGTAGACGTAGAAGTCGTAGAACTCGATCGACGTGCCGATGAGGCTGGCGAGGATCACGCGGCCGCGGGTGTTCACGGGCTGCGGGGAGGGCGTTGGATTGACGGAGGCCGTCGTAGACATGCGTGGAATCTTCCGGGACGGGAGGCGAGACCGCGGTGAGTACGGGCGTCGATCGGGCGTCCGGAGCTGGTGAGGCGGGGAAAAGTGGAGGTGGAAGCGCTTGTGGCGCATCTTCCAGCTTATGCGCGGACCGCGGGGCGCACGAATCCGCGCACCGCCCCGATCGCTAGGCTGGCCGCATGGATACTCTGTTCAACGTCCTCCACGTGGTCGCGGCCGTCTTCATCGTCGGACCGATGGCCATCCTCCCGATGACGGCCATGCGCGCCGTGCGCGCGGGCAACGCCGGACAGGTCCAGGTGCTCGCCAAGTCGACGAACCTCATGTCCCTGCTGTCGCTGCTCGTGATCGTCTTCGGGTTCGGCGCGATGAGCCTGGCCGACAAGAAGTACGACCTGAGCATCGTGACGCCGTGGATCCTGTGGTCGATCATCCTCTACGCCGTCGCTCTCGCCCTCACGCTCTTCCTCGTGGTGCCGACGATGCGTCGTGCCGGCGAGGCGATCGAGGGCGGGACCGTGGCGAAGTACCCGGCCATCGCGGCCGGATCGGGCGTCGCGTCCCTGCTCCTCGTCGCCGTCGTCGTGCTGATGGTCTGGAAGCCGTAGCCTCAGCCGCGCAGCTCGCGGAGGGTGATCGCGGTGGCGAGTGCGGCGTGGGCCGCCTCCTCGCCCTTGTCCTCCTTCGAGCCAGGGAGGCCCGCCCGGTCGATGCCCTGCGCCTCGTCGTCCAGCGTGAGCACGCCGAAGCCGACGGGCTTGCCGGTGTCGAGGGCGACCCGCGTGAGGCCGTCGGTCGCCGCCGCCGAGACGTACTCGAAGTGCGGGGTGCCGCCGCGGATGATGACGCCGAGTGCCACGACAGCGTCGGCGCCGGACTCCAGGGCCGTCTTGCTGACGACCGGGAGCTCGAAGCTGCCCGGCACGCGCACCAGCGACCAGGTGGCGCCCGACGCCTCGAGCGTGCGCTGCGCGCCCGCGATCAGGCCGTCCGTGATCTCCTCGTGCCAGGTGCCGGCGACGATCACGACATTCAGGCCGCTCCCGTCGATCGCCGCTGCCGCGTTGGGGGCTCCCGCTCCGCTCATCGTGTGGTCCTCTCCGCTGCGATCGCAGCCGTGTCGTCCATCGGGGTCTGGTCGATGCTCCCGATCGCGTGACCCATCCGGTCGCGCTTGGTCTCCAGGTAGCCCTCGTTGAAGGCGCCGACGCCGACCACGAGCGGCACCCGCTCGTCCACGTCGATGCCGTGCTCCTCGAGCTGGCGCACCTTCTCCGGGTTGTTGGTCAGCAGGCGTACGGACTCGATGCCGAGGTCCTGCAGGATGGCCGTGGCCGCGCCGTAGTCGCGGGCGTCGATCGGCAGGCCGAGCGCCAGGTTGGCGTCGAGCGTGTCGAGGCCGTCCTCCTGGAGCTTGTACGCGCGCAGCTTGTTGATGAGGCCGATGCCGCGCCCCTCGTGGCCGCGCAGGTAGACGACGACGCCGCCGTCGCGCTGGATCGTGTCGAGCGCCGCGTCGAGCTGCGGACCGCACTCGCACTTGAGCGAGCCGAACGCCTCCCCGGTGAGGCACTCCGAGTGCACGCGCACCAGGGTGCCGTTGGCTCCGGGCTCGCCCGCGACGATCGCGACGTGGTCGGCGCCCGTCATGCGGTCCCGGTAGGCGCGCATCCGGAACGGCCCGTGCGTGGTCGGGACGGTCGTCTCGACCTCGAAGATCACGCGGGAGGACTCGGGGATGGGGGTGACCGGCGCCAGCGGCTGGTCGCAGTGGAACTCCTGCAGGTAGGCGATCAGCGCCTCGATGGTGACCACGAGCACGCCCTCGCGCTCGCCCAGCTCGATGAGTCCGGGCAGGCGCATCATCTCGCCGTCGTCCGCGACGATCTCCGAGATCGCGCCCACCGGCGTCAGCCCCGCGAGGGTGAGGAGGTCGACGGCGGCCTCGGTGTGGCCGTCGCGCTCCCGCACGCCGCCCTCCACCGCGCGCAGCGGCATGATGTGACCGGGGCGGTGCAGGCTGGCCGGCGTGGAATCCAGGTCGGCGAGCACGCGGAGCGTGTGCGCGCGGTCGGCGGCGCTGATGCCGGTCGAGAGGCGGTTCGCGGCGTCGACGCTCACCGTGTAGTTCGTTCCGCGGTCGTCCTCGTTGTTGGCGACCATCACCGGCAGGTCGAGACGGTCGGCGATCTCGTTGGTCATCGGAGCGCAGATGAAGCCGGAGGAGTTCTTCACCGTCCAGGCGATCCACTCCTGGCTGGCCAGCTCCGCGGCGATCACGACGTCGCCCTCGTTCTCGCGGCTCTCGTTGTCGACCACGATGACGGGCCGGCCGAGGCGCAGCTCGGCGAGGGCCTCCGGGATGGTGGCGAGACTCATGACTCACTCCGTTCGTTCCGCTCGCCGAGTGCGAGCATGCGTTCCACGTGGCGGGCGAGGATGTCCGTCTCGATGTTGACGCGATCTCCGGGCGCGCGGTCGCCCAGCGTGGTCGCGGCGAGGGTCTCCGGGATGAGGGAGACCTCGAACCAGCCGTCCTCGCGTCCGCCGCCGACCTCGCTGACCGTGAGCGAGACGCCGTCGATCGCGATCGAGCCCTTGCGCACGACCAGGGCCGCGTGCTCCGGGTCGAGGCTGAGGCGCACCACGCGCCAGGCGCTGCCGTCGGTGACGGAGAGCACGGTCGCGGTGCCGTCGATGTGACCCTGCACGATGTGGCCGCCGAGTCGGTCGCCGACCTGCGCGGCGCGCTCGAGGTTGACACGGCGTCCCGGGGCGACGTCGTCGAGGGTGCTCATCGCGAGCGTCTCGGCCATCACGTCGGCCGTGAACGTCTGTGCATCCTGGCCGATCACGGTGAGGCAGACGCCGCTGACGGAGATGGAGTCGCCGTGCTTCGCATCGCTGACCGCGAGCGGTCCGCGGACGGTGATCCTGGCGGCGTCGGCCACGCGGTCGACGGCCGTGATCTCGCCGAGCTCTTCGATGATTCCGGTGAACATGTCAGCCTTCCTGAGCGGAGTCGGGGGAGGAGGTGGCGGCGGGCACGGCGCGCACGTAGAGGTCGCCGCCGAGCTGCTCGACGCCGAGGATGCGCAGCCGCCGCTGCTCGCCGATCGTGCCGACGCCGATCTCGCCGAGCGCGAGACGGGGGCCGCCGATCAGGGTCGGCGCGAGGTAGATCGCGTACTCGTCGACGAGGCCGGCGGCGACGAAAGCGCTCGCCAGGGTGGGGCCGCCCTCGACGTAGACGCGGCGGTACCCGCGCTGGTGGAGGTCGGCGACCACGGCTTCGAGGTCGTGAGTGCCCTCGAAGACGACGGGGCGCGGGTGGCGGAAGACGGCCGCGTCGTTCGGGATGGCGCGGGTGCCGACGACGACGGGCGTCGGCTGCGTGGCGAGCAGCTCGCCGGCGTCTCCGCGGGCGGTGAGGCTCGGGTCGTCGGCGAGCACGGTGCCCGTGCCGACGACGATCGCGTCGGACGCTTCGCGCTGTTCGTGCACGCGCTGCCGGGCGGCCGCGCCGGTGATCCACTTGCTCGTGCCGTCGACGGCGGCCGCGCGCCCGTCCAGGCTGCTCGCCCACTTGACGGTGATGTGCGGCCGGCCGAGTCGTGCGGCCGTCAGCCAGTCGCCCAGGAACTCCTCGATCTCGGCGGCGAGCACGCCGCCGGTCACCACGACGCCGGCCTGGCGCAGGCGCTCGGCCCCGCCGCCGGAGTTGCGACCGGGGTCGTCGACGCCGTAGACGACCTCGGCGACGCCCGCGGCGATCAGCGCCTCGGAGCACGGGCCGGTCAGTCCCCAGTGGTTGCAGGGCTCCAGCGTGACGACGGCCGTCGCTCCCTGCGCGCCGCCCTCGGGCAGCTGGGAGAGCGCATCCACCTCGGCGTGCGAGGTGCCGGCGCCACGGTGCCAGCCTTCGGCGAGGACGCGGCCGTCGGCGGCGAGGATCACGCAGCCCACCCGCGGGTTCACGCCGGTGGCCGGGCCGTTCGCGGCCAGCTCGAGCGCGGTGCGCATCGCTGCTTCCCGGGTCATGGGATCGTCGTCCTGTCTGTCGAAGAGCGGACGTGTCCCGGGGTCGCGCGGGCGGCGGCCGTCACCGACCACCGCTTCGTGCTGCCTCCCATCCGGACTGAGCGCACGGGCCTGAGCCTGCACGCATTACCGTCGGTACCGGAATTCCACCGGTTCAGCAGGAGGCGTTCGCACGCCGCCCGCTCGCGGACTATGACCGCCGGTTCGGACTCTCACCGACCCCGGAGCACGTTGTTCTGTTGTCGAGTGTAGTCAACGCCCCCGTGGCGGGACTATTCCCGCGGCAACCCGGCGTCATCGTCGCGGGCCACCAGCGCGCGGGCCGTCCCCTCGTCGACGATGAGGTCGGTGATGAGGTCCGCCGCCAGCGCGCCGCGGAGGCTGTGCACCTTGGAGGGGCCGGAGACGATGCAGACGCGTCGCGGCACGCGCTTGATCAGGTCGATGTCGGGGCCGCTGGCGCGCTGGTTCAGCGGGATGTCGTGGTGGCTGCCGTCCTCGCGGAAGAACACGGTCGCGACGTCGCCGACGACGCCCGACTCGTCGAGCGACGCGTAGTCCTCCTGGCCCAGGTAGCCTCCCGCGTACACGTGCGACCGCACCTCGGAGAAGGGGGAGCCGAGGCCGAACAGCGCGACGTCCATCCGCTCCTGGATGTCGAGGATGCGCCGGGTGCTGCGCTCCCGCCACATCGCGACCTTGGTCTGCGGGTCGTCGAACAGGGCGGGCACGGGGAACTCCTGGATCGTGCCCGAGAACGTGTCGCCGAAGCGGCGCAGGATCTCGGAGGCGTAGAGCACGCCGGTCGTATAGGTGTTGCCGGCGCCGTTGAGCTGCACGAACTCGATGTTGTGCAGTTCCTTCGGGATGAGGTGGCGGCTGAGGGCGCTCATGGTGGAGCCCCACGCCACCCCGACGGTCTGGTTCGAGTCGATGAAGCGGTCGAGAATCCGTGCAGCGGAGATGGCGACGCGCTCGAGCCGGTCGACGTCGCTGATGGCGCTCGGCATCGGGACGATGTGCGCCGCGATGCCGTAGCGGTCGTGGATCTCCTGCTGGATCCGGGTGGCCCGCTCGTGCGGCTGGGCGATCTGGATCGTGACCAGTCCGGAGGCGCGCGCGTAGCTGAGCAGCCGCGAGACGCTGGATCGCGACGTGTGCATCTCGTGCGCGATGGCCTCCATCGTGAGGTCCTGCATGTAGTAGAGGTGGCCCGCCTTGAGGGCGTCGCGCACCTTGTCCGTGAGGGTGTCGGGTTCGGGGGAGGTCATCGGGGTCGTCTTCTCGGATCGGGGAGCCCTGCACGTATGTGCATCGAGCTTGATCGAAGTTGTGCAGGCAACCAAGACTATAGCTGCACGTTTCACCCGATCGACAGAAATACAGGAGTCTCCCGTGACAGCGACGTCGAGCGTCCGCAGCGAGGTCAAGCGCCTCCAGGACCGTCCCACCGCCCAGGTCCTCATCATCGGCGGTGGCATCAACGGCCTCGGCACCTTCCGCGACCTGGCGCTCCAGGGCGTCGACGTGGTGCTCGTGGAGCGCAACGACTTCGTGTCGGGCGCGTCCGCCGCCTCCAGCCACATGATCCACGGCGGCATCCGCTACCTCGAGAACGGCGAGTTCCGCCTGGTGAAGGAGTCGGTGACCGAGCGCAACGGCCTGCTCAAGATCGCGCCCCACTACGTGAAGCCGCTGCAGACGACGATCCCGATCTACTCCACCTTCTCCGGCATCCTCGCCGCGCCGCTGCGGTTCCTCACGCACAAGCAGGGCAAGCCGAAAGAGCGCGGCGCGTTCCTCATCAAGACCGGCCTCACCATCTACGACGCGTTCTCGCGTGACGGCGGCAGCGTGCCCCGTCACAAGTTCCACGGCCGCAAGAAGTCCCTCGAGACGCTCCCCGAGCTGAACCCGGGCCTGAAGTACACCGCCACCTACTTCGACGCCTCCGTGCACGACCCGGAGCGGCTCGCGCTCGACGTGCTCGCGGACGGCCTCGCCGCCGGTCCGCACGCCCGCGCCGTCAACTACGTGGAGGCCGTCGGCACCAAGGACGGCGGCGTGCTGGTGCGCGACCGCGAGTCCGGCGAGGAGTTCGCGATCTCCGCCGAGGTCGTCGTCAACGCCTCCGGACCCTGGACAGACCTCACCAACGAGGCGCTGGGCCAGGACACGAGCTTCATGGGCGGCACCAAGGGGTCGCACATCGTCCTCGACAACCAGCGCCTGCTCGAGGCCTGCCAGGGACGCGAGATGTTCTTCGAGAACAACGACGGCCGCATCGTCCTCATCTACCCGCTCAAGGGCCGGGTCATGGTCGGCACGACCGACATCGACGCGGACCTGAACGTGCCCGCGGTCTGCACCGAGGACGAGATCGATTACTTCATCGAACTCGTCTCGCACGTTTTCCCATCGATCCCGGTCACCCGCGAGCAGATCGTCTACAGCTTCTCCGGTGTCCGCCCTCTGCCGCACCACGACGACACGGCGCCGGGATTCGTCTCCCGCGACTACCGCATCGTCCCCGGCACCCTCGCGGGCCTGGGAGACACCACGGTCCTCAGCCTCGTCGGCGGCAAGTGGACGACGTTCCGCGCCCTCTCCGAGCACCTCGCGAACGAGACCCTCGCCGCGCTCAAGACCGAGCGCCGACTCTCCACCCTCGGCCTCGCGATCGGCGGTGGCGCGGGCTTCCCGACCACGGCGCAGGCCGAACGGGACTGGATCGCCCGCTACGGCGCCGACGTCGGCACCGAGCGCGCGGCGCAGCTCCTGCACCGCTACGGCACGAAGGCGACGTTCGTCATCGACGCGATCGCCGGCGCCGACGGCGACGACGCACCGCTCGCCGCGGCCCCCGACTACTCCCGCGCCGAGGTCGACTACCTGGTGCGCACGGAGCACGTCGCGCACCTCTCCGACGTCTTCCTGCGCCGCACCAGCCTCGCCTTCACCGGCGCGGTCAGTGGCCCGCTGGTCCACGAGATCGGCGAAATCACGGCAAACGCGCTCGGATGGTCGCCAAACCGGCGCTCCGAGGAGGAAGATGCGTTCATAGCGGAACTGGCAGCCGCCCACCGGGTGCACCTCGTGTCCGGAGACGGGAGCGAAGCCGCGGCGCTCCGATAATGCACGAACGTGCATAGCACGGTCCTTGTCCGGGTCGGCACGGCCCAATAGCGTTCAAGTGCCCACCCTGACTTGGATCACACCTCATCGCACAACAGGGTGCGGGTCAACCGAACAACTGGAAGGTCAACGTGGACAATATCGGTGTAGATTTCCTGTCTGAGTTGGTGGGCACGGCAATGCTGGTCCTCCTCGGTACCGGTGTCGTGGCGAACGTCGCGCTCATCAAGAACAAGGGCTTCAACGGCGGGTTCCTGATGGTGAACATCGGCTGGGGTCTCGCGGTGTTCTCGGGCGTCGTCGTCGCTTACAACTCCGGCGCCCATCTGAACCCGGCGGTGACGCTCGGCCTCTGGGCGAATGGTGCGACACAGTTCGGCAACAAGGACGCCCACACGCTTGTGGACGTCAACTTCGTCACGATCGTGCTGTTCATTCTCGCTCAGCTGATCGGCGCCTTCATCGGCGCCGTGTTCACCTGGCTCGCGTACAAGAAGCACTTCGACGAGGAGCCCGACCCCGCCAACAAACTGGGCGTGTTCTCGACCGGCCCCGCCATCCGCAGCTACGCCTGGAACCTCGTCACGGAGATCATCGGAACGTTCGTCCTGGTCTTCGTCGTGATCGGGTTCAGCCAGCAGCCCGGGACCAACGTCGGCATGGGTGCTCTCGGCGCCCTTCCCGTCGCCCTGCTGGTGATCGCGATCGGCGCGAGCCTCGGTGGTCCGACCGGGTACGCGATCAACCCCGCCCGTGACCTCGGCCCGCGCCTTGCTCACGCCGTCCTCCCGATCAAGGGCAAGGGATCGAGCGACTGGTCGTACTCCTGGATCCCGATCGTCGGACCGATCATCGGCGGTCTGCTCGCCGGCTGGCTGGCCATCGTCCTTCTGCCGATGCTCTGGAAGTAGACCTCCACAACACCCGGGTGGCCGGTCGGGGAAACTCGACCGGCCCTCATCAGCCCCACCCCCCAAACAAAGGAGTTACCTATGGCCGACTACGTCGTCGCTATCGACCAGGGCACGACCAGCACCCGCGCCATCATCTTCGACAAGTCCGGGTCGATCGTCTCGACCGGCCAGCTCGAGCACGAGCAGATCTTCCCGAAGGCGGGCTGGGTCGAGCACAACCCCGTCGAGATCTGGAACAACACCCGTGAGGTCATCGGCCAGGCGCTCTCGAAGGCCGACCTGACCCGTCACGACATCGCCGCGGTCGGCATCACCAACCAGCGCGAGACCGCGGTGGTCTGGGACAAGAACACCGGCGAGCCCGTCTACAACGCCATCGTCTGGCAGGACACCCGCACCCAGCCCATCGTCGACCGTCTCGCCGCTGACGGCGGTGTCGAGCGCTTCAAGCCGATCGTCGGCCTCCCGCTCGCCACCTACTTCTCCGGCACGAAGATCGTCTGGATCCTGGAGAACGTCGAGGGCGCCCGCGAGCGCGCCGAGCGCGGTGACCTGCTCTTCGGCACCACCGACAGCTGGGTCCTCTGGAACCTGACCGGCGGCGTCGACGGCGGCGTGCACGCGACCGACGTCACCAACGCCTCCCGCACCCTCTTCATGGATCTCGAGACGCTGAGCTGGCGCGACGACATCCTGGAGGCGTTCAACGTCCCGAAGTCGATGCTCCCGGAGATCAAGAGCTCCTCCGAGGTCTACGGCACCGTCGAGGCGTCGAGCCTGCTGCGCGAGGTGCCCGTCGCGGGCATCCTCGGCGACCAGCAGGCCGCCACCTTCGGCCAGGCGGCGTTCGACACGGGCGAGTCCAAGAACACCTACGGCACCGGTAACTTCCTCATCTTCAACACGGGTGAGGAGATCGTCCACTCCAAGAACGGTCTGCTGACGACGCTCGGCTACAAGCTGGGCGACGAGAAGCCGCACTACGCCCTGGAGGGCTCGATCGCCGTCACCGGCTCGCTTGTGCAGTGGCTGCGCGACAACCTGGGCCTCATCTCCAGCGCACCGGAGATCGAGGAGCTGGCCAAGACGGTCGAGGACAACGGCGGCGCGTACTTCGTGCCGGCGTTCTCCGGCCTGTTCGCGCCGTACTGGCGGTCGGACGCGCGCGGCGCGCTCGTCGGCCTCACGCGGTACGTCAACAAGGGGCACATCGCCCGCGCGGCGCTGGAGGCCACGGCCTTCCAGACGCGCGAGGTGCTCGACGCGGTCAACGCCGACTCCGGTGTCGACCTCACGGAGCTGAAGGTGGACGGCGGCATGATCGCCAACAACACCCTCATGCAGTTCCAGGCCGACATCCTCGGCGTCCCCGTCATCCGCCCGGTCGTCGCCGAGACGACCGCGCTGGGTGCCGCGTACGCCGCCGGTCTCGCGGTGGGCTTCTGGGAGAACCTGGACGACCTCCGCAAGAACTGGCAGGAGGACAGCCGCTGGGAGCCGAAGATGGAGGACGCCGAGCGCGACCGCCAGTTGCGCCTCTGGAAGAAGGCCGTCACGAAGACCTTCGACTGGGTCGACGAGGACGTCGAGAACGCCTGATCGCCTCTCGCACGACGAGCGCCGCCTGGTCCGCCGGGCGGCGCTTCGCGTTTCCGCCGGGCCGGCTCCCAGGATCACCTCGCGGTTTCCTCATGGCTCCGAAAGCCCGTGCGCAGGTGAGGCGGCTACCGTCCTGGTGTGAGACATTCCTCGACCGCGGTCGCCGTCCGCCACGGACGCCTCGCCGCCCGCTCGGCGCGCGGGCCGCTCGCGCGCCTGATCGCGGCGGTGGTCGCGGTCGCCGTCGTGTCGGCGGGCGCCGTCACCGCATACGCCGTCGGGGACACGCTGCACTCGCTCAAGCCGTCGATCCACCTCGTCTCGGCGTCGGGCAAGACGGTCACGCCGCCCACGGTCGGCGCCGAGAGCGGGGCCGTGAACATCCTGCTCGCGGGGACGGACACCCGCACCGACCAGGGCGGCCAGTTCTCGACCTCCGACGAGCTCGCCGGGAGTTCGGGGGCGGGCAACAACGACGTGACGATGGTCCTCCACCTCTCCGCCGACCACCAGCACGCGACGGTGATCAGCATCCCGCGCGATCTCATGGCGCCCATCCCGTCGTGCCCGACCTCGGACGGGCCGAGTTCAGCCGTCTCGAGCGGTCAGTTCAACACCACGCTCTCCATCGGCGGCCTGTCGTGCGTCGTGCTGGCGGCGGAGCAGCTCACCGGCTTGACCATCCCCTACGGCGCGGAGATCTCCTTCGACGGAGTGATCGCCATGTCCAATGCCGTCGGGGGAGTGACGGTGTGCCTGGCGTCCGCGGTGACGGACCCGTATGTCGGGCTCGACCTGTCGGCGGGGGAGCAGACGCTCGTCGGCGCTCAGGCGCTGGCGTTCGTCCGCAGCAGGCACGGTGTCGGCGACGGCAGCGACCTCGGCCGGATCAGCAACCAGCAGTTGTTCCTGTCCGCGCTGCTGCGCAAGGCGACCAGCGCCGGCGTGCTGAGCAACCCGCTCACCCTCTACGGCCTCGCGAAGTCGGCGACCTCCAACATCCAGCTCTCCGACACCCTCGACTCGCCGACGACCCTGGTGTCGATCGCGCTGGCGTTGAAGAGCGTGCCGCTCACCGATTTCGTCTTCGTGCAGTACCCGTCGATGACCGATCCGGACGACGTCAACCGGGTCGTCCCCGAGCCGACCGGGGTCGCGGCGTTGCAGCAGGCGCTCACGTCCGACACGCCGATCCAGCTGACCGGCACGACCGGCGCCGCCACCGAGGCCGCGCCCAGCACTCCGGCAGCGACGCCCACCCCGGCGGCGACGGCCCCCGCATCCACCGCGACCCCGACCGCGACTGCGACACCGGCCCCGACCACCACCTCCGTCGCGCTGCCGTCGACCGTCACCGGCCAGACCGCCGCCGAACAGACCTGCACCAAAGGCAACTGACGTCGCTCAACGCATGGCGCCGGATCAGGAGACGAGCGCGTCCGTGAGTTCGTCGAGACCGCGGATGCGGAGTACTCCGAGAGCGTCAGCCTCCAGCGCGTCCGTCTCTTCCGGAGCCGCGTCGCGCCGATCGAGCCACACCCCGGTCAGCCCGGCCTGCGCGGCGCCGATCGCGTCCGTGCGCAGACGGTCGCCGACGTAGACGGCGTCTGCCGGGGCCACGTCGAACACGGTGCACGCGTGGCGGAAGATCGCTGTGTCTGGTTTCGCGACGCCGACCTCCCCGGAGGCGATGAGCACCGGGATGCGCCGGTCCAGCCCGACGGACTCGACCTTGCGCCGCTGGAAGGCGAGGTCGCCGTTCGTGATGAGGCCGAAGCGCACTCCCGGGATCGCCGCCTCCAGGGCGTCGAGGCAGGGGAGGGTGTCGTCGTGGAGCGACCAGGCGGCGACGTAGTGCTCGAAGTAGGAGGCGAACCAGGCGCTCGCCTCGTCGGGCGAGAGGGCCACGCCGTGCCGGGCGGCGAAGTCGCGGGCGCGTGCCTGCCGCTGCCCCTCGAAGTCCAGCCGGCCGGCGAGGTACTCGTGGTAATGCTCCTCTTCGAGGTCGTGCCAGAGAGCCCCGAGCTCCGCCTCCTCGAGCATCCCGTAGGGCTCGCCGAGGGACGCGGTGTAGCGCCGGATCCCGAGCTGCACCGCCGCCCGATGGGCGAAGAGCGTGTCGTCGAGGTCGAAGAGCACCAGGGACGGCCGGCTCACGCCACGGTCTCCGCGGGCCAGCCGTCGTTCGGGACGCGTGGGTCCGTGGCGAGCAGACCGGCCTGCCAGTCGTCGCGGCGCCGGCCGCGGTGTACCGCGCCCAGACGGCTCACGCCCTCGAAGGTGAAGCCGGCGCGGCGCGCGACGGCGGCGCTCGCGACGTTGCCCGCGAAGGCGTGCCAGACGATGCGCTGCAGGCCCAGACCGTCGGGCGCCGGGGCGAAGCCGTAATCCAGCGCGAGCGCGGTGGCCTCTGACATCAGACCGAGGCCGCGTGCTTCGGGGGCCAGCCAGAAGCCGATCTCAGCCGCGGAGTCCTCGATGCCGTGCAGCCCCATCATCCCGACCAGGTCGCTCCCGACGCGGATGCCCCACGTGTGGATGCGCCCGCTGGCCCATCCATCCGCGACGAACCCGTTCACGAACCCGATCGCGTCGTCCCGCGTGTACGGCGCGGGGACGGTCGTCCACTCGGCGATCGCGGGGTCGACGCACAGCTCGGCGATCCGGTCGACGTCGGCGTCCGTGGGCACGGAGAGCACCACCCGCTGGCCCGTGAGCACCGCGGGCGCAGCGGATGGCGTCGCCATCAGCGGACCCGCCGCAGGAAGCCGACCTTGTCGTACACCTTGGCGAGGGTCGCCTCGGCGACCTCGTCGGCGCGAGCGGCGTTGTGGGCGAGGATGCGATCCAGCTCGGCCGGGTCGGCGAGCAGCTCGAGCGCGCGCTCGCGCACCGGGCCGAGCGCACCGACGACGACCTCGACGAGCCCCTTCTTGAAGTCTCCGTACCCCTTGCCCTCGTACTCCAGCTCGATCGACTGGATCGACCGGCCGCTGAGGGCGCCGTAGATGCTGAGCAGGTTCGAGATGCCGGGCTTGCCCTCGCGGTCGAACGACACGACGCCGTCGGTGTCGGTCACGGCACGCATGATCTTCTTGCGCGTCGCGTCCGGCTCGTCCAGCAGCCAGACGATGCCCGAGCCGGAGTCGGCGGACTTCGACATCTTCGACGACGGGTTCTGCAGGTCGTAGATACGGGCGCTCTCCTTGAGGGTGAGCGTCTGCGGTACGACGAAGGTCTCGCCGAACCGGCTGTTGAACCGCTCGGCGAGGTCGCGCGTCAGCTCGACGTGCTGACGCTGGTCGTCGCCGACCGGCACCACCTCGGCGTCGTAGAGCAGGATGTCGGCGGCCATCAGCACCGGGTAGGTGAAGAGGCCCACCGAGGTCGCGTCCGCGCCCTGCTTGGCGGACTTGTCCTTGAACTGCGTCATGCGTGCCGCCTCGCCGTAGCCGGTGATGGTGGCGAGCACCCACTGCAGCTGGGCGTGGGCGGCGACGTGCGACTGCACGTAGAGGGTGGAGGCGGACGGGTCGATGCCTGCCGCGATGTACTGCGCCGCGGTGCGGCGGGTCTTCTCGCGGAGCTCGGCAGGGTCCTGCGCGACGGTGATCGCGTGCATGTCGACGACGGAGAAGAACGCGTCGTGAGTGCTCTGCAGGTCTTTCCACTGCAGGAGCGCGCCGATGTAGTTGCCGAGGTGCAGCGAGTCGGCCGAGGGCTGCATGCCCGAGTAGAGGCGGGGGAGAGAGGTCATGTCCGTGCTTTCGATCGATGGATGCGGATGCTTCAGATGGCGTAGTCGACGACCACAGGGGTGTGGTCCGACCATCGCTCGTCGTAGGCGGCCGCACGGTCCACCGCGTAATCCTTCACCCGCGCCGCGAGGGCGGGGCTGGCCAGCTGGTAGTCGATACGCCAGCCGGTGTCGTTGTCGAACGCCTGTCCGCGCCACGACCACCAGGTGTAGGGGCCGTCGACATCGCCCGCGTGCTTGCGGCCCACATCGACCCAGCCGAGGCCGGCGCCGTCGTTGTAGCCGGGCTCGCCTTCCGCGCCGACGAAGCGGTCGAAGTACGCGCGCTCCTCGGGGAGGAACCCGGCGCGCTTGACGTTGCCCTTCCAATTCTTGATGTCGAGGGTGCGGTGGCCCACGTTGAGGTCGCCCATCACGACGGCGAGCTCGTTGTGCTTCTGCAGCTCGGGCAGACGCTTCTCCATCGCGTCGAGGAACTTGTACTTCTCGACCTGCTTCTCGGTGCCGGCCTCGCCCGAATGGACGTACGCGCTCACGACCGTGACCACGGTGCCGTTCACCTCGTAGTCGGCCTCGAGCCAGCGGCCGGCGCTGTCGAACTCCGACGGTCCGAGCTCCACCCGGTGGATCGCGGCACGGTGCCGGCTGGCGATCGCGACGCCGGCGCGCCCCTTCGCCGTCGCGGGGTCGTGCACGATGTCCCAGTCGGGGCCGAGGAGCTGTTCGAGGTCCTCGGTGGAGGCGCGCACCTCCTGGATGGCGAGGATGTCGACGTCGCGCCCGTCGAGCCAGCCGCCCATGCCCTTGCGGAACGCGGCGCGCACGCCGTTGGTGTTGATCGTCGCAATTCGCAGCGGTTTCGTGGGCATGGATCAAGCCTACCGGTGGCCGCCGACGCTCCCCAGATCGAGCAGATCGTTGAGGCGGTGCTCCGCCTTCTCGACTTTGCGCTGGGCCGACAGCCGGCCGAACCAGTGCGCCTCGGCGAGCTCGGTGCGGGCGTCCGCGAGCTCCGCCCGCGCCACCACGACGCGCGCCTCGTGCTCTGCGGCGGCGCGTTCGGCGGCGGCCTGCTCGGGTGTCACCATCCGCGGCGAGAGTCCCCGGTCGAGCATCCCGACCGCGATCCACGAGGCCGAGAGCAGGATGACGCGCGAGACGAGGTTGAACCACAGCAGCAGACCGATGAACACGGCGAAGGTGGCGAGCAGCGGGTTCTTCGTCGCCCCGCCGAGCAGCACGCCGCCGAGCACGCTCAGACCGGCGAGGATCGCGGCGCCGAGAAGAACGCCGAAGAAGAGGTTGCGCCACGGGATGGCGACCCTCGCCATGACGCGGAACATCGCCCCGAGCGTGACGATGTTGAGGGCGACGGACACCACGAGACTGGAGATCCGGGTGATGACACTGGTCACGGCGGAGTCGGAGGGCAGGCCGACCAGATCGAGGAAGAACGTCAGGGCCTGCGTGCTGACGATCGTCAGAGTCGCCGAGAAGATGAACACCAGGCCGAATCCGAGGGCGAGGAACAGGTCCCGGATCTTCTGCAGGACGTAGTTGGTGGTGTCCCTGCTCAGGCCGAACACCGCGCGGACGGCCTGGCGGGTGTAGTACAGCCAGCCGATTGCCGTCCAGAGCAGTCCGATCGCGGCGATGGCGCCGGCCCAGCCGAACGAGGTCGCCTGCTCGAGCTGCGTGGTGTCGATCACGCCCTGCGAGGTCGGGGTCGAGATGAGGCCCGGCACCGCACGGTTGATCAGCTCCACCAGGGCTTTGTAGATCTCGGGGTTGCCGGTCAGCCACAGGCCCGCCACCGAGAAGCCGAGCCACACGGCGGCGAAGACGGCGAACAGCGACTGGAAGCCCATCCCGGCCGCCCGCAGGTTGCCGTCCGAGTGGGAGTAGTTGATGTACACCCGGTACGGCCGGAGCGCCTGCACCCACTTGGCGACGTGGGAGACCCGCGCGACCGGCTTCTCCAGCCGCTCCTTGATCGGCTCCGCGGCGTCGCGGAACCGGTCCTTCAGGCTCTCCTCGGGCTCGACCGTCCCCTCGGCGCGCTGCAGAGCGGGGTCGGGGCTCACCGCCGCCGGTGCTGGTCGGGTCTTCTTGGCCACCGGTTCAGGATATCGAGCGCATAGGCTGGCGGGATGCCTTCTGCGATCATCCTCGGCGGAACGGGGCTCCTGGGCCGGGCGACAGCCCTCCGGCTGGCCGCCTCCGGGTGGGACGTCTCGGTCACCGGTCGTGATCCCGAGCGGATGCCGGAGGCGCTCGCCGAGGCCGGCGTCCGGCATCTGCGTTCCGATCGCCGCGACCCGGCCGCTCTGGCCGGGACGCTCCGGGGAGGGGCCGATCTGCTGGTCGACGCGCTCTGCTTCACTGCGGACGACGCGCGGCTGCTGCTCCCGCACCTGGGCGGCGTCGGAGCGTCCGTCATGTTCTCCAGCAAGGCGGTCTACGTGGATGCGGACGGACGCCACATCAACTCGGACGAGCGCCCGCGGTTCGGCGGTCCGGTGCGGGAGGACACCGACACGCTCGAACCCGCCTGGGACGGCCGCTACCAGAGCAGGGAGGGCTACGGGCGCAACAAGGTCGCGGCCGAGCGCGTGCTTCTGGAGAGCGGCCATCCCGTCACCGTGCTGCGGGCGTCGAAGGTTCACGGCGCGGGGGCGGCGTTCCCCCGCGAGTGGCACTTCGTGCGGCGCGTGCTGGACGGCCGGGCCGTCGTCCTGCTCGCCCATGGCGGCCGGGGCTACGACCACCCGACGGCAGCGGTGAACGCCGCGGCTCTCGTCGAGACGGCCGCAGACCATCCCGCTGCCCGCATCCTGAACGCGGCGGATCCGGATGTGCCGACCGGGCGCGATATCGCGCGCGTCGTGGCCGAGACGCTCGGGCACAACTGGGACGAGGTGCTGGTGGAGGGTGACGAGCAGGGCCGGCACCCGTGGGATGTCGTCCCCGGGATCGAACTCGATCTGTCGGCCGCCACCGCCCTCGGCTATCGGCCCGTCGGCGCCTATGCGGAGACCGTGCGTCCGGCGATCGAGTGGGCGGCGTCGTTCGGTTGAACGCCACCGTGGGCGACGGAGGTCGACGAGGGCGACTTCGACTACGTCGGCGAGGACGCGTTCCTGCGGCGCCATTGATCGCACCGCCTCGCGCCGGCGGAACGACGGAGCCCCGGCCGTCCGCGCGAGGAGCGCGTCGACCGGGGCTCTGTGGGTCGGCTCAGTACGAGTAGCTCGAGTAGCCCGAGGAGGCGGCGATCACGCCGCCGACGATCGCGAAGATCACGGCGAGGATGATGAACGCGATGTAGACGTAGCCGATGATCAGGCCGGCGAGGGCCAGGCCGCGGCCGCTCTCGCCGGTGCGCTTGATCTGGCTGAGGGCGATGTGGCCGCAGATCACGCCCGCGAGCGGGAAGACGAACCCGCCGACGAGGGCGATGATCGCGAGGACGTTGGTGCCGCTCTTCTGCGTCGGGTACGGGGTGTAGCCGGCCGGGGGAGCGGGCGGGTAGGCGTTCGGGGTCTGGTCGGTCATGGTGAGGTGGCTCCGATTCGGGATGCGGGGTCGGTGGCGGTGAGGTGTTGCTTCTGCGAGGTGTTACTTCTGCGAGATGCTGTCGGCCAGGATGCCCGCGGGGTGCAGGGTGGCCGCGATGGCGTTGGCGGTCTCTTGGAACGCCGTGTCGGTCTTGGCGGCGCCGATCGCGCCGCCCTTCAGCGCGCCTCCGGCCATGTTGCGGTTGAGGCGGGCCACCAGCCGGCCCTGCTGGTCGACCATGAAGTCGACGAGGAAGGTCAGCTGGAAGTTCTTGCCGGCGAAGGCGCCGAGCCAGAAGGTCGAGGCGGCGCTGCCACGCTTGGCGAGCAGGCCACCCGTCGGAGTGGAGGTGACGACGAAGCCCTCGGAGGCGAGGGCGGAGACGACGAGCTGCTTGGCAGCCTCGTGGTCGCCGAGCAGGAAGAAGTCGTGTGCGGACGCCATGGTTGTTCCTCGGGTTCGTAGTGGCTAGGTGGCCCCGGTGGGACGCACGATGTGTCACTCTAGCGGGGGACACGGTCTCTGCGCATCCTGCTGGGCCAGCGATATTCGCCCGCAGACGCGAAAACGCCCCCGGTCGCAGGACCGGGGGCGTTCGTCGTCAGCGCGGACCGCTACGGCTTGCCGCGCATGATGGCCTGCTTGACCTCGGCGATCGCCTGCGTCACCTGGATGCCACGAGGGCAGGCATCGGTGCAGTTGAAGGTCGTGCGGCAGCGCCAGACGCCCTCCTTGTCGTTGAGGATGTCGAGGCGCACCTGCGCGTTGTCGTCGCGGGAGTCGAAGATGAACCGGTGCGCGTTCACGATGGCCGCCGGGCCGAAGTACTGGCCGTCGGTCCAGAACACGGGGCACGACGACGTGCACGCAGCGCACAGGATGCACTTGGTGGTGTCATCGAAGCGCGCACGGTCGGCGACGGACTGGACGCGCTCCTTGCCCTTCTCCGGCTTGCTGTTCGCGACGAGGAACGGCTGCACCTCGCGGTAGCTCGCGAAGAACGGCTCCATGTCGACGATGAGGTCCTTCTCCAGCGGCAGGCCCTTGATCGCCTCGACGTAGATCGGCTTGGAGATGTCCAGGTCCTTGATCAGCGTCTTGCAGGCGAGGCGGTTGCGGCCGTTGATGCGCATCGCGTCGGATCCGCAGATGCCGTGCGCGCAGGAGCGGCGGAAGGTCAGCGACCCGTCCTGCTCCCACTTGATCTTGTGCAGCGCGTCCAGGATGCGGTCCGTCGGGAACATCTCGACGTCGAAGTCCTGCCAGCGCGGCTCCGTGTCCACGTCCGGGTCGAAGCGACGGATGATCAGCGTCACCGTGAACGACTGGACGGGGGCTTCGGGAGCAGGGGGAGTCTCCAGTACGGCGGTCGACATCAGTACTTCCTCTCCATGGGCTCGTAACGCGTCACGACGACCGGCTTCCAGTCGAGGGTGATGTGGTCCGCCGCGTCGGCGGAGTGGGGGTCACCGGTCAGGTAGGCCATCGTGTGCTGCATGTAGTTCTCGTCGTCGCGCTTCGGGTAGTCGTCGCGCATGTGTCCGCCGCGCGATTCCTTGCGGTTGCGGGCCGAGTAGACGACGACCTCGGCGAGGTCGAGCAGGAAGCCGAGTTCGACGGCCTCGAGCAGGTCGGTGTTGAACCGCTTGCCCTTGTCCTGCACGACGACGTTCTTGTAGCGCTCGCGGAGGCGGTGGATGGTCCCCGTGACCTGCTCGAGCGACTCGTCGGTGCGGAACACCTGGGCGTTCTTGTCCATCTCGTCCTGCAGCTCCTTGCGAATCGCGGCGATCCGCTCGGTGCCGGTGCCGGTGCGCAGGTCGTCGATGAGTCCGCGGACGAACGCGGCCGGGTCCTCCGGGAGGGGGACGGCGGTCGCGGTCTTGACGTACTCGACGGCGTTGTTGCCGGCGCGCTTGCCGAAGACGTTGATGTCGAGGAGCGAGTTGGTGCCCAGACGGTTCGAGCCGTGGACCGAGACGCAGGCGCACTCGCCCGCGGCGTAGAGGCCGGGTACGACGGTGGTGTTGTCGCGCAGCACCTCGGCGTTGTTGTTGGTCGGGATGCCGCCCATCGCGTAGTGCGCGGTCGGCATGACCGGCACCGGCTCGACGACGGGGTCGACGCCGAGGTAGGTGCGGGCGAACTCGGTGATGTCCGGCAGCTTGGTCTCGAGGACCTCGGCGCCGAGGTGCGTGCAGTCGAGCAGCACGTAGTCCTTGTGCGGGCCGGCGCCGCGGCCCTCAGCGACCTCCTGGACCATGCAGCGCGCGACGATGTCACGCGGGGCGAGGTCCTTGATGGTCGGGGCGTAGCGCTCCATGAACCGCTCGCCGCTGGCGTTGCGGAGGATGGCGCCCTCGCCGCGCGCGCCCTCTGTGAGGAGGATGCCGAGGCCGGCCAGGCCGGTCGGGTGGAACTGGAAGAACTCCATGTCCTCCAGCGGGAGCTTCTTGCGCCAGATGATCCCGACGCCGTCGCCCGTGAGGGTGTGCGCGTTGGAGGTCGTCTTGAAGATCTTGCCGAAGCCGCCGGTGGCGAAGATGATCGCCTTCGAGTGGAAGACGTGCAGCTCGCCGGTCGCCAGCTCGTAGGCGACGACGCCAGCGGGCTGGTCGACGCCGTCGACCTCGTTCATGATCACGTCGAGCACGTAGAACTCGTTGAAGAAGTTGATGCCGAGCTTCACGCAGTTCTGGAACAGCGTCTGCAGGATCATGTGGCCGGTACGGTCGGCCGCGTAGCAGGCGCGGCGGACCGGGGCCTTGCCGTGGTCGCGGGTGTGACCGCCGAAGCGGCGCTGGTCGATCTTGCCCTCGGGCGTGCGGTTGAACGGCAGGCCCATGTTCTCGAGGTCGATGACCGCGTCGATCGCCTCTTTGGCGAGGATCTCGGCGGCGTCCTGGTCGACGAGGTAGTCGCCGCCCTTGACGGTGTCGAAGGTGTGCCACTCCCAGCTGTCCTCCTCCACGTTGGCGAGCGCCGCGGCCATGCCGCCCTGCGCCGCGCCGGTGTGGGAGCGGGTGGGGTAGAGCTTCGAGATCACGGCCGTCTTGGCGTGCGGTCCGGCCTCGATGGCCGCCCGCATCCCGGCGCCGCCGGCGCCGACGATGACGATGTCGAACTCGTGGTAGTGGACGCCGTCGATGACGGTCGATTCAGAGGATTCAGTCGTAGTCACAGGTGCGGTTTTCCGTTACTTGACCGGGCAGAAGGACGGCAGCTGGTCGGCCGCGGCGCCCACCGGGCAGGGGTCGAAGGTGAAGATCACGAGGGTGCCGAGCACGACCATCACGACCACCGCGGCGAGGATCGCCCAGCGGAGGATGCGGTTCACCGTCTTGTTGTGCGCGTAGTCGTTGACGAGGGTGCGCATGCCGTTGCCGCCGTGGATCATGGCGAGCCAGAGCATGAGGAGGTCCCAGATCTGCCAGAACGGGGTCGCGTACTTGCCGGCGACGAAGGCGAAGTCGATCTGCTTGACGCCGTCGCCGAGCACGATGTTCACCAGGAGGTGGCCGAAGATCAGGACGATCAGCACGAGGCCGGAGAGCCGCATGTAGATCCAGCCCCACTTCTCCCAGTTGACGCCCTTGCGTGCCGGGCGGGCGGGGGAGCGGGGCGCTTCGATGGTCGTCATGTCAGTGCCCCTCCGCGAAGATGTGCACGAGCTGCACGGGGATGAATCCGGCCATCAGGATCACCCAGAGGGCGATGACGATCCAGAACATGGCGCGCTGGTACTTGACGCCCTTGCTCCAGAAGTCGATCAGGATGATCCGGATGCCGTTGAAGGCGTGGAACACGATGGCCGCCACGAGGGCGATCTCGCCGAGCCCCATGATGGGGTTCTTGTACGTCCCGATCACCGCGTTGTACGCCTCCGGGCTGACCCGGATGAGCGAGGTGTCGAGGATGTGCACGAGCAGGAAGAAGAAGATGGCGACGCCGGTGATGCGGTGAAGCACCCACGACCACATACCCTCGCGGCCGCGGTACAGCGTGCCGCCCGGCCGGTTCTTCGTCGGCTGCAGAGTCACTGCCGCTTGGTCTGGCACGAACAACCCTCCCTGGTTGCATGTCGCTTCATGAGGCGCGCTGAGCGCGTTGCCCAGTCTATGCCGCGGGTCATCCGGGCGCTGCTTAGGGTGACCTCAGTTATCTCGACGTCGAGATAAACATCCCTTGCGTCGGCGGCGTGGAGGCGTACGTTCCGACGCATGACCCAAGACGAACCCGTCATGAACGGAAGCAACGATGCCGGAACCGGTGCCAAGGTCGCCGGCATCGTCGAACAGATGCGCGCGGACATGCAGCGGCTGCCGCGCGAGGACAGCGAGAAGGTCCTGCGTCAGCGCCTCGACGACGCCGGCATCCAGCTCGACGACGCCGAGATCTCCCGGATCGCCGCGGATGTGCAGAGCGGACCCTCGGTCGTCGACTGAGGCTCCGCCCCTTCTGCGCTAGAGGACGTCGGTCGAGCCGGTGACCTTGAGCGCGTCCACGACGGCCTTCACGCGCTGCGCGTTCTCGCTGGTCGTCACCAGGAGGGCGTCCGGGGTGTCCACGACGACGATGTCCTTCACGCCGATCAGGCTGATCACCCGGTTGCTCTGGCTCACGACGATGCCGCTGGACGAGTCGGAGAGCACGCGGGCGTTCTCGCCGAGGATCGCCAGGTCGGACTTGCGGCCGCCGGAGTTCAGCTTGGCCAGCGACGCGAAGTCTCCGACGTCGTCCCAGTCGAAGTAGCCGGGCACGACGGCGAGGCGTCCGGCCGCCGCAGCCGGCTCGGCGACCGTGTAGTCGATGGCGATCTTCTCGAGGCCGGGCCAGATGCGGTCGACGGCCGGCCCGCGCGTCGCCGGGTCGTCCCAGGCGGCGGCGAGCTCGAGCAGGCCGGCGTGGAGGTCGGGCTTGTTGCGACCGATCTCCTCGAGGAGGAGGTCGGCGCGGGAGATGAACATGCCCGCGTTCCAGAGATACGAGCCGTCGGCGACGTACGCCTCCGCCGTGGCGAGGTCGGGCTTCTCGACGAAGGAGTCGACGAGGCGGGCGGTCGGTGCACCCGCGATCTCGGCGGTCTCGCCGGCGGTGTGGATGTAGCCGAAACCGACGGCGGGCTCGGTGGGCTGGATGCCGATGGTGGTGATGTAGCCGGCGGCGGCGGCGTGCACGGCCTCCCGCACCGCGTGGCGGAAGCGGGCCTGGTCGCGGATGACGTGGTCGGCGGCGAACGAGCCGATGATGACGCCCGGCTCGCGACGCTCCAGGATCGCGGCGGCCAGCCCGATAGCGGCGGTGGAGTCGCGTCCCTCGCTCTCGAGCACGACGTTCGGGTCGGCGAGGTCGGGGAGCTGGGCCTCGACCGCGGCGCGGTGCGCACGGCCGGTGACGACCATGATCCGCTGGTCGCCGGAGAGCGGCGTCAGGCGGTCCCAGGTGTCGCGCAGCAGTGTCTGCCCCGATCCGGTCAGGTCGTGCAGGAACTTGGGCGCGTCTGCGCGCGACAACGGCCACAGCCGGGATCCGACGCCACCGGCGGGGATCACGCTGTAGAAGTGGTCGAGCGGGGTGCTGCGGCTCATGCTGGACAGGATACCGATCGGCGCTGGACATGCACCGTTCATCGCGGGGCAACGGCCGGGCAACCCCGGCTGCTTAGCGTGGCGGCATGCGGGTTGCGGTGGTCAGCGAGAGCTTCCTCCCCACGGTCAACGGGGTCACGAACAGCGTGCTGCGCGTGCTGGACCATCTGGCGGAGGCCGGGCACGAGGCGATCGTGATCTGCCCGGAGGCGGGGGCGCCGGCGGAGTACGCCGGCTTCCGCATCCACCAGGTCCCGTCCATCGCCTACCGACAGTTCCCGGTCGGGCTGCCGAGCCCGCAGGTGCAGCGCATCCTCGCCCGGTTCGCCCCGGACGTGCTCCACGCGGCCTCTCCCTTCTTCCTCGGTGCGCAGGCCATCGCCGCGGCGAACCGGCTGGGCGTGCCGTCGGTCGCCATCTACCAGACCGACGTCGCCGGCTTCGCCCGCCGCAACGGGCTCGGGCTCACCTCCGCCATCGCCTGGAAGTACGTGCGCTGGGTGCACGAGGGCGCCGATCTCACGCTCGCCCCCTCCGCCGCCTCCGAGTACGACCTCCGCGACGCGGGCGTCTCGCGGATCGGCCGCTGGGGCCGTGGCGTCGACCTCGAGCGCTATCACCCCAACAAGCGGCGCACGAAGGCGGCGGTCGCGCTCCGCGACCGGCTCTCGCCCGACGGCGAGGTCGTCGTCGGATACGTGGGTCGCATCGCGCCGGAGAAGCAGGTGGAGCGGCTGCGGGCGTTGCGCGGCCTGCCCGGCGTCTCGGTCGCCATCGTCGGCGACGGACCCGCGCGCGACGCCGTCGAGCGCGAGCTGCGCGGAGTGCCCGTCACCTGGCTGGGGCGGCTGGGTGGGGACGACCTCGCCGCGGCGTACGCCTCCTTCGACCTCTTCGTCCACACCGGGTCGGAGGAGACCTTCGGCCAGACCGTGCAGGAGGCGCACGCCTCCGGCCTGCCCGTCGTCGCCCCGCGTGCGGGCGGACCGGTCGACCTGGTCGAGCACGGCGTCGACGGGCTGCTCTTCCCGCCGTCCGACGAGCGGGCGCTGCGTGCCGCCGTCGCGATGATCGTCAGCGACACAGGCTTGCGGCTCCGGATGGGGGAGGCCGGGAGGCGGGCCGTCCTCGGCCGCGGCTGGGACGTCCTCTGCGGGGAGCTCGTCGGGCACTACGAGCGCGTGATCCTGAACGCATGCGCAGAGGCGGCGGAGAGCGGCGTCCAGCCGGTCGGCAGGCAGCGCGCGTACAGTTAGGTGGCCGCTCAGGCGGCCGTCCACCCTTCCGCACGCTCCCTGGAGGTGAACGATGGCGAACATCAACCGACGCGGCATTCCCATGCCCTTCGTTTCCCGGTCGCGGAGGGTCGACCCTCCCAGTTCGATCGTCGCCCCGGAGCCCGCGCCCGGTTCGGCCCCGTCGCGCTCGAGCATGGTGGACAGCGCGGTGTACCGCGGCGGCGTCCGCGTCGCGTCGCCGACCACGCTGGCCGAGACCTATCGCGCTCTCGACGCGACGCCCGACGGCGTGGCCTGGATCGGCCTCTACCGGCCGAGCGAGCGTGAGCTGATGTCGCTGGCTGAGGAGTTCAACCTCCACCCGCTCGCCATCGAGGACGCGATCGTCGCCCACCAGCGGCCCAAGCTGGAACGCTACGACACGGTGCTCTTCGTCGTGCTCAAGGCGGCGAACTACCTCGACGTGCCCGAGGAGGTCGACTTCGGCGAGCTGCACCTCTTCGTCGGACCGAACTTCGTGATCACGGTGCGTCACAGCGAGTCGCCCGACCTCTCCACCGTGCGGCATCGCATGGAGGCGGAGCCCGAGCTGCTCTCGCTCGGCCCGCAGGCCGTGCTCTACGCGATCATCGACGCCGTCGTGGACGCGTACAGCCCGGTCGTCGCCGGGCTCGCGAACGACATCGACGAGATCGAGACCCAGGTGTTCGGCGGGGATGCCCTCGTCTCCCGACGCATCTACGAGCTGTCCCGCGAGGTCATCGACTTCCAGCGCGCCACCCATCCGCTCTCCGCGGTGATGATCGCGCTCGAACGCGGCACGGCCAAGTACGGCGTCACCCAGGAGCTCGAACGCCGCCTGCGCGACGTCGCCGACCACCTCACGCAGGTGAACGAGCGCGTGGACGGCTTCCGCTACCTGCTGCGCGACATCCTCACCGTGAACTCGACCCTGGTCTCCGAACGCCAGAACGAGGAGATGACCCGCCTCGCCCTCTCCACCCACGAGCAGGGCGAGCAGGTCAAGAAGATCTCCTCCTGGGCGGCGATCCTCTTCGCCCCGTCGCTCATCGCGGGCGTCTACGGCATGAACTTCGAGCACATGCCCGAACTGGCATGGCAGTTCGGCTACCCCCTCGCGATCGTCGCGATGCTGGGGCTGAGCACGCTGCTCTACGTGCTGTTCAAGAAGCGCGGGTGGATGTAGCGCGCGGTTCGACGGTCAACGCGCCGTTGGTGGCTGCTCAAATGAGCAGTCGCCAACGGCGCGCGCGTTTGTAACGCTTGCATGAAGAAGCCGGATTTTCGAACGGAGCGGTTCGTCACATTCGGTAACGTCAGTGCATACCCTGGCCGGCGGGCACCTGCGCCGGTCACGCATCTTGGAGGACAACCTTGACAATCACAGCCCGTAAGGCCGGCCTCGTCGGTCTTGCAGCGACCGGCGTCATCGCGCTGCTCGCCGCGTGCTCCGCTGCACCGTCCGACAGCTCGTCGACCGGCGCCGCGAAGAGCGACTTCCTGCCCTGCATGGTCTCGGACTCGGGTGGATTCGACGACCACTCGTTCAACCAGCTCGGCTACGAGGGCCTCCAGGAGGCCGCCAAGTCGCTCAGCGTGGACTACAAGAAGGCCGAGTCGAAGAGCGAGAACGACTTCGCCCCGAACATCCAGAGCATGGTCGACCAGAACTGCAACCTGGTCGTCACCGTCGGCTTCCTGCTCGCCGACGCGACGAAGAAGGCCGCCGCGTCGAACCCTGACGTCAACTTCGCCATCATCGACGACAACTCGATCCAGGCCAAGAACGTCAAGCCGATCATCTTCGACACCGCCCAGGCGGCGTTCCTCGCCGGCTACGCGGCCGCGAGCTACTCGAAGACCGGCATCGTCGGCACCTTCGGCGGCATGCAGATCCCGACCGTCACCATCTTCATGGACGGCTTCGCGGACGGCGTGAAGTACTTCAACGACCAGAAGAGCAAGTCGGTCAAGGTCGTCGGCTGGGATGTCGACGCGCAGAACGGCTCCTTCACCGGTGGCTTCGACGCCAACGAGACCGCGAAGAACACGGCTCAGGGCATCATCGACCAGAACGCCGACGTGATCATGCCGGTCGGCGGCCCGATCTACCAGTCGGCCGCGCAGGCCATCAAGGACTCCGGCAAGTCGATCGCCATGGTCGGCGTCGACGCCGACGTCTACGAGTCGGACCCGAGCGTCAAGGACCTGCTCCTCACCTCGGTCATGAAGGGCATGAAGCCCGCCACCAACGACGTCGTCAAGCAGGCCGCTGACGGCAAGTTCGACAGCACCCCGTACGTGGGCACGCTGAAGAACGACGGTGTCGGCCTCGCGCCGTTCCACGACTTCGCCTCGAAGGTCGACTCCGGCCTGCAGGGCGAGCTCGACAAGATCAAGGCCGGCATCATCGACGGCTCGATCAAGGTCACGTCGCCCTCGTCGCCCAAGCAGTAACACAGCAACGACGGCAACACACTCGACGGGGAGGTCAGCGCCGCTGGCCTCCCCGTTGTCGTGCCCTTGTCCAGATGCTCATCTGAGCACAGACTGACATATGCGCAGAAGGTAGATTGATCAGGCGCAACGAGGCCACCGCCGTTGTCGCGTGCCACCGCTCAATGTCTCTGTGCTCACCACGGGCGAGTAGAGAAGGAACCCCACCCGAATGAAGCTCGAACTTCGCGGCATCACCAAACGGTTCGGTGCCCTGGTCGCCAACGACCACATCGACCTCACGGTCGAACCCGGCGAGATCCACTGCCTGCTCGGCGAGAACGGCGCAGGCAAGTCGACCCTCATGAACGTCCTCTACGGCCTCTACCAGGCCGAGGAGGGCGACATCCTGCTGGACGACGTCGTGCAGCACTTCGCCGGCCCCGGCGACGCCATGAAGGCCGGCATCGGCATGGTGCACCAGCACTTCATGCTGATCCCCGTCCTCACCGTCGCCGAGAACGTCATGCTCGGCCACGAGCAGACGAAGTTCGGCGGTCGTCTCGACCTGGCCGCGGCCCGCGCGAAGGTGCGCGAGATCTCCGCCCGGTTCGGCTTCGACGTCGACCCGGACGCGCTGGTCGAAGACCTCCCCGTCGGCGTGCAGCAGCGCGTCGAGATCATCAAGGCGCTCTCCCAGAACGCGAAGGTGCTCGTCTTCGACGAGCCCACAGCCGTGCTGACCCCGCAGGAGACCGACGAGCTGATGGGCATCATGCGCCAGCTCAAGGAGCAGGGCACGGCGATCATCTTCATCACCCACAAGCTGCGCGAGGTGCGCGAGGTCGCCGACCGCATCACGGTCATCCGCCTCGGCAAGGTCGTCGGCGAGGCCGAACCCACCGCCACGAACGCCGAGATGGCGTCGATGATGGTCGGTCGCGCGGTCTCCCTCACGGTGCACAAGGAGCCGGCGGCGCCCGGCGACGCGGCGCTCGTGGTCACGGACCTCTCGGTGATCGACCCGATCGGCCAGCTCGTGGTCAACCGCGTGAGCTTCGAGGTCCGTGCGGGCGAGATCCTCGCCATCGCCGGCGTGCAGGGCAACGGTCAGACCGAGCTCACCGAAGCCATCCTCGGGCTGCAGCCCCGGGTCGAGGGCACGATCGTGCTCGACGGCAACGAGATCCAGGGGCAGAGCCCGCGCAAGGTTCTCGACGCCGGTGTCGGGTTCGTGCCGGAGGACCGCAACGAGGACGGCCTCGTCGGTGAGTTCAGCATCCAGGAGAACCTGATGCTGGACCGCTCGACCGGGGAGCCCTTCGTCAAGGCGGGCAACATCCAGTTCTCGTACCTCAAGCAGTTCGCCGAAGAGAAGGTGCGCGAGTTCGACGTGCGCACCCAGTCGATCGACACCGCCGTCGGCCGCCTCTCGGGCGGCAACGCGCAGAAGGTCGTGCTCGCCCGCGAGCTGAGCCGCGAGCTGCGGCTCTTCGTGGCGGCGCAGCCGACCCGCGGTCTGGACGTCGGCTCGATCGAGTTCGTCCACAAGCGCATCGTCGAGACCCGCGATTCCGGCGTGCCGGTGATCGTCGTCTCGACCGAGCTCGACGAGGTCGCGGCGCTGGCCGACCGCATCGCCGTCATGTACCGCGGGGGAATCGTTGGAATCGTGCCGGGGGACACGTCGCGAGACGTCCTCGGCCTCATGATGGCCGGCGAGTCGCCGGAGCAGGCAGGAGCAGCAGCATGACCGGGACCCCCACTCCCAGCCAGCCCATGGCGCCGACGCAACCGGCACCGGCCGGTCAGCCGGCCGGCAAGCCGGAGAACGACGACCGCTGGAACAAGGCGGTCCGCGACATCATGGGCGGACCGGTGATCATCTCGATCCTCGCCGTGGTGCTCGCGCTCGTCGTCGGCGCGATCCTGATCGCCGCCACCGACCCCGAGGTGCAGAAGGCGGCGGGATACTTCTTCGCCCGCCCGGGCGACACGTTCAAGGCCATCTGGGACTCGGTCTCCAGCGCCTACGTGTCGATGTTCCAGGGAGCCATCTACAACTTCCGCCGGCCGACGTTCGCCGCCGGAATCCGGCCGCTGACGGAGACACTGACATTCGCCACACCGCTGATCGTCAGCGGTCTCGGCGTGGCCCTCGCCTTCCGCGTCGGCCTGTTCAACATCGGCGGCCAGGGACAGATCCTCATCGCCGCGGCCGCCTCGGCCTGGGTCGGCTTCTCGTGGAACCTGCCCCCGGTCATCCACCTCGTGCTCGCCGTCGTGGCGGGCATCGCGGGCGGCGCGATCTGGGCCGGCATCGTCGGCGTCCTGAAAGCGAGGACCGGCGCGCACGAAGTGATCGTGACGATCATGCTCAACTACATCGCCTTCTACCTGGTCGCGTACATGCTGCGCACCCAGGGCCTCCTGCAGGCGCCGGGCTCGAACAACCCGAAGGCGCCGGCGATCCACGCCAACGCGGTCTTCCCGCCGCTCTTCGGCGAGCAGTACAACCTCACCTGGGCATTCATCGTCGTGATCGCCGCGACGGTCTTCGTGTGGTGGCTGATCAACCGCTCGAGCCTCGGCTTCCGCTTCCGTGCCGTCGGCGAGAACCCGAACGCGGCCCGCGTCGCCGGCATCAACGTCAAGAACATCTACCTCTACGCGATGCTCATCGCGGGTGGCCTCGTCGGCATCGCCGGCGCGAGCCAGGCGCTCGGCGTCTTCCCGCAGGGCATCAGCTCGGGCGTGGACGCGGGGATCGGCTTCGACGCCATCACCGTCGCCCTGCTCGGCCGGTCCAAGCCGTGGGGCGTCTTCATCGCCGGTCTGCTCTTCGGGGCGCTCAAAGCCGGTGGCTTCACGATCCAGGCCGCGAACGACATCCCGATCGACATCGTCCTGGTGATGCAGTCGCTCATCGTCCTCTTCGTCGCCGCGCCGCCGTTGGTGCGCGCGATCTTCCGCCTGCCGACGCCCGGGAGCACTCCCCGGAGACAGCGTCCCATCGTCACGAAGGAGGTGGCGGCCAAGTGACCACCACGGCCCCCGTCATCCCGGACTCCGCGCCCATCGCGCTGGAGAAGGCAGAGATCCGCTCCTGGAAGGCCCCGATCGCCTTCGCGGTGTTCGTGGTCATCAGCCTCGTCCTGTTCCTCGGCTTCTCGCGCCACGGCCAGAGCACCTTCCGGTTCTCCGAGTCGTCCGACGCGGTCAAGCTCCCGAACCTCGTCGTCGACACGTTCTCGACGACGATCGTCGTGATCGTGATCCTCGCGATCATCACCGCCTGCAGCGCCTACCTCTCCTGGAACGCACGCAAGACGCCGATCTGGCTCGTCGTCGTGTTCGCCCTGGCGTTCATGTTCGGCTTCCTCGCCTGGGCGGGCTCGGGCGAGCTGCCCGTCCCGGTCACCGGCCTCCTGCTCGGCACGATCAGCCTCTCGGTCCCGCTCGTGTTCGGCGCCCTGGGCGGCGTGATCTCGGAGCGCGGTGGCGTCGTCAACGTCGCCATCGAGGGCCAGCTGCTCGCCGGAGCGTTCGTGTCGGCCATGACCGCGACGCTCACCGGCAGCTGGGTCGTCGGCCTGCTGGCCGCGATGGTCGCCGGCGTGCTGGTCTCGTTCGTGCTCGCCGCCTTCGCCATCAAGTACCTGGTCGACCAGGTCATCGTCGGCGTCGTGCTCAACGTGCTGGTCACCGGTCTCACGAGCTTCTTCTACTCGCAGGTGCTCGCGGCCGACCCGTCGGCCCTCAACCACCCGCCGCGCCTGCCGGACTGGCCCATCCCGTTCCTGAGCGAGATCCCGATCATCGGGAAGGTGCTCTTCAACCAGACGATCATCGAGTACCTCATGTACATCGCGATCTTCGTGGTGTGGTTCGGTCTGTTCAAGACCCGCTGGGGACTGCGCCTCCGGTCGGTCGGCGAGCACCCGGAGGCCGCGGACACCGTCGGCATCAAGGTCAACAGCACGCGGTTCTGGAACGTCTCCCTCGCCGGAGCGATCGCCGGACTCGGCGGCGCGTACTTCACGCTCGGCTCGGTCGGCGCCTTCTCCAAGGAGATGACCGCCGGACAGGGCTTCATCGCCCTGGCGGCCGTCATCTTCGGTCGCTGGGACCCGATCCGCGCCACCCTCGCGGCCCTGCTCTTCGGCTTCGCGTCGAACCTGCAGAACGTGCTCGGCATCATCGGCTCGCCCGTCCCGAGCGAGTTCATGCTCATGCTCCCGTACGTCGTGACGATCTTCGCGGTCGCCGGCCTCGTCGGGATGTCGCGGGCACCCGCCGCCGACGGCAAGCCCTACATCAAGTCATGACCGCGCCGCAGATCGACTGGGAGGCGCTGCGCGTCTCCGCGACCGAGGCCATGTCGCACGCCTACGTCCCCTACTCGCAGTTCCCCGTGGGAGCGGCGGCGCTGGTCGACGACGGGCGCATCGTCAGCGGCTGCAACGTGGAGAACGCCAGCTACGGCGTGACGCTCTGCGCCGAGTGCGGGCTGGTGTCCTCGCTCGCGATGACCGGCGGAGGGCGCCTCGTCGCCTTCACCTGCGTGAACGGCGGAGGCGACATCCTCATGCCGTGCGGGCGCTGCCGCCAGCTGCTCTACGAGCACTCCGCCGAGGGGATGCTGCTGCAGACCGTCTCCGGCATCCGCACGATCGACGAGGTGCTGCCCGACGCGTTCGGCCCGCGCCAGCTCGACGAGTACCGCAACAACGACTAGGAATCAGATCCCGTGACCCAGACTGCAGGAGCGGTCGAGGCGTTCGACGCCGTCGACCTGATCAGGACCAAGCGCGACCGCGGAGAGCTCGGCACCGCCGAGATCGATTGGCTGGTCGACGCCTACACCCGCGGCTACGTCGGCGACGAGCAGATGTCCGCGATGATCATGGCGATCTTCCTCAACGGGATGACGCGCCGCGAGATCAAGGACCTCACGATGGCGATGATCGCCTCAGGCGAGCGCATGGACTTCTCGGGGCTCGGCAAGCCGACCACGGACAAGCACTCGACCGGCGGCGTCGGCGACAAGATCACGCTCCCGCTCATGCCGCTCGTCGCGACGTTCGGAGTGGCCGTCCCGCAGCTGTCGGGCCGCGGGCTCGGCCACACCGGCGGCACGCTCGACAAGCTCGAGAGCATCCCGGGCTGGCGCGCGAACCTCAGCAACGAGGAGATGTTCGCCCAGCTGCAGAACGAGGGCGGCGTCATCTGCGCCGCCGGGTCGGGGCTCGCTCCGGCCGACGGCAAGCTCTACGCGCTGCGCGACATCACCGGAACGGTCGAGGCCATTCCGCTGATCGCGTCCTCGATCATGTCGAAGAAGATCGCGGAAGGGACCAGCGCGCTGGTGCTCGATGTGAAGTTCGGCTCGGGCGCATTCCTCAAGGACATCGAGAAGTCGCGCGAGCTCGCCCGCACCATGGTCGAGCTCGGCAAGGACGCGGGCGTCGCGACGTCCGCGCTCCTCACCGACATGAACGTCCCCCTCGGCCTCGCCATCGGCAACGCGAACGAGGTGCGGGAGTCCGTCGAGGTGCTCGAGGGCGGCGGCCCCGCCGACATCGTCGAGCTGACCGTGGCCCTGGCCCGCGAGATGCTCGCCCTCGCCGGACGCCCGGACGAAGACGTGGAAGCGGCGCTGAAGGACGGCCGCGCGATGGACAAGTGGCGCGAGGTCATCCGCGCCCAGGGCGGCGACCCGGACGCCCCGCTGCCCGTCGCGAAGGAGACGCACACGGTCGTCGCCGAGTCCGACGGCATCCTGGTCGAGCAGCAGGCGCTGCCGTTCGGCATCGGCGCCTGGCGTCTCGGGGCCGGACGCGCGCGCAAGCAGGACCCGGTGCAGCACGCCGCCGGCATCGACCTGCACGCGAAGCCCGGCGACACGGTCCGTAAGGGCGACCCGCTGTTCACGCTCTCGGCCGACGAGCCCGCGCGCTTCGAGCGCGCGCTCGAGGCCATCGAGGGCGCGTACCGCATCGCGCCGGCCGGCACGCCGTTCACCCGCGGTCCGCTCATCGCCGACCGCATCTCCTGAACCGCCCCGGCGAACCGATAGATTGAAGGACATGAGCGAACAGAACGCCGGGTACGCACTCGCCGACGGGACCGACATCCGCGCACTGCCGAAGGTGTCGCTGCACGACCACCTCGACGGCGGCCTCCGCCCCTCGACGGTGATCGAGCTGGGCGACGCCATCGGCTTCGAGCTGCCGACGACCGACCCGGTCGAGCTGGCCCGCTGGTTCGGCGAGAAGTCGAACTCTGGCTCGCTCGTCGAGTACCTCAAGACGTTCGATCTCACGACCGCCGTGATGCAGACCCGCGAGGGTCTCACGCGCGTCGCCCGCGAGTTCGTGCAGGACCTCGGCGCCGACGGCGTCGTGTACGGCGAGATCCGCTGGGCGCCCGAGCAGCACCTGACCCGCGGCCTCAGCCTGGACGAGACCGTCGAGGCGGTGCAGGAGGGCATCGAGGCCGGCATCCAGGATGTGCGCGCCACCGGCAAGCGCATCCGCGTCGGCCAGCTCGTCAGCGCCATGCGCCACCTCGACCGCGGACTCGAGATCGCGCAGCTCGCCGTCCGTCACCGCGACAACGGCGTGGTCGGTTTCGACATCGCCGGTCCCGAGGCGGGCTTCCCGCCCGCGAACCAGCGGGCCGCGTTCGACTACCTGGCCGAGAACTTCTTCCCGGCGACCGTGCACGCGGGGGAGGCGGACGGCCTCGACAGCATCCGCAGCGCCCTCCTCGACGGCCGCGCCCTGCGACTCGGCCACGGCGTGCGCATCGCGGAGGACATCTCCATCGAGCGCCAGGACGACGAGAACACGTACGTGACGCTCGGCACCCTCTCGCAGTGGGTCAAGGACCGCGAGATCGCGCTGGAGACCAGCCCGACCTCGAACCTGCAGACCGGCGCCATCGCCGCCTGGGGCACCGACATCCTCGACCACCCGTTCGACCTGCTCTACCAGCTCGGCTTCCGCGTGACGGTGAACACCGACAACCGACTGATGAGCGGCACGACGCTGACCCGCGAGCTGAGCATCCTGGCCGACGCCTTCGCCTACGACCGCACCGACCTGGAGATCTTCCAGCTCAACGCGGCCGCCGGCGCGTTCCTCCCGCTGGAGGAACGTGAGGAGCTGGCGGACATCATCACAGCAGGTTTCGAGGGTTCCTGACACGGCGACGGCTACGCTGGGATCATGCCGCTGCCACCGCTGCCCGAATCCGCCGTCACCGTCGGGGCGCACGCCTCCGACTGGCGTGATGCGGTGCGGCTCGCGGGCGAGGCGCTGACCCGTTCTGGTGCGACCGAGCAGGGCTACGGCGACCGGATGATCCAGGTGATCGAGGAGTTCGGCGCGTACATCGTGATCGCTCCCGGCCTGGCCCTCGCGCACGCGCGCCCCGGCCCGGACGTGAACCACGACGGTCTCGCCGTCGTCACGCTCGACGAGCCGGTGGTGTTCGGCCACCCGCACAACGACCCGGTCTCGGTGGTGCTCGGCCTGGCCGTCTCCACTCCGGAGGCGCACGTGACGAGCGTCGCCGAGCTGGCGAACGTCTTCAACGATCCCGAGTCCATCCCCGCACTGGCGGCGGCGAAGGACGTGGCCGACGTGCAGCGTGTGCTCGCCCGCTCGGAGGAGAACGCCCGATGAAGATCGTCGCGATCTGCGGCGTCGGGCTCGGCACCTCCGGCATCCTCAAGGTCAACGCGGAACGGGTGCTGGACCGGCTGGGCATCGACGCCGACGTGACCGCGACCGACGTCGGCAGTCTGTCGGCCGCCGCCGCGGACGCCCAGGTCATCCTGTCGTCGCCGGAGCTCGTGGAGCGCATCGGCCCGACGAACGCCGACGTGATCGTCGTCGAGAACTACTTCGACCTCGACGAGCTGGAGCGCAAGCTCGACGAGGCGCTCGGCTAGCAGGCGGTCAGTCCGTCAGCAGCGCCTCGATCAGTCCGGGGAACCGGGCGTCGAGCTCGGCGCGGCGCAACTGGATGTCGTGCGTGCGTCCGTTGACGATCGTGTTCGTGAGGCCCGCCTCGCGCAGCGTCTTGAAGTGGTGCGCCATGGTCGACTTCTGCACGTCGCATCCCCACTCGGTGAGGGTCTTGGGATGGGGTTCGCCGTCGGCGAGGACGCGCACCATCTGCAGCCGTACCGGATCGGCGACGGCGCGGAGCAGATCCACCAGCTCGACCGCGTCCATCGGCGGCGAGGGGTATTCGGTCATGCGGCGTCCAATTGTTTGACAATCATCGAACAGTCGCCCTACGCTGACCGTATGACGACCATCGAACAATCGTACCGCAGGACCACCCCGGCCCTCGTGGTCCTCGCGCTCGGCCTCTTCGTCGTGGGGACGAACGCGTTCGTCATCGCCGGCCTGCTGCCGCAGATCGCCAGCACGCTCGGCACCAGCCCCTCGGCCGTCAGTGTGTCGATCACCACCTACTCCCTCGTCGTCGCGATCGCGGCACCGGCCGTCTCGATCCTGCTGCCGCGCGTGCCGCGCTCGACGCTGATGGGTGCCGGACTCGCCCTGTTCGCGGTCGGGACCGCCGTTGCGGCGCTCGCGCCCGATCTCGGCTGGTTCATCGCCGGGCGCACGTTCTCGGGCGTCGGCGGTGCCGCACTCGTCCCGACGGCCACCGCGGCAGCGGCGGCCCTCTCCGCCCCGGAGAAGCGGGGGCGGGCGCTCGCGCTGGTGGGTGCCGGCTTCACGCTCGCCACCGCGGTCGGCTCGCCGCTCGGCACGGCCCTCGGCGGCGTCGCCGGCTGGCGGTTCGCCCTCTGGTGCGTGGTGGCCCTCGGCGCGGTGCTCGCCGTCCTCATCCCGCTGCTGGTGCGGCGCGTGCCCCTGGCTCCACCCGCGACGCTGCGTCGGCGGCTCGCAACCCTCGCCGACCTGCGCGTGCTCGCGCTGCTCGCGACCACGGTGTTCATGATCGCGGGATTCAACATCGTCTACATCTTCTCCGCGGCGGTGACCCGCCCCTCCACCGGCGGCTCCGGCTCACTGCTGGCCGTCCTGCTGCTGGCCTACGGAGCGGCGGGCATCGTCGGCAACATCGTCGCCGGGCCGCTGACCGACCGGTTCGGCAGCCGAGCCGTCGCGGCCATCGCCCTCGTCGGCCAGGTCGTCGCGCTCGCGGTGCTGCCGTTCGTGGAGGCGTCGTTCGCGGCCTCCCTGGTCGTGTTCGCCCTCTGGGGGATCGCGGCGTTCGCGATCGCGATCCCCGTGCAGCACCGGCTGGTGCACGTGGACCCCGAGACCTCGGCGCTCGCGCTCTCGTGGTACTCGACCGCGATGTACGTCGGAATCGCGATCGCGCCTCCCATCGGCTCCCTCGCGCTCGGCGCGGGAGGGGCGGAGGCGGTTCCGGTCGCGGGCGCCGTCGTGACCGTGGTGGCGCTGGCGGCGTTCCTGCTCAGCTACGCCGCCCGCGCCACCTTCCGGTCGCGGTCCGTCCCTACGCTGTGAGGGCGCGCATCGCGTCGCCCAGCGCGGCGACCCGCGCGGTCGCCGTGGCCCGGCGCTCGTCGACGGTGCCCTCGTCGCTCGAGGCGTCGATGTAGATCTTCAGCTTCGGCTCGGTCCCGCTCGGGCGGACCATCACGCGCGAGCCATCGGCGAGGTGGATGCGCAGCACATCGCTCGGGGGGAGGCCCTCGAAGCCGTCGCGCAGATCGTCGATCTGCTCCACGCGGACATCGCCGAGCCGGCTCGGCGGCGTCGCACGCAGCGCGGCCATGATCTCGCCGATGCGCGAGAGGTCGGTCACGCGCAGCGAGATCTGATCGCTGGCGAAGTACCCGAACTTCTCGGCGAACGCGTCCAGGCGGTCGGCGATGCTCTGCCCCTGCGCGGCGAGCGTCGCCGCCAGGTCGAGCAGCGCGGTCGCCGCGGAGATGCCGTCCTTGTCGCGCACGGTCTCCGGGTTCACGAGGTAGCCCAGGGCCTCCTCGAAGCCGAAGATGAGCCCGGGCGCGCGCGAGACCCACTTGAACCCGGTGAGGGTGTCGGCGAAGTCGAGGTGGTACGCGGTCGCCACCGCCGCGAGTGCAGGGGACGAGACGATCGAGCAGGCCAGCACGCCGCCGGGCGCGCCGTCTCCCGCGGACGCCTCGGCGAGTTCGGCGGCGCGCCAGCCGAGGAGCGCGCCGACCTCGTTGCCGCTCAGCCGGCGGTACCCCTGCTCCGACGCGTCCGGGATGGCGACGGCCAGCCGGTCGGCGTCCGGGTCGTTCGCGATGACGAGGTCGACGCCGGCGGCCCGGGCGGTCTCGAACGCGAGGTCCATCGCGCCCGGCTCCTCCGGGTTGGGGAACGACACGGTGGGGAAGGCGGGGTCCGGGTCGATCTGCGCCGCGACGACCTCGGGCTCGGCGAAACCTGCCGCCGCGAACACCTCGCGGGCCGTGCGCCAGCCCACGCCGTGCATGGCGGTGTAGGCGAACGAGACGGCGTCGCGCGGTGCATCGGTCGTCGCCAGCGCGGCGGTGGCCTCGATATAGGCGCGCTCGACGTCGTCGGACGCGATCTCGTACTGCTCCGAGCGCGGAAGGTCGAGCACGCTGCCCGAGGCGACGTCCAGGATCTGCGCGGCGATCTCCGCGTCCGTCGGCGAGACGATCTGCGAGCCGTGATCCAGGCCGCCGAGGTAGACCTTGTAGCCGTTGTCGTTCGGCGGGTTGTGGCTGGCGGTGACCATCACTCCGGCGCTCACGTCGAGGTGCCGCACCGCGAACGCGAGGACGGGCGTCGGCAGCAGACGGGGGAGCAGCACGGCGCGCACCCCGGCGCCCGCCATCAGCTCCGCGGTGTCCCGCGCGAAGACGTCCGAGTTCTTGCGGCCGTCGTAGCCGATGACGAGGGACGGCGTTCCGTCCTCCGCGTGCTCCAGCAGCCAGCGGGCGAAGCCGGCGGCGGCCTGCGAGACCAGCACGCGGTTCATCCGGTTGGGGCCGGCTGCAATCTCCCCGCGGAGGCCGGCGGTGCCGAAGGCGAGCCGGGTGTCGAACCGCGAGTGGAGGTCGGCCACGGCGTCCGCGTCGCCCTCGGCGGCGGAGGCGACCAGCGCCTCCAGCTCGGCGCGGGTCTCCGAATCCGGGTCCTGCTCCTGCCAGGCGCGCGCCGCGGCGAGCAGGCCGTCGGTGTCGAGCGCGGGGTTCACAGCGCCGCCACGATCCGGGCGAGGAGCGCGCTGATCACCGGCTCGGCCTCCTGGCCCGCCTCGATGACCTCGGCGTGGCTCAGCGGAGTCTTCTGGATGCCCGCGGCCAGGTTGGTGATGAGCGACATGCCCAGGATCTCCATCCCGGCCTGGCGCGCGGCGATCGCCTCCAGGGCGGTCGACATGCCGACGATGTGGCCGCCGATGGTCTTCGCCATCTGCACCTCGGCCGGGGTCTCGTAGTGCGGTCCGCGGAACTGCGTGTACACGCCCTCGTCGAGCGACCCGTCGATCGACTTCGCGAGCTCGCGGAGGCGGCTCGAGTACAGGTCGGTCAGGTCGATGAAGGTCGCGCCCTCGAGCGGGGAGTCCGCGGTGAGGTTGATGTGGTCGCTGATCAGCACGGGCGTGCCGGGCTTCCAGTGCTCCTTGATGCCTCCCGCGCCGTTGGTGAGGATCATCGTGGTCGCACCCGTGGCGGCCGCCGTGCGCACGCTGTGCACGACCCGGCGCACGCCGTGCCCCTCGTAGTAGTGCGTGCGGGCGCCGATGACGAGGGCGCGCTTTCCGCTCGGCAGGAGCACCGAGCGCAGCGTGCCGACGTGGCCGGCCAGCGCGGGCTTGCCGAACCCGACGATCTCGGTGGCGGGGATGGTCGCGGTGGTCTCGCCGATGAGGTCCGCCGCCTTGCCCCAGCCGGAGCCGAGCGTGAGTGCGATGTCGTGCTTCTCGACGCCGGTCTTCTCGGCCAGTTGCTCCGCCGCCTGGCGGGCGATCGCGAACGGATCGGCCTGGGGGTCGTCGAGGGGATTCGTGTTCGTTTCGAGCATGAGCCAACTCTACTGAGCGCGCTGCGGGCGTCCAGGAGCGACGGGATGCGCATCGGCGCGTGCGCATGCGGAAGAATGGTGTGCATGGCGGTTGAATTCGAGCGCAAGCAGCGCATCGCCGTGCTCGGCGGCGGACCGGGCGGCTACGAGGCGGCGATCGCGGGAGCGCAGCTCGGAGCCGACGTGACCCTGGTCGAGCGGTCGGGCGTCGGCGGCTCCGCCGTCATCACCGACGTTGTCCCCTCGAAGAGCCTCATCGCGACGGCGGAGGCCACCAACTCCATCGCCGAGGCGGCCGACCTCGGCGTGCAGTTCTACAGCCGCGGCGACCACGGCAAGCCCGTCCGTCCCGAGATCGCCGTCAACCTGGCCGCGGTCAACAAGCGCCTGATGGGCCTCGCCCGTCAGCAGTCGGAGGACATGCGCGCCGAGCTCGTCCGCGCCGGCGTGAACATCGTCAACGGAGAGGGACGACTCGACGGCGACGGGGCGATCATCGTCTCGACCGCCCGCGGCGGCTCCGGCACCGACTTCGATCGGGTCGAGGCCGACACGATCGTCATCGCCGTCGGCGCGCGCCCCCGCGTCCTGCCCAGCGCGGTCCCGGACGGGGAGCGCATCCTCACCTGGACGCAGCTCTACGACCTCGACGCCGTGCCCGAGCACCTCATCGTGGTGGGGTCCGGTGTCACCGGCGCCGAGTTCGCCTCCGCCTACACGGCGCTCGGCTCGAAGGTCACGCTCATCTCCTCCCGCGACCAGGTGCTCCCGGGCGAGGACGCCGACGCGGCACGCGTCATCGAGAACGTCTTCAAGCGCAACGGCATGCAGGTGCTCTCGAAGTCCCGCGCGGAGTCCGTCGTGCGCACCGAGAACGGCGTCGTCGCGACCCTCTCGGACGGCCGCACCGTCGAGGGCACCCACTGCCTCATGGCCGTCGGCTCCATCCCGAACACCACGGGCATCGGGCTCGAGGAGGCCGGCATCCAGCAGACGCCGTCCGGCCACATCCGCGTCAACCGCGTCGCGCGCACGTCCATCCCGAACATCTACGCGGCGGGCGACTGCTCCGACCTGCTGCCGCTGGCCTCCGTCGCCTCCATGCAGGGGCGCACGGCCGTCTTCCACGCCATGGGCGACGCGGTCAACCCGATCGAGCTGCGCAACGTGACCTCCAACATCTTCACGCAGCCCGAGATCGCGACCGTCGGCTGGAACCAGAAGCAGATCGAGGACGGCATCGCCCAGGGCGACATCTACAAGCTGCCGCTGAAGTCGAACCCGCGCGCCAAGATGCTCGGCCTGCGGGACGGCTTCGTGAAGCTGTTCGCCCGCACGGGCTCCGGCACCGTGATCGGCGGCGTCATCGTCGCCCCCCGCGCCTCGGAGCTGATCTTCCCGCTCGCGCTCGCGGTGGAGCACCGCCTCACGGTCGACCAGGTCGCCCGTGCGTTCACCGTCTACCCCTCGCTCTCGGGCTCGATCTCGGACGCCGCGCGCGCCATGCACATCGTCCTCTGAGGTAGGGTCCGGGGCATGGAGATCGGACTCGTCGTCGGCGTCCTCGCCGTCCTGGCCATCGCGGCCGCGACCACCATCGGCCCGAAGTTCGGCGTCGCGTCCCCGCTGATCCTGGTCGTCGCGGGCATCCTCGTCAGCCTGCTGCCGTTCGTGGCCGCGGTGGACATCGAGCCGCAGTGGATCCTCGCCGGGATCCTCCCGCCCCTCCTGTACTCGGCGTCGGTGTCGATGCCGTCGATGAACTTCCGGCGGGAGTTCACGGCGATCGGCGGCCTCTCCGTGCTGCTCGTCGTGCTCAGCTCGGTGATCCTGGGCTTCTTCTTCTCCTGGGCCATCCCAGGGCTCGACCTCGCCTGGGGCATCGCGCTCGGCGCCATCGTCAGCCCGACGGACGCGGTCGCGACCTCCATCGTCAAGAAGAGCGGCGTCTCGCCTCGCGTGGTCGCCATCCTCGAGGGCGAGAGCCTGCTGAACGACGCGACCGCGCTGGTGCTGCTGCGGGCCGCGATCGCCGCAGCCGCCGCCTCCTTCGCGATCGGGACCGTCATCTGGACCTTCACCTACTCGGTCGCGATCGCCGTCGCCTTCGGCTGGGTCGTGGGCCGGGTCAACCTGTTCGTGCGAGCACGGGTGACGGATGCGACGGTCAACACGGTCATCTCGTTCACCGTCCCCTTCATCGCGTCGCTGCCCGCCGAGGCGCTCGGCGCCTCCGGCCTCGTCGCCGCCGTGGTGGCCGGTCTCGTGACCGGCAGGCGCGCGCCACGGGTGCTCTCGCCGCAGCACCGGCTGTCGGATGCCCAGAACTGGCGGACCGTGGAGCTCGTGCTGGAGGGCATGGTCTTCCTCACCATGGGCCTGCAGCTGTTCGGCATCGTGCAGAAGGTCGAGAAGGTGCACGAGGGCGTCCTCCCGGCTGCCCTCGTGGCGTCGGGCGCCCTGCTGCTGACCATCCTCGTGCGGGCGGCCTATGTCGCACCGCTGCTGCGATCCCTCGGCAGCCGAGCGCGCCGGAGCGAGAAGCTCAGACCGCGCATCGAGACCATGCAGCAACGGATCGCGGACGCCGACAACGATCCGAAGGCGCTCGTGCGGACCGGGGGACCCGGCAACGGGCGCGTTCCCTCCGAGAAGGACGTCGGGCGCTTCACGACCCGCCTGCGCCGCACCCTCGCCGACATCGACTACTTCACCGGCGCGCCCCTCGGCTGGCGGGAGGGCACCATCGTGGTCTGGGCCGGGATGCGCGGTGCGGTCACCGTCGCCGCGGCCCAGACCCTGCCGGTCGACGGGACCCCGTCCCGCCCCGTCCTCATCCTCATCGCGTTCCTCGTGGCCGCCGGATCGCTGCTCATCCAGGGCGGGACGATCGGCTGGTTGCTGAAACTGGTGAAGCCCGCCCAGGTGGATCGAGCGGCCCAGAACGAGGAGCGCCAGCGGGTGATGTCGATGCTGCAGGACGCCGCCAAGCACATCCCCCTGCCCGAGTCGCGCGAGCGCACCCCTGAGAACATGGAGGTCATGAAGAAGTTCGCGCTCGACCGCCTGCACGCCCAGCGCACGGCCCTGCTCGACGCGCGCGACGACGGCACCTTCGACGCGGACGTGCTCGCCTCCGCCCTCACCAACCTCGACGCCGACGAGATCAGCATCTCCCTGAAGGGCTCACCCCCGGAGGACTGAACGGCCGACGCCCGCGGCCTCGGTGTCGCCACCGGAGGAGATTCCGGCCCCGCCTCCCCAGATCCCCTCCGTTTCCTGCCCGGGCTCGGTGTGTCGCGCGAATCCTCCTCCGTTCCCAACAATGCGTTATCCACAGTTTCGGAGATCGGCCACCAACCGATCCCCAGCGTGGGGAGCATGGCCCCATGCACTGGATGACCCTTCTCGACCAACTCGGCGGCGCTGCGACGACCAGACGGCTACGAGCGGCGGGTGCGTCCGAGCGCGCCCTCGCCCTCGCGATGGCCGATGGTCTGCTGATTCGGCCGCGCCGCGGCGTTTACGGCCGGCCCGATCTTTCGCCTCAGGCCCTCTCGGCGCTCCGCATCGGCGGCCGACTCTCGTGCGTCTCGGCTGCGCGTTCCTACGGGCTGTGGGGAGGGACGGACGGCCGGCTCCACGTCACGCTGCCATCCCACGCCGGACGCGCCGGAGAGGCCGACGTGCGCCATTGGGAGACGAGCGAGCCGCATCCTGAGCTCTGGCGGGTCTCGTTCGAGGACTGCCTGCGTTCCGCGGTCAGGTGCGCCGACGAGGAGACTGCAGTCGCGGTCCTCGACACCGCGCTCTCGAGTGGCCGCGTGGCGCCGGCCCGCCTCACGCGGATCTTCGCCGAGGAACCTTTTCGCGTACGCACGATCGCGGCCAGGGCGAGGCCAGGTTCGGATTCGGGAGTCGAGTCGATCCTGCGTCAGCGTCTCCAGGCACGCGGCCATCTAATCGAGCAGCAGATCGCGGTGCCCGGAGTCGGCCGTGTCGATCTTCGGGTGGGTGGTTTCCTCCACGTCGAAGTCGACGGCTACGCGTACCACTCCGATCCCGCAGCGTTCGAACGCGACAGGCTGCGCGACACTGCTCTCGAGCTTCAGGGCAGACGCCGCCTCCGGTTCACGGCGCGGCAGGTGCTGGAGAATGCGGATGCCGTTGTGGCGACCATCGAAAACATCGTCACGGCAACGGAGGAGACTTCGTCCGGCTCCACCCCGAAACGCAGGTAACGGAGGAGATCCGACTCGAAATGAGTCGGATCTCCTCCGTTAGCGGCGTGGAGCGCTAGACGATGTTGAGGAGGAGGTGGCCGGAGGAGACGGTCTCGCCGACGGCGGCGTTGATGCCTGCGATGGTGCCGTCCTTGTGGGCGGTCAGCGGCTGCTCCATCTTCATGGCTTCGAGGACGAGCACCAGGTCGCCCTTCACGACCTCGTCGCCGTCCGCGACGGCGACCTTGACGATCGTCGCCTGCATCGGAGCGGTGAGGGAGTCGCCGGTGGCGGTGTCGACCGCGCCCGAGCCGCCGCGACGGCGCGGGGCCGGAGCGGTGGAGGCCGACGCGGATCCGCCTCCGGTCAGGAGTTTCGCGGGGAGCGAGACCTCGATGCGCTTGCCCTCGACCTCGACGACGACGCTGCTGCGGCGCTCGGCCGGGGTCTGGTCGCCCAGTTCGCCCGACCATGGCGCGATCTCGTTGTTCCACTCGGTCTCGATCCAGCGCGTGTAGATCGAGAACGGCTCGCCGTCCTGCGGGGCGAAGGCGGGGTCGCGGACGATGGCGCGGTGGAACGGGATGACGGTCGGCAGCCCGGCGACCTCGAACTCGTCGAGGGCGCGGCGCGACCGCTCGAGCGCCTCCTCGCGGTTGGCTCCGGTGACGATGAGCTTCGCGAGCATGGAGTCGAACGATCCGCTGATCTCGTCGCCCGCCTGGATGCCGCTGTCGACGCGCACGCCGGGGCCGCCCGCGGGCTTGAAGACGTGCACGGGGCCGGGGGAGGGGATGAACCCGCGGCCGGCGTCCTCGCCGTTGATGCGGAACTCGAACGAGTGGCCGCGGGGCGCCGGGTCGTCGTAGTCGAGGGTGCCGCCTTCGGCGAGGCGGAACTGCTCGCGCACGAGGTCGATGCCGGTGACCTCCTCCGAGACGGGGTGCTCGACCTGGAGACGCGTGTTCACCTCGAGGAAGGAGACCGTGCCGTCCTTGCCGATGAGGAACTCGCAGGTGCCGGCACCCTGGTAACCGACCTCCTTGAGGATGGCCTTGGAGGCGCTGTAGAGCTGCTCGGTCTGCTCGGTCGTGAGGAAGGGCGCGGGGGCCTCCTCGACGAGCTTCTGGTGGCGGCGCTGCAACGAGCAGTCGCGGGTGGAGACGACGACCACATTGCCGTAGGCGTCGGCGAGGCACTGGGTCTCCACGTGGCGCGGCTGGTCGAGGTACTTCTCGACGAAGCACTCGCCGCGGCCGAAGGCGGCGATGGCCTCGCGGGTGGCGGACTCGAACAGCTCCGCCACCTCGTCGCGCTCGCGGGCGACCTTGAGTCCGCGTCCGCCGCCGCCGAACGCCGCCTTGATGGCGACGGGCAGGCCGTACTGGTCGACGAACTCGAGCACCTCGGCGGCGTCGGCCACCGGGTTGAGGGTGCCGGGCGCGAGCGGGGCGCCGACCTTCTCGGCGACGTGGCGCGCGGAGACCTTGTCGCCGAGACGCTCGATCGCCTCGGGCGACGGGCCGATCCAGGTCAGGCCCGCGGCGATGACGGCGCGGGCGAAGTCGGCGTTCTCGGCGAGGAAGCCGTAGCCGGGGTGCACGGCGTCGGCGCCGGACCTCCGGGCGATCGAGAGGAGCTTGTCGATGACCAGGTACGTCTCTGCACTGGTCGTGCCTTCGAGGGCGTACGCCTCGTCGGCGAGCTTCACGTGGAGGGCGTCGCGGTCCTGGTCGGCGTAGACGGCGACGGAGCCGATCCCGCTGTCCTGAGCGGCGCGGATGACGCGGACGGCGATCTCGCCCCGGTTTGCGATGAGGACCTTGCTGATGGCTGGCACAGTTCTCTAGCCTATGCCGCCGAGCACCCCTCGTTTTGGACGATCCTCACAAAAATGGAACATCCGGCGATTGGAGGGTCTACAAACGGTTCCAGAGAGAGGTCCACTCGACATCGAGCTGGCGCACCAGCGTGCGCAGGGTGGAGAGCGAGAGCCCCACCACGGTGCTCGGGTCGCCCTCGACACTCGTGATGAACGGTCCGCCCAGGCTGTCGATCGTGAACGCGCCCGCCACCTCGAGCGGCTCACCGCTGGCGACGTACGCGTCGATCTCGGCGTCGGTGACGTCGGCGAAGGTCACGGAGGCGACCGCGGTCGCCCCGACCGAGCGGTTCTCCCGGCCGTCGCGGTGGTCGATCAGCCAGTGCCCGGAGTGCAGAACGCCGGTGCGGCCGCGCTGGGCGAGCCACCGCTGGCGCGCGATCTCGGGGCGGTGCGGCTTGCCGTGGATGAGCCCGTCGATCGCGAAGGCGGAGTCGCCGCCCAGGATCAGCCCGTCGATCGGCTCCCCGTCGAGCGTGCCGCGCACGGCTTCGGCCTTCAGCCGTGCCAGGAGCTGCACCATCGCGGACGGGCCCAGCGGGCCGTGCTCCGCCTCGGCGGCGGCGACGGCGGCGGGCTCGTCGACGTGCGAGGGCACGACGACCGGCTCGATTCCCGCCGCGCGCAGCAGGGCGAGGCGGGCGGGGGATGTGGACGCGAGATAGAGGCGCATGGTCACCTGTGTGTGGGATGCTCGAAGGATGCCCCAGAACGATGAGGTCGACCTCGACATTACCAACGTCGCCCACGGCGGCGTGTTCGTCGCACGCCACGAAGGGCGGGTCGTCTTCGTGCCCGACACCCTGCCGGGCGAGCGGATCCGCGCGCGCATCTCCGACCGCACCCACGACCGCTTCTGGCGGGGCGAAGCCGTCGAGGTGATCGACGCCGCCCCCGAGCGCCAGGAGCACGTCTGGGACGCCGCGTCGATCGACCGCGAGCCGGGCCAGCGCGCCGGCGGCGCCGAGTTCGGGCACATCCGCCTCACGCACCAGCGCGAGCTCAAGCGACGCGTGATCGAGGACGCCCTCCAGCGCGCGGGCCGTCTCGACGCGGACACGATCGCGCAGGTGAGCCCGACCGGAGGCCGTGTCGAGGTGGAGCCGATCGAGGAGTCGCCTGACGGCACGGGATGGCGCACGCGGGTGCGCCTGCAGGTGGGCGACGACGGCCGGGTGGGCCCGTACGCGGCGCGGACGCACACCATCATCCCGGTGCGCAGCCTCCCGCTCGCCACGGACGCCGTCCAGGAGGCGGCCCCCTTCGGTCAGACGTTCCCCGGCGCCGAATCGATCGACGTCGTGGCCACTTCGGGCGGTGCGGCCCACGTGCTCGTCAACGACGCTCCGATCCGCACCGGCAAGCGGCTCGCCCGCCCGCGCCGACGTCCCGTCCCGATCCGCGAGCGCGTCGGCGACCGCGAGTTCCGGCTCGACGCGCGCGGCTTCTGGCAGGTGCACCGGGGCGCGGCCTCGACCCTCACCGCGGCCGTGCAGGACGCGGTCGACGAAGCGCTGTTCGACCCGCGCGCCGCCAACCTCGACCTCTACGGCGGGGTCGGCCTGCTCGCCGCCGCGCTCGGCGACAAGTTCGGCTCCACGCTGCGAATCACCTCCGTGGAGAGCGACGAGGCGGCCACCGACGATGCAGCGGAGAACCTCGCGGACTGGGTCGGCGCCTCCGCGGTGACGGCCCGCGTCGAGCATTTCGCCGCCGACCTCGCCGCGAACGCCAGCGCGACCGACCGCGGCCGCCTCCGCGCCGCGACCGTCGTGCTCGACCCGCCCCGCTCGGGTGCTGGACGTGCCGTGGTCGAGTCCATCGCGTCGCTCCGCCCCGCCCAGATCGTCTATGTGGCCTGCGATCCCGTCGCGCTCGCCCGCGACCTCGCGTTCTTCGCCGAGCGCGGTTATCCGCTGCGCTCGCTGCGCGCATTCGACCTGTTCCCGAACACCCACCACGTGGAAGCGGTCGCCACGCTGACGCCCTGACGGGGGACACCGGCCTCCGCACCACTACGATGAACCACATGGTGCGGGTTTCTATCGTCGACGATCACGAATCGGTGCGTCTGGGGCTGAAAGCGGCCTGCCAGGACGCCGGCTACGAGGTCGTCATCACCGCCGCGACGGTCGACGAATTCGTCGCCGAGCTGGGCGGCCAGGAGTGCGACGTCGTCGTCCTCGATCTCTCGCTGGGCGACGGGTCGAAGGTGACCGACAACGTCAAGCGCGCGCAGGCGACCGGGGCGGCCGTGCTGGTGCACAGCATCGCCGACCGGGTGGCGAGTGTGCGCGAGGCGCTCGCCGCGGGCGCGGCCGGCGTCATCCCGAAGTCGTCGCCGACGACCACCGTGATGAACGCGATCGCCACCGTCGCGCGCGGCGACGTGCTCAACAATTTGGAGTGGGCGACCGCGATCGACGCCGACAGCGACTTCGCGAAGGCCCAGCTCGGCCGGCGCGAGCGCGACGTCCTGCACCTCTACGCATCGGGCCTGCCGCTGAAGGCGGTCGCGGCCCAGCTCGGGATCGCGAACTCGACCGCTCGCGAATACCTCGATCGCATCCGGGTCAAGTACGTGGAGGTCGGCCGCCCGGCCCCCACGAAGGTCGATCTGCTCCGGCGCGCGGTGGAAGACGGCATCCTGCCGGGTCTCGATCCCGACACGGGCAATGAGCGCGTCTGACCTGGTGCGTCCCGGGACCGTTCCGGGAGCTCCGCGCGAGACGTCGAAGCCTCGCAACCCGCTGAGCCGGGCGCGCATCGAGCGCATCGCGGACCGCACGGTCGCCGCCTTCGGTGTCGTCTTCGGCCTGCAGACCATCCCCACCGCCATCGCACAGCAGCACGTGCTCGTGCAGCCGTGGGGCCTCGTGATGACCGCCGTCATCTTCGGCGGGATCGTCGTGACGGTCCTGCTGGCGATCCTGCAGCGCTGGGTGAAGGGCGCGATGGCCGTCCTCGCCGTGCTGTACCTGGTCGCGATCGTCACGTGGCCGTTCGTCGTCTCGGACCCCGCGGCCTTCACGGCGGACAAACCCTGGATCTGGTTCCTCTGCAACGTCTTCACGGCGTTCGCCGCGGTCGCATACCCCCTCTGGCTCGCCGTGGTCTACACGCTCATCGCGCCGATCGCCTACGGCGTGATCCGCGCGCTCCCGGCGGGCGGCGGCGTGGGCGCGGAGCTGGCGGGTCTCGACGCCGTGTACGCGATCATCCTCGGCGGTGCGATCCTGGCCATCATCGCGATGATGCGCCAGGCGTCGTCGGGCGTCGACGTCGCGCAGAGCCAGGCGCTCGCGCGGTACGCCACCGCGGTGCGCCAGCACGCCACCGAGGTCGAGCGGGTGCAGGTCGATGCGATCGTGCACGACAGCGTCCTGACGACCCTGCTCTCCGCGGCCAGCGCTCGCAGTCCGGAGCAGAAGGAGCTGGCGGCGACGATGGCCGCCGATGCGATCGGACACCTCCATGCGGCCGAGGCATCGACGCCGGAGGACCAGTCGCTGGTCGGACTCGACCGGCTGACCGAGCGTCTCGTGACGGCGGCGAACGCGTTCTCGTCCCCCTTCGCCATCGAGGTCCAGGATGTGGAGGTGCACAGCCTGCCGGTCAACGTCGCGGAGGCCGTGTACTCGGCGAGCGTCCAGGCGATGGTGAACAGCATGCAGCACGCCGGCGGACCCGAGGTGGCGCGTAGCATCAGCATCCGCGGCGGCAGCCCGGCGGCGACGGTGCACATCGTCGTACGCGACGAGGGCCGTGGGTTCTCGGCCGATGAGGTGCCGGCGGAACGCCTGGGGCTGCGCGTAAGCATCCGCGACCGTCTCGCGAAGGTCGGAGGCCGTGCCCGCATCGAGTCCGAGCCCGGGAACGGGACGACCGTCGTGATCCTCTGGCCGTCGTCCGACCGGGAGCAGGAGGTGGTCGAGTGATCACCCTCAACCGCGTCCTCTTCCTCGGTCTCGGTGCCCTCTTCTCGGCGTACCACCTCTTCCTCGCACTCTCCTCCCTCTCCATCCCGGCGAACCCCGGTCCGCCGATCGTGGCGATGACCCTGTACGCGGTCGCGACGGTGATGAGCCTGTGGCCGACGAGCCCGACGAAGATGCCGCTGTGGCTGGCAGCCTTCGACCTCGCGGTCTGCGTGGTCATCCCGATCCTGGTCACGAGTCAGCTGGATCCCGCCAAGGACAACGGCTACGGCACGTGGTACGTCGCCGCCGTCGGGACGCTGATGACCATCTGCGCCGTCCGGAGGCAGTCGCTCTTCGCCTGGCTCGGGGTGGGGTTCCTCGCCGTGCAGACGGTGTTCTGGGCCGGGCCGGGAGCCCTGGCGGGGATCGGCGTGATCGGGTCGGTCGTGTGGGTCGGCGTCGCCGTGGTGATCGCCGGGTCGCTGGCCAAGGCCGGACGCGACTCCCTGCAGTTCGCGCGGGCCGAGCGGGAGGCCACCGAGTGGCAGGCCGCGCAGGAGGCGCACGTCATGGAACGGCAGCTCCGGCTCCGCCAGACCTACCGGGTCGCAGCGCCCATGCTCGCCGAGATCGTGCGGCGCGGCGGCGACCTCACCGAGGCGGAGCGACGCGAGTGCCGGTATCTGGAGGGCGCGATCCGCGACGAGATCCGCGGCCGGCGCCTTCTCAACGACGATGTGCGGCGGGAGGTCATGGACGCGCGCCGCCGCGGCGTCGTGGTCAGCCTCCTGGACGAGGGCGGGATCGACGATCTCGACCAGCGTGGTCTGGAGGCCGTGCTGCGCCGCCTCGCCGAGGCGATCCGCGGGACGACGACGGACAAGCTGATCGTGCGCACCGTGCCCCGTTCGTCGCAGACTGCCGTGACGGTGGTCGGACTGCGGATGTCGGACGACGGCGCCGCGAACGCGCTCGGCGCAGACTCGGACGACGACGAAGTCGATCTGTGGCTGGAGATCCCGCGCCCCGTTGCCTGAGCGCCCCTTCCAGATCTTCGAGGCGTCCGCCGGTTAAAAGGAGAAAGGGGCCGACACCCGAATTGTCGGCCCCTTTTCAAACCCCGAGTCAGGGCGACAACCCGAATATCGCCCTGACTCGCCCCCAAAGCACTCGCCTGCTTACCCTAGTCGACGAGTGATTCGGCGGTGTGACTCACGAGGAGAGACACCTAGCAATAACTATATTGACGCCAATCCCAGGGATTACATAGTCGTCATTTTGGAGGACACCGGGGGACACCCTGTGTCCTCCTTCCCGGACGGAAGCCGAGATCCAGGCTGTCCCGCATGTGGGGGACGCCGGCATCGGGGTACAAAGCGGGGGACGTTGTCACCGAGCGCGTGGCTCAGCCTGAGAACGACCGCCAGGCGCCGGGACCCGGGTCGAGTGGCGAGCGCAACCGGCGCTGGCTGCGCGCCCAGGCGTCCGGTCCGGCCGTCGGGCGTGCATCGCTCGCGGCCGCGGCCTGCTCGGCGGCGGCCGCCGTCAGTACGGCGGTGACCGCCGCGACCTCCTCCGGCGTCACGCCGCGCGTGACGAACCGGATCTGCGACGGGTCGAGCTCGCCGGTCACAGCGGGATGTTCCCGTGCTTCTTGGGCGGCATCGTCGCGCGCTTGGTGCGCAGCGCCCGCAAGGCCTTGATGACCGAGACGCGGGTGGCCGACGGCTCGATCACGCCGTCGAGCTCACCGCGCTCCGCCGCGAGGAACGGGCTGGCCACGTTGTACGTGTACTCGTTGGCGAGCTTGGTGCGCACGGCGGCGACGTCCTCGCCGGCCTCCTCGGCCCGCTTGATCTCGCCGCGGTACAGGATGTTGACCGCGCCCTGGCCGCCCATGACCGCGATCTCGGCGGTCGGCCAGGCCAGGTTGATGTCGGCGCCGAGCTGCTTGGAGCCCATGACGATGTAGGCGCCGCCGTAGGCCTTGCGGGTGATGATCGTGACGAGGGGGACGGTGGCCTCGGCGTACGCGTAGAGCAGCTTGGCTCCGCGACGGATGACGCCCGTCCACTCCTGGTCGGTGCCGGGCAGGTACCCGGGCACGTCGACCAGCGTCAGGATCGGGATGCCGAACGCGTCGCAGAAGCGCACGAACCGCGACGCCTTCTCGCCGGCGTCGATGTTGAGGGTGCCGGCCATGGCGCTCGGCTGGTTGGCCACGATGCCGACGGAGCGTCCCTCGACCCGCGCGAAGCCGATCACGATGTTCGGGGCGAAGAGCGGCTGCACCTCGAGGAACTCGCCGTCGTCGACGATGCCCTCGATGATCGTCTTGACGTCGTACGGCTGGTTGGGGGAGTCCGGGATGACGGTGTTGAGGCGCAGGTCCGCGTCCGTCGTCTCGAGCTCGGGCTCCGACTCGTACTGCGGGAGCTCGGCGAGGTTGTTCTGGGGGAGGTAGCTGAGCAGGTTGCGCGCGTAGTCGAGCGCGTCCTCCTCGTCGCTCGCGAGGTAGTGGGAGACACCGGAGATCTTGTTGTGGGTGAGCGCGCCGCCGAGCTCCTCGAACCCGACGTCCTCGCCGGTGACGGTCTTGATCACGTCCGGGCCGGTGACGAACATGTGGCTCGACTTGTCGACCATGATGACGAAGTCGGTGAGGGCGGGGGAGTACACCGCGCCGCCGGCCGCCGGGCCCATGACGATCGAGATCTGCGGGATGACACCGGAGGCGGCCGTGTTGCGGCGGAAGATCTCGCCGTACTTGCCGAGCGCGACCACACCCTCCTGGATGCGCGCGCCACCCGAGTCGAGGATGCCGATCATCGGCACGCCGGTCTTGAGGGCGTGGTCCATCACCTTGATGATCTTCTCGCCGGCCACCTCGCCGAGCGATCCGCCGAAGATCGTGAAGTCCTGGCTGAAGACCGCGACGTTGCGGCCGTGGATGGTGCCGACGCCCGTGACGACCGCGTCGCCGTACGGCCGCTTGGCCTCCATCCCGAAGGCGTGGGTGCGGTGGCGCACGAACTCGTCGAACTCGACGAACGAGCCCTGGTCGAGCAGCAGGTCGATGCGCTCGCGAGCGGTGAGCTTGCCCTTGGCGTGCTGCTTCTCGATCGCGGCCTGCCCGCTGGCGGTGACGGCCTCGTGGAACCGCTCCTTGAGGTCCGCGAGCTTGCCTGCGGTGGTGGAGAGATCGGCGGTCTGGCGTGCTTCGGTGTCGGTCACGCCGTTCACTCTACCTGCCAGTGCAGAGGCCGTGCCGTTGACGGGATCCTACAAAATCGGGGCCCTGCACTGGCAGACTGGGCCAATGCAGCAGAGCGATCACGTGGACTTCCGCCGGAGCCGAGCCGTCGTCCCCGGGCTGGAGGTGCTGCCGGAGGCCGGGTCGACGAACGACGTCCTGAGCGCGCGCGCCGCAGGGCTGCCCGACCTGTCGGTCATCGTGACGACGAACCAGACCGGAGGGCGGGGGCGGCTCGGCCGGGTGTGGGTGTCGCCGCCGGGGCGCACCTTGGCGATCTCGGTGCTGCTGAAGCCGGAGGGTCTCGCCCCGGACGCGTTCGGCTGGTTCCCGCTGCTGGCGGGTCTCGCGATGAGCCGTGCGATCGCTCCGTTCGTGCCGGGGACCGTATCGGTCAAGTGGCCCAACGACGTCCTCATCGACGGCGCGAAGGTGAGCGGGACGCTCTCCGAGCTGCTGCCCGATCTCTCGGGCCTGGTGATCGGCGTCGGTGTGAACCTCTACCAGGAGCCGGACGAGCTGCCGACCGCGACCTCCACCTCCCTCGTCGTCGCCGGGGCGGAGGCGCCCGATGCGGATGCCGTGCTCGCGTCGTATCTCGCCCACCTGATCACGCTCTATCGCGAGTACCTGACGGCCGGAGGCGATCCGGTGCGCAGCGCGCTGCGCGACGAGGTCGTCGAAGCCTGCCACACCATCGGTCGCGCCGTCCGCGTCGAACTGCCCGGCGGCGACGATCTGCTCGGCACGGCGGTGGGGATCGACGTCGACGGACGACTGATCGTGGAGTCGGATACGGGGCGCACGGCTGTCGCAGCGGGCGACGTGACGCACCTGCGGTATTAATGGGAAGCATGAGCAACACGACGGACGGGGTGCCCGGCCAGCCCCCGGAGCGGGTCGTGGCGCGTCTGCGCCGGAACGCGCGTGTGCTGTTCTGGCCGAGCCTCGCCCTGATCGCCGCCAGCGGCGCGGTCGGCTTCTTCGCCGGCCGGCTCGACGAGGTGTGGGAGATCGTGCTGCTGTGGTCGTCGGCGGCCGCCGTCCTGCTCCTCCTCTTCCTCCTGCCCCTGGCCGCCTGGCTCAGCCGCCGCTACACGATCACAACGCGGCGGATCGTCATCCGGCACGGCTTCTTCGTGCGCGTCCGGCAGGAACTGCTCCACAGCCGCGGCTACGACGTGAGCGTCAAGCGCAACTGGCTGCAGAGCGCCTTCCGGTCCGGAGACGTGCGGATCAACGCGGGGCTCGATCACCCGGTCGTCCTCAAGGACGTGCCGAAGGCCGATCAGGTGCAGCGCGCACTGAGCGAGCTGATGGAGCACGCGCAGAACGTCGTCGCGCTCCGGCGGCAGCAGTCCGAGTCAGTCTCCGACGAGACGACCGTCTGGGGATCCCGCTAGCGTCGAGCCGGTGAGGACCGCCGGTTCGGAGGTCTGGGCGGCGGGAACGGCGCGGCGCCTGGTGCGGCGCTCGGCGCGGTCGGGGGAGAACACCCACCAGCGGTAGAAGCCGAAGCGGAACACCATCCCGAGCGCGAGGCCCACGACGTTGTTCGCGATGTTGTCGGCCAGCAGCGAGGTGAAGCCCAGCACGTAGTGCGACACCCAGACGCACAGCAGCGGGATGGCCATCCCGGCGAGGCTGACGATGAAGAACTCGGCGCCCTCGCGTGCCGTGTTCTCCTGCCGGTTCTGCGAGAAGGCCCAGTAGCGGTTGCCGACCCAGTTCGTGCCGATGGCCACGAGGGTGGCGATCGCAGTGGCGATCAGCGTCTTGTGCGGCACGCCCGCGAGGACGGTCAGCATGAGCCCGTTGAACACGGCGAGGTTGACGACGAAGCCCACCGCCCCCACCGCGCCGAACTTGATCAGCTGGGGGAGGAGCCGCGCCTTGTGCGCCGCAGGGGGATTCTCGTTCGTCATGCTCCGGCCGTCGTCATGCGGGAAGATGGGTAGTGCGCTCGCCACACTACGCGAGCCCGGTAGCCCGATGCTGAGAGTTGCCACGGGGTGCATGAAGAGTCGAGGAGAGAGCGTTCGATGGTCAGGAACACAGTCGGAGTGATCGGCGGCGGCCAGCTGGCACGGATGATGATCCCCCCGGCGGTGGAGCTGGGCATCGACATCCGCGTGCTCGAGGAGGCCGAAGGCATGAGCGCGGAGATCGCCGCGACGGGCGTCGGCGACTACCGCGACCTCGACACGGTCCTCGCTTTCGCCGAGACGGTCGACGTCATCACCTTCGATCACGAGCACGTCCCGCCGGCCATCCTGCGCGAGCTGGTGTCCCGCGGCGTACCCGTGCATCCGGGGCCCGACGCCCTGCTCTACGCCCAGGACAAGATCCAGATGCGCGCCAAGCTCAGCGAGCTGGGTCTGCCCGTGCCCGATTGGGCGGCGGTGGAGTCGGCCGACGAGCTGGCGGCCTTCCTCGCCGACCACGGCGGCCGTGCCGTGGTCAAGACCGCCCGCGGCGGCTACGACGGGAAGGGCGTCCGCGTGGTCTCCGAGGCGAGCGAGGCGGACGACTGGTTCCTCGCCCTGGCGGAGGACGGCCGCGGCGGCGCGCTCCTGGTGGAGGAGCTGGTCTCCTTCCGTCGCGAGCTCGCCCAGCTGATCGCGCGTCGCCCCTCCGGCGGCTCCGCGGTCTGGCACGTGGTCGAGACGGTCCAGCGCGACGGTGTCTGCGCGGAGGTCATCGCCCCGGCTCCCGGCGCGGCCGGACGCACAGCGGAGGCCGCTGCGGAGATCGCGACCCGCATCGCCGACGGGCTCGGCGTGACCGGGGTGCTCGCGGTGGAGCTCTTCGAGACCACCGACGGGCGCATCCTCGTCAACGAGCTCGCCATGCGCCCGCACAACAGCGGCCACTGGTCGATCGAGGGCGCGGTGACCAGCCAGTTCGAGCAGCACCTGCGCGCCGTTCTCGACCTGCCGCTCGGCGAGACGCGCCAGCGCGACGAGTGGTCCGTGATGGTCAACATCCTCGGCGGACCGGCCGAGGGCAGCCTCCAGGACCGCTACCCGGCGGCGCTCGCCGCGCATCCCGAGGCCAAGTTCCACGGCTACGGCAAGGAGCCGCGGCCCGGCCGCAAGGTCGGTCACGTGACGGTCGGGGGCGATGACCTCGACGACGTCGTGTACCGCGCCCGCGCCGCAGCCGCGTACTTCGAGGGCTGATCCCGGGCGCCCCGACTCGCGCGCGCCGTAACCCGGACGCGGGGGTGCGCGCCCATACGATTATTGCCATGCCCGAGAACCCCCAACCCCTGGTGTCCGTCGTGATGGGTTCCGACTCGGACTGGTCCGTCATGCAGGAGGCCTCGCGCCTGCTCACCGAGTTCGGAGTCGCCCACGAGGTCGAGGTCGTCTCCGCGCACCGCACGCCCGTGAAGATGATCGACTTCGGTACCGCCGCCGCCGGGCGCGGTGTCCGCGTCATCATCGCCGGAGCCGGCGGCGCCGCCCACCTGCCCGGGATGCTGGCCGCCGTGACCACGCTGCCCGTCATCGGCGTCCCCGTCCCGCTCGCCCGGCTCGACGGCCTGGACTCGCTGCTCTCCATCGTGCAGATGCCGGCCGGTGTCCCGGTCGCGACCGTCTCCATCGGCGGGGCACGCAACGCCGGCCTCCTGGCTGTCAAGATCCTCGCCACGTCCGACCCGGAGCTGACGGCCGCCCTCGAGCGCTTCGCCGCCGATCTGGAGGCCAGCGTGGAGCAGAAGAACGCGGCCCTGCAAGCGAAGCTATGAACCCGACCAGCCCGCTGCGTCATCCGGACGCCTCCTCCGCGCCCGTCATGACCAGGCGCGGCTGGTGGCTCGTCCTGATGAACGTCCTGCTGCCCGGATCGGTGCAGGTGGTGGCGGGCAACCGGCGGCTCGGCCGGGTCGGATTGATCGCGACCGGGCTGCTGTGGCTGCTCGCGATCATCGCCCTCGTCGTGTACCTGGTCGCACCCGCGACGATCTACACCTTCGCCACCCAGGCGGGCAGCCTGACCGTGCTGCAGATCGTCCTCGTCCTCTACGCGGTGCTGTGGGTCGTGCTCACGCTCGACACGCTGCGGCTGGTGCGTCTGGTCAAGACGACCTCGCGGGCGCGCGGTCTGATCGCCGCCTTCGCCGTCGTCGTGCTCGTCGGGCTGACGGGCACCGCGGGCTATGCCTCCGTCGTGGCGGGCTCCGCTCGTGGCGCGCTGGGCGACATCTTCTCGGCCGGCCCGTCGGAGCCTCCCGTCGACGGCCGGTACAACATCATGCTGCTCGGCGGCGATGCGGGCCCGGACCGCGACGGCCTGCGCCCCGACAGCATGTCCGTCGTCAGCATCGACGCGTCGACGGGCAAGGCGGTCACCATCGGCTTGCCCCGCGACCTCGATCCGGTGCCGTTCCCGGAGAAGTCGCCTCTCCACACGCTCTACCCCGACGGGTACGGCTACGAGGACCGCTGCGACGTGGACGTCTGCCAGCTGAACTCCATCTACACCGAGGTCGAGACCTACAAGAAGGACCTCTACCCGAACGCGACGAAGAACAAGAGCGAGCCCGGGATCGAGGCGATGCGGGATGCGCTCGAAGGCGCGACCGGCCTGACCATCCAGTACTACGTGCTGATCGACATGCAGGGCTTCGCCGACCTCGTCGACGCTCTCGGCGGCGTGGACATCACCGTGACGGACCGCATCCCGATCGGCGGCGACGAGGACCTCAACGGCGTCGTCGAGTGGATCGAGCCGGGTCAGCACCACATGGACGGCTATCACGCGCAGTGGTACGCCCGCGCCCGGCACGGCTCGAGCGACTACGACCGGATGGCGCGGCAGCGCCAGCTGCAGGACGCCATCCTCAAGCAGGTCAACCCGGTGAACGTCGTGAGCAAGTTCGAGGGGATCGCCAAGGCCGGATCCCAGGTGATGAAGACGGACATCCCGCAGTCGATGCTCGGGTACTTCGTCGACCTCGGGATGAAGACGCGCAAGCTCCCCGTCGACCAGCTCGAACTCGTGCCGCCCACGATCGATCCGACGGATCCCGACTACACGCAGATCCACCAGCTCGTGCAGCAGGCGGTCGCCCCGGCATCGCCGAAACCGACCGCGAAGTAGGCGGAGCGCGTCCAGCCGACCCCTTAATAGGTCACAGGGACCGCTCAGCGCAACCCCGTAGCGTCGCCCGCCTATGACGGGTACAGCTGGAAACGTGGCAGAGAAAACGACGCGACCGGCGAGCACCCGGCTGACGGCACTGGACGGACTCCGGGGCCTCGCCGCGGTGATCGTCGTGTTCCACCACGCCCTCTACACCAACCCCGACTTCCCCGGCACACCCGGCGGCGGCAACGCTCCCGCGGGCTCGGCGATGTGGTGGATCAGCTACACGCCCCTCAAATTCGCGACCGCCGGCGTGGAGTCGGTGATCGTCTTCTTCGTGCTCTCCGGGCTCGTCGTCACCCTGCCCGTGGTCCGCCACCGCGGGTTCGACTGGGTCGCGTACTTCCCGCGTCGAGTGGTGCGCCTCATGGTGCCGGTGACGGCCTCCGTGCTCCTCGCCGCCGTCTGGGTCGCCGCCATCCCGCAGATCTCGACGCAGCCGAAGGGCACCTGGCTGAGCAACTCGTCGACGCCGAACTTCAGCTGGGAGTACATCGTCAAGGCGATCGACCTGCTCGGCGGCGACGGGCAGATCAACAACCCGCTCTGGTCGTTGCGCTGGGAGCTGCTGTTCTCGCTCGCCCTGCCTGTGTTCGCCGTCCTCGCCATCGCCGTCCGCAAGTGGTGGATCGGCGGGCTGACCCTGGCCTGCGTGCTCACCTGGCTCGGCGCCCGCACCGGTTCGGGCGAGCTCGAGTACCTCCCCGCCTTCTTCGTCGGCGCCGTGATCGCCGTGCGCCTCGACGCGGTGCGCAACGTCGCCGACCGCATCAACGCCCGCTGGTACCGGCATCCGCTCTGGGCGGGCCTCACCGTGGGCAGCGCGCTGCTGATGATCGCACCGTGGCTGTTCGGTCCCGGCATCACGCAGCTCCCCGATCTGGAGCACGCCCTCAAGGGCCTGGTCCCCCTCGCGGCCGCCGGCCTCGTCGTCGCGGTCCTGGGCTGGAAGCCGCTGCGTGCGGTGTTCGAGTCGCGGCCGTTCCAGTTCGCCGGCACGATCTCGTTCAGCCTGTACCTCGTGCACGTGCCGATCCTGATCTTCAGCACCTACCTGTTCGCCGCGGAGCCCTGGTATGTCGCCCTGCTGTTCGGCATCCCGGTGGCGGTGGCTGTCTCCATCGCGTTCACCTGGCTGATCGAGAAGCGCAGCCACCTGTGGTCGAAGGCGGTCGGAGCGTGGGCCTCGGAGCGGTACCACGCCTGGTTCGGCCGCGAGGACTCCGAGGCGGAAGCGCCCTGGACCGCCGTGGATCGCGCGCGCGAGCCGGAGTCCGCGAACCGTCGCTGAGCTTCGCTCCGGCTAGAGGTCGGCGTGCAGCTGCCAGACCCGCTCGGCGGAGTCGCGCCAGCTGAACGCACGGGCACGGTCCGACGCGAGCACGCTCAAGCGCTCGCGCAGGGCACCGTCGTCGAGCACAGGGCCGATCGCCGCGGCGAGCCTCTCGGTGTAGCCGCTCTCGTCCGAGTCGGTGGGGGAGGGGCGTTCCACGACGAGGCTCGCGCCGCCCGCGACCTCCACGAGGGCCGGGTCGTCCGAGTGGATGACCGGCAGGCCGAACTTGAACGCCTCGACGATCGGCAGCCCGAACCCCTCGGCGAGGCTGGGGTAGACGAAGAGCGTCGCCCGGTCGAGCACCACGGCGAGGTCGGCGTCCTCGAGCTGTCCGAGCGCGCGGACGCGATCCTCCGGAAGACCGGCGGCGGCCGCGACGCCGGTCGCCGAGCCGTCGCCGAAGCGATCGGGACCGGCGATGAGCAAGGGGATGCCGTGGGCCTCCGGGCGCGCGACGGCGCGGATGAGGGGAGCCACGCCCTTGCGCGGCATGATCGACCCGAGCGTGAGAGCGTAGGTCTCCGGCAGCTTCAGGCGGGCGGCGCGCTCGTCGGCGTCGGCCGGGAGGCGCAGGGCGGTCGCCGGAGCGCCTCCGATGACCCGGATGCGGTCGCCGAAGTCCAGCTCGTCGGCGAGGCGGGCCGCCACCGCGTGCGTCGGGACGACCACGGCATCGGCGTGCTTGCGCGCGCGTTTCGCCATCGCCTTCGTCCACATCGCCGTACCGGCTCCGAGGGATTCGGGATGCGTCCACGCGAGCGTGTCGTGGATGGTCACGGCGACCTGGTCGCCGTCCTGGAGCGAGCGTCGCCGGCGGAGTGGAGCGAGCAGGGTCGGCGCGTGCACCATGCCGTGGATGCCGCCGAGACGCACACCGGACTGCCACGCGACGGTGAGCTCGCGGTGGGCGAGCGGGAGCCGGGTGATGTCGGCGAGACCGGGGAGGCGGAGTCGCAGGTCGTCGAGCTGCTGGTCGGAGACCGCGGAGACGATGCCCACGACGTCGCAGCCCTTCGGGGCGGTCGTGATCAGCTGTCGGGTGAGCTCCTCGGTGTAGCGGCGTGCACCGCCGGGAGCGTCGCCGATCAGCTCATCGATCACCACCCTGAGGGTTGTCATTCTGCTCCAGGACTCCGTGACGCGCTGCGTCGGCCAATGCTGCCTCCCACGCCCGCATGGGATCGAGGCCGGCTGCGCGCCAGGCCTCGTGACCGAGCACCGAGAAAGCTGGTCGTGCTGCGGGCCGCACGAAGGTCGAGCTGTCGGTCGGTGTGACCCTATCAGGGTTCAATCCGGCTGCGCTGAAGACCGCTTTCGCGAAGTCGAACCACGACGCGCGGCCCGAGTTCGTGCCGTGGTAGACGCCCGCGGGGGCGTCCGCGTCGAGCAGGGCGACGATCTGCGCGGCGAGGTCACCGGTCCACGTCGGCTGGCCGACCTGGTCGGTGATGACGCTGACCGTCTCGTGACTCGCGGCGAGCTTCACCATCGTCTTCGCGAAGTTCGCGCCGCCCGCGCCGTACAGCCACGCCGTCCGCACGATGTACGTCCCATCGGGGTGTGCAGCCAGTGCGAGCTCCTCGCCGGCGGCCTTCGTGCGGCCGTACGCGTTCAGCGGGTCGCGGGGGGTGTCCTCCGCGTACGGCTCGGTCGCCTGACCGTCGAACACGTAGTCGGTCGACACGGTGACGAACTTCGCACCGTGGTGCTCTGCGGCGACGGCGAGATTCTCGGTTCCCGTCGCGTTGATCGCGTAGGCCTCGTCCTCGTGCGTCTCGGCGTCGTCGACCTTCGTGTAGGCGGAGGCGTTGATGACCACGTCGTGCCCGGCCACGGCCGCGAGAACGGCGTCTCGGTCGGTCACGTCTAAGTCGGCGCGACCGAGGGCCGTCACGTCGCGACCCTCCAGGGCGCGCTGGAGGTCCTGGCCCAGCATGCCGCGGGCGCCGGCGATGAGATAGCGGGTCATGGTGCCGGCGCTCAGGCGTCCAGTGCGGCGCGGGCCTTGAGCGGCTCCCACCACTCGCGGTTGTCCCGGTACCACTGCACGACGTCGGCGAGCCCCTGCTCGAACGGCACCTGCGGCTCGTAGCCGAGCTCGCTGCGGATCTTGGAGATGTCGACCGAGTAGCGGAGGTCGTGGCCGAGGCGGTCGGCGACGCGGTCCACGTACGACCAGTCCTTGCCGGTCGCGTCGAGCAGCAGCTGGGTGAGCTCCTTGTTGGTGAGCTCGGTGCCGCCGCCGATGTTGTAGATCTCGCCGGCGCGGCCGTTCACGAGCACCATCGCGATGCCGCGGGTGTGGTCGTCGACGTGCAGCCAGTCGCGGATGTTGTTGCCCTCGCCGTAGAGCGGGACGTGCTTGTCGTCGATGAGGTTCGTGACGAACAGCGGGATGACCTTCTCGGGGAAGTGGTACGGCCCGTAGTTGTTCGAGCAGCGCGTGATCGACAGGTTCAGGCCGTGGGTGCGGAAGTAGCTGCGGGCGAGGAGGTCGCTGCCGGCCTTCGACGCGGAGTAGGGGGAGTTCGGCTCGAGCGGGCGGTCCTCCGCCCAGGAGCCCTCGGCGATCGAGCCGTAGACCTCGTCGGTCGAGACGTGAACGAAGCGCTTCAGGTCGTGGCGCAGGGCCGCGTCGAGCAGCTGCTGCGTGCCGAGCACGTTCGTCTCGACGAAGATCGACGCGTCGCGCACCGAGCGGTCGACGTGCGACTCGGCGGCGAAGTGGACGACCGCGTCCACGGTCGGGAACAGCTCGTCCAGGAGCGCGCCGTCGCGGATGTCGCCCTTGATGAACGTGTACCGCGGCGAGTCCGCGACCGGGGCGAGATTGGCGAGGTTGCCGGAGTAGGTCAGTGCGTCCAGCACGACGACCTCGGCCCCTTCGAGGCCCGGGTAGGCGTCCTGCAGGGTGCGTCGGACGAAGTTGGAGCCGATGAATCCGGCGCCGCCGGTGACGAGAATCTTCATGGGAGAGATGGGTGCTTTCTGTCGATGAACCGTGCAGGAGTCTACCGCGGGGGCCTGATTGGTAGACTCCCGGGGTGCAGATCCGCGAACTTTCGATCCCCGACGCCTACGAGGTCACCCCCAAGCAGCACTCGGATGACCGCGGGATGTTCACCGAGTGGTACCGCTTCGATCGGCTCGAGGAGGCGGTCGGCCACCCGCTGGACCTGCGTCAGGGCAACCTGTCCGTGTCCAAGCGCGGCTCGGTGCGCGGCATCCACTTCGCCGACATCCCGCCCAGCCAGGCGAAGTACGTGATGGCGCCCCACGGCGCCGTGCTCGACTTCGTCGTCGACATCCGCGTCGGGTCGCCGACGTTCGGTCAGTGGGACAGCGTGCTGCTGGACGACGTCGACCGCCGCGCGATCTACGTCGCAGAGGGGCTCGGGCACTGCTTCGTCGCGCTCACGGAGGGGGCGACCGTGAGCTACCTGGTCTCGGACACCTACAACCCGACGCGCGAGCACGGCATCAACCCTCTGGACGCCGACATCGCGCTGGTCTTCCCGCCCGAGGCGGGCGAGCCTCTCCTGTCGCCGAAGGACACCGGCGCACCGGGCCTCCTCGAAGCGCGGGACGCTGGACTCCTGCCGACGTGGGATGCCGCACGGGCCTTCTACGCGTCGCTGAACGACAAGTAAGGAATCACTGAAGTCATGCGCGGAATCATTCTGGCCGGCGGCTCCGGCACCCGGCTGTGGCCCATCACCAAGGGCATCTCGAAGCAGCTCATGCCGATCTACGACAAGCCGATGATCTACTACCCCTTGTCGACCCTGATGATGGCCGGGATCAACGAGATCCTCATCATCACGACGCCGGAGTACAACGACCAGTTCCGTGCACTGCTCGGTGACGGCTCGCACCTGGGGATCCGGATCGAGTACGCGGTCCAGCCGTCGCCGGACGGCCTCGCCCAGGCGTTCATCATCGGCGAGGACTTCATCGGCGACGAGTCGGTCGCGCTCGTGCTCGGGGACAACATCTTCCACGGGACGGGCCTCGGCTCGTCGCTTCAGGCGCACAACGACGTCGACGGCGCCGTCATCTTCGCCTACCAGGTGAGCAACCCGACCTCCTACGGCGTGGTCGAGTTCGACGACGACTTCAAGGCTCTCTCGATCGAGGAGAAGCCGGCCCAGCCGAAGAGCAAGTACGCGGTCCCCGGTCTCTACTTCTACGACAACTCCGTGATCGAGATCGCGAAGACCATCGCACCCAGCGCGCGTGGCGAGCTCGAGATCTCCACCGTCAACGAGCGGTATCTCGAGGCGGGGACCCTGCAGGTGCAGGTGCTCGATCGCGGCACCGCCTGGCTCGACACCGGGACATTCGAATCGATGATGCAGGCGTCCGAGTACGTCCGCGTCATCGAGGACCGCCAGGGATTCAAAGTCGGCTGCATCGAAGAGGTCGCCTGGCGTGCCGGATGGATCGATGACGCCCAGCTCGCCGTTCTGGCGGCTCCGCTGGTGAAGAGCGGATACGGCGCCTATCTCGAGAGCCTGCCCGCCAACGGCTGACCGGCCCCTAGGAGCGGCGGGTGAGCAGCCATCCGCGGGCGGCGAGAGCCCCCTTCAGCACCAGCCGGAGCGGGGCGAGCAGCGGGCCGCGGTACTTGTTGGCGAGGAAGCGGTAGGCGCTCTCGTGATGGACGAGGATCATCCGGCGGGACTCCGACTGGGTGGAGAGCCCGCCGACGTGGATCACCGAGGCGTCAGGCTCGTAGCGGTTGCGGAGTCCCGCGCGGCCGATCCGGTAGCCGAGGTCGACGTCCTCGAAGTACATGAAGTAGCCCTCGTCGAAGCCGTTCAGCGCGTCGAACGCCGTACGCCTCACCAGGACGCAGGCGCCGGACAACCAGCCGACATCGCGCGCATCCGCGTCCTGCTCGGACCGGTAGGCCCGCGTCCACGGGTTGGCCGGCCACACGCGGACGAACAGGGCGTGGCCGATCCCCGTGCGCAACGAGGGGATCCGCCGGGCGGAGGGGTACAGGGAGCCGTCTTCGTTCAGGATCTTCGGCCCGACGGAGCCGATTCCGGGGTCGCCGTCGAGGCGTTCGCGCAGGGTGGCGAGGGCGTCCTCGCCGACGAGCACGTCCGGGTTGCACACGAGAACGGCGTCCACGTCGCGGGGAAGGGCGGCGACGGCGCGATTGATCGCACCTCCGTAGCCCAGGTTCTCCCCGAGCGGCAGCACCGTGGCGCCGTGCGTGCGCGCGATCCGCTCGGTCTCGTCGAGGTCTGCCGAGGCGTTGTCCGCGATGACCACGCGGACGCCGGCAGCGATCTCTGGCTGCAGCGACGTCAGAAATGGGTCGAGTTGCCCGCTCGAGTTGTAACTGACGGTCACGACGGCCGTCGTAGCAGGGGAGCGAAGCACCCGACGAGCATACTTGATGCCTCTTGAGGGATGCTCTCAACCAGGTGTGGCAAGATTGCCGTCGGCAGTAGGCCCCTGAGCCGGTGTAGAGCGATACGAGGAAGACGAAAAGACGACGTGGCATCTGTAGGCAAGCTGTTCTCCCGAGCCGTCGAGCGCGGTCCCCGCGTCCTCGTGCGCAAAGCCAGGACGGGGCTGCTCCTGCTCAAGAACCACGGTCCGCGAGCGACCTACGGATACCTGCGGTCGAAGCTGGTCCAGGTCGCCGGTCCGCAGAAGCCGCGACTCCTGGTCGACCTGGGCGACGCCGCCGCAGTGGATTGGACCGTGCTCCCCGAGCGCATCACCGACCCGATCTCCGTCGCCGACCGTCCTTCGCGCATCGCCTGGATCATGTCTCCTCCCGGCAAGGAGAGCGGCGGTCACCAGAACCTCTTCCGTTTCATCAAGTTCGCCGAGCAGGCCGGACATCGCTGCGACGTGTACCTCTACCACGCCGGTGAGGTCGCCGTGGATCTCCAGGTCGTCCGCTCGATGCTCGCGGCGTCGGAGGCCTACCCGGACCTGGACGGCGACATCCAGGTGTGGGACCGCGATCGCGGCGTCGCCGACGGCACCGACGCGATCTTCGCCACCGGCTGGGAGACCGCGTATCCTGCGTTCCTCGACAGCAGCCGCGCCCGCCGCTTCTACTTCGTGCAGGACTACGAGCCGCTCTTCTACCCGCTCGGTTCGGAGGCCCTCCTCGCGGAGAACACCTACCGTTTCGGGTACCACGGGATCACCGCCGGCGGATGGCTGGCTCACAAGCTCGGCACCGACTTCGGGATGAAGACCGATCACTTCGACTTCTCCGTCGACCGCTCGCTCTACCGGTACGAGAACGCCGAACGACGCAACGAGATCTTCTTCTACGCGCGGCCGGTGACCCCGCGGCGGGCCTTCGAGTTCGGCCTCGTCGCGCTCGAGGACTTCGCGCGCGCGCGCCCCGACGTCACCATCAACCTCGCGGGATGGGACGTCTCCAACTGGGAGATCCCGTTCGCGTACAACAATCTGTCGAGCCTCCAGCTCAGCGAGCTCAATGCGGTCTACAACCGCTGTGCCGCCGGTCTCGTCCTCTCGCTCTCCAACATGTCGCTCCTCCCACTCGAGCTGCTGTCGAGCGGCGTCATCCCCGTCGTGAACGACGGACCGAACAACCGGATGGTCTCCGACAACCCCTACATCGAGTACGTGCCCGCCTCGCCGATCGCGATCGCCCGCAAGCTCGTCGAGGTCGTCGAACGCCCCGACGCCCCCGAGCACGCGCGCCTGGCCTCGGAATCCGTCGGAGGAACCACGTGGGCCGAGTCCGGCAGGACGTTCGTCGACGCGTTCGAGAGGGCCATGCGTGGCTAGGGCCGTCGTCATCGGAGCCAACGGCTTCATCGGCTCCCATCTCGTCGACGGCCTCGCCGCCGCGGGCCACGAGGTGCGCGCCTTCGACCGGTTCAGCTCCCGCGAACCGACGTTCGAGGCGGCCGCCGAGGTGATGGTGGGCGAGTTCCTCAGCCGGGGTGACATCGAGTCGGCCGTGTCCGGACAGGAATACGTGTTCCACTTCCTGTCGACCACGACGCCGGCGACGGCCGAGTCGGATCCGACACTCGACATCCGCACGAACGTGGCGCAGACCATCGAGCTGCTCGAGGCCAGCGTGCAGGCCGGTGTCCGCAGGGTCTATTTCGCCTCGACCGGAGGAGCGATCTACGGCGACCAGGGGATGAGCGTGTACTCCGAGTCGGATCCGACCGCTCCCGCGTCCCCCTACGCGATCGGCAAGCTCGCCATCGAGCAGTATCTTCGCTTCTTCCGCGTCAAGCACGGGCTCGCCTCGACGGCCCTGCGCATCTCGAACCCGTACGGCACCCGTCAGCACCCGAGCAAGAAGCAGGGGCTGATCCCGATCGCGTTGCGACAGATCCTCACCGGCCAGCCCGTCGTGCAGTTCGGCGACGGGACGATGGTCCGCGACTACCTCTACGTCGAGGACCTGGTGCGCCTGATCCTGCCCATGGTCGGCAGCGAGCCAGAGCACGCGGTCTACAACATCGGCAGCGGTGCCGGACACTCGGTCAACGACGTCCTGGATTCGCTCCGCCGGGTGACCGGCATCGACTTCGCGGTCGAGCGCCGCGAGAAGCCTCCGACATTCGTGGATCACGTGGTCCTCGACACGAGTCGGTACGAAGCACAGTACGGCGGATTGGATCTGACCCCTCTCGACGAGGGGATCCGCCGGACCTACAACGAAATGAAAGGGGAGTGACGGTGGCCGACGAGCCCGTCGTCACGGTGACGATCCTCACCTACAACGGTGAGAAGTACATCGAGCGCATTCTGAAGAAACTCCGGAAGCAGGACTTCCCCGAGGCCTTCGAGGTCCTCGTCATCGATTCCGGCTCCACCGACCGGACGCTCGACATCGTCCGCTCCTTCCCCGAAGTGCGCCTGCACGAGATCCCGAACTCGGAGTTCGGCCACGGCAAGACGCGCAACCTGGCGGCTCAGCTCGCCCGGGGCGAGTTCATCGCCTATCTGACCCATGACGCGGTGCCCAGCAACAAGCACTGGATGACGGAGATCATCGAACCGTTCCGGCGCTTCCCCGAAGTCGTGGCCGTGCTCGGCAAGCAGGTGGCGCGTCCCCGTGCGTTCCCCCTTCAGAAGTATGAGATCCACGGCATGTTCCGTCATCTCGGTCCCGACTTCGGGACGACGTTGTACTACGCGACTCCCGAGCTCCTCAAGGACAAGGCGAGCATTTCCGTCATGTCGTTCTACTCCGACGTGAATTCGGCGGTCCGCCGCCAGTTTCTGCTCGACGTCATCCCGTACCGGGACGTCCGCTACGCGGAGGATCAGATGTTCGGCAACGACGTCATCATGAACGGGTACGTCAAGGCGTATGCACCGCGCGCCATGGTCGAGCACTCGAACGATCTGACGTTGAGCGAGTACCGCGACCGCATCTTCGACGAGACGGTGGGCCTCCGCCAGATCGGGACCGGGGAGCTCCCGGTCATCAGCCGCAGCGCCGTGGTGTTCTACGCGTTCAAGGGGACCGTCGGAGACAGCATCCGCATCGTCCGCGACCACGCCTACTCATGGAAGCGCAAGGCCTACTGGCTGGCGATCAACCCCGCCTTCCACCTCTCCAAATGGCAGAGCTACCGACGCTCCGCACTCGTCGACCTCGACGACCACGGTGCCATCAGCGCCGGCTCGTTGGAGCACAAGCGCAAGTTGAAGCACGAGGCGAAGGCGGCTGCCAAGCGCTGATCGGTTCCTGCTGGGACTCAGGGAAGCGGTGCGGCCCCGCGGGCCGCACCGCTTCGTCAGCTGAGCTCGACCTGGGTCGTCCGGGAGAGCGCGGTGCTGCCCTCCACCTCGACCTGGGTGCGAAGGGAGAGGATCCCGTTGCCGAAGTCCTCGCCGGGCACCTCGAACGTGCCGGCGGGCGTCGCGAGATCGTAGTTTCGCCCGGCCTTGTCGCCCAGCCCCACGTTGATGAGGTACTGGCCCGGTCCGAGGCGCACATCGGGAAGGGTGAACACCAACTCGTGCCGTCCGACGCTCGTCGGGAGGGTCATCTCGTCGAACGTGGTCATGTTGTAGAGACGCATGCCGAGCGGGCTCTCGATCGAGAAGCCGACGCCCCAGTCCTTCACGGGCTCGTTGACGTCGACCCCGAGGCGAGCGACGAGACGGACGCCCTGGCTCTCGGGCACCGTCTCGACCTCGAATGAGCCGACCTCCAGCGCCAGACGCCGGCGCGTCCCGTCGGCGTTGACGAGCAGGGCCTTGCGCTCGTCCTCGTAGCCTTCGCGGAGGATGCGGATTCCCTCTCCGGGCGTCCCGTCGTGCTGGATGCGGCCGCCATCGAGCACGACGACGCGGTCGCACAGCGACCCGACCTGCTCCGCCGAATGGCTGACCAGGATGATCGTGCGGCCTTCGTGCTGGAACTGCGCGATCTTCTCCATGCACTTGCGCTGGAACGGCTCGTCGCCGACCGCCAGGACTTCGTCCACCAGCAGGAGATCGGGGTCGACGTGGATCGCGACCGCGAAGGCGAGCCGCACGTACATGCCGGAGCTGTAGAACTTGACCTGGGTGTCGATGAACTCGCCGATCCCGGAGAAGTCGACGATCTCCTCGAAATGCGCGTCGGTCTCGGTGCGGGTGAGCCCGAGGATGGCGGCATTGAGGTAGACGTTCTCGCGACCGGTGAGGTCGGGATGGAAACCTGCGCCGAGTTCGAGCAGCGCCGCCATCCGTCCGCGGCGTCGCACCGTCCCCGTCGTCGGCTGGATGATCCCGCCGATGACCTTCAGGAGCGTGCTCTTGCCCGAGCCGTTGTGCCCGACGAGACCGACGGTGCTCCCCGTCTTGATGTCGAGGGAGATATCGCGAAGGGCCCAGAAGTCGTCGCGGTGCCGCTTCGACTGGCGGAAGTTGACCACCCGCTCCTTGAGGGACTTCTCCTTGTGCATGACGAAGCGCTTGGATACCCCGTCGACGCTTGCGATGGTGGGTGTGGACACGTTCTCAGAGCTCCTGGGCGAAGTTCCCCTGGAGGCGCGCGAACAGGCGCTGCGCGAGCCAGAGGAGGACGATGCTGACGATGAACACGACCAGGATCCGGATACCGAGCGCATCGGGCCAGACCTGGGCCATCGGGCCGGTGGCGGTGTCCCCGGCCGACCACAGCGCTCGCTGCATGCCGAGGATCGTGATGGTCACCGGGTTCGCGAGATAGAGCTGCTCGAGCCAGTTGCCCTGCAGGAGTTTGTGTACGAACGTGTACGAATAGACGATCGGCGACGCCCAGAACAGGATGATCAGGGCGATCTCCAGGATGTGCTGGGCGTCACGTAGATACACGTTGACGGCGGAGAGGAACAGACCGCAGGCGGTCGAGAACACGACGAGCGTGATGACCGACGCCGGGGCGAGGAGGATGTCGGCGTCCCAATCGAAGGGCACGCTCGCGAGGAAGATGATGGCCAGCGTCAGGACGACGGCTTGGACGAGGAAGTTGAAGAGTGCACTTCCGACGGAGCTGAGCGGGAAGATCTCCCGTGGCAGATAGACCTTCTTCACGAGGCCGGCGTTCGCGAGGATCGACGTCGTGGAACTCTGCACGATCTCCGACGACAGCCCCCACATCGTCAGGCCGATGAAGACGAAGATGGCGAAGTCGGGCGTGGCGCGGGCGGCGCCGAGCACCTGCCCGATGGCCAGGAAGTAGATCAGGAGCTGCGCGATCGGCCGGAACAGGCTCCAGACCAGGCCGAGGGAGCTGTCCTTGTAGCGGGACTTGATCTCGCGACGGGTCAGCAGGCCGAGCAGTTCGCGATGCGCCCAGATGTCTGCGAGGGAGCTCCACGCGCCACGGAAGAATCCGGAGCTCCGTCCTACTTCGACGAGGGGCTCGTCGGCGATCAGCGCAGCTCGGGTCTGCGCCTCGAGGGAAGTCATGACGTACATGTTAACCCAGCGCACCTGGGCGCCCGCCGGGCCGTGTACCCCGTTAGAGGCGCTGTGCTGGGCCCACGAGACCGGATAGGGTCGAACGGCGACCCGAACGCATTTTTCGAGCGACGTCATCGTCGCATCATCCCCGACCGGAACAGGAATGAGCAGGATCGCCCGCACCCTCTTCGGCGCTGCCCCCGCGGTGCTGATGGCCGCCGCGTTGCTGACGGCCTGCACGTCCGCCGCGCCCGAGGCCACCGTGAGCGCGTCGTCGCTCCCGTCGAAGACGGCGACGCCCGGAGCGGTCGAGCCGTCGGCGCCGCCGACGATCGAGGCGGTTCTCGTCGTCGCGAGCGTCGATGTCGACGGGAAGAACATCTCGGCCTCCGGCTACATCCAGGGGGTCGTGGAAGACGGCGCACCCTGCGTCTTCACCTACGAGCGTGACGGCGCGACGGTCACGGCGGACGGAACCGGCGCTGCCGACCGGATGACCACCTCCTGCGGCCTCGTGCAGTCGCCCATCGAGGACTTCACGCGCGGGTCGTGGACCCTCACCCTGTCGTACGAGCACGACGGCACGACATACACGTCCATCCCGACGACCGTGGAGGTCCCGTGAAACGCCGACTCCTTGTCGTCCCTGCTGCCGTGATCGTCTCGCTGGTCGCCGGACTCCTCGGGTCCCTCACCCCGACCGCCGATGAGCCGGCCGCCGCTGCGGTCGCCTCGGACTTCAACGCCGGTGACATCATCAGCGACGCCCTCTTCTTCGACGGTGCCGCACTGACGGCGTCGGAGGTCCAGGCGACTCTGTCCGCGAAGGTGCCCTCCTGCCGGTCCGGATACACGTGCCTGAAGGACTACCGGCAGACCACGACGACGCGCGCCGCGGTGGCCGGACGGTGCGATGCCTACACGGGCGCCTCGAACGAGCTCGCCTCCGTCATCATCGCCAAGGTCGGTGCGGCGTGCGGCATCAGCCAGAAGGCCCTCCTGGTGCTCCTCGAGAAGGAGCAGGGCCTCGTCTCCGACACGTGGCCGGACAGCACGCAGTACCAGAAGGCCACCGGCTACGCCTGCCCGGACACCGCGGCGTGCGATTCCACCTACCTCGGTTTCTTCAACCAGGTCTACAACGCAGCGCTTCAGTTCAAGCGCTACGCGGCGAACCCGACCGGCTGGAACCACGTGGCAGGCAGGGTCAACGCCATCCGCTACAGTCCGAGCGCCAGCTGCGGCTCGTCGAACGTCTTCATCCAGAACCAGGCGACGGCCGGACTCTACAACTACACGCCCTACCAGCCGAACGGGGCGGCGCTGGCCAACCTCTACGGGACGGGGGACGGCTGCAGCGCCTACGGCAACCGGAACTTCTGGCGCATCTACACCGACTGGTTCGGCTCGACCACCGCAGGCACCAGCCTCGTCCGCACGACGTCCAATGCGACGGTCTACATCGTCTCCGGCACCAGCAAGTACCCGGTGCTGAACCAGGAGATGCTCACCGCATACGCGCCCCTCGGGCAGGTCGGCTTCGTGTCCCAGAGTTATCTGGACGGTTTCGCCACGATGCAACCCGCTGGACGGGTCATGCGCTCGCCGAACGGGACGATCTACTTCACCGATGCGAGCATCAAGCTCCCGTTCGGTTCGTGCGGCCTCGTGGTCGACTACGGGGGCAAATGCGACGTGAGCGGCTTCGTGCAGCTCAGCGACGACCAACTGTCGGGGTTCGCGACAGGTCCCGCCATGGGACCGATCCTCGGCACGACCGCCGGTTCGCGGTACTACGTGACGTCGGGCACCAAGCGGGAGATCCTGGACAACACGTCGCAGAGCGCAGCCGGCCTGCCGAGCGGCTTCAACGTCCTCACGGAGTCCGCCGTCTCGGCCCTGCCGTACGCGGCGCCGATCGTACGTGACGCGGTCTTCGCGACCCAGCGGGGCACGTCGAGCTATTCCTACCTCGGCAACAAGTCCGCCTACCCGGTCGACGCGGGCGCCGCCGCAGGTGCCGGCCTGCCGAATGCCTCCGCTGGTTCGCTCAGCCCGAACAGCCTCGCGCTCATCCCCAAGGGAGCGTCGTTCACCGGGATCGTCCAAGTGGCGGGCACGGCCACCAAGTACGTGCTGGCGGACGGGGGCAGCTACGCCTGGAACACCGGATCGACCTCCGCACTTCCGGCGGTCGCCGTTCCCCAGGCATTCCTCGGGGCGTACCCGTCGAAGGGGACGATCGTCGCCGGCTCGATGATCAAGACGCCCTCGTCGGCGACCGTCTACATCGTGATGGCCGACAAACTGCTGCCGGTCGGCGCCTGGGAGTCGCTCGTCGCGCTCGCGGGCGGCAAGACCCCGGTGATAACCACGGTGCCGGATTCGCTCGTCGCCGCGATCCCGAAGGGGCCCGTCGCGCTCACGAGCAACACACTCGTGCTCTCCACCAACAGTGCCACCGTCTACCTGATCAACGGCGTGACCAACAAGATCGCACTGTCCAACTTCGCTTTCGCGAACGAGGCGGGCATCACGGGGTACAGCTTCACGACGCAGGCGAGGCTGGACGCATACCCGACGTCGGCGACGCTCCTCGGATTCGGACTCACCTGCGGTTCGACGGACTACGTCAGCGCGGGTGGGAGCGTGCACAAGGTCGATCCGGGCATCAAGGCGCTGTATCCCTTCGCCTTCGTCGCCCTCGACTCGTACACCTGCCAGCTGCTCAAGGTGACGACGCCGGCGACCGCGTTCATCCGCACTCCCGACGGCTCGATCTTCTGGCTCGACGGCGGCACGAAGCGACCGATCGGGTCGATGCAGCGTTTCGCGGAGCTCAGCAAGGGCGCCGCCTACCTCGACGTCCACCCGCTCTTCGCGTCCGCGATCCCGACCGGCCCCGCAGCCTGAGACGCGGGGCCGGGGGCTCCCGGCAGACCCATAGCGTGTAGCCCTTTAGGATTGACACGCTTTGGTTCGCACATCGGCGGGAGTAATGACGAGATGAAGATCGCGGTAGTCGCCCTGGGCAAGATCGGGCTTCCGCTCGCCGTTCAGTTCGCTTCGAAGGGGCACGAGGTCGTCGGCGTCGATGTGAACTCCGCCCTGGTCGACCTCGTGAACGCGAGCACGCCGCCGTTCCCCGGCGAAGCGGGCTTGAGCGATGCCTTGGCGCGTGTCGTGTCCTCCGGGGCGCTCCGCGCGACGACGGACTACGCCGACGCCGTTCCCGGCGCTGATGCCGTGGTCATCGTCGTGCCCCTGTTCGTGGACCAGGATGCCCGGCCCGACTTCGCATGGATGGACGCCGCCACCGAATCCGTGGGGAAGCACCTCACCCGAGGGGCGCTCGTCTCGTACGAGACGACCCTTCCCGTCGGCACCACCCGTGAACGCTGGACTCCTCGTCTGGAGGCGACCTCCGGCCTGGTGGAGGGTGTCGACTTCGACGTCGTCTTCTCGCCGGAACGCGTGCTGTCGGGGCGCATCTTCGCGGACTTGCGCAAGTATCCGAAGCTCATCGGCGGCCTGAGCGAGCGCGGCGCCCGTCGCGCCACCGAGTTCTACGAGGCCGTGCTCGACTTCGACGAGCGCGCAGACCTCGCTCGGCCGAACGGCGTGTGGGATCTGGGAACGGCCGAGGCCGCGGAGTTCGCCAAGCTCGCAGAAACGACCTATCGCGACGTGAACATCGGCCTCGCGAACCAGTTCGCCCGTTACGCGGAGCGCGCGGGCATCGACGTCTACCAGGTGATCGAGGCGTCGAATTCGCAGCCGTACAGCCACATCCACCGTCCCGGCATCGCGGTCGGGGGCCATTGCATCCCGGTGTATCCGCGCCTGTACCTCTGGAACGACCCGGAGGCCACCATCGTCCGCGCGGCGAGGGAAGCGAACGCGGGTATGCCCACGCACGCCGTGACCATGCTCGAGGGTGCCTTCGGCGACCTCACGGGTGCACGCGTCGTCGTCCTCGGCGCTGCCTATCGGGGCGGTGTCAAGGAGACCGCGTTCTCCGGCGTGTTCCCGACGGTGGACGCGCTCCGGGCGCGGGGCGCGGTCCCCCTCGTCCACGATCCGCTCTACTCCGACGACGAACTGCGGTCGCTCGGCTTCGATCCCTACACGCTTGGTGATCAGGCGGACGCCGCCCTGATCCAGACGGACCACGCCGAGTACCGCGCGCTGGGACCGGGCGACCTGCCCGGTATCGCGGCGATCATCGACGGTCGACGCCTGAGCTCGGCCGAGGCGTGGCCGGGAGTGATCTACCGGGTCATCGGCGTCGCCTGACCACGGTCGCGGCCGTCGGCGACACCTCGCGGACGGCCGCCTTCGCGGCGTCAGGCGAAGACGGGGGAGTAGACCAGGACGACTCCCAGAACCACGATCGGATACGCGACGAGCAGGGTCTTCGCGACGCGACTGCGGACGATGAGTGCGGCCACCAGCAGGAAGGCCGGCAGCAGCGCCGTGCCGTACCGTGGCGGGATGGGGAAGTAGGTGCCCTGGACGTCCAGGGAGATCGCGAGGAGCGGCGCGCCGAGGATCGCGAGCGCTGCGACCGCGTACACCAAGGGGCTGTTCGCCCGACGCCAGGTGTAGATCGCGACCGCGCCGACGACACCGCCGACGGTGATCCAGGAGAGCGGCTCCACGATGAACGGCGGAATGGGGAGACCGAGCTCGACCCGGCCGGTGATGTTGACGTTCGAGATGATCGTGCCCGGCAGGAAGTTGACGAACTGGGAGCCAAGGTCCTTCAGCGTCATCCGGCCGGTGACACCTTGATTCGCGGCCGGGCCGACGGCGACGGCCGCGCGGAGCGCCAGCCAGCCCACCTCGGCGACGAGCGCCGCGATTCCCGTGGAGACGGCGATCATGAGAGCGCCGTCCTCGCCGCGTCCGAGCAGGGCGCTCCTCCAGTCGAAACCGCGCCGTCGTGGCCGTGCGCGCATCCGCCTGCGGACGTACTCGAGGATCAGGAAGAGTGCGACGAGAGCTGCCGCCAGGATGGCTGTGATCTTGAAGAGCGTCGCGACGGCGGCCAGCACAGGCAACCACCAGCCGGACCACTGCCCCCGGAGATACTTGATCGCGGCGATGAGCATCAGCGCGCCGAGCGCGAAGACCGGAGCGTCGGTGCTGATGAAGGTGAAGGTCCACCAGGCGAAGGGCGACGCGATCACCGCAAGACCGAGTCCCAGGGTGATGACGGGCCTGATCCGCATCAGACTCAGTAGCCAGTAGAAGAGGAGCATGCCCCCGGCCAGCCAGAATGCGCCGGTGAAACGCGCTGCTTCGACGAGCGATGTGTGAGTGACGAGCTGGATCGCCTTGGCTCCGACCCACGTGATCACGAAGTACAGCGGTGTGTACCCGTCAGCCGAGGTGATGCCGCCCTGGGGGAACTGGTCGAGGTGGGCCGAATAGTCGGAGCCGCACTTCGGTCCCATCGCGCCGTACTCCCGGACGCCGGCGCAGGCCATGAGGGCGAGCGCTTCCGGCCCGATCTCCTGTCCGCGGGGGATGATGACCTGCTGGGGGAGCTTGTAGAGGTAGTCGGTGTACACCCACTCGTCGATCGGCGAGAGCGCCTCGGAGTGATGAGCGGTCACCGTGAACCCCATGACGAAGGAGGCGAACACGAGCAGGAGCGGAACCCAGCGCTTCCGGGTCCCCCTCCACGCCCTGCGGCCCCACGACGCGGGTGTGGTGTTCTGCTCGATAGCGGTCTGCATGATGCTCCCCGATGTGTGTGCTGTCGACGAGCGCGTTGCCCCGATACCGCGATAGATCCTAATACAGGTCGGTGCCCGAGGGTCGGAGGCCGGCGCTGGACTCGATGGCGCCGATCACTCGAACGGCGGAAGATTCGGCGTCGACGGGCTCGCTTGGATATCGAGCTGCAGTGCGCTGATCAGCATCTGCGACCCCAGGATCAGCGGAAGCGCGGCCAGCATGACGGTCGCGGCCGTCGCCACGACCGAGGCCGCGATCTGGAAGCACACCCAGATCGCTACTCCGACACCGACGACGAACAGGATCAGACCGAGGAAGAGGAGGAGGGCGATCGGCGAGAACGACCAGAGCACGTAGCGGTACCAGATTCGCCGCCAGAAGCCGCGCGTCAGGAGGGCGAGCAGCTCGGGCACGACCTTCGACAGCTTGATGCTCGACACCTCCTCGCCGTAGACGGCGGGGATCGGTACGTCCGTCGCGGGGACCTGGAGGATGTTGAGGTGGATGAGCAGGTCGTTCTCGAAGCTGTATCGCTTGGAGACGCTGTCGAGCGGGACGCGCTTCAGCACTTCGGCCCGGATCGCGGTGTAGCCGTTCTGCGGGTCGAAGAGGTTCCAGTAGCCCGAGGCCAGCTTCGTCATGAACGAGAGCACGATGTTGCCGAAGACGCGATGACCGGGCATCCCGTGGAAGGACTCGGGGGAGAAGAACCGGTTGGCCTTCGCGAAGCCGTAGCCTTCGGTGGTGACCGCGTCCAGCAGCGGCGGAAGGTACTCGGGGTCCATCTGCGCGTCGCCCGCCATGATGACGTTCACGTCGGCGCCCAGCTCGAGGGCGGCCCGGTGGCCGGTGATGATCGCTCCGCCGACACCCTGGTTGACCTCGTGGCGGATCAGGGTCACCCGGGGGTCGCCGACGCTTCGGACGACATCGCTCGTCGCGTCGGGGCTGTGGTCGTCCACGATGACGATGTGGTCGACGATCTCCGGCATGGTGCGGATGACCGTCGCGATCATCGCCTCTTCCTTGTAAGCGGGGACCACTGCAGCGATGCGGGCTCCGTTGTACACGGTCACGTCCTTTCGGTGGGTCCGGCGTCCGGACCCGGTTCTGGCTGGCGCGGGTCGGCGAAGACCCAGTAACGGTAGGCGAAGTAGTTCCAGACGGTGGTGACGACGGTCGCGATGATCTTGCCGCCAGCCCAGCCGGCCACCGACGAGTTGATCAGGGAGACGATGATCACGGTCGCGATCGTGTTGAACGCCACCAGCAGCGTGTAACGCAGCACGGCACGGCCGTGCGGCGCCGTCGACCCGAACGAGAAGATCCGCTGGATCGTGTAGGTGAAGGCGAAGCTCAGGAGGAACGATGTCCCGCTTGCCAGCCACACCGGCCAGAGCAGCACGTCATGGAGGAGGGCGAGCAGCCCGAAGTCGACCAGGAAGCTCAGACCGCCGGCGATGAGGTAGCGGACGGCCGAGTGCCCGAGCAGTCGCGCGAGCGGCGAGGACGCCGACGCCGGTGCGTCGGGCGGAGGAGTGGTGTCAGCCATTGTTCCCGACCGTCTCCGGCCGCGCCGGTGTCTCGCTCGACGGGGCGGCCGCGATCCCGACCCGTCGGTGGGCGAGCCAGAGTGCTCCCGACACTGCCGCCGCGAAGGCGAGGGAGCCGAGGATCCAGACGATCATGGGGGAGACCGGGCCGCCCCACCACCAGTGCACGTCGTGTCCGAGGTCGATGTCGGGGTCGCCCAGGCCGCTGACGTAGCGCTGGATGCTCGCGTGCAGAGCCACAGCGTTCGCGATCGACAATGCGAGCGCTGCGACGCCGATCTGGAGTCGAGTGAAGGCGATCCGGCGACGGGTGGCCTCGACGAGGGCGACTCCCGCGAACATCAGCAGCAGCGGGAGGATGTAGCGCGGCTGCACCTCCTGCCCGACCAGCGCCTTGCTCTTCAGCAGGATCCACGCCGGCACGGCGAACAGCATCGCGAGCGCGAACCCGAGCGCGAGAAGCTTACGGACCGAGGCCGAACGCAGCCCCGCGAACGTCACCGCTCCGAAGACTCCGACGGCGGCGACAGAGACGACCGCGGGCATCGGGATGTCGAGCCAGCCGATCGGCCACGTGCCGAGGCTTCCCGCCCAGAGCTGCGGGAGATCGATGAAGTAGTCCCACACGTACTGGGCCGTCGTGAGCGGCGCGGTCGTGTCGTGACTTCCCGTGAGGCCGCCGGTGCTCACGGACTGGTTCGCGCCGAAGTAGAACAGGGCGGCGACCACAACGAGGGCGAGCGGCAGGATCGCCTTCAGGAGGAAGGCGCGGGATCGGCTCGCGCCCAGGATGCCGGCGACGATGATGCCGAGGACGGTGTAGATCGCGGAATCCGCACGCGCACCGGCGCCCATGACCGCGAAGACGACCGCGAGGGCTCCGAGGCCGATCGCCCGTCGCCCGTCGGCCTCGAACCACCCGAGCACGGCGAGCCATAAGGAGCCGCCTGCGATGATCGCCCACGAACTGGGGTTGTTGGACGACAGCAGTGAGATGCCGAGAGGCACGATGCCGATCGCCCAGGTCCAGAGCAGCGTCCGGCGCCGGGAGGGCGTGAGGAGCCAATAGAGCAACGACGTGAGCCCCACGAAGAGGATGGCGTTGACGATGCGCATCACGATCGCCGACACGGCGTACTGGCTGCTGGCGAACACGCCCATCACCGCGTAGTAGACCGGCGGGTAGGTGCCGGCGAAGTTGCCGCGCGCGGTCGGGATCAGGTCGTTCACGGACTGGCCGGGGTCGACGTCGCATTTCTCGAGCTGGCTCGGGAAGAGATCGGTGCAGAGGACCTGCGCGACGCCCTTGGGGATCGCGCGCTCCTCCGGATGTCCTGGCACCTCTTCGCAGAGGCCGGGCCGGTCGCCCAGAGCGCACCATGCGCTGGCGAGATGATAGTCGTCGTCGGGGCTGGAGCCGACGGGGGTGGCGACCGCCCACATGATCAGGGCGATCAGCGCGAAGATGGGGACCCCGAGGAGGAGGGGCCATCGACGTCGACCGGACGGATCCGTTGGGGAGTAATGCACTGGGAAAGCTTACCCGGAGCAGCCTGGACGGTCGGAGAGGCGGGACCCGGACCGGCCGCCGTCGAATGAGAGAATGTGACCGTGAGCCCTGCCCCCCGACCGCCGCGCGTGACGCACGTCAACGACTGCGCCTTCGTGGCCAGGGCGCTCGTCGATGCCGCCGCCCGTTCGGGACTCCGGTGGGGCTACCTGCCCCCCGAGAAGGTTCGGCCCGCCGCCGGTTTCGGCGGCGGAGCTGGCAGACTCCGTGAGCTACCGTTCGTCCTGCGCCACGCTCGCGCCGCCGCAAGCAGCGACGTGCTGCACATCCACTACGCCACGACCGTTCCACTGATGCGCAAGCCGTACATTCCGAAGCGTCCGTACCTGCTGCATCTGCACGGAACGGACATCCGGCGCCAGTGGAAGGATCCCCGCACGCACGACATGGTGCAGCGGGCCATCGACGGCGCCAGCTCCGTCTACTACACCAATCTCGACACCGTCGAGGAAGCGACGACCGCGCGACCCGACGCTCAGTACATGCCCGCCTTCGTGGAACCGCAACGTCTGCCGAGCTGGCGGACTCCGCGCCGTTCGGGGCAGCAGACGGTGCTGTTCGTCTCGCGCTGGGACGATTCCAAGGGCGTCGAGACCCAGCTCGCGGTGGCGAGCGCCCTCCGCGCCGCGCTTCCCGCCGACGTGCGCATCGTCGGGCTCGACTGGGGCCCTGGCGCCCGGGAGGCCGCGGCCCGCGGGGTCGAACTGGTTCCACGGCTCCGCCATGCCGAGTTCCTCGACCTCGTCGCGGGCGCCGACGTCGCGATCGGCCAGGGTTCCGGGGCTATCGGTGTGAGCGAGCTCGAGGCGATGGCCATCGGGCCGGTCGTCCTGTGCCCGGTCCGGGAGCTCCAGGACGGGGGAGATCCACCGCCCGTCCTCACCGGGACCGTCGAGGAGGTCGTCGAGCAGACCGCGCTCGCCTTGGTCGATCCGGTCGCCGCCTCCGCGCGACTCGACGCTCGACGCTGGGTGCTGGGCAAGCACACGCCCGAGCGCTGGGTCGACGTCCTCGAGACGGCCTACCGCGACGCGGTCAGATCGCGGTAGAGGGCGTCGAACGCGGCGCCGACGGTCTCCAGTGAGAAGCGTGCGCGGATCGGCTCCGCCAGCGTGTGCGGATCGACCTCTCGGAACCTCTCGACCGCGCGCAGGATCGCTGCGCCGAAGGCGGCCGGCGTCGCCTCCTCCACCAGCTCGCCGTTGCCATCATCGACGTAGTCGCGATATCCGCCGCTCGCCGGGACGACGACGGCCCGCCCCGCCGAGAGCGCCTCGGCCGCGCTGGTGAGGAAGTTCTCGTGCGCCGTCGGCAGGAAGAACAGATCTCCCGCCGCGAGGTGGTCGAACACCTGCCGGAGAGGCAGGCTGCCGGCGAGAGTCAGGGAGTCGGAGACCTCGAGGCGTCCGGCGAGCTCCTCCGTCTCGGAGGCGAGCGGCCCGGTGCCCAGCCAGGTCAGGTGTGCGGGGTGCCCGTGCGCGACCAGCCACGCGAGCGTCTCGACGGCGAGCAGCGGCCGTTTGCCCGGCACCAAGCCGCCCACCGCCACGAGCTCCACGGTGTCACCGAACGGCGCAGCTGTGATCGGCGACGAGTTCTCGACGACGCAGGGCACGACACTGGTCGCCCCCGGCCGGCCGAACCGCGCGAGCACCTCGGTGAGTTGGGTCGTGACGCCGGTGAGCTTGTCGGGCAGCCGCAGCAACCGGCGCAGCCAGGCCAACCGGAGCCAGAGTCCGCCCGTGCGCGCCGGATCGGTCACTCCGCTCCAGTGCTCGGTGTGCACCCAGGGGACCCGGAAGAACGCGTTTGCGAGCGCCATCACCAGAACGGACGAGTAGGCCATCGTGTGCAGGATGTCGGCGCTGCGGACCGCGCGACGGATCTCGCCCAACGCTTTCAGCGCCTGCGCTGGCCGCTTCGGCGAGAAGGACACTCTCCGCACTCGGATGCCGTGATAGGTCTCGGTCGCGGGTGCGGCAGTCCCTCCGAGTCGCACGTGGATGACGCGCACGTCGTGCCGGAGTGCGATAGCGCGGACGTGCTCCAGGTTGAACGGGGCCTCTCCCGGGCGACTGTCGCTGGGGAACCAGGTGGTGACGACGAGGACGCGCATGCCGTGGCTACTCGATCATTCCGGCGAGTGCGGCCTGCTCGGCGAAAGCGGGGACATCCCTGACGAGCTCGTCGAACGTCCCGCTGGCGGCGATCTGGCCGTCCGACATGAAGTAGATGCGGTCGGCGTGACGGATGGTGGAGAGCCTGTGGGCGACCAGGATCACCGTGACCTTGCCGTGCAGCTCCCGGATCGCCTTGGCGACGGCGGCTTCGGTGGCCGAGTCGAGTGCGCTCGTCGCCTCGTCCATCACGAGGACGAAGGGGTCAACGTAGAGTGCGCGCGCGATCCCGAGACGTTGACGCTGACCTCCGGAGAGGGCGAGGCCGCGCTCGCCGATGACGCCATCGAGTCCGCCCTCGCGGCCCGCGATCACGTCCCAGAGCTGGGCCTGCTCCAGAGCGGCCCTGGCACGGTCGGCGTCGACATCGTCCGACCAGGTCAGAGCGACATTCTGACCGACGGTCCCGTCGAAGAGCGAGACGTCCTGGGGGACGTAACCGACGCGGGAATGCCATGCCGACGACACGTGCCGCAGCGGCGTGCCGTCGATGGAGATGGAGCCGGAGGTCGGATCCACCAGGCCCAGGATGAGGTCGACGAGCGTGGATTTCCCGGCTCCGGACGACCCGACGAAGGCGACGGTGGAGCCGAACGGGATCGAGAGTGAGATCGAGCGCAACGCCGTCGGCGCGTCGGGCGCGTAGGAGAACGTCACGTCGTCGAGATCGAGCGTCGTGGGGTGCTCGGGCAGATGGCCGGTGTCGAGCCCACCCCGGGCTTCGGCATTCTGCCGCTCCATGAGCTTGATGTCCGCGATGACGTTCTGCGCGTGCGGGAGGTTGGCAGTGGTGGTACCGATGACGGCCTGGAATCGCGTGATCGACGGTGCCATCCGGAACCCGGCCAGGCTGAAGATGGAGACGGCGGTGATCGCCGCGGTCAGTCCTCCACCGGTGACGTACCCGACCGCGCCGACGAGGACGATTCCCCCGATCACTGCGGACTCGAGGATGTAACGCGGCACGAGGTTGAGGAACTGGATGTTGGCGCGCGCTTGGGAGGTCTTCACCCTGTTCGCATGGACCACCGCTGCGACCTCGTCCGACTTGTTCCGCAGCGTCACCTCCTTGAGCGCCCCGATCATCTCGGTGAGCAGGCGCGAGACCCGGTAGGAGTAGTCGCGGTTGACGCGGCCGGCGACCTGGGAGCGACGTGAGACCCAGAAGTAGAGGGCCAGCCCGACGAGGCCCAGATAGATGACCGCGGTCGCCGCGATCGCAGGCTGGGCGACCACGAGGACGAGGAAGACCACGATGAACGTCGTCGCCTCGCCGACGAGCGATGCGGCCGGCAGGAGGACGCCGGCGATGGTGTTGGCGATACCCCAATCCGCGAGCCGCACGACGTCCGAAGAATTGCGTTTGAGCCGCTCGACCCAGGGCGCCCTCATGTACGCGTTCAGCAGACGGTCGCCGATCGCGAGCTCGAAGGCGGCGAATCTCCGGGTCGCCAGGTACTGGATGAGCGACGCGAGGATGCCCTTGACGATCACGACGACGCAGACGAACACGAGGATCCATACGAGGCCGGCCGTGTCGATCGTGCCGAGCACGGGAACGGTGAGCGAGCTCCCAGAGAGGAGCGGGGTGATCACGACGGCGAGCAGGCCGAGGGAGACCGCGTCGAGCACGGCGAGAAGCCCGACGAACCACGAGTAGAACGTCAGATAGCGCTGCCCGGCCGGTGGGAGGAGCGGCACCAGCTCACGGATGGTGCTCCAGAGTGCCTTCACAGCTCGGGCACCCTGTGCCGTCGCAGATCGGACGCGTGGGGGATCGGGATCATCAAGGCTCGTCTCTGCACCCGTCAACCGCCGGGTGTCCCGGTCAGTTTACAGAAAGGCACCTGCGCGAACCGTGGGCAGGGGCTCCGCGAGCGCCCTCGGCGACAGGGCGAATAGGCTACCGGGGTGCGCGTATTAAGTGTCGTGGGCGCTCGTCCACAATTCATCAAACTGGCTCCGATCGCCTCGGCGATGGCGGGGCGGGCCGATCACATCGTCGTCCATACCGGTCAGCACTACGACGAGTTGATGTCGGATGTGTTCTTCCGCGATCTCGGGATCCCGGAGCCCGATGTGAACCTGGCGATCGGATCCGGATCGCACGGCGAGCAGACCGGCGCGATGCTGTCCGCGCTCGAGCCGGTGATCGAGCGATACGCCCCCGACTGGGTCCTGGTCTACGGCGACACCAATTCGACGCTCGCCGCCGCGGTGGCGTCGGTCAAGCTCCACACTCCCCTGGCGCACCTCGAAGCGGGACTGCGGTCGTTCAACCGACGGATGCCCGAGGAGCACAACCGGGTCCTGACGGACCACGCGTCCGACCTGCTGCTGGCGCCGACGGCGGTCGCGATGGGGCACCTCGCCGACGAGGGGCTCGGCCACCGCAGCGTGCTCGTCGGCGACGTGATGACCGACGTCCTCTACCGTGTGCGCGATCAGGTCCTCGCGGCGAGCGGCGAAGCCGCGCGTGCAGGCGACTACTATGTCGCCACCATCCACCGCCCCGACAACACGGACGATCCCCGGAGACTGGCAGCGATCATCGACGCGCTGGCGGGGCTCGACCGGCCGGTGCGCCTGCTGGCGCACCCACGGTTGGTGGCCACGGCCTCGGCCTCGGGCGTCGAACTCCAGCGGGGCGCGATCGAGCTGGCTGCTCCATTGGCCTACCCCGAGCTGGTGGCCGCCGTCCTCGGCAGCGCCGGCGTGGTGACCGATTCCGGCGGGCTGCAGAAGGAGGCGTTCCTGTTGCGCGTGCCCACGACGACGGTGAGGCCCGAGACGGAATGGGTCGAGACGGTCGATCTCGGCTGGAATGTGCTCGTCGGGTCCGACCTGTCGAGCCTGCGTGACGCCGTTCAGCGGCCGCGGCCGGCTGCGACCCTCGCCGCACCGTACGGAGACGGCCACGCAGCCGAGCGTGTGGTGGAAGAGCTCGCCGGGCGGGTCGCCGGAGGCGCCGCGTAGCCTGCGGGCCGGCGTCGGATCATTCCGATGCGAGCAGCCGCCGCGCAGCCCGCTGGCCCGCTGCGGCGAGGGAGGCGTGCTGGCGCACCCACTCCACACGGGAGACGCGTCGTCGCGCGTGGTCCGCGCCGCCGTCCGCTTCGGCGGCGGCGATCATGGCCTGCGCCACGGCCTCCGGCGTGAAATCGCTCCGCCAGCCCAGATCGTTGCGCTCGACGAGGGCCGCACCCGCACCGCGTCCCGCGAAGACGACGGGCGTGCCGCACGCAGCTGCGGCGTACGTCTTCGTGGGCTTGGCGAAGTCGTAGCCGATCCCGGGACGGATGCTCGCGAGCGCGGCCGTCGCGCCGCGGATCCACTCCGCCGTCTCCGCGGGGGGGATCACGCCGCCGAGGTGGACCGCGTCGGCGAGGCCCAGCCGCGCGGCGGCCTCGCTGACGTGCGACTCCTCGACCCCTTGCCCGAAGAAGCGGATCGATGCTTCCGGGAAGCGCTGTCGCACGATCGCGAGCGCCTCGACGAAGATCGCCGGCGACTGCCACTCCGACATCGATCCCGTGTAGACGAAGGCCGGTCTCGCGCCCGGGGCGACCGGGCCGTCCGGCGTGAACACCTCGGTGTCCACGCCGTTGTCGACGGTGGCGACCGCGCTCCGCGCGACGCCGAAGTCGACGACTTTCTGAGCGACCTCCTCGGACACCGCGATCACCGTCGCCGCATGCCGGAGCACGAAGCCCTCGACGCCCTTCATCACGGAGACCAGCACCCTCGGAGCTCCCAGCGCGACGAGCCCATCCGACCAGACGTCTGCGGCGTAGTACGCGTAGGGGCGCCGGCGGATCATGCTCGTGAGCGCGACGACGATCCCGGTGGTGGGCGGTGGCTCCGAGACGACGAGATCTCCGCCGGTGAACAGCAGGCGGACGGCGAGAGGCACGTCGAAGCTCAGATACTGCACGTATCCGCGCACATTCCCGCCGCGATCGCGGAGGACGGGGAATCGGGCGACGGCCACGCCTGCATCGGGCGACATCGCTGGAGTCCCGCGCGGAGGGGTGGTCGTGACGACCCGGACGCGTGCACCCTCCGCAGCGAGGCCTCGAGCGAGGGCGCGCAGCCTGAACGCCGCGGCTCCCACCTCGGGTGCGTAGAGTCGGGAGGCGATGACGACACGCCTCGGCGTGCGCGCTCTCACTCCGAGACGTGTACCGTCGAGGCGCCCTGTGCGGATCGGAGGACTGCTTCGGCGACCTTCACGTTCTGCAGGCCCTCGCGCATCGTGACGACGCTCGACGTCTTGCCGAGGATCGCATCCCGGAACGCCTCGTGCTCCAGCCGCAGCGGTTCGCGCTTCGTGAGCGCGTAGCGGACGACGGTGCCCTCACTGACCCCGCGGAAGGCCATGACGGACTCCCACTCGGTCGTCGTCGTGCCGTTCTCGTAGAAGGTGAGGTCACCGCTGATCGTGTCGGCGACGAAGGCGCCTCGGTCGCCCGTGACGACGGTCACGCGCTCCTTCATCGGCGACAGCCAGTTCACCAGATGGTTCGTGATCACGCCGTTGTCCAGGAGGCCGGTGAACGAGACCATGTCCTCGAACTCACGGCCGCTGCGAAGCGCGACCTGAGCGGCCACCGAGCTGAACCCGCTCTGCGCGAGCCAGGCGGTGAGATCGATGTCGTGGGTGGCGAGGTCCTTCACGACCCCCACATCCGCGATCCGCGCGGGGAACGGACCCTGACGCCGGGTCGCGATCTGGAACACCTCTCCCAGGTCGCCCGCCTCGATGCGCTCGCGCAGGCTCTGCAACGCCGGGTTGAACCGCTCGATGTGGCCGACCGCACCGACCAGTCCACGCTTCTCGAAGGCATCCACCAGCCGCTCGCCAGAATCGATGTCCGGGGAGATCGGCTTCTCGACCAGCGTGTGCACGCCCGCCTCCGCCAGCGCGGTCGCGACTGCTTCGTGGTAGATCGTCGGGACGGCGACCACCGCGGCATCGATGCCGGCGGCGATCAGCTCATCGACGCTGGACAGGAGGGGAAGGTCTCCGGACACGTTGTGCGGGTCCCCGGCCGGGTCGGCCACGGCCGACAGCGTGACGCCCTCGACCTCACGGATCACGCGCGCGTGGTGGCGTCCCATCATCCCGAGGCCGATGAGACCGACCCGTACGTCGGCCATCAGGCGCCCGCTCCGGCGAGAGCGTTCACCGCGGTGACGATGCGGTCGAGATCCGCGGGGGTGAGCGACGGGTGCACGGGGATGGAGAGGACCTCCTGCGCCGCGCGCTCGGTCTCGGGGAGGTCTTCCGTGCGGGCGAACGACGGGAGGCGGTGGTTCGGGATGGGGTAGTAGACCCCGCTCCCGATCGCGTACTCCTCGCGGAGGGCGGCGGCGAAGCCGTCACGGCCCTCGGGAACGCGGATCGTGTACTGGTGATACACGTGCGACGCCCGTTCCGCGACGACGGGGGTGCCGACGCCGCTGAGGTTGGCGTCGAAGAACGCGGCGTTGGAACGGCGCTGCTCGGTCCAGCCCTGAACCTTGGTGAGCTGCACGCGCCCGATCGCGGCGTGGAGGTTCGTCATCCGGGCGTTGAAGCCGACGATCTCGTTCTCGTACTGCTTCTCCATGCCCTGGTTGCGCAGCAGGCGCAGTCGGCGCGCGACCTCGTCGTCGCCCGTGGTGACGATGCCGCCCTCGCCGGAGGTCATGTTCTTCGTCGGGTAGAGGCTGAACATCCCGAACGCGCCGAACGATCCGACCGGACGCCCGTCGTACTGCGCACCGTGCGCCTGCGCCGCGTCCTCGAACAGTCGCAGTCCGCGGCGGGCCGTGAGGTCCGCGAAAGCCCCCATGTCGGCCGGCTGGCCGTAGAGGTGCACCGGCATGACGCCGACGGTGCGCTCGGTGATGACCGCCTCCACCGCCGCTGGGTCGAGGTTGTACGTGACGGGGTCGATGTCGGCGAAAACCGGGGTCGCCCCGGTCAGCGCGACGGAGTTCGCGGTGGCGGCGAAGGTGAAGGAGGGGACGACGACCTCGTCGCCCGGCCCGACGCCGGCGGCCAGGAGCCCGAGGTGGAGTCCGGCCGTCCCGGAGTTCACGGCGACCGCGTGGCGGCCGTCCACGAGCTGAGCGGAGAACTCGCGCTCGAACGCGGCGACCTCCTCGCCCTGGGCGAGCATCCCGGACGCGAGCACCGCGTCGACGGCGGCGCGCTCCTCGTCCCCGATGATCGGCTTCGCCGCCGGGATGAAAGCTCCAGCTTCAGTCATTCGTCCACCTCAGTAAGTACGTCGTCGATTTCGATGTAGCGGTCCCCGGTGCTGGGGCACACCCACTCGTCCCCGTGCTGCTCGAGCGGCACGCCGGCTTTGCCCACCCAGCGGATCCGCCGGGCGGGCACACCCGCCACAAGGGCGAAGTCGGGAACGTCCTTGGTGACCACCGCGCCGGCGGCGACAGTGGCCCAGCGCCCGATCGTGACCGGCGCGACGCACACGGCGCGGGCGCCGATCGAGGCGCCGTCGCCGATCGTGACGCCGACGGGCGTCCAGTCATGGGCGCTCTTCAGCTCCCCATCGGGAGTGATCGCGCGGGGATACGTGTCATTGGTGAGGACGACGGCCGGGCCGATGAAGACACCGGCGCCGAGCACGGCGGGCTCGTAGACGAGTGCGTAGTTCTGGACCTTGCAGTTGTCGCCCATCCGCACGCCCGTGCCGATGTAGGCGCCGCGGCCGACGATGCAGTTCTCGCCCAGGACGGCGGACTCGCGGACCTGCGCGAGATGCCAGACCTTCGAGCCCTCGCCGATCGAAGCGTCGGGCGAGACATCGGCCCCTGGTGCGACGAAAGCCAACGCCGTTCGTCCTTTCGTAGGTGGGAGGCGTATGCCCCAGAACGCGAGCAACGCGCATCGAAACTACCACGCCGCACGTGACAGGGCCCTGAGCGTCCGGGGTGCATCCAGCTCCCCCACGGTACGGCGGAGCTAGTATGGATCAGCAATTTCCGTACACGTACGCGATCTGGAGACGACCGATTTCCGCTGTCGAGGGCAAGACCTGGCTCGTGATCCCGCTTTTCAACGAGGCGCCGGTCATCCGAGCCGTCATCGAGGACGCTCGCACGGTGTTCCCGAAGGTCGTCTGCGTCGACGACGGATCCTCCGACGGCTCCGCCGACGAAGCCGCTGCGGCGGGAGCAGTGGTGGTCCGCCATCCGATCAACCTCGGTCAGGGCGCCTCCCTCCGCACGGGTCTGGACTGGGCACTCGGCGACCCGGAGGCCGACTACTTCGTCACGTTCGACGCCGACGGCCAGCACCAGGTGTCCGACGCGCTCACGATGGTCGACATGCTGGCGACGCAGCCGCTCGACGTCGTGATCGGCTCCCGGTTCCTCGACGATCGCACGCGGGTGTCGCCGGTGAAGAAGGCGGTGCTGAAGACGGCCGTGGCGTTCCAGCGGGGCAGCACCGGTGTGCACCTGACCGACGCGCACAACGGCTTGCGGGCGTTCAACAGGCGGGCCGCCTCGTCCATCGCCATCACGCAGAACCGCATGGCTCACGCCTCGGAGATCGTGTCCGAGATCTCGCGCAACGAACTGCGCTGGGCGGAGGCGCCGGTGCACGTGGTCTACACGGACTACTCGCGTGCCAAAGGCCAGTCCGTCTGGAACTCGGTCAACATCCTCAGCGATCTGTTCGTGAAGTAGGGAGGCGCGCCATGGACGCCGGTCAGACCGTCATCAAGATCATCCTCATCGTCGCGCTCGCCGCGTTCGCGGTGTTCCTGATGCTTCCCGGGCGCGGTCAGCGGCACGTCGCGATCCGCCGGCTGCTGATGATCGCGCTGCTGGTCCTGGTCGTGCTCGCGGTGATCTTCCCCTCCGCCGTCACGGCGGTCGCGCACGTCCTCGGGGTGGGCCGAGGGGCGGACCTCCTGCTCTACGGCTTGATCGTGGTGTTCGCGGGCAACTCGATCCTCGTCCAGCGCCGCCATCGGAACACCGAGCGCGAGATCACCATCCTCGCCCGGCAGCTGGCCATCCTGCAGGCGCCGACAGCCGCTGAGGTCGAGGCAGGACGCCCTGCGGAGCCCGTGCCGCCGGCCGGGCAGGCCACCGCGGCGGAAACGGTGCCGGTGGAGCCCGCCGTCGACGGAGCCGACCGCAACGGCGTCTCGTAGACTCGTCTCCATGCGAATCCTGGTCACCGGCGGAGCCGGATACATCGGTGCGCATGTCGTCCGCCTGCTGATCGAGCGCGGCGACGATGTGGTGGTCGCCGATGATCTGATCTCCGGTGACGTCGACCGGGTTCCGGACGTCCGACTGATGAAGGCCGACCTTGCGTCCGTCGATGTCATCCCGCGGCTGGCCGCGTGCCTGCGAGAGGAGCGGATCGACGCGGTGCTCCACTTCGCGGCCCGCAAGCAGGTCGGTGAGTCGGTCGAGCGGCCCGCGTGGTACTTCCAGCAGAACGTCGGGGGCCTCGCGAACCTGCTGCTCGCCATGGAGGACGCCGGAGTTTCGCGACTCGTCTTCTCCTCGTCGGCAGCCGTCTACGGGATGGCGAGCGGGGCCGCGATCACCGAAGGTGCGGCGACGCAGCCGATCAATCCGTACGGCAGCACGAAGCTCGTCGGTGAGCAGCTGGTCCAGGATGCGGGACGCTCGTTCGGCCTCTCCGCCGTGAGCCTCCGGTACTTCAATGTTGCGGGCACGGGAGCACCTGAGCTGGCCGACCGTGCCCGGCTCAACCTCGTGCCGATGGTGTTCGAGCGGATCGACGCAGGGCTTCCTCCGCTGATCTTCGGAGACGACTTCGAGACGCCCGACGGAACCTGCGTGCGCGATTACGTTCACGTGCTGGACGTCGCCCGGGCTCACCTCGCCGCGGTCGACAGCACGGTGGCCGGGCGCGGCGACCACGAGGTGTTCAACGTCGGTACCGGCGAGGGCACGAGCGTGCGCCGGATGGTCGAGGCGATCCTCCAGGCCGCCGGCTCCTCGCTCGTCCCGGAGATCGTCGGTCGTCGAGCCGGGGATGCCGGGGTGGTCGTCGCATCGGCGGAGAAGATCGGCGATCGACTCGGCTGGCAGGCGTCCCACGGGTTGGACGACATCGTGCGGTCCGCGTGGGACGCGCATGTCGCGATCCGGGCCGGGCACGGAATGCCCTAGCGTGATGCGGGTGACCGCATCCGACTCGCCAGCGATCGCGGTTCGACGATCGCGGTCCGTCCGGACCTTCTGGATCCCGTTCGTCTTCCTCGCCGTGCTGTCCAGTCTGTGGGCGCTCGCGAGCCCGCTCTTCTCCGTGCCGGACGAGAACGCCCACGCCGCGAAGGCGATCGCACAAGTACGCGGACAGGTGATCGGCGCGGTGGAGCCCGGCGCGAAGTACCTCGTCGTCCAGCTGCCGCCCGGCTATCACTACAACCACTCGGCGATGTGCTTCTTGTTCGTCCCCGAGGATTCGGCGCACTGCGCGGTGCACTTCGGCGACGGCACGGGATCCTCCACTTTCGATACCTGGGTCGGAGCGTACAACCCGATCTACTACTACCTCGTCGGCTGGCCGAGTCTGCTCACCGACCAGGGGGAGGCGGGCGTCTACGGGATGCGCATCGCCGGCGCTCTGCTCTGCTCCGCACTGCTGGCGTTCGGCTTCCAAGCGGCGCTCTCATCGCGACGCTCGCGCTGGCTGCCGCTGGGCATGATGCTCGTCGCCGGCCCGATGGTGCTCTATCTCGCCGGCTCGGTGAATCCGAACGGGCTCGAGGTCGCCGCTGCGGCGGGGCTGTGGGCGACATTGCTGCGCCTTCTCGAACGTCACGATCCGCTCTCCGACGACGTGGGACTTCCGCGTGCGTACCTGTGGACGCTCGTGACCGTGTCGGCGATCCTGCTCGCCAACGCGCGCTCGATCGGGCCGCTCTGGGTGGTCGTGATCGTCGCGGCGTGCGTCGCCGTCGTCGGATGGAGAGCTGCGCGGGCCTTCTTCTCGAGGGGGCGCACGTACATCTGGGTTGGCGTCATCGCCGTCGGGATGCTCTTCTCGGCCGCCTGGACGATCGCCACGAACGGCGCGGGCGGGCAGGCGGGCGCGAACGATGCACCACTGGTCGGCGCGAGCGTCGTCTCCGGTGTCGCCGCGATGCTCCGCCGGACGCCCGGGTACGTTCAGCAGGGCCTCGGCGTCTTCGGCTGGCTCGACACCCCGTTGCCGTGGATGCTCTACGCCCTGGTCGTCGTCGCGATCGGTGTGCTGGTCATTCTCGCCGTCAGCGGGGCCGGACGGCGGGCAGCCGTGGTCGTCGTGTGCGCGCTGGCGGGCGCAGTCCTCATCCCCGCCGTCGTCCAGGGCGTCCAGATCTCGCGCACGGGCCTGATCTGGCAGGGGCGCTACGGCTTGCTCCTGTACATCGCCGTCCCTCTCCTGGCCGCCTGGATGCTGTCGAGGGCGGGCGGATCGCGTCTGGACTTCCTCTCCGTGCGGGTCGTGCGGATCGGCCTCGCCCTGTGCGCGCTCTTCGGTGTTCTGGCGTTCTTCACCGTCCTTCGGCGGTACGTCACCGGTTTCGGCCACGGTATCGGCGCGATGTTCCATCCCGAGTGGCAGCCGCCGCTGGGGTGGGAGCTCCTCCTCGTCCTCTACGGGCTGGCGACCGTCGGCTTCGCCGTGTGGCTGGGCTTCCAGACGGGTCACCGCGATCCCGCTGCGGACCTCCCCGAGCGGCCCGTCGACGCGACGATCGAGGCGGCCTCGCCCGCCGTTCCGGGAGGGCGCTAGCGTGCGGATCGCCATCGTGTACGACTGCCTCTTCCCGGTGAACACCGGCGGTGGGGAGCGCGTGTACCGTCGGATGGCCGAGCTGCTGGTCGAGCGCGGGCACAGCGTCGATTACCTCACGCGACGCCAGTGGGGCGACGGCCATGAGCCGGACGCGTCCTTCACGGTCGTCCCGGTGTGGAGCGGGGAGATCTACGATGCCTCCGGCGGTCGTCGCACGGCGGCTGCCGCGGGTTTCGCGGCGGCGGCGTTCGGCGAGCTTCGTCGCCGTCGTGGGGAGTACGACCTGGTCATCGCCAGCGCTCTCCCGGTGCTCAATGTGTTCGCGGCCCGCGCCGCGACCATCGGCACACGGACGCGCCTGCTCAGCGATTGGCTCGAAGTGTGGACCTGGCGCAAGTGGCGCGAGTACTCGGGCCCGCTCGTCGGCACTGTCGCGTCGGTGCTGCAATGGGTCGCCCTCCGGCTCACGTCGGATGTCACCGTGAACAGTTCGTTCACGCGCGCGCGGATCCGCCGCTATCGACGTCGGCTCGATCCGATCGTCCTCGGCCTCCTGGATCTCGCCGAGGCGCCGGTGACGGCGCACCCGACCCCGGTGGATCCCGGGCTCGTGCTCTTCGCCGGACGCCACATCCCGGACAAGCAGCTGACGGCGCTTCCTGCCGCGATCGGAGTCGCCCGGCGCCGCGACCCCTCCGTGCACGTCGTGGTCGTGGGGACCGGGCCCGAGACGGAAGCGTTGCGCCGTGCTGTTGAGGCGGAGGACGTCGGGCCGCTGTTCGACATCCGCGGTCGCGTGGAGGACGACGAGCTCGCGCGCCTCTTCTCGGAGGCCGCGGTGCTCGTCAACCCGTCGAGACGCGAGGGCTTCGGGCTCGTGGTCGCGGAGGCTGCCGCGGTCGGGACGCCGAGCGTCGTCGTCGCCGGCGATGACAATGCCGCCGCGGATCTGATCGAAGCCGGTGTCAACGGCTTCGTCGCCGACGACGCCGGCGCGGAGTCGCTCGGGTCGGCGATCCTGGATGCGGTCGGGGGAGGAGCGGCGCTGCGAGCCACGACCGCCGAATGGTTCGCGACCGCCCGGCGGTCTCAGAACCTCGGCTCCTCGGTCGACGAGATCGTGAAGCGCTACTCGTCCAGCGCCCGCTGAAAGCTCTCTGCCGTCGCGAGCGCGGTCCGCGCCCAGGAGAACCCTTCGGCTCGGGCGAGACCCGCCGACGAGCGTCGCTCGCGTGCGGCGGCATCGCCCAGCAGAGCGCGCAGGGCATCGGCCAGCCCGTCCGGGTCGCGCGGGTCCACGTACAGTGCGGCATCGCCTCCCACCTCACGCAGGACCGGCAGGTCGGAGCAGATGACCGGGCACCCGCGCGACATCGCCTCGAGGACCGGAAGCCCGAATCCCTCGAACAAGGTCGGGACGACGACCGCTGTCGCCTCGGAGTAGAGCCGTTCGATCTCGTCGTCGTCGACCCACCCGAGGAGGGTCGTGGTGGCGGCGATGCCGAGCCTCTCGACGAGCGGGCGCAGCGGATCGTCGCCGTGCGACCCCGTGATGACGAGGCGGGGCCGCGCTTCGCTCGGGATGCGGGCGATCGCCGTGAGGAGCGTCTCGAAGTTCTTGTGGGGCATCCGGTTGCCGAGGCTCAGGATGAGGTCGTCCGCACGGTGCGCGCTCGCCGTGCGTTCGGAGACGGGGAGGCCGGCCAGGGGGACGACGTCCACCGTGTCGGTGCCGAGCCGCAGGATGCGCTGCAGATCGGCGCGCGACTGTTCGCTCACCGTGATGACGCGGCGCGCGTTCCGTGCCGCGCGCGAGATCAGCGCGCGCAGCACCGGCGAGTAGGGTCCCGGTACCCATTCCGGATGCACGAACGGGAGGAGGTCGTGCACCGTGAGCACCACGGGCACCCGCGAACGGATCGGCCCGATGTTCGCGGGGGCGTGGATGAGGTCGGCGCCGATCCGCCGTGCCGCGGCGGGCACCGATCGGAGCTCCCCGAGTGCCCACGACGCGCGCGCCTCCCCGGAGACCGAGGACCGCACGACGTCGCCCGGGAACCAGCCGAGATCGAGGCTCTCCGCCTCACGGGGGAGCAGTGCGGTGTACTCCAGCCCGTCGGTGAGGCCGCCCAGTTCTCGATAGACGTTCCTGACGTACGACTCCATACCGCCCTTCGTGCCCGTGTAGAAGAGCAGATCGACGAGGATGCGGGGCATCGCGGTCAGACCCTTTCTCGTGGGGCGGCGGTCTTGCGGCGCCGGGCGAGTTCATAGAGGAACGCCTGGAGAAGCTCCCCGAGCAGCAGCACGGCGAAGATCCAGCCCAGCTGCTGGGTGGCGACCACCGCCGCGGCGACGGCGAAGGTGATGACGGCCACGACTCCGCGGAGGATGGTCAGGAGCCGTGCTTCGCCCATGCGACGCAGCGACGCGAACGGGATCGTCGTCGCCAAAGAGGCCGCCCGCCAGAGGCACGCGATCAGCAGGGGGAGGACCGTTGCCTGCAGCGTCCATCCCGCGCCGAAGATGTACCCGAACACACCGAGGAACTCGCAGACGAAGATGACGACCGTCGCGGCGAGGACCGATCCGGCCGAGACCACGATGTCGAGCAGCGAGTGCTGTTTGAGGAGCCGCAATCGCATGAAGTTCAGAGGGATGGCCAGAACCCCGGAGACCGTCGAGATGGAGGTGAAGAGCACGGAGGGCAGCGGGCCGAGGAACGACAGGATCGTCCAGTTGATCAGCGGGTAGATGCTGCCCGTCAGGGCGACGTCGGCCACCACCCAGCCGAGCACCCGCGGCTCCGGGGCGCTCGGCCGGTGCTCGACGGGCAGCGAACGGATGAGGGTGGCGACGAAGATCCCTGCGACCAGGGGGATCAGCGCCCAGCGCGCGCCGGAGAACCCGGCGAGCACTCCGGCCAGCGCTCCGACGCCGACGGCGATCGCCGCGCCGATCTCGCGGGTGTCCAGTCGCTCGGCCACGGACACGCCGCGTCCCACTTCGAGTGAGGCGAGCAACACCGGCAGGGCGATGCACAGCACGACGGCGTCATCGAACCGGATCGCAACGGCGAGGGCGGCGATCAGTGAGAGTCCGGCGAGCCAGAGCGGGAACGTGACCCGCCGCTCGGTGCCGGCGGAGCTCAGCCGGGACTCGACGACGACGGCGAAGGTGAGCTGGCCGATGAACGTCGCCACCATGATCATCACCGAGATGACGCCCTGCTCGGAGATCGTGAAGATTCGGGACGAGATCGAGATCGTGGCCGCGGGGATCACCGCGAGCGAGACCCCTCCGACCAGCGTGATGAGCGACATCGCCGCGCGCCGGAGGCGGATCTCGGGAGGGAGTTCCGTGCTCATCGGTCAGGCCCGCCTGTCTCCGACACGCAGCCGCAGCGACTGGACGAACCCGAGATGCGTGTCGACGCCCGGGATGCGCCTCGGCCTGCGGGACGCGGTCCGTCCGGCCCGCCAGCCGGCGAGCCTGCCGGACGTCGAAGCGAGATCGCGGCTGAGCACCAGGTCGCCCGCGCACACGATGAGCTCGGTGAGCAGGGCCCGTGCGAAGTGGCGCGTGCGCAGCACTCCGTAGGCGCGCACGAGGTATCCGCGGCCGAATCCGGCCCGTCGTCGCTGCTGAGCCGAGCCCCGGCCGGAGGTCGCGCCGCCCAGGTGCATGCCGCGCGCACCGACGACGGCGGCCGTCGACCAGCCTGCGGCGCTGAGGCGGAGCGCCAGATCGAGTTCTTCGCCGTACATCTGGATGCCCTCGTCGAGCGGGCCCACCGCCTCCAGGGCGGTGCGGCGATAAGCGGCGACGGCCCCGTAGGGGCCGAGCAGCCGTGGTGCGGGGGCGCCGTCGACGACGTCTGCCTCGGTGGCACCGTTGTACCGCACGAATCCCGCCATGGTCGGATCGGCGCAGATCCCGAACGCGTCGACCCGGCCGTCCGGTTTCAGGAGGAGGGGCGAGGCGCTCCCCGTGCCGGGGTCGTCGGCGAACGGCTGCACGAGCCGTTCGAGCAGTTCCGGCTCGGCCTCGACGTCGTTGTTGACGAGGACGACGATCTGGCCGTCTCCTGCGGCGATGCCGGCGTTGCACGCACCGGCGAAGCCTTTGTTCGTCGCCAGCGCGACGACGGTCACAGCCGGATAGTCCGCCTCCAGCCGTGCGACGGTGTCGTCAGGTCCGGCGTCGTCGACCACGATCACACGATGGGGCACCGTCTGCGCGGTGAGGTGGGCGAGGCACCGTTCGGTGAGGTGCCAGTTCCCGTAGACCGGAACCACGACGTCGATGGTCGGGCGGGCGTCCTGAGTCACCCGTCAACTATCGCAGACATGCGGCGACTGACGAGCCGATCGGGTCGTTATGGATATGATCGGCTTCATTCCACGACGACCGACCAAGGATCCCGACCTTTCATGACCACCGTCCAGGCGATCGAGCTCTCGATCCTCATGCCCTGCCTCAACGAGGCCGAGACGCTCGCCGTCTGTATCGACAAAGCGCAGGCCTACCTCGCGCGCGCCGGAATCGTGGGCGAGGTGCTCATCGCCGACAACGGCAGCACCGACGGCTCGCAGGAGATCGCCGAAGCGCACGGCGCGCGTGTCGTGCCGGTGGCGGAGAAGGGCTACGGCGCGGCCCTCCTCGGCGGTATCGCCGCCGCCCACGGCACCTACGTCATCATGGGCGACGCGGACGACAGCTACGACTTCTCGAACCTCGATCCCTTCGTCGAACGGCTGCGCGCTGGGGACGACCTCGTGATGGGCAACCGGTTCCTCGGCGGGATCGAACCAGGTGCGATGCCCCCGCTGCACAAATATCTGGGCAATCCCGTCCTCTCGACCATCGGGAAGATCTTCTTCCGATCGCCGATCTCCGACTTCCACTGCGGACTGCGCGGATTCAACCGTGCGGCGATCACGCAGCTCCACCTCCAGACCACAGGGATGGAGTTCGCGAGCGAGATGGTCGTCAAGGCCTCGCTCAACGGCAGCAAGGTCAGCGAGGTGCCGACCACCCTCAGCAAGGACGGGCGTTCGAGGCCACCGCACCTGCGCAGCTGGCGCGATGGCTGGCGCCACCTCCGCTTCCTGCTGATCTTCAGTCCGCGGTGGCTGTTCCTGGTCCCGGGCTCCATCGCTTTCGCGATCGGCATCCTCGGGACGTTCTTCCTGAGTCTCGGTCCGCTCGTCATCGGCGACATCGGTTTCGATGTGTCGAGCCAGGTCTATCTGGCCGCTTTGGCGGTGGTGGGTTACCAAGGGGTGATCTTCGCCATCCTGAGCAAGATCTACGCTCAGCACGAAGGTTTCCGAATACCCCGAAGCCGCAACTTCGATCGCCTGGAGCGACGCATCAGCCTCGAGTCGAGCGCCATCGCCGGTGTGATCCTCTTCCTCCTCGGTCTGGCGATCGCCGTCATCCAGTTCTCCGTGTGGGCCTCGTCGGGCTTCGGTGCGCTGAACGCCCAGGACACTCTCCGTATCGCCGTTCCCGCCGCTCTGCTGATGATCCTCGGCGCGCAGACGATCATGGCCGGCATGTTCCTCGGGGTGCTGTCGGTGGTTCTGAAGCGCAAGTGATGGCCGAGTCGCGGGTGAGCGTCGCCCTGTGCACGTACAACGGTGAGCGGTTCGTGCGCCAGCAGATCGAGAGCATCCTTCTGCAGCGCCCCCGCCCCGACGAGCTGATCGTCTCCGACGATGGATCGACGGACCAGACGCTCAGCATCGTGCGGGAGATCGCCGAGTCCCCCCTGGCCGACGGCGTCACGGTCGTCGTGCTCACAGGTGAGCGGCCGCTCGGTGTGACCCGCAACTTCCAGCGGGCGGTCGAGGCCGCCACCGGGGATCTCATCGCCTTGAGCGACCAGGACGACGTGTGGCACGAGGGGCGCCTCGAGCGCATCGTGGCCCGCTTCGCGGCGGACGAGGGGCTGCTGCTCGTCCACACGGACGCTGATCTCGTCGACACCGACGGACAGCCGTTGCATCGCACCCTCTTCGAGTCGCTGGAGGTCACCGCGTCCGAGTTCGACGCGGAGCTGGCGGGGAGGGCGTTCGACGCGTTCATCCGTCGCAACCTCGCCACCGGAGCCACCGTCGTCTTCCGCCGCACGCTGCTCGACGTCACTCTTCCATTCGCCGACGGGTGGGTGCACGACGAATGGCTCGCCGCGGTGGCGGCAGCGGCGGGTCGTGTGGAGGTGCTCCAGGAGCCGACGATCGACTATCGGCAGCACGACTCCAACCAGATCGGCGTCGCGGCACCGACAGTGGCCGGGAAGATGAGGCGGGTGCTCGAGCCGCGCGGCGACCGCAACGCGGTACTGGCGACACGGTTCGGCGTATTGGCCGATCGGTTGGCCGCTCTGGGTGACCGCGTCCCTCCCGGGTTCGTCGACGCGGCGCGCGAGAAGGCCCGCTTCGAGGCGGAGCGTGCGGCCCTGCCCGCCAATCGGCTCCGCCGCCCCTGGCGTGTCCGCAGAATCGCCGTGGGCGGCCGCTACGAACGGTTCGCCAGCCGCGGGCGTGCCGACATCATCCGGGACCTCCTACAGCCGGCGTGAGTCCCGGTGCGGCAGCCGCAGCCGCCAGCTCATCCCCTGCGACGCCTTGACGGTGCACACGATGAGCAGCATCCATCCGGCCTCGACCAGGATCGAGCTCTCGAAGACGCTCGTGACGAGCAGCGACACGAGCACGAGCGGCGCCCAGGCGTAGACGACGCTGCGCCGGTTGGATGCCAGGAGCCACGAGCGCACGAAGGCGAGCCCGATGAGCGCGACGAACAGCAGGAGGCCGATGATGCCGACCTGCAGGTAGACGTCGAGGTAGGCGTTGAGGCCGTCCGAATGGTAGACGCCGGTCGCGGCCTGGATGGCCGTGAACGGGTAGAGGTCGGTGGGCCACGCCCCGGCCCAGCCCCAGCCCACGCTCTGCTGCACCGGGATCAGCTCCCAGATCTGGATCCAGAGCTGGTAGCGCACCTGGAAGTCCGCGCGGGCGTTGAGGAGGTCGATGACCCGGGTGCGGTAGATGTACGCGGCCACCAGCGCCGCGACCGTGAGGATCGCGAGCCCCCACTGCACGAAGGTCCTCTGGTGCACCGGGACCTTGCGCATCAGGTAGAGCGCGAGCGTCGCGAGCCCGACGACCAGGGAGACCGCCGCGATGACGGGGGAGTGGGCGAGCAGGATGCAGAGCACCGCGAGGGTGATCGAGAAGGCTGCCCGCGGCGGGCGCACCGAGCGCGTGCGCAGCTCGACGAGGAACGTGACGAACGCGATGAGCGCGACGATGCTCAGCTGGTTGCGCGAGCCGAACAGACCCTGGATCGGGCCGCCGGAGGCGATGTTGCCCTGGATGCCGAGGAAGGTGATCGGAAGGTCGAGCAGCAGGCCGCTCAGCACCTCCAACGCGAGCGAGACGGTCAACAGGAAGCGCAGGGCGTCGCCGACCACCCGCACGATCTGGATGGCGTCCCGCACGAGCGCGATGTAGACCGCCAGGAAGGCGAAGAGCAGCTGGTAGATGACCCCGGCCAGCGTCGCCCACTGGTACTGGCTCCACAGCAGCGACAGGGCGCACCAGCCGACGAAGAGCAGGGCCGACACCGGGAGGAGCCCGTGCCACTCGATCAGGCGCCACTGCGCCGCGAACGAGAGCGCGGCGAGCACCGCGAGCACCGCGAGGGCGCCGATGAGTCCGGGCCAGCCGATCAGCGCACGGATGGCGTGGGTCGAGAAGGCGACGCCGACGGCCAGCAGGGCGAGCGCGGAGTTGAAGCGCGCCGAACCCAGGAACTCGGTCACCGCGGCGGGGACCCGGGGGGTGCGCGGTTCGGCCATACCAGGAATCCTACGGGGCGGCTTGTTTCGTCTTCACCGCGAGCACCACGAGGAGCGTCCATCCCGCTTCGATCAGGATGCGGCTCTCCGCGAGCGACTGGGCGAGCAGGGCGGCCAGGAGGAGCAGGGGCAGCAGCGCGTACGCGGTGTAGGGGAGACGGTCGGCGACGTCGACCCGCGGCCGGTCGACGGCGAAGAACCACGACCTCCAGAGCGTGCTGATGATCAGGAGGGCGAAGACCACGAGCCCGACGATCCCGAGCTGGAGCCAGACGTCCAGCCACGCGTTGTGGGCCTGCAGGTAGACGACGCCGTTGCGCTCGGCCAGGTCGTGGAACGGCGACACCCAGGGCGCCCAGTAGCTGACCCAGCCCCAGCCGAACGCGGGGCGCTGCTGCGCCAGCCCGATCACCTTGTCCCAGATGTCGAGGCGGCCCGTGAGGTCCTCGCTCTTGCCGAGCAGCGCCGGGATGCGGGAGGCGAAGACGGAGACGAGGACGACGACCGCGACGACCGCGACGGCGGCCGTCAGGTAGACGGGGCGGCGCCGATCGGGCCCCGCCCGGCGCGTCCAGAGGGCGAAGCCGAGGACGACGGCGGTGACCAGCGTCGCGACGATCACGGTCGACGAGCGGGTGAGGGCGAGTGTCAGCGCGGCCACGACGAGCCACGCGATCACCACGCCCCGCCGGGGTGCCCGGTCGGCCAGCTGGATGCCGAACACGATCAGCGCGAGGAGCGCGACCATCGCGAGGAGGTTGCTGTTGCCGAGGATGCCCTGGATCGGGCCGCCGTGGAACAGCAGGTCGCGGCTCCAGTAGAACGCGGACGGCAGCTTGCCCGCGGGGACGGGCTGGATCGGCGTGAGCGGCAGGACAGGGTGACGCACGAAGACCGCGACCACCAGTTCGAAGACCAGCGACAGGCCGAGCACCCACTTGAACGCGTTGCTGAGCGCAGCGACCAGCCCCTGCCAGCTGAGGCACAGCGCCAGGAACACCGCCCCGGCCGTCGTCGCGAGCTGGGCGAGAACGCCGAGGGCGCTCGCGCCGGGATAGGCCGACCAGGCGATCGACACCACGGCGAGCAGCAGGAAGAGCACGAGCGTTTTGGGCGCCTTGCGCCACCGGAACGCCGGCCGGAGCCGCACCAGGAACACCACGCTGCCGGCCGCCAGCAGAGCGGCGAGCACGAAGTACCCGGGCCAGCTGATCAGATTGCGCCAGAAATCGCCGGCGAAGAGCGTGAAGAGCAGCAGCGAGGCGAAGACGGAGGCCGCCGTCCCCGTGGTCGCCCGGGCGGCGCGGACGCGCGCATCGAGCGGCGGGGAAGCGGGGGTCATCCGGGCAGGATAGCCGACGCGGGGGCGCACGTTCACCGGTTGGGCGTCGCCACGAAGAGCGTGCCGTCGCCGGTGACCGTGAGCGTCCCCTCGTCGGCGGTCACCACTGCGGCTTCGCCTCTGGTCAGCCGCAGCGATCCGCTCGCCCCGGTCAGCTCCACCTCACCCGCCGTGCAGAGGGCGATCGCGGTGCCCGGCAGCTCGACGGGCGCCGATGCGACCCCGCCGCCGACGACCACGTGGTCGAGTGCGAAGTCGGGGACGTCGGGCCGGAAGACCTCGACGCCCGCCGCGGGATGCTCCGGCGCCAGTGGCGTCGCCACGATCGGCGAGAAGTCGAGCACCCGCACGAGTTCGGCGACATCGATCCGCTTCGGCGTGAGGCCGCCGCGGAGCACATTGTCGGACGCCGCCATGAGCTCGATCCCGAGACCGTCGAGGTAGGCGTGGATATTGCCGGCGGGCAGGTAGAGCACTTCTCCCGGCCGCAGCGTCGCCCGGTTGAGGAGCAGCGCGAGGACGATGCCGGGGTCGCCGGGGAAGGCAGCGGACAGCATCCGCACCGTGTCGGCGTCGCGGTCGTCGCGGCTCTCCGACGCGGTGACCACGGCCTCCACCAGCTCCGCCACGGCCGAGTCGCCTCCGAGCAGCCACTCGGTCGCGCGGCGCAGCACGTCGCCCGGCTCGCCCTGGAGGGTGTCGGCGAACGCGGCGATGCGCGGATCGCCCGAGCTGGTCGCGAGCTCCTCGAACACCGCGCGGCTGACGGCCGGATCGCGGAATCCGCAGAGCGCCTCGAACGGATCGGAGAGCGCGAAGATCAGTTCGGGCTTGTGGAACGGGTCCTTGTAGTTGCGCTCGGGGGAGTCGGCGGCGAGGCCGGCGGCGTTCTCGCGTTCGAAGCCCTCCCTGGCCTGCTCGGACGAGGGATGCGCCTGCAGCGACAGCGGTCCGGCCGCCGCGAGCACCTTGAGCAGGTAGGGCAGGTGGGCCGTCTCCGGCCACGCCGCGAGGTCCTCGGCACCCGCGGTCTGCGTTGGGTCGAGGATGCGCGCGGGGGAACCGGCGTGAGCGCCCAGCCAGAGCTCGGCCTCCGGCTCGCCGCTCGGAGTGGTGCCCAGCAGTCCGGCGATCGCGGTGCGCGATCCCCAGGCGTAGTCCCGCGGCGTGTTGCCGATGCGCACAAACATCCGTCGTGTTCCCTTCGATCCGGTTAGATCAAACTACCAACCGCTTTGTGAAGCCCGCCGACCGTCCCTAGGCTGGCGCTGGCCGCGCTGCGGCCCGCAGATCCCCTGGACGCACTGGAGCAGACATGGCCTTCGAGAAACTCGCGAGCGACTTCTACGGCTTCGAGGACCTCCTCGGTGAGCGCGAGAAGGAGTTCCTCACGAACCTCCGCTCGGAGCTCGAGACGAAGATCAAGCCGATCGTCAACGAGTACTGGGAGCGCGCCGAGTTCCCGCACCAGATCGTGGAGGTGCTGCACGGCACCGGGACGATCGGCCTCGGCTTCCCGCAGACCGCGGCGTTCGAGAACTCGGCCGTGTTCCGCGGCTGGGTCGCCCTCGAGCTGGCGCGCGTGGATGCGTCCGTCAGCACCTACGTCGGCGTGCAGAACGGCCTGGCGCTCGGCGCCGTCGGTGTCTGCGGTTCCGACGAGCAGCGCGCCGAGTGGCTGCCCAAGCTCGCGAGCGGCGAGGTCATCGGCGCCTTCGGTCTGACGGAGCCGACCTCCGGCTCCGACTCCGCCCAGGGACTCCAGACCGTCGCCACCCGCGACGGCGACAACTGGGTCCTCAACGGTTCGAAGCGCTGGATCGGCAACGCGACCTTCAGCGACATCACGATCATCTGGGCCAAGAGCGCCGAGGACGGTCAGGTCAAGGGCTTCATCGTGCCGACCTCCACCCCCGGCTACACGGCGACGAAGATCGAGGGCAAGCAGTCGCTGCGCATGGTGCAGAACGCCGACATCACCCTCGAGAACGTGGTCGTCCCCGAGTCGTTGCGCCTGCAGAACGCCAACAGTTTCCGGGACACGGCCGCCGTGCTGCGCCTGACCCGCGCCGAGGTCGCGTGGGCCGCCGTCGGCGTCGCGATCGGTGCGTACGAGGCCGCCCTGAAGTACTCGCAGGAGCGCGTCCAGTTCGGCAAGCCGATCGCCAAGCACCAGCTCATCCAGGACCTCCTGGTGAAGTCGATCGGCAACATCACCGCCTCCATCGCGCTGTGCACCCGCGTCTCGCAGATGCTCGACGACGGGCAGCAGCGCGACGAGCACTCGGCGCTCGCCAAGGCGTTCGCCACCGCACGCATGCGCGAGACCGTCGCGTGGTGCCGCGAGATCCTCGGCGGCAACGGCATCGTGATCGAGTACGACGTCGCCCGCTTCTTCGCGGACGCGGAGGCGCTCTACTCGTATGAGGGCACCCGTGAGATGAACACCCTCATCGTGGGCCGCGCCATCACCGGCGAGGCGGCGTTCGTCTGATCCGCCCGCGATAGGGTTTCTCCTGCACTCGATCGGCGAGCAGAGCAGGAGGACCCCGTGGCGTGGTTGGTGACCGGAGGAGCAGGCTACATCGGCTCGCACGTGGTGCGGGCGTTCCGCGACGAGGGCATCGACGTCGTGGTGGTGGACGACCTCTCCAGCGGCCATGAGGACTTCGTGCCGGCGGGGATCCCCTTCTACCGCGGCACCATCCTCGACGGCGCGCTCCTCGAGCGGGTCTTCGCCGAGAACGCGATCAGCGGCGTCGTGCACGTCGCCGGGTACAAGTACGCCGGCGTCTCCGTCCAGCGGCCGCTGCACACCTACGAGCAGAACGTGACCGCGACCGCGGTGCTGCTCGCCGCGATGCAGGAGGCCGACGTCGACGCGATCGTCTTCTCCTCCTCGGCGGCGGTGTACGGCACCCCGGACGTCGACATCGTCACGGAGACCACGCCGAAGAGCCCCGAGTCGCCCTATGGCGAGTCCAAGCTCATCGGCGAGTGGCTTCTTCACGACCAGGGCGTCGCGGCAGGCCTGCGCCACACGTCGCTCCGCTACTTCAACGTGGTCGGGTCGGGCGACCCGGCGCTGCGCGACACCAGCCCGCACAACCTCTTCCCGCTCGTCTTCGACGCCCTCGTCGACGGTCGCACGCCCCGCATCAACGGCACCGACTATCCGACGCCCGACGGCACCTGTGTGCGCGACTACATCCACGTCGCCGACCTGGCCGTGTCCCACGTGGCCGCGGCCAAGCGCCTGGACGCAGGTCAGGAGATCGAGGCGGTCTACAACCTCGGCAGCGGCGACGGCGTGAGCGTCGGCGAGATCATGTCGACGGTCGCCGAGGTGACCGGGATCGCCTTCACCCCAGAAGTGGGGCCTCGACGCGCGGGTGACCCGGCGAGGATCGTTGCGTCCGGAGAGCTCGCCGCGCGCGACCTCGACTGGAAGATGCGCCACACACTCGACCAGATGGTGCGCAGCGCCTGGGAAGCACGCCAGGCCGCGTCCTGAGACCGCCTTCCCGGGGGTAGAACGTTCGGGCGTGTCGCTATTGTTGTCGACCGTCGGCGCGTCGTGAAGTCTCGACCACGGCTTAAGGCTTTACGATTCGCGACTTGACGGACGCGAATGACAACGGTGTAATTACTGGGACACGTCTTTTGCGTGTCCCAGTAGTTGATGGGGTGGGGAGACCGATATGACAGTTCCTGAATATCGTTCTGGGGTACCCGACGACTGGTTCATCGATCCGGTCCGGCTCGGAGTTCCGGGCGTCCGGTCGAATGTCGACGAGGCCGAAGACAATCCGCTGGCCTGGCAGACCGACGCGCTCTGCGCGCAGACCGACCCCGAGGCGTTCTTCCCCGAGAAGGGCGGCTCGACGCGCGACGCCAAGCGCATCTGCACCTCCTGCGAGGTGCGGTCGCAGTGTCTCGAGTACGCGCTCGCCAACGACGAGCGGTTCGGGATCTGGGGCGGTCTTTCGGAGCGCGAGCGTCGCAAGCTCCGCAAGCGCGCCGGCTGACCGTCGCCGAATCCACGCCGCGCCCGACGCACTACCGGAATCGGCGTGACCCCAACTTAGGCTGACTCCGATGTATCCGAGAGTCACCGCCATCGTCGTCGCCCACAGCGGCGGCCCCCGCCTCCAGCGCACTCTCGACGCCCTCGCGGCTCAGACCAGGAAACCGGACGCCGTGATCGCCGTCGATTGTGCGACGACGGACGACGCCGCCCGCCTGCTGGCCGAGTCCGGACCCACCCAGCTGCTCAGCATCCCCGAGAAGCTCCCGTTCGGAGCAGCGGTGGCGACCGCGATCCGCGTCCTGCCCCCGACCACCTCGTCGGACGAGCTCATCTGGCTGCTCGCCCACGACACCGCGCCGGAGCCCGAGGCACTCGCCGCACTGCTCGCCGCGCTCGAAGTGTCCCCCTCGGTCGCCGTCGTCGGACCCAAGCTGGTCGACGCGGAGGATCCGGCCTTCATCCGCGAGTTCGGCGAGGCCATGACCCCGTTCGGCGCCTCCGTGCCGCTCGTCGAGAACGAGCTCGACCAGGCTCAGCACGACGGCCTGAGCGATGTGCTCGCCGTGTCGTCCGCCGGAATGCTCGTGCGCCAGACTCTGTGGGAGGCGCTCGACGGTTTCGATCCGGCTCTCCCGACCGCCGACGACGGCCTCGACTTCTGCACCAGGGCGCGCCTGGCCGGGTACCGCGTGACGCTCGTCGCACAGGCCCGGGTCGCCATCGGCGGCGATGGGCTCGCCGGCCCCAACCTCTCTCCGAAGTGGCGCGTCCGGCGCCGGCTCGTCAAAGAGCGGCGCGCGGCGCAGTTGCACCGCCGGATGGTCTACGCGCCGGGCTGGGCCGTTCCGTTCCACTGGCTGAGCCTGGTCCCGCTCGCGATCCTGCGCTCTCTGGTCCGGCTGCTGCGCAAGGAGCCGGGCTCCATCGGCGGCGAGCTCGCCGCGGCGTTCCGGGTCGCCTTCTCCGGAATGGCGGTGGGCAACGCACGCGGGCGCTTGGCGAAGAGCCGCACCGTCACCTGGGCGGCCGTCGCTCCGCTCCGCATCCCGTTCGCCGAGGTGCGCCGCGCCCGCGCGCTCAAGCGCGAGGCCGCACTCGTCTCCCAGCAGGGCGAACGACAGGATCTCGACTTCTTCGGTACCGGCGGCGGCTGGACCGTGCTGATCGCGCTGGTCGCGGGCGCGTTGCTGTTCTACCCGCTGGTCGGTTCCGGCGCGCTCGCCGGGGGAGGCCTGCTGCCCCTCGACACGTCGGTCGGGCAGCTCTGGGCCAACCTGGGCTACGGGTGGCGGGATGTGAGCCTCGGCTTCACCGGTGCCGCCGACCCGTTCTCCGCCGTACTCGCCGTGATGGGCTCGGTGACCTTCTGGCAGCCGTCCCTCTCATTCGTGGTGCTCTACATCGTCGCGCTGCCCCTCACCGCGCTCGGCGCGTGGCTGGCCGCCGCCCGACTCACCTCCCGCACCATGCTGCGCGTCTTCGGAGCCCTCGTCTACGCGTTCGCGCCGACCCTGTTCCTGGCGATGCAGGACGGACGGCCGTCGGCCGTGCTCGCGCACCTCCTGCTGCCGTGGCTCTTCTTCGCGGGACTCGCGGCACGGCGCTCGTGGGCGGCGAGTGCGACGACCGCCCTGCTCGCGGCGGCGACGGCCGCATGCGCACCTATCCTGCTCCCGGCGCTCGTGATCGCCTGGATCGCGGCGATCGTCTTCGCAGGCCGTCGCGCGGCGCGGATCGCGTTCATCCCGCTGCCGACGATCGTTCTGTTCGCACCGCTCGTCTGGCAGCAGGGCACGCGCGGCGCCTGGCTCTCGATCCTCGCCGATCCCGGCGTCCCGCTCGACTCCCGTCAGACACCCGCGTGGCAGCTGGCGCTGGGTTTCCCCGACGGGATGCTCGGCGGCTGGCATCAGGTGCTCGAGGGCACCGGATTGGCTCACGCGCCCACGATCCTGGTCGCCATTCTCCTCGCGCCGCTGGGCATCCTCGCCCTCCTCGCCCTCTTCCTGCGCGGCACCGTGCGCGCCGTGGTGGCCCTTGCGGTCGCGCTCGCCGGCTTCGTGACCGCGGTCGGCGCGCTGCACCTCCAGGTCGCCGTCGCGGGCGGGACCGTCGTGCCGATCTGGCCAGGGACCGCCGTCAGCCTCTACTGGCTCGGGATGACCGGTGCGGCCGTCCTCGCCCTCTCCGCCCTCGGCCGCGCCGCCGTCTACCCGGCCTGGGTCGCGATCGTGGCGATCGGTGTCGCTGCGGCACCGGTCGCGATCATGACCGTCAACCACACCGCGGCGGTCGCCGAGAGCGACGGGCGCACCATGCCTGCGGTCGTCACGGCCAAGGCCTCGACTCAGCCTCGCACCGGGACGCTGCTGATCACGCCGCAGCCGGGCGGGGGCATCGCCGCGGAGGTCGTCCGCGGCGCTGGTGCCACCCTCGATGACCAGTCGACGCTCGCCACGACACGGAGGACGGTGACGACCGACCAGGGCGACCTGGCGACGCTCGCCGGCAACCTCGCGTCGCGGAGCGGATACGACGCGACGAAGGAGCTGACCGATCTCGGCGTCGACTTCGTCCTTCTCGCCCCCGCGGCTCTCCCGCTCGACGGAGACGACACGGGCGCGGCGCAGGCCACCCAGACCCGGGCCACGGTCGCCCTCGACGCCAATGCGGTGCTGACGAGCGTCGGTACGACGGACAGCGGACGACTCTGGGCGTTCTCCCGCGGAACGACCGGCGTGCCGGCTGCGGCTGGGATCCCGGCGGACGCGGGGGGGATCTGGCGCATCCTCGTGCTGCTGGTGCAGGGCATCGTCGTCGGTGTGACCCTGCTCATGTCCATCCCCACCACGCGTTCGGCCGACCGCGTCGCCGAGCTCAACGCCCGCCGCGCGCAGGGCAAGGGTGCGGACGTGGTCGCGGTGGAGCCGGACGACCAGCCGGAGCACCCGGCCGAGGGCGACGAGACGATCGCGGACGAGAGCCTGGCCGAGTACGACGCCGAGCCGGAGGACGAGGCCGCGGTGGAGTCGGCGGACGAGGACGATGCGCGAGCTGCGGAGCCGGTCCCGGAGCCCGGGCCAGAGACCGGCGACGCGTCGGCCTCGCAGCCCGAACCTGCGTCCGAGCCCGAGCCCGAGCCCGAGCCCGAGCCTGAGCCCGCGCCCGAGCCCGAGCCCGCGGGCGACATCGCGCCGACGGCCGATACGCGGTCCGCCGCGCCGTCGGCCATCCCTGCCATGGCCCCCGCTCCCGCGATGCCCGCCGAACGAGTGCCCCTCGTCGGCCGGCCTCCGGTGGCCGTGGCCCTTCCCTCGCCTCTCGCGGCCGACCCGGCCGAGACCGAGGCGCAGCCCGCTGACGAGCAGCGACTCCCCACCCGGCCCGTGCCCATTGTCGACGAGCAGCAGACGACGCTCGAAGACGGACTCGAGGAGACGATCATCCGACCGCGACGTGTGACCGACGATGGAGGCGACCGTGGCTGACAAGCGTGGACTGGCCCGCATCGGCGCCCGGGCACTCGGTGGCATCGTCGGGGCAGGCGTCGCCGTGGTGGCCATCGCCGGCGCGACCCTGCTCCCGTTGCCCGACTTCGCGATCGGCGCCCCCTCGAAGACGGTCCGGCCGGTCGCGGCCGACCAGCAGCGCGTGTGCCCCGGCCCCGTCCTAGCGCTGGCGGCGGACGCCGGCTCGGCGACGCAGGCCAGCCCGATCGGACAGGCGAGCAGCAGCTACGGCACCGACGGGCCCGACGTCCAGGTGCGCGGTCTGAAGCCCGATTCGGACGCCGATTCGAGCTCCGATGCTCCGCAGGCCCTCACTGTCTCCACACCGCAGGGCGCCAGTACCCCGCCGCTCTTCGCCGGCGCTCAGGTTCAGACCGTGACGTCGGACGACCTCGCCGGGCTCGCCGCCGCCGCGTGCGCGGAGCCGGCCGCGGACATCTGGCTCGTCGCGGGGGCGACATCGCTCGGTCAGACGAGCCTCGTCCTGCTGGCCAACCCGACCTCCGTCGACGCGACGGTGTCGCTCAGCATCTACACCGAGACCGGCGTCGTCAGCGCGCCCGGCGCGACCGGGATCACCGTCCCGGCCGGCGGTCAGAAGGTGATCCCGCTCGCGGGCCTCGCACCCGCCGCCGCCGCACCGGTCGTCCATGTCCAGACGACGGGCGGCGAGGTCGTCGCCACGATGCAGCAGAGCTTCGAGCAGGGCATCCAGCCCCAGGGAGTGGAGCTCACCGGCGGCACGGGCGCTCCGTCGCGTCAGCAGATCATCTCCGGGATGACGATCGTCAACCTCGCGGCCGTGACGGCCGCGGAATCCGGTGAGAACGTCGGCGTGGAGTTCCCTGCCCTCCGGATCTTCGTCCCCGGCAGCACGGACGCCGACGTCACGGTCGGCGTCGTGGGGGAGGAGGGGACCGCAGCCGGAACCTCGCACGCTCAGACGGTGAAGGCCGGCAATGTCGCGGAGATTCCCCTCGATGACCTGAAGGACGGGAGCTACACCGTCACCGTCAACTCGTCGGTGCCGGTCGTCGCGGCCGCGAGGACGACGCGCATCGGCGCGTCGAAGCGCGATTTCTCCTGGTTCGTCTCGTCCTCTCCGCTGAACGACACGCTGCTCGCGGCCGTGCCCAACGGTCCGGGCGGGGCGCTGCACTTCGCCAATGCCGGTGAGGAGGACCGCACGGTCACGATCACACCGGCCGGAGGGAAGGCCACCACTCTCGTCGTCCCGGCGGAAGGCTCGGCGCACGTCCCGGTGACCGCTACCCGGTACACGATCGACGGCGCCGAGGGTTTGCGCGCGAGTGTGAGCTTCGGGGCCGACGGAGCGAGCAGCACGTTCGCACTTGCGCCGCCCGGGCCTCTCGCCGCTCCGATCGAGGTCTACCCCCGCTGACGGTGACCGTGCGACGTCAGAAGTGACGGAACCGATCCGGTGCGAGGTCCCACGGGTCCTTGCCGAGCAGCTCGGCGACGGCGCGGAAGACGCAGCCCTCGATATACATGCGCCGGTGGATGTCGTCTTCGCGGTGCAGCTTCGTCAACCGCTGGATGGGCACCCGGTAGAACACGATGCGGCGCCGGGAGTGGTCGACGCGCCAGCGGTCCACCCCGTCCGTGCCGGTGTTGCCGATCGGCGTCGCCGCGACTTCGAAGTGGACGTCCGCCAGTTCCTCCGGCCAGACGCCCTTGAGGTAGTCGGCGGTGGAGGCCACGGTCATGTCGAAGAAGTCGATGCGGTTCTGCAGCATCGGCAGGTGCGGCCCCGTCACCGGTCCGCGGGCGCCGCGGCCGTGCCTGCTGCGCCAGCGGCTGGTGGCCGGCGGCTGGCTGCTGGTGCGGCGGTTGCGGGGCATGTCGCCATCCTACGTCGCACGGGCTCGGGTAGTCTGAGCCCGATGTTGAGCCGTCCGTGTTCCCGTGTCGCGTGTCCGCGCGATGCCGTCGCCACGCTCACGTACGTCTACGCGGACTCGATGGCCGTCCTCGGCCCCTTGAGCCTCTCGCACGAGCCGCACACGTACGATCTGTGCGCCATCCACGCCGAGCGGCTCTCGGCGCCGCAGGGATGGAGCATCGTGCGCCACGAGGTCTTCGGTGAAGTAGGTTATGGGTCGTGAACCGACGCGATCCCGATGACCTCCGTACCTCTCTCGACTCCGTCGTCAAGGCCTACGACATCCGTGGGCTGGTCGGCGAGCAGCTGACCCCCGAGGTCGTCGAGGCCATCGGCGCCGCCTTCGTCGACGAGGTCGGCGCGGCCGGCGGAGACCTGGTCGTCGGGCACGACATGCGCGACAGCTCTCCGGGGTTCGCTGAGGCGTTCGCCCGCGGTGCGCAGGCGCGCGGCGCCGACGTCGTCTCGATCGGACTCTGCTCGACGGACGAGTCGTATTACGCCTCGGGCGCCCTCGCGGCTCCCGCCGCGATGTTCACCGCCAGTCACAACCCGGCGACGTACAACGGCATCAAGCTCTCCCGCGCGGGCGCGCAGGGGCTGAGCATGGACACCGGGCTCTCGGGTGTGCGAGACCGCGCCGCCGCGTTCCTCGCCGACGGCGTCGCGCCGGTGCCGACCCCGGGCTCGTTCCGCGCGGAGGACGTCCTCGCCTCGTACGCGGCCTACCTCCGTTCGCTCGTCGATCTGAGCGGCATCCGCCCGATCACCGTCGTCGTGGACGCGGGCAACGGCATGGGCGGCCTCACGGTCCCGTCGGTGCTGGGCGAGGAGGCGGGCCTTCCGGCCCTCCCCATCACGATCGTCCCGCTCTACTTCGAACTGGACGGCACGTTCCCGAACCACGAGGCCAACCCGCTGGAGCCCTCGAACCTCGTCGATCTGCAGAAGGCCGTCGTCGAGCACGGCGCCGATCTGGGACTCGCCTTCGACGGCGACGCCGACCGCTGCTTCGTCGTCGACGAGAACGGCGACGCGGTCAACCCGTCGGCCGTCGCCGCGATCGTGGCGCTGCGCGAGATCGCGCGGGCCCGCGCCACGGACCCCGACGCCGAGATCACCGTCATCCACAACCTCATCACGTCCAACATCGTCCCCGAGACGATCGAGGCCGCGGGCGCCACCCCTCTGCGCACCCGTGTCGGGCACTCGCTGATCAAGGCCGCGATGCGCGAATCCGGCGCCGTCTTCGGCGGCGAGCACTCGGCGCACTACTACTTCCGCGACTTCTGGAGCGCCGACAACGGGATGCTGGCGGCGATGCACCTGCTCGCGGAGTTCGGTGGTCAGGAGCGCCCCCTGTCCGAGCTGGCGTCCGCGTTCTCGCCGTACGCGCAGTCGGGCGAGATCAACTCGACCATCGACGACGTCCCCGGCGCGTTCACCCGCATCGTGGAGGCCTTCGCCTCTCGAGCCGAGTTCGACGAGCTCGACGGCCTGACGGTCGTCGGACAGGTCGGCCAGGACGAACCGTTCTGGTGGTTCTCGGTGCGCTCCTCCAACACGGAGCCGCTCCTCCGGCTGAACGTGGAGGCCGCGGACACGTCGACGATGGCGCGCATCCGCGACGAGGTCCTCGCGCTCATCCGCGCCTGACGGCGCCCCGTCGTCATCCGGGGCCCGCTCCCGGTCGCGCAATGCGAGAATGGGTGCCATGCCAGCTTCGACCGTGTCCGATACCGCCCTGCCCTTCAAGGTCGCCGACCTGTCCCTCGCCGCTGCCGGACGCCACCAGCTCCGACTCGCCGAGAACGAGATGCCGGGCCTCATGGCCCTCCGTGAGGAGTTCGGTCCGTCGCAGCCGCTCGCCGGCGCGCGCATCGCCGGCTCGCTGCACATGACCGTGCAGACCGCCGTCCTCATCGAGACCCTCGTGGCCCTCGGCGCGCAGGTGCGCTGGGCGAGCTGCAACATCTTCTCCACCCAGGACGACGCGGCCGCGGCCGTCGCGGTCGGCCCGACCGGAACCCTCGCGGCGCCCGCGGGTGTGCCGGTCTTCGCCTGGAAGGGCGAGACGCTGGAGGAGTACTGGTGGTGCACCCAGCAGATCTTCGACTGGAGCGCCGAAGCGGAGGCCGCAGGCGCCGACTGGACCGGCCCGAACCTCATCCTCGACGACGGCGGCGACGCCACCCTCCTGGTCCACAAGGGGCGCGAATTCGAGGCGGCCGGCGCTGTCCCGGGCGACGCGGAGGGCGACAGCCACGAGTACCGGGTCATCCTGTCCGTGCTGCGCGAGTCGCTAGCCTCGTCTGCGGACCGCTGGACCCGCGTCGCTGACGGCATCATCGGCGTCACGGAGGAGACGACCACGGGCGTCCACCGCCTGTACGAGCTGGCCAAGGCCGGCGAGCTGCTCTTCCCGGCGATCAACGTCAACGATTCGGTGACCAAGAGCAAGTTCGACAACAAGTACGGCATCCGCCACTCCCTCCCGGACGGCCTCAACCGCGCGACCGACGTGCTGATGGGCGGCAAGGTGGCCTTCGTCGCCGGCTACGGCGATGTCGGCAAGGGTGCGGCGGAGGCGCTGCGCGGCCAGGGTGCGCGCGTGATCGTCAGCGAGGTCGACCCGATCAACGCGCTGCAGGCGGCCATGGACGGGTTCCAGGTCGCGCGGCTGGAGTCGGTCGTCGACCAGGTCGACATCCTCGTCACCGGCACGGGCAACCTGAACGTCGTCACCCTCGACCACCTGCTCGGTCTCAAGCACCTCGCGGTCGTGGCCAACGTCGGCCACTTCGACAACGAGATCGACATGGCGTCGCTCGAGGCACTGCCGGGCGCGGAGAAGATCGAGATCAAGCCGCAGGTGCACGAGTGGCGCCTGCCGACCGGCCGCAGCATCCTCGTGCTCTCGGAGGGCCGCCTGATGAACCTCGGCAACGCCACCGGTCACCCGAGCTTCGTGATGAGCAACTCGTTCGCCAACCAGGTGCTCGCCCAGCTCGAGCTGTACGTCTCGAGCGAGAACTACCCGATCGGCGTGTACGTGCTCCCCAAGCACCTCGACGAGAAGGTCGCCCGCCTCCACCTCGACTCCCTCGGCGTCGAGCTCACCGTGCTGACCGAGGAGCAGGCCGCGTACATCGGCGTGCCCGTGGACGGCCCCTACAAGGTCGACCACTACCGCTACTGATGACACTCGAATTCACCGACCGCGAGCTGCCCGGCGGCCTGATCCTGCGCGTGCGCACGGAGCAGGACGCCGCGGCCCTCTCGGCTGCCTACGTCCGCAACCGTGGCCATCTCGCGCCGTGGGATCCGACCCGCACGGAGGAGTTCTTCACCGAGGCGGGGCAACTCGCCCGCACGCGTGAGCTGCTCGCCCTGCGCGACCTCGACTCGGGCCTCCCGCTCGTCCTCGTGGACGGCGACGAGATCGCCGGGGGGATCGACCTCAGCAACATCGTCCGCGGGGCCTTCCAGAGCGCCATGGTGGGCTACTGGCTCGACCGTGCGCACACGGGCAAGGGGCTCGCCTCGGCGGCCCTCAGCGCCGTGCTGGACGCCGCGCGCGGATTCGGGCTCCACCGCGTCCAGGCTGCGACGTTGCTCGCCAACCATGCGTCTCAGTCCGTGCTGACGCGCGCCGGGTTCGAGCGCATCGGCGTCGCGCCGGACTACCTGCAGATCGCCGGACGCTGGCAGGACCACGTGCTGTTCCAGCGCATCCTGCACGACTGAGCCGCGGTCAGAGCTCCGCGAACGCGCGGACGGGGAACGTCCCGAATCCCTCGACGGCCGGGGGCGCGGCGGTGAAACGCGCGCCGCGGGCCGGGAGCTCGCCGAGGCGGGTGAGGTGCTCGACCACGTGCACCCCCTCGGCGAGGAGCAGGGAGTGGACCGGCCGTGCGCCGCCGCCCTCGGTGTCGTCGATGTTGAGCGAGTCGATCCCGACGAGCGCGGCGCCCTGCCCGGCGAGGTAAGCCGCTGCCTCCTCGGTGAGGTACGGCGCGCCGCTCGCGTAGGCGGGAGTGCCGAAGTGCGCATCCCAGCCGGTGTGCACCAGCACGGCCGCGCCGGCGACCTCGCGGTCGAAGAAGACCTCGGCCGGGACGCCGCGGCTGGTCGAATCGTCGACGTGCACGACCTCCGCTCGCAGACCGACGAGTGTGGAGAGGTCGAGCGATGCCAGATCGCCGCCGTCCGCGTAGCGGTGGTACGGGCTGTCGAGGTAGGTGCCCGTGTTCCCGATCATGGTGATCACATCCATGGCGAACTCCGTCCCGGGGGCATACCGCGCTCGGGAGTCCTCACGGGTGAGGTGCGGCGTGATGACCGGAGCGGGGAGCCCGGGATAGGTGACGAGCCCAGCGCGGATGGTGTGGCTGAGATCGACGACCCGGCGCGCGTTCGGCGCATCCGGCGCATCCGGCGCGGACGCCGTGTCGATGCCGCGGCTTCCGCGGTGCTGCTCCTCGACGATGCGCAGACCGGACAGCTGCACGCTGCTCACCAGCGCCAGGCCGAGGTGCTGGACGAACAGTCGAGCGACGTCGGCCTCCGCGACGTCTGCGCTGGGCAGGTCGAGCCGGAACCCCTCCGCGCTGAGGCCGCCCCCGTTCGCGAACGCGACGGTCGCATCGAAGTGCGCGCGGTAGTCGGCGGTGCTGCTCTCGGTCACGATGCTCCTAGCGGTCGGGGAACGCGTGCGGGAGACCCTCCAGCACGGGGGCGAGGCGGTCCAGGCGCTGCTGCTCGAGGGCGAGGCCCCGCGCGTCGCGCTGGCGGCGCAGCAGCGCCACCCCGACCAGGAAGGTCTCGGCGTCCACGTCCGGCAGCGGCGACACGAACGCGGACGCCTCGCGGGCGAGCTCGGTGCTCAAACCGTACCGTGCCGCCGGTGTGAGCTGCGGAGCCTGCCGCACGAACTGCGCGATCCGGCGCGACAGCCGGTCCGGGAGGCGGCCGACATCGGCCGTCGCTGCCCACCCGGAGAGAGCGGGCGAGAGATAGAGGTCGAGAGGACGCGGCGCGGGAACGCGCACGAGCTGGCTGTACGTCCCTGCGAGCAGATCGCCCAGCCGCTTGGACCGGGTGTTCAGCAGACCCACCAGGGCGGCGATCCCGCCGACGGTCATGAAGATCTCCAGCACGCCGGTCAGGGCGCGGATGAATGCGTGGCGGAAGCCGATCGCGCCGCCGTCGTCGCGCACGATGCGGGCGCCCACGGCCAGCTTGCCGAGCGACCGACCACGGGAGGCGAGCTCCACCGTGAGCGGTATCACGACCGTACCGAAGACGAGGATCAGGACGACCAGAGCGCGCACGAGCGCCTCGTCCAGGCCTCCACCCGTCGCGACGAGCAGAAGCACGCAGCCCAGCATGACGAGCATGTAGACGACCCAGTCGATGAACGTGCCCGCGGCACGCAGGATGTAGCTGGCCGGCTTGACGTCGAGGGTGACGGCCTCGCCGGTCACCAGTTCGCGCTCGACCGGCTCCGGGAACGCGTCCGCCGCTGCCGTCATGGCTATCATTCAAGCAGATGGATCTCGACGCATACACCGCAGCGCGCAGCGCCGACTGGGACCGGCTGGCCCAGCTGGCGAAGAAGGGGCGCCTCGACGGCCGCGACGCCGACGAGCTCATCGACCTGTACCAGTCGGGAGCCGCGGATCTCTCGGCGATCCAGACGAGCGCGGGGTCGACGGCGGTGGGCGATCGCCTCTCGCTCACCCTCTCCACCGCGCGGCTGCGCTTCACCGGCGCGGGTGCCAACCTGTTCTCCCAGATCCCGCGGTTCTTCGCACTCGAGCTGCCCGCCGCGCTCTACCGCATCCGCTGGATCGTCCTCGCCGTCGCCGCCGTCACCGTCGTGATCGGGACGCTCTACGCGCTGTGGATCACCGGCAACCCGGACGTGCTGCGCAACCTCGGCAGCGACGCGAACCTCCGGCAGTACGTCGACCACACCTTCATCGACTACTACTCGAACAACCCGGCGTCGTCGTTCGCGGGCCAGGTGTGGACCAACAACGCCTGGATCGCCGCCCAGTGCATCGCCTTCGGCATCACCGGGCTCTGGGTGCCCTACGTCATCGTCCAGAATGCGGTCGGCGTCGGGACGGCCGCGGGCGTCATGTTCGCGTACGGCCGCGGGGACGTCATGTTCTCCTACATCCTCCCGCACGGCCTCCTGGAGCTCACCAGCGTCTTCGTCGCCGCGGCGGCCGGTCTCCGCATCTTCTGGGCGTGGATCGCGCCCGGGGCGCGCACCCGTGCGCAAGCGCTCGCCGAGGACGGTCGCGCCCTGTTCACGGTGGCGGTGGGCTGTGCGATCAGCCTGTTCGTCTCGGGCCTGATCGAGGGATTCGTCACGCCGTCGGCACTGCCGGTGTGGGCGAAGATCGCGATCGGAGCGCTCGCGCTCGCCGCGTTCCTCTTCTACATGATCGTCGTCGGGCGCCGGGCCGTGCGGCTCGGTGAGACGGGCGACCTCGCGGACTTCGACGCCGGAGCGCGCCGCATCGTCGCGGGCTGACCCCCTCCGCTACAGCCGGCCGGCCGCCTTGAGCGCGAGGTACCGGTCGGAGAGCGCCGGCGGCAGGTCTTCGGGTGATCCGGTCACGACATCCCCACCGAGCCGCTGAACGGCGGCAGTGACCCGGCTGAGGTCGAGCAACGAACGTTCGGCGGCGGCGGCGCGGTAGACCTCCGTACGGTCGCCGCGCTGCCGCGTGGCCACCAGAGTGTCCGGGTCGGTGACGCTCGCCACGACGACCAGGTGCTTGCGCGTCAGCTGGGGGAGGATCGCCAGCAGACCGCGGGACCCGCCGGGCGCGTCGAGCGACGTCACGAGGACGACGAGCGAACGCTGGCTCGTCATCGCCGCGATCTGGCCGGGAACGGCGGACCAGTCCATCTCGATGAGCGCCGGATCGATGGTGGCCATCGCGTCGACCATCCGCGAGAGCAGCTCGGGGCCGTTCGCCCCGTGCACCCGACCGCGCACCCTGCGGTCGTAGGCGAGGAAGTCGACGCGATCGCCGGCACGCGTGGCGAGGGCGGCGAGCAGCAGGGAGGACTCGAACGCCGTGTCGATCCTCGGCTCGTCGGCGATGCGAGCGGCGGAGGTGCGGGCGCTGTCGACCACGACCACCACACGTCGGTCACGCTCCGGGCGCCAGGTGCGCACCATGACGCGCGCTCCGCTGCCCCCGGTCGGATCGTGGCGGCGGGCGGTGGCGCGCCAGTCGATGGAGCGCACGTCGTCACCGCGCACGTACTCGCGAAGGGAGTCGAACTCGGTTCCCTGCCCGCGCAGCAGCACGCTGGTCGTGCCGTCGAGCTCGCGGAGACGCACCAGGCGGGAGGGCAGGTGCTTGCGGGAGGAGAACGGCGGCAGGACCCGGATGCGCCCGGGAACGGCGAGCGTGGCCTGCCGCGCCCAGAGGTGCAGTGGTCCCCAGGCGCGCACCGTGACCTGGGCGACCCGGCGCTCGCCGCGCCGCCATGGCCGCAGTGCGACTGTGAGACGCCGGCGCTCACCCGCCGGGAGGTGGAGGGCCTGGCGCGGGGGTGTCGCGCCCGCCGAGGGCTCCCAGGCATCGCGCACTGTGCCACGAATGGTGCGGCGGCCCGTGTTGGTCACGAAGAGCTCCGAGACGGCCTCCGCGCCGAGGCGCACGCGGGCCGGGATCGAGCGTTCGAGGACGACCCGGCGCGGCGACGCGGCGAGGACGAGGTCGATGGCGCCCAGCAGGAGGCAGAGCACGACCCAGGCGCCGAGGGCGGCGTACGCGAGTGCGGCCTCCCCGCCCAGCAGGACGACGGGGACGACGCCGAGCGCGAGCAGGGCGACGAAGCGTCCGGATACGGTCATGGCGGGCCCTAGATCGGAACCTGGACCTGCTGGACGATCGACCGCAGGATCGCGTCGGCGCCCACACCCTCGAGTTCCGCCTCCGGCCGCAGCTGGATGCGGTGCCGCCAGACGGGCACGAGCATCGCCTGCACGTGGTCGGGCGTGATCGAATCGTAGCCCGACAGCCAGGCCCAGGCCTTGGCCGCCGCGAGGAGCGCGGTCGTCCCGCGCGGGCTCACGCCCAGGCGCACGGACGGACTCTGCCGTGTGGCGCGGGCGAGATCGACGATGTAGCCCAGCACGTCGGCGTTCGCGCCGACGGACGCCGCCGACTCGCGGGCGGCCTGCAGGTCGGCCGCGGTCAGAACCGGTGTGACGCCCGCGCCGGCGAGGTCGCGCGGGTTGAAGCCGGCCGCGTGACGTCGCAGCACCTCCACCTCGGTCTCGCGCTCCGGCACGTCGAGCGTGAGCTTGAGCAGGAAGCGGTCGAGCTGGGCCTCGGGCAGGGTGTACGTGCCCTCGTACTCGATCGGGTTCTGCGTCGCCGCGACGATGAACGGGTCGGGCAGGCGACGGCTCACGCCGTCGACGCTGACCTGGCGTTCCTCCATCGCCTCCAGCAGTGCGGACTGGGTCTTGGGAGGCGTGCGGTTGATCTCGTCCGCCAGCAGGATGTTCGTGAAGACCGGTCCCTCGCGGAACACGAACCCTCCGGTCTGCGCGTCGTAGACGAGCGATCCGGTCACGTCGCCGGGCATCAGGTCGGGGGTGAACTGCACCCGTTTGGTGTCGAGGCTGAGCGCCTGGCTGAGGGAGCGCACCAGAAGGGTCTTGGCGACACCCGGCACGCCCTCCAGCAGGACGTGACCGCGCGCGAGCAGGGCGATGATCAGCCCGGTGACGGCGCCGTCCTGGCCGACGACGGCCTTGCCGACCTCGGCCCGCACGCGTGCGAGCGTCTGGCGGAGGGCGGCGGCGTCCGCGGGTGCGGGATGAGCGTGGGCTCCGGTCGTGACGTCGGTCATGGCTCCATTCTTCCGGTCGGGCCCGCAGCGGCGGGGGAGACGGCGGTGGCGGTGGCTCGTTCGAGCTCCGCGAGGTGGTCGGAGAGGGCGACGAGGTCGCCGTCGGTGCGGGGGATGTCGTCGACGAGCAGTCCTCGCACCCGGTGGCGGTCCTGACCGACGAGGGCGGAGACGGCGTCGGCGACCTCTGTCGTGGTCGCCGTCCGGGGGAGGCCGGCGAGAGCGGCGAGCCGGCCCAGAGCGCCGATGCGGAGCGCGTCGGCCGCGCGCAGTCGCGCGGACGACCGCTGGTAGAGGCGCGCACGCCCCTCGCGCGTCTCGCCCGCGCGCACGACGACGGGGAGATTCTCCACGACGAGCGGACCGAACCTTCGACCGCGCCAGATCGCTGCAGCGACGAAGACCAGGACGAGCAGGAGCAGGACGGGCGTCACCCACCCCGGCGTGAGCGCGGCGATGTCGGGCGGCCCCGTCACGGGCCGGTCGTCGAGACCCGGCAGATACCAGATGAGCGTGCGGTGCTGGCCGAGGAGGGAGAGTCCGAGCGCTGCGTTGCCCTCCCGGTCCACCCCGTCGTTCATCAGCAGGGGTGCGGACCCGACGAGGTAGACGGTCGCGCCGGTGAAGGTCGTGCGGACGAGGGAAGCCGCGCCGGACGCGTCGGCGAAGCAGGCGGCGCCGTCGTCCTGGACCCGGAAGGTCCCGGGCACGGTGGATCCGGCCGTGTTGTCGGTCGCGCGAGGGTCGATCCGCTCGGCCCGCTGCGCGGCGGCCACCCCGCATCCGGCGTCGACCGGGCCGGTCGGCTCTCCGCTCGCACGCGCGCCGGGCGCGACCTCGCCGAGTGTGCGGAACGAGGGCTCGACGATGACGATGGTGTTCGCGAACTGGGCCAGCTCACGGTAAGCGGCGGGCTCGAGGTTGCCGTCGTTGTCGAAGACGAGCACGGTCGCCTCCCCGCCGCCGGCCGTGGCTGTGCGCACCTGCTCCAGCGACGTGGCGCTCTGCACGTCGACGCCTTTGGCGCGGAGCACCTGAGCAAGCGCTTTGCCTCCGGTCGGCGCGGCGCTGCCGGGATCGAGCGGGGCGCCGGAGTGCGTCTGGCCGCCGGTCAGGAGGACACCCGCGAGCGCCACCAGCACGGCGATCGCGCCGAGCACGATCCACGGCACCGCGCGCCGGCCGCTCTGCCGGAGCGTGGGGGAGACCGGAGTGGCGTCGACAGGCGCGGTCGAGGCGGCCGTCGGACGATCGGGAGTTCGGGTCGTCGTCATGACACCGCCACGGGGAGCGCAGGGCGGGCCTGCTGCAACCGCTGATCGAGGGCGACCAGCTGCTGATAGGCGGAGGCGGTGCCCGGTCGGTCGAGGTACCGCACGGCGTCGAACGCCCGCGCCGCCTCGGTGAGCGGGTCGCGTTCGGCGGGAAGGACTGCGGCGGCGGCCGCCGCGAAATGAGTCGCGGTCGTCCCCGGCGTCACACCCACGAGTGTGCGCTCGTCCAGGCCGACGGCGATCGCCCGGAACTGCTCTTCGATGGCCGTCACCCAGTCGCCGGAGGATGCGGCCTCCTGGGCGGAACGCCTCAACTCCTGGGCGGAGCGCACGTCGTCGGCTCCGAAGAGCGGCCGCCGGTCGAGGGTCGAGCGCCGGTTGACGCGCGGGCGGCCGAAGATCACGAATGCGGCGACGATCAGCGCCGCGATCACCAGGACGACCACCAGGAGCAGGACGGGCCCGGCGTCCCCGGTGGGGCCCTGGAGGAGGGAGTTGATCCAGTCGGATACCGCCTTGGAGGCGAGGTCGAACCAGGTCGGTTTCGCGGCCTGGTACTCGGGCTTGGCCAGTTCCTCCCGGATCCACTCCTGCGCCTGCGGGGAGGACGGGTCGACGGGGATGTCGAAGCGCACGGGCCTCAGCTGCCCGGCCAGGGCGGTGGCGCCGTCGGGGCCGTCGGCGCGGGCACGACGTAGGGGTCGGGGAGCTCCTGACCGGTCTGGCGCGCCTCGACGAAGCGCACGAGCTGCAGGTCGAGCCCCTCTTTGCGCATCCGCAGGTCGATGTAGAGGAGGGAGACCGCGGCGGTCTCCACGACACTGCCGATCGCTCCGACGACCGCGCTGACGACGCTGGACAGCGCGTTGACCCCGAGCTGGCCGACGAAGATCTGCGTGAACGACGACGGATCGTCCGTGCTGAGCGATGTCGGAGCGAAGATTCCCCCGATCATGCCGCCGATGAGTCCGAACGGCGTCGCGACGATCTGGGTGACCGCGTAGACGATCACGCCGATGAGGGCGATCAGGCCGAAGGACTTCCAGAAGTAGCCGTTGGTGAGGCGCCACGACCGGGCGACGGCCTCGCCGATCCGGAGTCGTTCGAGCACGATGGCGCTCGGTACCAGGGCGATCTTGGTGTTGATCCAGATCGCCAGGGCGACCATCCCGAAGCCGCCGAGGATGCCGACGGCGACGGCTCCGACGACGCCGGCCGGTCCGCCGAGCGCGGCAAGCGCCACCACGACGGCGACCACGAGCGCGATCGCCACGAACCATGCGAACGAGACGAGGAACGTCCAGCCGATCAACGCACCGATGCGGCCGCGCACGAGCTGCCAGAGCGAGCGGAACGTCAGCTTCTCGCCGAGCGTCTCCCGCGCCACCTCTCCGACGACGACGCCTTGGAGGAGGGCGCCGGAGATCGCGGACACGACGATGGAGAGCAGCCCCAGGACGACGCTGCCGCCGATGGCGCCGGCGAGCAGGGTGTTCCGGTCGGACGCGTCGGAGTTGATCACGCGTTCGAGGAGGAAGTACATGGCGCCGGCGAGGACCACGGTGACCAGGATCGTCGGGATGCCCTGGAGGAGCAGTGCCGAACCGACGGTGATCTTGGGGTTGCGGCGCAGCGCCTGGAACGGAGCACCGATCAGGGTACCGAACGACATGGGACGCAGCGGGACCAGCCCCGGCTTGGGCGGCGGCGCCCAGCCCGGCTGCTGACCGTACGGGCCGCCGGTCTGCTGCCACGCGGGCTGCTGCTGCCAGGCGGGGGGCTGCTGCTGCCACGACGGCGGCTGCTGCCCGTACACCGGCGGCTGCTGCCCGTACACCGGAGGCTGCTGCCCGTATCCCGGCGCGTACTCGCCGTACCGCGGCTGCTCCTGCGCTCCTTGCGCGCTCGGAGGCGTGCCACCGTCCGGCGCCGTTCCCCCGGCTGCTTGCGGTGTCTGACCGTTCTGTTCGTCGCTCACGCCGTGCCCTCTCATCCCCGCCCGTCGTGCGTTGCTCCCATGCTGGCACATCCGCTGCTTCCGCACTGTCCCGTCCACAGGGGGCGAGCGGACTCCCGATCTCTCCACAGCGCTTGTGCGGATGCCTTCCACGGCTCGACCAGGCGACTCGACTACAGTTGTGCCGTTGCATCCGCGGCCGCCGGCCGCCCGAGAGGGGTTCAGGGGAACTTCGCACATGACTAGTCGCATCCTGGTGGTCGACGACGACACCGCCCTCGCCGAGATGATCGGCATCGTGCTGCGCACGGAGGGGTTCGATCCGGTGTTCTGCGAGGACGGCGCACAAGCCGTGGAGACCTTCCACACCGCGAAGCCCGACCTCGTGCTCCTCGACCTCATGCTGCCCGGCCTCGACGGCATCGAGGTGTGCAGCCGGATCCGCGCCGAGTCCGGGACGCCGATCATCATGCTGACGGCGAAGTCCGACACCGCGGACGTGGTCAAGGGCCTCGAGTCGGGCGCCGACGACTACATGGTGAAGCCGTTCAACCCGAAGGAGCTGGTGGCGCGCATCCGCACTCGCCTGCGCCCGGCCGCCTCGAACCCGCCTACCGAGCAGCTCCGCATCGGCGACCTCGTCGTCGACGTCGCCGGTCACGAGGTGCGCCGCGGCGAGCAGCGCATCGCCCTCACTCCGCTCGAGTTCGACCTCCTCCTCGCCCTGGCCTCCAAGCCGCAACAGGTCTTCACCCGGGAGATGCTGCTCGAGCAGGTCTGGGGTTACCACTACAAGGCCGACACCCGGCTCGTGAACGTGCACGTGCAGCGGTTGCGGGCCAAGGTCGAGAAGGACCCGGACAACCCGAAGATCGTCATGACCGTGCGCGGCGTCGGCTACCGCGCCGGCGCGGCGACGTAGCGCGGAGACGGTCGCGATGCGGTTCCGATGGCCGGACAAGGAGTGGTGGCGGCAGGCGCCGTCGCGCCTCTCCCGGCAGTGGCGCCGGTCGCTCCAGCTGCGCACCGTCACGATCACCCTCGCGCTCACCGGCGTCGCCATCCTGGTGACCGGGATCTACATGGCGTTGAGCATCTCCAACGACCTCTACCAGTCGCGGCTCGATCAGGCCCTTCGCGACTCCAGCCGCGCGACGACGGCCGCTCAGACGACCATGAACGCGTCCGATGTGTCGTCGGCGGATGGCGGGCGCAACCTCCTGAACTCGGCGCTGCAGTCGGTGCAGACCTCGACCTCCAGCCGCCTCGTCGCGGCCTATCGGGTGCCTGGCCAGGACACCAGCGTCCTCGCTCCGCCCGACCGAGGGAGCCCGGCGCTGAACTCGGTCATATCGGACGCCCTCCGCGCCAAGGTGCAGAGCGGCGGGACCAAGCAGTTCTACCAGTCCGTCGCACTGCCCGGAGTCTCCGGCTCCACCGACCCCGGCATCGTCGTCGGCACGCAGCTCACCCTCCCGTCGTACGGACGGTACGAGCTCTACATCGGCTACAACCTGCGCGACTCGGAGAACACGCTGCTGTTCGTGCAGAACACCCTCCTGATCGCCGGGCTCGCCCTGATCGTCCTGATCGGCGCGATCACCTGGGTGATCGTGCGCTTCGTGGTGGAGCCGATCCGCGTCGCCGCCCGCACGAGCGAACGGCTCGCTGCAGGTGATCTCGCGGTGCGCATCCCGGAGCGGGGCGAGGACGTGTTCGCAACGCTGGCGCGCTCCTTCAACGGGATGGCGGACAGCCTGCAGAGCCAGATCAACCAGCTGGCGACCCTGTCGCAGCTCCAGCAGCGTTTCGTCTCGGACGTCTCGCACGAGCTGAGGACGCCCCTGACCACCATCCGCCTCGCGGGAGATGTGATCTACGACCAGCGCGCGACGTTCCCGCCGGCGACCGAGCGCACCGCCGAACTGCTGCACACGCAGGTCGAGCGCTTCGACCGCCTGCTCTCGGACCTGCTGGAGATCAGCCGGTACGACGCCGGATCCGTCGTGCTCGACCCCGAGCCCACCAACCTCGTCCGGCTCTCCGAGGACGTCATCGATGAGCTGCGGTCCATCTCCGAGCAGAACGGATCTCCTCTCACCCTCGACGCCCCGGGCGGCTACTTCGACGTCGGGATGGATCCGCGCCGCATCCGCCGGGTCGTGCGCAACCTCGTCGGGAACGCGATCGAGCACGGCGAGGGACGCCCGATCGTCGTCACGGTCGACAGCAACGAGACCGCGGTGGCCCTCACCGTCCGCGACTACGGCATCGGGATGAGCCACCAGGACGTCAATCACGTGTTCGACCGTTTCTGGCGAGCCGACCCCTCCCGCAAGCGGACGCTCGGCGGCACCGGGTTGGGACTGGCCATCTCACTGGAGGACGCGACCCTCCACTCCGGTTGGCTGCAGGTCTGGTCGATGCCGGGCCAAGGATCCTGCTTCCGGTTGACCCTGCCCCGTGTGCCTGGTCGCGAGATCGTCGCCTCCCCGCTGCCGCTGCCGCCGGCAGACGCGGGGGAGCTGCCCGACGGCCTCCCGGCCGGGGACGCCACCCTCCCCGTGACCGAGAGCGAGGCTCGCGCATGAACCGCGGGCCGATCCGCGCGCTCGCCGCGGCCCTCGTGGTCGCCGTCGCAGTGGTGCTCTCCGCCTGCGCGAGCATCCCCGATGCCGGTCCGGTGCGCCCGGGTGGGACGGTCGCGCAGGTGGACGACCCGCTCGACCTCGACTTCAACCCCTCGAAGCCGGAGAAGGGAGCCTCGCAGCAGCGCATCGTGCAGGGCTTCATCGACGCCGCCTCCAGCCCGAAGAACAACTTCCAGATCGCCCGCGAGTACCTCACCACCGCCATGGCGGCGAGCTGGAACCCGGACGAATCCGTGACCGTCGACGACGGCCGCAACCGCACTTACGACCACGACGGCGACCAGTGGAGCGTCGACGTCGACCCGGTCGCGAGCGTCGACTCGGTCGGCACCTACCACCCGGCGACGACCAAGGCGCCTATCGGCCTGCGCTACGAGCTGGTCAAGCAGGACGGGGAGTGGCGCATCGCCGTCGCGCCCAACGGCGTCGTCATCGACGATCCGACCTTCCGTGCGGTCTACACGCAGCAGACCCTGTACTTCTACAGCCCTGACTTCTCGTACCTGGTCCCCGACGCCCGGTGGTTCCCCGCTCGGGTGGCGACCTCTGCCACCCGCGTCGCGAGCGCCGTCCTCTCCGGTCCGGCCAAGTGGCTTTCCGGCGCGGTGAGCAGCGCCTTCCCCGAAGGAACCCAGCTCGCGGTGCCGTCGGTGACGACTGCTGGCGGGGTGGCCCAGGTCGATCTCAGCTCCGAGGCCGGGCGCGCCGACACCGTGCAGCTCCAGCGCATGCAGCTGCAACTGGAGCAGAGCCTGGGCAGCCTGGCCCAGTCCGTGCAGCTCTCCATCGAAGGCAACGTGGAGCAGATCTCACCGCTCAGCTCCGGGGCCGCGCCTCAGCAGGACCCGTCGGTCGACTCGCACCCGATCGTGTACCGCGGAGATTCGTTCGGGTTGCTGACCGGGTCGAGCGTCGCGTCGCTGAGCGGGCTCGGCGAGCGTGTCGTGGCGTTGCAGCCCACCGCGGTGGCACTGGATGCTGCGCGCGACCAGGCCGCTGTGCTCTCCGCGGGCGGCGTCTACCTCGTCCGGCGCTCCGGCGACACGGTGCGGGTGGATGCCAGGCCGGGCCTGATCCCCCCGACCATCGACAACAGCGGGTGGGTCCTGTCCGTCCCGGCGGACGCGCCGGCCGCGCTGCAGGCGACGGGGACGAACGGGGAGGCCCACGCCGTCGCGACGGACTGGCCGACGGCCGTCGATATCCGGTCGCTCGCCGTCTCGCGCGACGGCACCCGGATCGTCGCGTTGCTGCAGACGTCGACGGGATATTCGCTCGTCGCGTCCGGAATCGTGCGCGGCTCAGGGGGCGTGCCCACGTCGTTGACCCAGCCGGTCGAACTCGCGGTGGCCTCCGGGACTCCGCTCTCGGTCGCCTGGACGGGCGAGCTCAGCGTCGCGCTGCTCACCTCGACGACCGGAGACGCGACGAGCATCGTCGAGCAGACGATCGGGGGCGAGCAGACCGTCACCACCGGCCCGGGCGGCGGACGGACGATCGTCGGGGCGAACGGCCTCGCCCGCTATCTGGTGCTCACCGCCGACGGGAGCCTCCAGGCACCGACCGGGACGGGATGGCAGGCGCAGACCGACAAGGTGGGGGCGGTCGCGGTCCAGCTCGGACAGCCCTAGCTCTCCACAGGGTGCCGCGACGGTCGCGTCCTCCACAGATTCGAGAGATCGCCGTCTGGGGACGGCCGCCGTCGCGAAGCTGGACGCATGACTTCGATCTCCGTGCTCCGTGAATCCGTCCGCGACGCCGCCGCCGTCCTGCTCCCTGTCCGATGCTCCGGATGCGGCGAGGCCGACCGGAGCCTCTGCTCCGCCTGCCGGCGCGAGCTGGCGCCACGGGTCTCCGCGGCGACGGCGGGCGGCGTCCCTCTCTGGTCGGCGCTCGAGTACTCGGGCGTGGCGCGCCGGGTGCTTCTCGCCTTCAAGGAATCGGGCCGCGTCGACGCCGCACCGGCGCTCGGGCGCGCACTCCGCGCGGCCATCGTCGAGGCGCAGCGCGCCAGCGTGGTCCCCGCCGGCCGCCGGGCGCACGCCCTCCTGCCCGTGCTGATCCCGTCCACCGCGGCCGCGCGTCGGAAGCGGGGGTTCCACCCGTCAGGGATGATGCTCGCTCACGCGTGCATCCTCGTCCCTCCGCTGTGGCGCGCGCTGCGCCTCACCCGGCAGACGGACGACCAGGCGGGGCTCTCGTCGGCGGGCCGTGCGGCGAACCGCGATGGCAGCCTGGCGGCGTCGGGCCGCCTCCGCGGTCGGCGCTGCTTGATCGTCGACGACATCGTCACCTCCGGGGCGACGGTGGCCGAGGCCGCGCGCGCGATCGAGGCAGTCGGCGGGGTCGTGGTGGGTGCGGCAGCGGTCGCACGGACGCCGCGCCGCGCTCCGGAGGAGCTCTCGGCGAGGTTACGGCGGGCTCCCAGCGAATAACATGCGTTTTCCGGTTCCTTTACCCAGAGGGGAGCACTACGGTGGTCGAAAAGGCGCGAGGGTCGCCCACCGTGATCAGGACGGCTCCGCGTCGGATCAGGGAGGTCTCCATGGACATCAACATCATCGGACGCAACCTGGGAATCACTGATCGCTTCCGTGAATACGCGACCGAGAAGTCGGACAAGGTCGCGCATCTGGCAGAGCGGGCCATCTCCTTCGAGATCAAGGTCAGCCGCCACAACGAGAAGCTCGGTGGCCAGAACGGGAACGACCGGGTTGAGCTGACGCTCGTCGGACCGGGGGCGGTGGTGCGGTCGGAGGCGACGGGCACCGACAAATACGCGGCGTTCGACCTCGCGCTGGGAAAGCTCCTCGAACGCGTGCGCAGAGCCAAGGACCGCCGCAAGGTGCATCGCGGGCAGCATCGCCCGACCTCGTTGCGGGAAGCGAGCACGGACGGCTTCAGCGCCGTGGGGCTCGCCGCGGCGCCGGTGGCGGTGCTCGACCAGGTCAGGACCGGAAGCGTGCCGGTGGTGCAGGACGAGGAGACGAACGACGAGGCCGCCGAAGAGGAGTACTCGCCCGTCGTGATCCGCAAGAAGGTCTTCGCGTCGCTTCCGATGACCGTCGACGACGCGCTCTACTACATGGAGCTCGTCGGACATGACTTCTACCTGTTCGTCGACCAGGAGACCGAGCGGCCGAGCGTCGTCTACCGGCGCAAGGGTTGGGACTACGGCGTGATCGCGCTGGACGACGACGCCGATGAGCTGCAGGAGGTGGCGACCGCCAGCCGCAAGCTCGGCTGACGGCAGTGCGCCGATGGCGTCCGCCCGGGCGGCGGCCGCCATCGGCGCTCTCATCCCCCGGATTCACCCTCCATTCGGCTGGCTTTCAGCTCCCGCTGGAGGAACCGGGCGGCTGATCCCGTACGATGTCTCTAACGTCGGCGGTGCCAGCCGTTCGGCGTGCGTCCGACAGGGACGCGGGCACGATCGGCCCGACCGAACACAAGTGGAGTGCATCAGTGGCCTCAGTTCTGGAAAAGGTTCTCCGTCTCGGCGAGGGGCGCACCCTCCGTCGGCTCGAGGCGTACGCGAAAGCGGTCAACGCCCTCGAGGACGACTTCTCGGCGCTCACCGACGAAGAGCTCATGCATGAGACGGTGGAGCTCCGCGAGCGATACAGCAACGGCGAGTCGCTCGACGACCTCCTGCCGGAGGCGTTCGCCGCCGTCCGCGAGGCCGCGAAGCGCACGCTCGGCATGCGGCACTTCGACGTGCAGCTCATGGGCGGCGCCGCCCTCCACCTCGGCAACATCGCCGAGATGAAGACCGGTGAGGGCAAGACCCTCGTCGCGACCACGGCCGCATACCTCAACGCGATCGCCAGCCGCGGCGTCCACGTCATCACGGTCAACGACTACCTTGCGAGCTACCAGTCCGAGCTGATGGGCCGCGTGTTCCGCGCCCTCGGCATGACGACCGGCGTGATCCTGTCCGGGCAGACCCCCGAGGAGCGCCGCGAGCAGTACGCGGCCGACATCACCTACGGCACGAACAACGAATTCGGCTTCGACTACCTGCGCGACAACATGGCATGGCAGGCGCAGGACATGGTCCAGCGCGGGCACTACTTCGCCATCGTCGACGAGGTGGACTCGATCCTCATCGACGAGGCCCGGACGCCGCTCATCATCTCCGGACCGTCGTCCGGCGAGGCGAACCGCTGGTTCGTCGAGTTCGCGAACCTCGCCAAGCGCCTCACGGTCGGCGAGGACTTCGAGGTCGACGAGAAGAAGCGCACCATCGGAGTGCTCGAGCCCGGCATCGAGAAGGTCGAGGACTACCTCGGCATCGACAACCTCTACGAGTCGGCCAACACCCCGCTCATCTCGTTCCTCAACAACGCCATCAAGGCCAACGCGCTGTTCAAGCGCGACAAGGACTACGTGGTCATGAACGGCGAGGTGCTCATCGTCGACGAGCACACCGGCCGCATCCTGGTCGGCCGTCGCTACAACGAGGGCATCCACCAGGCGATCGAGGCCAAGGAGGGTGTGGAGGTCAAGGCCGAGAACCAGACCCTTGCCACGGTCACCCTGCAGAACTACTTCCGTCTCTACAAGAAGCTCTCCGGGATGACCGGTACAGCCGAGACCGAGGCCGCCGAGTTCATGAGCACGTACAAGCTCGGCGTCGTCCCGATCCCCACGAACAAGCCGATGCAGCGCATCGACCAGCCCGACCTCGTCTACAAGAACGAGCAGTCCAAGTTCGAGCAGGTCGTCGAGGACATCGCGAAGCGGCACGAGAAGGGCCAGCCCGTTCTGGTGGGCACGACGAGTGTCGAGAAGAGCGAGTACCTCTCGCGGGCCCTCGCCAAGAAGGGCGTGCGCCACGAGGTCCTGAACGCGAAGAACCACGCGCGCGAGGCCGCGATCGTCGCCCAGGCCGGGCGTCTCGGAGCCGTCACCGTCGCGACCAACATGGCCGGCCGCGGTACGGACATCATGCTCGGCGGCAACGCGGAGTTCATCGCCGTCGCCGAGATGAACTCCCGCGGGCTGTCCCCGGTCGAGACGCCGGACGAATACGAAGAGCAGTGGGACCAGGTCTTCTCGGACGTGAAGGAGAAGGTCCAGGAGGAGGCCGACAAGGTCATCGAGGCGGGCGGCCTCTACGTGCTCGGCACCGAGCGCCACGAGTCCCGCCGCATCGACAACCAGCTGCGCGGTCGATCCGGCCGTCAGGGCGACCCGGGCGAGAGCCGTTTCTACCTCTCGCTCACCGACGACCTGATGCGCCTGTTCAACGCCGGCGCCGCCGAGAGCCTGATGGGCCGGTCCAGCGTGCCGGACGACATGGCGATCGAGTCGAAGGTCGTGAGCCGCGCGATCCGCAGCGCTCAGTCCCAGGTCGAGGCGCGCAACGCCGAGATCCGCAAGAACGTCCTCAAGTACGACGATGTCCTCAACCGTCAGCGCGAGGCCATCTACGGCGACCGTCGGCAGATCCTCGAGGGCGACGACCTGCACGAGCGCGTGCAGAAGTTCCTCACCGACGTGATCGACGACATCCTCGACCAGCACACGGGCGAGGGCAGCGGAGACGACTGGGACTTCGACGCACTGTGGGCCGAGCTGAAGACGCTCTATCCGATCGGCGTGAGCATCGACGAGGTCATCGCCGAAGCCGGCAACAAGGGCCGGATCAACCGCGAGTTCATGCGGCGCGAGATCCTTTCGGACGCCCGCATCGCCTACCAGCGCCGCGAGGAGTCGCTCGGGGAGCCCGCCATGCGCGAGCTCGAGCGTCGTGTCGTGCTGTCGGTCATCGACCGTCGCTGGCGCGAGCACCTCTACGAGATGGACTACCTCAAGGACGGCATCGGGCTGCGCGCCATGGCGCAGCGCGACCCGCTGGTCGAGTACCAGCGCGAGGGCTACGCGATGTTCCAGCAGATGATGGGCGCCATCCGCGAGGAGACGGTCGGCTTCCTCTTCAACCTGGAGGTCGAGGTCAACCAGGCTCCCGGCGAGGTCGAGTCCCCGTCTGTCGCAGCCAAGGGCCTGGCCCGCGGCGAGGGGGAGCAGGCGCTGAGCTACTCCGCCCCTGGCGAGGGCGGTGGCGTCGAGGTCCGCAACCAGCGTGGTCAGATCGAGAAGGCAGCCACCGCGCGGGCCCAGCGCGCGCAGCAGCAGGCGGCTCCGCAGGCTGCGGCTCCGCAGCAGGCGGCGACGCAGCGTGGAGCGTTCGGACAGGCCGTCCCTGCCGACGCCGACGAGGCGCCCGCCAATCGCGCCGAGCGTCGCGCACAGTCCAAGAAGCGCTGACCCCGGCGGGTCCTCGCATCACCGTATGGCGGCCCTTCGGGGCCGCCATACGGCGTTTCCGGGTCAGAGCACGCTGATCGCGGTCGCGCGCCAGCGCGCGCGATGACGTTCCAGTCGAAGCGCGATAGCCCGCGACCGCGAGACCTGGTGCACCATCACGACCGCCTCGACGACACCCTCCGCCGGATGCGTCAGCCGCGGCGTGCCGATCGAGAACCGCGGACGCATCGCCTCCTGGGCGGAGACCGCACGGGAGCGCGCCGCGATCACAGTGCGGCGCAGCAGGTGGACGAAGACCGAGTCGGTGACCCATCGGCCGATCTGATCGAGGGCGCGCGCGCCCGCCAGGATCTCGACGACGCACAGGGCCAGGTTCGCGCACAACAGAGTCGGGTCCTGATCGAGTCGCGCCTGATCCAGTCGCATCTGCGCCTGGTCGGCGTCCCTATCGGCGGCATCCGATGTCGCTGCGGGCGAGGGCTCGGCGGGCGGTCGCGGCGTGACGGCAGCGGTGTCCGCACCGTTCGTCCGCGCGCGAGGGCTGTGATTGACGGGATGCGCCGCGAACGACCGGCGCGCCGCGTCCGGGAGGGCATCGTGCAGATCGCCCCTCCGGCCCTGCCACGCGGGGGTGGTCGTGTCCGTCGCGGTCGTCCGTCCGCGTGGGGCGAGTCGTTCGATCGTCGTCGCTCTCGTCGACATGGGTCTCCTTGTGCTGTGCTGGGTGTGGTGCGGCGTCTGCCATCGTCGGCGAGGCGGGGTTCGGCGGAGACCTGCCGTGCCCGGAGCGTGGCGCCGTACCGCCGCCGATGCGCGCTGGAATGCTCGTGCTCACGATTCCCCCTGATCTCTGACACGGCCCCCCGGCCGCGGTTCGCACGACCTCACTCAAGCAGTGGCGGGCGGGGGAGTCCAGGGTGCCAACGCGCGTGTGGATAACCGGCGTCCGGCTTCGGAGGTCCGCCTACACTAGGGGGGTGTCGACGCTCAGTGATCTCATCCATGCCCAAGGCCGCTCGTCCGAGGCCGATGTGGAATGGCTCCACGGGCTCGTCGGCGACTGGCAGCTGCTCGCGGATCTGGCGTTCGCCGACATCGTCCTCTGGGTGCCGACGACCGACGACGACTTCGTCGCGGTGGCCCACGCGCGGCCCTCGAGCGCCGCGACGCTCTTCTACCGCGACTTCGTCGGGCAGCGCATCAAGCCCGAGTGGAAGCAGCAGGTGACCGATGCCTTCCGGACGAAGGAGATCATCGACACCTCCGCGCCCGACTGGTACGAGGAGACCCCCACGCGCGTACGCGCCGTCCCCGTCATCCGCCGGCTCACGGTCCACTCGCCCAACACGGCCGACGAGCCGATCGCCGTCGTCACCCGGCACACGAACCTCAGCGAGGCGCGCACTCCGAGCCGTCAGGAGCTGACGTTCAACGAGTGCGCCAACGACCTGTTCAGCATGATCGCCACCGGGGACTTCCCGGACCTCGGAGCTCCAGCGGCACCACGGCGCGGGGCGCCGCGTGCGGCGGACGGTCTCATCCGGCTCGACGTCGACGGTACGACGACGTTCGCGAGCCCCAACGCGCTGAGCGCGTTCAACCGCATGGGCTTCACCGGTGAGCTGGAGGGCCAGTCGCTGGCCACGGTCACAACGGGCCTGGTCGCGGGTACCCTCACCGTCGACGAATCGTTGCCGCTCGTCGTCACCGGCCGCGCGCCGTGGCGAACCGACATCGAGGCCCGCGGCGTCACCGTGTCGCTCCGCGCCATTCCGATCCGCAACCGTGGGGAGCGCGTCGGCGCCATCGTGCTCTGCCGCGACGTCTCCGAGCAGCGCCATCAGGAGCGCGAGCTGATCACCAAGGATGCGACCATCCGCGAGATCCACCACCGGGTGAAGAACAACCTGCAGACCGTCGCGTCTCTGCTGCGCATCCAGGCCCGCCGGACCCACTCGGAGGAAGCCCGTGAGGCCCTCAGCCAGGCGATGCGTCGTGTCGCGGCGATCGCCGTCGTCCACGACACGCTCTCGACTGGGCTCGCTCAGATCGTGGACTTCGACGACGTGTTCGACCGAGTCCTGCTCCTCGTGGCGGAGGTCGCCGCCAGCCACACGACGACGGTCCACCCGAAGAAGACGGGTTCGTTCGGCACCCTTCCGAGCGAGTACGCGACGCCGCTCGCGCTCGCGCTGACCGAGCTGGTCACGAACGCCGTCGAGCACGGCCTCGCCGGCCGCGAGGGGCAGGTCGAGATCATCGCGAACCGGTCGGCGGAGTCGCTGACGGTCAAGGTGGTCGACAACGGCTCGGGGCTGCCGGAGGGCAAGGTCGGGTCGGGGCTGGGGACGCAGATCGTCCGCACGCTCATCCAGGGCGAGCTGGGCGGCGCGATCGACTGGCACACCCTGATGGGTCAGGGGACCGAGGTCACCATCGAGGTCCCGCTGCGCTACCTCACCACGATCTGACCCGGCGGGTCCCCTCGGACGAGAAAAGCCGAGGGGCGCTCCGCGGAGTCGTTGCTGTTCGGGGTGCTAGGTGTCCGTCCAGCTGGATGCGGAGCGCCGCCTCGGCGGTGCTGTGGTGCGAGGTGGTGACGTTTCGGTGGAGCGTGCCGCTAGGAGGCGCGGCGGGCCCGGGCGGCACGGCGCTTGAGTGCGCGGCGCTCGTCCTCGGAGAGACCACCCCAGACGCCCGAGTCCTGGCCGGTCTCGAGTGCGTACTGCAGGCAGATCTCGGTGACGGTGCAGCGCGCGCAGACCGCCTTCGCCTTGTCGATCTGGTCGACGGCGGGACCCGTGTTTCCGACGGGGAAGAAAAGCTCGGGGTCCGCGGTCAGGCAGGCGGCTTTGTCGCGCCAATCCATGAAGATATGCTCCTTGTTTGCTGAATGTTTCCTGGCCTCAGTGGCCTAAGATGCAGATAAACAGTCGGGTTACAGGGTTCTTCAGATCCGTTGGGAAAAAGACCTGCCCACCACCCTGTGAGCACTAACTCGACCTCCAATATGCTCCCATAGCGCTTAACTCGAATCAATAGTTTTGTATGGGATAACGCTGAGAACACAAGACGGAAATGGTGGGGTGGTATAGTGCCCGGTTCGACCACGCGTCCGCCAGCGCTCCTGGCGCTCGCGGTGATCCTGTTCCTGGAGGCCGCCCTGGTCACCGGACTCGCCGTCTGGCTCCTGATCGATCTGCTCACGCTGACGCCGGAGTACCTGACGACGGCGATCGCGATCTTCATCCTGACGGCGCTGGCAGCGATCTGGGTCATCGTGACGGCGGTGGGCATCTTGCGCAAGCGGGCGTGGGCGCGGGCCTCGACGGTGACCATCCAGATCCTGCAGATCGCCGTCGCCGTCGGCTGCTTCCAGGGTCTCGTCGCGCGCCCCGACCTCGGCTGGGCACTGCTCATCCCCGCGATCGTCGCGGGCGTTCTCGCGCTGACGCCATCGGTCGTCCGCGCCACGGTGCGCAACACTGAGCAACACGAATGAGCATTCGGCGGGAACAAGACGCAGACTGAGTGCGTTATGCCCGACATCGTGACTGATCTCTCCGCCCCGCAGCAGACCCCCGCACCCTCCACCGCCTCGCCGGCCTCCGTCGACGCCGCCCGTGCCGGCTACGACGCCTGGCGCCAGGCGCGGCTCTCCTCGGTCGTCGGTCCCACAGGGAACCTCGCGCTCATCGAGACGCGCTGGCTCGCCCCGGGCGACGCCACCACCGCGGACGAGGCGCTCGTCGGTCAGCCCGAGACGGTGACGGCCACCGAGCTCAGCCGGCGCAACCTCGAGACAGGCGAGCCCGAGCGCGGAATCCGCCTCTGGGATGCGGCGTCGCCCGCGATCCGCGCCTTCGAGACCATCGACGCCTTCCCCTTCGACCCGTCGTGGGTCGTGGAGGCGGAGTTCCACCCGGTCGCGGCCGATCGCACCGTGCCGTTCGAGCACCTGCGCGACAACGGCTTGACCCGCGAGCTCGTCGTCCCCGGCGACATCACCTTCAGCCGCGACGGCGTGGACTACACCTTGAGCGCCTTCGATGACGACGGCACGCTCCTGTTGGTGTTCGCCGACGCCACCAACGGCGCCGAGGGGGAGAGCGGGACGTACGCGTCCGGCCGGTTCCTGTTCGTGCAGCGCGACGGAGACCGCGTCGTCTTGGACTTCAACCGCGCATTCGTGCCTCCCTGCGGCTTCTCGGACCAGTACAACTGTCCGCTGCCGCCGCGGAACAACCGCTTCTCCGTGCCCGTCCCCGCGGGCGAGAAGCGCGTCGTGCTCCGCTCGGGCGGCGCGCACTGAGCGCATCCGGCACCATCCACCCCCACCACCCTCCCCACAGCACAGGAGAACTCCGTTGAGAAAGACCCCCCTGCTCGCGACGCTCGCGATCGGCCTCGCCACGGCGCTGGCCCTCGCCGGGTGCTCGGGCGCCTCGTCCTCCTCGTCGGCGTCCGGTACGGACGCGACGATCGCCGTCGGCTCGCAGAACGAGCCGGTGCACCTCGACAACACGGCCGGTAGCGGCAGCGGTGTGACCGAGGCGTTCAACGGCAACGTCTACGAGGGGCTGTTCAAGCTCACCGACGACGGCAAGGTCGAGCCCCTCCTCGCCACCAAGTACACGACCAGCGAAGACGGCCTCACCTACACCTTCACCCTCCGTGAGGGCGTGAAGTTCCACGGCGGCTCCGAGTTCACCAGCGCGGACGTCAAGCGCAGCATCGAGCGCGTGACCGCCGACGACTCCCAGTCGGCGCGCAAGTCGCAGCTCGCGGTGATCTCGGGAATCGAGACCCCTGACGCGCACACGGTCGTCATCACTCTGAAGAGCCGGTCGATCTCGCTGCCGTACAACCTCAGCTACGTCTGGATCTACGGTCCGGGCGTCAAGGACTACAAGACGGCGGAGGACGGCACCGGACCGTACACGCTCGGCACATGGAAGCGCGGCAGCTCGCTCAGCATCGAGCGCTGGAGCGGCTACTGGGGCCAGAAGGCGAAGAACAAGGAGGTCGTCTTCGACTACTTCACCGACGCCTCCGCGCTCTCGAACGCGCTCCTGACCAACCAGGTCGACATCGTCACCAACATCCAGAGCCCGGACTCCCTGGCGCAGATCAAGGACAACAAGGACTACACGATCAACGACGGCAAGTCGACGGTCAAGGAGCTCCTGGCGTTCAACGACCGCGTCGCGCCGTTCGACAAGGCCGAGGTCCGCAAGGCGGTCTACTCCGCGATCGACACCAAGAAGCTGCTGAACTCCATCTGGGGCGACTACGGCACGCTCATCGGCTCGATGGTCCCGCCGAGCGACCCCTGGTACGAGGACCTCACCAAGGTGAACCCGTACGACGTCTCGCTCGCCAAGAAGGAGCTGGCCGAGGCCGGCTACCCGGACGGCTTCACCTTCACGCTCGACACCCCGAGCTACGACCCGCACCCCGCGGTCGCCGAGTTCGTGAAGAGCGAGCTCGCCAAGGTCGGCATCACGGTGAACATCAACACCATCTCCGCCGACGAGTGGTACTCGAAGGTGTTCAAGGAGAAGAACTTCGAGGCGACCCTCCAGGAGCACGTGAACGATCGCGATGTGGTCTGGTACGGCAACCCGGACTTCTACTGGGGCTACAACAACCCGCAGGTCACCCAGTGGGTGAACGAGGCCGAGCAGTCGTCCACGACCGCTGAGCAGACCGCGAAGCTCAAGCTGGTCAACGAGCAGATCGCGAAGGATGCGGCGAGCGTGTGGCTCTACCTCACCCCGCAGATCGTCGTCGCGTCGAGCGACCTCTCCGGCTACACGGTCAACGGGCTGAACTCGACGTTCTACACGTACGACATCGTCAAGAAGTAGCGCCCCGCGCGAGTTATCCACCGATCGCCCGGGGAGTCCGTGACGGACTCCCCGGGCATCTACGCTGAAAAGACCATGGCTCCTTATCTGTTGCGTCGCACCGCGTTCCTCGTGGTGTCGCTGCTGCTCGCCATGGTCGTGCTGTTCTTCCTGCTGCGCGTGCTGCCGGGCGACCCGGCCAATGCGCTGCTCTCCGTCAACGCCACCCCGCAGCAGATCGCGGCGGCGCAGGAGCAGGTGGGCAGCAACCGGCCGCTGATCGAGCAGTTCTTCTCCTGGTTCGGCAGCCTCCTCACCCTCGATCTGGGCGAGTCGTTCATCACGTCGCTCCCCGTCGGGCCGGAGATCGTCTCCCGCCTCGCGGTGACGGTCCCGCTCACTCTGATCTCCTTCGTGGTCGCGCTCGTGCTGGCGCTCCCGATCGGCTTCGTCGCCGCGTGGAAGGCCGACCGGTGGTACGGGATCGCGGTGTCCGCGTTCTCGCAGCTCGGCATCGCCGTGCCGGTCTTCTGGGTCGGCATCCTGCTGGTCAGCGTTTTCTCGATCAACCTGCGCTGGTTCCCGTCCGGCGGGTTCCCGCGCGACGACTGGGCCGATCCGGCAGCCGCGCTGCAATCGCTCGCCCTGCCGATCATCACCATCGCCATCGTGATGAGCGCCTCCATCGCGCGCTACGTGCGGAGCGCGACGCTCGACGTCATCGGGAGCGATTATCTACGCAATGCCCGCGCGCTCGGCTCGGGCTTCGGCACGGCCATGTGGCGGCACGGCCTGCGCAACGGCGCCGTGCCCGTCATCTCCATCCTCGGCATCGAGCTGGCGACGACTTTCCTCGGCGCCGTGGTCGTCGAGAGCGTCTTCACCCTCCCCGGACTCGGGAGCATGCTGCTGCGGGCGATCGAGCAGCACGACTTCCAGACCATCCAGGGCATCCTGTTCGTCTCGACCTTCGCCGTGCTGATCATCGGCTTCGCCGCCGACGTCGTGCAGCGTCTCGTCGACCCGCGGCTGCGGCAGAGCATCTCGGGGAACCGATGAGCGCGGTCGTCGATCAGGCCGCGGCGCAGGGCGCCGCCCCGCAGCCGGGCGTGCGTCGCCGCGGCCGCCGTTCCGTGACGCTCGGGATCGGGCTGACGCTCGTCGGGCTGGTCGTGGTCGTCGCGCTCGTGTCGTTCTTCTGGCTCCCGTACGCCCCCAGCGACACGGCCGGCAGCCGGCTCGAACCGCCGGGGCCCTCCCACTGGCTCGGCACCGACAAGCTCGGCCGCGACCTCCTCTCGCAGCTGATGGTGGGCGCGCGGATCGCTCTGGCGGTCGGCCTCGGAGCCGTGCTCATCGGGGCCGTCGTCGGCATCACGATCGGCCTGCTCGCCGCGTTCGCCTCGACCTGGCTCGACGACACGATCTCCGCGATCCTCGACATCCTCATCGCCTTCCCGACCCTGCTCCTGGCGATGCTGATCGTCGCCGCTCAGGGAGCGTCGCTCGGGACGGCGATCCTCGCGATCGGACTGGCGATGTCGGCCGTCATCGCGCGGCTGACGCGGGTGCTGTCGAAACGCGTGCTCTCCCAGCAGTACGTCACGGCCGCTCGCACGTCGGGGACCACGTGGCCGGGCGTCGTCGCGCGCCACATCCTGCCCAATATCTGGCCGACCCTGCTGGTCAACCTGGCGCTCCAGTTCGGCATCGCCGTGCTCGCCGAGGCGAGCCTGTCGTACCTCGGACTCGGCGCACCGCCGCCGAATGCGTCGTGGGGTCGCCTCCTGCAGGAGGCGCAGGGGACCGTGGCGGTCGCCCCGGTCGGAGCCATCGCGCCCGGCATCGCCCTCGTGATCCTCGTGATCGGCGTGAACCTCGTGGCCGACGGCCTCCGCGACGTCGCCGACCCGACCAGGAGGCGATCGCGATGATCCTCGACGTGCGCAACCTCTCCGTCTCGGCGCGCGACGGGTCTCCGCTCGTCCGCGACGTCTCGTTCTCGATCGGCGCGGGGGAGCGGGTGAGCCTGATCGGCGAGTCCGGCTCGGGCAAGTCCCTGACCTCCTTCGCCGTCGCGGGACTGCTCCCCGACGGGCTGACCGCGACCGGCAGCGTCGAGCTCGACGGCGTGCAGGTCGTCGGGGCGAAGGAGCGCGACCTCGTCCCGCTGCGCGGCCGGACCGTGTCGTTCGTGTTCCAGGAGCCGTTGACCGCGCTCGACCCGCTCATGCGGCTCGGCCAGCAGGTCGCTGAACCGCTGAAGCGCCATCTCGGGCTGCGCGGGGCCGCGCTGCGCACCGCCGTCCGGGAGGCGCTCGACGAGGTCCGCCTGCCGGACCCGGAGCGGATCGCGCGGGCGTACCCGCACGAGATCTCGGGCGGCCAGCGCCAGCGCGTCGCCATCGCCGCCGCGCTCGCCTGCCGTCCGCAGCTGCTGATCGCCGACGAGCCGACGACCGCCCTGGATGTGACCGTGCAGGCCGAGGTGCTCTCCCTGCTCGACACGCTCATCGCCGACCGGGGGATGTCGCTGCTGTTCGTCAGCCACGACCTCGCCGTGGTGTCGCGCATGACCGACCGCGCGCTCGTGCTCCGCGGCGGACGCGTGGTCGAGGAGGGCGCCCTCCAGCGGCTCCTCGACGCCCCCACGGACCCGTACACGGTCGAACTCGTGCGCAGCGCCCGAGAGCTCGATGCCGCACTGGAGGTGCCGTGACCGCCATCCTGGAGCTCCGTGACGCCGGTTTCCGCTACCGGCGCGCGACCGGTGCCGCCCTCGAGGGGGTGTCCCTGACAGTGGAGTCCGGCCGCAGCGTCGGGCTGGTCGGCGAGTCCGGCGCGGGCAAGACCACCATCCTCTCGCTGCTGCTGGGTCTCTCCGGGCCCACGACCGGCGAGGTGCTGTTCGACGGCGCACCGCTCGACCGGCGCGACCGATCGCTGATGCGCGAGTTCCGGCGCAGCGTGCAGACGGTCTTCCAGGACCCGTACTCGTCCCTCGACCCGCGCCAGAGCGTCGGGCGGATCGTGGGCGAGCCGCTCGCCTCCCTCCGGCTCGCCTCCGGAGCCGATGCCCGCGACCGGGTCGCGGCCGCGCTCGAGGCCGTCGCGCTCCCCGCGGACGCCGCCGGCCGCTACCCCCACGAGTTCTCCGGCGGCCAGCGTCAGCGCATCGCGATCGCCCGCGCCATCGTCTCCCGCCCGCGGGTGCTGCTCGCGGACGAGCCCGTGAGCGCGCTCGACGTGACGACGCGCATCCAGATCGTGGGGCTGCTGGGCCGACTGGCGGCGGACGAGGGGATGACCGTCGTGATGGTCTCGCACGACCTCAGCGTCGTCGCGTCCCTCTGCGCCGAGACGGTCGTGCTGCAGGGCGGCCGGATCGTGGAGCAGGGGCCGACCCGGGACGTGCTGCGCTCCCCGGCCGACCCCTACACGCAGCGGCTGCTCGCGTCGGTGCCGCGCCTCCCGGCCTAGCCGGGCGCGGCAGCGGGCACCGGGCCCGGGTCAGTCGAGGCCGAGCTTCTTACGGAGCGAGGCGACGTGGCCCGTGGCCTTGACGTTGTAGAGCGGCAGTCGCACCGAGCCGTCCGGGTCGACCACGAAGGTCGAGCGGATGACGCCCTGCACCACCTTGCCGTAGAGCTTCTTCTCGCCGTAGGCGCCGTATGCGTTGTGCACCGCGAGGTCCTCGTCGGACAGCAGCGGGAAGTTGAGCCCCTCCTGCTCCTGGAACTTCTTGTTCTGCGCCGGGGCGTCCTTCGAGATGCCGATCACCCGGTAGCCGCTGGACTTCAGCGAGTTGAGGTTGTCGCGGAAGTCGCAGGCCTCCTTGGTGCAGCCCGGCGTCATCGCGGCCGGGTAGAAGTACACGATCACGTTCTCCCCGGCGTAGTCGCCGAGCGAGACGGGCGAGCCGTCCTGGTCGGTGAGGGTGAACGCGGGGGCCGTGTCGCCGGCTTCGAGTCGCACGTCAGTCATGCCTCCATTCTGGCGCACGGGTCGCGCGCGCCGCGAGGAGGGTCAGCGGGCGAAGGTCGTGAGGAGGCGCTGCAGCGAGTCGAGCCGCGCCTTGCCGGCCTCTCCCAGGGCGCCGGACTCGACGGCCTCCATGATGGCGCAGTCCGGAGCGTCGGGCAGGTGCGTGCATCCGCGGGGGCAGTCCTCCGCGAGCAGCGCGAGATCGGTGAACGACTTCAGGATGCTGTCCGTGTTCACGTGACCGAGGCCGAACGAGCGCACCCCGGGGGTGTCGATCACCCAGCCATGCCCTTCGCCGTTCTCGACGCGGAGGGACACCGTCGACGACGACGTGTGCCGCCCGCGTCCCGTCACGACGTTGACGTGCCCGGTGGCCCGGCGGGCTCCGGGGACGATCTCATTGACGAGCGTGGACTTGCCGACGCCCGAGTGCCCGACGACGACCGTGTCGTGACCGACGAGGGCGGCCTTGATCTCGTCGACCGGGATGCGGTCCTCACGACTGGTGAAGACCGGCAGGTCGAGCCCGGCGAAGTTCTCGAGGAAGGGTCCGGGGTCGGCCAGGTCGATCTTCGTGACGCAGAGCATCGGCGCGATCCCGGCATCGTAGGCGGCGACCAGGTAGCGGTCGACCAGGCGGGTGCGGGGCTCCGGGTTCGCGGCGGCGACGACGATCAGCATCTGGTCCGCGTTCGCGACGACGATGCGCTCGACCTCGTCGGTGTCGTCCGCGCTGCGGCGCAGCAGGGTGGTGCGCTCCTCGATGCGGACGATCCGTGCGAGCGTCCCCTCCTCGCCGGTGGTGTCGCCGACGACGGCGACGCGATCGCCGGTGACGATCGGCTGGCGGCGCAGCTCGCTCGCGCGCGCGGCGGTCAGCTGGTGCTCGTCGCCGGAGTCCTCGTCGAGCAGGACCGTGTAACGGCCGCGGTCGACGCCGAGCACCCGCGCGATGCGGGCGTCGGCATGCTCCGGGCGGGTCTTGGTGCGCGGCCGGTTGCCCTTCGGGTTCGGCCGCGACCGGATGTTCGACTCGTCGTAGACGTCGTACTCGTCGTCATCGTCGTCATCCGCCCACCAGGCGCCCGTGTTCTCGGTCACTGCGGCGTCGTGCCTTCCGCGAGCATCCTGGTCCACAGCTGGGTGAACTGCGGCAGCGTCTTCGCCGTCGTCGCGACGTTCTCGATCTCGACGCCCGGGACGACGAGGCCGACGATCGCGCCGGCGGTCGCCATCCGGTGGTCCTCGTAGCTGCGCCACACCCCGCCGCGGAGCGGACGCGGCTCGATGCGGAGGCCGTCCTCGAGCTCGGTGACCGCGCCGCCGAGGCCGTTGATCTCGGCGGCCAGCGCGGCGAGCCGATCGGTCTCGTGATGGCGGATGTGGCCGATGCCGGTGATCTCGCTCGGACCGTCGGCCAGCGCCGCGATCGCGACCAGGGCCGGCGCGAGCTCGCCGCCGGTGGTGAGGTCGAGATCGACGGCGCGGACACGCTCGGGCCCGGTGACCGTCAGGCGGTCGCCCTCCCGCGTCACGGTCGCACCGAACAGCGGGAGCAGGTCGGCCAGATCGGCGCCCACCTGCGTGGTCTCGTCGGGCCAGCCCGCGATCGTGACCGAGCCGCCGGTCACGACCGCCGCCGCCAGGAACGGCGCGGCGTTCGACAAGTCGGGCTCGATGTCGACGTCGAGCGCCGCGATGGCGCCCGGACGCACGACCCAGCGGCCGACCTCGGGGGACTCCACCTCGACGCCGCGCGCGGCCAGCGCCGCGATGGTCATCTCGATGTGCGGGAGGCTCGGGAGGCGCTCGCCGGAGTGCGTCAGATCGAGCCCCTCGTCGAAGCGGCTGGCCGAGAGGAGCAGGGCGCTGACGAACTGGCTGGAGCTGGAGGCGTCGACGCTGATCGCGCCGCCGGCGACGGATCCGGTTCCGTGCACCGTGAAGGGAAGGGAGCCGCGGCCGTCGTCGTTCACGTCGACGCCGAGCGCGCGCAGGGCCGCGACGATGGCGCCCATCGGGCGTCCGCGGGCCGAGTCGTCCGCGTCGAACGAGGTCGGGCCGAGGGCGAGCCCGGCGACCGGCGGCACGAACCGCATCACGGTGCCGGCCTGGCCGCATTCGATGGTGGTGCTGCCCAGCAGCTCCTCGGCGGGGGTCACGAGCAGGTCGGCGCCGAACTCGCTGTCGCCGCCCTTCTCCTCGATGCGCACCCCGAGGGACCGCAGCGCCTCGATCATGTTGGCGCTGTCGCGCGAATGCAGCGGTGCACGGAGCAGCGACGGTCCGTCGGCCAGGGCGGCGAGGACGAGTTCGCGGGCGGTCAGCGACTTCGATCCCGGTAGGGACACGGACGCCGAGACCGGGCCGGAGGCGACGGGAGCGGGCCAGAGCGTGTTCGGCTCCTCCGTGCGGGCGTCGCCGTACGGATCGAAGTCAGGAGCGGAATATTTCGAGATCAGCATTGTTGTCAAGGGTATCCGTGTTCCCGTCTGAAGGAAGGACATCCCGTGGCATCCAGGACCGCCGTTCTCGACGCTCCACGCGTGGCGACGACCCGTCGCGCAGGCCTCGGGACCCGCTCCGGCGGCGCGGTGCGCATCCGTCGGGACGCTTCGGCGGCGGCACAACTAGACTTGCCCCTGATGAGCACCGAAACCGAGGACAGCGGTCGCCTCTTCGAGGAGCAGGCCCTGCCGTTCATGGACCAGCTGTACGCAGCGGCCCTCCGCATGACCAGGAACCCGGCAGACGCACAGGACCTGGTCCAGGAGACGTACGTCAAGGCGTACGCCGCGTTCGCGCAGTTCCAGCAGGGCACGAACCTCAAGGCGTGGCTGTACCGCATCCTCACCAACACGTTCATCAACACGTACCGCAAGAAGCAGCGCGAGCCGTATCAGGGGACGATCGACGAACTCGAGGACTGGCAGCTCGGAGGGGCGGAGTCCATCTCCGCGTCGTCCAGCCGATCCGCCGAGGCCGAGGCGATCGACCACCTGCCCGACAGTGCCGTCAAGGACGCGCTGCAGGCCATCCCGGAGGACTTCCGGCTGGCCGTCTACCTCGCCGATGTGGAGGGATTCTCCTACCAGGAGATCGCCGACATCATGAAGACCCCTATCGGCACGGTGATGAGCCGGCTGCACCGCGGTCGCAAGATGCTGCGGGAACTCCTCACCGACTACGCGCACGAGCGCGGGCTCTCTGCTGTCCAGCCCGCCGCCGTGCAGACCACCAGGAGCACGAAATGACGGACTGCGGCTGCGACAAGGCCAAGAAGGACCTCGAAGAATACCTGCGCAACGAGCTCTGCCGCGAGGATGCGGCCGACATTCGTGAGCACCTCGCGAACTGCGACGGGTGCACGAACGAGGCGCACCTCAACGTGGTGCTGACCGAGGTGGTGCAGCGGGCGTGCAAGGAGACGGCTCCCGAGACGCTGCGTACCGAGGTGCTGCTGCGCATCCGGTCGTTCCAGGCGACCGCCCACTGACCGCTTCGTCGGTCAGTCGGTCCACTGCGGGGCGGGCTCGCCCGCTGCGGCGAATCGCGCGTCCCACATCCCGTCCAGCTCGGCCGTCGTCGACGCGTCCAGCGTGATGCGGCCGACGGCGACGTTCTCGGCCAGGTGCTCGACGCTCGATGTCCCGGGGATCACGAGCGCGTTCGGCGCGTGACCGAGGAGCCACGCCAGCCCGACCTGCGCCGGCGTCGCCCCGATCCGCTCGGCCGCGGCGATGACCTCGGGCTGCTCCGTCGCCTTCGGGATGCCGGGGAAGCCGGAGCCGAGCGGGAAGAACGGCGCCCAGGCGATGCCCTCGGCGACGCAGAGTTCGAGCAGGGGCTCGAAGCGGCGCGCGACGACGCCGTACGCGTTCTGCACGCACACGATGCCCGCCGGCAGCGCGCGGCGCAGCGTGTCGATGTCGACAGCGCTCAGACCGATGGCGCCGATGACGCCGGAATCCCGCAGTGCGACGAGCTCCGCAAGCTGATCGTCGAGGTCGACGAGCTGGTCGCCCTCCGCCTCGATGCCGGGGCCGACGTCGAGACGGCGGAGGTTGACCACGTCGAGGCGGTCGCGCCCGAGTGAGCGGAGGTTGTCCTCCACCGCGTGCCGCAGCTCCTCCGGCTTCTGGCCCGGCCGCAGCGGGATGGGGCCGCCGGGGTTCTTGAGGGCGCCCACCTTGGTGACGACGAGCACGTCGTCCTCGGGCCGGATGGCGCGCCGGATGAGGTCGTTGGCCACGCTGTCGCCGTAGAAGTCGGCCGTGTCGATGTGATCGATGCCGAGCTCGACGGCGCGGCGGAGCAGACGCTCGCCAGATGCCGCATCGGTGGCGAACCGCTCCAGTGCCATCGCGCCGTAGCCGATGCGCGCGACCGGGTGCCCGGCGAAGTCGTAGGTGCCGCCGGGGCGGAGGGAGGTGTCGCTCATGGAGTGGCTCTTCTCTATACTCGTCAAAGAGCGGAGGGACCTCCGCTTACTCGTCCACTATACGGAGGGGCCTCCGTTTTGTCATCCCCAGAGACCGCGACGACCCGTTCGCGCGCACCCCGCGCCGATGCCGCGCGCAACCGCGCGCTCCTCGTCGACGCCGCACGCGCCGCGTTCGCGGCGGGTGGCGAGCAGGTGTCCCTCGAGGCCATCGCCCGGGATGCCGGCGTAGGGATCGGCACGCTTTACCGAAACTTCCCGACCCGTGAGGACCTCGTCGCGGCTGTCTACGCCAGTGAGCTCGACGCAGTCATCGCGGTGGCGGACGACCTGCATGACGCACGGCCGGCCGATGTGGCTCTTCGGACCTGGCTGGACCGGTACGCCGCCTTCGTGATGACGAAGCGCGGGATGGCGGAGTCGCTGCGTGCCGGGGCGCTCGCCGACGCGGCGAACACGGCGCACACCCGCGAGCGCGTGAACGGCGCCATCGGGGCCTTCCTCCACGCCGGGGCGGAGACCGGCGTCCTGCGCGGCGACCTCGCGACCGACGACGTCACGACCGCCCTCGTCGGGCTCTTCCTGGCGACGCGCGACGTCGCCGACGAGGCGCAGATCGCGCGTCTGCTCGACCTTCTCGTCGACGGCCTCCGCACGCGTCCCTGACGATCGCGGGAGAGCGCGGCTCGCCTCAGCTGCCGGTGCCCACCTGGTGCAGGAAGAAGAGGCTGCCGAGGGGATCCGTCGCCTGCGCGAACCTCCCGAACTCGCTGTCCCACGGGTCGCGCACGATCGTTCCGCCGAGCTCGACGACGCGCTGCGATGCGGCCTCGGCGTCCGCGACCCCGAAGTACACCACCCAGTGCGACGGGACGCCGGGAGGGAGCATGCCGTCGGCGTCGTAGATGCCGCCGCTCGGCGCGTCCGGGTCGCCGAACGTGGCGTACCGGAAGTCCGCGGTGTCACCGAGGACCTGCGTCTGCCAGCCGAACACCTTCGTGTAGAAGTCGATCTGCGCCGGGTAGGCGCGCGCGTAGAGCTCGTGCCACGCGATCCCGCCGACCTCGGCGACCAGTTCGAAGCCGCGGTGTTCCCGCGGCTCCCACAGCCCGACGACGGCACCCCCGGGGTCGGCGACGATGGCGAGGCGCCCCTGATCGCCGACGTCCATCGCCGGCGCGAGCGACTGCGCGCCGTTGTCGCCGGCGGCCTTCTCCGCCTCGTCCGCGTCCTCCACGAGCAGGTGGGTGAGCCACGCGTCCGCCTGCGCTCCCGGCATCGCGGGGCCGAGCCCGGCCACGGTGCGGCCGTCCTTGCGGAACGTGGTGTAACCGCCGTACTCGGCGCCCGCCTCGTCGGCGGTCCAGCCGAACAGGGCCGTGTAGAAGTCGCGGGCTCGCGGGGCATCGGACGAGGCGAGATCGACCCAGCAGGGCTCGCCGAGGCGGTGATTCGTCAGGACGGTCATGCCCTCAACGTACGCCGGGTCCGGTGGCTCGCGTAAGGGCCGAGAGACAGCGAGAAGGGCTGCCGGACCGAGGTCCGGCAGCCCTTCGACGCAACGCGTACGGCGCGGCTAGAGCGTGAGCGCCCGCTGGATCAGGACCGACTGCTCCTGTGCGTGACGCTTCGCCGAACCGGCGGCCGGGGAGGCCGACGGCGGACGGGAGACGACGCCGAGCGGGCGCGGGCCCAGCTTGGAGGTCTCCAGGATCATGTACGGCCAGGCGCCCTGGTTCTCGGGCTCGTCCTGCACCCACACCAGCTCGGCGTTGGGGTAGGAGTCGACGACCGCCTTGAGCTCGGCGCCGGGGAGCGGGTAGTACTGCTCCACGCGGACGAGCGCGATCTCGGGGTTCGGGTTCTTGTCCAGCTCGTTGAGCAGGTCGTAGTAGAGCTTGCCCGCCAGGAGCAGGACGCGCTTGACGGCGGTCTTGTCCGTGATGCGGGCATCGTCGATGACCGGCTCGAACTTGCCCGACGTGAAGTCGGCCACGTCGCTGGTCGCGCCGCGCAGTCGCAGCATCGCCTTCGGCGTGAAGACGACGAGCGGGCGGCGCGGGCGGGCGTACGCCTGACGGCGCAGCAGGTGGAAGTACGACGCGGGCGTCGACGGGCGCGCCACGGTCATGTTGTTCTCGGCGCACATCTGCAGGTAGCGCTCGATGCGGGCGCTGGAGTGGTCCGGTCCCTGGCCCTCGTAGCCGTGGGGGAGGAGCAGGACGAGCGACGAGCGCTGGCCCCACTTCTGCTCGGCCGAGGAGATGAACTCGTCGATGACGATCTGGGCGCCGTTGGCGAAGTCGCCGAACTGGGCCTCCCAGAGCACGAGCGCGTCGGGACGCTCGACCGAGTAGCCGTACTCGAAGCCCATCGCCGCGTATTCGCTCAGGAGCGAGTCGTAGATCCAGAGGCGTGCCTGGTTGTCGCTGAGGTTGGCGAGCGGCAGCCACTCCTGGCCGTTGACCCGGTCGTGGAGCACGGCGTGACGCTGCACGAACGTGCCACGGCGGGCGTCCTGACCGGCGAGACGCACCGGGGTGCCCTCGATGAGGACCGAGCCCAGAGCGAGCAGCTCGCCGAAGCCCCAGTCCACGCCGCCGTTGCGGCTCATGTCGCTGCGCTTGTTGAGCAGCTGCTGGAGCTTGGGGTGCACGGTGAAGCCCGCGGGCGGGTTGTTGAACGCGTCGCCGATGAGCTGGATGACCTGCTCCGAGACGGCCGTGGTCTCCGGTTCTCCCACGTTGTCGTCGGCCTGCTGCGCGGCGGGCTGCTCGAGCCCGGCCGCGACGCCGTCAGCGGTTACGATCGGGGTCGAGTTGGTCTGCGCCGCGTGCGTCTCCATGAAGGCGCGCTCCAGGCGCTCCTGGAAGTCGCGGTGCGCCTGCTCGTACTCCTCCTCGGTGATGTCGCCGCGGCCGACGAGGGCCTCGGTGTACAGGCGGCGCACGGAGCGCTTCGCCTCGATGAGGTTGTACATGAGCGGCTGCGTCATCGAGGGGTCGTCGCCCTCGTTGTGACCGCGGCGGCGGTAGCAGATGAGGTCGATGACGACGTCGCGCTTGAACTCCTGGCGGTACTCGAACGCGACCTGCGCGACGCGCACGACGGCCTCCGGGTCGTCGCCGTTCACGTGGAAGATCGGCGCCTGGATGGTCTTCGCGACGTCGGTCGAGTAGACCGAGGTGCGGCCCTCGCCGGGAGGCGTCGTAAAGCCGACCTGGTTGTTGATGTTGACGTGGATCGTGCCGCCGGTGCGGTAGGCCCGCAGCTGCGACATCTGCATCTGCTCGACGACGATGCCCTGGCCGGCCATCGCGGCGTCGCCGTGGATGAGGATCGGGAGGGTGAGGAACGTGCCGGCGGGGCGACGGTCCTGCTTGGCGCGGACGATGCCCTCGAGCACGCCGTCGACGGCCTCCAGGTGGGACGGGTTGGCCGCGAGGTAGACGGGGATCTCCTCGCCGCCGGCGCCCTTGAAGGTGCCCTCGGTGCCGAGGTGGTACTTGACGTCGCCCGAGCCCTGGACCGTGCGCGGGTCCTGCGTGCCCTCGAACTCGCGGAAGATCTGACCGTAGGTCTTTCCCGCGATGTTGGTGAGGACGTTGAGGCGGCCGCGGTGGGCCATGCCGATCGCGGCCTCGTCGAGCTCGGCCTCGGCCGCGCCCTGGAGGATGGTGTCGAGCAGGGCGATGGTGGACTCGCCGCCCTCGAGGCTGAACCGCTTCTGGCCGACGTACTTGGTCTGCAGGAAGGTCTCGAACGCCTCCGCCTCGTTGAGCTTGCCGAGGATGCGCAGCTGCTCGTCGTGGGTCGGCTTCTCGTACGCGCGCTCCAGCTTGTCCTGGAACCACTTGCGCTGGGCCGGGTCCTGGATGTGCATGTACTCGATGCCGACCGTGCGGCAGTACGAGTCGCGCAGCACGCCGAGGATGTCGCGCAGCTTCATGGTGCGCTTGTCGCCGAACTGGCCGGTCACGAACTCGCGGTCGAGGTCCCAGAAGGTGAGGCCGTGGGTCTCGATCTCGAGGTCGGGGTGCGAGCGCTGCTTGTACTCGAGCGGGTCGATGTCGGCCATCAGGTGGCCGCGCACGCGGAACGAGTTGATGAGCTCCTGGACGCGGGCGGTCTTGTCGACGGCGCTGGCCAGGTCGACGCTGATGTCCGGGTTCCAGCGGATGGGGGCGTACGGGATGCGCAGCTCGGCGAAGATGTCCTCGTAGAAGGTGCGCTTGCCGATCAGCAGCTCGTGCACGATCTTGAGGAACTCGCCCGAGCCGGCGCCCTGGATGACGCGGTGGTCGTAGGTGCTGGTCAGCGTGATCGTCTTGCCGATCGCGAGGCCGGCGAGGGTCTTCTCGCTCGAGCCCTGGAACTCCGCCGGGTACTCGAGTGCGCCGGCGCCGATGATCGCGCCCTGCCCCTTCATCAGACGGGGGACCGAGTGCACGGTGCCGATGCCGCCCGGGTTGGTGAGCGAGATCGTGGTGCCCGCGAAGTCGCCGGCGGTCAGCTTGTTGGCGCGCGCCTTCTGCACGAGCTCCTCGTAGGCGGCGAGATAGTCGCCGAAGCGCATCGTGTCGGCGCGCTTGATGCTCGGGACGAGGAGGGCACGGGTGCCGTCCGGCTTCGGGATGTCGATCGCGATGCCGAGGTTGATGTGGGCCGGAGCGACGACCGACGGCTTGCCGTCGACCTCGTCGTAGAAGACGTTCTGGCTCGGGAACTCCTTGAGCGCCTTGATCAGCGCCCAACCGATGAGGTGGGTGAAGGAGACCTTGCCGCCGCGGGCGCGCTTGAGGTGGTTGTTGATGACGATGCGGTTGTCGATCATCAGCTTCGCCGGGATGGTGCGCACGCTGGTCGCGGTGGGGACCGTGAGCGAGGCGTCCATGTTGGTCGCGAGCGACTTGGCCATGCCGCGCAGCGGGGTGACCTTGTCCTCCGCCTCCTCGCCGTCGCCGACGACGGTGTTGGGGGAGGTGACGGGGGCGTCGGCCGGGACCGGCGCGGGCTTCGGCGCCACCGAGGTGGTGCGCGCGACGGGCTGGCTGCCGATCACGGGGATCGGGGTGGTGACGGGGTGGGCGTCCGACGGGGTGCTCGGCGGCTCCGTGGGGGCGGGGACCGTCGGCTCGGCCGGCGACGGGGCCGTCGGCTCGCTGGGCGTCGGGACGACCGGCTCGGCCGGGGTGGATGCGGGGGTCTCGTCGGGCGAGGGGAGGGAGGCGTCCGCGTCGCCGTCCTTGACCGTGGGGCGGTAGCTCTCGAGGGTCGGCCACCAGGACTTGTCGACCGAGTTCCTGTCCTTGACGAACTGCTCGTACAGCTCGTCCACGAGCCATTCGTTGGCCCCGAACTCGCCCGACGATCCGTCGTCGGTTCCCACTCCGGTCAATTGGCTCGACACAGCCGCTCGCCCACTCTCTCCATTGATTTCGTCCGATCGGGCGGCTTGTGGCCGCCCGCTTCCATCCGAACATCAAGCCTAATCCCATCGGCGCATCCGTGCAGGCGCCCAGTCGGGGGCGATACCGTTATTCCCATGCAGTTCTATGGAACGACGCCGCGCCACGACCTCACCTACTCGGACGTCTTCCTCGTCCCGTCCCGCTCGGACGTGACGAGTCGGCTGGACGTCTCCCTCGCTCCGGGGGACGGCACGGGGGCGACGATCCCCATCGTGTCCGCGAACATGAACTCGGTGACGGGCAAGCGCCTCGCCGCGACCCTCGCCCGGCGCGGCGGCCTGGGCGTGCTCCCGCAGGACATGCACCTCCAGGACCTCGACGAGGCGATCCGCTGGGTGAAGGCCCAGCCCGTCGCCTTCGACACCCCGTACCCCGCCACCCCGGAGGAGACCGTCGCCGACGTGCTCCGCCGCATCCCGGCCGTCGACGGCCACGGGATCGTCGTGCACGACCAGTCGGGCGCGTTCCTCGGCTGCCTCGCCGCGGTGCAGCTCGGCTCCGCCCTGCCCGATGCCCGCATCGGCGACCTGCTCCACGGCACGCTGACCTCCCTCGACGCGGAGGACCTCACCGACGGCCGCGCCGCGTTCGAGGTGATGGACGCGGCCGGGCTGGAGTTCGCGCCGGTGCTCGACCACGGCCGCCTCGTCGGCACGCTGAGCAAGAAGAGCGCGCTGCGCTCCACCATCTACACCCCGGCGGTCGACGCCTCCGGCCGTCTGCGCGTCGCCGCCGCCATCGGCATCAACGGCGACGTGGCGGGCAAGGCCAAGGCGCTCGCCGCGGCGGGCGTCGACGTGCTCGTGATCGACACGGCCCACGGCGACCAGGACGGCATGCGCCGCGCGCTGCGCACCGTGAAGGAACTCGGTCTCGGTCTGCCGATCGTCGCCGGCAACGTCGTCACCGAGCAGGCCGTGCGCGACCTCGTCGCCGCCGGCGCGGACATCCTGAAGGTCGGCGTCGGCCCCGGCGCGATGTGCACCACCCGCATGATGACCGCGGTCGGCCGTCCGCAGTTCTCGGCGGTGCTCGAGACCAGCGAGACGGCCCGCGAGCTCGGCGCCCACGTGTGGGCCGACGGCGGGGTGCGCTACCCGCGCGACGTCGCCCTCGCTCTCGCGGCCGGCGGCGCCTCCGTGATGATCGGCTCCTGGTTCGCCGGAACGATCGAGGCGCCGGGCACGCTCGACCGCGACGAGCGCGGCGCTCTCTACAAGGAGAGCTGGGGCATGGCGAGCACGAAGGCGGTCAACGGCCGGTTCGAGCGCCTCGACGCCTACGACCTCGCGCGCAAGACGCTCTTCGCCGAGGGCATCTCCAGTTCGCGCATCTACCTCGACCCGCTGCGCCCGTCGGTCGAGGACCTGCTCGACATGATCACCACCGGCGTCCGCAGCTCCTTCACCTACGCCGGGGCGCGCAGCGTCGCCGAGTTCCACGAGCGCGCGCTCGTCGGCATCCAGTCGGCCGCGGGCTACGAGGAGGGCAAGGCGCTGCCGGTCAGCTGGTAGCGCGGAGGCCCTTCAGGGCTGAGAAGGATCTGTGAGCGCCGGCCCGGCGGAAATGCGAGACTCTCGCGAACGGGTTGTCCCCGACGACCCCACCCCGTCGGAGCGCACGCTCCACGTCGAAATGAGGCCCGTCGTGACCCCATCCCCGTCCGCCCCGAATCGCAAGCAGCGTCAGGCCGAGGCCCGAGCGGCGAAGCTCGAGCAGTTCAAGAAGGAGCAGGCGCGCCGCACGCGCAACCGCTGGATCGGGATCGGGTCGGCCATCGCCGGCGTGGTCGCGGTGGTGGCGCTGGTGGCGACGATCATCGTGACCGCTCCGAAGGCCGCGACGTACGAGGCCGGCGGGAAGAACGTCTCCATCGAGGGCGTGCAGACGTTCGACAACACGGCCGGGCATGTGACGGGCGCCGTGGACTACAAGCAGACGCCGCCCGCCGGCGGCGAGCACAACCCCATGTGGCTCAATTGCGGCGTGTACGACCAGCCGGTGCCGAACGAGAACGCCGTCCACTCGCTGGAGCACGGAGCGATCTGGGTCACGTACTCGCCGGATCTCCCCGCGAGCCAGCTCGACCTGCTGAAGACGAAGATCCCGCGCACGTACGCGGTCCTGTCGCCGTACGACGACCTCCCGGCCCCGATCGTGCTGAGCGGCTGGAACGTGCAGCTGCAGGTGCAGAAGGCCGACGACCCCCGCATCGCGAAGTTCTTCGAGGCGTACTGGCAGAGCTCGTCGGTGCCCGAGCCGGGCGCCTCCTGCACGGGCGCGTTCGACGCCCCCGGCAAGGTCTCCTAGCCGATGGGTCGCGCGCCGGGACGGGCGTGGCCGCTCGTGCTCGCCGGCCTGGTGATCGTCGCGGTCACCGGGGTGCTCGCCTTCTCGGCGGGCCGGCTGAGCGTGGGCGCCCCGCAGACGCCGGGGACGACGAGCGCCGAGGCCGGCTTCGCCCGCGACATGCAGGAGCACCATCAGCAGGGCGTCGAGCTCGCGATGATCGTGCGCGACCGCACCGACGACGCGGAGACGCGCCTCCTCGCCTACGACATCGCCACGACGCAGAGCCAGCAGGCCGGTCAGCTGTACGGCTGGCTGACCGGTTGGGGGCTGCCGCAGGCGGCCGCTGAGCCCTCGATGACGTGGATGACGCGCCCGGCCACCGTCGGAGGCACAGCGGGGGCCCACGACCACGATGGTGGCGCCCATGCACCGGGGGAGCCGATGCCGGGGCTGGCGACGCCCGCACAGATCGCGCAGCTGCGCGCCGTGTCGGGGGTGGAGGCCGAACGTGTGTTCCTCACGCTGATGATCGCCCACCACCGCGGCGCGGTCGAGATGGCGGATGCGGTCCTCGCGCGCAGCGAGGACCGCACCGTGCGCACGTTCGCCTCCGGGGTGGTCTCGAGCCAGAACGCCGAGATCGCGCTGATGGAGACGATGCTCGCGGCCAGGGCCTAGGAGCCGTCGCCCTGGGTCGTGCCGCCGGTGGCGCCGCCGCCCTGCTGGGTCGAGCCGCCGCCGGTGCCGCCGGTGCCGCCGCCGAACTGGCGCGGATCGAAGTTCTGGTTCGTGCCGAAGCCTCCACGTTGCGGACCGTCGGTCGCGTGCCCGGTGAAGAAGCCGGCGAAGAACACGATCGCGAGCACGGCCACGGCGCCGACGATGATGGCGGTGTTCTGGGCCCAGACCGGCCAGCGGCGCAGGATGCTGCCGTTCGCGGCGGGCTTCGCGGCGACCGGCTGCTGCCACGTCTGGTTCGGCGCCGGCTGCGGGGGCGCGTAGTGCGGAGCGGGCTGCTGCGGCGGGACGGACTGCTGCGGAGGGACGGGCTGCTGCGGCCATCCCGGGTTCGGGACGGCGGCGTTCGGGTCGGCGGTGCTCATGACGGATCCTCTCGGGTGGGTGCTGAGGTCACTGTCGGAGGCGGCCCTGCGCGGCGACTATGGCCGTTCGATGGAGACGCTGGGAATCCACCCCGGATCCGCTGCGATGCCTCGCAGACCGCGCCGCTATACTGGCCGGGAAATGGACGACCCTCCTTCTTGTAGCCCATTCCAGCTCCCGAGTCCGCCGTGCCGGCGCGAGCGGGGTGACCACCGTGCTCTCTGAGTGGCTCCTCCTCGGCGTCGGATTGCTGTTGACGATCGGCACCGGCCTCTTCGTCGCGAGCGAGTTCGCGCTCGTGAACCTCGACCGCGGCGACCTCGAGGCCCGGCGCGCCCGTGGCGAGTCCCGCCTGTCGATGACCATCGCGGCGCTGAAGATCACCTCGACCCATCTCTCCAGCGCGCAGCTCGGCATCACGCTCACCACGCTGCTCACCGGTTACACGATGGAGCCCGCGATCAGCTCGCTCCTGCGCGGTCCGCTGCTCGCGATCGGCCTGCCGGATGCGGCGGTGACGCCGATCGCGACGATCGTGGCCATCCTGGTCGCGACCCTCCTGTCGATGATCCTCGGCGAACTGGTCCCGAAGAACTTCGCGCTCGCCCTGCCGATCGCGACGGCGAAGCTCGTCATCCCGTTCCAGACCGTGTTCACCACGGTGTTCCGGCCGTTCATCGCGCTGCTGAACGGCACCGCCAACGGGTTCCTGCGCCTGCTCGGCATCGAGCCGAAGGAGGAGCTCTCGGGCGCCCGCACCGCCGAGGAGCTCTCGTCGCTCGTCCGGCGCTCCGCGAGTGCGGGAGTGCTGGAGGCCGATACGGCCACGCTGCTGAGCCGCACCCTCGCCTTCTCCACCCGCAACGCCTCCGATGTGATGACCCCGCGCCCCCGCATCGAGACCGTCCGCCGCACCGATCCGGCGCAGGCCGTGATCGGCCTCGCCCGGAGCTCCGGCTTCTCCCGCTTCCCCGTCGTCGACGAGGACGTGGACGACGTCGTCGGGTTCGTCCACGTCAAGCAGGCGGTCGCCGTGCCGCGCGAGCGCCGCGCCAAGGTGCCCGTCTCGGCGCTGCAGACCGACGCGCTGCGCGTGCCCGAGACGATGAACCTGGAGACGCTGCTCGGCGAGCTGCGCGGCCGCGGCTACCAGATGGCCGTCGTCGTCGACGAGTACGGCGGGACCTCCGGCATCGCGACCCTCGAGGACCTCGTCGAGGAGATCGTCGGCGAGGTCGCCGACGAGCACGACCGCACCCGCGCCGGAGTCGTGCGCGGCCGCGACTCCATCACCTTCCCCGGCATCCTGCGCCCCGACGAGCTCGAGGAGCGCGCCGGGGTCACCGTGCCAGAGGAGGGCCCGTACGAGACCGTCGCCGGCTTCGTCATGAACGAGCTCGGCCGCCTGCCGAAGGTGGGCGACGAGGTCCCGATCGAGGGCGGCACGCTGCGCGTCGAGCGCCTGGAGGGGCGGCGCGTCGACCGCATCCGGTACACGCCCGACCCGGTGACGGACCCGACGGCGGAGGGGGTGCGCCATGAGTGACTGGATCGGGATCGTCTGGCTGGTCGTCCTGCTGCTGGTCAACGCCTTCTTCGTCGGCGCCGAGTTCGCCGTCATCTCCGCGCGCCGCTCGCAGATCGAGCCGCTCGCCGAGCGCGGCAAGCGCAGTGCCAAGACCGCGCTCTACGCGATGGAGCACGCCACGCTGATGCTGGCGACCACGCAGCTCGGCATCACCGTCTGTTCGCTGCTCATCCTGAACGTCTCCGAGCCGGCCATCCACCACCTGCTGGAGGTCCCCCTCCACGCGACGGGATGGTCGGAGGAGGTCATCGGCACGGTCGCGTTCATCGTGACGCTGGTGCTCGTGTCCTTCTTGCACGTGGTCTTCGGCGAGATGGTGCCGAAGAACATCTCCTTCTCGATGCCCGACCGGGCCGCCCTGCTGCTCGCGCCGCCCCTGGTGGCGATCGGCCGCGCCGTGCGCCCGATCATCGTGGCGCTCAACGCGACGGCGAACAGCGTCCTGCGCCTGTTCCGGGTGGAGCCGAAGGACGAGGCGGCCAGCACGTTCACGCTCGACGAGGTCGCGACCATCGTGAACCAGTCGACGCGCGAGGGCGTGCTCATGGACCGCACCGGCGCGCTCACCGCCGCGTTCGAGTTCACGGAGAAGAAGGTGCGCGACGTCATGGTGCTCCCGGGCACCCTCGTCTCGCTGCCGCCGTCGCCCACCCCCGCCGACGTCGAGCGCGCCGTGGCGAAGCACGGCTTCTCCCGCTACGTCGTGCCCGACTCGGAGGGCGAGCCCACCGGCTACCTGCACCTCAAGGACGTGCTCGACCTCGAGGAGACCGGCTTCGAGCTCCCCGTCCCCGCCAAGCGCGTGCGCCGGCTGGTGACGGTGTTCGTCGACAGCGACCTGGAGGACGCCCTCGCGACGATGCGTCGCTCGGGCAGCCACCTGGCGCGCGTCGTGGACGCCGAAGGCGAGACCGCCGGCGTGCTGTTCCTCGAGGACATCATCGAGGAGCTCGTCGGCGAAGTGCAGGACGCGACCCGGCGCTCCTGAGCGCCGGGCCGCGTCGCGGTGTCAGCGGTGCGGGAGCCTCAGCGCCACTGCGCGCGCAGGTACTGCGGCGGCCAGTAGTCGATGGTCGCGCCGAGCTCGTGGGCGGCCCGGAGCGGGAAGTGCGGGTCGCGCAGGATCTCGCGCGCCAGCATCACCGCGTCGGCGGCGCCGCTCTCGACGATGTCCGCCGCCTGCTGCGGGGTCGTGATGAGGCCGACCGCGCTGACCGGGACCTCGGCCGACGACCGCACGTGCTCGGCGAACGGGACCTGGTAGCCGGGCCCGATCGGGATGCGGATGCCGGCCGCGATGCCGCCGCTCGAGACGTCGAAGAAGTCGGCCCCGGCCTCCTGCGCCCAGCCGGCGACGGTCGCGGTCTGCTGCTCGTCCCAGCCTCCCGGAGCCCAGTCGCTGCCGGAGAAGCGGACGAAGAGGGGCACGTCCTCGCCGACCTCCTCGCGCACCGCGGTCACGATGCGCAGCAGCAGGCGGGCGCGGTTCTCGAGGGACCCGCCGTACTCGTCCTCGCGGTGGTTGGCGAGCGGGGAGAGGAACTGGTGCAGCAGGTAGCCGTGGGCGGCGTGCAGCTCCAGGATGCGGAAGCCGACGTCGACCGCGCGGCGCGCGCCCGCGCGGAAGTCCTCGACCACCGTGTCGATCCCGGCCAGATCGAGAGCGACCGGGACGGCCATGTCGCCGAACGCCTCCGCCGAGGGTGCGACGGTGGTCCAGCCTCCCTCGTCCAGCGGCACTGAGCCGCCGGTGCGGTCCTCGAAGCCCCAGGCCGCCCAGCTCGACGCCTTGCGGCCGGCGTGGGCGAGCTGGATGCCGGGCACGGCGCCCTGGCCGGCGATGAAGTCGGCGATCGGGCGCCAGGCCTCCGCCTGCTCGTCCGTCCAGATGCCGGTGCCCTCCGGCGAGATGCGCCCCTCGGGGCTGACCGAGGTGGCCTCGGTGAAGACGATGCCGCTGCCGCCGGCGGCGATCGAGCCAAGGTGCACGAGGTGCCACGGCTGCGGGACACCCGAGCGGTCGAGCACGGAGTACTGGCACATCGGGGAGGTCCAGAGGCGGTTGCGGGCCGTCACTCCCCGCACGGTGTATGGATCGAAGAGAGTAGTCATCGACAGGTCTAAGCCGCCAGGCCCTCGAGATATGCCCGGAGGTCCGCGGAGGTCGTGAACACGTGCCCCGCGATGCCGACAGCCTCGGCGCCGCGGACGTTCTCCTCCTTGTTGTCGATGAAGACCGTCTGCTCTGGCGTGACGCCGAGCGCCTCCAGCACGTGCTCGAAGATCGCGGCGTCCGGCTTGATGGTCCCGAGCTCGCCACTCACGAACACCTGCTCGAACAGATCTCCGAGCGTGCCGTGACGGAAGTACGAACCGAAATCGCGACCCGCGTTCGACAGCAGGGCCAACCGGGTGCCGCCCTCCTGCAGGTCGATGAGCACGTCGAGGGTGCCGGGGTCGATGGTGAGCCAGCTGCGGAAGTCGGCCAGCCACAGCCGGTGGATGGTCGCGTCGTCCCACTTCTCGCCGAGCTCGCGCTCGATCCCGCGCCAGTACTGCTGGATGCCGAGCGTGCCCTGATCGAGGTCGTGGCGGTGCCGCCAATAGGCGGGCCAGAACACGTCGCGATCGCCGCCCGCCAGCTCCACCAGCGCGGTGCGATCCGCCTCGGTGGGGGTGACGGAGATGACCTCGCCGTAGTCGAAGACGACCACTCTGCCGGGGATGCTGATGCCCATGCCTCCAACTTATCGCGGGCGCACGGGCCCATCGCGGCCGGAGAACCTATCGTGGGGGGAGGAGGTGCGATGAACGACGCGCAGAAGGACCGGGTCCGTGAATGGGGAGAGGCCGACGCCGCCGAGTGGATCGCGGTGCCCGGCGAGGCGAGCGACAAGTACTCCCGCGGAGTGCTCGGCGTCGTGACCGGGTCGGACCGCTACCCGGGCGCCGCCGTGCTCGGGGTGGAGGCGGCGGCTCGGACCGGCGTCGGGATGATCCGGTATCTCGGCGCGCCGCGACCCGCCGAAGAGGTCCTGCGCCGTCGTCCCGAGGCCGTCTCGGCCGGCGGGCGCGTGCAGGGGTGGCTGATCGGTTCCGGGATGGACGCGAGCGCACGCCCCTCTGACGACCTGCTCCGCCTCAAGGCGGCCCTCGCCGACGGCACGCCGCTGGTGGTGGATGCGGGAGCGCTCGACCTCGTCCGCTCGGCCGTCGGGCCGGTCGTGGTGACCCCGCACTACCGCGAGCTGGCCGGCATGCTGGCCGCGCAGGCGGATGACGACTCCGACGCGGTGACCGCGGCCGAGATCGCGGCGGATCCGGCGGCCTGGGCCGCCCGCGCCGCCCGCAGCCTCGGCGTCACCGTGCTCCTGAAGGGGCACACCACGCACATCGCCGTCCCGTCCGGCGGCCGTTTCACCGTCACCGCCGGTCCCGCGTGGCTCGCGACCGCGGGCAGCGGAGACGTGCTCGGCGGCATCCTGGGCGCACTGGTCGCCACGCACGCCGACGAGATCGCAGCGCGCGGCCACGAGGCGCTCGCCGCGCTCGCCGCGACGGCGGCCTGGGTGCACGGACGTGCGGGGGAGCGCGCCTCCGACGGCGCACCGATCGTCGCTCTCGACATCGCGGAGGCGGTGCCGCACGTGGTCCGCGATCTTCTCAGAGAGCGCGGTCGTGCTCCCAGGGGAGCGGTCTGAGGCGTCCCCTAGGATGAGGCGCATGGGGATGGACGCAGCGCCGATATCGGCGTCGGCCGCTCCGGCGTCGGCCCCGGGGGCGCTGCGCCGGGCGCTCGCGCATCCCCTCGCGCTCTGGATCGGCTTCCTGCTCGTGCACCTGATCATCGGCGGCCTCGCCCTGGAGGGCGGCAAGGGTCTCGGCGACGTGTACTTCGTCTACAAGCCGTGGGCGCAGCTGGCTGCGCAGGGCACGCAGATCGTCGGGGTCGACTCCGACTGGGTGTACCCCTTCGGGGCCCTGGTGCCCGTGATGCTCCCGCTGCTCTTCGGCGTCGACAACTACGTGGGCGGCTGGCTCACCATGGTGCTGCTGCTGGATGCGGCGGCGTTCGCGACGCTCATCGTCGGCCGGGATCCGCGCCGCATCATCGCCGCCTGGTGGTGGCTCGGGTTCCTGCTGCTGCTCGGACCGATCGCCGTCGGCCGGCTCGACTCCGTCGCGGCTGCGCTCGCGATCGTGGGGCTGCTGTGGCTCGCCGTCCACGAGCGGGCGGCCGTCGTGGTGCTCACCGTCGCCACCTGGATCAAGGTGTGGCCGGCCGCCGTGCTCGTCGCCGCCGTCGTCGCGCTCCGGACCCGCTGGCACATCGTGGTCGTCGCGGTCGTCACGTCGGCCGTCATCGTGGCGGTCCCGCTCATCTTCGGCGCCGGGATGCACCTCCTCAGCTTCATCACCATGCAGACCGGCCGCGGCATCCAGATCGAGGCGCCCGTGAGCACGTTCTGGATGTGGCAGGCCGCCTTCCACGTCCCCGGCGCGGCCGTCTACTACGACTCCCAGCTGATCACCTTCCAGGTGAGCGGCGCGGGCACCGAGCTGGCGGGGTCGCTGATGAACCCGCTGCTCGCCATCACGTGCGTGGTCGTCGCGCTCCTCGGCATCCGGGCGCTGCACCGCCGGACCCCGTACACGCGCATCCTGCCGGAGCTCTCCCTCGCGATCGTGACGGCCCTCATCGCGTTCAACAAGGTCGGCTCTCCGCAGTACATCACCTGGCTCGCCGCCCCGGTCGTCATCGGGCTCGTCTACCAGGGGAGGGGCTTCCGCACCCCGGCGCTCCTCGTCCTCGCCACCGCGGGACTCACCCAGGTGCTGTATCCGTTCCTGTACGACTACCTGCTGATCCCCGACCCGGGGATGGTCGCCGTGCTCACCGTCCGCAACATCATGTACTTCGTCATCCTCGGCTGGGCGATCGGCGCGCTGTGGCGCCATCGGCACGCCGACGATGCCGTCTACGACACCGTGCCCACCCGGGTCTGGCCGTTCCGTGCACCTGTCGCCGCGGCGGCGGGCGCCCCGCTCCGAGAGGAAACACCATGATCGTCGCCTTCTCCGTCGCCCCGAGCGGCGGCCCCGACGGCTCCGACTCCGTGCACGACGCGGTCGCCGCCGCCGTCCGCATCGTCCGCGAGTCCGGCCTCCCGAACCGCACCTCCTCGATGTTCACCGAGATCGAGGGCGACTGGGACGAGGTCTTCGACGTCGTCCGCCGCGCCACCGAGGCCGTCGGCGCGTTCGGCACCCGGGTCTCGCTGGTCCTCAAGGCCGACATCCGCCCCGGCCACACCGGCGAGCTCGACGGCAAGCTGGAGCGCCTGGAGGCCGCACTCGACGCCTGAGCGCCGCCGAATACACGTGACCGCCCGGATTTCACGTGATCGTTACGTGACGAGTGCTCTCCGGGCATCCGATCGAAACGATTCGATATAGGCTGTCCGAGTGAATCCCGGAATCGACGGGCCGACGCAGTTGTCGTCGGCCCGTACTCGTCTTGCGCTGCTGGCCCTCGCCCTCGGGGGGTTCGGCATCGGCTCCACCGAGTTCGTCGCGATGGGGCTGCTGCCCAACATCGCGCACGACCTCCTGCCGCAGGTCTACGCGGCGTCGTCGACGGACGCGATCGCGCAGGCGGGATGGATCATCTCGGCCTACGCGCTCGGCGTGGTCGTCGGCGCCCCCACGATCGCCGCAGTCGCCGCACGGTTGCCGCGTAAGAAGCTGCTGCTGTGGCTGCTCGTCGCCTTCACCGTCGGCACGATCGCATCGGCGCTCGCGCCCACCTTCGGGCTGGTGCTGGTCGCGCGCTTCCTCTCCGCTCTGCCGCACGGCGCGTACTTCGGCATCGCATCCCTGGTCGCGGCCTCGCTCATGGGCCCGGGCAAGCGCGGGCAGGGTGTGGCCTTCGTGCTCTCGGGGCTCACCATCGCGAACGTCATCGGTGTGCCGTTCATCACCTGGGTGGGGCAGGCGACCGACTGGCGCATCGCGTATCTGGTCGTCGCCGCGATCTTCGCGCTCACCTTCGCCGCGGTCGCCTTCCTCGTTCCGTGGCAGGCCGGCGACCCCAAGGCGACCCTTCGCAACGAACTCCGCGCGTTCGGCCGGCTGCAGGTGTGGCTGGCGCTGCTCATCGGGGCCATCGGCTTCGGCGGGTTCTTCGCGGTCTACACGTACATCTCGCCGATGGCGACCACGGTCACCGGGCTGCCGGAGTCGGCGGTGCCGCTCGTGCTCGTCCTGATCGGCATCGGCATGACCGTCGGCAACATCCTGGGCGGGCGCATGGCCGACCGCAGTGTGGAGCGCAGCATGATGCTGTTCTTCGTCGTGCTGCTGGCGGGTCTCGCTGTGCTGTTCTTCACGGCGGCGACGCTGGCCGGACTCCTGATCTCGGTGTTCGTGATCGCGGGAGCGGCCTCGGCCCTCTCGCCCACCATCCAGACCCGGCTGATGGATGTGGCGCACGACAGCCAGTCCATCGCTGCGGCCCTCAACCACTCGGCGCTCAACATCGCGAACGCGATGGGCGCCTTCCTCGGCGGCCTCACCATCGCGGCCGGGTTCGGCTACGTCTCGCCGGTCGCCGTCGGCGCCGTGCTCGCCGTGGCGGGCATCGTGCTGGCGCTGGTGTCGTTCGGCATCGACCGCTCGCGCATCCACCGCGGTGTGGACACGGGGGTCGTGCACGCCCAGCGCCCGACGGTGCCGATCGACTGACGGACGCGCGGGGCGTCAGTCGTTCTGCAGCAGGATGCCGTCCTGGATGGCGCGCTTGCGCAGGGCGACCTTGGTGCCCACGTCGTAGCCGGCGACCCGGTACTTCTCGCGGATGCGCTTGAGGTAGCTCTTGGCGGTCTCGTCGGAGATGCCGAGCTGGAAGGCGACGGCCTTCACCGGCTCGCCGGCGCCGTAGAGCGCCATCACGCGGCGCTCCTGCGCGCTCAGCTTCGGAGCCCCGCCGATCTCGCCGGCGTTGAGCGCCAGGTCGAGCTCGGCCGAGATGAACGACTCGCCCTTGCTCGCCGCGCGGATGGCCTCCACGATCATCTCGGCGTCCTCGCTCTTCACCAGGTAGCCGAGCGCACCGGCCGCCAGGGCCTCGCGCACGACGGCCGGCTCCGAGTAGGTGCTCATCAGCACCGTGCGGACGCCGGTCGTCTTCAGCGTCGAGAGCTTCAGCGACACGGGGATGTTGTCCTTGAGGTCGAGGTCGAGCAGCACGACATCGACGGGGAACTCCGGGTGCGTGAGCAGATCGGGCCAGCTGGCCACGGCCGCGACCATGTTGATGTCGTCCGCGGCATTGCGGATCCACTCGGTCAGCGCACCGAGCAGCATCTTGTGATCGTCGACGATGGCGATACGGATGGGGGGAGCCTCGCTCACGAGCAGCCTCTCTTCGGTTCTGGTGCGGCCGTCAGGTCGGGTCGGCCGTGGTGTCGCTCACAGTGGTGATGTCGATGCGGAGCGTCGAGCCCGAGAACGACTCGACGAATCGACCCACTTTACGGATAGCTTGCCATGCCGCGGGGTCTACCCCGTTTCGCGGCACACCGGTACTCGCGATCGTGATGGCCATCGCGGTTCCGGCTGTCGGAGAGCCCGGAAGCGGGGCGACGGGGCGGGAGATGTCGAGCGAGAGGCTCCGCGGCTGGCCGGCACCGGTACGGACCGGATCGCTGATCAGCAGCCAGACCGCGGTCAGCAATCCGTCGCGCTGGTCGCGCTTCAGGCCGGCGGCCAGCCCCTCGGGATCGGTCAACGCGACGGTGGGCCCGAGCAGGGCGGACTCGGTCACTGCGTGGTACAGCCAGGTCTCCTTGCGACCCTGGATGAGGTGGAGGCGCAGCTCGGTCGCGATGCTCGCCGCGGCGTCCGCGGTCGCCTCGTCGAGCGGGAGCGGGGTGCGACCGGTCGCGACGCCGTCGAGCAGGCGCTCGGCGGCGAGGTCGAGGCGGGCGAGCTCCTCCGACGCCATCATGCCGACCGCGTAACCCGGTGACGACACCGTGCTCTGCACCTGGACGAGGTCCAGCTCCAGCTGCACGAGGGTGCGGAGCGACCGGATGATCTGCATGCTGATCAGGGGCGGCGCGATCGCGATCGCGATGGTCACGACGCCCGGGCCGAGCATGCGGATGTCGCCTCCCGAGCGCAGCACGAGCACGACCGCGAGCACCACGCCCAGGACCGCCGTGACGATCACGATGTCGCGGGGAGGCCGCACCGGGACGCAGAGCAGGAGGGCGGGGCCCACCGCGGCGGCGGCGGTCAGCGGCAGCCAGTCGGGCGACGACGTCCCCACGACGTCGAGCGCGACCGCGGCGGCCCAGATGATGAGCGCGGCGGCGAAGAGCCAGCCGGGCAGCTCCTCGGGCAGACGGAACCGGAGCACGAGCGCCGCCACGAGGGTGACGGCGATCAGGGCCCAGGCGGCGATGCCGAGGGGGAGCACGGGGTACACGCCGATGTTGAGCACGAAGAGCACGAGCAGGAACGCGATCAGTGCGAGCGCCGCCACGTTGAAGCCGAGATCGAGGCGGGCGCGTCCGAGGGCGTCGCGCTCCTCGTCGGCCGGGCGGGCGAGCGCGGGGCGCCGGATGGTCGCTTCGTCCGCACGTCTCATTTCGGCACCTCCAGCACCACGGTCGTCCCGCTGCCGGGGGAGGAGAAGAGGCGTGCGTTCCCGCCGACGTCGCGCAGCCGGGCGACGATCGACTCGGTGTAGCCGAGCCGGCCCTCCTCGATGCTGCCGACGTCGAAGCCCTTGCCCGCATCGGTGACCATTGCGCGCACCGTGGTCTCGTCGTCGGTGATGGTAACGTGGGCCTCGTTCACGCCGGAGTGGCGGCGGACGTTCTCGAGGCACTCGCCGAGCGCGAGGAGGAACGAGTCGAGCACGTCGCTCGGCAGCAGCACCTGGCCGGACCCGTGCCAGTTGACCTCGAGGCCCATGCGGCGGAAGCGCTGCTTGACCGATTCGAGGGTGTTGCCGAGGGTCGACTCCTCGACGGGCTTGAGCCGGTAGTCGCCGGAGCGGGTGGGGTCGGGCGTGAAGCCGAGGCGCAGCTGCCGCAGCAGCGCAGCGTCCTCGGCCGCCTGCTCGCGGAGCGCCCCGACCCCGACCCCGACACCGGAGTGGGCGAGGAGGGTGAGCGTCGCGAGCACGGTGTCGTGCAGCAGGCGCGCGCCCTGGCGGCGACGCGCCTCCGTCTCGCTCGCCTGACGCTCCACCCGGTAGGCGCGGCTCATCGTCGAGATGCGCTTCAGCGTGCGCGGCACGGTGCGCGCCAGCCACACCCCGGTCGCGGTCAGTGCGACCCATCCCGCGACGATGAGCAGCACCGGCTCGGCGAGTCGCGAGTGCGTCGCGATGAGCGTCGTGAACGTGGCGGCCAGAGTGACCACCGCGGCCGCGATCAGCACGAGCAGCCGGGCGCGGGAGGTGACCGAGAGCACCGACAGGCAGGCGATTCCCACCGCGCCGACGACACCGACCACGCTCAGCGCGGACGGGCCGAGCGGCTCCATCGGCAGGAGGTTGACGAGCACGATCGCGGAGCCCGCGACCACGATCACGCACATCCACAGCGTGGAGCGCAGCAGCGTCCCCAGCTGGAACTGGGCGTAGGCGAGGCACGCGAGCAACACGAGGGAAGCGAGGTAGAGCGGCAGCGGGAGCGTTCCCGGGATGCTCAGGCAGACGAGGGCGGTCGCGCTCGCGGTGAGCCCGACGGTGCGGGCGGTCGCTGCGAGGAGCCGATCACGCTCCTTCTGGATGCGCGACATCCTCCTCCGTTCCGCTCAGGCCGCGAACAGGCGCCGCAGGTGCTCGCTGACGGCGTCGTCTTCGATGAGGAACCCGTCGTGGCCGAAGTCCGAGCGGATCACCACAGGAACTCTACCGTCGATCGTGTCGGGCAGGTGGGAGGCGATGACCTCCTGTCCCTCGACCGGGAACAGGCGGTCGCTGTCGATCCCGAGCACGAGGGTGCGGGCGGTCACGCGGGAGAGCGCTGCGGCGACGCCCCCGCGGTCACGGCCGACGTCGTGCGAGTTCATCGCCTGGACGAGCGTGATGTAGCTGTTGGCGTCGAAGCGGCGCGTGAACTTGTTGCCGTGGAAGTCGAGGTACGACTCGACGGCGAACCGCCCGCCGCCGCCGAGCGGGCTGATCCCGCTCTGCCACGTGCGCTCGAACCGGGCGTTGAGCTCCGACGGGCTGCGGTAGTTGAGCAGCGCCATCCGCCGCGCGAGCGCGAGGCCCTGGTGCGGCCCGTCGCCGTCGCCGGCGTCGTAGTAGACGCCGCCGCGGTGGAGGGGGTCGGTGCGGACGGCCTCGATCTGCACCGAGTTGAGCGCGATCTGGTCGGCCGTGGAGAAGGGAGGCGCGGCGAGCACCGCGAGGCGCTCGACCCGCTCGGGGAACGACACCGCCCACTCGAGCGCCTGCATCCCGCCCATCGAACCGCCGACGACGGCCGCCCAGCGGTCGATGCCCAGCACGTCGGTGAAGGCCGCCTGCGCGTTCACCTGATCGCGGATGGTCGTGAACGGGAAGCGCGGTCCCCATTCGGCGCCGTCGGGCGCGATGGAGGCGGGACCGGTCGTCCCCTGGCAGCCGCCGAGCATGTTGGGCACGACGACGAACCAGCGGTCGGTGTCGATCGCCTTGCCGGGGCCGATGATCCCGGACCACCAGCCGGCGGTCGGCTGTCCCGGACCGGAGGAGCCGACCGCGTGGGCGTCGCCGGTGAGCGCGTGGAGGACGAGGACGGCGTTGTCGCCGGTGGGGGAGAGCTCGCCCCAGGTCTCGTAAGCGATTCGGACGTAGGGGAGCGACTCGCCGCTCTCGAACGAGAACGGCCCGATGCCCGCGAAGCGGCGGCCGGCGGGCGGGTCGGTCTCCTTCCACGCGCCGCTCGCCGGGGGCTTGCCGAGCAGCGAGCGTGCCTGGGCCTCCGTGATGAAACTCGACGGCGCCGTATCGGCGGATGTCTGCCACTCCATGGCCCCATTCTCCCGGAGTGGGACGAGCGTCGGCGCTCTGTTACGTCGCCACCGGTGCAGTAGGCTTCCTGGGACTTGGCTTTCAAATTGATGAGAGCTTCAACATGTGTTGCGGGGTGGGCGGATCATGATCGTCTTCTTGATCATCGGCGGGGTGGGGCTGGCGCTCCTCCTGATCTCGATGCTCTTCGGTGAGCTCCTGGACCTCCTGGACGGGGCACTCTCCGGCACCGGCCTGGGCGCCGGTCTCACGATCTTTGGCGCGTCCGGGCTTCTCGTGCTCGCCAACGACTGGCCCGTCGGCTTCGCGTACGTGATCGCCGCCGCGGCCGGACTCGTGACGCTCGTCGGGGTGCAGCTGCTCGTACGGCGCTTCCAGAGCAGCGAGGACGGCGCTCCGTCGAACCCCGCGGACCTTACCGGCGTCGCCCGCACGCGCGTCAGCCCGAACGGCGGCGAGGTCAGCCTCGACGGGCCGCACGAGCTGGAGTCGCGGCTCGCCTATTCCGACGACGAGATCCCCGCCGGGACCGTCATCCGCGTGGTCGAGACGCATGGCTCACGTGTGAAGGTCGTCCGCCTCGCATCCGCTTCCATCCCCGCATCCACCGACCCTGAGAAGGACTGAGACATGACCACTCCCTCCTCCATCGCCGGCATCATCGCGGTCGTCGGCATCATCGTCGCCGTCCTCGCGGTGTTCCTCTTCATCGCCAGCCGCATCCGGCGCGTGGCGCCCAACGAGGCGCTCGTCATCGTCGGCCGCGGCGCCGGCCGGCCGTCGGCTGCGGCAACCGTCTCGGGGGAGCACGAGGGCGGGCAGCGTGTCGTCATCGGCGGCCGCGTCTTCATCTGGCCGATCCTGCAGCAGGGATTCGCGATCTCGCTGGAGCAGCGACAGATCGGCATCGTGGTGGAGGGCGTCGACAGCAACTTCATCAAGCTCGCGATCCAGGCGAGCGTGAACTTCAAGGTCTCGGGCACCCCCGAGGGCGTTCGCCGCGCTGCCCAGCGCTTCCTGTCGCAGCAGAACTCGCTCACCGAGATCATCCAGCAGTCGCTGGAGGGCTCGCTCCGCTCGATCATCGGCAACATGCCGGTGAAGGACATCATCTCCAACCGCAACGCCCTTTCGGAGGCCGTGGTCGAGGCCACGAAGGTCGACCTGGCCGAACAGGGCCTCCAGGTCGACCTCCTGAACATCTCGGACATCTCCACCCCCGGGACGAACTACTTGGCGGACCTCGGTCGCGCGGAGGCCGCGCTGGCCAAGCAGAACGCCGAGATCCGTGAGGTCGAGACGGCCAGGGCGAGCGAGTTCGCGCGCATCGACGCGGCCGAGCAGATCGCCGAGCGCCAGAAGGCGCTGAGCCTCAAGCAGGCCAGCATCAAGGCCGAGACCGACCGCGCCAACGCCGAGGCCGAGGCCGCGGGTCAGCTCGCGCAGGCCGAGCAGGAGAAGCTCGTCGCCACCCAGGAGCGCGACGCGCTGGCCGAGAAGGCCAAGGTGGAGCAGGAGCGCCTGGACATCGAGGTGCGCAAGCCGGCCGAGGCCGACGCCTACGCGACCGTCCAGCGTGCCCAGGCCGAGCGCGACGCCACCAACGCCGCCACCGAGGCCGACGCCTACAAGCGCCGCACGATCGCCGAGGCCAACAAGGTCGCCGCCGTGCAGGACGCGCAGGCCGCCGCCGAGTCCGTGCGCCTGGCGGGAGACGCGGAGCGCGACCGGCAGATCGCGCTCGCCGCCGGTGTCCGCGCCGACGGCGAGGCGCGTGCCGCCGCGATCGAGGCCGAGGGTCTCGCCGAGGCCCGGGCCACGGATGCGAAGGCGGAGGCGCTGCGCAAGTTCGGCGAGGCCGGCCTCGCGTCGGAGATCATCGACCGCCTGCCCGAGATCACCCGCGCCGTCGCGGAGCCGCTCGCCAACATCGACAACCTCACCGTGATCAGCACCGACGGCGCATCCGCCGTCACGAAAACGGTCGGTCAGGTCGTCAGCGAGGTGCCCAAGGTCGTGAAAGACCTGACCGGGCTCGACCTGGGCTCGATCCTCGGCTCTCTCGCGGGCGGTGCGCTCGGTGCCAACGCGCTGAGCGCCGCAGCACCGGGAACCGCGACGCGGGTCGACCGCGGCGTCACCAAAGCGGCGACCGCGGGCGAGTAGCGGTTCTACCGAGCGAGGGGCGTCGGGGTCATTCGTCGCCCTTCGGCGTCTCCCGCGCGTCGTCCTCCCGGGGAAGGTCGAGGCGACGCCCCTCGTCGGACGGCGGCTGGTGCCGGAGGTGCTGCGTGTGCTCGTTGAGGTACGACACGATCGTCGCGCTCGCCGTGCCCACGATCGCGATGCCGCCGATCATCAGGACGACGGCCAGGATGCGGCCGGGCACCGTGACCGGGTAGTAGTCGCCGTACCCCACCGTCGCCATCGTCACGCACGCCCACCACACGGCGTCGCCGAACGAGTGGATGTTGGAGCCGGGAGCGTAGCGCTCGATCTGGTACTCGGTGAGAGCGATGACGTAGATGAACATCACGACGAACGTCGCCGCGATGATGAGGATGCGTCGCCGCAGGTGCGCCGCCGAGTTGCCGCGCAGCACCGGGATCCGCTGGAGCGAGCCCAGGAGCCGGAACGGCCGGGCGATCGGGAACAGCACGGAGAGCAGGTCGACGACGTTGGCGCGGACGAACCGCCATTTGTGGGCGGCCAGCGTGATCCGCACGACGTAGTCGACGAGGAAGAACGCCCAGACCACGATCAGCACCGTCACGACGACCGCGTGCACGGCGCTCGGCGGATCGGTCGCCAGGATGTTCACCGAGTAGGCGACGATGAAGACCACGCTCGCGCCGATCCCGGGCCACGCGGTGACCCGCTCCCAGCGTTCGCGCTTCGCGTCGTCGCCCACGGTCTCAGTCCTTGACCCGGAGCTGACCCTTGTGGAAGCGGTAGGGCGCCGCCTGCGCGACCGGCTTGACGACGATCAGGTCGAGGTCGACGTGCCGGGGGAGTTCCAGGGCGTGCACGATCGTCTCGGCGATGTCCTCCGCGGTCAGCGGCTCGGGCACGTCTTCGTAGACGGCGTCGCGCTTCTCCTGGTCGCCGCCGAAGCGGACCAGGGAGAACTCCTCGGTCGCGACCATGCCGGGGGCGACCTCCACCACCCGGATGGGCTCGCCGTTCAGCTCCAGCCGCAGCACCTCGGTCAGCGCGTGCTGGGCGAACTTCGCCGCGTTGTATCCGCCGCCGCCGACGTACGCCTGGTGGCCGGCGATGGAGGTCAGGTTCAGGATGTCGGCGTGCCCGGTCTGCGCCGCCCCCTCCCGGAGCAGAGGGAGCAGTGCGCTGATGACGCGCTTGGTGCCGAGGACGTTGATCTCGAACATCCACACCCAGTCGTCGACGCTCGACTCCTCGACGGAGGCGAGCCCGTGCGCGCCGCCGGCGTTGTTGACGAGGGCGTGGACGCCTCCCGTTGCCGCCAGGTGGTCGCGCAGCGCGTCGACGTCCTCCTGGCGGGTGAGGTCCGCGACGAAGACCTCGGCGCCGGTCTCGTCCGCGAGATCGCGCAGCCGGTCCTCGCGGCGGGCGACCCCGACCACGTCCCAGCCGCCCTCGCGGAAGAGACGCACCGTCGCCGCCCCGATGCCCGAACTCGCTCCCGTCACGACCACACGTCTGCTCATGGACCCTATTCTCACGGGTTACGGCGTGTTTCGGGTGCGTTGCCCGTGCGTGAGGCGCGCCTCTACCCTGGTCTGGAGGCGGTGGCAAAGCCGCTCGTCGATTTCCACCCGAAGGAGCTACGCCATGACCGACGCCGCCGACTGGCAGTTCGAGACCAAGCAGATCCACACCGGTGCTGCGCCCGACCCCGTGACGAACGCGCGCGCCACCCCGATCTACCAGACCACCTCCTACGTCTTCAACAACGCGGAGCACGCCAAGAACCTCTTCGCCCTGGCGGAGTTCGGCAACATCTACACCCGCATCCAGAACCCGACGCAGGCCGTCGTCGAGGAGCGCGTCGCCGCGCTCGAAGGGGGCACCGGCGCCCTCCTCGTCGCCTCCGGCCAGGCGGCCGAGACCTTCGCCGTGCTCAACATCGCGCAGGCCGGCGACCACATCGTCTCGTCGAGCTCGATCTACGGCGGCACGTACAACCTCTTCAAGTACACCCTCGCGAAGCTCGGCATCGAGACTACGTTCGTCGAGAACCAGGACGACGCCGACGAGTGGCGCCGCGCGGTCCGCCCGAACACCAAGCTCTTCTTCGCCGAGACGATCGGCAACCCGAAGATCAACATCCTCGACATCGCGCTCGTCGCCGACGTCGCGCACGAGGCCGGCGTTCCTCTGATCGTCGACAACACGATCGCGACCCCGTACCTCATCCGCCCGTTCGAGCACGGCGCCGACATCGTCGTCCACTCGGCCACCAAGTTCCTCGGCGGCCACGGCACCGTCATCGGCGGCATCGTCGTCGACGGCGGCAGCTTCGAGTGGTCGAAGAACGTCGACAAGTTCCCGGGCCTCACCGAGCCGGACCCGTCGTACCACGGCGCCAGCTACACCGCCGCGGTGGGCGACGGCCTCGCCTACATCATCAAGGCGCGCGTGCAGCTGCTCCGCGACCTCGGCTCGGCGATCGCCCCGGCCAGCGCCTGGCAGCTCATCCAGGGCATCGAGACCCTCTCGCTGCGCGTCGAGCGCCACGTGCAGAACGCGCAGGAGATCGCGGAGTTCCTCGAGAACCACCCCGACGTCGCCACGGTCAACTACTCCGGCCTGCCGACCAGCCCGTGGTACGCCGCCGCCAACAAGTACGCCCCGAAGGGCGTCGGCGCGGTGCTCTCGTTCGAGCTCAAGGGCGGCGTGGACGCGGGCCGTGCGCTCGTCGACAACCTGGCACTGTTCAGCCACCTCGCCAACATCGGCGACGTGCGCAGCCTCGTCATCCACCCGGCGTCGACCACGCACTCCCAGCTGACCCCGGAGCAGCAGCTCACCGCGGGCGTCACCCCGGGCCTGGTGCGCCTCTCGGTCGGCCTCGAGAACATCGACGACCTGAAGGCGGACCTGTCGGCCGGCCTCGCCGCCGCCCGCTCGGTCGCCGAGGCCGCGCGCGCGTAGCCTCCCGCACCATCACGCGACGAGCCGTCGCGGGATCCGGAAGCTCCGGAACCCGCGGCGGCTCGTCCGCGTTCAGGCGGTGGGCTCCTCCGCGTCGGCGAACGCCAGCTTGGGCACGAAGAACAGGAGGACGGCGGCGACCAGGGCGCCGAGTCCGCAGATGGTCCAGACGAGCATGTAGCCGAAGAGGCTCGCGGCCGTCGCTGTGACCGTGGCCGCGCCGGCGAGGAGCACGACGCCGAACACGGCGGAGGCGAACGAGCCTCCGATGGTCTTCGTGGTGTTGGTCATGGCCGTGGCCACGCCGGTCTGGCCTCGTGGAGCCGCCGCGGCTGCCGCTGCGGGCAGCGCTCCGACCAGCGCGCCGGAGCCGATGCCCGCGATCGCCATGTTGGTGAACACCTGCCACGTCTCCAGGTGGAACGGCAGGAAGAGGAGGTAGCCGATGGCGACCAGGAACGAGGCGGCGATGAGCGTCACACGCGGGGTCAGCCACGACGACACCAGCGGAAAGAGCACGGCGCCGACGATCATCGAGATCAGATAGGCGCCGATCAGGAGGCTGCGCTGCCCCGCCGAGAGGCCGAGCCCGTAGCCGTTCACCGGGTCGGTTCCGGCGTAGGTGCTGAGCGGCGCCTGGGCCCCGAGGAGGCTGATGCCGACAAGTCCCGCAGTGAGTTGGATGGGCCACATGTTCGGGCGCCGCAGCACCCGCAGGTCGATCGCCGGGTCGGACTGCTTCAATTCCCATTTGCCGAACGGGACGAAGGCCAGGATGCCGGCGGCGATGAGGACCCACACCCACCAGGTGCCGACGCCGTTGATCCGCAGGAAGGTGAGCCCCGAGGTGATGAGCAGCAGTCCGAGGGTGAGCAGCAGGAAGCCGACGCCGTCGAGTTTCCGGTCGGGTGTCGGCTCCGACTCCGGGACACCGAACAGGATGGCGAAGAAGACGAGGGTCACGGCGATCGCCGGGATCATCAGCGTGATCGTGAGGTTCTGCCCGACGGCCTCGAAGAGCAGCCCGGCGCCGATCGCGCCGAGGATCGCGCCGAGCTCCAGCGCGACGACCAGCAGGCCGGCGGCGCGACGGGTCTGTGACGCGCCTGTGCCGGTGCGGCGGCCGCGGTCGAAGATCAGCGCGACCTCCAGCGGCAGCCAGACCACGTAGAAGCCCTGCAGGGCGAACGCGATGAGGAACATCGTGAAGTTGCCCGAGAACGCCAGCGCCCACGTCGCCAGCGCAGTGATGACCGTCGCGATGAGCAGGATGCGCTTGTGCCCGAACATGTCGCCGAGCTTCGCCAGGGGCGGCACGACCAGCGCGGAGAGCAGCAGCTGGGCGGCCTCGAACCAGTTGTAATCGGCGTCGTGGATGCCCAGGTGCTTGACCGTGTCCGAGATCAGGGGCACGTAGTAGCCCTGCAGGATTCCGCTCGTGAGCTCGACGACGGCGAGCCATCCGATCAGGCCGGCGGTGACGCCGATCGCGACAGCGGCCCGGCGGGGAGCGACGGTCTTCTCTGAGGTCATGCTGGATGCTAGCACCGGTCGGAGGCGGGTAACGTAGGGGGGTGGCCAGCGAACTCGACGACTCAGGTACAGGTGTTCTCGCAGAGACGGAACGGGAAGTGCTGGGCTGGTTGGAGTTCGGCGACGCCGCTCGCCATCTCGCGGGGGAGGTCCTCGAGTCCGGCTTCGAGCCCGACATGGTCATCGCGATCGCGCGCGGCGGCCTCCTGCTCGCCGGAGCCATCTCGTACGCCCTCGGCATCAAGGCCTGCGGCGCACTGAACGTCGAGTTCTACACGGGCGTCGACGAACGCCTCCCCGAGCCGGTGGTGCTGCCGCCCATGCTGGACTCGTCCGCTCTGAACGCGAAGCGCGTGCTCCTCGTCGACGACGTGTCCGACTCCGGCCGCACGCTGGCCATGGTCGTCGACCTGATCGCCGCCTCGGGCGCCGACGTGCGCACCGTCTGCCTCTACTCCAAGCCGCGCACCGTCCTCGAACCGGACTTCGTCTGGCGCCGCACGGACCGCTGGATCACCTTCCCCTGGTCGGCCCTGCCGCCGGTCACCGCGGCGCACTGACCGCACCCGTGGCGAAGTCGCTCGCCGAGCTGGCCGCGGACGGCTCGATGGACCCGGGATGGGCGCACGCCCTCGAGCCCGTCGCCGACCGCATCGCCGCGATGGGGGAGTTCCTGCGCACCGAGGTGGCGGCCGGCCGCCCCTACCTCCCGGCCGGGCCGGACGTTCTCCGCGCCTTCCGCGCCCCGCTCGCGGACGTGCGCGTGCTCATCGTCGGCCAGGATCCGTACCCGACGCCCGGTCATCCCATCGGGCTGTCGTTCGCCGTGGAGCGGCACGTGCGGCCGGTGCCGCGCAGCCTCCAGAACATCTACCGCGAGCTGCGCGACGACCTCGATATCACCCCTCCCGTCCACGGCGATCTCAGCGCGTGGGCGGACAACGGCGTGATGCTGCTCAACAGAGTGCTGACCGTGCGGCCCGGCGCCCCCGCCTCGCACCGCGGTGCCGGCTGGGAGGCGGTCACCGAGCACGCGATCCGCAGCCTCGTCGCGCGCGACCAGCCCTTCGTCTCCATCTTGTGGGGGAGGGACGCCTCCACGCTGAAGCCGCTGCTCGGCGACAACCCGGCGATCGAGTCGCCGCACCCGAGCCCGCTCTCGGCGTCCCGCGGGTTCTTCGGCTCCCGTCCGTTCTCGCGGGCGAACGCCCTGCTCGCGGAGCGCGGCCTCGCGCCGGTGGACTGGACGCTCGAACCGTAACGCGCACGCAACGTGAGCGACGTAGGCTTGTCCCCGTGCTGGAAGAGGAATACGAGACGCGCCGTCAGCTGCCGCGTCATCTGCGCAAGCCGGCGGAGGCCGAGCCGGCGTTCGAGTACGTCCTGCGCGAGGCGCGGCCGGAGGATCTGCCGCACATCCGCGAGATCTACAACCACTACGTCGCGAACAGCACGGTGACCTTCGACGAGGACGCCATGACCCTCCGCGAGTGGCGCAGCAAGTACGCGTACCTCCACAAGCTCGGGATGCCGTTCATCGTGGCAGAGTCGCCCAGCGGCCAGATCCTCGGCTATGCCCTCGTCTCCCCCTGGAAGCAGAAGCGCGCCTACCGGTTCACCGTCGAGAACTCCATCTATCTGGGCGCCGCGTCCACCGGCAAGGGCCTGGGCCCGGTGCTGATGCAGGAGCTCATCGACCGGTCGAAGGCCGCCGGGCTCAAGGAGATGATCGCCGTCATCGCCGACAAGGGCGCGGAAGCGTCGATCAAGATGCACGAGAACTTCGGCTTCGAGGAGATCGGCCGGATGGGCCGCGTCGGCTACAAGTTCGACCGCTGGCTCGGCACGGTCCTGCTGCAGAAGTCGCTCAAATGACAGCGGGTTCCGGGCGCGTCGCCTCCGCATGATGCGGCACGCGCAGGTCTAGGCTCGCGCTGTGAGCACAGTGACTTCCGGCACCGGCCAGGTCGCACCCGCCGCCCCAGCGACGCCCGCGAACCTCCCGCTGCGCAAGCGGCCGATCGACATCTTCTTCCTGGTGATCTTCTCGTTGTTCGTGATCACCTGCATCATCAGCGACGCCATCCCGACGCTCGGCATCCCGCAGACCGCCACGACGACGAACATCCTGGCCCAGTGGAACTACACGTACTCGTCGCAGTACGACCCGCTCTACCAGGCGGAGCCGCTGTGGCTGCGGTTCATCACGGGCACGAGCGCGTTCGTCTACCTGCCGTTCTACGTGCTGCTGATCGTCTGCCTCGTGAAGGGGTTCAACTGGATCCAGCTCTTCGCGGTGATCTACGCCACGATGATCATCAGCCTCACGGCGATCCCGATCTTCGGCGTCGAGTTCTTCGGCCCGGTGGGGGAGCGCACGCCGCACCCGATCATCTTCCTGCTGTATAACGGGCCCTACGTGCTCGTCCCGCTCCTGCTGCTCATCCGGATGCGGAAGCCGCTGCCCTTCACGAGGAGGTTCTGAGATGCCCCTGCTGGAAGACCTGACCGTCTACGAGGACGGCGACGAGTACACGGTCTACGACCACACCCAGCTGGAGGACGACGAACTCGGCCGCGGCCGCCTCCTCGGCACGATCACGGTCGCGGCGGACGGCACCTACGAACCGTCCGGTATCGGGGCGGTCTTCGAGTACATCCCGCCGGCGAGCACCATCGACGAGGCGCTGGAGGCGTTCGTCGGCTCGGCCTGACGCGTCAGGCGGAGTGCTTGCCGCCCAGTTCGAGCAGCCCGACGCCGCCGATGACGAGGACCAGCCCGGCGACCTGCACCCAGGTCAGCGGCTCCTTGAAGAACACCCACGAGATCAGGGCGATCGCGGCGACGCCGACGGCCGACCAGATCGCGTAGGCGATGGCCAGTGGCACCCCGCGCGAGAGCGACTGGGAGAGGGCGACGAACGACGCGACGTAGCCGACGACGACGATCACGAACGCCCACCACTTCGGGTTCTCGCCCGAGGTGAACTTCAGGAACGTCGTGGCGACGATCTCGGTGGCGATCGCGATCCCGAGGAAGATGTATCCCAGCACGAGCACACGTTACCGATCGGGGAGGAATCAGGAATGGACGACACGGCACGGGTCAGGCAGCTGCGGATCGTGGTCGAGGCGCGGGACTACGACGCGGCGCTGGCGTTCTTCCGCGACGCGCTCGGCCTCCCGGAGCAGGAGGCGTACGCGGGGGACGGCGGAGCACAGGTGACGATCCTCGACGCGGGACGCGCGACGCTCGAGCTCGCCAACCCCGCGCAGAAGGCGATGATCGACCAGGTGGAGGTCGGGCGACCGGTCGCGCCGCACATCCGGCTCGCCTTCGAGGTCGGGGACGGACGGGCCGTGACCGCGCGCCTCGTGGACGCCGGCGCCGAGCTGATCGCGCCGCCCACGGTCACGCCCTGGAACTCGCTCAACTCGCGCCTGTCGGCTCCGGCCGGCCTCCAGCTGACCGTCTTCCAGGAGCTGGGGGAGGAGCCCGCCGCCGAAGGCTAGGAACGGGCTATGAACTCACTACGCATGCGGTGAAGAGCCCGTCCGGGCGGCCGATCCGTTCGTAGGGTGGAGGCACGACATCGTCGGACGGCATTCGCCGGCCGAGTGAGGCCGATGAACAATCGTGGCCCGGGCATCCCGCTGTGCGAGGAGGGATGCCCGGGCCACGTCCACGCCGGATCAGCTCTTCGGCGTCGCCCTGCTGAGCACCACGTGACCCGCCAGGGCGGCGAGCACGGTGGGGACGAGCAGCCACGCGGCGAGGCCGAGCGGACCGGCGGAGGCGAACCACTCGCCGACGGCCGGCCAGCTGTCCGTGAGCGTCACCAGGGCGATCGCGCCGACGAGGAGCAGCACGAGCACCGCGCCGGCCGCGAGGATGCCGTTCATCCGCCAGCGCATGAAGAGCGTGGCCGAGAAGGCCCCGACGGCGAAGAAGAACAGCATCCCGCAGAGGACGATGAAGAAGCGTCCGAGGAAGCTCTGGTCGGCGAAGTACACCGAGGTGTAGAGGTGGCCGCCGAGCCCCCACCCGTTGGTCCACTCCTCGATCGCCGACAGGATCGCGAATCCCAGGGCGTAGCCGATGGACAGGATCAGGAAGGTGAGCCCGGAGCCGAGCGAGAAGTCCCGGCGGGTGGTGCCGTACCCGAGGGCGAACGGGAAGGTCGCCGAGATCACCTGGATGCCGATCACCAGCATGTAGACGAAGACGTAGAACGCTCCGCCGCTCCACTGGGTGCCCTCCAGTGCCTTCGCGCGGTCGGGGCCGGCGCTCGCCGCCCAGATGATCCACCAGATGAGCCAGTTCACCAGCCAGATGAACCCCATGATCACGATGGGCAGCCAGATGACGGTCCATTTGTTGACGAGGTTCAGCCGGACGATGCGCCAGACCCGGTGCTGGCGTGCTTCGGAGGTCGGGAGCGCCAGGGCTCCCGGATCGATCGCGGTCATGCGCTCTGCTCGAATTCTGTCTCTCGGACGTTGGTCTTGCGGACGATGAGCTGCTGGAGGGAGACCGGGGCGAGTTCCAGCCCGGCGGAACCGGCGGCGGCGCGATCGGCGCTGCTCAGGCCGGAGACGGTGACGGAGGCGAGGCCGCCGATCCCGTCGCGATGCAGCACCTCGTGCGACGCGACGAACGCGTCGACGGCACTGCGGGGGCCGACCACGGTGGTGGCGGAGCTGCGGAGCTCCTCGGCATCCTGATCCATCAGGATGCGGCCCTGGTCGATGACGATCACGTGCTCGAGGAGGTTCGCCACCTCGTCGATCAGGTGCGTCGAGAGGACGACGGTGCGGGGATGCTCGGCGAAGTCTTCGAGCAGGCGGTCGTAGAAGATCTGTCGCGCCACGGCGTCGAGCCCGAGGTACGGCTCGTCGAAGAAGGTCAGCGGCGCCCGGGAGGCGAGGCCGACGATCACGCCGACGGCCGAGAGCTGGCCACGGGACAGCTTCTTGATGCGGCGGTTCACGGGGAGGCGGAAGTCCTCGATGAGGCGCTCGGCGAACTCGGCGTCCCAGTGCTCGAAGAACCACGGTGCGCTGCGGAAGACGTGCTTGGGCTGGAAGTCCTCGGGATAGCGCTGGCTCTCCTTGATGAAGCAGAGGTGGGAGAGCACGCGCGCGTTCTCGGCGGGGTTCTCGCCGAAGACGCGGATGTCGCCGGAGCTCGGGAAGTCCTGGCCGGTGATCAGCTGCATGAGCGTGGTCTTGCCGGCGCCGTTGCGCCCGAGGAGGCCGTGGATGCGGCCGGGCTGGATGGTGACGGAGACGTCGTCGATCGCGGTGAACGACCCGAATCTCTTGGTCACTCCCGAGACCTGCACGGCCGGGACGGGGGCGGCGCTCATGCGCTCACTCCTTCCGTTGGATCATCTGGGCGAGCTGGGAGGGGTCGATGCCGAGCTTGGCGGCCTCGGCGAGGAGGGGGCGGAGGTATTCGTCGCGGAACGCTTCGCGCCGCTTGGCGACGAGCTGCTCCCGAGCCCCCGTGGAGACGAACATTCCGATGCCTCGTTTCTTGTAGAGGACCCCCTCGTCGACGAGGAGGTTGACGCCTTTGCCGGCTGTGGCCGGGTTGATGCGATAGAAGGCGGCGAACTCGTTCGTGGACGGCACCTGCGTCTCGGCGGGGTAGACCCCGTCGATGATGTCGTCCTCGATCTGCTCGGCGATCTGAACGAAGATCGGCTTGCCCTCTTCGATCATCCGAACCTCTTTGGTTCATTACTCATGTAACTAACCAACCAGGCCTGCCCGGCTTTGTCAAGAGCGGGATAGCCTGGCGCCATGGCGGAACTCCACGAGCTCACCGCGCTCGCGCTCTGGCAGGAGCTGCAGAGCGGACGCGTCTCACCCCGCGAGCTGACCTCGCACTACCTCGATCGCATCGAGCGGCTGAATCCGGAACTCGGCGCGTTCGTCACGGTCACCCGCGACGCCGCACTGGCGCGAGCGGAGGAGGTGGCGGAGCGGGTGCCGAAGACGGCGCCGCTCTGGGGGCTGCCTTCCGGAGACAAGGACCTCTGGCGGCGAGCCGGCGTGCCCGCCGGATTCGGCTCCCGCGCCTTCGCCGGCTACGTGCCCGATACCAGCGACGAGATCGTCGAGACACTCGACGCTGCGGGAGCCGTCAGTCTCGGCAAGACCAACGCGCCCGAGTTCGGGCTCCCGGCGTACACGGAGTCGCTCGCCGCCCCTCCCGCGCGCAACCCGTGGGACCCCTCGCTCGGTGCCGGCGGGTCGAGCGGCGGCGCGGCCGTCGCGGTGGCGAGCGGGATGCTGCCGTTCGCGCCGGGTTCGGACGGCGGCGGATCGATCCGTATTCCCGCAGCGGCATGCGGTCTCGTCGGGCTCAAGCCCACGCGTGGTCTCGTCCCCGCCGGCAGTGGGATCGCCTCCCTCGGCGGCCTGGTCGTCGACGGTCCGCTGGCGCGCACCACCGCCGACGCCGCACTCCTCCTCGACGGGATGATCGCCAAGGTCGGCGACCGCATCGACCACCACTACACGCTCCGGGCGCCGTACGACGACGACGGCCCCTTCCTCGGCACCGCCGTCCGCGGCGAGGGCCGCTTCCAGCTCGGCGTGATGACGACCTCCGCTTGGGACGACGCCTACGAGATCGCCATCGCCCCCGAAGCCCGCGCCGCCCTCGACGCCGCGGTCGATGCCTTCACGGCGATGGGTCACGGGATGGAGGAGACCGCGCTGCGGCCCGACGCGACGTACGCGCCCGCGTTCCGCACGATCTGGCAGGCGGGAGCGGCGGGCGTTCCGCTCGAGGGCGAGGCGCTCGACCTCCTGGAGCCGCTCACCTCCTGGCTCGTCCGCCGCGGTCGCGAGCTCGGCGCGCGTGAGCTCGGCGAGGCCCTGTCGGCGCTGACGGCCTACGAGCGCTCGTTCATCGCTCAGCTGTCGTCGTTCGACGCCGTGCTCACTCCGGCCCTGGCGATGACCCCGCGACCCGTCGGCTGGTACGACGCCGAGGACGGCGAGCACAACTTCGCCCAGCAGGTGCAGTACACACCGTTCACCTCGATGGTGAATGTCACGGGCCTCCCCGCGATCGTGCTGCCCGTCGCGCAGACCGAGAGCGGCCTCCCGATGGGTGTGCAGCTCATCGGGCGCCCCGGAGGCGAGCGCACGCTGCTCTCCCTGGCCGCGCAGCTGGAGCGGACGGTGCGCTGGACGGACCGCCGGCCTCCGCGCTGGTAGCGACGACCGGCCGCGCCGCAGGAGTCAGTCGAGCGTCCGGCGCAGCGCGGCGGGAGCCCGGTTGCGCCAGGCGTCGGTGACGAGCTCGCGCAGGAGCGCCGGTTCGATGGTCGCGAACGCGACCCGCGCCGAGGAGAGACGCCCGGCGAACCAGCGCTCCGAGCAGTGCTCGGGCCACGCCGCCGCTGCTTCGCGGATGCCGGCCTCGCCGAGCATCAGGTTAATCGTCGACGACTCCGCGTCGAGCATGGTCGCGAACCGGGTGCCGCGCACGCGGAACGCCGGAAGGCCGCCGTGCTCGTACTCGTCGACCTCCGGGAGGCCGAGGGCGAGTGCGCGCACGGCGGCGGCGTCCATGGGATCAGTTGACCGGTCCGGTGTACTTCTCGCCCGGGCCCTTGCCGATCTCGTCGGGGATGGGGGAGGCCTCGCGGAAGGCCAGCTGGAGGGACCGCAGTCCGTCGCGCAGGCTGCGCGCGTGCTGGTCGCCCAGGTGCGCCGCGCTCGCGGTGACGAGGCCGGCGAGGGCGTCGATCAGCTTGCGCGCCTCGTCGAGATCGGTCTGCGCGTCCGGGTCGTCGGCGAGCCCGCATTTGACCGCGGCGGCGCTCATCAGGTGCACCGCCGTGGTGGTGATGACCTCGACGGCGGGCACGTCGGCGATGTCGCGCGTGGCCTCCGAGAGGGCCTCGTCGTGGTGCTGGGGGTCGGCCTCCTGGTAGGAGAAGGAGGGGGATGTGTCGCTCACTGCATTCCTCTGTTAGAATCGTTCGGGCTCCGGGACTTCTGTCCCGGTACGAAAGTGGAGATTCCTCCCACCCGCGCTTGACCGCTTACAGGTTACCGGGTTGTTGCACTCCGCCGATGCGCTCCGGCGCGGAGGTAGACAGGGTGCTGTACCAAGCACTGCGATTTCGATCGCAGGGCTGTGCTGGTGCGTGGAACCTCCTCTTTCGCCGGATCGTCGCCCGATGATCCGCGGCTGTGAAGCATCGCTCGATCAGAGGAGACAAACATCAGCGATCCCCGTACGAATGACCGTATCCGCGTCCCCGAAGTTCGACTCGTCGGCCCCAGCGGAGAGCAGGTCGGTGTCGTCAAGATCGAGGTCGCCATCCGGCTCGCTCAGGAGGCAGACCTCGACCTCGTCGAGGTTGCGCCGAACTCGAAGCCGCCGGTCGCGAAGATCATGGACTACGGCAAGTTCAAGTACGAGGCTGCGCAGAAGGCCAAGGAGGCCCGGCGCAACCAGGCGAACACCATCCTCAAAGAGGTGCGTTTCCGCCTCAAGATCGACAAGCACGACTACGAGACCAAGCGCAAGCGCGCCGAAGGCTTCCTGAAGGCCGGCGACAAGGTCAAGGCCATGATCCTCTTCCGCGGTCGCGAGCAGTCGCGCCCGGAGCAGGGCGTCCGCCTCCTGCAGCGCTTCGCCGAGGACGTCGCCGAGCTGGGCCAGGTCGAGTCGAACCCGACCATCGACGGCCGCAACATGGTGATGATCATCAGCCCCCTGAAGAACAAGTCCGAGGCCAAGGCCGAGGCCAACGCACAACGTGCCGCATCGAAGGCTCGCGCCCAGGGGCGCGACACCGATGAGGTTGCTGACGCAGACGACGCTGCGCAGTCCGACGAGAGTTCGCCCGCCCAGGCGACCAACGAGGAGAAGTAATGCCCAAGCAGAAGACCCACTCCGGCGCCAAGAAGCGCTTCAAGATCACCGGCACCGGCAAGGTCATGAAGCAGCAGGCCGGCATGCGCCACAACCTTGAGGTCAAGTCCAGCGACCGCAAGCGTCGCCTGAACGCCGACCAGGTCGTGCCCGAGGTGGACGCGAAGGTCGTCCGCCGGATGCTCGGCAAGTAACCCCACCCGTACGTTTTAAGGAAGTTTGACTAATGGCAAGAGTGAAGAGGGCTGTCAACGCCCACAAGAAGCGTCGGGTCATCCTCGAGCGCGCCGAGGGCTACCGCGGGCAGCGGTCGCGCCTCTACCGCAAGGCCAAGGAGCAGGTCACCCACTCGCTCGTCTACTCGTACCGTGACCGCCGCCAGCGCAAGGGCGACTTCCGTCGTCTCTGGATCCAGCGCATCAACGCCGCGAGCCGTGCCAACGGCCTCACCTACAACCGTCTGATCCAGGGCCTCGGCCTGGCGGGCGTCGAGGTGGACCGTCGCATCCTCGCCGAGCTGGCCGTCACCGAGCCCGCGACCTTCGCGGCCCTCGTCGAGACCGCCAAGAAGGCCCTCCCGGCCGACACCTCGGCTCCGAAGGCCGCCGCGTAAGCAGCTGCACCACCACGAACGGCCCGGTCGACTCACGTCGACCGGGCCGTTCTGCGTGGCGGGTGTCAAGCAAATCCGGAGATGTTCGGCTTGGGCAAGCACATCACCGTTCGAACGGTGAACTGAGCGGCGTGCCGTTTGTGGTGTCCGGAGTTGCGAGCCGACACCGGCAACTCCGGACGACTCCGCGGAAGCTCGGGATGGCGCGCCAGTTATTTCGCCGGAACTCCGGACGATCGGGAGGACACGCCGCTCAGAGGGCCGGAACTCCGGCGTTCCTGAGCAGTAGCCGCCAGATCTCCGGAATTGCGGGGCGCCGGGATCAGTCGTCGCCGCCGTGACCACCGTGACCGGGCTCGGCGCCGTGGTCGCCGTGGTCGTCTCCGACGTCGTGGGTCGCGGGGTCGTCTGCGCCGTGGTCGTCTCCGACGTCGTGGGTCGCGGGGTCGTCGGTGCCGTGGTCGTCGCCCACGTCGTGCGTGGCGGGGTCGTCGGCTCCGTGGTCGTCGACCGCCGGCCCGGGCGCGGGCACCGTGGCGGGTGTGGGGCGGGGCGCCGACGGGGAGGGCGTCGCGGCGGGCACGCGGACGTTGTCCTCGATCACGCTGGGCGGATCGTCGGCACCGCCGCGTCCGGTCGTGGCGGCCAGCGCTCCCGCCGTCCCCGCGCTCAGCGCGAGTGCGACGGCACCCGCGATCACCACTGCTCTGGTTCCGGTCCTCATGGCTCCTGCCTCCTTCGGCTCTTCCCCTAGACACGAGACGCGGCGCGAAAGGGTTCGATCCGCCTCCCGGGCCCGGCGTGGAGCTGCCCCTAAGCTGGTCGCATGCTTGACAACCCGCGCTCTCCGCGCGTCCGATCCGTTGCGAAGCTGGCGAAGCGGAACGCCCGGTCAGAGACCGGTCTCTTCCTGCTCGAAGGGCCGCAGGCCGTCGCGGAGGCGCTCGCCTTCCGACCCGAACTCGTGGTCGAGCTCTACGCCACCCCCACGGCGCTCGAACGCTACACGGACATCGCGCAGACCGCCGTCGAGGCGGGTGTCGACGTCGAGTTCGTGACCGAGCAGGTGCTCGAGACGATGGCCGACACGGTGACGCCACAGGGCTTCGTCGCGGTCTGCCGGCAGTTCCCGACCTCCGTGAAGGACATCTTCGCCGACGGCCCGAAGCTCGTCGCCGTGCTGGAGGAGGTCCGCGACCCGGGCAACGCCGGCACGATCATCCGGGCCGCGGACTCGGCCGGTGCCGACGCGGTGGTGCTCACCGGCCGCACGGTCGACCTCTACAACCCGAAGGTGGTCCGCTCGACCACCGGCTCGCTCTTCCACGTGCCCGTCGCCGTCGGCGCGGACCTCGCCGACGTGATCGGTCGCGCACGCTCGGCCGGGCTCACCGTGCTCGCGGCGGACATCAAGGGGGAGGACCTCCTCGCCGCACGCACGGACGGCCTCCTGTCCCGTCCCACCGCCTGGGTCTTCGGCAACGAGGCCCACGGTCTCGACGACGACCAGTTGGAGCTCGTGGACCGCACCGTCACGGTCCCGATCTACGGCAAGGCCGAATCGATGAACCTCGCCACGGCGGCCTCCGTCTGCCTCTACGAATCGGCGTTCGCACAGCGGTCCTGACCCTGTCTTTAACCCTTGCGTTATATAACGCGGGGATGATAGCTTGCGTTCATGGACGCATTGGAAGCCGTCGGGGATCCCGTCCGCCGACGATTCGTGGAGCTGCTGGCAGCAGGTGATCGCACAGCAGGGGAGCTCGCCGCCCTGGCGGCGGACGAGTTCGGCATCAGTCAGCCCGCCGCATCACGGCACCTCCGTGTGCTGCGGGAGGTCGGCGTCGCCGATTCCCGTGTGAGCGGTCAGCAGCGGGTGTACACCCTCGATGGAGCCGGGCTCGCCGACGCGGCCGCCTGGTTCGACGGTCTGGGCGCGTTCTGGGAGCAGCGCCTCGACGCGCTCGGAACCGAGCTCGCCCGCGGCCGGAAGCAGACGCGCGCGGATCGGCACGTCCCCGCGCGGAAGGCCGGATCGTGACGCTCTGGGGAGACATCGCCCTCGACGGCGCGCGCCGCTCCGTCACCGTCGAACGGGAGTATCCCGCGACGCCTGCCGAGCTCTGGAGCGCGCTCACGGATCCGGCGCGCCTCGCCCGCTGGATCGGCGTATTCAGCGGCACGCCCGACGCATTCCAGCTCGACATGGGCGGGCCCGATCAGGACGCCCGGGTGACGGGACGCGTGCTCGCCTGCGAGCCCGAGTCGCGCCTCCTCGTCAGCTGGCGGTTCACCGGCGCAGGGGAGACCGAAGCCGAGACCGAACTCGAGGCGACGATCGAGCCCGCCGGGACGGCGTCCGCCATCCTGCGCCTGAACCACCGCCGCGTGCAGGCCGTGACCGCCTCGGTGTACGGCGCGGGCTGGCAGGACGTGCTCACGCACCTGGCCAGGGAGCTCGGAGCCTCCGCATCGGCGGAGGAGCACGACGGCTACCTCGGCGAGGCGGCCGACCCCGCGGCGTTCGACGAGGCTCTCGCCGACTACCGGATGGCGGAGGCCGCACTCGTCGCAGGAGAGACCGAGCGGGTCGACGGGCTCTCGGGCGTGCGACTGCGCCGGGTGCTCGACGCCCCGCGGGCGGACGTGTGGGACGCCCTCACCCTCCCGGACCGCGTCGGCCGCTGGCTCTGGCCCGTGCTCGGCTGGCCGGACGACCCCGCGCGCGAGCGGCGGTTGCGCCGCAGCGACGTCATGCGGCTCGGCGACGAGAACGTGGAGGGCGGCGTGCAGGAGCTGGAGGTGCTCGATCTCGTCGAGGGGCACCTCCTACGCCTCAGCTGGGGGAGCGCCTCGGTCGCCTTCCGCCTCGATGACGGCGACACCGGCACGACCGTCCTCACCCTGGTGCAGGACCCGATCGAGGAGATCTTCGGCGCCGGGCGGCTACGCTCGGCGCCGGACTTCGCGGCAGGCTGGCACTCGCTGATCGACCAGCTGACGCTCGAGCTCGCCGGCCTGACGGTCCCTGATCCGCAGGGGCTCTGGGAGGCCGCCTATCCGGTGTACGCCGACGACTAGACTGAGGAACCGTGTCTGAAACCACCGAAATCACCGAAGGCTCGGTCGAAGCGGCGGTCGAGGCGGCGCTCGCCGCGATCGACGCCGCGGGCGACTCGGCCGCGCTCAAGGCCGTGCGGCACGAGCACACCGCGGAGGGCTCGCCGCTCGCGCGCCTGAACGCGAGCATCCGCTCCCTCCCGGGCGACCAGAAGGCCGCGGCGGGCAAGCTCGTCGGCGGCGCCCGTGCCCGTGTGGGCCAGGCGTTCGCCGCCAAGGAGCAGGCGATCGCCGCCCAGGAGGAGGCCGCAGCGCTGGCCGCCGAGACGGTCGACGTCACCGCGCTCCCCTCCCGCTGGACCCCCGGCGCCCGGCACCCGCTGTCGCTCCTGCAGGAGCGCATCGCCGACAGCTTCGTCGGCATGGGCTGGGAGGTCGCGGAGGGACCCGAGCTCGAGAGCGAGTGGTACAACTTCGACGCGCTGAACTTCGACGCCGACCACCCGGCGCGCGCGATGCAGGACACGTTCTTCGCCGAGCCCACCGACTCGCACCTCGTGCTGCGCACCCACACCTCCCCGGTGCAGCTGCGGGCGCTGCTCGGCAACGAGCTGCCCGTCTACCGCATCGCGCCCGGGCGCGTGTTCCGCACCGACGAGTTCGACGCGACGCACCTGCCGGTCTTCACCCAGACCGAGGGCATCGCCGTCGACAAGGGCCTCACGATGGCGCACCTGCGTGGCACCCTCGACCACTTCGTGAAGACGCTGTTCGGCGAGGAGGCGAAGGTGCGCCTGCGCCCGAACTACTTCCCCTTCACCGAGCCGAGCGCCGAACTCGACCTGTGGCACCCGACCTTCAAGGGCGGCGCGCGCTGGATCGAGTGGGGCGGCTGCGGCATGGTCAACCCGAACGTGCTCCGCTCCGCGGGCATCGACCCCGACGTCTACTCGGGCTTCGCGTTCGGCGTGGGCGTCGAGCGGGCGCTGATGTTCCGCAACGACGTGAAAGACATGCGCGACATGGCCGAGGGCGATGTCCGCTTCTCCCAGCAGTTCGGAATGGTGGTCTGATGCGCGTCCCCCTGAGTTGGCTCGGCGAGTACGTCGACCTCGAGCCCGGAACGACCGCGGAGGAGGTGCACGCCGCCCTCGTCGCCGTCGGGCTCGAGGAGGAGGACATCCACACCTTCGAGATCTCCGGACCGGTCGTCGTCGGCGAGGTGCTCGACTTCGTCGAGGAGCCGCAGAGCAACGGCAAGACCATCCGCTGGTGCCAGGTGCGCGTCGCCCCCGAGGGGCAGACGGCAGCCGACGGCGGCGAGGACGTGCGCGGCATCGTCTGCGGCGCGAGCAACTTCCTGCGCGGCGACAAGGTCGTCGTGACGCTGCCCGGCTCGGTGCTGCCCGGTCCGTTCCCGATCGCGGCCCGCAAGACCTACGGCCACGTGTCGGACGGCATGATCGCCTCGACCCGCGAGCTCGGCCTCGGCGACGACCACGCCGGCATCCTGCGCCTCGTCACGATGGGCCTCGACCCGGAGGTCGGGACCGACGCGATCTCGCTGCTCGGCCTGGACGACACGGCCGTGGAGGTCAACGTCACGCCCGACCGCGGCTACGCGTTCTCGATCCGCGGCATCGCCCGCGAGTACTCGCACGCGACGGGAGCGGCCTTCCGCGATCCGGCCGACGCCGTCACGGTCGCCCCGGCGGCCGAGCACGCGCGCGGCTTCTCGGTCGCGATCGACGATCGCGCGCCCATCCGCGGGCGCATCGGCTCCAGCGTGTTCGTCACCCGCGTCGTGCGCGACGTGGACGGCAGCCGCCCGACGCCGCCGTGGATGGTGTCGCGGCTCAAGCTCGCCGGCATCCGGTCGATCTCGCTCATCGTCGACATCACGAACTACGTGATGCTGGAGCTCGGCCAGCCGATCCACGGCTACGATCTCGACAAGGTGACCGGCGGTCTCGTCGTGCGCCGGGCGCACCCGGGGGAGACCCTGGTCACGCTCGACGAGCAGGCGCGTGCGCTGCACGTCGAGGACCTCCTGATCACCGACGACTCCGGCGCGATCGGTCTCGCCGGCGTCATGGGCGGCGCCTCCACCGAGATCGGCGAGGGCACCACCAACGTCCTCATCGAGGCCGCGAACTTCGACCCCGTGTCGATCGCCCGCACCGCCCGCCGGCACAAGCTGCCGAGCGAGGCGTCCAAGCGCTTCGAGCGCGGGGTCGACCCGCGCGTCGCCGTGGCGGCTGCGGCGCGCGTCGTCCAGCTGCTCGAGCAGCTCGCCGGCGGCCACGCCGACGAGCTCGGCTCGCTGCACGATGCCGCGACCGACGCCGAGGCGATCCGCCTCCCCGACGGCTACATCGCCGGCCTCATCGGCGTGGAGTTCACCGCCGACGAGGTGCGCGGTGCGCTCGCCGAGATCGGCGGATCGGTCTCCGAGACCGCCGGTGCGCTCCTCGTCGTTCCGCCGAGCTGGCGGCCCGACCTGCTCGACAAGTCGGACCTCGCCGAGGAGGTCGCCCGCATCGTCGGGTACGACCGCATCCCCTCGGTGCTGCCGGTCGCGCCTCCCGGGCGCGGGCTCAGCCGCGAGCAGAAGCTCCGCCGCGGCGTCGCGCAGATCCTCGCGGACAACGGCGCCACCGAGGTGCTCGCCTTCCCGTTCGTGAGCGAGAAGCAGAACGACCTCTTCGGCTCGCCCGAGGCGGGCGGCGTGCCCGCCGTCAAGCTGGCCAACGCGCTCGACGCGACCGCGCCGTACCTGCGCACCTCGCTCCTCCCCGGGCTCGTCGACGTCGCCAAGCGCAACATCGCGCGCGGCCTGGTCGACCTGTCGATCTACGAGCTCGGGACGGTGTTCCTCCCGAGCGCCGACCGCCTGGGCAGCGAGACGCTCCCGCCCGGCGCCGCCCTCCCGGCGGACGAGACCCTCGACGCGCTGAACGCCGGCATCCCGGCCCAGCCGCGGCATCTCGCCGGGCTCGTCGTCGGCCACACGGTCGAGAAGCAGCCGGGACTGGAGGCGGTCGCCGCCGGCATCGCCGACGCCCTCGCCATGGTCGCGCAGACCGCTGCGGCGGTCGGCGTGCAGGTCCGCCCGGAGCAGAGCAGCCACCAGGCTCTGCACCCGGGACGAACCGCGCGCCTCATCGCCCGCGGTCGCGACGGCGTCGACACGGCGATCGGCTACGCGGGCGAGCTGCTCCCGGCGCTGGCCGCCGAGCTCGACCTGCCCCGCGTGGTCGCCGTGTTCGAGCTCGACCTGGACGCGCTCATCGCGGTGTCGTCCGACGACATCGTCGCCCGTGTGATCGCCGGCTTCCCGGCCGCGACGCAGGACCTCTCCCTGGTGGTGCCGGTCGAGGTGCCCGCGGGCGAGGTGCTCGACGCGGTGCAGGAGGGCGCCGGTGCGCTGCTCGAGGACATCCGCCTCGTCGACGACTACCGCGGCACCGGGCTGCCGGAGGGACGCAAGAGCCTGACGTTCGCCCTGCGCTTCCGTGCGGAGGACCGCACGCTCACCGCCGCCGAGGCGAGCGAGGCGAAGCTCTCCGGAGCGGCGCTCGCCGCCGAGCGGTTCGGGGCGGCCATCCGCGAATGACGTCGTGGCGCCCGCCGAGTGGCGGCGGGCGCCGCGGGGCCGCTAGGGTGGACGCATGCTTTCCGTCCGGTGCACCGTGAGTTCGCGTGCGGCCCTCGCCGCCCGCGCCCTGCGCCGACGCCTGCGCGACCGCCGAATCTAGGCGGCGTTCGGGCGACCCTTCGTGGGTCGACGTGGGCGTCGCCGTCGCCGAGGCCCCTGTCGTCCACTCACTAAGGAAGTAGCATGACCTTCTCGGTCGCCGTCGCCGGCGCATCCGGATACGCGGGTGGGGAGCTCCTCCGCATCCTCGCCGATCACCCGGACTTCGAGATCCGCACCGTGACCGCGCATCAGAACGCCGGTCACCCCCTCATCGCGCACCAGCCGCACCTGCGCTCGCTGGCGCACCTCGCGCTCGTGGAGTCCACGGCCGAGAACCTCTCGGGCCACGACATCGTCTTCCTCGCGCTGCCGCACGGCAAGTCGGGCGAGATCGCCGCGCAGCTGCCGGCGGAGACGCTCGTCGTCGACTGCGGCGCCGACCACCGCCTGGAGGACGCGGCCGACTGGGCCGCGTTCTACGGCGGCGAGCACTTCGGCGCCTGGGCGTACGGCGTCCCGGAGCTGCAGGTCGGAGACGGCCGCCAGCGCGAGAACATCGCCGGCGCCACGCGGATCGCCGCACCGGGCTGCAACGCCAGCGCCGTCTCGCTCGCACTCGCCCCGGGCATCCACGCCGGGCTGGTCGAGGAGCAGGACGTCGTCGCGGTGCTCGCGGTCGGTCCGTCGGGTGCGGGCAAGAGCCTCAAGACGATGTACCTCGCGAGCGAGATCCTCGGCTCCGCCAACCCGTACGCCGTCGGGGGCACGCACCGCCACATCCCGGAGATCCAGCAGAACCTCCGCAAGGCCGGCGCCACCGCCCCGACCGTCTCGTTCACCCCGGTGCTCGTGCCGATGTCGCGGGGCATCCTGGCGACCACGACCGCGCGGGTGAAGCCCGGCGTCACGCCCGAGCAGGTGCAGGCGACGTGGGAGGCCGCGTACGCGGACGAGCCGTTCGTGCACGTGCTGCCCGCCGGGTCCGTGCCGCGGACCGCCGACGTGCTCGGCTCGAACACGGTACTGATCGGGGTCGCCCTGGACGAGGCCGCTGGCCGCGTCGTGACGGTGCTCGCGATCGACAACCTCTACAAGGGGACGGCCGGCGCCGCCATCCAGTCCGCCAACATCGCCCTCGGTCTCGACGAGACGACGGGCCTCGCAGTGAATGGAGTCGCCCCGTGAGCGTGACCGCAGCATCCGGATTCGCCGCAGCCGGCGTGGTCGCCGGGCTCAAGTCGAGCGGCAAGCGCGACCTCGCCCTGGTGCGCAACCTCGGCCCGCTCACCGCCGCGGCCGCCGTCTTCACCACCAACCGCTGCAAGGCGAACCCGGTGCTGTGGAGCGAGCAGGTCATGACCGACGGTGTGGTCTCGGCGATCGTCCTCAACTCCGGCGGCGCCAACTGCTACACCGGCGCGCAGGGCTTCCAGACCACGCACGCGACGGCCGAGGCCGTGGCCGAGCGGCTCGGCGTCTCCGCCGGTGACGTGCTCGTCTGCTCGACCGGTCTGATCGGCGACCAGCTCGACCTCGGCAAGCTCGTCGCGGGTGTCGAGGCCGCCTCCACCGCCCTGGCGACCGACGCGGGTCTGGGCGCCGCCGAGGCCATCATGACCACGGACACACGGCCGAAGGAGGCCGAGCATCGCGCGCCCGAGGGCTGGACGGTCGGCGGCATGGCGAAGGGCGCCGGGATGCTGGCGCCGGGCCTCGCGACGATGCTCGTCGTGCTCACCACCGACGCCGTGCTCGACTCCGAGCAGCTGGACCGCGCACTGCGCACCGCCACCCGGGTCACCTTCGACCGGCTCGACTCCGACGGCTGCATGTCCACCAACGACACCGTCGCCCTGCTCGGCTCCGGCGCGAGCGGCGTGGTGCCCGACGAGGCGGCGTTCGCGCTCGCCCTGACCGAGGTGTGCCGCAGCCTGGCCGAGCAGCTCCAGGCCGACGCCGAGGGCGCCTCCCACGACATCGCCATCGAGGTCGTGAACGCGCACTCGGAGGACGAGGCGGTGGAGGTCGGACGTGCGGTGTCGCGCAGCAACCTCTTCAAGGCCGCGATCTTCGGCAACGACCCCAACTGGGGCCGGGTGCTCGCCGCCGTCGGCACGACCGATGCCGCGTTCGACCCGTACGGGATCGACGTCGCGATCAACGGCGTCCAGGTCTGCACGGCGGGGGAGCCGGACCAGCCGCGCGACCTCGTCGACCTCGCGCCCCGCGCCGTGCACGTGCTGATCGACCTGCACGCGGGAGCCGAGACGGCGACCATCCTGACCAACGACCTCACGCACGACTACGTGCACGAGAACAGTGCGTACGCCAGCTGATATGACGACTCCTTCAGACATCGACCCCGCCGGCATCGACACGGCAGCCATCGACACCGAGGCCATCGACGAGGCGGAGGACCGCTCTGCGGCAGCCGCCAAGGCCGCGACCTTGATCGAGTCGCTGCCGTGGCTCAAGCGATTCCACGACCAGATCATCGTCATCAAGTTCGGCGGCAACGCCATGGTGAACGAGGACCTGCAGCGCACCTTCGCCGAGGACATGGTCTACCTCCGCTACGCGGGCATCCGCCCGGTCGTGGTGCACGGCGGCGGACCGCAGATCTCGGCGATGCTCGACCGGCTCGGCATCCACTCCGAGTTCCGCGGCGGCTACCGCGTGACCACCCCGGAGGCGATGGATGTGGTGCGCATGGTGCTCACCGGCCAGATCAGCCGCGACATCGTCAGCAACATCAACAAGCACGGCCCGCTCGCGGCCGGCCTCTCGGGAGAGGACGCGGGCCTGTTCCAGGGTCGGCGCCGCGGAGCGGTCGTGGACGGCGAGGAGGTCGACCTCGGTCTCGTCGGCGACGTGGTCGGAGTGAACCCGGAGGCCGTGCACGCGCAGATCGCGGCCGGCCGCATCCCGGTCGTCTCCTCCATCGCGCCGGACATCGACGACCCGGGGCAGGCGCTCAACGTGAACGCCGACGCTGCGGCGGCCGCGCTCGCCGTCGCCCTCGGAGCCGCGAAGCTGGTCATCCTGACCGACGTCGCCGGCCTCTACAGCGACTGGCCCGACCGCGACTCACTGCTGTCGAAGATCGACTCCGACGACCTGCGCGAGCTGCTGCCCTCCCTCGAGTCGGGCATGATCCCGAAGATGGCGGCCTGTCTCGACGCGGTCGACGGCGGCGTGGAGAAGGCGGCCATCATCGACGGGCGCGTGCCGCACTCGATCCTGCTCGAGGTCTTCACGCAGTCCGGAATCGGAACGGAGGTGGTGCCCGCGTGAGCGAGCTGACACAGGGACAGTGGAAGGGTCGCTTCGGCGACGCCATCATGCGCACGCTGGCGACGCCGAAGCTGATGCTGGCGCGCGGCGAGGGCTGCCGGGTCTGGGACACGGACGGGGTCGAGTACCTCGACTTCCTCGCCGGGATCGCGGTCAACTCGCTCGGGCACGCGCACCCGGCACTGGTGGAGGCGGTGAGCCACCAGGTGGGCACGCTCGCCCACGTCTCCAACTACTTCTCGACCGCACCGCAGCTGGAGCTCGCCGAGCGCCTCCGCACCATCACCGGCGCGGGCGATCAGGGCCGCGTGCTCTTCGGCAACTCGGGCGCCGAGGCCAACGAGGCCGCCTTCAAGCTCGCGCGCCTGAACCGCGGACCGCACGGCCACCGCACCCGCGTGCTCGCGCTGAACAACGCGTTCCACGGCCGCACCATGGGCTCCCTCGCCCTCACCGGCAAGCCGCCGATGCGCGAGGCGTTCGAGCCGCTCCCGGGCGGAGTCGAGCACATCGACTCCACGATCGCGGCGCTGGAGGCGGCGATCGACGACCGCGTCGCCGCGCTCTTCATCGAGCCGATCAAGGGGGAGGCGGGCGTGCTCGACCTGCCCGCCGGCTTCCTGGCCCGTGCCCGCGAGCTCACCGAGCAGCACGGCGCGCTGCTCATCCTGGACGAGATCCAGACGGGCGTCGGCCGTACCGGCCGCTGGTTCGCCTACCAGCACGAGGGCATCCTCCCGGACGCGGTGACCGTCGCGAAGGGGATCGCGGGCGGTGTGCCGATCGGTGCGCTCGTCACGTTCGGCTGGGCATCCGACCTCTTCACCCAAGGCCAGCACGGCTCCACGTTCGGCGGCAACCCGCTCGCGACCGCGGCCGGCAACGCCGTGCTCGGCGAGATCGAGCGCGCCGGCCTGGTCGAGAACGCCGCTCGCCGCGGGGAGGAGCTGCGGGCCATCATCCGGTCCTACGACTCGCCGCTCATCGGCGACGTGAGCGGCGCCGGCCTGCTGATCGGCATCGGGCTCACCGAGGGGGAGGCGCACCGCCTGTCCGACGCCGCCCTCGCCGAGGGGCTCATCATCAACGCCCCGAACGAGTCCAGCATCCGGCTCGCGCCGCCGCTGATCGTGGGCGACGCCGAACTGGCGGAGTTCCGGGAGCGCTTCGGCCGCGCCCTCGCCGCCCTCTGACCTCCCGAGACGAAAGAATCCGATGACCAGGCACTTCCTCCGCGACGACGACATCTCCCCGGCCGAGCAGGCCGAGATCCTGGCCCTGGCGGCCGAGCTCAAGCGCGACCCGTACGCGCGCAAGCCGCTGGAGGGACCGCAGACCGTCGCCGTGTTCTTCGACAAGACCTCGACCCGCACGCGCGTCTCGTTCGCCGTCGGCATCGCCGACCTGGGCGGCAGCCCGCTCGTCGTCTCGAGCGCGGACAGCCAGCTCGGCGGCAAGGAGTCGGTCGCCGACACCGCGCGAGTGCTCGAGCGCATGGTCTCCGCCATCGTCTGGCGCACCTTCGCCCAGGCGGGCCTGGAGGAGATGGCGGCGGGCACCAGGGTGCCGGTCGTCAACGCGCTGTCGGACGAGTTCCACCCCTGCCAGATCCTGGCGGACCTGCAGACCATCCAGGAGCACAAGGGCTCGCTCGCCGGGCTGACGATGAGCTACTTCGGCGACGGCGCGAACAACATGTCGCACTCGTACCTGCTCGGCGGCGCGACCGCCGGGATGCACGTGCGCGTCGCCGCCCCCGCGGAGTACGCGCCCGACCCGGCGATCCTCGCCGACGCGCGCCGCATCGCCGAGAGTACGGGCGGCTCGGTGGAGGTCTTCACCGACGCGGCGGCCGCGGCGGCCGCCGCCGACGTGGTCGTCACCGATACCTGGGTGTCGATGGGGCAGGAGGCGGAGAAGGCCCAGCGCCTCGCCACCTTCGGCGACTATCAGGTCGACGCCGCGATCATGGCGCAGGCCGCACCGGGCGCGATCTTCCTGCACTGCCTGCCCGCCTACCGCGGCTACGAGGTGGCGGCGGACGTCATCGACGGCCCCCAGTCCGTGATCTGGGACGAAGCCGAGAACCGGCTGCACGCGCAGAAGGCCCTGCTGGCCTGGCTGCTCGCGAAGAACCAGGAGGAGGCCGCATGAGCGAGGACACGGACGGCACGGACGGCACCGGGGTCGGCAAGACCGGCGAGGGCTCCCTCTGGGGCGCCCGGTTCGCGGGAGGACCCTCACCCGAGCTGGCAGCGCTGAGCAAGTCCACCCACTTCGACTGGGCGCTCGCCGCCTACGACATCGCCGGCTCCCGTGCGCACGCCACGGCGCTCGCCGCAGCGGGCTACCTGGACGACGCCGAGCTGGCGGGCATGCTCGCCGCACTCGACCAGCTGGACGCCGACGTCGTCTCGGGCGCGTTCGTCGCGGCCGAGTCCGACGAAGACGTGCACGGCGCGCTGGAGCGCGGCCTGATCGAGCGCGCGGGCGCCGAGCTCGGCGGCAAGTTGCGCGCCGGCCGCAGCCGCAACGACCAGATCGCCACGCTGGTGCGCCTCTACCTGCGCGACCACGCCGGGGTCATCGCCGAGCGGCTGATCGCCCTCATCGACGCGATCGCCTCGCAGGCCGACGCGCACCCGACGGCGATCCTCCCGGGTCGCACGCACCTCCAGCACGCCCAGCCGGTGCTGCTGGCCCACCACCTGCTGGCGCACACCTGGCCGCTCGTGCGCGACTTGGAGCGTCTGGCCGACTGGGACAAGCGCGCCGACGTCTCGCCCTACGGCTCGGGCGCCCTGGCGGGCTCGACGCTCGGTCTCGACCCGCTCCTGGTGGCGCGCGAGCTCGGCTTCGCCGCCAGCTCGGAGAACTCGATCGACGGCACCGCCGCGCGCGACGTGGTGGCGGAGTTCGCCTTCATCGCCGCGCAGATCGGTGTCGACCTCTCCCGCTTCGCCGAGGAGATCATCCTCTGGAACACCCGCGAGTTCGGCTTCGTCACCCTCGACGACGCCTACTCGACCGGCTCGTCGATCATGCCGCAGAAGAAGAACCCCGACATCGCCGAGCTCGCCCGCGGCAAGGCCGGCCGCCTCATCGGCAACCTGACCGGACTGCTCACGACGCTCAAGGGCCTCCCGCTCGCGTACAACCGCGACCTGCAGGAGGACAAGGAACCGGTGTTCGACTCGGTGCAGACGCTGGAGGTCGTGCTCCCCGCCTTTGCGGGCATGGTCGCCACCCTCCGCTTCCACACCGACCGGATGGCGGAGCTCGCGCCGCAGGGCTTCTCGCTCGCGACCGACGTCGCGGAGTGGCTGGTCAAGCAGCACGTCCCGTTCCGGAACGCGCACGAGATCACCGGCAGCCTGGTGAAGTTCGCCGAGGAGAACGGCCTGGAGCTGCACGAGGTGGACGATGCCCAGCTCGCCGCCGTCTCGCCGCTGCTGACCCCGGAGGTGCGCTCCGTGCTCACCGTCGAAGGCTCGGTCGCCAGCCGCGCCGGCGTCGGAGGGACGGCACCGGATCGGGTGGCCGAGCAACTCGCGGCCCTCACCGAGCGCGTGCGCGCCTTCACCGGCTCGTTCGCCGCGACGCGACGGGACCTCGTCTGATGGCCCGCCCCGAGCAGACGCCGCCGAAGCGTCCGTGGATCATCCCGACGATCGTCGTGGTCGCGATCGCGGTCATCGTCGTCGGGCTGATCGTCGCGGTCGCCGCCGGCGGCCGCATCTTCTGACGCGGACCCGGCCCGCGATGCCGCTGCACCATCCCCGACGCGAGGTCTTCGAGGCGTCGTCGCTGGAGGTCGCGCCGCGCCTCCTCGGCGCCGTGCTCCGCCACACCACCGCCCAGGGGACGGTCGGGCTCCGCATCACGGAGGTGGAGGCGTACATCGGCGACGGGCTGGACCCCGGTTCGCACGCCTTCCGCGGCCGCACCAAGCGCAATGCGGTGATGTACGGCCCGCCCGGGCACCTGTACGCGTACTTCACATACGGGATGCACGTGTGCGCCAACGTCGTCTGCTCGCCGGAGGGCGAGGCCACGGCGGTGCTCCTGCGGGCGGCCGAGGTGGTCGAGGGGGAGTCCCTCGCGGAGGTGCGCCGGGTCGGAGCGAGCGGCCGCACCATCCCGCACCGCGACCTCGCGCGTGGACCGGCGCGGCTGGTCGTCGCGGCCGGGATCGCGCTGGCCGACGACGGCGCGGACCTGTTCGGCGGTCGCTTCGAGCTGCTGCTGCCGGACGAGCAGGCGGAGTACGCGACCGGCCCGCGCACCGGTGTCTCGGGCGCCGGCGGAGGAGGGGCCTTCCCGTGGCGCTACTGGCTGCCGGGCGACCCGACGGTGTCGCCGTACAAGCGGCACCCGAAATCGGACGACTGAGCGTCGACGACTGAGCTCAGGCAGCCACGAAGCGGAACAGGCCCGCGCAGACGCACGCCCAGGTGATGCTGACGAGCGTGCCGATGATGAACCGCTCGCGCGCCTCGGCGGTGTCGAGCTCGGTGAAGCGGCCGACGCCCTTGATGGCGATGAGCACGCCGAGGGCCTCCGGGAAGCCGGCCATGATCGCGCCGGTGGTGGCGAAGCGCTCCAGGAAGCCGATGGTGGTGCCGCCGCGCAGCACTTCGCGAGTGGCGTCGGCGGCCGAGCCGGTGGAGCGGTCGTGCACGACGATGCCGCCGTGGTCACCCGCGACCGTCGTGCTGCGCGTGGCGAGGGCGAGGACCAGCTGGGAGGCGGGCCCGCCTCCCGCGACACTGAGCGCGAGCGCCGCGATGCCGATGAAGAGGCGGAACTCCAGGGGAGCCTGCTCCTGCGGCAGCACCGCGAGGACGAACGCGACCGCGAGGAGGCCGCTCGCCGTGTAGACGAGAGGGCGCCGGGGCGTGCGCAGGGTGGCGACCATGCAGCAGAGGGCGGCGATCGTCAGCAGCAGGACGAGCACCCACACCGCGTGCGGGAAGAAGAAGGCGAGGAAGGCCGCCGGGGGCAGTGTCGTCATTCGTCCTCCGATTCGTGCGCGGTCGCGGGGGGAGCGACGAGCTGGGCGGCATCGGCGCTCGCCAACAGCCTAGTCAGGGCGGGGACGGCCGCCAGCTCGACGCGGAGGTTCGCGGCGCGGGCGCGATCACTCACCGACTGCGGCGTGATCCCGAGTCGTGCGCCGGCCTCGGCCTGGGTCAGGCCCGCGGAGATGAGGTCGTAGAGCTCCCAGCCGGCGGGGGAGCGCCCGTCCCGGAGGGTGAGGAGGAGGTCGGCGAGGGCTTCGACGTCGTGAGCGGCCTCGGGGTCGGCGACCGCCTCCACAGCGAACCGCGTCGGGGACTTCTTCGCGCGCCCGACCGCAGTGCGCGCCGCGACGAAGGCGTCTCCACTCGCGGCACGGGTCTGTGCGGGGAGGGGGAGGCGGACCGAGCCGAGTCCGACCCCGACGCTCCAGAGGCCGTCGCGGGTCAGCTCGAGCACCAGGGCGAAGGCGGTCGCGGGGTCGCGCGTCAACGCCTGGAGCTCGTCTCCGGCGTTGCGGTCGATGGGCAGGGCGAGGGTCTCGCCGTGGCGCTCCTGCAGGGCGCGCATCGTCTCGGTGGCGAGGTCGGGGCCGGTGCGGCTGCCGACCTGGTCCGCGGTGATCACGAACATCGGTCCTCCTGGCTGGTCAGGGCTGGTGGCCTGACTGGAACTCTATCAGGCGTAGGGACCTGATTGCTAGTAGATCAGGCCCCTGGCCCTGATTCAGGACGGCCGGGGAGGCGGCCCTCCCGCTGATAATCTGGGCAGATGTCCGAATCCGCCACCCTCGAAACGCAGGCCATCGACCCGTCCTTCGACGACATCTGGGACGAGCTCGTCTGGCGCGGTCTCGTCCACGTCTCCACCGACGAGGCCGCACTCAAAGAACTCCTCGCGGGCGGACCGGTCACGTATTACTGCGGCTTCGACCCGACGGCGGCGAGCCTCCACCTCGGCCACCTCGTGCAGCTGCTCACCATGCGCCGCCTCCAGCTGGCCGGCCACAAGCCCCTCGGACTCGTCGGCGGTTCGACCGGTCTGATCGGCGACCCGCGCCCGACGGCCGAGCGCACGCTGAACACGCGCGAGACCGTCGCCGAGTGGGTGCGCTCGCTGCAGGGCCAGGTGTCGAAGTACCTGAGCTTCGAGGGCGACAACGCCGCGCGCCTCGTCAACAACCTCGACTGGACGGCGCCGCTCTCGGCGATCGACTTCCTGCGCGAGATCGGCAAGCACTTCCGCGTCGGCACCATGCTCAAGAAGGACGCCGTCTCGGCGCGCCTGAACTCCGACGAGGGCATCTCGTACACCGAGTTCAGCTACCAGATCCTCCAGGGCCTCGACTTCCTCGAGCTGTACCGCCAGTACGGCTGCGTGCTGCAGACCGGCGGCAGCGACCAGTGGGGCAACCTCACCAGCGGCACCGAGCTCATCCGCAAGGTGGAGGGCGCCCACGTGCACGCCATCGGCACGCCGCTCATCACCAACAGCGACGGCACCAAGTTCGGCAAGAGCGAGGGCAACGCGATCTGGATCGACGCGGAGCTGACCAGCCCGTACGCGTTCTACCAGTTCTGGGTCAACACCGACGACGCGGACGTGATCAGCCGCCTCAAGGTGTTCACGTTCCTCACCCGCGACGAGATCGCCGAGTACGAGCACAAGGTCGCCGACGAGCCGTTCCGCCGCGAGGCGCAGCTCCGGCTCGCCCGCGACGTGACGACCCTCGTCCACGGCGTCGAGCAGACCGAGGCGGCCATCGCGGCGGCCGAGGCGCTGTTCGGCCAGGGCGACCTCGCCTCCCTCGACCGAGCCACCCTGGAGTCGGCCCTGCGCGAGCTGCCGAACACGACCACCGCGCCGGGCACGACGATCGCGCAGGCGCTCGCCGACACCGGGCTCACCAAGAGCCTCGGCGAGGCGCGCCGGGCGGTCGCCCAGGGCGGCGTGTACACGAACAACGCGAAGGCGGAGGACGCGGATGCGCCCATCGGTGGCGCGGCGCTCCCGGGCGGGATGGTCGTGCTGCGGCGCGGCAAGAAGACGCTCGCCGGCGTGTTCGTCGAATAGGCCGACGAGTAGTCTGAACGCATGTCCGACCAGGATCGTGACGACAGCGACGACGCGCTGGTGGCCCGCCTCGAGGTGATCGAGGAGCAGCCGCTCGCCGCGCGTGCCGACGCGTACGCCCAGCTGCACGCCGAGCTCTCCGAACGGCTCGAGGGAGCCGACGCGCAGCGGCATGGCTGAACGGCTCGACGTCGCTCTCGCCACGCGCGGACTGGCCCGGTCGCGCACGCACGCCGCGACGCTGATCGCCCAGGGGTTGGTGACCGTGGACGGCGCGCCCGTCGTGCGCGCGTCGGCCAAGGTGGGCGAGGAGCAGAGCGTCGAGGTCGCGGGCGCCGACCACTACGTCAGCCGCGGCGCGCACAAGCTGGTCGCCGCGCTCGACGCCTTCGACGTGCCGGTGACGGGGCGCCTCGCGCTCGACGCGGGCGCCTCCACCGGCGGCTTCAGCCAGGTGCTGCTCGAGCGCGGCGCGGCGCGGGTGATCGCGGTCGACGTCGGCCACGGCCAGCTCGCCCCGCAGCTGATGCAGGAGGAGCGGCTCGCGTCGTTCGAGGGCGTCAACGTGCGCTCCCTCACCGCCGAGCAGCTGGCGGGATTGACGGGAGACGACGCACGGCCCGATCTCGTCGTCGCCGACCTCTCGTTCATCTCCCTCGGCCAGGTGCTGCCCGCCCTGCGCGAGACGGTCGTGCCGGAGGCGGACTTCGTGCTGCTGGTAAAGCCGCAGTTCGAGGTGGGCCGCACCGGCGTGCGCGAAGGCATCGTGCACGACCCCGTCCTGCGGGCGGACGCGCTGACCGGTGTGCTCTGGGCCGGGTTCGACCTCGGGCTCGGCACCGCGGGCGTGATCGCCTCGCCGATCGCGGGCTCGCACGGCAACCGCGAGTTCCTCATCCACCTCACGGAGCGCGGTGCGAACCCGACGGAGTGGCTCGACCGGGCGCAGGAGCTCGCCGGCTGAGCGCAGGCGGCAGCGGGCGCAGGCCCGGCGGAACATCCCGTGAATTCTCCACAGGTGCGGGCGATCGACCCAGACCGGGCCGATTCTCCGACAGAATGGGATGACGAGCACGACCGGAGGGAGAGTCGGGTATGGGAGCAGCGACGCGATACATCCTCGTCGTCGCGCACACCGGCCGTCAGGACTCCCTCGACGCGGGCGTGCGCGTGTGCACGCAGCTGCTCGAGGCCGGCGTCATCCCGGTGCTCAGCGCGGACGAGCGGCGCGACCTCCTCGCGGCGGAACCGGGCCTCGACCGCATCGCCCTCCTCGGCGACGAGGTCGCGGCCGACGAGCTGGAGCTCGTGATCGTGCTCGGCGGCGACGGCACCATCCTGCGCGCGGCCGAGCTGGTGCGCGGCTGCTCCGCGCCGCTGCTGGGCGTCAACCTGGGCCACGTCGGCTTCCTCGCCGAGAGCGAGCGCGACGACCTCGAGATCGCGGTCGCACGCGGCCTCTCGAAGGACTATACGGTGGAGGAGCGCATGACGCTCTCCGCCCGGGTGAAGGTCGGCGACGAGGTCGTCTACGACAGCTGGGCGCTGAACGAGGCCACGGTCGAGAAGGCCAGCCGCGAGCGGATGCTCGAGGTCGTGATCGAGGTCGACGGCCGGCCGATGTCGAGCTTCGGCTGCGACGGCGTCGTGATGTCGACCCCGACGGGATCGACCGCCTACTCGTTCTCCGCAGGCGGCCCAGTCGTCTGGCCGGGTGTCGCCGCCCTGCTGCTGGTGCCGCTCAGCGCGCACGCGCTGTTCTCGCGGCCGCTGGTGGTCGACGCGGAGTCGTCGCTCGCCGTCGAGCTGCTCGACCGCACGGGCGGCGAGGGCATCCTCTGGTGCGACGGCCGGCGGGCCTTCGACCTGCCGCGTGGAGCCCGCGTGGTCGTGCGCCGATCGCCGGTGCCCGTGCGCCTGGCGCGCCTGCACCCGGGGCCGTTCACCGACCGGCTGGTGCAGAAGTTCGATCTTCCCGTCACGGGATGGAGGGGGCCGGCGGGCCGTGACTGACGTGACTGACGTGCGTGGAGCGATCGAGGAGATCTCGATCAAAGACCTGGGTGTGATCGCCGACGCCTCCCTGCCCCTGGGCGCGGGATTCACCGCGATCACCGGCGAGACCGGCGCGGGCAAGACGATGGTGGTCTCCGCCCTCGGCCTGCTGCTCGGGTCGCGCGCCGACACCGGCGCGGTGCGACTGGGGAGCGGCCAGGCCTGGGTCGAAGGGCGCTGGCGCGTCATCGACTCCGGTGACGTCGTCGAGCGCGTCCGCGACGCCGGTGGCGACGTCGACGCCCTGGGCGGGGGAGCGGCGGAGCTTGTGCTGAGCCGCTCGGTCTCCGCCGAGGGGCGCTCGCGCGCCGTCGTCGGCGGACGCAGCGCCCCGGTGAGCGTGCTCACCGAGCTCGGCGAGCAGCTCGTCGTCGTGCACGGCCAGTCCGACCAGATCCGGCTGCGGTCCGCGGTCGCCCAGCGCGAGGCGCTCGACCGCTTCGCCGGGCCCGACTTCGGCACGGCCGTCGACGCGTACGCGCAGGTCTTCCACCGCTGGCGCGACAACACGGCCGAGCTCGACGAGCTCGTCGCCGACCGCGACCGTCGCTCGCGCGAGGCGGAGGACCTCCGGCTCGCGATGTCCGAGATCGAGACGCGCGCGCCGCAGCCCGGCGAAGACGATGAGCTGGCGGAGCGCGCCGAGCGCCTCACCAACCTCGAAGAGCTGCGGCTCGCCGCGGCCGGTGCCCGCGAGTTGCTGTCGGCCGAGGAGTCCGAGGGCGCGGATGCGCTCGGTCTGCTCGACAACGCGCGCCGCCAGCTCGACCGCATGGCGCCTCACGACGCCGCGCTGGGGCCGCTCGCCGAAGCCGTGGCCAACGCCAACTACCTCATCTCCGACATCGCCGCGCAGCTGTCGACGTACCTCGACGGACTCGACACCGACGGCGCCCACGAGCTCGGGCTGGTGCAGGAGCGGCGCTCCGAGCTGGCCACGCTCGTCCGCAAGTACGGTCCGACCCTGGACGACGTGATCCGCACCCTCGAGACGGGCAGTCTGCGCCTGCTGGAGCTCGACGGCGACGCCGACCGCATCGAGGAGCTGGCGCGGGAGGTCGAGGCCGACGAGGCGCTGGCCGCCGAGCTGGCCGCCGACCTGAGCGCCCGCCGCCGGGAGGCCGCCGAGCGCCTCTCCGCCGCCGTCTCCGACGAGCTCTCCGCCCTCGCGATGCCCGACGCCCGGGTCGTCGTCGAGGTCACCGAGCGCGACGAGTACTCGTCGACCGGTCGCGACCAGGTGTCGATCCTGCTCCAGCCGCATCCCGGCGCCGAGCCCCGTCCGCTCGGCAAGGGGGCGTCAGGCGGCGAGCTCTCGCGCGTCATGCTGGCGATCGAGGTCGTCATCGCGGGCGCCGACCCGGTGCCGACCTTCATCTTCGACGAGATCGACGCGGGCGTGGGCGGTGCTTCGGCGATCGAGATCGGCCGCCGGCTGGCGCGGCTCGCGGAGAGCGCGCAGGTCATCGTCGTCACCCACCTGGCCCAGGTCGCCGCGTTCGCGACCAACCACCTCACGGTCGTGAAGGGCAACGACGGATCGGTCACGGCCTCCAGCGTGCGCCGCCTCGACGGCGACGAACGCATCGCCGAGATGGCGCGCTTGCTCTCCGGCCTCCCCGACTCCGAGAGCGGGTTGGCGCACGCGCGCGAGCTCGTCGAGATGGCGGCCGCTGCACGCTGAACCTCCGCGGCGCGCGAACCACTCGCAGCCGATGGTGATAAGCTGCAAGCCCGTGGTGGATAAATCTGAAGCGGGCATCTCGAACGGCATTACCAAGCACATTTTCGTGACCGGTGGTGTCGTTTCTTCGTTGGGCAAGGGCCTCACGGCGGCCTCCCTGGGCAACCTTCTGACCGCGCGCGGACTCCGCGTCGTGATGCAGAAGCTCGACCCCTATCTGAACGTGGATCCGGGGACGATGAACCCGTTCCAGCACGGCGAGGTCTTCGTGACCGACGACGGCGCCGAGACGGACCTCGACATCGGACACTACGAGCGGTTCCTCGACATCAACCTCGGCCAGTCGGCCAACGTGACCACGGGCCAGATCTACTCGAACGTGATCGCCAAGGAGCGGCGCGGCGAGTACCTCGGCGACACCGTGCAGGTCATCCCGCACATCACCGACGAGATCAAGCGCCGGATGCGCCTCCAGGCCCAGGCCGGCCCCGACGGCGAGCCCGCGCCCGACGTCATCATCACCGAGATCGGCGGAACGGTCGGCGACATCGAGTCGCAGCCGTTCATCGAGTCGGCGCGCCAGGTGCGTCACGAGCTCGGCCGCAAGAACTGCTTCTTCGTGCACGTCTCGTTGGTGCCCTTCATGAACGCCTCCGGCGAGCAGAAGACCAAGCCCACGCAGCACTCCGTCGCCGCGCTCCGCTCGATCGGCATCCAGCCGGACGCGCTCGTGCTCCGCAGCGACCGCCCGGTCTCCGAGAGCAACAAGCGCAAGATCGCGCTCATGTGCGACGTGGACGAGTCGGCTGTGGTCAACGCCGTCGACGTGCCGAGCATCTACGACATCCCGACCATGCTGCACGACCAGGGCCTCGACGCCTACATCATCGACCAGCTCGGCCTCGACAAGGCGGCGGACGTCGACTGGAACGGCTGGGCGCGCCTGCTGGAGGCCGTGCACGACCCGAAGCACGAGGTCACCATCGGCCTGGTCGGCAAGTACATCGACCTCCCGGACGCGTACCTGTCGGTCACCGAGGCGCTCCGTGCGGGCGGCTTCGCGCACCAGACCAAGGTGAAGCTCAAGTGGATCCCGTCGGACGAGTGCCAGACCGCCGAAGGCGCCGCCCACCAGCTGAGCGAGGTCGACGCGATCTGCGTGCCCGGCGGCTTCGGCGTGCGCGGCATCGAGGGCAAGGTCGGCGCCCTGCGCTTCGCCCGCGAGAACGGCATCCCCGCGCTCGGCCTGTGCCTCGGCCTGCAGTGCATGGTCATCGAGTACGCGCGTCACGAGGCGGGCCTCGCCGGCGCGTCCTCGTCGGAGTTCGACCCCGAGACCGAGTTCCCCGTGATCGCGACGATGGCGGAGCAGGTCGAGATCATCGCCGGCGGCGACCTGGGCGGCACCATGCGCCTCGGCCTCTACCCGGCCGTGCTCGCCGAGGGCTCCCTCGCCGCCGACCTGTACGGCTCGAACGAGGCCAGCGAGCGCCACCGCCACCGCTACGAGGTCAACAACAACTACCGCGAGCAGATCGCCGACGCCGGTCTGTGGTTCTCGGGCACCTCGCCCGACGGTCACCTCGTCGAGTACGTCGAGCTGCCGCGCGACGTGCACCCGTTCTACATCGGCACCCAGGCCCACCCGGAGCTGCGGTCGCGCCCGAACAACGCGCACCCGCTGTTCGCCGGCCTGGTCGGCGCGGCGCTCGAGCGCCAGAAGGCGAGCCTGCTCTTCGAAGTCGCCGCGGAGGGCTGATGAGCGACCGTCTGCTGCAGGACGAGCCGTTCCGCCCCGAGATCGTCTCGTCCGAGGCGGTCTTCGACGGCCGGATCTGGGATGTGCGCCGGGACGTGTTCCGCTACAACGGCGAGGACATCACCCGTGAGTACGTCGACCACACCGGTGCCGTCGCGGTGCTCGCTCTGGACGACCAGGAGCGGGTGCTGCTGATCAAGCAGTACCGGCATCCGGTGCGGCACCGCGACTGGGAGATCCCGGCCGGGCTCCTCGACATCCGCGGCGAGGATCCGCTCACCGCGGTGAAGCGCGAGCTCGCCGAGGAGGCGGACCTGGTCGCCGACGAGTGGAACGTGCTGACCGACATCTTCACCAGCCCTGGTGGCAGCGACGAGGCCATCCGCATCTACCTGGCGCGCGGTGTGCGCCCGGCGGCGGAGGCTTTCGCGCGCGAGGAGGAGGAGGCCGACATCGAGACGGCGTGGCTGCCTCTCGACGACGCGGTGGACGCGGTGCTCGCCCGGACGGTGCACAACGCGCCGCTCATCATCGCGGTGCTCGCGGCACGGACGGCCCGCGAGAAGGGCTGGGCCACGCTCGGTGCGGCGGACGAGCCGTGGCCGACCCACCCGAAGCTCGCCGGGGAATGACCGCAGCGGCGGAGGTGGACGCCTTCCTGAGGCACGTGACGATCGAGCGCGGCCTCTCGGCGAACACCGTCGCCGCCTACCGGCGCGACCTCGCCGTCTACACGGCGTGGCTCGACGAGCGCGGCGCGGCCGACCTCCGCGAGGTCACGAGCCCGATGGTCTCGGAGTTCGTGGCGCACCTCGGAACGCGGCCCGAGTCGCCCCTCACTGCATCCTCCCTCGCGCGGGTGCTGTCGACGGTCCGCGGCTTCCACCGGTTCCTGCTGGAGGAGGGGCGGGTGGAGCAGGATGTCGCCCACGAGGTGCGCCCTCCGAAGCTGCCCAGCCGCCTCCCGAAGGCCATCACGATCGACCAGGTGGCCGCCCTGCTGGCGGCGACCGACGGCGAGGAGGTCGCCAACCTGCGCGACAAGGCCCTGCTGGAGCTCATGTACGCCACGGGTGCACGCGTCAGCGAGGCCGTCGGGCTGAACGTGGACGACGTCATCGACGCCGACATCGTGCGGCTGACGGGCAAGGGCAGCAAGCAGCGCATCGTCCCGCTCGGCAGCTACGCCCGCACGGCGGTCGACGCCTATCTCGTGCGCGCGCGGCCCCTGCTCTCGACCAAGGGCCGCGCGACGCCCGCGCTGTTCCTCGGGATGCGCGGGGCGCGGCTCTCGCGCCAGAACGCCTGGCTGATCATCCGGGCCGCCGCCGAGCGGGCGAACCTGCCCGTCGAGATCTCGCCGCACACCCTGCGCCACTCCTTCGCTACCCACCTCCTCGCCGGGGGAGCGGACGTGCGCGTCGTGCAGGAGCTGCTGGGGCACTCGTCGGTCGCGACGACCCAGATCTACACGCTGGTCACGGCCGACACCCTGCGCGACGTCTACACGTCGGCGCACCCGCGGGCGCGCTGATCGGCGGCCCCGCGAACCGCCGCTCTCCCGCCCGGCGGCAGGGGTTCGCCCCGGATAGACTGTCCCCTTGAACAGACCGCCAACGACAGGGACGAGGAACACCCCGGTGACGCGCAACGACCAGGTCAGGACCGAGCTTCCCGGTATGGACGAGGCTTCCCTCACCACGAAGCTCGGACCCACCGGGCGACCCCTGCGCGCGTTCCCCCAGCCCGCCCCGCTGAACCAGCACGGCCCCGCCCGCATCGTGGCGCTCTGCAACCAGAAGGGCGGGGTCGGCAAGACCACGACCTCCATCAACCTCGGCGCCACCCTCGCGGACTACGGCCGTCGCGTGCTGGCCGTCGACTTCGACCCCCAGGGTGCGCTCTCGGCCGGCCTCGGTGCGCAGACGCACGACGTGACGACGATCTACGACCTGCTGCTGAACCGCAACGCGGACGTGCAGGGCGCCATCCAGACCACGAGCGTCCCCGGCCTCGACATCATCCCGGCGAACATCGACCTGTCGGCGGCGGAGGTGCACCTCGTCAACGAGGTCGCCCGCGAGCAGATCCTCGCCTCGGTGCTGCGCAAGGTCAGCGCCGACTACGACGTCATCCTGATCGACTGCCAGCCCTCACTCGGCATCCTGACCGTGAACGCCCTGACGGCGAGCCACGGCGTGCTCATCCCGCTCGAGTGCGAGTACTTCGCGCTGCGCGGCGTCGCCCTGCTGATCGAGACCATCGACAAGGTGCGCGAGCGGCTCAACCCGGCGATCGAGCTCGACGGCATCCTGGCCACCATGTACGACTCGCGCACGCTGCACTCGCGCGAGGTGCTGGAGCGCGTCGTGGACGCGTTCGGCGACCGCGTGCTGGAGACGGTGATCTCGCGCACGGTGAAGTTCCCGGACGCCTCGGTCGCGGGCACCCCGATCACGCAGTTCGCCCCCGAGCACGCCGCCGCCGAGGCCTTTCGCCAGCTCGCGCGGGAACTGATCTTCCGTGGCGCCGTCGCCTGACGACGCCCCGCAGGGCACCCTGGCGACCCCGTCCGCCGCGGACGCGGGAGCCGAGGCGGCCGCGACCGACGACGCGGCACCCGCAGATGCTGGATTCCGCGTCGCGGTCGGCGCGTTCGAAGGGCCGTTCGACCTCCTGCTCTCGCTCATCACGAAGCACGAGCTCGACATCACCGAGATCTCGCTGAGCCGCGTCACCGACGAGTTCATCGCCTATCTGCGGGCGCTCGACACCGAGGACAGCCTCGACGAGGCCAGCGAGTTCCTGCTCGTGGCCGCGACCCTGCTCGACCTCAAGGTCGCCGGGCTGCTGCCGCAGGGCGAGCTCGTCGATGCGGAGGATGTGGCGCTGCTGGAGGCGCGCGACCTCCTCTTTGCCCGGCTGCTGCAGTACCGCGCCTTCAAGGAGGCGTCGGCGTGGTTCGCGGGGACGCTGGAGGCCGAGAGCAGCCGGCACACCCGCACGGTGCGGCTGGAGGATAAGTTCCGCCAGCGCGACCCGGAGCTGGTGTGGACGCTGGGCCTCGACGACTTCGCCGCGCTCGCGACCCTGGCGATGACGCCGCGTGAGATCCCCGTCGTGGGGCTCGACCACCTGCACGCACCGCTGGTCAGCATCCGGGAGCAGGCGGCCGTGGTCGTCGGGATGCTGCGCGGTGGCGACCAGTTGTCGTTCCGGCAGCTGGTCGCGGGCGCCGAGCAGAAGGGCGTCGTCATCGCGCGCTTCCTCGCCGTGCTCGAGCTGTACCGGCACGCGGCCATCGCGTTCGAGCAGCTGGAGCCGCTGGGCGAGCTGACGCTGCGCTGGACGGCGGAGCACTGGTCCGAGGAGAACCTGTCCAACCTGGGAGCGGATTATGACGGTTGAGAACGTGTCCGAGCTCGTGGACGCGACCGACTCGACGGAGGTGCCGGCGCCCGTCGCCGACACCGACATCGAGCGCGCGCTGGAGGCGATCCTCATGGTCGCCGACGAGCCGATGAGCATCGTGACCCTGGCGACCGCCGTCGGCGCCCCGGTCAAGCGGGTGCGGCAGGCGATCGACGTGCTGGTGGAGGACTTCGACGGCAACGCCCCGGGCGGGAGCGTGCGCCGCGGCTTCGAACTGCGCGAGGTCGGAGGCGGCTGGCGCGTCTACGTGCGCGCCGAGTACGACCAGGTCGTCGCCGGCTACGTGCTGCAGCAGAACCCCACCAAGCTCTCGCAGGCCGCGCTCGAGACGCTCGCCGTGATCGCCTACAAGCAGCCGATCAGCCGCGGCGCGATCGCGTCCATCCGCGCGGTCAACGTGGACTCCGTCGTCCGCACCCTGCTGGGCCGCGGGCTCATCACCGAACTCTTCACCGACAGCGAGACGGGTGCCATCAACTACGGCACGACCGACCTGCTGCTCACCCAGCTCGGCATCAACTCGGTGGACGAGCTGCCCAAGATCTCCCCGCTGCTGGCGGACGGAGCGGAAGGATTCGATGCCGATGTCCGTTGAGGACGCACCCCAGGGCGAACGCCTGCAGAAGGTCATGGCCGCCGCCGGAGTCGCCTCCCGCCGCGTCTCGGAGCAGCTGATCGTCGAGGGCCGGGTGACGGTCAACGGCCAGGTCGTCACCGAGCTGGGCCGCCGCATCGACCCGGAGAATGACAAGCTGGCCGTCGACGGCACCGCCGTGCAGCTGGACACCAGCCGCCGCTACGTCATGCTCAACAAGCCCGTCGGCGTGGTCAGCTCGATGCGCGACGAGCAGGGGCGCCCCGACCTCTCGCGGTTCACCTCCGAGTTCGCGGAGCGGCTGTTCAACGTCGGGCGGCTGGATGCGGAGACCTCCGGGCTGCTCATCCTCACGAACGACGGGGAGCTCGCCCACGTGCTCGCGCATCCCAGCTTCGGCGTCACCAAGACCTACATCGCGCGCGTGCGCGGCCAGGTCACGCCGCAGACGATCGCGCGCCTGACCCGCGGCGTCGAGCTGGAGGACGGCCCGATCTCCGCCGACCGCGCGCGCCTGCTCCAGGGGGGCGGCGGCGCGAACGACAGTCTCGTCGAGCTGACCCTGCACTCCGGCCGCAACCGCATCGTGCGCCGCATGATGGCGGAGGTCGGGCATCCCGTGATCGAGCTCGTCCGCCGCCAGTTCGGCCCGCTGCACCTCGGCACCCTGAAGGTCGGCGCGATGCGCGACCTGACGAAGGAGGAGCTGGGCAAGCTGCTGACGATCTCCCGCGAGGGCTCTGCCGACTCCGCGGACTCCGCCGAGCGCTGACCCCCCCCTCACGATTTGTGCCGAATGTCGCCTTTGGCGCGCCCAAAGTCGACATTCGTCACAAATGTGCGGGGGAGGGGCGCGGCGGTGAGGCGTGCCGCCGCTGACTAAGGTGGATGCGTGAACGAACCCGCCTCCCGGCTCACCGGTCCCGTCCGCGTCGTCGGCGCCGGGCTGCTCGGCGCCTCCGTCGGACTCGGGCTGCGCGCCCGGGGAGTCGACGTGCTGCTCGCCGACGCCTCGCCCGCCCACCTGCGGCTGGCCGCGGACTATGGGGCCGGGCGCGCGGACGACGGGGGAGCGGAACCGTCGCTGATCGTCGTCGCGGTGCCGCCGGACCTGGTCTCGCGCGTCGTCGCGGACGAGCTCGCCGCGCATCCCGCGGCGGTCGTCACCGACGTCGCCAGCGTGAAGGTCGCGCCGCTCTCCGAGCTGCAGGAGTCGGGCGCCGACCTGTCCCGCTACGTCGGCTCGCACCCGCTGGCCGGACGCGAGCGCGGCGGCCCCAGCGCCGCCCGCGCCGACCTCTTCATCGGCCGCCCCTGGGTGGTCGCGGCGCGACCGGAGAACCCGCGCGAGGCCGTCAGCCTGGTGGAGGCGCTCATCCTGGACCTCGGCGCGACGCCGGTCGAGATGGGCGCGGCCGACCACGACGCGGCCGTCGCCCTCGTCTCGCACGCGCCGCAGATCGTGTCGAGCCTGATGGCCAAGCGCCTCGCCGGCTCCACCGACGCCGCCCTCGGCCTCGCGGGTCAGGGCGTGCGCGACGTGACCCGCATCGCCGCGAGCGAGCCCGAGCTGTGGGTGCAGATCCTCGGCGCGAACGCACCCGCGATCGTCGAGATCCTGCACGCCTACCGCGATGACCTCGACCGCGTGCTCGTGGCCCTCGGCGACGTGGATGCGGCCGGCTCCCGGCGCGCGATCGCCGAGGAGATCGCGGGCGGCAACGTCGGCGTCTCGCGCCTGCCGGGCAAGCACGGCCAGGACAAGCGCTACAGCTCGGTGGTCGTGATGGTGGAGGATCGCCCTGGCGAGCTCGCGCGCCTCCTGAACGAACTGGGCGACCTCGACGTGAACCTGGAGGACCTGCGGCTCGAGCACTCGCCGGGCGCCGCCTTCGGCCTCGCCGAGATCGCCGTGCTGCCCGAGGTGCTGACCCGCACCGTGAACGACCTGACCGACCGCGGCTGGAGGATCGCCGGATGACAGAGCTCGCACAGACCCCGATCGTGGTGGCGGTCGACGGACCCGCCGGCAGCGGCAAGTCGTCCGTCTCGAAGGCCACCGCCCGCCGGCTCGGCTGGGCGTACCTCGACACCGGCGCCGCGTACCGCGCGCTCAGCTGGTACGTCGTGCAGCGCCGGCTCGACCCGACCGATTCCGCGGCCGTGATCGACGCGCTGCCCGACTTCGACTACCGGATCGGCACCGATCCCTCCGGCGAGGACCCGGCGAACACCGGCGTCTTCGTCGGCGACCACGACGTGACCGACGCGATCCGCGAGCCCGACGTCACCGCCGTCGTGAGCGCGATCGCGCGGGTGCCGGAGGTGCGCGCCTTCCTCACGCAGCTCTTCCGCGACATCGTGCGGCGCTCCGGCAAACCGGGCGTCGTGGTCGAGGGCCGGGACATCACGACCGTGGTGTTTCCGGATGCTCCCGTGCGCATCCTGCTCACCGCCGACGAATCCGTTAGAATTGCCAGACGTTCTGCTGAGCTGATCGGCCATTCCGCCGCCCATGTCGGCGAGGCGCTGCTCCGGAGGGACGCGGCCGACTCCCGGGTCGTCGACTTCATGAACGCCGCGGACGGTGTGACCACCGTCGACTCCACCGACCTCGACTTCGACCAGACCGTGGATGCGGTCATCCAGGTCGTACAGAAAGAGACCCATGTCTGACATCGACAACGAGCCCGTCGGGGCCGACGACCTCGCCGAGCGGCTGGCGGAGATGGACGACGTCCTCGCCGTCCAGCGCGCCGCCGCCCTGCGCAGCGGCCTCAACGACTACGAGCTCGACGAGAGCGACCTCGACATCCTCGAGACCGTCAGCGAGGACCCGAACGCGATCACCTTCCTCCCCGCCCTGCCGGTGCTCGCCATCGTCGGCCGCCCCAACGTGGGCAAGTCGGCGCTCGTCAACCGCATCCTGGGCCGCCGCGAGGCCGTCGTGGAGGACACCCCCGGTGTGACCCGCGACCGCGTGTCGTACCAGGCGGAGTGGAACGGCCGCCGCTTCACCCTCGTCGACACCGGCGGCTGGGAGCCCGACGCCCGCGGCATCGACGCGTCCGTGGCCGCGCAGGCCGAGGTCGCGATCGATCTCGCCGACGCGGTGCTGTTCGTCGTCGACGCGACGGTCGGGGCGACCGCGACCGACGAGCACGTCGTGCGCATGCTGCGCAAGACCGACAAGCCGGTCTTCCTCGCCGCCAACAAGGTGGACGACGCCCGCCAGGAGCCCTTCGCGACCGAGCTGTGGTCGCTGGGCCTCGGCGAGCCGCGCCCCGTCTCGGCCCTGCACGGCCGCGGCGTCGCCGACCTGCTCGACGACATCCTGAAGGCGCTGCCCGAGGTCTCGGCCGTCGCCAAGCAGGAGGTCGGCGGCCCCCGTCGCGTCGCGATCGTCGGCCGGCCGAACGTCGGCAAGTCCTCCCTCCTGAACAAGGCGGCGGGCGAGGAGCGCGTGGTCGTCAACGAGCTCGCCGGCACCACCCGCGACCCGGTCGACGAGCAGGTCGAGCTGGGCGGCAAGGTGTGGCGCTTCGTCGACACCGCCGGCATCCGCCGCCGCGTGCACCTGCAGCAGGGCGCCGACTTCTACGCGTCGCTGCGCACCTCCACCGCGCTGGAGAAGGCGGAGGTCGCCGTCGTCGTGCTCGACGTCAGCCAGCCCATCAGCGAGCAGGACGTGCGCATCATCGACCTCGTGCTCGAGTCGGGTCGCGCCCTCGTGCTGGCCTTCAACAAGTGGGACCTGCTGGACGACGAGCGCCGCCGCTACCTGGAGCGCGAGATCGAGCAGGATCTCGCCCACGTCTCCTGGGCGCCGCGCGTCAACATCTCGGCCCGCACCGGCCGCCATCTCGAGAAGCTCGTCCCGGCACTGGAGCTCGCACTCGAGTCGTGGGACACCCGCATCCCGACCGGCAAGTTCAACGCCTTCCTGGCCGAGCTCACCGCGGCGCACCCGCACCCGGTGCGCGGTGGCAAGCAGCCGCGCATCCTGTTCGGCACGCAGGCGACCAGCCGGCCGCCGACATTCGTCGTGTTCACGACCGGGTTCCTGGACCCGGGCTACCGGCGCTACATCATCCGCCGGCTGCGGGAGGTCTACGGCTTCGATGGCACGCCGATCGTGCTCAACATGCGCGTGCGCGAGAAGCGCCAGCGCTAGCCAGCGCGCGCCGGTCGCGAGCTTCGGGCGCCGAAGTTCACGTTGTTGCGGTCATTTCCCCGGATTTGACCGCAAGGTCGTGAACCTCGGCGCCCTTTTGCGTCAAGCGGACACGCGCGAGCGATTCTGAGAGAAAGGGTGACGAGTCACCCCCAGATCGGGGGCGACCATGTTGGGGGTATTTGTCCCCCATCGTGTCCTCACTAATGTGGACATCCGAGAGCTACCCGACCGTGCCACCCGAAGGCGCGGACTCTCATTATCAAGGACGCATACCCGATCATGAGTTCTACAAGTTCATACACCCCTGCCCGAAAGCGCCAGCTCGGCTCCGAGAAGCGCACTACCCCGCTGCCGACGGTCCACCCGAAGCCGTCGGACCGCAAGGTCACCTGGAGTCGCGTCGCCATCGTGCTGACGATCGTCTTCTGGGCGATCTACGTGGTGACCACGATCATCCGCCAGTTCCTCGTGCTGGGCACGCAGGACTTCCGCTTCACGATGGAGGCGATCGGCTACACGGTCGTCGTCACCTTCCTCACCTTCTCGGCGCTGATGTACCTGGTCGCCCGCCAGGGTGCGCTGCAGCGGTTCCAGAAGCACGTGCGCGTTCCCCGCGCCGAGCTCGACCGCCACTTCTCCGAGAACCAGCCGACCATCACCGTCCTGGTGCCCTCCTACGCGGAGGAGCCGGAGGTCGTGCGGATGACGCTGCTCTCGGCCGCGCTGCAGGAGTTCCCGTCCAAGCGGGTCGTGCTGCTCCTCGACGACAACCCGAACCCGACCGACCCGGCCGTGATCGAGCGCCTCCAGGCCACCCGCGACTTGGCCGCCAGCATCAGCGACCAGCTGTCGGAGCCGCGCTTCCGCTTCACCGACGCGCTGCTGCGCTTCGAGCTCGGCGACGGGCGTGCGTTCGCCTCCGCCGACGACGCCCGCGAGCTCGCCTCCCACTACACCTGGGCCGCCGAGTGGCTGTACGCCCAGGCCGACGCCCACGCCATCGACGATCACGTCGACGTCTTCTTCGCCGACCAGGTGCTCCGCGCCCTCGGCGACGACCTCGCCCTGACGGGGGAGGCCGTGCGCGCCGCGATCGACGACGGCGCCACCCTCTCCACCGAGCGCGTCGCCCAGCTCTACCGCCGCCTCACCTGGACCTTCGACGCCGAGCTCGCCGTCTTCGAGCGCAAGCAGTGGGCCTCCCTCTCGCACGAGGCCAACAAGGCGATGAACCTCAACGCGTACATCGGCCTGATGGGCGGTGTGTACCGCGTCGAGGAGACGCCGGACGGCCCCATCCTGACCCCGGTCCCGGCCGGCCAGCGCCGACCCGGCGACATCGAGATCCCGGACAGCGACTTCCTGCTCACCCTGGATGCCGACTCCATCCTGCTGCGCGAGTACTGCCTGCGCCTGACCTACTTCCTGCAGCAGCCGGACAACGCCCGCGTCGCCGTCACGCAGACCCCGTACTCGTCGTTCCGCGGCGCCGGCACCCGCATCGAGCGCCTCGCCGGTGCGACCACCGACATCCAGCACATCCTGCACCAGGGCAAGTCGTACTACGGCGCCACGTTCTGGGTCGGCGCGAACGCGGTCATCCGCAAGCGCGCGCTGGAAGACATCGTCGAGACCGAGTTCGTCGGCGGGTTCGAGGTGCGCCGGTACATCCAGGACCGCACCGTCATCGAGGACACCGAGTCGAGCATCGACCTCGGCACCCACGGCTGGACCCTGGCGAACTACCCGGAGCGCCTGAGCTACTCCGCCACCCCGCCGGACTTCGGCTCCCTGATCGTGCAGCGTCGCCGCTGGGCGAACGGCGGTCTGCTCATCCTCCCGAAGCTGTGGCGTCAGGTGAAGGAGCGCCGCCGTCGCGGGGAGAACGTCTCCCGCATCGAGCTGCTGCTGCGCGTGAACTACATGGCCTCCATCTGCTGGGCGAGCTTCGGCCTCGTCTTCCTGCTGGCCTACCCGTACGACGGCCGCCTCCTCAGCCCGATGGTGCTGCTGGCCGCCCTGCCATACTTCATCAGCCAGGCCTCGGACCTGCGCTACTCCGGCTACAAGGCCACCGACATCTTCCGGATCTACGGCTTCAACCTGATCCTGCTGCCGGTGAACCTGGCCGGTGTGCTCAAGTCGATCCAGCAGTCGCTGACCGGCAAGAAGATCCCGTTCGCCCGCACACCGAAGGTCAAGAACCGCACCGCGTCGCCGCTGCTCTACGTCGTCGCGCCGCTGGCGATGGTCGCCTTCTCGCTGTTCACCCTGTGGCGCGACTGGAACGCGCAGAACTGGGGCAACGCCGCGTTCGCCGCCTTCAACGCGACGCTCGCGATCTGGGCGATCATCTCCTACATCGGCATCGGCGCCACCATCGTCGACATCTGGCTCGGCCTGACCAAGCCGCTGTACGTCGAGAAGGGCAAGAAGCGCTCCGCTGAGGCTCCCGCACCCGCGACCGAGTCGATCGACTGGCGTTCCGTGCTGTACCACGGGCACTCCGGCGGGGAGGTGCCCCACCTGGAGCGCGCCGCCGCCGCGGGTTCCACGGGTGCTGCCGGTGCCGCCGTGTCCGGCGACTCCGTGATCGACGACGCCGAGAAGCAGGCCGCCTGATGGCTCGCGACAGCAAGGCCGCCGAGGCGGCCCAGATCGAGCGCGCCCAGGCGCCGGAGTCCACCTCCGGCCGCCGGCTCGGGTTCTGGCGGGTCGTCGGCGCGACGCTCGTCGCCGCCATCGTCATCACCGGCGGTGTCGTCGGATTCCAGTGGTGGAGCGCCCGCGCCGCCGTGGATTCGAAGCCCTGGTTCGCCTCCTACGTCGACGTGACCGCCACCCCGCGGTTCGCGTTCGAGAACATGGGCGCCACCTCCTCCAAGGACGCCGTGCTCTCGTTCGTCGTCTCGTCGAAAGAGCAGGCGTGCACCCCCTCGTGGGGCGCCGCCTACACCCTCGACCAGGCCCGTTCCTCCCTCGACCTGGACCGCCGCATCGCGCGCCTGCAGCAGCAGGGCGGGACCGTCGCCGTCTCGTTCGGCGGTCTGAACAACGACGAGCTCGCCGTGAACTGCACCGATGAGACCGAGCTGAAGGATGCGTACGCCTCCGTCGTCGACCGGTACAAGATCGGCACCATCGATCTCGACCTCGAGGGCAACGGCCTGACCGACACCGCGGCCGCCGAGCGTCGCGCCACCGCCATCGCCGCCCTGCAGAAGGAGCGTCGCGCTGCCGGCAAGAGCCTCGCCGTGTGGCTGACCCTCCCCGTCGCGCCCAGCGGCATGACCTCCGATGGCACCAACGCTATCGCCGCCATGCTCAAGGCCAAGGTCGACATCGCCGGCGTCAACGTCATGACCATGGACTTCGGGCAGTCGAAGGATGCCAAGAAGTCCATGGCGCAGAACGCGCAGGCCGCCGTCACCGCCGCTCAGCGTCAGCTCGGCGTGCTCTACGACCGGGCCGGCCTGCACCAGAGCGACCCCAGCCTGTGGGCGAAGATCGGCGCCACTCCCATGATCGGCCAGAACGACGTGGAGGATGAGGTCTTCGGCCTCAAGGACGCCACCGCTTTCAACAAGTGGGCCGTCTCGGAGGGCATCGGCCGCATGTCCATGTGGTCCGCCAACCGCGACAAGACCTGTGGGTCCAACTACGTCGACACCTCTGTCGTCTCGGATGCCTGCTCCGGCGTCAGCCAGGGCAAGCAGACCTTCGCCGGCATCCTCTCGAAGGGGTTCGACGGGCACATCTCGCTCGGCGAGTCGTCCGTCACCACCGCGGAGCCCACCAGCACCGCCGTCGCCGACGATCCCGCCACCTCCCCGTACGCCATCTGGACCCAGACCAACTCGTACCTCAAGGGCACGAAGGTCGTGTGGCACCGCAACGTGTACGTCGCCAAGTGGTGGACCAAGGGCGACGTGCCCGACAACCCCGTCCTGAACGCGTGGGAGACCCCGTGGGAGCTCGTCGGCCCCGTGCTGGCCGGTGAGACGCCCATCCCGCAGCCCACCGTGCCCGCCGGCACCTACCCCGAGTGGACCGGCACCGCGCAGTTCGACAAGGGTCAGCGCGTGCTCTTCGACGGCGTGCCCTTCGAGGCCAAGTGGTGGACCCAGGGCGACAGCCCCGAGGCCGCCAGCTCGGACCCCGACTCGTCTCCCTGGACCCCGCTCACCCAGGACGAGATCGACCAGATCCTCGGCGGTTCCACCGCCGGATGAGACTCGGCGGCGGGATGCAGACCCCCTGCTCGCATCCCGTCGTCGACCCAACTGGACACATCCGCTGCGGGGCGGAGGTTCCAGGCGGCGATACGCGCCGGCTTCGTCGGGAAGCCCCTGAGCGCGCGTTCGTCGTCGTGTCGGCGGGGCCGTCAAGGCACCTTCGGGTTGGTGCACGACGCACCCCCGCCGACACGCTAAGATAGTGGAGTTGCCTCGCTTGGTGCCCAGCGCCTGGGTGGGGCAGCAACGGGCTGTGGCGCAGCTTGGTAGCGCACTTGACTGGGGGTCAAGGGGTCGCAGGTTCAAATCCTGTCAGCCCGACCAAAGGGCCGTTTACGTAACTTATTACGGAACCGGCCACAAAAGAATCGCCCCGGACGAAAGTCCGGGGCGATTCTTGTTTTGTGCGGCGAGAGCGCCAACATGATCGACGTGTCTGTCGAAAGTGCGGTAGCAGCGGGCACGACCTCTGGATCGTTGCCGATTTTGGGCGCGCTGGCGCCTTCGGTGAGCTGGGTTCTTGCTCTCTCTCGAGCGGTGTCGCGAGTAGCGGAACACTACTCCCGTAGGGGTGGTCCGCCCGTTCCGTCACCGTCATCGGGGCGCGCTTTCGCCGAGGTGAGGGGCCTCACGCCCGGCGGGTAGGTGCCGGTGTATGGGTTGTAGTGCTCACGGTCGCGTCGTCGCACCTCGGGGTCCTTCGATTCACCTTTGGCCGCTTCGTGCGCTGCATCGGAGATGAAGCTGACGATTTTGCGCATGTTGAACGCTGCGACGACGAGCGTCATCATGATCTGTGCTGCGGCGAACCCATGGACGGGCCTGCGGGTGGAGTCATGCAGGTTGTGTCCGCCGCCGCTCTTGATCTGCGAGTTCAGAGACTCGATCGCGTTCCGAGCGTGCGTGTGAAAGTCCTCCCACTCCTGAGTGCCGTAAGGGAATGCCTGTGCCTCGCGACGGAGGTCCGCGGGGTCGAACGAGGCGCTGTGCTTCGAGCAGATCGTGTCACGGAGAGTGGCCGGAATGAGGTCCTCGGCGTCGATCGATGGACGGCTCTTCTTGGATGCCTTCTCGGCGAGTTCTCTCAGTGGGCAGGTGACAGTGGGAGCGTTCCCCAATGCGGGACAGGCCAGCATGACCTTGCCATTCGGCTTTGTCTCTCTCTTGTGCAGTTCATATGCCGCGAGTTCCACCTTCCGGTCCCGGAAGGTCGCCTTGTCGATCTCGCCATCGTGGTACTGCTGCGTCGCGTACAGGTGCGTGGAGGGAGTGCTGGGGCAGTATGCCCGGCCTTCGAGGTATCGTGCACCGTGGGCACCGCCGGAAGGCTTCAGGCGATCCGCTCGGTAGTCCGTCGATGGCGTGAAGCCGAGCATGAAGGCCGGCTCGTGAAGTCTCTTTGCCAGGCTGTTTGCCCAGTACTGCTTATCAGCGTCTGCCACGCCGGGGGTGAGCCCCAATCGCAGACTGTACGACATGAGCGATACCGCTTCTTCGGCGACCTCCATGTTGGGAAGGCTCATCGTCGCGGCGACGATGATCCCGGGAAATGGTCGATGCTTCGGGCTGGCGGAGTCGACGCGGACAGCGAAGTTGCTTTCCCATCCCCAGGCGAACGTTGCGTCTCCAGGACGCTTCGGTGGAGTGAGGTCCGTTTGCTTCTTCTGGTAGTCGGTCCGTTTCCCACTTCGCACGTGGTACCCGGCGAAGACGTCGACAATTCCTGGCGGAAGCTCACGAGGATCACTGACCTGCTCTGCTCGGTGACCTTGGCTTGAGGTTTCCGCGAGTGTAGCCCTTGCGGTTCGGCGAGTTCATGTACGTCCGGTCGAACGAGATGTCGAGCTTGGACGAGCTTAAAGGAGGAAGCCAGCGTCTGCCGCTACCACGATCCAGTCTCGCAACTGACGCGGCGGCTCCGCCGGCTTCCTGGTCGCGAAGTGAGTGGCGTAGCTCGCTTGCTGAGCCGCTAGCCGTTTCGATGTTGGCGGAGACGCCAGCTCCATGATGCGATCCACCGGCAGCCACGCTGGCTCTCCAAACATCAGTGGGAACGACAGCGGGAAGGTCAGGCCGCCTTGGATCGACTGGACGAGTACGGCGCCATGCGTGATTGCGTTCCGCGCCAACCGGGCACCGTTGACGCACCCTCCCAGAGGGTCGGCATCTCGCGCATCCACGTAGGGGGTGCCGTGCGTTTTGTAGAGCAGCTCGTCGAGCGTGATTCCCCAAAAGAGCGACTCCCCGATGGCAATCTGGTCTGATCTCATGCTCTCGCCCGTGATTCGCTCGAGAGCCGACTCGAGGCCCTGGAATACGGTGGACGCCGGCGCTGAGTAGTCGACGATGCTCACCCTGTATTCTACCAATTGGGTCATATGGGGGAGGTTTAACAGCCAGTTCGGCGTGCGCTAGCTCGAGAGCAGATCGTCGATATTCAGCCCCTCGAAGTCGTCATCGAATACGCTGCCAGAGGTTTCCACAGGTGTCGGACGCAACGACTCGGAGTTCGCTTGTTTTGGGAGATTCGCCAATGCGAACTGTGATGGAAATAACGGGTTTTGAGCGCGGGCTAGAGCGTTTCGAAGTAACCAGTCCCATGAGTGGACCGCAATACGCGCATCCTCCTCTGACTGGGCTCGAGCGGCCTGTCTTTGCGAAGAGGGACTATCGCGGCCGATAATGACCAAACCGGGCGCACGATTGGTAAGTCCGTGCAGATGATGTTCGGTCTGTGCATAGGCGACGTTGTGCGTCAGCCACTCACGCCAATCCTGAATCTGCGCTACGGCATGGTTGCTGGGCCCGGACAACCGACCGCTCTGGTTGACTATCTTGTGGCGAGCTGCCTCGATTTCGACGGTGACCCAGTGCGGGCCGAGGCTGTTGAATCCGAGGACCAAGAAATCTGGCACGTGTTCGGCGCCTAAGCGAGGTTGCGGAATGACGTATGTCTTCCAATTGCCGATCACCACCGAGGCAAGAAGCGCGGGATAACGCTCGAGCAGATCTTGGAAAGGTTGCTCGAGGCGTTCTCCTGATTCCAGGAGTTCTTCAAGGGCTCGAATGGCTTCAGGGGCCGGCGTGTAGCCATCGAGTGCGTACTCGGTGAGCGGCAGGAAGTTCCCGAAGCTTGCCCCCGCGTAGTTCGCGGCGTTACGAAGGGACGCGTCGACCTCCTGCACAGCGCGGGCATATTCCGAGCTCCCCACCCGCGCGACCGAGACGAGATGATTCGGCCACGCTCGGGCCGTGGGCCGACCCTTGAAATTGATGTGGCCATCGGAGCTCAGACTCGAGATAACACGCCTCTCGGTCGCGCCCGAATGCCCAGCCACCACGTCGCCAGGCTCTGGCATCAGAGCGCGCAAGCCACGGGAGGTCATCACCATATAGCGGGCGCTGAACCAGGCGCTCACTTCATCGCGCGAGCCCGTAATCAGGTGCGCGCTAAGCGTGAGGCCGAGTTCAGTTTCGAGGTCTCCAAGCGCGTCGGGAAGTTCTGCGTCCCCACCTAATCCTTGGAAGAGAACTGGTGCCAAGTAGTCCCGAATGACCACGGCGGCAACCGGCGCAGGAATAGTGCGACTTAGAGGAATGCCAAGGGCGTCAGCAGTCGCGATCTGAGCGGCAGTTGGCCCAGCAGCCATTGAGTCCAGATTGTCCGCAATCTGCTCCCACCGCGGCTGGGGCGACGGGGTCGAGGGCATACACGGGAGCTTAGTGCGGAACCCCGAGGTAGCGATCGACGAAAGTTCTCCGGGATACGACCTCATCCAATTCGGGTGCCTGGCACGAGCCGGCCGAGTGGTTCGCAGGGGAGTCTGACGATCGGTGGGCGTCGGCGGCAACCTCAGACGCTCGAAAAAATAGCTCCCGGACGGGAAAGCTGGTCCCGGTACCGCGTGCGGGCGCTAATGTCGGTGCCTCTATCTACACTTGGGCCCAGGGCCGATACCCGCTCACCAAGACGGACCGTCCCGACCGCCGAGTACACCCGAGGGCAAGAGGTACGCGTGTCAGAGATTACCCATCAGCACGTCGCGACGTTCGCCGCCGATCGCGTTAATCTTCCCCGCCAGGACGCGGCGAAGCATCGAACCCAGGTTAATGGACTCCGCGATCGCCTGTCTTCGAAGATCGCTGCCGACCCCGGTTATGGCTTGGTGAAGAGTCTGCACGCTGGCAGCGTTGCGAAGGGGACGGCCCTAAAGAACGTGAATGACCTTGATCTAGCCGTGTACGTCAAGGCGGGCGAGGCACCATCCAGTGACTCCCAATTGGTGCCGTGGCTGGCAGATCGGCTGTACGAGGCCACTACAAACATGGACCGCGACCAATTCGAAGAGCAAACTCACTGCGTCACAGTTCACTACCGTGGCTCGGGCCTGGACGTAGATGTTGTTCCGGTGCTGTATGAGGGGGAGGCAAACGACATTGGGTATCTCATCAAGAAGTACACCGGAGACCGACTGAAAACCAGCACCCGTCTACACCTGGACTTTATCGGGGGCCGACGCAAAACATACGGCCTCGAATTTCTAGAACTGATTCGCTTGACGAAGTGGTGGAAGCGCCAGATCATCACGCGGGCGGATCCCGATTTCAAGTTCAAATCATTCATGATCGAATTGATATGGGCCCATCTCGCAGACTCAGGTGTGCCCCTGTCCGATTATCCCAGGGCGCTGGAAGCCTTCTTCGAATGGATCGTGAAAACGGGCCTCGACAAACGAATCGCGTTCACGGACTACACCCCCGCTTCTGACTTCCCGAAACGTGGATCAGCTCCAATCGACATCCTTGATCCCGTGAACACCGAGAACAACGTCGCCATCAGGTATGACTCCGTAGGTCGAGACAAGATCGTCGATGCCGCCGCGTCAGCGTATGACGCCCTCACTGACGCTCGCTTCGCGACAACCAAGGGCCGCGCTGTCGATGGTTGGCAAGAGATACTCGGCCCCACCTTCAAGGGATAAACGCGAATGACCGGTTCCTACTCCGTCAGCCAGACGTTCACTCTGACGCACGCTAAACACTTGGCATCGAAGGTCGTCAGCGACCTATACCAATGCCGCAACTTTTACGGCGAACCTTCCGAAACGATGGTCACGAAATATCAGGATGAGCTCATCGTGATGCTCGCAGGCGGCTTTACGAAGGAATATGAATTCGGGTTCAAGAAGAACGACCAGCGCGTTGTGTCCTGGCAGTATCGGGTTAACGCAAGCGGCGACCTCGTGGGAGGAGCGGATGACCGTAGCGGCGGAATCTACGCTCGAGCCGACATCAGCGGCGCGGTCTATTTCAACTTCATGTCGTACAGTCCTGCATGGTTCAACTTGACACCGGAAGAGCAGAACACCGCGAAGTCTCGGCACCCGATAAGCCGCAGTACCGGCCATCTGCCCAGCGACGGTAGCGGCTACTGGCACACTGACCGGACATATGGCAGTGCGGGCGTCGCCATCGACCGAAAGACTTTCCGCCCGGTATGACCTCCAACAATGAACTCTTCGGCAATGTCATGGAGTACCCTGACAGCGCTGCTCGAAAGCGTTTCGACGCGCTTGTCGGTATCGACCACATCAAACGGCGTCTGGTGAATGAGGCCAGCGTCCTAATAGACCCTCAAGTGCTTGAGCATTGGAGCGTGAGACATCATGGCTCAAGTCTCGACGCGGTGCGAGCCGTCGAGGAACGCACGCCTCTGATAGTTCTCGCCGGAGACGTTGGCACAGGCAAGACAGAACTTGCGGAGTCCGTGGGGGACCCGATCGCCCGGTCGCTCCATCTTCCGATGCTTACCCTTTACCCCCTCAGTCTGAGTGCCCGCGGGCGAGGACTCGTCGGAGAGATGAGCACTCTAATTACACAAGCGTTCGAGCACGTCCGCTCGTCGCTCGGGCAAGCGCGCGACGTAAAAGGGAACATTCGTAACGCCGCCATCCTCCTTATCGACGAGGCCGACGCAATCGCTCAGTCTCGTGAACTCGCGCAGATGCACCACGAAGATCGTGCCGGCGTCAATGCGCTCATTCGCGCTATTGACAGCCTCCGCCGCGACAAGCTCCCTGTCCTCACCGTATTGTGCAGTAATCGCTCGGACGCGCTTGATCCTGCAATTGCGCGGCGTGCAGCTCACGTCTTTACCTTCGCTCGTCCAACGACCGCGCAGCGGGTTCACGTTCTCACGAGCGCGCTGACGGGCACTGGGATCAGCGCCGGCGCGATTGAGGAAGCTGCACGGCTGCTGGGAACAGACAACGGACGCGCGTGGGGAGCCACCTATTCCGATTTGAGGCAGAGATTCGTGCCGGACCTGGTGCTCAGCGCGTACGGCGACGACACTGCCATCACGGAGTCCGGCCTTACCGAGGCCGCCAAGTCATTCGTTCCGACCCGTCCCTTCGGAGGAACCGATGGCTGATCCTCGCGGCCCGGTCTTCATCTCTTACCGAAGGAAGCGTCTGCGAGAGACCGATGCGCTTATCCATGCGCTCCACGATCGAGGCGTGCCTACATGGCGTGACGTGGACGATCTATCGAGCGAGCCGACCGAAGGAACCATCCGCGCGGTCCTCAATGATGAGAAGACGTCGGGCGCCGTCCTTTGGCTGACGCCCGACGTGGGGGATAGCGCCATCATCAAGGATGTCGAGGTGCCGGAAGCTGTTCGTCGCTACCGACGGGACAACGGCTTCTGGCTCATCGTCATCCTCGCCGATGGCCTCGACTACAGCGATGCTGCTGACCTGTTCGCAGATTCTCTTGGCGTAGAAGATCTCGCCACTTGGAACCTAATCAAAGTCGCAACACCGTGGGCCCTAGAGACCGACATCTGTCAAGTTGCGGTCACCGTACTCAGGAACAGGATTGCTGAGGTTTCAGCCGGCTCCTCGGGGTCGAGCATCCCGTTTTCAGTACACGCCAAAGGAACTCTGTCGCGGACCGCCGCAGACGTGCTTACCCTTGACTGGACGAGGTACTTTCGCGCTGGCGCTCCGCAGCGGGCGGCCTGGAATGCAATGTCCGTCGCCGCACACGATGTGGCCGCCGCCCTGAAACAACTCACACCGGCAACAACCGCGGTTCAGCTCAGCGGAACCCCATCTGTGCCGTCCGCAATGCTGCTCGGATCTACTTACTCCACGAGAGACGGACGGAGTCCTGCTTGGCTGCAGCGCCAGCCAACCGGCGATACCTCGAAACCGTGGAGGATGAGCGAGTCTCCCGACGCCTCAGTCGCAGAAGAACGCGGCTGGAAAGTAGCGTCGCCTGTGTATCGAACGACGACGGCGGGCGCTCTCGCTGTATGTGTCAACATAAGCGACAACGTGGCTGAGGCGTTCGCGCGCAGCCGTCTTGAGACCCCGGACTGGCGGGCGGTGCTGGAGATCAGTTCGCCAGCCGGGCGGAATACGAGGGCGGACCCGCTTACGCCTAACGAGGTGGCATCACTGGTTCACCTGACCATCGATGCAATACGTTACACGCGCTCACAAGTGCTCGGTCTCGATTCGATCCACTTCTTTATTGCCGGTCCGGCAGGCTACGCGTTCTTGCTTGGAACATACGTCGCCACGCTGCCGCAGATCACGACTTACGAGTACGACACGACCTCGAGACTCTACGTTTCGGCTGTGACCTTGACCACCTGACGCGAATCGAGGGCGCAAATCCAGCCGACTGGCAAAGGGTCCGTGATGGTTGAGCGAAAGAACAGTCGACTGTCGCGCCGTCCGTGTCAGCATGGTGGTCGATCCGGCAAGTTTACTTGTTCGGCATAACGATGTGGTTGTCTATCGGTGTGCTATCCGACGACGGAGCAGGTAAAGCGATTATCGAAAGAGTGGTTGATCTCCACTCACTGACAGTGCCTTGGGCGCAGCAGCTTTGGAGGACGAACGCACTCCAGGCGCTGCGCCACTGCGCAGCGCTCGCTGAAAGTGGAGCCCGAGACAGACCCAAGTCTTGGTCGCTCAAATATGCCCGCGATGCAATAGCCAGTGACCCGAATGTGCCGCCGGCGGAACGCGGTTTTCTGCTACGCACTTTGTCCATCAACGCAGAGAAGCTCGTCCCTGGCTCGACGTCGCTTCTTCAGCTGGAGCTCGCCGAAGGACACTTGAGCGAGAACTATTGGGACTGGATGATCGGGTTCTTCAACTCTAAGGACGACACGCAACCAGTTGCTTCCTCGGGTATAGATATAGATCAGGCCGCATGGAGAATCGGGTCATTGCTGAGATCGGCAGGACTTTCAGACCGATGGGTCGTTAACTACTTCAGCTATCACTTGAATCACAACGCCAAACGCGTGAGCGTGGCAGACGTACTCGTAGAAGCGAGGGAGGTAGCTCGCGGAGAGCCGGGCTGGGTGTTCCTTGTTCCACTTGAAAGCGCACGCGGCTATAACATTCCCTCGACACCACCATTTCTTCCTCGTCGGGATTTTGAGGATCGGTTCAAGACTGAGTTCCCCACGGAGCCAATGCCGTCGAATCGTGGAGGGCTTGAGCTTCGACCAGACACGATCGATAAGTATGCTGCGATTGAATGGGCGGAGCGTGAGGTCAGGGCGCTTCTAAATCGTCACAATGCCGCGGGAAACCGTCGTATTCTCCGTCCAGTCAACCGTGCATGGGTGCTTCCAGGAGCTTGGCAAACGGAGCTTTCATTCGCTCCTCAATCGCGTGTCCGGTTGCCGAGCTTAGATGCTTTTGGAGGGGGGCAACTATTCCATCCGGCGTCGGACGAAGTGGAAGCAGCCACAGACTTACTTATCGCGGCCGACATGACCTCAGAACGCGCAGCGTGTGTCGCGACGTGGTCCGTCCTTGAAACGTTGTTCGCAGACGAATCCGACTTTGGAGATCTCGCGTCGATCGCTGACCGTGCCGCGGACATTCTTGTTTGCCTCTATGTACGTGACGCATACGAGAGGCTCGCAGTCGGACACTCGCGGGGAGGGAACGACGCCCTCGCCGATGAATTGAGGAGCTCGGCTCGGCCACGACGGGCTGAGCTAATCGCCGAGTCGCTTGGGACGCGTGGACTTGCGGTGAACTCGACTCTGGGTGCAGCGGCGATACAGACCGCGCTGCAACTCAAGCAAGGTGCTGTTGCTATTCTCCATCAGCAGCTAGCGACTGCACTGCGGCGGCTATACGACGTTCGAAATCAGATTGTGCACGCCGGAGTTGTCGCGCCGTACGGGCTTCAGAGCGTCTACTACGACTCAGTGGTTCTAGTTTCCGGGCTTCTGAGCGAAGTCCACGCTCAGTACCAATCGAGCGGTACTTCGGCTCGCCGACTAGCTGCATCTGCATCATGGCACCTTGGACGTGTGCGCGACGGCATCTCTCCGGTTTGGTCGCTCTCATCCCTCTGAGAGCAGCGCTCCGCGACTTAGCCATACCTACCGTGGATCGGTGGAGGGAAAACCTACCGTGGATCGGTGGAGGGAAAACGCCACGCCCGCGGAGGAAAGCTAGAGCCACGTGCGGTCCTGAACCCGGGCCGTGGGAGGTTTCGTAAACAGCCCACGTCACGACAAAAAGAGAAGGGTCCTGGTTCGCTCTGCGAACTGGGACCCTTCTCTTTTTGTCGTGACTCGCTGCGGACTTCCCGGGCCCCGCCGCGAGGGGCCCCGGGCGACGCCAAACGCGAAGCGTGCAGGCGGCGTTTGGGGGAGCGGTGGGGTGCAGCCTGGTGACCGGCGTGGAGGTCGCAATCGCGAAGTCCTGACTTGCCGGAGATGGGTCCGGAGTCGCTATACCTGAATCGCAATGGACTTGGCAGTCGAGGCGTGCATGGGGTGCGCATGTCGTAGCCAACTCGAGTATGCACATTCGGGCATGCTGGTATGAACCAGACCAACTTACCCAGCAGGAACGCCGTGAGAGCGGTCCTTCAACAAGGGGACCGTGAATGTCATTGCAAAACGCGCCCGCGTCACCGAACGACCCTCAAGCGAAGCCATCCGCTCCGATGCGGGTGTCTCGTATCAAAGTGCGTAACTTCCGTCTACTTCGGAAGATAGACATCGACCTCGATGTACAGACAACCGTGCTAGTCGGTCGGAATAACAGCGGCAAGACCACCCTTGCCGAGGCGTTCACTCGCTTTCTGCAGTCCTCGACGTTGAGTTTCACTGCCGCGGACTTCTCGGCCGAAAGTTACCAAGATTTCCGCGATGCTTGGATCGCTTTCGACGAGGGGAGGAAGGAAGATGCGAGGGCACTGCTCCCCGAGGTGTCCCTCACCGTAGAGATCTCGTACTCTGAAGAGCTTTCTGATTACGGGCCCTTGGCTGCCGCCATCGTTGATCTTGACCCGGATTGCACCGATGCCACAATTCGCTTTGCGTATTCACTGGAGGGCGGTCGTCTCGACGACTTTTTCGAGGGGGTGGAGAGAGACCCGCAGACCGGAGAAGCCCCCGATGTTGAGGCCGTACTATCGGTGGTCCGTGAGCGATTGCCGAGGCTTTTCGAGCGGTCGATCATCGCAATTGATCCGAACGATGAGTCCAATACGCGAGAGGTAACGCTTGCCGCTGCGCGCAGCCTCCTCACCGTACATTTTCTAAGGGCGCAACGCGGACTCGACGATGAGAAGGACCATCCCAAAGATCTCATCGGCAAAGTCTTCCAGAACCTATTCGATGCCGCTTCCAACGCAGAAGACGGAAGCCCGCAAAAGTCGACGGCAGTCGCCCTCACTGAAGCAATATCAGACGTCGAGTTGCAGCTGGGAGACCAGGTCAGCAAGATGATGGTCGACATCATCCCCGCTCTGAAGAGCTTTGGATACCCCGGCCTTCATGATCCAGGTATCGAAGCAGCAACGACCTTGGACGTGGAGCGATTGCTCGCGGATCACACCAGCATCCGATATCAAGGTGTGGCCGGAGTATCGCTCCCTGAGTCTTATAGCGGTTTAGGGTCGCGCAACTTGATTCTGATGTTGCTCACGCTACTGAGCCACTACCGCGATTACGCATCGCGAGGCAACATGCCTGGCCTCCACCTCGTGTTCATCGAGGAACCAGAAGCGCATCTTCACCCGCAGATGCAGGAAGTTTTTATCGAGCAGCTCTCCTCGATCGCGGGCCTGTTCCCGACTCTCGACGCGCGTATTTACCCTTGGTGGCCCCAGTTCGCGGTATCGACCCACTCCTCTCACGTCGCCAACCGGGCGGACTTCTCAAGCATTCGCTACTTCCGGGTCGAAGATGCCGAGGATGGTTCGCAGCGCCGTCGCGCGGTTGTGCTGGACTTGAGTGAGGCTGAGGGGCTAGATACAGATTTCCTACACCAATACCTGACCCTTACTCGTTCCGATCTGTTCTTCGCTGATAAGGCGATTCTGGTCGAGGGAACCAGCGAGAGGCTCATCGTGCCTGCTGCTATCCGAAACTCGCAGCACAAGCTCAGCAGTCAATACGTCGCGCTGATGGAGGTTGGAGGCGCATACGCACACATCTTCTTCCCGCTGCTCGATTTCCTCAGACTTCCGGCTCTCGTAATCACCGACATCGATTCTGTAGGTCCCGTAGAAGGAAAAGAACGATACGCGGCGACAAGTGTGCACGAAGGCGTGTCAACTAGCAATGCAACCATCAAGGCCTGGTTTCCAGGCCGCGAGGCCCAAGAACTTGCCGCCTTGCTCGCAGCCGCGGAAACGGGCGCGATTATCAAGGGCAACCGGTACCTCGCGTTTCAAGTCCCGGAGCTTGGCGCAGAAGCATGCGGACGCACATTTGAAGACGCGTTCGTGCTAGCAAACCCATCCGCCGAGGGTCTCACGCTCACCGGAGACGCCAACAGCGACGAGATGCTTGCCATTGAAGCCGTGCAGGACGCGAAAAAAAGTGATTTCGCTCTCCGCTTTGCGGTCAAGGAAACCGGCTGGCAAACGCCACGTTACATCCAGCGTGGCCTTGATTGGCTGCTACAGCACGGTAGGGAGAACGCTTTCGGGAGCGATGGCTCAAACGAAAATGGGGTGGTGGTTCGATGAGCGCGGCAGGCGGTGCCGTCGCCTACACGGCTGAGCAAGCGAGCGAGGAAGCGCTATCAGCCGTGTTTGCGGCGCTCGAAGGTCGCAAGAACTTCAAGCTCGAGGCGGGTGCCGGGGCAGGCAAGACCTATTCGCTAATCCAAGCCCTCAGGCACATCCTGGGCAATCGAGCAATCTACCTGCCCCGCAGTGATCAACGCGTAGCCTGCCTTACATACACCAAAGTTGCGCGCGACGAAATCAAAGCCCGAACCGATGAGCATCCTTCGATCTTCGCCGACACCCTTCATGGCTTTCTTTGGGAAATGATTCGTCCATACCAGAAGGCCCTTGCCGCCTCCCTGAGCGCGTCCGAAAGTTGGAACGACCTCCTCTCCGAGCACCCAGAAATTGACGGACTGGCCATTCACTATGACCTGGGCATTCGCGGTGTTCACGAAAACCGGATCACATTGCACCACAACGACATCCCAGAATTAGCGATTCGGCTTTTGGAAAACAGGAAGTTCCGCGCGCTCATCACTGATCGGTTCCCCATCATTTTCATCGACGAGTACCAGGACACACCCGAAGGGCTGGGCGAAGCAGTCTTATCGGGCCACGGTTCGGACCTCAGGAGTCCGGTCGTGGGGTTCTTTGGTGACCATTGGCAACAGATCTATGACCGAACCTGCGGTGCGATCGATCATCCCACTCTTACGGCGATCCCGAAGAATGCCAACTTTAGATCGGACACGTCGGTGGTCGACTTCCTCAACCATCTGCGGCCAGAGTTGCGCCAGGCGCCTCGGGACGATGCTGGCGAAGGCAGCGTCACGATATATCATTCCAATTCCTGGCCGGGGACTCGCCAGGGCGGTCAGTGGAAAGGTCAGATCTCTCATGAAGCCACGCAGGCGAGTCTAGCCTGGCTTCAGAATGCGTCCCCGAGCAGTGCCTGGATCCAGGATTCAGGTGATCTGAAAATACTGATGCTGACTCACGCGACGATCGCGAACCAGCTGGGCTATTCAAGCCTTGCGGGAGTATTCAGCAACAACGACTCATTCGCCAAGAAGGGGGATCCTGTAGTCGAGTATCTTGTCGACACCATCGATCCCGCCATTGAAGCGTTCGCCCTCCACCGTTACGGAGAGCTCTTCAATATATTCGGGGGTAAGAAACCAACGCTGCATGGGCCGAAAGACAAACTTCGATGGACGGAGTTTTTCGACTCCCTCTCGAGTACATGCGCTACAGGCACGGTCGGGGATGTGCTGGACCTGGTAGTTGCGCAGAAGCTCTTTTCCGTACCCCCGCGAGTCTCGAAGATCGAAGGCGATTTGAAGGAGGCATCATCTGTTCCCGGAAGCGGGGATGAGCCTAGAGAACCGCGAAGAATTGCAGAGCACCGAGCCTTTCGCGGGGTCTCGTACAGCGAGGTACGAGCCCTCCGCTCCTACCTGGCCGACAACACAGTCTTCTCGACGAAGCACTCCGTGAAAGGTGCAGAGTTCGACGACGTCATCGTCCTCATTGGCCGTGGGTGGGCAAGCTACGACTTCGCGAGGATGATTTCCGGATACGCCCGTGAGAGCGAACGCGAGCCCAAGGAGCTGCGTAGTTTCGAGCGCTCCCGGAATCTCTTCTACGTTGCCGCCTCGCGAGCAAAACACAATCTTGCGCTGCTTTTTGTTCAGGAGTTGGACGACGACGCCCTCGCTGTACTAACGGGCTGGGTCGGCCCCGAGAACGTCGTATCCATCGAGTTCGCCGATGAGAAGAACCCAAAAACAGAAGTCTCTGCTACTCCCACGTTCTCCTAGCGCCTTGGGTTCCGTCCTGCTTGCCATGGTGCCCACACGCATCGCCGGCAGATCCAACGCTCGTAGGTGCCCTGAGACCCTCCGCCCCACACTCGCACCACGTGCTCGATCTGCTCTCGGTCATGACGCAGCCCTGCGCACCCTTCAGCGCAACCGCGCCCACCACGAGCGTGACGAATTCCGGGCCGCTCACCACTACCTAGCCGAATCGTGGAAGACAGCTGCAATCTTGCGGTGCGGCTATCGCCGCGGCGAGTGCATCGCGGCGGTCGCAGAACAGTTCCCGTCCGGCGCGCGCCTCCACGAGCAGGGGGTGCGAGTACTTCGTACTAGTACAGTATGGCGCCGCGAGTGAGCCCGGGTGATAGCCTCCACGAGGGCGGCGCTCCGTTCGTCTTGTTTGCGCCGCCAGGCAACCAGCCAGGTCTGCTGACTCTCAATCGGATGTCGGGGAAACGATCCGGTGGGCGTCCGCGTCCATCCCTGACATCTCCTCCTCCTCCAGCACCACCCGAAGCCGCCGCGCCGGGTCGAACGTCTCCGGGATGCCTTCGAGCGCCGCAAGCCCCGCCGCCGCCCCATCGAGCCGCGCCGTCACCGCGGCGAGCGACACCCGCGCGCCGAGCGTGGGGGAGACCTCCACCAGCGCCGCTGTCAGCGCCCTGATCGCCACCCAGTCGGTCTCCGCGCCGAAGAAGCGGGCGACGTGCGCCGACTGGATCGCGGCTTCGAGCTGGAAGCGGCGGCCGGCCGTCGGCGCCGCGGATGCCAGCTCGTGCGCCCGCCGCAAGTACGCCTCGCCCTCGGCGATCAGGGCCGCATCCCAGCGGGCCGGATCCTGCGCGTCAAGCGGGACGAACGCGCCGTCGACCTCGCGGGCCGGCGCACGCGAGGACGAGAGCGCGATCAGGGCCGCGAGTCCGAAGGCTTCGGGTTCGGTGCCGAGCAGCGCGGCAAGTGTGACCGCCAGGTAGAGCGCCTCGCCGGTGAGCGACGAGTCGGACGTGCTGTCCCAGTCGATCGCGAAGGCGCCGTAGATCGCCTCGAGCACGACGGGCAGCCGGTCGGCCATCTGGTCGCGCGACGGGACCGTGAACGGAATCCCCGCATCCCGGATGCGTCGCTTCGCGCGCACGAGCCGCTGGGCCATTGCGGGCGCGGGGACGGCGAAGGCGCGGGCGATCTGCGCCGCCTCCAGTCCGAGCACGGTCTGCAGCATGAGCGGTGTGCGGATGCTCACGTCGATCGCCGGATGCGCGCACACGAACAACAGCTCGAGGCGCTTGTCCGGGAGGGCGTCGAGGTCGGGGAACGCTGCGTCGATGTCGATCACGCCATCCCCTTCTTCCAGTGGTGCGGACGTGCGGTGGGCAGCCGACTTGAACACGTCGCGTTGGCGGTTGCGGGCGACGGTCAGGATCCAGCCTTCGGGATTGTCCGGCACTCCCCGGCTGGGCCAGGTGGTGAGCGCCTGCTCGAAGGCGTCCGCCAGGGCGTCCTCGGCGAGCGCGAGGTCGCGGGTCGGGGCCGCGAGGATCGCGACCAGCCGACCGTAGGATGCGCGAGCTGTGCGTTCGGCGACCGCCCGCGCATCCGCAGCTGTCACGAGGCGGGGACCCACGCGCCGTCGACGACGTACGTCGCGGTCGGGCGCACCTCAATGGGACCCCACGCGGCGGACGGGGCCTGCTTCGCCCACTCGAGGGCGGCATCCAGGTCGGGCACGTCGATGACGACGGTGCCGCCGAGCTGTTCCTTCGTGTCGGCGAACGGGCCGTCCTGGATCTGCGGGCCCGCCTCGGTCGTGCGCAGCGTCGTCGTCGCGGACGACGGCTGCAGCACCTCGGCCGAGCGGAGCACGCCCGCGGCGTGCAGGTCTTTCGCGTACGTGTCGAAAGCGGCCATGCCCTCCGCGAGGGCGGCCTCGTCGAGTTCGCCGCTGGCGGCCAGCTCGGGGTAGTGCATCAGGATCGTGTAACGCATGGTGAGAGTGTCCTTCCGGATCGTTCGATGATGACACTTGGATGACGATCGGGCCAGGCGCGGATCGACACTCCGCCGTGCCGATCGCTCGACTCCCGAGAACGCGTCGTCACGCCGTGATGTTCGCGCTGTCCCCGCCTGTCGCGGCGAAGCTGGTGCCGCTGACCATCCTGGCTGCATCGGAGGCGAGGAAGACGACGAGCGGTGCCACATCCTCCGGTTCGATCCACGGGACGCCGAGCGGCAGTTTCTTCTGCGATGCCGCGGCGGCAGTCCTCTCGTCGTCGTCGACGTTGCCGGTGGGCTCGCTGCCTCCCGTGCGGATCATCTGCGCGTAGCGGTCTTCGTGGCGGGTCAGCGCCGTGTTGATCAGCCCCGGGATGACGGCGTTGACGGTGATCCCGTGCGGGCCGAGGTCCAGGGCGGCCGACTTCATCAGTCCGATCAGGCCCCATTTCGAGGCGGAGTAGCCGCTGCCGTCGAGGGTGCCGTGCTGGCCCTGGGTGGAGGAGGTGATGATGATGCGGCCCCCGCCGCGCTCGACAAGCAGTGGCGCGGCGACCCGCAGCACGTTCGCGGTGCCCGTGAGGTTGATCTCGATCTGGTCGTTCCAGAGCTGGTCCGACATCTCGAGCAGGGAACCGAAGCCCTGGATGCCGGCGTTGGCGAACACCACATCCACGCCGCCGAATCGCTCGACGACCCCCGCGAACCCCTCGCGCACCGCGGCGATATCGCGCTGGTCGAAGATCACCGGCAGCCACTCCGCACCCGCCGCCTCGACCAGCGAACCGGTCTCGGCGAGATCCTCGGGGGTCGCGGGTTCATAGTCCATCGCCGAGCTGGCCAGCCCGGCGATATCCGCACCCGCGACGCGGTAGCCCTCCTTCGCGAAGGCGACCGCCGTCGCCCTCCCGATCCCGCGCGCTGCGCCGGTGATCACCACGACTCGTCCATCCATCGCGTTCTCCCTCCTGGCGCGCACAGTACGCCGGGCGGAGTGGGGGAGGGAGGCTCACACCCGCGTCGGCGCCCCCAGCCCTTCCGCCGCCGCGACCATCGCGGCCCGCGCCGACTCCACCGTGATCAGGCTGTTGCCGGCCACGATGTGCAGCCCGTACGCATCCTCCAGCGCCACCAGGTTCATCGCGAGCGTCGCGATCTCCAGCCGCGGCTCGAACGCGCCCGCTGCGACGCCGCGCTCGAGGATCCCCGCGTAGGTCGCCAGTTGCCGGAGGTACATCCGCTCGACCAGCTCGTCGTGCAGCTGCGACGTCCCCGCCAGCACATCGAACTCGTACAGCAGCCGCATCAGCGCATCGTCGGGCCCGCTCGGCAGCCCCTCCTGGATCGCCGCGGCCAGCTGCAACTGCGGCTCGGTGATCGCCGCGACGACCGCGTCCCGGTGGTCGCAGAACCGCTCCAGGCCGGCGCGGTGGGCCTCCACGAGCAGGGCGTCGAGGTCCTCGTAGTAGTAGAGGATCGCGCCGCGGGTGAGGCCGGCCTTCTCGGCCACATCGGCCAAGGACAGCGAGCGGAGGCCGTGCTCGCCGACGGCGGTGAGCGCCGCCTCCACGAGGTCGGCGCGGCGTTCGTCCTGCTTGCGCGGTCTGGCCATCAGTTGACACTAGCCGATCGGCGTGACACGCTTACGGAATTCTTTGACACAAGCGTCAAAGAATGATCCAGTTCATCGCCGAGAGGGATTTCCGTGACCGACCTGCTCCTCACCAACGCGTCCGTCCGCACGTTCGACGACGCCCAGCCCTGGGCGCAGGCCGTCGGGATCACGGATGGACGCATCAGCTACGTCGGCAGCATGGACGACGCTCCCGCCGCCCGCGAGACCCGCGACCTCGGCGGCGCCTCCCTCACGCCCGGCATCATCGACAGCCACAACCACCTGCTCCTCGGCTTCGACCAGGACGCGGTCAGCCTGGAGGGCGCCGACACCCTCGACGAGGTGCGTCGCCGCATCCGCGAGCTCGCCGACCGCCGCCCCGACCTCGACTGGATCTGCGCCGAGAACGCCGTCTACTCCATCGTCAGCGGCCGCCGCCCGAACGCCGACGACCTGGCAGGCCTCACCGACCGCCCCATCTTCGTCACCACCTACGACCAGCACTCGGTCTGGCTCGACGAGAAAGCCATGCGCGTGCTCGGAATCGCCGGCGGCGGCGACATCCCGTGGGGGAGGCCCGAGCGTCGCGCCGACGGCAGCGCCACCGGCTGGGTCACCGACTTCTACACGAGTGCCATGACCACCGCGGGCCTCGCCGGGCTGCAGCGCGACATCCCGATGTACTCGCCCGAGCGCCGCTACCGCAAGCTCATCGGCAGCCTCGAGCTCGCGACCGCCAGCGGCATCACCACCGTCGTCGAGCCGCAGGTGCCGCTCGCCGAGATCGACCTGCTGTACCGCGCCCGGGCGGAGGGGCGCCTCAGCTCGCGCGTCATCACCGCGTTGTTCCACCCGATCGACGCCGACGCCGCCTTCCGCCGCGACCTGCGCGACGCGGTCGACTCCGCCCCGCTGGACGACCGCCTCCGGTTCGGCCCGGTCAAGCTCTACGCCGACGACGTCATCGAGCCGCACACCGCGTGGATGCTCGACGACTACGCCGACCAGCCCGGCCACCGGGGCCACCCGAGCGCCCCGGTGGGCGAGCTCACCCGCATCGTCACCGAGCTCGACCGGCTCGGCTTCCAGACCCACACGCACGCGACCGGCGACGGCGGCATCCGCCTGGCGCTGGATGCGATCGAGCACGCCGCCCGCACCAACGGCACCGTCGATCGGCGCCACGGCATCGTCCACGTCGAGTGCCTGCACCCCGACGACCTCCCGCGCTTCGCCGCCCTCGGCATCACCGCCGCCATGCAGCCGCGCCACTGCTCGCCCGATCTCGTCGCCGGCACGTGGATGGAGAACGTCGGCGAGCAGCGCTGGGACCGCGCCTGGCGCATCCGCTCGCTCATGGCCTCCGGCGCCCACGTCGCGTTGTCGAGCGACTGGCAGGTGGGGGAGATGGACCCGCTCGTCGGCTTCTACTCCGCCCTCACCCGCGCCGGTCTCGACGGCCGCGATGCGTGGACGCCCGCAGAGCGCACCACGCTCGACGACGCCCTCCGCGGCTACACCCGCGAGGGAGCCTGGGCCTGGCACGACGAGGGCCAGCTCGGCACCCTGCGCGTCGGGGCGAAGGCCGACCTCGTCGCCTGGTCGGACGACCTCTACACCCACGAGGCCGACCCGGCCGGCCTGCTCGACCAGCAGGCCGAACTGACCATCGTCGGAGGGGAGATCGTGCACGACGCCTCCACCGCCTCCGCGACCCCGTCCGTCTACGGCGGGCTCGCGCACTGCTCGGCGCACGCCGAGACCGCGCCGACGCACTGAGCGCGCCGACGCGCCCACCCCATCCCGTCACCCACCCCGTTCCTCTCACCGTCGCGAAGGAAACCCCCATGTCCCAGCTCGACCCGGCCATCGCGCCGTCCCGGACCGCGGAAGCACCGCACACCCCGGGCGCCCCCGCCCTCCGGCGCACCCTGAAGCTCCGGCACATCGTCTTCCTCGGCCTCGCCTACATGGCGCCGCTCGCGGTCTTCGACACGTTCGGCATCGTCGCCGACGTCACCCACGGCCACGTGCCGCTCGCCTACCTCGTGGTGCTCGTCGCCGTGCTGATCACGGCGCTCAGCTACTCCCGGATGGTGAAGGTCTTCCCGATGGCGGGCTCGGCCTACACGTACACGCGGGAGGCGATCAACCCGCACCTCGGGTTCCTCGTCGGCTGGGCGGCGACGCTCGACTACCTGCTGCTGCCGATGATCAACGCCCTGCTGTCGGCGATCTACATGTCGGCCGCGTTCCCCGCGGTTCCGTCCTGGGTGTGGATCCTGTCGACCATCGTCATCTGCACGGTGCTGAACCTGATCGGCGTGCAGATCGCGGCGAAGGTGAACGTCATCCTCGTCATCATCCAGGTCGTCGTGGCCGTCGCGTTCGTCGGGCTCACGATCAAGAACATCGTCGACGGCGCCAACGGGGCGTCGTTCTCGATGACCCCGTTCTTCGCGCCCGGACTCGACGTGCCGGCCATCGGGGCCGGCGCCGCCATCCTCGCGCTGTCGTTCCTCGGGTTCGACGCCGTCAGCACGCTCGCGGAGGAGGCGGAGAAGCCGCGCCGCGACATCCCGCGCGCCATCCTGATCATCGTCGCCGTCGCCGGCGTCTTCTTCGTCGGCGTCACCTACGTGATGCAGGTGCTCTTCCCCGACGTGGCGACGGTCGGCAACATCGTCGGTGCGTCGCCCGAGATCGCGAAGTACATCGGGGGAGCGGCGTTCCAGGCCGTGTTCATCGGCGGCTACATGGTCGCGGTGCTCGGCTGCGGGATCACGCAGCAGATGAGCGCCGCCCGCCTGCTCTACGCGATGGGGAGGGACGGCGCGCTGCCCAAGCGCTTCTTCGGCTCGCTCAACCGGGCGGGCGTGCCCGCGGCGAACGTGCTGCTCATCGCGGCGCTCGCGTGCTCGGCCGTGTTCCTCGACCTCGGGCGGGCCGCCTCTCTCATCAACTTCGGGGCGTTCGTCGCCTTCATCTTCGTGAACCTCGCGGTGATCTTCACGTACATCCGGTTCGTGAAGGAGCGCGGCTGGCGCGTCGCCATCGGCTACCTCGTGCTGCCGGGGCTGGGCGTCGTCATCAACGTGGCTCTCTGGTTCAGCCTGGAGCCGAGCGCGATGATCGTCGGCGGCGTGTGGGTCGCGATCGGGCTGGCGTACCTGCTGTGGCGCACGCGATTCTTCCGCGTCAGCCCGCCGCCGCTGCACGGGCCGACGGACCTGTAGGCCGCTGCGCCGGCTCGTCGCGCCGCGCGCTCACCGGCCGATGCTGAGCCAGCTGTCGGGGTCGGTCGCGGTGCCGCTCGGCGTGCCCGAGCCGGGCGCTGCCGCATCCTTCATCGATTGCAGCTGCCGTTCGATGTCCGCCCTGGTCAGGCCGGCCGCGAGTTGGCGCTCGAGGTCGGAGTCGGGGCGGCCCGTCTGGTCGTGCAGTGCGCCGGTGGCGATCAACTCCTCGGTCGCGGCCGCCCGGGCCTGCATCTGGGCGATCTTGTCCTTCGCGCGGTTGAGGGAGGCCCCGGCATCGTTCATCTGCGTGCTGATGCCGGCCGCCACCTCGTTGGCGCGCGCCTGCGCCTGCGAGGCCGTGTAGGTGGCCTTCATCGTCTCCTTCTCGACCCGGAAGGCCTCGATGCGTTCGGCGAGACGACGCTCGTTGTCCTGGAGCTGGGCCTGCTGCTTCTGCAGTGCCGCGTGCTGATCCCGGAGGGTCGCCACCTGGTTCTCCAGCAGGGACCGGCGTTCGAGCGCGGTGCGGGCGAGATCCTCACGGCCCTGGTTCAGGGCCTCCTGGGCCTGCTGGGCGAGCTTCTGATAGCGCGCGCCCATCTCCTGACCCTGCAGCTCGATGCGCTTGCGCGCCGTCGCGACCTCGGCGAGTCCCTGCCGCACCTGCTGGAGCATCCGCACCTGCTGGTCGTAGCTGTCGTCGAGGGCCTCGCGCGGGTCCTCCATCTTGTCGAGTGCGCGCGAGGTCTTGATGCGGAAGATGTTGCGCATCCGCGCGGTGTTGTCGCTCATGATTCGTTCCCCCCGTAGAGACGGTTCGTGGTCTGGCGGCGCGGCTCCGGCCGGCCGTCGAAGGAGTTGAGGGTGTGGAGCTCCTGGATGCCGGCGTGGATGGCCGCGACCTCGCGGTCGACGTCGGCGCGCAGCGCATCGAGGGCGTCGTCGCTGGGCGCTCCCAGGCCGGACGAGACCGCCGACCGCAGGCGGCGCACCAACCCTTCGACCTGTTCGACGCGACCGCGCACCACAGGGAGTTCCGCCGTGAGCGCGGCCGTGTCGGTCTCGCTCTGGAGCAGCCGGAGTTGAGACTCCAGCGTCGAGCCTTCGGCCTGGATGCGCTTGAACAGCCGGACGAGTTCGCCACGCAGTCCGTCGCTGCGCAGCGTGAGCTCGACGGCCGCCCGTCCGCTCTCGAGGCTGTCGTTGAGGCGCATCCGGAGTCGCAGCACCTGCTGCTGCGGCCCCCAGGTGAACGCGGTGCGCGTGCGGAGCACGGCTCCGTTGATCGTGCGGCTGCGCCTGATGCTTCGGTACACGGCGCGGACGATCAGCACGCCGATGAGGATGCCCAGGAGGGCGATCACCAGGAGGCTGAGGAGGACGCCGGCGATGACGCTCATGAGCGCCGCCCGCCGCTCATCGGTCTGAAGCGGGGCCGGATGCGGGTGCCCGCCGCTGAGTTCATGTCCATCGGTCCACCTTCGTCGACCTGTCGGTTGCAAACGCGATGTATCGCGTTTCCGTCAAGGTACGCCTATCGGGACGGAAATGCATGCGGCAGACGTCCAGGTTGGGCCCGCCTCGACGGGCTCCGGCTCAGTCGGCCTCGAGCGTCTGCAGGTCGCGGGGGAGCAGCGGCCGCATGAAGGTGCGGTCGTAGCGGATCACGCATCCCGATTCATCCCGGATGCGGTCGGCCGCGATGAACTCGGGGTCGACGCCGAACAGCTGCCGGTACTCCTCGTACGCGGCGAGCGAGGGGAAGGTGAAGAGCGCCAGCGCCTGGTCGCTGGCGCCCTCACCGGGGAGGAAGTAGCCGTGGTGCTCTCCGCCGTGGCGGTTCACCAGCCGGATCCAGGCGGCGGCGAACTCCTCGAACGCCCCGATCTTCGCCGGGTCGATCGTGTAGTGCACCACGCAGGTGATCACGGCGTGCTGACCTCGCCGTCGTCGTCGCGCCGGATCCCCTCCAGCACGGCATCGCTCGGCTGCCCATTGGGCCCGTAGCGCAGGGCGCGCGGCAGATCGCAGGCGTGGGCGAACTCCCGGATGTCGAAATTCGGATCGGCATGAAGGAGCACCTGCCCGACGACCCACGCGACATTGGTCTTCACCCGCCCCGTCTCCTCGTCGGACAGCACCTGGTCGGACCGCTGCTCCTCGTCGTCGTCCAGGCGGCTGTGGCCGGCCTGGTCCGTCCGATAGGGCGCGTCCGACCAGTCGTGATTCTTGATCTCCGCCGCGAACTCGGCGGCGAGACGGCTCAGCACTCGGTCAGCCGCCCGGGTTCTCGACGGGCTTGTCGTCCGCGTCGGTGCCGGAGTCGGGGTCGACCTCGCTGGGACGGGGGAGGTCGTCGGGGTGCGGCTTATCGGTCATCGGCTCCACCACCCGACGCGGTGTCCTCGCCGTCGTTCGGCGTCCCGGTGCCGTTCCCCGAACCGTCGGGCAGATCGTCCGGATCGGGTCGTGCGTCCTTGTCGTGGTCCATGCGGATACCCCTTCTATCGGTTGCGCTGCGACAGTACGCCGGGAGGGGAGGCGGCGTCAGGGGGTTGCGGATCAGCCGACGGAGGGTGCGACGGTCGTCCGCGCCGAGAGATCCCGCAGCGCGGAGCCGGCCTCCGCGACCATCGCGTCGATGCTCCGCCCCGGTGCGATCGCGAGGACGACGCCGCGTTCGTCGCGTTCGAGGGGTTCGAGGAGGTCGAGTTGGCTCGTCAGCAGCGATGCCGGCATGAACTCGTGCGACCGGCCGGCCAGCCGGCGCTCCAACTCGGAGACGGCGACGTCGAGCTGCACGAACACGGCCGCGGGGAGCCGGAGGCGCAGACGGTCGCGGTAGGCGCGACGCAACGCGGAGCACGCGATGACGACGTCGCCCGCCGCGGATCCGGTCTCGGCGACGGTGTCGAGCCACGGCCAGCGGTCGGCATCGTCGAGCGGCACGCCCGCGGCCATCCTGGCCTTGTTGGCGGGGGGATGGAGGTCGTCGGCGTCGAGGAATCCGCGGCCGAGGGATGCCGCCAGTGCCGCCCCGAAGACCGACTTGCCAGAGCCGGAGACGCCCATCACGACGACGACGGCCGGGGCGTCGCTCACAGGAGCCCCTGCTCCTCGCCGCCGACCGGGATCGGCGTCATGGTGGTCACGGTGGTCGGGGCGGCGAGCAGGTCGCCGACGGCCGCGTTCAGGGCGACGACGGCCGCTCCCTCTGCGTGGGCCTGCAGGAGCTCGGGGGCCGTCCACTTCTCGATCATCGTGATCGTGCCGTCGGACGCGGCGTGGATGGCGTAGAGCAGGCAGCCCTCCTCGGCGTGGACGGCAGGGATCGTGGCGCGCAGCGCATCGACGAGCTCGTCGCGGCGGCCTTCGAGCGGGTGGAACACGGCGGTGACGACGACGGTCATGGGGTCTCCAAAGGGATCGGGATGTCAGAGCCCGCGGACGGCGGGACTCAGGGCGGCAGTGCTGGACCGCAGGATGAACTCGGCATCCACGTGGATGCGCCGGGGCGCCTCCGGGAGGTTGCCCTTCGCGCGACCGACGGCGAGCTCGACCGAATGGAGGGCCAACATGTCGATCGGCTGCCGGATGGCCGAGAGGGGTGGCGACACGAGCTCGGTCCACGGATTGTCGTCGAACACGATGACGCTCAGGTCGTCGGGGACGAGTGCGTCCGCCTGCTTGAGCGCGTGCAGGGCGGAGGGGACCTGCGCCGTGTTTCCGATGATCAGCGCGGTCGGCGGGATCGGGAGGGCCAGCAGGGAGGCGACGGCATCCCGGCCCGCATCGCCACGGAACGGGATGGCGCGGACGAGGTCGTCGCGCACCTCCAGGCCGGCCGCCGTCATCGTGCGGCGGAAACCCGCCACCCGGTCGCGCCCGGTGGAGGTCGTCAGCGGCCCGGAGATGAACGCGATGGCCTCGTGCCCGAGGTCGATGAGGTGCTGGGTCGTCACCTCCGACGAGGCGTCGTTGCTGATCGAGACGACGTCGATCTGGGGGAGCTCCTCGATCTCGCGGTCGACGAAGACCACGCTGATGCCGAGCTCGAGAAGCCGCGACCACTTGTCGATGTTGCCGCCGGTCGGGGTGGCGATGACCGACGACACCGAGCGGCCGATGAGGTTGTCGATGGATTCCGCCTCCAGGTGCGGATCCTCCTGGGTCGTCAGCAGCACGACGTGCACGCCACGGGCGCGGGCCTCCCACACGACGCGGTCGGCGAGACGGGCGAAGAACGGGTTGACGAGGTCGGCGAGCACCAGGCCGATCGTGGGCGCGCCACGGTGCTGCAGCTCGCGGGCCGCCGCCCGGGGCTGGTATCCGAGTCGCTCGATGACCTCGACGACCTTCGCCCGGGTGAGGGGCGCGACGGGACCCGTGCCGTCGTTGAGGACGCGGGAGACCACGGCGACCGACACGTCGGCCTCGCGTGCGACATCGCGGATCGTCGCTGGTTTCTTCACCGGTACCTCCTGTGGTCGTGCTCAGCCTAATGATGTCCGCCCCCGTGTTTGACGCGGAGAACGGGTAGTGGTACAAAAGTGTAACCGTTACCACTCACCAACGCGAACGACGATGGAGTCGGGCCGACCTTCGGCCGAACACACGATCTCCCAGCCGTCGCACGACAGGAAAGGCGATCGTGAACCTTCACTCCCTCCTCCAGCAGCGCGAGACCGAAGGCCGCCCGATCCGCGTCGGCCTCATCGGCGCCGGCCGGTTCGGCACGATGTACCTCGCTCAGGCCAGGAACATCCCCGGTGTCCACGTCGTGGCCATCGCCGACATCAACGTGGCGCGCGCTCAGGGCGCCTTCGAACTCGTCGGATGGCCGGCGGAGCAGATGGCGTCCACGATCGAGGAGGCCATCGCCCACCGCACGACGACGATCGTCCCCGACTCGGCCCAGCTGTTCGATGCCGACATCGACGTGATCGTCGAGGCCACCGGCAACCCGATCGTCGGGATCGACCACGCCCTCAAGGCGATCGCCACGGGCAAGCACATCATCATGGTCACGGTCGAGGCGGATGCGCTCGCCGGACCGGCGCTCGCGCGCCGCGCCGAGGAGGCGGGGGTCGTCTACTCGATGGCCTTCGGTGACCAGCCCGCGCTCATCATGGAGCTCGTCGACTGGGCGCGCAGCTCCGGCTTCGACGTGGTCTGCGCCGGCAAGGGCGCGAAGTACCTCCCGCACTATCACGAGATGAACCCCGACAACGTCTGGGACAACTGGGAGTTCTCGAAGGAGCTCACCGAGTCGGGGCAGCTCAACCCCTACATGCACACCTCCTTCCGCGACGGCACGAAAGCCGCCATCGAGATGGCGGCCGTGGCGAACGCGGCCGGCCTGACCCCGTCGGATGAAGGGCTCACCTTCACGCCGGGCAACATCGAGGAGATCGCGACGATCTGCCGGCCCTCCGACGTCGGCGGCGTGCTCGCCAACGGCGGATCGGTCGACGTGATGTCGAGCGTCACCCGCGACGGAGAGTGGATCCCGTTCAACACCCAGGAAGGCGTGTTCGTGGTCGTGAAGGCGACCAACGACTATGTCTCGGGATGCTTCACCGAGTACCCGTGGCACCCGGACCCCACCGGCCAGTACGCCGCCCTCTACCGCCCGTACCACTACGTCGGCCTGGAGCTGAACATCTCCATCGCCAACGCCGCCCTGCTCGGCGTCGCCACCGGGTCGCCCATCGGGTTCCACGGCGACGTCGTCGCGACCGCCAAGAAGGACCTCGCCGCCGGCGAGTTCCTCGACGGCGAGGGCGGGTACACCGTGTGGGGCAAGCTCGTCTCCGCAGAGACCTCGGTGCGCGAGCGCCTCCTCCCCGTCGCCCTCGCCCACCACGTCGAGCTGACGCACGACGTCCCGAAGGGCCGCAGCGTCAGCTGGGACGACGTGATCATCGACGAGTCCCTCGCCACCGCCCTCGAACTGCGCCGGGAGACCGAGGCGCTCATCAGCGTCTCCGCCTGATCCCGGCCCATTCGCCGCGGCCCGCGGCGGAGAATGGTCCGACAGCAGCGCGGGCACCACCCACCCACCACCGATGAGAAGTCCCCCTTCCAATGACGAAAGGAATCACCATGAAGCGACGAGTCGGCAGCATCGCTGCCCTCGCGACCGCATCCGCGGCCCTGCTCGTGCTCAGCGCGTGCTCAGCGACCCCCGACGGCTCGGCAGGAGGCGGAACCGCAGGCTCCGCCGACCTCGTCTCGCTCGTGCAGACGGGCAAGAAGACCGATGTCACCGAGGTCGAGAAGGCGCTCGGAACCCCGAAGGCGAAGTCGGACGTCAAGCTCTGCTACGTCACCCGCACCCTGGCCAACGAGTTCTGGGGCTATGAGCGCGACGGCTTCGAGAGCGAGGCCAAGAAACTGGGCGTCAAGTACCAGACCTTCGCCGTGAACGACGAGTCGTCGATCACGGAACAGCTGGACAAGGCGCAGAGCGCGCTCAACCAGGGATGCTCCGCCATCCTCGCGTCGCCGATCTCCGCGACCGCCCTCGACACCGTGTTCAAGGCGGCCCTCGCCAAGGGGGTCCCCGCGATCGTGCTCAATGACGCACAGGGGACGGTGCCCGGCGTCGTCTACGTCGGACCGGACGCCGAGACCATCGGCGAGACGGCGGCGGACTACATCGCCAAGCAGCTGCCCGACGGCGGCAAGGTCGCCCAGATCGAAGGCGACCCGGGCTCGTCGAACGCGCTGAACCGCGGCAAGGGGTTCAAGGCCGGTATCGCGAAGAACACCGATCTCGACCTGGTCGCCTCGCAGACGGCGAAGTGGGACACCAACCAGGCCCAGACCATCGCCAACGCGATGCTGACCGCGAACCCGGACATCAAGGCGTTCTACTCCCAGAACGATGGCATGGGCCTCGGCGTCCAGGCCGCGATCGACGCGAAGGGGCTGACCGGCAAGGTGATGCTCGTCGGGACCGACGGCATCCCGCAGGCGAAGAAACTGATCAGCGACGGCACGTACACCGCGACGGTGAGCGAGCGGCCGACGACCGAGGGTGAGACGGGCGTCAAGGTGGCCCTGTGGCTGCTCGACGGCAAGACCGTCCCCGCCTGGGTCGACGTCCCCGCCTTCATCGTCGACAAGCAGAACGTGGCCCAGTACCAGACCGGGATGCCCTGACCGGCAGCCCTGATCCAGGACAGGAACCCTCATGACTGACACCCTTCTCGAGATCCGGAACGTCGCGAAGTCGTTCCCCGGGGTGCGCGCGCTCGACGACGTCAGCTTCGTGCTCCGCCGCGGCGAGGTCCTCACCCTCGCCGGGGAGAACGGAGCGGGCAAGAGCACGCTCCTCGGCATCCTCGGCGGCTCGATGGCACCCGATCGCGGTTCGGTGACGGTCGACGGCGTCCGGCGCGGTGAGTACTCACCGCGCCGGGCGCTGGCCGAAGGGGTCGTCATCGCCCACCAGGAGCCGGCCGTCGTCCCGCAACTCACGGTCGAGCAGAACCTTCTCCTCGGCAAGTCGGGCACGGAGCGGCGCGCCGCCGGGCCGGCCGTCGACGCGGCACTTGCCGACGTCGCGGCCATGGGCTTCCCGCTGACGAGGAAAACGCGGCTCTCCCGGCTGAGCCCGGCGCAGCGGCACGCGCTCACCATCGCGAAGTCGTTCGCCTTCGGCGCCAAGATCGTCGCCCTCGACGAGCCGACGACGTCGATGGTCGAGCAGAACGTGGAGGCGGTGCTGACCCGCGTGCGGCAGATCGCCGCCGATCGCGGCGTCGGAGTGATCTTCGTCTCCCACAAGATGCCCGAGGTCATGACCGTCTCCGACCGGGTCGTCGTACTCCGCGACGGCTCCGTCGGCTTCGATTCGCTGATCGGCGACACGGACGTCGACGAGATCGTCCGCAAGATGGTCGGCCGCGAGCTCCTCGGCTTCAAGCGGCTTCATCCCGCCCGGGCGGATGCGCCCGTGGTGTTCCGCGCCACCGGCGTCTCCCGCCCGGACACCGATGCCGTCAACGACATCGCCGTGCGCCGCGGAGAGGTCGTCGGCATCGCGGGACTCGTCGGCTCCGGCCGCACCGAGTTCCTCCGAGCGATCGTGCGCGCCGACCCGGGATGCGGGGGAGCGCTCGAGATCGAAGGCAAGCGGCTCCGCGTGCACACGCCGAATGACAGCAGGAACGCCGGGATCGCCTTCATCCCGGAGGACCGCAAGCAGCAGGGCCTCGCTCTGCAGATGCCGGCCTATGCGAACGTCGCCCTCACCGCCGCCCGCGGCATGGTGGGGCGCGGGCCGTTCATCAGCCCGCGCCACCAGATCGCCGTCGCCACCGAGATCACCGAGTCCCTCGCTCTGCGGCCGGAGAACGTGCGGCTGCTCGCACGGCAGTTCTCCGGCGGCAACCAGCAGAAGCTCGTGATCGCCAAATGGCTGCGCAGAGGTTCGAAGGTGTTCCTCTTCGACGAGCCGACCAAGGGAGTCGACGTCGGCGGCAAAGCCGAGATCTACGGTCTGATCGACCAGCTCGCGGCGGCAGGGAACGCCGTCATCGTGGTGTCGTCCGATCTGCCCGAGATCATCTCCCTCAGCGACCGCGCGCTCGTCATGCGCGCCGGCCGCTTCATCTCCGAGCACACCGGAGACGACATCAACGAACAGAGCCTCGTGGCGAGCGCCATGGGGATCGCGAAGGGAACATCATGAGCAACGCGTCAGCGACGCCGCGCAAAGCGCGGAGAGCTCCCGTCAACCTGCAGGCGCTCGGCATCTTCGGGGCCGCAGCGGTCATCTTCATCATCTTCGGGATTCTCAGCCCGAACTTCCTCACCCTCGACAACCTCCGCGACGTCGCCGTCTCGGCGTGCGTCAACGCCCTCATCGGCATCGGCCTCACCTTCGTCATCATCACCGGCGGCATCGACCTCTCGGTGGGCTCCATCGCCAGCTTCGTCGGCATCGTCTCGGCGAACATGATGGTCAGCGGAGGGGTCGGCGCGTTCCCCGCGCTCGCCGTGGGTCTCGTCCTCGGCTTCCTCGCGGGCGCCGTCAACGGCATCCTGATCACGGCGCTCAAGCTGCCCCCGTTCATCGCCACCCTCGGCACGATGAGCATCTACCAGGGGCTCGCGTATGTCGTCACCAACGGGACACCGGTCTACAACGTGCCGACCGACTTCGTGCTGCTGCTCAACAGCTACATCGGCGGGGTGCCGATCGTGGTGGTCGTCGTCATCGTCGTCGCCATCCTCGCCTGGCTGCTCCTGCGCCGCACGGTCTTCGGCCAGAACGTGATCGCGACCGGAGGCAGCGAGGAGACCGCGTGGCTGTCCGGTGTGCGCGTCACCCGGGTGAAGATCCTCGTCTACGGCATCTCCGGTGCGCTCGCCGCTCTCGCGGGGCTCGTGATCGTGGCCCGCATCTCCGCCGCCCAATCGGAGGCGGGGAGCCCGTACCTGCTGACCGCCATCGCGGCCGCCGTGATCGGTGGAGCGAACCTGATGGGCGGCGAGGGCCGGATCGCCGGAACTCTCGTCGGCGCCCTCATCCTCGGCGCGCTGACCAACGGTCTGGTGCTCCTGAACGTGCCGAGCTTCTACGAGCAGATCGTCACGGGTGCGGTCGTGCTGATCGCCGTGGCGATCGACCAGGGCAGCAAGGGCTGGCCGATGATGCGCCGCGGCGGGCGCGACAAGGTGGAGCCCGCTCCGGTGACGTCGTCGGTGTCCGCCCCGGCGCAGGACCAGGGCCAGGATCAGGGCCAGGTCGTCCGGTGACGCAGGAGGTGTCCGCGGTGGCCGGCGACCAGCTCGCCGGCCACCGCATCCTCGTCACCGGCGGCGCCGGCCTCATCGGGCGCACGGTCGTAGACGACCTGGTCGCGCGTGGCGCCGAGGTCTCGGTGCTCGAGGTCGGCGAGCCTCGGGGGGCTGCGAAGGATGCGGTCGAGGGCCGCTGGCTGGTCGGTTCCGTCAGCGACGCGCGTTTCGTCCGCGATGCCGTCGAGGGGATGGACGCGGTCGTGCACCTCGCGGGCCGGGCCGGCCTCGACCAGGGGGAGCCGGCAGAGATCTACGAGGCGAACGCGCTGGGCACCTTCCTGATGCTGGATGCTGCGGCTCAGGCCGGAGCGCGCAAGGTCGTGTACGCCTCCAGCATCAACGCGTCCGGGCTCCCGCTGAACTCGCGCCCCGTCCTCCCCACGCGCTACCCGTGGGACGAGACCGAGCCCGCGGACATCGACGACGCCTACTCGCTCTCCAAACAGGCCAACGAGGCCGCCGGAGCGGCCGTCGCCGCGCGTTACGGGCTCGCGGTCACCGGCATCCGGTTCCCCCTGGTGCGCGACATCACCGTCGACGACGGCACGGTGTTCGCTCAACACATCCGTCGGGCCATGCGGGAGGACCCGCGCCGACAGGCGTGCGAGGGATGGACGTACCTGGACGTCCGCGACGCCGCCCGAGCAGTGTTCGCGGCGCTGACCCATTCGACTCCCGCAGCCCCGGGCATCCTCGTCGCGAACCCGCTGACCTATCTGCGACAGGACACGGAGACCGCATTGCGGCGTTTCGCGCCGGAGGTGCCGCGCGCGAGCGTTCCTGGTCGGCACGTCCCGGTCGTGCTCGCGCGATCCGAAGACCTGCTCGGCTTCCGGGCATCGATCACGCTCGACGATCTCGGCGCACAGCTGCTCGTGGACCTCGACGACGCGGAAGGTCTGGCATGACGGGGTCGATGACGGTCTCCCTCCTCGGTCTGGGGCGGATGGGCGAGCCGATCGCGCGCCGCCTCCTGCGCGATCTCGGAGCGCTGACCGTGTGGAACCGCACCCCGCGGAAAGCGGACGGCCTCGCGGCGAGCGGCGCCGTCGTGGCCGCCACCCCCGCGGATGCGGCGGCCGACGTGACCCTGACCGTTCTCACCGACCTCGTCGACGTCGAGGACCTGCTCGACGGCGACCACGGCCTGCTCGCCGGATGGGCTGCGAAGGGGATCGCGTCGCCGGTGCTCGTCGTCCACGGAACCGTGTCCCCCGTCGCGGTCGCGGCGTTGGCGTCGAGCCTCGCCGCTCGCGGGGTCTCGGTGGTCGACGCTCCGCTGAGCGGAGGCGTCCTCGGCGCGGAGACCGGAGCGTTGAGTGTGATGGTGGGTGGGTACGACGCAGCCGTCGAGAAGGCGCTCCCGGTGCTGCGCCTCGTCGGCTCGACCGTCGTCGTCTTCGGGCCGCCCGGGTCCGGCGAGATCGCGAAGGCGTGCAATCAGGTGGTCGTCGCCGCGACCGTGACCGCCATCTCGGAAGCCCTGGTGCTGGCGGACGCGACCGGGATCGACCGTGGACGCCTGCTCGACGTGCTCGGTGCGGGACTCGCCGGCTCCGAGGTGCTGCGGCAGAAGCGCGGGCGCTGGCTCGGGCACGACTTCGAGGGCGGAGGCAGCGCGGCGAACCAATTGAAGGATCTGCGGTTCGTCGCCCAATCGGCGCAGGCGTCCGGCGTCACCCTCCCGGTGGCGGCGGCGGTGGCAGGACTGTTCGACCGTATGGTGGTGGACGATCGCGGGGAGCTCGACCACACGGCGATCGAGCTCACCATCGCCGAGCTCGGCGCGGGGAAGGACTGACCATGCTCGACATCGTCGACGCCCACCACCACCTGTGCACCCTCAGCACGGCGTCCTACCCGTGGCTCGAGGGTCCCGTCGTGCGCCGATATCACGGAGACGATCGTCCCCTCCGCCGCGACTACCTCGTCGCCGACTACTTGCGGGATGCGGCCGAGCTGGAGGCGCTCGACGCCCGCCTGGTCGGATCCGTGCACATCGAGAACGGCGCGGCGGACCCGATCAGCGAGAGCCGATGGGTCGACGAGCTGATCGCCGCGCATCCCGTGCCGAACGTCCAGGTCGCCAAGGTAGACCTGTCCGCACCGGATGCGGCCGAGCGGGTGGCGGCGCACGCGGCGCTGCGGTCGGTCCGTGGCGTCCGCGACATCCTGAACTGGCATCCCGATCCGTACTACTCGCACCGGGAGCGCGACGATCTGATGTCCGACCCCTCCTGGCGGAGCGGGTTCGCCGCTTTGGCTCCTGCGGGCCTGTCGTTCGACCTCCAGGTGTTCCCGTCCCAACTCGACGACGCGGCGGCGCTGGCAGCGGACTTCGGCGGCACGGCTATCGTCCTCGACCACGCCGGGATGCCGATCGAGCGCGAAGGGGACGCGCTCGACGCGTGGCGCAGGGGGATGGATCGCGTCGCCGCGGAACCGAACACGATGGTGAAGATCTCGGCGCTCGGCACCAACGATCACCGCTGGACCGTCGACAGCATCCGCCGCATCGTGCTCGAGACCATCGACGCCTTCGGGCCCCAGCGCTGCATGTTCGGCAGCAACTTCCCGGTCGACGGCCTCTACTCCCGCTACGGCGAGCTGTTCGCCGCCTTCGACGCGGTCGTCGACGGGTTCTCCGGCGACGAGCGGGCGGCGCTGTTCGCCGGTACCGCCCGGTGCTTCTATCGCTTCTGACCCTCGTCGTTCTCGCGCCGCGTCGTCGTGTCCGCGATGTACGCCTCCATCGCGCCGCGCAGCTCGCCGAGCAGCGTCTCGAACTGCTCGAGCAGCGCGGGAGGGTGCTTGGCCATGACGGCGGCGATGCGGTCGCCGAGGGGGTGGAAGAAGTCGTCCGCGATGGTCTGGACGTTCGGGGTGGAGTGGAGGGTGACCATGCGGCGGTCGGCGTGGCCGCGACTGCGCACCACGTGACCCGCGGCCTCCAGCCGGTTCAGCAGGGTGGAGGTGGCGCCGGCGGTGAGGCCGATGCGGTCGCTGAGCCGTGCGGGCGTGAGCGGCGTGCCGCGTTCCTCGGCGGCCAGGATCTCGATGAGGGCGACGGCGTCGGTCGAGTGGAGGCCCTCGCTCGCGGCGAACTCGCGCGCCAGCTCGGAGTAGCTCGCGCCGTACGCTCGCAGCGCCTCGTTGAGGCGCTCGCGCTGGTCGTCGAGCGCGTCGTGCGTCTCCGCGTCGGTCATCGCATGGCCCTCCCGTCGGCGGCTGCTGCCGTCGAACAGGTTATCAAAGCATCAAGTTGTTTCATGGTAAAGTAACTCGCTGGTGAAACAACAAGGAGGACAAGATGGCGGTATCCGCAGGCGCGCGGCGCTGGATCGGGCTGATCGCGGTCGCGCTCGGCGTGGCCCTGATCGTGGTGGACACGACGATCGTGAACGTGATCACGCCGTCGGTGATCGATGACCTGAAGATCGACTCGAGTCAGGCGCAATGGATCCAGGAGTCGTACGCGATCGTGTTCGCCGCGCTCCTCCTGGTCTCGGGGCGCATCGCCGACCTGCGCGGCGCGCGGACGGTGTTCATCTGGGGCGTCATCGTCTTCGGGCTGACCAGCCTGCTCGCCGGGCTGGCGCCGAACGGTGAGATCCTCATCCTGGCCCGCTTCCTGCAGGGGATCGGGGCGGCGGCCATCCTGCCGACGTCACTGGCGCTGCTGAACCACATGTTCACGGGACCGGCGCGCGGACAGGCGTTCGCGGTCTGGGGCTCCACGATCGGCGCGGCCACCGCGCTCGGCCCGGTGCTCGGCGGCTGGCTCTCCGAGCACGCGTCGTGGCGGTGGGCGTTCGGCATCAACATCCCGCTCACGATCGTCATCCTCGTCATCGCGGCCGTCTTCCTGACCCAGCCGCCGCGATCGCGCGGAGGGATCGACGCGCTCAGCGCCCTCCTCTCCGTCCTGGGCCTCGGGCTGCTGGCATTCGGCCTCGTCGAGGGGCGTGTCTACGGCTGGGTGACGAGCGAGAAGGCGTTCACGCTGTTCGGCGCCACCTGGGACGGGGGACTCTCGCCGGCGTTCGTCGCGCTCGTGCTCTCGATCGTGCTGCTCGCGGTCTTCGTGTGGCGGCAGATCCTGCTGAGCCGGGCCTCCAGCGCCCGCCCGCCGCTGATGGATGTGAAGCTCTTCTCGATCGCCTCGTTCCGCAACGGCAACATCGCGACCATGATCATCGGACTCGGGGAGTTCGGAATCATCGCCGTGCTGCCGCTCTGGCTGCAGTTCACCCTCGACTACTCGCCGTTGGAGGCGGGCGCGACGCTCGTGCCCATCGCGATCGGCAGCTTCGTCGCGAGCGGGATCAGCTTCCCGCTCTCGGAGCGCGTGTCACCGCTGGCCCTCGTGCGCATCGGCCTCGTCCTGGAGGTCGTCGGCCTGGTCGGGCTCGGTGTGGTCGCGGCGGTCACCGACGCGAACTGGTGGTTCATCGCACTCGTGCTGTTCTTCTACGGCATCGGCGTCGGCTTCGCCACGTCGCAGGTCACCAACGTGGTGCTCGCCGATGTGCCCGAGGGGGAGGGCGGGCAGAGCTCCGGCATCCAGAGCACCTTCCGCCAGCTGGGTTCCGCGCTCGGCATCGCGGCGCTGACCACGGTGTTCTTCTCGTCGCTGGGCGGCATCCTTCACGGCAAGCTGACGGATGCCGGGCTCACCGGTGCGGAGGCGACGAAACTCAGCAACGCCGTCACGGACAGCGCGGGCGCCGTGATCGAACCCCTCGCCTCGAACCCGCAGACGGTGTTCGCGGCCGATGCGGCACGGGAGGCCATGACGCAGGCGATCGCGATCGGCTCGTACCTCGCGGCCGGGTTCCTCATCGTCGGCGTGATCGCGACGCTGCTCATCCCGGGCAAGCCGCGCGCTGCAGAGCCGACGGCCGTGGAGACCGCCGCCGCTGCCTCCGGTTCCGCGTCCGAGTAGCGCCCGAGGGGCGACTGCGCCCCCGTGGTACGACTGCGCCCTCGCGACGAGGCGCACTCGTCCCGCGGGGGCGCAGTCGTCTGCGCACTCAGCGGCCGACGGGCGACCTAGGGGCGGCAGGCCTTCACTCCGATGGAGGCGTTGTACGACGCGTACCAGCTGACGAGAGCGCTCGTGTTGTCCGTGATGATCCCGTCGACGCCGGCCGCGGTGGCCGTCGCCCACTCTGCTGCGCTGTTCTTGGTCCACACGAAGACCTTCACCCCGGCATCGTGTGCGGCTTGCACCGTCGCTGCGCTCGGGGTCGTCGACGGGTTGATGCCGGCGAGGTTGCGGCTCTGCGCGGTCCGGATCTGGTCGAGAGCGACGCCGCCGCTCACCAGGAGCATGAGGGGCATCTCGGGATCGACCGTGTGCACCGCGTCCAGGACCGGCTGAGAGAACGCCTGCGTCACGGTGCGGGACTCCACGCCATGAGCGTGCAGGACATCGGTGACGATCCGGGCTCCGTCGACGGTCCACGACGCCTTGTACTCCAGCAGCATCGTCGCGTGGGAGGCCTGCATCCAGCTCGCGACCTCCTCGAGGGTGGGCAGATCGGGGTAGCGGGCGCGGAACTGGGCGAGCGAGATGTCGCCGATCGCATCATGACGGACGACGGGCACGCCGTCGTTCGTCAAGAAGATGTCGATCTCGAAGGCATCCGCTCCGTGCGCGACGGCGTTGGCGATGCCGGCGAGCGTGTTGTCGCCGAACCCGTCGTCACCGTCGTTGCCGCGGTGCGCGACGACGGCCCCCGTGTCCCCGGCGGCGGGGACGCGGTCGGAGGGGAAGCAGGCCAGCGCGGTCACGGTGTAGATGAACGTCGCCGACGCGGTGGCTCCCTCGGCATCGGTCGCGACGATCGTCACCGTCGACGTCCCCGCCGTCGTGGGCGTCCCGGTGACGGATCCTGTCGTCGCGTTCATCGCCAGGCCCTCCGGCAGTCCGGTCGCGGACCAGGTGTAGGCGGGCGCCCCGCCGAGGGCGCTCGGCTTCCACGCGGTGATCGGCGCGTCGGTGACCGCGGTGCGGTCAGCGGCTCCGGCGATCGTCAGCGCGATGGGGGTGGATTCGGGGAGTTGGGTGAGGGTGATGTTGTCGTAGTGGGTGGTGGTGCCGTCGAGGAGGAGGCCGATGGTTCCGGTGGGGGTGCGTTGGAGGGTGCTGGTGGTGGCGATTCTGGCGGGGGTGTCGGTGGTGTTGGGGCTGTAGTGGATTTCGCCGTGGGTGCCGTCGACGCGGATGGTGAGGTGGATGGTCTGGTTGAGGGGGATGGGGGTTTGGGTGGTGCCGAGGGTGTCGGTTCCCCAGCCGGTGTTGGTGGGGGTGCGGGTGCCGAAGGCGACGGTTCCGTTGGTGCGCATCATGGCGTGTTGCCAGGGTCCGCCGGTGGTGGTGGGGTCGATGTCGAGGATGGCGCCTGCCCAGCGGGTGGCGGAGGCGGTGGTGGTGAAGCGCATGGTGAGGTCGAGGCAGTACCGGTCGAGGTGGGGTGCGTCGGTGATGATGCGGGTGGGGTTGGCGGCGGTGGAGGGGCCGGTTCCGGTGAGGGTGCCGTCGGTGATGGACCAGGTGCCGGCTCGGGTCGTCCATCCGTCGGGGATCGCACCGTCGGTGAAGTCCTCGGACATCACCGGAGTCCCAGCAGAGCACGCCGCCGGTTCGGGGAGTTGGGTGAGGGTGATGTTGTCGTAGTGGGTGGTGGTGCCGTCGAGGAGGAGGCCGATGGTTCCGGTGGGGGTGCGTTGGAGGGTGCTGGTGGTGGCGATTCTGGCGGGGGTGTCGGTGGTGTTGGGGCTGTAGTGGATTTCGCCGTGGGTGCCGTCGACGCGGATGGTGAGGTGGATGGTCTGGTTGAGGGGGATGGGGGTTTGGGTGGTGCCGAGGGTGTCGGTTCCCCAGCCGGTGTTGGTGGGGGTGCGGGTGCCGAAGGCGACGGTTCCGTTGGTGCGCATCATGGCGTGTTGCCAGGGTCCGCCGGTGGTGGTGGGGTCGATGTCGAGGATGGCGCCTGCCCAGCGGGTGGCGGAGGCGGTGGTGGTGAAGCGCATGGTGAGGTCGAGGCAGTACCGGTCGAGGTGGGGTGCGTCGGTGATGATGCGGGTGGGGTTGGCGGCGGTGGAGGGGCCGGTTCCGGTGAGGGCGCCGTCGGTGATGGACCAGGTGCCGGCTCGGGTCGTCCATCCGTCGGGGATCGCACCGTCGGTGAAGTCCTCGGACATCACCGGAGTCCCAGCAGAGCACGCCGCCGGGACGACCGTCGGAGGAGCGGTCTCTGCTGAAGCCGGCGACGCTGTCACCAGTGGCGCTGCGAGAGCGGTCGTCAGGGCGAGCAGTCCGGCCAGCCAGTTGGCGCGCGTCGAGAGGGGCACGACGATCCTTCCATCAGGGAAGGAAGCGCCGTCGATTCCTTATGCAACATGTGTACTCGATCTCACACATGTTACATGGAATAAAGGGATCTGGTATTACAGACTGTCGGGGTCCAGGTTCAACTCGGTCCCCTCGAAGACGACCTGCTGCGATCCTGACGACGGCAGGTCGGGGTTGAGCCAGTAGAGGTCCGCGACCTGGATCCCGAAGCGCTGGGCGATGCCCGCCGGGGCGTCTCCCGCGGCGACCGCGTACGTCTTCGGGGCGCCCGACGCCGTGGTCGCCGTCACGGTCCCGCTCGCGCCGGGGTTCGCTCCGTTGTCGACGGGATGCACGTTCGACTGCCGTACCGGAACGGACCAGCGGACCGTATTCACGGCCAGGACCTTGTCGGGGCCGAGCTCCTGCGGCACGCCGTCGAACGACGGGGCCGAGGAGTACGTCACGAGGGCGACCAGGTAGGACGGTTGGCCGACGCTGCCCAGCTTGCTGGACGAGGCCGCCGCCGGGGACGTGGTCGGGCCGCCGAGCTGGAAGTCGCCGACGCCGTGGTAGGTGATCCCGTCGCCGACCTGGGGCGGAGTGTCCAGGAAGGTGACGGACACCGGCACGGGGACGGTCGACGTGAAGCCCGAGAACTGGGCCGAGTAGGTGTTGTCGCCGTTCGACACCACCCGGTAGTGATAGTGGATGCTGCCCTTGGGGGAGGCGACGTCCCCTTCGGCGACGACGGTGCCCGGCGGGACCGGGGTCAGCGTGGGCGGGATGACGGGCGTCGGGGCCGGCGACGACCCGATCCCGGAGCGGGTGGCGTCACCGGTCGGCGTCGGAGTGGGCGTCGGAGTCGCGGTGCGGGTGTGTGTCGGTGTCGGGTGCGGCTTGGCCCCGAAGAGCGCGCATCCGGAGAGCGCGATGAGCGTCGCCGTGACGACGCCGATGGCCGCGATCGATCGTCGCGTGTTTCCCCTGAACATCGTCCCCCTGTCCATCGCCGCCACCCCGCGGCCTCCTCGTCTCCGTGAATCCTAGAGGATCACTCCGCGCCGTTGCGCACTCTCTCGTGCATCCGGCGCGCGGCGGATCCGAGCGCCGCCTCGGCTGCGGGCTGGGCGGAGGCGGGCACGCTCGACGTGCTCAGGGCGACGATAACGAAGCGCGATCCGTCCGCATGCTCGGCGACGCCGGCCTCGTGCCGGAGGTTGAGCAGCGTCCCCGTCTTCGACGCCCACGCCGTGTCGTCGGCCACGATGTCAGGGGCGAGCCGGTGACGGAGGAGGTTGGCGCGGAGGTGCTCGCGGAGCGTGGCGGCGGCGTCGGGGTGCACGCCCCGATCGCTCCAGACCGCCTCGAGCAGGTCGGCGAAGGCGCGAGCCGTCCCGGTGTTGGTGCGGGCGACATCCAGCTGCCGGATCGGATGCCCGTGCGCGGGGGTGCTGCCGCGGATCGCGAGGGTGTGGGCGAGGTGCGCCTCGTCCGGCGCGAACCGCTCCAGCGGGGTGTCAGAGAGATCGGCGAAGGGATGCCGCACGGCGATGCCGCGGACGCCGATCGCCTCCAGATCCGCCATGACCTCGGCGGGCGGGACGAGGCCGAGAAGCGCGTCCGCGGCGCCGTTGTCGCTGATGGTCAGGGCGAGCCCGACCAGATCATCGACGGCGATGACGGACGGATGGCGGAAGCGCGTCGTGCCGGGAAGGGCGCCGGTGGGATCGCCGGCGGGCACCGCGACCGGAGCGGATCCGTCGAGCCGGCCGTCCGCCACGCGCGTGAGCACGGAGAGGGCGATCGGCACCTTGGCGAGTGAGGCGGCGGGCGTCACGACATCGCCATCGAGGTCGAGCTCGCGGCCGGTGCCGAGGTCGCGGACGACGATCGAGGCCCGCAACCCGGCCGCCGCCAGGTCGGTGCGGACCGCGTCGAGGAAGCGCGCGTCATGCATCGGGGTCGGCCTCCATCCCGTCTCCGGACACGCGGACGTGCGCACCGAGCGCGGCGGCGAGCTCGTCGCCGACGGCGTTCACGACCGTCGCGACATCGTTCTCGCTGTCGCCGACGAGGGCGAAGCCGCGCGCGACGCCGAAACCGATGAACCGCCGCCAGTGCAGGCCGAGCTCGCGCGCCTCCCCCTCGGTGCAGAGGAGGAGGTCCCCGTCGGCGAGCACCGAGGCGAGGGAGGCCGTCGTCGAGCCGTCGACGGGGAGCTGGCTCGGCAGCAGGCCGACGGCGAAGGCGGCGCGCACGAGGGCATCCCGGATGTGCGGGACGTCGTCCTCGGGGCCGATGCGCAGTCGCGCTCCGGCGTCGTCGTCGCGGGAACGCGCTGTGCGGCCCGGCCGCAGCTCGTCGAGGCGCAGAGCGTCTCCCGCGGCTCGGCGGCCGGCGGCGCCGAGGTCGGCGGTCCAGGTCGCGGCATCGGGTGCGACGCTCGCGACGGCCAGACGCACACTCCGGGTCGCGGCGAGCTCGGCGCGGTGCGCGGGGTCGTCGGCGCGGAACTCGAGGCGGAGCCCGGCGACGCGGCCTGCGGCATCGACCACGGCGAGCTCCCGTGTGGAGCAGCCGACCGGCACCGCCACCGTCACCGGCCGTAGCCGGGCACGGGCTGCGTCGAGTTCCAGCTCGTCGGCGAGCCGGATGAGGCGCCGCGCGGAGGGGAGGAGGTCACGGGCGAAGGGCGTGAGCACGGCGCTGCGGGCCGTCCGTTCCAGCAGCGGGCTGCCGAGGTGGCCCTCCAACGCCAGGATGCGGCGGCTCGCGACGGACTGCGCCACCTCGAGCGCGGCCGCCGCGCGGGTCACGCTCCCGCGGTCGCCGATCTCGACCAGCACCCGGCACGCAGCGATCAGATCCACGGATCCACCCTAGACGCATGCCCATTCGGCATCGATGGGAGCGTTCCGGTCTTCGACAGGATCGTCGCTGCGAGCGAGGCTGCCCGCATGGACATTCGCAAACGATTCCTCACGGTCACCGGCGGCGTCGCCGTCGCCCTCGCGGTCGCGATCTCGGGATGCGCGGCATCCTCGCTCACGCCGGCCCAGGCCGCTCCGGCCTCGCAGAGCGCAGCGGCGTCGTCTGCCTCGGCGAGCAGCACGAGCAGTACACAGCGCGCGTTCGCGGAACTGGAGCGGACGCACGGGGCGACCCTCGGCGTCACGGCGATCGATACCGGCAACGGACGCACCGTCGCCTACCGCGGCGGGGAGCGCTTCCCGTTCGCTTCGTCGAACAAGACCTTCATCGCGGCCGCGCTGCTCGGGCGATCGTCCGACGCCGACCTCGACCAGGTCGTCCACTACACGAGCGCCGACCTGCTGGACTACGCGCCCATCACCAGCAGATTCGTGGACACCGGGATGACCGTGCGCGAGCTGATCGACGCGATGCTGCGGTTCAGCGACAACACGGCGGCCAACCTCCTCGTCGCGCGACTCGGCGGACCGGACGCCGTCGAGCAGTGGCTGCGCGGCATCGGCGACCGCACGACGAACGTCGACCGCGTCGAGCCGGACCTCAACGAGGCGTTGCCGGGAGACGCGCGCGACACCACCACGCCGGCCCAGTTCGCGAGCGACCTGCGCGCCGTGCTGCTCGGCTCCGCGCTGGAGACGAAGGACCGCACCCTCCTGCGCAACACCATGCTGGACAACACCACGGGCGACGACACGATCCGTGCCGGGGTCGACCCGGCGTGGCCGGTCGCCGACAAGACGGGTACGGGGGAGTACGGGGTGCGCGACGACATCGCCGTGGTCTATCCGGTCGGTCGCGCGCCGATCGTCGTCGTCACGCTGTCGCGTAAGGCGACGCCGGATGCGACGCCGGACAACGCACTGCTGGCCGCCGCCACGAAGACGGCGGTCGCAGCGCTCCGGTGAGCGGGGTCCGTGATCGCTCCGGCGGCTAGCCTGCCGCGCTCACCTCGTCGTCGAGGACCCAGTCCGGGCGCACGTAGTGGCAGGTGTAGCCGCCGGGGTGCTTGCGCAGGTAGTCCTGGTGCTCCTCCTCGGCATCCCAGAACGTGCCGGCGGGCTCGACCTCGGTGACGACCTTGCCCGGCCAGCGCCCGGAGGCGTCGACCTCGGCGATCGTCTCGCGCGCCACGCGCTCCTGCTCGGGCGTGAGGTACAGGATGACCGACCGGTAGCTGGTGCCGACGTCGTTGCCCTGGCGGTTCTTCGTCGTCGGGTCGTGCACCTGGAAGAAGAACTCCAGGAGGTCGCGGTACGAGATCACGGACGGGTCGAAGTCGATCTCGACCGCCTCCGCGTGGTCGCCGTGGTTGCGGTAGGTCGCGTTGTCGGTGTGGCCGCCCGCGTAGCCGACGCGGGTGCCGAGCACTCCGGGCATGTCGCGGATGAGCTCCTGGAGACCCCAGAAGCAGCCGCCGGCGAGGATGGCGCGTTCGGTGGCCATCAGGCGGTCGCCGTCTTCTCGAAGAGGGGTGCGAACTGGCCGTACCCTTCATTCTCGAGGTCGGCCAGCGGCACGAACCGCAGCGCCGCGGAGTTGATGCAGTAGCGCAGGCCGCCCTCATCGGCGGGGCCGTCGTCGAAGACGTGGCCGAGGTGGCTGTCGCCGTGCGACGACCGGACCTCGGTGCGCACCATCCCGAGCGACGTGTCGGAGTTCTCGACGATGTTCTCGGCCGAGAGCGGCTTGGTGAAGCTGGGCCAGCCGCAGCCGCTGTCGTACTTGGTCGTGGAGGCGAAGAGCGGCTCGCCCGACACGACGTCGACGTAGAGCCCCGCATCCTCCTTGTCCCAGAACTCGTTGTCGAACGGCCGCTCGGTGGCGGCCTCCTGGGTCACCGCGAACTGCTCCGGGGTCAGCCGGGCGATCGCGTCCGGATCGCGTGTGTACTGAGCCATCTCGTACGTCCTCTCTGCGTCTTTCACTCGCACCCGCAACGCTACTGCGCCCCGCTGTGCGAGGCCAGGGGACGGGTGTCGCAGCGTCATGGCGCGGCATTCGTGCCGAATGTCGACTTTGGGCCCCGCATTCCCCACATTCGGCACGAATGTCGGCTGGGAGGTTGTCGTGAAAGCCACGCGGGTCGGATTCAGCGATATATCGTTAAGTATCGTTGACGACTCCTGAGGAGGACATCATGAGCGGTTCGAATTCGTTCCCGACCGGAGGCTTCGGCCCCGGCATGACGGCGGACGGCATGTGGCAGGCGTTCGAGCAGTTGCGCTCGACGTTCGAGAAGCGGGTCGGCACCCGGATGGGCCGCGGCGACGTGCGGGCCGCCGTGCTGTCGTTGCTCGCCGAGAAGCCGATGCACGGCTATCAGATCATCCGGGAGATCGAGGAGCGCAGCGGCGGCAGCTGGAAGCCGAGCGCGGGTTCCGTCTACCCGACCCTCCAGCTGCTCGCCGACGAGGGTCTGCTCACGGCCGAGGAGTCGAACGGTCGCAAGACCTACGCCCTCACCGAGGCCGGTCGCGCCGAGGCCGCGGAGGCCGGACCCGCTCCGTGGGAGTCCGGCAGTTCGAGCGGCGGCAGCAGCCCGAGCGACCCGTTCGGCCCCCTCCCCAAGGCGGGCGTCGAGCTGGCGCAGGCGGCCGCCCAGGTGCGCCGCACCGGCACGCCCGAGCAGGTGGCGCAGGCCGTGACCGTGCTCGAGGAGGCGCGGCGCCGCCTGTACTCGATCCTCGCGCAGGACTGACGGGGTGACGTCCGTTCGCCCGGGGGCCGGCGAGCAGGCGGGGGCGGAGGCCGCGGCGGGGGACACGCGCCGCCGCTACCGGCGCATCCTCCGGTTCGCGGGCTGGAACCTCGCGGTCACCTGGTGGTACGAGCTCTTCCTGCCGCGCATCGGGCTGGCGCGCGTCGCCGAGCGCACGCGGTCGAGGCGCATGCAGCGCTTCGCGCAGCGCTTCCACGTGCTCGCCGTCGACCTCGGCGGCCTGATGATCAAAGTCGGGCAGTTCATGTCGTCGCGCCTGGACGTGCTGCCGCCCGAGATCACAGCCGAGCTGGAGGGCCTGCAGGACGAGGTGCCGCCGGTCGCGTTCGGGGCGATCCGCGCGCTGGCCGAGGCCGAGCTGGGTGTGCCCCTCGACAGCGCCTTCGCGTGGGTGGACGAGAACCCCGTGGCCGCGGCCTCCCTCGGCCAGGCGCATCGTGCACGGCTGTCGGCCCAGGATGCCGAGGAGACCGGGCTCGAGGCCGTCGTCATCAAGGTGCAGCGGCCGGGCATCGGCGCGATCGTCGACGTCGACCTGTCGGCACTGCGCCGCGTCGGGCGCTGGCTGAGCCACGTGCGGCTCGTCTCCGACCGCGTGGATGCGCCCGAGCTGGTCGAGGAGTTCGCCCGGACGAGCCTGGAGGAGATCGACTACCTGCACGAGGCCGCGAGCTCGGAGCGGTTCGCGGCAGACTTCACCGCCGACGACCGCGTGGCCGTGCCGGCCGTCGTCTGGGAGCGCACCACCCGCCGCGTGCTCACGCTCGAAGACGTGACGGCGATCAAGATCACCGACGCCGCGTCGCTCCGGGCGGCGGGCATCGATCCGGCCGAGGTCGCCCCGGTGTTCGCGGCGGTGATGTTCGATCAGCTGTTCTCGAACGGGTTCTTCCACGCCGACCCGCACCCCGGCAACATCTTCGTCTCGCCCCTCCCGGACGCTCTCGAGGGTGAGCGGCCGTGGCGACTGACCTTCATCGACTTCGGGATGATGGGGGAGGTGCCGACCACGCTGCGCACCGGCCTGCGCAAGCTCCTGATCGCCGCCGCCTCCCGCGACGGCAAGGGTCTGGTCGACGCGATGCGGGATGTCGGGGTGCTGCTGCCCTCCGCCGACACCTCCCAGCTGGAGCAGGCCATGACGCAGCTCTTCGCGCGGTTCGGCGGCATGGGCTTCGCCGAGCTGCGGGAGGTCGACCCGCGCGAGTTCCGCGACTTCGCCAACCAGTTCGGCGACGTGGTGCGGTCGCTGCCGTTCCAGCTGCCGGAGAACTTCCTGCTCATCGTGCGCGCGATGTCCCTGACGTCGGGCGTGTGCAGTGCGCTCGACCCGGGCTTCAACCTGTGGGACTCGATCGAGCCGTACGCGTCGCAGCTGCTGCGCGACGAGCGCGGCAACGTCGTGCAGGACTTCGCGAAGGAGGCCCTCTCCATCGCGAGCGTCGCGTGGAGGCTGCCGAAACGCGTCGACGCCCTCCTCGATCGCGTCGAGGACGGCAGCATCGCCGTCTCCACGCCGCACCTCGAACGCCGCGTCGACCGCCTCGAACGCACCGCACGGCGGCTCGTCGCGGCCGTGGTCTTCGCCGGCGTGGTGGTCGCCGGAGCGTTGGTGCGGCCGAGCGACACCGTGCTCGGGACCGTCCTGATGGTGGCGTCCGTCGTCCCGCTGGCGGTCGCCGTGTTCGCCGGTCGCCGGAGGTAGTACTTCCACGCACCGGAATGCCGTGCGCACCCCATCCCCATCCCTCCTCCCCAGTGCTTGACTGTGGCCGCCATCAGACGGAACACACTCACTAGGGAAGGCAGACGATGGACACGACAGCGCACACAGCGATCGGGATGACCGACGGGATGCGGGCGGCGAGAGCCGAGACGCGCCGGATCATCGAGGAGAGCAAAGGCGACTTCGTCGCGGAGCAGAAAGAGGTGCTCCTGCGCCTGCACGAAGCGGGCCTGATCACGGCCGAGGAGGTCGAGACCCTCGTTCAGCTCTACCGGCACGTCATCGAGGCGAGCCACGACAAGGGCGACGTCACGCGCTCCTACTTCGACGCGCGAACCGTCCACGACCGATTGGCGGCGAACGTCGCCACCTCACCGGTCGCGCTGGTCGTCGCGGGAGCGACCCTCGGCGCGTTCGAGGTCGAACCCGACCCGGACGGCGGCGCCCCGACCGTCGTCGTGTACCGGGTGAGCTACGGCGGAGCCTTGGCCGGGATCGGCGCCGGACTCGGTGCGCTCCTCGGCGGCCCCGCGGGCGGCGTGCTCGGCGGCCAGATCGGCGGCTTCATCGGCGGGATCATCGACGACAAGAAGGGTGACAAGAAGAAGTAGCGGAGGCGGCTGCCGGGCGGTCCGGCGGGACGGGGAGAAATCGAGTTGACGCGCGTAGACAATGCGCGTAGATTCATCTCACTTCCCGTCAGAGAGGACCCGATGAACGAGCACCCGTCGCCCGACCGCCCCGCTGCGGAGCTGCTCGTGATCGGCTCGGTGAACGAGGACCGCTTCACCTTCGTGGAGCGATTCCCCCTCCCGGGCGAGACGGTCACCGCTCTCGCCGGGCGGCGCGGTCTCGGCGGCAAAGGGGCGAACCAGGCCGTCGCGGCCGCACGCGCCGGCGTCCGGGTGGCCCTCGTGGCCAAGACCGGGACGGACGCGGCGGGTGCCGAGGCCATCGCTGCGCTGACCGCGTTCGGAGTGCGTACGGAGGCCGTCGAGCGCGACGCCCGCGCAGCGACCGGCACCGCCTCGATCGCCGTGGACGCCCGCGGGGAGAACTGGGTCATCGTCGATGCGGGCGCGAACGCCCGGCTCGATGTCGATGACCTCGAGCGTGCGCTCGCTCTGACTGTCACGGCCCCCGTCGTCCTGACCCAGGGGGAGGTCCCCGCGGCGACGATCGCGCAGGCGGCGCACGGCGCGGCCGCCGCCGGCTCCCGGTTCGTGCTCAACCTGGCGCCCGTGGTCGACCTCCCGGACGAGGTGCTGGCCCTGGCCGACCCGCTCGTGGTGAACGAGCACGAGGCGGCGGCCGTCGCGGCGAGCCGTGGATCGGGCGCGCGAGAGCCCGCCGAGCTGCTGGACGCGCTGGCTTCTGTCTCTCGATCAGTGGTCATCACCCTCGGCGCGGCCGGCGCCATCGCGGTGCGCGACGGCGAGACCTGGTCCGTGCCCGGCTTCCCTGCGCAAGCGGTCGTCGACACCACCGGCGCGGGCGACTGCTTCGTCGGCTCTCTCTGCGCCCTGCTCACGCGCGGCGCGGAGCTGCCGGACGCGATGGTCTGGGCGTCCGCGGCGGCGTCCCTGTCCGTCGCGCGCCCCGGAGCGGCCGAGTCGTACCCGACCGTCGACGAGATCGACCGGCTCGTCGTCACCGCGGGGGCGACGGCATGACCGCGAAGCGGGTGACCCGCGGCGATGTCGCGCGTGCGGCGGGCACCTCGGAGGCCGTCGTCAGCTACGTCGTCAACAACGGCCCGCGCCCGGTCGCCGAGGAGACGCGGATGCGGGTCCTCGCCGCCATCAAGACCACCGGGTACCGGCCGAACACGATCGCGAAAGCGCTCGCCTCCGGCTCATCCGGCGTCCTCGGACTCGTGGTCCCCGACATCTCCAACCCCTTCTTCGCCGCGCTCGCCCGCGCCATCGAAGACGAGGTCTTCGCGACCGGCCGCGTGCTCCTGCTCGGCAACTCCGCGGAGAGCGGGCAGCGCGAAGCCCGCCTCATCGACAGCTTCATCGGGCGGCGGGTCGACGGCCTGCTCTACGTCGGCGTCGGCCATCACGCGCACGTGGAGGCCGCCCTCGACGAAGGGACGCCGGTGGTGGTGCTCGACCGCTACGACCCGTCGCTCGGGGTCGCGTCCGTCGTCGTCGACAACTTCGAGGGCGCCGTGATCGCCACCGAGCACCTGATCGGCCACGGCCACCGCCGGATCGCGACCGTCGCAGGGCCGTCCGCCCTGTTCACCGCCGTCGAGCGGATCGGCGGCTGGCGCAAGGCGCTCAAGGCCGCCGGCCTGCCCAACGGGGACGACCTGCTCGTGCAGGCGCCGTTCACCCGCGCGGGCGGCTACGCCGCCGGAACCACGCTCTTCGCCGCCGACGTGCCGGATGCGGTCCTGGTCGCGAGCGAGCAGCAGGCGATCGGCCTGCTCGCGGCCGCGGCCGAGCGCGGCATCCGCGTCCCGGAGGACGTGGCGCTGATCTCGTTCGACGGGACGGACGAGTCGCGCTTCAGCACCCCTCCACTGACCACGGTCACCCAGCCGTTCCATGAGATCGCACGCCACGCCGTGGCGCTCGCGCGTCCCATGGACGCGGGCGAGATCAAGCACCTCACGTGCGAGATGCAGCTCGTCCGACGCCGCTCCTGCGGCTGCCCCTATCCGAAGAATGAGAACCACCAGGCGCCGACCGAGTTGGCGAACACTGAAGACGCCTGGCAGTCCCCACCGAAAGAGGAACCTAGCATGAATCGAACCGTCAGAGTCGCGGGCGCCGTCGTCGCCGCCGCGGCGATGTCGCTCACCGCCGGCTGCACGGCCGGCGGAGGGTCGGGATCGGGCTCCACCGGAACCCAGACCATCACCTTCGTCACCCCGCACCAGGGCGTCTACGACGACGTCATCAAGACCTTCGAGTCGGACCATCCCGACATCAAGGTCGACCTCCAGGTCATCCCGTTCACGGAGATCGCGGCGCAGACCCAGGCCCGCCTCGGATCCAAGGACACCTCGATCGATCTGATCGCCGTCGACCCGCCCCGCCTCCCGTCGATGGTGCAGAAGGGCTTCCTCACGGATGTGTCCTCCGACGCGAAGACGATGAAGGAGGACCTGACCGCGGGCGGCGTGAAGTCCGTCACCTGGAACGACAAGCAGTGGGCGTACCCGCTGTGGACGAGCGACAACTTCCTGTTCTACAACAAGGATCTGCTGGCGGCCGCGGGCGTCACCGCTCCCGGCGCCGACAACGCGAGCCGGTGGACCTGGGAGCAGACGCTCGACGCCGCGAAGAAGGCGCAGGGCGCCGGCGCCCAGTACGGCTTCGCGTTCGAGCAGGTCGACGCCTACTACGCCCTCCAGCCGGTGCTCATGTCGATGGGCGCCGGCACCGGTCTCTCCGGCAGCGGCAACCTCACCCCGGCCGTCGACACCGCCGACTGGAAGAAGTTCGGCGACTGGTACAAGGCCCTGTACTCCGACGGGCTCTCGCCGAAGGGCATCCAGTCGGCGCAGATGCCGGACCTGTTCAAGTCGGGCAAGGTCGCGTTCTACGTCGCGGGTCCGGCGCGCATCACCGACCTGCAGAAGAGCGCTCTCGCCGACAAATGGGGGATGGCACCGCTGCCCTACGAGGAGGGCGGCAAGGTCGTGACCCCGACCGACTCGTGGGCGGTGGGCGTGAGCGCGTACAGCCAGCACAAGGAGGCGGCCCAGGAGTTCGCACGATACCTCTCGCTCGACAGCGACGCGGCGGTCGGCACCTCCACCAAGTTCAACCTCCCGCCGGTCAACCAGAAGGCGTACCCGAAGTACATCCACTACATCGACGGCGTGGCACCGGAGGAGACGACGCAGTACGGCAACGTGCTGACCACCGACTCCGACGAGCACGCCGCGCGCCGCCCCTCCTCGATCGGCTACGCCGACTTCGAGACCGTCGTGAACAAGGCGTTCGCGGACATCCGCTCCGGCGGCGACGTCGGGTCCATCCTGAGCGACGCCCAGAGCGCGCTCGAGCGGCAGCTCGCCCAGTACAAGTGACCCCGTGCGGGGCCGACGACGATCGTCGGCCCCGCACCGTCACCCTGGCCTTCCCCTAAGGACAATCGTGTCTCAGACTTCTGCGATGCCGCGCGCCCGGAACGCCGCCGCATCGACCTCCCGCGCCCGCTCCCGGCGGATCGCGCGCTTCCGCGTGTGGCTCACCGCCGCCGCTTTCCTGCTGCCCGCGATCATCGGGCTGCTCATACTGCGCATCATCCCGACGGTCCAAGCCGTCGGCACCTCCCTCACCAACCAGGTGGGATCCTTCACCTTCGCGAACTTCGGCTACGTGTTCACCGACCCGGCGTTCCTGAACGCCCTCAAGGTGACGCTGCTGTTCGCGATCATCATCAACCCCATCCAGATCGCCCTCGCGCTCTGGCTCGCCGTCGTGCTGACGAAGCGCGTGCCGGGGGTCGGAATCTGGCGCACCCTGATCCTCCTTCCGATCGCCGTGCCGCAGATCGTCTCCGCGATCGTCTGGGGCGTGCTGTTCCGCCCGGACGGCCCGCTCAACGGCATCCTGGAATCCCTGGGCATCGCACCGGTGCCGTGGCTCGTCAGCCCCGACACGGCGCTGCTCTCGATCATGATCATCTGCACCTGGGTCGGAGTCGGGTACTGGATGACGTTCCTGGTCGCCGGGATCAAGGACATCCCGAGCAGCCTGTACGAAGCGGCCGAGCTCGATGGCGCGGGAGGCTGGAAGCAGTTCCTCTACATCACGCTGCCCGGGCTGCGCCGGCCGCTCCTGTTCGTGCTGGTCGCGGACACGGTCGCCAACTTCCTGGTCTTCGCGCCGGTGCGCATCCTGACGCAGGGCGGCCCGCAGGGTTCCACGAACCTCATCATGAACTTCATCTTCGAGCGCGCCTACACGCTCGCCGACCCGGCGGGAGCGGCAGCGGCGACCATCGTCCTCGTGCTCATCGTCGTCTGCGTCGTCGGCGTGCAGTTCCGCCTGCTCCCGGGAAAGGACTGACATGTCCGACGTCATCGACAACCGCCGCCAGCGGCGCGCCGGCCGCATCGCGCTCATCGTGGCCGTGCCCGTCGCGGTGCTCTCCATCCTCCCGCTGCTCTGGGCGCTCATCTCATCGCTGCGCCCGAGCTCCGAGATCTTCGCCCACCTCTCGCCGTTCAGCATCCAAACGATCTGGCCGTCGAGCGTTTCGCTCGACAACTACTTCGCGGTGCTCGACAGCGACTTCACCCGGTCACTCATCAACTCGGTGATCGTCGCGTTCTTCAGCGTGGTGCTCGGCCTCATCGTCTCGTCGCTGGCCGCGTTCGCGCTCGCCGTGCTCGACTTCCCCGGGCGCAGCGCGGTGTTCGCGATCATGGTCGTCAGCTTCCTCGTGCCGTTCGAGGCGATCGCCATCCCCCTGGCCAACACGTTCCGCGACTGGAACCTGCAGAACACCCTCGTCGGCCTCGTCCTCCCCGCCATCGGGAACGGGCTGTCGATCTTCCTCCTCCGGCAGTTCTTCCTGAACATCCCGTACTCGCTGGCCGAAGCGGCGCGGATGGACGGGCTGAGCTGGTTCGGGATCTACCGGCGGATCTACCTGCCGCTCTCCCGCGCCTCCTTGGTCGGCGCCGGGCTCATCCTGTTCGTGTTCCAGTGGCAGTCGTTCCTCTGGCCGTTGCTGATCGCGCCGGCGCCCGACTCCCGCGTCGCACCTGTCGCCATCGCCGACTTCGCACAGGAGTCCGGGGTCGACTTCGGTCAGATGTTCGCGGCGGCGATCCTGACGGCCGCCGTGCCGCTGATCCTGCTCCTCGTGTTCCAGCGCCAGTTCACCGGGTCCCTCGCCTCCTCCGGGAGCAAGGAGTGACCGCCGGGCCCGCGCTCGAGCGGCGCCGCCTGATCATCGACTGCGACCCCGGCAACGGGATGCCCGCGGCAGACATCGACGACGGACTGGCGCTCGCGCTCGCCGCGGCGCGTGCCGATGTGCTGTCCCTGGAGGCGATCACGGTCGTCTCGGGCAACACGCACCGCGATGTCGGCTTCGCGGTCGCCCGCGAGTTCGTCGAGCGCCTCGGCCTCGACGTGCCCGTCTACGCCGGCGCCGAGCGCGCGCTCGTGGAGCCTCCGGCGCCGTGGCGCGATCGGCAGGACGCGAACGAGCATCGGCCGGATGTCGTCGAGGCCTGGCGCGACGTCGCCCGGCCCGGCCCGGCAACGACGGGGGCGCCCGAGGCCGCGCTCCGGATCGTGGAGCTGCTCCGGTCCGCCCCCGGGGAGTTCACGATCGTCGCAATCGGGCCCCTGACCAACATCGCGATGGCCCTCGCCCTGGAGCCGCGGCTCCCGGAGCTGGTGCACGACCTCGTGATCATGGGCGGAGCATTCGATGTGCCCGGGTTTCTGCAGGAGCTCAACTTCGGCATCGATCCGGAGGCCGCGCACCTCGTGCTCACGAGTGGGGCGCCGATCACGCTCGTGCCGCTGGACACGACGTCGCAGACCCTGTTCACCCATGCCGACCTCGACCGGCTGGTCGGCGTCGGCGGGGCGTTGGCGGAATACGTCGTCGAGACGACCCGTCCGTGGATCGACTACGCCGCCGCCTGGCGGAAGATCGACGGCTGCCTGCTCCACGACCCGCTGACCGTGGCGCTGCTGCTCGATCCCGGCATCGCCGAGTACGAGGAGCGGGTCGTCGACGTCGAACTGCTGGGCTCGCTGACCCGGGGGAGGGCGGTGTGGTGGACGGAGGAGAACCTGCGGCTGCACGTCGGCCTCCGGGTTCCGCCCGCAGTGCGGGGCGTGCGGGTGGCGACGCGGGTCGACAACGCGCGCCTGGTCGAGCTGCTGCTCACCGCGTTCGCCAGCGAGACGACCGGTACCGGTGCCGATGCCGTGACTGCCGCATCCGCACGATCGCGATGACGCCGCTCGCCCTGGTCACGGTGGCCGCCGCGATGTTCGTCGGCGCCGTGGCGCAGCGGCTCACCGGGATGGGCTTCGCGCTGGTCGTGTCGCCCTTCCTGGTGCTGCTCCTCGGCCCGTTCGACGGCGTCATGCTGGTGAACCTGGCGAGCATCGTGTCGGCCCTGATCGTGCTGGTCAGCGTGTGGCGGGACGTCGACCCGCGGGCGTACGGCTGGATGGCGTCGGCCGCCGTGGTGGGCGTCGTTCCCGGCGCCCTGCTCGCGGCCCGGGTGGATCCGGCGGTGCTCGAGACGATCGTCGGCGCCGTGCTGCTGGTCTCGCTGACCGCGTCGCTGCTCGTCGCGCGGCTCCCGATCACGCTGAGCGGGCGGGCCCCGCGGCTGGTGGCGGGGTTCGCCTCCGGCCTCATGAACGCGGCCGCGGGCGTGGGCGGCCCGGCGGTGAGCGCCTACGGGATACTGAGCCGGTGGCCGCAGCGCAGTTTCGCCGCGACCCTGCAGCCGTACTTCGCGACCGTCGGACTCGCTTCCGTCGTGGCCAAGCTGATCGTCGCCCCGGGGTCCTTCCCCGACCTCGGCCTCGTCGGCTGGCTGGCCGCCCTCGTCGCGCTGATCGCCGGGGTGATCACGGGCACGCTCGCGGCCCGGCGGCTGCACGTGCGCTGGGCGCGGCTGGCCGTGATCGTGATCGCGTTCGGGGGCGCGGCGGTCGCTCTCGTCTCCGGGATCGTCGACCTCGTGTCCTGACGGGCTCCGGGTCAGGCCGCCCGTCGACGGCGGGTCGACAGTGCGGCCAGCGCAACGCCCACCAGCAGCATCCCGCCGCCGAGCAGTGCCGGGACCGTCGCATCCACGCCCGTGGCGGCGAGGGCGGTCGTCGAGGTGCTCGCGATGGCGGGCACAGCGACGGCCGGCGCCGCGGGTGCCGTCACCGTGATGTCGAGGCGGAGGATGCGCTGCAGGCCGTCCATGCCGACGCCGACGGCGACGAGGCTGTGCGCGCCGGTGAACGTGGCCGGGATCTGGAACGATGCGGCGGCGAAGCCCTGTGGATCCACGGTGACCGGCGCCACGGCGAGCGGGTCGGAGTAGACGCCGAACGCGGTCTGCGTGCCGGGCTGGAAGCCGGAGGCGAGGAGGAGCAGGCTCTGCCCGGCCTTCACCGACGTCGACTCGTCGCCCTTCGACGGCGGCGCGGTCTCCGTGGGTGCCGGGAGGGCCGGTGGCACCGCGGGGGTCGTGGCGGCGACGACGTCGACGGCGGTGGTCGTGGCGACGGCCGCGTCATGCATTGCGGTCTCCAGCGCGACGCTCGCTGCCGTGACGGCCTGTTCGGCGACGTCCGACGCGGTCGTCGCGGCCATTGCGGCGGCGATGGCGGCCTCCAGGGCGTCACCCGCGGTCGTGACCTGCTGCTGCGCCGACGCGACCGCGGCCTGCGCCGCGGTGTACGCCGCGAGCGCTGCATCGTGGTCCGGACCGTCGCCCGGGACCGCCTGGAGGGCGGCCTCCGCGTCGGCGAGCTGCTGCTGGGCGTCGAGCACGCCCTGGTCGGCCAGGCCCTTGGCGGCCTCGGCCGCCTCGCGCGCGCCGGTGGCGGCATCCCGCTTCGCCGCGAGGTCGTCGGCGTGCGCTCGCGCGGCCGTGACGGCGGCCTGCGCGGCATCGGCCGCCGCCGCGAGCTGTCGCGCCGTGGCCGAGGCCGCGGCCGCCCGGGCGGCCGCCTGCTGCGCGGCCGTGAGTGCGGGTTGCGTCTGGAACGCGGGCGGTGGGGCGAAGACGATGCCGGGGTTCGTGGGGATGATGACGGGGGGAGTGGTGACGGTCGGCACGAATCCGAACTGGCCCGCCGCGAAGTTCAGTTGCCCGCCGCCATTGCTCACGTGGATCAGCCCGTCGACGACCTGGACGTAGAGGCCCGGGCTCATGGCACTGGCGCTTGCGCTCGGCCCCGGCAGGACCGGGGTCGCTGGTGTGGCGCTCGCCGGCGCGGCGGCGAGGCCGGCGGCACCGCCGGCGAGCGCGACGGCGGCGAGGACGGCAGCGACGAGACGGCCGGGGCGCCGGCGGAAAGAGACCATTCCGCCAGTCTGGCAGTACCGGCGTGCGGGAAGCGCGACCCCGTTGAGGGGTCGATGGCGCCACTCACTCGCGCAGGATCTCGTCCGCCGTCTCCACCGGATGCGAGAGCGGAGCGAGGTGTCCGCCCGGGATCGCCGTCAGCTCCACGTCGAGCCGGTCCCGGGCGACGGTCCGCTGGAACGCGACGGGGAGGAAGCGGTCGTCGCGCCCGGCCACGGCCCGCACCGGCACCGGCGGCCAGGCGTCGAACGGGCACGGCTCGTCGAAGACGCGCTCGTCCTCGTCGCGCTCCGCGGCATCCAGGGCACGGCGTTGCTCCGGGGTCAGGTCGAGGAGGAAGGCTGCGACCGGGTCGAACGCGGCGTCCGGGTCGCGTCCGGCGGCGAGTTCGGCGGCGCGCACGGCCGCGGTGTGGCCGGTCGCGTCACCCCAGTCGGCTGCGCGCTCGCGCGGCAGGGGGATCATCGCGTTCACGAAGACCAGCCGGGAGACAGGGAGACGCATCGCTGCCGGCGCGGCGGTGAAGCCGCCCAGCGAGAGCGCGCCGAGCACCATGTCGGACGCGTCGCCCGCGGCCTCCGCGACGGCATCGATGTACTCGGCGAGACCGGTGCCCGGGCCGACCGGCAGATCCGGTGCGACCGCATCGACTCCGCGTCGGCGCAACTCATCCACCGTGGCGGACCAGGCGTAGCCCGCGCCACCGCCTCCCGGAACGAGCACGACGCGCACGCCGACAGGGTCGCACGGATGCGACCGGGGGTACAGTCCCGAACCGCCCCGCCGCTATCGTGTGAGGCATGCAGCCGGACCAGACGTCATCGCCCGGAACCCCGCCTCGCGGACTGCGCATCGCCCTCGCGGTCGTGGCCTGGTTCAACCTGGTCTCCGCCGTCATCGGGATGGTCGGCCTCACCATCGGGGGCGGCATGGGCATCCCGCTGGAGTGGGTGGAGGGCACGTTCGACTCGTACTTCTGGCCCGGCATCATCCTGGGCGTGGTGGTCGGCGGGTCCCAGGCCCTCGCGCTGATCGCCTACTACGCGCGGTTCCGGCTGGCGTGGGGGCTGCAGGCCGCGGCCGGGATCGTGATGCTGATCTGGATCTTCATCGAGATCGCGATCATGCTCGTGTGGTCCCCGCTGCACGGCATCTACTTCGCGACCGGGCTCGTGCAGACGGTGCTCGCCGTCCTGGCGCTGGGGGCGTGGCCGCGGCCCTTCCTGGGTAGGGTGGCCGCATGGAAGCCACGAGCGACCGCATCCGCTGGGCAGACGCGCCCGGAGAACTGACCGACGAGATCGGCCGCCTGCTGGGCGGACCGGTCGTCGAGGCCGCCGACCAGACGGGCGGGTACTCGGCCGGATTGGCCGTGCGGGCCGGGACGGCCGGCGGGAGCCGCGCGTTCGTGAAGGCGGCGCCGGCGGAGCTCGGCGGGACGGTCGACCTCTACCGCCGCGAGGCCGAGGTGCTGCGCCGGCTGCCGGACAGTGTTCCGGCACCAGCGCTGCTCGCCACCATCGAGGTGGGGGACTGGTTCGGCCTGGTGACCGAGGAGGTCGATGGACGGCACCCCTCCGCCCCGCCCGCGCACGATGAGCTGCGGGCGATCCTCGACACGATCGGCGAGTTCCCGGACGCCCGTGGTCTGGGCCTGCCCCGGCTCGTGGACGAGCTGCCCTTCGCGGCGTGGCCGACACTGGTCGCCGACCACGCGGACCGTCTCACCGACCTCGAACGGCGCAACGGGGAGCGCCTGACCGCGCTCGCCGCGGCGGCCGGCGACCACCTCGCCGGCGACCGGCTCGTGCACCTCGACGGCCGCGCCGACAACATCCTGCTCGACGCCGGCGACCGGGTCTGGTTCGTCGACTGGGCGTGGGCGTGCGTCGGGTCGCCGTGGATCGACGCGCTGGCGGTGCTGCTGGATGCGCGCCTCAGCGGCTCGGTCGGCACGGGTGCCCTGCTCGCACATCCCCTGTTCGCCGAGGTGCCCGACGTGGCGATCGACGGTGCGCTGGCCGGACTGGCGGGGGAGTTCCGGCTGAGCTCGCTGCAGCCGGCACCGCCGCGGATGCCCGCGCTGCGCGCCTTCCAGGCGGCCGAGGCCCGCGCGGCCAGGGACTGGCTGGCCGAGCGCGGCGCGATCGGGTGAGCCCGGTGCCGGTGACGGCGGCGGTGACGGCCGCGGTCAGAGCGCCTTGCCGTGGAGGTGCGCCGACCCATGGATGCCCACCGAGCCGTGCAACCCACTCGGCGTGTACCGCAGCTCGATGATCTCGTCCGCGGTGGAGCGGTAGAAGACGTTCTGCGTCCCGGCGACGGGATCGGCGAAGGCGGTCGGCGCGGACGCGGCGGGGAAGGATCCCGCGCCGCCGGTCAGCGGGTTCACGTGCCAGCCGGACGGGTCGTTCCAGAACTCGTAGACGACGCCGTCGGCCCCGACGTGGATGACGTTGCGGGTGCCGACGGGCACGGCCGGGTTCGACTCGAACGCGTAGCCGACGGGCGCGAGCCCGGGCATCGGCGACGTGCCGCCCACCTCGGTCGTCAGGTTGGTCGGCGACCAGGCGCCGTTCGTGAACGACTGCTCGTGGATGTCGCGATCCTCGCCCAGCCACGGGACGTGCCGCGTGCCGTCGCCCGCGAATCCGTAGCCGGTGGGATGCGGCAGCGCGTCGCGCGAGGCGCCGACGTTGGGGCCGAGATTGCGGGGCGGACCCCACGCGCCGTTCGTCATCACGTACTCGTACAGCAGCTGATCGTCGCCCACCATCATGAGGTGCTGCGTCTGCGCCGCGTCGAAGGCGTAGCCGCCGGGCGCGACGGCCGCGTGGGGCCCTGTCGCAGTGGTGAGAGGATGCTGCGTCCAGGAGGCATCGTCGCCCGTCCCGCGGCTGAGCAGGTAGACCCTGCGGTACTCGTCGCGGAACACCACGTGCTGCGTGCCGTAGTGCGCCGACGCCCAGCCGAACGGCGGATCGACCGCCCGCACCACCGACGCGGAGGAGTCCGTCAGGTCGCCGTGGTGCCAGCCGTCCGACTGGTACAGCTCGTGGATGTGCCCGTCGTCATCGCTCAGGAAGACGACGTGCTGCGTCCCCTCGCTCTCGAACGCGTAGGCGGACGGGTCGGAGGTCGCCTGCGGCGCGCCTCCCTCGTCCGTGATGTCCTTCGCGTGCCAGACGTCGTCCGTGCCGCAGTACAGCTCGATGAGGTGCCCGGCGGATGCCGAGTCGCCGCTCTGCTGCCGGTAGACGACGTGGCGCGTCGGCTCCGCGGCGAACAGGTAGCCGACGAGCCCGGAGAGCGCCGGAGGCGCACCGAACTTCTGGGTGAGGTTCTGGGTGGTCCAACCCATGTCCTGCTCCCTTCGGAGGATGCAGCACCGGTGGCCGCCGGCCGGCCACCCCCTGTGGCCGGCCGGCATCGACGCCGGTCCCGCCGATCGACGAGGCGGAGAAGGCCGGTGTCGGTCATACGTATCCTGACGGCTGCATGATGCACCCATCGGGGGAGTCGCGGCAACGGGCAATCTCGCTAGTTGGCGTGTATTAACTGCCACTCGACGCACACCCGTCCCAAGGCGCATGATCCTGGCATGAGCGAACTCGACATCACGGCTCCGACGACTCTCGGCCCCGGGCATGTGCCCGGCGGCATCCCGCTCAAGATCCACCTCGGCGAGGCCGAGTACTCCGCCCTGATCCGCATCGCCCAGCACCGGCGAACGAGCGCGTCGCAGCTGGTCGAGCAGCTGGTGCTGCACGCGCTGAGCCACACGCCCGTGCCGCCTCCCGCGGACTCGCAGCCCAAGCGCAAGCACACCAGCTACGAGGAGGCGACGAGCGGCTACCGCGCCGACCCCGTCCCGATCATCCGGCCGGTGCCCTGAGCACGCTCGCCGGTCCTCCTCAGCGCATGTGGGAGAGGGCGCCGAAGAAGAGGGACGCCCAGACGATGAAGAAGCCGACCTGGAACAGTGTGAACAGCGAGCCCAGGAACACGCCGGCCCGTGCGAGCCCACGGCCGCCCTCGCCGGTGATCCGCGTCTGCTTCATCCCGATCGCGCTGAGCACGATCCCGACGACCGGGATGACGAAGGCGGCGATGAAGCCGATGAGGGCGAACGTGTTGGTCTTGGGCACGGCCGCGCCGGGAGTCTGAGTCACGTCCACTTTCTAGCGCATGGTGGTCGGCTGGTGCACCCGCGCCACGCGGGAGGCCGCGCCCGCGAGCGCCGCGAGGCTGGCGGTCAGCACGGAGCGGTCCTGCCCCGCGGCCCAGCGGGTGGCGGCGCCGTCGCGGTACTCGATCAGCGTGAGGGCTTGGCTGTCGGCGCCCTCGCCGATGCTCGTCTGGTGCAGGCCGAGCACCTCGACCGGGAGGCCGTGGGCTGTGAGGGCCTCGGCCAGCGCCTCCACCGGGCCGACGCCGTCGTGCGTGGTCGTGCGCTCGTCGCCGTGGACGCGGACGGTGATCGTCGTGCGGGTGCGCCCGTCGGTGTCGGAGGTCGTGTAGTCCACGAGGCCGACCGCCTCGTCGGGCGCCGCGACGTACGTGTCGCGGAACAGCGCCCAGAGCTGCGCGGGAGTCGCCTCGTCGCCGGTCGCGTCGGTGTGCCGCTGGACGTGCCGGGCGAAGTCGATCTGCAGGCGCCGCGGGAGCTCGATCCCGTAGCCAGACTCCAGCAGGTAGGCGATGCCGCCCTTGCCGGACTGGGAGTTGACGCGGATGACGGCGTCGTAGCCGCGGCCGAGGTCGGCGGGATCGACGGGCAGGTACGGCACGCGCCACTCCAACTCGGACTCGGGCCGGTCCTCCGCAGCCGCCCGCGCGCGGTGCTCGGCGAAACCCTTGCGGATCGCATCCTGATGGGTGCCGCTGAACGCCGTGTGCACGAGGTCGCCGACGTAGGGATGGCGCGGGTGCACCTCGATCCGGTTGGCGTGCTCCACCGTCCGGCGGATCTCGTCGATGTCCGAGAAGTCGATCATCGGGTCGACGCCCTGCGCGTGCAGGTTGAGGGCGAGCGTGGCGAGATCGACGTTGCCGGTGCGCTCGCCGTTGCCGAACAGGCAGCCCTCGACGCGCTGGGCGCCGGCGAGCACGGCCAGCTCGGCGCAGGCGACTCCGGTGCCGCGGTCGTTGTGGGGATGCACCGACAGGATGACGCCGTCGCGGCGGGCGAGGTGCTTGTGCATGTACTCGATCTGGTCGGCGTACACGTTCGGGGTGGCGATCTCCACGGTGGCGGGCAGGTTCAGGATGACCGGTCGCTCCGGGGTCGCCTCCCACAGCTCCGTCATGGCGTCGCAGACCTCCAGCGCGTAGTCGGGCTCGGTGAGGTTGAAGACCTCGGGGGAGAACTCGAAGCGCACGTCGGGCAGGTCGCCCGCGAACTCGAGCACGTCGCGGCCGCCGGCCAGGATGAGCTCGGTCAGCGCGTCGCGGCCGTGGCCGAGCACGACCTCCCGCCAGATCGGCGCCGTCGCGGTGTAGAGGTGGATGACGACGGGGTTGCGCATCCCCCGGACGGACGCGACGGTGCGTTCGATGAGGTCGCGGCGGGCGGCCGTGAACACGACGATGGTCACGTCCTCCGGGGCCAGCCCGGTCTCGGCGAGCAGCCGCACGAAGTCGTAGTCGGTCTGCGACGCGGACGGGTAGCCGACCTCGATCTCCTTGTAGCCCATCGCCAGCATCAGCTCGAAGAACCGCCGCTTGCGGTGCGGGTCCATCGGCTCGGCGAGCGCCTGGTTGCCGTCGCGCAGGTCCACCGGTACCCAGAGGGGCGCCTGCGTCAGCCTCCGGGACGGCCAGTCGCGGGCGACGATCGGCACCTCGACGCGGGAGAAGACGTCGCGGTAGCGGTGCGAGGGCATCTGCGACCCGCGCTGCCGGTTCCAGGCGGGCGCATCGGCCGGGACCGGGCCGGCGGGGGTGGAGAGGCGGGGGAACGGTGTGCTGGTCATGGTACGAGTCCTTCGGGGTGGCCGGGATCGGGGATGACCGGCGCAGCCCAGCAGCCACGACGGGGAGCCGGTCGGCTAGACCCCGTCGTGGCGGCGAAGAAGGAGGGACTCGATGCGGAGCATGTGCCGACTGTAGCACAACTCCTCAGACAAGTAGACGAGTATGGGGGAGGTCCCCTCGGCGAGGGTCGAGCGCGCCGAATAGGCTCGGTGGGATGAGCCCCGACATCGACGCCGTCCGCACCGAGATCGACGCACTCGACGCGCAGCTCGTCGCCGTGATCGCGCAGCGGCAGCGCTGGGTCGAGGTGGCGGGGAGCCTCAAGCCCGACCGCGACGCCGTCCGAGCTCCGGATCGGGTGGAGGCGGTGATCCGGAAGGTTCGCGCGCTCGCGGAGACGGCCGGGGCGGATCCGACCGTGGTCGAGCAGACCTATCGCGCGATGATCGCCGCGTTCATCGACCTGGAGCTGCGCGTCCACGCCGGGGAGGAACCGCTGCGCTCCTCCGGCGAACGCTAGGAGAATCACTCACCCGGGCGTATCGTGGGCGCAGTCGGGCCCGGCCCCCGCTCGGCGGCTCAGCCGTCGTGACCCGACACTCGGCGCGGGGCCGCCGAGCGGTACGTGACCGACCTCTCGGCCTGATCACGGCTCGCCCCGACGGCGCGGCGGGCTCGGCCTCAGAGCTCCACGGTCCGATCGACAACGGCCTGGGCGACCGTGGAGATCCCCTGCTGATGCGAGCGCGCGTAGGAGCGCAGCACGGTGAACGCGTCGTCGATCGGGATGCCGTGGGTGTGCGCGATGACGCCTTTCGCCTGCTCGATCACGATCCGGCTGTTCAGCGCGTACTGCAGCTGCTGGCGGATCTGCTCGCTCTCGGCGAGCGTGCGCTCGTGCAGGATCCCGATCGTCGCCACGTCGGCGAAGGCCTGGGCGGCGACCCGATCGTTCTCGCTGAGCGGGCCGGGCTCGGCGCGCAGCAGGTTGAGGGTTCCGATCGTGGTCTCGCGCAGGCGCATCGGGATGGCGTCGACCGCGGCGAAGCCCTGCTCGATGGCCTTCTCGCGGAACAGCCTCCACGCATCCGGGGCGCGCGAGATATCGGGGACCGAGACCATGGTGCCCGTGGAGAAGCTCTCGATGCACGGGCCGGCGTAGGCGGCGAGCTGCATGACCTCGACCAGCCGGCTCGCCTCGCTCGTGGACGCGATCAGGTCGAGATCGCCCGAGGAGTCGGCGAGGAGGACGCCGGCGGCCGTCGCGTCGAGCAGGTCCCGGCACGAGTCCACCAGGTTCTGCAGCATGTCGACCACGTCGTAGTCGGCCACGAGCGTGTCCGCCAGGTGGGCGAACGCCTGCAGCAGGTCCTGCTCGCGGCCGGGTGCGGTCATCGGGAGTCCTCGATCCGTCCGTCTCGTCGCGAGAAGTCCAGCCTCCCGTCGAGGAGATCCTGTGAGACCGCCATCATGGTGCGCCCGGTGGCGAACGCGTGCGACTGGATCACGAGGCGCGCGTCCTCGGCGGTGAGGCCGAGCTGGGCCAGCACCATCCCCGTCGCCTGGTGGATGATGCGGCGGGAGAACGGGGTGACCTCCGCCTCCTCGGTCTCGTGCACCAGCGCGGAGACGGCCTGATGGAGCAGGATGCGGGCGACCTGGTCGGCGAGGGCGGTCGCCTGTCGCACGTGCACGCGGGTGAGGATGCCTGGTTCCGTCGTATACATGTCGACGGCCCCGATCTTCAGCGGGCCGATCAGCATCGGGAACGCGAACAGGGCGCCGACGTCGTCCTTGATCGCCTCGGAGAACGACGGCCATTCGTTGCGCGGGCGGCGTGCGTCGGGCTCCAGCACCGGCCGCTCCAGCCGGAGCGCATCCCAGCAGGGGCCCTCGCCGAGGTCGAATTGCAGCTCGTCGAGCCGTGCGGCCTGCGCATCGCTAGCGGCGACGGTCTCGGTGCCGAGGAGGTCGCCCAGCGTCGAGACGGAGGTCCCGGTGACGGGGAGCACGTCCACGAACGGCCGCGCCAGCTCCAGCCGGGGCAGCTCGTCGTCGCGCAGCTGCGCCAGCACCACACCGAACCGGTCCTCCGATTCGTGCGCACCCGTCACAGCCGTACCGCCTTGCCCATGCCCCCACGGTACTCTGCTCCGGCCCGCGCGAGCGGAGCTCTGCGAGGATGGCGGGATGACGAAGTCGTTCGAGGAGCTGATCGCCGAGGGCGAGGAGGCCGACGTCACCGGGTGGGATTTCGGCTGGCTGGAGGGCCGGGCCACGGAGGAGCGCCCGCCGTGGGGGTACGCGCGGCTGCTCGGGGAGCGGCTGGGACGGGCATCGGCCTCCCTCGACATCCAGACCGGTGGCGGCGAGGTGCTGGCCGAGTCGCCCGGCTTCCCGCCGGTCGCCGTGGCGACCGAGTCGTGGCCGCCGAACGTCGCCCGGGCGACGGCCCTCCTGCATCCTCGCGGGGTGGCGGTCGTCGCAGACCCCGACGAGCCGCCGCTGCCGTTCGGGGACGGCGCGTTCGACCTCGTGACGAGCCGTCATCCCGCCACGATCTGGTGGGACGAGATCGCTCGCGTGCTCCGGCCGGGCGGCACGTATTTCGCGCAGCACGTGGGCCCGGCGAGCGCCTTCGAGCTGATCGAGTTCTTCCTCGGGCCGCAGCCGGCGGCGCGGCGCGGACGCCACCCCGACGACGAGACCGCCGCAGCGCGGGCCGCGGGACTGGAGATCGTGGACCTGCGCACGGCGCGGCTCCGGATCGAGATCCTCGATGTTTCGGCTGTGGTCTACCTGCTGCGCAAGGTGATCTGGTGGGTGCCGGGCTTCGAGGTGGAGACGTATCGGGACGCGCTGCGGGAGCTGCACGAGCGCATCGCGGTCGAGGGCCCGTTCATCGCGCACTCCACCCGGCACCTCATCGAGGCCCGGCGTCGGTGACCGCCCCTACGATGGCTGCCATGGCACAGACCGCACCCGAACCGTTCGTCGTCGCCGACGCCGCCGCCTGGCGCGCGTGGCTCGACCGCCACGAGGACGACTCCGACGGGGTCTGGCTCGTGCTGGCCAAGAAGGGCACGACCGAGCCGACCACGCTGACGTACGCCGAGGCGCTGGACGAGGCCCTGTGCAGCGGGTGGATCGACGGGCAGAAGCGCAGCTTCGACGCGGCCACGTTCCTGCAGCGGTTCACTCCACGGCGCACGGCCTCCCTCTGGTCGGAGCGCAACATCGGGCTCGTCGCGGCGCTCACCGCGGACGGCCGGATGCGCCCACGCGGGCAGGCCGAGATCGACCGCGCGAAGGCGGACGGCCGGTGGGAGCGCGCGTACGCGGGCGCCTCCACCGCGCAGGTGCCGGACGACCTCGCCGCTGCGCTGTCCGTCTCGCCGGCAGCGGCGGCGTTGTTTGAGACCCTCAACGGCACTAACCGCTACGCCGTGCTGCACCGCCTCATGACGGCCTCCAACGCCACCACCCGCGCCAACCGGCTCGAGAAGCTGGTCACGATGCTGGAGCGCGGCGAGACCCCGTACCCGCAGTAGGCCACGAGCGGAACGCGAGCTCGAATCGGATCGTCCACGCGTGTAGGAACGGTGCTAGCATCCCGTATCACGGATCGTATACAGCGCTGTCCCGAATCCGAGTGAGGTGCTCCTCGTGCTCAGCAGTCCCGTACCCGCAACGCCCGCCACGCCTGGTCCCGCCCGCGAGCCCAACCGCGTGACGACCTCCATCGCGCGCACGTTCAGCGACTTCCGGCAGGCGGTCTCCGACTCGTTCGTGCCGCTGGAGGTGACCAGCTCGCGGCCCGATCCGTTCTGGGGGAGGATCCGGCGCGCCGGTGCCGACGAGGTGCACGTCTACGAGGTGAGCGCGGGCGAGCACGTCGTCGAGCGGACGCCCGAGCTGATCGCCGGCTCCGACCGTCACTACTACAAGCTGAGCCTGATGCTCTCGGGCACGGGACTGCTGATCCAGGACGACCGGGAGGCCACCCTCCAACCCGGCGACCTCGCCGTCTACGACACGAACCGGCCGTACTCGCTGGTGTTCGACGACGATTTCCGGACGATGGTGGTGATGTTCCCGAAGCACCTCATCGCCCTGCCGCCGGACGTCGTCGCCCAGCTGACCGCCGTGCAGATGAGCGGGCGGAGCGGGGTCGGAGGCATCATCGCGCCGTTCCTCGCCCAACTCGCGGGCAACCTGGAGCAGCTCTCTGGACCGACCGGCGCACGGCTCGCGCACACCGCCCTCGACCTCGTCACCACGATGTTCGCCAACGAGCTGGACATGACCGGCGCGCTCGACCCGCACCAGGCGCTGATGCAGCGCATCCGCACCTACATCGACGCCAACCTCGCCTCCACCGACCTCGGGCCCGCGCAGATCGCGGCCGTGCACTTCATCTCGACCCGGCACCTGCACGGCCTGTTCCGGGAGCAGGGCACGACGGTGTCGTCGTGGATCCGCTCCCGGCGGCTCGACCGCTGCCGGCGCGACCTGGTGAACCCGATCTACGGGGACCGGCCGGTCGCGGCGATCGCGGCGCGCTGGGGCTTCGTCGACGCGGCGCACTTCAGCCGCGTGTTCAAGGCGGCGTACGCGGAGTCGCCGAGCGACCTCCGCGCCGCCGCCGCGGCCGCAGCGCACCCGGGCTGAAGCCGGGGAGCGGCCTCCTCGCGTCGTCGCGGCGGCCGCTCGCGTTGTCGCGGAGGGAAGGGCGCTTGACGCCCAGAGCACGATCGCGCCCCCGGCATTGAGGCGGCGCTCCGGGCGCACGCACCATGGGGTCGGCCCGCGCGGTGCGGCGCGGGCGGAGACGGAGACCCGATGCCCGGCAGTGCCCTTCCCCCGACGGATCATCCGACGAACCTCCCTGCGGTCAGCAGGCAGGTCGTCTTCCCGGCCCGCGGTGTGATCGAGACGGCCGAGCAGACCGTCCGAGCTCTCGGCCCGGGCGACCTCCTGCTGCGGGTCGCCCTCGTCGGGGTCTGCGCGACCGACCTGCACCTCCTCGCGGGGCACATCGGCGACCCGTTCCCGCTCGTGCCCGGGCACGAGTTCGTGGGCGAGGTCGCGGCGATCGGGGAACGCGCCGCCGCCGAACGCGGCCTCGCCGTCGGCGACCACGTCGCGGTCGAGATGCTGCTTCCGTGCCGCTCCTGCGCGCGCTGCCGGGAGGGCCGCTACAACCTCTGCGAGGCCGACGATCCCGCCAACGGGTTCCCGCACGGCCGCCAGCTGGGCGTCAACATCCCGCGCACCGTCGCACCGGGGATGTGGGGCGGGTACGCCGAGCACCTGTTCGTCCCGCCCGAGGCCGTCGTGCACCGCCTGCCCGAGACGATGCCGTGGCAGCGCGCCGTGCTGGTCGAGCCCCTCGCGGTCGCCTGCCGCGCCATCGCCCGCGGCCGGGTCGCGCCGGGGGAGAGCGTCGTGGTGATCGGCCCGGGACCCGTCGGCATCCTCGCCGCCGCGGCTGCGCGCTCCGCGGGGGCCGGGCGCGTGGTGGTGGTCGGGACGCGCGCGAACCGCCTCGAGCTCGCCCGCGCGTTCGGCGCCGACGCCGTCGTGAACTCCCGTGAGACCGACGCCGTCGAGGCGGTCCGGGAGGCGCTCGGGGGCACCCTGGCCGACGTCGTGATCGAGATCGCCGGGGCGACGGCGGCGCAGGAGCAGGCCGTGCGGCTCGTGCGCCGCGGTGGCCGGGTGGTGCTCGCCGGCGCCTGCGGAGCGGAGGCGCCGGTGACGTTCCGCGCCGACGAGGACTTGCTGACCCGGGAGATCGACGTGCTGCCCTCGTTCCTCTCGGCGGGCGGCTTCGAGCCCGCCATCCGCCTCCTCGACCGCGGCGACTACGACTACGCGTCCCTGGTGACGCACCGGTTCGGGCTGGACGAGGTGCGCACCGCCTACGACGTGATCGAGAGCAGGGACGGCGGCGTGCTGAAGGCCGTCATCGATCCCGCTGTGGGGGTGGCGGCGCGATGACCGGCGCGACGAACGCTCGGGAGCGCTTCGCCGGGCGGGTGGCCGCCGTCACCGGCACGACCAGCGGGATCGGCCGGGGGATCGCGTCCGCGCTCGCCGCGGAGGGAGCCCTCGTGTTCGGGCTCGACGTGGAGCCGGGCGGGATCGGCGAGCACATCCCGTGCGACGTCTCCGACTTGGGCAGCGTCGCCCAGGCCGCCGCCGACCTCCTGGCGCTCAGCGGCGGACGGATCGACCATGTCGTCGCCAACGCGGGCATCCGCGGCTCGGACACGGCGGCCGAGGACCTCTCGATCGGAGAGTTCGACGCCGTGCTCGCCGTGAACCTGCGCGGCGTGTTCCTCACTCTGCACGCCTTCGCGCCGACGATGCTCGCGGCCGGGAGCGGCAGCATGGTCGCCGTCGCGTCGATGTCGGGCAACCGCGTCGTCAACGTGCCGCAGCGCACCGTCGCCTACAACACGGCGAAGGCCGGCGTGACGGCGATGGCGCGCACGCTCGCCGTCGAGTGGGGGCCGCGCGGCGTGCGGGTCAACACGGTGTCTCCCGGCTATGTCGCCACGCCCCTGCTCGCCGCCGACTCCGCCCTGCACGACCAGTGGCTCCCGAACACGGTCCCCGGGCGGTTCGCGACCGTCGACGAGATCGCCGCGGGCACGCTCTACCTGCTCTCCGACGACGCCGGCTACTGCCACGGCACCGACCTGCTCATCGACGGCGGCTACTCGCTGCGCTGAGACGACCACCCCAGCCGCATCCACGAAAGGAACACCATGACCGACACGACCACCGACGACCTCCACGACCCCGCCACCGACGAGTGGCGCACCTACGACGAGTTCGCCGCCGGCATCGACACCTACCGGCTGCCGAACACCGACCTGACCGGGACCTCCCTGGTGCTCACCCTCGACGACGGCTCGACGCTGTCGCTGGCGTTCGAGGCCGACGCCGTGGTCTGGTCGGCGAGCGCCGCTCTCGGCGTCGGCGCGACGGAGGGCCGCGACCCGTACGACGCGGTGGCGGCCCGCGACGACGTCGTCTTCGTGAACCTCCCGCTGGCCAGCGTGGAGCGCGAGGCGATCACGGTCGTCTACTCCACCTCCAGCCACCGTGCGCTCGTCGCGCACTCCGTCATCGGCGAAGAGGAGGTGGAGGGCACCCCGCGGGTACGCCAGACCTTCCACGCCGCGGTCACCGACGGCGGCGACCCGACCGGGGAGGCGCCCGCCCCCTCCCGCGACCTGATCGGCAAGCGCAATGTCTACCGCTACAGCCCGCACCACCTCTACGAGCACGTCTACGTCTCGTCGCAGAGGTACGCCTGGCAGTGCCTGGAGGGCGTGCAGCGCGGCCACGGCGACATGGACCTCTCGACGGTGTGGAAGTTCGCCGACGGCCTCTACCTGTTCTGCTTCCGCGAGTTCCGCATCGCGGTCGCCAGCGTCTGGCTGCACGACCTCGGCTACGACCTGCGCACGACCGGGATCTTCCTCGGCCTGAACGGGGCGGGGGAGTCGGAGCACTCCCGCGCCGGCGGCCACATCTACCCGCTCGGCTCGGTGTCGTACCCCGACGCCCAGCCGGTCTGACCTCCACCGCCCGCACCGAACCGGAAGACGACCATGACCTCCAACCGCGACATCATCGCCGCCCACTACGCCGCCAGCGACCGCGGCGACATCGAGGGGATGCTGGCGCCCCTCGCGCCCGACGCCCGCTGGACCGAGATGGCCGGGTTCCCGTACGCGGGCACCTACATCGGCCCCGAGGAGGTCGCCGCCGGCGTCTTCGCGCGCATCGCGGCCGAGTGGGACGGATACACGGCCGCGATCACCGAGCTCGTCGACGGCGGCGACACCATCGTGGGCCTCGGCACGTACAGCGGCACCCACCGCGAGACCGGCCGACACTTCGAGGCCCGGGTCGCCCACGTCTGGCGTCTCGCCGACGGCCGCGTCGTCGCGTTCGAGCAGTTCACCGACACCGCGAAGGTCCGCGACGCCCTCTCGTGAGCGCCGGTCTCGCCCGAGCGGAGCCTGGGCGAGCACCCGGGCGAGCACTGACGGGCAAGAAGGATGCGGCGACAGGCAACCGGCCGGGTATCGCCCGGCCATAGGTTCACACCGAGATGCCACGACGAAGTGGTCGTGGCGCAACCCGAGAGGCAGGGAAGCGCATGAGGAAACACGTGTTCTACGCAGCAGCGGCGCTCGCGGCATCCGCAGCACTGGTACTGAGCGGCTGCAGCGGCGGCGGGAGCGGCGACGGCTCGTCCCCGATCGTGGTCGGCTCCGTCAACACCAAGAGCGGGGCGGCGACGTTTCCGGAGGCGGCGCAGGCCGCCGCGGCCGTCTTCGCCGCCCAGAACGCCAAGGGCGGCATCAACGGCCACAAGATCGACTACAAGTCGCTCGACGACAAGGGCGACCCCGCCACGGCCTCCGCCAACGCCCGCGAGATCGTCGGCAGCGATGAGGCGGTCGCGATGGTCGGCTCGGCGAGCCTGATCGAGTGCGAGATCAACGCCAAGTACTACGAGCAGCAGAAGATCCTCTCCATCCCGGGCGTCGGGGTGGACACCGGCTGCTTCGACAGCCCCAACATCTCGCCGGCCAACGTCGGGCCGTTCAACGACATGACCCTCACCCTGTACTGGGGCTCGGAGGTCGCCAAGCTCGACAACATCTGCGTCCTCCTCGAGATCGCCGGCAGCACGCGTCCCGCCTACCAGAAGGCGATCGACAAGTGGACGGAGATCACCGGCAAGAAGCCGCTCTACATCGACGACACCGTCCCGTACGGCGCCAGCGACTACACGCCGTACATCGTCAAGGCGAAGGACGCGGGCTGCAAGGCCCTCGCGATCAACCCGGTCGAGCCGGACGCGATCGCGCAGGTCAAGGCGGCGAACGCGCAGGGCTGGAACGACGTCAGCTGGCTGTACCTGACCAGCGTCTACAGCGACAACTTCGCCAAGGCGGTCAGCGACGCCGGCGCCGGCATCTACGTGCCGGCCGAGTTCTACCCGTTCACGGACGCGTCCAGCGACATCAACAAGGACTGGCGCGACCTGATGACGAAGAACGACATCCCGCTGACGTCGTTCTCGCAGGGCGGCTATCTGGCGGCGAAGTACTTCATCCAGGTCGCCGAGGGCATCAAGGGCGACATCACCCGCGAGTCGGTGACCAAGGCGCTGCACGACATGAGCGCGATCACCAACCCGATGGTCGGCACGCCGTACACGTTCGGCACGGCCAAGGCCCATGACGGCAACACCGCCGGCTGGCCGATCAAGCTCGTCACCGGGAAGAACGCCTGGGAGCTGAACGGCGACGACTGGATCACCATCCCCAAGAAGTGACCGTCGTGGGGCCCGCCGACCGGGCGGGCCCCACCCCGGCTTCGCCATCACCTCCTCGCCCCCGACCCGAAAGGAGCCCCGATGCTGCAGGGCGCCCTCGCCGGCCTCGCCGCCGGCGGACTGTACGCCGTGCTCGCGGTGTGCCTCACCCTCATGGCGCGCCTGGTGCGCGTCGTGAACTTCTCGCAGGCCGCGACCGGCATGTTCGGCGGGTTCGTCGCCGTGTGGCTGGTCAGCCACGCCGGCTGGCCGATCTGGCTCGGCTCGCTGGTCGGCGTCCTGATCGGCGGAGCACTGAGCGCCCTGATCGGCCTCATCATCGCCACCTGGCTGCCGGAGGCCGACATCACGACGCGCTCGGCCGTCACGGTCGGGCCGCTGCTGATGCTGATCTCGCTGTCGTTCATCCTGTTCGGCAACAAGCCGCAGCCGTTCAGCCCGATCCTCTCCGGGCCGGCCTTCTCGATCGGCGGGGTGGTGGTGAGCCAGGTCACGGTCGTGACCGTGGCGCTCGCGATCGTCGTCGCGGTCGCCTGCCGGATCGTGCTGGTACGCACCTCCATCGGCACCAAGCTGCGGGCGCTCAGCGAGCGGCCGACGACGGCCGAGCTGATCGGCATCCCGGCCCGGCCCCTGAGCGTCGCCGTGTGGGCGGTCACCGGGCTGATCTCGGCCCTGGTCATCATCATCGTGGCGCCGTCGCAGTCGAACGACGCGACGAGCCTGTCGATGCTCATCGTCCCCGCCTCCGCGGCCGCGCTGCTCGGCGGGTTCCGTCGGCTGGACCTCGCGGTCGTCGGCGGCCTCGTGCTCGGGCTGCTGAGCGGCCTGGTCGCGCAGATCGACGCGGTGTCGTTCATCCGCAACTTCCTGCCGTTCCTGTTCATCGTCGGATTCCTGCTGTGGATGCAGCGCAAGGAGGTGTGGGATGCGGCGCGTTAGCGGCATTCCGGCAGCGCGGATCGCCCTGCCGTTCATCGTCGGAGCCGTCGGCCTCGTCGCCGGCTACCTGCTGAGCGTCGGGCTCTCCGGCTACTTCGTCTTCCTCGCGGTGAGCGCCGTGGTCGCGGCCATCGCGATCCTCGGTCTCGGCATCGTGACCGGCAGCGCCGGGATGATCGCCCTCTGCCAGCTGACGTTCGCCGCCGTCGGCGCGTGGATCGTCTCGCTGCTGAACACGCTGGAGGCGCCGGGCGGGTTCATCGTCTGGCTGATCCTCGGCGGTCTCGCCGCCGGCGTCGTCGGCGTGCTGGTCGGCCTCCCCGCCCTCCGTCTCCGCGGCGTCAACCTGGCGGTGGTCACCCTGGGGTTCGCGGCCGCCGCCGACGTGACTCTGGTGCAGATCCAGTTCCCGGGGTCGACCGACGGCATCTCGGTGCTGCGGCCGGACGCGTTCAGCGACGACCGCTCCTACTTCTTCTTCAGCGTGGTCGTCCTCGTGATCTGCGGCATCGCCGTCTACTTCCTGCAGAACGGGCGGTGGGGCTCCAGTTGGAAGTCGGTCGCCTTCTCCGAGCGTGGCACCGCATCCGTCGGCGCGAGCGTGCGCGGCGCCAAGCTCACGGCCTTCGCCGTCAGCGCCACGCTCGGCGGCATCAGCGGCGGCCTCATCGCCGGCCAGGTGGGGCTGCCGTTCGCGAGCAGCTTCACGCCCATCCAATCGCTCGCCCTGTACGTGCTCGCGATCATGTCGGGCGCGTACCTGATCGACATGGTGATCTTCGGCGGCATCGTCTGGATCGCGGTGCCCGAGCTGCTCAAGCGCTGGGGCATCCCGCAGGACTGGGGTTTCGTGATCTTCGGCGTGCTCGGGGTGCAGGCGCTGACCAGCGGCTCGAACCTCGGCCAGGGGATCCGCAACGCGTGGTGGAAGCGGCAGGCCGCCAGACGGCCGGTCGTCGCTGCGGCCGCCGCCGTCGAGCCCGCCCCGGAGACGGCCGTCACTCCGCCCATCGCCGCGCCCCCGTCGTCAGGAGCGCCGGTGCTGGTGGTCGAGGACCTCGGCGTCGCCTTCGGCCAGGTGAAGGCCCTGAACGGCGTGAGCCTGGAGGTGCGCGAGAACAGCATCATGGGGCTCATCGGCCCGAACGGCGCGGGCAAGTCGACCTTCGTCGACGCGGTCACCGGCTTCCTCCCGCAGCACACCGGCACGGTCAGCCTCGACGGGCGCGACCTCGGCGGCCTGTCGGCGAGCAAGCGTGCCCGGCTGGGTCTGCGGCGCACCTTCCAGCAGGACCGCGTGCCGCCGACGCTGACGGTAGAGGCCTACGTGCGGTTCGTCGCGCGCCGCCGACTCAGCGCGGCCGAGATCGAGGAGACCCTCGCCTTCTTCGGCTGCCCCGCCTCCCGCACCCGGCTGCAGAGCGTCGACGTCGGCACCCGGCGGCTCGTGGAGGTCGCGGCCAACGTGCTCGCGCAGCCCCGCATCCTGGTGCTCGACGAGCCGGCCGCCGGCCTCTCGCACGAGGAGCACGTCGAGCTCGGCGAGCGCCTGCTGCAGGCGCCCGCCCGGTTCGGGATGTCGATCGTGCTGATCGAGCACGACCTCGACCTCGTGCGGTCGGTGTGCTCGAGCCTCACCGTGCTCGACTTCGGCGAGGTGCTCGCCAGCGGACCGCAGGCGGAGGTGCTCGCCGACCCCGCCGTCATGAAGGCGTACATGGGTGAAACGGAGATGCTGTGAACGCGCTCGTCCTGGATTCCGTCGCGGTCAGCCGCGGAGCGGGCCCCGTCATCAGCGGTGTCAGCCTGCGCGTCGAGCCGGGCCGCATCACGGCGCTCGTCGGCCCGAACGGCGCGGGCAAGACCAGTCTGCTCGAGTCGATCTCCGGCGTCGTCGCGCCCAGTGCCGGCACGATCAGCGTCGACGGCGAGTCGATCGCGAAGCTCTCCCGCGTGCAGCGCGCCCGTCGTGGCATCGTGCACATCGAGCAGGGGCGGGCGATCTTCCCGTCGCTGACCGTGCAGGAGAACATCCGGCTCACCGCGGGCTCGCAGGAGGGGGTGGATGAGGCGCTCGCGCAGTTCCCGGAGCTCGAGAAGCTTCGCACCAGCGCCTCCGGCCTGCTGTCGGGCGGCGAGCAGCAGATGGTCGTGCTCGCGCGCGCTTTCGCCTCCAAGCCGCGCTTCCTGCTGATCGACGAGATGTCGCTCGGCCTGGCGCCGGTGGTGTTCATGCGCCTGCTGCCGATGATCCGGCAGTTCAGCGAGTCGGGGGTCGGGGTGCTGCTCGTCGAGCAGTTCACCCACCTGGCGCTCGGCGTCGCCTCGGACGCGCTGGTCGTCGCCGGCGGACGCGTGACCTTCGAGGGGGAGGCGTCGGCGCTCCAGGCGTCGCCCGAGGTGCTGCACCGCGCGTACCTCGGCGGCTGACCGGGCGACGGCTCCCAGGCCCGGGCCCGACGTTTCAGGCGCGGAGGAAGTCGCGGATCGACCCGATGAACCGGGCCGGATCCTCCACGTTGACGAGGTGACCCGATTCGGCGAAGACCTCCAGGCGCGCGCCGGCGATGCCGTCCCGGAGCGCGAGCGCGTCCGCCGCCGGCACGAGCGCATCCCGAGCTCCGGACACCACGAGCGTCGGGGCGGAGATGCGCGAGAGCTCCTCGGTGACGTCGAAGTTCCGCTGCGCCCGGTACAGCGCGCGCCAGTCCTCCATCGACTGGTCGTCGGCCGCGCCCTCGGGCAGCTCGAAGAAGGCGCGGTTCGCTGGATCCTGCACGAACGCGGGCGAGAACAGCCAGGGGCAGATGAGCTCGAACATCTGCGTCGCCGTTGCGCCGTTCTCGTAGACGTCGAGGACCGCGTCGAGGAAGAGACGGGCCTGGTGGCCCATGGTCGCGTAGGTCGACGCCAGGACGAGACGGTTCAGACGACCCGGGTGCCGGAGAGCGAGCGCCTGAGCGACGAGCCCTCCCATCGAGAAGCCGACGACATGCGCGCGGGCGACGCCGGCATCGTCGAGCACCGCGACGACGTCGTCGGCGAGGTCGGAGATCTCGTGACCGCCGGCGGACGAGGGAGTCGCGCCGGACCCGCGGAGGTCGAGGGCGATCACGTCGAAGTCCCGCTCGAGAGCAGGGAGCTCGGCGTCCCAGAACCCGATGTCGCCACCGAGTCCGTGCAGGAGGACGACGCTGTCGCCCGCGCCGCCTCGGCGCCAGTTCACCCGCGTGGCTCCCACGTCCGTCGTCGGCACCCGTCGTCTCCCTGCCTTGCCGGGGCGATCAGACTGCGCTCCCGTCGTGTCCCACAGATCGTATCTCCCGGGACGCGGACGCCGCTCAGGCGTCGAGCGCGATGGTCGGTACGTCCACGATGTGGGCGCCGCCGTCGGCGACGATCGTCGCGCCGGTGATGTACGACGACTCGGCCGAGCCGAGGAAACGGATGACGGAGGCGATCTCTTCCGGCAGCGCGGGTCGGCCGAGCGGCACGGCGGCGGTGACGATCCGGTACCCCTCCTCGCGGCTGGACAGCCCGGCGGCGCGGGCGAAGTCGTCCATCTCCTCGTCGGCCATGGGTGTCTGCACCCAGCCCGGGCAGACCGCGTTCACGCGCACGCCGTAGCGGCCGTAGTCGCGGGCGAGGGAGCGGGTGAGCCCGATCAGCGCGTGCTTGCCCACGGTGTAGCCGGCGACGCCCGGTCCGGCGAAGAGTCCCGCGAGGGAGGAGACGACGACGATCTGCCCGTGCGACTCGACCAGCGGCGTCAGCGCGGCGCGGGCGAGCACGAAGGCGGTCGTCACGTTGGTGCGGAACGACAGCTCCCACGCGGCGTCGTCGGTCTCATCGACCGTGCCGAGACCGTGCCCGCCCGCGTTCGCCACGACGACGTCGATGCGGCCCAGCTCGGTCACGATGCGGTGCACGGCGGCCTCCGCCTCCTCCCGCACGCTCGCGTCCGCGACCACGGCGAGGCCGCCGGTCTCGGCGGCGACCGCCTCCAGGGGGCCGGGCCGGCGGCCGACGAGCACGACACGCGCGCCCTCGGCGGCATAGCGGCGGGCGGTCGCGGCGCCGATGCCGGTGCCGCCACCGGTGATGACGACGACCTTGCCGTCGACGGATGCTCCGCGTGCGGTCACGGCGGCCTGCTTTCTCTCGGAGGTGGTGGAGTGGATGAGGCGATCAGGCGCTCAGGCCGGGAACGACGACCGGGCCAGGTAGCCGAAGTCGGAGACGAGGGCGTGGCCGTTCACGGGCCGCGAGGCCGTCGATGCGAGGTAGAGCACGTGCCGCGCCACCTCCTCGGCGGTCTGCACGGGGAAGTCCGCCCCGGCGAACCCGCCCGGCTCGACGCCGAGGTCTGCGCGGGCCATCGGGGTGTCCACGATGGAGGGGCACACGGCGTTCACGCGCACGCCGTCGGGGGCGAGGTCGACGGAGAGCGCCCGCATGAGCTGCAGCACGGCGCCCTTCGAGGCGTTGTACGGCACCATCCCGGGCGCCGCGACGAAGCTGGAGTCGGAGGCGAGCAGCACGATCGCGGGCGCCTTCGAGCGGCGAAGATGGGGGAGGGTGTGCTTGACGAGCAGGAACGGCCCGGTCACGTTCACGGCGAGCACCGCGTTCCAGGCTTCCAGCGCGATCTCGTCGACGGGGGAGCCGAACGGGCCGGAGACCCCCGCGCAGGCGACGACGACATCCACGCCGTCCAGCGCGGCGGCTGCCTCCTCCACGGCGGAACGGACGGACGACTCGTCGGTCACGTCGACGGGGAGGGTCACTGCGCTGTCGATGCCGGAGGCGCGCAGCTCGGCCTGCAGCGCGCGCAGTCCGCGCTCGTCGCGGTCGAGCAGGGCGACGCGCGCCCCCTCCCGCGCGAACGCCAGGGCGCTCGCCCGGCCGATGCCGCTGGCCGCGCCGGTCACGATCACGGACCGGCCGGCGAGTCCCAGCTCCATCGTCGTCCCCCGTCCCGCGTCGCGGTCACTCGCCGGCGAGGATGAAGGCGGCGGCCTTCTCGCCGATGAGCACGCTCGGGGCGTTCGTGTTGCCGGTCGTCACGCGCGGCATGATCGACGCGTCGGCGACGCGGACCCCGTCGACGCCGTGCACCCGCAGCCGCGGCGTCACGACCGCCTGCTCGTCGACGCCCATCGCGCAGGTGCCGACCTGGTGGTGGTACGTGACGACGGTCGAGCGCACGTAGTCCTCGAGCTCGTCGTCGCCGACCTCCGGGCCCGGGTAGAGCTCGGTCGCACCCCAGGCGGCGAGAGCGGGGCGGGTGCCGATGCTGCGACACTGGCGCACGGAGGCGACGAGCGACGCGACATCATCCGCGTGGCCGAGCGCGTCGAGGTCGATGAGCAGCGGGTCGTGTGCTCCCGGGCCCGACAGCGTCACACTGCCGCGCGCCTTCGGCGACACGATCCCCGCCATCAGCGAGAAGCCGTCCGCGGGGCCGGTCATGCCCTCGTGGTACATCGGGACGGAGAAGTGGATGGGCTGGGTGTCGGGCACCTCCTTGTCGGGGGTGCTCTTCCAGAACAGGTGCGACTGCGTCACCGAGACGCCCGCGCGCGGGAGCCCGACCTCCTGCTCGGTGATGAAGATCACCGGCGAGAGGAGGTGGTCGTGCAAGTTCTTGCCGACGCCGGGGAGGTCGGCGACGGGCGCGATGCCGAGCGCCTCCAGCTCGGCTGCCGGGCCGATGCCCGAGCGCAACAGGATGCGTGGCGAGTCGAGGGCACCGGCGCACAGGATCACCTCGTCGGCGCGCAGCTGCTGCACCTCGCCGCCCTGCTCGAACTCCACACCGACGACCCGCGGGGTGCGGTCGTCGCCGGACTCGATCAGGAGGCGGTGCACCCAGCATCCGGTGCGCACGTCGACGCGGTCGCGCACGGGCTTGAGGTACGCGAGGTAGGTGTTCAGCCGCTGCCCGTCGCGCACGGTGATCTGCTGCTGCGAGACCCCGTCGAGGTGGTCGCCGTTGTAGTCGGGGTTGTGCTCGAGGCCCTCCTCGACCGCCGCCGCGATGATCGACTCCTGGATGGGGTCGAGCGGATAGTCGTCGGTCACGTCGAGCAGGCCCTCTGCGCCGTGCAGCTCGGAGCCGCCGCCGGAGAACCGTTCGATGGCGCGGTAGACGGGCAGCACGTCGTCCCACGCCCAGCCGTCGTTGCCGAGCGCCGCCCAGTGGTCGAAGTCGGCCGGCGCGCAGCGCACCCAGATCATGGCGTTCAGCGAGTGGGAGCCGCCGAGCACCTTGCCGCGCGGCAGGTGCAGTTCTCGGCCGGCCGCGTGCTCCTGCGGGACGGTGAAGTAGTCCCAGTCGTCCGGGCTGTGCCAGAGCTCGCCCATGCGGCTGGGGTCGTGGATGGCGGGGTTCGTGTCCTCGCCGCCGGCCTCCAGCACGGTCACCGACACTCCGGCGTCGGCCAGCCTCCGGGCGACGACGGAACCCGCCGACCCCGCGCCGATCACGATCGCGCTGCGTACACCGTTGGTCTGCATCCCGGACGCCTCTCCCTCGAGTCGTTCCGAGACTCCCATGCGCCGCCGGGCCCGCGGAACGCCCGCCGGCCGGACCTTCGCGGACGGTCAACGGGCGTGCCGCGGCGGTCAAGCGCGGCGCGGTGACGCCGTCCGGTCACGCCGCCGACCAGCCTCCGTCGCTCGCCAGGACGACGCCGTTGATGTTGACGCCGTCGTCGCTCAGCAGGAACGTGATGGAGGCGGCGAGCGCGTCGGCGCCGGCCGGATCGGGCATGACGGCCATGGCGGTCTGCACGCGGTCGGCGCCCAGCGGGGAGCCGAAGCTCGCTTCGATGTTCGTGATGGTCGGGCCGGGCGCGACCGCGTTGACGCGGATCCCGCTCGGACCGTACATGAACGCGCTGCTCTTCGTGAGGCCGACCACGGCGTGCTTGGACGCGGTGTAGGCGACCCCGGCCGCCGATCCGCGCAGGGCGGCCTCGGAGGCGGTGTTGACGATCGAGCCGGCCGCGGCGGCGAGCATGGCGGGCACCACCGCGCGCATGAGCTTCATCGTGCCGTCGACGTTCACCGCGAAGACGCGGCGCCACACCGCGTCCGTGAGCTCGTGCACCGGCGTCATGTCGTCCATGATCCCGGCGATGTTGGCGAGGCCGTCGATGCGGTCACCGGCGGCGCGGACGATCTCGGCGACGCCGGCGTCGTCCGTGATGTCGGCGGTGAGGGCCACGACGTCGGCGCCCGGGTGGTCGGCGACGAATTGGTCGAGCCGCTCCCGCGAGACGTCGACGGCGACGACGCGGCCGCCCTCGCGGGCGATGCGGGAGGCGGTGGCGCGGCCGATGCCGGAACCCGCGCCGGTCACGATCACGGTCTTGCCGTCGAAGCGGCCCGGGGTGATGCGCTCCGCCCACTCGGCGGGCTCCGGCGCGGAGGGGGCGGCCGGTTCGGACGGCGCTGCGGCCTCGGGCGAGGCAGCCTCCGCCGCTGCGGACGCGGCCGCCGAGTCGAGGGCGGCATCCACGGCGCCGTCGGCCGCATTGGCGCGGCGCACGAGGTCGTCGACCATCGCCTGCGAGAACTGCCCCTTGCTCAGCTTGATGAGGCGCTTGAGCGCGAGCCGGCTGACCGGACGCAGCACCTCCGGGCTCTGACCCGCCTCGGCGAGCAGCTCGCGGATGATCGGACCGCCGGTCGGGTGGTCCAGCCAGGTCTTGATGGAGTCGTCGGCGGAGAGCGGCTTGGGGGTCATGCGCTGGCTTCCTTGTCGGTCGTGCGGGCGGTGGAGGGGGAGGAGGCGGAGTCGACGAGGGCCGCGTGCCGTGCGGCGAGATACCCGAAGACGGCGGCGGGGCCGATGGTCGAGCCCGGACCGGGATAGGTGTGCCCCATCACGGACGCGGTCGTGTTGCCGGCGGCGTAGAGCCCGGGGATGGGGTCGCCGGCCTCGGTGAGCACCCGGGCGTGCTCGTCGGTGACGAGACCGCCCTTGGTGCCGAGGTCGCCGGGCACGAGCTTCACCGCGGTGAACGGCCCCTTCTCGATCGGTCCGAGGTTGGGGTTCGGCTTCACCCGCGGGTCGCTGTAGTAGCGGTCGTACGCCGTGCGGCCGCGGCCGAAGTCCTCATCGACGCCGGTGCGGGCGAACCCGTTGAAGCGCTCGACCGTGGCCAGGAACGTCTCCCGGTCGACACCCATCGCCTCGGCCAGCCCGTCGAGGGTGTCCGCCTTCACGGCGATCCCGTCGGCGAACAACTTCTTGCCGCCGACGAGCAGCGCGGAGAACATGTAGCGGCGGCGGTGCCGCGCATCCAGCACCAGCCACGACGGGTTCGCCGGGACGATCCCGTCGCGCGCGAGCAGATCGTGGCCGAAGTCGATGTAGCTCTCGGACTCGTTGAGGTAGCGCTGACCGGTCTGGTCGACCACGATGCTGAACGGATCGCTGCGCTCGTTGAGCACGAAGAGCGGCTGCGTGCCGGGCAGCGGCACCGACGCACCCCACCAGGCGTCGTCGAGATAATCGAGCGCGCCCCCGGCATCGCGGCCGAGCTCGATCGCGGTGCCGAGGTCGCCCTCCGCCGCCGAGCTGTAGCCCGGGATGCCCTGGTACTCCTGCCGCCAGGCGGTGTTGTTCGCGAAGCCGCCCGCGCCGAGCACGACGCCGCGACGGGCGTGGACGCGCACCGGCCCCTCGGGGGTGCCGAGCACCGCGCCGACCACCCGGCCGTCGTCGTCCTTCACCAGCTCCGTGACGGGGGAGGAGAGGCGCAGCTCGACGCCCTGCCGGCGCGCGATGTCGCCGAGGCTCAGCATGAGCGCGCCGCCCATCCCGACGAGCTTGCGGCCGGTCACCAGGCCGCCGAGTGTGCGGAAGACGAACGCGGCTCCCGCGACGAAGCCGGACGGCGTCGACCACGCGCGCGAGAGCAGGTACACGTCGCCGTTGCGCAGCGGCACCGGGATGGCGTCCCCGATCCGGGAGGTCGCGAGCCAGTCGCCGAGGCGGCGCGCGTTGAACGGCTTCACCTCGAGGGACCGGCCGATCTTCCCGCCCGGGCGGTCGGGGTAGTAGTCCGGATACTTCACGGCGGGGATCCACTGCACGCCGAGCCGCGAGAGCAGCTCGACCAGCGGCGTGACCGCGTCGACGAAGGCCTCGCGACGGACCGTCGACGAGGGGATGTCCGGATCGCCGATCGCCGCCTGCAGGTAGGTGAGCGCCTCGGCGCGGGAGTCCCGGATTCCGGCGCGCTTCATCACCGGATTGTCGGGGAGCCAGAGGCCTCCGCCCGAGCGCATCGTCGTCCCGCCCCAGCGCTCGGTGCTCTCGGCGACCAGCACGCTCAGGCCCAGATCGGCGGCCGTCACGGCCGCCGTCATGCCTGCCGCGCCGGACCCGGCGACGAGCACATCCACTTCACGATCCCATTGCACGGCCATGACGCCTCCAACCGGACTCCTGTGTCCGGTTGTACGCTAGCACCCGTGTCAGGTGAGGGGAAGAGCAACCGGGGGCCGAGCGCCGGGCCCGAGAACCGCCGCGCGCTCATCGCCGCCGCGCGGGAGATCTTCGCCACCGCCGGGTACAACGCGCCGCTGAACGCGGTGGCCAAGCGGGCCGGCGTCGGGCAGGGGAGTCTGTACCGGCACTTCCCGACGCGCACGGCGCTCGCCGTCGCCGTGTTCGACGAGAACATGACGGCGCTGGAGGCGATCGCCGCGCATCCCGACGCCACGCTCGACGTGCTGCTCGACCGCGTGGTCGAGCAGGCGCTCGTCTCCACCGCGTTCATCGACATGCTCAACGCCGACCAGCTCGGCGAGGGCACCGCGCAACTGGGTGCACGGCTCGAGGCCATCGTCTCGGCCCTGCTCGCCCGCGACCAGGAGGCCGGCCGCGTCGGCGAGCAGGTCGAACCGGCCGACGCGCTGCTCGCGATCGAGATGCTCGCCGACCTGCTCGCGCGCACCCCGGCGGAGCGGCGTGCGGCAACCGCCTCCCGTGCCCGCGCGCTCTTCGACGCCGCGTTCGCCTGACCACCGACCGCCGCTCGGTTGCACGGGTTCGCCTCCGCACGGCACGATGGGGCGCGGAGGTGATGACGATGTCTCGCCGTAGACCCCCGATGGCCGCGCGTCTCATCGCCGTCCCCTCCGCCGCCGAGCTGCTGACCGGCGCCGCGCCCGCGCCCGGGAGTCAGCCGTGGCTCCTCGTCGGGCTCGTCTTCTTCGGCGTGGCGGCTGTCGGGATGCTGGCCGCCGTCGGGATCAAGATGCGGCGCACCCCGAAGCCGCCGCAGCAGCGGCCGTCGGCACCCTCCGCGACGGCCGCGGATCGCCGGCCGGACGCCGAGCCGGGACCGAAGGCGGAACGGGACGAGGACGCGGGCGATCCGGATGGCGCATCGGACCCCGAGGATCCGGCCCACTAGTCAGCCGTCGATCGCGCGTCAGCCGTCGATCGCGTTGTAGCGGGAGAGCATCCCGGCGAACAGCACCAGCTCGTCCGCCGACCACCCGGTCAGCCGCTCGTCGAGGGCCGCGCGCACGCTGCCGGCCGCGCGGTCGAGCAGTTCGCGGCCCCGGTCGGTGACCACGAGTGCGTGACCGCGACCGGAGTCCGCGTCGGCGCCGGCGATCAGGCCGAACTCCGCGAGCGCGCCGAGCTGGCGCGAGACGGTCGAGCGGTTGAGCTGGAAGTGCCCTGCGATGTCGACGGCACGGCAGCCGGGGTTGGCGCGGATGAACGAGAGCAGCGACTGATCGACGAACGACAGGGTCTCATCCTCGCGTCGCACGCGTGCGGTCCCGCGGCGGGCGATCGTCGTCAGCTCCGACTGGATGCGCTCGACGGCGGCGCTCCTGTCAGCACTCTCAGGGTCTCGGGCGGCCATACCCCTCAGCATAGTCGTTGCATTGTGCAACAATTGGTGTTGCTCAATGCAACTCCGATCCGTAAAGGTGTCATGTCCAACCACCGCGTCGTCCCGATGACCGTCCCGCCCCGCCCGTCGTTCTGGCCGGCCGCCTCCTTCTGGAAGGCGCTCGGCACGCACCTGCTCATCCCGCTCTTCCTCGCGACGGGGATGGCGCTGGCCTACCTGGGCGCGTTCCACCAGCCGGAGCCGCACGACCTCCCGATCGCGATCGTCGGCGACACCCCCGCGGCCGAGGTCTTCGCGCAGAAGCTGAACGACGCCGCTCCGCAGAAGCTCGACGTCACCACGGTCACGGACGAGGCCGCCGCGCGCACCGCCGTCGCGCACCGGGACATCGCCGCCGCCTACGCGAGCGATGCAACGCACGCCACGATCATCGTCGCCTCCGCCGCCTCGGAGACCACGGCCTCCGCCGCCGAGAAGCTCCTCCTCCCGATCTCCTACCAGCAGCACCTGCCGGTGACCGTGGACGACGTGCGCCCCGTCGGCGCGCAGGACGGCACCGGGCAGGGCCTGTTCTTCCTCCTCGTCGCCCTGAGCGTCGGATCGTACGCGAGCGCCATCGCGGTCGCGGCCGTGACGGCCCGCATCGCGCTCGGCTGGCGGTTCGCTGTCGCCGCGGCCACATCCCTCGTCGTCGCGGGGATCGGCGTCGTCGTGGCCGGCCCGATCTACGGCGTGCTCTCCGGCAACGAGTGGAGCATCTGGCTCCTCGGCGCGCTGTACGTCTTCGGGATCGTGACCGTCGGGATCGGGTTGCATCCCATCCTCGGCAAGTGGACGACGCCCGCGCTCACGATGCTGTTCGTGATGCTCAACTTCACCAGTTCGGGCGGCATCTTCCAGGCCGTGCTCTCCCCGCCGCTCTTCGCGGGCCTCCACACGTTCTGGAACGGCGCCGCCTGGCTGGACGCCGCCCAGGCGCTCACCTACTTCCCGGGCGAGTCGTTCGGCTTCGCGGGTCTGCGCCTCGCGCTCTGGGCGACCGCCGGCATCCTCCTCATCGTGGTCACCCACGTCGTGAGCGCGCGGCGCCGCCAGCTCGCCGACGAGTCCCGCGTCGTGACTCCCGCCGAGGAGGAGGCGGTCGTCGCCGCGTAGCGCGCAGCCCCGCGCAGCGGCCCGCGAGACGGCGAACTGTTCGCCGTCTCGCGGGTTTTCGCGCGCATTCGTGCCGCCTCGGTCGCCCCCAGCGGGCTGACACCGGCGGCACGGGTGCCGTACCCTCTGTGCATGACGGAGACGTCCGTTCCGGGAGTACGCACCTTCGCCCAGGTGCTGGTGAACACGGCCGTGGCCAACGTCACGACGTCGTTCCTCTGGTTCGCGCTGACCTTCTGGGTCTACCTGGAGACGCGGTCGGTGCTCGCGACCGGCATCGTCGGCGGCGCCTACATGCTGCTCGTCGCGGTGTTCTCGATCCTGTTCGGGACGATCGTCGACCGGCACCGCAAGTACCAGGTGATGTTGTTCGCGGGCACGATCACGCTCGTCGCGTTCGCGGTGGCGGGCGCGCTCTATCTCGTCTTCCCCGAGTCGGCGCTCCTCGACCTGGGCGGTCCGATGTTCTGGATCTTCGCCGGCGTCATCCTGTTCGGGTCGGTGGTGGAGAACATGCGCAACATCGCCCTCTCGACCACCGTCACGCTGCTCGTGCCGGAGGAGCGGCACGCGAACGCGAACGGGCTGGTCGGAACGGTGCAGGGCGTGGCGTTCATCGTCACGAGCGTCTTCAGCGGGCTCGCGATCGGACTGCTCGGGATGGGGTGGACGCTGGTCATCGCCATCCTGCTGACCGCGGCGGCGCTCGCGCACCTGCTGTTCCTGCGGATCCCGGAGGAGCAGCCGCAGACCGAGTCGGGCGCCGCGCCGTCGATGGACCTGCGGGGGAGCATCGCGGCCATCCGGAGCGCGCCCGGACTCTTCGCGCTCATCATCTTCTCCACCTTCAACAACCTCATCGGCGGCGTCTACATGGCGCTCATGGACCCGTACGGGCTCGAGCTGTTCGCCGTCGAGTGGTGGGGCGTCGTGCTCGGGATCTCGTCCACCGGGTTCATCATCGGCGGCCTGCTGGTGGCGAGGTTCGGGCTGGGTCGCAACCCGATCCGGACGATGCTGCTGCTCGTCGCCCTGATGGGCGTGCTGGGCGCGCTCTTCACCATCCGGGAGTGGTGGCTGCTCTACGTGGCGGGCATCTGGCTGTACATGACCCTCATCCCGGCGGTGGAGGCGTCGGAGCAGACGGTGATCCAGAAGATCGTGCCGTTCGGCCGCCAGGGCCGCGTGTTCGGGTTCGCGCAGGCGTTCGAGTCCGCGGCCGCGCCGATCACGGCCTTCCTGATCGCCCCGCTCGCGCAGTTCCTGATCATCCCGTACATGGAGACGGGGGCGGGCGAGAGCACCTGGGGGTGGCTGCTGGGGGAGGGGAGCGCCCGCGGCATCGCGCTGGTGTTCCTGTTCTCGGGCCTCGCGATGGTGGTGCTCGCGCTGCTCGCCTTCACCACGAAGTCCTACCGCCTGCTGTCGGCCGAGTACCAGGGCGAGCGCGAGCCCGCCCCCGTCGGGCCGGCCTGATCGGCGGATCGGCCAGAGGAGACCCCATGACCACCAACCTCACCATCATCCAGCGCTCGCCCGATCCCGACGGCGGGGGCACGTCGCGGGACCGGCGCCCCACCGTCGCCGAGCGGTTCCGCGCGGCCGGCCGCAGCCGGATCGGCGCGGTCCTGCTCCTCGCCGCGACCGTCATCGCCATCGTCTGGGCGAACATCTCGTTCAGCGGCTACGAGGCGTTCTGGGAGACGCACCTCACGCTCGGCCTCGGCGACCTCCACCTCGACTTCACGCTGCACGCGCTCGTGAACGACGCGCTGATGGCGATCTTCTTCTTCACGGTCGGGCTGGAGGTGCGCCGCGAGTTCGCGATCGGCGAGCTCACGAGCTGGTCGCGCGCCGTCGTGCCGGTCGTGGCGGCGCTGTTCGGGCTGGCCGTCCCCGCACTGATCTTCGTGCTGTTCACGGCGTCGACCGGGCAGGCGCACGCGTGGGGGATCGTGATCTCGTCCGACACGGCCTTCCTGGTCGGTGCGCTGGCGCTGATCGGGCCGCACGCCACGGGGAGGCTGCGCGTCTTCCTGCTCGCCCTGGCGGTGGTCGACGACATCGGTGCGCTGAGCATCATCGCGCTCGTCTACACGAAGGACTTCACGCCGCTGCCGCTCATCGTCGCCGCGGTCGGGCTGGTGGGCGTCTACCTCACGCGGTATCTGCCCGCCGGGCGCGGCCCGGTGTACGCGACGCTCGCGATCGTGGTGTGGCTGTCGTTCCTCGCGTCGGGAGTCCATCCGACGCTCGCGGGCGTCGCGATCGCCCTGCTCATCCCGGTGTACCGGCCCGACAGGCGCGACGTGGAGCACGCCCTCGACCTCGCGCGGACCTTCCGCCAATCGCCGAACACCGAGTACGCGCGGGCGGCGGCGAACAGCCTCCGCGAATCCATCTCGATCAACGAGCGGCTGCAGTCGGCGTGGTCGCCCTATGTGGCGTACGTCGTGCTGCCGCTGTTCGCGCTCGCCAACGCCGGGGTGCGGCTGGACGGCGGCATCCTCGCCGGCGCGCTGGTCTCGCCGCTCGCGTGGGGTGTGGTCGCCGGTCTGGTCGTCGGCAAGTTCGTCGGCGTGTTCGGCTCGACGTTCGCGATGCGGCGGCTGCGGATCGGCGAGTTCGGTCCCGGGCTCACGGTCGACCGGCTCGCGGGAGGCGCGGCGCTGTGCGGCATCGGCTTCACCATCTCCCTCTTCATCGTCGACCTCGCCATCCCGGATGAGACCGCACAGAACGCCGCGCGCGTCGGGGTGCTCGCCGCGACCGTCATCTCGTTCGCGGTCGCGACCGTGATCTTCCGCATCTCCGACGCCCGGCGCCCGAAGGAGGAGGCGGGGCTGACCCTCGTGCGTCCCGTCGACCCGGCGCGCGACCACGTCTACGGCGACCCGGACGCGCCGTACACCCTCGTCGAGTACGGCGACTTCCAGTGCGGATTCTGCTTGAAGGCGACCGGATCGGTGGTGGAGGTGCGGGCCGAGCTCGGCGACAGCGTGCGGTACGTCTGGCGGCACGCCCCGCTCACGCGGTTCCACCCGAACGCCCTCGCGGCGGCGGAGGCGTCGGAGGCCGCCTCGCGCCAGGGGCAGTTCTTCGAGTTCGAGCGCAGCCTGTTCGCCGACCAGGAGCATCAGCTGCCGTCCGACATTCTGCGGCGGGCCGAGGAGCTCGGCCTCGACCTGGACCGCTTCGAAGCCGACCTGGCCTCGCCCGAGGTGACGGCCCGCGTCCGCGATGACATGCTCGACGCGGAGGCGATGGACATCACCGCCGTGCCGACCTTCTTCATCAACGGCCGCCGGCACATCGGCCCCTACGACGCTCAGACCTTGATCAAGGCGCTGCAGGAGACGGCGCCGACACCCGCACCCGCACCCGCACCCGCACCCGCTCGCAGGCGAGACGGCGAATAGTTCGCCGTCTCGCGCGTTTTCGTGTGAATTCGTGCCGCCTCGATGGGCGCGCTCGCGCTCAGCGGGTCAGGAGCTCGTCGGTGGTCAGGTCGGGCAGGACCACGCTCACCTGGGTGCCCCACGGGTCGGCGGCGACGATCGAGCGGCCGTCGTCGGCGAAGGGGATGCGGTGGTCGCGCAGCCGGGCGGCCAGGGCATCCAGCTCGGTGCGGGCCGGGACGGTGATCGCCACCTCCCCGAGCCCCAGGCTCGCGGCACGCGGGCCGGAGCCGGCGCTGTTCCACGTGTTCATCGCGATGTGGTGGTGGTAGCCGCCCGCGGAAGCGAAGAGGGCCCCGCGGAACTCGCTCAGCGTGGACTCGAAACCGAGCGCGTCGACGTAGAACGCGCGCGCCGTGGCGATGTCGCCGACTTGGAGGTGCACATGCCCGACGGTCCCGTTCAGCGCGGATCCGGCGTCCAGTACCTCCTGTGCCAGGTTCGCCTGCAGGTACGCATTGGGGTCGAGCCAGGTGGTGTCCATCTGGATCTGCCCGCGCTCGCGCCTCCAGGTCTCGCGGGGCCGGTCGGTGTAGAGCTCGACGCCGTTGCCCTCGGGGTCGGTGAAGTAGAACGCCTCCGAGACGAGGTGGTCGCTGGAGCCGACGAAACGGCTGCGCGGATCCTGCGCGGCGCGGTACACGGTCGCCGCGAGGTTCGCGGCGTCGGGGAAGAGGAACGCGTTGTGGAACAGCCCGGCCTGGCGCGGGTCGACCGCGGGGAGGTCGGGCGTGTGGATGAGCGACACCATCGGCACGCCGTTGCGGCCGAGCACGCGGTGCACCTCGCGGCCGCGCGCGTCGGCCTTCTCGTCGAGCGCCTCGAAGGCGAAGGCGGCGGAGTAGTACGACGACATCAGCTCCAGGTCGCCGACGCGGAGGGTGGGGGCCGCCATGTGCGTGGAGGCGTCGAGCAGCTGGTCGGTGGTCATCGTGAGTCCTCGGTCGAAACGGAATGGTGTCGCGTCAACCGATCATAGTTCCAAATGGTTGACGCTTCAACTAAACCGGGGAGGCGTCCGCATCATTCCCGGCGAGGGCCTCGGCGACCGCTTGCTCCACGCTGAGCTCACGGCCCTCCGCCATGGCCGCCTCCACCTCCGGCGCCGACGGACCGGCGAGCAGACGGTCGAGGTAGCGGCGGTGGAAGGTGAAGGTCGGCCCGTTGTGCGTGCCGCTGCGCTCCCGGAGCGCCTGCGCGGCACCGGCCAGCAGACCGGCCCGGGAGGCGTCGCCCGCCAGGGCGGCGACCGCGACCATCCCCTCCAGGCCGAACGCGATGCCCTCGCTGTGCCCGATGCCGGCGGAGACCGTGACGCTGCGGGCGAAGTCATGACGGGCCGCCTCCACATCGCCGCGGATGAGGTGCGTCCAGCCCAGGTGGTAGGAGGCGATCCGCTCCCCGACCGCGTCGCCGTCGCGCCGGGTGAGGGCGAGGCTACGCTCGAAATGGTCCTGCGCGGCGGTGATCTCCTGCTGGGCGAGAGCGATCCGCCCGAGCAGCACGTGCGCCATGGACTCGCCCCAGACGCTGCCCGTCGAGCGGAACAGCGCGAGGCTCGCCTCCATCACCTCCTGGGCGCGGGGGATGTCGGGGCGCTCGCCCGCCAGGAGCGCGAGCGCGAGGGAGATGCGCGCGAGACCCTCGCCGTCGGCGTCGCCCGCGCGGTGGAAGAGGTCGGCGCTCTCGGCGAGGGAGGCGGCGACGCGTCCGTCGGGATCCTTCCAGAACTCGATGGTCCCGGTGAAGTAGAGGGCGATGGCGCGGGTGCGATCGCTCAGCGGTTCGCCCGCGTCGAGGGCCTCCGCCATCCAGGTGCGCACCTCGCCGAGCAGACCCGTCACCCACCAGTAGAGGTAGAGGCTGAGCGCCAGGTGCGCGGCCCGATCCCAGTCGTGACGGTCGAGGAGGAAGCGCTCGGCGGTCCGCAGGTTGTCGCGCTCGTCGCCGAGGCGCTCCATCCACTCGTGCTGGCCGGCCCCCTTCAGCGGCTCCTGCGCGGCATCGCCGAGCGCGAGCAGGTACCGCGCGTGGGCGTCGCGCGCGGCGGTCAGCCCGCCGTCCCGCTCCAGCTGCTCCCGCGCGTACTCGCGCACGATCGCCTGCATCGAGAACCGCGGCCGCTCGTCGCCGTCGTGGCGGCCGACGAGGCTGCTGTCGACGAGGGCGGCGAGGTCGGAGAGCACGTCGGCGTCCTCCGCCCCGTCGCCATGGCCGAGCGCCTCGACGGCGTCGAGCGTGAACCCGCCCTCGAAGACGCCGAGGCGCGAGAGCAGGCGGCGCTGCCCGGGCTCGAGCAGCTGCGTGCTCCACTCGATGGTGCGACGGATGGTCTGCTGGCGCTCCGGGAGGTCGCGCGAGCCTCCCACGAGCACGCTCAGGCGGCGGTCGAGCCGGTCGAGCAGCTCGGCCGGTGAGAGCACGCGCACGCGGGCCGCGGCGAGCTCGATCGCCAGCGGCACGCCGTCGACGGCCTCGCACACTCCGACGACCGCCTCCGCGTTGTCCGCTGTCACCTCGAAGTCGCCCGCCACGGCGCGGGCGCGCTCGACGAACAGGCTCACCGCCGACTCGTCCTCCAGGGGTCCGACGTCGTAGCTGCGCTCCGCGCTCACGCGCAGCAGCGCGCGGCTGGTGACCAGCAGCGCCAGGCCCGGCGCCTCGGCGAGCAGCCGCATGAGGAGCGGGCCCGCGTCGAGCACCTGCTCGAAGTTGTCGAGGACCAGCAGGATGCGGCGGTCGTGCAGCGCGGTGATCAGCTGCTCCGCGATCGGCGCGTCTCCCGTGTCGTGCACGCCGAGCGCCTGCGCGATGCGATTCGGGACGCGCTCCGGATCGTGCACGGCGGACAGGTCGACGAAGACGGCGCCGTCGTCGAAGCCGGGCGCAGCGGCCCGCGCGACCGCGATCGCGAGCCGGCTCTTGCCGATCCCGCCCGCGCCGACGAGGGTGAGCAGCCGCGTGCCGGAAGCGAGCATCCCGCGCAGCGCCGCCACGTCGGCGTCGCGGCCGACGAGGGCGGTGAGGGGAGCCGGGAGGCGCACGGGCGTGAGCAGGCGTTCGGCGTCGAGGCGGGCGCTCCTCGCCGGGGCGGATGCGGCCATCCCGCGTTCGGAGTCCGCGTTCGACCGGGAACCGGACTCGCCGCCGACACCGTTCGCGACGGCGAGGACGAGGCGGCTCTGGTCGAAGCGCTCGGCGAGGAGGGTGGCGAGGTCGGCCTCCACCAGGCGCGCGAGCTCCTTCGGCGTCTCGAAGTACTTGTACGCGGCACGGTCGTCGTCGCGGATGCGGTCGAGCAGCGCGCGGAGCCGGGACTCCCGCTCCGGCGCCGGGCTCTTGATGTACAGCAGGCGCGGCAGGTCGGGCGGGCAGAGGTCGTACTCGTCCTCGAGGCCCGAGACCTGCTCCTCCGGCGCGACCCAGCCGTACCGCTCCCAGTACAGGCCGAGGAAGACGTCGCTCTGGTCGAGATAGGCGCGGTAGAGCTCGCGCGGAGGATGCGGGCGGGCGCCCAGCTCGAACATCACGGGGGCGAGGTGCAGGCGCTCGATGGCGTGCCGCGCCGCCCGCCGCTCGTCGGCCAGCTCCTGGAGGGTAGAGGAGACGAAGATGCGTAATCGCTGATCGGGCGTCCGGATTACATGAGACGTGCTCATGTCACGTCATTGTGCGGGGTCGCGGCGCGGTTGTACAGGGGGCGCGCAGCGGACGCCCGACGCACATTCGGCACGAATGTCGCGAAACGGCGGGCGTTTCACGACATTCGTGCCGAATGTGCGGGGGTGCGGGAGGCTACATGTCGCGGTAGCGCTTGGCCGCGGCGAGGGCCTCGCGCAGCCCGTCCGCGTCGAAGCGCGTGACGTAGCCGGGGGTGTCGCGCTGGATGCGCCATCCCTCCGCGAGCGGGCCGATGTCGACGGCGTCGAAGCCGAACTGGTCGATGAGCGCGGCGACGCGGTCGCGTGCCTCGGCATCGTCGCCGGCGACGACCAGGGCGCGGCGGCCGGGGGTCCCCGCGGCCTGGCCCTCGGTGGTGAGGGCGGCGGCGCCGATGTGGTTGAAGGCCTTCACGACCTTCGAGGTCGGCAGCACGGCCTGCAGGCGCTCGGCGACCGTGGTCGACTCGTCGTCGAGCTCCGGGATGTTGCCGTCGCGCTGCGGGTAGTAGTTGTCCGTGTCGATGACGATCTTGCCGGCGAGCTCGGCGACGGGGAGGGTCGCCTCGGCCGCGAGCGGCACGGTGACGACGACGAGGTCGCCGGCCGCAGCCGCCTCGGCGGGCGTCGCGGCGCGCGCCTGCGGTCCGAGCTCGGCGACGAGGTCGGAGAGCGTCTCGGGGCCGCGCGAGTTGCTCAGCACGACGCTGTAGCCGTGGGCGACCGCGAGGCGGGCGAGCTGGGAGCCGATGTGGCCGGAACCGATGAGTCCGATGGTTGTCATACTCGGGCGAACCGGTGCGGGCCGCGAGTCATTCCCGGATCCAGCGACCTCCCGAGCAGCTCCTCCCGAGCAGCGACGTCACGCGCAGAGGCCCACACCCGCCGAAGTCAGGACGACGGTGCGGTTCTGCGCCGCGACGGCGTCGGAGTACGCGCCGCTCGCATCCGTCTCGGCCCGCCAGCCGCACCAGTCGTGGCCGACGCCGGCGGTGGTGAGCTCGGCCGCGGGCACGCCGAGACCGACGAGAGCGGTCTTCACCGCCTCCGCCCGGCGCTGCGACAGGGCGAGGTCGGCGGTGTTGCTCGTCGCCTGGTCCTTGGAGGCCGTGCCGGTGATGGTGACGACCTGACCGTTCTGCTCGATGGCCGGGACCAGCGACGCGAGCGTCTGCTGCGCCGCGGGCGGGTCGGCGAACGTGGCCGTGTCCTTGGTGAAGCGCAGCTCGCTGTCGCGGATCACGACGGGGTGCGACCAGTCCGTCTTGGTGGCGACGGCCTCGACGGGCACCGGCGTCACCGCGGGCAGGCCGGTCGTCGCGCCACCCGAGGCCGGCTCGGGAAGCAGGGAGAGCGTGCCGCCCGCGGCCTTCACGACGGCGGTCCAGATGGCCTCCAGGTTGCTGCGGGCCGGGATGGTGAGCGGCTGCTGATCGCCCGCGGTGTCGCCCATCCCCGACCAGTAGACGGTGACGCCCTTCAGGTCGGTCGGCAGCAGGTTGCGGGAGGTCAGATCGGCGACGACCTGCGCCGGGTCGGCCGAGAGCAGGCCGCTGCCGGCGAAGTCGAGCGGGTCCGTGGTCTGGAGGCCGCTGCCGACGACGAGCACGCCCATCGGATCCTTCCCCAGGTTGCGGGCGGCCTGGTCGATCGCGCCGAGGAAGTCGACCTGCGGGTTCGCGGCCTTCAGTCCGTCGATGTACTGCGTGATCTGGGTGAGCTTGGTGCGCTGCTCGTTCTGGCACACGATCGCGTCCTGCGCGGTGGAGCCGATCAGCGTCGTCCCCATCACCTGCGGGGTGCCGGAGGGGATGACGACGGTGACGCTGCCGTTGCTCGCGCCGACGGCCTTCAGCTGGCTGGTGGCCGAGGCGGGCAGGGCGGTCGTCGGCGCGTTGGCGGTGCTCCCGGCGACGACGCCCAGGTTGCGCGGGGCGGACTGGTCGCACGCCTCGCCGGACGCGGTCGCCGATGAGCAGGCGGTGAGGCCGGCCGCGAGGGCGAGCACGCCGGCGACGGCGAGAGCGGTGCGGATGCGGGGGAGAGTGGGCACGAGTGCTCCTCGAGGTCAGGGCTGGGCGGGCCAGGCGGGGTGATCGGCCGGCGGGGTGGACGCGGCGTGCGCGCCCGGTCCGGCCTCGACCGCGGCGGTGCTGCGCCGGGCTTTGAGCTCGCGGATGATCTGGCTCGTGCTCTCGGGGTCGCGCTCGCGCTGGGCGAGGCGGACGCCGAGCTGCGCGCGCACCACGTCGACCCGGGAATGGAAGGTGACGCGGGCACCCGTGTAGCGGACGGCGTCGTGCGCGTCGAGCTGGTAGGCGAGGCGGGTCGCCTCGGCGGCGGCCACGGCCTCCCCGCGCAGCTTGTCGCGGTGGACGCGCAGCCGCTCGGCCTGCGCGTGCGCCTTCTCGGCCGCGGTGAGCAGCGGCTTGGTGGTCATCCAGGCGACCACGAAGCTGACGGCGCCGGAGGTGGCGAGCACGCCGAGCATGAGGAACGCCATGATCGTGTCGGGCGCGGTCCACGAGAACGTGGGCGCCGCGGGGGCGGTGTCCCCGCCGACGAGGCCGGTGAGGCCGCCGGACGCGGACGCGTCCATGCCCGCCTTGATCCGGGCGACGGTGATCGCGGCCAGGAGCGCCGCCCACACGAGGGAGAGGGCGACGGCGGCGGGGATCCATCCCCTCGCCATGACCCGCGACTGCACCCGGCGCAGGATGATCGCGACGGCGTGCGGGAGGGTCACCACAGCGAGCGAGATGCCCAGGGTGATGACGTACATCTGCAGGCCGATCGAGCCGTACTGGCTGTCGTTGCGCAGCAGCAGGGTGAGGGCCTGCGAGAGCAGGATGTAGTCCACCGCGAGCATCGCGACGAGCAGCACGTACACGAAGACGTGCGCGACGGGGGAGAGGTGCCCGACGGTCGGGCGGTGGCGGGGCGGGCGGGTGACGATGTCCCTGGCCATGGTCGTCCTTCCTGTCTCAGGCGTAGTTGTGGAGCTGGGGATCGCTCCCCAGCAGGCGGGCGTCGAGGCGCTGCGCGGCCTCGTCGGCGCGGAGGATCTCGGCCTCCGTGCGCTCGAGGGCGCTGCGGATGAGCTCCTCGCGCGCCTGCGCCTCGGCGACCCGGGCGGAGCACACCGCGATGTTGCGCGTGCGCTGGCGCTCGAGCTCGGCCGCGCCGGCGCGCTCGAAGGCGGCGAGCTCGTGCTCGAACACCTCCAGTGTCTCGACGTCGACCGCGTCGCGCAGCCTCCGCAGTCGCCAGAGCACGCGGCGCTTGAGCCGCGAGACGTTCGGGACGCGGTATTCGGTGAGCCGGTCACGCTTGGCCATCGGCGGTTCCCCCTTGCCAGTGTTCGAGTGCGTCGGTGCGCGTGGTCAGCCAGTCGGAGCGCCGCAGCTCGGGCGTCCCCTCCCGGCCGGGGTCGCGGTCGGCGGCGTCGCGGGGCAGTGCGGCGCGGTAGGCGCCCCAGTAGACCGCGATCTTCTCGTCGGACCGGTCGAAGTGCCGGGCGGCGCGCAGCCGGGCGGCGGTGAAGCGGGCGTGGATGAGCGCGGCGAGCTCCTCGGCGCGGCGGTGCCGGCGGGCGATGCGCCGTTCGAGGCGCCGCAGCTCGGCGTAGGCCGGGCCGTCGCCGACGGCGATGCGGGCGTGGTCGCGCTCCGCGGGCGGGAGCGCGTCGAGCCGGTCGTCGAAGGCGTCGAGATCGGTGCGCACGGCGGCCGTGAGGAGGCGGTGCTCCGTCAGCTCGCGGCGCACATGCCGGTGGAAGCGCTGCTCCTCGCGGCGGGCGTAAGCGTTGGCGCGGGCCTGGAGTGCCGCGACGGTGGGCGGCGCGCCGGCTTCGGGTGCGGGCGCGCCGCGCAGCGCCTCGGCATCCTGCCGTGCGCGTTCTTCCAGGCGGCGCCGGGTCAGCGGACCGACCCTGAGCGGCTGCGTCGTCATAAGGGGGGAGCGTAAGGAGCGGCTCTGGGGGAACCCCATGCGAAAGTCGAACGTTTCCTGAAAGTGACCGAACCGTGACCTCTGTGCCTTTACTCCTCAGACAAGCAGACAAGGCGACGCCACCATCCCGTAGACTCGGCGCATGCCCGTGCTCCGCGCCCCGCTCGCAGACCAGGCCGCCGACGCGCTCCTGGAGCGCATCCGTGCGGGTGAATGGGCCCTCGGCCAGAAGCTCCCGGGCGAGACGACGCTCGCGCCGCAGCTCGGGGTGGGCCGCTCCACCGTGCGGGAGGCGATCCGTCAGCTGGCGGGCCGCGGCGTGCTCCAGTCCCGGCAGGGGGCAGGCGTCTTCGTCACCGCGCTGGACGCCCCGGAGGACTGGGATGCGGTCCTGCGCCGAGCCTCCATCGTGTCGGTCATCGAGGCGCGCATCGCGATCGAGTCGGAGGCCGCCGCCCTGGCGGCCGAGCGCCGCACCCCGCAGGAGCTGCGCGCCCTGCGCCGCGCCCTCGACGCCCGCAGCCGGCTCGATCGCGGGCTCGAGGCCCACGTGGACGCCGACACCGCGTTCCACCGGGCGATCGTCGCCGCCGCCCACAACGACATCCTCGCCGAGCTGTTCGACGGCTTCGTCCCACGCTTGCGCCAGTCGATGGTCGAGATGCTGCGCCTGCGTCCGCTCTCGGACGAAGGGGCGGACCACGACGCCCACCGCGCCCTGCTCGACGCGATCGCCGACCGCGACGCCGTCGCCGCCTCCCGCCTCAGCCGCGACCACCTCACCTCGATGAAGGAGCGCCTCTCGTGACCACGCCCGCCGCCCCCGCCGTGCTCGAGCTGCGGGAGGTGACGTTCCGGCGCGACGGGACGCACATCCTCGACGGCATCGATCTGACCGTGCGGGCAGGCGAACACTGGGCGCTGCTGGGACCGAACGGGGCGGGCAAGAGCACGGTGCTCGGCTTCTGCGGCGCGCTCACCTTCCCGACCTCCGGTACCGTCGACGTGCTCGGCCGCCGGCTGGGGCGGGTGGAGCTGCAGGAGCTGCGCCGGCACATCGGGCACGTGAACCCGCGGCATCCGGTCCGCTCGCCGCTGACGGTCACCGAGGTCGTGCTCACCGGCCTCACCGGCACCCTGGAGCCCCCGATGCGGTGGGAGGCCACGGCCGAGCAGATCGCGCGGGCGCACGAGCTCCTCCACTCCGTCGGGCTGGATTCGCGCCGCGACGCCCGCTGGCCCACGCTCTCGCAGGGGGAGCGAGGCCGCACGCTGATCGCCCGCGCCCTCATCGCCGACCCGCAGCTCCTGCTCCTCGATGAGCCGACGACGGGGCTCGACGTCGCGGCGCGCGAACAACTGCTCGAGACGATCGACGGACTCGCGCACACGGCCCCCGAGCTCGCGTCGGTGCTCGTGACGCACCACCTGGAGGAGCTGCCCGAGACCACCACGCACGCGCTGTTGATCTCCCACGGACGCATCGTCGCGACCGGCGCGATCGAGCGGGCCGTCACGACCGAGACCGTCACCCGGGCGTTCGAGCACGCCATCCGCGTCGAGCGCGCGGACGGTCGCTGGAGCGCCCGGGCGGTGCGGGAGCGCGCGGCGGCCGGATAGGTCTCAGCCCGCGCGGCGCTCGGCGACGGCGCGCTCGACGTCCTCCTGCACCAGTTCCATGTTGAGCTGTGCGGCGGCGAAGGCCGCACTGGCCGCCGCCGCACCCACCTGCGCGAACGGGTCGGTGACGTTGCCCGCGGCCCAGACGCCGGGGACGGCGGTGCGGCCCGCCGGGTCGGCGGGCAGGTGCTCGCCCATGCCGGAGGGGTGCTCGGCGGTCGCGAGGCCGAGGCCGGCGGCGAAGGGGAGGCGGACCAGCGCCGCCGGGCCGATCGCGATCGTCGCGCGCGGCACGACGCTCCCGTCGGCCAGACGCAGCCCGGTGACCCGGCCGTCGGTGGACTCGACGGCCGTGACGGCCCCCTCCACCACGCGGATGTCGCGCGCCGCGAGCTGCTCGCTCTCGTCCGCGCTCGGTGCGGGGAAGCCGTTCGTGAACAGCACGACGTCGTCGCTCCACTGCCGGAACAGCTGGGCCTGGTGCACGGCGCGCGGCCCGAGCGCGAGCACGCCGATGGCGGTGTCGCGCACCTCCCAGCCGTGGCAGTAGGGGCAGTGGACGACGTCGTGGCCCCAGTGCTCGCGCACACCCGGGATGTCGGGGAGGTCGTCCACCAGGCCGGTCGCGATGAGCAGCCGGCGTGCGCGCAGCTCGTCGCCGTCCGCGGTCACGACGATGTCGTCGCCGTCGCGGCGGGCGTCGGTGACGGACGCCGCGCGGACCTCGCCGCCGTACCGCCGCACCTCCTCGCGCCCCACGGCCGTGAGCTCCGCCGGCGGAACGCCGTCGCGGGCGAAGAGGCCGTGCACCGCGGCGGCGGGGGCGTTGCGCGGCGCCCCGGCATCCAGCACCAGCACCGAGCGGCGGGCGCGGGCCAGCATGAGCCCGGCACTCAGGCCGGCGGCGCCGCCGCCGGCCATAATCACGTCGAATCCATCGTTCTGCATGTTCCGATCGTCGGCCCCCGCGTCTCCGCTGGCAAATATCCTTGCCGGAATGGCAAACTCAGACGATGAGCGACGACCTGGACAACGCCCTCGACGGCGTCGGCACGCGGCTCCGCGCCCTGCGGACCAAGCGCGACCTGACTCTCACCGACCTCTCCGAGACCACGGGTATCTCGATCAGCACCCTCTCCCGGCTCGAGTCGGGAACCCGGCGGCCGACGCTCGAACTGCTGCTCCCGCTCGCCCGGGCGCACGGGGTGACGCTCGACGACCTCGTCGATGCGCCGCCGACCGGCGACCCGCGCGTGCACCTGCGTCCGCAGCGGCTGCACGGCCGCACGGTGGTGCCCCTCACGCGCCGACCCGGCGGCATCCAGGCGTACAAGATGGTCATCCCGGCCGGCGCAAGCATCCCGCAGCCGGACCCGCGCACCCACGAGGGCTACGAGTGGCTCTTCGTGCTCAACGGCCGGCTGCGCCTCGTGCTCGCCGAGCACGACATCGTGCTCGAGCCGGGGCAGGCCGCCGAGTTCGACACCCGCGTACCGCACTGGTTCGACCGTGCGGACGCCGAGAGCGTCGAGTTCCTCAGCCTGTTCGGCAAGCAGGGGGAGCGGATGCACGTGCGCGCGCGGCCCGCGAGCGACACCGCGGACTAGGCTGTTCGTTCGTGCCCGACTACGCCATCGCCGACGACGGGGCGCGCATCGCCTTCGCCGAGCGGGGGACCGGCGTCCCCGTCCTCCTCATCGCCGGACAGGCGACCGGCATGCACGGCTGGGGTCCGTTCGCCGACGCACTGGCCGAGGACTTCCGCGTCATCGTCTTCGACCACCGGGGCATCGGCGCCAGCGACCTCGGCGAGGCGGGGCGCTACACGACGCGCGCGTTCGCCCAGGACGCCGTCGCCGTGCTCGACGCGGCCGGCGTCTCCGCCGCCCACGTGGTCGGTCATTCGATGGGCGGCCGCGTCGCCCAGTGGCTCGCCGCCGACGACCCAGAACGGGTGCGCCGGCTGGTGCTCATCGCGACGACGGCCAGCGACCGCTCGGGCGAGAAGCGCGACCCCGCCGTGATCGCCGATCTGCTCAGCGGCGACCGCGCCCGGATGACGCCGCTCTTCTTCGACGCGGACTGGGTGGTCGCGCATCCCGAGACCGTCGACGCGTTCTTCACCCGCACCGCCACCCGGGAGGCGCTGCGCGGCCACTTCGCCGCGAGCCGCGACCACGACGCGCGGGAGGCGCTGGCCGGCATCCGCGCCGAGACGCTCGTGCTCCACGGCGATCACGACGCGTTGACCCCGCTCGCACAGGCACGGCCCCTCGCCGAGGCGATCCCGCACGCGACCTTGCGCGCCTTCGACGCGGGCCACGGCCTGCACCTCGACACCCCGGAGGTGCTGACAGCCGTGCGCGAGTTCCTGCTCCCCGTGCCGCCGCCGCGGGCGACCGTCAGGCCGCGACCGTGAACCGTCCGTCGCGGGCGGCCGCCACGAACCCGGCGTAGTCCTCCTCGGCCTGATCGGCGTACGCCGACGACCAACGGGCAACGGCGCGCGGGAAGCTGTCGCCCGTGCCGAGGTATCCGGAGACGAAGGCCGCTTTGGGAGACCGGGCGTGCGCGCGGGCGAGCACGACGGCGCAGATGCGCGCGTAGTCCCGGAACTGCACCGAGTTCATCGCCGGGATCTCGAACGACGCGTTGCGGTTGCGGAACAGCCGCAGGTAGAAGGTGAAGCCGCTCTCCTTCAGGAACCCGAGGAACGGGTCGGAGACGGCTTGCAGGATGCGCTGGCAGGCGACCACACGGTAGCCCTGCTGCTCGGGGAACAGCGCCGGGTCGAGGTAGCCTGGCAGCGGCGTGACGCCCCCGAACTGCTCCACGACGGACGAGCCGGCCTCCTTCAGCTGCAGGATGAGCGTCTCCTCGGCCGGGCCGCGCAGCGCCAGGATGAAGCACCGCGTTCCGACGCTGCCGACACCGACCACGCGACGCGCCACATCCAGCAGCCGGTACTGGGAGAGCAGGAGGGCGACGTTCGGCGGGACGGTCTCGCGGTAGCGGTGGAAGGCCGCGTCGGCGAGCGCCCGAATCTCGGGCTCGGCGCGCTGCAGCACCGGCGGCCGGTCGACGAAGCGCAGACCGCCGTCGCCGTCGTCCTCCAGCGCCCGCCGGGCGACGCGCTGGCTGGTGCGCTTGCCGGACGCGAGCGCGACCTCCTGGATCATCCGCACCGTGTCCGGGTGCAGCCGACGGCGGCGTTCGTTGACGGACGTGGGCCGGAAGTAGCGCTCGCGCAGCGTGCGCTTCAGGGTGCGGGCGAGCCAGTCGCGATAGCTCGCCGCCGCCTCCTCGGCGATGCCGATGAGCTCCTGCTCCGGCGCGCCGAGCGAACGCCCGGCGACGATCACGCTGCAGAGCAGGCGCTTGACGTCCCACTCCCACGGGCCGACGGTCGCCTCGTCGAAGTCGTTGATGTCGAACACCATCGCGTTCTCGGGGGAGCGGAACATGCCGAAGTTCGACAGGTGCGCGTCGCCGCAGACGACCACTTCCGCGCCGGTGGTCGGGCCGGCGGCCAGGTCGGCCGACTGGATGGCCGCCGTGCCGCGGTAGAACGAGAACGCGTCCGTGCCCATCCGCTCCACGCGCAGGTCGACGAGCTGCTGCAGACGCGCCTCGTGCTGGGTGGCGAGGATGCCGAGCGGATCGCGGCCCGGCGACGGCGAGTACTCGGCGTGCGCCGAGCGCGGGATCGTCTCACGCATCGCGCGTCCGGCGGCCGCGAGCTCCGCCTCGTCGAGCGGCGTCTCGGCCCGCAGGCCCACGGTGTCGATGTCCATGCTGCACCCTCCTCGCGTCGTGGCGAGACGCCTGCAGGCGTCGGGATGCGCTCGCGGGCGCGCTCAGCCTAGTGCCGGCACGGCCGATAGGTTAGACCCCGTGGAGGACTGGATCGAGCACCGCCGGGCGGACGGCGAACGCGTGGGGTGGATGCGGCCGGAGGGCGAGGGCTTCGTGCCCGTCGACCTCCTCGGCCGCGAGGTCTCGGGCGCCGTCGACTGGCTCACCGCCGAGGAGACGCTCGACGGCATCGGGATCGGCTATCTCGCCGACCTCTACGAACTGCGCCTGGACGACGGCAGCTGGTTGCGCGTGCGCCTGGCCGAGGTCTCGCCGAACCGCATCGTCGCCAAGCAGGACGACTTCGGCGCGGTCGGCGCCCCGCAGCTGTACTACACGCTGCCGTTCCCGCTCCCGGACACGCTGAGACCGCTGTCGCGCTGAGGCGCCGTGAACCAGACCGCGAGCCGTCGGGCGATCGCACCGATCTCCTCGATCTCCCCGGCCGCGACGGCCAGGATGAGGTCGAACTGCGCATCCTTGTCGTACTGCTGCTCGTAGCCGTTGAGGTGGAAGAAGAGCACGCACAGGACCCATCCGGTGCGGGTACGCGTCGCGGCCGAACAGGGTGGCGGCCGGCCGGGCGAGGGCGAACTGCAGGAGCACCGTGTCGCGGATGCACCTCAGTGGATCGCCGCCGTGGACCGCCCTGATGGCCTGGAGCGCCTCCTCGACGGTGACGTAGCACGTGCTCACGCGTCGCGGAGCCTCGCGAGCAGCCCGGCGTTCTCGGTGACGATCCGGTCGATCATCTGCTGCGTCGTGTGGTCGTGGACGGCGATGTAGGCGTCGACCGCCTCGAGCACCGTGGCGGTGAAGTTCGTGTGGGTGTCCGCGGCCGCCATGCCGGGGCTGGTGCCGCGCGTACCCCGCTGACTAGCATCGCGCCAGAGGGAAGGGGCCCGGAATGGACGCGACACGATGATCCCGTTGACGATCGGCACCCTGGTGGAGGCTCCGGACCGCCCCGCCGTGATCGACGCCTCCCGGTTCAACCGGCACACGTTCTGGTGCGGGCAGAGCGGCTCGGGCAAGACCTACGCGCTCGGCGTCGTGCTGGAGCAGCTGCTGCTCGAGACCGAGCTCTCGATGGGGGTCCTCGACCCGAACGCCGATTTCGTGCATCTGGCCGAGACCCGCGACGACGTCGACCCGGAGACGGCCGCTCGCTACGCCGGTATCGACATCAGGGTGTTCCACAGCAGCACGATGCAGGAGCCGCAGCTGCACACGCGCTACGTGGATCTCAGCGTACGATCGCAGGCCGCCGTCGGGCGTCTGGACCCGATCGAGGACGAGGAGGAGTACAACGCTCTGCTGCATCTCGACAAGAGCGCAGCGCAGTTCGAGAAGGGTGCCTTTCTCGACGCGCTGTCCCGCTCCGACGACCCCGCACGACGGCGTCTGGGTCTGCGGATCGACAACCTCGAGATCCTGGAGTGGCCGCTCTGGTCGTTCGGTCGAGCCTCCGTGGTCGACGAGCTCGATGAACGACCGCGCGCGACCGTCCTCGACGTGGGGGGCTTCTCGCACGCGAGCGAGCCGCAGGCAGCGGCTCTGTGCGTGCTCGAGCACCTCTGGCAGCACCGGATGGACCGCCGTCCTCTGCTCATCGTGATCGACGAGGCGCACAACTTCTGCCCGCCCACCGCCCGCAACGACATCGAGCGCCAGCTGACCGAGCAGATCATCCAGATCGCCGCCGAGGGCCGCAAGTTCGGCCTGTGGCTGTTCCTCTCCACGCAGCGCCCCAGCAAGATCCACCCCAACGTGCTCTCCCAGTGCGACAACCTCGGGCTCATGCGGATGAACGCCCCGCGCGACCTCGCCGAGATCGCCGACGTCTTCGGCTTCGTCCCGTCGTACCTGCTCGAGCAGTCGCCGACCTTCCGCAAGGGCGAGGCGCTGTTCGCCGGCGGGTTCTCCGACGAGCCGCAGCTGGTGCGGATCGGCCGCCGGCTCACGCTGGAGGGCGGCGGCGATCTGAACGTGCAGGCGAAGAGCGTCGGATGAGCGTCGACCCCGAGCCCTCCATGGACCTGAACCAGTCCGAGGATCAGACCGTCCGCGTGCAGCGCGCCCTGTGGCGTCACTGGGGCACACCGGCGGCGATCTACGGCACCATCGTGTACGCGAGCGTCGTGGCGGCCTCGTCGCTCGAGCACGACCACCCCGACTCGGCCCTGCGGATCCTGGCCTTCAGCCTCATCAGCATCGTCGTGTTCTGGCTCGCCCACGTGTACTCGACGGCGCTCGGGTTCCACGGCGACGCCGCCCACGTGCGGGACCGCCTGCGCGACTCGCTTCGGCATGCGATGGCGGAATCGGCCGGGATGCTGGAGGCCGCGGTCATTCCGAGCGTCCCGCTGCTGCTGGCGACGCTCGGCGTACTGGACGCCGAGACGGCCGTAACGATCGCGCTCTGGCTGGCGGTGCTCATGCTGGCGCTCCTCGGCTACCTGGTCTTCCTCGTCCGAGGCCGCCCGGTCGGGATCTGCCTCCTCGGCGCCGTGATCACCGGGCTGTTCGGCGTGGTCGTGATCCTGCTGAAGATCGCCCTGCACTGACGCCGGGCCTGTCGTGTCCCGCCCTCAGAACGCCGCGATGCCCTTGCCGATCAGCACGACGCCGATCACGAGGAGCAGCACCGACATGACCGTCGCGTTGTTGCCGACGAGCCAGCCGCGGAGGGAGTCCAGCGGCCCGCGGATGCGATCCGCAGCCACCAGGTAGCCGATCACCGGGATCGCGACCGAGCTGGCGGCGACGATCACGAAGATCACGATCACGACGACGTCGGCGCCGACCGACAGGCCCGCGGTGCCGATGGCGACGCCGGCCCCTGCGGCGAGTAAGAGGTTCTTGGGATTCACCGCGGCCAGGATGAACGCGAGCCCCAGGCTCCGCCCCGCGGTCATCTGATCGATGGCGGCCATCCACTTGGGCAGTGCCGCGGTCTCGCCCGGCTTGGGCCGCGAGCGCCACTGCCGCAGCGCGAGGAGGAGCAGGAGCACGCCCAGGACGATCTTGATCGTCCCGCCGATCGGCTGCGACGCGTCGGGATCGGCGGCCGGGATGAGCCCGGACAGCAGGGTGAAGACGACCACCGCCACGATGATCCCGAGCAGCCACCCGAGCAGGAACCCGACGCTGGTGCCGCGCGCCTTCGGCGACAGCAGCATCAGGATCGCCGCGATGATCGGGATCGGGCTGATCGCGATCCCCAGTGCCAACGGAAGCGTGTCTCCGATCGCTCCACCCATGTGTCAGTCCTTTCGTCGGTCGTCGTGGTGAACCTTGTGCTCCGTGCGCTCGGCCTTGCGGGCGGCGGACTCCTCCTTCATGAGCACCCTCGTCTCGCTCAGGTCTCCGATCGCCGCCCGCCAGACGCGGGCACGCGGGTCGGAGTCGATCAGCACGGCGCGCACGAGGAGCGTGAGCGGGACGGCGAGGATGGCGCCGAGCGGTCCGAGCACGACGGCCCAGAACAGCACGGAGAAGAACGTGAGCGTCTGACTGAGCGCCACCGCGTTGCCGACCACCTTCGGCTGCACGATCGACTGCACGACCGCGTTGATGATCCCGTAGACGACGATCACGGCGATGACCGTGCCCCAGCCGCCCGTCAGGTAACCGAAGACGATCGGGGGGACGATCGCGATGAAATACCCGACGTTCGGGATGTAGCTGCACAGGAAGGCGAGGATCGCCCAGAGGAGGGCGGCCGGCACGCCGAGCAGCCAGAGGGCGAAGCCGTTGATCACGCCCTGCACCAGCCCCAGCACAGTCGTGACGACCATGTAGCGGCGCACGCTGTGCGCGAAGCCGCTCATCGCGTAGACGAGGTTCGGACGCGTCGGCTCGAGCTGCCGCAGCAGCGTCGGGGTGTACGCGGCGTCGGCGGGCATCAGGATGAGCATCGTCAGGACGACGACGCCGAACGAGACGAGCCCGAAGGCGCCCCCGAGCAGCCCGGTGAAGAAGTCGAGGAACTTGGCCGGGTCGAAACCGGAGGCGATGGTCTTGACCTCCTGCGGGCCGACCCCGATGCTCTGCAGCCACGTCCCGATGTCGGAGCCGATCTGCTCGAGCTGGCCCTTGTACTGCGGCAGCATCCCCACGAACTGCGCGAGCGCGATGATCAGCACCGCCGTGAAGCCGGCGAGGAGCGCGAAGACGGTCAGCGCGACGGCGCCGGTCGCGATGCCCTCGGGGGTGCCGTGCCGGGTGAGCCACACCCGCACCGGCTGGGCGCAGATGGTGAGAACGAGCGCCAGCAGCGTGGGCGCCAGGATGCTGCCGATGGCGGCCATCCCGAACGCCACCACGACCGCCGATGCGAGGGCGAGGAGGATGCGCACGCCGCGCCCGCCACCCGCGCCGGTGCCGTCACCGCCGGAGTCCGCCGCCGAGGGTGGGGCGGGTTCCGGAGCCTTGGCGCGGCGGTGGAACGGCCACCATTCAGGGGCGGGCATGATCGTCCGCGTCCGTCCGGAGCGCGGCGAGCGCCTCGCGGTTCGTCTCGAAGTACCGCACGTCGTCGCCGAGCCCGAGGTGCTCGATGCGTTCCCGGATTCCCGGGCGGACGCGCGAGAGGGACAGGTCGGCGTTCTGCCGCTGCAGGAACTCCTGCAGCCCCTCCCACGACTCGGCACCGGTGACGTCGATGTCGGTGACGGCCTCCATGTCGAGCACGAGGTGGGTGGCGCCCGACGATCCGACCGCGCCCTCGACCGCCTGCTGGAACACGGTGCTGTTCGCGAAGAAGAGCGGAGCCGCGAGCCGCACCACGATCACGCCGGGAGCCGTCTGCTCGCCGCTGGGCGCCTCCGCCAGCAGCGACGCGTTCGGGTCGCCGTCGGCCTTGAGCGTGTCGATCGGCGGGTTGGCCGCTCGGCGGGTGACGTTGATCACGGCCAGGACGAACGCGATGACGATGCCCGCGATGGGGCCGATGAGCAAGGCTCCGAGGAAGCAGACCGCGCCGATCACGAACTCGAAGCGGTCCAGCCGCCAGAGCTGGGCGAAGTCGCGGATGCCGAGCAGGGGCACGACGGCGACCGCGACGATGGTGCCGATCGCGGGGGAGGGGACGTCCTCCAGCAGCGCCGTCCCGAAGATCAGGAGCAGCAGAGTGCCGAGCGCCGTGATCAGGGTCGGCAGCTGGGTGCGGGAGCCGGCCTGGTCCATCGCCGCGGTGCGGGAGGTGGAGGAGCCGACCGTGAAGGCGCCGGTGACGCCGGCGCCCAGGTTCGCGACGCCGAAGGCGAAGAGGTCGCGGTTGGGCCGGGTCGGGTAGTCGCGCTTCTGGCCGTAGGAACGGGAGACGAGCAGCCCCTCGCCCATGGTGACCATCGTGAGCGCGATCGCCGACGGCACGAGGGCGAGCCAGTCGGTCCAGGCGATGACCGGCCAGGTGAAGGTCGGCGGTCCGGCGTCGACCTTTCCGAGCACGGAGACACCCGCCTTCTGGGCGTCGGTCAGCACGACGACGATGGTGCCGACGATGAGGACGATCAGCGCCCACGGGACGGCCGCGGCGAGCCGGCGGCCGACGAGGAGCACGAGCAGCGCGCCGAGCGAGATGACGAGCGACCAGATGTTGAGCTTCGGGAGACCCGTGATCAGGCCGCCGAGCTTCTCGAGGAACTCGCCGCCGCTGTCGATCTTCACGCCGAGCATCTTCGCCGCCTGCGACACCAGGATGTCGAGCGCGAGGCCGCCGACGAAGCCGATCAGGATGGGCTTCGAGAGGAAGTTCGCCAGGAACCCGAGCTTGAAGAACGAGCAGAGCAGGAAGAGCACGCCGCCGATGAGGGCCTGCGCGAGCGCGAGGACGATGTAGTCCTTGCCGCCGGCCACGGCCATGCCGCCGAGGGAGGACGCGACGAGCGCAGCCGCCGCGGCGTCGGGGGAGGCGACGAGCTGCCGCGACGACACCGTGAGCGCGTACAGCACCGCGGGCACGACGAGCGCGTACAGGCCCGCGGTGGGCGGGAGCCCGGCGATCTGCGCGTAGCCGATGTTGAGCGGGATGGCGATGGCGAGCAGCGTGACGCCGGCCAGCACCTCCTGCAGCCAGTTGCGCCGGTTCAGGCCGGCGAGCGGCCGCATGCGCGGCGGCGCCGGCGACCGCGTGGTCGTCGGCGCCGCCGATGCGGATTCGGGCACGTCAGCTCACCTCTCTTGGTCGGATGACGTACCGGATGCTCACGCCGTCGGCGCCGCCGGCGGAGTGGGCGCAGCCGGTGCCGCCGGAGCAGCCGGGGCGGCGTGCGCGCCGGCCGCGGCCTGGTGCCCGAGTGCCACCGACTTCAGGTGGTCGAACTCCGCCTGGTTGATGGTCCCCGCGTCGAGCAGAGCCTTGGCCTTGGCGATCTCGTCGGCCGGGCTGGCCGCCGCGACCTGACGGATGTACTGGTCGGTCGCCGACTGCACCTGGCGCGCCTCCTTCTGGCTGCGCTCCGCCATCCCGGGACCGCGCGCGATCAGGTAGACCAGCGCGGTGAGGAACGGCACGAAGATCAGGAAGAGGATCCACAGGGCCTTCCACCAGCCGTTGAGCTTGTGGTCGCGGAACAGGTCGCTGATGATCGAGAACAGAGCGAACAGATACGCGATGAACGCGAAGCTCCAGAAGAAGAGCCAGATGATGTTCCAGAAGTTGTCCCAGAAAGACATGTCGTACCCCTCCTTGCCCGGGTCGGTCGTGACCCTGGGTGTGGCCTGAGAGTAACGCCGCGCGGGAGCGTGCGTCTAGAGGTCTCTCGCTGCGCGACGATCGGCCCGGCGGCGGGTGTCGTCATGCGCGTCGCGCACCAGGTCGAGGACGGTGCCGAGGGTGCGCTCGCCGGGGAGGACGACCGCGACCCAGCCGAGCGATCCGTACACCGGGTGGGGGACGAGCACGTCGACGGCGGCGGGGTCGTGCGGCCCCTCGCCGACGAGGGCGGCGAGGCGATCGCGGCCGACGTGGATGTTGACCCGCCAACGCCCGCCGCCGAGCCGGGAGAGGGTGTCCTCCGGGTAGTCCTTCGTCACGATGGTGGCGTAGGGCTGCGTGTTCTGCGGGACCCGGCCGTCCGGGGCGAAATAGAAGAAGGCGTCGCCCCAGGCGAGCTCGGGCGAGCCGTCCCCCGACTCCGGCTGGAGCACGAGCGCGCCGTCGAGGGTGCGGACGGCGGCGACGATTCGGTCCATACTGTCGGTGTTCATGGTTCAAGTGTCCGATTGAAGTGCTTATGGAGGGTTCGTGACATCCATCGCCGCCGTCGCGACGGCCTCCGGCTACTCCCGCCAGCAGATCCGCGACCTCGAGCGGCTGGGCGTCATCCCGCCGGCCGAGCGCGCGCCCAACGGCTACCGGAGCTTCGACGCGACGCACATCCGCGCGCTGCGGGTCTACCGCGGGGTCGCGGCCGCGGTCGGCCCGGTCGAGGCGCGCCGCGTGCTGGGGGAGGCATGGACCCTCCCGCTCGCCGACGCGGCTGCGCTGCTCGGCGCGCTGCACGTCGGCCTCGCCCGCGAGCGCGAGCAGGCGGAGGCGGCGCTCCGGGCTCTGCGCACGATCCGCTCGGAGGGTCGTGGTCGCACGCAGCCGGACGACGTCGCACTCACCATCGCCGAGCTGGCGGACGCCCTGGGCGTGCGGGCCTCCACGCTCCGCTTCTGGGAGCAGGAGGGGCTCGTCGCCCCCGACCGCGTGACCTCCCGGGGAGCCCGCAGCTACCCGCCCGCGGCGGTTCGGGAGGCGCGCATCGTCGCCGCACTGCGGGCGGCGGGCCACCGGATCCCCGCCGTGCGCTCCACGATCGACGCCATCCGCCGCTCGGCGCACCTCGACGATCCCGAACGGTCGCTCGGGCAGCGGATCGAGGCGCTCGCGCAGCGCACGCTCGCTCTGCTGGAGGCCGGTGCGGACGCGGCCGCCCTGCTCCGAGAGCGCGTCTAGACGATCGCCCGAGCGCGCGGCTAGCCTGCGGAAGAGTTCGATCGCCGCCGGCAGAACGAGGGAGGGATCCGTGACCACCGCACCCTCCATCGCCCGGCGGTCCTGGCTGCTCCCGACGCTGGCGGGGTACCAGCGCGGGTGGCTCGGCCGGGACATCGTCGCGGGGGTGTCCGCGGGCGCGGTCGTCGTGCCCCAGGCGATGGCGTACGCGACCATCGCGAACCTCCCGGTCGAGGTCGGTCTGTACACGGCGATCGTGCCGATGCTGGTCTACGCGCTGCTCGGCGGCTCGCGCGCGATGAGCGTCTCCGCCACCTCCACCATCGCGACGCTCACCGCCACGACGCTGGTGTCGGTCGGGGTCGTCGCGAACTCGGACCAGATCCCGCGCGACCTCGTCACCCTCACCCTGCTGGTCGGCGCGATCCTGTTCGTGGCGCGGCTGCTGCGCCTCGGCTCGCTCGTCGAGATCATCAACCGGCCGACGCTGCTGGGCATCCAGGTCGGCGTCGGAGCGACGGTCGCGGTCGGTCAGCTGCCGAAGCTGCTGGGGGAGACGACGGCGCCGACGGGCGAGGGATTCGTCCGGTCGATCAATGCCGTCATCGCGGCGGTGCCGCAGGCGAATCCGTGGACGGCGCTGCTCTCCGTGTGCTCGATCGCGGCGCTGTTCCTGTTCAAGCGCTTCCTGCCGCGGGTGCCCGGTCCGCTGATCGTCGTGGTCGCGGGCATCCTGCTCGTGGCGTTCGGCGGGGCGCGGGAGGCCGGGGTCGAGCTGATCGCGCCGGTCGGCCAGGCGTTCCCCCTCCCGGTCCTGCCGTCGTTCGCGCACGTGTTCCAGCTCATCCCGGGCGCGCTCGCGATCGCGGTGATGGCGTTCCTGGAGACGGCCGCGGTCGCGCGCGGTATCCGCGACCTGGACGATCCGCGCATCGACAGCAACCGCGAACTCTTCGCCATCGGTGTGGCCAACCTCGTCGGAGGCTGGTTCCAGGCCCTCCCGGCCGCGGGCGGCTTCTCGCAGAGCGCGGTGAACAAGGCGGCCGGCGCCCGGTCGCAGCTGGCGGCCATCGTCACGGTGGTGCTCGCCCTCCTGATCGGGCTGTTCCTCGGGCCGGTGATCAGTCTCCTGCCGCAGGCGACGCTGGCCGCGCTCGTGTTCGTGGCGGTCTTCGGCCTGATCGACGTCAAGGATCTGGCGCTGCTGTGGCGGATCAGCAAGCGCGACTTCACCATCGCGGCCGTCGTCACCGTCATCGGGTTGACCGCGGGGCTGCTCGCGGCCGTCGCCGTCGGCGTGCTCTTCACCCTCGTCCTGGTGCTGGCCGCGATGAACAAGCCGCGCATCCACGCGGAGGCCGCCGCCGACGGGCACATGGCGGTCACCCTGCTCGGCCCGCTCTACACGGCCAACGTGCTGGCGACCGAGCAGGCGGTGCTCGACGCCGCCGACGCCGCCGCGCAGGTCGCGACGCTGCACGAGCTCACCCTCGACTGCTCCACCCTGCAGGACATCTCGATCACGGTAATCCTGGCGTTCCGCGACCTCGATCGCGAGCTCGCGGGCCGCGGAGTTCGGCTCCGCGTGCGCGGCCTGCCCTCCGCGGCGCGGGAGATCGCCGCGCAGACGCCGTGGTTCCAGGGGCTGGAGGCCGACGGGCGCGTGGTCTAAGCGGCTCCCGCCCACTCCAGCACGCGGAGCGCTCGGAGGGTCTGCCACCGGCTGGGCTCGCCGACCTCCTCCATCGTGATGGTGGTGCGGCCCGGGATGACGGCCTCCAGTGTCCAGCGGCCATCCGCGGCGCGCTTGCTCTCGACGAGCGCGACCGCCTCCGCGACCCGTTCGTCCGCCGGCGCGCCGGCCGCGCGCAGATGGTCGAGCCCGCGGAGCACGTCGTAGCGCCAGTAGGTCGGGAAGCGGAACGTCAGCCAGTCCTCGTCGATCAGGCTGCCGTCGCTCTTGCGGCGCATCAGGCCACGCTCCAGCAGGTACGTGTGACCGCGGGCGATCTGCGCCGACACGTCGGTGGGGCCACCGGCGTCGCGGTAGGCGGCCAGACCCTCCAGCGCGCAGATCGTCGAGTGGAAGGAGCCGGGCTCGGTCCGGTCCTCGGAGTAGCAGTTCCAGCCGCCGTCGTCGTGCTGATCGGCGAGCAGGAGCCCGACGATCCGTTCACTGGGGGAGCAGAAGGCCGCTCCCGCGATCAGCACGCGCCCGTTGATGCAGGGCTCGACCTCGCCCTCGAAGAACGGGCTGTTGCCCCACTCCTCACCCCAGTCGACGTTCTCGCGCACGCGCTGGAGCGCAGCCGACATCCGCGGGCCGTCCGGCTCTGCGCCGAGGGTCGCAAGGAGGAGCAGGGTGTCGTCGGTCGCATCCCAGTCCTCGGGCTTCCACACCGCGCCGCCCCAGGTGCCCGAGGCGTCCTGCGCGTCGAGCACGGCGGCGCCCCAGCCCTCGGACTCGACGGCGGCGCGGTCGGCCGCCCACGCCGGTGCCGGCTCGTGCAGGAGGTCGCGCCGGGTCTGCCAGCGGATCGAGGGGTCGCCGTCGAGGAGCCACGAGGTCACGTCCACGGCGCACACGCTACTCCGCGAAGGACTGCGTTCCCAGCACGCTCAGCAGGGCCAGCTTCTCCGCCGCCTCGGTGTGCGGGGGCGCGGTCAGCACGAGCAGGCACTGCGAGAGGTCCTCGGTGAAGAGCGCCTGGCAGTCCAGCTCCAGCGCGCCGAGCTCGGGATGCAGGAGGGTCTTGTGGTCCTCGAACCGTCGGGCCACCTCGTGCCGCTCCCAGATCGCCGCGAACTCCGGGCTCTCGCGCAGGAGCGCCCGCACCATCTCGCCGGCCCGGGACCGCTCGCCCGCAGCGCCGTAGGCATCCCGCAGCGACGCGACCTGCGCCCGGCTCTGCCGGTCCCGGTCGTCCTCCGGGTACATCGAGCGGGCCGACTCGGGATGCGCGAACCAGCGGTACACCTCGCTCCGCTCCAGGCCGGTGAAGCCGGAGCGGTCGCCGAACAGGGCGACCGCCATCCGGTTCTGCACGAGCGTCTCGCCGACGTTGGAGAGGACCATCGCGGGGGTGTCGTCGAGGCGGTCGAGCACGCGCAGCAGCGCCGGCGGCACGTGCGCCCCGCCGAGCCGGTCCGGTGTGTTGTGGCCGGCGATCCGGTGGAGGTAGTCCCGCTCGTCCGCGGTGAGCCGCAGGGCGCGGGAGAGGCTTGCGAGCATCTGCTCGCTGGGCTGCGGTCCGCGCTGCTGCTCCAGGCGCGTGTAGTAGTCGACCGACATCGCGGCGAGCAGGGCGACCTCCTCGCGGCGCAGGCCCGGGGCGCGTCGCCGGGCGCCCGCGGAGAGCCCGACGTCGGCGGGCTGCAAGGCCTCCCGGTGGCGGCGGAGGAAGTCGGCGAGCGCGGTGCGATCCATGCCTCCATCATGCGCCGCGGGCGTGCCGCGAACCAGGGATCGCCGATCCCCCGATCACCGGGTCTCTCCCGGTCGGCGTCGTCACCGCCGAGGCTGAGGGCATGGACATCACAGGAAACACCATCTTCATCCCCGGAGCGACCAGCGGCATCGGCCTCGCCCTCGCCGTCGCCCTGCATGACCGCGGCAACACGGTCGTCGTCGGTGGCCGCCGCACCGAGCTGCTCGAGCGCATCGCCGCCGAGCATCCCGGCATCGACACGGTCCGCATCGACACCGCCGACGCCGAGAGCATCCGCATCGCGTCCGCCGCCGTGATCGAGCGCCACCCCGACCTGAATGTGCTCGTCGCGATGGCGGGCATCATGCGCGTGGAGGATTGGCGCAGCCCGGCCGGCTTCGTCGACACCGCAGAGGCCATCGTCACCACGAACCTGCTCGGCCCGATCCGGCTGATCGGCGCGTTCATCGAGCACCTGCAGACCCGGCCCGACGCGACCATCGTCACCGTCTCGTCCGGACTCGCGTTCGCGCCGCTCGCCGTGACCCCGACGTACAACGCCACCAAGGCCGCCATCCACATGCTCAGCGAGAGCATCCGCCTCCAGCTCGCCGGAACCTCCGTGCGGGTGCTGGAGCTGGAGCCGCCAGCGGTGCGCACCGGGCTGATGCCGGGCCAGGAGGACAGTCCGGTGGCCCAGCCGCTCGACGAGTTCGTCGACGAGGTCATGGGCCTCATCGAGACACAGCCGGAGGCCACCGAGCTGCAGGTCGAGCGCGTGAAGTTCCTGCGCTACGGCGAGGCCCGCGGCGACTACGCCCAGGTCGTGGCGGCGCTCAACGCCGCCGACCCGCACGGCAAGGCGGACGCCGCCGCCTAGCCCACGTCCGTCGCTCCGTCGTCGCCGCCGCCGCCGGAACTCCGGAGAATCCCGGCCTCGCATCCCGAATCACCGTCCGAACGGCGAGCTGAGCGGCGTGTCGTGGCGAATCTCCGGAGTTCCGGAGGCGACATCCCGCTGCCCGACCGTCGGATGGTGGCGCACCGGAACTCCGGCGCCGACCGGCGCCACGCCGCTCAGTTCGCCGTATCTCCGGTGGGCTGGGCGGCATGGCGCGAAAACTCCGGACTTCCGGCGACGGGCGCGTGTGGGAGCGACCTGGACCCGGCTAGTGCGACGAGCGGTCGCGGCGCTCGGTCGTCAGCCCGAGCCAGCCGGCGAGTTCGGCGATCGCGGCGTCCACGTCATCCCGCACGGCCGGCGTGAACGGCTCGTCCTCGTGCACCGCGTCGACGCGGAAGACGCCTGCCTTGCGATCCGCGGTCGCGTCGAGCTTGCCGACCAGCCGGTCCTCGTGGAGGATCGGCAGCGCGAAGTAGCCCCAGCGACGTTTCGCGGCGGGCTTGTACATCTCCAGCAGGTATTCGAAGCCGAAGAGATCCTGCGTGCGCACCCGGTCGTGCACCAGCCGGTCGAACGGCGACAGCAGCGCGGTGCGACCCGTGAACGACGCGCCCACCGCCTCCGGGTCGACCCGCCAGTCGAGGTCGCTGCCCTCCACCCGCACCGGTTCGCCCGCGTCGCCCACCAGGACGGCGCGGGCGATGCCGAGCGCACGGAGGCGGCGGGCGTCCCGCAGCGGTTTCGCCTGCTCCTCGGGCACGATCTCGATGCCGGCCGGGTAGACGCGTTCGGCGACATCCCACGTCCGCTGCCGCCCGACGCGGCCCGCGACCGCCACCTCGCCGCGGCCCTGCAGCAGCTCCAGCATCCTGGTCACGTTCTGGTTGTGCGTCCACCCGCTCGACTGCCACGGCACCGCCGCGGTGTCCGGGATGTCCTTCGACAGCAGCGGACCCTCGGCGCGCAGCCGGGCGAGGAGGTCCGTGCGGAACGCGTCGTTGGCCGTCAGCCACGCAGCCCAGGCGGGAACGGCGTCGGGCCAGTGCGACATGCGGTCGAGGTGGATGCCGAGGTCGGAGACGGCCCGCACCATCGCGAACGGCGGCTGCTTCGGGTCGTCCATCGCCTTCACCTCGTAGAGCAGGCGGTCGGTCTCCAGCGCGGTCTGGACCTCGTCGGGGCGGAAGGCCGGCCCGAGCCGGGTGAAGGCGATCAGCTCGGCGCTCGGCGCGACCGCAGCGGTGGGGTCGAGCTGCAGGAACGTCAGGTGCTCGACCAGCGGCACCAGTCCCTCGGGTCTCGCGGCGTCGAGGCGCTGCGCCCGCACGGCGATGCGGCGCGCCTCGTCTCGAGGGAGGATCATGCGATGCCCGCTCCCACGATCTGCTCGGCGAGCAGGTCGCCCACGAGCGGCCCCATCGTGAGGCCGGCGGCGCCGAAGCCCGCGTTGACATAGACGCCGGGATGCCCCTCCAATTCCCCGACGGAGGGCAGCTCGCCCTCGGGCAGCGGGCGGAGGCCGACCCGCGTCTCGATCACTGTCGCGTCGGCGAGGCCGGGCGCGACCGACAGGGCGTCGGCGAGCACCTGCTGCTGCCCCGCGGCCGTGACTCGGGCGTCGAAGCCCGATCCCGTCTCCCGCGTCGCGCCGACGACCACGCGTGAGTCGTCGAACGCCACCAGGTAGTGCGGAGCGACGGGATGCACGGACGGCCAGTCGCGCGTGTCCACCCCGTCGAGGCGCAGGTGCGTGATCTGCCCGCGCTGGGGCTCGACGGGCACGCGCGCCCCGAGCCGGTCGAGCACCCGGTTGGTCCAGGCGCCCGCCGCGACGACCAGCGCGTCCGTGCGCAGCTCGCGCTCTTCGATGCGCGGGACGCCGTCGGCGCCCACGAAGACCGTGCCGTCGATCCGCTGTGCCCCGTGCGCCTCCGCTCCGGCGAGCAGGCCGGCACGCAGCGCGCGGCCGTCGACGCGGGCGCCCCCGGCGATGTGGAGGGCGTGGAAGCCGTCCCCGAGCGGCGGGAAGAGCTCGCGCGCCGCGGCCGCGTCGATGCGGCGCACCTCGCCGATCGTGCGCGCCTGCGGTGCGCGCTCGGCGACGCGCGCCTCCGCCGCATCCACGACGGCCTCATCGCGGTTGACGATCAGCGCGCCCGTGCGGCGGAAGCCGATGTCGTCGATGCCGGCCTCGGCCAGCCGCTCGATCAGCTCGGGGTAGTAGTCGGCGCTCGCGCAGTACAGCTCGGAGAAGTCGCCCCCGGCGACCGAGCTCCATGGCTGGATGATGCCCGCGCCGGCGTCCGTCGCTCGCCCGGTCAGCCCCGCGTCGGCGACCGTGACCGCCACGCCGCGCCGGGCGAGCGCGAAGGCGGTCGCGGCTCCGGCGACGCCGCTCCCGATCACCAGCACGCTCGAGGGCGCGACCGCTCCGCTCACCGTGCGGCCGCTTCGGCGATCGCCGCCCCGAGCTCCTCGGGCCGAGTGAACATCGGCCAGTGCCCGGTCGGCAGCTCGACCACGTCGTAGCGGTCGAGGGCGCTCAGCTCGCGGCAGAATCCTTCGCCGGCCGCGACCCAGCGGCGCAGATCGGACTCCCCGAACTCGCACGCGATCACGGTCGCCGGAACGGCACGGCGGTGCGCATCGTCGCGGAGCTCGATCCCGCCGGTCACCACGCCGCCCGGCTCGGGGACGGCGGCGCGACGGAAAGCCTCGCGGAGGGGGTCGTCGAGATCCACCAGGTCCTCGTCGTCGAAGTCGTCCCAGTCCGGCAGCGGCACCTCGCCGTCGACCGGGGTCAGCCCACTCGGGATGACGTCGCCCGGCGCGAGCGGCGCCGAGTCGACGAAGACGATGCGCGCCACCCGGTCGGGCCGGGCGTCGAGGGCCGCGTTCGCGAGCGGTCCGCCTCCCGAGTGCCCGACGAGCACCACGTCGCGCGCCGACGGGTCGCCGACGGCGTCGACCGCCGCCGTGATCGCCGCGACGTGCTCGGCGACGCCGATGCCGGCCCGGGGCGAGGTCACGGCCTCCAGCCCGGGGAGGGTCAGGGGATGCGTGTGGTGCCCGGCCGCCTCGACGGCGGGCGTCACCCGCTCCCACGCGTTCGCGTTCAGCCAGAATCCGGGGACGAGGACGATCTCCATGCCCCGACGGTACTCCGGGCGACGGACATCCGCCCCGGGCCGCGCGCCGAGGGAGGCACTGATGCAACCTCCCTCGCACCGGTCGAGCGGCCTACCGTGGATGCCATGACCTTCGATCTGACACTCAACAACGGCGTCGTCATGCCCGCCCTCGGGCTGGGCGTCTTCCAGAGCCCGCCGGCGGAGACCAGCGCGGCCGTCGAGACCGCCCTCTCGGTCGGCTACCGCCACATCGACACCGCCGCTGCGTACCTGAACGAGCGCGAAGTGGGGGAGGGGATCCGCCGCTCGGGCCTCGACCGCTCCGACGTCTTCATCGAGACCAAGGTGTGGGTGACCGACTACGGCCGCGACGAGACGCTGCACGCGTTCGAGAAGGCGACCGGCAAGCTCGGTGTCGACCAGCTCGACCTGGTCATCCTGCACCAGCCCGTCCCGAGCCGGTTCGAGACGACCATCGCCGCCTACCAGGCGCTCGAGACGCTGCTCGCCGACGGCCGCGTGCGTGCGATCGGCGTGAGCAACTTCACGCCCGCGCACCTCGACCGGCTGCTCGCCGAGACGGAGGTCGTGCCCGCCGTCAACCAGGTGGAGCTGCACCCCTACTTCTCGCAGCCGGACGTACGCCAGGCCGACGAGCAGCACGGCATCGTCACCCAGGCGTGGTCGCCGATCGGCGGCATCACCTTCTACCCCGGCTGGGGCGACAAGCGGCGCAGCGTCATGGACGACCCGGAGCTCGCCGCGATCGGCGCCGACCACGGCAAGAGCGCGGCGCAGGTCATGCTGCGGTGGCATCTGCAGGAGGGGCGCTCCGCCATCCCCAAGTCGACGAACCCCGAGCGGATCGCGCAGAACTTCGACGTCTTCGACTTCGAGCTCTCCGGCGACGAGCTGGCCCGCATCGACGCGCTGGACACCGGCGTGCGCAGCGGCCCCGACCCGGACGTCCTCCGCGAGGAGCTCTTCCAGCGCGTCATCCCGGAGGCCTGAGGCCCGGGCTGCGGACCGCCGGAACTCCGGCGGTCCGGAGCGTGAGCCTCGATTTCGCCGGAGTTCCGGTCAGATGAGCGGCGGGTCGGCGCCGGTGTCCGGAGTTCCGGAGACCGGCCGCAGGCGCAGGCTCGGGCGCCGTCAGCTCAGGATGCGTCGTTCCAAGACCAGATGTCGTCACCGCGCAGGGTGGCGTCGGCTCCGCCGTCGTCGTAGATCACCTGGCCGGCCATGTGCGTGTTCTCCACGCTGGTGAGCCAGATCAGGAGGTTGGCGATCGACTCCGGAGGCTGGTGGTAGTTGAGCGGCATCGGCACGGACGCGTCCACCATCGCGGCGCCCTCCGGTGTCGCGAGCAGGTCGGCCGTCATCGGGGTGACCACCGTGCCGGGAGCGACCGCGTTGAGCGGGATGCCGGAACCGGCCCATGCCTCGGAGATCGACTCGCGCCGCACCCAGCGGGCGAGCGCGCGCTTCGACGACGGGTAGACGATGTAGCCCGTCATCGGGTCGTCGGTCACGTAGGCCTGGGCGATCTCGAGGGCGCGCGGCTCGTCGCCGGCGAGTGCGGCCTCCACCATCTCGGCGGAGTTCGGCTGCAGCGACGCCATCGACGAGACGACCGCGGCGCGCGGGGCGTCGGACTCCCGGAGCGCCGGGAGCAGCGCCTCCAGCAGCTCGGTGACGCCGAAGTAGTTGACCGAGATGGTCTTGGCGATCGGGGCGGAGATGCCGGCGCAGGCGATCACGGCGTCGATGCGGCCTCCGGCGAGGGCGATCACAGCCTTGGCAGCCTCGGAGCGGCCGGTGCGGGTGGAGAGGTCGGCCTCGACCTCGGCGCCGCGCAGGTCGACGCCGATGACCTTCTCTCCGCGTTCGCGGAGCAGGGCGGCCGTGGTGGCGCCGATGCCCGACGCGGATCCGGTGACGACGTAGGTGCGTGTCATGTCATGTCCTTTCTACGGGTGAACATTATTGACAGACTACGCCAAAAAAGGGTACGCAGTGCTAAGGTCGCCGCCGTGACCGATTCCGCCGACCGCACGCCCGCCTCCCGTGGCCGGGGCCGCCCGTCCGTGGTCGACCACGACGCCGTCGCCGAGGCCGCCATCCTGCTCTGGACCGAGCGCGGCTACGAGCAGACCACCTGGCGCGACCTCGCCGAGGCGACCGGCGTCAGCGAGCGCACGCTGCTCCGGCACTTCCAGACCCGCGCCGCCATCGCCTGGACGGGCGTGGATGCGGCGCGCGAACGGCTCGCCGCCGCGCTCGCCGCGGCCGTTCCCGAGGAGCCGCTCGCCGACGTGCTGCGCCACGCCGTCGTGAACTCGGTCTCGCACGACTCGGTGCGCCGCCTCGGCTCCCAGTGGGCCACCCTCGTCTCCACCGAGCCGGAGCTCGCGGCCTTCGGGCAGCGCAGCAACCTCCCGTGGACCGCCGACCTCGCCGACTACATCGCCGGTCGCGTGCCGGAGGCGCCCCGCGCCGTCGCCAACGCGGTGGCCGCCGCCTACGAGGCCGCGAGCCGCTCGGCCCTCATCGACTGGGCCGCGGGAGACGCGGGCGACCCCGCCGACGCGGTGGATGCCGCGTTGCGCTGGCTCCGCGTCACCACGCCGTGAGCATCCTCGCGCGCTGAGCATCGCCCACGACATTCGTGCCGAATGTCGTGAAAGACGCGCCCGAAGTCGACATTCGGCACGAATGTCGGCGCGCTACTTGCGGCGGTCGTTGGTCCCGTACAGCGCCACCGCGATCAGCAGCGGCTGGAACGCGAGCCGGATCAGCCGCTTGCGGTCGGTGTCGAGGCCGAACGCGCTGCGGTGGTGCTGCCACTGCGACACGTTGCCGGGGAACACGGCGGCGAAGAACGCCGCGGCGATCCAGCCGACGGTGCTCCGGCTGGCGAGTCCCTTCCGCTGCGGGGTGACGGCGAGCGCGGTCCCGAGCGCGATCTCGACGACGCCGGAGGCGAGCACGGTCGTGTCCGCGTCGAGCGGGACGAAGTCCGGCACCTGGGCCTGGAAGTCCTTGCGGGCGAAGGTGAGGTGGCTCACCCCGGCGAAGACCAGGCCGGCCCCGAGGAGGATGCGGGCGGTGGTGCGGGCGGCGCTCATGCGGCCGCGTTCTGGGCGGCGGAGGCGGCGGAGGTGGTGGAGGTGGTGGAGGCGCGGGAGGCGGAGCTGCGTCGAGTCATACCCCGATGCAACGCCTTCCGTGCGTTCTCTGCAAGCGGACAGGATCACGGGCGTGCTCCCGGAATATCCTCCCGCCGGTTTCGTTGAACTTGAGTGCACATCACTCAACTTTAGAAACAGGAGATCACGTGCCCGAGAACTTCACTCCGGAGAGCGGCGGAAACGGCTCGTTCGACGAGTTCCTGGCCCGCTACCTCGCGGGTGAGCGTGCGCGCGCCGCGCGCTCGATCGACATCAGCCGGTTCTTGAGCCGGCGCACGCAGGAGATCCTCGCCGAGGCGGGCCGCTTCGCTCTGGAGCACGGCCACCGCGAGCTGGACGCCCTGCACATCCTGCGCGTCATGGCGGGCGAGGAGCCGGCCGCCGACGCGATGCGCGGCATCGGGGTCGACCCGGCACGCGTCGTGCTCGCGGCCGAGCAGCGCCTCCCTGCGTCGGGCGAGATGGTGGATGCGGACGCCGCCTCCATCACGACCTCCGCCCAGCGCGCCCTCTTCCACGCGTACCAGGTCGCCCGTGCCTCCGGATCGACGTACATCGACCCCGAGCACCTCTTCTTCGCGCTCGTGATCGGCCAGGACGCCCCCGCCGGGCAGGTCCTGCAGGCCGCCGGCGTGACCGCGGACGCCCTCACCAACGCCATGCGCCAGACCGCCACGGTCGGCGCCGGCGGGATGGGCGAGCCCGAGGCCGCCGAGGACGAGTCCGACACCCCAATGCTCGACCGTTTCGGCACCGACCTGACCGAGCTCGCCCGCGAGGGCCGGCTCGACCCGGTCGTCGGCCGGCTCGACGAGATCGAGCAGACCATCGAGATCCTCTCCCGCCGCACCAAGAACAACCCGGTGCTGGTCGGCGAGGCCGGCGTCGGCAAGACCGCGATCGTGGAGGGCCTGGCCCGCGCGATCGTCGCCGGCGACGTCCCCGAGCAGCTGCAGGACAAGAAGGTCGTCACGCTCGACCTGGCCGGGATGGTCGCGGGCACCCGCTACCGCGGCGACTTCGAGGAGCGCCTCACCGCGCTCATGGACGAGATCAGCGCGGGGACCGACGAGCTGATCGTCTTCATCGACGAGCTGCACACCGTGGTCGGCGCCGGAGGCTCCGGAGAGTCCGGCGGCATGGACGCGGGCAACATCCTGAAGCCCCGCCTGGCGCGCGGCGACCTGCACCTGGTCGGCGCGACGACGCTCAAGGAGTACCGCCGCATCGAGAAGGACCCGGCGCTCGAGCGCCGCTTCCAGCCGGTGACCGTCGGCGAGCCCAGCGTCGAGGACGCGGTGCTCATCCTGCAGGGCCTGCGCGGCGCCTACGAGGAGCACCACGGCGTGCGTTACACGGACGACGCCCTGCGCGCCGCCGTCGAGCTCTCCGACCGGTACGTCTCCGACCGCTTCCTGCCCGACAAGGCCATCGACCTGATCGACCAGGCCGGCGCGCGACTGCGCCTGTCGCTGGGCAAGCGGGTGGATGCGTCCGAGCTGATGCAGAAGCTCGCGACCCTGGAGTCCGAGAAGAACTCCGCCGTCGCCGGCGAGCACTACGAGGAGGCGTCGCGCCTGCGCGACGAGATCGAGACCGTCCAGCACTCCCTCGACGAGCTCGGCCGCGCCCCGCGGCCCGACGCGGTCGTGGGCGAGCCCGAGATCGCGGGCATCGTCTCCCGCGCCACCGGCATCCCGGTGTCGCGCATCGGCGATGCCGACCGCGAGCGCCTGGCCCGGCTGGAGGCCGAGCTGCACGAGCGGGTCATCGGCCAGGAGGACGCGGTCACCGCGGTCGCCAAGGCCGTGCGTCGCAACCGCACCGGGCTCGGCGACGAGCGCCGCCCCGTCGGCAGCTTCCTCTTCCTCGGACCCACTGGCGTCGGCAAGACCGAGCTGGCGAAGTCCCTGGCCGGGTCGCTCTTCGGCGACGAGAAGGCCATGCTCCGCTTCGACATGAGCGAGTTCGGCGAGCGCCACACGGTCGCCCGCCTGGTCGGCGCCCCTCCCGGGTACGTCGGCTACGACGAGGCCGGCCAGCTCACCGAGCGCGTGCGCCGCAACCCGTACTCGGTCGTGCTGTTCGACGAGATCGAGAAGGCCCACCCCGACGTCTTCAACCTGCTGCTGCAGGTCCTCGACGACGGACGCCTGACCGACGGTCAGGGCCGCACGGTCGACTTCCGCAACACGGTCGTCATCATGACCTCCAACCTCGGGTCGGAGTTCCTCGCCTCCCGCAGCGGAGCCCTCGGCTTCGTCGCACCGGGCGCGGACGGCTTCTCCTCTGAGAAGGACCTGCGCGACCGCGTCATGGGCAAGCTGCGCGAGGCGATGCGGCCCGAGTTCCTCAACCGCATCGACGAGATCGTGCTCTTCCGCAAGCTGGACGCGGAGCAGCTGCGGTCGATCGTGCGCCTGCTGCTGACCGCCACCGAGCACCGCCTGGCCTCCCGCGGCATCGCGTTCGAGACCACCGAGGCGGCCGTCGAGTGGATCGCCGACGCGGGCTACGAGCCCGAGTACGGCGCCCGCCCGCTGCGCCGCGTCATCCAGCGCGAGGTGGACGACCGCGTGGCCGACCTGATGGTCACCGGCGAGGTCGCCGAGGGTGGCACCGTGGTGGTGGATGCCGTGGAGGGCGAGCTGCGCGTGAGCGCGCGGGCCGTCTTCGCCGCGGCCGCCTGATCCGGACTCCCGCACCCCGCACCCCGCACCAAACGAATAGTCACAACACGCCGCGTCCGCTTCTGCGGGCGCGGCGTGTTGCGTCTGATGGATGGCTACGCCGACTCCCGCACGACCACGCGGGAACCCGTGGTCGGCTCCGCGACCGGCTCCAGGCCGATCGCGACCCGCGCCGCGTGCGCGCCGAGCCGCTCCGCCTCCACGTGCACCGTGGTCAGCGCGGGCGCCCACAGCGCCCCGTACTCGCTGTCGCCGAAGCCGATCACCGCGAGGTCGCCGGGGGCGGCCAGCCCGAGCGTCGGCAGCGCCGAGAGGATGGCGAGCGCCGTCTCGTCGTCGACGGCCGCGATGGCCGTGACCTCGGGATGCCGCTGCCGCAGCTCCGCGATCGCGCGGGCCGTGGAGTCGCGGTCGCTCCCGGTCGTGACGACTCCGGCCGCGGTGAGGCCGAGACGCGCGGCCGCCTGCCCGAGGTGCGGTAGCCGGTCGTGCGGAACGTCGGAGTGCGGACCCGGCGCCCCGAACGCGACCACCGCGTGCCCGCGGTCGCGCAGGTGCGCGAGCTGGGTGAGCGCGTGCGACGCCAGCCCGTAGACCCAGCCGCCCTCGGGAGCTGCCGGGTTCACGTGCCGGAACGGTCCGGAGATGTCGACGACGGCGCGCGGCGAGACCGCCGCGATCGCCGACTGCAGCGCGCGGTCGTGGGTGCCGTGCTGCACCAGGAGGCTGTGGTCGTGGGCGGCGAGCTCCGTGCTCATCCCGAGGATGAAGCCCTCCAGGATCGGGCCGCCGCGCCGTGCGCCCACGTCGAGGAGCACGACGCGCGACGTGCCCTCGCGCAGAGCCCGCGCGACTCCGTGCGGCACGTAACCCAGGGCGCGCGCCGCCTCCCGCACCCGCTCCTGCGTCTCGGGCCGGATCACCTGGCCAGGCGTGCGGTTGAGCACGAAGCTGACCGTCGCGGGGGAGACGCCGCTCGCCCGCGCGACCTCCTTGATCGTCACGCTCACGGGCCGATCCTAACGTGCACTAATTCGATTTAGTAACTACGGTTACCAGAACCGATCGAAGGAGCATGCAGTGAAATCCATCCGAGTCACCGGTGTCGACACCAACGAGTGGGTCGACATCGAGAAGCCGACCGCGGGACCCGCCGACGTCCTGCTCGCGATCAAGGCGTGCGGGATCTGCGGCTCCGATGCCATGTACTCGCACTTCGGCGGCATCCCGCCCCGGCAGGGTGCGACCCCGCTCGGGCACGAGCCGGCCGCCGAGGTCGTCGAGGTCGGAGCCGACGTTCAGGGCATCAGCGTCGGCGACCACGTCGTCATCGACACGATGGCCTTCACCGACGGGCTCCTCGGCTCGGGCGGCGAGCAGGGCGCCCTCTCGGAGTTCGTCCTGGTCCGGGATGCGGTGCTCGGCCGCCAGCTGCGCGTGATCCCGAAGGACATCCCGTGGGACGTCGCCGCGCTCAACGAGCCGATGGCCGTCGCCTATCACGCCGTCAACCGCACCGCCCCGCAGGACGGCGACAAAGTCGTCATCTTCGGCGCCGGCCCCATCGGTCTGGGCGCTCTGCTCGGCTACCGCCGCCGCGGCGCGTCGCACATCGTGGTGGTCGACATCCTCCCCACCCGCCTGGAGAAGGCGCTCGAGATCGGCGCCGACGCCGTGATCAACTCCGCCGAGGAGGACCTCGCCGCGCGCCTCGTCGAACTGCACGGCGACGCCGCCACCGCCATGGTTCGTGGCGTCCGCCCCGGCACCGACATCTACCTCGACGCCGCCGGTGTCGGCTCCATCCCGCAGGCCGTGGCCGGCTTCGCCAAGCACGGTGCGACGCTCGGCATCGTCGCCGTGCACAAGCGCCCGGTCGAGCTCGACTTCGGCGGCATCCTGCCGACCGAGCTGACGATCGTCTGGTCGATGGGCTACCCGACCGAGATCTTCGAGGTCACCGACGACATCATCGAGAACTGGCAGAAGTACGCGCTGATCATCAGCGACCGCCTGCCGTTCGAGAAGGCCCTCGACGCCCTCGCGCTGGCGGCGACGCCCGGTGCGGCCGACAAGGTGACGGTCGTCTTCGACTGAGGCGGGGCGGGGTGGAGGGAGACCGCTTCCTGTACATCTCCAAACCTCCCTTCACCTCGCACCGACCGATTCCACAGGCCGGGTTGGAAGCGTAGACGGGTGTCTACTCCCGATCCGAACCGTCCGCCGCTGATCGACCGCATCCTGGCGCCGGTCCAGCGGCTCGAGCCGCGCATGCCGCGCACCCGGGGCCGCGCGATCTGGCAGTTCCTGGGCTTCACGCTCGTCGCGGCCGTGCTCAGCTCGCTCTTCGTTCTTCCGGGTTTCCTGGGAACGGGCGTCGCAGCGGCCGCGGGCATCTCCGACTTCAACGCGCTGCCCGCGAACCTTCAGATCCAGCAGTTCGCGCAGAACTCGACCGTGTACGCGAAGCAGGGCGGCCAGGACGTGCCGATCGCCACGTTCTACGCGCAGAACCGGCAGGACGTGACCTGGGACGCGGTCTCGCAGAACGTGAAGGACGCGGTGGTCGCGGCCGAGGACCCGCGGTTCTACTCCGAGGGCGCGGTGGATGTGCTGGGCACCGTGCGCGGTGCGCTGGCGACCGTGGTGGGCGGCGACGTGCAGGGCGGCTCGTCGATCACCCAGCAGTACGTCAAGAACGTCGAGGTCGAGAAGTGCGAAGCGCTGACCGACGCGAAGAAGGTGCAGGCCTGCTACGACGACGCGGCCGGGCAGACCCTCCAGCGCAAGGTGCAGGAGATGCGCTACGCGGTGGGGCTGGAGAAGAAGTACAGCAAGAAGGACATCCTGATGGGGTACCTGAACGTCGTCGGGTTCGGCGGTCAGGTGTACGGCATCCAGTCGGCTGCGCACTACTACTTCGGCGTCGACGCGAACAACCTGACGCTGGCGCAGGCCGCGACGCTGGTCGCGATCGTCAACAACCCGTCCAACCTCCGCATCGACGAGCCCGACAGCAAGACCAACGGCGCAGCGAACGGATACAAGCTGACGAAGGCGCGGCGCGACTACGTGCTCGACCGGATGTACGTGAACCACAAGATCACGGCGGCCGACCGCGACGCGGCGAAGAAGACGCCCGTCACGCCGACCGTGACGCCCACGACCTCGGGATGCGCGGCCGCGCAGCAGTACAACGCCGCGTTCTTCTGCGACTACGTGCGCGACACCATCCTGAACGACCCCGCCTACGGCGCGACCAGCGACGACCGCTGGGCGACCCTCAACCGCGGCGGCCTCAAGATCTACACGACGCTGAACCTCGACCTCCAATCGGTCGCGCAGCAGTCGCTGAGCAACTACATCCCCGCGTCGAAGGCCGGCATCGACCTGGGCGCGTCCAACGTCTCGGTCGAGCTCGGCACCGGCCGCATCGTCACGATGGTGCAGAACCGCGCCTTCAACAACACGGACCAACCCGTCGACGGCACGACGGCGGTGAACTACAACACCGACGAGGCGTACGGAGGCTCGTCGGGCTTCCAGACGGGCTCCACGTTCAAGGCGTTCGACCTGGCGGCGTGGCTGGAGGCCGGGCACAGCCTGTACGAGAGCGTGAACGCCTCGCAGCACACGTTCCCGATGTCCGACTTCACGAGCACCTGCGGCGACATCTCCGGACCGTCCTGGCAGGTCGCGAACGACGAGGGGTCGGCGAGCCGGCTCTCCGTGATGTCGGCGACGGCGGAGTCGGTGAACACGGCCTTCGCGATGATGGCGACGAAGGTCGACCTCTGCTCCATCCTGAACGCGGCGAAGGCTCTCGGCATCCACACCGCGGCCACCGGCGGCACGCTGAACTCGTACCCGTCGATGATCCTCGGCACCAACGAGGTCGCGCCGCTCACCATGGCGACGGCATACGCGGGCATCGCGAACAACGGCACCGTGTGCACGCCCATCGCGATCGACAAGGTCCTCAACGCCGACGGCAGCGCGCACAAGGTGAGCGCCAGCACGTGCACGCAGGGGTTGGACAAGAACGTCGCCGCGGGCGTCACCTACGCCCTGCAGGGCGTGATGACCGACGGCACCGCCACCAGCGCCAACCCCTGGGACGGCACGCCGGTCATGGGCAAGACGGGCACCACCGACGACTCGCTGCAGAACTGGCTGATCACCTCCACCACCAAGGTCGCGCAGGCGACATGGGTGGGCAACGTCTCGGGTCAGACGCCGCTGCGCAGCCTCAGCTTCAACGGCGTCGGCGGAGGCGACGTGAAGTTCTCGATCGTGAAGCCCATCCAGAAGGCCCTGGACCAGGTCTACGGCGGCGACGACTTCACGGACCCGCAGGATTCCTCGCTCTACGGCAATCGGGTCACCGTCCCGGATGTCGCCGGCAAGACCCCGGATCAGGCCCAGAAGCTGCTGGAGGCCCTCGGCCTCGACGTCACGATCGACCAGACGCCGGTCGCGAGCGGCCAGCCCGCCGGAACCGCCGCGGGCACCGACCCCGCGGCCGGGTCGGCGGTCGAGGGAGGCGCGAGCGTCACCATCCAGCTGAGCAGCGGTCAGGCCTCCACGACGCCGACGCCCGGCACGGGAGGGGGATCGACGAGTCAGCCGACCGCGAGCCCGGGAACGGGGAACGGCAACGGGAACGGCAACAACGGCACCGGCGCGGGGAACGACGACGGCAACGGGAACGGCGGCGGCTGACCGACCCGCCCGGCCGGGCCCGCGGTCAGCGGAGGGCGAGCTCCGAGATGATCGCCCGCAGCGCCTCCTCGTCGTCCGCGATGGTGGTCACACGCTGCGGCGCGGCCAGGAGCTCGCGGGTGGCGGCGTCCGCGTTCGGGACGCTGCCGAGCGCCTCGGCGATCGTCTCGGGGAACTTCTGCGGCTTCGCCGTCTCGAGGACGAGCATCGGCACGCCCGGCTCGATGTGCTCGCGCGCGACCTTCACGCCGTCCGCGGTGTGCGGGTCCAGGGTGACACCGCAGCGCTCGGAGACGGCGCGGATCGTGGCCAGCCGGTCGGCGTGGGTGCTCGTCCCGCTCACGATCCCGAATTCGGCGCCGAACCGGTCGAGCTCGGAGGTCAGGTCGAACTCGTCCCGGGCGTCCAGCTCCTGCCACGCGGCTGCGGTCTGCTCGGCCGAGCGGCCGAGCAGGTCGAAAACGAACCGTTCGAGGTTGGAGGCCCGCGAGACGTCCATCGAGGGGCTCGACGTCACGAAGGTGCGGGCGGCGGGCCGCGGGCGGTAGTGGCCACTGCGGAAGAAGTCGTCGAGCACGTTGTTCTCGTTCGTGGCGAGCACGAGCTTGCGCACGGGCAGCCCCATGCTGCGGGCGTAGTGCCCCGAGAGGATGTTGCCGAAGTTGCCGGACGGCACCGCGAACGACACCTCGAAGCCCGTGCGCTCGGCCTCGGGGAGCGCGTCGGTGATCCGCAGCCACGCCCAGATGTAATAGGCGATCTGCGCCGAGATGCGGCCGAAGTTGATCGAGTTGACGGCGCCGATGCGGTGCTCGCGCTTGAACGCGCCGTCCTCGGCGATGCGCTTCACGAGGCGCTGGCAGTCGTCGAACGTGCCGTCGACGACGATGTTGTGCACGTTGTCGTCGAGCAGCGAGTACATCTGGGCGCGCTGGAAGATGCTCATGCGTCCCTGCGGCGAGAGCATGAACACGGAGAGCCGGTCCCGGCCCCGCAGCGCGTACTCGGCGGCCGAGCCGGTGTCGCCGGAGGTGGCGCCGAGGATGTTGAGGACCTCGCCGCTCTGACCGAGCACGAAGTCGAGTGCCTCACCGAGGAACCGCATCGCCATGTCCTTGAAGGCGAGCGTCGGCCCTTCGGAGAGGCCGACCAGCGTGATCCCGTCGTCGAGCGCGTGGAGGGGGACGACCTCCTGCGACGCGAAGGCCTCGGGACGGTACGCCGCGTGGCAGAGCCGGCTGAGGTCGTCGCGGGGGATGTCCGTCGCGAACAGCCCGATCACCTCGGTGGCGAGATCGGCGTAGTCTAGCGGACGCCACTGCTCCAGCACGGCGGCAGTGAGCTGCGGCAGCTCCTCGGGAACCGCGAGCCCGCCGTCGGGAGCGAGCCCTTCGACGAGGATGTCGCAATACGATCCGAGCCGGCCGCCGCGTGTGGAGATGTACTGCACGTGTCGTTCCCTCGTCCTTCGAGTGTGGATGTGTTTTCAGCCTAGGCGACGCGGCTACGCGGCCGTGGCAGCGACGGCGCTCTCGCCGAGCCAGGCGGCCAGGACCGCGCGGCGCAGTACGTTCGCGCGCTCGGCGAACCCGCGCTGACGGCGTACGTACTCGGCCTTGCCCTCGGGCGTCTCGATCGCGACGGGCTCGGCACCCCAGGGCCGCATGTCGTACGGCGACGCCTGCATGTCGAGCAGGCGGATGTCGCGGGCCAGCTCGAACGCGTCGAGCAGCAGCTCGCCCGGCACGAGCGGGCCGAGCTTCATCGCCCACTTGTAGACGTCCATCCCCGCGTGGAGGCAGCCGGGCTGCTCCAGCTCGGGCTGCGTCTCGCGGGTGGGCGCGAAGCGGTTGCGCGGCACGGCGTCGGGGGTGAAGAAGCGGAACGCGTCGATGTGGGTGCAGCGCAGGTCGTGCGCCTCCACGACCTCGTCGGTGCCCCGGCCGCCGAGGCGCAGCGGGACCTCGTGGCGCGTCTCGTCCTGTCGGTAGACCATGGCCCACTCGTGCAGCCCGAAGCAGCCGAACTGGCCGGGCCGCGCGGCGGTGGAGCGGAGGATGCGCTCGATCCCGCGCAGCAGCGACGTCTTCTCGGCCTCGAACGCGGCGCGGTCCACCACGAGGGAGCCCTGGGTCGTGCCGGGGGCGTACCAGCGCCAGGAGGCGCGCGGATCGCCCGCGGCCTCCGCCAGTTCGACGCCCGGCCCGGGATGCCACCGGCGCAGCACGCGCGGCGCGTACGAGTAGTAGGTGAAGAGGAAGTCCTCGACCGGGTGCTTCTCGCCCCGCCCCGCGCGCTCGCGATGCCCGGCCGTGAGCGCGTCGGCGCGGGCGGCGTGGGCCGCCTCGCGGGCGCGCCAGTCGGCGGGGTCGAGCAGTGTGGTCACCCCTCGAGGATAGGCCAGGCGGGCGACGACGGATCAGGCGAGCGACTCCAGCGGGTTCGCGGCCAGCTTCGCGCGCACGCCGCCGAGCACCAGGCGGTGCGCCTGGGTGTCGGGCTTGCGTTCGGCCTGGTCGGCGACACCCGCGCCGAACTCGGCGGCCAGGTCGAGCCTCGGGTAGGCGGCCACGACCTCCCGGCGCAGGTCGAGCGGGAGGTCGTCGGCCCGCGCACCCGAGATGTCGAGCCCCGTGGCGGTCTCGAGCAGGTAGCCCTCCTCGTCGACCGCGGGGTCGACCGCGGGCCAGTTGTGCCGCACGATCACCTCGTGCGCGCGGGTGCGACGGCCTGGCTCCCAGCCCGCGCCGGCCGTGAGCGCGACGGCGACGTGGCCGCCGGCGTCCTCGTACGAGAGCGCGACGTTGTCGAACTCCGGCACGATGCCGATGTCGTGGAGCAGGGCCGAGACGTAGAGGAGCTCGTGGTCGATGCCGTCGCGCCCTTCCAGCTGCGCGAACGCCTCCGCCCACAGCCACGACCGCACGACGTGGTTGAGCAGCGCGGGGGAGTGGTAGGCGGCGGCGAGCTCGCGGGCGGCGCGCGCGGCCTGCGTGTCGGGTGCGGCGGGCAGATCGGAGAGCAGCATCCCCCCATCCTGCCCGTCCCCGCCCCATCCCTCGACCCATCCCTCCGCCGAGTGGTCGAAAAGTACGGGTTGTGTCCGGTCACAGCGTGATTTTGTGACCACTCGGCGGCCCGCGGGGGAGGGAGCGGGAGGGGCGCGGGGTCAGTCGCGAGTTGGGTCGAGCACGGCGATGCCGACGGGCGGGGCGGAGGCGGCCGCGGGCAGCAGCAGCGCGGCCTCCGCGAGGCCGACGCGCGAGCCGACCAGCGACTCGGGCGACACCGCGCCGGAGGCGACGAGGTCGAGCATTCCGGCGTAGTCGGCGGCGGCCATCCCGTGGCTGCCCAGCACGTCGAGCTCCCAGCCGATCACGCGGTCCAGGGGCAGCACCGGTCCGCCGCCGGGCAGCAGCCCGATCTGCACGTGCCGTCCGCGCCGGCGCAGCGAGTGGAGGGCCGCCCCGGCCGTCGCGGGCGAGCCCACGGCGTCGACGGAGACGTGCGCTCCGCCTCCCGTGAGCTCGGCGATCGCCGCGGGAGCCCCGTCGCCTGCCTCAAGGGTGTGCTCGGCGCCGAATCTCCTGGCCAGCTCGAGTGCGGCCGGTGAACGGTCCACGGCGATCGGCCGCGCACCCAGGGCGGCGGCGATCATCACGGCGCTGAGCCCGACGCCGCCCGCGCCATAGACGGCGATCCACTCGCCGGGCTGGATGCGCGCCCGCGCCGTGACGGCCCGGTAGGCCGTCGCGAACCGGCAGCCGAGACTCGCCGCCGCGGCGTCGTCGATGTCGTCCGGGAGGGCGACCAGGTTGAGGTCGGCAGCACGCACCGCCACCAGCTCGGCGTGCGAGCCCCAGTGCGTGAAGCCGGGCTGCGTCTGGTCGGGGCACACCTGCGCCTGACCGCTGCGGCACCACTCGCACCGCCCGCAGCCGTTGACGAACGGCGCCGTCACCCGGTCACCCGGCCGCCACCGCTCCACGCCCGCGCCGACGGACTCCACCACACCGGCGAACTCGTGCCCGGGCACCTGCGGCAGGTGGACGGTGTCGTCGTGCCCCGCCCAGGCGTGCCAGTCGCTGCGGCAGAGACCGGACGCCGCGACGCGCACGATCGCACCGCCGTCCGGGGCGACGGGATCGGCGACCTCCGCCACCCGGACCGGTCCGGCGAACGTGTCGTACAGCAGTGCTCTCATGGGGCTCCCGGAGTCAGCGCCGCACGGCGCGGCAGGCGAGGTGGACGGCGAGGCGGGTCTCCGGGTCGCCGAGGTCGAGTCCGAGCAGCTCCTGTGCGCGGGCGACCCGGGTGGAGACGGTGTTGCGGTGGAGGCCGAGGGCGTCGGCGGTCGCGGCGATGCCGGACTCGTGGTCGAGGTAGGCCGTGAGCGTCTCGATCAGCTCGGGCCCGCGGGCGATCAGCGGCGCGAGCAGGGACTCCGCGGCCGGCACGAAGGTGTCGCTCTCGGTCCAGGAGAGCAGGAGCTGCTCCAGGCCGAGCGCGTCGATGCGCACGAAGTGGCCGGTCGCGGAGCGGTCGGCGGCGATGCGCGCGGCGTCCGCGGCACCGTCGATGGTCGCGACCAGTCCGGCCGACCCGCTCTCCAGCGTGCCGACGCCGGTCGCGACGTTGAACACGCGGCGGGCGGCCGTGTGCAGGGCGTGCAGGGCGCGCACGTTCTCCTCCACCCGGCTCGGCGCGGGAGGCGCGGTGAAGCTGAGCCAGCCGCTCACCCCGCGCCCGCTCGTCGCCGCGTGGGAGTCGACCGGCAGCGCGGTCAGCTCGCGGGTGACGAAGCGGAGCAGCTGGAGGGTGTCGACGCGCGAGCGGCCGATCAGGCGGAACCCGAGGTGGTAGCCGCTGGTGCGCCAGCCGCGCTCGACCATCCGCTGCTCGAGCTCCGCGTCGCGGCTGTCGCGCAGCTCCAGGAAGTCGCGCAGCAGGCCGGACGACACGGATGCGTCGTTGACGTCGGCGACCTCGTCGATGAGGATGCGCGCCGCGACCGCGGGCATGGCCACCTCGGCGGCGACCGCCAGGGCGCTGAGCTGCTGCTGTCCGAGCCCGCCCCCGAAGACGGCCAGCCGCAGTCCGGCACGGCTCGGGGAGTCCACGCGCACGGATGCCGCAGCGCCCTCGGGCAGCGAGACGGTGTCGACCCAGGGCGCGAAGTCGATCGCGGCGTGGACCGTCGCGGGCAGGGTCTCGCCGGCCTCCAGGAGCACGCCTTCGCTGTCGATCAGGGCGACGCCGTGCCCGACGCTCGCCGAGAGGTGGCGCAGCAGATCGGCGAGGTTGTCGGCGTGGTACTCGATGGACTGCGCGACCCGGCGCACGTAGCCGAGGGTGAGCGCGTCCCGGCCCTCCAGCAGCTCCCAGCCCGCACGAGCGAGCGCCATCGGCTCCGCGGCGTCGAGCAGGGCGAGGCCGAGGCGTTCTGCGAGCGAACGGGTGCCGGGGCCGAACGCCTCCGCGCCGGGCAGCGCCAGCCCGCGGTAGCCGTGGTCGCGCACGCGGCGCACGAGGGCGTCCTGCTGCCACGGCGTCGCGGGAGGGGCGACGGTGAGCACGGCGAGGGCGCCTCCTCCGTCCGCAGCGAGTTCGGACTCGGTCGACGCGACGACCAGCTCCCGCCACACGACGGAGGGATCGGCGGCGGCGATCGGGCGCAGTCCGCCGTTCGCGGGATGCGCGAAGAGCGCGGCGAGGTCGAGCTGGTCGTTCACGCGGCCACCTCCAGACCGGTCAGACCGAAACCGGCGGGCGTCACGTGGCGCAGGCGATCGGGCGACGCCGTCCACCACTCGGGAGCCGGGAGGGCGAGCACCGTCACGTGTCGCGCCAGTGTGACGCCGTCCACCTGCAGGATGTCGCGGGAGATGGAGTCGAGGGCCACGATGATCTCGGGGCTCGCGGCCGTGGTCTCGCCGTCGCGCACCACGGCCAGCAGCTCGGAGCGCGCGACGAGCCGCAGCAGCGCACCGTCGTCGCCGTCGAGCTGGATGGCGCTGACGTACGGGTCGTCCGGCAGCGGCACGACGGCGCTCACCCGTCCCGAGCCGAGCAGCCGGCCTCCCGTCGCCGCAGCCAGCTCGTGCGGAGAGAGGGAGCGGTCGGCGGCGGCGTCGCCGAGGGCGAGCGCCCGCTCGAACGTCCCCAGGACGGCGTGCTCGGCCAGGTCGCCGACGGTGAAGCCCGCGACGAGCACCGCGCCGCCTCCACCGGCCTGCACGATGGCGGAGCGCACCTGGCTCTCGACGTCGGCGGGGCGCTGCGTGTCGATCACCACGACCCCGCCTCCCGTGTCGCACACCGCGACGACGCCGGGGAGGGCGTCGACCAGCAGCGAGACCTGGTCCAGACGGGGGAGGGCGCGGCCCATCAGATCGGCGTCGACCAGGGGGAGCCGGTCGGCCAGCAGCAGCGGGGTCAGCCCGTTCATCCCGGCGCCTTCGAGGGCGCACACGGCGGCGGCGCGGACTCCGGTCCAGCGCTCCGCGGCGGCGACCAGGGGAGCGAAGACATCGGCGCCCGGGAGGCGCTCGGCGAGCAGGTACGTGGAGCCGGCGAACGCCACCGCCACGCACGGGGTCGCGGGATCGAACTCGGCGGGGGTGCGCGGGGTGATCGGCCAGGCGGGCGCGTCCTGCACCATCAGCTCGAGCATCGTCGTGCCGCCGCCTCCGCCCGAGCCGAGCAGCGAGAACCCCCTGGCGAGCGCGGGCAGGCGCTCCGGCCCGAGGGTTCTCATGCCCTCCAGGGTAGGCGGTGCGGGCGCCCGCCTGCGCGAGCGCCCGCGAGCCGTGGTGCTGCTCAGACCAGCGCCGAGGTCTCGACCGGGACGAACTCCTCGGTCAGCCCGAACGCGCGCGGACCGAATGCCGCGAGCGCCTCGGGCGTGCGCATCATCTCCGGCGTGGAGATTCCGAGCACGCGCACCCGCTGGCCGTAGCGCAGGCCCTCGGTCGTGATCGGCTCGCCCGACTCGATGTCGGTGACGCAGATGAGGTCGGGCACGATCGCGACGAGCTCGCCGTCGCGCAGGGCGATGAGGTTCTCGTTCTGGAAGCGGATCTCCAGCGTCTCGGAGGCGCCCGCATCCAGCGACGAGATCGTGGCGCGGCCCTTGGCGAAGCCCTCGGTCGTGCGCCGCTCCACATCCGTCACCTTGCCGGAGAAGAGCTCGCGCACCTCCGAGTAGAGGGTCGTGGACAGGGTCTGCGCGATCGCCTCGAACGGCGAGCGGTGCTGCTCCCGCGCCTCCCGGATCGCCCTTCCCAGCGCGAGCGCCATCGAGAGCGTGCGGGGGACGGCCGTGCGCTTCACGTCCGCGCCGGTCATCGCGTACTCGGCGATGTGCCCGACGCCGCCGAGACGGATGGTCACGCCGCGCGCGAGCCACTCCATCTGCCGGTCGTCGTCGCCGGTGTCGATCACGACGGTCTCGCCGCGCTCGCCCGCGAGGGCCAGGGGGGAGCCGTGCACGCCGTAGACCGCGAACGTCTCCATCGAGAGCTCCGGGAAGGCGCGGCCCATGCCGTCCGCGTCCACCACCGGCAGGCCGGTCTCGGCCGCGACGATGAGGGGGATCATCGAGTTGATGCCGCCGCACTCGATCGGCATCGTGGCGTCGGCGGTGCGGCCGAGGTGCGCCTCCAGCGTGCGCAGCGCCAAGGTCGGCTCGGTGCCCGCGGGGATCTTCTCGATCATCACGGTCGGTGCGCCCATCTGGGCCGTGGGGATGACGAACAGGTCGTCGTCGAGCTCGTCCGGATCGAGGATGGTGATGCCGCGCTCGCCGGGACCCTTCTGATCCAGCACGCGCGCGACGAGCATCTGCCCGATGTAGGGGTCGCCGCCGCCTCCCGTGCCGAGCAGGGTGGCGCCGCGGGCGAGGTCGGGGAGGTCCGCGGCGGTCAGGGTCCAGCTCATGCGGCGGCCTCCTCGAGGGTGCGCTCGGCCGTGCCGTCGAAGCGATGCGAGGGGAGGTCGTAGCCGAAGTAGCCGGGGCCGACCATCGCCAGCGCCTCGGCGCTGTGCCAGCGCGGGTCGCTGGGCGCGGCGATCACGCGGACGCGCTGGCCGTAGCGGAGGGCTTCCGTCGTGATCGGCTCGCCGCTCTCGGCGTCGAGCACGATGATCAGGTCGGGGGTCGTCACGAAGACCTCGTCGCCCGCCTGGGCGATCAGGTGCTCGTTCTGGAACGACAGCGCGAGGGTCGAGTCGGCCGCCGAGCCCGTCGCCGTGCCCTCGATGCGGGCGCGCCCGCGGGCGAAGCCGGCCGTCGTGCCGCGCTCGACGTCCACGACCTTGCCGCCGAAGAACTCGCGGCCGCCGAGCAGCGCGACGGTCGCCGCGACCGGGTCGGCCTTGGCGGTGCGCGCCTCCGCGATGCCGGATCCGATGGCGACGCAATGCGCGAGGGAGCCGGGGACGAGCGCCTCGCGGGCGACCGTGCCGGTCATCGGGAAGCCCGAGATCATGATCGAGCAGCCCATCTCGACGCAGGCCACGCGCGCGATGCGCTCCGTCCAGTTGTTGTCGACGGTCTGCAGCACGCCGACGTTGCCCTTCTCGTCGGCGAACGCGAGCGGGGAGGCGGTGACGCCGTACAGCGTCGGGAGCACCATCTGCAGCTCGGGGAACGCGCGGCCCATGCCGTCCGCGTCGATGAGGGGGAGCCCGAGAGCAGCAGCGGCGGCGACCGGGATGGTGGAGTTCACGCCGCCGACCTCGGCGCACGCCACGTGCGTGACCGGGCGGCCGAGGTAGGTGCCGAGCGCGGCGACCGGAGCGATGACCTCGTCGAGGCTGGGCAGCTTCTCGACCATGACCGTCGGCGCGCCCATCATCGCGACGGTGAGCACCAGCGCGTCGTCCGGCACCTCGTCGAGCCCGACGACGGTGACGGGTCCGTGCTCGGCGAGCGCCTGCTTCGCCAGCAGCGAGTCGATGTAGGGGTCGCCTCCACCGCCCGTGCCCAGCACCGTGGCGCCGCGGGAGAGGTCGCCGATCGCGTCGGCGGTGAGCGTCCAGCTCATACCCGCACCTCCATCGCCAGATCGCCGACGGCCTTCACGCGGATGCGCGTGGCGTTGCCGGGCAGGTAGGGGATGGGGACCTCGTCGAAATCGACGATCGCGACCGACGAGGGGGAGGCGCCGGCCGCGATCGCCTTGTCCACCGCCTCCGCCCGAACGGCGGCGATGGCCTCGTCGCGACGGCCGGGCTCGACGGCGTACACCTTGTCGATCTCGCCCCCGACCTGTGCGATGGAGGCGCCGATCGCGTTCGCGACGGCGTAGTTCTCCGGCCGGTGCACGGCGCCGAAGATCGGCAGCTCGTCCGGCAGGAGGATGGACCCGCCGCCGACGGCGACGACGGGGATGGGATCGGGGGAGGTGCGCATCCGGTCGACGGCCTCGGCGACGCGCTCGGCGATCCGGTCGAGCACGCGCTGCACGAAGGCGGGGTCGAGGTGCGCGACCTTCGCGGGGTCGCCGACCTGCGCGCGCCCGGCGGCGACGGCGATGTCCGTCGCGGTGAGGGTCGAGCCGCCGAACACCAGCGCCTCGGTCGTCAGCCGGTAGCCGACCGACTCCGGGCCCACCTCGGCGGTCTCGGTGTCGACGATGGAGCCGCCGCCGATGCCGAGCGAGAGCACGTCCGGCATCCGGAAGTTGGTGCGGACGCCCGCCACCTTGACCTCGTTCGCCGTCTCGCGCGGGAACCCGTTGACCAGCAGGCCGATGTCGGCCGTGGTGCCGCCGATGTCGACGACGGCGCAGGTCTCGAGCCCGCTGGTGAGGGCGGCGCCGCGCATCGAGTTGGTCGGGCCGGAGGCGAACGTGGCGACGGGGTAGAGGCGCACGTAGTCCTCGTCCATCAGCGTCCCGTCGTTCTGGCTGAGGAAGATCGGCGCCTCGATGCCCTGGGCGCGTACCGCCGAGGTCAGACCGTCGACGATCTCGCTCGCCAGCTCGCGCAGCGCCGCGTTGATGATCGTGGCGTTCTCGCGCTCGAGCAGGCCGATCCGGCCGATCTCGTGCGACAGCGAGATGGCGACGTCGTCGCCGAGCTCGTCGGCCAGGATGGCGGCGGCGCGGGTCTCGACGTCGTGGTTGACCGGCGAGAAGACCGAGGAGATCGCGACCGACCGGACGCCGTGGGCGGCCATGTCGGCGGCGATGCCCTTGAGCTCTGCGACATCCAGCGGGGAGATCGGGCGTCCGTCGAACTCGTAGCCGCCGTGCGCGAGGTAGCTGCGGGCGTCGATCGCCTCGATCAGCGCCTCCGGCCAGTCCACCAGTGGCGGGAGCGCCTTGGTCGCCGGGAGGCCCAGCCGCAGAGCGGCCGTCGGCGCGAGCCGCTTCGCTTGCACGAGCGCGTTGATGAAGTGCGTCGTGCCGATCATCACCGCGTGGATCTCGGAGCCCTTGAACGAGCGCGCCTCGCGCAGCGCCTCGATGGCGCTGATGATGCCGGCGGTCACGTCCGGGCTGGTCGAGTTCTTGACGCCGGCGAGAGGGGTCCGGCCGTCCATGAGCACTGCGTCGGTGTTCGTTCCGCCGACGTCGATGCCGATATGCATGGTGTTTCGCTTTCTGCCGCGGTGACGGCGGGGTGGGGCTGGTGGAGACGGGTCGAGCTGGTCAGTTGGAGGCGACGGCCTCCGAGCCCGGCGTGCTGCCCGCGGCGGTGCCGTCGGCGGCCTCCGGGGCGTCTTGGATGGTCCGGGCCCGGCCGACGCCGCGCACCCAGCCGAGCTTGCCCGCGATCGTGTACAGGATGATCGAGAGGAAGAGCGACCAGAGGGCCGGGATGCCCCAGGTGAAGAAGTAGCCGAACAGGGACGACGCGAGCCACACCACGAGGGTGGCCGGGACGACGCGCGGCGCGAACTCGGGCAGCCGGCCAGCGGCGCGGGTGGCCTCCAGGTCGCCGCGCCAGCGCCGCACGAAGAAGTACTCCGCGACGATGATGCCGGCGATCGGCGGGAACGCGACGCCGAGGATCGTGAGGAAGCCGGTGAACTGCGACAGGATGCCCGCCGCCGCGAGCACCGAGCCGACGATGCCGAGCACGATCGTCGTGGTGACGCGGTTGAGGTTCTTCGCGAACGCGGTGGAGATGAAGTTCACCAGGCCGAGGGTCGACGAGTACAGGTTCCAGTCGTTGATCTTCAGCGTGCCGGTGATGACGATGATGAGGCCGACGAAGCCGATCGAGGAGGTGACGATCGCGACGATGTCGCCGGTGGCCGCCGCGTGGGCGAGCAGCACGCCCGCCAGGCCGATGACGAACTCGCCGAGGGTCACGCCCACCACGGTCTGCTTGACGACGTCGGCCTTGCTGCGGTTGAAGCGCGTCATGTCGGCGGTGATGATCGCGCCGACGATGAGGCCGCCCGCCACGATGCCGGTGCCCGCCCAGACCGACATCGTCGGGCCGGGAGCCGGGGAGGTGAGGAGGTCGCCGAGCGAGTGCTTGCTCAGCTCGCTGATCACGGACCAGCCGACGAGGATGAGGAAGAGGGGGACGGTGATGTTGGCCAGCCACTGCATCCCGACGAAGCCGTAGGCCACGATCGCGGTCACGGCCAGGCCGAACAGCAGGCTCCAGACCCAGATCGGCAGCACGCCCGGCATCAGCGCGTCGAGCGACTGCGCCGAGATCGCCGACTGGATGCCGAACCAGCCGATCAGGCTGATGCCGATCGCGAGGCCCACCAGGGCGGCGCCGACCTCGCCGAAGCCGGTCCACCGGGCCAGGAGCGCCGTGTTGAGCCCCTCCTTCTGCCCGATGATGCCGACGATGCACATGATGATCTCGAGGATGACCGAGCCGAGGAGCAGAGCGAGGGCGGCCTCGCCGAAGGTCATGCTGTAGCCCAGGGTGGCCCCGAGCAGGAACTGCGAGAGGGCCGAGACCTGGCCGAACCGCTGCACCGCGATCCCGAACCACGGTTTGCGCGCGTCGGGGGTCACACGGGAGAGGGCGAAGTCGTCGGCAGGAGCTGTGCGTGCCATGAGGGGAGTCCTTCTGACGGGGACGGGTGTGGGGGTTTCGAACACCGTAAACCGGCCACCGACAACGCGGAATGTGCGATCTGCACGAAGTTGGGATGTTTCTGTGCGGTGTGCACAGAGTGGAGACGCAGGACGTGTCAGGAGGCGCCGAGTACCCGCAGCACTGGCCGGTCGGCGTCCGCCCAGTCCAGCGCGTCGAGGTCGCCGGGCTCGACCCAGCGCAGGAGGTCGTGGTCGGTGCTGCTCTCCGGCACCGCGCCCGTAAGGGCCGCGGCGTAGCAGGCGAGGTCGATCGCGCGCGTGCCGACGATCGTGGTCGTGCGGTCGAGCAGGGCGCCGACCCGGATGGGCACGCCGAGCTCCTCCCGGATCTCCCGCTCCAGCGCCTCCTCGGGCGTCTCGCCCGCCTCCACCTTGCCGCCCGGGAACTCCCAGCGGCCCGCAGCATCCTTCCCCGGCCCGCGACGGCAGGCCAGCACGCGCGAGCCGTCGGCGATCACGGCCGCGACCACGCGCAACGGCTCGGAGGCGGCGGCGGAGGGAGGCATGGGTCCATCCTTGCCCGGATCCTCGTCGGGCGGGCACTAGCATCCAGGTATGTCGGCTCCCGTCAGCGCGCGGCGTGCGCCCATCGTGATCGGGTTCACCCTGAGCCTGCTCGTGCAGCTCGCGATGATCGTCGTGGGCGTCTGGCTCGTGCTGCTCGCCGAGGACGACGACTCCACCCTCCTGCTGCTCGCCGTCTGGTGCACCATCGGCACCCTGTACGAGATCGTCGTGCTGATCGTGCTCGGCCGGGCCGCGCGGCGCCCGCCGGTCGAGGGCGACCGTCCCTCCCGGTTCGAGGTGGGGCGGATCGCCCGGCTCGTGTCGATGACGGCGACCATCCTCGCCAGCCTCATCGGCTTCACGGCGGCGATCCAGGTGCTCGGCCTCCACAACGATCCGGAGGTCGGGTCGATCACCGACATCGTGGGCGTCTGGTCGATGCTGCTCGCGTGGGGGTTCCTGCACTGGGGCTTCTCGCAGATCTACTACCAGCGGTACTACTCCAGCGACGTGCCCATCCTGCGCTTCCCGGCGACAGAGCATCCCCGGTTCGTGGAGTTCGTGTACTTCGCGTACACGCTCGGCACCTCCTTCGCCGCGTCGGACGTGGAGGTGCTGACCACCCGCCTGCGCTGGACCGTGCTCTGGCACTCGGTGCTGAGCTTCTTCTTCAACGGCCTCATCATCGTCCTGGCGCTCAACACGATCACCTCCTTCAACAAGTAGGGTCCGCGCCGCGGGCGGTGCGGCGGCGCAGGCTGGCAGGATGGTCGGGTGAGCGCATCCATCCCGACCGTCCTGCTCGTCATCGACCTGCAGAAGGGGGTGCTGCCCGGCTGCTGGGACGCCGACGGCGTCGTCTCCCGCGCCGCGGGTCTCGTCGACCGCGCCCGCGCGGCGGGCACTCCGGTGGTCTGGGTGCAGCACGAGGCCGACGATCTGCCCGCCGGCAGCGACGAATGGGCGTTCGCCGACGGGCTCGACCCGGTCGATGGCGAGACCGTCGTGCACAAGCGCTACCGCGACGCCTTCGCCGACACCGACCTCGACGAGGTGCTCGAGGGTCTCGACGCCGCCCGCCTGGTCGTCGCCGGCGCGCAGAGCGACTACTGCATCCGCACCACCACGCAGAGCGCGGCCGTGCGCGGCTACGACGTCACGTTGGTCGAGGACGCCCACACCACGACCGACGCCGAATGGGACGACGTCGAGATCGCGGGTCGGCAGATCGTCGCCCACACCAACCGCTACTTCTCCGGCCTGCGCTACCCCGACCAGCAGTTCGCGGTCGAGCGCGCCGCCGAGGTCGAGTTCGGGTAGTCGCCGCCGGGATGCGACCGCCGGGGGACGGGGGAGGGATGACGGGACGACGACGCGGTCGCGCCCGACTGCTCGCGGGCGCCGCGCTCGCGGGGACCGTCGTCGCGGCGCTCGCCGGGTGCGCGCCGGCGCAGGACCGGCCGCAGTTCTGGTCGCCCTACGGACCGCCCGGGTTCCGCCAGCCGGGTGCGCCGCTGCCGTTCGTGCCGTCGCAGGCGCCGGAACCGCCGCCGGAGGTGGAGGGGGAGGCCGATCCCTCGCAGGGGAGGGTCGACCTGGTCGATCCCGATGTGCTCGTCACGCACACGTTCGTCCTCTCGGACGGGACGGCGGTGACCTGCACCCTCCAGCTGGCCGCGGCTCCGGACGGCGTCGTCGATGACGGCGGCGCGGCGGCCGGGCTCGCCACGGAGGCGCTCCGGACGACCGACTGGGGGACGGTCATCTCCGCCCCGAGCGAGCTGCCTCCGTTCACACCGGAGCAGGCGTCGGCCGGGCAGTCCGAGGCGTACCAGCGGTCGGATGAGGCACTCCGCCGCATCGTCATCGAGCTCTTCGACCGCATCGAGACGGGCGGCTTCTCCGTGATGGGGCAGAGCTCCTGCGGCTGACTCCGGAGAACCGGATATCCGGAGATACGGCGATCTGGTCCGACGCGCCGCCCGAAACGCCGGAACTCCGGAGGTCCGCGCCGTCAGGGGCGGGAACTCCGGAGTTCCGGGGTCGAGCGGTGGGAGGCCGAGCTAGACCTGCGCGCCGAGCTTGAAGCCCTTCTCCTCGTCGCCCGCGCGGGTGTACGAGAAGCCGTCGGCGCCGATGGTGACCTCCATCTCGGAGTCGTCGGTGCGGGTGACGAGCGGCTGGGGATTGCCGTCGAGGTCGAGCACCAGGGAGGCCTCCGTGTACCAGGAGGGCACGACGGGGTTGCCCCACCAGTCGCGGCGCTGGTTGTCGTGCACGTCCCAGGTGACGACCGGGTTGTCGGGATCGCCGGTGTAGTAGTCCTGGGTGTAGATCTCGACGCGGTGGCCGTCGGGGTCGCGCAGGTAGAGGTAGAAGGCGTTCGAGACGCCGTGGCGGCCGGGGCCGCGCTCGATGCGGTCCGAGAGGCGCAGGGCGCCGAGCTTGTCGCAGATGGCGATGATGTTGTGCTTCTCGTGCGTGGCGAACGCGACGTGGTGCATGCGCGGGCCGTCGCCGCCGGTCATGGCGGTGTCGTGCACGGTCGGCTTGCGGCGCATCCACGCGGCGTACGTGGTGCCCTCCTCGTCCTGGATGTCCTCGGTCACGCGGAAGCCGAGGTCCTCCATGTACGCGACGGCGCGGGGGACGTCCGGGGTGACCTGGTTGAAGTGGTCGAGGCGGACGAGCGCGCCGGGCGTGTAGAGGTCGTAGCGCCAGGCGAGCCGCTCGACGTGCTGCACGTCGTAGAAGAACTCGTAGGGGAAGCCGAGCGGGTCCTCCACGCGCACGCTGTCGCCGATGCCCTTCGTGAAGCCCTCGGACCGGCGCTCGATGCGGCAGCCGAGCTCGGAGTAGAACGCGACGGCGCGGTCCAGGTCCTCCGGGGTGCGCACGCGGTACGAGAAGGCGGCGACGGCGGCGACCGGGCCCTTGCGCAGCACGAGGTTGTGGTGGATGAACTCCTCGAAGCTGCGCAGGTAGACGGCGTTCTCGTCCTCCTCCGTCACGACCAGGTCGAGCACGTCGACGTAGAAGTCGCGGCTGGCCTGCAGGTCGGTGACGACCAGCTCCATGTAGGCGCAGCGCAGGATGTCCGGCGGGGCGGCCTGCGGGGTCGGGATGCGGTTCGCGGGAGCGGGGATGGGGCTGCTCATGGTGGTTCTTTCTCTTCGTCGAGTGGATGCGTGGGTCAGTGGGCGCCGAACGTGGGCGTCTGCACCGGGCCGAGCGTGATGTGGACGGCCTGCTGGTCGGTGTAGAAGTCGATGGAGCGGTAGCCGCCCTCGTGGCCGAGCCCGGAGGCCTTCACGCCGCCGAACGGGGTGCGCAGGTCGCGGACGTTGTGCGAGTTGAGCCACACCATCCCGGCCTCCACGTTCTGCGAGAAGGTGTGCGCGCGCTCGAGGTCGTTGGTCCAGATGTAGGCGGCGAGGCCGTAGCGCACGCCGTTGGCGAGCTCCAGTGCCTCCTTGTCGGAGTCGAACGGGGTGATGGCGACGACGGGGCCGAAGATCTCCTCCTGGAAGATGCGGGCGTCCGGCTTCACGTCGGCGAACACGGTCGGGGCGACGTAGTTGCCGTGGTCGAGGCCCTCCGGGCGGCCGCCGCCGGCGAGGAGCCGGCCCTCCTGCTTGCCGAGCTCGACGTAGCTCATCACCTTGTCGTAGTGCTCGGGGTGCACGAGCGCGCCGACCTCGGTCTTCGGGTCGTGCGGGTCGCCGACGACGATGTTCTTCGCGCGGGCGGCGTAGCGCTCGCAGAATTCGTCGTACACGGCGCGCTCGACGAGGATGCGGGAGCCGGCGGTGCAGCGCTCGCCGTTCAGCGAGAAGACGCCGAACAGGGTGGAATCGATGGCGGCGTCCAGATCGGCGTCGGCGAACACGACGGCGGGGGACTTGCCGCCCAGCTCCATCGAGAGGCCCTTGAGGAAGGGGGCGGCGTTGCCGAAGATGAGCTGGCCGGTGCGGCTCTCGCCGGTGAACGAGATGAGCGGCACGTCCGGGTGCTTCACCAGGGCGTCGCCTGCCTCCTCGCCGAGGCCGTTGACCAGGTTGAACACGCCGTCGGGCAGGCCGGCGTCGCGGAAGATCTCGGCCCACAGGCTCGCCGACAGCGGGGTGAACTCGGCGGGCTTGAGCACGACGGTGTTGCCGGTCGCGAGCGCCGGCGCGAGCTTCCAGCTCTCCAGCATGAAGGGCGTGTTCCACGGCGTGATGAGCCCGGCGACGCCGATCGGCTTGCGGTTCACGTAGTTGAGCTGGCTGCCCGGCACCTTGTACGCGTCGTCGCGCTGGGCCACGATCAGGTCGGCGAAGAAGCGGAAGTTCTCGGCCGCGCGCCGCGCCTGGCCGAGGGCCTGGGTGATCGGGAGGCCGGTGTCGAAGGTCTCGAGCTCGGCGAGCCGCGCATCCTGCGCCTCCACGGCGTCGGAGATGCGGTTCAGCACGCGGGCGCGCTCGCGGGGCTTCATGCGCGGCCAGGGGCCGTCGGTGAACGCGCGGCGGGCGGCGGCGACGGCGAGGTCGATGTCCTCCTTCTGACCCGCGGCGGCGGTGACGTAGGTCTCGTTGGACACCGGGTCGAGCACGTCGAACGTCTTTCCCGAGACGCTGTCGACGAACTGTCCGTCGATGAAGTGCTGGATCTTCCCGGGAAGGTTCTCGGGGACGTAGTGCTGCGCCATGCGCGTGCTCTCCTTCAGGGTGGGGTGGTCAGTGGGTGTGCTTGTGCTCGCTCTGGTACGCCTGGAAGGCGTCCAGGGTCGCCAGGCGGTGGCGCCGGGCGGCGAGCTCGATCTCGAGCGGGTCGGCGCCGCTCTCGATCAGGGTCAGGATCTGCTCGTGCTCGTCCACCGACTCGCGGGCGCGGCCGGGCACGAAGCCGAAGGTGGAGTCGCGCAGCACGGTCAGGCGGTTCCAGCCGCGGTGCACCAGGTCGAGGATGTGCGGGTTGGGGCACTCCTCGAACAGCACCGAGTGGAAGCTCTGGTTGAGCTGGGTGAAGCGGTGCGGGACGAAGTGGTCGAGGCTGGCGATCATCTCGGCGTTGACCGCGCGCGCCCGCTCGATGTGGTCGGCCGTGAGCAGCGGAGCGGAGAGCTGGGTCGCCGCCCCCTCCACGAGCGCGAGAGTCTGCATCGTGTAGGCGTACTCGGTGTCCTGCAGCAGGGCGACCTGGGCGCCGACGTTCTTCTCGAACGTGACGAGGCCCTCCGCCTCCAGCCGCCGGATCGCCTCGCGCACGGGGACGACGCTGATGTCGAGCTCGCCGGCGATCTGCCCGAGCACGAGCCGGAAGCCGGAGACGTAGCGGCCGTCGTCGATGCGCGCGCGGAGGAACTCGTAGGCGAGCTGCGACTTGCTCGGCGCTGTGGCTGCGGGCCTCACCGCTGCGTCAGCCATGCGCGGTACCGTTCCTTCCACTCCGCGTTCATCGGGAACAGGCCGTCCGCCGGGTGCCCGGCCGCGACCTGCTCGGCGATGTACTCCTCCTCGCGCTCCTGCTCGATCGCGTCGGCGACGACCTCGGCCACGAGCGCGGGAGGGATGACGATCAGGCCGTCCGCGTCGCCCACGATCACGTCGCCCGGCTGCACGGCCGCGCCGCCGCAGGCGATCGTGACGTCGGCCTCCCACGGCACGTGCTTGCGGCCGAGGACGGCCGGGTGCGGGCCGCCGTGATAGGTCGGGATGTCGAGGGCGGCGACCACCGCGAGATCGCGCACGCCGCCGTCGGTGACGATGCCGGCCGCGCCGTTCACCTGGGCGCGCAGGGCCAGCACGTCGCCGACGGTCCCGCTGCCACGCTCGCCGCGGGCCTCGATGACGAGCACCTCGCCCGAGCCGACCGCGTCGAAGGCGCGCTTCTGGGCGTTGTAGCCGCCGCCGTGGCTCGCGAAGAGGTCCTCGCGGTTCGGGATGTAGCGGAGCGTCTTCGCCGTGCCCACCAGCCGGGCGTCGGGCCGGGTCGAGGCCAGGCCGTCGATGGAGACGTTGTTCAGGCCGCGCTTGCGCAGCTGGGAGCTGAGGGTCGCGGTCGCGACGCTCGCGAGCGCGGCGCGCAGGTCGTCGGTCAGCACGAACGGCGGTTCAGCCGGCGTCGGGGGCGTGCCCCACGCCTCCGCGCGCTGGTGGTCGTCGACGCTGGGCTTGGTGCCGAAGTCGCCGAACGGGACGCGGCCCTCGGTGATCCGGGTGACGAGTCGGCCGCTGGTCGGGGCTCCCGGAGCGTTCGGCGCATCCACCTCCACCTCGACGGTGTCGCCGGGCTGCGTGACCGACGAGCCGGCGGGGGTGCCGGTGAGGATGACGTCGCCCGGCTCCAGCGTCATCAGCTGGGAGAGGTCGGCGACGAGTCGGCCGAACGGGAAGAGCAGATCGTCGGTGGTGCCCTCCTGCACGAGCTCACCGTTGAGCCAGGTGCGCACGCGGAGCGCGTCGGGGTCGACGCCGGCCGCCGGGATGACATCCGGGCCGAGCGGCGTGAAGCCGTCGCCGCCCTTGGATCGCACGTTCGATCCCTTGTCGGCCGCGCGGAGGTCGTACAGGCCGAAGTCGTTCGCCGCGGTGACGCCGGAGACGGCGGCCCAGCCGTCCTCGGGGGAGACCCGGCGGGCGGTGCTGCCGATGATCAGCGCGATCTCGCCCTCGAAGGCGAGCAGCTCGGTGCCTGCAGGGCGCTCCAGCTCGCCGCCGGTCGCGGCGACGGAGGACGCGGGCTTGAAGAAGTACGAGGGCTGGGCCGGGGTGCGCCCGCGCTGGGCGGCGCGCGACCGGTAGTTCAGGTGCACCGCGATGATCTTGCCGGGGCGGGCGAGCTGGCTCACGGGGTGGTTCTCCTCGTCGTCGGGGATGGTGGTGCGGGTGGGTGCCGCTGCATGCGGCCCAGACCGTATTCGAGATTGTATACGATCCGCGGAAGTCGTTCAAGGATGAGTGTGGGGAAGGGAGGGGATTCGGGCTCGGCCCAGGCCGGACAGCGGGGTGCGGAGGAGATCGGGGGAGCGGGGGCCGCGATCTCCTCCGTTGCCGACGCGGCGCGCACATGCGGGCAGCGGAGGAGGTGCGGGCCGTTTCACGCAGGAACTCCTCCCGAGCCTGCGCTGCGAGCCGACCACGAGCGGATCTCCTCCGTTGCCGACGTCAGTAGCTCGCGGGAGCCGTGCCGTCGGAGCCGGCGTCCGGCACGAACCGTTCGGCGAGGGTCTCCGAGGCACGCGCCAGCAACGTGACGTCCGAGCCGACGAGCAGATAGGCGGCGCCCGCCGCGGCGTAGCGATCGGCGGTGGCGGGGTCGAACGCGTTGACGCCGACCGGGGTGCCCGCTGCGCGGCCGGCGGCGATGACGGACTCGACGGCCGCCACCACGTCGGGGTGGTTCTGCTGGCCGAGCAGGCCCATGGATGCGGCGAGGTCGGCGGGACCGACGAGGAGCGCATCCACCCCCTCCACCGCGGCGATGTCCGCGGCGACCGCGACGGCTTCGGCGGTCTCGATCTGGACCGTGAGCGAGACGAGGTCGTTCGCGCGGGCCAGATAGTCCGGGATGCGGCTCCACCGCGACGACCGCGCCAGCGCGCTGCCGACCCCGCGCACCCCGTGGGGCGGGTAGCGGACGGCGCGGACCATCGCGGCCGCCTGGTCGGCGGTGTCGACCATCGGCACGAGGATGTTCTGCGCGCCGAGGTCGAGCAGCTGCTTCAGGATGACGGGGTCGCCGATCGGGGCCCGCACCACCGGGGCGACCGGGTAGGCGGCGACGGCCTGCAGGATGGCGAGCACGGACTCCAGCCCGATGGGGGAGTGCTCGCCGTCGATCACGACGATGTCGGTGCCGCTGCCGGCGACGATCTCGGCGACCAGCGGGCTGCCGGAGCACACCCACTGCCCGTACTGGACGCGGTCGGCGGCCCCCAACCGGTCGGCGAAGGTCGGGGTGGCGGTCAGACGAATCGGCATGTCACGGCTCCCAGGGTTCCGTAGTCGGCGTGGACGGTGTCGCCGCGCTCGACCCACATCGGGCGGGTGAAGGAGCCGGCGAGCACGATGTCCCCGGCCTCCAGGCGCGTGCCGTGCTGGGCGAGCTTGTTCGCCAGCCAGACCACGCCGTTGGCGGGATGGTCGAGCACGGCCGCGGCCACGCCCGACTCCTCGATGGTCTCGTTGCGGTAGAGCAGGGCGCCGACCCAGCGCAGGTCGACCGCGTCGACCGGGACGGGGCGCCCGCCGACCACCATGCCGCCCATCGCGGCGTTGTCGGAGATCGTGTCGACGATCGTGCGACCCTGCATCTCGATCCGGGAGGAGAGGATCTCGAGCGCCGGCACGACGTACTTCGTCGCGTCGAGCACGTCGTAGAGGGTGATGTTCGGGCCCTCGAGGGGCGCGCCGAGCACGAAGGCGAGCTCGACCTCGATGCGCACGTTCGAGTACTGGTCGAAGGGGATGACCGAGCCGGTCTCGTAGACCATGTCGGCGAAGATCGCGCCGTAGTCGGGCTCGGTGATCCCGGTCGCCTGCTGCATCACCTTGGAGGTGAGGCCAATCTTGCGGCCCACCAGGCGGCGGCCGGCGGCGAGGCCGCGCTCGACCCACACCTTCTGCACGGCGTAGGAGTCCTCCACCGTCATGTCGGGGTGCCGCGCGGTGAGCAGCGGCACCGTCGTGCGGTCGCGCTCGGCGGCCGCGAGCTCGTCGGCGATGGCCTGGATGGTCGTGGTGTCGAGCACCGCGGGGCTCCCTTCGACGTCGGAGGAGGGCCGATCAGACCCTGGTGGGATCGTATATCATCCCGTACACCCTGGCCACGGGTCGTGCGCGATCCGGCAACGGGGATGCGTGGATTTCCTGTTCCAGGCCGCGCCATGTCAGGCTTCTCCCGTTGTTTTTCTCCACTGGTTGCCTTTCTTGTCAACAACTGTAGAATTACCGCCACGACACAGCGGAGTGTCAGCCGTACCCCGGTCGACGACCGTCTCCACTGTGCTGTTTCGAGTTCCACACCCGCCTTGCGAACCGAGAGAAGACAAGATGAAGAAGGCACTGATCGCGGTGGCCCTGGCCGCCGCGACCGCATTGGCGCTGAGCGCCTGCGGCTCCGGGGGGAGCGACACGAAATCGACCACCGGCGCCGCCGGCGGACCGCTCAACATCGGCAACTTCGCCGACGTCACCAGCTGGGATCCCTCGCTGGCCGACATCGGCTTCGACGGACCGTACCTGTCCGCCGTCTACGACCCGCTGATCGCCTCCGACGGCGACGGCAAGCCCGTCCCGGCCCTCGCCACAGCATGGAAGGTCTCGGACGACTTCAAGAAGGTCACCCTCACGCTCCGCACCGGGGTGAAGTTCTCCGACGGCGAGAAGTTCGACGCCGACGCGGCCGTGAAGAGCCTCGACTACCTCAAGCAGGGAGCGCGCAGCGGCGAGGCCTACGAGAACGTCGAGAAGTTCGTCGCGGTCGACCCCACGACGGTCGAGATCGACCTGACGCAGCGCGACGACACCCTCCTGTACTTCATGGGGATCGGCCGCAGCTACATGATGGCGCCCAAGGCGATCGCCGCCGGCACCCTCGCCAAGGAGCCGGTCGGCTCCGGACCGTACACGCTCGCCTCCTCGAGCGTCGCGGGCTCCGAGTACCACTTCACCAAGGTCGCGAACCACTGGGACGCCAAGCAGTTCCCGTTCGACCCGCTCGCGATCTACCCGATCCAGGATGCGACCGCCCGCGACAATGCGATGCTCTCCGGCCAGATCAACGTCAACTACGCCGACGACACCGCGCTCAAGCAGGCGTCGGAGAACAGCTGGAACGTGGCCGCGAAGGTCTCCGGCTGGGTCGGCCTGCAGTTCACCGACCGCACGGGATCGAAGTTCAAGCCGCTCGGCGACGTCAAGGTGCGCCAGGCGCTGAACTACGCGTTCGACGGCGCGAACATCCTGAAGTCGGTCGGCAACGGGGCGGGCAAGGTCTCGAACCAGGTCTTCCCGGCCGGGCTGCCGGGCAACCTGACCTCGCTCGACGACATGTACAAGACCAGCATCAGCAAGGCGAAGTCGCTGCTGGCCGAAGCCGGCTACGCGAACGGCTTCGAGCTGCACATGCCGATGTCGCAGGTCTTCCAGGTCTGGCAGCCCGTCGCCGACCAGGTCTTCAAGGACCTCGGGATCACCGTCACCTGGGACGACATGCAGTACATGGACTACCAGAAGAACGCCCCGACCTACCCGATGTTCGTCGCCTTCCTCTCGATGGACGCCAACCCGGTCGCCACCGTTCAGCGCCAGATCAACCTGCCGCAGTGGTACAACCCGACCCCGCAGGTCGACCAGTTCCCCGACGTGGAGGCCGCGGTGAAGAAGGTGCTCACCGCGGACCCGAGCGACCAGGAGAAGCAGATCGAGGCGCTCAACACCCTCGTCACGCAGAAGGCGTGGTACTCGGTCTGGTACCAGGCGAACAACAGCTACGTCAGCACCTCCGGCATCCAGGTGACCCCGGTCGTCGGGATGATGTTCCCCACCCTGCGGCAGATCGCCGTCAAGGGATAGCAGCAGGGGCGGGCCGCGCCACCAGCGCGGCCCGCCCCTCCGCCCCTCCGCTCCACCACCGCCATCGACCGCCACCGGCATCGACAGGAACCCCGCACATGATCAGATTCACGGTCAAGAGGCTCGTCTCGGGCGTGATCCTCCTGGTCGCCGTCTCCGTCGGCACCTTCTTCCTCGCCCATCTCGCGATCGGCGACCCCACCGCGGGCCTGCTCGGCAGCGCGGCCACGCCCGCCCAGCAGGCGGCGCTCGCGGCCAAGATCGGCACCGACCGGCCGCTGCTCGTGCAGTTCTGGGACTGGGCGAGCCACGCCGCCGTCGGCGACTTCGGCACCTCCTGGCGTAACTTCCAGCCGGTCGGCGCCCAGATCGCCCTCAAGCTGCCGGTCACCCTCTCCGTCGTCACGGCCGCGACGCTGCTCTCGGCCGTGTTCGGCGCCGTCTTCGGCGTGGCGGCGGGTCTGCGCCCGGGCAGCGTCCTGGACAAGGTCGTCAAGGCCGCGTCCGTCATCCTCTTCGCGCTCCCCGGCTTCTGGGTGAGCCTCGTGCTGGTGATCTGGTTCGCGGTCGACCTCAAGTGGTTCCCCGCCGTCGGCTACGTGCAGCCGGCGCTGAGCGTGGAGGGCTGGCTGCGGTCGATCACCCTCCCGGCCATCGCGCTGTCGCTCGGCGCGATCGTCATGATCGCCGAGCAGCTGCGCAACGCGATCATCTCCGCCAACAGCCAGGACTACGTGCGCACGCTGCGCAGCCGCGGTCTCTCGCAGCCGCGCGTGGTCGTGCACCTCGTGCGCAACGCGGCCCCCGCCGCCCTCACCGTGCTCGCCCTGATGTTCGTCGGCCTGCTGGGCGGCGCGATCGTGGTGGAGCAGATCTTCTCCCTGCCGGGGATCGGCGCCCTCACCTCGGGCTCCTCCCAGAACGGCGACATCCCCATCCTGCTCGGCATCACGGTCGTCACGGTCATCTTCGTGGTGATCGTGAACTTCCTCCTCGACGTGGTGCTCGGCTGGATCAACCCGAAGGCGCGTGTGCAATGACGGCGACCGAAGTGATCATCGACCCGCGGGACTCCGCGAAGGCGGCGGCCACCCCGCGCCGCGGCTCCACGTTCGTGCGCTTCCTGAAGCGTCCCGCCGGCGCCGTGTCGTTCGGGATCCTCGTGCTCGTGCTCCTCGTCGCGGTCTTCGCCCCGCCGCTCTCGCCGCACGACCCCAACTTCGTCGACCTGGCCCTCACGAAGGCGCCGCCGAGCGCGGCCCATCCGCTCGGCGGGGACAGCTCGGGCCGGGACGTGCTGAGCCGGCTGATCTGGGGCACCCAGTCCACCCTCTGGGGCGCGTTCGTCACGATCGTGGTCGCGCTCCTGGTCGGCGTGCCCGCCGGACTCGCGGCCGGATACTACGGCCGCGCCTTCGACCGCACGGCCACCTGGGTGAGCGACGCCCTCCAGGCCGTCCCCGGGATGATCATCCTGCTGATCGTCGCCGCGGGCACCCGCAACGACTTCACCGTGCTCATGGCCACGCTCGGCGTGTTCATGGCGCCCGGGTACTTCCGCCTCACCCGCTCGACCGTGCTGGCCGTGCGCAATGAGCCGTACGTGGATGCGGCGCGCGTCTCGGGTCTCGGCGATCTGCGGATCATGTCGCGCCACATCGTCAAGGCGGTCTACGCGCCCGTCATCATCCAGACCGCCCTGACCGCGGGCCTGGCGATGGGCATGCAGGCGGGTCTGCAGTTCCTCGGGATCGGCGGCGGCAAGACGCCGGGCTGGGGCGCGATGATGAACGAGGGCTTCCGCACCATGATGACGAGCCCCCTCCTGCTCCTCTGGCCCTCGCTCGCGCTCGGCATCACGATCGCGGCGCTCGCGGTGCTCGGCTCGACGCTCGCCGACGTGGTCAGCGTGAAGACGCCCGTCGCCCGTCGTCGCCGCCTGCGTCGGACGCCCGGCTCCGAGCCGGCGGCGGTCACCACCTCCACCGGAGCCGTCGCCCACAAGTCCGTCGACTCGGCGGTGCAGCTCACCAACCTGCACGTCTCGTACGCGAAGCCCGACGGCGGCGAGGTGGAGGTCGTGCACGGCATCACCCTCGACGTCGCGCCGGGCGAGGTGCTCGGCATCGTGGGGGAGTCCGGCTCCGGCAAGTCGCAGACGGTCTTCAGCATCCTGGACCTGCTGCCCGCCGGTGGCGCCTGCACGGCCGACGCCATCTGGATCGGCGGCCGGGATGTCACGCGGCTGAACCATCGCGACCGCCAGCGGCTGCTCGGCCACGAGGTCGGCTACATCCCGCAGGAGCCGATGTCGAACCTCGATCCGTCGTTCACGATCGGCTCGCAGCTGATGGAGCCGCTGCGCACCGTGCACAAGCTCTCCCGGAGCGAGGCCCGCGCCCGCGCGCTCCAGATGCTCGAGAAGGTCGGCATCGTCGACCCGCCGCGGGTCATGAAGTCGTACCCGCATCAGCTCTCCGGCGGCATGGCCCAGCGGGTGCTGATCGCGGGCGCCATCGCGGGCAAGCCGTCGGTGCTGGTCGCCGACGAGCCCACGACCGCGCTCGACGTGACGGTGCAGGCGGAGGTGCTCGAGCTGCTGCGCGAGCTGCAGCAGGAGTACCGCATGGCGCTCGTCATCGTCACCCACAACTTCGGCGTCGTCGCCGACATCTGCGACCGGGTCGTGGTGATGCGCGACGGCGCGATCGTCGAGATCGGCGCCGTCGACCGGATCTTCGCCGAGCCGACGAGTGACTACACCCGCGAGCTCATCGCGGCCTCCCTCGACGGGGCCGAGAGCCGCGCCCAGCTGGATGCCGCGCAGGACGTTGCGGGCACCTCCGACACGCGAAAGGCGGTGCTGGCATGACCGCCGCATCCACTCCGGTACCCGGCACTCCACTGCTCCGGGCCGAGAACGTCGTCGTCGACTACGGTCAGCGGCGCGGTTCGTTCCGGGCGCTGAAAGAGGTGTCGATCGAGGTCGGCGCCGGCGAGTGCGTCGGGCTGGTGGGGGAGTCGGGGTCGGGCAAGTCGACGCTCGGCAAGGCGATCCTCGGGCTGGTCCCCGTCACGAGCGGCACCATCGCTTTCGACGGGCGCGACATCACCCGGCTGAAGGGTGCGAAGCGGCGGGAGCTGGCGTCGAGCATCCAGGTCGTGTTCCAGGATCCGTACGGGTCGCTGAACCCGGCCATGACGATCGGGGAGATCCTCGCCGAGCCGCTGACGACCGCGGGCGCCGGGCGCAAGGAGGCCCGCGCGACCGTGCAGGAGATGCTCGACCGGGTGAAGCTGCCGGCGGCCGTCGTCGACCGCTACCCGAAGGAGTTCTCCGGCGGCCAGCGCCAGCGCATCGCGATCGCCCGGGCGCTCGTGCGCAAGCCGCGCCTGATCGTCTGCGACGAGCCCGTCAGCGCGCTCGACCTCACGACGCAGGCCACGATCATCGACCTGTTCATCGAGCTGCAGCGCGACACCGGCGTCTCGTATCTCTTCGTCTCGCACGATCTCGGCGTCGTGCGCCGCATCTGCCACCGTGTGGCTGTCATGTACCACGGCGAGATCGTGGAGACCGGCGACGGCGAGCAGATCACCCGCGACCCGCAGCATCCCTACTCGCGCCGGCTGCTCACGGCGTCGCCCATCGCCGACCCGGCCAAGCAGGCGGAGCGGCGGGCGGCCTGGCTGCGGCTGCGCGAGAGCGCGGCGTGACCTCCGAACGAGCACCGGAGGGCGTGCCACGGGGCCACTAGGCTGAGCGACGAGCGCCGTCTCCCGGGCGTGTCCGTCTCGCTGGGCCGCCGGGATCCGCTCTCGTCACCAGACTCCCGCCCGACCCGAAGGATCCCCGTGCGTCGACGCCGCCTCCTGCCCGCCACCCTGTCCGTCCTCGGAGCGGTCGCGACCGCCGCGTTGCTGGCCGTCGCGCCGACCGCGGCCGTCGGTGCCCCCGCTCCGGTCTGCATCACGGACTGCACCGTCACGTTCGACACGCCCTCCACCGGCATCGTGGGGATCCCGGTCGGCGTCACGTCCGTGTCGGCGACCGTGACCGGAGGCGCTGGCGCGCCCGTGGCCGCGCAGATCAGCCCCGACCCCGCCGGCGTCGGTGGCACCGGCGGCAGCGCGACCATCGACCTGGGCGCGGCGTACGCCGGAAAGGTCCTTGGCTTCACGGTCGGCGGCGTCGGCGGCGGCAGCTCGATCTCCGCCGCCGGCAGCACGCTCGCCATCGCCGGTGGTGGCGGCGGCGCGGGCTACGCGGGCCTCCTCACCCTGCCCGACCAGGTGTTCGCCTCCTACGCGGGAGGCGCGGGTGGCGCGCCCGCCACGACCGGCGTCACGCCCGGCGGCTCCGGCGCGGCCTTCGGCACCCTTCCGGCCAACGGCATCGGCGGCAGCACCGTCGGCGGCGCCGGCGGAACGGGCGTCGCTCCCGGCACCGCGGGCCTGTCGCCCGCGGGCGGCCTCCCCGTGGCCGGCGGCATCGGCAGCACGATCGCGATCGGTGCCTTCGACCGCACCGGCGGCGCAGGCGGCGCCGGATACGCCGGAGGAGGCGCGGGCGGTGTCATGCGCAACGTCTCCAACGGCGACCTCGACATCGACGTCGTGGCCCCGGGAGGCGGCGGCTCGGGCTACCTCGCTCCCGGTCTGACCGCGACCGCGAACCCCGGCAACCCGGGCATCGCCGAGGTCACCGTCACCTGGTCGTTCTCGCCCGCCGCGACGACGACGGCGTCCACGGTCGCATCCGTGCTGCCCGGCGCCACCGTCCCCGTGTCGGTGACCGGCCTGCCCGCCGGTGTCGCCTTCACCGGGACCTTCGACGGTACCACCGTGTTCTCCGGGACCTCCGACGCGAACGGCGCCGCCACCTTCTCCTTCGTCCTGGCGAACACGCAGCGCGCCGGCTCCTTCCCGGTCCAGATCGTCGCCGGCACCGCCGTCGTCGCGAGCACGGCGCCGGTGACCGTCGCCGCGATCGCCGCGACCGCTGCGAACCCGGCCGCTCCGGGAGCGGCGACCCTGGCCGCGACCGGCTCGAGCGTCCCGTGGATCATCGTCGTCGTCGCGGCCGTGCTCGTCGTGGGCGGCGCCGTGCTGCTGGTGATCCGGGCGCGCCGGGGACGCGACGCGGGGTAGGCGATCCCTCGTGCGCACGAGCGTGCGCAGGACGACAAGCGCTGAGGATATTCGAGCAGTAAAGTCTGATATCAAAGCGCGGGGCGCTCGCTCCCTACCTCCGCGTGTCGGTCAGGAGAGCTCGTGCAGTATCGGATCACCTCACCTCAGGGCAAGGTCACGTACGTCGTCGTGGGGTACGTGGTCGCGTTGACCGCCGCGGTGGTCGGGGCGTTGGCGGCGAGTCCGGTGGTCGGAGTGGTGGTGTATTCCGTCGTCGTCGTGCTCCTCGTCTGGTGCGGGACCCGCCTGTTCCGAGGCGAGGGCGAGGACCCGAACGGGACGCGACCGATGTGGCGCATGACAGCACGACCGACGGCCGGCTTCGTGTTGGCGATCCTCCTGATCCTGCAGGCGGCGTCGACGGCGATCAACGCTGCGTCGGCGCAGCGGCTCGCCCCTCTGTACATCGTCGCCGTGGTGCTCTCCCTCGGATTGGCCGCGGCCTATCTCAACTCCTCACTCCGGCTTCGGCGCACGACGTAGCGAAGACGAGCAGACCTTACCGCCCCACCGCCAGCAACGGTCGCGCCGCCGAGAACGCGCACGCCCCGGCGATGGTCGCGGCGATCGCGATGGTGAGTGCCATGCTCAGGGCGGTCGTTCCGCCGAGCGCGGCGACCGGGCCGACGATGGGGCCGACGGTGAAGGTCACGGTGCCGAGCACCGCGGCGGCCGTGCCCGCGCGCATCCCGTGCCCGTTGAGAGCGAGCGCCGTGCCGTTCGGTCCGCCGACGCCGGAGGCGAAGAGGAAGCAGGCGAGTGCCGTCAGCACGCCCGCGACGCCCCAGCCGAGCGGCACCCCGGCCAGCAGCAGGAGCGCGGCCGCGACGGTGGCGACCTGCCCGATCAGGTACAGCCGCGCGGGGCCGAGGCGGCGGACCAGCACCCGGCTGAGCTGAGCGCCCGCCAGGTTGGCCAGGGCGTTGAGGGCGAAGAACAGGCTGAACTGCTGCGGGCTGAGGCCGAACTCGTCCTGCAGCACGAAGCTCGACATCGAGAGGTACCCGAAGAATGCGGCCCCACCGGCCGCCGCGGCGACGACGATGACGAGGAAGAGACCGTCGCGCGAGAGCGCCCGGAAGTCGGCGGCCGTCCGACGCAGCCCGCCGCCGTGCCGCAGCCCCGGCGGCAGGGTCTCGCGCAGGCCGGTGAGCGCGAGGATGAACAGTGCGGCGCCGATCCCGGCGAGCACTCCGAAGATCCCGCGCCAGTCGAGCACGAGGGCGAGCGCGCCGCCGATGACCGGCGCGATGATCGGGGTGGAGGCGCTGACGAGCGCCAGCAGCGACAGCATCCTGGACAGCTCGACGCCGCTGTACATGTCGCGCGCGACCGCCATCGTGATGACGAGCCCGGCCGACCCCGCAAGCCCCTGGAGCAGGCGAGCGACCAGCAGCACCTGGATGGTCGGGGCGAGCGCGCACACCAGCGACAGGATCGCGAACAGCGCGACCCCGACCAGCAACGGCCGGCGCCTCCCGAACCGGTCGGAGAGCGGACCGGCGACGAGCTGGCCCACGCCCAGCCCGACCATGCAGACCGACATCGTCGCCTGAGCGAGCGCGTCGCTCGTGCCGAGACTGCCGGCGAGCTGGGGGAGCTGCGGGAGGTAGAGGTCCATCGACAGCGGGCCGAACGCCTCCAGCACGCCGAGCACGAGGATGCTGCGCCGCACGCTCATCGCGGGGCCGGCAGCACCGCCCGCACCGGCGCCGGAGGCGGAGGCCCCTCCCGCGTCGACGCCCGGCAGCCCGCTCACGGCAGCCGCAGCACGCGCCGCACCCAGCTGTCGCGGGCGTCGAGCGCGGCGCGCGAGACGATCGCGTCCGGCGAGAAGCCGGAGAACCCGTGGTACGCGCCCGACCAGACGTGCAGCTCGGCCTCGCCCCCCGTCGCCCAGATGCGGGTCGCGTAGTCGATCGACTCGTCCCGGAACACTTCGGCGGCGCCGACCTCGACGTACGCGGGCGGCAGTCCCGAGAGATCGGCGGCGCGGGCCGGAGCCGAGTACGGCGAGACCCGGTCGGTGAAGCGGTCGGAGCCGAGGATGGCGTTCCACGCGGTGTCGTTGTTGTTGCGGTCCCAGGCGCCGATGCCGTCGTACTGACGGCTCGACGGCGTGCGGTTGCGGTCGTCGAGCATCGGGCAGTTCAGCAGCTGGCCGGCCAGAGCCGGGCCGCCGCGGTCGCGCGCCATCAGCGCCACGGCGGCGGAGAGGCCGCCGCCCGCGCTCGCGCCCGAGACGAGGAGGCGGGCGGGATCGATGCCCAGCTCGTCGGCGTGCTCCGCCATCCACACCAGCGCGGCGTAGCAGTCCTCACCCGCGGCGGTCCCGGGATGCTCGGGTGAGAGCCGGTACTCGACGGCGACGCCCACGACGCCGTGCCGAACGGCCAGGTCGATCAGCTCGCCCGTCCCGAAGAAGCGCGTGCCGAGCACCTGCCCGCCGCCGTGGATGCCGAGCACGCCGGGCGCGCCGGGTGCCGCATCCACAGGCCGGATGATCGTGACGGCCACCTCGGGCGCACCCGCGGGACCGGGGATGACACGGTCCTCCCACGCGACGGGCGCGCCGGCGACCTGCTGCTCGACGGGCGGGATGATCGTGGCGAAGTGCGCCCGGTTCGCCAGGATCGTGTCCTCCCGCAGCGGGATGCGCTCGACCAGGTCGAGGAAGGCGGCCAGGCCGGGTTCGAGCTCCCGGTCGTACGGCACGGGAGGCGGTGCGGCGGTCATCAGAGGCCCAGCACCCGGCGCAGCCAGGAGAACCGCGCGTCGAGCGCGGCCCGGGTCAGCTCGCTCGCGGGAGCGTACATGTCGAAGCCGTGGAAGCCTCCCGACCACACGTGCAGCTCGGCCGCGCCGCCGACCGCCCAGATGCGGGAGGCGTACTCGACGTCCTCGTCGCGGAACGGCTCGGCCGCGCCCACCTCGATGTAGGCGTGCGGGAGGTCCGAGAGGTCGTCCGCGCGGGTCGGCGCGGCGTAGGCGGGGGCCTCGGCGCTGAACGCCAGTTCGTCGCCGAGCACGCACTCCCACGCGAGCAGGTTCGCCTCCCGCGTCCAGGTGCCGATCCCGGCGTACTGCAGGCTGGACACGGTCGTGTTGGTGTTGTCGATCATCGGGCACAGGAGCAGCTGGCCCGCGAGCGCGGGGCCGCCGCGGTCGCGGGCGAGCAGCGAGATCGCGGCGGCGAACCCGCCGCCCGCGCTGCCGCCCATCACGACGATGCGGTCGGGATCCGCGCCGAGCTCGCGGGCGTTCGCGGCGAGCCAGACGAGGCCGGCGTAGCAGTCCTCCACGCCGGCCGGGTACGGGTCCTCGGGGGCGAGACGGTACTCGACATTCACGGCGATCACCCCGAGCTCGTCGACGAGCTGCACCAGGCGGCCCGTCTCCCAGCTGCGGTGGCCGACGATCATGCCGCCGCCGTGGATGTTGTAGAGCACGGGCAGCGCCGGCTTGGTCGCGTCGTGGCCGCGCGGGGTCAGCACCGTGATCTCGAGGTCGGGCGCTCCGGCCGGGCCGGGGATGACGCGGTCGTGGGCATCGATCGGGAGGTCGCCGATGACCTCTTCCGCGCTCGGAAAGGCCGTGGCCGCCCCGTCGCGGGTGAGCGGGATGGTCTCCCGGCTGAGCGCGGGCTGCGGGTCGGCGGCCATCGCGTCGAGCACGGGGGCGATGTCGGGGTCGAACGGGACGGGGATCATCGGTGACTCCTCAGCGGTGGTGGATGGAGGGTGGGCATGGAGGGTGTGGCGCGGAGCGGCTCGGGACTCAGGGGCCTTCGGGGTCGACCGCATCCTTGTCGGCCCAGAACGGCGCGACCCGCTCGCGGATGACGTCGGCGCCGATCGTCTCGAGCAGCGCGACGGCCTCGAGGTTGGCCTGCACCTGCTCCAGCCGGCTGGCACCGAAGAGGGTGGTCGCCGTGGCGGGGTGCGTCAGCGTGAACGCGACGGCGAGCTGCGCCGGGGTGGTCCCGAGCTCGTCCGCCAGCGCGACGAAGGCGGGCACGTCGGCGACGATCCGCTCGCGCACCGCACCGGGGTCGCGGCCGACCTCGCGGCCCGGCGTGGTGTTGCCGGCGAGGATGCCGCCCTCCATCACGTCCGACGCCTGCATCGAGAGGCCCTGCTCCCAGAGTCGGGCGAACGGGGCGCCGTCGGGGATGGAGCGGCGCGCGACGCTGTACTTGAGCTGCGCCAGCTGCGGCCCGGGCACGCCCTCGGCCGCCGCGATGTCGATGAGCGACTGGATGTTCGTCGCCGACCAGTTGTTGACGCCCCAGGCGCGGATGAGCCCGGCCTCCGCGAGCTGCGCCAGGTCGAGCACCAGGTCGCGCAGTTCCAGGTCGTCGCGCCGCAGGTCGCCGAGGATGACGAGATCCGCGTGCTCGCTGCCGACGCGGAAGAGGGCGTGCTCCAGCTGGGGGCGGAAGCCTCCCTCGCCGAAGCCCTCGAGCCAGAGCTTCTCCGAGAGCAGGTAGCGCTCGCGCGGGATGCCGGCGGCGCGCACGATCGCCGAGAACAGCACGTCGGTGAAGACGGGCGGCTGCATGCCGCGGAAGCCGTAGACGCCGACGTCGAACAGGTTCACGCCGTGCTCGACCGCGAAGGAGACCATGTCGACGGCGTCGGCGAAGTCCATCCGGTCGTAGGTGTGCCACGAGCCGAGCGCGAGCACGCTCGCCTCCAGACCGGAGGTGCCGATGGGGCGGGTGGGGATGCGGGAGGTCACGCTGCTGCTCCTTCTGCGCTCAGCCGAGGCGCGGGTCGATGACGGCTTTGATCTCGCCGAGTGCGGCCATGGTCGCGATGCGATCCGACGCCTCCGCGAGGCCGACCGGGGCGCTGAACAGGTCGTCCCACGGCATCCGGTCGGCGAAGACGCGGAAGAAGTCGACGGCGCGGGCGTAGTCGCCGATGTCGCCGTTGAGGGAGCCGACGACGGTGAGCTCTTTGCCCATGATCGCGCTGAGCGCGACGGGGTCGCCGACCGGTCCGGTCGAGCCGACGACGACGAAGGTGCCGCGAGTGGCGGCCATCGCGACAGCCTCCGGGCCTACGCTGCGGGCCCCGGCGAAGTCGAGCACGAGGTCCGCTCCCGCGCCGTCGGTGAGCGCGAGGACGCGCTCGACGGTCGCTTCCGATCCGCCGGCGATGTCCACGACCTCGTCGGCGCCGAACCGGCGGGCCGCCGCGAGCCGGTCGGCCGGCGCCCCGACGGTGATGACCTGGCCCGCGCCCGAGAGATGGGCGACGGCCGTCGCGAAGATGCCGAGCGCCCCCGAGCCCTGCACGACCACGCGCGACCCGGGGCGCACACCGCCCGCGCGGGAGAAGGCGCGCAGCACGGTCTTCGCCGCGCAGCCCGCCATCGACGCCCAGGTGTCCTTGACCTCGGGAGGCAGGAGCAGCTTGGCGGCACCGGGCACGACGTAGGCGTGGTCGGCCAGCCCCGCGGTCGCGTAGGGCGGCACGTCGGAGCGCTGCAGGAAGCCGTAGCCGCGGCGCAAGCAGTGGACCGGCTCCCGCAGCACGGTGCAGCCGAAGCACTCGCCGCAGGTCGCCTCGGACCAGCCGATGCGGTCGCCCACGGCGATCGGGCGGCCCAGGGCGTCGCGCGTGCCCTCGCCAACAGCGACGACCTCGCCGACCATCTCGTGCCCGAGCACGAGCGGCAGCATCCCGGGGAAGGTCATCGCGCCCGACCAGATCTCGATGTCGGTGCCGCAGAGCGTGGCGCACGAGATGCGGACGAGGGCCGCGCCGGGCTCGATCGCCTCCGGGAGGGGCAGGGTCTGCAGCGCGAGCGGCTCACCGTGCGCGGTGAGGACGGCGGCGCGGGTGGTGCGCGGGACAGTCAGGGGGATCGTCATCGATTGCTCCGGATCTCGACGCGCGGATGTCGTCGGTGTGGGTTATTCTACATACGTTGACCAAAATCGGAAGAGGGCATCCCGCCTCCCTCCGGTCGTCTCGAGGAGGAGCCGTGCAGCCAGCAGCCACCCCCGACCGCAGCGCGGACCTCGTCCTGCGCGGCGGCGTCGTCCACGCGCTCGACGACGCGGGCACCACCGGCCAGGCCATCGCTGTGCGGCACGGTCGCGTGCTGCGCGTCGGCAGCGACGCCGAGGTCGCCGAGACGATCGTCCGCGGCACGCGCGTCATCGACCTCGACGGCCGCGCCGTACTCCCGGGCATCAACGACTCGCACCTGCACGCCGCCTGGCTCGGCGCGATGTGGCCGCAGACGGTGTTCGGGCCGGGCGGGGCTCCCGACGCCGGCGCGCTCGGTGCGGCCGCTCCCGAGGGGACCGACCCTGCCGCGATCGAGGCGACCGGAGACCCGCACGACACCTCCGGCGCCGCCCCGCTGCTCACGACACGCGAGGAGCGCCGCTCGGCCATCCTGCGCGCGGGCGAGCTCGTCGCCTCCCTCGGCATCACGAGCTACACCGAGCCCGGCCTGGGCCCTGGCGAAGACGACGGTGCGACCGGCTGCTTCGGTCAGGACGTCTTCGAGGCCTACGCCGAGCTGGAGGCCGAACGCGCCCTCACTGCGCGCGTCACCGTCCTCGGCCTGTTCGGCGTGCTCGACGGGCCCAGCTCGCTGCGGGATGTGCTCGCCGGGCTGCCCGAGCTGCGGCGTGAGACCGCGCGGCCCAGCCGGCTGCGCGTCGCCGGGGTCAAGATCTTCGCCGACGGCATCCCGCCCATGCATCAGGCGTGGACGCACCGCCGCTATCCCGACGGCACGCAGGGCGGCCTCCTCATCGACGGAGCCGACCCCGACGAGCGCGCCGCGGCCCTGCGCCGGATGATCCGGGAGGCCAACCGGCTCGGCCTGCAGGTCGGCGTGCACGCGACCGGCGACCGCACCATCGACACCGTGGTCGAGGCGGTGGAGGAGGCGCTCGCCCAGACCAGGACCGACCTCGGCCACTACATCATCCACGGCGACCTCGTGAGCCCCGACGCTCTCGCCCGCATGACGCGCCTCGGGATGGGGCTCAACGTGCAGGCCGGGATCGCCGCGCACACCGCCTCCTGGGTCGCCGCCGTGCTCGGCGACGAGGTCGCGGCCTCCGCGTGGCCGATCCGCGCGGCGTGGGAGGCCGGCGTGCCGGTGTCCCTCAGCTCGGACGCGCCCATCCTCGCCCCCGATTGGCGGCAGGGGATCGCCGACGCCGACGCCTGGATCGGTGCGCCCGCGCCCGGTGAGGAGCGCGACCGCATGCTCGCCCTCCTGCGGGCGTACACGACCGTTCCCGCGCTGCAGGACGGCGCCGCTGCCTGGAAGGGCTCGCTCGAGCCGCGCAAGGCCGCGGATCTCTGCGTGCTGGAGGCCGACCCGCTGACCCTCGCCCCGGCCGACCTGCCGTCGGTGGGCGTCGACCTCACCGTGGTCGACGGCGACGTCGTGTTCGAGCGGGTGCCGGTCTCGTCAGTGTGACGACGGGGCGGGAGGGGACCGTCAGGAGGGTCGCCCGCCGGAACGGGCGACCCCGCCTCAGACCAGCAGCTGCCCGCCGTCGACCGCGAGGCTGACGCCCGTGATGTGAGCCGCGTCCGCCCCGGCGAGGAACACCACGGCTGGGGCGATGTCGTCGACCTCCGCCAGGCGGCCGAGCGGGATGCGGGACGACCAGGCGGCGCGTTCCGGCGAGCCCTCGGGCATCCCGAGCTGCAGCATCGGGGTGAGCACCGGCCCGGGCGCGACCGCGTTGACGCGGATGCCGTCGGCGGCGAGTTCGATCGCGGCCCAGCGGGTGAGGGAGTCGACGGCGGCCTTGCTCGACTCGTAGGCGCCCATGCCCGGCGTGGGCTGGCGGCCGCCGATCGACGAGATGTTGACGATGGAGCCGCGGGTTCCAGTCGCGGTCATGTGGCGCGCGACGGCCTGGGTCACGGTGAAGGTGCCGAGGATGTTGACGCGCACGATGAGGTCGTAGTCGCTCGGCGCGAGTTCGGTGAGGCGGCCGTGCACCGAGAGCACGCCGGCGTTGTTGACGAGCACGTCGACCGGACCGTGGTCGGCGGCGACCTGGTCGACCATCGCGGCGACGGCCTCCGGGTCGGTGATGTCGACGGCGACGGCCGCGACGCCGAGCTCGCTCGCGGCGGCGGCCACCGCGTCGGCGTCGACGTCGGCGAGCACGACCCGGTCGCCCAGCTCGGCGAAGGCGCGGCCGATTCCGCGGCCGATGCCGCCGGCGCCGCCAGTGACGACGACGGTGCGGGCGGGGGAGGGGGATGCGGTCATGGTGGGGCCTCTCTGCTCCTGGCCGCGCGATCGCGGCGCGTGGTTATATTATACGAGTGTAGAAAAACCGACATCGCCCGCTCGACGCAAGGAGGCCTCGTGCCCGAGACCGGAACCATCCCCACCCGCCCGCTCGGCCCGAACGGCCCCGAGGTGCCCGTGTTCTCGCTCGGCTCCTGGAACACCTGGGACCGGATGGCGCCGGACGACGCCGTCGCGCTCATCCACCGCGCCCACGAGGTCGGCGCCGCCTTCTTCGACGTCGCGCACTACAACATGGGTCCGCACGCCGAGAACGCCCGCACCGACCTGCTGTTCGGCGAGGCCGTGCGCGCCGCCGGGTTGGCGCGCGAGGACTACCTGCTCTGCGGCAAGCTCTGGCTCTGGGAGTACCCGCAGACCTCCTTCGCCGACCAGCTCGCCGTCTCCCTCGACCGCATCGGCGTCGACCGCGCCGATCTCGTCGTCGTCGGCGACTATTTCGGGGAGGTGGATGTGCGCCGCATCGTGCGCGACGTCGCCGCCGAGATCGCGAAGGGCCGCTTCGACTCCTGGGGCGTCAACAACTGGCTGATCGGCGACGTGCGCCTCGCCCTCGACGTCGCGGAGGAGGAGGGGCTCACCCCGCCGACGTTCGCGCAGCTCAAGTACGGCCTCGTGCGCCGGTCGATGGCCGAGGGGGAGCCCTACGGCGCGCTCTTCGCCGACGGGCGGCTCGCGCTGCAGGCCTCCGACGTCTTCGAGGGCGGCATCCTGGCCGGCAAGCTGGCTCCCGCCCGCAAGATCGGCGCCGACGTCGGCGGGATCCGCGAGCGCATCGTCGCCGCCTACCCCGACGTGGAACGGATCGCGGCCTCCCTCGACGCCACGCCTACCCAGCTGGGACTCGCGTTCGTGCTGACGCATCCCGCCGCCGCCAACGTGCTCTTCGGGGTCAGCCGCCTCGACCAGTTCGAGGACAACCTCGGCGCCCTGGCCCTGCTCGACCGCGTCGGCGCCGACGTCATCCGCGAGCGCACCGCGCACCTCTGGCTCGACCGCGAGGTCGCCCCCGACGGCACCTGGGCCCCGTAACCCCGGCCCCCCGGGTCACATTCGGCACGAATCGCGGCTTTGGCACCGCCATTGCCGACATTCGTGCCGAATGTGCGGGCGCAGGCTCAGGAGGCGCGGCCGAGCACCATCGCGCGGAGGCGCTCGATCGGGGCCTTCGGGCGGCGGTCGTCGGTCACGAGACCGTTGGTCTCCTGCCCCGTGTCGGCGAGCTGGGTGTAGCAGAAGCCGGCGAGCACGGGGCTCGCGTGCGTCGCCGCCAGCAGGGCGCCGACGCGCTCGGCGAAGTCCTCCGGGCTCGACGCGGCCGAGTAGCCCCACGCACCGTCCACCTCGTGGGCGCGGTCGACGAACGAGACGCCGCCGAACTCGGTGAGCATCACGGGCGCCTGGAGGTCGCGCTCGCCCTGGACGAGCATGCGGCGACCCGCGGGCCCGAGGCCGTCGAAGAGCGCGTCGATCGCCTCCGCCGACCCGTAGCGGGCGGCGACGACCTCGCCGGACGCCTCGTAGTCGTGGATGGAGAGGATGTCGGAGCCGACGTGCTCCCAGCCGTCGTTGGAGATGACGGGCCGGGTGGGGTCGAGGGCTTTCGTCAGCGAGACGAGGGAGGCGGCGAACTCGCGCATCCGGCCGTCGTGGGCGAGGTGCTGCACGCCCCAGCTCTCGTTCAGCGGCACCCAGGTGACGATGGACGGGTGCGAGTAGTCGCGGTCGACGATATCGGTCCACTCGCGGACGGTCCGGTTCACGGCCGTCGGCGTGAACTCGTACGCGGCGGGCGTCTCGCCCCAGATCAGCAGGCCCAGCGTGTCGGCGAAGAACAGGAACCGCGGGTCCTCGTACTTCTGGTGCAGCCGGGCCGCGTTGAAACCGAGGTCCTTGATGAGCCGGGCCTCCGCGCGCAGGCCCTCCACCGAGGGGGCCGCGAGGTGCGACGCGGGCCAGTAGCCCTGGTTGAGCACCGAGCGCACGTAGTACGGGCGGTCGTTGAGCAGGAATCGGCCGGCGGCCACCGCCGCGGAGCGCAGCCCGAGGTACGACCGGACGGTGTCGGCTCCGATCGAGACGACGGCGTCCACGAGGCGCGGGTGCTCGGGAGACCAGAGCAGCTCCTCGTACGCCTGCCCGTTGCGCTGCTGCGGCAGGGGAACGGTCGCCTCGACCGTCCGGCCGGCGGCGGGGACGGTCACGGCACCGAGCGGCCGACCCTGGTAGGTCAGGGCGATGGAGAGTTCCGCGTCGTCCGGTGCCGGGCGGTTCAGGCGGATGCGCGCCTCCACCGTGCCCGCGACGAGGTCGGGCGTCCAGTGGATGCGCTCGATCGCCACGGCGGGGGCGGCCTCGAGCCAGACGGGCTGCCAGATGCCGGTGGTGCGGTGGTACCAGATCGAGTGCGGCTCGCGGTGCCAGTCCTGCTTGCCCCGCGGCTGCGAGAGGTCGGCCGGGTCGTCCTCGGCGCGGACCACGATCGCGACGCCGGCGTCACCGGCATCCGCCCGTGCCGTGGCGAGGAGCTCGGTGACGTCGAACGAGAACGGCGACCCTCCGCCCTCGTGCTCGCCGGCGAACCGGCCGCCGACCCACACCTTCGCGCGGTAGTCCACGGCGCCGAAGTGCAGGATCACCCGGGGTGCGTCGTCGCCGACGCCGATGGCGTCGAGCTCGGTCGCGCCGATCGCGCGGCGGTACCAGACGACGGGATGGAAGCCGGTGTCGCCGATCCCCGACGACGGCGACTCCGGGGGGAACGGGACCACGATCTCGCGGTCGAACCGGTCGCCCGCGCCGTCGGCGAACCAGGACTGCACGACGCCCTCGTCGGCGTCGTCGTACGCGAAGGCCCAGACGCCGCCGAGGTCGCACCAGCGCTCGCGCACCAGCTGAGGGCGCGGGTAGGTTCCGTCGAGCGTGCTGGCAGGGGGAAGAGTCATGGACACCATCGTGCACTAGAAATGCAGCGCTGTAAAACAGGAAAAGTCGAGAGCGTCCCGGCGATGGGATGACGGATCAGGCGGCCGGCGCGCTCTCCCGCGTCACCAGGCGGTGGTCGACCAGCACGTGCCTGCCCATCGAACCCAGCCCGTCGATCCGCTCCACCAGCATCGCGATGGCCTGCGTCGCGAGCGCCGTGAGGTCGGGCGCGACCGTCGTGATGCTGGGGAAGGTGACCGCCGTCATCAGCGTGTTGTCCCATCCCGTGATCGCGACGTCCTCGGGCACGCGCAGCCCGCGCTCCTGCAATGCACGCAGCGCGCCGATGGCGGCGAGGTCGTCGCGGCACATGATCGCGTCGATCCGCAGGCCGGCATCCAGAGCAGCACCGATCGCGGCGGCGCCATCCACGGGCGAGATGGCGTTGCTCGGGATGAGGAGGTCGGGGTCGGGGGTGATGCCCGCGTCCTCCAGAGCGGACTGGTACCCCGCGATGCGCAGCTCCGACGTGCGCGACAGCCGCTCCGGCTCGTGGCCGGCGAAGGCGATGCGGCGGCGGCCGAGGCTCAGGAGGTGCGCCGTCGCCTCGCGGGCGGCGGCGATGTTGTCGATCATCACGCGGTCGATGCTCAGCGGTGCCGCGCCCTCGCCGAGGATGACCATCGGGAGGGAGCTCCTGGTCTGGGCGAGCTCGGCCGAGCTCATCACGCTCGGCTGGAAGATCATGCCGTCGACCATCCCGGCCTCGATGCCGGAGACGGCGGCCCGCTCGCCCTCGAGCGTCGCGTCGGTCTGCTCCAGCAGCACACGGTAGCCCTGCTCCTCGGCCACGTCGGAGACCCGGCGGGCCAGCTCGGCGAAGTAGGGGAGCGTCACGTCGGCGAACGCCAGCGCGAGCAGTCCGGTGCGTCCGGTGGCGAGCCGGCGCCCCAGGAGGTTGGGCCGGTAGCCGAGCTCGTCGATGGCCTTCTGGACGCGCTCGCGCATCCGGTCGCTGACGTGCGGATACTCGTGGACGACGTTCGAGACGGTCTTCATCGACACCCCCGCGAGCTCCGCGACGTCCTGCAAGCGCACACCCGCCACTGCGACTCCTCTCGTCGGGGAAACTCTACTGCGCGTTCCGGTGGGCACGATCGCCGAACACCCGCAATCGCTTGACAGCAAATTTCTAGCGCTGTAAATTCAAGACGAACGCGGCCTCGTCCGCGCCTCGCGCCTGTCACTCAAGGGAGAGAAATCACATGAAGAAGCGATCTGCAGCGCGGATCCTGGCCGCCGCCGTGGTCATGGGCGTCGGTCTCGCACTCACCGCCTGCGGCAGCTCCGGCGGATCGAGCGGAGAGGTGGCGTCCGGCGACTACTCCGGGCCCAAGGTCACGGTCACCTTCTGGAACGGCTGGACCGGCGGCGCGGCCCCGGTGCTCGTCCCCAAGCTCGTCGACAAGTTCAACTCCGAGCACAAGAACATCGTCGTCAAGGACGTCCCGATGGAGTGGGCGGATCTGGCGAAGAAGATGCCGCTCGCCGTCAAGGCCGGCAAGGGACCGGACGTCGCCGTCGCGCACGGTGACGACATCGCCACCTACGCCGCCCAGGGGCTGCTCCTCAAGAGCGACTCCATCGTCAAGTCGCTCGGCTACAGCGCCTCCGACTTCCCGGAGGGCCTGATGAAGGCGGGCGAGTACAAGGGCGCCCAGTACGGTATCCCGTGGAGCGTCACCCCGCTCGGTCTCTACGTCAACAAGGACGTGCTGAGCCAGGCGGGCATCGACCCGACGACCATCCCCGCCGACAAGGCCTCGTACATGGATGCGCTGGCCAAGCTCAAGACCGCGGGCATCCAGGGCGAGTGGGTCGACGGCTACGTCTTCACCGGCACGTTCGAGTTCGAGTCGCTGCTCTGGCAGTTCGGCGGCGACCTCTTCAACGACGACGTCACGAAGGCCACCTTCAACTCCGACGCCGGCGTGCAGGCGCTCACCCACATGGTCGACCTGATCAAGGAGGGCTACAGCCCGGCCAACGTCGCGCAGGACGGCAACATCAACGCCCTGATCGCGGGCAAGACCGCGTTCAACTGGAACGGCGTCTGGCAGACCACGAACACCGCGTTCGACAAGCTCGCCTGGACCGCGGTCGCGGTGCCCCAGATCGGCACCGAGAAGGCCGTGTGGTCCTCGTCGACGCACTGGATGTTCATGAACAACAAGGGCCAGGACAAGAACAAGACCGCCGCCGCCGCGACGTTCGTCAAGTGGATGAACGACAACTCGGCCAGCTGGCCCGACACCGGTGAGCTGCCCGCGAGCAACACGGTCCGCAACGACCCGGCTCTGGTGCAGAAGTACCCGAACCTGAAGCCGTTCCTCGACGAGCTCCCGTACGCGCACTACGAGACCTCGGCCCCCGGCATCACCAGCGTCACCGCGACCGTCACCACGGCCGTCAACGAGGCCGTCACGGGCAAGAAGTCGCCCAAGCAGGCCCTCGACGACGCCGTCGAGAAGGCCAACACGCTGCTGAAGCAGAACCAGCAGACCTATGGCGAATGAGCTCGTTGTAGAGGCGGCATCCCGGCCCCGCGCCGGGGTGCCGCCTCGGCGCGCCCGGCGCAGCACCCTCGCTGCGCCGCGCCGGACGAAGACGGCCTACCTGTTCCTGGCGCCGTTCCTCGTCCTGTTCCTGGTCTTCGTCGCCGGTCCGGCCGTCTTCGGCCTCTGGATCAGCCTCACGAACTGGAGCCCGTTCCGCGACACGCAGCAATTCATCGGGCTCAAGAACTACATCGACCTCTTCACCCCCGATTCGGCGACCTCCGGAGACTTCTGGCAGTCCATGGGCGCCACCGGGATCTTCACGGTCGCCAGCGTCCCGTTCCTCCTGGTCATCCCGCTGCTGATCGCGCAGCTGCTCAACCGCAAGATCCGCGGCGGCACCGTGTTCCGTGCCGTGTTCTTCGCGCCCTACGTGCTCGGCGTCGCCGTCATCGGCGTGATCTGGAAGTACCTGCTCGACACCCAGTCGGGCATCGTCAACCACGTGCTCGGGATGCTGGGCCTGCCGTCCGACATCCCGTGGACCGTCAACGTGCCCTGGGTGTGGGTCTCGCTGGTCGGTGTCACCGTCTGGTGGACGCTCGGCTTCAACACCGTCATCATCCTGGCCGGGCTGAAGGGCATCAACGCCGACCTGTACGAGGCGGCCGCGCTCGACGGCGCCGGCCCGTTCCGCACGTTCTTCAGCGTCACCCTGCCGGGACTGCGCCAGGTGATGACCTTCGTCGTCACGGTGACCATCCTCGCGTCGGCCAACATGTTCGGGCAGTCGTACATCCTCACCAAGGGCGGCCCGGGCAACCAGACCCGCACCGCGATCATGTACATCTCCGATCAGGGCCTGTCGCAGAACAACATGGCCGCGGCGTCCGCCATGAGCTACGTGCTGTTCGTGTTCCTCGCGATCATCAGCGTCATCAACTTCCGCCTGCAGCGGGAGCGCACGGAAAGGGCACCGCGTTGACGTCCCTCACCTCCCAGAAGCCTGTCGCCGGCGACGAGGAGGCTCCGCGCACGCGGCCTTCCCGGCGGCGGTCTCCCCGCCGGACCGCCGGCCGGGTCGTCCTGTACGTCGTGCTGGCCTTGGTCACCCTCCTCATCGTGCTCCCGCTCGTGTGGATCGTGCTCACGTCGTTCAAGACCGACAGCGACGCCATCCGCAACCCGTTCTCCGCCTTCCCCGCACCGTGGTCGATGGATGCGTACATCACGCTGGCCAGCGGGCAGCAGCCGATCTTCCGCTGGTTCCTCAACAGCCTGCTCGCGGCGACGCTGCAGACGGCCATCATCCTGGTGACCGCCTCCGCCGCCGCGTACGCGCTCGCCCGCCTGGAGTTCTGGGGCAAGAAGATCGTGTTCGGCGCGATCATCGCGACCCTGCTCGTCCCGCCGGTCATCTTCCTCATCCCGAACTACCTGATCGTGCAGAACCTCGGCTGGCTCGACACCATCTGGGCCATCTCGATCCCGGGGGCGGCGAGCGCGTTCGGCGTGTTCTTCCTGCGGCAGTTCTTCATCGGGCTGCCGGTGGAGATCGAGGAGGCGGCGCGCATCGACGGCGCCGGCGACATCCGGATCTTCCTGCAGATCGTGATCCCGCTGGCGCGGCCGGCGCTGGCGACCCTCGCCGTGCTGAGCTTCCTCGCCAACTGGAACGACTTCCTCTGGCCGGTGTACGTGCTCCTCAGCCCGGAGAACCTGACGCTGCAGCCTGGTCTCGCCCAGCTCCAGGGCGCGTACTCGACGCACTTCGCGATCGTGATGGCGGGCGCGGTGATCGCCTCCATCCCCGTGCTGATCCTGTTCTCGATCGCGCAGCGCCACATCGTGGACAGCGTCGCGAGCTCGGGAGTGAAGGGGTGAGGTCGGCCGCGGCCGTGGCCGCGCGTGTCGCGGGAGCGCTGGTGGCTGCCGGTGTCGCTCTCGCGGCGCTGAGCGGCTGCTCGGGAGGTGCGCAAGCCCCGACCGCGTCGGCCACTGCCACGGAGGCGGCTCCGGGGTTCGCGATCGATCAGGACTTCGCCGACCCGGACGTGCTCGTCCACGACGGGACGGCGTATGCGTTCGCGACCAACACGCCCGGCTTCCTGGTTCGCTCGGCGACGTCCACGAACATGCGCGACTGGACCGTCTCGGAGTCGGACGCGCTCGAGGCGCTGCCGGCCTGGGCGCAGCCCGGCCGCACCTGGGCGCCCGAAGTCGCCGAGGTCTCGCCCGGAGCGTTCGTGCTGTACCTGACGGCTCAGGACGCCGCGTCCGGCCGGCAGTGCATCGGCACGGCCACGTCGAGTTCGCCGGGCGGCCCGTTCACCCCGGCCTCCGCCACTGCCCTCGTCTGCCCGGTCGAGGCGGGAGGAGCCATCGACGCCGCGACGTTCCGCGACGACGACGGCAGCCTCCACCTGCTCTGGAAGACCGACGGCAACTGCTGCGATCTCGACACCTGGATCGAGACCGCCCCGCTCTCCGCCGACGGACTCAGCCTGACGGGACCGCCGGTGAAGCTCCTGAAGCAGGACCGCACGTGGGAGGGCGCGCTCGTCGAGGCGCCCGACCTGGTGAAGCGCGACGGCGTGTACGTGCTGTTCTTCTCCGCCAACGACTACGGCGGCGACGACTACGCGATCGGCACGGCGACGGGGTCGTCACTGACGGCGCCGTTCACCTCGCAGGAGAAGCCGTTCCTCACCTCCGCGTCGAAGCAAGGGACCTTCCACGGGCCGGGCGGCCAGAACGTGGTCACGTTCGACGGGCGCGACTACCTCGTCTTCCACACCTGGGACGACGCGTACGCCTACCGCGGCATGCTGGTGCGCCCGCTGACTTGGGACGGCGCGACCCCCGTCCTCGGCTGACCTCTCGCGACATTCGGCACGAATGTCGTGAATAGCGCGGCCATTCGCGACATTCGTGCCGAATGTGCGGGGCGGCTCAGGCGAGGAACGTCAGGGCGGCCTCGCGGAACGTGGGGGAGTGGAGGGCGCCGAGGTGGTCGCCCGGCACGCGGACGAGGCGCGCGTCCGGGACGACCGCGGTGAGCCCCTCCAGGCCCTGCGTCATGGGGTCGTCGGCGCCGGCGACGAGCAGAGTCGGTACGTCCGGGCAGGAGGCTGCGGGATCCTCCGGTGAGAACGGCTCCGACCCGAGGCCGGCCATCAGGGCGAGCAGCGAATCCGTGTCGCGGCTCGTGCCCGACACCATGCCGGCCATCATCCCGACGAAGGGATCCGCCGGCGGTTCGCCGTCGACGGCGCGCGCGATCGCGACGATGTCGACCCCGGCGAACGGTTCGAACGGGCTGAGCCCGCCGAGCACGAGCCGTCGCACGCGTCCGGTCGCCGCGGGGAGCTCCCACGCGAGGCGGGCACCGAGCGAATAGCCGATCACGTCGACTCGCTCGGCGTCGATCGACCGGACGACGTCCGCGAGGGCCGCCACGACGGCGCTCGTCGTTCCCGCGTCGGCGCCCGGAACCGCGGGGGAGCCGCCGTGCCCCGGGAGGTCGACCAGGTACGCCTCGCGCCCGGCGGCGGCCAGCGCGTCGGCCCAGTCGCCGAAGTCCTCGGCGGAGGAGGAGGCGAAGCCGTGCATGAGCAGCACCGGAGGCAGAGCGGTCGCCGAGGCGGACCCGGTCGGGGCGGCCAGGCGGCGGACCGCGAGCGGGGACAGGGGCGTGGGAGCGGGCATCGTCGACCTCCGGGTGAATTGTTTTTCTATGATAGTAGAAAATAAACGTCTCCATCGGTAGAGTCATCCCGATCCCGTCGGACTCCACCGTCCGCCACCTGACAGAAAGAGCGTGAACGTGACAACGACCCGTCCAGTGACGCCCGAGGCCATCGTCGATATCGCGATCGGCTTCATGGGCGCGAAGCAGCTCTTCGCCGCCAGCCGCGTCGGCCTGTTCGCCGCCCTCTCCGACGGCCCGCTCGATGCCGACGCCCTCGCCGCCGCCACCGGAGTGCCGCCTCGTCAGGCGCGCGTCCTCGCCGACAGCATGGCCGCTCAGGGCCTCCTCACCCGCACCGACGGCCGGTACGACCTCGAGCCCGACGCCCGCGCCTTCCTGACGGGGGAGGACGCCGAGCTCGACCTCGCCCCCTTCCTCGCCTTCCTCGGCACGACGAGCTACACGCAGTGGCTGGGCTACGATTCCACCGTCGACACCGACGCCCCGGGCGTGCTGGAGCTGGACGAGGCGGGCTGGGGGGACTTCCTCGCCGGCGTCATGCGCTACAACGAGCTGCACGCCGCGATGCTCGGCGACGCCTTCGACTTCAGCCCGTACCGCTCGGCACTCGACCTCGGCGGTCTCAGCCCCGCCTTCGCGGTGGAGGGGCTGAAGGCGAACCCCGAGCTGCAGGTCCGCTTCGTCTTCGACCCGGCCTCCGTCGACTCGGTCCGGGAGGCCGTCGAGGCGGCCGGCTACGGCGACCGCACCACGGTCGAGGGCGCCGACACCGCGACCGCGCAGCCCGGCGGGGAGCACGATCTCGTGCTCGTCAACCACGTCATCCACCGCTTCGACGACGCCCAGAACCGGGCGATCTTCGCGAACGCCCGCGCGGCCGCGGCGGACGGCGCGACGCTCGTCGTGCTCGACTTCTTCCTGGACGACGACCCGCAGCAACGCAAGATCGACGCGCTGCACGCGGGGGAGTACTACAACATCGACGGCACGGTCGTGTACCCGGAGGCGACCGTGCGCGACTGGCTGGAGGCGGCCGGCTGGCGCGCCGAGCGGACGGTCGCCCTGCCGGGCAGCCCGCGGATCCTCCTCGCGACCGCCGTCTGAGCTCGGCTAGCGTGAGGGCATGGCCGCCCTCGAGAGCATCCGACCCGATTTGCACATGGTGCGCATCCCGATGCCCGGCGGCGGCCTGCCCTTCTCGCTCTGCTATCTGCTGCAGGATGCGGCCGGTGGCGTCCACCTGATCGACCCGGGTTCTCCCGGGCCGGACGCCGTGGCCGTTATCGATGATGCGCTCCGCGGCGTCGGCCGGCGGCTCGACGACGTCGCGTCGATCCTGATCACGCACCTCCACTCCGACCATGCCGGTGCGGCGGCGGCGGTCCGGGAGGCGACGGGCGCGCGGGTGCTGATGCACGAGCGGGAGCGGGGTGCACTCGCCGGGGCGGCGACCTCCGGTGGGCCGGATGCCGAGACCCTCGACGCCTGGGGCGTCCCCGGCGATCGCAGGCCCGAGCTGCTCGCCCAGCCCGCCCTCCCGATCGCCGGCGTCGCCGCGCCGGACGCGGTGCTGGCGGACGGCGAGCTCCTCGACATCCCGGGCCGCCGCATCCGCGCGCTCTGGACTCCCGGGCACACCAGCGGCCACCTCTCCTTCGACGACGAGGACCACGGCCTCCTCTTCACGGGTGACCACGTGCTCCCCACGGTGAACCCGGGACTCGGCCTGGGCGGCCCGGCCGACGACCCGATCGGCGACTACCTGCGCTCGCTGCGCCGCGTCGCCGACCTCGACCGCCTGGCCCTGCCCGGCCACGAGGACCCGTTCCCGAACCTCCACGACCGCTGCGCCGCGCTCGCCGAGCACCATCTGCGCCGGGCGCGGGAGGTCCGGGATGCCCTCCGCGCGCATCCGCAGGCGACGATCTGGGAGCTCGCGCGGGGCATGACGTGGACGGGCGGATGGTCCGCCCTCGCCGGGTTCACGCTCGCGTCAGCCCTCGCGCAGACCGCGATGCACCGCGCCTTCGTGCGGTCGGGTGCGCCTATCGCGTGGTGAGGCGCTGGAAGAACGCCTCGATCTGCGCCTCCAGCAGGGCCGGCGTCGACAGGTCGGGGGCGATCAGGCTCATGATGTTCGCGCCCGCGTTGATGAGCACGATCTCGTCGACCAGCTGCTCGTCCGGCGTCGCGGTCACGATGTCGCCGTCCGCTCGGCCCTGGGCGATGTAGGAGGCCAGACCCGCGCGCCACGAGACGAGGTGATCCCGGTACGCCTGGTGCAGCTCCTCGTTCGAGAGCGCGCGCTCCCAGAAGCTGAGGAGCACGCGGCCGGCGGTGATGGCCTCCGGAGTCGTCGGGGCGGAGGCCTCGACGATCGCGCGCAGCGCCTCGAGGCCGGTCTTGTCGCCGACCGCCTGCTCCACGCCGCCGCTCATCATGCCGAGGGCGCGCTCGTACGTGCCCTGGATGATCTCGTCCTTGCCGGGGAAGTAGTGCTTCAGCGCGCCGTTGGCGAAGCCCGCCTCGCTGGCGATCTCGCGCATCGTCGCCGCCTCCAGGCCGCCCTTGACGATCAGCCCCCAGGTCACGTCGATGATGTCGGAGCGTCGCTGATCGTGGTCGATCACCTTGGGCATGGTCCTCCACTCGTGGGACGGCACGTCGTTGTTCGTCCACAAGTGTAGGGGAAAGGCGTCACTCCCGACGGTGCACGGCGCGCCCGGCGAAGTAGGTCGCGCGCGGGCGCAGCCCGACGAGCTCGTCCACCGGGAGGGCGAAGGGATCGTCGTCGAACACCACGAAGTCGGCCGAAAGGCCGGGGGCGAGCGAGCCTGTCGTGTCGGCGAGACCCATCGCGCGGGCGCCGTTGACGGTGAAGACCTCGATCGCCTCTGCCAGCGTGATGGCCTGCTCCGGCCCGAGGGTGCCGGGTCGACGGCCGGACGGGTCGGCGCGCGTCACGAGGCCCTGGATGCCCTCCCACGGGTTCGGCGTCTCGCTCACCGGCCAGTCGGAGCCACCTGCGACGAGGGCGCCGGAATCGATGAGGGAGCGGTTCGGCTGCAGACCCGCGACCTCATCGGCGGGGCGCACCGTGCTGAGCGCGTCGGCGATCACGCCCGGGAACCACAGGAACGGTGAGATGTCCGCCGCCACCCCCAGCCGAGCGAACCGGGGGAGGTCCTCCTTGGCGATGAACTGGCCGTGCGCGATCTGGTAGATCGGCTCGGTGTGCCCCTCCGCCCGCACGGCCTCCACGGCATCCAGCACCATCCGCACCGAGGCGTCGCCGGTGCAGTGGATCTTCGCGGAGATGCCGAGCGCGGCGGTGCGGCGCAGCCAGTCGAGCAGCTCGTCGGCGGGCATGGTGGTCCCGCCGTGCCAGGGCGCGCTGTCGTGCTCGTCGGCGGGGAGGTACGGCTCGAGGAAGGCGCCGGTGCGGGCGGGCGGGGTCCCGTCGAGGAAGATCTTCACGAAGTCAGGCCGGTGGTGCTCGCCCGCCAGCTCGTCCCGGTGCGCGATGAGGGCGTCGCCGAGCTCCTCGTAGCCGAAGATCTGGTCGTTGACCGTCATCGACGAGACGACCCAGGCGTCGAGCTCGCCGCGGGCGTCGAGCGTGGCGAGGGCGCGCATCTGCGGCAGCGAGATCGCGGCGTCCTGGAACGCGGTGATCCCGTAGGTGTGCAGGATCTCGATCCCGCGGGCCGACGCGCGCACATCCTTCTCGGGCGTCAGGGCGACGGCAGGAGCCGCGACGGCCTCCACCAGCAGCCCCGCCGCCTCCAGCAGCACGCCGGTCGGCTCGCCGGTCTCGGGATCGCGGAGGATCGACCCGGCGGCCGGGTCGGGCGTCGTCGCGTCGATCCCGGCGAGCTCGAGCTCGCGGGCGCTCGCCCACCGGTTGTGGTGGCTGTCGTCCGTCAGGAGCACGGGACGGCCCCCGGCGGCCGCGTCGAGCGCGTGTCGCGCCGTGGCGCGCCCGAGCGTGTCGAGGAGTCCCGTGCCCCAGCTGCTGCCGACGATCCACTCGTCGGGTCCGAGCGTCGCCGCCCGGTCGCGCACCGCCTCGACGATCTCGTCGAGCGAGGCCGTGTTGGGGAAGGTCAGCTCGTAGAGCTCCGCCCGCCCGGCGTGGGCGTGGTGGTTGTGCACGTCCACGAGACCCGGCATGGCGAATCCCCCGGCGAGGTCGACCGTCTGCGTCTCCGCGCCGCGGAACCGCTCGATCTCGGCGGCCGTCCCGACGGCGAGGATGCGGCCGTCCCGCACCGCGAAGGCCTCGGCCCGCGACCGAGCCGCGTCGACCGGGTAGACGACGCCGCCGGTGACGATCAGGTCGGCGGTGCCCTGGTCGGCGGGGCTCATGCCGTCGCGGGGTCGTACTCGGCCGGGTGCACGGTGTTGCTCAGGAGCCGGCCGTGCGCGCCGAAGGTGAAGTGCGTCGGCACGTTCCCGCTCTCGTCGAGACCGAAGAGCACCCCGTGCGAGCGGAGGGCGCGCTGATCACGGTGGTCCGCGATCGTCACCGAGGCGCACGGGATGACCTTCTCGCGCCAGGTGAAGACGAGGATGCCGGGCCGCACCTCCCACACCGAGCACTCGTCCGTGTCGGCGAGGCCACGCTCGGGGCCGGCGAGGCACTGCCAGGTGTACCACTGCGGCCCGAGGTAGATGTGCTCGTACGCGTGCTCGGCGCTGTACTCCCACAGCACCCGCCGGCCGACCAGGGTCGTGGAGGGCGCGGGGGCCGGACCACTGGTCTCGAGCTCCTCGATCACCGACGGCACGAAGAGCTGCTTGACGGCGGTGTTGCCGGGGAGGTCGCCGCCGATCGCCTGCACGATGGACAACGCCCGCCCCGAGCGCAGGTCGAGGACGAGCGAGACCGCCTCCGCCGGCTCGTACTCGTGGTGGAACTGCACGAAATAGAGCTCGTCGTCGACCAGGAACGCCTCGTAGTCGTCGGAGCTGGACGTCTGCGGGATGGGGTCGCCCGCACCCGGGGTGTACTCCCACTCGACCCGGTGCGCGTCGAAGGTGTGCGCGATGCGCGTGCCCCGATCGTCCACGAGCGTCACCGTCCGGCCGGCCAGATCGGTCGAGTGCGGGGCCTTGCTCGCGTCGAAGCCGGGGGCGAGGCCGTCGAGCGGCAGCCAGGTGGCGGTGTTGGTGAGGTCGTCGATGGGCATTGCGGTTCCTTCCGTCGTCCGCCCAGTATCGGCAGCGGTCTGCGCGGGGGGAAAGCGTGCGGCGGAGGATGTGCGGCTGCGGTCAACCCTCGTTCCGGCGTCGCCAAGTCGGCGGGCTCGGGTCGGCGTGCCCGGTCAGCGCAGTTCGGCCGCGATGGCCTGCGCGGCCTGGCGCAGCCGCTCGGCCACCGCCTCCACCTCGCGTCCGTTCGCCACGAACACGACGGCCACCGCCGCGGGCGCGCGGTCCGGGAGCACCAGCGGCACCGCGACCGACGCGAGACCCGGGATGACCTCGTCGTGGCTGGTCGCGAACCCGCGCTCGCGCGCCTGGGCGGCCTCGTCCCGCGGGTGTTCGTCGGGCAGGGCACGCCACTGCGAGCCGGTGAGCGCGGACTGGATCGCGATGCCCGGCGCGCCGGAGCCGAGGGGATGCCGCGTGCCGGGACGCTGCACCACCGTCGCGTGAGCGTGCGACGGCTCGACGCTCACCAGCGTGACGACCTCGGTCCGGTCGAGCACGGCGACGAACGCGGTCATCGAGAGGTCGTTCGCGATGGCGGTCAGCTGCGGCAGGGATGCGGACTGCAGGTCGCGCGAGACGGAGCGCGCCAGCGTGGCCATGCGCGGCCCGAGCTGTACGGCGCCGGCCGCGTCGCGGACGACGAGCCCGTGATCCTCGAGCGTGCGCAGGATGCGGTACGCGATCGAGCGGTGCACCCCGAGCGCGTCGGCGAGCGCCGCGATCGTCATCGGATCCTCGGACTCGGCCAGGACCTCCAGCAGCCGGATGCCCCGCGAGAGCGTCTGCGAGTGCGGCGCGCTCTGCTCGCCCGGTCGGTCCATGAAGCCATTCTGTCCCATCCCGGAACGGCTACAGCAGCGTCTCGACCCCGAGCCGCACCCGGTCGCCGAGCCCGACGCCTTCGGCCTTCCTGATGTCGCCCTTGATCGACACGATGTACGCGCCCTCCGCGCTCTCGGGGAAGATCGACGTCGACCAGCGCGAGGAGCCCAGCGTCATCATCACCTTGACCGAACCGAACCCGGCCGGGGGATGCGGCTCCAGCCGGATCTCCTCCGACACGTCGTCGGGCAGCCGCGCGAAGACCCACAGGTCGCGCCGGGCCTCCCACCGGAACAGCTCGGCCTCGAACTCGTACCGCACTCCCGCCATCCCTCCACCCTGGCACGGACCACCGACATCCACCCCCTCCCGTCGGACGCATCCCGGCCGATAGGGTGACCGTGATCGGATCGACACCGCGTCCGTCCCCGAGGAGGCCCCATGTCCGCCACGCGCCCCGGATCGGTGACGTTCGTCGCCGTGCTGACCTACATCAACGGCGTCCTGAACATCATCGGCGGCGTGGTCGTGCTCTTCACGCGCGAGTCCGCGCCGGGCGCTGAGACGGCCGGCGGCCTGGCCGGCATCACCACCTCGGCGATCGTCTCGATCGTGCTCGGCATCGTCATCCTGATCGTCGCCCGCGGCCTCCTCAACGGCAGCAAGGTCTCGCGCGCTCTCGTGACGCTGGTCATGATCCTCAACCTGATCAACGGCGTCCTGCTGCTCTTCACGCTGCAGGTCTTCAGCGGAGTCGTCGACATCGTGTGGGTGATCATCGTGCTCTCCCTGCTGTTCACGCGCCGCGCCAACGCGTTCTTCAACGGGCAGTCGGCCTGAGCCGTCCCGGCTGCCCGGCCGGATCGGAGAGAATGGTCTCGGGCGCCGCCGCCGCGTCGTCCGCGGGCGCTCCCGCACGACGAGAGGGAAGGTGGAAGACGATGCGCTGGCCGACGTGGTTCCACCGCGGAGCCCCGAAGAAGAAGACGGTGCGCACCCGTCCCTTCGACGAGGACGCCCTGACCGCGCCTCCCGCGCCGACCCTCGACCAGTCCGTCGAGGAGGGCATGCTGCTGGCGGAATACGCCACGCGCATGGCGATCAAGAACCACATCGTCGTCGACACCATCCAGTACGGCAACGACTTCGACCCCGCGCGTCACACCGGCGAGGCCGCCCGCATCCTGCGCGAGCTCGCCTCCGAGCAGGGCCAGGCGGCCGGGCGCATCGACGAGGAGCTCGCCGTCGCGACCGGACTGCGCGGGGACGCGACGCATCCGCACGACTACCGCGACGTCGACCTCGCCAATCTGAACCTGCGCAAGTCCGCCGCTCTCGAGCTCGCCCAGCAGTTGCGCGCCAAGGCCGACTCCGAGGAGCAGCTGCTGGCGCTGGTGGAGCGCGGCCGGAAAGACGCCTGGGACGACGTCGGCACAGCGATCGAGGCCGGCCTCGACGCGCTCTCGGGCGTGGAGGCCCTCCGCGACGACTACGAGCGCGAGAAGCCCGCGCGGCTCAAGCTGCTCATCTGGCGCGACCTCGCGAAGCTCCAGGAGGAGCGCACGGGGTACTGACCCGGCTCATCCGCGCAGCGAGACCGGCGGCACCAGCAGCCCGACCTCCGTGCGCACCCAGCGATCGCCGGTCGCCCGCTTCTCGGCGTGCGTCGTGAACCGGTAGAGGTGCATCGTCGCGCGGACAGCGTGCGGACGATCGCCGCCGAAGGGGTCGGCGCGCAGCAGACGCAGGGTCGGGGCATCCGCCTCGAGCAGCCGCAGCAGGAAGACCTGGAACCAGGGGGAGTCGCGCGATCCCAGCGCGGGGAACCACATCAGCCAGTCCAGGCGCAGGTGGTACGGCGCGAACTGGCGCGGGAGCCGGCGCACGTCGCCGGGTTTGCCCTTGAAGGCGTACTCGCGCCAGTCGGCGTGCGGATCGAGCGGGTCGTCCGCCGTCCCCTCGACGGTGACCTCGTAGCGTTCGCGGGTCACGCTGCCGAACGCGCCGTAGGCGTTGACGAGGTGCCAGCGGTTGAAGCTCGCGTTCATGAGCTGGCGCCGCCGGAACAGATTCCGGAGCGGCGCCCAGCTGAGCACCAGCAGGCCCGCCGTCACGAGCACGGCGATCACCGCGTACCAGAGCGGGACTCCCGGGGCGCCGATGCCGCCGAGCCGGGCGCCCCCGTCCATCCACGCGAGCGCCCAGGACCACACCGGATCGCTCACCGCCGAGAACGCCAGGACGACCGTGATCACGTTCAGCCAGGCGAAGTTGCCCGTCGCGACCAGCCACAGCTGCGTCAGCACCACGACCGCCGCCGCGGCGCTCGCGACGGGCTGCGGCAGGAACAGCAGCCACGGCACCACGAGCTGCGCGAAATGATTGCCCAGCACCTCCATGCGGTGGAACCACTTCGGCAGGAGGTGCGCCGTGCGGCTGAGCGGGTTCGGCATCGGCTGCGTCTCGTGGTGGTAGTAGAGCGCGGTCAGATCGCGCCAGACCCGGTCGCCGCGCATCTTGATCATCCCGGCCCCGAACTCCAGCCGGAACACCAGCCAGCGCAGCAGCACGATGATCGTGATCGGCGGCGCCGTGTCGGCGGCTCCGAGGAAGGCGACCGTGAACCCCGCCTCGCACAGGAGGCTCTCCCAGCCGAAGCCGTAGAAGGTCTGGCCGATGTTCACGATCGAGAGGTAGAGGTACCAGATCGCGAGGAACAGCGGGACGAACAGCCAGCTGGGGAGGAGTTGCGGGAGCCCGAGCACGATGAGGGCGGAGAGGGCGGCGCCCGTCCAGGCGATCGCGCGCACGAGCCGATCGGAGTAGATCGCCTCGCCCTTCCGGCGCCAGCCGAACAGCGTCGGCTGGGCGCGGCCGTACGCGGAGCGCAGGAAGCGCGGTGCGGGCAGGAGGCCGTGCTCGCCCAGGAGCGCCGGGAACTGGTTCGCCGCCGACACGAATGCCACGACGTAGAGCAGGGCGACGCCGCGCTGCAGGATCTCCCGCGCGATCGTGTACTCGCCGCCCGCGAGCCACCCCAGCAGATCCATCCGTCACCACCTCGCGTCCGCGCTCTGGCCGGCCTCTCGGCTCCTTCGTACGCTCGAAACCACAGGCAACACAATCGGGGGAAGAGTTCATGCTGCACGTATCCATGGTCGGCGACGCCTTCGCGGAGGTCGACGCGACACTGATCACCATCGACGACGCGACGCTCGTCTGCTGGTCCGCGGCGGGGGAGGAGCCGGTGGCCCGCTACGGGCTGGAGCAGGTGCTGAGCGTCCAGCTCGTGCAGCCGCTGGTCGCCGAGCCCGAGCCCGAGCCCGCGTCGTCGCGCTCCAGTCCGGAGCACCCGAACGCGTTCCGGCGCTGGACGCCCGAGCAGGAGGCCGCGGTCGTCGAGGCGTATCACCGGGGTGACACGTTCGAGCAGATCGCGGCGGCCGCAGGGCGCCGCGTCGGCGGCGTGCGGGCGCGGCTCATCGCACTGGGCCTGATCGAGCCGGAGGCGACGGATCGGCTGCGGTTCCCCGTCGCCGGCTAGGCGCGGTTCAGGCCGCGCGCTCCGCGTCGAGACTGATCGCGCGGTGGTCGGAGGCGCCGGCGGGGAGCACGTCGACGCGCTCGATCTCGAAGCCGGTCGAGGTGACGAAGTCGAAATAGCCGGTGAAGAACTTGTACCGCAGGTACGTCGGCTCGGTGCTGCGCATGAGCGTGTACCCGCTCGTCGTCAGACTCCGCTCGAGGCCGTTGATGAACCAGGGGTAGTTGAAGTCGCCGACCATGATCGCGGGGGTGTCGGGGGCGAGCGAGCGCATCCCCTCGTGGGCGGCGGCGATCTGCTTGCGCCGCAGTGAGTTGGAGGCGGTCAGCGGGGCGGCGTGGAAGGAGCCGACCAGCACGTTGTCGCCGCTGTCGCGGTCGCGCAGGTGCACGGCGAGCAGACGCTCGTGCGCCGGGGCGAGCACCCGGTCGTGCAACGACTTGTGCACGGCGAAGACCTGCGTATTCAGGATCTCGTAGCGGTCGTCGCGCACGTACACGGCCAGGCCCAGGCGGTTCGCGCGCGTCGCGTCGGCGAGGCTCAGGTGGTGGAGGCGCTCGGGGAGGACGTCGGTGTCCGCCTCCTGGAGGCACAGGGCATCCACCTCGTGGTTCAGGGCGATATCGGCGAGTTCGTGGCCGGCCGCATGCTTGCGGAGGTTGTAGCTGATGATCCTCAGGGCGATGCACCTCATCTCGTGGTCCGGCCGCTCGGGGCCGTGGTCGGACGCGCTTGTCATTCTGGCCCAACTCGGCGGCGACGCCGGAGGACGGGCCGCATCCCACATGGAATTCACACCCTGGTCATCGGGAGTTCGAGCGGTACGGTGGAGCCATGGCAGGCGACGCGGTTGTCCTCACCGTCCCGGGTCCGAACGGCGACCGGGAGGTGCGCATCTCGAGCCCCGGCCGGGTGCTCTGGCCCGAGCTCGGCATCACCAAGCTCGATCTGGCGAACTACCTGGTCGCCGTGGGCGACGCGTTCGTGCGAGCGAACGGAGACCGGCCGGTATCCCTGCAGCGTTTTCCGGAAGGGATCGACGGCGAGCAGTTCTTCTCCAAGAACCCGCCGCGCGGCGCCCCCGACTACGTCCGCTCGGTGATGGTCGTCTATCCGAGCGCCCGCTCGCACCCGCAGCTCGTCATCGACGAGCCGGCGGCGGCGGTCTGGGCCGCGCAGATGAACACCGTGGTCTTCCACCCCTGGCCGTCGCGCGCGGAGGACTCCGACAACCCGGATCAGCTCCGCATCGACCTCGACCCGCAGCCGGGGACGGAGTTCGCCGACGCGATCCCGGCGGCGCTGGAGCTGCGCACGGTGCTGCGGGAGGCCGGGCTCGACGCGTTCGTGAAGACCTCCGGCAACCGCGGGTTGCACGTCTTCGCCCCCATCGCGCCGGTGCGGGAGTTCCTCGACGTCCGGCACGCGGTCATCGCCGCGGCGCGCGAGCTCGAGCGGCGCATGCCCGACGCGGTGACGACGGCGTGGTGGAAGGAGGAGCGCGGCGAGAAGATCTTCGTCGACTTCAACCAGGCCAATCGCGACCGCACGATGGCCGGTGCCTACAGTCCGCGCGCTCTCGCGCACGCCCCGGTCTCCACGCCGATCACCTGGGACGAGCTGCCCGAGGTCGACCCGCGGGACTTCACCGTGCTCAACCTGCCCGACCGGCTCGCCACGGTCGGCGACCCGTGGGAGCACTTCGGCGACGAGCCAGGGAGCATCGACGTGCTCATGGAGTGGTGGCAGCGCGATCTGGACTCCGGGCTGGGGGAGCTGCCCTTCCCGCCCGACTACCCGAAGATGCCCGGCGAGCCGCCGCGCGTCCAGCCGAGCCGCGCCAAGAAGTCCTAGCGGCAGGAGCGGATCGGCTCAGGTGAGCACGTCGCCGAGGTCGTAGGCCAGCGGACGGTCGAGCTGCTCGAAGGTGCACGATCGCGCCTCCCGGTCGAGGCGCCAGCGCTCGAACTGCGCCGTGTGGCGGAACCGCATCCCCTCCATCTGGTCATACCGCACCTCCAGGACCCGCTCGGGACGCAGCCGCACGAACGACACGTCCTTGCCGGCGGAGAACCGGCTGCGCTCCGTCTCGCCCTTCACGGCCTCGCCCGATTCGTCGCGTTCGACCAGCGGTTCCAGCTCGTCGATGAGCGCGAGCCGGGTCGCGTCGCTGAAGGCCGAGACGCCGCCGACGTTGCGGAGCGTGCCGTCGGCGTCGTAGAGGCCGAGCAGCAGGGAACCGACACCGCGGCCGCTGGCGTGGATGCGGTAGCCGAGCACCACGACGTCGGCGGTGCGGTGGTGCTTGATCTTCAGCAGTGTGCGTTTGTTGGGGGCGTACGGCCCGGCGAGCGGCTTGGCGACGACGCCGTCGAGCCCCGCGCCCTCGAACTCGACCAGCCACTCGCGGGCGAGGTCCACATCGGTGGTGGTCCGGGTGAGGGCGATCGGCGCTGGGAGGTCGGCGGCGAACTCCTCCAGCGCTGCACGGCGCTCGCCGAAGGGACGGTCGAGGTACGACTCGTCGCCGAGGGCGATCAGGTCGAACGCGATGAAGGTGGCGGGCGTCTCCTCGGAGAGGAGCTTCACGCGGCTCGCAGCGGGGTGGATGCGTTGCGACAGTGCTTCCCAGTCGAGCCGCTGGCGCCCGCTCTCGCCGGTCGGAACGACGATCTCGCCGTCGAGCACGCACGGCCCGGGCAGCAGCCGGCGGAACGCCTCGACCAGCTCCGGGAAGTACCGGGTCAGCATCTTGGAGCCACGGCTGCCGATCTCGACCGTACCGATGGTCTCCCCGTCGCCGGGCTCTGCGTACACGATCGCCCGGAAGCCGTCCCACTTCGGCTCGTAGCTGAGACCGCCCTCCACCGAGTCCGGGTCGGGGACCGTGGGCACGGCCTTGGCGAGCATCGGTGCGACGGGGGAGTCCGGACTGGGGCGCATGCCTCGATCTTCCCGCGTGCGCCGGAGCAGGGGAAGGGCGCGCTGTCTGGATGTCGGCTTCGAGGTCGGGAACCCGCAGTTGAGCTTAGGTAAGCCTGCCCTATACTCGAAAGCGAGATGCACCGACCCGACCATTCCTCCCACACCGCCGAGACGGCGCACCACGATGACCGCGTGCAGTTCCTCGTGGTGGGCGACGAGACCTCCCTTTCCGAGGTCGAGGCCGAGCTCGCTCTGCTCCCGCTCTGCGCTCGCGGCCGCGTGTTCCTGGAGGTGGAGGACGCCGACCACATCGCGCCGATCTCCGCCCCGATCCGCATGACGGTGACCTGGCTGACGCGCGCGACGCGCTCCGGCCGTCCCGGGACCGGTGAGCGTTGCGCCCGCGGCGCGGCGGCCACCCGTGCGGTGCGCGCGTGGGCGACGGAGATGCTGTGCGATGGTCCCGGCGCCACTCAGGCGATCGTGACCGGCGGCTTCTCCCTCGTGACCGAGGTGCGCGAGCTGCTCCAGGCGGAGGTCGGGATGGATCGCGACGCGGTCGTCACACCGGAGCGCCCACACCGACCAGCGTCTGTGTGACCGTCCAGAGGTCGCGCCCGAGCTGTGCGTCCTTCGCTTGCGCCGTGGTGGCTCCGTTGACGGTGAACCGGTCGAAGTAGGTCCCGCTGGGTGCGAGCACCGGTGACTCCGCCGCCAGCCTGACCAGCGGTGCCGCCCCTTCCTCGACCGGGATGCCGTACGTGCCGCGGGTCACGAGCGCGCCGAAGCGGATCAGCGGAGAGGTGCGCCCGAAGTTCGTGGCGATCGTCCCCGGATGGAACGAGTACGCCGTCACACCCGTCCCGGTGAGGCGTTCGGCGAGCTCGACCGTGAACAGGATCGTCGCGAGCTTGGCCGTGCCGTAGGCCCGCCAGCCGCCGGCCCAGCGGCGGCGCTCCCAGTCGAGGTCGTCCAGGCGGAGGCTGCCGAACCGGTTCGCGAGGCTGGCGGTATTGACGACCCGCACGTCGCGGCCGAGGGCCGCCGTCTCCTCCAGGCGCGGGCGGAGCAGGTGGGTGAGCAGGAATGGCGCCAGGTGGTTGTTCTGGATCGTGCGCTCGTGCCCGTCGATGGTCAGCTCACGCCGGTGGTTGAGGCCGCCGGCGTTGTTCGCGAGCACATCGATCGTCTCGTACCGGTCGAGCAGTGCATCCGCGAGGGCTCGCACGTCGTCGAGCCGTTCGAAGTCGGCGAGGAACGGCGTCGCCCCGATCCGCTCGGCGATCGCCCGCGTGCGCTCCGGGTTGCGCCCGACGACCGCGACCTCGTTGCCGAGGGCAGAGAGCTGCTCGGCCGCGACCGTGCCGATCCCGGAGCTCGCTCCGGTGAGCACGATGGTGCGGCGCCGCGATGCGCCCTCCGCCCGCTTCGACTGCTCCGTCTGCTCCGCTTCGGCCGCGTCGCTCATCGGTATCCGCCCTTCTCGAGGCCCGCCTCGATCTCGAATCGATTGCGCAGGGGGTCGCGCCCGGACAGCAGGTAGAGCAGCGGGAACACCATCCCGTAGCGCTGCCACTGCCGCTTGTGCACGGCCTCGTGCTCGAGGATGTCGTCGCTCACGTTCTGGTCGGTGAGGTAGCACTGGCCGACGCACGATCCGCCGCGGCCGAACGTCCGCGGGGGCATCCCGCGGAAGACGAAGAGCCCGGCGCGGCGCTCGACCCGGCCGGTGCTCCAGATGAAGCCCCAGGTCAGGCCGACGGCCGTGGCGTAGAGGTAGCCCAGCCAGCTGATCGGCGAGTCGAACAGCAGGCGGCCCAGTGCGCTCCGGTCGATCGCGTCGCCGATCCGGTCGCGGGTGCTCACGAGGTGGGCCGGCCGTAGGTCTCGAGCAGACGCAGCCAGACCTCGCTGATCGTCGGATACGACGGCACCGCGTGCCACAGCCGGGACAGCGGCAGCTCGCCGACGACCGCGATGGTTGCCGAGTGCAGCAGCTCACCGACGTCCTGACCGACGAACGTGACGCCGAGCACGACCTGGCGGTCCTCGTCGACGACCATGCGCGCCTGGCCCTCGTAGTTGTCCGAGGCGATGGAGGCCCCGCTCACCGAGCCGATCTGGTAGTCGACGACGCGGATGCGGTAGCCGGCCTTCTCCGCCGCGGCAGCGGTCAGCCCGACCGACGCGACCTCGGGGTCGGTGAAGGTCACCTGCGGCACGGACCGGTGGTCCGCGGTCGCGACGTAGGTTCCCCACGGTTCCAGGGAGACGTCCGTGCCGTGGGCGCGTGCCGCGATCGCGTCGCCGGCCGCGCGGGCCTGGTACTTGCCCTGGTGGGTGAGCAGTGCGCGGTGGTTGACGTCGCCGACACCGTAGAGCCAGCCGCCGTCGACCGCCGGCTCGCCGTCGGCGCCGACCACGCGCATGCTGTCGTCGACCTGCAGCCAGCCGCCGTCATCGAGCCCGAAGGCGTCGAGGCCGAGGCCCGACGTGCGGGGGAGGCGCCCGGTCGCGACGAGGAACTCGTCCGTCTCGATCGTGCTGCCGTCGTCGAGCACGATGCGGAACCGGTCACCGTCGATCCGCTCGACCGAGGTCGGGGAGACGTCGAGGTGCACGTTCGCGCCCAGCTCGCGCAGCGACGTCGTCACGGCCTCGCCGGCGAACGGCTCGTCGTTCGCCAGGAGCGCGCCGCGGGAGATGAGGTGGACCTCGGTGCCGAAGCCCGCGTACGCCGTGGCCATCTCGACCCCGACGACTCCGCCGCCGAGGATCGCCAGGGACACCGGCACGCGCTGCACGCTCGTCGCGTCGCGGCTCGTCCAGGGCTCGCTGTCGCGCAGTCCGGGGATGTCCGGGAGGAGGGCGGCGGAGCCGGTGCTGACCGCGACGGCGTGCTTCGCCGTCAGCACGGTGACCGTGCCGTCCTCCGCGGTGACCGTGACCTCTTTCGGGGCGGTGATGACCGCCCAGCCGCGCACCAGGTCGATCCCGGCGCTCTCGAGCCAGGAGACCTGGCCGTCGTCCTTCCAGTCGCTGGTCATCTGGTCGCGGCGCTTGAGCACCGACTCGACGTCGAGCGGTCCGGTGATCGCCTCGCGCGTCCCGCCCACCCGGGACGCCGCCCGGAGCAGGGCGCCGCTGCGCAGGAGGGCCTTGGAGGGCATGCACGCCCAGTAGGAGCACTCGCCGCCGACCAGCTCGGCCTCGACGATCACGGTGCGCATCCCGCCCTGCACGGCGCGGTCGGCGACGTTCTCGCCGACCGCGCCGGCCCCGATCACGATGACGTCGTACTCCGTGCTGGTCATGCTGTCTCCTTCTGTCGTGTCGGGCTGTCGTGTCGAGCTGGCTGCGGTGCGGGGGTCAACGGCCGACGAACCGCGCCTCGGTGCGGGAGAGGAAGGCCTCCATGCCGATGCGGGCGTCCTCGCTCGTGACGAGCCGCACCAGCGTCGGCTGCAGCTCCGCTTCCGCTGCCGCGTCGCCCTCGCGCACGGCGCGCTTCGCGTTGGCCAGCGCCGCCTGCACGGCGAGCGGCGCCTGCGCCGCGATCCGCTCGGCGATGGCGAGCGCGCGGTCGAACTGCTCGCCGTCGTCCACGACCTCCTGCACGAGGCCGATGCGATGGGCCTCGGCGGCATCGAAGGTGTCGCCGGTCAGGATGTAGCGCATGGCGTTGCCCCACCCGACGGCGCGCGGGAAGCGCAGCGTCGCGCCGCCGAACGGCAGGATGCCCCGGGTGACCTCGATCTGGCCGAAGGTCGTCGCGCGCGCGGCGACGGTGATGTCGGACGCCAGGATGAGCTCGATACCGAGCGTGAGGCACGTGCCCTGGACGGCGACCACGACCGGCTTCGTCAGGGACGTCCCCGAGACCTGCCAGGGGTCGAGACCGCCCTCGCGGACGAACGAGAGTCCGTCGGGCCCGATCCGCGGTCCGAGGTCGGCGAGGTCGAGCCCGGCCGTGAAGTGGTCGCCGACCGCGTGCACGAGTCCGACCCGCAGATCCGGATCCCGCTCCAGTTCGCCGTACGCGTCGGCGAGCGCGGAGAGCAGCTCGTAATCGGCGGCGTTGCGCTTCTCGGGGCGGTTGAAGCCGATGAGCAGGACATGGCCCCTGCGCTCGGTGCGGATCTTGGGTTCGCTCATGGATCCCAAGCTACCCGCCGCGTCAGAGGGCGTCATCCGGGAGGTCGGGATCTGTGGAGGCGTGCCGTGGCCCGGCCCCTGTGGATGACGACGTGCTGCTGGAGGCCGCGGGTCCGCCGCTGCCGATCGGGCCCGTCAGCGCACCGAGGATGCGCAGGATCACGGGCATATCGCGTCCCGCCGCCTCCGGCGACTCGGGAGCGAACTCGGTCACCCCCGCCCCGGCGAGCTCGAACCGCGCCCGCAGCGCCCGGATGGCATCGCACAGGGCGGCCGGCGTCACCCCGAACGGCTCGGGGTAGCCGATGCCGTCGATGTGCGCCGGATCGAGCACGTCGAGGTCCACATGCACGTACACGGCCGTCGCACCGGTCGCCTCGACGGCGCGGACGACGGCGTCCGCGTCATCCAGCTCGCCGGGCGCGACGACCCGGATCCCGGCGCGATCCACGAACGCGGACTCGCCGTCGTCCAGCGACCGGGTGCCGGCGAGCACCAGGTTCGCGGCCGGCAGCCGCGCCGCGCCGGCCGAGGCCAGGCCGTCCGGTCCGTCGCCGAGCAGCGCCCGCGCCACCATCCCGTGGAAGGCTCCGGAGGGCGAGGTCGACACGTTGTTGAGGTCGCCGTGGGCGTCGAACCACACGACCGCCACGGCGCCGCTGGGATGCGCCGCGACGGCGTGCTGCACACTCGCGAGGTCGGCGGCGCAGTCGCCGCCGACCGTCACGACCGGCGCCTCGAGCAGGGAGAGCTCTGCCGTCGCCAGCTCACGGACGAGGGTGAGCGATGAGAACCGGTGCACGCCGGTGCCCAGCGCGTCGCCCGCCGCGGAGGGCACGGAGACCGTGTGGGTGGCGCTCGCCGGCAGATCGCCGCGGATGGCCTCCGCACCGTCGATCAGCCGCATGGCGCGCGACGATCCCGAGCCCTGCCACTGCGGAACGACCAGGAAGGATGCTGCAGTCACCGGGCGGTCACTGCCCCGGGGTGTAGGGAGCGGAGGGAGCAGGGTCGGCCGTGACCGCCGGCTGCGCTCCACCGGTCTTGAGCGCGGCGAGGCGGGCCTCCACCTCGGTCAGCTCGCCGAGGTCGTCCAGGTCGTTGAACTGGGCGTCGAGGCTCGACGCGGCCAGCTCCTGGGCGCCGCGGACGCGGGCCTCCTCGCGCCGGATCTTCTCCTCGAAGCGCGAGACCTCGCTCGTGGGGTCGAGGATGTCGACGCTCTTGACCGCGTCGATGACCTGCGCCTGCGCCTGTGCGCTCTTCGCGCGCGCGATCAGCTCCGACCGCTTGCTCTTGAGCTGCTCGAGCTTCTCCTTCATGCCGTTCAGGCCCGACTTGAGCTTGTCGACGACCTCGGTCTGGGCGGCGATCTGCGGCTCGGCGGCCTTCGCCTCGTTCTCGGACGAGATCTGCCGCTGCAGAGCGACCTTGGCCAGGTTGTCGAACTTGTCGGCGTTCGCGGTGTCGCCGGAGGAGCGGTAGGTGTCGGCCTGCTTGCTCGCGGCGAGCGCCTTGCGGCCCCAGTCCTCGGCGGCCTCCACGTCTTCGCGGTGGTCGTCTTCGAGTAGCCGCAGGTTGCCGATGGTCTCGGCGATGGCGCTCTCGGCGTCGGCGATGCTGTTGGTGAAGTCGCGGACCATCTGGTCCAGCATCTTCTCCGGATCCTCCGCCTGGTCGAGGAGGGAGTTGATGTTCGCTTTCAGGAGCTGCGAGATGCGCCCGAAGATGGACTGCTTTGCCATGTGCTCTTCCTTTCCTCTCCCCCCGAAGGAGGCGTCTCCCGCCCCGGGTGGGGCGCTGGGTCCGTCTGGTGCGTCTAGAAGCGTCCGCCTCCGCGCCGGGTGCGCGTTCCGCCGCCGCCGAAGCTGCCGGAGCTGAAGCCGCCCCCGCCGCCTCCACGACCGCCGCCGCCTCCGCCGAAGCCGCCGCCCCCGCCGCCGCCGCCGAACATCCCGCCGCTCAGGACCGAGTTGATCAGGATGCCGCCGAGGATGGCGCCCATCGCGCCGTTGCCGCCGCCGCTCTGGCTCTGGGTGGTGCCGCCGCCGAAGATGTCGCCGAGGCCGCCCTGCTGCGGCTGGAAGCCGCCCACGTCGCGCTGGGCGAGCTGCGTCGCCTCGTCGGCGAGCTGCGCCGCGCGCTGGGCCTGGGCGAGCGCCGTCACCGGATCGGACGCGGCGGTCTGCTCGGCCTGCACGACCAGCCGTCCGGCCTCGGCGAGGCGGGTCCGTGCCTCCGGGCCGACGGCGCCGCGCCGGGCGGTGACGAAGTCCTCGCAGGCCGATACGCGCGCCTTCGCTGCCAGCAGCGTCTGCTGGAGCGCCGACTGGGCGCGCTGGGTCTGCAGCCGGGCGTCCCGGACGCCCTGGAGCACGCCGTCGATCGAGCGGTTGGCCCCGTCGAGGCGCTGTGCGATCTCGAGGGGGTTGATCGGGCCCGCGGCCAGCTTCGCCCGCACGTCCGTCACGGTCTGCTCGGTGCTCGCGATGACACCCGCGATCGTGCCGCCCGGATCGCCGGTGGCGGCCAGTGCCCGTGCCTCGGCGAGGTCGCTTTCGAGCTCGGGGAGGACGGTGTCGATCGACTGCTGGGTCTTCGCCAGGTCGGCCGCGACGCGGTCGACGGCGTCGAGCAGCAGCTTGGCCTGGTCGACCGACTCCTCCGCGGCGCGGACGCCGATCGCGGCGGCGCTGGTGTCGCCCGCGCCCGCTTTCTGCGCCGCGGCCGCGAGCGCGGTCTGCACGAACGCGAGACGCTGCGTCGCCTGGTCGACGTTGTCGCTCACGGTCGCGAGTGAGGCGTCCGTGTAACGCTGGGCGAGCGCGGCCACGGTCGCGCGCGTCTGCTCGACGCGGGCGGTGAGCTCCTGAGCGGCGGTCGCCACCTCCGTCGAGGCCGCCGGGATGCGCTTCTCGAGCGACCGGAGCTCGTCGAAGGCGTCCGCCTGGGCGTCGAGCGCCTGATTCGCCGCCGCGCAGAGCTCGACGATGCGGATGTTCCACCCGCGCCGCTGCTCGTCGGTGTCCGGTTCGGCGTCGTCCAGTTTCTGCTTGAGGGTGAACGCCTCCCGCAGCTGGCCCTTCGCCTGGTCGAGCGCGGCCTGGAACGGGACGACGGAGTCCGCCCCGTACTGCGCCGTCGCGAAGCCCAGCTCCTCCTCGCTGGTGCGGATGGCGTCGTCCGTCTGCACCAGGGCCGATCCGGCGCGACGCTGGAGCTCCTCGATCGGGATGGTCTGCAGCTCGCTCTGCGGCTGTCCCGGCGCGCCGGCGACGGCCCCGCCCGCCTTCTTCTTGCGGCGCGAACGGAGGACGAAGAAGAGGATGAGCCCAACGACCACGACGGCGATGATGAAGAACCAGAAGAAGCCGCCACCGCCTCCGCCGACCGCGTCCGAGAGCCCCTGAGCGGCGGCGATCCCCGCGCCGGACCAATCGCCGGCCCGCAGCTGGGGCTCGATATCGTTCTGCTCGATCCGGTCCAGCTGATCGGCGCTGACCGGACCCTCGTCGTCGCCCGAGAGGTAGTAGGCGCGGCCGTCGGTCGCGACGGCCAGGAGGTAGTCGTTCGGCCCGAGGTTGTTCTGGGCGGCCGTCTCGTTGGCCCAGTCGGCGGCGTCCGTCGGGTTCGTGAACCGATCGACGTAGACGACGAAGAGGTCGATCTTGTGGTCGTCGGCGAGTTTCGCGGCGGCGGCGGCGACCGCGTCGCCCTGGCTGTCGGTGAGCACGCCCGCGACGTCGTCGACGTGGCTCGCGCCCAGGTCCACCGGATCCTGCGCAGAGGCCGGCGCCGCGAGGGCCAGCGGGCCCGCGACGAGGGCGACGGCCAGCAGGGCCCCGGTCAGAACACGTCGCAAGAGCATCCACCCACTCTCCAGGAACACTTCGTGCCGAGTCTATGGGGGCCGTGCGACGGTGTCACTGTTTCAGCCTGTTACGGAGGAGGATGCGCGCCCGGCGCGGCCCTCGCAGAATGGACGGACGCATCCCGGCGAGAGGAGGAGCCCGTGTCCGCATCCGGTGCCCGCTCGCTCGCCGTCGTCGAGGCGACCCGCTTCCGCGGTCACGACCCGGAGTACCACGCGTACGTCCAGCTGCTGGTCGGCGCCGTGATCGCCGAGGCGCGCGCACAGGGCTGGGCGGTCAGCCGCCTCGCGGCCGACGCGGGCGAGGAAGCGCTGCTCGCACGCACGGACACCGCCGATGCGATCGTGATCGTCGGGGGCGAGGACATCGACCCGCGGTTCTACGGGGCCGCCGGCGGGTACGCGCACGAGAGCCGTCACCTCGAGGTCGCCGACGCCGCACAGCTCGCACTCGCGCGCCGGGCCGTCGAGCGCCGCACGCCGCTGCTGGGCATCTGCCGCGGCCTCCAGATCGTCAACGTCGCCCTCGGCGGCACGCTCGTCCAGGATCTGGGCGAGCACACCCCGCACGTCAACCGCGGGGTGCCCATCCCCGACGTGCTGACCACGCATCCGGTGCTGCTGGAGCCGGGGAGCCGCGTATCGCAGCTCCTGGGCTCGGCGGTCGTGGACGTGCGCAGCGCCCACCACCAGGCGGTCGACGCGCTGGGCGAGGGACTGGTCGTCACCGGCCGCGCGCCGGACGGCCACGTCGAGGCGATCGAGCACACCGACGCCCCCGTGCTCGCCGTGCAGTGGCACCCGGAAGACGTCGCCGCACCCGCCGGTCAGCTCTCCGCGCTGCTCGGCACGTTGCGCGCCCGCATCGCCGTCGCGGCCTGACGGCGGGACATCCCGCTCGACGGCCCCGTCCGGAGCTCAGCCCTCCGGCCAGGCGCTCTCGCCGACCAGCGGAACGAACGACACCGCGCCGAGGTTCGTCTCGTGCAGCGCACCCGCCGCGTCGCGCTCGAACACCGCGAGCCGCTGGACGCCCCCGCTGCGCCCCACCGGCATGACGATGCGGCCGCCGGGGGCGAGCTGGTCCAGCCACGCCTGCGGGACGGACGGGCCGGTCGCCGCGGCCACGATGGCGTCGTACGGCGCCGCGTCGGGCCAGCCGCGCGTGCCGTCCCCGGTGATCACCTCGACCCGGTAGCCGAGCGCTTCGAGCGTCGCCGCTGCCGTGACCGCGAGGTCCGGGATGCGCTCGACGCTGATCACCCGGTGCGCCAGCTCCGCGGCGACCGCGGCGGCGTATCCCGAGCCGGTGCCCACGTCGAGCACTCGGTCCTCGGGCCCGATGCGTGCGGCCTCCAGCATCTGCGCGACGATGTAGGGCTGCGAGATCGTCTGCCCGTCCTCGAGCGGGAGGGGCCGGTCGGCGTAGGCGTACGGCACCTGGCTCTCGGGGACGAACTCGTGCCGTGGCACGCGGGTCATCGCGTCGAGGACCCGTTGGTCCGCGATCCCGCGGGAGACGAGCTGGTTCTCGACCATCCGGCGGCGCTCGGTGAGGTATTCGCTGTCCGTGCCCCTAGTGAACCACCGCGGCCGGACGCACGGCCAGACCCGCGCGCGCGATCTCGAGGGCGGCGGCGTCCGCTCCGGCGCCTTCGAGCGCGAGCAGTGCGGCGCCGAGGATGGGCGCCGCCGTCACGAGCTCGATGCGGGCGAGCGGCGCACGCTCGGCGAGCCGGCTCTCCACACGGTCCAGCAGACGGGCATCCCGCGACCCGACGATGCCGCCGCCGAGCACGACGGGGACGGGGCGCTCCAGCAGCGACAGCCGCCGCAGAGTCGTCGCCGCGAACGCCACGATCTCCTCCGCCTGCCGGTCGACGAGCCCGACGGCGACCGGGTCGCCGTCCTGCGCGCACGCGAACACCGACGGGGCGATGCGCGCGAGGTCGGCGTTCGGCACACGCCCGAAGTGGATGGCCTCGATCACGGCCTGCACGTCGGGGAGCGCGAAGACGACGGGCACGGCTGCACTCAGGAGGGTCGCCGGTCCGCGGCCGTCGACCGCACGCGCGGCGTGCCACAGAGCCTGCTCACCGAGGTGCCAGCCGCCTCCCCAGTCGCCGGAGGTCATCCCGAGCGACGGGTAGCGCACGACCTCGCCGTCGGCGCGCACGCCGACGCAGTTGATGCCGGTGCCGCAGACGACGGCGACCGCGTCGGGCTCGCTCGTGCCCGCGCGCAGGAGGGCGAAGAGATCGTTGTCGACCACCGCGTCCGCCCACGCGTAGCCGGCGATGCCCGCGCGGAACGCCGTGACCTCGGCCGGGAGGTCGAGCCCGGAGAGATAGATGCCGGCGTTCGCGAGGGGGCGCGGGCCGGTCTGCTCCAGCAGCCGCTCGATCAGGTCGTCCACCAGGCGCGCGGAGGCGTCCATCCCGATCAGGTGCGGGCTGGAGGTCCCGGCGCGCGCCGTCGCCGCGATCGTCCCGTCGAGTTCGAGCGCCACCGCGTCCGTCTTGGAGCCGCCGCCGTCGACCGCGATCGCGATCGGGCGCGCCGCTCCGGTCACTTCGCCCATGCGAGGTGCTCGCGGTTGCCGGCGATCAGGAGGTCCGTGAGCTTCTCCGCGCGGTCGTACTGGCCGACCAGCGGATGCGCCAGCATCGCCCGGACGACCCGGTCTCGGCCTCCGTGCACCGCGGCGTCGAGGGCGAGCCGCTCGTAACCGGCGACGTGCGAAACGAGCCCGCGGATGTCGTCCGGCAGCGGCTCGATCGGCAGGGCGGCGAGCCCGGCGGCGCCCACGGTCGCGGGCACCTCGATCACGTGGTCGTCCGGCAGGAACGGCAGCGAGCCGTCGTTGCGCAGGTTGACGACCTGCACGTCGCCGCGGTCGCTCGTGAGCGAGGCGATCAGGTCGACGGCGGCCTCCGAGTAGAACGCACCGCCGCGCTGCGACAGCTGCTCCGGCTTGGAGTCGACGGCGGGGTCCGCGTACAGCTCCAGCAGTTCGCGCTCGACCCGCTGCACGGCCTCGGCCCGGGTGGGCGCGTCGAGCTGCTCGCGCAGCACCTCGTCGTGCGCGTAGTAGTAGCGCAGGTAGTAGCTCGGCACGTTCCCGAGCAGGGACAGGAGGGAGGCGGGCAGCTCGATCTCCTCGGCGAGCTCGCCGAGATGGGCACCGAGGAGCGCCGGGAGCGCATCCCGCGCGCCGTTGCCATCGGTGACCGTGACGGAGCGCTCCCACGTGAGGTGGTTGAGCCCCACGTGTCCGAGCTGCACCTGCGTGTGGTCCACGCCCAGGAGGTTCGCGAAGCGCCGCTGGAAGCCGATGGCGACGTTGCAGAGACCGACGGCGCGGTGGCCCTCGTTCAGCAGCGCCCTGGTCACGATCCCGACCGGGTTCGTGAAGTCGACGATCCACGCGTCGGGCTTGGCGTGCCTCCGGATCACGTCGGCGACGCTCAGCACGACGGGGACGGTGCGCAGCGCCTTGGCGAACCCGCCGGGGCCGGTGGTCTCCTGCCCGATGCACCCGCACTCGTGCGGGAAGGTCTCGTCGCCGTGCCGCGCGGCCTGGCCGCCGACGCGGAGCTGGATGAGCACGGCATCGGCGTCGGCGACGCCCGCGACGAGGTCGGAGGTGGGGACGATGCGGCCGGTGTGCCCTGCGGCGCGGAACATCCGGTCGCTCATCCCGCCCACCAGGCGCAGGCGCTCCTGGTCGGTGTCGACGAGCCAGAGCTCCTCGATGGGGAGAACGTCGCGCATCCGCGCGAAGCCGTCGATCAATTCGGGGGTGTAGGTGGATCCGCCACCCACGACTGCCAGTTTCACCGCGTTATCCCTTCACGCCGGTCAGAGTGATGCCCTCCACGAAGACGCGCTGGGCGAAGAAGAAGATGATCACGACCGGGATGGTGACGAGCATGGTCATCGCCATCGTCAGCCCCCAGTCGGTGCCGTGGACCCCGCGGAACGAGGCGAGTCCGTACGCCACGGGCCAGGAGGCGGGGTTCTCGGAGGTGTACAGCAGCGGGCCGTAGTAGTCGTTCCAGGAGGCGAAGAACATGAAGATCGCGGTCGCCGCGATCCCCGGCTTCGCCATCGGCAGCACGACGCGCCAGAGCACGCCGAACTCGCCGTTGCCGTCGATGCGCGCCGCGTCGGCGTACTCGCTCGGGATCGTGAGGAAAAACTGCCGCAGCAGGAAGATCGAGAACGCGTCCCCGAGCAGGTTCGGCAGGATGAGCGGCCAGAGCGTGCCGGTGAGGCCGAGCTGCGACCACATCACGTAGACGGGGATGGCCGTCACCTGCGGCGGCAGCAGCATCGCCACGATGATCGCGGTGAACAGCACGCCGGATCCGCGGAACTTGATCTTGGCGAGGGCGTAGGCCGCCGGCACGCTGGAGACCAGCATGAAGAGCGTGGCGAGCACCGCGTAGAGGGCCGAGTTGCCGAACCACTGCGCCAGCGGGACGGAGGTGAAGACCTTCGTGTAGTTGTCCCAGGCGAACGGCTGCGGCCAGAGCGACGCGGTCAGCGTCTGCTGGCTCGACATCAGCGACGTGAGCAGCACGAACACGACCGGCGCGAGGAAGAGCACGGCGAGCACGACCAGGACGGCGTGCTCGGCGATCCAGCCCAGCACGCGGCGCGTGCGCAGCGAGCGCGGGGTCGGGATCCCGCCCTTCGCGGGGGAGGGCCGCTTCGACGCCGGGGGTGCCAGCGGAGGGGTGGACGAGGTGGCGGTGGTCATTGCGCGCCTTCCGGTGTGAACGCCTTGAATCGGCGCAGGATCAGGATGAGCAGCACGGCCGCGACGACGAACAGCAGCACCGCGAGGGCCGACGCGTAGCCGAGCTGGTACGTGCCGAAGCCGCGCACGTAGAGCCACTGCGTGTAGGTGAGCAGCGAGCCGTCCGGGTAGCCGAGGTTGTTGCTGATGCCCTCGCCGACCACGGCCTTGCCCGACGCGACGGAGGAGGCGACGGCCGCCTCCGTGAAGTACTGGATGGCCGCGATCACCCCCGTCACCGCGGCGAACATCAGCACGGGAGCGATGCTCGGCATGGTGATGAAGCGCACCTTCTGGGCGCCGTTCGCCCCGTCGAGCGAGGCCGCCTCGTACTGGTCCTTCGGCACGTCGAGCAGCGCGGCGAGGAAGATGATCATCACGTCGCCCATCACCCAGATGCCGAGCAGCACCAGCGACGGCTTCGACCAGGCCGGGTCGTTGAACCAGAGCGGCCCCTTGATCCCGAACCAGGCGAGCACCTGGTTGACCGGGCCCGTGCCCGGGTTGAAGAGGAACACGAAGGCCACGACGCTGGCGACCGGCGGCACGAGCGCCGGCAGGTAGAACACCGTGCGCCAGAATCCCGACGCCCGCTTGGCCCGGGCGAGGAGGCCGGCGATCAGGAGGGCGAACACCGTCTTCACGGGCACCCAGATGACCACGAACCACAGCGTGTTCAGCGTCGCCTTCCACACGTTCGGGTCCTGCGTGAACAGGTACTCGTAGTTGCGCAGCCCGATCCACTGCGGGGCCGACACGAGGTCGTACCGGGTGAAGGAGTAGTAGACGGAGGCGATCAGGGGGTACACGAAGAAGATCGCGAGGCCGAGGAGCGTCGGCGCCAGCAACGCCAGGGTGACCAGGTTGCGGCGCCGGCGGTAGCGGGAGGACCGCGCGGGGCGGGCGGCGACCCGCCCCGCGCGTTCGACGGTGGACGTCATCTCACGGACCGGTGGTCAGTGCGAGCGCGTCGTCGATCTGCTTGTCGACGTCCTTCAGGCCGGCCTGGAGGTCGCCGCCCTGGCTCTGATACTTGTTCCAGAAGTCCTGGAACGAGTTCTGGTAGCCGGCGCCGAGCGGGCTGGCGGGCGTCGTCTGCACGTTCTTGTCGGACGAGATGTCGAGGAACGTCTTGAACTGGTCCGAGACCTCCAGCTCGGGCGACGTGAGCGCGTCCTTCGTGGTCGGCACGTTCTTCAGGCCGTTGGCGAGCTTGACGACCGCGTCGGTGTCGGTGGTGAGGTACTTCAGCAGCGCCCACGCCAGCTCCGGCTGCTTGGAGCCCTTGGAGATACCGATGATGTTGCCCGTGATGTAGCCGCCGCCGTACAGGTCGGTGTGGTCGTCCGCGGTCGGGAAGGGGGCCGTGCCGTAGTTGAGCCCCTTCGCCTGGTCGGCGATGAACGCGGTGCGGTACTCGCCGTCGAAGTTCATCGCGACCTGGCCGGTCTGGAAGGCGTTGTCGGCCGAGAACTCCTGGCCGAGGCCGGAGGTGAAGGCGTTGAGCTTGTCCCAGCCGATCTTGTCGACGTAGGCCTTCTGCCACTGGATGAGCTCGCTCCAGCCGGGGCTGGAGGAGATCGCGCTCGTGCCGTCGTCCTTCAGCCACTCGGCGCCCGCAGCGGGTCCGTAGTGCGCGGCCGAATTCTCGTACCAGCCCATCGTCGGGTTGAACCCGAGCGTCTTGATGGAGCCGTCGGCGTTGAAGGTGGTGAGCTTGTCGGCCATGGCCTCCAGCTCCGAGAGCGTCTTCGGCGGCGCGGTGTAGCCGGCGGCCTGCAGGAGGTCGGTGTTGTAGTAGAGGCCGTACACGTCGGCGAGCATCGGCATCGCGCAACGGGTGCCCTTGAACTCGGTGTACGACTTCACGGTGTCGGAGAACTGGCTCATGTCGACGCCGTCGCGCTCGATCACCTTGTTGAGGCTGCGGAACGCCCCGTTCGAGCAGAAGTTGCCCACGATGTCCGTGGAGTAGGAGAGGCCGACGTCGACCTTGCTGCCGGTGGCGATGGCCTTCTGGAGCTTCTCGTCGTCCTGGCCGGAGTGGACGTCGACCTTGACCTTCGGGTTCTTCTTCTCGAAGTCGTCGACGACGGACTGGATGACGTCCGCCTCCCGGTCGGAGAAGAAGTGCCAGAACGAGACGGTGCCCGAGAGCTCCTTCGGGGTGGTGTCGGAGAAGGCGGTGCCGCCGGAGCCGCCGGAGCAGCCGGCGAGGGTGAGTGCTGCGGCCGCGGCGATGCCGATCGCGGCGACGATGTGACGGTGTTTCACGGGTGGTTTCCTCACTGATTCCGGTCGTGATGCAGAGGTGGACGGAGCGTGGTGCCGTGGTGCGGTGCCCTAGACGGTGATCCGGGACACTTCGGCGAAGAGCGCGCCGCGCACTTCGCCGAGGAGGTGCTCCCGCGCCCCGCGGAGCACGGGGTGGGCGGGGACGCCGGTGGCGACGATGGTGGGGCAGCCCCACTTCTCGCGGAGCAGCGCGGTGACGCGCTCGGCGAGCAGGGCGCCGCCTGCGCGGCCGGTCGGGCCGCCGAGCACGATGCGCTCGGGGTCGAGGAGGGCCAGCACGGGGACGACTCCGACGGCGACGCGCGGGGCGAGCTCGGCGATCAGCGCGTCGAGGGCGGGGGAGTCGGGGGCGGACGAGCCGGACGCGGGGGAGTCGGATGCGCCCGCATCGCCGCTCGTCCCGAACCCGGTGACGCCGTGGGCGGCCGCGAGGCGCGCGACCGTGGGGCCGCCGACGAGGTCCTGGAGGTCGTGGGCGCCGGGGTCGAGCTCGGCCGCCTCGCGGGGGATCGGGAGGTAGCCGATCTCGCCCGCGCCGCCCGAGGCCCCACGGTGCACCGCGCCGCCCTGGTCGACGGCGAGGCCGAGGCCGTCGCCCATCCAGAGCAGCGCGAAGCCTCCGGCGTCGTGACCGGCGCCGTCGGCGCGTTCGGCGATGGCGGCGAGGTTGGCGTCGTTGTCGATGTGCACGTCGTAGCCGAGGGCGTCCTGGAGGCGGCGGAGGATGCCCTGCTTGGGCCACTCCGGCAGCGTCTCGATGTAGGTCAGCTCGTCGGTGCGCGGGTCGAGCGCGCCCTGTACGCCGATGCAGACGGCGCGGACGCGCTCGGCGTCGACGTCGGCCGCCTCGCAGGCGGCAGCGACGGCGAGGCGCACGTCGTCCTCCGGCGTGCGCGCGGCGAGCGGGGTCAGGGCGATGGGGTGCTCGCCGCCGGCGGCGTCGACCACGGTCGAGCGGAGCGCCGTCGCATCGATGTCGATCGCGACGCCGAGCATCCGGTCCGTGCGCACGGCGTAGCTCGCCGCGTTCGGTCCGCGGCCTCCCGAGACCTCGCCGACGACGTGGATGAGGCCGGCGGTCTCGAGGCGAGACACCATCTGCGCCGCGGTCGGCTTCGACAGGCCCGAGAGCTCGCCGATCCGGCTGCGGGTGAGGACGCCGTGCTCGAGCAGCAGCGAGAGCGCCGTGCGGTCGTTCGTCTCGCGCAGCCATGCTGGCGTGCCGCGAACCGGTCTGTCGGCCATCCTCATCCCTCCGTCGGAACGATCATCTGACGGGAATGTATCAGGAAAGTTTCTTAATAGTAAAGCGTGTGTTTCGTCGCGACCCTCCCGCACATTTGGCACAAATCGCGAGGGGTCCGGGATGCGGTGAACCGGGAGGCGGGTCCGTCTCGTGCCACTCCTGGAAGGGAAACACCATCATGAGAACGAGAATCGCCGCACTCGCCGCCGCCGCCGCGGTGGCGCTGATCGCCCTGGCCGGCTGCTCGGCCGGCACGGGAACCTCCACGTCGAGCTCAGGAAGCGGCTCGAGCTCCGCCTCCACGTCCGGTTCGGCCTCGGCGGCCGCTCTGAAGACGGGCGACACCTCCCTCGGCACCGTCGTCGTCGACGGCAAGGGGCTCACCGTCTACGTGTTCGACAAGGACACGCAGAACTCCGGGAAGAGCTCGTGCTCGGGCGCCTGCGCCGCCCAGTGGCCCGCCGTCGAGACCGACTCCGCGAAGCCGGACGTCACCGGCGTCACCGGCACGGTCGGCACCATCACGGGCGCCGACGGCGGCAAGCAGGTCACCCTCGACGGCTGGCCGCTCTACACGTTCGCGGGCGACTCGTCGGCCGGTGACGTGACCGGGCAGGGCGTGGGCGGCATCTGGTGGGCCGTCATGCCCGACGGCACGAAGATCGCCGCCGCCGCGACCTCCACCTCGGGAGGGGCGAGCTCCGGCTACTCGAAATAAGGAGCGGCGCGGGTCACCCGAACGCGCGGGCGTGGTCGACCAGGCGGTCGAACGCCGCGTCGAGGTCGGGGTCGACCCGCTGCCGGGACGCGTCGGCGAGGAACCACTCGACGATCTCGCCGGCGCCGCGGGCGAACGGCACCTTCTGCTGGAACGACGGGACGAGCGCGCGCACCTTGCTGTTGTCGAACTGCATCGAGTGCGCCTTGTCGCCGAGGAGGCCGGGACCGAGTTCCGGGATGACGGCCGCGATGGACTCGCTGGCGACGTGCACCAGCTCGGCCTCGACGCCCAGCGCCTCGGCGAGGTCGCAGTAGATGCGGTCCCACGTGGGGGCTTCGTCGCCGGTGATGTGGAAGGTGTCGCCCACGGCCTCCGGGCGGCCCAGCAGGCCGGTGAAGGCGACGGCGAAATCGGTGTTGTGCGTGATCGTCCACCGGCTGGTGCCGTCGCCGTGCACGACGACGGGGGCGCCGCGGCGCATCCGCTCGAGGTCGGTCCAGTGGCCGCTGGTCGGGATCATGGTGCGGTCGTAGGTGTGCGACGGGCGCACGATCGTGACCGGGAACGCGCGCTCCCGGTAGGCCTCGACGAGCAGGTCCTCGCACGCGATCTTGTCCCGCGAGTACTGCCAGAACGGGTTGCGCAGCGGCGTGGACTCCGTCACCGGGGAGCGCGACGGCGGTTTCTGGTAGGCGGAGGCGGAGCTGATGAAGACGTACTGGCCGACGCGGCCCTCGAACAGGTCGAAGTCGGTGCGGACGTGCTCCGGCGTGAACGCGAGGAACTCGGCGGCCACGTCGAAGCTGCGCTCACCGAGGACCGCGTGGACGCTCTCCGGGTCGCGGACGTCGGCGTGCAGCACCTCGACACCCTCCGGCAGTGGACGCGTGCCGCTCGATCCCCGGTTCACCACGGTGACCTCGTGCCCCGCTTCCAGTGCCTCCGCCACGCACGCGGAGCTGATGACCCCCGTGCCGCCGACGAAGAGTGTCCGTGTCGCTGCCATGCCTGTCTCCTGCTCCCTCGCCGACCGACCGATTCCCCCGAAGCCCTCAGCGTAGCGCGGCCGGGGCGTACACTCCACGGCACCCCCGTCCCGAACCCGAAGGAGCTCCTCCCGCCGTGTCCGCCCTCCGAACCTGGCCCGGGCTCGCGGTCGCGTGCGTCGTGGCCGTCGTGCTCGCGATCGTCGTCACCGCCATCGTCGGCGCCGTCCTGCGGGCGGTCGCCCGCCGGCGCACCTGGCCCGAACTGCTCATCCGGAACGCGCGCGTGCCGTTCCGGCTGTTCCTGCTCGTCGTCGTCCTGTGGATCGCCGTCACGATCTCCCTCCCGCCGGAGGTCCCGGGCGGCTGGCAGCAGGGCATCCACCACACGATGCTGATCCTGGCCATCGTGACCGGCGTCTGGTTCGCCGCGGCGATGGTGGTCTTCGTGGAGGATCTGGGCCTCGCGCGCTACCGGCTCGACGTGCCGGACAACCGCTACGCGCGCAAGGTGCGGACGCAGGTCCTCATCCTGCGGCGCCTCACGGTCGTGGCGGCGGTGGTGATCGGCCTCGGCGCGGTGCTGCTCACGTTCCCGGCGCTGCAGGCGGCCGGGGCGAGCCTCCTCGCGTCCGCGGGCGTCATCGGCATCATCGCCGGTGTCGCCGCGCAGTCCAGCCTGGCGAACCTGTTCGCGGGCATCCAGCTGGCCTTCAGCGACGCCATCCGGCTCGACGACGTCGTCGTGGTCGAGCAGCAGTGGGGCACGATCGAGGAGATCACCCTCACCTACGTCGTCGTGCACGTGTGGGACGACCGGCGCCTCGTGCTGCCGTCGACCTACTTCACCACCAAGCCGTTCGAGAACTGGACCCGCCAGCACAGCGAGCTCCTCGGCTCGGTCGAGTTCGACCTCGACTGGCGCGTCTCACCGGGCGGGATGCGCTCCGAGCTCAACCGCATCCTGGCCACCACCAACCTGTGGGACGGCCGCACCGGCGTCCTGCAGGTGACGGACGCGGTCGCGGGCTGGGTGCGTGTGCGCGTGCTGGTCACGGCGAAGGACGCCCCGACCCTGTTCGACCTGCGGTGCCTCGTGCGCGAGCGCCTCATCGACTGGATGCAGCGGTACGCACCGGCGTCGCTCCCGCGGTCGCGCGTGGAGCTGGTCGAGCCTCCCGCCCCCTCCGTGCCGACGGCGCGGGCGCAGGCGCAGACGAACGACGACGCGCGGCTCTTCGGCGGTTCGCCCGAGAAGGAGCAGCGCGGTGCGCAGTTCACCGAGGCGATCCCGGTGATCCAGCCGGGCGTCGACGGCGACGAGGAGCAGGCCCGGCCGTGAGGACGCGTGGGGGACGTCGTCCGTCACGGCCGGCGTCGCTCAGCCGAGGGATTCCGCGGCGGCGACGATCACCCCGGTGACGACATCCGGCGCTGCCAGCATGGAGACGTGTCCGGCAGGGGTCTCCACGATCGTGGAGCCGGCACGTTCGGCCATGCGACGCTGGGCCGCGGGCGGGATGATGCGGTCTTCGGTGCCGACGAGCGCCCAGCTCGGCAGCTGACGCCACGCGGGAGGCCCGGCGGGGCCGACGTTGGCGGCCAGCGCGATGGGGCGCTGCGTGGCGAACACGAGCTCGCGGACGTCGGGGTCGAGGTCCTGCGCGAACGACTCGTGCACGGTGCTCGCCTTCAGATACGCGTCCGCGTCACCCTCGGGGGCTCCCGGATAGCCGACGACGTCGAGCACGGTGGTCGGATCGGGCACGTCGAGCGCGGACCCGGTGCCGCCGAGCAGCCCGACGACCGTCTCCCCGTCGTCGGGCAGGAACGCGTCGACGTAGACGAGGGCGCGCACGTCCCCGCCGCCGAGCGCCGCGCCGCTGATGACGGCTCCGCCGTAGGAGTGCCCGGCCAGCACGACGGGCCCGCTCGTGCGCTGGGCGATCGCGGACGACACGTAGGCGGCGTCGCCGGCGACCCCGCGCAGGAGGTTGGGCACGGTGAGCACGGTGAAGTCGCGCTCGCGCAGTGCCGTGATGACGGGGTTCCAGCTGGAGGCGTCGGCCCATGCTCCATGGACGAGGACGATGGTGGGAAGCGGAGACACGTGGTTCCTTCCGTGGTGCCGTACCGGGACGAGGGGAGTGGGATCGTGCGGGAGAGGCGGTGGAACAGCCACAGAGTAGGGGACAGGTCCTCCCGCGGCTAGCCCCGCGACCGCTCACAGTGAAGACTCAGCATCAGCGGGACCAACCGACGCCCTTCCGCTGTTCTCCTCAGTGCGGGCCGCAGCAGGCGGCAACCGCACCGAGGAGGAATCGTGACACAGGAGAACGTGACACCGCGCTACACCAAGGACCCGGCCGCGATCGGGCGCCTCACCAAGCGGCAGTACGCCGTGACCCAGGAGGCGGCGACCGAGCCCGCCTTCCGCAACGAGTTCTGGAACAACCACGAGGACGGCATCTACGTCGACGTCGTCTCGGGCGAGCCGCTGTTCTCGTCCACCGACAAGTACGACAGCGGATCGGGCTGGCCGAGCTTCACCCGGCCGATCGAGTCTGCCGAGATCGTCGAGAACACCGACCGCACGTTCGGCATGCGCCGCACCGAGGTGCGCTCCGGCCAGGCCGACAGCCACCTGGGCCACCTGTTCGACGACGGTCCCGTCGCCGACGGCGGCATGCGCTACTGCATCAACTCCGCCGCGCTCCGCTTCGTCCCGCTCGCCGAGCTGGAGCAGCAGGGCTACGGCGTCTACCGCCGGCTTTTCGAGAAGTAAGGAGAATGAACGAATGACGACCGAGAAGGCGATCCTCGCCGGAGGCTGTTTCTGGGGCATGCAGGATCTGATCCGCAAGCGCCCCGGCGTCACCGGCACCCGCGTCGGGTACACCGGCGGCGACGTGCCGAACGCCACCTACCGCAACCACGGCTCCCACGCCGAGGCCATCGAGATCGAGTACGACCCCGAGCGCACCTCGTACCGTGAGCTGCTGGAGTTCTTCTTCCAGATCCACGACCCGTCGACGAAGAACCGTCAGGGCAACGACGTGGGCACCAGCTACCGCTCGGCGATCTACTACACCGACGACGAGCAGCGCCGCGTCGCGGAGGACACCATCGCCGACGTCGACGCCTCCGGGCTCTGGCCCGCGAAGGTCGTCACCGAGGTGGAGGCCGCCGGCCCGTTCTGGGAGGCCGAGCCCGAGCACCAGGACTACCTGGAGCGCATCCCGTGGGGCTACACCTGCCACTTCGCGCGCCCGGGCTGGGTGCTCCCGAAGCGGTCGGAGTCGCTCGCGAGCTGATGATCGGATCACGAGGGGTGCGTCGCGAGACGCGCCCCTCGTTGCGTGCGCGCGCCCGTCAGGCGCGCTCGAGTAGGACCGCCACCTCCAGGTGGCCGGTCTGCGGGAACATGTCGAGCACCCGGCCGGTGCGGATGCGATACGACGGCATGCGGGCCAGATCGGTCGCGAGGCTCTTCGGGTTGCAGCTGGAGTAGACGACGTGCGGGATGTCGGAGCCCTCGAGCCAGTCGGCCAGCTCCGTGCCGATGCCGCGCCGTGGCGGGTTCACGATCACCAGCTCCGGGGCCGTCTTCGCCCGCAGCGCGAACGCGGTCGCGTCCTCGGCGCGGAACGCGAGCTGGGGGAGCCCAGCAGCAGCGGCGGTGGAGCGCGCGCTCTTCACCGCCTCCCGACTCGTCTCGACGCCGACGACGCGCCGCCCCGGCGCCGCGCAGTGGAGGGCGAAGCCGCCCACGCCGCAGTACAGATCCCAGACGCTCGCGGGCGACACCTCGTCGACCCAGCCGCTCACCTGTCCGTAGAGCTCCTCGGCGACGGCCGTGTTGGTCTGGAAGAAGCTCTGCGGGCGCAGCCGCAGCCTCATCCCGCCGACGCGCATCACCAGCGACGCGTCGGGCGTCAGCACGATCTCCCGGTCGCCCTCGACGACCGCCTTGTGCTCGGACTGGATGTTGGCCGAAACTACGCGCGTGTTCGGCAGTTCCGCGAGCAGCGAGGGCAGCTCGCGCCGGATGCGCGCGACCGCCGACTCGTCCCGCAGCACGAAACGGATCATCAGCTCGTCGTCGGGGGAGAGCGTGACGAGCACGTACTTCAGCTCCCCGCGTCGCTCCGGCACGCTGTAGGGGACCAGCCGCGCGCGGGTGATGAAGCGGGCGAGCACCGGCAGTGCGGCGCGCACGCCCGGAGCGCAGATCCCGCACTCCTGCAGGTCCACCCCGCGTCCGCGCTCGTCCAGGATGCCGATCGTCGGCTGCTCCAGAGTGCCGCCGACGACCATCTTCGCCTTGTTGCGGTACCCGGACTCCGCGCTCGCGACCGGCGGGAGCCACGCCGCGTCCCCGAAGGGCGCCAGCAGCGCGCGAGCCGACCGGTCCTTCTCCGCCAGCTGCTCGGCGTACGGCACACCCATCAGCGTGCACGACCGGCACACGCCGGCATCGAAGTACGAGCAGTCCATGACCGGTCAATGGTACGCGGTCCCGGACCTGCGGTTCGAGAGTGGTTCGCAGCCGGACTTCTACTCGACCGTTGCCTCTTCCACCTGTTGTATGGCTGCGCGCGGGTCGGTGAGCAGGTGTCGCTGACCGGGATTGTGCAAGAAGTACCAGACGATCGGCGCAACCACATTCGGGTCGGAGCCGATCCAGTACGGTGCGATGCGGATCAGTTCGCCCGATGTGGTCTTGAGGAGGAGATGAGCGCCGCGCATGTCGACGACACCGACCGTTGCGATCTCATCCCAGGTCAGGCGGATCAGACGGACGCCTCGGGTTCCTGAGATGCCGAATTCGGTCAGTGTGAGCCCCGCCGGGATACGGAGGATCCACAACTCGTGCGCGACTATGCAGAGTCCCAACAGCCCGAGCCCCAGGATGTACCAGCGCTTGAAATCGACCGGGTTCCCGGGCGGGATCGCCAGGTACTGGAGGACGAGGAAGGTGAGCCCAGGCGCGATCAGGAGGAATCCGACTGTGAGAAAGGTCGAGCGCACCACGCGGGTTGAAATGAAGCGAACGGAGCCGGCTGCCGGATCGATACGGATAGTGCGCGCGGAGGTCGATTCCATCACTCGGCGGATTCCGGCACCGGCACCGATCATCGCCGCCGCGAGCAGGCCCATACCGATCCTTAGCGCGACGGGTTCGACGAAGATTGCGATCAACGCGCTGACGGCGGCGGCCAGCGTGAAGAACGCGGTCACCCCGAGAGGGCTATAGCCGCTCGCGCGTACCGCGACAAGAGGCGCCCCTAAGGTGGTCACACGAGGGGTGAGGACGGAAGTAGACATCGCGCCCATCAGCTATCGCGACTCCGTCAGGTGAGGGACAAGCGCGGGTCGTGAGCCACGCAAGAAGTCATCGATCGCCTCTCTGACATCGAGAGGTACCCACGCTTCCCAGGCGGAATGCGCTCCGGCCCCGGCTGCGGCAGCGCCCACACCGATCGACACCGCTGCCCCTACCGGCGGAAGCGTCCATGTCCCTGCCAAAGCCGCCCCGGCGGCAGCGCCGCCTGCGCCACCGAGAAGCCCGGCGCCGACTGACGAGACCGAGCCTCCATCGGCGAGCTCCACGCCCGCCGAGACGACGTCGACCATCGCGCCCGCAACCGGGATCACCTTGGAGAATCTGGCGACACCGGCGATCGAACGTGTCAGCTCTTCCAAACCCTCGCGGACAACCCGGGGACTAGCCGCTTCCGCCGCCGCACGCAGCGCCGGGTTTCCCGAGCGTAGGCCCTTTGCTATGGCGTCCGCGTCAGCTTGCATGACGGTTGCCTTCTGGCGAAACCAGCTCATGTCGCGGTCGGTACGCTGCTTTGCGTACTCGAGAGCTGTCTGGACGACGTCCTCGTTGTGGACAGTGAGCTTGCTCAGCAGGGTGGAGACAGAGTTGAGGTCGTCGATTCTGACGGTGAGAGGAACAATATGTTCCGCAACCCAGGATTCGGTTTCGCCCCACCACGTCCCGACTCGTGTCGCGACATCGTTATAGAGGTCGACTAGGGCGAGGAACGTGTCATAGGCCCTTCGATCGTCGCTCTCTCCGGGCGCTGGGCAGTAGGTGAGGGTCGAAGCGGGACGGGAGACCTTTCGACGGTGGACTTTCAAGCCGAGGGTCGATGCTTGTCGTCCGATGCTGTCGAGCTCACTTTGTCCGCGCTCAAGTCTGCCAGCATAGGCGCGGAAGACTTCGGCGGCGTCGCTGAGGTATGCGTGTGTGATCCCCGTGCTGTTCCGAACTGCTTGAGCTGTGTCCCGAAACGCCGAACCGGCTTCACCTGTCCAGTACGTCTGCGAGTCGCCCCAGACATATGCGAGTTCAAGGTCAGCGGCGACTGCGGCTCCCCTGAGCCCTGGGTCGAGCCAGTCGGCGACGGAGCGGATCGCAGCAGTGTCCCCAGGAACCGTCAGGTCGATGGTCATCGAGATTCGACCCCCTTCTCGAGCGCCGTGATCGATTCGATGATCTTCTGCTCGGTCAGAGCCTGGTCAGCGAGCACATCATGTGTGATGGCCGATAGCGCCCGCATCGAGTCGGCCGCGAGCCCGACGGCTTCAGAAGCCGACGAAGTGATCAGCGCGATCGATGCGCTCGCAATTCCGCCATCGGGGACGTTCGGCGTGCGACCGAGCTCGCGATCCATGTCGTCGATGCGATCAACCAGGTCGCGAAGTCGCCGATTCATGTTGTACCGGTCGACACTGATTCGGCTCATCGGAGGCGCCCGTCGGCGAGTAGCGCGGATGGGATGTCCAGATCGAACGTGATGACGTCGAACGGCGTCGACTGCTTCACGCTGCCGAGGTCGGCGGTGGCCAAGAGCATCCATGGCTGATTCGGGCCGCATCTTCTGACGAGTCGATCGAGCGCGGTGTAGGCCAGAAGCCCCGATCTCCCGTCCGACAACTCGCGAACGATCGCGGTGTGTCCGCCGTCAGGATGGTCCGAGACCGGCAAGTAGAGCATCGGCGGTATGACGTTGTCGAAGGCGTCCACGTTTCCCCCAGTGTTGCGTGTGTGCGTCCCAGGGTCAGACCCTATCAAGGACGCGCAGAAACCTGAAATGTGGAACGCGACGCGGTCCCGGACACGACGAAGGCCCCTCTCCCGCAGGAGAAGGGCCTTCGTTCGATGTTGCGGTGCCCCCAGTAGGATTTGAACCTACGGCCTTCTGCTCCGGAGGCAGACGCTCTATCCCCTGAGCTATGGGGGCCAGGAGTGCCCGTCCAGGCTAGCATCACTTTTCCGCGGTGCTCGCACGGACCGGGGCTCCGCCGGGTCAGCTGGCGGGCAGGTTCCCCAGCACGTTCTCCATGAGGGGCGCGGCGTCGCCGGGCTCGAAGAAGGCCGTGGATTCGGCGACGATCCAGTAGCCGCCGCGGAAGATCTGCACCTGGCCGGACTCGCCGGTCTTGAAGTAGCCCTCGATGGGCGGTGCGCCGTAAGTGGGGACGGGCTGCGCGTCGGTGATCGCGGCGTTCTTGAGCCCGTCGAGCTGGCTCGCCGGAGGCTGGGCGACGGCGATCTGGATCACGTCGCCGCTGGTCTGATTGAGCCAGGCGCAGGTGAGGCCCTGCCAGTCGGCGATCTTCGCCTCGAGGCTGCCGTCCGCGGGCTTGTAATCAGGGTTGGGGCCGAAGTTGGGGTTGTAGGCGTAGAGCTGGTCGGCCGTGATGAGCTGGTCGCAGCTGAGCGTGACCGGCGTGGCGGGCTCGGTCGGCGTCGGCGTCGGCGTGACCGTCGGCTTCGTCGTCGCCGCTCCGCCGCCGGCGGTCCCCGTGGGGGAGGAGGACGGAGAGGTCGCGGTGGGGGCGCATCCGGCGAGCGCGAGCGCTCCGGTGAGGGCGGCGGCGACGGTGACGGTGCGGAGAGCGGATCGGGCGGTGAATGGCATGGTGGCGCTCGGTCTTCCGTGTCGGCGTGTACGTCCCGTCGAGACTACCAAGCGGTGGTGCGGCGCCTCCTGCCGGTCCGGGACGGGCGACCGCTTCGTTAGGCAATCGATGCGTTCCCGCGCCCGGTAGAATCGGTCCTCATGACTCCCGCAGACCTCTCCGCCGCCCTGCTCGACATCGTGACCGCGGTCGTCGACCGGCGCCGAGCGGGGGGAGCCGACCTCGGCGAGCTGACGGTCACCCTCGACGACGTGCCGCTCGAACGGCCGAAGAACCGCGAGCACGGCGACTGGTCGTCGAACGTCGCCATGCGCCTGGCCAAGAAGGTGGGAGCGAACCCGCGCGAGCTCGCGACCGAGATCGCCGAGGCCGCGGCCTCCATCGACGGTGTCGCCTCGGCCGAGATCGCCGGACCCGGCTTCATCAACTTCCGCCTCGACGCCGCCGCGGCAGGGCAGCTGGCGCAAACGATCCTGGAGGCCGGCGAGGCGTACGGACACAGCGACGTGTACCACGGCCTGCTGGTGAACCTGGAGTTCGTCTCCGCCAACCCGACCGGCCCCATCCACATGGGCGGCGCGCGCTGGGCGGCGGTCGGCGACAGCCTGGCCCGGATCCTCCAGGCCGCCGGCGCCGACGTCACGCGCGAGTACTACTTCAACGACCACGGCTCGCAGATCGACCGCTTCGCGCGGAGCCTGCTCGCGGCGTACCTGGGGGAGCCCACGCCGGAGGACGGCTACGGCGGCGCCTACATCGGCGAGATCGCCGCGACGGTGGCCGCCGGCTTCGACGGCGACCTCGCCTCCCTCCCGCGCGACGAGCAGCAGGAGGTCTTCCGCTCGCGCGGGACGGCCCTCATGTTCGAGGAGATCAAGAACCGCCTGCACTCGTTCGGGGTCGACTTCGACGTCTTCTTCCACGAGGACTCGCTGCACGAGTCGGGCGCCGTCGAGCGCGCGATCCAGCGCCTCCGCGAACAGGGCCACATCTTCGAGGCGGACGGCGCCATCTGGCTGCGCACCACGACCTTCGGCGACGACCGCGACCGCGTCATCATCCGCTCCAACGGCGAGCCCGCCTACATCTCCGGCGACCTCGGCTACTACCTCGACAAGCGCGAGCGCGGCTTCGAGCAGAACATCATCATGCTCGGCGCCGACCACCATGGCTACATCGGCCGCATGATGGCGATGACGGAGGCCTTCGGCGACGTGCCGAACGTCAACCTCCAGATCCTCATCGGCCAGATGGTGAACCTCGTCAAGGACGGCGAGCCGATGAAGATGTCCAAGCGCGCCGGCACGATCGTCACCCTCGACGACCTCGTCGACGCGGTGGGCGTCGACGCCGCCCGCTACTCGCTGGTGCGGTCCTCCACCGACTCGCAGCTCGACATCGACCTCGACCTGCTCAGCAAGCGCAGCAACGAGAACCCCGTCTACTACGTGCAGTACGCCCACGCGCGCACCTGCTCCGTCGCGGCCAACGCCGCGAAGGCGGGCGTTGACCGCAGCGTGTTCCGCCCCGAGCTGCTCACGCACGAGAGCGAGAGCGCGCTGCTCGGCGCGCTGCAGGAGTTCCCGCGCGTCGTCGCGCAGGCCGCCGAACTGCGCGAGCCGCACCGCGTCGCCCGGTACATCGAGGAGGTCGCCGGGCTGTACCACGCGTGGTACGCGGTCCGCGACGGCTCCACCCGTGTCATCCCGTTCGGCGAGGAGCCGGTCACCGACGCCCACCGCACCCGCCTCTGGCTGAACGACGCCACCGGCCAGGTCATCCGCAACGGCCTCGGGCTCGTGGGGGTGTCCGCTCCCGAGCGGATGTGACCCGATGAGCGAGCAGCCCACCGCGATCCTCCCCGAGCCGGCGGCGACGCCAGGCCAGACGTCCGCGCGCACCCGTCGGCCCCGCTGGGTGCGGGTGCTCCTGTGGATACTGATCCCGCTCGTCGTGCTGGCCGTCCTGCTCGTCGTGGCCGACGTGGTGGCGCGCGCGTACGCCGAGCAGCGCGTCTCGTCCGAGATCGAGAAGAGCCTGCCTCCGGAGATCTCCGGCGACGTCCAGGTGCACATCGGCGGGGTGTCGGTGCTGCAGCAGTACCTCGCGGGCACATTCCAGCGGGTCGAGCTGGATGCGCCGAAGCTGACGGCGAAGGGCGCGCCGCTCAGCGCCTCCATCGTCGCCACGGGCGTCCCCACCGATTTCAGCAAGCCCATCTCGACGGCGACGGGCACGCTCAGCATCTCGCAGGCGTCGCTCAACAAGCTGGTCACCATCCCCGGTGCGACCGGCGACATCACCCTGGGCGACGGCGTCCTCGGATACAAGGGGAGCATCGACCTGCTCGGTCTCCCCGTCGGCTACGCGGTCACGGCCACGCCCAAGGCGGACGGCGACACCGTGCTCCTCCAGCCGGACAAGGCCTCCCTCGACACGGGCTCCGGCGCCGACGTCAACCTCACCCGGCTGCTGCAGGCTCTCACCGACCGAGGCCCGTTCCCGGTCTGCGCGGCTCAGTACCTCCCGGACGGCGTGGAGGTCTCCGACATCGCGATCACCCCGGGCCACGCCACCGTCACGCTGACGGCGCACGATTTCGTGATGGACGAGAAGTTCCTCGGCAGCAAGGGGAGCTGTACGTAACACTGTCCGGGGGCTCCCGGCGGCATCGGTAGACTTCTCGTACTTCTCCACCGGCTTCAGGGGCCAATCCGGGTCCGCTCGCCTGAGAGACTCCCACTCGTCGTTCCCGTGAGGTTCTCCCTATGGCTCCGAATCCCCTCGCACCCCCGTGGCTGCACGTTCCGGACGATGCCAACGCGCTCGTCCCCGGTCTCTGGTCCCGCACGGTCGTGCGCGACGACGGTGAGATCACCGTCGGAGGCGTGCGCGCGTCCGACCTGGCCGCCCGCTTCGGCACCCCGCTCTACGTCGTCGACGAGCGGGAGGCGCAGGAGCGCGCCGCCGAGGTGCGCGACGCGCTGCAGACCGCCTTCGCCGAGGTCGGCACCGCCGCCAAGGTCTACTACGCGGGCAAGGCGTTCCTCTCCATCGAGGTCGCGCGCTGGATGGCCGAGGCCGGCCTGAACATCGACATCTGCTCCGGCGGCGAGCTCGCCGTGGCGCTGGCGGCGGGCGTCGACCCCGAGCGGCTCGGCTTCCACGGCAACAACAAGTCGGCCGCCGAGATCGACCGCGCCGTCTCCGTCGGCATCGGCGCGATCATCATCGACAGCCTCCAGGAGATCGATCGCGTGGCCGAGGCCGCCGAGCGGCACGGTCGCGTGCAGAGCGTGCGGCTCCGCGTGAACAGCGGTGTCCACGCCCACACGCACGCGTTCCTGGCCACGGCCCACGAGGACCAGAAGTTCGGCATCGCCCTCGGCGACGCGGCCGACGCCGTGGCGCGCATCCGCTCGCACGCGGACCTGCACTTCCTCGGCCTCCACTGCCACATCGGCTCGCAGATCTTCGGCGCCGACGGGTTCGTCGAGTCCGCCGCCCGGCTGCTCGCCGTGCACCGCGACCTCCTCGCGGGCGGCGACGTCCCCGAGCTCAACCTCGGCGGCGGCTTCGGCATCGCCTACACGTCCGTCGACGACCCCGCGCCGATCGGCGACCTCGCCCGCCGCATCGCGGAGACGGTCGCTGCGGGATGCGCCGAGCTCGAGATCCCGACGCCCGTCGTCGCGTTCGAGCCGGGCCGGTCGATCATCGGCACCGCCGGCCTCACCCTCTACACGGTCGGCACGACCAAGGACGTACTCGTCGCGGCCGAGGACGACGGCGAGACCGCGGTCCGCCGCTACGTGAGCGTCGACGGAGGGATGAGCGACAACGCCCGCCCCGCGCTCTACGGCGCGGACTACTCGGCTCGCCTCGCCGGCCGCGTCTCGGACGCCGCCCCCGCGCTCGTCCGCGTCGCGGGCAAGCACTGCGAGAGCGGTGACATCGTCGTGGACGCCGAATACCTCCCCGCCGACGTGCGGCCCGGCGACCTGCTCGCCGTCCCCGCCACCGGCGCCTACTGCTGGTCCCTGGCGAGCAACTACAACTATCTCGGCCGTCCGCCCGCGATCGCGGTGCGCGACGGCGACGCCCGCGTGATCGTGCGCGGCGAGACCGAGGCGGATCTGCTGTCGCGCGATGCCGCGTACGACGGCACCGCCGGTGAAGGAGTCAACCGATGATCGAGTACCGCAACCTCCGCGTCGCCCTGCTCGGGGCCGGGTCCGTCGGGTCGCAGGTGGCGCGCCTGCTGCTGGAGCAGGGCGACGAGTTCGCCTCGCGCGTCGGCGCGAAGCTCGAGCTCGTCGGCATCGCCGTCCGCGACGTCGACGCCCCGCGCGACGTCGACCTGCCGCGAGAGCTGTTCACCACCGACGCGAGCTCGCTCATCCTGGGCGCGGACATCGTCGTGGAGCTGATGGGCGGCATCGAGCCGGCGCGCGGCTACGTGCTGGAGGCGCTCAACTCCGGCGCCGACGTCATCACCGCCAACAAGGCCCTGCTGGCCACCCACGGCCCGGAGCTGTTCGAGGCCGCCGAGCAGGTCGGCGCACAGCTCTACTACGAGGCCGCCGTCGCTGGTGCCATCCCGATCATCCGGCCGCTGCGCGACAGCCTGGCCGGTGACCGCGTCAACCGCATCCTGGGCATCGTCAACGGCACGACGAACTTCATCCTCGACCGGATGGACGTCAACGGCGAGAGCCTGCAGGACGCCCTCGCGACCGCGACCGAGCGCGGCTACGCCGAGGCCGATCCGACCGCCGACATCGGCGGCTACGACGCGGCCCAGAAGGCGGCGATCCTCGCCAGTCTCGCGTTCCACACCACCGTCCCGCTCGACCGGGTCTACCGCGAGGGCATCACCGGCATCACCACCTCGCAGGTGGATGCCGCCCGCGAGGCCGGCGCCGTCATCAAACTCCTCGCGATCTGCGAGCGCATGACCGATCCGGAGACGGGGGAGGAGGGCGTCTCGGCCCGCGTCTACCCGGCCCTGATCGACCGGCACCACCCGCTGGCCGCCGTGCACGGCGCGCACAACGCCGTCTTCGTGCAGGCGGGCGCCGCGGGCGACCTCATGTTCTACGGTGCAGGCGCCGGCGGCGTCGAGACGGCCTCCGCCGTGCTCGGCGACGTCGTCTCTGCCGCCCGCCGTCACGTCGTCGGGGGCCCCGGCGTCGCGGAGTCCACGCACGCCGACCTCCCCGTGCTCGACATCGGCCGCGTGGTGACCCGCTACCAGATCACGCTCGATGTGACCGACCAGCCGGGCGTGCTCGCGTCGGTCGCGCGCATCCTGAGCGACGGCGGGGTCAGCGTCGAGACCATGCAGCAGTCGGTGCCGAGCACGACGGGAGCCGTCGTCATCTCGGGTAACGCTGCGATTCACGGCGCGGGCGCGCCCACCGCTACCCTGGTCATCGGTACCCACGAGGCCGAGGAGGCCGCTCTGGCGGCGACCGTGGAGGCGCTCGCGGCCAGCGATGTCGTGACCGCCATCTCTTCCGTTCTCCGAGTCGAAGGATCGTAATGCCCGAGAAGTCCTACAGCCGTCAGTGGCGTGGCGTCCTGCGCGAGTACGCGGACCGCCTGAACATCTCGGAGGCGACCCCGATCGTGACGCTCGGCGAGGGCGGCACGCCGCTCATCCCGGCCGCTGCGCTCTCGGCCAGGACCGGTGCGGACGTCTACGTCAAGTTCGAGGGCATGAACCCGACCGGCTCCTTCAAGGACCGCGGCATGACCATGGCCATCTCGAAGGCGGTCGAGCACGGCGCGAAGGCCGTGATCTGCGCCTCCACCGGCAACACCTCCGCCTCGGCCGCCGCCTACGCGACGCACGCCGGCATCCAGGCCGTCGTCCTCGTGCCGGAGGGCAAGATCGCGATGGGCAAGCTCAGCCAGGCCATCGCCCACAACGCGCAGCTGCTGCAGGTGCAGGGCAACTTCGACGACTGCCTCGACATCGCGCGCGAACTCGCGACGAACTACCCGGTGCACCTCGTCAACTCGGTGAACCCCGACCGCATCGAGGGCCAGAAGACGGCCGCGTTCGAGATCGTCGAGACGCTCGGTGACGCGCCGGACTTCCACATCGTCCCCGTCGGCAACGCCGGCAACTACACCGCCCACCACCGCGGGTACACCGAGGAGCTGCAGCGCGGCGAGACCACGAAGCTGCCCCGGATGTTCGGCTTCCAGGCGGCCGGCAGCGCCCCGATCGTGCTCGGCCACCCCGTCGCGGACCCGGACACCATCGCCACCGCGATCCGCATCGGCAATCCCGCCTCGTGGGAGCTCGCGCTCAACGCCCGCGACGACAGCGACGGCTACTTCGGAGCGATCGACGACGCGAAGATCCTCGAGGCGCACCGCATCCTGTCGTCCGAGGTCGGCATCTTCGTCGAGCCGGCGTCCGCGATCAGCGTCGCCGGCCTGCTCGAGCGCGCCGAGGCCGGCGTGATCCCGGCCGGCGCGACGGTCGTCCTCACCGTCACCGGACACGGACTGAAGGACCCGCAGTGGGCCCTCCGCACCGCGGACGGCTCCGACGTGCATCCGACGGTCGTCCCGATCGACACCGCGACCATCGCCGAGGTGCTCGGCCTCGTCCCGAGCGGGGTGACGGCGTGACGTTCTCGGCCGGCGCGCTGCGCGGCCGCTCCGTCCAGGTCAAGGTCCCCGCGACCAGCGCCAACCTCGGCCCCGGGTTCGACACCCTCGGCCTGGCGCTGGCCCTCTACGACGAGCTGCAGGTCTCGGTCCGCGACGAGCCGGGCGCGACGGTCGATGTCATCGGCGTCGGCGCCGGCGAGGTGCCGACCGACGAGACCAACCTGGTCGTCCGCGCCATCGCGCACACCTTCGAGTCGGTCGGCCACCCGCTGCCCGGACTCTCGCTGGTCGCGCGCAACAGCATCCCGCACGGCCGGGGGATGGGCTCCTCCGGCGCCGCGATCGTGTCCGGCATCATGGCGGCCAAGGGCCTGCTCGAGGGCGTCGTCGAGTTCGACGCGCAGAGCCTGCTCGCGCTGGCGAACGACATGGAGGGACACCCCGACAACGTCGCGCCCGCCCTCTTCGGCGGCCTGACCATCGCGTGGGTCACCCCCGAGGGGCCGCAGTTCAAGAAGCTGATCGTGCACCGCGGCGTCTCTCCGCTCGTCCTCGTCCCCTCGCACGTCATGTCGACGGCTCTGGCCCGCAGCCTCCAGCCGGAGTCCGTGCCGCACGAGGACGCCGTCTTCAACGTCTCCCGCTCCGCCCTGCTCGTCGCCGCTCTCATCCAGAGCCCCGAGCTGCTGCACGCCGCCACCGAGGACAAGCTCCACCAGAGCTACCGCGCGTCGGCGATGCCCGAGACCAACCGTCTCATCACGCTGCTGCGTGCGCGCGGCTTCGCGGCGGTCGTCTCCGGTGCCGGCCCCTCGATCCTTGTGCTCTGCAGCGACCCGAGCCAGCGGCTCGCCGCCGCGGAGCTCGTGGCGAGCGAAGCCGAGACCGATTGGCAGCCGCTGATGCTGGCGGTCGATTTCAAGGGCGCGACGGTCACCCCGCTCGCCGTCGAGAGCGCGGACACGCCCGCCGCCTAGCGTCAAAAACGCTGGGGGCGAGGTGGTAAACTGTGCGTGCACCCGTGAAGAACCCGCCTCACGAGCGAATTCAGCTTCCGGGTGATCTCATAGCAATCATGCCGTCATTCCTGCCTGCGTGCCCGGATGTCCGGGGCGCACCGTAGCGCGGATCAGAACGCCGCTCGGTCAAGGCAGTTCATGTGACGAGTGCTCCACAGCGACGCGCAGAGAGCGCGTCGGGGGAAAGGAATCCTCTTCAGTGACTGATGTCGAACTCCACGCCGGGGGCGTGGATACCAGCGACCTGACCTCGCTCAAGGTGGCGGAGCTCCAGGCTCTCGCCTCCCAGCTCGGCCTCCAGGGCGCAAGCAAGCTTCGCAAGGGCGAGCTCGTCGAGGCGATCGCGGCCGCCCGCGCCGCCACCCTGCCGGAGGTCGCGGTCGAGTCCGCCGCCCCGGTCGAGGTGGTCGCGGAGACCGTGCCCGCCCAGCAGCCGGCCGCCGACCACGCGACCGCCGCCTCCCAGGTGCTCATCGAGCCGCTCATCGCGGAGCCGGCCGCCGCCGAGTCGGTCGAGCCCGCCTCCCAGACCGCCGCCGCGGACGCCGCGCCCGCCGGTCAGCAGGCGCAGGAGCCGCGTCGTCGCGGCTCGCGTCGCGCCTCCAGCCCGGACGGCACGAGCCTGAACGCCGCCGGACACGTCAACTCCGGCGAGACCGGTGTCGAGTCGCTCATCCCGGACGTCGACGCCCTCCTCGACTCCGCCCTCGCCTCGCGCGAGCAGGCGCAGCGCGACGGCCAGGGCGGCGGACGCCGTCGCCGTGGCCGTGGCCAGGGCGCCCAGCAGGAGCAGAACGGCGAGCAGCTGCAGCAGCCGGCCGAGCAGGGCCGTGAGGCCGAGGCCGCGCAGACCGCTCCCGCCGACCAGGGCGACGCGCAGCCGGCCGAGGGCGAGCAGCAGTCCCGCTCGGGCCGCCGCAACCGCAACCGCAACAAGAACGGCCAGAACCAGAACGGCCAGGGCCAGAACGGTCAGAACCAGAACGGCCAGGGCAACCAGGCCAACCAGGGCGACCGTCAGCAGGGTCAGCCCAAGGACCTCCAGGGCGGCGACGAGCAGAAGCAGGGCGACCGCCAGCAGGGCGACCGCCAGCAGAACCGCGGCCAGCAGCAGCTGGACGCCGAGGGCGAGCGCTCCGGCCGTTACCGCGACCGCAACCGCAAGCGCCGCGGCGGCCCCGGCGACGAGTTCGAGCCCGAGCTCGCCGACGACGACGTGCTGCTGCCCGTCGCGGGCATCCTGGACGTGCTCGACAACTACGCGTTCGTCCGCACGACCGGGTACCTCCCGGGTGCGAGCGACGTCTACGTCTCCCTCGGCCAGGTCAAGAAGTACAACCTGCGCAAGGGCGACGCCGTGGTCGGCGCCATCCGCCAGCCGCGCGAGGGCGAGAACAACAGCCGCCAGAAGTACAACGCGCTGGTGAAGGTCGACTCCATCAACGGCCAGACGGTGGAGGAGGCGGCCAGCCGCGTCGAGTTCGGCAAGCTGACCCCGCTCTACCCGCAGGAGCGCCTGCGTCTGGAGACCGAGCCCACCAAGGTCACCCAGCGGATCATCGACCTGGTCGCCCCGATCGGCAAGGGCCAGCGCGGTCTCATCGTCGCGCCCCCGAAGGCCGGCAAGACCATCGTGATGCAGCAGATCGCCAACGCGATCACCACGAACAACCCTGAGGTGCACCTCATGGTCGTCCTGGTGGACGAGCGTCCCGAAGAGGTCACCGACATGCAGCGCACGGTGAAGGGCGAGGTCATCGCCTCCACCTTCGACCGCCCCGCCGAGGACCACACCACCGTCGCCGAGCTCGCCATCGAGCGTGCCAAGCGCCTGGTGGAGCTGGGCCACGACGTGGTCGTGCTGCTCGACTCCATCACCCGCCTGGGCCGCGCGTACAACCTGACCGCTCCGGCGTCGGGGCGCATCCTGTCCGGCGGCGTGGACGCGGCGGCGCTGTACCCGCCGAAGCGCTTCTTCGGCGCCGCCCGCAACATCGAGCACGGCGGCTCGCTGACCATCCTCGCCTCGGCGCTGGTCGAGACCGGCTCCAAGATGGACGAGGTGATCTTCGAGGAGTTCAAGGGCACCGGCAACATGGAGCTCCGCCTGTCGCGCCAGCTGGCCGACAAGCGCATCTTCCCCGCGGTCGACGTCAACGCCTCCGGCACCCGCCGCGAGGAGATGCTGATGGCGCAGGACGAGGTCAAGGTCACCTGGAAGCTGCGCCGCGCCCTCGCCGGGCTCGACCAGCAGCAGGCCCTCGAGATGGTCCTCGGCCGCCTCAAGGAGACCTCGAGCAACGTCGAGTTCCTGATGCAGGTGCAGAAGTCGATGCCGCAGCCGACCAACGGCCACGGCACCGCCCACTCGCACGGTCACGAGAACGACCACCGCTAGCTGAGAGAGTGCCCGTCCGTCACGCCGCGCGCGTGCCGGGCGGGCACTTTTCCGTTCCCGGACCTCGACGGTCCGGGATCCCACCCGCGAGAAAGCAGTCCCCATGTTCGAATCCGTGAACAGCCTCATCGCCGAGCACGACGACCTCCAGCAGCAGCTCTCCGACCCGGAGCTGCACAGCGACCCGGCCCGCTCCAAGAAGGTGAACCGCCGCTACGCCGAGCTCTCGCGCATCGTCGCCTCGTACAACGAGTGGAAGCAGCTCTCGGACGATCTGGAGGCCGCACGCGAGCTGGCCGCGGAGGACGCCGCGTTCGCCGAGGAGATCCCCGGCCTCGAGCAGTCCGTGGAGGAGACGGGGGAGAAGCTGCGCCGTCTGCTCATCCCGCGCGACCCCAACGACAGCCGCGACGTGATCATGGAGATCAAGATGGGCGAGGGCGGCGCGGAGTCCGCGCTCTTCGCCGGCGACCTGCTGCGGATGTACCTGCACTACGCCGACTCCAAGCGGTGGAAGGCCGAGATCATCGAGCAGACCTCGAGCGACCTGGGCGGCATCAAGGATGTCCAGGTGGCGTTCAAGGGTTCGTCCAGCGACCCGGCCGAGGGCGTGTGGGCGCACCTGAAGTACGAGGGCGGCGTGCACCGCGTGCAGCGCGTGCCGGCGACCGAGTCGCAGGGGCGCATCCACACCTCCGCCGCGGGCGTGCTGGTGTTCCCCGAGGTGGATGAGCCGGAGGAGGTCGACATCAACCCGAACGACCTCAAGATCGACGTGTTCCGGTCGTCGGGCCCCGGCGGCCAGTCGGTCAACACGACCGACTCCGCGGTGCGGATCACGCACGTGCCGACCGGGATCGTCGTCTCGATGCAGAACGAGAAGAGCCAGCTGCAGAACCGCGAGGCGGCGATGCGCGTGCTGCGCGCCCGCCTGCTCGCGAAGCAGCAGGAGGAGGCGGACGCCGAGGCCGCGGAGTTCCGCAAGGGGCAGATCCGCACGATGGACCGCTCGGAGCGCATCCGCACGTACAACTTCCCCGAGAACCGCATCGCGGACCACCGCACCGGCTACAAGGCGTACAACCTCGACGCCGTTATGAACGGCGCGCTCGAGCCCGTCATCGAGTCGAACATCCTCGCCGACGAAGAGGCGCGCCTCGCCGACCTCGGCAACGAGTAACCGCCGAGTACGCAGAAACTCCGGCTGAAACCGGCGAGCACGCAGAGAATCTGCGTACTCGGCGGTTCGTCAGATGTAGAGGGCGGGGTCGAGCCAGTCGTCGCCGGCGATCTGCTCGTGGCCCGAGCGCGGACGAGCGCGAGCGGGGACGCCGGTGAGCACCGAGTCCGGCTCGGCGTCCTTCGTGACGACCGCGTTCGCGCCGATCACCGTGCGCTCGCCGATCGTGATGGCGCCGAGCACCTTCGCGCCCGCTCCGACGATCACGCCGTCGTGGATGGTGGGGTGCCGCTTGCCGTGCCCGCTCCCGCGACCGCCGAGCGTGACGCCGTGGTAGATCATCACGTCGTCGCCGATCCAGGTGGTCTCGCCGATGACGACGCCCATCCCGTGGTCGATGAAGAACCGGCGGCCGATGTGCGCGCCGGGGTGGATCTCGATCCCGGTGAGGAACCGGGCGGCCTGCGAGAGGAGGCGGGCGGGCGTCCGCAGCCCGCCCCGCCACATCCGGTGCGCGACCCGGTACGCCCAGACCGCGTGGAGCCCCGAGTACGCCAGTGCGACCTCGGTGGTGTTCCGTGCGGCCGGGTCGTGCCGGCGTGCGTTGCGGATGTCCTCCCGCATGCGTCCGAAGGGCAACGTCAGTCCTGCAGGTCCGCCCACAGCGGCGTGGAGATGTACCGCTCGCCGGTGTCGCAGACGATGGCGACGATGGTCTTGCCCGCGTTCTCGGGGCGCTTCGCCTGCTCCAGTGCGGCCCAGACGATCGCACCGGACGAGATGCCGGCGAGGATGCCCTCCTGGCTCGCGAGCTTCTTGGCCACCTCGATCGCGTCGTCGAACGAGACGTCCGCGACCTCGTCGTAGACGGTGGTATCGAGGATCTCGGGGACGAAGTTGGCGCCGATGCCCTGGATCTTGTGCGGGCCGGGCTTGCCGCCGTTCAGGATGGGGGAGTCGAGCGGCTCGACGGCGACCACCTTCACGTCGGGCTTGCGCTCCTTGAGCACCTGGCCGACGCCGGTGACCGTGCCGCCGGTGCCGACGCCGGCGACGAAGACGTCGACCTCGCCAGCCGTGTCGGCCCAGATCTCCTCCGCGGTGGTGGCGCGGTGGATGGCGGGGTTCGCCTCGTTGGCGAACTGCTGCGCCCAGATGGCGTTGTCGGAGGAGGCGACGATCTCCTGCGCCTTCTCGACTGCGCCGCGCATGCCGTCCGGGCCGGGGGTGAGGACGATCTCGGCGCCGAACGCGCGCAGGAGCACGCGGCGCTCCTTGCTCATCGTCTCGGGCATGGTGAGGATCACCTTGTAGCCGCGGGCCGCGCCGACCATCGCGAGCGCGATGCCGGTGTTGCCGCTGGTGCCCTCGACGATCGTGCCGCCGGGGCGGAGCGCGCCGGCCTTCTCGGCGGCGTCGATGATCGCGACGCCGATGCGGTCCTTGACGCTGCCGGCCGGATTGTCGAATTCGAGCTTGACGAGCACGGTGGCGCCGGTGCCCTCGGCGAGCCGGTTGAGCCGGACGAGCGGCGTGCGGCCGACCGTCTCGGTGACGTCGGCGTAGATGTGACCCTTGACCTGTTCTGACATGGCCTCTTCCTCGTGGCGGAGAGTGGACGGGGAGCGTGTCCCACTCTAATCCGCGTCGCTGTCGCCGGGACCACTGTGACGGCGCGGGATGGGCGGTCGCCGATGAGGATAGGCTCGGTGGGCCATGCCTCCCGAGACCCCTGCCGCCGACCGCCCGGACGCGTCCGCGGCGCCCACCGTCCGCTCCCTGCTCGAACGCACTGTGACGGTGCTCGCCGCCGCAGGTGTGCCCGACCCGGAGGTCGACGCCGAGCTGCTCGTCGGCCACGTGCTCGGGGTGAGCCGGGGGCGGGTGCAGGCCCTCACCGTGATGGGTTCGTCCGTGGAGGTGCAGGAGGCCGAGCGCGTCCGGGAGCTGACCGAGCGTCGTGCCGCCCGGGAGCCGCTGCAGCACATCACCGGACGTGCGGCGTTCCGTTCACTGGAGCTCGCCGTCGGCCCCGGCGTCTTCGTGCCGCGCCCCGAGACCGAGCAGGTGGCGCAGTTCGCGATCGACGCGCTGCGTTCCGTGCCCTCGGCCGAGCCGATCGCCGTCGACCTCGGCACGGGGAGCGGCGCGATCGCGCTCGCCCTCGCGACGGAGGTGCCGCACGCGCGCGTGTTCGCCGTCGAGAACTCGCCCGAGGCGTTCATCTGGACGCGGCGCAACGTCGACGAGACGGGCGCGACGAACATCCGACCGGTGTTCATCGATCTGGCCGACGCCCTGCCCGAGCTCGACGGCACGGTGGACGTCGTCATCTCCAACCCGCCCTACGTGCCGGATGCGGCCATCCCGCGCGACCCGGAGGTGCGGCTGTTCGATCCGGCGGCCGCTCTTTACGGCGGGGAGGACGGCCTGGATGTCGTGCGAGTGATCTCCCGCGTGGCCCAGCGGCTGCTCCACCCCGGCGGCACCCTGGTGCTGGAGCACGGTGAGCTGCAGGGCGCCGCCATCCGGGCGCTCCTCACCGCCGACGGCTGGCGGGCGGCCGCGACGCATCGCGACCTGACCACGCGCGACCGGGCGACGATCGCGCTGCGCTGAGACCGCGGTTCAGCTCCGCGTCGGCGCTCAGCGTCCGCGCCGCTCGGCCTCCCTGGCCGCCTTCTCGGCTTCGCGCTGCGCACGCTCGCGGGCCCGCTCGATGGCCTCCCGCTCCCGCTTGCGCGCCTCCCGCAGCGCCTTCTCGGCCTCGCGGCGCAGCTTGGTCGCCTCCCGGACCGCCTTGTCGTTCGGGATCTCCTCGGGGCGCGGCTCGGCGGCGGTGATCGGCTCGCCGGACGCGCGCGCGGCGACGTAGCGCTCGATGCCGTCCAGGATCCGCTCGAGGCCGAACGCGAAGTCATCCTGGCCGTCCTCGCCGTCCTCCGTGTACGCGCCCGAGCGGATGAGCGGTGCGAGATCGGGGAACCGCTCCGGCGTGACCAATTCGCCGAGGGCGGCGGCGAAGGCCTCGCCGTTCTGCGGGGGAGCGTCGTCGCGGCGGGACAGCCGCAGGTCCCGCTCCACGATGCCGACGGCCCGGGCGTACGACGACAGCAGGAGAGCGACGGACATCTTCTCGGCGTCCGCGAGCGGCAACCCCCGCATCTCGCGCAGACCCCAGTCGAGCACGGCGAGGTTGTTGGGCATCATCGGGGCGCCGGTGATCGGGATGTCCGGGAACCACGGGTGCGCCTCGATGATGTGGATGCTCGCGATCGCCCACTCCCGGAGGCCCTGACGCCAATCCCGTGACGCGTCCGGGTCGGGCTCCGGAGGGATCGGGACGTCGCAGACGGTGTCCTGCATCAGGGCGAGCACATCGTCCTTGCTGGTGACGTAGCGGTAGAGCGACATGGTCGTGAACCCGAGGTCGCCGGCGATCCTGCTCATCGACACGGCGCCGAGGCCGTCGGCGTCGGCGATCGCGATCGCGGTCTCCACGATGCGCTCGATGCTCAACTCGCGCTTGGGGCCGCGTTGCGGTCGTTCGGCGACACCCCAGCTCAGGGCGACGGCGCGGGGGAGCGCATCCTCGACGGCATCGGGCATCTGCTCCGCCTTCCTCGCAGCCGGTCCGGGAGGGATCCGGGATCGGTCGTTGACATCCATCCTAGAACTGTGTATCACTTAAACGAAATCGTATGCAGCATAAACAGTTTGGTTGATACACAGAAAGGGAGCATCATGACGACAGCGGCGATCGAGGTCGAGGGGCTGCGCAAGTCCTTCGGCACGCAGACCGTCCTCGACGGCATCGACCTGCGGGTGGAGGCGGGCAGCGTCTTCGCCCTGCTCGGCCCGAACGGAGCGGGCAAGACCACGCTCATCTCCATCCTGTCCACGCTCGTCGACCCGGACGGAGGAGTCGCCACCGTCTGCGGGCACGACGTCGTCGCCGACCGGGAGGGTGTGAAGGAGTCGATCAGTCTGACCGGCCAGTCCGCGGCCGTGGACGGGGTGCTGACGGGGGAGGAGAACCTGCGCATGATGGCGCGCCTCTCCGGGTTCTCGGCGACGGGGGCGCGGCGACGCGCGAGCGAACTGCTCGAGAGCTTCGACCTGACAGGCGCGGCGCGCAAGCGCGTGGCGACCTACTCGGGCGGGATGCGCCGCCGGCTCGACCTGGCTCTGAGCCTGGTCGCGACACCCCCGGTGATCTTCCTCGACGAACCCACCACCGGCCTCGACACCCGCAGCCGCCAGGCGCTGTGGGACATCATCGACGGCCTCGCCCGCGCCGGCACGACCATCCTCCTCACCACGCAGTATCTGGAGGAGGCCGACCACCTGGCCGACCGGATCGCGGTGCTCGACCACGGCGTCATCGTGGCCGAGGGGACCGCCGCGGAACTCAAGGCGCTGGTCGGCGGCGAGGTCGTCGAGCTGCGCGGTCCCGACGACGAGGTGCTCCGCGAGCTGCCGACGGACGGCACGGTCGACGGCCTGCGCGCCGCGATCGAGGAGCTCGACGACCTCGCACTCCCCGGCGCGTCCATCGGCATCCGCAAGCCGAGCCTCGACGACGCCTTCCTCGCCCTCACCAACCAGAAGGAGGCCGTGCGATGACCGCCCTCGCACCCACCCGCACCACCGTCACCCCGCTGACGAGCACCCTCGTCTTCATCGGGCGCAGCATCCGCCATTCGCTGCGCAACGTTGAGGCCCTCACCATGGCGATCGTCCTGCCGGTGATGCTCATGCTGCTCTTCACGTTCGTCTTCGGCGGCGCGCTCGACAGCGGCGGAGGCTACGTCGACTACGTCGTCCCCGGCATCATCCTGCTGTGCGCCGGCTTCGGGGCGTCGAGCACCGCCGTCGACATCGCGCAGGACATGAGCGACGGCATCGTCGACCGCTTCCGGACCATGCCGCTCCGCTCCCGGGGTGTGGTCACCGGGCACGTCGTGGCGAGTCTGCTGCGCAACCTCGTCGCGACCGGCGTCGTGATCGCGGTCGCGCTCCTGGTCGGGTTCCGGCCGACGGCGAACGTGCTCGAGTGGGTCGCGGCGCTCGCCGTCGTCGCCCTCTTCATCCTCGCGATCACCTGGCTCTACGCCGGGATCGGTATCGCCGCGAAGAACCCGACGTCCGCCTCCGGTTACGGGTTCGCGCTGCTCTTCCTGCCGTACCTGTCGAGCGCGTTCGTCCCGACCGACACGATGCCCCAGTGGCTGCAGTGGATCGCGCAGAACCAGCCGATCACGCCGATCATCGAGACGATCCGTGCGTTCCTGTTCGGCGACGACCCGGGCTCGGAACTGTGGTGGGCGCTGGGGTGGTGCGCACTCATCATCGCGGGCGCCTACGTCTGGGCGGCGTGGCTGTTCCGGCGCAAGGCGGGGCGGCGCTGAGCCGGGAGACTCCGAGGGATCAGGCGACCAGCTCGCCGGCCTGCTCGACCGCGTCGAGCAGGCCGTCCGGCGTGCGGAAGAGGTGCGCGTGGATCCCCAGGGCGGCCGCCGACTCCACGTTCTCCACCATGTCGTCCGCGAAGAACGTCTCCCCGGGCTCCGCGCCGTACCGCTCGAGCACGCGCTCGTACACCACCGGGTCGGGCTTGCGCGCGCCGTAGTCGGACGAGGCGCGCAGGTGCTCGACCCCGAGGATGGGGACGAGCTCGGGGGCGAGGCGGGTCAGCCGGCGGGCGACGAGGGGGCCGTTGTTGGTCAGGAGGGTGGCCGTGCCGAGATCCTGGGCGCGTTCGACAGCGCGCAGCGAGGTCGGCCAGGGCGTCATCGCGTCGCCGCGGATGCGGAGGAAGTCCTCTTCGCTCACGGGGACGCGCAGCGCCGCCCGGAGCGCGTCCAGGTACTCCACCTCGTCGGCGAAAGCCCCGGCCTCCGCCGCCCACTCGCCGTCGCGATGCCACCACCGTTCGCGCAGCTCGGCGAGGCTGAGCCCCGTGAGCTGCGACATCCCGGCCATGCGCCGCCGCCAGTCGTACTCGTAGAGCACGTTGTCCATGTCGAAGACGAACAGCACCGCTCAGTGCCCCCGCTCTGCGAAGGCGTGGATGGCGTCGAGCAGCGCGTCCGTGTCGAACGAGCCGTCCTCCCGCTTGGTGAAGTGGTGGGCGTGCATCCCCGCTTCGCGAGCACCCTCGACGTTCGGGAGGGAGTCGTCGAAGAGGATGGCGTTCTGCGGCTCGACGCCGAACCGGCCGAGGGCGCGGGTGTAGATGCGCCGTTCCGGCTTGCGCGCGCCGAGCACGGCGGAGACCAGGTCGTTGTTCTGCAGCACGTCGACGATCTCCGGCGTGAGCACCGGCAGCGAGTCCTTGAACGGGATGGGGTTGTTCGACAGCAGCGACACCGTGCCGAGCGTCGCCGCCTCGTGCAGAGCCGCGATCGAGCCGGGGATGGGGGTCATGGCGGCCTTGCGGGCGTCCTGCCACTGGGGGAGGGTGAGGCGCGCCCCCGTCACGTCGGCAAACGCCTCGAGGTACTCCTCGCTGGTCGAGTACTCGCCGATCTCGGCGGCGCGCTCGTGCCCTCCTGCCCACCAGGTGGAGGCCAATCGGTACTGACTCACGCCGCTCAGCTCGGCCAGCCGGGGGAGCCGCCGGTGGAAGTCGTAGTCGTAGAGCGTCTTGTCGCAGTCGAAGAAGTAGACGTCCATCCGTACCAGTATCGACCGTGAACGCAGGGAACCTTGCAGCGGCTCAACTATCATGGGTGCCGTCATGGCACCCATCTACGACTGCTCGGTCGACTCCGAGCTCCTCTCCGGCATGCGTCTGGCCCGCTCGGCCATCGGACGCGGCGAACTCGTCGTCATCCCCACCGACACGGTCTACGGCGTCGCCGCCGACGCGTTCTCGCCCGCCGCGGTGCAGCGGCTCCTCGACGCGAAGGGCCGCGGCCGTCAGTCGCCGCCGCCCGTGCTCGTGCCCGGCATCCCGACGCTTGCCGCGCTGGCGGAGTCCGTGCCGCCCGAGGTCGACGCCCTCGTGAAGGCCTTCTGGCCGGGCGGGCTGACCATCGTCCTGCCCGCCGCCCCCTCCCTGGTCTGGGACCTGGGGGAGACCCGTGGCACCGTCGCCCTGCGCATGCCGCAGGACACGATCGCCCTCGAACTCCTGTCGGAGACCGGGCCGCTCGCCGTCTCCTCCGCCAACCTGACGGGTCGTCCCGCCGCCCGCACCGCAGCGGAGGCGGAGGCCATGCTCGGCGACTCGATCTCCGTCTACCTCGACGGGGGAGAGGCGGGAGCCTCCTACGAGCGCGTCGAGGGCAAGGACTCCTCGTCGACCATCGTCGACGCCACCGCCCTCGCCTCGGGCGCCGGCAAGCTGCGCATCCTGCGCCACGGCGTCATCTCGGCCGAGCAGCTGCGCGACGTCGTCGGCGACGCCCTCGAGCCGGACGACGCGCCGGCGCAGACCGCCACGGACAGCTGATCCCGTGATCCTCCTCCTCGCCCTCGCGCTGATCTCGGCGGTCATCACCTTCGGGATGTCGCTCGTCGTCTACAAGCTGAGCCTCAAGTACCGGCTGTACCCCAAGATCCGCGAGCGCGACGTGCACACCCGTCCGACGCCGCGACTCGGCGGGATCGCGATGTTCCTGGGCATCATCGTCGCCTTCGGCGTCTCGTGGCTGCTCTCGAGCCAGTTCGGCGTGCTGTCGCTGATCTTCTCGGACAGCGGGCCGATCCTGGCCATCCTCGGCGCCAGCCTCCTGATCGTCGTCATCGGTGTCGCCGACGACATCTGGGACCTGGACTGGATGACCAAGCTGGCCGGCCAGTTCGTCGCGGCCGGACTCATCGGCTGGCTGGGCGGGGTGCAGATCCTGTCGCTGCCGATCGGCGGCCTCACCGTCGGCTCGCCGATCATGAGCATTGTCATCACGCTGTTCGCGATCGTCCTGGTGATGAACGCGATCAACTTCATCGACGGCCTGGACGGCCTGGTCGCAGGCGTCGCCCTGATCGCCAACGGCACGTTCCTCATCTACACGTACCTGCTGCAGCGCGAGATCAGCCCGCAGAACTACTTCAGCCTGGCGGGCGTGATCGCGGCCATCCTGGTGGGCGCCTGCGCCGGGTTCCTGCCGCTCAACTGGCACCCCGCGAAGATGTTCATGGGCGATGCGGGTGCGCTGCTGGTCGGTCTGCTGATGGCGACGTCGGCCATCTCGGTGACCGGGACCATCAATCCGGAGACGCTGCAGACCCTCGGCAAGTCCTCGCTCGTGCCGGCGTTCATCCCGATCATCCTGCCGTTCGCGGTGCTGATCGTGCCGCTGCTCGATTTCGGGCTGGCGGTCGTCCGCCGCCTCCGAGCGGGGAAGTCCCCGTTCAGCGCCGACCGCAAACACCTCCACCACCGGCTGCTCGACATGGGGCACTCGCACCTGCACGCCGTGCTGATCTTCTACGCGTGGACCGCGGTCGTCGCGATCGGCTCCCTCCTCTTCTTCTTCGACCCGTACTGGATCGCGATCGTCTTCCTCGCCATCGGCCTCGTCGTGTGCACCGTGTTCACCCTCGCGCCGCTCAGCCGTCGCAAGCTCACCGAAGCGGCCGCCGAGCTCGCGCCTGCCGGCACCGAGGAGGCCGCCGAGACGGCCCGGTACGACCAGCTCGACGCCGCCAGCGAGCGGCACCCCTACTCCGACCCGACGCCGGCCGTCGGGCCACCCGCCCCCACCCACGAGGAGTCACGATGACCGCCCCCCAGGACGGCGCCCCCACGCCCCAGCCGACCGGCCCGCCCGCGCAGCCCACCTCCACGCCCGTCCTCAAGGACGTCCTCAAGTACGGGCTCATCCTCGCGCTGGTGATCGCCGTCGTCGGTGCGCTCCTCGGCGGGATCTTCGCCGGGTGGATCGGAGTGACGAGCGCCCTCATCGGCACCGTCATCGCCGCGGTCTTCCTCAGCATCACCGCGCTCAGCATCCTGATCGCCAACCGCTTCATCGGCTCCGACCTCTTCGTCGGCCTGTTCTTCGGGATCGTGCTGGGCGGCTGGATCGTCAAGTTCGTGCTGTTCCTCGTGCTCGCCATCCTGCTGCGCGATCAGCCGTGGATCAACCCGACCGTGCTCTTCCTGAGCCTCATCGCGGGTGTCATCGGCTCCCTCGTGGTGGACATGATCGTGGTGTTCCGGTCGCGGGTGCCCTACGTCAGCGACGTGTCGCTGCCGGGTGAGAAGCGCTGAGCCGTATCCGATTCGTTACGCTGCGAAAACTCTTGTAGAGTTGTCAGTGATCCCCCACCCGAACGCGCTCACCTGCTCCACTTGCGCATCTTTTCGGGTGTCCACTTGTTCGTCGTCGCGAGGGCTTTCAGCTCGACGCCCCGAAACAGGAGATAGCGCTGTTAGCTAACGCTGTGAACCTGCTGGTCCAGGCCGCAAGCTCCGATGATGGTAGCTTCCACGGTCCCTCGATCAACGAGTTCTTCCCACCGACCCTGTTCACCATCGGCGGACTCGAGTTCAACCGCATCATCGTGGTTCGGCTCATCGCCCTGCTCGCCCTGATCCTGGTCTTCTGGCTCGGGACGCGCAAGATGCGTCTCATCCCCGGACGCTTCCAGTCCGTGGTCGAGATGGGGCTGGACTTCGTCCGAGTCAACGTCGCCGAAGACCTGCTGGGCAAGAAGGACGGCCGCCGGTTCCTCCCGCTGCTGACCACCATCTTCTTCATGGTGCTGTTCTTCAACCTGACGGGCATCATCCCGTTCCTCAACATCGCGGGCACATCGGTCATCGCGCTGCCCCTGCTGCTGGCGATCGTGGCGTACATCGCGTTCATCTACGCCGGTGTCAAGAAGAGCCCCAAGAACTTCTTCAAGAACGCGCTCTTCCCGCCCGGCGTGCCGTGGTTCCTCTACATCATCGTGACGCCGATCGAGTTCGTCTCGACGTTCATCCTGCGCCCGGTGACGCTCACGCTCCGACTCCTGATGAACATGGTGGTCGGGCACCTTCTGCTGGTCCTGTTCTTCACGGCCACCTCGTTCTTCTTCTTCACCGCCGGCAGCTGGTGGTCGCTCTTCGGGATCGGCACCTTCGCCTTCGGCTTCGTCTTCACCCTGTTCGAGATCCTGGTCGCAGTCCTGCAGGCCTACGTCTTCGCACTGCTCACCGCTGTCTACATTCAGCTCGCAGTCGCCGAGGAACACTAAGAACGATCCGCGCACCCGCACGGATCGCCATCACGGAAGGAAACACATAACGTGGACATCGCTGCAATCAACGGCAACATCGCCACCGTCGGTTACGGCCTCGCGGCCATCGGCCCGGCCATCGGCGTGGGCATCGTCGTCGGCAAGACCATCGAGGGCGTCGCCCGTCAGCCTGAGCTGGCCGGCCGTCTCCAGGTCCTGATGTACATCGGTATCGCGTTCACCGAGGCGCTCGCCTTCATCGGTATCGCTACCTACTTCATCTTCCAGTAATCCTCTTTATCCCTCGTCAATAAGGAGGAAAGATGCTCAGGAGCGTCGTGATCGCGGCCTCGGAGGCGGAACACAACCCGCTGTTTCCCGAGTGGCCGGACATCATCGGCTCGCTGATCTGCTTCATCATCATCCTGTTCTTCTTCTGGAAGCTCGTGCTTCCGCGCATGAAGAAGCTGCTCGATGAGCGTGCTGAGGCGATCGAGGGCAACATCGCGAAGGCCGACGAGGCCCAGCACAAGGCGGAGGCGCTGCTCGAGGAGTACACCGCGCAGCTCGCCGACGCCCGCGCCGAGGCCGCGAAGATCCGCGAGACCGCCCGTACGGACGGACAGAAGATCGTCGCAGAGGCCAAGGACAACGCGACGGCCGAGGCCGCCCGCGTCACCGCCACCGCGCAGGCGCAGATCGAGGCGGAGCGCCAGGGCGCTCTCGTGTCGCTGCGCAGCGAGGTCGGCTCCCTCGCGATCGACCTCGCCTCCGGCGTGGTCGGCGAGGCGCTCACCGACGACAAGAAGTCGCAGGCGATCGTCGACCGCTTCCTGGCGGACCTCGAGGCCGGCGAGAAGGCAGGATCGAGCAAGTAATGGGAAGCGCCACCAGAGAAGCATTGGCCCGGTCCGTGTCGGCTCTCGCCGGCCTGGGATCCAAGGCCGATCTGGCGACGGCCGAGGACCTGTTCGCCGCAGGACGAGTCGTCGCCGACTCCGCCCAGCTCCGAGCGGTCCTCAGCGACCCCTCGGCCGACGCCGCCGGCAAGACCGCGCTCGTGAAGCGCGTGTTCGGCTCGCTCTCCGCTCCGGCGGTCGAGCTGCTGGTGTCGGTCGCCTCCGGGCGCTGGTCCGGTCATGACGACCTGCTCGACGCGATCGAGGAGCTCGGCATCCGCTCCATCGCCGCCTCGGCACCGCGCAACCTCGACATCGCGGCCGAGCTGCTCGCCTTCGGAGGCGCCGTGACCTCCGATGCGCAGCTCGAGCTCGCGCTGCGGAGCAAGCTCGCGGCGCCGGAGGCGAAGGCGGACCTCGTGTCGCGCCTGCTCGACGGCAAGGCGTCGGCTCAGACCGTCGCGATCGTGCGCCAGCTGACGCTGCAGCCCCGTGGCCGCAGCATCCGCGAGTCGCTCCGTTCCGCGGCGCGGACGGTCGCGGCACAGGACGGCCAGACGATCGCCACGGTCGTGACCGCGGCGGCCCTGCCCGACGCGCAGGTCGAGCGCCTGCGTGCCAGCCTCGCCGCGCGGTACGGCGACCTCAAGCTCAACCAGGTCGTCGACCCGACGATCATCGGAGGGCTGCGCGTGCAGATCGGCGACGACGTCATCGACGGCAGCATCGCCTCGCGCCTCTCCGAACTTCGACTTCAGCTGGCGGGCTGACCGCCCTCTATACGAGAAACCCAGGTAGGGAACTAACGATGGCAGACATTCAGATCAGCCCCGACGAGATCCGGGATGCGCTCAAGGAGTTCGTCTCGAACTACGAGCCGGCGCAGGCAGGCACCACCGAGGTCGGACACGTCCTGGACGCGTCCGACGGCATCGCGCACGTCGAGGGACTCCCCGGCGTGATGGCCAACGAGCTCATCCGCTTCTCGAACGGCACCCTGGGCCTCGCCCAGAACCTGGACGAGAACGAGATCGGCGTCGTCGTGCTCGGCGAGTTCGACGGCATCGTCGAGGGCATGGAGGTGACCCGCACCGGCGAGGTCCTCTCCGTCCCCGTCGGCGACGGCTACCTCGGCCGCGTCGTGGACCCGCTCGGCAACCCGATCGACGGCCTCGGCGACATCGCGTCCGAGGGCCGCCGCGAGCTCGAGCTCCAGGCCCCCGGCGTCATGCAGCGCAAGTCGGTGCACGAGCCCCTCCAGACCGGCATCAAGGCGATCGACGCAATGATCCCCGTCGGCCGCGGTCAGCGTCAGCTGATCATCGGCGACCGCCAGACGGGTAAGACGGCGATCGCGATCGACACGATCATCAACCAGAAGGCCAACTGGGAGTCGGGCGACGTCAACAAGCAGGTGCGCTGCATCTACGTCGCCATCGGCCAGAAGGGCTCGACCATCGCCTCGGTGAAGGGCGCGCTCGAGGACGCCGGCGCGATGGAGTACACCACCATCGTCGCGGCTCCCGCCTCCGACCCGGCCGGCTTCAAGTACCTCGCCCCCTACACCGGCTCGGCCATCGGCCAGCACTGGATGTACGGCGGCAAGCACGTCCTGATCATCTTCGACGACCTGTCGAAGCAGGCCGAGGCCTACCGCGCCGTGTCCCTCCTCCTCCGCCGTCCGCCGGGACGCGAGGCCTACCCGGGTGACGTCTTCTACCTGCACTCCCGTCTGCTGGAGCGTTGCGCCAAGCTCTCCGACGAGCTGGGCGCCGGATCGATGACCGGTCTGCCGATCATCGAGACGAAGGCGAACGACGTCTCCGCGTACATCCCGACCAACGTGATCTCGATCACCGACGGCCAGATCTTCCTCCAGTCGGACCTCTTCAACGCCAACCAGCGCCCCGCCGTGGACGTCGGTATCTCGGTCTCCCGAGTCGGCGGCGACGCGCAGGTCAAGTCGATCAAGAAGGTCTCCGGCACGCTCAAGCTCGAGCTCGCCCAGTACCGCTCGCTCGAGGCCTTCGCGATGTTCGCGTCCGACCTCGACGCGGCCAGCCGCCGTCAGCTCGCCCGTGGCGCGCGCCTCACCGAGCTGCTCAAGCAGCCGCAGTACTCGCCGTACCCGGTGGAGGAGCAGGTCGTCTCGATCTGGGCCGGCACCAACGGCAAGCTGGACGAGGTCGCCGTCGAGGACGTTCTGCGCTTCGAGGCCGAGCTGCTCGACCACCTGCGCCGCAACACCGACATCCTCGGCACGCTCCGCGAGACCAACGTGCTCGACGACGCGACCGTGGAGAAGCTCGGCGCCGAGGTCGACAAGTTCAAGCTCGAGTTCCAGACCGGCGAGGGCAAGCCGCTCGCCTCGGTCGGCCGCGAGGAGTTCGAGGCCATCGCGGAAGAGGACGTCGACCAGGAGCGCATCGTCAAGGCGAAGCGCTGATCCACCGCGATCAGTTAGGTACTTAGGAGACACATGGGAGCACAGCTTCGGGTCTACCGGCAGAAGATCAAGTCTGCCCAGACGACCAAGAAGATCACCCGTGCGATGGAGCTGATCTCCGCCTCACGCATCCAGAAGGCACAGGCGCGAGTGGCCGCCTCCTCGCCGTACGCCCGCGCGATCACGCGCGCGGTGTCGGCGGTGGCGACCTACTCGAACGTCGAGCACGTGCTGACCACCGAGCCGGAGAAGATCGACCGCGCAGCGATCGTCATCTTCTCGTCGGACCGTGGACTCGCGGGCGCGTTCAACTCGAACGTGCTCAAGGAGTCGGAGAAGCTCGCAGAGCTGCTCCGCAGCCAGGGCAAGGACGTCGTCTACTTCCTCGTCGGACGCAAGGCGCAGGGCTACTTCAGCTTCCGCCGCCGCGCGTTCGAGCGCGTCTGGGTCGGCAACACGGACGCCCCGGAGTACGAGCAGGCCAAGGAGGTCAGCGACGCGATCCTGGAGTCCTTCCTGCGTGACTCGGCGGACGGTGGGGTGGACGAGATCCACATCATCTACAACCGCTTCGTCAGCATGCTGACCCAGGAGCCGCAGGTCGTCCGCCTCCTGCCGCTCGAGGTCGTCGAAGGCGTGGAGGAGCCGGACCGCACGCAGGTCCTGCCGCTCTACGAGTTCGAGCCCGATGTCGGCACGGTGCTGGACTCGCTGCTGCCGGTGTACATCGAGAGCCGCATCTTCAACGCCATGCTCCAGTCCGCTGCCTCCAAGCACGCGGCCACGCAGAAGGCGATGAAGGCGGCGAGCGACAACGCCGACAAACTCATCACCGACTACACGCGACTCGCGAACAACGCCCGTCAGGCCGAGATCACCCAGCAGATCTCCGAGATCGTCGGCGGCGCGGACGCGCTGAGCGGCGCCAAGTGACACCCGGCCGAGAAGTTTCACAACGAGAAGAGAACGAATCATGACTACCGCTACCGCCGAGGCCCAGGCTTCGACCGCGCAGCCGGCCGGCGTGGGACGCATCGCCCGCGTCACCGGTCCGGTCGTCGACATCGAGTTCCCGCACGACTCGATCCCGGGCATCTACAACGCTCTGAAGACCACCATCACCATCGGTGAGAACTCGACCGAGATCACCCTCGAGGTCGCTCAGCACCTCGGTGACGACCTGGTCCGTGCCATCGCCCTCAAGCCGACGGACGGCCTCGTCCGCGGCGGCGAGGTCCGCGACACCGGCGCGCCGATCTCGGTGCCCGTCGGCGACGTGACCAAGGGCAAGGTGTTCGACGTCACCGGCCAGATCCTCAACGCCGAGCCGGGCGAGACGATCGAGATCACCGAGCGCTGGCCGATTCACCGCCAGCCGCCGGCGTTCGACCAGCTCGAGTCGAAGACTCAGCTGTTCGAGACCGGCATCAAGGTCATCGACCTCCTCACCCCGTACGTGCAGGGTGGGAAGATCGGCCTCTTCGGTGGTGCGGGCGTCGGCAAGACCGTCCTCATCCAGGAGATGATCCAGCGCGTCGCGCAGGACCACGGCGGTGTGTCGGTGTTCGCCGGTGTCGGCGAGCGCACCCGTGAGGGCAACGACCTCATCCACGAGATGGAGGAGGCGGGCGTCTTCGACAAGACCGCCCTCGTCTTCGGCCAGATGGACGAGCCGCCGGGAACGCGTCTGCGCGTCGCCCTGTCGGCCCTGACGATGGCGGAGTACTTCCGCGACGTGCAGAAGCAGGACGTGCTGCTCTTCATCGACAACATCTTCCGCTTCACGCAGGCCGGCTCCGAGGTCTCGACCCTGCTGGGTCGCATGCCCTCCGCCGTGGGCTACCAGCCGAACCTCGCCGACGAGATGGGCCTCCTCCAGGAGCGCATCACCTCGACGCGTGGTCACTCGATCACCTCGCTGCAGGCGATCTACGTCCCCGCGGACGACTACACCGACCCGGCGCCGGCGACCACCTTCGCCCACCTGGACGCGACCACCGAGCTCTCGCGAGAGATCGCCTCGAAGGGTCTCTACCCGGCCGTCGACCCGCTGACCTCGACCTCGCGCATCCTCGACCCCCGCTACCTGGGCGCCGACCACTACCGCGTCGCCACCACGGTCAAGCAGATCCTCCAGAAGAACAAGGAACTGCAGGAGATCATCGCCATCCTCGGTGTCGACGAGCTCTCCGAAGAGGACAAGATCACGGTGTCGCGTGCGCGCCGCATCCAGCAGTTCCTCTCGCAGAACACCTACATGGCGAAGAAGTTCACCGGTGTCGAGGGCTCGACCGTCCCGCTGAAGGACACCATCGAGTCGTTCGACGCCATCGCCAAGGGCGAGTTCGACCACGTGGCCGAGCAGGCCTTCTTCAACGTCGGTGCGATCACCGACGTCGAGGAGAAGTGGGCGCAGATCCAGAAGGAGAACGGCTGATCATGGCTGTCCTCAACGTGAGCGTCGTCGCCGCGGACCACGAGGTGTGGTCCGGTGAGGCGAGCATGGTCGTGGCACGGACCGTGGAGGGGCAGATCGGTATCCTGCCCGGCCACGAGCCGCTGCTCGCCATCCTCGCCACCGGCGAGGTGCGCGTCACCCTGAACGGTGGGGAGTCCATCTCGGCGCAGGCCGACGACGGCTTCCTCTCCGTGGAGAACAACACGGTCACCATCGTGGCCCGTCAGGCCGAGCTGGTCTGACATGTCCGACCAGGCAGCCCCGCTCGACCGCCAGTTCGGTGACGTCCGCGTCCCCGTGCTGGTGGTGATGGCGGGGCTGCCCGGTTCCGGCAAATCCACGATCGGGGAGATCACGGCGGGGCGCATCGGCGCAACCCTGATCTCGGTCGACCCGATCGAGGTGTCGATCCTGCGTGCCGGGATCGACTCCGATCAGCCCACCGGGCTCGCCGCGTATCTCGTAGCGGAGACCCTGGCGGAGCAGGTGCTCGTCTCCGGCCGGTCCGTCGTCGTCGACGCGGTCAACGCAGTCGAGCCGGCGCGTCTGCAGTGGCGCGACCTCGCGGAGCGCTGCGGCGTGCGGCTGAACGTCGTCGAGACCGTCTGCTCCGACGACGAACTGCACCGCGACCGCCTCGGCAAGCGCGACGTCCCCATCTCGGGCCATGCCGTCGAGCAGAGCATCGAGGAGTACGACGAGTGGAGGGGCGCCGCTGCGGCGCCCGCTGGGCCAGAACGTCGAGGCGGCGATCGCCTTCGTGGAGCGCTAGGGTGCTCATCCTCCTTCCGCCCTCCGAGACGAAGAGGGACGGGGGTTCCGGCGCGCCTCTCGATCTCGATGCGCTGAGCTTCCCCGCGCTCGCACCCGTCCGCCGCGAGATCATCGATGCGGTCCTGGCACTCTCCGCTGATCGCGACACCGCGGTGCGTGCGCTCAAGCTGGGCCCGAAGCAGGCGGGGGAGGTCGACCGCAATCGCGCGATCCTCACGTCGCCGACGATGCCGGCGCTCCACCGCTACACCGGCGTGCTCTACGACGCTCTCTCGCCCGAGACGCTGTCTCCGGAGGCCGAACGCTTCGCCGCGTCGACCGTCGCCGTGAAGTCGGCGCTGCTCGGCTTCGTCGGTGCGGCCGACCTCATCCCGGCCTATCGGCTGTCGTTCGATTCGCGGCTCTCGCTCGAGCGCGGGGTGCCGTCGCTCAAGAAGCGGTGGGCGCCCGCCTCCGGCGCCGCTCTGCAGGAGCATGGCGGCCTCATCCTCGACCTGCGGTCGGAAGGATATGCCGCACTCGGTCCCATCCCGAGGCGCGACGGTGCGCACTACGTGCGCGTGCTGGCGCGGGACGAGAGCGGGAACGTGCGCGCCCTCAATCACTTCAACAAGCAGGCCAAGGGGCTGCTCACGCGCGCTCTGGTGGAGGCCGGCGTCGACTTCGCCACGACCGCGGAACTGCTCGACTGGGCGGCGTCCGAGCGATACGAACTGACCGAGACCACGGACGGCTCGGGGGACCTCGAGCTGGTGGTGCCCGAGGTCGCAGGTTCGCCGGGAAAGCTCATGGCCGTCCTGCGCACGGCAGGCGCCTGACGATTTCGCTCGTGCGGAGCATTTTCCTCTTGCATCGACGCAAAAGTGAGATAAGCTCACAACAAGCGAGAGGGTCCTCCAAGACCCGAGAAGCGGGACGCCGCGGGGGTGTCAGCGCGACTCGCAGAATAGTCGGGCCGACGAAGCTCTCGACGTGTCATCCCACGTCGACGTCGGGGTCGTGTGTGAGGGAGCGGAGAGCCGCGTGCGGTCGGGCACGAGCGGACGCTCCCATCGCCAGCGAGAACGATCCCATCGACAGAGTGTCGGCCCGACTTTTCGTTGCGCCTAGCGATGTTGTGCGCGGAAGCAGCCGACGAAGTGGTCGTCGACCATCCCGGTCGCCTGCATGAGCGCGTACATGGTCGTGGGGCCGACGAACCGGAACCCGCGCCGGCGCAGCTCCTTGCTCATCGCCGTGGACTCCGGGGTGACCGCGGGGACGTCCGACCAGGCGCGCGGGCGCGCGCTCTCGGGTGCTCGAGGGGGTGCGAAGCTCCACATGAGCTCGTCCAGTGGCACGTCGAGCGCCAGGGTCGCCCGCGCGTTCGAGATGGTCGCCTCGATCTTGCCCCGGTGCCGGATGATGCGCTCGTCGCCCAGGAGGCGCAGCACGTCCGATTCTGTCATCGCCGCGACGCGCTCCGGATCGAAACCGTGGAACACCTCCCGGAACGCCGGCCGCCGGCGCAGGATGGTGATCCAGGACAGCCCGGCCTGGAAGCCTTCGAGGCACAGCTTCTCGTAGAGCGCGCGGGGGTCGCGCTGCTCCCGACCCCACTCCTCGTCGTGGTAGCGGCGGTACTCCGCATCGGCGCCCGGCCAGGAGCAGCGGTCGAGCCCGTCGTCGCCGTGGATGATCGCGGCGCGCGCGGAGGGCGGGGGAGTGGTCTCGGTGGTCGTCGAACCGGCGGTGGTCGTGTCGTCGGTGCTCATGCGGCCAGCATGATCCCTTCGTGCTCGAGCAGCCACAGCTTGGTCGGCACCCCTTCGCCGCCGCTGTAGCCGGTGATCTTGCCGCTCGTCGACAGCACGCGATGGCAGCCGACGATGATGGGGACGGGGTTCGCGCCGACGGCCCCTCCGATCGCACGGCCGTAGCCGGCGTAGCCGAGGGAGAGCCCGAGCTCGCCGTACGAGGTCAGCGTGCCGAACTCGAGGCTCTGCAGCCGCTCCCACACGGCGACGCGGAAGGGGGTCCCTTCGAACCGCACGGGGACGTCGAACTCGCGCCGGTCGCCGGCGAAGTACTCGTCGAGCTGCCGTACCGCCTCGTCGAGCACGGCGGTACCGCGCTCGGGGTGCTCGTCGAGCGGGAGGCGGCCGCCGCGCTCGATGGAGAGCGACGTCACCGCCTCACCGTCGCTCGTCAGCTCGATCCGCCCGATCGGGCTCGGTGTGCGAAGGAGATACGCGAAGCTGGTCATGAGTCGACTCTAGAAGCAGCCACCGACGGAGTCTCGCGGAAATCGGACATCGGGGAGAACTCTCCGATCGCTCCCGGCTGTGGAGCGAACGATGCCCCCTCGGGCTCCGGCGTGGCCCGGAGCCCGGCCTAGACTCGGACCATGGCGAACATCGAATACCGCACCCTCGGCCGTTCCGGCCTCGTCGTCTCGACCATCGGTCTCGGCTGCAACAACTTCGGCCGCACGGGGACCGCCACGGAGACCCAGGAGGGCACGGACGCCGTGATCGGCGCCGCCATCGACGCGGGGGTCACGCTGTTCGACACGGCCGACATCTACGGAGCGGAGCGCGGCCTCTCCGAGTCGCTGATGGGCAAGGCGCTCGCCGGCAAGCGCGACCGCATCGTCCTGGCGACGAAGTTCGGGATGGACATGGCCGGCACGAACGGTCCGGACTGGGGCGCCCGCGGCTCTCGACGCTACATCCGCCTGGCCGTCGAGGCCTCCCTGCGCCGGCTGCGCACCGACTGGATCGACCTCTACCAGCTGCACCGCCCGGACGGCGTGACGCCGATCGAGGAGACCCTCGACGCATTGGACGACCTCATCGCGGAGGGGAAGATCCGCTACATCGGCCACTCGAACCTCGATGGCTGGCAGATCGCCGAGGCCGAGTTCACGGCCCGGTTGCACGGTCACCCGAAGTTCATCTCGGCGCAGAACGAGTACAGCCTCCTGGTGCGCGACGCGGAACGCGAGGTACTCCCGGCCGTCAACGCCTACGGCCTGGGCTTCCTGCCCTTCTTCCCGCTCTACAACGGCCTCTTCACCGGCAAGTTCTCGCGCGACGGCGGTCCGGCGGACAGCCGCATCATGTCGATCCGCAAGCACCTGCTCGACGACGCCCCCTGGGACCGCATCGAGGAGTACCGGGCGTTCTGCGATGAGCGCGGCGTCAGCATGCTGGCGGCGACCTTCGCCTGGCTGCTCGCCCAGCCGGGGCTCACGAGCGTGATCGCCGGCGCGACGAAGCCGGAGCAGATCGTCGCCAACGCGGACGCGGCCACGAGCTGGACCCCGACGGCGGACGAGGTCGCCCGGATCTCGGAGATCTTCGCGACCACCGACTAGACCAGCGGGTGCGTTCGCTCCGAGCGAACAGTCACATCGTTGTGAGTGAGCACTCACTCCGCGTAGAGTCGCTCCGTGATTCCCGAAGAAGTCGTGCCCGATCAGGATGAGGTCGTCGACGCGTCCCCGCGCCAACGTGCCCAGCCCCTGTCTCCGGACGAGCGCAAGGCGATGATCATCGACGCGGTCATCCCGCTGCTGATCGAGCACGGACGCGCGGTCACCTCCCGTCAGATCGCCGAGGCGGCGGGCATCGCCGAGGGGACCGTCTTCCGCGCCTTCGGCGACAAGGAGACCCTGGTCACCGCGGCGATCGAGAAGTACCTCGACCCCGAGCCGCTGCGCGACGCGCTCCGCGCCATCGACCCGGCCCTGCCTCTCGAGCACAAGGTCCGGGCCGTCATCCTCCTGATGCGCGAGCGCTTCCAGAGCGTCATGCGCATCATGGCCGTCATCGGTGCCGAGCGCCCGGCGGTGCCGCAGGAGCGGCACGAGTTCGCGCGGATCATCGCCCGCATCATCGAGCCGGAGGCGGCGGCCCTCAACCTCCCGCCGGAGCGCGTCGCCTACGTGCTCCGGCTCCTCAGCTTCGCGTCCGCGTTCCCCGCCCTCAACGAGGGGATGGAGTTCAGCGTGGACGAGCTCGCCCGGATCGCCCTCCTCGGCGTCGCCGGACGGCCGTTCGTCGTCTTCACGCCCGCGGGCGCACCCACCGGCATCACCACCAGCACCAGCGGCGCCGACGCGGCGCACGAATAGGAGGTCGCACATGCTCCTGAAACTCCTCGGCCGGTACCTCCGGCCCCACTGGCGGCTCCTCGTCGGAGTCGTCGTGTTCCAGCTCGCGCAGTCGCTGCTGTCGCTCTGGCTGCCGACGCTGAACGCCGACATCACCGACAACGGCATCGCCAAGGGCGACACCGGCTACATCCTGATGGTCGGCGCCGAGATGCTCGGGGTGACCCTGGTGCAGGTGGCGTGCTCGATCGCCGCGGTCTACTTCGGCGCCAAGGTCGCGATGCGGGTCGGCCGCGACCTGCGGACGGCCATCTTCCACCAGGTGGGGGAGTTCTCGGAGCGCGAGGTCTCGCGGTTCGGGGCGCCCTCGCTCATCACCCGCAACACGAACGACGTGCAGCAGGTGCAGATGCTCGTGCTGATGACCTGCACCCTGCTGGTCTCCGCGCCGATCCTGGCAATCGGCGGCATCATCCTGGCGATGCAGCAGGACATCGAGCTCTCCTGGCTCATCGCGGTGAGCGTGCCCGTGCTGCTGATCGCGGTCGGCCTGATCATCTCGCGCATGGTCCCGCTGTTCCGCCGCATGCAGGAGCGGATCGACCGCGTCAACCGCGTCCTCCGGGAGCAGCTGACCGGCATCCGCGTCATCCGCGCGTTCGTCCGGGAGGACGTCGAGACCGACCGGTTCGCGGTCGCCAACGACCAGGTCACCGAGACCGCGCTCAAGGCCGGCCGGCTGTTCGCGCTGATGTTCCCGATCGTCATGCTGGTGCTGAACGTCTCCAGCGTCGCGGTCATCTGGTTCGGCGGCTTCCGGGTCGACGACGGATCGATGCAGATCGGCACGCTCACCGCCTTCCTCCAGTACCTCATGCAGATCCTCATGGGCGTCATGATGTCGACGATGATGGCGGTGCTCGTGCCTCGCGCGGCCGTCTGCGCCGATCGCATCAGCGAGGTCCTGGGCACCGAGGCGTCGGTGCGTGCCCCCGAGAACCCGGTGACCGAGCTGCCCGCCCACGGCACCGTCGAGTTCGTGGACGTCGGTTTCGCCTACCCCGGCGCCGAGCAGCCGGTGCTCAGCGATGTGACCTTCCTCGCCCGGTCCGGCGAGACGACGGCGATCATCGGCAGCACGGGTTCCGGCAAGACCACGCTGGTGAACCTCGTGCCGCGGCTCTTCGATGCGACGAGCGGTCTCGTCCTGGTGGACGGGGTGGATGCGGCCGAGCTCGACCCCGAGCTGCTCTGGTCGCGCATCGGCCTCGTCCCGCAGAAGCCGTACCTGTTCTCCGGGACGGTCGCCACCAACCTCCGCTACGGCAAACCGGACGCGACCGACGAGGAGCTCTGGCACGCGCTCGAGGTCGCGCAGGCAGAGGACTTCGTCCGGGCGATGCCCGAGGGGCTGGACTCGCCGATCGCCCAGGGCGGCACCAACGTGTCCGGCGGTCAGCGGCAGCGCCTCGCGATCGCCCGCGCGCTGGTGAAGCGGCCCGAGATCTACGTCTTCGACGACTCGTTCTCGGCGCTCGACACCGCGACGGACGCGCGACTGCGCGCGGCCCTCGCCCGCGACGTCGCCGGCGCCACGATGATCGTGGTCGCTCAGCGCGTTTCCACCATCGTCGACGCCGACCAGATCATCGTGCTCGAAGACGGGCGCGTCGTCGGCCGCGGCACCCACGACGAGCTCGTCGAGAACAATCCGACCTACGCCGAGATCGTCTCGTCGCAGCTGACCGCGGAGGAGGCGGCATGAGCCAGGACACCGAAGACCGTCCGGCGCCCGCGCGCCCGCCCGTCCGGCGCGGCCCCGGCGGGGGCGGCCCGTTCGGCGGCATGGGGATGCCGGCGGAGAAGTCCCTGAACTTCGGCCCCTCCGCCCGGAGGCTGGCCGGGCGGCTGCGGCCCGAGCGATGGGCGATCGTGTTCGTCACCCTGCTCGCGGTGGTCAGCGTGTTCTTCGCCGTCCTCGGGCCGAAGCTGCTCGGCAACGCGATCAACCTCGTCTTCGCCGGCGCGCTCTCGAAGCAGTTCCCGAGCGGCGTGACGCAGGCGCAGGTGATCGCCAAGCTGCGCGCGGACGGCCAGGGCCAGTTCGCGGACCTGCTCTCGGGCACCACGTTCACGCCCGGCGCCGGCATCGACTTCGTCGCCGTCGGCCACGTGCTGATGTGGGTGCTCGCGCTCTACATCGCCTCGTCCGTCTTCAGCTACCTGCAGGCGTACGTGCTGAACGGGGTGACCCAGCGCACCGTCTACCGGCTCCGCGAGGACGTGGAGGCGAAGATCCACCGCCTCCCGCTGACGTACTTCGACAAGATGCAGCGCGGCGAGCTGCTCAGCCGCGTGACGAACGACATCGACAACATCTCGCAGACGCTCCAGCAGACGATGAGCCAGCTGCTCACCTCCCTGCTCACGGTGGTCGGCGTGGTCGTGATGATGTTCGTCGTGTCGCCGCTGCTCGCCCTGATCGCGCTGATCACCATCCCCCTCACCCTGCTCGTGACCTCGCTGATCGCCAAGCGTTCGCAGAAGCTCTTCGTCGCGCAGTGGCGCAGCACCGGCGAGCTGAACGGCCAGATCGAGGAGGCCTTCACCGGGCACTCCCTCGTGAAGGTCTTCGGCCGTCACCGAGAGGTGGAGGCCCGGTTCGGCACGAAGAACGAGGAGATGTACGAGGCCAGCTTCGGCGCCCAGTTCATCTCGGGCATCATCATGCCGGCGATGATGTTCGTCGGGAACCTGATGTACGTCGCCATCGCTGTCGTCGGCGGTCTCCAGGTCGCGAGCGGCGCCATGCAGCTCGGCGACGTGACCGCCTTCATCCAGTACTCGCGCCAGTTCACCCAGCCGCTGACCCAGCTCGGGTCGATGGCGAACCTGCTGCAGTCCGGGGTGGCGAGCGCCGAGCGCGTGTTCGAGCTGCTCGACGCGGACGAGCAGTCCGCCGATCCCGAGCGGCCGCAGAGCCCAGAGGGCACCAAGGGCCGGCTCGCGTTCGAGGACGTGTCGTTCCGGTACAGTCCCGACAAGCCCCTCATCGACGATCTCTCGCTGGTGGCCGAACCCGGGCAGACTGTCGCGATCGTGGGCCCGACGGGTGCGGGCAAGACCACGCTCGTCAACCTGATGATGCGGTTCTACGAGCTGGACGGCGGGCGGATCACCCTCGACGGCGTCGACATCGCGGCGATGACCAGGAACGACCTCCGCAGCCGGATGGGCATGGTGCTCCAGGACACCTGGCTGTTCAAGGGCACCATCCGCGACAACATCGCGTACGGCCGCCCGGGAGCGACCGAGGACGAGATCGTCGACGCCGCGAAGGCGACCTACGTCGACCGCTTCGTGCGCTCCCTGCCCGACGGCTATGACACCGTGCTGGACGACGAGGGCGGCAACATCTCGGCGGGGGAGAAGCAGCTGCTGACGATCGCGCGCGCGTTCCTCGCGCAGCCGAGCGTGCTCATCCTCGACGAGGCGACCTCTTCGGTGGACACGCGCACCGAGCTGCTCGTGCAGAAGGCGATGAGCGCACTGCGGGCCGACCGCACGTCGTTCGTCATCGCCCACCGTCTGTCGACCATCCGGGACGCGGACCTGATCCTGGTCATGGAGGCCGGGAGCATCGTGGAGCAGGGCACGCACGCCGAGCTCCTCGCCCGGGGAGGTGCGTACTACACGCTGTACAACGCGCAGTTCGCGGCGCCGGCGGAGGAGGCCTAGAGGCGGGCGGCGACCGAGCGGACCAGCCAGAAGACGCCGTATGCGATCAGCCCGAGCGCGATCAGTGCGAGGAGCACGGGACCGAACGGCAGTCCGACGAGCGCCTTGAGGCTGCCATCGAGCCCGCCGGCCTTCTGCGGGTCGTAGGTGATCGCACCGGTGACGACCAGGCCGCCGACGAGGACCAGCGCGATGCCCTTCGCGATGTAGCCGACGCGGCCGAGCGTCGTCGTGATCCCGGCGATGGCGTTCGGCGGCAGGCGCAGGTCGCGCTCGAACCGGTGCGTGATCCCGTTGCGGAGGAAGACGATTCCGCCGGCCACGATCCCGAGGCCGACGAGGGCGAGCACGAACACGCCGCCCGGCATGGCGAGGAGGCGCGCGCTCATCGTCTTCTCGGAGGAGGACGCGTCGTGGCCCCCGCCGAGGGCGATCGAAGCGGCGACACCGGCGAGGAACCCGTAGACGACGCACTTGCCGAGCTCGGTGAGCCGCTTGCCCGCGCCTTGCACCGTGACGGCGACGAGGATCTGCCAGAGGGCGAGGACGATGAGCCCGGCGACGCAGAGCCAGACGACGAACAAGCCGCCCGGGACGGCGACGATCGCCTGCAGCGCGCCCGACTGGTCGGCGTCGCCGGTGCCGCCGAAGGCGATCGCGAGGGCGATGCCGCCGATCAGGATGTGGAGCAGGCCGATGGTGGCCAGCCCCACCCGGGCGAGGGCGCGCACGGCGGGGTTGCGCTCGGCTCGGGAGGCGGTTCGGGTCGGTGCGGTCATGAGGGGCACGGTACCCGCTTCGAGGCGGGAGCGGACGAGGGTCCCGCCGCCGCCGAAACTCAGGTACCGTAGATATCCGAGTCCGCCGCGCCGTCGCGCAGCGGCGCAATGTGAATAGAGGAGGCCGGCATGGACATCGACCTCAGCGTCTTGCGTCTCATGGAGCGCGAGAAAGAGATCCCGTTCGACGAACTGGTGCACATCATCGAGCAGGCGATCCTGACCGCCTACCTGAAGCACACCAACCAGGCCGAGCACAAGCACGGTCACGGCCACACCGACGAGGCCCCCGCCGCGCGCGTGCAGCTCGACCGCAAGACCGGCCATGTGACCGTCTACGTACCCGAGCTCGATGACGAGGGCAACGTCATCGGCGAGGCCGAGGACAGCCCCAGCGACTTCGGCCGCATCGCGGCCTTCGCGGCCAAGCAGGTCATCAACCAGCGTCTGCGCGACATCGCCGACGACGCCGTGCTCGGCGAGTTCCGCGGCCGCGAGGGCGACATCGTCGCCGGCGTGATCCAGCAGGGCCCCAACCCGCGGATGATCCACGTCGACCTCGGCAGCGTGGAGGCCATCCTGCCGCCCGAGGAGCAGGTGCCGGGCGAGGAGTACACCCACGGCTCGCGCATCCGCGTGTACGTCACGAGCGTCGCGAAGGGCCCGAAGGGTCCGTCGATCACCGTCTCGCGCACGCACCCCGCGCTCGTCCGCAAGCTGTTCGCGCTCGAGGTGCCGGAGATCGCCAGCGGCGTGGTGGAGATCGTCTCCCTCGCCCGCGAGGCCGGTCACCGCACCAAGATCGCCGTGCGCGCGACCGAGCCCGGTGTGAACGCCAAGGGCGCCTGCATCGGCGAGCTCGGCCAGCGCGTCCGCGCCGTCACCGCCGAGCTGAACAGCGAGAAGATCGACATCGTCGACTACTCGCCCGACCTCGCGACCTTCGTCGCGAGCGCGCTCTCGCCGGCCAAGGTCACCAGCGCCTTCGTCATCGACGAGTCGCTGAAGGCGGTCCGCGCGCTCGTCCCCGACTACCAGCTGTCGCTCGCGATCGGCAAGGAGGGGCAGAACGCCCGCCTCGCCGCGAAGCTCACGGGCGCGAAGATCGACATCCAGCCGGACTCGATCCTCGATCGCGAGTAGGTGCGCGCCGGGTCACCGGGCGCGCGGGTGTAAGATGGAAGCTGTCAGAACGTGCGTCGGATGCCGTTCTCGCGCTCCCCGATCCTCTCTTCTGAGGGTCGTCGCCCGGAATTCGGAACTCGTGGTGGATCACTCCGCCACGCTCCCCGGGCGAGGCGCGTGGCTGCATCCGGTCGACGAGTGTCTCGACATCGCCCTCAAGCGGCGGGCCTTCGGGCGTGCGCTGAGGGTGGAGGGAGCACTCGACCCGACGGCCATCCGGGCCGCACTGAGAGAACAGGCTGAAGAACCAGTGACTTCACATGAGTGACAACCGATGAGCGGCTCGAAATGAGTTCCGTCCGCTACTAACGCCTGCCCTGTCCGGGGTGGGCCCCAGACAGGAGAATTGTGGCTGCAAAACCACGCGTACACGAGGTCGCGAGCGAGCTCGGCGTCGACAGCAAGGTCGCGCTCGCGAAGCTCAAGGAGATGGGCGAGTTCGTCAAGGGACCGTCCTCCAGCATCGAGCCCCCGGTCGCACGCAAGCTGCGTGCCGCCCTCGAGGCCGAAGGCTTCACCCCCGACAAGGCGGCTGCCGCCGCTCCCAAGGCGCCGGCTCCCGGCCCGCGCCCGGCTGCTCCGGGCCCGCGCCCGCAGGCCGCCGAGGCGGAGGCCGATTCCGGCGCTCCGAAGCCGCAGGCGCCGATGTCCGTCGCCGAGCGTCAGGCTGCTGCCGAGAAGGCCGCGGCTGAGAAGGCCGCTGCAGAGAAGGCCGCGGCTCAGACCGCCACGGAGGCCGCGCCCCAGGCCGGCACGCCGGCCGACGGTCCGTCCGATGCGGTGAAGCCGTCGTCGGCTCCCCGTCCCGGCGGCAGCGCCGGCGGCAACAGCAGCATCCCGCGTCCCGGCGCCCCGCGCCCGGGCAACAACCCGTACTCGTCCAACCAGGGCATGGGCCAGCGCCCGAGCACCCCGCGTCCGGGCAACAACCCGTTCTCGAGCTCGCAGGGCATGGGCCAGCGTCCGACCCCCAGCAACATCCCGCGCCCCGCTCCGCCGCGTCCGGGCTCGCCGCGCATCGGCGCGCCGGGTCAGGGTGGCGGCCAGGGTCGTCCCGGCGGCAACCGCCAGGGCGGCGGCGCTCGTCCCGGCTTCCAGCAGCGCCCCGGCGGCGCCGGTGGCGGCGCGGGCTTCCAGCGCCCCGGCGGCGCACCGGGCACGGCCGGAGGCTTCTCCGGTCCCCGTCCGGGCGGTGGCGGCGGTCGCGGTCGTGGACCGGGCGGCGGCACGGCCGGCGCGTTCGGTCGCGGTGGCGGCAAGAGCAAGGCACGCAAGTCGAAGCGCGCGAAGCGTCAGGAATTCGAGATGCGGGAGGCCCCGTCGCTGGGCGGCGTGTCCGTTCCCCGCGGTGACGGCAACACCGTCGTCCGGCTGCGTCGCGGCTCCTCGATCTCCGACTTCGCCGACAAGATCGACGCGAACCCCGCGTCGCTGGTCACCGTCCTCTTCCACCTGGGCGAGATGGCGACCGCGACCGAGTCTCTCGACGAGGCCACCTTCCAGATCCTCGGTGAGGAGCTGGGCTACAAGATCCAGGTCGTCTCCCCGGAGGACGAGGACAAGGAGCTCCTCGAGGGCTTCGACATCGACCTCGACGCCGAGCTGGAGAACGAGTCCGACGAGGACCTCGAGATCCGCCCGCCGGTGGTCACCGTCATGGGTCACGTCGACCACGGTAAGACGCGACTGCTCGACGCCATCCGCAGTGCGAACGTGGTGGAGGGCGAGGCCGGCGGCATCACCCAGCACATCGGTGCGTACCAGGTGTGGACCGAGCACGAGAACATCGAGCGCGCCATCACCTTCATCGACACCCCGGGTCACGAGGCGTTCACCGCCATGCGTGCCCGTGGTGCGCAGGTGACCGACATCGCGATCCTCGTGGTCGCGGCCGACGACGGCATCATGCCGCAGACGGTGGAGGCGCTCAACCACGCCCAGGCGGCCGGTGTGCCGATCGTGGTCGCGGTCAACAAGATCGACAAGCCCGAGGCCAACCCGGCCAAGGTGCGCCAGCAGCTGACCGAGTTCGGTCTGGTCGCCGAGGAGTACGGCGGCGACGTCATGTTCGTCGACGTCTCCGCGCGGAACAACATCGGCATCCAGGACCTCCTGGACGCGGTGCTCCTCACCGCCGACGCCGGTCTCGACCTGCGTGCGAACCCGAACAAGGACGCCCGCGGCGTCGCGATCGAGGCCAAGCTCGACAAGGGCCGCGGTGCGGTCGCGACCGTGCTCATCCAGTCCGGAACGCTGCGCGTCGGCGACGCGATCGTCGCCGGCACCGCCTACGGCCGCGTGCGCGCCATGGCGGACGAGAACGGCGACCCGGTCTTCGAGGCCGCCCCGTCGCGTCCGGTCCAGGTGCAGGGTCTCTCCAGCGTCCCGCGCGCCGGTGACACCTTCCTCGTCACCGAGGAGGACCGCACCGCGCGTCAGATCGCCGAGAAGCGCGAGGCCGCCGAGCGCAACGCGCAGCTGGCGAAGGCCCGCAAGCGCATCTCGCTCGAGGACTTCACCCGTGCTCTGGAAGAGGGCAAGGTCGAGGCGCTCAACCTCATCATCAAGGGCGACGTGTCCGGTGCCGTGGAGGCGCTGGAGGAGTCGCTCATGAAGATCGAGGTCGACGACTCGGTGTCGCTGCGCATCCTGCACCGCGGCGTCGGTGCGATCACCGAGTCGGACATCGACCTGGCGACCATCGACAACGCGATCGTGATCGGCTTCAACGTCCGCCCGGACGTCAAGGCCCGCGAGCGCGCTGCCCGCGAGGGTGTCGACGTGCGCTTCTACTCGGTCATCTACAACGCGATCGAGGACATCGAGAACTCGCTCAAGGGCATGCTCAAGCCCGAGTTCGAAGAGGTCCAGTCGGGTGTGGCCGAGATCCGCGAGGTGTTCCGCTCCTCCAAGTTCGGCAACATCGCCGGTGTCATCGTCCGGTCCGGAACGATCACGCGCAACGCCAAGGCGCGCGTCATCCGCGACGGCGTCGTGGTGGGGGACAACCTCGCCATCGAGTCGCTGCGCCGGTTCAAGGACGACGTCACCGAGGTGCGTACGGACTTCGAAGCCGGTATCGGCCTCGGCAAGTACAACGACATCCAGATCGGCGACGAGATCGAGACGACCGAGCTTCGCGAGAAGCCCCGCGTCTAGATCGATGCTCAGAAGGCCCGGCGGTTCATCCGCCGGGCCTTCCGGCTTCGCCACCACTGCGAAACGAAGGAGAAGCACTCATGGCCGACCCGGCACGCGCGAGGAAGCTCGCCGACAGAATCAAGGTCATCATCGCCAAGCGGCTCGACCGCGGTCTGCGCGATCCCCGTCTCGGTTTCGTGACGATCACGGACGTCCAGGTGACGGGTGACCTGCAGCACGCGACCGTGTTCTACACGGTCTACGGCACCGACGAGGAGCGCGAGGGCACGGCGGCGGCGCTCAAGGCCGCGACCGGCCTGCTCCGCACCGAGGTCGGCAAGAACATCACCGCCCGGCTGACGCCGACGCTGGAGTTCCAGCTCGACGCCATCCCGGAGAACGCCGCGCACATCGAGGACCTGCTCCGCGAGGCGCGCGAGCGCGACACCGCGGTGGCGGGGCTCGCGGCCGGTGCCGTCTACGCCGGCGACGAGGACCCGTACGTCAAGCCGCGCGACCTCGACGACGACGAGGCTGACGAGGCCGACGAGGCTGACGAAGAGGAATGACCCCGTCGAGGTTCACGTCGTTGCGCTCATTCCGGCCGGTTTGACCGCAAGGACGTGAACCTCGGTTAGGGAAGGGTGTAGCCGCCCTGCGCTTCGACGGCCAGACCGTCGGCGAGCAGGCCCGCCAGCGCGCGGTCCCGCTGGGCCGCGTCGGGCCAGACGCCATCGAGCTCGGCTGCGGTCACCGGGATGTGCGACGCGCGCAGCTCGGCCATGATGAGTCCGCGCACCTGGCGGTCGCTGCCCTCGTACTTCTTCTGCACGGCTTTGCGCGGCCCGTCGTAGGCCGGATAGCCGGCCGCCCGCCAGGCGCACGTCGCTGCCAGCGGGCATCCGTCGCAGCGCGGGGTGCGGGCGACGCACACGATCGCGCCGAGCTCCATCATGCCGGCGTTGAAGGCGGCCGCAGCCGGTCGATCGTCCGGGAGCAGAGCCTCCATCGCCGCGAGGTCGCGCCGCGCGCTCGGCGGACCGGGCTCGCCCTGCCCCTCGACGGCGCGGGCGATCACGCGCCGGATGTTGGTGTCGACGACGGGATGGCGCTCACCGTACGCGAAGACCGCGACGGCGCGGGCGGTGTAGTCGCCGATGCCGGGGAGAGCGAGCAGCTCGGTCACATCGTCGGGCACCACACCGCCGTGCCGCTCCGTGATCGCGACCGCCGCGGCGTGCAGCCAGAGGGCGCGGCGCGGATAGCCGAGGGACTGCCAGGCGCGCACGGCCTCGCCGGGCGGCACGGCGGCGAGGTCGGCCGGAGTCGGCCAGCGCTCCAGCCACTCTTCGAGACGCGGGATGACGCGGTTCACCGGCGTCTGCTGCAGCATGAACTCGCTGACCAAGGTGCCCCAGGCGGTGAAGCCGTCGCGGCGCCACGGCAGGTCGCGGCGGTTGGCGCGGTACCAGTCGACGACGGTCTCGGCGAAGGTGTCACGCATCCTTCGAGGGTAGTGCCAGGGCGGTCGGCCTATGCTCGGGGCATGAGACTCCCGCCGACCCCGCGCGTGCTGCTCCTCCGGGAGGTGGTGGGGGCGATCCGTGCGGCGTCTCCGCTCGGCCGGGTCGTCGTCGCGGTGGACGGCGGTGGCGGGACGGCTGCTTTCGCCGACGATCTGGCGGAGGTGTTCCGCGAGGCGGGCGCGGACACGTTCCGCGCCTCCATCGGCGACTTCCACCGCTCGCGTGCCGCGCGGACCCGCCTCGGACCGGAGACGCCCGAGGACTACTACCGGTCGTCGTTCGACTACGTGACCCTGCGGCGGGTGCTGCTGGACCCGTTCCGCCTGGCGGGCAGCGCGGGCTTCCAGACCGCCGCCTTCGACGAGGAGCGGGACGTGCCGGTCGAGAGCCGCTGGGAGTCGGCGGGGCCGGATGCCGTGCTCGTCATCGACGGCGAGTTCCTGCTGCGACCCGAGCTGCGCGGCGAATGGAGCGCGTCGGTGCTGCTGGTGAACGCGCCCGAGTGGGAGCTGTACGAGCGGGAGGCGCGGCCGGCCGAGGTGGCGGACATCCTGGTGGACGACTCCGACCCGGCGCATCCGGTGCGCGTGGCCCGCTGACGTCTCAGCGCTGCAGCAGCGGGCGGAGGCGCGCGGCGACCGCCTCCGGCGGGATGAAGGCGCCGGAGCTCTCGACCTCGTGCACGAGCGCGGTGAGCGCGGCGTTCACCGGGGCCGCGCGACCGATGGCCGCCGCCTCGGCCACGACGGCGCCGTTCAGGTAGTCGATCTCGCTGCGCTGTCCGCGCCGGATGCTCTGCAGCGTCGAGCCGGGGTTGGGCGTCGCGCCCATCCGCCGCCTCATGAGCAGCGGCACGGCTTGCGCGGCCCAGCGGGGGGCGCCGGCGACGAAGCGCAGGATGCGGTGATCGAGGCCCTGGATGCTGCCGTAGCGGATGCCGCGGTCGAGGCCGATTCGCGTCGCCTCCTGCATGCTCGCCGTGATGACGGCCCGCAGCCTCCGGTCGCCGAGTGTCTCCTGCGCGCTGAGCCCGGTGATCGCGGGCATCGCGTTGACCTGGTTGACGATGAGCTTGGTCCACTGGCAGCCCGTGAAGTTCTCGACGGCGAAGGCGGGCATCGCGGCGTCGAGGATGCGCGCGGCCTCCACCGCGGCAGCGGGAGGCGGTCCGTCGCCCGCGCCGAGGTAGGTGTTGGCGGTCGTGGTCACGGTGATGCGGCCGGGGGAGAGGTAGCTGGAGGCGTAGAGGGCGAGGGCGCCCACGCAGTTCGCGTCCGGCAGCAGCTCGGCGGCCTGGCGCAGACCGGCGAGGCCGTTCTGGACGACGACGACGGTGATGCCGCGCAGGAGGTGTGCGTTCTCCTCGATGGCGGCTCGGGCGTCCTGCGCCTTCGTGCAGAGGAAGACCAGCTCGGGTGCGGTCTGCAGCGTCTCCGCCGCCTCCACGCGGGCGATGTGCTCGCCCCAGCCGCCGTCGAGGCGGAGCCCGTCCGCGCGGATGGCCGCGAGGTGGTCGCCGCGGGCGGTCACTTCGACGAGATGTCCGACGCGGTCGAGCAGCGCCGCGACGGCGCCGCCGATCGCTCCTGCTCCGATGACGCCGATCCGCACGACGTCCAGCCTACGACGAGTGCGTCGGCCGGACGGCGTGCGGATCGGTGGTCGGCGATCGGAACGGTCAGGCGATCGGGATGGCCGTGGGGGCGTCGACCGGAGCGGCGGCGGATCCCGACGCGGTGTCCTCCGCCTCGTGGTCGGCGGCGGCCGCGGCCAGACGCGCGGCGAGCCGACGCCCCGGCAGGGCGAGCGCGATCACGGCGGCGAGGGCGAGCACGGCCGCGCCGACCCAGACGGCCGGGATGGCCGCGTCCACGTAGCCGGTCGGGGTCAGGGTGCCACCCGCCCCCGTGAACACCGCGGTGAGGACCGCGACGCCGAGGGCGACGCCGATCTCGCGCAGGGTGGAGTTCGTTCCGGACGCCTTCGCGTGGTCGGCCGGGCGCATGTTCGCGAGGACGGCGGTCGAGCTCGGGGCGAAGACCAGCCCCATCCCGATGCCGGCGAGCAGGAACGGCGGCCAGATCTCGGAGTAGGCGACGGTGGCGGAGAGGGTCAGGGCGATCCAGCCCATCGAGACCGTGAGCAGCACGAGTCCGACGACGATGGGCAGGCGGGTGCCGGTCCGCGACGAGACGAGACCGGTCAGCGGAGCGACGATCATCGGGGCGAGCGTCCACGGCATCGTCATGACACCGGCCTCGAGGGGCGTGTGCCCCTGCACCACTTGGAGGAACTGGATCAGGATGAACACGGCCCCGAAGATCCCGAAGCTGAACGTCATGCCGACGAGGTTCGCCGCGGTGAAGCTGCGGTCGCGGAAGAGGCGCAGGGGGAGGAGCGGAGCTGGCGTGCGCGACTCCCAGAGCACGAACGCCACCAGCAGCACGCCGCCGCCGATGAGGGAGATGAGCACCTCCGCGCTGTCCCAGCCCGCGTCGTTGCCGCGGACGATGCCGTAGACCAGTCCGAAGACACCGGGGGCGGCGAGGAGCAGGCCGACGATGTCGGAGCGCACGCGGGCGCCGAAGCTGTTGGGCAGCGCGAGGAGCACCAGTGGCACGGCGATGACGCCGAGCGGGACGTTCAGCCAGAAGATCGCCTGCCAGTTCCATCCCTCGACGACGGCGCCGCCGATGAGCGGGCCGAGCGCGACGCCGAGGCCGGAGATCCCGCCCCAGATGCCGATGGCGGCCGGGCGGAGGCGCGCGCTCACGCTGCCGGCGAGCAGGGTGAGGGAGAGCGGGAGGAGCGCTGCGGCCCCGGCGCCCTGCACGGCGCGCGCCGTGATGAGCATCCACGGTTCGGTGGCGAGGGCCGCCGCCGCGCTGGAGAGGGTGAAGACGACGATGCCGCCGAGGAAGACGCTGCGGCGGCCGAAGCGGTCGCCCAGGCCGACGGCCATGAGCATGAGCGTCGCGAAGCTGAGGGTGTAGGCGTTGACGACCCATTGGAGCTCCTCGATCGAGGCGCTGAGGTCGCGGGCGATCACGGGGAGGGCGCTCGTGACGACGAGGTTGTCCAGGGTCGCCATGAACATCGGCAGGGAGGCCGCCACGATGGCGAGCCACACCGGGATGCGGTGGCCCGCGATGGTGCGGGCCGGTGCGGAGTCTGTTGCGGTCATGGGCGGGCTTCCTGTTCGCGGATCGGGTGCCGAATCAATGTTGTAATCGAATGATTACTCCGCACTTTAGTAATCGACTGATAACCTGTCAAGCGTGACGGACAAGATCAGCGAGCGGATCCCCTCGGCCGAGCGCCGGGAGCAGATCCTCGGCGCCGCGGGGCGCGTGTTCGGCGAACGCGGCTACTTCGGCGCGACCACCGACCAGATCGCCAAGGCGGCCGGCATCAGTCAGCCCTACGTGGTGCGGATGTTCGGAGGCAAGGAGAACCTCTTCGTCGAGGTGCTCGGCCGCGCGCTCGACACGCTGCTCGTCGCCTTCACCGAGACGATCGGGGAGTGGAACGCCCAGGGCCGCCCGGCCGGTGACAACGAGAGCGAGCGCAAGGAGATCAGCCGCCGCCTCGGGCTCACGTACGTCAACCTGATCGAGGACCGCGGCATCCTCCTCTCCCTGATGCAGGCGTTCGGGATGGGCCACGACCCCGTCATCGGCGGCAAGGCGCGCGCCGGCTTCATCGCGATCTACCGCATGCTCCGCGAGGACGCCGGATTCGAAGCAGACGAGGCGCGATCGTTCCTGGCCGAGGGGATGCTGCTGAACACCCTCCTGGGGCTGCGCCTGCCCGACGAGTACGGCGACGACCCGTGCGCGACCGAGCTGCTCGAGAGCACGTTCCGCACCAAGCTCCAGCTCGTGCTCGACACCACCGGGGCCGACGCGTGACCGGCAGCGGGCTGCTCCTGGTCGACAAGCCCGGCGGCATGACGAGCCATGACGTCGTCTCACGGGTGCGACGCCTCGCCGGGACCCGCAAGGTCGGCCACGCCGGGACGCTGGACCCGATGGCGACCGGCCTCCTCATCGTCGGCGTGAACTCCTCCACCCGGCTCCTCACCTACATCGTCGGCGCCGACAAGGAGTACTTCGCGACCATCCGCCTCGGCTCCACGACCACGACCGACGACGCGGAGGGCGACGAGACCGCCCGCGCCGATGCCGGGGAGATCGCCGCGGTCGAGGGCGCTGCGATCCGCGCCGGGATCGCCGAGCTGACGGGCGAGATCCAGCAGGTGCCGAGCGCCGTCAGCGCCATCAAGGTCGACGGCAAGCGTGCCTACGCCCGCGTCCGGGCGGGGGAGGAGGTCGTGCTCGAGCCGCGTGCGGTCACCGTGAGCGAGTTCGAGCTCCTCGACGAGCGGCGCTCGGCCGACGCGATCGACCTGGACGTGCGCGTCGTGTGCTCGTCCGGCACCTACATCCGCTCGCTCGCCCGCGACCTCGGCGCCGGACTCGGGGTCGGCGGCCACCTGTCCGCCCTCCGCCGCACCCGCGTCGGCGACTACGACGTGCGCGACGCCCACGACCTCGATACGCTCGATCCGGAGACGGCGCTGCTGCCGGCGGTGGACGCGGCCACGGCGCTCTTCGAGCGCCTCGACCTCACCGAGCAGCAGGCGATCGACCTGACGCACGGCCGCCGCATCCACCTCGCCGACCGGGAAGGACCGGGCGGCGTCCCGGTCGCCGCCGTCGCGCCGACCGGCCACCTGGTGGGGCTCGTCGAGTTCCGCGGAAAGGAAGCGCGCACCCTCGTGAATTTCCCGACGGACGAGATCGCCACGGCATGATCGAGTGGTTCACCACGGTCCAGGTGATCGTCGCCTGCGCCGCCGGCCTCCTGTGCCTCGTGCTCGGCTTCGCCGGCCGCGTGCCGAACGACCTCACGATGGGCGCCGTCGCGCTGGTAGAACTGCTGCTGATCGCCCAGCTCGTCGTCACGATCGTGTCGCCCGCAGTCGGGAACGAGCCGAGCGGCAGCCTCCCCGAGTTCTACATCTACCTGATCTCGGCGCTCATCCTCCCGGCCGCCGGCGGCTTCTGGGCCCTCATCGAGCGCAACCGCTGGAGCACGGTCATCCTGGGCGGCGTCTGCCTCGCCATCGCCGTCATGGTGTACCGGATGGGGCAGATCTGGTTCGTGCAGGGCGCCTGAGCCCGCGCGCGCCGCGAGCCCGCCGCGGACGCGAATAGAATCGTCTTCGATGTCTCCCCTCACCGAGTCCGCGAGCGAGCGCGTGCAGCGCCCGTCGAAGCGGCGCATCTCCGGCATCGGCCGGGTGCTCGTCTTCGTCTACGGCGTGCTGGCGCTCGCCGCCACCGGCCGCAGCGTCTTCCAGATCATCGACCGCTTCGACGAGGCGCCCGTCGCCTTCACGCTCTCCGCCGTCGCCGCCGTCGTCTACATCGTCGCCACGATCGCCCTCGTCGCGCCCGGCCGCGTCTGGTACCGGGTCGCGTGGATCACGATCACCTTCGAGCTGGTCGGCGTGCTGGTCGTCGGCTCGCTGAGCCTGTTCGCCCCCGAGGCCCTGGGGCTGCACGACGTCGACCCGTTCGGCCGTGACGCGACGGTCTGGTCGGTCTACGGGATGGGCTACCTGTTCATCCCGCTCGCACTGCCGATCCTCGGCCTGATCTGGCTGCGCGGCCACCGCCCCCGGACGGACGCCTCGTGAAGGTCTTCCGCTCCGTCGAGGAGGTGCCGGACGGCTTCGGCCCGAGCGCGGTCACGATCGGCAAGTTCGACGGCGTGCACTCCGGCCACCGCGCGGTCATCGGCCGGCTGCGGGAGGTCGCGGCCGACCGCGGGCTCACCGCCGCCGTGATCACCTTCGACCGCAACCCGCTCGAGCTGCTCGCCCCCGAGAAGTGCCCGGCCTCGCTGGTGAGCAACGGGCAGAAGCTCGACCTGCTCTCCGGCACCGGCATCGACGCGACCCTGATGGTCGCCTTCGACCAGGCGCTCGCCGCCCTCGAGCCGGAGGAGTTCGTCCACCGCATCCTGGTCGACCGGCTGCACGCCGCCGAGGTGCTCGTCGGCAGCGACTTCCGCTTCGGCCACCGCGGCGCCGGCGACGTGCGCCTGCTGCGCGAGCTGGGGGAGAAGTACGGCTTCGCGGTCGAGCTGATCGACGACGTGCGGCCCGAGCACGGCCGGCGCGTCTCCTCCACCTGGATCCGCGAGCTCCTCGCCGACGGCGATGTCGCGCACGCAGCCGAGCTGCTCGGCCACATACCGACCCTGCGCGGCGTCGTCGTGCACGGTGCGGCCCGCGGCCGCGAGCTCGGCTACCCGACGGCCAACCTGTCGCCCGAATCCGAGGGGCTCATCCCCGCCGACGGCGTCTACGCCGGCTGGCTGACGGACGGCGACGAGACCTATCCCGCCGCCATCTCGGTCGGCAACAACCCGACCTTCGAGGGCGTGCCGCACAAGCAGGTCGAGGCCTACGTGCTCGACCGCGAGCTCGACCTCTACGGCCACTGCGTCGAGGTCTCGTTCGTGGAGCGCATCCGCGGCATGGTCGCTTACCAGGGCGTCGAACCGCTGATCGCCCAGATCGCCGACGACGTCGAGAAGGCGCGCGGCATCCTCTCGGCCGAGCCCGCGTGAGCGCCCCCGCGCCCGGTGCGCGGCCGCTCTGGCACGGGCGCGCCATCGCGCTCATCGGCATCCTGCTCGTCGCCGCGAACCTCCGCACCGCCGTCGCCGCCCTGTCGCCGATCTACGCCGAGATCCGCACCGAGTTCCCGGTCAGCAGTCTGGGCGTCGGGCTGCTCGGGATGCTGCCGCCGATCTGCTTCGCCGTGTTCGGTCTGATCGCGCCGACGTTCACCCGCCGGCTCAGCCTCGAGGCGGTGATGCTGAGCGCCCTCGGCGTCATGCTGGCCGGGCACCTGCTGCGCGCCTCGGCGCCGTCCTTCGTCGTGCTCGCGCTCGGCTCCGCCCTCACCTTCGCGGGCATGGGCGTCGGGAACGTGCTGCTGCCCCCGCTGGTCAAACGCTACTTCCCGGACCGCATCGGCCTCGTCACGTCGCTCTACGCGACCGTGATGTCGGTGAGCACGCTGCTGCCCCTGCTCATCGCGGTGCCGGTCGCCGACGCGGCGGGCTGGCACGTGTCGGTCGGGATGTGGGCGGCCGTCAGCCTGCTCGCCGTGCTGCCGTGGCTGCGCATCCTGATCTCCCACCGCCCGGCGCATCCCGCGCACGACGTGGAGGTGGAGGGCGCCCCGCCCGCGATGGTCGGGAAGGTCTGGCACTCGCCGCTGGCCTGGGCGATGGCGATCGTCTTCGCCGTCTCGAGCCTGAACGCGTACGCGATGTTCGCCTGGCTGCCGCAGATCCTGCACGACGTCGCCGGCACCCCGCCGGCGGAGGCGGGAGCGCTGCTCTCCGTGTACGCCGGGATGGGCATCCCGGCCGGACTGCTGGTGCCCCTGCTCGCCGCGCGGCTGCGCAGCGTCGCCGGGCTGATCTATCTCGCCGTCGCGTTCTTCGTCGCCGGGTACCTCGGGCTGATCCTCGCGCCGGGCGCCGCCACCTGGCTGTGGGTGACGTTCGCCGGGCTCGGCCCGCTGCTCTTCCCGCTGGTGCTCGTGCTGATCAACATGCGCACGCGCACGCACGCCGGGTCGGTCGCGCTGAGCGGCTTCACGCAGGGTGTCGGCTACACGCTGGGCGCGCTCGGTCCGCTCGTGGTCGGCCTCCTGCACCAGACGACGGGCGCCTGGACCGTACCGCTGATCGTCCTCACGGTGACGGCGCTCGCGGCCGCGGCCGCGGGGGCGGTCGTCGCGCGTCCGCGCGCGCTCGAAGACCGCTGACGCGCACCGAGGCGGCGGATTCTCCGCCGTCTCGGCACCGTTCGCGCGAATTCGTGCCGTCTCGGCGAGGCGAGGCGAGGCGAGGGTGGGGGTGTCCGCTAGGCGGGGAGCAGGTTCGCTCGGTGGATGAGGGCTGCCGCTCCGATGAGCGGCCCCTCGGACGAAAGCGCCGACGGGACGATGCGCACCTTGCGCACGAACGGGAAGTAGTGCTTCTCGATGACCTCGCGCATGTGCGTGAAGAGGTCGGGAGTCGAGTGCGAGAAGCCGCCGCCGATGGCGACGAGCTCGAGATCGAGGAGGGCCGTCGCCGAGGCGATGGCGTGGCCGACCGCGCGCCCGGTGCGGGCGATCGCGTGCCGGGCGATCTCGTCGCCGGCGGCGTAGGCCGCGGCGAGCTCCTCGCCCGTCGTGCCCGTGAAGCCGTGCTTCTGCGCCCACGCGACGGTGTGCGGGCCGGAGGCCATGGCCTCCAGTGCGTACGGGTTGCCGAAGGTGTCCTCGCCGCGGATGTCGCCGACCTCCACGTGCCCGATGTGCCCGGCATTGCCGGTCGGGCCGGTGATGACCCGGCCGCCGACGATGAGGCCGCCGCCGATGCCGGTCGAGATGACCATCCCCATGACGTTGTCGACGCCCTGGGCCGCGCCGACCCAGTGCTCGGCCATCGTGATCGCGACGCCGTCCATCTCGAGCGTCACCGGGACGTCGAGGCCGGCTGAGCGGACCTCCGCCCCGATGAAGTCGCGCATGGGGTAGTCGCGCCAGTGCGGCACGTTGAGCGGCGAGACCAGGCCGCGGACGCGGTCGATCGGTCCGGCGCAGCCGATGCCGACGCCGACGATCTCCGCCCCCTCGGGGAGGGAGGCGAGCGCGTCGCGCACGACACCGCCGACGGAGGCCTCCAGATCGTCGACCGTCGCGGTGCGGCCGGTCGGGCGGCGGAAGCGGGAGTCGGGCACGAGCCGGCCGTCGGCGTCGACGAGCGCCGCCTCGACCTTCGTGCCGCCGAAGTCGACGGCGAGAGCGAGGGGTGTGGACACGACCATTACCCTAGACGATCCCCTCCTGCTCATTTGAGCAACGCGTGCGCAAAGGTTGCTCACGTCTTAGGCTGTGAACGTGGCCCTGAACGATACCGACGAGATCCTCGCCGTCAAAGCCGCAGAGCTGTACTACGAGGCGGGCAAGACGCAGGACGAGATCGGCGTCGCCCTCAACGTGAGCCGATGGAAGGTCGGCCGGCTCCTGGTGGCGGCGCGCGAGCACGGCTTCGTGCGCATCGAGATCGTGCATCCGAGCGCCAGGCGGTTCTCCCTCGAGCGTGAGCTGTGCGGCTTCTACGGCCTGGAGGACGCAGTCGTCGTCCCCGCCGCGGAGACCGAGTCCGAGACGCAGGCGCGCGTCGCGCAGGCCGCTGCGGACTACCTCACCACCCTCCGTCCCGTGCCGCGGACGCTCGGCGTCAGCTGGGGCCGCACGCTGCACGCGGTCGCCGCCCGGCTGCGCCCGGGCTGGGCCGTCGGCGTCAACCCCGTGCAGATCAACGGCAGCGTGTCCAGCACCCGCCAGGCGACGGCGGCGGCCGACACCGCGGTCGTCATCGCGCGCAAGGCGCAGGGCACCGCGACGCTGCTGCCGAGCCCGGCGATCTTCGAGCATGCGGCCACCCGCCGCGCGATCGAGGCCGACCGCTCGGTGCAGTCCGTGCTCGACCTCGCGCGCGGCGCGAGCGCCTTCCTCTTCAGCGCCGGTGTCGTCGACACCAGCTCCGTCCACGTCGACTCCGGCTACCTCTCCCCGGAGGACGTCACCGGCCTGGCGGACAAGGGTGCCGTCGGCGACGTCGTCGGCCGGTTCATCACCGGCACCGGCGAGGTTGCCGATCCCGAGCTCGACGGCCGCACCCTCGGCCTCTCGCTCGAAGAGCTGCGGAACGCGCGCACGAGCATCGCCGTCATCGCGGGCGAAGCCAAGCACCAGGTCGCGCACGCCGTCGTCGCGAGCGGCCTGTGCACCACCATCATCACCGACGAAGCCACCGCGAACGACCTCCTCGGCCGCAGCCAGCCGGGCTCGTGAGCAGAACCAGTAAGGAATGACGTGACCATCGAAACCACCGTCCCGCCCGCGCGCACGCTCGCGCCGGCGGCACGTGCCGTCGAGGTGCTCGGCGGCGACCTCACCGAGGCGTCCCTGCGGCGCTACCTGAACGGCATCCCGGGTGTCGACGCCGTCGGGCTCGAGCAGCGGGCGGCGGGCCTCGGCACGCGCTCCATCAAGACCACCAGCAAGCGCTGGGCGCTCGACAAGATCATCGAGCTCATCGACCTCACCACCCTCGAGGGGGCCGACACCCCCGGCAAGGTGCGCTCGCTCGTCGCGAAGGCGCTCACGCCGGACGCCGGCGACCCGTCGACGCCGCGCCCCGCCGCGGTCTGCGTGTATGGCGACATGGTGCCGTACGCCGTCGAGGCCCTCGGCTCGTCGCACGCCGAGGCCCCGGCCGGAGTCGCCGTGGCCGCCGTGGCGACCGCGTTCCCGAGCGGACGCGCCTCCCTCGCGGTCAAGCTGGCCGACACCGCCGACGCGGTCGCGGCCGGCGCCGACGAGATCGACATGGTCATCGACCGCGGCGCCTTCCTCTCGGGCCGCTACGGCCTCGTGTTCGACGAGATCGTCGCCGTGAAGGAGGCCTGCCGCCGCACCGACGGCAGCTACGCCCACCTCAAGGTCATCCTCGAGACCGGCGAGCTCAACACGTACGACAACATCCGCCGCGCCTCGTGGCTGGCGATCCTCGCCGGCGGCGACTTCATCAAGACCTCCACCGGCAAGGTCTCCCCGGCGGCGACGCTGCCCGTCACCCTGCTGATGCTGGAGGTCGTGCGCGACTGGCGCCGGCTCACCGGCGAGGAGATCGGCGTGAAGCCCGCGGGCGGCATCCGCTCCTCGAAGGACGCGATCAAGTACCTGGTGACCGTCGCCGAGACGGTCGGCGAGCACTGGCTGCAGCCGCACCTCTTCCGCTTCGGCGCGTCGAGCCTCCTGAACGACGTGCTCCTGCAGCGCCAGAAGCTCGCGACCGGACACTACTCCGGCGCCGACTACGTGACGATCGACTGACGAAAGCAGACCCAGAATGAGTTTCCTCGAATACGCTCCGGCCCCGGAGTCGCGGTCGATCCTCAGCCTCCGCGACGAGTACGGCCTCTTCATCGACGGCGAGTTCGTCGCCGGCCACGGCACCCCGTTCCAGACCATCTCCCCGGCGACGGAGGAGCGCATCGCCACGATCGCGACCGCCGACACCTCGGACGTGGACGCGGCGGTCGCCTCCGCCCGCCGCGCCTACGAGAAGGTCTGGTCTCGGATGAGCGGCACCGACCGCGGCAAGTACCTGTTCCGCATCGCCCGCCTCGTGCAGGAGCGCGCCCGCGAGCTGGCCGTCGCCGAGAGCCTCGACAACGGCAAGCCGATCAAGGAGAGCCGGGATGTCGACGTCCCGCTCGTCGCGGCGTGGTTCTTCTACTACGCGGGCTGGGCCGACAAGCTGGAGCACGCCGGTCTCGGCCCCGCGCCCCGCGCGCTCGGTGTGGCCGCCCAGGTCATCCCGTGGAACTTCCCGCTGCTGATGCTCGCGTGGAAGATCGCGCCCGCGCTGGCCGCCGGCAACACCGTCGTGCTGAAGCCCGCCGAGACCACGCCGCTGACGGCGCTGCTCTTCGCCGAGATCGTGCAGCAGGCGGGCCTGCCCGCCGGTGTCGTGAACATCGTCACCGGCGCGGGGGAGACCGGCCGCGACCTCGTCGCCCACCCGGACGTGAACAAGGTGGCCTTCACGGGCTCCACCGCCGTCGGGCGCGAGATCGCCCGCTCCGTCGCCGGCACCGACAAGAAGCTCACGCTGGAGCTCGGCGGCAAGGCGGCCAACATCGTCTTCGACGACGCACCGATCGACCAGGCCATCGAAGGCATCGTCAACGGCATCTTCTTCAACCAGGGCCACGTGTGCTGCGCGGGCAGCCGCCTCCTGGTGCAGGAGAGCATCCACGACGAGGTCGTCGACCGGCTGAAGAGCCGCCTCTCGACGCTTCGCCTGGGCGACCCGCTCGACAAGAACACCGACATCGGCGCGATCAACAGCGCCGAGCAGCTGCAGCGCATCCGCGAGCTCTCCGACATCGGGGAGGCGGAGGGTGCCGAGCGCTGGACCGCCGACTGCGCCATCCCCGAGAACGGGTTCTGGTTCGCGCCGACGATCTTCGACAACGTGTCGACGAGCCACCGGATCGCCCGCGAGGAGGTCTTCGGCCCTGTCCTCTCGGTGCTGACCTTCCGCACGCCGGCCGAGGCCATCGCCAAGGCGAACAACACGCCGTACGGCCTCTCCGCCGGCATCTGGAGCGACAAGGGCAGCCGCATCCTCGCGGTCGCCGACAAACTCCGCGCCGGTGTGATCTGGGCCAACACGTTCAACCGGTTCGACCCGGCGAGTCCGTTCGGCGGCTACAAGGAGTCCGGCTATGGGCGCGAGGGAGGCCGTCACGGCCTCGGCGCGTACCTCGTGCCGGGCCGCGCGCTGCCGGCCGCCGTCACCTCCTCCACCCGCTCGACCCGCAAGGGAGCCACGAAATGAGCCGCCTGGCCGTGCCGAAGACCTACAAGCTCTACATCGGCGGGAAGTTCCCGCGCAGCGAGTCCGGCCGCACCTACGAGGTGCTCTCGGCCTCCGGCGCGTTCCTGGCGAACGCCGCCCAGGGTTCCCGCAAGGACGCCCGGGATGCCGTGGTCGCCGCCCGCGGCGCCGTCTCGGGTTGGGCCGGCGCCACCGCGTACAACCGCGGACAGGTGCTCTACCGCATCGCGGAGCTGATGGAGGGTCGCCGGGCTCAGTTCGTCGACGAGATCCAGAACGCCGAGGGCGTCTCCGCCGCCGCCGCGGGCGCGCAGGTCGACGAAGCCATCGATCGCTGGGTCTGGTATGCCGGCTGGGCCGACAAGTTCGCGCAGGTGGTGGGCAACGCCAACCCGGTCTCCGGGCCGTACTTCAACATCTCCGTGCCGGAGCCGACCGGTGTCGTCGCCATCATCGCGCCGCAGGACTCCAGCCTGCTCGGCTTCGTGAGCGCCGTCGCTCCGGCGCTCGTCGCGGGCAACGCCGTCGTCGTGGTCGCCAGCGAGCGGTTCCCGCTCTCGGCGATCAGCCTGAGCGAGGTGCTCGCGACGAGCGACGTCCCCGGCGGCGTGGTCAACATCCTCACCGGGTCCCCGGCGGAGATCGCGCCGTGGCTCGCCTCGCACGCCGACGTCAACGCGCTCGACCTCGTCGGTGCGGGCGCGCTGGAGTGGGTCGACCTGCAGATCGCCGCGGCGGAGACGCTCAAGCGCGCCCTCACCCCGGAGAACGGGCCGGACGCCGCAGCGCCCTCGCTCGACCGCATCGCGTTCTTCACGGAGACGAAGACCGTCTGGCACACCAAGTCGCTGGTCTGACCGCGCCGGCCTCCCCGACCCCCTCGCCTCCTCGCCCGATCTGGGGGAGGATGGAGGGAGCCGGGGAGGATGGTACGGATGCCGGAGGAATGGGAAACGGGGCGAGGCCCGCTCGCCCTCATCGGAGACAGCCTGACGCAGGGCGGTGACTGGGCGGCTCTGCTGCCCGGCGAGACCGTCTGGAATTTCGGCGTCGCCGGAGACACGACGGACGACGTGCTCGCGCGTCTCGACGATGTGATCGGTTCGGGGCCGGCGACGGTGGCCCTGCTGATCGGGACGAACGATCTGGCGTGGCGACGCTCGGCCGAGCACGTGGTCCGCAATGTCGAGACCGCGCTCGTGACGATGCGCAAGGAGCTGCCGGAGGCGCGCATCCTGGCGCAGTCCGTGCTGCCGCGGGGCGCCGAGTTCGCTGATCAGATCAAGGACATCAACCGGCACCTGTGGCAGTTCGCGCCGACGGTGCACGCCGGCTGGCTCGACCTGTGGCCGGCCATGGCGGTGGAGGACGAGCTGAACCCGGCCTTCACCGAGGACCGGCTGCATCTGAACGCGGAAGGCTACCGGGTGTGGGCGAGCGAGCTCATCCCGGCGCTCGAAGTCGTGCGGGAGCTGCCGCCGTCGACCCGGGCGATCGAGCTGCCGGACCTCGGCGGGGCGGCCTAGGCCCCTCGGCCCGCGTCAGCTGGAGCGCAGCAGGAGAGCGTAGACGTCGATGCCGCGCAGCCAGGTGCGCACGTGGATGCGCTCGTCGCGCGCGTGCAGCGTCCCGCGCTCCTCGGTGCTCATCTCGAACGGGGTGAACCGGTAGACGGTGTCGCCGATGGCGGTGAAGTGCCGGCTGTCGCTCGCGCCCAGCATGATGTACGGCGTCACGATCGCGTGCGGATGGACCTGCGCGAGCGCTCCCGCGACGCGGTCCCACTCCGCTCCCTCGCTCGGTGAGACCGGGGAGGGCTCGCTCGCGTCGACGGCCTCGATGCGCACCTGCGGGTCGCGGACGGCGCGCCGGATGTGCTCGATCGTCTCGGCGACCGTCGAGCCGACGGCGATGCGGACGTTCACGATCGCCTCCGCCGTCTCGGGCAGCGCGTTGGCGGCCAGGCTGCCGCGGAGCTGGGTGACCGCCGTGGTCGTGCGGACGATGGCGCGGGTCTCGTCGCTCAGCCGGCCGAAGACGGCGCGGAGCAGCGGCTGGAGCCGTCGCGCCCGGGTGAAGACGGCGCGCAGCGGTCCGGAGGCGTGGGCGCCGAGCGTCTCCACCATCCGCAGATTCGTCTCGGTGAGGCGGGCCGGGAAGGGCTTGGCGTTGAGCCGTGTGATGGCGCGGGCGAGGCGCACCGTGGCGGTCATCTTCGGGGGAGTGGAGGCGTGGCCGCCGTGCTGCTCGACCGTGAGTCGCACGGAGGTGATGCCCTTCTCGCTCACGCCGACGACCGCGATGGGGCGCGTGACGCCGGGGAAGATGCGCTCCACGATCGCGCCGCCCTCGTCGAGCACGAGCGCCGGGCGGATGCCGCGCTCGCGGAGCGCCGCCACGATCGTCTGCGCACCCGTGCCGACCGTCTCCTCGTCGTGGCCGAAGCTCAGGTAGACGTCCTCGGTCGGGGTGAAGCCCTCGCCGAGCAGACGCTCCGCGGCCTCCAGGATCGCCACGACCGCGCCTTTGTCGTCGAGGGTCCCGCGGTTCCACAGCACCCGGCCGTCGCCGGTGCCGGTGATCTCGGCCGCGAACGGTGGGTGCTGCCAGCCCTCGTCGGTGGCCGGGACGACGTCGTAGTGGCCCATCAGGATCGTCGGGCGGCCGGTCGGGGCGCTCCCGGCCCAGCGGTAGAGCAGGGAGTGGCCGTGCTGCTCGCGCTCGAGCGCAGAGTGTACGGCGGGGTAGAGGCCGGGGAGTGCCGCGATGAACGCGTCGAACGCCGCCCAGTCGGTCAGCTCGACGTCGTTGCGCGACATCGTCGGGATGCGCAGGAGGGTGCGGAACCGGTCGAGCGCGGCGTCCTCGCGCGCCGCGACCGGCGCCTGGTCGACGGCGCTCACTCGCCGGCCGCCGCGCGGAACGCCGCCAGGGCCTCGTCGCTGAAGAGCACGAAGCGCACGAGCTCGACCGAGCCGACACCGGAGGAGAGCACGGCGCGCACGGTGCTGACGGCGATGCGTGCGGCATCCTCCATCGGCCAGCCGTAGACCCCTGCCGACACGGCGGGGAAGGCCACGGTCACCGCACCCAGCTCGCGTGCGACGCGCAGGGAGGAGCGGTACGCGTTCTGGAGCAAGGGAGTGCGATCCTCGGCGTCGGTCCAGACCGGGCCGACGGTGTGGATGACCCACTGCGCGGGCAGGTCGCCCGCCGTGGTGGCGACGGCCTGGCCGGTGGGCAGCCCGTCGGGCAGCGTCGTCGCGCGCAGCTCGCGGCAGGCGTCGAGGATGGCGGGGCCGCCGCGCCGGTGGATGGCGCCGTCGACACCGCCCCCGCCGAGCAGCGAGCTGTTGGCCGCGTTGACGATCGCGTCCACGGCCTGGTCGGTGATGTCTCCGCGGACGATCTCGATGGGGTCCGTCATCTCAGCCCCGGTTGTTCGAGAGCTCGTAGACCTTCAGCAGCTCGAGGATCGCGTCGTCGCGCTGGCTGCCGCCCTCCTCGAACATCTCGGACACGTGGGTCCGCAGGTGGTTCTCCACCAGCAGCTTGTTGAGGGAGCCGAGCGACTTCTGGATGGCGAGGGACTGCGTGATGATGTCGACGCAGTAGTCCTCGTTCTCGATCATCTTCTCGAGGCCCCGCAATTGGCCTTCCAGGATGCGCGTGCGGTGGAGGGCACGCTTCTTGATGTCCGCGATCACCCCTCCAGGATACCCCGCATCCCATATACCCCTATGGGGTATGTGCTACGGTGGTGGACATGGAAACGACCTACGACATCCTCGGCATGACCTGTGCACACTGCGCGCGGGCCGTCACAGACGAACTCTCGACCCTCGACGGGGTCGAACGCGTCGAGGTGGATGTGGCCGCCGGCCGGGCCACGGTCGCCCACACCCAGCCGCTCGGCGATGACGCGGTCCGCGCCGCCGTCGAGGAGGCGGGCTACACCCTCGGCCGCCCCGACCGGCTTCCCCTGCTGTGACGGCCGTCGAGAGCCTCGCCCGGGTCGACCTGGCGATCGAGGGGATGACCTGCGCGAGCTGCGTGGCGCGCGTCGAGAAGCGGCTGGGCCGCGTGGAGGGCGTGACCGCGACGGTCAACCTCGCCACCGAGCGCGCCAGCGCCCTCGTCCCCGCGGATCTCGATGTCGCGGCCCTGGTCGCCGAGGTCGAGAAGGCCGGATACGGTGCCCGCCTGCTCCACGATGAGCGGGACGCCTCCGCCGGCTCCGGCCCCGACGACGCGGGGGAGGCCCGGGACGGCCGCCGCCTCGTGCCGCGGATGCTCGTGAGCGCCGCGCTCAGCGTGCCGATCGTCCTGATCGCGATGATCGAGCCCCTGCACTTCCCCGGCTGGGAGTGGGTCTCGCTCCTGCTGGCCGCGCCCGTGGTCCTCTGGGGCGGCTGGCCGTTCCATCGGTCCGCCGCCGTGAACCTGCGGCACGGCGCGACGACGATGGACACGCTCGTCTCGCTCGGCACCCTCGCGGCCTACGCGTGGTCGCTCGTCGTGCTCCTGCTCGGTGCGGGCGGTCACGTCTACTTCGAGGTCGCCGCCGTCGTGACGACCTTCCTGCTGGTCGGCCGCTACGCGGAGGCCCGCTCGCGCCGCAGGGCGGGGGAGGCGCTGCGCGGGCTCGCACAGGCGTCGGCGCGCGAGGTCTCCCTGCTCGACGAGTCGGGGAACGAGAGGCGCATCCCGGTGGCTCTGCTGTCGGCCGGAGACCGCTTCGTGGTGCGGCCGGGCGAGCGGATCGCCGCCGACGGCGAGGTGCTCGAGGGGGAGGCCGCGGTCGACGCGTCCGCGATGACGGGCGAGTCCGTGCCTGTCGAGGTGTCCGCGGGCGACGACGTCACCGCCGGGACGGTCGCTGCGGGCGGCATGCTCGTGGTGCGTGCCGTGCGGGTCGGCGCCGACACGCGCGTCTCCCGCCTCGCCGCCCTGGTCGAGCAGGCTCAGCTCGGCAAAACCCGGGCGCAGCGCTCCGCCGACCGGGTGTCGTCGGTGTTCGTGCCGATCGTGATCGGACTCGCCGTGCTGACGTTCGCGGTGTGGTGGCTCGTCACCGGCGACGCGGCTGCGGCCGTCTCGCCGGCGGTGGCGGTGCTGATCGTCGCCTGCCCGTGCGCCCTCGGCCTCGCGACCCCGACCGCCCTGCTCGTGGGCACCGGTCGCGCCGCCCAGCGCGGCATCCTGATCTCCGGACCGGAGGCCCTCGAACGCGCCGGACGCATCGACACGGTCGTCTTCGACAAGACCGGCACACTGACCACCGGTCGCATGTCCGTCGCGCGGACCGTCGTCGCGCCGGACGCGTCCCTCGACGAGGTCCTGCGGCTGGCATCCGCGGCGGAGCGCGGCTCCGAGCATCCCCTCGGCCGGGCGATCGCTGAGGCCGCTCCGTCCGATGCCGTCGTCGCGGGCTTCCGCGCCGTGGCAGGATTCGGCGTCACTGCGGTCGTGGACGGCCGGGAGGTCGTGGTCGCACGAGCGGCCGACGGACTGCCCCCTCTCTTGGAGGGCGCCGTCAGCGAGATCCGGGCCGCGGGGGCGACGGCGGTCGCCGTGTCGATCGACGGCGCGCCGATGGCCGTGCTCGCCGTGAGCGACCCGCTCCGGGCGGACGCGGCGGACGCCGTCGAGCGCGTGCGCGCGCTCGGCGCCGAGCCCGTCGTCCTGAGCGGCGATCACGAGGCGACCGTGCGGGCGACCGTGGCGGGCCTCGGCACCGTGCGCGCCGTCGGCGGTGTGGCACCGGAGGGCAAAGCGGCGGAGATCGCCCGCCTGCAGGCCGGCGGCCGCGCAGTGGCGATGGTCGGCGACGGCGTGAACGACGCCGCCGCGCTCGCGACGGCCGATCTCGGCATCGCGCTGGGCACAGGCTCCGACATCGCCATCGAGGCGGCCGACCTCACCCTGCTCCGGCCCGAGCCGAGTCTGGTGGCGGACGCCCTGCGGCTCTCGCGCCGGATGCTCGCGGTGATCCGCGGCAACCTGTTCTGGGCCTTCGCCTACAACGTGGCCGCCCTCCCGATCGCCGCCCTCGGCCTCCTCGACCCGATGATCGCGGGAGCGGCGATGGTGTTCTCCAGCGTGTTCGTGGTGCTGCACAGTCTGCGGTTGCGGCGGTTCTGAGCCCCGGCCGCGCACAGCGGATCGATAGCAGGTGCGAAACCGCGGAATCGGGATGTCGCACGGCGCGTCCACCCGGTCTCCCCTTAAAGGGGGGTAGGGGAGGACATACAACCGGGTCTATCCTCAGCGCAGGGGTTGAGAAATATTCGTTTTGCAGGAAAGGCCCGACTTTGCTGAAGAACCTCAGCCCGCTGCTGTCCGGTGCACTCTTGAGCGCACTGGATTCGATGAACGACGGCGAGACGCTTACCCTCGTCGGCAGCGGCTATCCAGAGAACACGATCACCGCGCCCATCGTCCGCCTCGAGGACGACACCACCACCGAGGACGCCGCCCAAGCGATCCTCAGTGTGTTCCCGCTCGACAACATCCACCCGTCCCCGATCGCATTCCTCGACCTGACAGGAGAGTCCTACGACGTCCCCGACGTCGCCTTCGCCGTGAACGGCATCGCCTCCGATGCCGAGCTGCGGCGCGTCCCGATGGAGCGTCTGGGCCTCGAGGAGTTCCTCGAGCAGGCCCGTTCGTCCTCCGTGGTCGTCCGCGTCGGCTCCGACGCCCCGCCGTGCGCCTTCCTGTTCCGCAGGGGAGCGCTCTGACGGGTTAGCCGCTCCCGGCGGCATCCGCTCCTCGAGGAGGTCTCGTCTCGAGAGCGGGTGCCGCTAGGGTGGTGGGGATGTCCACACCCCGCACTCCGCAGCCGCCGGCCTTCAATCGGGCGGCGCTCGCGCCCGGAATCATCGGCGCGATCGTGCTCCTCGCCGGCCTCGCCCTGATCGGCGGCCCCTGGTACCTCTACGTCCAGTACGCGGTCGCCATCCTCGCGCTGATCATGTGCGTCTTCGCCGGTCAGGCCAAGCAGTGGTGGTGGCTCGTCGGTCTCGTCCCGATCGCCGTCGTCTGGAACCCGGTCTGGCCGATCACGATCGACGACACGATCCTGCGCGCGCTGCACGTCGTCGCGGCCGTCTTCCTGGTCTGCGCGGCGACGCTCATCAAGATCCCGGCCGACACTCGTCGCTGAACGGCCCCGCATCCGGTAAAATGGATGTGCGCGGCGATTCCTGTGCCGCGCTCCCGGCGTCCCCGACGCCCGGTCGGGGCCACTCGGTCCTCCGATCGGAGGTCGCGCCGGCCCTCACGCCTTAGGCGCCGTGCCCTCGGACAGCGCGCGGCGCACCTTCATGGAGGACCATGTCTCGTTCCGGTCAGCGCACCAGCTCGTCGCGCCCGCAGCAGCAGCGCCGGAACCGGCACGCCAACAACGACGGACTCATCCCGGTCCTCGCCCGCAAGGTGCGCGAGGTCGAGGCGAAGGCCGCCGACGGCAAGAAGCTCGGCCCCACGAACCGCACCAAGTTCCAGGTGATCGCGTTCCTCATGCGCGAGGAGCGCGCCAGGGCCAAGGCCGACAGCGAGCTGACCGACGCCGCGCGCGCGGAGCAGCTGAAGCGGCTCGACGGCATCGCGACGATCCTCGCGAAGACCGCGGCTCGCGACACCTCCCTGATCTCGCTGCTCGAGAGCGAGGCCCCGCCGACCGCCACCGCCCAGAAGATGCGGCGCGACTGGCTGCTCGAGTCGGGCACCGAGCTCAGCCCCGACGACCTGATCATCACCATCGAGCGTCCCGCCGCCAAGACCGACAGCGTCATCCCGCCGGAGCTCGCAGAGAAGCAGGTCGTGCCGCAGTCGGTGAAGGCGCGCCAGCTGTCCAACCCGTTCCTCGCCCCCGACTTCTCGCGCCTCACGCCGGCGCAGCCGACGCCGCGTCGCCGGCTCGACTCGTGGGAGCTGCTCGGGCCGCTCTTCAAGTCGTTCGAGTACGGTGCGGGCGGCCAGGCGGCGAGCATGGACCTCCCGCCGGCTCCCGCGATCGACCGCTACTCGCCTCCCGGGCTGGAGCTCATGCACCACCAGGCCCGCTTCGTGGAGAGCGTCCGCCAGGGCCACCGCACGTTCCTCCTCGCCGACGAGCCGGGCCTCGGCAAGACGGCCCAGTCGGTCCTCGCCGCCTCCGTCGCCGGGGCGTACCCGCTGCTCGCCGTCGTGCCGAACGTCGTGAAGATGAACTGGGCGCGCGAGGTCGAGCGCTGGACGCCGCAGCGCCGCGCCACGGTCATCCACGGCGACGGGGAGGGCCTCGACGCCTTCGCCGACGTCGTCATCGTCAACTACGAGGTGCTCGACCGCCACCTCTCCTGGCTGAGCACCCTCGGCTTCAAGGGCATGGTCGTCGACGAGGCGCACTTCATCAAGAACCTGCACTCGCAGCGCTCCCGCCTCGTCCTGGGACTGGCCGACGCCATCCGGTCGAACACGCCGGACCCGCTGCTGCTCGCCCTCACGGGCACGCCGCTCATCAACGACATCGATGACTTCCGCGCCATCTGGCAGCTGCTCGGCTGGATCGACGGCAGCAAGCCGACCGCGCAGCTCATGGAGCGCCTCGAGGAGACGGGCCTCACCCCGGCCGAGTTCGGCTTCTACGCCGCCGCCCGTGAGGCCGTCATCGACATGGGCATCGTGCGCCGCCGCAAGCTCGACGTCGCCGCCGACCTGCCCAGCCGCCGTGTCGTCGACCTGCCGGTCGAGCTCGACGGCGACCTCGGCCGCTCCATCCGCCAGGCCGAGAAGGAGCTCGCCGACCGCCTCGTCGCCCGGTTCCACCGCGCCGCGGCCGCCGGCCGGCCGGACACCTTCGATGGCGACGACGAGGCGCACCGCCGCCACCTCATCCGGCTGGTCGCCCAGTCCGAGCTCGAGGAGTCGAAGTCGGCCAAGACCGGCGACAACGTTTTCACCATGGTCCGCAAGATCGGCCAGGCGAAGGCCGGCCTCGCCGCCGACTACACCGCGCAGCTCGCACGCTCGGTCGGCAAGGTCGTGTTCTTCGCCAAGCACATCGACGTGATGGACCAGGCGGAGGAGGCGTTCGCGGCCCGCGAGCTGAAGACCATCTCCATCCGCGGCGACCAGAGCGCGCTGTCGCGGCAGAAGGAGATCGACGCCTTCAACAACGACCCGGACGTCTCGGTCGCGGTCTGCTCGCTCACCGCGGCGGGCGTCGGCCTCAACCTCCAGGCCGCGTCGAACGTCGTCCTGGCGGAGCTGTCCTGGACCGCCGCGGAGCAGACGCAGGCCATCGACCGCGTGCACCGCATCGGTCAGGAGGAGCCGGTCACCGCGTGGCGCATCATCGCCGCCCAGACCATCGACTCCAAGATCGCCGAGCTCATCGACGCCAAGCAGGGCCTCGCGGCCCGGGCCCTCGACGGCAGCGACGTCGAGGCGGGATCGGCCGACTCGGTGCAGCTGGACGCGCTCATCCACCTGCTCACGGACGCGCTCGACTAGGCGCGGCGTCGGCACATTCGTGCCGAATGTGGGGTATGGCGCGCGCTTTCTCGACATTCGGCACGAATGTGCCGGGCGGCGTCAGGCGATGCCGGCGTCGTCCGGGTCGAGTGGCACGGGCCGATCGTCGTCCGGGAGGATGCGGTCGGCCTCCTCGTCGTCCGTCACGGGGACGTCGTCGGCGTCGTGGAGCACAGGATCGGGCTCGTAATCGCCCTCCTGCGACTCCCGGAACTCGTCCAGATCCTCGTCGCGTCGGTCGCTCATGACACCGAGGGTACCGCTCGCGCCGGGCGGGGTCGAGGGTGCTCAGCCCGCGAGCGAGAGCACGAAGAACGGGCCGCGCTCGTCGTGCAGGATGCGCGCCTCGCCCCGGAACGCGGCGAAGTCCCCGGTGCCGGTGCCCGGGACGATGTACCCGAAGGCCGAGGGGTCGTCGGGATGCTGCAGCGCCCCGTGGTGCACCGTGAAGGAGCCGTTCCGGCCGTCCGGCAGCGCGCCGGTGACCCGCTCCGCGGCGAGGTAGCCGCGGCCGCCCTCCTCCGTCCCCGACGACACGAAGTGCGCGACGGACTCGCCGACCAGCCCCTCCGTGTAGCGCTTGCGCATGACGATGGCGCCGACCCAGTCGCCGTCGAGTCCGGCGAGCGGCTCCGGGTCCCAGCCGGTGACCTCGAATCGGGCGGTGATCGTCTCCGTGGTGTCCATGCCCCGAGCCTAAGCACTGCGCTCCCCGGCGCTCTTGTGATTTCGCGACACGGCCGAAGTGGGCTAGACAGGGGGCATGGAGCACCAGAGCCAGGTCGAGATCGAGCGCAAGTACGACGTCGCAGAGGACACCGTTCCGCCCGACCTCGTCGGCGTCGGTGCGGTCGCGGTCGTGGCGGAGCCCGAGACGGCGGAGCTCGTCGCCACCTACTACGACACGGGCGACCTGACCCTCGCCCGCAACCGCATCGCTGTGCGCGCCCGCCGCGGCGGTGCGGACGAAGGCTGGCACGTCAAGCTCGCGCCCGGCGACGAGGGGCGCGTCGAACTCCACTGGCCGCTCGGGGACGGCGAGCGCGAGCCGCAGGAGCTGCGGGACGCGGTCGCCGAAGCCCTCGGGTCGGCGCTGGGGGACGTGCAGCTCGTCCCGATCGCCCGCATCGTGAACACGCGGGTGACGACCGTGCTGCGGGATGCGGCCGGCTTCGACCTCGCCGAGCTCTGCGACGACCACGTGCGCGGCGAGAACCTGCGCAGCGGCGGCCGCGACGAGTGGCGCGAGTGGGAGGTCGAGCTCCTGAGCGGGGCGCCCGACACGCGGTCGGGCCGCACCGCCCTGCTCGACGGCGTCGAGGAGCGGCTGCTGGAGGCCGGCGCACGGCCGTCGGCGAGCGGCTCCAAGCTGCAGCACGTGCTCGAACTCTGACCCGCGCAGTGGACGGAGCGGTCCACGTGCGCGCGATACCTCACGGTCCCCCCGAAGTCCAGTGCGCTTTTGTGCTGCGGCGGGAGGTCGGGCATGATGCCTAGGGGCGTTACAGAAACGGCGAGAGACGGAGCACCATGAAGATCGGCATCCTCACCAGCGGCGGCGACTGTCCCGGACTCAACGCGGTCATCCGCGGCGCGGTCCTGAAGGGCGACCGCGTGCACGGCTCGGAGTTCGCCGGCTTCCGCTATGGCTGGCGCGGCGTCGTCGACGGCGACATCATGCCGCTCGACCGCCACAGCGTCCGCGGCCTCTCGCGCCAGGGCGGCACCATCCTCGGCTCCAGCCGCACGAACCCGTTCGAGGGCGAGAACGGCGGCCCCGAGAACATCCAGCGGATGATGGACGAGAACGGCATCGACGCGATCATCGCGATCGGCGGCGAGGGCACGCTCACCGCGGCCCGCCGCCTCACCGACGCCGGACTGAAGATCGTCGGCGTCCCGAAGACCATCGACAACGACCTCGCGGCCACCGACTACTCGTTCGGCTTCGACACCGCGGTCGAGATCGCCACCGAGGCGATCGACCGCCTCCGCACCACGGCCGAGTCGCACCAGCGCTGCATGGTCGTGGAGGTCATGGGCCGCCACGTCGGCTGGATCGCGCTGCACTCCGGCATGGCGGGCGGCGCGCACGCCATCCTCATCCCGGAACGGCCGCAGTCCATCGAGCAAGTCGTCGAGTGGGTGGAGTCGGTGCGCGACCGCGGCCGCGCCCCCGTGCTCGTCGTCTCCGAGGGCTTCCACCTCGACACGATGGAGGAGGCGCACTCGCACAAGGGTCTCGACGCCTTCAACCGCCCCCGCCTCGGCGGCATCGGCGAGATGCTCGCGCCGATGATCGAGGAGCGCACCGGCATCGAATCGCGCGCGACCGTCCTCGGCCACATGCAGCGCGGCGGCGTCCCGAGCGCCTACGACCGCGTGCTCGCGACGCGCCTCGGCATGGCCGCGGTCGACGCGGTCTACGAGGGCCGCTGGGGCTCCATGGTGTCCCTGCGCGGCACGGACGTCGTCAACGTCTCGATCGCGGACGCGACCGGCGGACTCAAGACCGTTCCCGACGCGCGCTACGAAGAGGCCGCCCTGCTGTTCGGCTGAGTCGGGCCTCCCGCGCGACGGGCACTTCTGGCGCACGGGTGGCGGGTCTAGGCTCCCTCCTACGAGAGTGAAGGGATGCCGTATGCCCAGATTCGTCCAGTTCGAGGAGTTCGGCTCGCGCGATTTCCTGCAGGTGGTGGAACGCGAGCGACCGTGGCCCGGGCCGGGTCAGCTGCTCGTGCGGGTGATGGCGGCGGGGCTCAACCCGATGGACTACAAGGCCTATCGCGACGAGCGGTCGGCCGGACGGATGGGCGTCACGCTCCCGAGCGGGATCGGCCAGGACTTCGCGGGGTACGTCGAGGACGTCGGCGAGGGCGTGACCCGCTTCGCGGCCGGTGACGCCGTGTTCGGCACGGCTCCGTTCGCCGCGGTCGCGGACTTCGTCGTCGTCTCGGAGGAGGGCCAGGTCGTCGCCAAACCCGAGCCGCTGACCTTCGAGGTCGCCGGCTCCCTGGGCGTCGTCGGGCGCACCGCCATGGCGACCACGCGCTCCCTCGGCCTCGGCGAGCACGACACCGTGCTGGTGAGCGCCGCGGCGGGCGGCGTCGGCGTGCTCGCCGCCCAGCTCGCCGTGCGGGCGGGGGCGACCGTCGTCGGGACGGCGGGGGAGGAGAATCACGAGTTCCTCGAGACGCTGGGCGTCATCCCCGTGACCTACGGCGACGGCCTGGCCGAGCGGGTGCGCGACCTCCTGGACGGCGACCGCGTCACCGCCGCACTCGACAACCACGGCGGCGGGACCATCGAGGCCGCGCTCGAGCTCGGGGTGCCCGTCGAACGGATCAACACGATCGCCGTCTTCGGCCCTGACGCGCACGGGGCGCAGAACGTCGGCGGCGCCTCCGCCGGCAACGACGAGCTGGCCGAGCTGGCGTCCCTCCTGGCCGAGAACGAGCTCGTCCTCCCCATCGACTCCATCTACCCGATCGAGCGGACGGGCGAAGCGTACGGGCGGCTGGAGGCCGGGCACCTGCGCGGCAAGATCGTCGTCGTGACGGACTGAGGGGTGGGGATGATCGACGACGACACCGCACGGCTGCTGCGGCAGGCGGGGCTGCGCTGGCAGCCGCAGTCCGGCGACACCTTCGCCATCGACCGGCCCGGGATGGCCGGCGAGCGCTTCACCGTCAGCGAGATGACGATCGAACCGCACCACTTCGAGAGCGGCACCATCCTCGGCTTCAACGGCACGACGGAATGGGCGCTCGACTCGCTGGCCGTGGAGGACGCCCTCTGGATCCCGCGCGAGGATCAGCTGCGCGAGCTGCTGGGCGGCTCGTTCCGGCACCTGGCGCGCACGGCCGACGGCTACCGCGTGACGACGGTTCTCGGCGGGGCCGAGCGGATGTTCGAGCACGACGACCCGGCGACCGCCTACGCGCAGGCGCTGCTCGCCCTCATCGGGGCGTCGATCGACTGAGAGAGGCGGCCGGCCTCAGGCGTCAGTACGACGGGCGGCGCGCTCGGCGTCGCGGGCCTTGACCCGCGCGTTCTCGGCGCGCACGGCGGCCTGAGTGGCGCGCTCGGTGACCAGCCACTCCGGCGGGTCGGCCAGCAGTGCCTTGATCTCGGCGGTCGTGAGCGCCTCGTCGACGCCGCCGCGGGCCAGACCGGAGTTGGAGACGCCGAGCTTGCGGGCGACCTCGTCGCGCGGGTGCGGCCCCTCGGCGCGCAGGGTTTGCAGCCACGCCGGCGGCTCGGCGTTCAGCGCGTCGAACTCGGTGCGGCTGATCTCGCGCTCGCGGAACTCGGCGGGGGCGGCGGGCAGGTAGATGCCGAGCTTCTTGGCGGCGGTGGCCGCCTTCATGGTCTGGGGTCGCTTCTCGGCACTCATGGGTTCCAGGTTACCGTTCGGTACGCTCGGGGGATGACCTCCCGATTCGCCCTGTCGTTCCCGCGGGGCGTCGCCGTCGGCAAGTGGACCCGCGAGTTCGAGCGACGGCACCCGCACGTCGAGCTCGTCGTGGCCCCCAGCGCCGATCCGGTGGCCGCGTTGACGGCGGGGGAGGCCGACATGGCGTTCGCCCGAGACGCCGAGCCCGACGACGCGCGGCACCTCATCCCGCTGTACGCGGAGGACGTCGTGCTCGTCATGCACCACGAGCATCTGCTCACCCTCGAGAAGAAGCTGCACCTCGCCGATCTGGAGGACGAGCCGCGCGTCGAGGGGGAGCCGTCGGAGGCGTTGATGCGCCGCATCGCGGAGGGCGAGGGCATCGCCCTGTGGCCGGCCTCCGTCGCCAAGGCGCTGCGCCGCAAGGACGTCGTCGCCGTGCGGCTGGAGGACGGCGAGCAGAGCAGCATCGGCCTGACCTGGCCGCGGGAGGGGCAGCATCCCCTCGTCGACGAGTTCATCGGTATCGTACGCGGACGCACCGCGCACAGCTCGCGGAACCCGGAGGTCGCCGCGGAGCAGGCGGCGACGGGCAAGCGGGCCGGGAAACCGGCGTCGGGCACGGGTGCGGCGAGCAAGGGCGGTGCCGGCACGAGCGGCGCAGGCAAGGCCCGGCCACGGACCAGCGGGAAGCCCGCGCCGCGGGCCGCGCGGGGCCGCAAGCGCCGCTGAGGGGCAGAATGGCGGCATGGCAGCCAGTGCGGGCCGCGACGCCCAGTCCGAGATCTACCGTGCGGGAGTGAGCGGGAGCCGACCGCGCATCCCGGTCGGTCCCGTTGCTTTGGAGCGCGCGGCGCAGCGGCGGATGTCGCGGGCGGCGTTCGCCTACGTCGCGGGTTCGGCCGGGGCCGAGCGCACCGCGCAGGCGAACCTCGACGCCTTCCGGGCGCGCCGGATCGTGCCGCGGGTGCTGCGGGACGTCGCCGATCGCGACCTCGGGGTGGAGCTCTTCGGCGTGCGCCGCCCGACCCCGCTGCTGCTCGCCCCGATCGGCGTGCTCGAGCTCGCGCGGCGCGGAGGCGACGCCCTCGCGGCACGCGCGGCCGCCTCCCTCGGCATCCCCGCCGTGCTCTCCAACCAGGCGTCGGCCCCGATGGAGGACGTCGCCGTGGCGATGGACGCGGTGCAGCCGGGAGCGCCCCGCTGGTTCCAGCTCTACTGGAGCTCGTCGCGCGACCTGGTCGCGAGCCTCGTCGAGCGCGCCGAGCGCAGCGGGTGCGAGGCGATCGTCGTCACCCTCGACACCCACGTGCTCGGCTGGCGCCCGCGCGATCTCGATCTCGGTTATCTGCCGTTCAGCCGCGGGCTGGGGATCGCGCAGTACACCAGCGACCCGGTATTCCGGCGGCTCGTGGCGGAGCGGGTCGCTGCGGGTGGGGAGCGGGAGCCCACCCGGGTGACACCGGCCGCGATCGCGGCGTTCGCGAGCATCCTGCGCCACCATCCCGGCGGTCTGCGCGCGAACCTCCGGTCGCCGGAGCCGTTGGCGGCCGTCGAGACGTTCCTGGACGTCTTCGCCGACCCGTCCCTGAGCTGGGACGATCTCGCCTTCCTGCGCGAGCGCACGCGGCTGCCGATCGTGCTGAAGGGCATCCTGCATCCTGACGACGCGCGGCGTGCGGTGGACGCCGGGGTGGACGCCGTTCAGGTGTCGAACCATGGCGGCCGTCAGATCGACGGGGAGGTCGCGGCCCTGGATGCGCTGCCGGGAGTGGTGGAGGCGGTCGCCGACAGCCTCCCGGTCCTGTTCGACAGCGGCGTGCGCGGCGGCGCGGACGCCGTGATCGCGCTGGCCCTCGGAGCACGCGCCGTCGCGATCGGGCGCCCGTACGTCTACGCGCTCGCGCTCGCCGGAGAGGCGGGCGTGCGCGAGCTGCTCCGCAACGTGATCGCCGAGCTGGACATCACCATGGGGCTGGCGGGGGTGCGATCGCTGGGGGAGTTGGGCGAGGAGGTGCTGGAGGGCCGATGATCGACGTCCCAAGGCCCGACCGCTCGGGTGGACGGCCGGGCCGGGTGGTGGGAGACGATCATCCCCGCGTGGCTCCGGCACCGGAGATCGTGCCGTTCGAGTACACCGTCGCCGTCATTCCCCAGCTCGTCGTCAGATACCCCGGTTGACCGACGTTCCACGTGCAGTTCATCGACCGGCTGCCGGTGCCGCCCCACTCGCTTTTGGCGACGTTGGAGATGGACCACGGCCAGACCACGTAGTTGGTGAAGCAGGCGTGCGAGCCTCGATATCCTGCATAGCTCTCACTGACCCAGACGCGGGAGCCGTTGTAGTAGAACGTGCCGTTCTGGGTCTGCGTGTAGGCCGCCCCCGTGGCGAATTGGCTCCAGTGGTTCGACGAGACTCCGGCGTACGCTGCCGCCGCGGTCAGCTCGGCTTTCGCGCGCGGACTCAGCCCGGAGTCCCGTGCGATGTCCTCGGCGGTCACAGCAACCGGTTCGCCGAGAGAGAGGACAGTCGAGATGCCGTCCGTACTCTCGTACATTCTCGATTCGCCCGGGGCGATGAGGTCGATGGCTGCCTGCGGAGTCGACGCATGAGCCGGGAGGCCGGAGCAGAGCATGAGCGCGGACCCGGCGAGGATGCCGAAACCGGTGACCCTGATGCGACGGAAAGTGGGAACGTGCATGACTGATCTCCTTTGATTGTCAAGCGAGTACTCGGCACCTTGCCGGTACACCCTCACCATCGCATCTGAAGTATCATGCACGCAACGCAGAGTATCTGCTGCTAGTGTGCGGACTACATTTCGTCGAAGGAGCTGAGATGGAAATCCTGGGCCTGATTCTCGCCGCTCTCGCCGGTGCGCTTTATCTCGCCGCTCTCGTGTACGCGGTGATGCGGATCATCCGCACGGACCAGCTCACTCGGATCGAACGGTTCGTCTGGATCCTCGCCGTCATCGCATTCCCTCTCGCCGGACCGATCGTCTGGTTCCTGCTGGGACCGCATCCGCTGGGTCTTCGCGCGCCGCAGATCAAGCGCTGAGACCCGTCCCGCCACCCCGCAGTCGCCGGCGCGTTCAGCTGGTGGCGGGAGGCTCGCCGGCGCGGCGGGCAGCCTGCGCCAGCACCTGCGGCCCGGTGACGAGCGCGCGCTTCCAGGGCGCGACGCCGTCGATCTCGACCTGGAGCGAGAAGCTCAGGATGGTCCGGATCAGCACGATGATGCCGAGCACGACGGCGTCGGTCAGGGTGGGGCTGGAGGTCACCGTCTTGACCAGATCGGCCGCGACGAGGATCTCGAGCCCGAGCAGGATCACCCCGCCGAACGTCTCCCGCAGCGTGCGGAACGCGACGGTCCCGCTGCGGTGCCGGCGCCAGGCGACGAGGGAGATCACGACCGCGACGACGAAGCCGAGCGCCATCGCCAGCACACCGGCGAACTCGAAGGCGACGCCGATGGCCTCGAAGAACGCGTGTCCGCTCATGCGGTCATGGTGCCACAGGGCGGCGCGGATCAGGAGACGTGGACGGCCGGTCGCCGTTTCACATCCTTCTCGGCCTCGCGCAGCACCTCGCGCGTGACCGGGGCGACCTCGCCGACGCCGGTGATGAGGAAGCGGAACATGTTCGAGATCGGGTTGCCCTCGGTCCACTCGAAGTAGATCGTCGGCACGATGCCGGTGATGTCACGGATCTCGAGCAGCACGGCCGCGATCGTGTTCGGGACGTTGCCGCTCTTGACCTGCAGCACGCGGTAGCCGTGCTTCACGACGCCGTGGACCACCAGATCCTCCTCGAAGTCGGAGGAGTCGGAGCGGAGCACCTCGAGGAAGATCGTGCGGGCGCGCTGCGGGATGTGGCTGAACTTGCGCTCGTCCTTGTTCTTCTGCGCGTACTCCGTCGTCGTGTCGACGTCAGGCTCGTGCGAGATGATGCGGATCTCGCCCTCCTCCGCGTCCTCCAGCACGAAGTCGAGGGCCGTGACGTCGAGCGTCACGGAGGTGGCCCGCAGCTCGAACGACCGCCCGACGCGCGAGACGATCGAGACGACGAGGATGCCGAGGATGAACAGCGTGGCGATGCGCAGGCCGTCCGGGCGCTCGATGACGTTGACGATCGTCGTGTAGACGAAGATCGCGGTGATGATGCCGAAGAGCACGAACCGGCGCGGTTGCTTCTTGCGCCGCGCCGAGAGGGCCACCGCCAAGGAGGCCGAGGTGATGAGCACCAGCACGCCGGTCGCGTACGCGCCGCCCTGGGCGTCGACGTTGGCCTGGAAGACGAGGGTGATGAGGAACGCGATCGCGGTGAAGACGAGGACGAGGGGTCGCACCGCGCGCGCCCACTGCGGCGCCATCCCGTAGCGCGGCAGGTACCGCGGCACGAGGTTGAGCAGGCCCGCCATCGCTGACGCGCCGGCGAACCACAGGATGAGGATGGTGCTGATGTCGTAGACCGTGCCGAACACGTTGCCGAGGTACTCGTGCGCGAGGTACGCGAGAGCGCGGCCGTTCGCCGAGCCGCCGGCCTGGAACTCCTTCTGCGGGATGAGCAGCGTCGTGGTGAAGCTCGACGTGATGAGGAAGACGCTCATGATGATCGCAGCGGTCGTCAGGAGCCGGTGGGCGCCGCGGATCCGTCCGACCGGGTAGGCGGGGTCGTCGTCGGGCTTGCCCTTGATCTGCGGCATCACGGCGACACCGGTCTCGAAGCCGGAGAGGCCCAGGGCGAGCTTCGGGAAGACGAGCAGGGCGACGCCGACGATCATCAGCGGGTTGCCGTTCTGCCGGAACAGCATCCCCCACCAGTCGGAGATCGCGGTGGGGTGGTGGAACACCTCGACGATGGAGGTGCCGACGACGATGACGTTGAGCGCGAGGTAGACCGCCACCAGCACGACGGCGATCCCGATGGCCTCCCGGAACCCGCGGAGGAACACGGCCCCGAGCAGGGCGAGCAGCACGAGCGTGATGATGACGTTCTGCCCGTGGAACCAGTCGGGCGCGAACGGGTTCTCGATCGCGTGCGCCGTGGCGTCCGCCGCCGACAGCGTGATCGTGATCATGAAGTCGGTGGCGGCGAAGCCGAGGAGCACGAGGACGAACAGCTTGCCCGCCCACCAGGGGAGCAGCCGTTCCAGCATCGCGATCGACCCGGAGCCGCGGAAGCTCTCCCGGGCGACCCTGCGGTAGACGGGGAGGGCGCCGAGCAGCGTCAGCGCCACGAGCACGAGCGTCGCGAACGGCGAGATCAGCCCGGCCGCGAGGGCCGCGATCGCCGGCTGGTAGCCGAGGGTGGAGAAGTAGTCGACGCCGGTGAGGCACATGACCTGCCACCACGAGTGCGTGCGCTCGGGATTGCGGCCGTGCGGTCCCTGCTGGGTCCCGCGCTCGTCGACGAGCCCCGAGAGCAGCCAGTGCCGGAAGCGGCCCGCCTTGGATGCCGCGGCCCGGCCAGGGTGCGTCTGGCCGGGGACAGGGACGGGCGCGGGTGCGCCGTCCGCCGGTGTGGTCGACATCGTCGCTCCTCGTGCTGGGCCTACGACCTCACACTAGTTCGCTCACCACGCCGACGCGCGGTAGTCCTTGAGGAACACTCCGTAGACGTCCTCGCCGGCCTCGCCGCGCACGACCGGGTCGTAGACGCGGGCGGCGCCGTCGACGAGGTCGAGCGGGGCGTGGAAGCCCTCCTCGGCGAGGCGCACCTTCGTGTAATGCGGGCGCTCGTCGGTGATCCAGCCGGTGTCGACGCTCGTCATCAGGATGTTGTCGGTCTCGAACATCTCGCCCGCGCTGGTGCGCGTGAGCATGTTGAGCGCCGCCTTCGCCATGTTGGTGTGCGGGTGACCCGGCCCCTTGTAGCGGCGGCCGAACACGCCCTCCATCGCCGAGACGTTGACGACGTACGCGCGACCCGACTCCGTCGCCGCGAGGGAGGGGCGCAGGCGGTCGATCAGGATGAACGGCGCGGTCGTGTTGCAGAGCTGCACCTCCAGCAGCTCGAGCGGGTCCACGTCGCCGATCGCCTGGGTCCAGCTGTTGACGGTCTTCACGTCCGGCACGAGGCCGCCCGCGTCGATGGCGGTGCCGTCGGCGTGCTTGGCCAGCGACGACGAACCGGGCGCCATCGCGAGCGTCGCCAGGTCGTGCGCGGTGATGCCGCCCTGACCGCCGAGCTCCGCGATCGTGCCGGCGATCGTGGTGCGCGAGAGCAGCGGGTGGGCCGCGACCGAGGCCTCCAGGGCCTGCGGGTGCGGGTCGGCGGTGTGACCGAAAGTCTCCATCTCGGGCAGGGGACCGTCGGGCAGCGGCTGCGACTCGGCCTCCGCCAGCAGCGAGTACGAGCCGGGGGAGCGGCGCACCGTCTGGGCGGCGTTGTTGATGAGAATGTCGAGGGGTCCCTGCGCCGCGACCGAATCGGCCAGCGCGATCACCTGGGACGGGTCGCGCAGGTCGATGCCGACCACTCGCAGCCGGTGCAGCCACTCGCCGGCGTCGGGCAGCTGCGAGAAGCGGCGCACGGCGTCGCGCGGGAAGCGCGTGGTGATGGTCAGGTGCGCGCCGTCGCGCAGCAGCCGTAGCGCGATGTGCATGCCGATCTTGGCGCGGCCGCCCGTGAGCAGGGCGCGCTTGCCGCGCAGGTCGGTGCGCGCGTTGCGCTTGGCGTGACTGAACGCCGCGCAGGAGGGGCAGAGCTGGTGGTAGAACCAGTCGACCTCGGTGTAGTCCTGCTTGCAGATGTAGCAGGCGTGCGCCTTGAGCAGCGTGCCGGCGGTGGTGGACGGCGTGGTGCCGGAGGTCAGCTCACGACCGCGGGTCTCGTCGTCGATCCGGTCGGGGGCGCCGGTCGCGGTGGCCGCGACGACGGCGCGGTCGGCCTCGGCGACGGCATCGCGCAGCTCGCGGCGACGCGCCTGCTTGACGGCCTTGAACATGTGGCCGGTGGCCTGGCGGACGGCCACGAAGTCGGGGTGCTCGCGGTCGAACTCGTGGAGGCTCCCGAGCACGCGCAGCGTGATCTCCAGGTCGGCGGGATCGATGCCGACGGCGGGGGAGTCGGAGGGAGGGGTCGTGGAGGGCACCGGAGAATTCTACGGTGCCCTCCTGCACAGTCCCTGCCTGCGCCGGGGCCCGGATGCTAGCCTTCCGAAAAGGGGGTGCACGATGAGTGTGCTGATGCAGGAGTTCGAGCAGGCGCGACGCCGCCGCTCGCGTGTGGGGCTGCTGGTCGCGGGGGCGATCGTGGCCGGTGTCGGAGCCTGGCTGGCCGGGCCGTACGGGGTCGTCCTCGTGGTCGCTGGTGAGCCGATCGGCTGGGCGCTCGCCGCCCTCGGGCTCGTGCTGCTCGCGGCCTGCGTCGTGGCGATCGTGGCCGCCGCCCGGTCCCGGGCCGTGCCTGCGAGCCTTCCTGGCAAGGCCAATCCGGGGTTCGACGAGCCGCGACCGTCGGAGAACCCGAAGGGCGGATACTCGATGTCCGGCTCGTACCTCGGTTCCTAGGAGCGCGTTGCCGACGACGGCGGTCGGCGGAGAGCTTTCGTCAGATCCGCACCTGCAGCCAGGCGAGGCCGCTCAGGTCGAGGCACACGGAGTCCTCCATCTCGGTCGCCCGGGCGAGCACCTCGCCGCAGACGGCGCAGCGCAGCACCATCCCCGTGCCGTGCGGATAGAGGCGCGCCGCAGCGACGACGTTCTCGTCGCCGCAGTGGGCGCAGCGGCCGCGGGCCGCGGTCACGTCGACGGCGAAGATCTCGGAGAGGAGACCGGCGGCCGCGTTGCCGTCGAGGTAGCCGGGCTCGGCCGGGTCGGCCTGCTCGGCCTGCTCGTTCTGGTCGGTCATGAGGCACCTCCGATGCCGCCGTAGCGCTCGGTGCGAATCCGCTCGGGCGCGTGACCGGCGTCCACCAGCCATCCCGAGACCGTCTCGACGAAGGGCGTCGCCCCGCACAGATAGAACGTGGGCGATTCGGCCGCGGGCACCACGGCGGCGGAGAGCGCGTCCGCCGTCAGACGGCCCGGCGGCGTCGCGGCACCGGCCGGCGCGGTGCGGGTGTAGACGTAGTCGACGGAGAGCGGCGCTGCGGCGTCCCGGCTCAGGTGCTCCAGTTCGCCGCGATAGAAGCCCGATTCCGGCGTGCGCACCGAGTAGAGCAGCCGGAACGGTGCCGCGCTTCCGGAGGCGGCGTGCGCCCGCGCCATCGACATGAGCGGCACGACCCCCGAACCGCCGGCGATGAGCTGCACCGGACCGGTGTCGGTCGGGCGCCAGACGAACCAGCCGCCGACCGGGCCGCGCACCTCCAGCTGTCCTCCGACCATCAGCCCGTGCACGAGGTAGGGGGACACCTCGCCGTCGGGGAGCTCCTCCACGGTCAGTTCCAGCTCGTCCTCCGCCACGCCGTTCGCGCCGGTCGCCGAGGCGATCGAGTAGGAGCGGACCGCCTGGTAGCCGTCGGGAGCCGTCAGCCGCACATCCACGTGTTGACCGGCGAGGTGCCCGTGGAGGCCCGGGATGCGCAAACGGATGGTGCGCGCGGACGGTGTCTCGGCCCGCACGTCCACGACGTCGGCCACGCGCCAGACGGTGCTCACCAGTAGCGCTGCTCTTTCCAGGGGTCGCCGTACATGTTGTAGCCGTTCTGCTCCCAGAACCCGGGCTGGTCCTGCGGCAGCATCTGCAGCCCGCTGACCCATTTGGCGCTCTTCCAGAAGTACAGGTGGGGCACGAGCAGGCGGGCGGGGCCGCCGTGCTCGGGGGCGAGGTCCTCCCCGTCGAAGCTGTGCGCGACCCACGCCTTGCCGTCGAGCAGATCGGCGAGCGGGACGTTCGTCGTGTAGCCGCCGTAGGAGTGCGCCATCGTGTATTCGAAGGTCGTGTCCACCTCCGCGAACAGGGTGTCGAGGGCGACTCCCCGCCACGACGTCCCGAGTTTCGACCAGCTGGTGACGCAGTGGATGTCGGTGCTCACGTCCTCTTGCGGGAGCGCGAGGAACTCGCTCCAGCTCCACCGGCGGACGTCGCCGGTCTCGTTGGTGATCGTGAACGCCCAGTCCTCTTTCGAGATGCGGGGCGTGGGACCGGCCGACAGCACGGGGAACCCGTCCGTGGCGTACTGGCCGGGCGGAACGCGCGGGTCGTCGTTTCTGCGACGCCCCAGGAATCCGGAGGAGACGATGCCCATGCGCGAAGCATATTGCGCGAGGCCGCGGGACACGAGACCCCGCGGCATGGTTGGCTGTGCGTATGGCCCTCCCGCCGCTCATCGAACCCGCACCGGCGCTCCCAGCGGAGCGCGAGGCGCGATACGCCCGCACCGCACGCCTCCCTGGCTTCGGGATGCTCGCGCAGCGCCGGCTGCACGCGGCGCGCGTGCTGGTGGTGGGGGCGGGCGGGCTCGGCTCCGCCATCCTGCCGCTGCTCGCGTCCGCCGGGTTCGGCACCATCGGGATCGTGGACGACGACCGGGTCGAGCCGAGCAACCTGCCGCGCCAGACCGTCCACACGCCCGCCGATGTCGGCCGCCTCAAGACGGAGTCGGCCGCCGAGGCGGTGCGCGCCCTCGATCCCGAGACCGAGGTGCGGGTGTTCGCCGAGCGGTTGACGGCGGCCAACGCCAGCGGAATCCTCGCCGGCTTCGACCTCGTGCTCGACGGCAGCGACAACTTCCCGACCCGGTACCTCGTGAACGACGCCGCCCTGCTCGGCGGCCTGCCGGTCGTCTGGGGCGCCGTGCACCAGGCAGGCGGCCAGGCGGGGCTCAGCTGGGCGGCGCACGGGCCGCACTACCGCGATCTCTTCCCCGTGCCGCCCGAGCCCGGCAGCATCCCGAGCTGCGCGGAGGCCGGCGCGCTGCCGAGCGTCTGCGGCACCATCGGCTCGCTGATGGTGAGCGAGGCGATCAAGCTGGTCACCGGCACGGGCGAGCCGCTGCTCGGCCGGGTGATCGTGCACGACGCGCTGCGGGGGACCTTCCGCGAGCTCGCGTACGAGCGGGATCCGGCGGGGGTCCCCGTCACCGGGCTGATCGACTACGACCTGTTCTGCGGGGTCACGGACACCGTCTCGGCGGCGGAGCTGCATGCCCGCCTGCTCGCCGGTGAACCGCACACCCTGCTGGACGTGCGCGAGCCGTGGGAGGCCGACGTCGCGGAGATCCCCGGCTCGCTGCTGGTGCCGCTCGGGGTGGTGCAACGGGACCCGGCGGGTGTCGCGGCGCGGCTCGGCGCCGACCCGCTCGTCATCGTCTGCCATCACGGTGTGCGCGCCGAGACGGCACGGCGCCTGCTGGCCGAGGCCGGGGCGCCCGGGCTTGTTCTGGCCGGCGGCATCGACGCATGGTCGCGCGATATCGATCCGGCCATCCCGCGCTACTGACCGCGGACTAGGGTGAGGAGATGACCGCCGTCAACCTCGGCTCGCCCGTGCGGATTCCCGTGCGCGCCGAGGGCTCCGGTGCGGCGGCGCCGAGCCTCGCCGGTCGTCCCGACCACCCGGGGCTGGTCGACCGCTTCGGGCGGGTGGCGCGTGACCTGCGCGTCTCGGTGACCGAGAAGTGCTCGCTGCGTTGCACGTACTGCATGCCGGCCGATGGCCTGCCCGCGATCCCGCGCGAGAGCCTGCTCACCGCGACGGAGATCGCCCGGCTGGTCGGCATCGGGGTGCGCGACCTGGGGGTCCGGGAGGTGCGGTTCACCGGCGGCGAGCCGCTCATGCGGGCCGACCTGACCGAGATCGTCGCGCGCTCGGCCGCGGTCGCGCCCGGCATCGACCTCAGCATCACGACGAACGGGATCGGCCTCGACCGCCGCGTGGGCGCGCTCGTCGCGGCCGGCCTCACCCGCGCGAACATCTCGCTCGACACCGTGGACCGCGCGCACTTCGCGACGCTCACCCGCCGCGACCGCCTGCCCGCGGTGCTCGCCGGCATCCGGGCGGCGCACGATGCCGGCCTCACGCCGCTCAAACTGAACGCCGTCATGATGCGGGACACCCTCGCCGACGCGCCGGAGCTGCTCGCGTGGGCGCTCGAGAACGGCTGCCGCCTGCGATTCATCGAGCAGATGCCGCTGGACGCCGACCGCTCGTGGCTGCGGGACAACATGGTGTCGGCGAGCGAGCTGCTGGACACGCTCGGCACCCGCTTCGCGCTCACGGAAGCGGGCCGCGACGACCCCTCCGCCCCGGCCGAGGAGTGGCTGGTCGACGGCGGTCCGGCCACCGTCGGTATCATCGCCTCCGTCACGCGCTCCTTCTGCAGCGCCTGCGACCGCACGCGCATCACGGCGGAGGGGACGGTGCGCTCCTGCCTGTTCGGCGACGACGAGACGGATCTACGCGGCCTCCTCCGGGGCGGAGCCGACGACGCCGAGATCGCCCTCTGGTGGCGCGGCGCGATGTGGGGCAAGCAGGCGGGGCACGGGATCGACGCGGCCGGGTTCCTGCCTCCCGTCCGGAGCATGGGGGCGATCGGTGGCTGAGGTGCTGGTGCGCTACTTCGCCGCGGCGGAGGAGGCGGCGGGACGCGCGGAGGAGCGCATCCGCCTCGCCGAGCCGACGCTGGGCGCACTGCGCGTCGAGCTCGTCGCCCGCTACGGCGAACCGATGCAGCGCGTGCTGCGGAGCGGCTCGTTCCTCGTGGACGGCGTGGTCGCGCGCGACGCCGGCCGTCCACTCGGCGAGCGGGTGGACGTGCTGCCTCCGTTCGCCGGCGGCTGACCCGCCTTCCGTCAGGCGGGCGCGATCGCCACGTCACCGGGCGCGACACGCAACGCGACCGGTGTCCCCGGTGCGAGACGCAGCTCGGCGACGATGGCGGCCGGAAGCAGCGCGGTGAGCCGGTCGGTGCGCACCCGCACCAGGTCGTCTCGGGGTTCGAGCGCGGTGACCCGAGCGGGGATACCGCCGGACCCGGCCGGGTGGAGGCCGACCGCGGAGGGCCGGATCACCGCCGTCACGGGCATCCCGGCGCCGATCGGCTCCGACTCCGTGCCGGCGAGCTCCAGCCCGTCGTCCGTGCGGATCCCGTGATCGGTGCGCCGGCCGGTCAGCAGGCTGAGGCCGGCGATCTCCGCCGTGAACGGGTGGCGTGGGCGGGCCAGCACCTCCCGGGTGGGCCCCTGCTCGACCACCGTCCCCTCGTGCAGCACGGCGACGCGGTCGGCGAGCAGGTAGGCGTCGAGCACGTCGTGCGTGACCAGCACGGCGGTGCGGTCGGCCAGCACCTCAGCGAGCGTCAGCCGCAGTTCGGCGGCGACGCCGACGTCGAGGGAGGCAAGCGGCTCGTCGAGCAGCGTCAGGCGTGGTTCGGCGGCGAGCGCCCGCGCGATCGCGACGCGCTGGGCCTGGCCGCCGGAGAGCTCGGCGGGGCGCCGTTCTGCGACGGCGTCCGCCCCGGTGCGGGTCAGCCAGTCGTCGGCGCGATCGCGAGCCGCCGCGCGGGCGAGGCCGGTCGCGCGTGCCGCGAAGGCGACGTTGCCGCGCGCGGTCAGGTGCGGGAACAGCAGCGCTTCCTGGGCGAGCAGAGCGACACCCCTGCGGTGCGGCGCGAGCCAGGTCGACGGGAGGTCGAACAGGGTCGTACCGTCGAGCGCGGCCGTGCCCTCGTCGGGGCGGACGAGGCCGGCGAGCATCCCGAGCACTGTCGACTTGCCCGCGCCGTTCGGGCCGAGCAGGGCGAGGGTCTCCCCGGAGGCGAGCGCGAGGTCCACCGAGACCCCGCGTTCGGCGAGCGACGCCGTCAGCCGCAGGCTCATGCGGTGCGCCTGCGGAGCGGTTCGCCCGCTCCGTGTGCGACCGCGACGACGGCGATCGCGACCGCGATGAGCACCAGCGAGAGAGCGACCGCCGCGTCGGGATCGGTCTCCCGTTGCAGGTAGATCTCCAGCGGTAGCGTGCGGGTGACGCCCTGCAGGCTGCCCGCGAAGGTGAGGGTGGCGCCGAACTCGCCGAGGGCGCGGGCGAACGAGAGCACGGCGCCCGAGACGATGGCGGGTACGACGAGGGGCAGGGTGACCCGGAACAGCACGGTCGACGGGCCGGCACCGAGGGTGGCGGCCACCGCCTCGTACCGATCGCCCGCCGTGCGCAGAGCGCCCTCCAGGCTCAGGACGAGGAACGGGAGGGCGACGAACGTCTGGGCGATCACGACCGCGGGTGTCGAGAACGCCACCGGCAGCGCGCCGTCGAGCAGACCGCGTCGGCCGTAGAGCGCGAGCAGCGCCAGGCCGCCGACGACCGGCGGCAGCACGAGCGGCAGCAGCACGATGGCCCGCACGAGGCCGCGCCCGCGGAAGGGAACGCGCGCCAGGACCACCGCCATCGGGATGCCGAGCACGAGACAGGCGGCGGTGGCCGTGAGGGAGGTGCGCAGGCTGAGCAGGAGGGCGTCCACCGAGGAGGGCGAGCTGATCAGAGCCGGGAATTGCGCCCAGTCGACCTGCAGCACCATCGCCGCCACGGGCAGGAGCACGAACAGGGCACCTACCGCGGCGATCACGAGGAGCCAGGCGGGGACGCCCGTGGTGGCGGGCCGGGAGGTGGCGGGCCGACGTGACGCGGACGACCGCGCGCTCGTGGTCACGGCGCGCCGAATCCCGCGGCCCGCAGCACCTTCTGGCCCGTGGGGCCCGTCACGAAGGCGATGAAGGCCTTCCCGCCCGCAGCGTTGGCGCCCTGCCCGACGGCGACGATCGGGTACGTGTTGACCACATCCTTCGCCTCGGGGAAGGGCACGGAGTCGACCTTGTCGCCGGCGCCCCGGACGTCGGTCGCGTAGACGATACCCGCGTCCGCCTCGCCGGAGATGACCTTGCCGAGCACGTCCGTGACCGACGACTCCTGGCTGACCGGCGTGAGCGTGGTGCCGGTGGAGGCCTCCACCTTCGCCGTCGCCGCCCCGCACGGCACCTGCGGTGCGCAGACGACCGTGGCGACGCCCGGCTTCGCCAGATCGGCGAAGCTCTCGATGTGCGCGGGGTTGCCGGTCGGCACGGCGATCGCGAGCACGTTCGTGGCGACGTCGACGGGGTCGCCCTCGGTGACGCCGGCCGCGACCGCCTTCTGCATGGTGGCCCCGTCCGCCGAGGCGAACACGTCGGCGGGCGCCCCGGCCGTCAGCTGGGCGACGAGGTCGGACGAGCCCGCGAAGCTGAAGGTCACGGAGCTGCCCGGGTTCGCCTTCTCGAACTGCTTGCCGAGCTCGGTGAACGTGCTCGTGAGCGACGCCGCGGCGAACACCGTGATCGTCCCCGTCGCCCCGCCGGTCGCGGACGAGGTGGGAGTGGCGGTGCCGGAGGGGGAGCCGGAGGCCGAGCAGCCCGTCACCGCGAGGAGGAGGACGGCGAGGGAGGCGGCTGCGGCGGTGAGGCGGCCGAATGCGGTCATGACGGTGCTCCCGGGGTCTCGACGATGACGGTGGTGGCCTTGACGACGGCGACCGCGACGGAGCCGGGCTCCAGCCCGAGCTCGCGCACGGCCTCGCTGCTCATGAGCGAGACGACGCGGTGCGGGCCGCACTGCAGCTCCACCTGCGCCATGACGCGATCGGCGACGATGTCGGTGACGATGCCCACGAATCGATTGCGGGCCGACCGGCCGACCCCGGACGGGTCGACCGGCAGCACGGCGTTCTGCTTGGCGAGCACCGCGAGCTCCAGACCGTCGACCACCGTGCGGCCGGCGTCGTCGCGTTCGCTCGACAGCAGTCCGCCCTCGATCCAGCGGCGCACCGTGTCGTCGGAGACGCCGAGGAACAGCGCTGCGTCCTTCACCCGTATCTGCGGCATGGCAGCCATCCTAGGGTCGCATCCGCGGTTCGGGGAGGGGTCAGAGACCGACCCATTCGGACGCGCCGGTGGCGAAGTGCTGCCGCTTCCAGATCGGCACGCCGGCCTTGATCGCCTCGACGAGTTCGGCGCACGCGGCGAACGCCTCGGCCCGGTGCGGCGCCGCGACGGCCGCGACGAGCGCGAGGTCGCCGACCGTCAGCGACCCGACCCGGTGCTGCGCGGCGACGCGCAGTCCGGTGCGTGCGGCGACCTCCTCGCAGCAGGTGCGGAGGAAGGCCTCGGCGTCGGGATGCGCGCGGTAGTCGAGCGAGACCACCGCCTGGCCGCCGTCATGGTCGCGCACGATGCCCTGGAAGGAGACCACGGCTCCCGCCTCCGCGCGCCAGACGAACTCGTCCACGACCGCGGGATCGAGCGGGTCGGCGCTGATGTCGGCGAGCACCGCGTACTCGGCCGTCATCGCTCGCCGCCGTGACGGCCGCCGCGGCCTCCGGCGTGGTCGCCGCCGGCGATCTGGTCGAGCAGGTGGGGCAGCAGCTCGGCGAGTACCGCGAGACCGTCTGCGACCCCACCGCGCGACCCCGGCAGGTTCACGATGAGGGTGGCGCCCGCGACGCCCGCTCGCCCACGACTGAGGGCGGCGAGCGGCGTGCTCGCCGCGCCGCGGGCCCGGAGCGTTTCGGCGACGCCCGGCAGCTCCCGGTCGAGGACGGCCGCCGTCGCCTCCGGTGTGAGGTCGTCGGGCGCGAGCCCGGTGCCGCCGGTCGTGAGCAGGACGCGGGGGCCCTCGTCGACGGCCGCGCGCACCGCATCGCCGACCGCCCGGTCGGGCACCACCCGCACGTCGGCGGGAAGCCCGCGCTCGGCGAGCCAGGCGGCGATCACGGGACCGGTGGCGTCCTCCGCGGTCCCGGCGGCCGCCCGGGTCGAGGCGACGAGCACGATCGCGGCAGGCGCCGGGGGAGCGGCCTGCGCGGGGTGGTCCGCGGCCTCCGGGGACGGTTGGGTGCCGGCCTCCCCGTCGCGTCGCCACTCGCCGCGTTTGCCGCCGCTCTTCGTGACCACGCGGACATCGGTGAGCATCGCCGCGGGGTCCACGGCCTTGACCATGTCGTGAAGGGTGAGCCCCGCCACGGCGACGGCGGTGAGCGCCTCCATCTCCACGCCCGTGCGCCCGTGCGTGCGCGCCACCGCCTCGATGGCGACGGACCCCTCCGCGCGGTCGAGCGTGAAGTCGACGCGCACCGAGGTGAGCGGGAGGGGGTGGCACAGGGGGATCAGGTCGCTCGTGCGCTTCGCGCCGGCGATCCCCGCGATGCGGGCGGTGGCGAGCACGTCGGCCTTGGGGAGATCGTCCGCGGCGATCGCCGCGACCACAGCGGGCGTGGTGCGGAGCAGGCCGCGCGCGACGGCCTCCCGGTCGGTCTCGGCTTTGCCGCCCACGTCGACCATGCGCGCGCGTCCGTCGGCATCCAGGTGGCTGAGCTCGGTCATAGGGTCCAGACTGTCACGTCGGCCCCCGCGGGCAGGGACTCCACCTCGGCGGGCATGTCGATGAGCACGTCGGCGCGGGCCATCGCGGCGACGAGGTGCGAACTCGGCCCGGAGACGGGCGTCACGGCACCCTCCGCCGATCGGGCCCGCAGGAACTGGCGCTTCCCCGGCACCGACCGCACGGGCTCGGCGAGCCGGGTGCTCGACGGTGCGACCGGCGGCAGTCCGGCCGCCTCGCGCAGCGGCCCACGCAGGAACACCACGAACGACACCTGCGTGCTCACCGGGTTGCCGGGGAAGCAGAACACCGGAACGCCGTCCACCACCGCGGTCGCCTGCGGTCCGCCCGGCTGCATCGCCACCGTGGTGACGACCGCGCCGCGCGGCTCGAGCACCTCTCTCACCACCTCGTAGGCACCCTGGGAGATGCCGCCCGATGTGATGACGAGGTCACTGACCGCGACGGCCGCATCGAGGAGCCGGCCGAACGTCGCGGGGTCGTCGTCGCTCGCCTCCCGCGACGACACCACCGCACCGGCCTCCTCGACCAGGGCGGCCAGGGCGACGCCGTTGGCGTCGAAGATCTGGCCGAAGGCGGCCGGGCCGCCGTCGGTCACGAGCTCGGAGCCGGTGGTCAGGATGCCTACCCGCAGCCGCGACCGCACCGGCACGCTCCGCACGCCGGCGGCGGCGAGCGCGGCCAGATGGCGGGGGGCGAGCCGGGTGCCGGCGGGCACCAGCACCTCGCCGCGATGCACGTCGCTGCCGCGTTCACGCACGTACTCGCCGCGGCGACGGGGCCGGCGGATCTCGACGACGGCGCCGCGGAGGTCGTCGTCGCGGCCGAGGACGAGCTCGGTGTCCTCCACGGGGATGACCGCGTCGGCGCCGTCCGGCATCGGAGCGCCCGTCATGATGCGGATGGCGGTTCCGGCGGCGTGGGTCACCGCGACGGCGTGCCCGGCGGGGATGTCGCCGGCCACCTCGAGCGCCACTGGCGCGTGCGCGACGTCGGCCGCCCGCACGGCGAAGCCGTCCATCTGGGAGTTGCGGAACAGAGGGAGGTCGACCTCCGAGCGCACGTCGGAGGCGGTGACGCGACCGCGCGCTTCTGACAACGGCACCGATTCCACGGTCGGTTCGGCGGCCAGCGGGGCGAGCAGCCTCGCGACGGTCTCGGCGTGCTCGTCCACGGTCGGGCTCATGGGTCCCAGTATCGTGCTTCGCCCCGCGACCCGCGAGAGCCTCGGGGGGTCAGGCGACCGTGACGGTGATCGTATGCAGGCCCGTCGCACCGTCGGGCACGACGTCCTGCTCCTTCGCGGTCTGCACCGTTCCCCGGGCGTCCGTGGCGCGCACCGTCAGCGTGTGGGTGCCCGGTTCGGCGGCCCACTCGTACTTCCACTGCCGCCAGGTGTCGATGGAGATGGCGTCCGCGAGCTGTGCCGGGACCCAGTCACCGTGGTCGACCCGCACCTCGACCGCGCTCACTCCGACGTGCTGCGACCAGGCGACGCCGGCCACCGCCACCGTCCCCGCCTTCACCTGGCGGCCCGCCGCCGGGACGTCGATGCGGGACGACAGCTTGACCGGGCCGCGCTCGGACCATCCCCGATCCGTCCAGTACGAGGTGACGGCGTCGAACCGGGTCACCTGCAGCTCCACCACCCACTTCGTCGCCGAGACGTAGCCGTAGAGACCCGGCACCACCATCCGCACCGGGTAGCCGTGCTCGAGCGGCAGGGGCTGGCCGTTCATCCCGACCGCCAGGATCGCCGCACGCTCGTCGGTGAGCGCCTCGATCGGTGTGCTCGCCGTCCAGCCGTCCTGGCTGCGCGAGAGCACCATGTCGGCCCGCGCCGTCGGCTTCGCCCGGGCCAGGAGGTGCCGGATCGGGTAGCCCAGCCAGCGCGCGTTGCCGATGAGGTCGCCGCCGACCTCGTTCGAGACGCAGGTGAGCGTCGTCACCGACTCCTCGAGCGGCAGGGCGAGTAGCTGGGCGTACGTCAGCTCCACCTCGTGCTCGACCATCCCCGTGATGCGCAGGCGCCAGTCCTGGGGCTGGATGCCGGGGATCTGGAGGGCGGTGTCGATCCGGTAGAAGTCCGCGGCGGGCGTGACGATGGGGGAGAGGCCGGGGATGGGGAACGACGCCCCGGCCGGGATGGGCGGCGCCGTCGTCGCGGGCGTCGGCAGATGGAACGCCGCGCGGGCGGCCGCCGCGGCCCGGTAGCCCGCCGCCACGACCTGGCCGGCGACCACCGCGATCGCCCCCGCAATGGCCGTGCCCGACGCGGCCAGCACGAAACGACGCCTGGTCACCTCTCCCTGCGGCGCGACCCTCGTCGGCTCGGTGCCGCGCAGCAGCCGGATCAGCCAGGCGAGGACGAGGACGCCCACCAGCGCGGCCAGGACCGACGGCACGGCGTCGACGATCCCCGCACCGGACCGGGTCAGCGCGGCCAGCACGCCGACGGCGCCGCCCGCCGCGATGAGCACCCGCCCGAACGGCGGACGGCGCAGCTCCAGCCAGCCGGCGAGCGCACCTCCGGCCAGCACCAGCACCGCGAGCAGCGCGATCAGGAAGGCCTTGTCGCCGGTGCCGAACACCGCGATCACGGCCTCCTTCACCCATCCGGGAGCCAGGTCGATCACCAGCGAGCCGACGACGAGCACCGGGCTGCCGTCCTGCACCACGAAGGCGCTCACCAGCTCGGCGGCCCCGACGCCGGCCACGACGCCCGCGACACCGGCCAGGGCCGCCCGCGCGCGCATCGACATCATGATCGAAGCGTAGGGGCGCCGGCTGTGCGTCGGAAGAGAAGGCGGGGCGCGGCATGAGAGCCTTGGAGGCATCATGACGTCTCCTGCACCCGTCCGGCTCCTCGTCGACGACATCCCCGGCCACACCGGCCCGGGCACCGCGAGCGAGGACACCGTCTATGAGACGTTCGTCGCCTGGGCGGAGGCCGGAGGCATCTCGCTCTACCCGGCGCAGGACGAGTCCGTCATCGAGATCGTCGCCGGCGCGAACCTCATCCTGAGCACGCCGACCGGCACCGGCAAGTCGCTCGTCGCCGTCGCCGCGCATTTCGCCGCCCTCTCCCGCGGCGAGCGCAGCTACTACACGGCGCCGATCAAGGCACTCGTCTCTGAGAAGTTCTTCGCCCTGGTCGACATCTTCGGCGCCGAGAACGTCGGCATGATGACCGGCGACTCCGCCGTGAACCCCGACGCGCCCATCATCTGCTGCACGGCCGAGATCCTCGCCAACCTCGCCCTCCGTCACGGCGAGGACACCCCGGTCGGCCAGGTCGTGATGGACGAGTTCCACTTCTACGCCGACCCCGACCGCGGCTGGGCGTGGCAGGTCCCGCTGCTGACCCTCCCGCACGCCCAGTTCGTGCTGATGTCGGCCACCCTCGGCGACGTGACGGCGCTCGCCGCGGACCTCACCCGGCGCACCGGCCGCGAGACCGCCACGGTCACGGGCGTCGAGCGCCCGGTGCCGCTGCACTACTTCTACGAGCTGTCGCCCATCCACGAGACGATCGACGACCTCCTGCACACCGGGCAGGCGCCGATCTACGTCGTCCACTTCTCTCAGCTCGCCGCGCTCGAACGCGCCCAGTCGCTCTCCAGCGCGAAGATCGCCGACCGCGAGCAGCGCGACCGCATCGCCGAGCTGATCGGCGACTTCCGCTTCACGACGGCGTTCGGCAAGACGCTCTCGCGCCTCCTCCGCCAGGGGATCGGCGTGCACCACGCGGGGATGCTGCCGAAGTACCGCCGCCTCGTCGAGCAGCTCGCCCAGCGCGGCCTGCTCCGCGTGATCTGCGGGACGGACACCCTCGGGGTCGGCATCAACGTCCCGATCCGCACCGTGCTGCTCACCGCGCTCACCAAGTTCGACGGCACGCGGATGCGGCAGCTCAACGCCCGCGAGTTCCATCAGATCGCCGGTCGGGCCGGGCGCGCCGGATACGACACCGCGGGGACCGTCGTCGCGCAGGCCCCCGAGCACGAGAGCGAGAACCTCAAAGCGATCGAGAAGGCCGGCGACGACCCGAAGAAGCGGCGCAAGATCGTCCGCAAGAAGGCGCCGGAGGGCTTCGTCTCCTGGGGCGAGCCGTCCTTCCGCAAGCTGATCGACGCCGAGCCCGAGACGCTCACCTCCTCCATGCAGATCACGAGCGCCATGCTCATCAACGTGATCGGCCGCGGGGGCGACGTCTACGGCCACGTGCGCGCCCTCGTCTTCGACAACCACGAGCCGTGGAAGCGGCAGCTCGCCCTCGCCCGCCGCGCGATCGAGCTGTACCGCTCGCTCCTGACCGCCGGGGTGATCGAGAACGTGGGCGGGGAGATCCGGCTCACGGTCGACCTCCAGCCCAACTTCGCCCTCAACCAGCCGCTCTCGCCGTTCGCGCTCGCCGCGTTCGAGCTGTTCGACGCCGAGTCGCCGCAGTTCGCGCTCGACATCGTCTCCGTCGTCGAGTCGACGCTGGACGACCCGCGCCCGGTCATCTCCGCCCAGCAGTTCCAGGCGCGCGGCGAGGCCGTCGCCGCCATGAAGGCCGAGGGGATCGAGTACGACGAGCGCATGGCCGCGCTCGAGGAGGTCACGCACCCCAAGCCGCACGACGAGCTGCTCCACGAGGCCTTCGCGACGTACGCCTCCAGCCAGCCGTGGGTCGCCGACTTCGAGCTGCGCCCCAAGTCGGTCGTGCGCGACCTGTACGAGCGGGCGATGACGTTCGGCGAGTTCATCGCCTTCTACAAGCTCGCGCGTTCCGAGGGCGTCGTGCTGCGGTACCTGTCCGACGCGTACCGCGCGCTGGGGCAGACGGTGCCGCTCGACCTGCGCACCGAGGACCTCCGCGACATCATCGAGTGGCTCGGCGAACTCGTCAGGCAGGTCGACTCGAGCCTGCTCGACGAGTGGGAGGAGCTCATCCACCCCGACGCCGCCCGGCACGCCGCCGAGTCGACCGAGCTCGCGCCTCCCGCGCCGCGCAACGTCACCACCAACCGGCGGGCGTTCTTCGTGCTCGTGCGCAACGAGCTGTTCCGACGCGTGCAGCTCGCCGCCCTCGACCGGGTGCCGGAACTCGGGACGCTCGAGGCGGAGGCCGCGGCGCTGGCCGAGTCCGCGGTGCCGTCCTTCACCGAGCAGCAGTGGGATGCGGCCCTCGAGGACTACTACGAGGAGCACGACGAGATCCTCACCGACGCCGCCGCGCGCTCGGCGACGATGATCGTCGTGGACGAGACCCCCGCCGCGTCCGAGGGCGTCTGGCGGGTGCGGCAGATCCTCGCCGACCCGGCCGGCGACCACGACTGGGGCATCAGCGCGGACATCCTGCTCGAGGCCTCGGCCCGGGCCGGGGTGGCCGTGGTGCGGGTGACGGGCGTCGAGCGGCTCTAGCGATTTTGACGGCGGACCGCCGCCGTGTGAGTATCTACACGGTCGCTTGATCGCGCGCCAGGTCACTTGCATGACATCCCGGTGAACGGTTGTATCGGGGTGGATCGCATCCCCCACACGAGAAAGAATCCGGTGGACCTCACCCTCATCATCGTGCTGGTCATCGCGCTGGCCCTGTTCTTCGACTTCACGAACGGTTTCCACGACACCGCGAACGCGATGGCGACCCCCATCGCGACCGGTGCGATGAAACCGAAGGTGGCCGTGGCTCTGGCCGCCGTCCTCAACCTGATCGGCGCTTTCCTCTCGACGGAGGTGGCGAAGACCATCTCCGGCGGCATCATCAAGGAGGGATCGGGCGGCGTGCAGATCACGCCGGAGCTGATCTTCGCCGGACTGGTCGGCGCGATCGTGTGGAACATGGTCACGTGGCTGTTCGGCCTGCCGTCCTCGTCCAGCCACGCGCTGTTCGGCGGGCTCATCGGCGCGGCCATCGTCGGCGCCGGGATCGGTGCGGTCGACTTCCTCGTCGTGCTCGACAAGGTCATCCTGCCTGCGCTCATCGCGCCGGTGACGGCCGGCGTGGTCGCGTACTCCGCGACGAAGCTCGCCTACTGGATCACCCGCCGCTACGACGGCCGGCCCGACGGCCGCGGCGGGTTCCGCTACGGCCAGATCTTCTCCTCCTCGCTCGTCGCACTGGCGCACGGCACCAACGACGCCCAGAAGACGATGGGCGTCATCACCCTCACGCTCATCGCGGCCGGCCTCCAGACCGCGGGCACTGGGCCCGAGCTGTGGGTCGTCGTCTCCTGCGCCCTGGCCATCGCGATCGGCACCTACTCGGGCGGCTGGCGCATCATCCGCACCCTCGGCCGCGGCCTCACCGAGGTCAAGCCCGCCCAGGGCTTCGCCGCCGAGACCAGCACCGCGGCGACGATCCTCGCCTCCAGCCACCTCGGCTTCGCCCTCTCGACCACGCAGGTCGCCTCCGGATCGGTCATCGGCTCCGGCCTCGGCCGCCGCGGGTCGTCCGTGCGCTGGGGGACCGCCGGGCGCATCGCCATCGGCTGGCTGCTCACCCTGCCCGCCGCGGGCATCGTCGGCGCCGTCGCCGCCCTCATCGCCGGCCTGGGGCCCGTCGGCATCCTCATCGACACCGTGCTCGGCGTCGGCGTCGTGACCCTCATCTTCTGGCTGTCGCGCCGCAACCAGGTGCACAGCGACAACGCGGTCGAGCCCGCCCCCGTCCAGGGTCAGAGCGAGGTCGCCGCGTCGGCCAGGGCCGTGAAGATCAAGAAGGTCAAGCCGCTCAAGAAGGAGCGCACGCGCAAGGAGTCCGCATGATCGGCATCGACTGGGTCGCGTTCGTCATCGTCTTCGCCGCCGCCATCGTCGGCGCGTGCGTCGTCGTGAGCCTCTACGCCCTCGGCACCCGGCTCCTGGCCGTCGCCGGCCGCGCCCTCGTGGTCGAGCCGGTGGAGTTCACGGACGCCATCACGGTGATCACGCCGGAGGAGGCCGCCAAGGCCCAGCGGAAGGCCGCCAAGGCCCGCAGGAAGAACCCGCTGACCGCTGGACAGAAGCGCCTGGCGCTCACCGGCGCGTACGTCTGCTTCGTCCTGACCGGCTGCGCCGTGCTCTACGGCCTGTACCTGATCATCCCCTTCTTCCACGCCTCCTGAGGCGCGCCCCGCGCGCCCTGCCTGTGCGGTTCGCGAGGGGTGACTTGGTGCGGGTATTCCGCGCCCCTTACCCGCAACTACTCACCCTTCGCGGTGCGGGCGCGCGGTGCGGGCGCGGCCGCGGACGCGCCCGCGCTCAGTCCGTGCCGCGGAGGCGGGCGACGGTGCGCATGAGGTGGTAGACGACGATCGCGGCGATGGTGCCGAGGGCGATGCCGTTGAACGTCAGCTGGCCGAGGTTCAGCGTGAAGTCCGCGATGCCGACGATGAGCGCGGTGGCCGCGGTGAACTGGTTGACGGGCTTCGAGAAGTCCACCTTGTTGTCGAGCCAGATCTTCACGCCGATGATGCCGATGAGGCCGTACAGGGCCGTCGTCACGCCGCCGAGCACGCCGGCCGGGATGGTGTTGATGACGGCGCCGACCTTGGGGGAGAGGCCGAGCAGGATCGCCACGATGCCGGCCACCCAGTACGCGGCGGTCGAATAGACCTTGGTCGCGGCCATGACGCCGATGTTCTCGCCGTACGTCGTGGTGCCCGAACCGCCGAAGAAGCCGGCGACGGTGGTCGCGAGACCGTCCGCGAAGAGCGCGCGGCCGGTGAGCTTGTTGACGGAGGGATCGGTCAGCTGGGCGACGCCGCGGATGTGCCCGACGTTCTCGGCGACGAGCACGAGCACGACGGGGAGGAAGGCGGGGAGGATGCCGAAGGTGGCGCCCGGGTTCTCGAACGGGTTGGCCGGGAGGGCGAAGGTGGGCAGCCCGATCCAGTCGGCCTTCGCCACCGCGGAGAAGTCGATCTCGCCCGCGAACGCGGCGAAGACGTACCCGACGGCCACGCCGACGAAGATGGAGAGCCGACCCAGGAGGCCCTTGAACAGCACGGTGCACAGGATGACGGCGAGCAGCGTCACGAGTGCGGTCCACGGCGCCTGCACGAAGTTGTTCTTCGCCGCGGGCGCCAGGTTGAACCCGATCAGGGCCACGATCGCACCGGCCACGACGGGCGGCATGAGGGTGTCGATCCAGCCCGTGCCGGTGAGGATCACGATCCCGCCGACGATGGCGAGCAGCACACCGACGGCCACGATCCCGAACAGGGCGCTGCCCATCCCGTTGCTGGCCGTCGCGGCGGTGATCGGCGCGATGAAGGCGAACGACGAGCCCAGGTAGCTCGGGAGGCGGTTGCCGGTGATCAGCAGGAACAGGATGGTGCCGACGCCCGAGAAGAGCAGCGTCGTGCTCGGCGGGAAGTGCGTGAGCACCGGGACGAGGAAGGTCGCACCGAACATCGCGACCACGTGCTGGGCGCCGAGCCCGATGGTGCGGGGCCAGGTGAGACGCTCGCCGGGGAGCACGATCTCGTGGGCGCCGACGTTCTTCCCGTCGCCGTGCAGCGTCCAGGGCAGGGCCATGTGTGTCCTCCGGTAGGTGGCTTGGAATTAGGCTGGTACACGGCGCGTCGCGCCCATCGGCCGTCCGATCCGGTGAACACCCGGTGAACCGCCCTACGAGATACTACGGGAGACCATCATTTCCGCTCCGACCTCCACGACCGAGCCGACCGAGCCGACCGCCACGGGTCGCTTCGACCGCTTCTTCGAGATCACCAAGCGCGGCACGACCTGGGCCACCGAGGTCCGCGGCGGCGTGCTGACGTTCGTGACGATGGCGTACATCGTCATCCTGAACCCGCTCATCCTGGGCGGCACGCCGGACGTCTCCGGCCACTCGCTGCAGGGCGCACAGGTCGCCGCGGTCACCGCGCTGAGCGCGGGCGTCATGACGGTGCTGTTCGGTCTTGTGGCGCGTCTGCCGTTCGCCTTCGCCGCCGGACTGGGCATCAACTCGTTCCTCGCGGTGAACGTGGTGCAGGTGCTCACCTGGCAGGAGGCGATGGGGCTCGTCGTCATCAACGGCCTCATCATCGTGCTGCTGTCGGCGACCGGCCTGCGCAAGCTGATCTTCAACGCCGTCCCGGCGCAGCTCAAGACGGCGATCACGGTCGGCATCGGCCTCTTCATCGCGTTCATCGGCTTCGTGGACAGCGGCTTCGTGCGCAGCACGAACATGTCGTCGCCGCCCGTGCAGCTCGGCGAGGCGGGCTCCATCGCGACCGTCCCGACCCTGATCTTCCTGCTCGCCCTCGTGATCATGGGCGTGCTCATGGCCCGCAAGGTCAAGGGCGCCCTGCTCATCGGCATCGTCGCGGCCACCGTCGTCGCGATCATCGTGGAGGCCATCTGGCCGGTCGGCCCGTCGATGGGCGGCAAGAACGCCGGCGGCTGGAACCTCACGGTCCCGCAGCTCCCGAGCTCCCTCGTCTCGCTGCCGAACCTGGGCCTCGTCGGCCAGGTCGACATCTTCGGCTCCTTCGGCCGCATCGGCGCGCTGGCCGCGATCATGCTGGTCTTCACCCTCGTCTTCACGAACTTCTTCGACGCCATGGGGTCGATGACGGGCCTCGCGCGCAGCGCCGGGCTGGCGAAGGAGGACGGCACGTTCCCGCGCCTGCAGCCCGCGCTCATCGTGGAGGGCGTCGGTGCGGTGGTCGGCGGTGCGACCTCCTCGTCGTCCAACACGGTGTTCGTCGAGTCCGCGTCGGGCATCGGCGAGGGCGCCCGGACCGGTTTCGCATCGGTCATCACCGGTGTGCTCTTCCTGCTCGCGATGTTCTTCACCCCGCTGACCCAGGTAGTCCCGCTGGAGGTCGCGGCCGCGGCGCTCGTCATCGTCGGTGCGCTCATGGTCGTGCAGATCCGCCACATCGACTTCAGCGAGTTCTCGAGCGTGCTGCCGGTGTTCCTGACGATCATCGTCATGCCGCTGACCTACTCGATCGCCAATGGCATCGGCGTCGGCTTCATCAGCTGGGTGCTGGTCCGGTCGCTGTCGGGCAAAGCCCGCGAGATCAGCCCGCTGCTGTGGGTCGTGGCCGCCGGCTTCCTGATCTACTTCGCCCGCGGACCGATCGAGGCGTTCCTCCCGCACTAGGCGGCGTCGCGCGATCCGGCTCGGGGAAACCCCCGAGCCGGATCCGGGGGTTTCCCCGATACCGGCGAAACACGCCGCCCGCTTGACTGGACGCATGACCAGCACGGACACGCAGAGCCCGAGTTCCCCGCACGCTTACCCGCAGACCGCGGCCCCGACCAACTCGGCGGACTACCGCACCCTCAGCGTCACGAGCTTCGTGCTCGGCCTCGCCTCGATCGTGTTCGGCTGGACCTTCGTCGCCCCGATCGCGGGCCTGGTCGTCGGCATCATCGCGCTCGGCCGCGAACCGCTCGGCCGGACCTTCGCCGTCTGGGGGATCGTGCTGAACGCGCTCATGCTGTTCGGTGTCCTCCTCGGCCTCGTGCTCGCGCTCGCCGGCATCGGCCTCGGCCTGACCTTCCTGCCGTTCGCCTTCCTCTGACGCGGGAGGCGCTCTGATCAGGGCGGCGCTCATCGCCTGAGAGAATGGACGGATGGAACAGCCTCACCTCGTCCGCCCGCACAGCTACGTCGTGCGCGGACGGAAGACCGAAGCGCAGCAGCGCGCGATCGACGAGCTCTGGCCCGACTACGGCGTGGACTTCGACGGCTCGCCCCTCGACCTGGACGCGATCTTCGGCCGCACGGCGCCGCGCACGGTCGAGATCGGCTTCGGCAACGGTGAGAACCTGCTCACCCTCGCCGAGCGGCATCCCGAGCGCGACTTCCTCGGCGTGGAAGTGCACGGTGCCGGTGTCGGTCGTGTGCTCGCCGGGATGCGCGACCGCGGGCTCACGAACATCCGGGTGGTGCGGCACGACGCGGTGGAGGTGTTCCACACCGGGCTCGCCGCGGGCAGCGTGGCGGAGGTGCTGATCTTCTTCCCCGACCCGTGGCCGAAGGTGCGCCACCACCGCCGGCGGCTCGTGCAGCCGGACGTCGTGAAGATCATCCTCCCGGCGCTCTCGTCCGACGGCGTGCTGCGGCTCGCGACCGACTGGGAACCGTACGCCGAGCACATGCTCGAGGTGCTCGACGCCGAGCCCGCGCTGGTGAACGTCGCGGGTGACGCGCACTTCGTCCCGCGCCCGGAGGACCGCCCCGTCACGAAGTTCGAGCGGCGCGGAGAGAAGCTGGGCCACGCGATCTTCGACCTGGAGTACCGCCCTCGTCCGTAGGATGGGCGCATGACCACTGGGCTCACCGCCATCGGGCAGACCGCCGACGCTCTGCGCACGACCTTCGACAGCGGGGCGACCACGCCCCTCGCCTGGCGGGTGGCGCAGCTGCGCGCCCTCCGGAGACTGCTCACCGAGCGTGCCGCGGAGCTGGAGGACGCGCTCCTCGCCGACCTCGCGAAGAACCCGACGGAGTCGCAGATCGCCGAGATCGGCTTCGTCGTCGGCGAGATCGACCACATGCTCCGCAACCTGCGCCGCTGGCTGCGGCCGAAGCGCGTGGGCGTTCCCGGGGCCCTGCTCCCCGGAAAGGCCTTCACGATGCTGGAGCCGGTCGGCGTCGTGCTCGTCATCGCGCCCTGGAACTACCCGGTGCAGCTGCTGCTCGCCCCGCTCGTCGGGGCGCTGGCGGCCGGGAACGCGGTCGTGCTGAAGCCGTCGGAGCTCGCTCCGGCCACCTCCGCCGCGATGGCGCGTCTCATCCCGCAGTACCTGGACACGCGGGCGGTCGCGGTCGTGGAGGGTGCGGTGCCCGAGACGACCGAGCTGCTCGCGCTCCGCTGGGACCACATCTTCTTCACCGGGAACGGCCGGGTCGGCCGCATCGTGGCCGCCGCGGCCGTCGAGCACCTCACGCCGGTCACCCTCGAGCTCGGCGGCAAGTCGCCGGTCTACGTCGACGACTCGGTCGACATCGCGGCCGCCGCGCGCCGCATCGCCTGGGGCAAGTTCATGAACGCCGGGCAGACCTGCGTCGCCCCCGACTACGTCCTCGCGACGTCGTCGGTCGCCGCGCGGCTGGCCGACGCGCTGCGCGTCGCGATCCGCGAGCTGTACGGCGACGACCCGGCGCAGAGCCCCGACTACGGGCGCATCGTCGACGACCGCCAGTTCACGCGGCTGGCCGGCCTCCTCGACGGCGCCGGGACCACGGCGGTCGGAGGCGGTCAGGATGCGGCGAGCCGTTATCTCGCCCCGACGGTGCTCACCGACGTGCCGCGCGACGCCGCCGTGATGGCGGAGGAGATCTTCGGCCCCATCCTCCCGATCGTGCCGGTGACCGGCCTCGACGACGCGATCCGCTTCATCCGGGCGGGCGACAAGCCGCTCGCGCTCTACGCCTTCACCGAGCGCGCCGCCGTGCGCCGCCGCATCCTGACCGAGACGAGCTCCGGAGCGGTGGGCTTCGGGGTCCCGGCGGCGCACCTCGCCGTCGGCGGACTGCCGTTCGGCGGCGTGGGGGAGAGCGGGGCCGGCGCCTATCACGGCGAGCGGTCGCTGCGGGTCTTCAGTCACGAGAAGGCCGTGCTGAGCAAGCCGCTCGCACCCGACACGATGAAGCTGATCTACCCGCCGTACACGGAGGGCAAGGACCGCTTCGCCCGCGGCCTCCTGCGCAAGCTGGGCTGAGCGGCCGGCCGAGCGGGCACGCACGAGCAGCTCGCTCGGCGGTGTCTCGGATTCGAGACGGATCGTCCACCGCGCCTCCAGGGCCCCGCGGTAGGTTGGTGCTGTCGGCGGCCACGAACGGCCGACACCCCCGCGCCGGTCCGTCCGGCGAGCCAACCGCACAACGAGAGGCAACGGTGCCAACCGTGAACCCGCCAACCATGATGGATGATCCCCAGACCCAGCCCGTTCCCGTGATCCCGGCGTCGATCGTCGACGCCTCGGAGAACGTGTCCGACGTGCCCGATCCGAGCGCGGCGACCGGGCCGACCCGCACCGAGACCGACTCGCTCGGCAGCCGTGAGATCCCGGCCGACGCCTACTGGGGCGTGCACACCTCCCGTGCGCTCGAGAACTTCTCCATCGCCAAGCGACCGATCTCGGTCTACCCCGATCTGATCGTCGCGCTCGCCAGCGTCAAGCAGGCGGCCGCTCGCGCCAACCTCGAGATCGGCGTCCTGGAGCCGCACAAGGCCGACCTGATCGACCGCGCCTGCCAGCTCATCATCGACGGCCGCTTCCACGACCAGTTCGTGGTCGGCGTCATGCAGGGCGGTGCCGGCACGTCGACGAACATGAACGCCAACGAGGTCATCGCCAACGTCGCGCTCGAGCTCGACGGCCGGCCGAAGGGCGACTACGCGACGCTCAGCCCGATCGACGACGTCAACCGCAGCCAGAGCACGAACGACACGTACCCGACGGCGATCAAGATCGCGCTCACGTTCGCTCTCGCCCATCTCCTCGACCAGCTGGCCCTGCTGCGCGACTCGTTCGCGAGCAAGGGGGAGGAGTTCCGGCACATCCTGAAGGTAGGCCGCACCCAGCTGCAGGATGCCGTCCCGATGACCCTCGGCCAGGAGTTCCACGGCTTCGCCACCACGCTCACGGAGGACCACGCGCGTCTCACCGAGACCAAGTGGCTGCTCGCCGAGATCAACCTCGGTGCGACCGCCATCGGCACCGGTATCACGGCCGACCCGGGATACGCGGCCGCCGCGGTGCGCCATCTCAACGCGATCACCGGTCTCAACCTCGAATCCGCGCCCGACCTGATCGAGTCGACCAGCGACGCGGGCGCGTTCATGTCGTTCTCCGGCTCGCTCAAGCGCAGCGCGATCAAGCTCTCGAAGATCTGCAATGACCTCCGGCTGCTCTCCTCGGGCCCGCAGGCGGGGCTGGGCGAGATCAACCTCCCGCCGCGCCAGGCCGGGTCCAGCATCATGCCGGGCAAGGTCAACCCGGTCATCCCGGAGGTCGTCAACCAGGTGGCCTTCTCCGTCGCCGGCGCCGACGTCACCGTCACGATGGCGGCCGAGGGGGGTCAGCTGCAGCTCAACGCGTTCGAGCCCGTCATCGCCCATTCGCTGCTGCAGAGCATCACGTGGATGACGCAGGCCTTCCACACCCTGCGCGTCAACTGCGTCGACGGCATCACGGCCAACGTGGAGCGGCTCGGCGCGATGGTCGGCTCGTCGGTCGGCGTCATCACCGCACTCACCCCGCACATCGGCTACGCGGCCGCGGCCGCCCTCGCCAAGTCGGCGCTGCTGACCGGCCACAACGTGGCCGACCTCGTGGTGGACGCGAAGCTGATGAGCCGCGAGGAGGTCACCCGCCTGCTCTCGCCGGCCCGCCTGAGCGGACTGGAGACCGTCACCACGGCCATCCCGGTGATCGACGTGGAGGCGGCGACGGACTAGCGCCCGGGCGCTCAGGCGCGCGCGTCCGCCTCGCGGAACAGGGCGATCATGTCGCGCCCGAGCTGGTGGGGCGCCGTCTCGCACGGGCTGTGCCCGGTGCGGTAGACGGCGAGGCGTGCGCCGAGTGCGTCCGCGTTCGCGGCGTGGAGAGGCGTCGGCCACAGGTCGTGGTCGCCCGTTGCCACCAGCACCGGGATGCCGCTCGCGGCGACGCGGGCGCGCACGTCCGGCACGCGCTTCATCAGGCCGACCATGTCATCCACGCTGGACCGCCGCGTCAGGTCGAAGCGGGAGCGCACGAAGGCGAGACGGCTGGGCGGGACCTTGTTCTTGTTCGTGACGATGCCCCAGATCATCAGCCCCGCGCCCTGGTGCCCGTTCAGGAGCCAGCTGAGCCAGCCGATCACCCGCACGCCGCGGAAGGCCTGCCCCGGCTCCGGCGGCGTCGTCAGCAGCGTGAGGGAGCGGAACAGCTCGGGATGCTCGACCAGCGCGAGCTGCGCCACGATGCCGGCGAAGGAGTAACCGAGCACGTGCGCCGCGCCGCCGTCGAGGAGGAACGCGACGAAGTCCGAGACCAGCAGGTCGTACGTGTAGTGACCGCCCGGGGGAGGCCCGGCGTCAGCCGACTCGTACTGCCCGGCGAGGTCGTAGCTCTGCACGTAGTAGCCGGCGGCGACCAGGATGGGGGCGAGGAGGTAGAAGTCCTCCTTCGACCCGGTCGCTCCCGGCACCATGACGACGCGCGGGTCCGCCGGGTCGCCGAGGGAGGCGACCGCCAGCTCACCACTGGGCGCGGCGAAGCGCGAGAAGACCGTGCCGACGGGCGCGATCGACCAGTCGATGTCAGGCAGAGCGGCGTCGAGACGTGCGGCCTCGCCGCCGTCTCCCGTGATGCCGGGCCGGCGCTCTCCGATGGACATGCATTCACGCTAGCCGACGGCGGGCGTGATTGCAGTCACCGCGTCACGTGACGCGGCAGTAGGTCGTCAGGTAGCCGATCCCGCCGATGGAGACGGTCACGGTGGACTTGTCGCGGAGGAACACCGGGGGCGTGCGCGAGTAGCCGGCGCCGCCCGGGCTGCCGGTCGAGATCAGGGTGCCCGGCTGGATGGTCGCGGAGTGCGAGAGGAACTCGATGATCTGCGCCACCGAGCGCACCATGTCGGCCGTCGAGGCGTCCTGCAGGATGGTGCCGTCGACATTGGTGGTGAGCCACAGATCCTGCGGGTCGGCGACCTCGTCGGCGGTGACGACGACGGGCCCGTTGGGGGTGAAGCCGTCGAACGACTTGCAGCGCGACCACTGCGCCTCGGAGAACTGGAGGTCGCGCGCCGTGATGTCGTTGACCACGGTGTACCCCCACACGTAGTCGAGGGCGTCGCGGGCGGAGACGTTGCGCGCCGGGCGCCCGATGATCACGCCGAGCTCGGCCTCGTAATCCACCTGCGTGGTGAGGTCCTCGGGCCAGGAGGTGGTGCCGCCGTGCCCGGCGAGCGAGTTCGGCCAGAGCGAGAACACGGTCGCCGCCTTCTCGCTGCGCAGCTTGAGCTCCGAGGCGTGGGCCGCGTAGTTGGCGCCGATCGCGATGACCTGCGGGGGTCGCAGCACGGCCGAGGCGTGCCGCAGCTCCGTCACCGGGGCGAGCGGACGACCGGTCGCGACCGCTTCGTCGACGATGGAGCGCACCTGCTCGAGGGCGCCCTCCCCGCGTTCGATGAGGTCCTGGAGGTCGCGCGGGGCGTCGGGCATGACCTCGTCGAGGAAGAGGGCGCCGTCGGCCACGACGGCGGCCAGGCGCGGCGTCGCGTCGGGGGTGGTGCTGAGGTGCGAGAATCTCACACCCTCCAACCTATCGGGGAGGAGGGGGCCGCGGTACTCGACAGGCAGTCGGTTCGAAGGCTGTCCGGTCGACGCGGTGTCGAACGTGAGAGAGCGTTCAGGCCACCGCGCCGGTCGCGTCCTCCGCGTGCTCCTCGCGCCAGCGGCGGCGGGCAGCGCGCCGCCGCCACGGCGACTCCTCCGGCAGGTGCATCCACAGCGTCCCGAACGCCCAGGAGAGCCGCCGGCCGAAACCGTGCCAGGTCGAGAACGGGCGCGCCGAGATCCCGACCGTGAGCCGCTCGTCGTAGCGCACGATCACGCCGGGGTCGAGGTGGAAGGCGAGATCGAGGTCGTCGTGCACCTCGCGGAGGTCGCGGTGGACGCGGCTGCGAGCGTCGGCCCAGACCTCCCGGCGCATGGCGAAGTTGGAGCCGAAGATCGGGGGATGCCCGAGCCAGATCTCCATCGACCAGAAGTAGCCGCCGATGTAGAGCACCTGGCCGAGGCCGGCGACGAACGGGTTGCCGTCGTAGAAGACGCCCGGGCCGGTGAGCACGCCGATCTCGGGGGCGTCCACGAACTCGGCCTCGATGTGCAGGAGCCAGTCGACGGGCGGGCGGGAGTCGGCGTCGATGCGGGCGATGATGTCGCCGGTGGCCGCGTCGTAGCCGGTAGCGGCCGCGGGCCAGATGCCGCGCACGGGCTGCTCCAGGACGCGGGCGCCGGCGGCGCGGGCCACGGCCGCCGTGTCGTCGGTGCTGCCGTTGTCGACGACGATGATCTCGTCGGCCGGACGCAGCTGCGTCGCGAGGTCGCCGAGGCTGCGCCGGAGCATCTCCGCGTCGTCGAGGGCCGGGATGACGACGGTGATCGTGGGCACTTCTGGCGTCACCCCTCCCACCTCGTCCGACCGGTTGTGATGCGATCCTACGCTTTGCTCGACCGCCAGAGGTGCATTCCGGCGTAGCTGCGCCACGGGGCCCAGCGGGCGCCGTACGCCGCGAGGGCTCGCGCCTCGCCGGGCAGACCGAGCCGGGCGGCGCCCTGCCGCAGGGCGAGATCGCCGGTGAGCAGGATGTCCGGGCTGCCGAGCACGCGCAGGGCGATGTAGCCGGCGGTCCACGGGCCGATGCCGGGCAGGGCGAGGAGGCGCGCCTCCAGATCGTCGCGGGACTCGCCGACGTCGACGTGCAGCGAGCCGTCCGCGAGGGCGCGGGCGACGCCGATGATCGCCTCCACGCGGCGAGCCGGACCGCGCAGCACCTCGTGGCCGCGCTCGGCGATCGCGGCCGCGGTGGGGAAAAGGCGGGTGAAGCCGCCGAGATCGATGGGCTCCCCGAGCGCGTCGGTGAGCCGGGTCAGCGCGGTGCGGGCGGCCGGCACCGAGACCTGCTGGCCGATGAGGGCGCGGAAGACGATCTCCTCGGCGTCGACCGCGCCGGGCACGCGCAGGCCCGGGGCGGAGCGGACGCTCGCGGCGAGAGCCGGATCCGCCGAGAGCGCGGCGTCGATCGCGGCGGCGTCCGCGTCGAGGTCGAGCAGGCGCCGCACCCGAGCCACCAGCGGCGCCAGGTCGGCGACATCGGCGAGGGTCGCATCGCACTGGACGGCCGGTGCCTCGGCGGTGCCGATGAGGGCGAGCCGCACGACGGCCGGGCCGTGCGGAAGGCGCAGTGCGCGGGAGTAGGAGGTGTCGCCTCCCGACTCCATCCCCGCCACGGAGCGTGCCGAGAGGAAGGCGAGGAGGGAGGCCCCGTCGAACGGTGCGCGGGCCGGGAGCCGCAGGCTCAGCGTCGCCGCGCCCGCCTCGGTCTGGGCGGCCGCTGCCGGGCGGCGGGCCGCCGCGCGGATGCCGCCGGGCGTGGTGCGGTAGATCTCGGCGATCGTCTCGTTGAACTGGCGGACGCTCGTGAATCCCGCGGCGAACGCCACATCGGTGATCGGGAGATCGGTGCCGGTCAGGAGCAGCCGCGCCGTCTGCGCGCGATGCGCACGGGCCAGGGCGAGCGGTCCGGCGCCGAGCTCGGCCGTGAGCACGCGCCCGAGGTGGCGCGGCGTGTAGCCGAGCCGGTGCGCGAGGCCGGGGACGCCCTCCCGCTCCACCGTGCCGTCGGAGATCAGGCGCATGGCGCGCGCCGCGAGGTCGTCGCGCATGTTCCATTCCGGTGAGCCGGGCACGGCGTCGGGGAGGCAGCGCTTGCACGCGCGCAGCCCGGCCTCGTGTGCGGCGGCTGCGGTGAGGTAGAAGGTCACGTTGCCCGGCTTCGGGCTGACGGCGGGGCAGCTGGGGCGGCAGTAGATGCCGGTGGAGTGGACCCCGGTGATGAACTGGCCGTCGAAACGGGTGTCGCGCGCGTTCATCGCGCGGTAGCGCTCGGCGAAGACGGGGTCCTCGAGGGGGTCGGAGGTGGGGCCGGTGGTGCGTGCCATGGCCTCAGCCTGACACGCGCCGCCGACATCGGATAGCGGAAAACGGACATGAGTGATCGGCCGCACCCGCCGCCGTCGCTAGCCTGGGCGGATGGACGTACTCGACTGGCTGACCGCGGCCCTCGGCGACGAGGCGATCGCGGCGGGTGTTCTCACGACGGATCCCGTGCTCCTCGACGCGGTGCGCACCGACCGCTCCGGCTGGATCGCCGACGGCGCGCCGCTCGCGCTCGTGAACGCGACCCGGGTGGAGCACGTGCAGGCGACCCTGCGCGCGGCGAGCGAGTTCCGCATCCCCGTCGTCCCGCGCGGTGCCGGGACGGGGCTGGCCGGCGGAGCCAACGGCACGGACGGCGCGATCGTGCTCTCGGTCGCGGGGATGGACCGCATCGTCGAGATCTCCGCCGAGGACCAGCTCGCCGTGGTCGAGCCCGGCGTCGTGAACTCCGACCTGAACGATGCGCTCGAGCCGTACGGGCTGTTCTTCGCGCCCGACCCGGCGAGTCGGGCGATCTCGACCATCGGCGGCAACATCGCCACCAACGCGGGCGGCCTGCTCTGCGCGAAGTACGGCGTGACCCGGGAGGCGGTGCTGGCGCTCGACGTCGTGCTGGCCGACGGCCGGCTCATCCGGACGGGCCACCGGACGGTGAAGGGCGTGACGGGGTTCGACCTCACGGCCCTCTTCGTCGGCTCGGAGGGCACGCTCGGCGTGATCGTCGGGGCGACCGTGCGCCTGCTCCCGATCCCGGCGGGGGAGCCGCGGACCCTCGGGGCGATCTTCCCGGATGTCCGCACCGCGGCCGCGGCGGCCGCCCGGGTCTCCGCCGCCCGGCTGCGCCCGGCGGTGATGGAGCTGATCGACGGCCCGGCGCTCGAACGCATCTCCGCGTACCTCGGCGAGCAGACGATCGCCGACGCCTTCGGCACGACGGGCGGCGGCAGCTTCCTCCTCGTGCAGTTCGACGGCCCGTCGGCGGGCGCCGATGCGATGGCCGCCGGCGCCCTGATCGCTGAGAGCGGCGGCACGGTGAGCGTCGCCGCCGACACCGCGGAGGGCGAGCGGCTGCTGGCCATCCGCCGCGCCTTCCATCCGGCGCTCGCCGGGAGCGGCGAGGTGCTCATCGAGGACATCGCGGTGCCACGCTCGCGCATGCCCGAGATGTTCGCAGCCATCGAGAGCATCTCGCAGCGGTACGGCATCCCGATCCCGACGGTCGCGCACGCCGGGGACGGCAACCTCCACCCCAACTTCGTCTACGAGGGGGAGGAGGCTCCGGCAGCGGTCTGGGAGGCCGCGGGCGATCTGTTCCGCACGGCCGTCGAGCTCGGCGGCACACTGACCGGCGAGCATGGCGTCGGCGTGCTGAAGCGGCGCTGGCTGGCCGACGAGCTCGGCCCGGACTCGTACGAGCTCCAGGTGAAGCTCAAGTCGGTCTTCGACCCGCTCGGCATCCTCAACCCCGGCAAGGTGTTCGGCTAGGGCCGAGCTCGACAGGGCCGTCGACAGAGACAGGGCCGTTAACAGACTCGACGCCCGGTGGTGCGGCGATGCCTGCAACGCTCCCGGGACGTCGAGTTATACGACTAGGGTGCCCCTCCACGGCGAGAACCGCAAGACCTTTCTCGCGCGCAGACCGACTGCGCGCAGAGCGAACGGGCTTTGACGCGGTGCTCCGTCACCGGTTGGATGGAGCACATGGCAGAGAACACCAACCAGAAGCCCGAAGTCGACGCGCCCGAGGGCCCGGCTCCGGCGACGCTCGAGATCGTCGACATCGTCGAGGGCACCGGCGCCGAGGCGACGCCCGGCGCCAAGGTCGACGTGCACTACCTCGGCGTGGAGTACGAGACCGGCGAGGAGTTCGACTCCTCGTGGAGCCGCGGGCAGTCCATCAACTTCCCGCTCAACAACCTCATCAAGGGCTGGCAGGAGGGCATCCCGGGCATGAAGGTCGGCGGTCGCCGCAAGCTCACCGTCCCGCCGGCGCTCGCGTACGGTCCGGCCGGCGGCGGTCACCCGCTCTCGGGCAAGACCCTCATCTTCGTCATCGACCTGCTCGGCGTCAGCTGATCCGACCGCACGGCACGAAGCGCTCCCTCGGCATGGCCGCAGGGAGCGCTTCGTCGTTCGGGGTGTGGGATCGATCGGACGACTCAGAGCGCCGGCGGGTGCATGTGGGTCGGGATGGCGATGCGGTTCCAGATGTTGATGGTGCCGATCGCGAGGATCAGGTTCGCGAGCGCTTCGTCGCCGAACTCGGCCAGCGCCCGGTCGTAGAGCTCGTCGGAGACGCCGCCGTCGTGGATCAGGGTCACGGCCTCCGTCAGCTCCAGGGCGGTCCGCTCGCGCTCCGTGAACCAGGTCGACTCGCGCCAGGCGGAGACCGCGAACACCTTGCGGAGCGGGTAACCGCCGCCCTGCAGGTCGACCGAGTGCATGTCGACGCAGAAGGTGCAGCCGTTGAGCTGCGAGGCGCGCAGCTTGATGAGGTCGCCGAGCGGGGCATCGACGTGCTCGCCGACGTAGCTGTCGAGCGCGACGACCGCGCGGTAGCCCTCGCGGGCGAGGGAGGATATCTGGATCCGTTCTGTCATGCCTCCACGCTAGGAGCGGCATTGGTTCGGTGTAAGTTCCAATTCGAGCGATTGCGAACAGACCGATTTTCGACAGACCGACTCCTGGAGGCGCGATGGAACTGCACGTGGCGCTGGAGGGACGGGGCGACCGCGCCGACCGGATCTACCGCGCCCTCCGCGACGCCGTCCTCGACGGCCGCCTGCGCCCGGGGGAGCGAGTGCCCCCGACGCGGGAGCTCGCCGCGCGGCTGGAGGTCGCCCGCGCGACGGTGACCACGGCGTACGAGCGCCTCACGGCGGAGGGGTACCTCGTCTCGCGCGTCGGGTCCGGGACCTTCGTGGCGGCGGTCACGGGTGCTCCGGGCATCCGTCGGTCCACCCCGGGAGCCGCCCTCCCGGCTCCGGCCTGGCAAGGGCGCGCCGACCCGCTCTGGAGCGAACCGCATCCCGTCGCCTACGACTTCGGCGTGGGGACCCCCGACCCCGCGCTCTTCCCGCTCGCGGACTGGCGGCGCTACGTCGACGCCGAGCTGCGCGGGCGGCTCCTGCGCACGGCGCACTACGGCGACCCCGCCGGGGCCGAGCGGCTTCGATCCGGCATCGCGCGGCACCTGGGGCTGGCCCGCTCGGTCGTCGCCGATCCCGACGACGTGCTGGTGACCAGCGGCGCGCAGCAGGCGTTCGACCTGATCGGGAGGGTCGTGCTCCGGCCCGGAGACACCGTCGCGGTCGAGGATCCCGGCTACCCTCCGGTGCGGCAGCTGTTCGAGACGATGGGCGCCCGGGTCGTGTCGGTGCCCGTGGACGACGACGGGCTGCGGGTGGACCTCCTGCCCCCGGCGCGCCTGGTCTACGTGACGCCGTCGCACCAGTTCCCGCTGGGCGGCGTGCTCCCGATCGACCGCCGGGTCGCGCTGCTGGAGTGGGCCGCACGGCACGACGCGGTGATCGTGGAGGACGACTACGACAGCGAGTACCGCTTCCGTTCGCGGCCGCTCGATCCGCTGCAGCGTCTCGACGCGGACGGCCGCGTGGTCTACGTCGGCACGTTCTCGAAGACGATGCTCGCGACCCTCCGGCTCGGCTTCCTCGTGGCGCCGCCCTCGCTGCTCCCGGCCCTGCGCGACGCGAAGCGCCTGACCGACTGGCACGGCGAGCCGGTCTCGCAGCACGCCATGGCGCGCTTCCTCGACTCCGGGGGATTCGCGCGGCACGTGCGCCAGGCGACCCGGGTCTACGAGGGGAGGCAGCGGATCGTGGTGGAGGAGGCGGGGCGCGTGCTGGGCGATCGCCTGGTGGTCGTCCCGTCGGTCGCCGGTCTGCACCTGGCGCTGCGTCCCCGCGGGCCGGGCTTCGACTCCGATCGCGTCGCGGCCCGTGCCGCGACGGCGGGCGTCGCGGTGCAGCCGCTCCCGCGATTCAGTGCGGGCGAGCGGAGGGAGGGGCTGCTGCTCGGCTTCGGGGCGATCTCAGCCGAGGACATCCCGGACGGCCTGCGGCTGCTCGCCGACGCGGTGTCGCGCGAGCAGCCGCGGCCGTGAACCGCGCGTCCGGACTCCGGGCGCCTGGCGCCGGGATCAGATCGCGGACCAGCCGCCGTCCGAGGCGAGCACGGCGCCGGTGACGTTGGCCGAGTCGTCGCTCAGCAGCCAGGTGATGGAGGCGGCGAGCTGCTCCGCCTGCGCGACCGGCGGGACGACCGTCTGCAGCAGCGGTCCGAGGCGCTCGCCGGCCCACGCGGAGCGCATGGTGCCCTCGACGTTGGTCGCGACGCCGCCGGGGGCGACGGCGTTCGCACGCACGCCCTTCGGTGCGTAGAACACGCTGGTGCTCTTGGTCAGGCCGATGACGGCGTGCTTGGAGGCCGTGTACGCCGCACCGGCGGCGGAGCCGCGCAGGCCCGCCTCGGACGAGACGTTCACGATCGAGCCGGAACCCGCCTCGACCATGAGCGGCAGGACGGCGCGGCTGAGGCGCATGATCGCCGTGACGTTCACGGTGAACACGCGGTCCCAGGTGGCGTCGTCGACCTCGGCCGGCGGCAGGAAGCCGTCCATGATGCCGGCGACGTTCGCGAGGGCGTCGACCCGGCCGCCCGCGGCCTCCAGCAGCTTCGCGATGGTGTCCTCGCTGGAGACGTCGCCCGCCACGGTGGCGATCTCGAGGCCGGGGTTCTCGTCGACCAGCGCGGCGAGCCGCTCGGCCGAGATGTCGCTGCCGATGACGCGGGCGCCTTCGGACGCGAGGCGCAGCGCGGTGGCCTTGCCGATGCCGGAGCCGGCTCCCGTGACGATGGCGGTCTTGCCGGCGAAACGGCCGGGCGTGGTGGTGCTCATGGTGTTCTCTCCTCGGGTCTTCCTCGACGGAACCTGCGACGCCCGCACCGGGCGTCGACCTATTTATAGCACTCGGTGCCATAATGGAACCCATGAGTTCGCCGACAGCCGATCCCGCTCCCCGCCGCCGCGGGCGTCCCGCCGACGTCGACCCGGAGAGCGTCGCGCTCCTCGCCCTGCGGCACTTCGACGAGCACGGCTACGAGGCGACGACCATGGACGACATCGCCGAGCTCTCGGGCATCGGCCGGCGCACCCTCTTCCGCTACTTCCCGAGCAAGCCCGCCCTGGTGTGGGGCGGGATGGAGCCGGTCGTCGAGCGGATGAACGCCGTGCTCGAGACGGCGCCCGACGACGAGCCGGTACGGGATGCGCTGGCCCGCGCGATCACCGCCTCCCTCGACCTCGCCCCCGACGCCGTGGAGGCGACCCGCCGGCGACTGCGCCTGCTCGGTTCCGACCCGGCGCTCATCGCGTTCGGCCTCGCGCGGCTGAGCGCCGACCAGGGGATGGTCGCGGCATTCCTCGCGCGCCGGCTCGGCGAGCCCGTCGACGGCCTGCGGGTGCAGGTGCTCGCGGGCGCCCTCGGCTCCGCCAACTTCTCGGCGCTGATCTGGTGGGCGCGCAACGACGAGGGCGACCCCGCTGCGATCGCGGTGGCCGCCCTCGACGAGCTGCTGCGCGGGTTCTGACCCGCGGCTCGTTCCGGCTCGGCCTCAGCCGTTCGGGAGGATGACCGCGCGCCCGCGGATCTTCCCCTCGTGCAGGCGCTCGTACGCCGTCGGGGCCTCGTCGAGCGAGTACGTCTCGATCTCGACCTCCACCTGCCCGGCGCGCGCCAGGTCCAGCACCTCGATCAGCTCGGCGCGCGAGCCCCAGTACGGCGTGCGCACCGCCACGTCGTACGCGATGCGGCCGAAGCCGACCGCGAGTGCTCCGCCACCGATCCCGACGATGGTGACGTCTCCCTCCGCCGCCGCCATCGCGCCGGCGAGCTCGACCGTGGGCTGCACGCCGACGAAGTCGAAGACCGCGTCCGCGCCGCGCCCTCCGGTCAGCTCCTTCACCGAAGCGACCGCGTCCGGGTTCGACAGGAACGTGCGGTGCGCGCCGACCGCGGTCGCGAGGTCGAGCTTCTCCTGGTTGACGTCGAGCGCGATGACGGTCGCCCCGCTGATGGCGCGCAGGATCTGGATGCCCACGTGGCCGAGGCCGCCCGTCCCGATCACGACGGCCGTCGTGCCGGCTCCGAGCTTCGGCAGCGAGTTCTTGATGGCGTGGTACGGCGTGAGGCCGGCGTCGGTGAGCGAGACGTTCTTCACCGGGTCGAGGCCGTCGAGCGGCACCAGGTGGCGCTCGCTGTCGACGATCATGTACTCCGCCATCGAGCCGGGCGCTCCGAGCCCGGGCGGCCGGATCTCCTCCGCCTGGGCGTTGAGGCAGTAGTTCTCCTTGCCCTGGGCGCACATGTGGCAGCGTCCACAGCCCCACGGCCCGTACACCGCGACCGCGTCGCCGGGGTGCACGCCCGTGACGCCGGCGCCCACGGCCTCCACGATCCCGGCGCCCTCGTGCCCGAGGGTGAGGGGCAGGCCGTAGACGTACTGTTCGGCGGGGAGGCCCATGATGAACTCGTCCGAGTGGCACACCCCGGCGGCGGTGACCTTCAGCAGGACCTGGCCGGGCCCGACCTCCGGATCGGGGACCTCGACGACGACGGGACGGGAGCCGATCTCGCGATATTGCAATGCCTTCATGGTCAGGACGCTACTCCGGGGGATCGCGCCGCTCTAGGACCGCGACGGGCTCCCCACGTCCACCCGCGCGGCGGTACCGTGTGCGCATGACGACCATCGAGAGCTTCCCGCCTGGCACGCCGATCTGGGTCGACCTCCAGTCGTCCGACCAGCCGGGCGCCGTCGCGTTCTACCGCGCCTTCTTCGGGTGGGATGCGCCCGACGCCGCCGCCGAGACCGGCGGCTACTCCATCGCGACCCTTCGCGGCATCCCCGTCACCGCGATCGGTCCGCTCCCCGCGGGTGTCGAGCGGTCCGTGTGGACGCTCTACTTCGCCGTCGCAGACATCGATGCGTCCGCCGCGGCCGCGACGGCCGGCGGTGGGGCCGTGCTGCTTCCGCCGGGCGACCTCGCACCCGGCGTCCGGCTCGCGATCGTCGCCGACCCGGCCGGTGCCGTCTTCGGCCTCTGGCAGCGGGAGCAGGATTCGCCCTGGCTGCGCGACGAGCCCGGTGCCGTCGACTGGCTGGAGCTCGTCGAGCACGGGGTGGAGGGGTCGTTCGCCTTCTACGTCTCCGTGCTGGGCGTGAGCGTCAGCGAGATGCGCGTCGGCGACGCCCCGTACGGGTTGTTCGACGTCGGTACGACGAGCGTCGCGGGCGCCACGGAGGCCCCCGAGGGTACGACCGCGCACTGGCTCGTCTACTTCACCGTCGCCGAGCTCGACGAGGCGCTGGAGCGGTTCGTCGCCCTCGGCGGGACGGTGCTGGAGCAGCCCATCGCGGCGCCCGGTGTCGGGCGCTGGGCGGTCGTCGCCGACCCGCAGGGAGGCGGGTTCGCGCTGCTCGAGCCGGAGCGCCCGGCGGGCTGAGACACCGGCACCGTCTGGTAGACTCCTCAGGTTGCCGTCTAACGGCCGCGGAGAAAGAGAGCCCAGGCATCAGGCCCCGGGCACCGCGCAACGAACAGGAAGGGGATCCCGTCTATGGCACTGGATGCTGATATCAAGAAGGCGATCATCGAAGAGTACGCTACCCACCCCGGTGACACCGGTTCCCCCGAGGTCCAGGTCGCGATCCTGACCAAGCGGATCAAGGATCTCACCGAGCACCTCAAGGAGCACAAGCACGACCACCACTCGCGTCGTGGCCTGCTTCTCCTGGTCGGTCAGCGTCGTCGTCTGCTGGGCTACCTGTCGGACATCGACATCAACCGCTACCGTGCGCTCATCGAGCGCCTCGGACTGCGTCGCTAGTCTCCGCAGATGTCAGCTCTTCGCTGACACCGCGAACTTCTTCGGGACGGGCCGTCACCTTCGGGTGGCGGCCCGTTCTGTGTGCGCGGACGTCGTCCGCGAGGTCAGCGGTGCTCGGGATCGGTTCCCGGCCGCACGGGGGAGTCGTCGCGGAGGTCGATCCGCGTGCGGCCCTCGTCGCCTTCGCCGACCTCGATGCGGGGTGCGGCATCCTCCTCGGTCGCCTTCGGCGCGGTGGTCAGCTGGTCGGTGCGGGCGTCGTCGTGGTCGGGCGTTTCAGCCATGGTGCTCCTCGGGTCGGTCGGACTCCACCATCCCGCGCCACGGCCCTCCCGACAACCCCTAGTGGAACTGCGGGATGACCAGCCAGATCCCGTAGAGCACCGCAGCGACGCAGATGGCGATGCACACCACGGCCGCGACGGTGGCGAGCGGCGGCCGGTGGAACGTCGCGGCGGCGGCCGGGGCCGTCGAGCGCTCGTCCGAGCCGTCCAGGGGAGCACCGAGCGACAGCAGCCGGAGCGCGAGGGCGTAGAAGCAGACGATCACCACCGTCGCGGCGAGGGCGACGAGGAGCACCACGACGAACGACCCCCAGTCGACCCCGAGGAACTGGCCGGCTCCCGGGTCGTCCGCGGCGTGCAGGATGTGTGTCGCGTTCATCGTGCCTCCGTCCCCGCCGACGCGGTGGCGCGCGCGTCGGGCGTCTGCTCGTCCACGTCGTTCACGTTCTCGCGCGTGACCGGGTGCCGCCGCGCCAGGGCGTAGAGCCCCAGGCCGCCGAGCAGGGCGACCACCGCGACCACGACCAGCCCGAGAACGCTGGTCGACGCGACCCAGGCCGCGAGACCGCCCACGAGCGCGGCGGCCGGCAGCGTGACGACCCAGGCGGTCGCGATCCGTCCGACGATGCCCCAGTGCACGGAGGCGAGCTTCTTGCCCAGCCCGCTGCCGACCACCGCGCCCGAGGTGACCTGCGTCGTCGAGAGCGCGAAGCCGAGGTGCGACGACACGAGGATGGTCGCGGCGGCGCTCGTCTCGGCCGCGAAACCCTGCGGGGACTTCACGTCGGTGATGCGCTTGCCGACGGTGCGCATGATGCGCCAGCCGCCGAGGTAGGTGCCGAGGGCGATCGCGAGTCCGCAGGCCAGGATCACCCACAGCTCGGGGCCGGAATCGGCGCTCTGGTAGCCCGCGGCGATGAAGGTCAGCGTGATGACGCCCATCGTCTTCTGCGCGTCGTTCGTGCCGTGCGCCAGGGAAACGAGCGAGGCCGAGACGGTCTGTCCGTGCCGGAACCCCGCCTCCGCCCCGTGCGCCCGTGCGTTCGCGGTGATGCGGTAGGCCGCGTAGGTGGCCAGCAGCGCCACCAGGCCGGCGACGGCGGGCGAGAGCAGCGCCGGGATGACGACCTTCGTCAGCAGCACGCCCCAGTTCACGGCGTTCAGGCCGCCGCCGATGATCGCGGCGCCGATGAGCCCGCCGAACAGGGCGTGGGTCGAGCTCGACGGGAGGCCGAAGTACCAGGTCGTGAGGTTCCACAGCACGGCGCCGACCAGACCCGCGAAGATCAGGGTCGGTGTGATCTCGACGCCCGATCCGCCCTCCTGGATGATGCCGCCGGAGATCGTCTTGGCGACCTCGGTCGAGAGGAACGCCCCGACGAGGTTCAGCACGGCCGAGATGGCGACCGCCACCCGTGGTTTCAGCGCCCCGGTCGCCACCGAGGTCGCCATCGCGTTGGCCGTGTCGTGGAAGCCGTTCGTGAAATCGAACACGAGGGCGATCACGACGACCAGCACGACGGTGATGAGCACATCCATCTGCGTCCGCCTTCCGTCAGGTTCCCGTTACGGTCTCCTGAGTACGCCGGATCCGGCGGCCGCGTGTGAACGCGGGGTGAACTCTGGCGGTTGCTAGTGTCGGCGTCGTGGCACTCCCGTTTCTGCCGTACGTCGTCGTCGGCATCGTCCATCTCGTCGCGATCGCGGTCGGGGCCGACGGGGCCGTCGCCGCGACGAAGCCGCTGCTCATGCCCGCTCTGCTGTTCGCGCTGCTCCTGGCGCTCCCGCCTGCCGCCCGCCGCTCCGGCACCGCCCTCTGGGCCGGCCTCGGCATCCTGTCCGGCTGGCTGGGAGACGTGTCGCTGATGGACGCCGGGATCGGCTTCCTGATCGGGCTCGGCTTCTTCCTGCTGGGTCACATCGCGTACATCGTGCTGTTCGTGCGCCGGATGCGCGCCGGGCGTCCGCGCTGGTGGTCCGCCGTCTACGCGGTCTGGTTCGTCGCGCTGCTCGTCGTGCTTGCGCCTCACGCGGGCGCGCTGCTCGTGCCGCTCGCGGTCTACGGGCTCACGCTCGCCGTGCTCGGCGTCGCAGGGTCGGCGTGCTCGCCGTGGATCGCCGCCGGGTCCGCCTGCTTCGTCGTCTCGGACAGCCTCCTCGGCCTCGACCGGTTCCTGCCCGGTTTCTCGATGCCGCAGGTCGATCTCGCGATCATGGTCACGTACATCGCTGCGCAGGGCCTGATCGCGTTCGGCGTCGTGCGCCGCGCGCGCTCCGCCGCGCTCGTTCCGGCCCTGGGCTGACGCGGCTACGCGGTCGGCTCGACGGGTCCGTCCGGCGCGTGCCCCGCGTCCATGGTCGCGCGCGCGGCGATCGCCCGGTCGACCAGCGTCGCCGCGACGAGCGCGGCCGCGACCACGGCGATCCCGATCACGACACCCACCAGGCCGATGAGCGGCGACGCGAGGGGGAGCACCAGCACGAGGATGATCGCCGCCGCGGTCTTGAGCGGACGGATGACGACCTCCGGCACCAGCGGGGCGTGCAGCACGTAGAGCATGAGCAGGAACACCGCGACCGGGATGGCGACCGCGTACCCGACGGCCGCGTCGGACGCGGCGTGGTGCCCCGCCCCCGCCTGCACCGCGACCTCCAGCCCCGCGCCGAGCGCCGCCAGCGCGGCGAACACGAAGTAGTGGCCGTACCCCCAGTAGAAGGAGCGCCCTCGCTTGCTCTCCAGCCCTTCGGCCGCCGGCTCGAGGAAGTACAGCCACCAGAGGGCGAACAGCAGCACGAGGCCGGCGATCGCGATGGCGACCAGGGCGGCGGAGACGCCGTGCGCGGCCAGCCCCTTCTGCACACCGATGGCGGAGGCCGAGACGGACTCGCCGAGCACGATGATCGTGAACAGCCCGTAGCGCTCCGCGATGTGGTGCGGGTGCCAGGAGGTCATCCCGGTCCGCTCCGCCCACAGCGGCACCGACAGCTCCAGCACGACGCCGAGCAGGAAGAGCCACGGGCGCATCCCGGGCGGCAGGAAGCCCCAGGCGACCCACAGCACCTGCACCGCGGCGACCCCGCTCGCGTACCGCACGGCCGTGGTGCGGCCGTCGGCGTGCTCGATCGCGGCCCTGACCCACTGCCCGACGAGGGCCAGTCGCATGATCAGATAGCCGACGATGATCGCCGTGAAATCCGACTGCGCGAACGCGGCGGGCACTCCGGCGGCGAGCACCAGCACGCCGCCCATCTGCACGAGCGTCATCAGCCGGTAGGGCACATCGTCGGTGTCGTAGGCGGAGGCGAACCAGGTGAAGTTCATCCACGCCCACCAGATGGCGAAGAACACCATCAGGTACGGGCCGAGCTTCTCGAGCGCGTGCCCCTCCTCGCCGGCGTGGGCGAGCTGGGAGGCGACCTGCGCGATCGCGACCACGAAGGTCAGATCGAAGAGCAGCTCCAGCGGGCTGGAGACGCGGTGCCGCTCCTCCGTCGAGCGACCGGACATCGGGATGCGGAACGCGATGCTCATGTGCGCAAGCATAGGAGGATGCCCCGTCGCGTCCTCGCCGCCGTCACCGCCGTGTACCTGCTCGTCGTCGCGTGGATCACGCTGAACCCGTTCCCGCCGGACCCGCACGGCAACCGCCTGCTCACCTCGCTGCTCGCGCTGTTCGCCGACACCCCGCTGCTGGCCTGGGTGACCTACGACGTCGTCGAGTTCAGCGCGAACATCGTCATGTTCGTGCCGATGGGCGTGCTGCTGACGCTGCTGCTCGGCCGCGAGCACTGGTGGCTCGCGCTCGCGCTCGGCGTCGTCGCGACCCTCACCATCGAATTCGTGCAGCTGTTCCTGCCTGCGCGTTTCAGCGACCCGCGCGACCTGCTGGCGAACACGCTGGGCACGGTCGTGGGCATCGCGATCGTGCTGATGGCCTCGGCCGCCCGGGTCAGACGAGCCCGAACGCGCTGAGCTCGGTGTCGGTGAGCATCCGGGACCGGATCAGGAACCGCTTGCCCTCGGGCGCCTCCACCGAGAAACCGCTGCCGCGGCCGTCGACCAGGTCGATCGTGAGGTGGGTGTACTTCCAGTACTCGAACTGCGACGCCGACATGTAGACGCTGACCGGGTCGATCCCGTCGACGTCGAGATCGCCGAGGTGAACGTCGGAGGCGCCCACCCGGAACATCCCGACCGGGAAGCACATCGGCGAGGAGCCGTCGCAGCAGCCGCCGGACTGGTGGAACATGAGCGGTCCGTGGGTGGCGGCCAGCCGCCGCAGCATGTCCGCTGCGGCGGCCGTGACATCCACCCGCGTCTCGTGCGGGTCCGTCATCGCGACTCCTAGAAGAAGCCCATGGGGCCGTCGGCGTACGAGACGAGCAGGTTCTTCGTCTGCTGGTAGTGGTCGAGCATCATGCGGTGGTTCTCCCGCCCGATGCCGGACTGCTTGTAGCCGCCGAAGGCCGCGTGCGCCGGGTACTGGTGATAGGTGTTCGACCAGACGCGGCCGGCCTCGATGGCACGGCCCGCGCGGTAGAGCTGCGCGCCGTTACGGCTCCACACGCCGGCGCCCAGGCCGTACAGGGTGTCGTTGGCGATCGAGATCGCGTCGTCGAAGTCGCTGAAGCTGGTCAGCGCGAGCACCGGTCCGAAGATCTCCTCCTGGAAGATGCGCATCGAGTTCTGGCCCTCGAAGACCGTCGGCTGCACGTAGTACCCGCCGGCCAGGTCGCCGCCGAGGTCGGCGCGCTCGCCGCCGATGAGGAGTTTGGCGCCCTCCTGCTTGCCGATGTCCATGTACGACAGGATCTTCTCCAGCTGGTCGTTGGACGCCTGCGCGCCGATCATCGTCGACACGTCGAGCGGGTTGCCCTGCTTGATGCGCTTGACGCGCTCCAGGCCGTCGGCGACGAAGCCGTCGTAGATCGAGCGCTGGACGAGCGCGCGCGACGGGCAGGTGCAGACCTCGCCCTGATTGAGCGCGAAGAACGAGAAGCCCTCCAGGGCCTTGTCGTAGAACGAGTCGTGCTCGGCGGCGACGTCCTCGAAGAACACGTTCGGGCTCTTGCCTCCCAGCTCCAGCGTGACCGGGATGAGGTTCTCGCTCGCATATTGCATGATCAGGCGCCCGGTGGTCGTCTCTCCGGTGAACGCGACCTTGCGGATGCGCGGGTGGGAGGCGAGCGGAGCGCCGGCCTCGAAGCCGAAGCCGTTCACGATGTTGAGCACGCCGTCCGGGAGCAGGTCGCGCACGAGGTCCAGCCACACGTGGATGGAGGCGGGCGTCTGCTCGGCCGGCTTCAGCACGACGCAGTTGCCGGCCGCGAGCGCGGGCGCGAGCTTCCACGTCGCCATCAGGATCGGGAAGTTCCACGGAATGATCTGCCCGACCACGCCCAGCGGCTCGTGGAAGTGGTAGGCGATCGTGTCGTGGTCGATCTCGCTGATCCCGCCCTCCTGGGCCCGGATCGCTCCGGCGAAGTAGCGGAAGTGGTCGATCGCGAGCGGGATGTCGGCCGCGAGCGTCTCGCGCACCGGCTTGCCGTTCTCCCAGGTCTCGGCGACGGCGAGCAGCTCGAGATTCGCCTCCATGCGGTCGGCGATGCGGGTGAGGATGAGGGCGCGTTCGGCGACGGAGGTCGTGCTCCAGGAGGGGAAGGCGGCCCAGCCGGCCTCGACGGCGCGGTCCACGTCTGCGGCCGTGCCGCGGGCGATCTCGGTGAACGGACGGCCGGTCACCGGCGTGATGTCCTCGAAGTACTGGCCGCCGGCGGGAGCGACGTAGCGGCCGCCGATGTAGTGGTCGTACCGGTTCGCGTAGCTGACCACGGACCCGTCGGTGCCGGGCTGCGCGTAGACGCTCGGCGATTCCTTCGCGGCCTCCTGGGCCTCCTGGGCGGCGGTCTGCTCGGGGCTCAACGTCATCGAAGTCTCCTTTGACTCGCGCGGCGCGCGTCCATCGCGCACCGTCGCGTCCGACGCTACGCAGCGCAACGTTGCATCCCGTTGCACGCGCCTGCCCTCTGTACATTCGTCACGAATGTGGGCGTTGAACTCGCCAATCACGACATTCGGCACGAATGTCGGCGCGAGGTCAGGACTCGAGGGCGAGGAGGCGCGCGACGACCTGCGCGCGGCGCGGGGAGTGCGGCGGCAGCGCGTGCAGGGCGGCGCGCCAGATCTCGTCGTCGAAGGCGCCGCGCTCGGTCTCGCCCCAGGCGATCAGGAGGTCGGCGGAGCCCGACTCGAGCAGCGCCTCCCGCAGCCGGGCGACGACGTCGTCCCGCAGCTCCTCGAGCCCGGGCGCAGCGGATCCGGGGAGCGGGCCGCCGCCGTAGGCCGCGACCGCCGCGCGGTGCGCGCCGCGCCGCTGCAGGTCGACGACCCCGCCGATATCGGTCTCGAGCGGAGCCGCGAGCCGGTACGGGCGGGCGAGAGGTCCGAGCTCGGGAGCGAGCGACGCGAGCACCCGGCGCAGCCGCACCATCTCGGCGCGCAGCGTGACGGTGCTGGCGGCGTCGCCGTAGACGAGCTCGGCGAGCCGCTCGGCGGACAGGCCCTCGCGGTGCCAGGCGAGCAGGGTCAGCAGCTCGCTGTGCCGGCTGCTCAGCGTGCCCGACCGGCCGTTCGTGCCGGTGAGCTCGCCGGTGTCCCGGCCCAGGATCCGCAGCGACGGGATGGCCGGTCGCGGTCGTTCGCGACGGCTGCGGCCGCGCGCGCTCGACTCCCGCAACCGCTCGATGAGCAGCTCCCGCTCGACGGCTGCGACGGTCGCCTCCAGCATCGGCAGCACGTGCGGCGCGGCGACCTGGTCGCCTCCGGTCACGTCGAGCACCCCGATGATCTCGCCCGTCTCGGGGTCCCGCACCGGCACGGCGGTGCAGCTCCACGGCTTCACCTCGAACGCGTAATGCTCGTCCCCGCGGATCTGCACCCCACCCCCGATCGCCAGGGCAGTCCCCGGCGCAGAGGTGCCGACGTCGCCCTCCGCCCAGGCCGCGCCCGGCACGAACAGCATCCCCTCGGCCTGACGGCGCAGCTCCGGATCGCCCTCGACCCACAGCAGCCGGCCGCGCGCGTCCCCGACGGCGACGACCACGCGGCTGTCCTGCTCGGCCTCCCGCACCAGCAGCTGACGGATGACGGGGAGGGCCGCGGCGATGGGATGCGAGCGGCGCGCGTCCTCGAGGCCCGGACCGTCGAGGAGGAGCGGAGCGACGATCCGCTCGGGATCGAGCCGCGCCTGCTCGGCCCGCTGCCACGATGCGCCGACGACCGGCCGCACCCGCCGGGAGACTCCCTCGTCCATGCGCAGATCGTACGCCGGGTACCGTGGAACGGGTGCAGACGATCCTGAAGGAGCACCCCGACGCGCCAGACCGGTTCTTCGAGGCGGAGGCGGCGGGTCTCCGCTGGCTCGCCGCGGCCGAGGGCGAGGGAGGCGCGCGCATCGTCCGCGTCGCCTCCGTCGAGCCCGGCCGCATCGAGCTGGAGCGCATCGCCGAGTCGCGGCCGACCGCCGATGACGCTCGGGCGTTCGGCGCGGCGCTCGCCGCGACGCATTCATCCGGGGCGGCCGCGTTCGGCGCACCGCCGGACGGCTGGGACGGCCCGCTCTACATCGGCCGCCGCCCGCTGCCCATCGCCCACGAGACGTCGTGGGGCCGCTTCTACGCCCGGGACCGCGTGCAGCCGTACCTCGACATCGCGGTGGAGGTCGGGGGAGTCACGGCCGCCCAGCTCCCCGTCATCCGGGAGGCGGTGGAGCGCGTCGCCTCGGGCGAGCTCGACGACGGCGAGCCTCCCGCGCGCCTCCACGGCGACCTCTGGAACGGCAACGTGCTCTGGGCGGCCGACGGCGCCATCCTGATCGACCCGGCCGCGCACGGCGGCCACCGCGAGACCGATCTCGGGATGCTCGTGCTCTTCGGCCTCCCGTTCCTGGACGACGTGCTGGCCGGCTACGACGCCGCGCGCCCGCTGCGGCCGGGCTGGCGCGAGCGCATCCCGCTGCACCAGCTGCACCCCCTCGCGGTGCACGCCGCCGGCCACGGCGCGGCGTACGGGCGGGCGCTCGCCGAGGCCGCGCGGGCCACGCTGGCGCTCTGACCGCCGCTCGGCGGGGTGCGACTGATAGGATGCTCGTGGTCGGCTGTGTGCCGGCCGCCGGAGCAGGCTGGCAGGAGCTGGTCCTCGGTGGTGGTATCCGGATGCGCGACGAGCGCAGCCGTGTATTTCTACTGATGGCCAGACGGGCTCAGCCCACGCACCCGCATGGGATGCCGCGTACACGTCGGACGTGTCGATCTGCCTGCTCGCTCCTTGGAGAGTCGCGCCCACACGGGGCCGCGACGTTAAACAAAGGAGAAAGACCTCTTGGAAGGTCCCGAAATCAAATTCGCCGAAGCCGTGCTCGACAACGGCCGCTTCGGCACCCGCACCGTCCGGTTCGAGACCGGACGCCTCGCCCAGCAGGCGCAGGGCGCCGTGGCCGCGTACCTCGACGAGGAGACGATGCTGCTGAGCGCGACGAGCGCCAGCAAGCACCCGAAGGACAACTTCGACTTCTTCCCGCTGACCGTCGACGTGGAGGAGCGCTCCTACGCCGCCGGCAAGATCCCCGGCTCGTTCTTCCGTCGTGAGGGCCGCCCCTCGACCGAGGCGATCCTCGTCTGCCGTCTGATCGACCGTCCGCTGCGCCCCTCGTTCGTCGAGGGTCTCCGCAACGAGGTCCAGATCGTCATCACCGTCCTGAGCATCGCCCCGGACGAGTTCTACGACGCTCTCGCGATCAACGCGGCCAGCGCCTCCACCCAGATCTCCGGTCTGCCGTTCTCCGGCCCGATCGCGGGTGTGCGCCTGGCGCTCATCCCCGGCAACGGCCAGCACGCCGACCAGTGGATCGCCTTCCCGAAGGCCTCGCAGCTCGAGGAGGCCGTCTTCGACCTCACCGTCGCGGGCCGCGTCCTCACCAACGCGGACGGCTCCGAGGGCGACGTCGCGATCATGATGGTCGAGGCGGAGGCCACCGAGCACAGCTGGAACCTCATCCAGGGCGGCGCCGTCAAGCCGAACGAAGAGGTCGTCGCACAGGGCCTGGAGGCGGCGAAGCCCTTCATCCGCCAGCTCGTCGGCGCCCAGAACGTCATCGCGCAGCAGTCCGCGAAGGCGATCGCCGACTACCCGGTGTTCCTGCCCTACTCGAAGGAGTCCTACGACAACGTCGCCGGCCTCGCCTACGACGAGCTGGTGAACGTCTACCAGATCGCCGACAAGATCGAGCGCCAGAACGCCGACGACGCCCTCAAGGACCGCGTCAAGGCGGCCCTCACCGAGAAGGTGGAGGCGGGCGTCCTGGACGCCGAGGTCCTCACCCAGTTCTCGGCGGCGTACAAGTCCGTCTCGAAGGTGGTCATGCGCGGCCGTGTGCTGCGCGAGGGCATCCGCATCGACGGCCGCGGCCTGACTGACATCCGTCCGCTCGACGCCGAGGTGCAGGTCATCCCGCGCGTCCACGGCTCGGCGATCTTCCAGCGCGGCGAAACCCAGATCCTGGGCGTCACCACGCTGAACATGCTCAAGATGGAGCAGCAGATCGACTCGCTGTCGCCGGTCACCAAGAAGCGCTACCTGCACCACTACAACTTCCCGCCCTACTCGACCGGTGAGACCGGCCGGGTCGGTTCGCCGAAGCGTCGCGAGATCGGGCACGGCTTCCTCGCCGAGCGCGCCCTCGTGCCGGTGCTGCCGAGCCGCGACGAGTTCCCCTACGCGATCCGCCAGGTGTCCGAGGCTCTCGGCTCCAACGGCTCGACGTCGATGGGCTCCGTCTGCGCCTCCACCCTGTCGCTGCTCAACGCCGGTGTGCCGCTGCGCGCCCCGGTCGCCGGCATCGCCATGGGCCTGATCTCCGACGTCGTCGACGGCGAGACCCGCTACGCGGCCCTCACCGACATCCTGGGCGCCGAGGACGCGCTGGGCGACATGGACTTCAAGGTCGCCGGCACGAGCGAGTTCGTCACCGCGATCCAGCTCGACACCAAGCTCGACGGCATCCCCTCGGAGGTCCTCGCGGGTGCGCTGACGCAGGCGAAGGATGCTCGTACGACCATCCTGAGCGTGCTCAACGCCGCGATCGACGCGCCGGACGAGATGGCCCCGACCGCGCCGCGCGTGATCTCGGTCCAGATCCCGGTCGACAAGATCGGCGAGCTGATCGGCCCGAAGGGCAAGACGATCAACGCCATCCAGGACGAGACCGGCGCCGACATCTCCATCGAGGAGGACGGCACCGTCTACATCGGCGCCGTCGACGGTCCGTCGGCCGAGGCCGCACGCGCCCAGGTCAACGCGATCGCGAACCCGACCAACCCGGAGATCGGCGAGCAGTTCCTCGGAACCGTCGTCAAGATCGCCGCGTTCGGTGCGTTCGTCTCGCTCCTGCCGGGCAAGGACGGCCTGCTGCACATCTCCGAGGTGCGCAAGCTCGCCGGTGGCAAGCGCGTCGAGAACGTCGAAGACGTGCTCGGCGTCGGCCAGAAGATCCTGGTGGAGATCACCAAGATCGACGACCGCGGCAAGCTCTCGCTCGCCCCGGTGATCGCCGACGAGGCCGACACGCACGGCCGCGACGCCGCTTCCGAGGGCCCCTCGGAGCCGGCGGAGGGTTGATCCCCGCTCGCTGATCCAGCACACGAAGGCCGCGCCGACCCTCTGGTCGACGCGGCCTTCGCGCGTTCCCGGCCGCCGAGGCGGCACGAAGTGCACGCGTATGCGCCGAGGCGGCGGACAGTTCGCCGTCTCGGCGCGGGTCAGTCGCGGGTGAGGAGGGGGCGCAGGCGGAACGGGATGAGCTCGCCCATGTCGAGCGAGGTCTCGGCGCGGACGACGCCCTCGGTGGACTGGATGGCGCCGGTGATGCGGAAGAGGTCCTCCGCGTCGCGCGCCAGCACGCGCAGGAGCAGATCAGAGGACCCGGAGAGGCCGTGCGCCTCCACGATCTCCGGGATCCCGGTGAGGTGCTCGACGATCGCGGCGAGCAGCTGCTGCTGCACGTGGACCGTCACGTAGGCGGCCAGCGGATAGCCGGCGGCGCGGGCGTCGATGCGTCGCTCGAACGACAGGAACGCGCCGCTGCGGTCGAGCTCGGCGAGGCGCGCCTGGACCGTGTTCCGGCTGAGCCCGAGGCGGTCGGCGAGGGAGACGTTGGTCGACCGCGGGTCGTCCGCGAGGGCGACGAGGATGCGGCGGTCTGTGCTGTCGAACGTGCGCATAGTGTGAAAGGTAGCACCGCGGCCACGCCGTGAATAGGGCAGTGTGCACGGTCGACACGCCGCTGGTTGTGCGTCCTGATCGCACAGCGTAGCCTTCCGATTAATTCCGGCAAAGGGGCCGGAGGCCGGAGCGGCCCGTCACGAGCGAGCCGCCCCGGGCATGAGAGTGAAGGTTGCGTGAACCGTGACGATCGACAATCAGCCTGGTGTGCACCTCGGCCGCGATGGCGGCCTCGACGACGTGCGACTCCCCGCGGGAGCCGACACCGTCCAGCTCCTGACGCCGACGGGGGAGCGGCTGAGCGACGACCGGTACGACGCGTGGGTCTCCGACATCGGCCCCGACCAGCTGCTCGACCTCTACGAGGACATGGTGGTCATCCGCCGCATCGACGCGGAGGCCACCGCTCTCCAGCGTCAGGGCGAGCTCGGCCTCTGGCCGCCGCTGCTCGGCCAGGAGGCCTCCCAGATCGGCTCCGGACGCGCGCTGCGCTCCGACGACTTCGTCTTCTCCAGCTACCGCGAGCACGGCGTCGCCTACTGCCGTGGCGCCGGACTCGTCGATCTGCTGCGCGTGTGGCGCGGCACGGCGCAGAGCGGCTGGAACCCGTACGACATCAACATGGCGACCCCGCAGGTCATCATCGGCGCCCAGACGCTGCACGCGACGGGATACGCGCTCGGCATCCAGGCCGACGGCACCGACGCCGTCGCGGTCGCCTACTTCGGCGACGGCGCGACCAGCGAGGGCGACGTGAGCGAGGCCCTGATCTTCGCCGCGACCTACGCCGCCCCGGTCGTGTTCTTCTGTCAGAACAACCAGTACGCGATCTCCGAGCCGGTCGGGCTGCAGGCGCAGCGGCCGATCGCCGAGCGCGCCCCGGGGTTCGGCGTGCCGAGCATCCGCGTCGACGGCAACGACGTGCTCGCGGTGCTCGCGGCCTCCCGCGCCGCCCTCGACCGCGCCCGCTCGGGAGGCGGTCCGACGTTCATCGAGGCCGTCACCTACCGGATGGGCCCGCACACCACGGCGGACGACCCCACCCGCTACCGCGACCCGTCCGAGCTGGACGAGTGGCGCGGCCGTGACCCGATCTCCCGGGTCGAGGCGTACCTCGACGCCCAGGGCCGCCTCGACGAGGAGCGTCTCACGAGCATCCATGCCAAGGCCGACGCCGTGGCCGCGGAGATGCGCGCGGGCTGCCTCGCCCTGCGCGACCCGGAGCCGCTCACGGTCTTCGACAACGTCTACGCCGAGCCGCACACCGGGATCGCCCGTCAGCGCGACCACTACTCCCGCTACCTGCGCACGTTCGTCGGGGGTGACGGACGGTGACCACCCTCACGATGGCGAAGGCCATCAACGCCGGGCTGCGCAAGGCGCTCGCGGGCGACCCGCATGTGGTGCTGATGGGGGAGGACATCGGCACGCTCGGCGGCGTGTTCCGGGTGACCGACGGCCTCCAGACCGAGTTCGGCCCACGCCGGGTGATGGATTCGCCCCTGGCCGAGTCCGGCATCCTGGGCACCGCGGTCGGGATGGCGTACCGCGGCTATCGCCCGGTGGTCGAGATCCAGTTCGACGGGTTCGTCTACCCCGCGTTCGACCAGATCGTCAGCCAGGTGGCGCGCATGCACTACCGGACGGACGGCGCCGTGCGCATGCCGATTACGATCCGGGTGCCCTTTGCCGGCGGGATCGGCGCGGCCGAGCACCACTCCGATTCGCCCGAGGCGTACTTCGCCCACGCTGCCGGGCTGCGGGTGGTGAGCCCCTCCGATCCGCAGGACGCGTACACGCTGATCCAGCAGGCCATCGCCTCCGACGACCCCGTGCTCTACTTCGAGCCCAAGCGCCGCTACCACGCCAAGGGCGAGGTGGACGAGGCCGCCCCGTTGGCGGACGCGCGCCCGATGGGTACCGCACGCGTCATGGCGACCGGTGGCGACGTGACCCTGGTGACATACGGCGGCCTGGTGCAGCTGGCCCGGGATGCGGCCGTGGCGGCCGGCGACGAGGGGGTCTCCGTCGAGGTGATCGACCTGCGCTCGCTGTCGCCGCTCGACCTGGACACGGTCGTCGCCTCGGTGCGCAAGACCGGCCGGCTCGTGGTGACGCACGAGGCGGCGTTGTCCGGTGGGCTCGGGGCGGAGATCTCGGCGTCGATCACGGAGCGCTGCTTCTACGAGCTCGAGCACGCGCCCGTGCGCGTCACCGGGCACGACATCCCCTACCCGGCCGCCCGGCTGGAGTCGGCGCACCTGCCCGACCTCGACCGCATCCTGGACGGCATCGACCGCGTCATGGACCGGCCGAACTCGCTCTCGGGGGTGGAGGACTGATGGCGGTCAAGGATTTCGCCCTGCCGGATCTCGGCGAGGGCCTCACCGAGTCGGAACTGGTGAGCTGGAAGGTCGCGGTCGGCGACAGCGTCCACCTCAACCAGATCATCGCGGAGGTGGAGACGGCCAAGGCGCTCGTCGAGCTGCCCGCGCCGTACGACGGTCGCGTGTCGCGCCTCTATGTCGAACCGGGGGTGACGGTCGCGGTGGGGGAGCCGCTCGTCGCGTTCGAGGTGGCGGGAGCGGAGCCCGAGCCTGCGGGCGCTCCGGACGGCGCGGACGATCGCGCCGACGCGCCCGAGCCGACGCTGGTCGGCTACGGCGCGCGGCCCGATGCGACGACCCGGCCCGCACGTCGGGCGCGTCCCGGCCTGGCCCCGGTCGAACAGGCACGGGAGGCAGCGCCCGCAGCCGCGCAGGCGGCCACGGCGACGGCCCTGGCCGAGCGCCCCCGCGCCACCCCGCCGGTGCGCAAGCTGGCCCGCGAGCGCGGCATCGACCTCAGCGCCGTGACCGGGACCGGAGCGCGCGGCCTGATCACGCGTCAGGATCTCGACGCCGTGGCGACGGGAGGTCCGGCGACGGCGGGTGGATCGCACCGCCTTCCCGTGTCCGCGACGTCGACCGCTGCGGTGGACACTGGCCGCGGCGACGTGCGCATCCCGATCCGCGGGGTGCGCAAGGCGACGGCTGAGGCGATGGTGCGCAGCGCGTTCTCGGCGCCGCAGGCCACCGTGTTCCTCACGGTCGACGTGTCCGCGACGTCCGCGCTCGTCGAGCGCTTGCGCGCGCGCACCGCGGACGGCGAGGCCCGTCCCGGGCTCCTCACCGTGGTGGCGAAGGCCCTGTGCCTGGCGATCCGGCGCACTCCCGAGGTGAACGCGCGGTGGGACGACGATGCGCAGGAGATCGTGCAGTCGGGCGCCGTCCATCTCGGCATCGCCGCCGCAACGCCGCGCGGGCTGCTCGTCCCGGTCGTGCGGGATGCGGACCTGCTCCCGCTCGCCGACCTCGCCGGCGCGATCCGCACCCTCGCGGAGACGGCGCGCTCCGGCCGGACGGCTCCCGCCGACCTCTCCGGCAGCACCATCACGATCACGAACGTCGGTGTCTTCGGCGTCGACGCGGGCACGCCGATCGTGACGCCGGGGGAGGCCGCCATCCTGGCGCTGGGTGCGGTGCGCCGTCAGCCGTGGGAGCACGACGGCGGCATCGCGCTGCGCGACGTGCTCACGCTGGCGCTGTCGTTCGACCACCGGATCGTGGACGGTCAGCAGGCGTCGGTGCTGCTCGCCGACCTCGGTCGCATCCTGAGCGACCCGGCGTCGGTTCTCGCGTTCGTCTGATCGGAGGGGCGCGTCGCCGAGGAGGGGCGGCTACGCGTGCAGCGCCGCGTTGAGCTCCACGCCGGAGCCGGCGCGGCGCAGCACCTCGACGGCGCCGGAGACCGAGTTGCGGCGGAACAGCAGCCCGGGCACGCCGGAGAGCTCGACGGCCTTCACGGTCTGCGGGCGCCCGTCGGCAGTGGGGGCGGCGTCGACGACGACGACCTTGGTGCCGGCGGTGACGTACAGGCCCGCCTCGACGACCGAGTCGTCGCCGATGGAGATGCCGATGCCGGAGTTGGCGCCGAGCAGGGCGCGCTCGCCGATCGCGACGCGCTGGGTGCCGCCGCCGGAGAGGGTGCCCATGATGGACGCGCCGCCGCCGATGTCGGAGCCGTCGCCGACGACGACGCCCTGGGAGATGCGGCCCTCGACCATCGAGGAGCCGAGCGTCCCCGCGTTGAAGTTGACGAATCCCTCGTGCATCACGGTGGTGCCCGGCGCGAGGTGCGCTCCGAGGCGCACGCGCGACGCGTCCGCGATGCGCACGCGGTCGGGCGTGACGTAGTCGAGCAGGCGCGGGAACTTGTCGATGCCCGTGACGTGGATGCCGGCGCGCTGGAGCGCGGGACGCAAGCGGTCGAAGTCGGCCGGGAGCACCGGGCCGGCGTTCGTCCAGGTGACGATCGGCAGGTGGCCGAAGATCCCGTCGAGGTTCAGGGTGTTGGGCGCGACGAGGAGGTGCGAGAGCAGGTGCAGGCGCAGGTACGCGTCCGGGGTGGAGGCCGGTGCGGCGTCGAGGTCGATCTCGACCGTGACGGTGTCGATGCGCACGTTGCGGCGGGCGTCCTCGCCGGCCAGGGCCTCCAGCTCGGCCGGTGCGATCCAGGGCTCGCGGCCGGCCGGGATGCGGCCGAGCTGCGGCGACGGGAACCACGTGTCGAGGACGGTGCCGTCGCCGGCCACGGTCGCGAGTCCGTAGCCCCACGCGGTGCGGGAGGTGGCGGGCGCGGCGGACTCGTCAGCAATCTCGGAAGGCATGGCTCTAGATTAGTAGGGTGCCTCTCGACCTCACCGCCACCTCCACCGACCTCACCCGCCAGATCTGCGACATCGAGTCGGTGTCCGGAAACGAGAAGGAGCTCGCCGACGCGATCGAGGAGGCGCTCTCCGGTCTCGCGCACCTCGAGGTGATCCGCGACGGCGACACGATCGTCGCCCGCACGAACCTCGGTCGTGAGCGTCGCGCCCTGATCGCGGGGCACATCGACACCGTCCCGCTCAACGGCAACCTCCCGACGCGCTTCGAGACCGAGGGGGGCGTCACCTACCTCTGGGGGCGCGGCACCGTCGACATGAAGGCCGGCACAGCCGTGCAGCTGAAGCTCGCCGCCGAGCTCACCGACCCCGCGATCGACGTGACGTGGATGTGGTACGACCACGAAGAGGTCAACGCCGAGCTCAACGGGCTCAACCGGCTCTCCCGCAACCGCCCCGACCTCTTCACCGGCGACTTCGCCATCCTGGGCGAGCCCAGCAACGGTGTCGTCGAGGGCGGCTGCAACGGCAACCTCCGCGTCGAGGTGCGCACCTACGGCCTGCGCTCGCACTCGGCGCGCGGCTGGGTCGGCGACAACGCCATCCACAAGGCGGCGCCCATCCTCGACATCCTCGCCGCGTACCAGGCGCGGGAGGTGGAGGTCGACGGCCTCGTCTATCGCGAGGGCCTCAACGCGGTCGGCATCACCGGCGGCATCGCGGGCAACATCATCCCCGACGAGTGCATGGTGCACATCAACTACCGGTTCGCCCCCTCCCGCAGCTCGCAGGAGGCCATCGACCACATGCACGAGCTGTTCGGCGACTACGAGATCACCGTGGTCGACCGGGCCGACGGCGCCCGCCCCGGGCTCGACGCGCCCCTGGCGCAGGAGTTCGTCGCGGCCGTCGGCGGTGTCGCGAAGCCGAAGTACGGCTGGACCGACGTCGCTCGGTTCAGCGCGATGGGGATCCCCGCGGTCAACTACGGCCCCGGCGACCCGCTGAAGGCCCACGCCGACGACGAGCGCGTCGACGTCGAGCAGATCGTGGCCGTGGAGGCCGGACTCCGTGCCTGGCTCACCGGCTCCGGCGCCCGCTGACGAGGCCGCCGCGGTCCACTCCGCGGCGCAGCCCGGCTCATGGTGGACCCGCTGGTGGGTCCGGGTGCTCGCGATCTTCGTCGCGAGCAGGGTCTTCACGACCGTCGTCCTGCTGATCTTCGCGGCCAACCAGGGGCAGAACCCGTGGACGGGCCCGAAGCCCGACTACTTCTCGTTCGCGACCATCTGGGACGGGCTCTGGTACAACATCATCGCGGTGTCGGGCTATCCGGCGTCCTTGCCGACCGACGGCGTGCACGTCACCGAGAACGCCTGGGCGTTCATGCCCGTGTACCCGGGCGTCGTCGACGCCGTGATGTTCGTGACGCGGCTCTCTTGGGCGCCGGCAGCCGTCCTCGTGTCGGTCGTCTGCGCTGCCGGGGCCGCTCTCGTGCTGCATCGGTTGCTCCGGCGCGTCGGGCTGTCCGAGTCGACGACGCTCTTCGCCGTCGTGCTGTTCTGCGTCGCGCCGGTGTCCCCGCTCTTCCAGCTCGCGTACGCCGAGTCGTTGCAGCTCCTCCTGCTGGCCGTCGCCCTGCTCCTGCTCGTCGACCGCCGGTACGGCTGGTTGTTCCCGGTGACGCTCGTGATGGCCTTCACCCGGCCGAGCGGCCTCGCCTTCGCGCTCGCCCTGGGACTGCACGTCGTGTACCGCTGGGTGCGCCGCCGCGACGACCCCTTCCCGGTCCGCGAGCGGGTCCTGAGCGTGTCGCTGACGGTGTTCAGCGGCCTCGCGGGTCTCGCCTGGCCGGCGATCGCGGGTATCGCGACGGGGTCGTGGACGGCCTACACCGACACCGAGCTCGCCTGGCGCGCGGCGTACATCGGTTACCAGCACCTCGTCCCGTTCGCGGCGTGGTTCCAGGGGGCCGAGTGGTGGACGACCGTCATGCTCGGCCTGCCGGGCTGGATCGGCATCGTCGTGCTCGTCGTCATCGTCGCCCTGTACGCCGTGGTGCTCTTCTCGCCGGCGGTCCGGAAACTCGGTCCCGACCTGCTCTTCTGGGTGATCGCCTACTCGGTGTACCTCTTCGCGGTGTTCTTCCCGCAGTCGAGCACGTTCCGCCTCCTCATGCCGCTCTTCCCGCTGCTGGGCGCGCTGGCACTGCCGCGGAGCCGCGTCTACCGGGTCACGCTGGTCGTGCTGTTCCTGGCGATGCAGGTCGGCTGGATCGCGATCTGCTGGGGCGTCGACGGCGCGGATTGGTCGCCGCCGTGACCCGTGGCACCCGCTCGGGGTGGGTGCCGATTTCCACAGGTCGCCGCGGATGTCGGATAATAGGGGGACATCCACGAAAGGGGAGCTGCATGGCGGCCATGAAGCCGAGGACCGGGGACGGGCCAATGGAGGCTGTGAAGGAGGGACGGCTCATCATCGTGCGTGTCCCGCTCGAAGGTGGGGGGCGCCTGGTCGTCTCCGTCAACGACGCGGAAGCCAAAGAACTGCACGATGCTCTCGCGAGCGTCGTGAGTGCCTCCTGAACGAATAACACGTAACACGTCGAACGGACCCTGAATGCTCAGGGTCCGTTCGTAGTTTCTGGGATGTGTCTACGGCGCGAGCTTGGTCAGCTGCAGCAGGCCGTCGCCTGCGGGGGAGAGCGCGCTGATCACGGCCCCGGAGCGCGCGGTCTCGGTGATGAGGGTGCGGAAGCCGGTGGCGACGTCGTCGCGTGCAGCGGGATCGGCGACGCGGCCGCGCCACAGGGCGTGCGCGACCAGGACGGTGCCGCCCGGGCGCACGAGACGCAGACCGTGCTCCACGTACTCGATGACCGACTGCGGGTCGGCGTCGATGAAGACGATGTCGTAGGAGTTCTCGTTCATCCGGGGGAGTACGTCGAGCGCGCGGCCGGTGATGAGGCGCACGCGGTTCGATGCGACGCCGGCCTCGGTGAAGAAGGCGCGCGCGTGCTGCTGGTGGTCGAGCTCCTGGTCGATCGAGGTGAGCTGCGCGTTCGCGCCGCCGGTCAGCAGCCAGAGCCCGGACACCCCGACCCCGGTGCCGATCTCGACGATGTTCTCGGCGGCCGTCGCGGCCACCACGATGGCCGCCTGCGCGCCGGTGCTGGGGGCGATCGGCTCGACTCCCAGTTCCAGCGACTGCTGGCGCGCCCGCGCGATCACGTCGCTCTCGACGATCACGTCGTCGGAGAATCTCCAGTTCGAGTCCTTGTCTGACACAGTGCTCCTTGCCTCCGGTCCAGGATACGGCCCGCCGACCCAGCATCCGCGCAAGCCCGGCGCGATACTCTTGATGCGTGTTCGGACTGACCTTTGACAAGCTGCTCATCGTGGCGGTGATCGCGGCGTTCGTCATCGGTCCGGAACGCCTCCCGTTGTACGCCGGCAAGCTCGGCCAGTTCGTGCGCTCGTTGCGTGACTTCGCGAACGGCGCGAAGTCGCGGATGCGCGAGGAGATGGGCCCGGAGTTCGACGAGGTCGACTGGAAGAAGCTCGACCCGCGCCAGTACGACCCGCGCCGGATCATCCGCGAGGCCCTCCTGGAGGACGCCCCCGCCCCCACGAGCTCGATCAAGCCGGCGAGTCCCGCAGCGGCCGCCCAGCGCGCCCTCCCGGCCGGCGCCGTGCCGCCGTTCGACGCCGAATCCACCTAGCCCGCGTCGCGGCGGCCCGCGGGCCGCGCATCCAATACGATTCCGACATGATCGCATCGGAGCAGACGCTCACCCGGCCGACGGTCGCACGCTACGCCATCGGTTCGCTCGGCACCGGCGGCTTCTCCACGCTCCCCGGTCTCGTCCTCGTCTACTACCTGACGGACAGCCTCGGCGTCGCCGCACTGGTGGCGGGCGTCGTCGTGACCGTGGCCAAGGTGTGGGATGTCATCATCGACCCCGTCATCGGCGCCCGCAGCGACCGGATGCTCGCCGTACGCGGATCCCGCCGGGCGATGATGGTGCTCGGCGCGGCCACGCTTCCGGTGTTCTTCCTGCTGACGTTCGCGGTGCCGGCCGGGATGCCCGAGGGTGTCGCCGCGACCTGGGTCCTGATCGCCTTCGTACTGACCGCCACGTCGTTCAGCCTGTTCCAGGTGCCGTACATCGCGTTGCCCGCGGAGCTGGCCGGCGGGTACGACGAGCGGACGCGCCTCCTCACCTGGCGGGTGGTCGTTCTGACGTTCGCGATCCTGCTGTTCGGCGCAGGCGGACCGGCGCTCCGCTCGCTCGGCGGCTACCCGGTCATGGCGCTCATCGCCGGCGTCGTCATCGGCGGCGGGATGCTGATCTCGGCCTTCGTGGCGCCGCGGCACGCTCCGGCCGCGGTCGCCCCTCCCCGCGAGTCGGTGCTCGTGACACTGCGCACGAACTATGCGGCCGGCGTGCGCGTGCTGCGGGACAGCCAGCCGTTCCGGGCGCTGCTGCTCACGTTCCTGCTGCAGGGACTCGCCACCGGCCTCATGCTCGCCGGGGCGAACTACGTCGCGACCTGGGTGCTGCACTCCGAGGACGCCGTCACCTTCCTCTTCCTCGCCCTCATCGGACCGGCCCTCGTCGTCACGCCGCTGTGGGGCGTCGTCGCCCGGCGCGTCGGCAAGGAGCGCGGCTTCATCGCCGCGAGCGTGCTCTTCGGGCTCGCCGCCCTCTCGATGGTCGCCCTGCTCTGGGCGCCCGGAGCCTGGGTCTACCTCCCCGTGGCCGTGGCGGGTGCCGCCTACGCCGGCATGCAGTCCCTGCCCATGGCGATGCTGCCCGACGTGATCTCGCACGACGCGCGCCGCAACGGGCCGGGCCGCGCGGGGACGTTCGGCGGGATGTGGACCGCGGGCGAGACGACGGGGATGGCGCTGGGCGCGACCGTGCTCACCGTGGTGCTCGCCGTGACGGGCTACGTCGTGCGCTCCTCCGACCCCACCCAGTTCGTGGCCGGGGCGACGCAGCCCGCCCCGGCCGTCGCCGGCATCGTGCTCGCGTTCAGTGCGGTGCCCGCTGTCCTGCTCGCCCTCAGCCTCATCCCGCTCGGCCGCTACCGCCTCCGGAAGGACGACATCGATGGTCTCGTTTGACGCCAGGGCGGTCCTCGCCCGTCTCGCCGCCCTGCGCTCGGCCGACGCGCCGACGCACGGCGGCCACGTGCTCAGCTACGTGTACGACTCGGGCGTCGCCGAGATCGACGAGCTGGCCGCCGAGGCCATGCGGCTCGTGCAGCCGGTGAACGGCCTCGATCCGACGACCTTCACCTCCGTCGCCGTGATGGAGCGGGAGGTGATCGGCTTCGCGCGCGAGCTGCTCCACGGGGGCGACGACGTGGTCGGCTCGGTCACCTCGGGTGGCACCGAGTCGTGCCTCCTCGCGGTCAAGACCGCGCGGGAGGCGTGGCGCGCCGCGGGCGGGGAGGGCCGAGCGCGGCTCCTCGCGCCGGTCACGGTGCACGCCGCGTTCCAGAAGGCCGCCGAGTACTTCGACCTCGCGCTCGACCTGGTGCCCGTCGACCCGGAGACCGGCGTGATCGACCCGGACCGCCTCCTCGACCGCCTGGGTCCGGACGTCGCGCTCGTGGTCGTCTCCGCGCCCTCCTACCCGTTCGGCACGCTCGACCCGGTCGAGGTCGTCGCCGCCGCCTGCGAAGAGGCCGGCGTCGCCCTGCACGTCGACGGCTGCATCGGCGGCTGGATCCTGCCGTTCTGGCGCGGTGCCGACGGGGATGCCCTGCCGCTGTGGGACTTCCGCGTGCCGGGCGTCACGAGCATCTCGGCCGACCTCCACAAGTTCGGCTACGCGCCGAAGGGTGCGAGCGTGCTGCTCCAGCGCGGACGCGACCGCCAGCGCCTGCAGTACTTCGCCACGACCGGTTGGCCGGGCTATCCGGTCGTCAACCCGACGCTCCTCGGCTCCAAGTCCGCTGCGGCCCTGGCCGCATCGTGGGCGATCACCCAGGCCCTGGGTGCTCGCGGGCTGGCCGAGCTGGGCGAATCCTGCCTGCGCTCGACGGCCGCGATCGCGGACCTGATCGGCGACATCGAGGGACTGCGCGTGCTCGGCACGCCGACCGGGCCGCTGCTCGCGGTGACCAGCGACGACTCCGTGTCCGCCGACCGCCGCGTCGACCCGCATCACTGGGCCGACCGCGCCCGCCTGCGCGGCTGGCACCTCCAGCTGCAGCCCGGCCTGACACAGGAGGACGGCACGCACCTCCCGCACACGACCCACCTCACGATCACCCCGGTCACCGGCAGCCGTCTGGACGAGCTGGAGGCCGCCCTGCGCGCCTCCGCGGACGAGGTGCGCGGCGTGCCTCCGGTCGATCCGTCCGGCCTTCTCGGCGCGCTCCCGCCGGGGCTGGCCGACGGGCCGCTCGACTCCGACACGGCCGCAGCGGTGCTGCAGGCCGTGGGGATCGGCGGGGGAGGCGACGGGCGGCTCCCCGACGAGCAGGCTCCGCTGCTCGCTCTCATCGAGGCGCTGCCCCGCCCGCTCACCGAGCGCCTGCTGGTCGAACTGCTGGCCCGCATCGTCGAGCCGGTCTAGCCGCCGGGTCGCGCGCTACTTGAGACTCAGCCCGAGCTTGCGGCCCGACAGACCGCGCGCGCGGGTGGCGAGCCGTTCGGCGACGGCGCGGATCGCGGCCGCCGCGGGATCGGCGGGGTCGGTCACGACGATCGGCGCGCCCACGTCCCCGCCGGCGCGCAGCGGGATGCTGAGCGGCACGGAGGCCAGCAGCGGCACCTCCTCGTCCTGGCCTGCCGACAGGCGGCGGGCGACCTCCGCTCCGCCTCCGCTGCCGAAGAGGTCGAGGATGCTGCCGTCGGGCTGCACCAGGCCCGCCATGTTCTCGATCACGCCGACGACCTTCTGGCCGGTCTGCCGGGCGACGACGCCGCTGCGCTCGGCGACGTCGGCTGCGGCGGGCTGGGGAGTCGTCACCACCAGCACCTCCGCCTGGGGGAGCAGCTGCCCGACTGAGATGGCCACGTCTCCGGTGCCCGGCGGGAGGTCCAGGAGCAGGATGTCGAGGTCGCCGAAGAACACGTCGCCGAGGAACTGCTGGATGGTCCGGTGCAGCATCGGGCCGCGCCAGGCGACCGCCGCGGACGCGGAGTCGACGAACATCCCGATCGAGACGACCTTCACGCCGTAGGCGACGGGCGGGAGGATCATGTCGTCCACCCGGGTCGGCCGCGGCGCGACGCCGTTCTCGTCGGTCATCCCGAGCACGCCGGGGATCGAGAAGCCGTGCACGTCGGCGTCGACGATGCCGACGCGCAGCCCGCGCTCCGCGAGCGCCACCGCCAGGTTCGCGGTGACGGTGGATTTGCCCACGCCGCCCTTGCCGCTCGTGACGGCGTAGACGCGGGTGAGGGAGTCCGGGCCGAACTGAGCGGTCCGCTCGGCTTTGCCGCCGCGCAGGCGCTCCGTGAGGGCGCGGCGCTCGGCCGGGGTCATCACGGAGACGTCGACGGTCACGTCCGTCACCCCGGGGACGCTCGCGGTCGCGGCGCGCACGTCCCGCTCGATCGCGTCGGCGGCCGGGCAGCCGACGATCGTCAGCTTGATGCCGACCGTCGCGTGCCCGTCGGGGGCGACTTCCACCCCACCCACCATGTCCAGCTCGGTGATGGGCTTGCGGATCTCGGGGTCGAGCACGGCGGCCAGCGCACGCCCGACGGCGTCCGCCAGCTCAGGCACGGGTCGTCTCGCCTTCTTCCGCGTCCCGCTCCTCGAGGTCTTCGAGCAGGGCGCGCAGCTCGGCGCGGATGAAGTCCTTCGTCGCCATGTCCTTGACCGCGAGCCGCAGGGCGACGACCTCGCGGGCGAGGTACTCCGTGTCGGCCAGGTTGCGCTCGGCGCGCTGGCGGTCCTGCTCGATCTGCACACGGTCGCGGTCGTCCTGCCGGTTCTGGGCGAGCAGGATGAGCGGCGCGGCGTACGACGCCTGGAGCGACAGCACCAGGGTCAGGGCGATGAAGCCGAGCGCCGCGGAGTCGAACCGCCACGAGGTCGGGAGGAGGGTGTTCCACGCCATCCAGGCGACGACGAAGACGGTGAGGCCGAGGATGAACCACGGCGTCCCCATGGCGCGCGCGATCCACTCGGTGAACCGTCCGAAGCGGTCGCTCTGCTCGGCCCGCCCACGTCGCGACGACGACCCCAGGACGGGTGTGCGCAGACCTTTCGGCGCATCGAGACGGGTGTCCTGCTTACCTCGTGCCATTCGAACCCCTCCTTCCGTTCACGATCGGGATGCTGCCGGTCTCGTCGGACGAGGCCGTGCGTTTCACGGGCTCGTCCTCGTCTTGGCTCCGCCAGTCGTCGGGGAGCAGATAGTCGAGGATGTCGTCGATGGTCACCACCCCGACGAGTCGGTGCTTGTCGTCGACCACGGGGACCGAGACGAGGTTGTAGCTGGCCAGGATGCGCGAGACCTCGGCCGCGGAGGTGTCGGCGGTGACCGGCTCCAGGCTCGGGTCGAGCAGGGTGCCGAGACGCACGTGCGGCGGGTAGCGCAGCATCCGCTGGAAGTGCACGATGCCGAGGAACCGGCCGGTCGGCGACTCGTAGGGCGGCAGCGTCACGCAGACGGCGGCGCCGAGGGCGGGGGCGAGCTCGTGGCGGCGGATGAGCGCGAGGCCCTCGGCGACGGTGGCGTCGGCCGACACGATGATGGGCTCGGTCGTCATCAGACCGCCGGCGGTGTCGGGCGCGTAGCTGAGGAGCATGCGGACGTCCTCCGCCTCCTCCGGCTCCATCAGCTCCAGGAGGTGCTCGCCGCGCTCGTCGGAGAGCTGGGCGATGAGGTCGGCGGCGTCGTCCGGCTCCATCTGGTCGAGCACGTCGGCGGCGCGGTCGTCGTCGAGCTTGGTGAGGATCTGCACCTGCTCGCTCTCGGGCATCTCCTCGAGCACGTCGGCCAGGCGGTCGTCGGGGAGCTCCTCCGCCACCTCCAGCATCCGCTGGGGCGGAAGGTCGAGCAGCGTGTTCGCGAGGTCGGCCGGCTTCAGTTCGGAGTAGGTGGCGATCAGCTGCTCCGCCGACTGCGCCTCCCCGCCGCGGAGGCGCTCGCGCACCTCGTTCCACGACACGAACGTGGTCGGTCCCTTGCCGAACGGGGACGAACCCGTCTTGGGGCGACGCACGAAGAGCTGGCCGACCGCCCACTCGCCGGTGGGGGACTCCTCGATGGCGACGTCCTCGATGGTGGCTTCGCCGGTGCCGTCGGCGAAGTCGACCTTGCGGCCGAGGAGCTCCGCGATGACGCGCACCTCCCCGCCGCGCTGCTCGAACCGCCGCACGTTGATGAGGCCGGTGGTGATGATCTGGCCGGGGGAGATGCTGGTGACCCGTCCGATCGAGACGAAGACGCGGCGCTTGCCGGGGATCTCGACGATCAGTCCGACGACCGTCGGCGGATCCGATTTGCGGTAGACCACCAGCACGTCGCGCACGCGCCCGACCCGGTCGCCGACCGGGTCGAAGACGCTGGTCCCGGCCAGCCGGGCGACGAAGATCCTGGTGCTACTCACGTGTATAAACCTATGCCCTTCCCGCCGCAGGGGCCGTGAGAATGGAACAATGGGGCGATGAGCTCCCCAAGCCCTCTCGGCGGCCGCAACCGGATCCTGTTCCCGACCCTCCCGCGCGGTGAGGTGGTCGCGACCTTCGACAGCTATCCCGCCGCCCAGGAGGCGGTGGACGTGCTCGCCCGCGCCGACTTCCCGGTCGACAAGGTCTCCATCATCGGCAGCGATCTCAAGAGCGTCGAGCGCGTGACCGGCAAGCTCACCTGGGGGCGCGTCGCGCTCGCCGGTGCGGCCTCGGGCGCCTGGCTCGGCATCTTCTTCGGGCTGCTGCTCGTGATCTTCTCCCCGACGGTCAGCTTCGCCTTCGTGATCGCCGCCGTGCTCATCGGCGCCGGCTTCGGGATGCTCTTCGGCATCGTCTCGTACGCCATCAACCGGCGTCGCAAGGACTACACCTCGGTCATGCAGGTGATCGCCACGAGCTACTCGGTCCTGGTCGACGGCGACCTCGGCAACCGCGCGCGCAACCTGCTCGACGGGCGGCCGACGGAGCAGCCCCAGGCCGCCGCCGCGCACCCGAGCGACCCGCCGGCCGCCCCGCACCCCAGCGACCCGCCGAGCGCGTGGCAGCCGCCCGCGCCGCAGCCGCCGGTCGAGCCGGAGCCGCCGGTGGACGGCCCGGAGGACCCGACGGCGCCACCCGCTCCGCGGGCCTGATCCCCGGGGTGGCGGCGCGCCCTCGCGCGGGCGCATGATGGAGACGGCATCGCCGTCGACGTCGATGAGGACCGCATGGAAGCCGCAGACCCGGACCCGAACACCCGCACGACCCGCGACTCCGTCGCGCCCGCCCCGCGGCTGAGCGCGCCGTTCGACACCCTCGCCGCCCTGGCGGAGGACCTGGCCGGGCACTTCGCGCTCGGGCCGCTCCTGGAGCGCATCCTCCGCCACACCCTCGAGCTTCTCGGCTGCGACAGCGGGTCGATCTGCACCGTCGACGAGGCATCCGGCACCTACCGGAAGGATGCAGACCTCGGCGTCGGCTGCCGCTCGGGCGCGACGTTCCCGCTGGACGAGGGCGTGACCGGGGAAGTCGTCCGGGCGCGCGGGACCGTGGTGTTCGACGAGTACGCCCAAGTGCGCGGCGGGCACATCGACGGTGCCGACCGCGACCTGCTGCACGCCACGATCGGGGTGCCGATCCGCTGGAACGGCGCGATCATCGGCGCTCTGGTGGTCTTCAGCCGCGATCCGGGCCGCCGGTTCAGCGGTCCAGAGGCCCAGCTGATCGAGAGCTTCGCCGCCCACGCGGGCATCGCCATCACGAACGCCCGCCTGCACGCGGTCGCGGCGGAGCGGGCGCAGGAGGCCGCCGTCGCCACGGAGCGCGAGCGTGTCGTCCGCGACGTCCACGACACGGTCGGCCGCGGGCTCGCCGACATCCTGTTGCGATTGGACGAGGCCGAGCGGCGGACGGCCGCCGGCGAGGATCCGCGCGCGGCGCTGACCCAGGCCCGCCGCGCCGCGCGCTCGGCGCTGAGCGAGACGCAGCGGACGGTGCTCGGGCTCGGTCCCGAGCAGCTGGACGGCCGGTCGCTGGGCGAGGCGATCGGGCTCGAGCTGGCCTGGGCGGAGTCCGCCGCCGGACTGTCCACGCGTCTGGTCGTGGTGGGGGAGCCGGGTCCGCTCGCGCCCGAGACCGTGCGCCAGCTCTTCCGGATCGTGCAGGAGTCGCTGACCAACGTGGTCGAGCATGCCTCGGCGCGCCAGGTGCGCGTCGGGATCGTCTACGGGGAGCGCGAGGTGACCGCCCTCATCGAGGACGACGGGCGCGGCTTCGACGTCGGCGGCCTCGCGAAGGCGCCGAGCCGACCGCTCCGCGGGCTCGGCCTCCAGGGGCTCGCGGCACGGGCCGAGCACCTCGGCGGCAGCATCCACATCGAGTCGACGCCGCAGTGGGGCACGCGTGTGCGGGCGGAACTGCCGGTCGCCGCGGCCGCCCGGGAGCATGAGCACGCGCGCTGGCGGGTGCTCGTCGCCCACGCGAGCCCGCTCATCCGCTCCGGCCTGGTGCGGTCGCTCGCGCTCGCGGAACCGGACATCCAGGTCGTCGCCGAGGTCGCCGACGCGCAGTCGGCGGTGGAGGCGTACGACCTCCTGCGCCCGAACGTGGTGCTCGCCGATCTCGACCTCCCGCACGTGGACGGGGTGCAGCTGACCTCCTACCTGCGCGCGGCCGACGACGAGGCCCGGGTGGTGCTCCTGATCGGCTCGGTGGCCGACGACCGGCTGCTCGGCGGCACCCGGGTCGGCGCGGCCGGGTTCGTGGAGGCGACCGCCGACCCCGCCGCGATCGCGCGGACGGTCGTGGCGGCGGCGCGAGGCGACCTCCTCCTCAGCCCCGAGTTCCTCAGCCGGTTCGCCGTCTCGCTGACCGGAGGCGACGAACCTCTGACGGCGCGCGAGCGGGAGGTGCGGGCGCTCGTCGAGCAGGGGATGCCCGACAAGCAGATCGCGGCCACCCTGCACATCTCGGTCAAGACCGTCGAGAAGCACGTCGGCGCGCTGCTGCGCAAGACCGGCGCGGCGAACCGCACGGTCCTCGCTGCCCGCCGCTGACCGGTGCCCTCTGCGGGGAATCCCTACCGCCGGGATGGGGGAACTCCCCGTGTCGCCCGTCCGCGCCTGCTGCCTACCCTGAGCGTGGAACGAGGAGGATCCCATGCCTGTCGTGTCGTTGAAGGAGATCGTCGACCGGGCGTTCGCGGAGCGCTACGGCGTCCCCGCCATCAACATCGTCAACGATCTGACGCTGGAGGCGGTCCTCGCGGGAGCAGTGGAGGCGCGCTCGCCGGTGATCGTGCAGACCTCGGTCAAGACCGTCAAGTCGATCGGCTCCGACGTGCTCTTCGCGATGTGGGAGGCGATGACCGCCGGCATCGAGGTGCCGGTCACGCTCCACCTCGACCACTGCCCGGAGCGCGCCGTCATCACCGAGTGCCTCGACCGCGGCTGGAACTCGGTGCTCTTCGACGCCTCCACGCTGACCGTCGAGGAGAACCAGCGGCAGACCGTCGAGGTCGTCGCCGAGGCCCGTCGGCACGGCGCCCACGTCGAGGGGGAGATCGAGGCGATCAAGGGGGTCGAGGACGGCATCGGCGCCGACACCGAGCCGCAGCGGCAGACCCTGGAGACGGCGGTCGCCTTCATCGAGGAGACCGGGGTCGACGTGTTCGCGCCGTCGATCGGCAACGCGCACGGCGTCTACTCCGCGACGCCCGCGCTCGACTTCCAGCGGGTGACCGACCTGGTGGAGCGGACGAGGGTGCCGATCGCCCTGCACGGCGGCAGCGGGATGACCGACGAGCAGTTCCGCGACCTCATCGCGCGCGGCTGCGCCAAGGTCAACATCTCGACGGCGCTCAAGATCGAGTTCATGCGGTCGAGCCTCGCTTTCCTCAAGGGGGCGGAGGAGGCCGACAAATGGGATCCGCCGTCGCTCTTCCGCGACGTGCGCGGGCACATCGTCGACCTGACCACCGGCCTCGCGGCCACCTTCGGCAGCGCGGGACGGGCGTGGTGACGCCGTGCCGGCGCTGATCTTCGACTGCGACGGCGTGCTCGCCGACACCGAGCGCAACGGGCACCTGCCGGCGTTCAACCGCACGTTCGCCGAGTTCGGCGTGCCGGTGCGGTGGAGCGACGACGACTACCGCGAGAAGGTGCTGATCGGCGGCGGCAAGGAGCGGATGGCGAGCATCCTGACCCCGGAGTTCGTCGCCGCGAACGGTCTGCCGTCCGATGCGGACGGCCAGCGCGACCTCCTGGCTCAGTGGCACAAGCGGAAGACGGCCATCTACACGGAACTGGTCGCGTCGGGCGCGCTGCCCGGCCGCCCGGGAATCCGCCGGATCGTCGAGGCGGCGCGAGGGGCCGGCTGGACGCTCGCCGTCGCCTCCACCTCGGCGGAGCCCTCGGTCCGCGCCGTGCTCGAGCACGCGGTCGGCGACGAGCTCGCGAGCGGCTTCGCCGTCTTCGCGGGCGACATCGTCCCGCACAAGAAGCCGGCGCCCGACATCTACCTGCTCACCCTCGACCGCCTCGGGCTCGCCGCGGACGACGCGGTGGTGATCGAGGACAGCGGCAACGGCGTGCGCGCGGCGGTCGACGCGGGACTGCGGGTCGTCGTCACCGTCAGCGCCTACACGGTCGACGAGGACTTCTCCGGCGCGTCGCTCGTGGTGAGCTCGCTCGGCGATCCGGGAGAGCCGGCCGAGGTGATCGCCGCGCCGGCCGGCGTCGTCCCGCAGCAGCTGGTGACCCTGGACGACCTCGCCGCCGTGCTCGCGCGGCCGCGACCCTGACCGGCACACCCGAACCCGACACATCCCGAAGGAGCAGCCATGACCCAGAGCTTCGACGACACGGAGTTCGTCGTCCGCACGATCGCGCAGACGGCGGTCGACAACGAGCGGGAGTTCGGCGACCTCGATTCGGTCGTCGGCGACGGCGACTTCGGCTTCTCGCTCGCGCGCGGCTTCGAGATCGTGCTCGCCGACTGGGACTCCTACGACCGCGCCGACATCGGCACCTTCCTGCAGAAGATCGCGGTCGCCATCACGAGCCGCATCGGCGGGACGTCGGGGCCGATCTGGGGGACCGCGTTCCTCCGTGCCGCGACCGTCGCCAAGGGCAAGGACACGCTGACCGGCGACGACGTGGTCGCGATGCTCCACGCGGCGATCGACGGGATCAAGGCCCGCGGGAACGCCGACGTGGGCGACAAGACCCTGCTCGACGCACTCGTCCCGATGACCGACGCGATCGAAGCCCGGCTCGCCGCGGGCGGGAGCAGCGACGAGATCGTCGCCGTCGCCGCCGAGTCGGCCCGCACCGCCGCCGACGCCACCGTCACCATGCAGGCCAAGCGCGGCCGGGCCGCGTACACGGGCGAGCGCAGCATCGGCTCGCCCGACCCCGGCGCCGTCGCGGTCGCCGTCATCCTCGAGCGGCTCGCCCCGGCCTGGCCGGACCGGCCTCGCGAATCCTGAACCCATCCGAACCCGAACACCCGAACTGGAGAGCGCCATGAAGAAGTTCGTCAACGACCCGCAGAAGTACGTCCCCGACATGCTCAAGGGCATCGCCCTCGCCAACCCCGACACGCTGCGCTACGTGCCGGAGTACAACCTGATCATGCGCGCCGACGCCCCGAACGACGGCAAGGTCTCGATCATCCAGGGCTCCGGCTCCGGGCACGAGCCCGCCCACGTGCTGACCGTCGGCCGCGGGATGCTCGACGGCGCCTGCCCCGGGGACGTGTTCGCCGCTCCGCCGATGGACTACGTCTACGAGACGACCAAGCTGCTGGCGTCGCCGAAGGGCGTGCTGCTGCTGGTCAACAACTACACCGGCGACCGGATGGCGTTCGACATGGCCCAGGAGATGAGCCTCGCCGACGGCGTGACGGTCAGGACCCTGTTCATCGACGACGACGTCTCCGTCCAGGACTCCACCTACACCGTCGGCCGGCGCGGCGTCGCGGGCAACTTCTTCGTCATGAAGGCGGTCGGCGCGGCGAGCGAGGCCGGGGCCGACCTCGACGAGGTCGTCCGGATCGGCGAGAAGGTCAATTCCGTGACGCGCACGATGGGTCTCGCGCTCACCGCGTGCACCCCGCCGGCCAAGGGCTCGCCGCTGTTCGAGCTGGGGGACGACGAGATCGAGATCGGCGTGGGCATCCACGGCGAGCCGGGACGCCGCCGCGCGAAGATCGAACCGTCGGACGCCCTCGTGGACGAGCTGCTCGAGCCCGTCGTGGCCGATCTGCCGTTCGAGCGCGGCGACCGCGTCGCCCTCATGGTGAACGGACTCGGCGGCACACCGATCAGCGAGCTCTACATCGCCTACGGCCACGCCCACGAGTCGCTCGCGGCCAAGGGCATCACGGTGGGCCGCAGCTATGTCGGCGAGTACTGCACGTCGCTCGACATGGCCGGCGCCTCGATCACGCTCGTCCGGCTCGACGACGAGATCGAGTCGCTGCTCGCCGCCCCAGCGGAGATCGGCCTGCGGATCTTCTGACGCCCGGCGCCCGAGTCCCGGGCGTCAGAACGAGCGGAGCGGCCGGCTCAGCGTGCGCCGAGCCGGCCCATCCACTCCTCGACGTCGTCCGCGGTGCGCGGGATGGCGAGCGACAGGTTCTCGGCGCCGTCGGCGGTGACGAGGATGTTGTCCTCGATCCGCACGCCGATCCCGCGGAACCGCTCGGGCACGGTCAGGTCGTCGGGCTGGAAGTACAGCCCGGGCTCGATCGTGAAGGTCATGCCCGGCTCCAGGACGCCGTCCATGTACAGCTCGCGCCGCGCCTGCGCGCAGTCGTGCACGTCGAGTCCCAGGTGGTGGCTCGTGCCGTGCACCATGTAGCGGCGGTGCTGCTGGTTCTCGGGTTCCAGGGCCTCCTCCGCGCTGACCGGGAGGAGCCCCCACTCGGCGGTGCGGCGGGCGATGACGCCCATCGCGGTCGCGTGGATCTCACGGAAGCGGATCCCGGGGCGGACGATGGCGAACGCGGCGTCCGCGGCCTCCCGCACCGTCTCGTAGACCAGGCGCTGGGTCTCGGTGAACGTGCCGCCGACCGGCAGCGTCCGCGTGATGTCCGCTGTGTAGTAGCTGTCCAGTTCCACGCCCGCGTCGAGCAGGATGAGGTCGCCGGGGACCACCGGACCGTCGTTGCGCGTCCAGTGCAGGATGCAGGCGTGCGGCCCGCTCGCCGCGATCGTGTCGTACCCGACCGCGTTGCCGTCCGCCCGCGCGCGCCCGTTGAAGACGCCCTCGACGAGGCGCTCGCCGCGCGGGTGCGCGACGATGCGGGGGAGGTCGGCGATCACATCGTCGAAGCCGCGCGCGGTGGCGGCGACGGCGGCGCGCAGCTCACCGATCTCGTAGTCGTCCTTGACGAGCCGCAGCTCGGAGAGCTCGCGGGCGAGCCGGTCGTCTTCGGTGTGGTCCTCCGGGTCGGCGTCCTCCGCCAGCACGAGGCGCGCGGTGTCGACACGGTCGGTGAGGTCGGGGTCGGCCTCACGCAGGACCACCGTCCGGCCGTCGACGGCGTCGAGCACGGCGGCGACGTCGCCGATCCCGCGCGTCGGGAGGTCGAGGTCGCTCGCGACCTGCCCGAGCGAGGGACGCGGGCCGATCCAGAACTCCCCGATCTCGGGGTTCGCGTAGAACTCGTCGGAGTCGCGGCCGGCGCGCTCCCGGAAGTACAGGGTGGCCTCGTGTCCGGACGCGGTGGGCTCCAGCACCAGCACGCTGCCGGGCTCCGAGTCCGAGCCCCACCCGGTGAGGTGGGTGAACGCGGAGTGGGCGCGGAACGCGTAGTCGGTGTCGTTGGAACGCTGCTTGAGGCGGCCGGCCGGGATGATGACGCGCTGACCGCGGAAGAGCTCCGACACGCGCTCCCTGCGCCGGGCGGCGAAGGCGGCCTGCTCGCGTGCTCCCGGGAGCACCTCCGGCCGTTCCGCCCAGCCGCTGCCGATGAACTCCTTGAAAGCGGCGGAGCCCGGTGTGGTCGAGCGGTTCGCGGTGGCGCGCGGGGCCTCTTCGGTCTCGGCGGGGGACGGAGTGGACTGCTGGGACGACATGGCGACCATTCTCCCACTCCTAGGATGGAGTGCATGGCTGATGAGCGACGGTTCCGCGGTCCCGTCGACCTCCACACGCACTCGAGCGTGTCGGACGGGACGGAGACCCCTGCGGAGCTCGTGCACGCCGCGGCCCGCGCCGGTCTCGGCACGGTCGCCCTCACCGACCACGACTCCACCGCGGGCTGGGCCGAGGCGGCCGTCGCGGGCGCCGAGGCCGGGATCACCGTCATCCCGGGCATGGAGCTGAGCACGCGGATCGAGTTCGCCAGCGTCCACATGCTCGGCTACCTCTTCGACCCGACGAACCCTGCCCTCGTCGCCGAGACGCAGCGCATCCGCGACGGCCGGATGCGGCGCGCGGAGGACATGGTGCGCCGCATCGGCGAGGACTACGACATCACCTGGGCCGACGTGATGGCCCAGGCCACCGAGGGCGCCACGGTCGGCCGCCCGCACATCGCCGACGCCCTCGTCGCCCGCGGTCTCGCCGTCGACCGCAGCGCGGCCTTCGCGGGCATCCTGCACTGGCGCAGCGGGTACTTCCAGCCGCATTACGCCCCCGAACCGCTGACGGGCGTGCGGTTGATCCGGGAGGCCGGGGGCATCCCGGTGCTCGCGCATCCCGCGACGGGAGGTCTCGGCCGGGTGATACCGGAAGACCGCCTGCGCCGCCTGGTCGATGCCGGGCTCTTCGGGTTCGAGGTCGATCACCGCGAGAACACGGAGGACGGCAAGGCGCGCCTGCGCGAGCTGGCCGCACGCTACGGCCTCGCCCTCACCGGCTCCAGCGACTACCACGGGGCGGGCAAACCGAACCGGCTGGGGGAGAACACCACCGATCCTGCGGTCCTCGACCGGATGATCGAAGAAGCGACAGGCGCGGCGCCCTTCTACGCTCCGTGACCAGGTGCGCTTAGCCTGGACCGCGGGGGACGGAAAGGCGAGGTGCTCGGGTGAGACGGATGTGGACGGCTTCTGCTGCGGCGACGGCGCTGATCGGCGCGCTCGTGCTGGCGGGAGGAGCGGCACCGGCCGCCGCCGACACGTCCTACCCCTCATGGGACGACGTGCAGGCCGCGAAGGCCAACGCCACGGCCGCCCAGGCCGAGGTGGACCGCATCAACGCGCTGCTCGCCGGGCTGCAGACCGCGGCCAACGCGGCCGGCGACCTGGCCATCAAGCGTGCCGGGGAGTACGGCGCGGCCGAGACCGCGCTGAAAGCGGCCACGCAGAAGGCCGACGACCTGTCGGCGCAGGCGACGGCCGCGACGGCCCAGGCCGACACCCTGCGCACGCAGAGCGGCACCCTCGCTTCGCAGCTGGTGCGCGCCGGCGGCTCGAACGTCACCCTCCGCCTCTTCCTCGGCAGCAGCACGACCCATCAGAAGTCGCTGCTCTACGAACTCGGCGCGGTGTCCAAGCTCACCCAGCGCTCTACGGCGCTCCTCGCCGCGGCCGACCAGCAGAAGAACGTCGCCGCCGCGCTCAGCACCCAGGCCGCGGCGGCGGAGACCGTGCGCACGAAGCTCGATGCCGACGCCAAGAAGGCGTACCAGACCGCCAAGGACGCCGAGGCGGCGGCCGAGGCCGAACTCGCCGACCAGAAGTCGCACGCGAACACCCTCTACTCCCAGCTCGCGACGCTGAAGAACACCGAGGCCTCGGTCGAGCAGAGCTATGCGGCGGGGGAGGCGGCGAAGGCTGCCGCCGAAGCCGCGGCGAATCCCGGGGGCGGCTCCGACGGCTTCGCGCCGCCGCCGGGCATGGTCGTCGACCCGGCCGCCGCGCAGGCGTACGCGTCGAGCCGCCTCGCCGCCTACGGCTGGGGCCAGGACCAGATGGGATGCCTGATCAAGCTGTGGAACCACGAGTCGGGCTGGCGCGCGGACGCGTACAACTCGTCGAGCGGCGCCTACGGCATCCCGCAGTCGTGGCCGGGCAGCAAGATGGCGTCGGCCGGGGCCGACTGGATGACGAATCAGAACACCCAGGTGAACTGGGGGCTGGATTACATCAACCGGGCCTACGGATCGCCCTGCGCCGCCTGGAACTTCGAGATGAGCCACGACCCCAACTGGTACTGAGCCGTAGCGGCCCGAGTCGACGCTGGGCCGGCGGGTCGCATAGCCTGGGGCACAGGGGTGAGCCGGGAGGGCGTGCGGGTGAGACGGGTGTTGACGCGGTCGGCGGCGGTCGGCGTGCTGGTCGCGAGTCTCGTGACCGCCGAGGTGACGGGCCCCGCAGTGGCCGAGACGACCTATCCGAGCTGGGACGAGGTCGCCGCGGCCAAGGCGAACGCCTCCTCGGCCCAGGCGCAGGTCGACCGCATCAACGGCCTGCTCGCCGGGCTGCAGAGCAGTGCGAACACCGCAGCCGACGCCGCCATCCAGCGGGCCGCCGAGCTCGATGCCGCCCAAGCCGCCCTGCAGGCGGCCGCTCAGAAGGCGACGGACCTCGCCTCCCAGGCGGCGACCGCGACGTCGGCGGCCGACACGCTGCGCAAGCAGAGCGGCACTCTCGCTGCCCAGCTCAGCAGGGGCGGCGGCTCGGACGTCTCCGTCCGGCTGTTCCTCAGCGACAGCACGGCGACAACCGACTCCCTGCTCTACCAGCTCGGCGCGGTGTCCAAGCTCGCCGAGCGATCCAACGCACTCCTCCAGCGGGCCACGGCGCAGAGGAACCTGGCGTCGTCGCTCAGCACCCAGGCCGCCGCCGCGCAGACCGTCCGGCAGCAGCGTGACGCCGACGCGAAGAAGGCGTACGACACTGCCGCCTCGGCCAAAGCCGCGGCCGACGCCGCTCTCGCCGATCAGCAGACCCGCGCGGACACCCTGTACGCGCAGCTCGCCTCGCTCAAGAACACCCAGGCCTCGGTCGAGCGGCAGTACGCGGAGGGCGAGGCCGCCCGCAAGGCCGCCGAACAGCCGGCCAGCACCGGCGGCGGCGGTGGCTCCGGCGGTGGTGGAAGCAGCGGCGGCGGTTCCACCGGCGGCGGTTCGGGCGGCGGGGCCGACAGCTCGGCACCGCCTCCCGGCGTGGTCGTGAATCCCGCCGCGGCGCAGGCCTACGCGGCCAGCCGGCTGCCCGCCTACGGCTGGGGAGGCGAGCAGATGAGCTGCCTCATCAAGCTCTGGACCAAGGAATCGAGCTGGCGCGCCGACGCCTACAACCGGTCGAGCGGCGCGTACGGCATCCCGCAGGCCCTCCCCGGAAGCAAGATGGCGAGCGCGGGCGGCGACTGGATGACCAACGCCGACACGCAGGTCAACTGGGGTCTCAGCTACATCTCGGGCCGCTACGGCAGCCCGTGTGCGGCCTGGTCGTTCCACCTCGGGCACAACTGGTACTGACGCGGAACAGGTACTGACGCAGAAGGCGGCGACCCCCTCGGGGCCGCCGCCTTTCACTGCGAATCGGAGCTCAGTTCGCGGGGGGAGTGCTGGGAGCGCTCGACGCTCCGCCGCGCGAACGGCGGCGACGGCGGCGCGGTGCGCTGTTGCCGTCGCGGTGCTGGGAGCCGCCCCCGTCGTGGGTGCCGGTCGCGACGTTCTGGTCGCCGCCCTCGGCGGTGGCCGTCGCAGTGCTCGCCGTGGCGCCGGCGTCGGCGGTGGTCGCCTCGGCCGAGCCCTCGCCGCCGCGGGTGCGGCGGCGGCTGCGGTTGCCCCCGGCACGCTCGCCGTCGCGGGCGGCTCCGCCGGAGCGCGAGCCCTCGGAGCGGGAGCCGCCGGAGCGCGAGCCCTCGGTCTTGACGACCGGCGTGCTCTTCAGGCGGCCCTTGGAGCCGGCGGGGATGTTGAGGTCCTCGTAGAGGTGCGGGCTCGACGAGTAGGTCTCGACCGGCTCCGGCTGGCCCATCTCGAGCGCGCGGTTGATGAGCGCCCACTTGTGCAGGTCGTCCCAGTCGACGAAGGTGACCGCGATACCGGTCTTGCCCGCGCGGCCGGTGCGGCCGGCGCGGTGCAGGTAGGTGTCGTGGTCGTCCGGGACCGTGTGGTTGATCACGTGGGTGACGTCGTTGACGTCGATGCCGCGGGCGGCCACGTCGGTGGCGATCAGGATGTCCTTCTTGCCGGCCTTGAACGCGGCCATCGCGCGCTCGCGCTGCTCCTGGTTCAGGTCGCCGTGCACGGCGGCGGCGTTGAAACCGCGGTCGTTCAGCTCTTCGACCAGCTTCGCCGCGGCGCGCTTGGTGCGCGTGAAGACGACGGTCTTGCCGCGGCCCTCGGACTGCAGGATGCGGCCGATGACCTCGTCCTTGTCGAGCGAGTGCGCGCGGTAGACCACGTGCTTGATGTTGGCCTGGGTCAGACCCTCGTCCGGGTCCGTCGCGCGGATGTGCACCGGACGCGTCATGAAGCGGCGCGCGAGGGCGACGATCGGGCCCGGCATCGTCGCCGAGAAGAGCATCGTGTGGCGCGTCGCGGGGACCTGCTGGAAGATCTTCTCGATGTCGGCGAGGAAGCCGAGGTCGAGCATCTTGTCGGCCTCGTCGAGCACGACCTCCTGCACCTGCTTCAGGTCGAGGAGGCGCTGACCGGCGAGGTCGAGCAGACGGCCCGGGGTGCCGACCACGATCTGGGCGCCGGCCTTCAGCTGCTCGACCTGGCCTTCGTAGGCCTTGCCGCCGTAGATGCTGACGACCGAGGTGGAGCGGTTGGAGGTGGCGAGCTCGAGGTCTTCGGCGACCTGCACGCACAGCTCGCGGGTGGGGACGACGACGAGCACCTTCACGCCGGGCGCGGGGTCGATGCCGATGCGCTGGATGATCGGGAGGCCGAAGCCGAAGGTCTTGCCGGTGCCCGTCTTGGCCTGGCCGATGATGTCCTGGCCGCTGAGCGCGAGGGGGATGGTCTGCGCCTGGATGGGGAACGGTTCGACGATGCCCTTCGCGGCGAGGGCGTCCACCATGTCCTGGTCGATGTTGAGTTCGGAGAAAGTCAAAAGGTATGCCTGTCGTTCGTTGCGTAAGGTCTACGCCCTGTTCGTGTCGCAGGCGTAGGAGCCGTCGATCCAACGCCGACGGACACGACAAGCCTACTGGACGACCCCGTTACACTGCTGTACGTGTCAACCTGGTTCACGCGCCGACGCTCCACGGTCGAGCTGCCCCGTCTCGCCCCTCGCGCCGATCGCGCGCCGGCCGTGCGGGTCGACCTCCACGAGGTCATGCCCGATCTGCTGCCGTATCTCGGCCAAGCGGCGTACCTGCAGCTGGAGCAGTTCCAGACCCTGTCGCGCGTCGCGGCCGAATGCGGTTCGCTGCGCGGGAAGGAACTGGTGGCGGCCGCGGCCGGGAACGCCCTGTCGAAGCACCAGGGGATCGTGGCGGAGATCCGTCGCCGCGGCGACGACCCCGGCGAGGTCATGAAGCCGTTCGCCGACGAGATCGAGGGCTTCAGCGCGCTCATCGTGGGCTCGGACTGGCGCGAGACGCTGCTCTCCGCCCTCGTGACGGGCGGACTGCTCGACGACTTCTTCATCCGGCTGGCGGCCGGGCTCCCGGGCGACATCGGCCCGCGCGTCGGGCAGCTCCTGGGCTCGGATTCGGGTCAGGAGGGTGTGCTGGAGGTGCTGCGCGCCGAGATCGAGGCCGACCCGCAGCTGCCCTCGCGACTGGCCATGTGGGGGCGGCGCCTGGTCGGCGACACCCTCCTCGTGGCACGGTCGGCCCTGCACCTCTCGGGCAATCGTGCGACCGACGACGAGCGGATCGAGCCGATCTTCACCGAGCTGATCGCCGCGCACACGCGCCGCATGGACGCGCTGGGCCTGACCGCCTGAGCCTCACCGCCCGTGCGGTGCGCCGCCGGAGCGGGTCAGCGTGCGACGGCGCCCTTCGCCAGCGTGTGCAGCAGCTTCTCGTCGTGATCGGCGCGCACGCGCCCGATCACGAGGTCCACGACCGCGACGATCGCAGCCGTGCCGAGCAGCGTGATCCACCAGATCCAGCCGCCGTTCCACTTCAGCCCGGCCCAGGTGAGCGCGACCCAGAGGGCGCTCGCGGCGATCACGCCGAGGGCGGGGATGAGGACGGCGCCGTGCGTGTGACGGCCGGGGAGCAGGTAGCGGGCGCCGAGTCCGAGCACGGCTCCGCCGAGAGCGACGAAGAGGAGTTCCACGACGGGAATCTAGCCGACGAAGCCGATACGGCGCGACTCCTCGGCGCCGATCTCCACGTAGGCGATGCCCGCGGTCGGCACCACGTAGATGCGGCCCTTGTCGTCGGTGATGCGCAGGACGCCGGTGCCGTTGTTGACGGCGGTCTCCACCTGCTGGGCGATCTCGTCGGGCGACTGCGCCGACTCGAATCCCAGCTCGCGGGGGGCGTTGACGATTCCGATGCGGATCTCCACGACGTGCCTTTCCGGTGTGTCTGGGCCGTCTCGAAACCGACCGCCCGATGTGAGTTCAGACTACGGCACACGGCTCGCGGCGCCGGGTCACGTTCTCTGTCGGCGGACGCCGATACCGTGAAGGACATGACGACCCGAGGTTTCCGCCCGCGCGCCGACCGGCGCAGGGCGAGCGGCGACCCCGTCCTCGACGAGACCCAGTCCACCCTGCTGCGCCTGGCGGACGGCGCGTCCGCGGCCGTTCTAGGGGCTCCCGGCACCGGCAAGACCACGACACTGGTCGAGGCGCTCGCCGATCGCGTGCTCGGCCGCGGCTACGGGACCGACGAGGTCCTCGCGCTCAGCGCCTCCCGTTCTTCCGCCACCGCGCTGCGCGACCGGATCGCGCTGCGGCTCGGCGTGCCGACGAACGGTCCGCTCGCGCGCACCGCCACCTCCCTCGCCTTCCAGCTCGTCGGAGCGCGGTCCCGTCGCCTGGGTGAGGAGCCCCCGCGGCTCCTGACCGGCGGCGAGCAGGACCAGATCATCGCGGAGCTGCTCGCGGGCCACGTCGAAGACGGCACCGGACCCGTCTGGCCGGAGCCGCTGGTCGAGGAGGTCCGCTCGCTCCGCGGATTCCGCACCGAGCTGCGCGAGCTCATGGCGCGATGCGCGGAGCACGGAGTGACGCCGTCGCGGCTCTCGGAGCTCGGGGCGATCACCGGGCACGACGAGTGGAGGGCCGCCGCCCGGTTCCTCGCGGAGTACCAGGCCGTCGTCGACAGCTACCGCGGCGGGTTCGTGGACTCGGCCGAGCTCATCGCGTCCGCGGTCGCCGTGGTCCGCGAGGGCAGCGCGCTCGACCGGCTGCGCGCGGTGTTCGTGGACGACCTGCAGGAGGCGACGGTCGCCACCGTCGCCCTCCTGCGAGCGCTCGCCGAGCGCGGCGTCGCCGTCATCGCCTTCGGCGACCCGGACGTCGCCTCCACCACCTTCCGCGGCGCGGAGACGGGTGCCATCGGGCAGCTCGGGTCCCGCGTCGGCGTTCCGGTCGAACGGTTCGTGCTCGGTGCGGCACACCGGCAGACCCCGGCGCTGCGCGAGCTCACCGTGCGCGTGACGGAGCGCATCGGCACGGCGGCCGCCGGAGTCCAGCGACTGGCCGCGTCCGCGCGCCCGGCTCCCGCCGATTCCGGCGCGAACGACCGGACGCCGTCCGACGACGATGCGCCCCCGGAGGTGCTGCGCATCCTCGCCGCGTCCGCGCCGGCCGAAGCGGCACGGCTCGCCCGCCGGTTACGCGAGCGCCACCTGCTCGACGGGGTCTCGTGGGACGAGATGGCGGTCGTCGTGCGCTCCGGGGCGCACGTGCCCGGTCTGGCGCGTGCGCTGGCGGTCGCGGAGGTTCCGACCAAGACGAGCATCGCGGGGCGCGCCCTCCGCGACGACTACGCCGCCCGGCAGCTCATCACGGTCGCCGGCGTCGAGGTGGGAGCCGTCGATCCGACCCCCGCGGTCGCCACCGAACTGCTCCTCGGCCCCTTCGGCGGGCTCGACGCCGTCAGCCTGCGACGGTTGCGCCTCGCCCTCCGTCAGGAGGAGCTCGCGGGCGACGGCAACCGGTCCGGTGACGACCTCCTGGTGGAGGCGCTCGCCGACCCGGCGCACCTCGCGACCATCGACTCGTCGCCGGCCCGCCGTGCCGGCCGCCTGGCCGAGACGTTGCGCGCGGGTCGCGAGAAGGCCGCCTCCGGCGCGACGATCGAGGAGCTCCTCTGGCACACCTGGGAGCGCAGCGGCCTCGCCGGCCGCTGGCTGGAGCAGTCGGAGCGGAGCGGGATCGTGGCCGACGAGGCCAACCGGCACCTGGACGGCGTCGTCGCCCTGTTCACGGCCGCCCGGCGATTCGTCGAGCGGTACCCCGAGCGTCCGGCCGCCGACTTCGTCGTCGAGCTGCTGGGTGCCGAGGTCCCGGAGGACACCCTCGCCGCGCAGACCGCCGGTCCGGCCGTGCTGGTCTGCACCCCGAGCGCGACGGTGGGTCGCGAGTTCGAGGTCGTGGCCGTCTCCGGCCTGCAGGAGAGCGTCTGGCCGAACCTCCGGCTGCGCGGCTCCCTGCTGCACCCCCAGGAACTCGCCGACGCCCTCGACGGGCGCGAGACCGCCACGGAGGACCAGCGCGCCCAAGTGCTCGGCGACGAGCTCCGCATGTTCGCCCTGGCGGTCTCCCGTGCCCGCGGCCAGGTCATCCTCACCGCCACCGCGAACGACGACGAGCAGCCGTCCCCGTTCCTCCGCCTGCCCGGCGAGCTGTCGGTCGACGACCGCGACGAGGGCATCCACCCGCTGTCGCTGCGCGGAATGGTCGGCCGGCTGCGCCGCCGGCTCGCGACCACCGGCTCGGCCGACGCCGCCGAGGCGCTCGCGCGACTGGCGGATGCCGACGTCGAAGGAGCCGACCCCGCCGATTGGTACGGCCTCATCGAGCCGTCGACGAGCGATCCGCTCGTCGACCTCGGCGACGAGGAAGCCGTCGTGCGGGTGTCGCCGTCGCGACTCGAGACGTTCGAGAAGTCGCCGCTGGCCTGGTTCGTCGACTCGATGGCCTCGTCGCCGAGCGGCCTGGCGGCCGGCATCGGCACGGTGGTGCACGCCGTCATGGAGGAGGCGAGCACGAGTGAGGACCGCGACCTGAGCGTCGAGCGGTTGTGGGGCGGCATCGAGCGGCGCTGGAGCGAGCTCAGCTTCGAGTCCCCGTGGCTGGAGGAGAAGGAGCGGCGGCGCACCCGCACGCTCGCCCACGGCGTCTCCGAGTACCTGCGCGACTTCGAGCGCGCCGGCGGCGCGCTCCTCGGCTCGGAGGGCGAATTCGAGTTGCGGATCGGCCGGGCGCTGGTGCGCGGCACGATCGACCGCGTGGAACGCACGGCCGACGGCACCGTCGTGATCGTCGACCTCAAGACGGGCAATCGCACGCCGACCGCGGCGGAGGCCGCCGAGCACGCGCAGCTCGGGGCCTACCAGCTCGCGCTGGAGCACGGCGCCATCGAGGTCGCGGACGGCCTGCCGTCGGGTGGAGCGAAACTGCTGTTCGTCGCCAAGGGCGTGCGCGGCAAGGGATACCGGGAGGTCGCCCAGGACCGGGTCGATCCCGAGGGTCTGGAGCGTCTCAAGCAGCGGGTCGCCGACGCGGCGACCGGCATGGCGGCGGCGACGTTCGCCGGGGTCGTCGACCTCGGCGACCGCGACCCGCACGCGAAGTACGAGTACCGCATCCACCTGGTGCCGGCGGTGAGCGCATGACCGGCGGCGCGATGACGGAGGGACGGGCGTGAACGACGAGAACGTGCTGGAGTGGGCCGCCGCGGAGGCCGACCTCGACCTGGTCGAGCAGGCCATGACCCTCGACGAGCCGGAGGCCGGGACCGAGCGCGAGCAGCGTGCGGTGCGCCCGGTCAGCGCCGTGGAGATCGCCCGCGCGCTCGGCCTGCCGGAGCCGACCCTCCAGCAGCAGGCCGTGATCGAGGCGCCCGTGCGTCCCGCCATCGTGGTCGCCGGGGCGGGCAGCGGCAAGACCGAGACGATGGCGAATCGCGTGGTCTGGCTGCTCGCCAACGGCCACGCCCGCGTCCCCGAGATCCTCGGCCTCACCTTCACCCGCAAAGCGGCGGGCGAGCTCGCCGCGCGCATCCGCACCCGGATCGAGCAGCTCGTCGCCTCGGGCTTGACCGACATCGCGTTCGATCCGTTCGAGGCGCCCGAGGTGGCGACCTACAACGCGTTCGCGAACGCGATCTTCCGCGAGAACGCCCTGCTGATCGGGCGAGAGCCCGAGTCCGCCGTGCTGAGCGAGGCGTCGGCGTGGCAGCTCGCCCGCCGACTCGTGGTCGGCAGCACCGACGAGCGTCTCGTCGACCTGGAGCGCGGTGTGGACGCCGTCACCAGTGCGGTCCTGTCGCTCAGCCGGGCGCTCAGCGAGAACGTCGCGGACGCCGCCGAGGTCGAGCGGATGGTGGAGGGGTTCTCGCGCATCGTCGAGCTGCCGACGGGCAACGGGCGGGTGAAGGACGTGTACGCCTCCGTCCGTTCTGCGGTCGCCGCCGTCGGCTCCCTGCCGCCCCTGCTCACGCTCGCCGAAGCGTTCGCCGACGAGAAGCGGCGCCGCGGATTCGTGGAGTACTCCGACCAGGTGGCGCTCGCCCTGACGATCGCGGAGCGGCTCCCCGCCGTGGTCGACGACTACCGCCGCCGCTTCCGGGTCGTCCTCCTCGACGAGTACCAGGACACCTCCGTCGTCCAGACACGGCTGCTCTCGACCCTGTTCGCCGGGCAGGCCGTCATGGCCGTCGGCGATCCGCACCAGTCCATCTACGGCTGGCGCGGTGCGAGCGCGGCGAACCTCGGCCGGTTCTCGGCCGACTTCACCGGGCAGCGGCCGGGCGTCGAGCACGGCGGCGCCGACGAATACGCGTTGAGCACGAGCTGGCGCAACCCCACCCGCGTCCTCGACGCGGCCAACACCCTGGTCGCCCCGCTCTCGGCGGCGGCCCCGGTGCACGTCGAGCTGCTGCAGCCTCGGCCCGGCGCGGTGACCGGCGAGCTGACAGCGGAGTTCGGGCAGACCGTGGCGGACGAGGCCGAGTCGGTCGCGGCCTGGCTGGGCGAGCGGATCGCGGACCGCGACGCCGATGGGGTGCCGCCGAGCGCCGCCATGCTGTGCCGCTCGCTCAAGAAGATCGACGTGTTCACCGCGGCCCTCGCGCGCCGCGGCATCCCGTACCACGTGCTCGGCCTCGGCGGTCTGCTGGAGCAGCCGGCGATCGCCGACCTCGTGAGCGCCCTGCGCGTGATGCACGACCCGACGGCCGGGTCCGAGCTCATCCGGCTCCTCACCGGTGCTCGCTGGCGGGTCGGCCCGAAGGACATCGCCGGGCTCCGCCGGGTCGCGTCCTGGCTCTCGACGCGCGACCACCGGTTCCAGGAGCTCGACCCCGAGGTGCGGGACCGGCTACGGCGATCCGTCGCGGGGGAGGAGTCGGCGTCGCTCGTCGACGCCCTCGACTTCGTTGTGGAGGCGCCGGAGGGCCATACGAAGCTCGAGGACATCAGCGCGGTCGGGCTGGAGCGGATGCGCGACGCCGGCCGCCTGCTCGACCGGCTGCGATCGCGTGTCGGCCTGGACCTCCTCGATCTGGTCACCCTCGTGCAGCAGGAGCTCCTGCTCGACGTCGAGGTCGCCGCCAACGAGTCGGCGCAGCTCGGCCAGGCGAGCCTCGACGCCTTCGCCGAGCAGGTCGCCTCGTACCTCGCCGCGGACGACCGGGCGACGCTCGGCTCGTTCCTGGCCTGGCTCGCCGAGGCCGAGCAACGCGACAACCTGGCACCGCGCAGCGAGGACCCGGAGCCCGGCACCGTCCAGATCCTGACCATCCACGGCGCCAAGGGACTCGAGTGGGACGTCGTCGCCGTCCCGCGCCTGGTGGACGGCGAACTGCCCGGGCCGCCGCAGAGCCGCAAAGGCTGGCTCGCGTTCGGTCAACTGCCGAACGAGTTCCGCGGCGATTCCGCGGAGCTGCCCGTGCTCGCCTGGCGGAACGCCGAGGACCAGAAGCAGATCGACGAGTCCATCGACGCGTTCGAGGCGGAGAACCTGCGCCGTCATCTGGAGGAGCAGCGCAGGCTCATCTACGTCGCCGTCACCCGGGCGCGCAAGCGTCTCCTCCTCACCGGCTCTTACTGGTCGACCCAGACCCGGCCGCGTGGCCCCGGCGCCTACCTGCTCGAACTCCAGGCCGCCGGCCTCCTGCCCGAGGACGCCTTCCCGGACTGCGACGAGCCCGACGAGAACCCGCTCTCCCTGACCGCGCAGACCCTCACCTGGCCGCTCGACCCGCTCGGGACGCGCCGCGACCGGGTGCAGGCCGCGGCGGAGGCGGTGCGCGAGCGCCGCGAACGCGGTGCATCGACGGGCGGCGTCTACGCGCGGGACCTCGACCTGCTGCTCGCCGAACGCGCCCGGCGCGCACAGGACGCCGGTCTCGTCGAGCTGCCCACCCGCATCCCGGCCTCGCGCTTCAAGGACTACATCTCCGACCCCGAGACCGTGGCGGCGACGCTGCGTCGACCGATGCCCGAGCGGCCGTACCGGCAGACGCGTCTCGGCACGCTCTTCCACCGGTGGGTGGAGGAGCGGTTCGGCGCACCCGCGGGCGGGGCGGACGAACTCGACGCCGCCGCGACCGAGCTCGACGATCCGGCGGCCGAGCTGCTGGAGGCCGACCGGCTCGCCGAGCTCCAGGCGACGTTCGCCGCGAGCACGTGGGCGGGGAGGCGCCCCGATGAGGTCGAGCTCGAGATCCACGTGACCCTCGCCGGGCAGGTGGTGGTGTGCAAGCTGGACGCCGTCTACCGCAGCGATGACGGGGTGCACGAGTACCAGATCGTCGACTGGAAGACCGGAAAGGCGCCGCGGGACGCCGAGGACCTCGAGCGCAAGCAGCTGCAGCTGGCGCTCTACCGGCTCGCGTTCGCCCGGTACTCGGGCGTCGATCCGGCGCTCATCGACGCCGTCTTCTACTTCGTCGCGGACGACCAGGTGGTCCGGCCGGAACGGCTCTACGAGGAGGAGGAGCTGCGCTCGCTCTGGTCCTCTGCCACCGGCTTCATCCCGCCCGAACGGCCGTAGCCCTCCGCTCGGTCGCCGGGGGTGCGGTCGAGCATCGCCTCGACGTCGCCGATCGCCATGATCGGGCCGGTCGCGTTCGAGAGCGGGTTCACCGCGTTGCTGTGCACCCGATCCACCAGCCCGTCGAGCATGGTCACCGCGTCGTCGACGATGTCCTGGTCGCGCACCTCGCGGCCGTGCAGCAGCCAGCGTGCGACCTCGAGCTCGGCGTAGAGCATGGCGCGCTGCGTGAACTGCCGATCCGTCGCGACCTGACGGGCGGAGGCGTAGGCCGTGAGCGCGCCGTCGGTCGCCTCGGGGTTCATGGCGAGCAGCCAGTGCAGGTCGCGTGCCGGGTCGCCGACGCGGAGCGCAGACCAGCCCAGGACCGCGGTCACCGAGTCGCCGTCCACGAGGAACGAGTCGGCGGTGAGGGCGCCGTTGATCACGGTCGGCTGGAACTGCCAGAGCGAGTGGTCCGCCGTGGCGTCGCGCCAGCGGTCACGGAGCGCGGTCGGCAGTAGGCCGGTGGCGGCGGAGGCCTCGATGAGGGAGGTGGCCGAGCCGAGCGAGTCGGCGGCCGAGAGCACGGGGAGTCCCGCTTCGCCGACGAAGCTGGTCGGGAGGGTGTGGATGGCGGCGATGGCGTGACCGATCGAGCCGGCGAGGCCGTCTCCCGGCGGCACCTCCTCGACCGTGACGTGCTCGCCGGGGAGGAAGTCGTAGACCAGGGCGCGGGTGCCGCCCACGGGTGCCTGCCCGAGGTACTGCGGGACGTCGAAGGGCAGCCGGCTGCGGATTCCCGCGGTCAGCGCGCGCAGGGCCACGAGGTCGGCGCTCTGCTCCGATTCGGCGGACTGGGAGAGCGGGACGCGGACGATGCAGACGCGGCCGTCGCGCTCGTCGAGCAGCGCGGCATCGAACTCGCCTGCGCCGTCCCGGGAGTAGCTGCGGGCGCCGGAGACGACGAGGTCGGGCACGGCCGAAGCGGCCAGCGCGGCTAGAGTGAGGTGGGATCTGGCCATGGTTCCTAGGCTAAATGGACATCCGCGCGTGGGCTCTGATCGCCACGCCTTGAAAGGTTCTCGATGTCGTCCGCACCCCTCTCCGCCTCGCTGCGCGACCTCCCGCTCTCCCGTCACGCCGTCGACCGCGATCACGCCGCCCGGTCGCGTCCTGCGCTGTTCGACGAGCTGTGGGAGGAGCCGGGCACGCGCGTCCTCGCCCTGTGGAAGGGCCGGGCGCTTCTGACGCCCGAGAGCATCCCGGCCGCGACGCCGTCCGGGGACGGCTGGAGCGCGCCGGATGCGGGCGAGGCCGCTCTCGACCTCCTTCCGGTCGAGCGCGTCACGTCCGCACTGGTGCGCGTTTACCTGGGCCGGACCCTCGTGGCCACGCCCACCGAGCCGGCGGGCACCGCCGTGGTCCTGGAGGTGCTGACGGACGCGGCCGCTCAGGAGCTGGAGCCCGATGAGGCGCGCTGGGGCAATCTGCGCACGGTGGCCACTGCCCTCAGTGATCGGGACGCAGGACTCTTCACCGAGGCACTCGCCATCGCGAACTGGCACGCCTCCCACACCCACTGCCCGCGCTGCGGGACGCCGACGGTCGTGCAGCAGGCCGGCTGGGTGCGGCACTGCTTCGAGGACGGTTCGGAAGTGTTCCCGCGCACCGATCCCGCGGTCATCGTCACCGTGCTCGACGCCGACGACCGCCTCCTGCTCGGCTCGAACGCCATGTGGGAGAACACGCGGTTCTCGCTCCTGGCGGGCTTCGTCGAGCCGGGGGAGTCCTTCGAGTCCGCCGTCGAGCGCGAGATCTTCGAGGAGGCCGGCATCCGCGTGGTCGACGCGCAGTACAAGGGCTCCCAGCCGTGGCCGTTCCCCGCCTCGGTGATGGTCGGGATGACGGCGCGGCTCGCCGATGATCAGGCAGCGTCCGCGCTCGCCCCGGACGGCGAGGAGATCCTCGACCTGCGCTGGTTCAGCCGGGCCGAGCTGTGGGCGGCCCGCGAACAGGTCATCCTGCCCGGCCGGTCGTCGATCGCCCGTGCCCTCATCGAGGACTGGTACGGAGGGTCCCTCGACGAGCCCCCGGCGGTGCCGTGACCGAGGGACCGGCCACTCCGGCGGCCCTGCTCGCCGGGCTCGACGCCCAGCAGCGGGTGGCGGCGGAGGCCTTGTTCGGCCCCGTGTGCATCCTCGCGGGTGCGGGCACGGGCAAGACCCGCGCGATCACGCACCGGATCGCGTACGGGGTGGCCTCTGGAGCGTTCACGCCCAACCGCGTGATGGCGCTCACGTTCACCAACCGCTCGGCCGCCGAGCTCCGGGGCCGTCTGCGCCAGCTCGGCGCTGGAGGCGTCGCTGCCCGGACGTTCCACGCTGCTGCCCTGGCGCAGCTCAACTACTTCTGGCCCCAGGTCACCGGCGGCCAGCTCCCGAGCGTGCTCGACGGCAAGGGGCGGGTGCTCGGCCACGCGGCGGAGAAGCTCTCCCTGCGCGTCGACACCGCGATGCTCCGCGACATCGCCGCCGAGATCGAGTGGCGCAAGGTCTCCGGCCTGACGCTCGACCAGTACGCGGCCGCGCTCGCGACGCGCCCGCTGCCCGGCACCCTCTCCGCCGAGCAGCTCATCGACCTGCACCGGACGTACGAGGAGCTCAAGGACGAGCGCAAGCAGATCGACTTCGAGGACGTGCTGCTGGTCTGCGCCGGGATGATCGAGATGGAGCCTTCCGTCGCGATGCAGGTGCGCGAGCAGTACCGCTACTTCGTGGTGGACGAGTACCAGGACGTCTCGCCGCTGCAGCATCAGCTGCTGGGGCTCTGGCTCGGCAGCCGGCGCGACCTCTGCGTCGTCGGCGACGCCAGCCAGACCATCTACTCCTTCGCGGGCGCACGCAGCGAGTACCTCCTCGGCTTCGAGCGGGAGCACCCGGGCGCGACGGTGGTGCGCCTGGAGCAGAACTATCGCTCGACGCCCGGCGTGATCGCCACGGCGAACCGGCTCATGCGCGGCCGTTCCGGAGCACTCACCCTGCACGCCGCGGCGACGCAGCGCCCTTCCGACGCGGCTCGCGACACGGCGGATGTCGCGCAGCCGGCGGCTTTCGCCGACGACCGCGCCGAGGCGCGTGCCGTGGCCGAGCAGATCGCGGCCGAGCTCGCGGCCGGGGCGCGCCCCGAGAGCATCGCCGTCCTGTATCGCGTCAACGTGCAGGCCGCCGTGCTCGAGCAGGCGCTCGGAGACCTCGGCATCAGCTACCAGATCCGCGGGTCGAAGCGGTTCTTCGATCTCCCGGAGGTGCGCCAGGCGATCATGACGCTGCGGGCGGCGAGCGTCGCGGCGACCGACGAGCCGCTCTTCAAATCGGTCAGTGACGTGCTGCGCACCCTGGGCTGGTCGGTCCAGCCTCCCGCCGGCCGCGGCGCGGTGCGGGAGCGCTGGGAGTCGCTGAACGCGATCATGGGCCTCGTCGACGAGATGCCGCCCGGCGCCACCTTCCGCCGCTTCACGGACGAGCTGCTGGCGCGTCAGGCCGGTCAGCACGAGCCCACGCTCTCGGCGGTCACGCTCGCCACCCTCCACGCTGCGAAGGGCCTCGAGTGGGAGTCGGTCTACCTGATCGGCCTGAGCGAGGGGCTGGTCCCGATCAGTTACGCGACCGGGTTCGAGCAGATCGACGAGGAGCGCCGTCTGCTGTACGTGGGCATCACGCGCGCGCGCCGACGCCTGCGGCTCAGCTGGGCGCATCGTGGCTCGAATCCCGGCCGGCCGGTGTCTCGCCAGCCGTCCCGCTTCCTGGCGGAGCTGGCTCCGCCCGCGCGTCCGGCCCGGGTGGCGGCGACGGCGGAGGCGTCTCCCGAGGGGTGACGGGGAGGCCCAGGCAGCCGCATTCCGGATGCGGCATATGCTTTCGTGGCATCCATCCACCTGCTCCCGCCTCGAACCGGCTGCCCCAGCCAGCCCCGAGTGAGTTCGGTGCGTTCACGGCGGCGACGACCAGCGCGGCCACCACGGCGGCGACCGCCTCGGAGACGAGCTCGGTCTCGCCGGGCCGCGGGCGGCCGTGCAATTGCGCCGCCATCGCGGGCCACGCCGGGTCGGCATCGGCGCGGTGCAGGTCGACGCAGCGCACGCAGGCTCCGCGGCCCGGCCGGACGAGGGGGCCGACGTCGACACCGCCGTCGCTGAAGACGACCGGGAGATGCTGGATGTCGCGGCGCAACCAGGGGCCGTGCCGCGACGGCTCGATCGCGTACGAACCGACGATCACGGCGAGCATCGCCGACTCGACCAGCGGATCGCTCCACGCGAGGCCGCTGCGCACGTCGACGCCCTCCGCGCGCAGATGGCCGACGATCCGTCCGGCCGTCCGTCCCTCGCCGTCCACGATGACGAGTGGAGTGGGCGCCGGGTCGACCGGCGACCGCTCCAGGACGGAGGCCACCTTCGCGAGGAGAGCGTCGACCGAATCGGGTGCCGCGCGCGACCGTCTGGCGATCATGCGCAACCCGGCGACCGAGACGCCGTCGGCGAGAGCCGTGATCATGCGTTCCTCGGCCACGCTCACCGGGTGCAGGACCAGCCGCGGCGCATCGACGCCGAACTGGAGGGTGTCGGGCGTGCGCCAGACCCGGGGGATGCGGGGATCGAGTGCGAGGACCATCCCGTCATCCTGCCCGCAGCGAGACCGTCTCCGGCCGTTATCCACAGGGGGCCCGGGGCTCCGGCCGTCATCCCCAGACGACGTGCCGGAGGCGCCGCGGATCAGTCCTCGGTGGGGCGCTCCGTGTCATCGCGGAGGAGGTCCTCGATCGCCTGATCGAGCTCATCCCGCTCCGGCTCGGTGCCGGCGGCAGCCGCGCTGAGCCGCGCGACCAACGCCGACGGGTCGTCGAGATCGGCCGCCTGGGGGAGGAGGTCCGGGTGCGACCAGAGGCCGTCGCGTGCGTCCTGGCCGACCGCGTCCGTCACGGCCTGCCACATTGCCGCCGCCTCGCGCAGTCGTCGCGGGCGCAGCTCGAGACCGACGAGCGTCGCGAACGCCGACTCGGCCGGACCGCCGGACGCACGCCGACGGCGCACCGTCTCGGCGATGGCGTCGGCGCGGGGGAGGAGGCGGGTCGCGCTCGCGGTGACGACGTCGACCCAGCCCTCGACGAGGGCGAGCACGGTCTCCAGACGGGCGAGGGCCTCCTGCTGCTCTTCCGTCTTCGGCGGGATGAGCGCGCCGCTCACCATCGCCTCGCGCAGCTCCTCCGGGTTGGCCGGATCGAAGCTCTCGGCGAGCGACTCGAGCCGGTCGGTGTCGATGGTGATGCCCTTCGCGAACGCCGTGATCTGCGTGATCAGCTGGAGCCGCAGCCACTTGGCGTGACGGAACAGGCTCGCGTGGGCGAGCTCCCGCACCGCGAGGTAGAGCTGCACCTGGTCCTCGGGGATGTCCAGTCCTGCACCGAACTCGGCGACGTTCTGGGGGATCAGTGCGGCCGTGCCGTCGGCGAGCAGCGGGATGCCGATGTCGCCGCCCGAGACGACCTCCTTGGCCAGCTGACCGACCACCTGGCCGAGCTGCATGGCGAAGAGCGCGCCGCCGATCGAGCGCATGAGCTGCCCGGCGTTCTGGAGCATGCCCTGCATCTCCTCCGGGGCCTGCTCGGCGAGCACACGGGTCAGCGCGTCCGAGATGCTGAGGGCGACCGGCTCGGCCAGCTGCGTCCACAAGGGCATCGTCTGCCGCGCCCACTCCGCCCGGCCGATCAGCTCCGGCGTGCCGGAGAGACCGGCGACGGACGTCGCCTGGTCGAGCCAGAGGCCGGCCACGTTGAAGGCCTGGTCGAGCGTCGCCCGTTCGGCCGGGGTGACCGCGTGGGCGCCTTCGCCGGCCAGGGTGCGGGCCTGCTGCTCGGCGATGTCCCAGTTGATGCCGCCGCCGGGGTTCGCCAGCGCGTTCTGCAGCTGTCCGAGCAGCTTCTGGATGCTCGCCGGGTCGTTCGGCAGACCCGCGGCCCCGGCCAGCTGGCTCGGGTCGATCGACGAGTCTCCGGAGAGGAACTCGCGCAACATGTCCCGGAACTCGTCGTCCGGCTCCTTGTTCGGCTCGTCGGCCATCGTGGGCGCCCCTCGTCTCGAAGTTGTGCCGCTGCGGTGTGCGGCTTTCAGGCTCGCCATCTACGCTAGCTCCTGATCTCCAAGAGCCGGGTGGGAATCCGCCCCGGTTGCCCGGCGCGCGGTGCGCCCGTGGCGAACACGACCGAAGGGACCTGCCGCGTGAGCCTGTTCACCGACGACGAGCACGCCGTGGCGGAGCCTCACCAGCCGATCCGGCCGTCCCGACGGGTCGTCATCGGCTGGGCCTCCGTGCTCGTCGCGTTCGCGCTGACGCTGGTGCTTGCCCTGGCTCCCGCGCCGTTCGTGATCGAGATCCCGGGACCGGTCTTCAACACCCTCGGCACCGATCAGCAGGTCGGCGCCGAGAAGAGCGGCGACGCCAAGGAGCTCATCACGATCCCGGGTCAGAAGACCTACGACACGGCCGGCTCCCTCGATCTGCTCACGGTCTCCGTCGTCGGCAATCCCGACTCGCGGCCCAGCTGGTTCGAGATCGTCTCCTCCTGGTTCCAGCCGAGCCGCGCGGTCCTCCCGATCGACTCGGTCTTCCCTCCCGGAACGACGACCGAGCAGTCGAACGCCGAGAACGCCGCCCTGATGGTGGACTCGCAGCAGGACGCCGTGGCGGCCGCGCTCAACGAGCTCGGCTACGACTTCCCCCAGGCCGTGGTCGTGAAGCAGCTGATCACGGACACGCCGGCTTCGAAGACCCTCAAGGAAGGGGACGAGATCACGACCGTCAACGGAGCGGAGGTGAAGAGCGTCCAGGCCCTCCGGGACGCGATCGCGAAGAACGGCACCGACAAGGCCGCCCAGGTCGGCATCCTCCGCGACGGCAGCGCCCAGACCGTCGCCATCACCCCGGTCGATTCGGCGGGGCGGGCCGTGCTCGGCATCGGCGCCGGGATGGACTACACCTTCCCGTTCGAGGTGAAGATCCAGCTCGACAACGTGGGCGGCCCCAGCGCGGGCCAGATGTTCGCACTCGGCATCATCGACAAGCTGACGCCGGGGGAGCTGAACGGCGGCAAGAAGATCGCCGGGACCGGGACGATCGACAACGCGGGCAACATCGGCGCGATCGGCGGCATCCGGCAAAAGATGTACGCCGCGCGCGACGACGGCAAGGCGGAGTACTTCCTCGCCCCGGCCTCGAACTGCGACGAGGTGACCGGCCACATCCCGGCCGGCCTGCAGGTCTTCGCCGTGAAGACCCTCTCCGACTCGCTGGCGGTCCTGAAAGCGGTGAGCACGGGAGGCAGCACCTCCGGCCTGCCGACCTGCCCCGCCTCCTGACGCGCTCTGACACTCCCGGGCGGGCATGGCCCAGCGCCGGGCACGGCGTTCTCCAAGCGACGCGCGCCTAGGATGGATCCGATCTGCACATCACGCGAGAGCAAGAGGGCCGCACGTGAGTTCTACTACCGCCGCACGACCAGCAGGACGCCGCCGTGCGGCCGTCTGGATCACTCTCGGAGTGATCGTCGCCCTGGTGATCCTGTTCTTCGTCTTCGCCGGACTGTACGCGGACATCCTGTGGTACCAGCAGGTCGGCTTCCTGAATGTGCTGACAACGCAGTGGTTCGGCGCGATCTCGATGTTCTTCGTCGGGTTCCTGGCGATGGCGCTCCCGCTGTGGGCCTGCATCCAGCTCGCCTACCGGCTGCGTCCGGTCTACGCCAAGCTGAACAGCCAGCTCGACCGCTACCAGCAGGTCATCGAGCCGCTGCGCCGCCTGGCGATGTACGGCATCCCGATCGTCTTCGGCATCTTCGCCGGCGTCTCGGCGTCGAGCCGCTGGCAGCTGGCCGCGGCCTGGATCAACGGGACGCCCTTCGGTAAGACCGACCCGCTGTTCAAGATCGACATCGGCTTCTACGTCTTCGCCCTGCCCTTCTACCGCAGCGCGGTCGGCTTCGCCTCGGCGGTCGTGCTGATCGCCCTGATCGCCACGCTGGCGACCTGCTACCTCTACGGCTCCATCCGCGTCTCCGGTCGGGAGGTGCGCATCAGCAAGGCCGCCCGCGTGCAGATCTCGGTCGTCGCGGCGCTCTACCTGCTCCTGCAGGGCGTGAGCATCTGGCTCGACCGCTACGCCACGGTCACGGACTCGAACGTCGGGGACTCGATCAACGGCGCCGCATACACCGATGTCAACGCGACCATCCCGGGCCGCGCGATCCTGGCAGGCGCGGCCGTCTTCGTCGCGATCCTCTTCATCGTGACGGCGTTCGTCGGCCGGTGGCGGTTCCCGCTCGTCGGCACGGCGCTGCTCATCGTTGCCGCCCTCGTCGTCGGCGCGATCTTCCCGTGGGTGATCCAGCGCTTCCAGGTCGAGCCCAGCCAGAAGACGCTCGAGACGCCATACATCCAGGACTCCATCGACGCCACCAGAGCCGCGTACGGCCTGAGCGACATCGAGACCATCCCGTACGACGCCAAGACCGACGCCGAGGCGGGCGCTCTCCGCCAGGACGCGCAGACCACCGCGCAGATCCGCATCATCGACCCGGCGATCGTCAGCCCGTCGTTCCGCCAGCTGCAGCAGTTCCGCCAGTACTACGCGTTCCCGAACACCCTCAACGTCGACCGTTACACGGTCAACGGCAGCGAGCAGGACGCGGTGGTCTCGGTCCGCGAGCTCCAGCAGTCCGGTCTGACCAGCGCCAGCAACTGGTACAACAACACCCTGGTCTACACGCACGGCTACGGCATGGTCGCCGCCTACGGCAACCAGCGCTCGTCGGACGGCCAGCCGGTCTTCATGGAGTACGGCATCCCGACCCAGGGCACGCTGGGCGAGTACGAGCCGCGCATCTACTTCGGCCAGCAGTCGCCGACCTACTCGATCGTCGGAGCCCCGAAGGGGTCGAAGTCGGTCGAGCTCGACTACCCCGGCGGCGCGGACGGCGCCCAGCAGACGTACACGACCTTCGACGGCAACGGCGGACCCAAGCTCGACAACATCTTCAAGCGCCTGGTCTACGCGCTGAAGTTCCAGGACGAGCAGATCGTCCTGTCCGACGCCGTCAACAACAACTCGCAGATCCTGTACGACCGCGACCCCATCAAGCGCGTGCAGAAGGTCGCTCCGTACCTGACGCTCGACTCGCAGGCCTACCCCGCCGTCGTCGACGGCCGGGTCAAGTGGATCATCGACGGCTACACCACGAGCGACCAGTACCCGTACTCCCACGTCGGCAGCCTGAGCGACGCCACGGCGGACACCGAGACGCCGAAGCCGGCGTACGCCTTCGACGACATCAACTACATCCGCAACTCGGTGAAGGCCACGGTCGACGCCTACGACGGCTCCGTCACGCTCTACGCCTGGGACGCCAAGGACCCGGTGCTCAAGACGTGGGAGAAGGTCTACCCGTCCACGGTCAAGCCGATCGCCGACATGAGCGCGCAGCTGCTGAGCCACGTGCGCTACCCGGCCGACCTGTTCAAGGTGCAGCGCTCGGTGCTGGGGCAGTATCACGTGACCGACGCGGGCTCGTTCTACTCGCGCGAGGACGCCTGGACGACCCCGCCGGACCCGACCTCGTCGTCGTCCGACCCGACGCTGCAGCCGCCGTACTATCTGACGCTGCAGATGCCGGGCCAGACCTCGCCGAGCTTCTCGCTCTACACGACCTTCATACCCCAGGCATCCAGCGAGGCCAGTAGATCGGTGCTGAAGGGCTATCTGGCGGTCGATGCCGACGCCGGCTCCACCAAGGGGAAGGTCGCCGCCGGTTACGGCAAGTTGAGACTCTTGTCCCTGCCCTCCAGCGACACCATACCGGGGCCGGGTCAGGTACAGAACACGTTCAACTCCGACCCCACGGTGTCGCAGGAGCTCAACCTGTTGCGCCAGGGCAAGACGGATGTGATCAACGGCAACCTCCTGACGTTGCCGGTGGGCGGCGGTCTGCTCTACGTGCAGCCGGTCTACGTCAAGTCGACGGGTGAGACCAGCTATCCGCTGCTGCAGAAGGTGCTCGTCGCGTTCGGCGACAAGATCGCCTTCGAGGACACCCTCGATCAAGCGCTCGACTCGCTGTTCGGCGGCGACTCGGGAGCGACGGCCGGCGACAACAACGTGCCGGGCTCCGAGGCCGGAGGCGGCGGCAGCGGGGGAGGGACCGATTCCGGGACGGGAACCGGAACCGGGACCGGCACGGGGACGACGACGAACGCGGCCCTGCAAGCGGCTCTCCAGCAGGCCAAGCAGGCGCTCGCCGACCGCGAGACCGCTCTCAAGGCCGGCGACTGGACGGCCTACGGTCAGGCGGACGCCCGCCTGCAGCAGGCCCTGCAGGACGCTCTCGCGGCCGAGGGCGGCAAGTAGCTCCCGCTCCATCCCAGCCATACCGACGGCGGCCCGTGCGAAACGCACGGGCCGCCGTCGCGTTGTCCGGGCACTATGCTCGGACGCCGCTGTAAGCGGTCTCGAGATCGTGCACCGCAGCAGCGGGCACCCATGGATCCGCTGTCAATGCGGAGCGACTCGCAGCATCTCGCTTGCCAGAACTTTGATTGTCCACTTTACTAACAAACATGCTCCTCGATGATGTACGTCGTCCGCCCGCGTTCGATCCGATCCCGCCGGCGTTCGACGGGCCGATGATCCCGGGGCGGGCACTGCGACCGCGCACCAAGGTGCTGCCCGAGCACGCTCGCAACCACAACCGATCGCTCGTGCTGCAGTCGCTCTATCGCGGCGGTCGTGCCAGCCGCGCCGACCTCGCGCGCGGGACGGGCCTCACCCGGGTGACGATCTCCGACCTCGTCGGAGAACTCATCGCCGAGGGCCTCGTCGTCGAGCTCGGGCAGCGAGACGACGCACGTCCGGGCAAGCCCGCCGTTCTCCTGGACATGGATCGGGGAGCGACCCAGATCATCGGGGTCGACCTGAGCGAGCACGCCGTCTTCCGCGGAGCCGTGCTCGACATCGACGGTCGTGTGCTCCACAGCGCGGAGATCGCGCTGGCCGGCAGCCGCGGCGCCGAGGCGCTCGCCAAAGCGCTAGAGCTCGTGGACCGGCTCGTCGAGCTCGCGACGGTGCCGGTCCTGGGCATCGGCATCGGCTCCCCGGGCGTCGTGGACGCGTCGGGAACGGTCGTCGCGGCTCCGAACCTCGGCTGGGCCGATGTGCCACTCCAGCGCCTGGTCGCCGAGCGGACGGGGAGGACGGTGTTCGTCGCCAACGACGCGAACGCCGCCGTGCTCGCCGAGCACGGCTTCGGCGCCGCCCGCGGCGACATGATGCTCGTGAAGGTCGGCCACGGCGTGGGCTCGGGACTCCTCGTGGCCGGCGCGATGGTGGTGGGGAGCCGCTTCGCGGCGGGCGAGATCGGTCAGGTCATGGTCGGGACGGACGATGGCGCCGAGGCGCCGTACGACCGAGACCGCGTACTGGAGGCGTGGCTTGCCGTGCCCCGTCTCGAGTCCCGCGTCGCGGCGGCGGCGATCGCCGGTGATCCCATCGAGCCGGTGCTGCGGGAGGCCGGTCAGCGGCTCGGTGTGGCGCTCGCGCCCATCGTCGGTGCGCTCGACCTCGCCGAAGTGGTCCTGAGCGGGCCGGAGGAGCTGCTGGAGGGTGCCCTCCTCGGCGCCGTCCGAACCACACTGGACAACCGGACGATGGTGGGGTTCCACTCGGCCACGGCGATCCGGATGACGAGTCAGGGCCGCGACATCGTTCTCCGCGGGTGCGTGATCATGGTCATGTCCGCACAGCTCGGCGTCTCCTGACGACGTGGGGCGTCAGCGCGCCCAGCTGACGCCGAGCGTCGACTGCAGGGCGTGCTGCGCGGCGCCGCGGAACGGCTCGTCCAGAGCGGAGCGCGCGTAGCGGAAGCTGAGCGGCATCGCCGCGCGCACCGGATGTCGCGCGGCCTCGGCGCGCAGATGGCCGATGAACTCGGGTCCGAGTTCGGCCGATGCGCCGCCCAGGACGATATTGGGTACGTCCAGCGCCGCGCTCACGAGCAGCAGCGCACGAGCGAGGATGCGTGCGCCCGAGGCGATGCGGGCGCGGGCCTCCGGTGTCGAGGCGAGGACGGCGATGTCGACCGCTTCGAGGTCGGCGCCGTGGGGGAGTCCGAGCAGGCTGGTGACCGAGACGACTTCTTCGAGGCAGCCGCGGTTGCCGCATGCGCACAGGGGAGCGTCGTCGCCGAAGAGCACGGGGACGTGGCCGATCTCTCCGGCCCGATGGGCCGCCCCGGCCACGACGACGCCGTCGACCATGACCGCCGCCCCGACGCCGGTGCTCAGCGAGACGAAGAGGCGGTTGGCTCCGAAGCCGTCGTCGGCGGAGGTGTCGGCGATGGCCTCGGCGTCCGCGTCGTTGACGAGATGGATCGGCGCGTCCACGACACCGGCGAGGGCGCCGGCCAGGTCGAGGTCGCTCCAGCCGAGCTGGACGCTCTCACGGATCAGGGGCCCGTCGGTGATCCCCGGCACCTGCACGCCGATCGCCGCGACCCGCGCGTCGGTGGAAGCGGCGAGCCTGCGGATCACGCTTCGGACGTCATCGACGGAGCCTGTCGCGGAAGGCCGGTGCGAGAGCCGGTGGAGCTCGTCGCCGAGCATGCTCAGGACGGCTCCGCGGATTAGTCCCGGCTGGACGAGCACCGAGAGCAGCACCTGCCGCTCCGTGTCCACGCGGAGGGTGGTCGCGCGCTTGCCTCCGGTGCTCTCGGCGAGCTGCCCTTCGGAGACCAGGCCGTCGGCGATCAGCCCGGCCAGCAGAGACGAGACCGTCGCCGAGGTGAGACCCGTGCGGCGCGCGATGCTCGCCCTGGTCGCGGTGCCACCTCCCGAGAGCACGAGCTGGAGAGCGGTCGTCAGGTTCTTCTCGCGCACGGCGGCCTGCGTCGCCTTGCCGTGATCGTCTGCCACTGCTCCTGCCGTCCTCGCCGTGCGCCGATCGCGGCGCGTCCTGCCCTTACGACCCTAGCGAATGGGGCGCAAGATGGGGTCATGGGGTATGGACTGATGCTGGTGGACGTACAGCGCAACATGCTGGAGGGCGAGACCGCGATCGCGCGTGCGGACGAATTCCGGCGCGTCCTTGCCGGGCTGTTGGAGGCGGCGCGCGACGCGGGTGTGCCCATCGTCCACGTCCAGAACGACGGGGCGCCGGGAGATCCCGACGAGCCGGGCACCCGCGGCTGGGAGTCCGTATTGGCGCCGGCGCCCGGTGAGCCCGTGGTGCGCAAGGACGACCCCGACACGTTCCTGTCCAACCCCGCCCTCGCGGACGTGCTGCACGCGATGGGGGTCGACACGCTGGTCGTCGCCGGGCTCCAGAGCGAGGTCTGCGTGCAGGCGACCGCTCTCGGAGCACTGGAGCGGGGATTCGCGGTCGTCGTTCCCTCTGGTGCCCACGCCACCTTCGATGGCGATGTGCCGGCCGACGAGATCGTGGCGCGGGTGACCCTCGAGCTCGACGCAGCCGGAGTGGAGGTCGTCGAGCTCGACGAGGTGAGGTTCCGCTGAGCGGCCGGACCGCCCGGTTCAGCCGGCGTCGCGCTCCAGCTCCACCGCCTCCCGGATGCTGAGGGCGTAGATCCGCGATCGGCCGGGCCGCGCCGGGTCGCCGGTGACGTACGCGACGCTCTCCACGTGCTGCTCGAACGCGTTCACCTTGTCGCGCGGGGCGCCGACGATCAGCTGGAAGCCGAGCCCGCGCAGGGCGGACAGCGCCCGGCCGGTGTACTCGTTGTCCGCCTTGACGAAGCCCTCGTCGAGCACGATGGGCGCGTAGACGGGCACCCGGTCGGTGCCGTCGCCGAGCCGGTAACGCAGCGCGGCGCCCAGGACGAACGCGATGAGTTCCTGGCCCTCGCCGCCGGACTTGCCCGCCACCCCCTCGTGCACGATCTGCGCGCCGTCGCGGCGGGTCTCGATCGCACGGAACTGGAAGTGCTCACGCGCGTCGAGCACGCGGCGGCGCCACGCCTCGCCGATGCGCGAGCGCTCCTCGAGCCGGCCGAGATCGGCGCGCAGGGAGAGGAAGTCGCGCTCCACGCGGGCGGGGTCGCGGTTCTCGCCCGGCTCACCGGCGGTGTGCTTGCGGAGCGTGCGCTTGAACTCGGCCAGATCGCTGTTGGTGGTGGGGCGCGGGTCGATGTCGAGGGTGGAGCCCTCGCGGAACTCGATGCCGTGCAGCGCGGCCGAGATGGGCCGGACACCGCGGCGGATGGCGCGGCCGTCCTCCTCGATCTGCGTCAGCAGCGCACGCAGGCTGTCGCCCATGCTGGCGCCGGCCTTGGCGAGCCAGTCGGACTTGGCGCGCGGGAGGTCGTCCTCGACGAGGGAGCGCTGAATGGCGAGGGCGGCGGGGAGGCTGTCGATCGACGCGTCGAGCTCGGCGGACGGGTCCAGCTCCCGGTAGCGCTCGAAAGCGCTGAGGAGCAGGGACTCCGACTGCTCGACGGTGCGGTCGTGCACATCGATCTGGTCGCGGACGAGCCGTTCCGCGTCGGTGTAGCGGCGGCGCACGTCGGCCGCCTCTCGCGGAGCAGCGAAGGGCAGCGACCCGAGGAGGGCGCGCTCGGCGTCGTCGAGCGCCGTCGCGTCGAGGTGGTCGGAGACTTCGTCCTCGATGTCGGCGAGGGCGGCGTGCTCGGCGTCGAGCTGGTCGATCACGCGCTGGATCCCGGCTCCGCGGCGCGCTGCGGCGAGCCGTGCCTCGTCCTCGCGGTCGGCCGTCGCCGTCAGCTCGGCGACCTCGGGCCGCTCCACGGCGACCCGCTCCAGCCGGGCGGCGAGCTCGGCGACCCGGTCGGCCGCCGGTGCGACATCGATCGACGCCCAGTCGAGGTCGGCGACCGCGGCGAGGGCCTCCCGTCGGTGCCGCTCGCCGGCGGATCGTGCCTCGGCCGCGTCGGAGGCGGCGCGGGCCTCGTCGAGCTCGGTCCCGAGCCGCTCGATCTCGTCGGCCAGCTCGACGACGCGAGGCGCGTTGTCGAGGCCGATCCAGGAGTCGACGGCACGGTCGTCCTTGATGACACGGTCGCGGGAGCCGGTGCGGAGGCCGGCGCGGGTCACGGCGCCCTTGACGCCGATCGGGAGGGTCGCATCCAACTCGTCCGCCGATTCGACGCACAGGATGCTGCGGTCGGCGACGATCTCGTCGTGCAGCCAGCCGTGGAACGGGCTCTGCTCGTCGAAGGTCAGCATCGCCGGCACCGTGCCGTCGATCGCGGAGCGCTCGGCCGGCGCACCGACCTCGGCGGGCACCAGCACGACACGACCGCGCATGTCGTTGTCGTTCACGAAGCGGCGCGCGTCGGCGAAGCGGCGCTCGTCCACCACGAGGTTCGTCGCGAGGTCGCCGAGCACGCGCTCGACGGCCCGCGACCAGTCGCGTCGTCTGGGAGCGACCTCGAACAGCTCTCCGGCGTAGGGCAGCGCCTCGGGCGCGACGCCGATGCCCTCGGCGATCCGGCGCCGTCGCGCGTCGGCCTCGGGCGGCACATTGCTGCGGCGGCGTTCGTACGACGTCTTCTGCGCGGTCTTCTCGGCCAGGGTGCGCTTGACCGTCTCCACCCGTGCGGCCAGCTCCCAGCGCTCGGACCGGTCGTCGGCGGCCTCGGTGGACGCGCTCAGCAGGGCGACAGCGCGCTCCTGCGATGCGGCGAGCTCGTCCGCCGTGAGCGGAAGCTCGAGCCCGGCACTGGTCAGGATGCGTGCCGCGCGGTCGCGCTCGCGCTCCAGCTGGGCGAGCATCATGCCCGCCACCTCCTGCTCGCGCCGGATCGCCTCGGACGGGTCGCCGCCGACGGCGGCCAGCTGGTCGAGCGCGTCCTTGTGGGCGCGATGGGCGGCGGTCTCCTCGTCCGCGGCGGCGCGGCGGAGGGCCTCCTGCTCGCGCTTGGCGTCGCGCACGCGGTCGACCTCGCCGCGGACCCAGTCCGCGACCCTCGCCGACAGCCAGACCCAGAGCCGGCTGCTCTCCTCTCCGTCCAGCGGCGCGAGCAGCCGGCGCTTGCCGGTCGCGTCCTCCAGCGCAGCGCGGTACTGCTCGGCGCGCACCGGTACGTCGGAGAGCACGTCGAGCTTGCGCCGCGTGGTCTCGAAGACGTCGTACAGGGCGGACGCCTCGCGGTAGCTGCTCAGCGTCGTCTCCCAGCGGGAGAGGGCGCGGGGTTCCGTGAGCACGAACTGCTTGAACAGCTCGTCGATCGAGAAGACGCCCTTGGACGCCTGAGCGCGGCGCAGCAGGGTGAGCGCCTTCAGCTGGGATTCGTCGCTGCCGCCGATGCCGAGCTCCTCGCACAGGCGCACGCGGAACTCGGGCTGCGATCCGGTGACGAGGTCGCGCACCGGGTCCACGAGCCGGCCGAGCGATCCCCGCGTCAGCGGCGACGAGCTGCCGGGCTCGGGCCGCAGCTCCGCCAGCCGGGTGAGCGGGAACTCCCCGTGCACGAACACGTAGACGGTCGAGGAGGTCACCTCGTCCTGCGTGGCGGTGTCGCGGCCGAGCCACGCGAGCCGGGCAGCGGTGATGGTCTCACCGAGTTCGGTGCGCCAGGTGATCGCGGCGCCCGACGCGAACGCGGTACCGAGGGGGCGGAGGAAGTGCGTGGTCGTGACGTCGGAGCCCGCCTCGCGCACCTCGTCGGTCTTGCCGCGGGCGTAGCTGTACACCGTGCGCTCGGAGCGCTGACGGGTGTCGTCGCGCGCGGCGCGGTTGAACTCCTGGGGGTTGGGCATGATGACCGCGGCCATCGCATCGAGCACGGTCGACTTGCCGCGGCCCGTCGGGCCGAGGATGGCGAGGCCGCCGCGCCCGACCGGCATGGTGTGGAGGTCGTCGTAGCTGCCCCAGTTCAGCAGCTGCACCTGTTCGATGCGGAACTGGCCGCTGTGGATCAGGCCGTCGGCGAGGGGGAGGTCTTCCTCCAGCTCGTCGTGCTCGGCGGTCATCAGGTCGGTCACTCGTCCACCTCCGGGGCGTCGACGTGGGCGTGGGCGGGCTCCGGGGCGGCGTCCTCGCGCAGCTCCGCTCCGCTCGCCTCCTGGAACAGTCGCGTCAGGTGGGCCAGCTCGGTCGTGGTGACCAGCGGCACGACGGCCGGCGAGACCACGTAGAGGTCGGGGTCGTCGGACTCGGGCACCAGCAGCCCGAGGCGCTCCATGGCGGCGATCGCGGCGCGGATGCGGCGGTCGACGCGCACTTCGTCGTTCGACGCGTCCGTCTGGAAGCGCCCGAGGAACTCGGCGATGTGGTCGCGGCTGACGGTGACGGCATCGTCGGCTGCGTCCGTGTACGCGTGCTCCTGGCGCAGCAGGATGAGCAGCAGGGAAGCGTCACGGGAGAGCGGCTTCTCGCGGCGGAGGAGCACGGGGGCGCCGTCCTCGGCGCTCTGCCGCTTGAAGGCGACCTCGTGGTCGCGATCGATCGTCAGGGTGAGGAAGAGCTCCTCCAGCCGGCCGCGCACGTCCTCCTCGTAGTCGACGAGCCCGCTCCATGCTTCGGGATGGGTGGCCCGCGTGATGAACCGGCTGGTCAGGAGGGTGACGAGAGCACGGCGGGCGGGCAGGGGGAGCCGCTCGTCGGCGGCGTCGCCGAACGCGTCGGCCGTCACGGCCTCCGCCCGGTCGTCGAGATCCGTGTCGTCGGCGATCGTGTCGGTCATCGCTCCGTCCTCCCGCCGCGTGTCGCGGCCGTCTCATCGTCCGCGCCGCCGAAGCGGGTGCGCGGGAAGGTCACTTCGCGCTCGGTCTCGCCCTCCACCGCGATGCGCACGGTGTCGACGCCGTCGAGCACCGAGTCCCGTTCGGCAGCGGCGTCGAGCAGGCTCACCAGGAGGCCCAGTCGCCGGAACTCCGGAGGGGTCGCGGCGTAGACCTCCGCGCCGGAGACCTGCGCGCGTTCGGCGAGGAGGCGCTCGATGGTCTCCTGCACCGCGTCCGGACTGGTGCCGACCGCGAGACGCAGGGCGGCGCGCTCCGATGCCGGCAGCGCGTCCCGGCTCTCGGTGACGGCCACCGCGATGTCGGGCCGCTCGCCGCCGCGCCAGACCTGCGTCTGGGTGACGTCGGTGAGCGCCCACGGGCCGAGTCTCAGCACGTCCTCGGGCACCGAGACGGGCCCGGGGCGCACCTGGGCCCAGTGGGCGCCGGCCGCGAGGGCCTGGTCGGCCAGGGACAGGAGGCGCTGGTGCTTCTCGGCGCCCGACCGGCTGAGGAACCGGCGCAGCGACGACATCCAGCGCACGTACGTCTCCTGCACGGTCTGCTCCTCGGCGAGGAGCGAGCCGATCAGGGTCTCCAGTTGCAGACGCTGACGCTCGGTCATCTCGGCGATCGCGAGCGGCTGCGCCAGCACGCGCTCCAGGTCGGCACGCATCCCGTCGAGACCGTGGGAGGAGAGCATGGACGCGAAACCGCGGTACGCGCGCCCCTCCGGCGTCTGCTCGAGGAGGTCGTTGTCGCGCAGGTACTGCTCCACCAGCGCTCCCTTGCCCACCTGGTCCTCGGTCGCGCGTCGGGCGACCTCACGGTGCCGCTGCTCGACCATCGCACTGAGCCGGCGGAAGTCCTCCGGGAGCGACGCGGTGAGCCGGAGCACTTCGCGGAGCTGGCGGCGCACCGCCTCGCCGGGGGCCGGCTCCACGCCGCCCGCCGCGATGCGCGCGCGGCGCGCCTGCAGCTGGGCGATCTGGTCGTCGATGCGCGCGAGCTGCGCGTCGGGATCGGGGTCGGTCATGTCGGCCAGCTGGTGGACGGCGTGGGCGATGCTGCCGAACCGGGCCTCCGACACCACGGAGTCGGCGTCCACGAGCTCGCGCACGATGCGGAGCGCCTGGAGCGAGTACTGCGACAGCCGGTACTCGGCCCGGCCTTCGCGGTCATGGGGGCGGGAGCGGACGAGCCAGCGGTTGTCCACCCATCCCCGGCAGTAGTCGGCGGGCGCCGAGCGGCGGGGGAGCGCGGGATCCTCGGCGGAGGCGTCGGCGACGTCGGCGGAGGCCGGGGCGGCTTCGCCCTCGGAGACGGCGCCGAGCGCCTCCGCCACCTTCTGGTGGAACCAGTCGGCGGAGACGGGGCCGTCGGCGAACTCGAGGTGCCGCGAGAACAAGGGGAGGATCCACCGCCCGTTGTGGCTGCGCAGCAGCGCCCACGTGGGATGTTCCTCCCAGGCGTCCGCGACCGCGTCGGCGGCGAGGGCCTCGTCCATATTCCTCCGCGCTGGGGTTCGGGATCAAAAAAAGGCCCGGACCGGGGATTTCTCCTCGAGTCCGGGCCTGTCCGGTTGCGGGGGCAGGATTTGAACCTACGACCTCTGGGTTATGAGCCCAGCGAGCTACCGAGCTGCTCCACCCCGCGGCACAAGAAATGACTCTAGCACGGCTCTGAGGGGGTGGGAAATCGAACCCGTATCCCGGGCGCGTCCGGCGCGCTCCTCCCGGTGGTAGACCGCCCGTCCCACTAAAGTCGGGTTCAAGACGTAGGGGACAGGGCATGGCGAGTAGCACTCAGAAGTACCGGGTGGTCGTGATCGAGGACGACCCGGATGTGGCCTTCTTCATGAAGACCGTGCTCGAGAAGCGGGCGGACGCCGTGGTGACGGCGATCACCGATCCCTCCCGGGCACTCGCCGCCATCGCGGACTTCGAGCCCGATCTCGTCCTGACCGACATCGAGATGCCGGGCATCTCGGGCCTCGATCTGCTCAAGGAGCTGCGCTCGCAGTATCCGGGGATGCCGGTGGTGGTGATGACGGCCCACGTGTCGGTGGACTACGCCGTCGCCGCCCTGCGCAGCCAGGCGGACGAGTTCCTGACGAAGCCGGTGGCGTCCGCCGACCTCGTGTCGATCGTGACGCGTCTGGCGGAGGAGGGGCGGACCAAGCGGTCCGCCTCGCGGCAGCAGGTCGTGCTCGCCATCGGCGCGCACCCGGACGACGTCGAGATCGGTGTCGGCGGCATCCTCGCCGCGCACCGCGACGCCGGCAACCAGGTCGTCATCCTGACCCTGTCGCGCGGTGCGCGCGGCGGCGATGCGGACGACCGCCAGCACGAGTCGCTCGCCGCGGCGGAGCTGCTCGGCGCCCGGCTGTTCCTGGAAGACCTCGAGGACACGCACATCTCGGCGGCCGACCCGACGGTGTCGATCATCGAGCGGGTGGTGCGGGAGGTCGAGCCCGACATCGTCTACACGCACTCCGCACACGACCGGCACCAGGACCACCGGGCGGTGAACGCCGCGGTCAGCGTGGCGACCCGCAACGTGCGGACGGTCTGCTGCTTCCAGAGCCCGAGCGCCACCATCGACTTCCGTCCCACGCGCTTCGTCCCGATCGACGGCTTCACGGACGCCAAGCTCGCCCTGATCGACTGCTTCCGCTCGCAGGACCTGCGCGCCTACCTCGAGCACGACTTCGTGCTCGCGACCGCGCGCTACTGGTCGCGGTTCGGCGGCGGCACGATGTGCGAGCCGCTCGAAGTCATGCGGGACACCGCCGACATCTCCATCCCCGCCTCGACGATCTCGACCGAGGCCCGACTCCGAAGGACCGCCGAATGACCAGAGTTCTCGTGACAGGCGCGGGCGGCCCCGCGGGCGTCGCCGTGATCCGCTCGCTGCTCGCGAGGGACGACGTCGACGTGCTCGCCGCCGACATGGACGGCTGGGCGAGCGGCCTCTACCTCGTGCCCGCTGCGAATCGCCGGATCGTGCCCGCCGGCCGGTCGGAGACGTTCGTCGATGAGCTGATCGCGATGTGCGACGCCGATGACGTCGACGTGCTGTTCTCGACCGTCGACGTCGAACTCCCGGGGCTGGCCGCGCGTCGCGACGAGCTGCAGGCGGTCGGCACCGCGCTGGCCGCGCCGAGCCACGAGACCCTCGTCACCTGCCTCGACAAGTACCGGCTCGCGGAGCGGGTGGAGGGCTCGGCCCGCATCCCGCGCACCCGGCTGCTGACCGCCGACGGTGTGGCGGAGGACTGGGACTTCCCTGTCATCATCAAGCCCCGCAGCGGTGCGGGCTCGCGCGGCGTCCGGCTCATCCCGGACCGCGCCGCGCTCGAGTCCGTGCCGTTGGACGACAGCATCCTGATCCAGGAGAACCTGCCGGGCGAAGAGTTCTCCGTCGACGTGCTCGCCGGCCTGGACGGCTCCGTCATCGCCGCCGTCCCGCGCTCCCGCGAGCGCGTCGACTCCGGCGTCTCGATCGCCGGTCGCACCGTCAAGCGGGCCGAGCTCTCCGAGACGGCCGCCGCGGTCGCGCGGTCCATCGGTCTCACCGGTGTCGCGAACGTGCAGCTGCGTTACAGCGTGGAGGGCGTCCCCGCCCTGCTCGAGGTGAACCCGCGCTTCCCGGGAGCGATGCCCCTCACCATCGCGGCCGGCGTCGACATGCCGTCGCTCCTGCTGGACCTCGTGCTGGGCCGCCCTGTGCCCGCGACGGTCGACTTCCGCGAGCTCGCCAACGTGCGCTTCCTCGAGGACGTCTTCCTCGATCCGGCCGATGTGCTGGTCTCGGAGAACGCGGCGCACGCCGACGAGCTCGACGAGTGACAGCCGCACCTCCCGTGATCGACGTCTCCCAGCTGCTCCGCGGCGACTTCCACGTGCACTCCACGTTCTCCGACGACGCGGTCAGCACGCTGGCGCAGAACATCGCGGCCGCGGAGGCGGCGGGTCTGGAGCATCTGCGGCTGAACGATCACGTGCGCGCGTCCACGACCTGGGTGCCGGAGTTCGTCGCCGCCGTCGCGGCCGAGCGCATCCCCTCGGGCCTCACGGTGGTCACGGGCGTCGAGACCAAGCTGCTGGACGCGACGGGCGCCGTCGACATCCCCGCCGACCTCGTCGTCGGAGCGGGCGGTGTCGACACGATCGTCATCGGCGACCACCAGTTCCCCGGCACGGACGGCCCGTGGTCGCCGCAGGCCACCCGCGACCGGCTCGACGCGGGTCTCTCCGCGGACGACGCGCTCGACCTGCTCGTCACGGCCAGCATCCGGGCGATGGAGCGCACCCCGCAGGCGCAGCTCGCGCACTGGTTCTCGATCCTGCCCAAGGTCGGGCTCGACGAGGCGCAGCTCGGCGCCGACCGGCTCGCGGCCTGGGCGCAGGCCGCGGCCGCCACCGGAACCATCGTCGAGGTGAACGAGAAGTGGGCGTGCCCCGGCGTGGAGGCGATCGTCGCCCTCCAGCGGGCCGGAGCGCGTATCGTTGCTTCCACCGACAGTCACATCGCGACCGACGTCGGCCGGTACGACCGGGTGACCGCCCTCCTCACGGAAGCGGCCCGCCGTCTCGCGCCCGAAGGTGAGGACGACCGATGAGCCCCATCGAGCTGAACCGCGCGCAGCGCGCCGAGATGCAGCGCGAGATCGACCAGAACCGACGCTGGGAACGTCGGCTGCCGGTGTACGCCGGGATCGCTCTGCTCGTGCTCGCCGCGATCGTCGTGGTGCGGGTGGTGTTCTTCTCGTGACCGGGCGCGTCCCGCGCGTCGTCATCGCCGACGACGACGACGACATCCGCGGCCTCATGATCATCGCCGCCAAGCGCGCAGGCGTGGAGGTCGTGGCCGCCGTCGACAACGGCCGCTCCGCCCTCGACACGCTCCTTTCCGAGGACGTCGACCTCGCCGTGCTCGACATCTCGATGCCCGGACTCAACGGGGTGGAGGTCGCCGAAGCCGTCCGCGCGCAGCGGCCGGACACCCTGATCCTGATGGTCTCCGCCTCCGTCCAGCTGCTCACCGACCACGGCGTGGTCGCCGAGCGTTCCGACAGCTTCATCATCAAGCCGTTCAGCCCCCGCGTGCTGACCGAACGCATCCGCGCGATGCTGGGCATCGAGGTGAGCGCGTGACGATCGACCGGTTGCTGAGCCGCCTCCCCATCGACTCGCCGTCGGTGTTCATGAAGCAGCTGCCGACCCTGGTCGGCTTCCTGCTCGCGGTCGCCGTGGTGCTCATCCCGGACTTCGTGCCGGTGGAGCATCCCGACTACGTGTGGGCCTCCATCGCCGTCATCGCCGTCGCGACGATCCTGGCGGGGGTGCTCCCGTGGCACCGGATCAACGCCGGCTGGATCACCGTCGTGCCGGTGCTGTCGATGCTGGCGATCGGCCTCCTCCGTCTCGGCACCGGTGGCTCGACCTCGCCGATCGCGGTCGTCCTGCTCCTCCCGTTCATCTGGATCGCGACAGAGGAGGGGCGCCGCAACATCCTCATCGCCACGGCCGGGATGTTCGTCGTGCTCCTCGCACCCCTCTACGTGACCGGCGTGCCCGGCACCGCGGTCGACCTGGTGCGCGCGCTGTTCTCGCCCGTCATCTACTTCATCGTCGCGACCGTCATCAACGAGATCGCGCACCGGCTGCGAGCGCAGCTGGCCGTCACGAAGGCCGCGGCGGAGCAGCGCGCGGAGCTCCTCGCCGACGCGGTCACCGCCCAGGACGAGCTGGTGCTCAACGAGGCCCGCCTGAAGACCGCGAACCGGCTGATCCAGAGCATCTGGAACGCGGTGACCGAGCAGTCCGTGATCGGCACCGACCTCGACGGTCTCATCGACGTGTGGAACCCCGGCGCCGAGAAGATGTTCGGTCTCACCGAGAAGCAGGTCGTGGACGGTGAGCGCCACGTCGTCGAGTTCCACCTGGCGTCCGAGCTGGAGGAGCGGCTCCGCGACATGGACGCCCGGTTCACGACGGTCGCCAGTGCGGACGACTTCTCCGCGCTCGTCGACACCGTGCGGGCCGGCTACGCCGACGTGCGCGATTGGACGTACGTGCGCCCCGACGGCAAGCGCGTCCCCGTCCAGGTGGCGGCGACGCCCCGCATCGACGAGAACGGCCACCGCGTCGGTTTCATCTTCGTGGCCACCGACATGACCCAGGCCCGCGAGTTCGCTCGCCTCAAGGACGAGTTCGTCGGCCTGATCTCGCACGAACTGCGCACGCCCCTCAGCTCCATCCTGGGCTACTTGGAGCTCATGCGGGACGACGACGAGTCGCCGCTCTCCGAGGAGCAGTTGCAGTACCTGGCCGTCGCCGAGCGCAACGCGCACCGGCTGCTGCGGCTGGTCGGCGACCTGCTCTTCACGGCGCAGGTCGAATCCGGCCGGTTCCCGCTCGACATCAAGGACGTCGAACTCGGCTCCGTGGTCGCCGCGTCGGTCGAGACCGCGCGCCCGATCGCATCCGCCGCCGGAGTCACGCTCGTCAGCGAGGTGCCGGAGGAGCGGGCCGAGGTCCGTGGCGACGCCGTCCGCCTCGGCCAGGCCGTCGACAACCTCATCTCGAACGCGGTCAAGTTCACCCCCTCGGGCGGAACGGTCACGGTCGCGCTGCAGCCGGGCGCCGCGGAGGACGTGATCGCCGTGACCGATACCGGGATCGGGATCCCGGCCGTCGAGCTCAGCCAGCTCTCCCAGCGCTTCTTCCGCGCCTCCACCGCCACGCGCAACGCCGTCCCCGGTGTCGGCCTCGGACTCACGATCACCAAGGCGATCGTGACGGCCCACGGCGGGCGGCTCGACATCGCGAGCGAGGAAGGCGTCGGCACCTCCATCAGCATCGTGCTCCCGGTGGAGACGCCGCAGCCCGTGGTGGACGCCCTTCCCGGAGCCGACTCCCTCCCGTCCGCCGGCTCTCTGCGCGGGGCGGCGTCGTGACGGCGGTCACCGTCGGCGTCGCGCAGTTCACGCCGCGGGACGACAAGGCGCACAACCGGGAGGTCGTCGCCGGGCTGGTCGCTGTCGCCGCCGAGCGCGGTGCCCGGCTGATCGTGTTCCCCGAGTACTCGTCCTATTTCACGGACCCGCTGGGTCCCTCGTTCGCGCACAACGCGGAGACGCTGGACGGCGAGTTCGTGGACGCCCTCGCGGGAGCGGCACGCGATCACGGCGTCCACGTGGTCGCCGGGCTGGTCGAGCGAACCGACGAGCGGCACCGCTTCGCCAACACCCTCGTCGCCGTGGCGCCGAGCGGGGACCTGGTCGCGGTCTACCGCAAGCAGCACCTCTACGACGCCTTCGGCTCGCGCGAGTCCGACTGGGTGGTGCCCGGTGAGATGGTCGAGCCCCAGCTGTTCGAGGTCGATGGGCTGAGGGTCGGCCTGCAGACGTGCTACGACCTGCGCTTCCCCGAAGTCACCCGGCTGCTCGCCGACGCGGGAGCCGATCTCGTCGCCATCCCGGCCGAGTGGGTGCGCGGGCCGCTCAAGGAGCACCACTGGTCGACGCTCCTGCAGGCGCGCGCGATCGAGAACACCCTCTACGTCGCCGCGGCCGACCACACCCCGCCCATCGGCGTCGGGGCGAGTGCGATCATCGACCCGATGGGCGTCACCATCGCCGGCCTCGCCGAGACCACGGGGATCGCGGTCGCCGAGGTCTCGCAGGAGCGGATCGAGCGGGTCAGGGAGGTCAACCCGGCCCTGGCGCTGCGGCGATACCGGGTTGTTCCCCGCGACTGAGCCCGCGGATCAGGTGCGGAGGGCGGCGAGCCGTCCGGCCGCCTCCTCCAGCACGCCGACGCGCTTGCAGAAGGCGAAGCGCACCAGCGACGCGGTGCGATCCGCGTACTCGTCGCGGCAGAACGCGGCCAGCGGCACCGCGACGACGCCGGCGAGGTCGGGGAGCGCGCGGCAGAACTCGACCGCATCCGGATGGCCGAGAGGGGCCGCGTCCGCGACGACGAAGTACGTGCCGTCGGTGGGGAGCACACCGAAGCCCGCCGCGCGCAGACCGGCGGACAGGATGTCCCGCTTGTGCGCGAGGTCGGCGGCGATGCCCGTGAAGTACGCGTCGGGCAGCGCGAGGCCGGCCGCGATGGCGGGCTGGAACGGCGCCGCGTTCACGTACGTCAGGAACTGCTTCACGGCGAGGACGGCCGTCACGAGCTCGGGCGGCGCGGTGAGCCAGCCCACCTTCCAGCCGGTCGTGTTGAAGGTCTTGCCTCCGGAGGAGATGCTGACGGTGCGCTCCCGCGCCCCGGGAAGCGTGGAGACGGGGATGTGCTCGGGACCGAACGTGAGGTGCTCGTAGACCTCGTCGGTGACGATGATCGCGTCGTGCCGCTCGGCGAGCTCGACGATCGTCTGCAGCAGCTCTCGGTCGAACACGGTGCCGGTGGGGTTGTGCGGCGTGTTCACGAGGATCACGCGGGTGCGGTCCGTCACGGCCGCGCGCAGCCGGTCGGGGTCGGGGAGGAACGCGGGCGGCTCCAAGGGGACCGTCACGTGGCGACCGCCGGCCAGAGCGATCACCGCGCCGTACTCGTCGTAGAAGGGCTCGAAGGTCACGACCTCGTCGCCCGGCTCCAGCAGGGCGAGCAAGGTCGCCGCGATCGCCTCCGTGGCACCCGCCGTGACGAGCACCTCGCGATCGGGGTCGAGCTCGATCCCGTAGAAGCGCCGTTGGTGCTCCGCGACGGCGTGACGCAGCACCGGCGTGCCCGGCCCGGGCGGATACTGGTTCGCCCCGCTCCTGATCGCGTCGACCGCGGCGTCGAGCACCGCAGCGGGACCGTCCTCGTCGGGGAAGCCCTGACCGAGGTTGATCGCGCCGGTGCGCGCGGCGAGGGCGCTCATCTCGGCGAAGATCGTCGGGCGGACCGACCCGTCCGCGCCGAGGAGTCCGGCTCCGCCCGCCGCCCGCCGCCATGCTCCCGAGACCGTCATGTCCACCTCTTCCTCGTGTGCGCCTCCAACCTACGGCCTCGGCCACGTCGGAGCCGTCGACTACGTTAAGGAGAGTCATCGACAGGCGGAAGGCAGCCCACAGGGGGCGCAAATAGAACACCCAGGTTCGCGTCCCAAGCTGTTCCTGCTTGGAAGGAGCAACACCATGACCGACACCCCGATCACCCCGGAGCCCGCGAAGGCCCAGCACGACGCCGACACCGACGCGGTCGTGGATGCTGGCAGCACCGCCTCCACCGACGCCGCGACCGCGAACACCGCCTCGACCGAGGCCGCGACCACCGCCCCGACCCCGCCCGCCGCCGAGACCCCGGCCGCTCCGGCCGCCCCTGTGGTCGAGACCCCGGCGCCGCTCGTCGTCGAGCAGCCGGCCGCTCCGGCCGCCGCAGCACCCGCTGCGCCCACCGGATGGACCGCACCCGCCGCCGAGCAGAACACTCCGGCAGCGCAGCACACCCAGCCCACCCAGCCGCTCGCCCCGCAGCAGCCCTACGGCGCGCAGCAGCCGACCGCGCAGCAGCCGACCGCGCAGCAGCCCGACTACGGCAACGGCTCGTTCGGCCAGCCGGCCTACGCCGGCGCCGCACCGGCCGGCCCGTACGCGCCGCACCCCCACCAGCACGCCTACGCTGCCGCTCCCGGCACCCCGGTGCCCCCGGCTCCCGGTGCCCCGGGCGCCGCGACCGCCGACCGTCCGGCCAAGAAGCGCAACACCGGACTGATCATCGCCACGCTCGCGATCGGCGCCCTCGTGGGCGGTCTCGCCGGCGCCGGTGCCGGCGTGGGCATCTACTCGGCCACCACGTCCAACAACGCGACGATCAAGACGGTCTCCGGCCCGCAGAACATCACGGTGAACGACGCCAACAACGCGACCACGGTCACCGCGGTCGCCGCCAAGGCCTCCCCGAGCGTCGTCACGATCTCGGTCACCGCCTCCAGCGAGGGCGGCACGGGCTCGGGCATCGTCCTCACCTCGGACGGCTACATCCTGACGAACACCCACGTGGTCACGCTGGACGGGGCGTCGTCCGACGTCTCCATCAGCGTCACGGACAACGACGGCAAGATCTACTCGGCGAAGATCGTGGGCACCGACCCGACGACCGACCTCGCGGTGATCAAGCTCGACGGAGCGTCCGGCATGACGCCGATGACGTTCGCAGACTCCAGCAAGCTCAACGTCGGTGACACCGCCGTTGCGATCGGCGCCCCGCTCGGACTCTCGGGCACCGTCACCGACGGCATCGTCAGCGCCCTCAACCGCAGCATCAGCATCGCCTCCTCGGCGGCGCCGAAGTCGAGCGACGGATCCTCCGAGGGCGACGGCAGCTCGCAGAACCCGTTCAACTTCGACTTCCCCGGCCAGGGCGGCAGCAGCGGCTCGCAGCAGCAGACCACCACGCAGGGCACGATCTCGCTGCCGGTCATCCAGACCGACGCGTCGATCAACCCCGGCAACTCCGGTGGTGCGCTGCTGAACAGCAAGGGCGAGCTGATCGGCGTCAACGTCGCGATCGCCAGTGCCAGCGGCAGCAGCAGCGACTCGAGCGGCCAGTCCGGCAGCATCGGCGTCGGCTTCGCCATCCCGGCCAACCTGGCCAAGCGCGTCTCGGACGAGCTCATCAAGAACGGCTCCGCCACGCACGGTCTGCTCGGCGCCTCCGTCGCCGATGCCAGCTCGGACACCAAGGCGACCACGGTCGGCGCCCTGATCAAGGACGTGACCTCGGGCGGCGCGGCCGCCAACGCGGGCCTCAAGGCCGGCGACGTGGTCGTGAACTTCAACGGCGTGCCGATCACCGACGCGACCGACCTCACTGCTCAGGTGCGGGCCCTCGCGGCCGGCGCGTCCGCCGAGGTCACCTACACCCGCGACGGTCAGACCAAGACCGCCACGGTCACGCTCGGCTCGCTCGCGACCGACTGATCCGCCCCGCGACCGGAAGGCCGTCCCGTGCTCGGCACGAGGCGGCCTTCCGTCGCGTGCCGGGGGCGCCCAGCAAGCGGCTGGTAGGCTCGTGCGGACCCGAAACACGAATGGAACACATGCCGGACGACACCCCGAACACCCTTCCCGGTGTCTCGTATGTGATGCCCGTGCTGAACGAGGCGACGCACGTCCGCGCGGCGGTCGACAGCCTGCTCGACCAGGACTACGCCGGCCCGATCGAGGTCACCGTCGCCCTCGGCCCGAGTATCGACGGCACGACGGAGCTCGTCGCCGAGCTGGCCGCCGTCGACGGGCGCATCCGGATCGTCGACAACGTCGTGGGGTCGACGCCCGCCGGGCTGAACCTCGCCATCCGTGAGTCCCGCTACCCGATCGTCGTGCGGGTCGACGCCCACAGCGTGCTGCCGGCGGACTACACCCGCATCGCGGTCGAGACGATCCTCGAGACCGGAGCGGACAACGTCGGCGGCCTCATGGACGCCCAGGGCACCACCGACTTCGAGCGCGCGGTCGCCCGCGCCTACGGAAGCAGGGTCGGCCTCGGCGGCACCAAGCTCCACGTGGGCGGGGACGCCGGCCCGGCCGAGACCGTCTACCTCGGCGTGTTCCGCCGCGACCGCCTCCTGGAGGTCGGTCTGTTCGACGAGGAGATCAAGCGCGGCCAGGACTGGGAGCTCAACCGCCGCATCCGCGCCGCCGGAGGCACCGTCTGGTTCACGCCGCGGCTCACGGTCACCTACCGTCCGCGCCCCAACCTGTACCGCCTCGGTCGCCAGTTCTTCTCGACCGGGATCTGGCGCGGCGAGCTGGCGCGTCGCTACCCGGCCTCGAACGGTCTGCGCTACTTCGCGCCCCCGGTCATGGTGCTCGGCGTCGCGCTCGGAACCCTCCTCGGCATCGCCGGAATCGTCCAGGCCGTGCTGGGGGCGGCACCGTGGCTGCTCTGGGGATTCGCCGCACCGGCGTTCTACGTGCTGATCGACGTCGTGTCGGCGCTGCTCTGGGGGAGACGGGACGGTTTTCGCCCGTTCCTCTGGTTTCTCGTAGTCTTGCCGTGCATCCATTTCTGCTGGGGGATCGGGTTCGTCCTCGGATACCTCTCCCTCACGCGCAACATCACGGCCCACACGGGAAGGTAGGCATGTCAGCACAGGGAAGCGGGCCGCGGACCACGCGACCGGCCTCGATCGCCGAGCTGAGGGCCGTCGCACAGCCGCCGGAGGTCCGCGGACGACGCAACGCCGAGCATTGGACGGCGTCGCTGTATCTGCGCAACCTGTCCCCATATCTCACGTGGATCCTGCTCAAGACGTCGATCTCTGCAAACGGGGTCACCGGGCTGATGATCCTGACGGGCTGGGCGACGGCGGCGAGCCTGCTGATCCCCGGGATCGGCGGAGCGGCCCTCGCACTCATCCTCGGCCAGCTGCAGATGCTGGTGGACTGCTGCGACGGCGAGGTCGCCCGCTGGCGCCAGACCTCCTCACCGGCCGGGATCTTCCTCGACAACGTCGGCCACTACACGACGGAGACGCTGATCGCCATCGTGCTCGGCATCCGCGCCGCGGGCTTCCCGTTCGAGGCTCCGCAGGACTTCCTCTGGACCAACCTCGGCACCCTGCTCGCCCTGCTCATCGTGCTGAACAAGGCCCTCAACGACATGGTGAGGGTCGCGCGCGCCAATGCCGGCCTCCCGAAGCTCGCGGACACCCAGGCCGCCTACGCGCCGACCAACGGCCTGATCGCCCGGCTCCGCCGCGCTGCGCGGTTCCTGCCGTTCCACCGCCTGTACCACTCGGTCGAGCTGACCATCATGATCTTCGTCTTCGCGATCGTCGGACTGTTCATCGGCCCGGTGCTCGCCGATCGCATCCTGCTCTCCGTGCTCGTGCCGCTCGCGCTCCTGGCGGTCATCGGGCACTTCGTGGCGATCATGGCCTCCCGGCGCGTCCGTGGCTGAGCTGCCCTCGGTCGGCGTGGTGGTGCTCACGCAGGGCACGCGGCCCGTCGAGCTCCGGCACGGTCTCGACTCCGTCGCGGCGCAGCAGGGGGTCAGCATCGACATCGTGGTCGTCGGCAACGGGTGGGACCCTGCCACGGCGGATCCGCCGCTCCCCGTGGGAGTCGCGACGCTGGCGCTGCCCGAGAACATCGGCATCCCGGCCGGTCGCAACAAGGGCGTACCGCTGGTGGAGGGGGAGTGGTTGTTCTTCCTCGACGACGACGCCAGCATCCCGTCGCCGCGGTTCCTCGCCGACGCGATCCGAGCGCTCACCGACGACCCGTCGATCGGGATGCTGCAGCCGCGCCTCGCGGACCCGGACGGCGGAGACTCGCCGCGTCGCTGGATCCCTCGGATCCGCAAGGGCGAACCCACGACGTCGAGCAATGTGTTCTCGGTGCTCGAAGCGGCGATCGTCCTGCCGCGCGCGGTGTTCGAGCGCGCGGGAGGGTGGGCCGACCCGTTCTTCTACGCCCACGAAGGGATCGACCTCGCCTGGAAGGTGTGGGACCAGGGTCGCCGCGTCTGGTACGCGGGCGACCTGCTGGCCGAGCACCCGTCGGTGTCGCCCACGCGCCACGCCTACTACTATCGGCTCAACGCCCGCAACCGGGTCTGGCTGGCGCGGAGGAATCTCCCCGCCGTGCTCGTGCCGCTCTATGTCGGATCGTGGACGGGCATCCAGTTGCTCCGCTGGTTCCGCAAGCCCGCCGTCCTCCGCGCGTGGTTCGCGGGCTGGTGGGAGGGGTGGCGGACCGATCCGGGCGAGCGACGTCCGATCCGCTGGCGCACCGTCTGGCGTATGACGCGCGCCGGGCGACCGCCGATCGTCTGAGCGCGACTCAGGGAGCGACCGGCCGCTCGGGTCCCTCGGTCTCGTCGACTCCCGCCCCGGCCTCCAGTTCGGGCAGAGGCTTCTGATCGTCCTTGGCGCGGCGGCGGGGAAGCGCGCCTCGCACGACCGTCCCGACGCGCAGGACGCGGGCGCTGGTCGCCCGGCCCAGCCTCAGTGTGACGCCGGGGCCGTCCACCGGCCGAAGCGCCTCGGGGATGTGCAGCGGTGCGGCGCCGAAGGCGAGGCGCGAATTCTGCACGACCCGCCGGCCGAGGATGTTGTTGCCGGCACCGCCGATGACCGCCCCGACACCGAAGGGGATGGCGCGCGCCAGCATCCCGGCGCCGCCGCGCACGGCGAACTGGCGCACGAAGACGCTCTTGAGTCGATCGACGAGCGGTCCGACGACCATCGACGGCAGCGTGGAGGTGACGAGCTCGCCCCAGTACGCCGTGCGCGTCACGCTCGCGCCACCGACCTGCCCGGCGAGTTGGCGGACCAGGTCGGACCCCTCCCGGCCGAGCATCATGGTGAGCACGAGCGCCCGTGCGCGCTGAGGATCGTCGACCGCGATCCCGTGGAGTTCGCTCAGCGACTGCGCGTAGAGTGCGGTGGCCTCCAGGAACCCCGCCGTCTCGAGACCGGAGAGCGCGAGCGTGATCCCTGTCCCGATCGCGGGGATCACCGCGGTCGCGCCCACGGCCGCGCCACCGGTCGTCACGGCGGCCAGGTAGCGGCGCTCGAGGATCGCCGCGAGCTCCGGTCCGGTCGCGTCGGGATGCCGTCGGCGCAGAGTGCGCAGGTGCGCCACGACCGCAGGGCGCTGGATCCCCAGGAACCGGTCGAGCGTCGCATCGACGAACCGCGGTGTGTCTCCACCCTGCGGTGCGCCGCCGGTCACGGACACATACGGTTGCTGCTTCTTGGCCATCGGTACCGAGTGTAGGCGCTGGACCTGAAGCGTCCGCACCCCTTGTCAATACTTGTGTTTCATGCACTTACATCCTGAGGCTGGAGGGTGGGAGGCCCTCGCGCTCTGGCCTCGCGAGGGCTTCGTGATGAGTAATAGGTGGATGATCGAACCACTCTCGCCGGCCGCGCGCATCTTCGGAGAACGGATCCGCAGCGTCCGCCTGGAGCTCGGCCTCAGCCAGGAGGCTGTCGCCGAGCTCGCCCAGATGCATGTGACCAATTTCGGCAAGATCGAGCGTGGTACGGCCAATCCCAGTTTCCTCACCGTGCTCCGCATCGCGAGTGTGCTCGGTCAGGATCTGGCGGCGCTCACGGATGGCATCACCGCGGAGCATCTGCCAGACGACCTGGGTGTGCTCACGGCGGCCGATTTCCTTCGGGCCCGGGAGCGCGCAGCAGGCTGAATCGCCGCCCGTCCGTGCGGCGCGGGAGACGGCCGGGGCTGCTCCTTGCGCCGCACGGGCCGGTCAGAAGGCGATCTGCCAGAGGTACTCCCGGCCGTCCGGCGGAAACCAGCGGACGACGAGCAGGGTGTCGCGCGCAGGGTCGCCGCCCGACAGGCTCGCCCGGACGGACTCTCCGGGACGGACGGAGGCAGGCCCGCTGACCTGCAGACGAGAGCTGCCGGCGATGCTGACGCTGACGCCGCGGAGCACCTCACGGCTGGTGTTGACGAGTCGGTAGTGCGGCGCCGTGCTGCGGTCGACGCTCCACGGAACCCGGTAGGCGAGCCGCCGGAGTCGGGGTGCGGGACGAGGGCTGTGAAGGGTGCGAAGGTTTCTCATGCCGCCGACGATAGCCACCCCGTCCGACGCTCCCGGCCCCTCATCGGGCAGATAAGCCACATCGGTGGACAACTCGACGGAATTCTTTCTGTGGAGGGATTCATGCCTCCGAGGAAAGGTGCCCTGATCAGGGAATTCGTCAGCTTCCGTAATCCTGGTTGTACAGGTCGAGGACGTCCGAGATCGGTCCATCCAACACCAGCCGGCCCTTGTCCAGGTAGAGTCCGCGGGCGCAGAACCGGCGCAGGTCCTTCTCGTTGTGCGAGACGAAGAACAGCGTCCGGCCTCCGGCGAGGAGCTCGTCGATGCGCCGATAGCACTTCTCGCGGAACCCGCGATCGCCGACCGCGAGCACCTCGTCCACCAGGAGCACGGGCTCCTCCAGCTGCGAGATCACGGAGAAGGCGATGCGCACCTTCATGCCGCTGGAGAGATGTTTGTACGGGGTGTCGACGAAGTCGCCGATCTCGGCGAAGTCGATGATCTCGCCGAATCGCGCGTCGATCTGTGCCCGCGTCATGCCGTGGAGACCGGCCGTGAGGTACACGTTGTCGCGCACGGTCAGGTCGTCGACGAACCCGCCCGTGATCTCGATGAGCGGAGCCACCCCCTCGTGCACGCGCACGGTGCCCTCGTCGGGAAGCAGGACGCCGGCGACCAGCTTGAGCAGCGTCGACTTGCCCTGCCCGTTGCGGCCGACGACCCCGATGGCCTCGCCTGCGTCGACGCGGAAGGACACGTCGCGGAGCGGCCAGAAGTCGTCAGGTCGGGTGCGGCGCTCGCGCGAGGCGAACAGATCCTTGAATGACCGGCGCGCACCGCGGTTGCGGCGGAAACGTACGCCCAGCCCGCTGACATCGATGACGGCGGCCACTCAGATCTCCTTCAGCACATCGCGCTCGAAGCGCTTGAACACGAGCCAGCCGATGAGCAGGATCAGCAGCGACATCCCGGCGCTCACGGCGACGAGGAACCAGTCGAGCTCCTGGGCGAAGAACGTGGCCCGGTACAGGCTGAAAATGCCCGTCAGCGGGTTGAACGCCGACCAGAAGTGCAAGGAGAACAGGGTGTCGGCCTGCGCGCCGGGATTCGCGGCGACGTAGGCGGCGCAGTGCTTGGCCGCCACCGTCGCGCCGCCGCAGCCGCCGGGGAGGTCACGGGCGCTGTAAATGATGGGCGACGCGTAGAACAGGAACCGCAGAGCGAGCTTCACCACACGTTCGAGGTCGCGGAACAGCACCACGAGGGGCGCGATCAGCAAACCGATGCCCACGGTGAGGACGGTCTGGATGATCACCGCCAGGGGGAACAGCAGGATGTCGATGTTCACCTTCGCGCCGGTGGCGATCGCGAACACCGCGAGCACCGGCAGCGACAGGAGGAACTCGATGCCCTTGGAGGCGACGATCCGGTTGACCCAGATCGTCCGGGGGATCATCGTCGAGCGGATGAGCTTGGCCTCGCGCAGGAACGCGCGCGTGCTGTCCGAGACCGCGCCGTTGAACCACATCCACGGCAGCAGCGCCGCGAGGAGGAACACGATGTACGGATCCTCGCCGACGCCGCGGTGGAAGATCACCGTGAAGACGAACCAGTAGATGCCGCTCATCACGAGCGGATCCAGGATCGACCACAGGTAGCCGAGGGCGCTGGTCGAGTAGCGGACGCGGAGGTCGCGCTTCGTCAGCAGCCAGAGAGAGTGCCGGTAGCGCGTGAAACGCGTCCGCTGCGCAGGGCGCACCTCAAGCGAAGAACTGGTCACGATCACCCATCGTATTGATCGAAGCTGCGTGACACGTTCACGCAGCGACGACTACACGAAAAGATTCGCGCGCTCCAGGTCCTCCTGGAAGTCGACCTCGACGGCGTACAGGTCGGAGATGTCGACGGGCTCGACCAGGAGACGGTCCTGCTCGATGGCGAGCTCGATGCCGCGCTCGAAGTAGTCCTGGTCTGCGACGCGCTGCAGCTGACGCAGGAGCGCGGCCTTGTCGGTGCTCGAGATGTAGTTGATGCCGACGGCCTCGCCCAGCCCGCCCTTGACGGTCTTGGAGAGCTCGTTGATGTAGCCCTCGGGGCCGGTCGTGTACTTGACCTCCTCGTCGGCGACCGACGAGGTGTTGACGGTCACGAAGGTCTGGTCGCGGTTCACCATCGCGGCGCCGCGGACGAGGACGGCCGGGTCGAACACGACGTCGCCGTTCATCCAGAGCACGCCGCCGGGTGCGGAGGCCTGCAGGGCGCGCATGAGGCTCTTGGAGGTGTTCGTCTGGTCGTACTGCTCGTTGTAGACGAACTCGGCGTCGGGGAACGCCTCGATGATGTGCTCGAGCTTGTAGCCGACGACGATCGTGACCTTGGCGTCCTTGCCGAAGGCGGCGTGGATGTTGTCGAACTGCTGCTGCATGATCGTGCGGCCGTCGTTCAGCTCGGTCAGCGGCTTCGGAAGGCTGCGGCCGAGGCGGCTGCCCATCCCGGCCGCGAGGATCACTACCTGGGTCGTCACAATCATCTCCTTGGTATCCGCACGGGCGGGCGATGCAGCTTCATAGCTGTCCGCCGGGACTGGGATGGTTCACCCAGGGTTCATCCGCGCTTACGCGTATCGACACCCCTTCATGCCTCGACCAGAATAGCGAGGGCCCCTGTCCGGGGGCAGGGGTTGACGGATGTCGTTGTGGGGTCGTTATGTACCTCACAGGTGTTTCAGAGGTCCCGCATCGCGCCGGAATCGCCCAGAGGGCTCCCCAAGGCCGAGCGTCTTGGTACGTTAGCGGGGTGAGTTTCGAGCGTGCGCAGCAGGACGACGCCGAGCCCGTCGAGGGCACGGTCGTCCCCGTCGAGCGCATGATCGTCCAGGGGGACACGGGGGAGAGTATGACGGACAGCAGCACGGACGGGGCGGACGCTCCGGCGAAGCCGCGGTCGGCGCCCCGGCGCACGCCGGCGAAGACCGCTGCGGCCGCGGCGGGCACGAGCACGCGTGCGCCGCGCAAGCGGAGCACGACCGCCAAGACGCGCGCCACGAGCGCTGCGAAGAGCGAGCCGGTGCCGGACCCGCGTCCGACCGTGCTGGCGGTCGCCGGCCTCCGCAAGCGCTTCGGCGACACCGTCGCCGTCGACGACGTCAGCCTCGATGTCCGCGAGGGATCCTTCTACGGCATCGTCGGTCCCAATGGCGCGGGCAAGACCACGACCCTCTCCATGATCACGGGCCTCCTGCGCCCCGACGCCGGCTCCGTCGTCGTACACGGCGTGGACGCGTGGGCCGAGCCGGTGCGCGCCAAGCACGTGATCGGCGTCCTGCCCGACCGGCTGCGGCTGTTCGACCGTCTCACGGGTGCCCAGTTCCTGCAGTACGCGGGCACGCTGCGCGGTCTCAGCGCGAAGACGGTGCGCGCGCGCTCGGGCGATCTGGCCGCCGCCTTCGGCATCGAGGACGCCCTCGACCGGCTCGTGACGGACTACTCGGCCGGCATGACCAAGAAGATCGCCCTGGCGGCCGCGATGATCCACTCGCCGCGCCTCCTGGTGCTCGACGAGCCCTTCGAGTCCGTCGACCCGGTCTCCGCGGCCAACGTGGTCGACATCCTCCAGCGCTACACGGCGGCCGGCGGCACGGTCGTCCTGTCCAGTCACGGCATGGACATGATCCAGCGCGTCTGCGACAGCGTCGCCATCATCGTCCGCGGGCAGGTCCTCGCATCCGGAACGATCGACGAGGTGCGCGGCGAGCAGACGCTCGAAGAGCGGTTCGTCGACCTCGCCGGGGGGCGCAAGGCAGCGGAGGGCATGGAGTGGTTGCACAGTTTCTCGGACTGAAAGTCCGGCTGATGGCCAACGCCTTCCGGCGCAGCCCCTGGCAGGTGTTCGGACTGGTGCTCGGCGTCGTGTACGGCGGCTTCATCACGGTGCTCGCGGTCGCGGCTCTGATCGCTGCGCGGCTGGTGCCCGACGTCGGCGCGGTACGCGACGTGCTCGTCGTGCTCGGTGCGATCGTGGTGGTGGGCTTCCTGCTGCTCCCGCTGATGTTCGGCGTCGACGACTCGCTCGACCCGCGCAAGTTCGCACTGTTCGGCATCCCGAACCGCGTGCTGTCGACGGGGCTCCTCCTCGCGGGGCTGATCGGCATCCCCTCGTTCGTGCTCATCATCTGCAGCGCGGCGACCGTGGTCACCTGGTCCCGGGATCCGGGCACGACGCTGGTCGCCGTGATCTGCGCCGCCCTCGTCGTGCTCACCTGCGTCCTGGCGTCGCGCGTGTCGACGGCGCTGGCATCGTTCCTGCTCGCGACGCGCCGCTCGCGCGAGGCAGGCGGCGTCGTCGCCGCCCTGCTGCTGGTCCTGCTCGCGCCCGCCATCCTGCTGCTCGTGACGGTCGACTGGGGTCGCGACGGCCTGGCCTCCCTCCATGCGACGGCCTCCTGGCTGGCCTGGACGCCGCTCGGCGCCGTCTGGGGCGCTCCCGGCGCGGCCGCTGCCGGCGACTGGGGCACCGCACTGCTCCAGCTGCTCATCGCCGCCGCCACGGCCGGTGCGCTCTGGCTGGTGTGGGATGTGCTGGTCCGCACCGTCCTGGTGAGCCCTCCGCGGCAATCTCGGGTGAAGTCGTACCACGGCACCGGCTGGTTCGGCCGGCTGCACGGCGGCCCGACCGCGGCGATCGCCGCACGTTCCATGACGTATTGGGGGCGCGACCCCCGCTACTGGGTGTCGCTGGTGATGATCCCGGTCATCCCGGTCTTCGTGCTCGTCGCCCTGCTCCTCGCCGGCCTGCCGGCCCACTACGTCTCCCTCGTGCCGCTGCCGCTGGTGTGCCTGTTCCTCGGCTGGAGCATCCACAACGACATCGCCTTCGACGGCACGGCCATCTGGCTGCACGTCGTCTCTGGCACCAAGGGCATCGCCGACCGCGTGGGGCGGCTCTTCCCGCCCGTCGTCGTGGGGATCCCGGTGATCGCCATCGGCTCGATCGCGACGGTGATCGCCTACGGGGACTGGGCGCTCCTGCCGGCGGTCGCCGCCTTGAGCGGCGCGATCCTGGTGATCGGCCTCGGACTCTCGTCGATCTCGTCGGTGCTCTTCCCGTACCCGGCGACGAAGCCGGGGGACAGCGCGTTCACGCAGCCCCAGACCTCCGGTGCGTCGGCGGCGCTCGTGCAGTCGCTCAGCTTCTTCGCGATCCTGATCCTGGCCTCCCCGGTCATCGTCTTCCTGGTGCTGGGCCTGACCGTCAGCCCGTTCTGGCTCGGGATCGCTCCGATCGTCGCGGTGGTCATCGGCTTCGTCTCGCTCTTCGCGGGGCTGTGGGCGGGCGCCCGGTTGTTCGACCGTCGCGGTCCGGAGCTGATGGCCTTCGCCACGCGCAACGGCTGAGCCGCGCGTCTACACTGGAACGATGAACGAGGCGAGCATCTCCGAACCAGGCGGCCTGCCCTCGGGCGGCGGCGCGGCGACGCTGGACCGCGAGCTCGAGGAGCTCCTCCAGAACGTCGAGCCGGGCGACCACGAGCGCTTCTCGCACTACGTGAAGAAGGAGCAGATCCTCGAGTCGGCGATCACCGGCAAGCCGGTGAAGGCGCTGTGCGGCAAGATGTGGACGCCCGGACGCGATCCGGAGAAGTTCCCCGTCTGCCCGACCTGCAAAGAGATCTACGCCAAGCTCCGCGACGAGTAGACGGGCGCGAGCGGCTCCGGCGCGCAGCCGGTGGCGCTCAGGCGAAGATCGTCGGAAGCACCGGATCGCCGCGGCTCACGCGGAACGCCTGCTCCGGCAGCTCCCGCATCGCGAGCTCGCGGTGCTCTCGCGCGCGGCGCGTCCCCTCGGCGCCGAGATGCTCGGGGTGCACCTCGCCGTCGGTGACCAGGGGCACGAGGAGGTCGCGCCCGGTGTCGTCGGGGCGGTCCCCGCTCTCGACGATGTGCACGACCTCGGCCACGGCCACCCCGCGGTCGTCGAGACGCCGCACCGGGTGCTTGCGGCCTCCGACGCTCGCTTTGCCGTCCGACTTCTTCGCCACCGGCACCCAGTCGCCCGTCCCGTCGGCCGAGCGGTGTGCGACCAGCTTGTAGACCATCCCGGAGGCGGGGGATCCGGATCCTGTGACGACGGATGTCCCCACGCCGTAGGAGTCGACGGGCGAGGCCGCGAGCGCGGCGATGGTGAATTCGTCGAGGTCGTTCGTGACCGTGATCCGGGTCTTCGTCGCGCCGAGGCCGTCCAGCTTGTCCCGCACGCGGCGGACGAGCTTGGGGAGGTCGCCCGAGTCGAGCCGGACGGCGCCGAGCTCCGGCCCGGCGACCTTCACGGCCGTCTCGATCGCCTGGTCCACGTCGTAGGTGTCGACGAGGAGGGTGGTCCCCGGGCCGAGCGCGTCGACCTGCGCCCGGAACGCGTCCTCCTCGCTGTCGTGAAGGAGCGTGAAGGCGTGGGCGGCGGTCCCCATGGTCGGGACGCCCCACGTGCGGCCGGCCTCGAGGTTCGAGGTCGCACCGAAGCCGGCGATGTACGCGGCCCGTGCCGCGGCGACGGCGCTGCGCTCGTTGGCGCGCCGGGAGCCCATCTCGGCGAGCGGGCGCCCGCCGGCGGCCGAGACCATGCGGGCGGCGGCGGAGGCGACGGCCGAGTCGTAGTTGAAGACGCTGAGGATGAGCGTCTCGAGCACCACTCCCTCGGCGAACGGAGCGTCGACGACCAGGAACGGGGAGCCGGGGAAGAACACCTCGCCCTCGCGGTAGCCGCTGATCGTCCCCGAGAAGCGGTATCCGGCGAGCCAGTCCAGCGTCTCGCTGCGCACCACGGAGTTGTCGCGGAGGTAGTCCAGCTCCTCGTCGCGGAAGCGGAACTCCTGCAGCAGCTCCAGGAGGCGCCCGGTGCCCGCGAGCACGCCGTACCGGCGCCCGGCGGGCAGCCGCCGGGTGAAGGCCTCGAAGACGCACTCCCGGTCGTGCGTGCCCTTCAGCAGGGCCGCATCGATCATGGTGAGCTCGTAACGGTCGGTCAGGAGCGCGGATGACTCGGTCACGCGATCAGCCTAGCGGCGTGCCGTCGCGGACGGCGGGGTAGGCTGGATCGCTGTGACGGATGCGCCGATTGGGATCTTCGACTCGGGAGTCGGCGGGCTCACGGTCGCCCGCGCGATCCGCGACCAGCTCCCGAACGAGTCGATCCTCTACATCGGCGACACCGCGCACTCCCCGTACGGCCCGAAGCCGATCGCGGACGTCCGGCGCTACTCCCTGGAGGTCCTTGACCTGCTCGTCGAGCAGGGCGTCAAGCTGCTCGTGATCGCGTGCAACACGGCCTCGTCCGCGATGCTCCGCGACGCCCGCGAGCGCTACTCGGTGCCGGTCATCGAGGTCATCCAGCCCGCCGTGCGCCGCGCGGTCGCCGCCACCCGCACCGGCCGCGTGGGCGTCATCGGGACCGTCGGGACCATCGCCTCCCGCGCCTACGAGGACGCGTTCGCCGCCGCGCCGACCCTGCAGCTGTTCACGCAGGCGTGCCCGCGGTTCGTGGAGTTCGTGGAGGCGGGGATCACCAGCGGCGACGAGGTCCTGCGCGTCACGGCCGAGTACCTCCAGCCGCTCCGGGAGGCCGACGTGGACACGCTCGTCCTCGGCTGCACGCACTACCCGTTCCTGAAGGGCGCCATCTCGTACGTCATGGGCGAGGGGGTCTCCCTCGTCTCGAGCGACACCGAGACCGCCAAGGACGTCTACCGCACGCTCGTCGTCAGTGGCCTGGAGCGTCGCTCCGCGGAGCCGCCGACCATCCACTACGAGGCGACCGGTCTCGACGCCGACAACTTCCTGCGCCTCGCGCACCGCTTCATCGGTCCGGAGGTCTCCCGGGTCGACCTGGTGCAGACCGGCGTGATCGACCTTCCGCTCTGATCCACCCACACCACACGAGGAGATCCACGTGACCGACATCATCCGCGCCGACGGGCGCACCGCCGATCAGCTCCGCCCGATCACCATCGAGCGCGGCTGGAGCAAGCAGGCGGAGGGATCGGCCCTGATCTCCTTCGGGGAGACCCGCGTGCTCTGCACCGCCTCGTTCACCAACGGCGTGCCGCGCTGGATGGCCGGCAAGGGCCGCGGCTGGGTCACCGCCGAGTACGCGATGCTCCCGCGCTCGACCAACGACCGGATGGACCGCGAGGCCGTCAAGGGCAAGGTCGGCGGCCGGACCCACGAGATCAGCCGCCTGATCGGCCGCAGCCTGCGGGCCGTCGTCGACATGAAGGCGCTGGGCGAGAACACCATCGTGCTCGACTGCGACGTGCTGCAGGCCGACGGCGGGACGCGCACGGCCGCGATCACCGGCGCCTACGTCGCACTCGCCGACGCGCTGGAGTGGGGCCGCGAGCACCGCTTCATCGGCCAGAAGGCGACCCCGCTGATCGACTCCGTGTCGGCGGTCTCGGTCGGGATCATCGACGGCACGCCGATGCTCGACCTCGCCTACGTGGAGGATGTGCGCGCCGAGACCGACATGAACGTCGTCGTCACAGGCCGTGGCCTGTTCGTCGAGGTGCAGGGCACCGCGGAGGGCGCGCCCTTCGACCGCGACGAGCTGAACTCGCTGCTCGACCTCGCGCTCCTCGGCACGACCGAGCTCGCGGGCATCCAGACCGCGGCGCTGGGCGAGAAGGCCTGAGCCGGATGGTCCGCGTCGTCCTCGCCACCCACAACGCCCACAAGGCGCTGGAGTTCCAGCAGATCCTCGGCGACGCCGTGCCCGGGCTCGAGATCGTCCGCTACGACGGTCCGGAGCCCGTCGAGGACGGCTCCACCTTCGCCGCCAACGCCTTGATCAAGGCGCGCGCAGCGGCCGAGCACACCGGCCTGCCCGCGCTGGCGGACGATTCCGGCATCTGTGTGGACGTGATGGGCGGCTCGCCCGGCATCTTCTCGGCGCGCTGGGCCGGGCACCACGGCGACGCGGAGGCGAACCTGCAGCTGCTGCTCGACCAGCTCTCCGACATGCCGGAGGGCTCCCGCACGGCGCACTTCACGGCGACCCTGGCGCTCGTCGTGCCGGGGGAGGAGCCGGTGATCGTCGAGGGCGTCTGGCCGGGCAGCATCGCCCGCCACGCCCGGGGCGGCCACGGGCACGGCTACGACCCGATCTTCGTTCCCGAGGGGCACGACGGGACCGCGGCGGAGCTGGGGCCGGACGTGAAGAATCGCGAGAGCCACCGCGCTCGGGCGTTCGCCGCGATCGTCCCCGCGCTGCGCGCGCTCGCCAGCTGAGAACGGCACTCATTCCTATCTAGCGCGATCGCTGGCTTCGCGAGCGGCAGTGTGTCTACCGTAGAAGCGATGAGTCACGACCACGGGCATTCCGCCAACCGCAACCGCCTCCTGATCGCGATCGGCATCGTCTCGACGGTGCTGGTCGTGGAGATCGTCGGCGCCTGGTTGAGCGGCTCGCTCGCGCTGCTCGCCGATGCCGGTCACATGCTGAGCGACCTCACCGGCCTCATCGTGGCGCTGGTGGCGACGATCGTGGCCGCGCGCCCGGCGACCGACCGCCAGACGTTCGGCTACCGCCGGGCCGAGGTCTTCGGTGCCCTCATCAACGGATTGATCCTGCTGGTCGTCGCGGTCGGCGTCGCGATCGGCGCGATCGGGCGTCTGACCGGCGGGGAGACGGAGGTCCACAGCGGCCCCATGCTCATCGTCGCGGCGATCGGCCTGGTCGCGAACCTGGTCGCGCTGCTCCTGCTGCGGCCGGCGGCCGGGCACTCGATCAACATGCGCGGGGCGTACCTGGAGGTCTTCGGCGACCTGATCGGATCCATCACCGTCATCGTCGCCGCCGTAGTGATCATGACGACGGGGTTCGCTCCGGCGGACGCGATCGCCTCGCTGCTGATCGCGGCCTTCATCGTGCCGCGCGCCTACCTGCTCCTGCGCGATGTGGTGCACGTGCTGAGCGAGTCCGCGCCCGCGGACACCGACGTCGCCCAGATCCGGGACCACATCCTGCGGACGAAGGGCGTCGTGGCCGTGCACGACGTGCACGTCTGGGCGATCACCTCGGGGGCGCCGGTGTTCACGGCGCACGTGGTGGTCGAGCCGGAGGTGTTCCGCTCAGGCGGGACGGGTGCCCTGCTGGACGAGCTGTCGGGCTGCCTCACGGAGCACTTCGACGTCGAGCACTCGACCTTCCAGCTGGAGCCCGCCGAGCACGCCGAGCACGAGGACGAGTTCCACCGGTAGCCGCGAGCGCGGTCTCAGACCTCGGGGGTCGGCGCGGGGTGAGCAGCGGCCTCGTCGGCCTCCGCGAGACGCTTCTTCTTCGCCTTGCGCAGTGACTGGAAGTAGTGGAACAGCGTCGGGATGAGCGTGATGACCACCGCCCCGATGAGGATGATGTCGATGTAGCTCGACACGAATTTCGCGACTGGCGGGATGTAGCCGATGAGGTACCCGAAGAGCGTCAGACCCGCGCCCCAGATGAGGGCACCGATGGCGTTGTACAGCGAGTACTTCTTGTAGTTCATGTGCCCGACACCGGCGGCGACCGGAGCGAACGTGCGCACGATGGGGACGAAGCGGGCCAGGATGATCGCGAGGGCCCCGAAGCGGTCGAAGAAGGCGTTCGTGCGGCGCACGTTCTCCATGCTGAAGAGGCCGCTCTCCCGGCGTTCGAACACCCTCGGCCCCGCCTTGTGCCCGATCAGATAGCCGACCTCACCGCCGAGGAACGCGGCGAACGCGATCGCCAGGCAGACCCACCAGATGTCGACGCCGAACACGAGCGACGTGTGGGTCAGCAGGCCGGAGATGACGAGCAGTGTGTCACCCGGGAGCAGGAAACCGATCAGGAGCCCGGTCTCGGCGAAGATGATGCCGCAGACGACGACGAGCGCCCACGGCCCGGCGGCCGTGATGATGGTGTTCGGGTCGAGCCACGGGATGAGGCCGGCGTGATGGATCAAGACGCTCCAGACGGGGTTCGGGGTACGGAGCCGAGTTTAGTGTCCGGAAGCTGCACGAACCGTGCGAATTCTCACCGCGCGGCCGAAGATCATCCTGTGGTCTGACTGTGCGGCGTCTTTGCCGGACCGACGGCCTGATGTGCGGGAGAAGGGACTCGAACCCTCACGCCGTGAAGCACAGGAACCTAAATCCTGCGTGTCTGCCAGTTTCACCACTCCCGCGGCGCGCGCTGGGCGCGGCTACGACAATAGCTCATGCACGCGCGGGGCGACCTCGGTGCCGTACAGCTCGATGGCGCGCATCAGGTGGTCGTGCCCGAGCGTCCCGTTGCTGATCTTGAGGTCGAACCGCTCGATGCCGAGACCGCGGGCCGTGTAGGCGATCTTCTGTGCGACCGTTTCGGGCGAGCCGACGACGAGGGCGCCGTCCTCCCCGGCCTCGTGCTCGAAGCGGGCGCGCGACGCCGGCGGCCAACCGCGTTCCCGGCCGATCCGGTTGGTCATCGCCTCGTAGTGCGGCCACAGGATCTCCTTGGCCTCCTCGTCGGTCGCGGCGATGAAGCCGGGGGAGTGCACGCCGATCGGGAGGGTGGTGTCCTGCCCGAACTGGTCGAGCGCCTTGCGGTAGAGCTCGGCGAGCGGCTGGAAGCGCATCGGGCCGCCGCCGATGATCGCCAGCATCAGGGGGAGGCCGTAGTGGGCGGCGCGCACGACCGACTCGGGGCTGCCGCCGACGCCGATCCAGGTCTTCAGGGGGCCGTTCTCCAGGTGCGGGTAGACCGACTGCCCGGTGAGCGAGGGGCGCAGACTGCCCTCCCAGGTCACCGGCTCCTGCTTGCGCAGCTCGGCGAAGAGGTTCAGCTTCTCCTCGAAGAGCTCCTCGTACTGCCCGAGGTCGAGGCCGAAGAGGGGGAACGACTCGATGAAGGAGCCGCGCCCCAGGATGACCTCGGCGCGCCCGTTCGAGACGCCGTCGAGGGTCGCGAAGCGCTGGAAGACCCGCACGGGGTCGTCCGAGCTCAGGACGGTGACCGCCGAGCCGAGGTGGATTCGCTCGGTGCGGCCTGCGATCGCGGCGAGCACGACCTCCGGGGCCGAGACGGCGAAGTCCTCGCGGTGGTGCTCGCCGACGCCGATGAAGTCGAGCCTGACCTGGTCGGCCAGCACGCCCTCCTCGACCACGTTGCGCAGCACCTGCGCGTGGCTCAGCGGTGCGCCGTCGGCGTCGCGCGTGACGTCTCCGAAGGTGTCGATCCCGAGTTCGATCCTGGTCGCCATGTCAGTCCTCACATTCATGCGTTTGCATGAAGCCGAACGGCCTCGGCGCCGAGCCTATTCCCGCGTCCCTCCGTCGCGCAGGCCCCGGTCAGGCCGTGCGGACCTTGCGGGGCACATAGCGCGGGATGTAGCGCGCGAGCATCCCGGCGCCGAGCAGGCCGAGCACACCCATCACCCCGCCCGCGAACGAGATGGAGACGACGGCGGTGAGCAGCGAGACCACGAGTGGAGCGGCCGCCTGGCCCGCATCGCTGGAGAATCGCCACGCCCCGAGGAAAGCCGCCGGTGCATCGCGCGGAGCCAGGTCGGCGCCGAGGGTCATCACGATCCCCGACCCGATCCCGTTCGCCATCGACAGGAAGAGGGAGACGCCGATGTACCAGGCGACGCGGGCGTCCAGGTCGTGCGTGAACGACAGCGCCAGGAAGCCGAGTCCCAGCCCGATCATCGACGGGATGGCGCTCCACATCCGCCCGAAGCGGTCCATGATCTGGCCGCTGGCATAGAACAGTGCGAAGTCGACGGCACCGGCGATGCCGATGATCAGCGCGGTGTTGGCCTCGCTGAGCCCGATCGACACCGCCCACAGGGGGAGGAGCACGGTCCGGGCCGAGCGCACCGCGCTCACCAGCGCGACGCCGGAGCCCATCCGGACCAGGATGGCCCGGAACGCCCAGATGGTCTGGAACAGACCGTGCGTCCGCTCCTCGGCCTCCTCCTCGCCGGCGGTCACGCGGTCGCCCGCGGCGTCGGTCGTGCGCGGGCTCGGCCCGAACATCTTCTCCGGATCGGGCAGGGCGACCAGCACGATCACCGCGCCGACGCAGCCGACGACGAAGATCCAGAACACCGACTGCGTCGATCCGGTCAGCGCGATGATGCCGGAGGCGATCAGCGGCCCGACGAACCAGCCGCAGCGGAAGATCCCGCCGAGCGTGGAGAGCGCCCGCGCGCGATACCGCTGCGGGACGTAGGTCGTCATGAAGGCGTGCCGCGCGAGCGCGAATACCGCCGTCGCGAGACCGACGAGGAAGATCCCCACCATCAGGACCCAGTAGTTCGGCGCGAGCAGGCACACCGCGATGCCCCCGATCGCGACCAGCGCCGCGGCGATCATCGAGCGGCGCTCGCCGAAGCGCGACACCACCCAGCCGCTCGGGATGTCGCCCGCCAGCTCGCCCAGCATCACCATGGACGCGATGAATCCGGCCATCGCGAGCGAGGCGCCGAGGTTGCCGGCGGCGATCGGGATGATCGGGATGATCGCGCCCTCTCCGATGGAGAAGAGGAGCGTCGGAAGGAAGGCCGCGAGGGCGACGGAGCGGAAGCTGAAGGGGCGCTCGTCGGAAGTCATCTCCTTAACACCGTACAACTTCCCGGTGCCGCCCCGTCGCGCACGCCCGGCCGGTAGGCTGGACGCCGACATGATTGAACTGGACCTCACCCCGCAGATCGCCGAGCTGCGCTCGACCCTGGGCGACATCACCGCCGTCGTCAACCCGGACAAGCTCCGCGCCGACATCGCCGCACTCAGCGAGCAGGCCGGTGCGCCCGACCTCTGGGACGACACCGCGAATGCGCAGAAGGTGACCAGTGCGCTCAGCCACCGGCAGTCGGAGCTCGGCCGCATCACCGCGATCGAGCAGCGCCTCGACGACCTCGAGGTGCTCGTCGAGCTCGCCGTCGAGGGCGACGACGAGGAGTCCGCCGTCGAGGCCCGCGCGGAGCTGGAGGCGCTGCAGAAGGCGCTCGGCTCCCTCGAGGTGCAGACCCTCTTGAACGGCGAATACGACGAGCGCGCCGCGATCGTGACCATCCGCTCCGGCGCCGGCGGCGACGACGCCACCGACTTCGCCGAGATGCTGCTGCGCATGTACCTGCGCTGGGCCGAGCGCCACAAGTACCCGGTCAAGGTGATGGACACTTCGTACGCCGAGGGAGCGGGCATCAAGTCCGCGACCTTCGAGGTCGACGTGCCCTACGCCTTCGGCACGCTGTCGGTCGAGGCCGGCACCCACCGCCTCGCGCGCATCAGCCCGTTCGGCTCGGCGGACAAGCGCCAGACGTCCTTCGCCGCCGTCGAGGTCATCCCGCTCATGGAGGAGGCCGTGCAGGTCGACATCCCCGAGGGCGACATCCGCGTCGACGTCTTCCGTTCGTCCGGCCCCGGCGGCCAGTCGGTCAACACGACCGACTCCGCGGTGCGCCTCACCCACCTCCCGACCGGCATCGTCGTCTCCATGCAGAACGAGAAGTCGCAGATCCAGAACCGCGCCGCCGCCATGCGCGTCCTGCAGACCCGCCTGCTCCTGCTGCAGAAGGAGGAGGAGGCCGCGAAGAAGAAGGAGCTCGCCGGCACCATCACGGCGAGCTGGGGCGACCAGATGCGCTCCTACTTCCTCTACGGCCAGCAGCTCGTCAAGGACCTGCGCACCGGATACGAGTCCGGCAACCCCAGCTCGGTCTTCGACGGCGACCTCGACGGCTTCATCGCGGCGGGCATCCGCTGGCGCGCCGGAGCCAAAGCAGAGGCCCAGGCGTAGCCGATCCGGCTCTGACCCCGCACGGACCCCGTGCTCGGCGCGCTGTCAGGCTCGCGCCACGCCCGCGCTGATACGGCGGATGCGCCCGAAGATGCATAGTCTCTAGAGGTCATGATCCGGTTCGAACACGTATCCAAGCAGTACTCGGGCACGACCCGCCCGGCGCTGAACGGCATCAACCTCGAGGTGCTGCGCGGTGAGTTCGTCTTCCTCGTCGGCGCGTCCGGCTCGGGCAAGTCGAGCTGCCTGCGCCTCATCCTGAAAGAGGAGAAGCCCACCAAGGGCAACATCCACGTGCTGGGGCAGGACCTCGGCTCGATCTCCTCCCGCAAGGTGCCGTACTTCCGCCGCAACCTCGGTGTCGTCTTCCAGGACTTCCGCCTCCTCCCCAACAAGAACGTCTTCCAGAACGTCGCCTTCACCCTGCAGGTCATCGGCAAGTCCCGTGGCTTCATCCAGGAGGCCGTTCCGGACGTGCTCAAGATGGTCGGACTCGACGGCAAGGCCCAGCGCCTGCCGCACGAGCTCTCCGGCGGTGAGCAACAGCGCGTCGCGATCGCGCGCGCCGTCGTCAACAAGCCCCAGATCCTCCTGGCGGACGAGCCGACCGGAAACCTCGACCCCGCGACGAGCGCCGGCATCATGGCCGTGCTCGAGCGGATCAACGCCGGCGGCACCACCGTGCTGATGGCGACCCACGAGGCCGCCATCGTCGACCAGATGAAGCGACGCGTGATCGAGCTCGTCGGCGGCCAGATCGTTCGCGACGAGCGTCACGGCGGCTACGGCGTGACCGCGGCCGTCCCCATCCAGCGAGAGCAGCTCACGGTCCCCGCCCAGGGCGTGCCCGTCCCCGTGGGAGCCCCCGCTCCGGCTGCGCCCTTCGCCTCGGAGCCGATGACGCGACCGAACACGCCCGTCGGCAACCCGACCGGGCCCGTCTCCGTGCCGCAGCCCACCGGGCCGCAGCCGACGGTGCCGCAGCCGGTTGCGTACCCGCCCGCGGCGTACCAGCCGGTCGCGCCGCCTCCCGTCGCCCAGCCCGTCGTGCCGCAGGCCGCACCTGTCCAGCAGCAGCCGGTCGAGCCGGCCCCCGCCGGCGAGTCCCTGCCGGACCACCTCAACTTCACCGCGAACCTGGACCTGCGGGGCCTGCGCGAGAACACCGACCGCGACGGCGAGCAGAATGTGGGGCCGACCAAATGAGATTCGGACTGATCTGGTCCGAGGTCGGCAACGGCCTGCGCCGCAACCTCTCGATGGTGATCTCGGTCATCCTCGTCACGTTCATCTCGCTGACCTTCGTCGGCACGGCCGTGCTCCTGCAGGTGCAGATCGGCCAGATGAAGAACTACTGGTACGACCGGGCGCAGGTCGCCGTGTACATGTGCACGGAGGCGGACAACTGCCAGGGCGGCGCCGCCACCGATCAGACGGTCGAGGCGGTCAAGAAGCAGCTGGAGTCTCCGGAGCTCTCTCCGTACATCCAGAAGTTCTACTTCCAGAACCAGCAGCAGGCCTACGACGAGTTCAAGCAGCAGTTCAAGGGCAACCAGATCGCCGACTTCGTCACGCCGGACATGATCCCGCAGACGTTCTGGGTCAACCTCAAGGACCCGAACCAGTCGGCGGTGCTCACGGAGACGCTGGCGGGATCCGCCGGCGTGCAGAGCGTGGTCGACCAGCGCAGCTACCTCGATCAGATCTTCAGCATCCTGGGCGCCGCCAGCGCCACGGCGCTCGTCGTCGCGGTGGTGATGCTGGTCGCGGCGGTGCTCCTCATCGCCACGACCATCCGGCTCTCGGCGTTCTCGCGAAGGCGGGAGATCGGGATCATGCGACTCGTCGGGGCGTCGAACAGGTTCATCCAGACGCCGTTCATCATCGAGGGCGTGCTCGCAGCCCTCATCGGGGCACTGCTCGCGGCGACCGTCCTGGTGCTGATCGTGCAGCTGTTCGTCCGCGGACCGCTGCAGAACAGCATCCAGTCGATCAACTTCGTCTCGATGTCCCAGGCGTGGCCGGTGATCCCGCTGATCGTCCTCGTCGGAGTCCTTCTGGCGGCGGCGTCGGCCAACTTCGCCATCAAGCGCTATCTGAAGGTCTGACGCACGATAGACTGGTCTGCTGCCCGGCGATGCGCCGGGCAGCACCACCGTCGAACGTCAGGAGTGAGCCGTGCCCAAGGAGCAGGGACAGAAGGTCGTCGCGACCAACCGTCGCGCCCGTCACGACTACCTCATCGAGGACACCTTCGAGGCCGGTCTCGTCCTCACCGGCACCGAGGTGAAGTCGCTGCGGATGGGCAGGGCGTCGCTCGTCGACGGGTACGCCTTCGTCGATCGGGGAGAGGCGTGGCTCGATGCCGTGCACATCCCGGAGTACGCCGACGGCACCTGGAACAACCACGCCCCGCGCCGCAAGCGCAAGCTGCTGCTCCACAAGGCCCAGATCGTCAAGATCGAGAACAAGGTCAAGCAGGGCGGGTACACGATCATCCCGTTGCAGATCTACTTCAACGACGGCCGCGCCAAGGTCGAGATCGCCATCGCCAAGGGCAAGAAGGACTACGACAAGCGCCAGGCGCTGCGTGAGCGGCAGGACAACCGCGAGGCAGAGCGGGCCATGTCGAGTCGTCGTCATCTCGGCGAGTAGCCTCCTGGCAGACTGAGGGCATGACCGTCTCTCCGCAGCGCATCTCCGTCCCCGGCACGTACAACTTCCGCGATGTCGGGGGATACGGGGTGGAGGGCGGCGAGACCCGGTCGGGCAAGCTCTTCCGGGCCGACGCGCTCGGTCGCCTCGGCGAGCCGGGCAAGGAGTCCCTGCGCGAGCTCGGTGTGCGCGTCGTCATCGACCTGCGCGACGACTTCGAGGTGGATTCGCTGCCCGACGACCTCGACGGCCTCGACGTGGAGGTGCTCCGGCTGCCAGTGTTCGAGGGCTCGGGGGCGTCTCAGGCGACCATCGGCGCCACGCTGGCCGACCTGTACGAGAAGATCGTCCTCCAGCATCGGGATGTCGTCGTACGCGCGCTCCGCGAGATCGCGGACACCGGCGACGAGCCCGTCGTCGTCCACTGCACGGCGGGCAAGGATCGCACCGGCGTCGTCGTGGCGCTCGCCCTGCTGGCGGTGGGTGTCGACCGCGAGACCGTCCTCGACGACTACGCCGCGACCCAGGCGAATCTCGCCGGGGAATGGCTCGAGGGGATGCTCGCCCTCGTCCGGGGCTATGGCGTCGAGATCACGCCGGACCTCCAGGTGATCATGGGCGGCAGCCCGCGCGAGGCGCTGGCGGCGATGCTCGACCTCATCGAGCGCGACTTCGGCGGCGTGCGTGCCTACCTGCTCGACGCGGGCCTGGACGAGCTGGAGCTGGCGAAGCTGCGCTCGGTGCTCATCCAGCCGGCCTGACCCTCTCAGACTCGGCGCCTGATTCACAGGGAAGTCATCATGCGCTCGCAGTCCGATCGCGGGCTGCGCATGCTTCCATGTGCTCATGGATGAGAACCAGCCGACGCAGCCGCTGCCGCCGGCGCAGCCGCAGCCGTCGGCGCCACCGGCGGCCGAGCCGTTCTACAAGCGGCACGGCCTCGCGTTCGCCATTTCGGCCCTGGTCCTCGGGATCGTTGTCCTGGTCGGGATCGTCGGAGCCGGGACCGTCGTCGCGGTGAACGTGGTCACGCACTCGGTCTCCGCGCTGAACCATGCCGCTCCGGGCGAGCGCACCGTGCCGGGTCCGGGTCGGGACAACGGCGGGCGCGGCCAGGGCGGCACGGGCGGCACGCAGGGCGGCACCGGCGGGACGCAGCGTGAGCTCGTCCGCGGGACGCTGGAGTCGGCCTCGGGCGCCGAGTGGAGCGTGAAGACCACCTCCGGGACGACCGTGACGGTGAAGGTCACCTCGTCGACCGCGTACGGCCTCCCGAACCAAGCGGCGTCGAAGTCCGATTTCGCGACCGGCGACGAGGTCGTCGTGGTCGGGACCGATCGCAGCGGCGATACCATCACGGCGACGCGGATCCTGAAGCTCGCGGACTTCCCGCGCCCGCGCTCCACTCCCGGTCCGACGCCGGGGAACGGCGCACCCTGATCAGGAGGCTGCGAAGCGGGCGTGCACCTGCACGGCCACGCGGATCTCATCCGGCTTGAGGGCGAGGGAGGCGCCGCCTGCGTCCGCCGCCATCATGCGCGCCGCGAACGGCGGCGCGGGCTGCGGGGGAGCGCCGGCATCGCCCAGCAGTCCCGGGTCGCTGAGCGCGACCGGGCGGAGGTCGGTCAGCCCCAGACCGGACGCGTAGCGGCGTGCCTTCGCCACGGCCTCCTCGACCGCACGCTGCGACACCTGCGCGGTGAGCCGCCGGAGGGTCTCGTCGGACAGCCTCCACGTCACCCCCTCCACTGTGACGCCATCGCGGAGGGAGACCGTGCCCACCCAGTCGGACAGGGCAGCCGGGTCGGAGAACTCTGCCTCGATCCCGACCTGGGCGTGATGGACGATCGGCAGTTGCTCGCCGTTCTGGCTCCAGGGCCGGTCGCCCCAGACCCGCAGCTGATCGGAGGACCAGCGCAGCACCGGACCGTTCTGCGCGTCGTGGATCTCGCGAAGCCCGGCCGCGATTTCCGCGTGCCGCTCGGTCGCGAGCGCCAGTGTCTCGTGGCGGGAGTCGCCGTCGTAGGTGACCAGAAGCCTCACCGTGCCGCGTTCCGCGGCCCGCCGTTCCTCGTGCTCGCCCTGGACTGTGATGATCGTCTCCGACATGGACCGATCGTGGCATAGAACGACCCTCACCGCTGTTGTATGATGAGAAGCTCGCCGGCAGCGGCGAGATCTGCATCTGGACAATTCAACAGCGCGCGACAGCGACCCAGCCATACCAGGCTGCGCATGGGGATGATCGGTTTCGACATTGTCTGCGTGACTGTGAGAAGCGGGTCGAGGATGCATGCTTATCTCGTTAACGACGCATGCAAAACAATAAGTGCCAATTCCAAGAGCACTGTCTCGGCCAAGGCCGACTTCGCCCTCGCGGCGTAAGTTCACCTCCGCCATTTAAGAGACCGTCAGACCGGGAACCGTCTTCTACCCGGATCCTGGCGTCAGCTAGAGGACTAGCTTCTGCGTTGAGTATCAGGGCGCAGAGGGACTTCAACTGATGCTGGGCCCGTCGGATCAGGTGCCAGTGGCAAGATCCGGGGCCGAGAACACGCCTTCACTGGCTACACCCGTAGAAGGCACATGACCACAGCAGTGGACGGGGGTTCGATTCCCCCCATCTCCACCATCAGGCCGCTGTCGCGCGTTGTTCGACCAGGCGCAGAACCACGAAGGCCGTCCCGTAACCGGGGCGGCCTTCGTGGTTCGCGGCAAACTGTCAGTCGTCGTCTTTCGTGATCGCCTTGTTGAAGCCGGTGACGGGCTGGGCCTCGTCGAAGGCGGCGGCCTTGCGACGGAAGCCGCGGGTGAGCACCAGCAGGTAGACGAAGCCGATCGCCGCCCAGATGACACCGCCGACCAGCGCGTCCGTGTGGAGGTTGGCCCAGAGGACGCCCGTCATCAACATGCCGATCCCCGGCAGGACGATGAAGGTGAAGATGTCCTTCGGGGTCTTGCGGCGGCCCTTGCGGATGGCGAACCAGGCGATCACGGAGATGTTCACGAAGGTGAACGCGATGAGAGCGCCGAAGTTGATGAAGGCGGCGATCAGCTCGAGGGTGAACGCCGCGGCGAGCAGGCTGATGACGCCGACGAGCACGATGTTGAACGTCGGGGTGTGCGTCTTGGGGCTGATGTAGCCGAAGAGGCGCTTCGGGAGGACGTTGTTGCGTCCCATCACGAGCAGCATGCGCGACACGGACGCGTGCGAGGCGAGCCCCGACGCGAGGGTCGCGGCGAAGCCGGCGGCGGTCAGGACCGCCTGGAGCACCGGACCGCCGACCTGGAGGCCGATCTGCGGGAGCGTGCTGTCCTCGATCGCGTCGCTCGGGAACGCCGACGACGAGGGGAACCGCAGCTGAGTGAAGTAGGCCGCGACGAGGAAGATCGCGCCGCCGATGATGACGGTGAAGAGGATGGCCTTCGGCATGATCTTCGGGTGCTTCGCCTCCTCCGCGTACATCGTGACGGCGTCGAAGCCGATGAACGAGAAGCAGACGATCGTGGCGCCCATGAGCACGGCGCCGAGGGTGACGCCGTCGTGGAAGAACGGCTGGACGGAGGCGACGGTGCCGGCGCCCTGGCCCTGGGCGAGCTGCGCGATGACCATGATGACGAACACGGCCATGACCACGATCGAGAAGACCAGCAGCAGCATGTTCATGTTCGACGTGCCGCGCATCGTCAGGTAGATCACGGTGGTGACGACGGCGCAGTAGATGACGACCCAGATCCAGCCGGGCACGTCGGGGAAGATCGCCTCGAGGTAGCTGCGGATGATCAGGCAGTTCACCATCGGGAGGAGCACATAGTCGATGAGCGAGGTCCAGCCGACCATGAAGCCGACGTTCGGGTGGATGGACTCGCGCACGTACGTGTAGGCGGAACCGGCGCTCGGGATGGCGCCCGCCATCTTGCCGTAGCTGATGGCGGTGAACATCATCACGACCAGGGCGACGAGGTAGGCGGACGGGACGACGTTGTCGGTGTCGCGCGCCACCATCCCGAACGTGTCGAAGACCACTGTCGGTGTCATGTAGCCGAGGCCGAGGCCCACGATGGCCCAGAGGCCGAGACTCCGTTTGAGGTTCCCCGACTTCGTGATCGCGGGAGCGGATGTACTCGTCACAGTCTCTCCTTACCGACGTGGCGTGCGGACGAGCGACTCTGTTCGTCCGCGAGCAGTGACAGCCATCATGGCAGAGCGGCGGAGGGACACGCGCCACACACACCGTCAGGACGATGCGGGATTCCGGACGATCCGACCGACGAATCGCAGGAACCGAGCCCGGCGGGACCTAACGGCTGAGCGCCCAGTCGAGGCCGACGCCGAAGCCGGTGAGCACGGAGACGTGGCCTTCGCGGGGCCGCAGCCAGAGCTCGCCGCGTGGAAGGCGCTCGAGCTGCTGTGCCGCGTGGCCCGGCGGGACCACCCGATCCGCGCCGCCCTGCACGAGCAGGACGGGGCAGCGCACGGCCGCGAGGTCGACGCCCCAGGGGGAGACGTAGGCGATGTCGTCGTCGACCTCGCCGTCCGGACCCTCGCCGGCGCCGGCCCCGGCGTCCGCGCCGAGGGGCGCCCAGTCCGCGTTCAGCGCTTCGAAGTCGCGGGAGGTGAAGCTGTCGGGGTCGAACTCGGCCGTCCGCGCGTGCTCCAGCCGTTCGTCGCGACCGCCGAGCGCCGCGCCCAGGCCGGATGGGTCCGCCATGCCGGTGAACCAGTCGGGGGAGCCCGTGTACGGTGCGATGCCGGCCAGCACGACGGCGGCACGCACCCGGTCGGGAGCGATCGCGGCGAGAGCGAGGGCGTGCGGGCCGCCGCCCGAGGCTCCTGCGACGATCACCTGGTCGACGCTGACCTGGTCGAGCACGGCGACGACGTCGGCCGCGGCATCCGCGACCGACCGGCCCGGGAGCGGGTCCGAGCCCGGGTAGCCGGGCCGGGCGCACGAGATGACCCGCAGTCCGCGTGCCGCCGCCGCGGCCGCGATCGGAGCGATGACGGCGCCCGTCTGGGGCGTGCCGTGATGCCAGACGAGCACGGGGGCGTCCGCGTCCCCGCCGGTGTCGAACCAGCGCACGCGCCGCCCGTCCGGGAGGGCCAGGGACCGCGGCTCGGTGGCGCTCATCCCCGCCACGCCTCCAGCTCCTGCAGCAGCTCCGCCTTGCGGTCGTCGCTCGCGAACGACGCCTCGATCGAGTTGCGGGCGTATCGCGCGGCCTGATCGGCCGTCAGCCCCAGCGCGTCCCGCACGGCGATGAAGTTGTCCCCGACGTAGCCGCCGAAGTAGGCGGGGTCGTCGGAGTTGATGGTGACGGCGACGCCGGCCTCATCGAGCCGGTGGAGCGGATGGTCGGCGAGGTTCGGCACCGCGCGCAGGCGCAGGTTCGAGAGCGGGCACACCGTGAGCGCGATGCGGTCGGCGGCGAGCCGGGCGACCAGGGCCGGGTCCTCGATCGAGCGGATGCCGTGGTCGATCCGTTCGACGCCGAGCAGGTCGAGCGCCTCGTGGACGTACTCGGCGGGACCCTCCTCGCCGGCGTGAGCGACCACGTGGAGGCCGGCCTCGCGAGCGCGTCGGTAGACGCCCTCGAAGAGCGACGGCGGGTAGCCGACCTCGGCGGAGTCCAGGCCGACGCCGACGATCCGGTCGGTGTGGCTGAGCCCGGCGCTCAGAATCTGCTCGGCCGAGTCGACCGACTCGTCGCGCAGGAAGCAGAGGATCAGTCCGCTCGTGATCCCGAGGTCGCGCTCCGCTTCGTCGAGCGCCGCGCCGATCCCCTCGATGACGTCGCCGATGCGCAGCCCGCGGGCGACGTGCGCCTGCGGGTCGAAGAACAGCTCGACGTGCCGCACGCCCTGCTCGGCGGCGCGCGCGAGGTAGCGGCGCGTCAGCTCGGCGAAGTCGTCCCGCGTGCGGAGCACATCCATCGTGGCGTAGTAGAGGTCGAGGAACGACTGGAGGTCCGCGAAGTCGTACTGCGCGGCCAGCTCCTCGACCGAACTGTAGGGGAGCGAGACCCCGTTGCGGCCCGCGAGCTCGAAAGCGAGGTCGGGCTCCAGCGTCCCCTCGATGTGCAGGTGCAGCTCGGCCTTCGGCAGCGCCATCAGGGCGGAGTCGGAGGGGGAGGGGGAGGGGGCGGTGGAGGCGGCGGGTACGGCGTCGGTCATGCAACGATCCTCCCACCTGCGGCGGGGGCTGATCATCCGTCCGGCCGATGACCGGACGCCGCGGGGCTCGGTAGCGTCGCAGGATGCGTCGTCTTCTCCTGCTCATCTGCGCCATCGTGGTGCTGGCCGTCGGCCTCTGCGTGTACGAGTGGGTGCCGGGCGGGCTCGGCGCCTTCACCGGAGACGCGCTCTACGCCGTCCTCATCTTCCTGCTCGTCTCGCTGATCGCCCCGCGCGCGCCCCTGCTGCTCACCGCGGGCGCCGCGTTGACCTTCTGCTGGGGGATCGAGCTGCTCCAGCTCACCGGCGTCTCCGCCGTGCTGTCCCGAGCGGTGCCCGGGGCGTACCTGGTGCTCGGGAGTACCTTCCAGTCGATCGACCTCCTGGCCTACGCCGTCGGCGTCGGTGCGGCGGCCGGAGTGGACGCCCTCAGTCGGCGCGCAGCAGGATCTTCCCGAGGTGGGCGGACGACTCCATCCGGCGGTGCGCCTGCGCCGCATCGGCCAGCGGGAACACCGAGTCGATCACCGGGCGCAGACGACGGTCGCTGAGCAGCGGCCACACCTGCGCTTCGACGTCGGCGATGATCTCCCGCCGCTCGGCGATCGGGCGCGCCCGCAGCGTGGTGCCGTGGATGAGGGCGCGCTTGCGCATGAGCAGACCGACGTCGAGCGCGGCGGGCGCGCTGTCGCGGATGGCGATCGACATGATGCGGCCGCCGACGGCGAGGGCATCCAGATCGCGGGCGATGTACGAGCCGCCGACGATGTCGAGGACGACGTCGGCGCCGCGCCCGTCCGTGACCGCGAGCACGGCCTCGACGAAGTCCTGGCTGCGGTAGTCGACCGCCGCGTCAGCGCCGAGGTCGCGGCAGAAGGCGGTCTTGACGTCGCTGCCCGCCGTCGCGATGACCTGCGCCCCGAAGGCCCGGCCGAGCTGGATCGCCGTGCTGCCGATGCCGCTCGATCCGCCGTGTACGAGGAGCGTCTCGCCCGTGGCGAGGCGAGCGATCCGGAAGACGTTCGACCAGACGGTGGCCACCGCCTCCGGCAGGCCCGCGGCTTCGACCAGATCGACCTGTGCGGGCACCGGCAGGACGAGGCCGGCATCCACGGAGACGAGCTCGGCGTAGCCTCCACCGGGCAGCAGAGCGCACACGCGGTCGCCGACCTGCCAGCGCTCGACGCCGTCGCCGACCGAGGCGATCGTCCCCGACACCTCGAGGCCGGGCCATTCCGGAGCGCCGGGCGGTGGTGGGTAGAAGCCCCGCCGCTGGCTGAGGTCGGCGCCGTTGAGGCCGGCCGCAGCCACGCGGATGACGACCTCGCCGTCGCGCGCCACCGGGTCCGCGACCTCGCTGATCCGGAGGACGCTCGGGTCTCCCGGTTCGGCGATGGTCACGGCGCGCATCAGCGGGTCACCCGCTCCGCGTCGCTGCGGGCGCTGAGCACGTCGCGGATCTTGACCCGGCTCGAGTACTGGATCGAGCCGTAGCGGAAGAGGCGCACCGCCAGCCGCAGCACGATCGCGGCGAGCACGAAGAGCTCGACGATGATCACGATGGCCTGCCACAGCGGCAGCGACCCGAACGCGTTCAGGATGAGGGCGGTGATCGGCGCCGTGTACGGGAAGTACGCCAGGACCTGCACGATCGGCGACTCGGGAGCGCTGATCGCGAAGCTCGACGCGTACAGCGGGATGACGACGGCGAAGATCACCACGGAGAACACCGGGGCGGCGTCCTTCGCGGTCGGCATCACCGCGCCGACCGCGACCAGCGTGCCGGTGAACAGGGCGAAGCCGCCGATCAGGATCAGCGAGCCGACGATCATCTTCTGGGGGTCGAAGACCAGTCCGCTGAGATCGAGGTTCGGGATGTTCAGCTGATCTCGGAAGAAGATGTAGCCGACCAGCACCGGCAGCGCGAACACCGCTATCTGGATGAGCCCGACGGCGAAGAGAGAGATCACCTTGCCGATCAGCAGGTTCGTCGGGTTGATCGTGGTCAGGATCATCTCCGTGACCCGGTTCTCCTTCTCCTCCAGAGTGGAGTTCAGCATCTGGTTGCCGAGGAAGACGATCACGATGAAGAACGCCGCCAGGAAGATGAGGGCCGGGATGATGGCCTCGAATCCGGGCGCCAGGGCGCCGTCCTTGAAGGTCGTCGTGGAGGTGTTCACCTCTCCGCGCAGGATGGCGACGTCGGTCGGCGAGTCGAGCCGCTGCTCCACGCTCGCGGACAGCAGGGACTCGGCGACCGAGGAGTACTTGCCGTTCTGGAAGACGCCGGCGTCGGCGCCGTAGACCTTGATGGTCTCGGTCTTCGGGTCGGCGGGGTAGTCGAAGTACGCCTTGGTCCCACCGATCTGGACCTCCTCGACGCCCTCCGCGTCGCTCTCGATCAGCTTGCCGCCGTACTCGCGCGCGATCGTCGGGTTCACGAGCCCGGAGGCGTCGCTGTAGAGGAAGTCGAAGCGCGCGTTCTTCTGCGCGTCGGCCGAGTTCGACGTCGAGACGTTGGCCGAGATGATGAGGGCACCGAGGCCGAAGACCAGCAGAGGCAGGATGAGCGTGACCACCCAGAACGACCGCTTGGTGACCGTTCGCTTGAACTCGAACGAGATGACGGTGGAGAGGTTGTGGCGGGCCATGTCAGTCCTCCTGGCGGCTTTCGGCGCCGTAGACCTCGACGAAGATGTCGTCGAGCGACTTGCGGGTGGGGGCGAAGCGGGTGACGTTCAGGCCCGCGTCGAGCAGGCCGCGGAGGATGGCCGCGTCGTCGGCGTCGTTCGCGACTTCGAGCTCCGCGCGGCCGCCGGCGTCCGAGGCGATCCGGTAGGAGGGGGACTCGGGGACGGATCCGTCGTGGTCGACGTGGATGATCGTCCCGCCGAACTGCTCCTGCACCTCCGGCACCGTGCCGTAGGCGCGCGAGACGCCGTCCTTGAGCAGGATGACGCGGTCGCAGAGGCGCTCGACCTCCTCCATCTGATGGGTGACCATCATGACGGTGGAGCCCGCGCGCTTCTGGTCGGCGATGATGTCCATGAGCAGCCGCCGGTTGACCGGGTCGAAGCCCTTCGTCGGCTCGTCGAGGATGAGCAGCTCGGGGTCGTTCATGATCGTGACGCCCAGCTGCACCTTCTGCTGCTGGCCGCCCGAGAGCTTGTCGAGGCGCGTCTTCTCCTTGTCGGGGAGGCCGACGCGCTCGAGGTACTCGCGCGACCAGCGGCGGGCCTGCTCGGCTCCGAGCCCCTTCAACCGGCCGAAGTAGACCATCACGTCGATGACGGACTCCTTCTTGTAGAGCCCGCGCTCCTCGGGCAGGTAGCCGAGGCGCTCGCCGGTCTCGGGCGAGAACGGCTTGCCGTCGATGTGCAGCACGCCCGCGGTCGGCTGGTAGATGCCGAGCAGGGCGCGGATCGTCGTTGTCTTGCCGGATCCGTTGCTGCCGAGGAAGCCGAACGTCTCGCCGCGCTCGATGTCGAACGAGAGGTCGCGGATCACCGTCGTGCGGCCGAAGTCCATCCGGAATCCCTGGATGTGGACGAGGGGTTCGAGTGTCGATGCGCTCACGCGTACAGCCTAGGGGTGGCCCCGCGATCACGGTCGGGGCCACGCCCGCGCCGGGAGACGCGGGTCGGGCTTGCGCGGGTCAGGCGTGCGCGGGTCAGGCGAGGGCGGCGAGGAGCGCCGGGTGGAGGTGCCCGTTGCTGGCGAGCGACGACCCGTTCCCGGGACCGGGGGTGCCGTCCACCGAGGTGAACATGCCCCCGGCCTCCTGCACGATCGGGATGAGGGCGGCCAGGTCGTAGGTCTTCACGTCGAACTCTCCGACCGCGTCGAGCACGCCCTCGGCCAGCAGCATGTACGACCACATGTCGCCGTAGGCGCGGTCGCGCCACACCGCGCGGGTCAGCGCGATGAGCTTGTCGAGGTAGCCGGCGTCATCCCACTGCGCGATGCTCTGGAAGCTGAGGGAGGCGTGCTCCAGCTCCGAGACGCCCGACACCTGGAGCCGGCGCGGCTCGCCGGTGGTCTCGTCCGCAGTCCACGCGCCCTCGCCGGTCGACGCCCACCAGCGGCGGCCGAGTGCGGGGGAGCTGACGACGCCCACCACCGGCACGCCGTCGACCGCGAGCGCGATCAGGGTGCCCCACACGGGCACGCCGCGCAGATAGTTCGCGGTGCCGTCGATCGGGTCGAGGATCCACTGCCGGGTGGCGTCGCCCTCGGTGCCGTACTCCTCGCCCAGGATGCCGTCGCCCGGCCGTTCCGCGGCGATCAGGTCGCGCAGCGCCCGCTCCACGGCCAGATCGGCCTCGGTCACGAAGGACCGGTCGGGTTTGGTGTCGATCCGGAGGTCCTGGGCACGGAAGTGCTCGGACGAGATCCGGTCGGCGGTGTCGGCGAGGCGCAGGGCGAGGGCGAGGTCGTCGCTGTGGCGGGTCACGGGACGAGCCTACCGGGCGAGCTTGCGGCGGGCGATCCGGAGGTCCCGGAGGGAGAACCGTCCGTCCGGGAGCGCCGCCCGGATGCTCGCGTCGTCGAACGGCCGCGCCGGACGGATGCCGACCGGCGGCTCGGGCGCAAACGGCGCGGCCTCGCTGACGCCCTCGTCGAGCATCCGTGCCTGCGCCCTGGCGACGAGCGGGACCACCATCGCCCACTCGGTCAGTCGGGCGAGCAGGCGGATGGCCCAGACCGGCGCGGGGAAGAACACGGGGCGCCGGTCGGCGACGCGGGCGATCCGTCGCACGGCCTCGCCGAGCGTGATCTCGTCGGCGCCCATGACCGCGACCGTCGGCTCCGGGATGCGGCCCTCCAGGGCGGCGACCAGGACATCGATCGCGTCGTCGAGCGGGACGGGGCGCACGGTCCGCTCGCGGAAGCCGACCGTCGCGAACAGCGGCAGCGTACGCACCGCGCGCGTCACGTGGTCCACCATGTGGTCGCCGGGGCCGTAGATCATGCCGGACTTCAGGATGGTGTGGTCGATCCCCGAGTGGCGGATCAGCTCCTCCGCCGCCCACTTGGTCTCGTGGTACGGCGAGCCGCAGTCCGGCCGGGCGCGTAGGAAGCTGACCAGGACGATCCGCTGCACACCCGCGCGGCGGGCCGCCTCGAGGACTGCCCGCGTGCCCTCGACGTGGACGCGCTGGAACGTCTGGTCACCGAGCTCGCGGTTGATGCCGGCGCAGTGGGCGACCGCGTCGCAGCCGGCGAAGGCCGCGGCCAGGGCGTCCACGTCGTCGATCTCGACACCCGTGCGCCGCGAGATGATGACCGTTTCGGCGGGGTCGAGCCGTTCGGCGAGGTGCCGTCCGACGAACCCGGTGCCGCCTGTGATGGCTACGCGCATGAAGTTGCTCCTTCGCTTATTAGCAATATAGCGAAACTGTATATAGCAACGGTGCTATATTGCAACCATGACCGACAGTGCGACCGACGTGTTCTCCGCTCTCGCGCACCCGACGCGGCGGCAGATCCTCCAGGACCTCAAGGACGGCGAGCTCGCCGCGGGGGAGATCGCCGCCCGGTTCAACGCCACCGGCCCGACCATCTCCCGGCACCTGAGTGTGCTGCGCCAGGCGGGACTGGTCTCCGAGCGGCGCGACGGCAACCGCATCCTGTACTCCTTGGTGGGGGACCGGCTCGCCCTCTCGGTGGGGGACTTCCTCTCGACGGTGTGCCCGGAGCAGATCGTGCTCCGCGAGGTGCGCAAGCGCGGTTCGGGCGCGAAGGGCGGCCGCGCCGTCGAGGCCTGAGCCGCCACGTCGTCGGGAGTTCGCTGCGAGTTCCCGCGGTCACAGCCCCCTCCGATTGACCCCGACGCCGCGCGGCGTATCGTCGTGTGCACAGCGCCCCAGACCATCGACGCGATCCGAATCCGAGTCGAGTCGAGGTGTGCGATGTCGCAACTCTCTGGAAGTGCCACGACGCGCGACGGCGGCTATTCCGCTCTCGCCACCGTCGTCCGGGAATCCGGCCTGCTGCACCGGCGGTACGGCTACTACTGGACGAAGCTGATCCTCGTGCCGGTGGTGACAGCTGCCATGATCGCCGTGTTCATCGTCATCGGCGACAGCTGGTGGCAGGTCGCGACGGCCGTCGTGTTCGCGTTCGTCTTCACCCAGATCGCCTTCCTGGGCCACGACGCCGCGCACCGGCAGATCTTCCGATCGGGACGCTGGAACGACTGGATCAGCCTCCTCATCGGCGACCTGTTCGTCGGGATGAGCTACGGCTGGTGGCAACACAAGCACACGCGCCATCACGCCAACCCGAACCAGGAGGGCGCCGACCCCGACATCGATCTGCCGGTGATCTCCTTCACCCCCAGCCAGGCCGCAGAGAAGCGCACACCGGCGGTCCGCTGGCTGATCGGCCATCAGGGCTGGTTCTTCTTCCCGATCCTGCTGCTCGAAGGGTTGTCGCTGCACGCATCGAGCGTGCGTCGCGTGCTCTCCCGCGGCGCCGTCAAGCGCCGGCCCGTGGAGATCGCGTTCCTCGCCGTGCGCATCGTCGGCTTCCTCACCCTCGTCTTCGTCGTGCTGTCGCCGGGTATCGCCGCCGTCTTCCTCGCCGTGCAGCTCGGGCTGTTCGGCTTCTACATGGGGATGTCGTTCGCGCCCAATCACAAGGGGATGCCGCTGGTGCCGCACGGGCTGAAACTGGACTTCATGCGCCGCCAGGTGCTGATGAGCCGCAACATCCGCGGCAACCGCACCCTCGACTTCCTGATGGGCGGTCTGAACTACCAGATCGAGCACCACCTGTTCCCGTCGATGCCGCGCCCGCATCTGCGCCGCGCCGCGCCGATCATCCGCGCCTATTGCGAGGAGCGGCAGATCGCGTACACCGAGACCGGGCTGTTGCAGTCGTACGCGATCGTGACGCGCCACATCAACCGGGTGGGCCTCGGCGACAAGGATCCCTTCAGCTGCCCGCTGCTCGAGCTGCGTCAGGTGTCGTCGACGCCCGAACCTCCGCGGACCGCATGAGGATGGCGTGCCACGACGCAGGAAAGCCCGGTCAGATTCGCGATCTGACCGGGCTTTCCGGTGGTGCGCCCCCAGGGACTTGAACCCTGAACCCATTGATTAAGAGTCAATTGCTCTGCCGATTGAGCTAGAGGCGCATTCGATTCGGTAACCCGAACCGAGGCTCAACATTAGCATCGGTTTCGGCCGCTTCGCCAATCGAGTGATCCTCGGGTGTGTCGAGGGTCAGCGCAGTTCCTTGCGGGGCATCACGATCTCTTTGATGATCAGGATGATGCCGGCGGAGATCGGGATGGCGACGAGCGCTCCGGGCAGGCCGAACAGCGTCGAACCGGCCAGCGCCGAGATCAGGACGACCGAGCCGGGCACCTGCACGGCCTTGCCCATCACCTTCGGGGTGAGGATGTACGCCTCCACCTGCATGTACACGAGCATGAAGATCAGCACGACGACCGCACTGACGGGGGAGTGGATGAGCGCGAGCACGGTCATGACCGCGGTCGTGAGCACCGTTCCGATCAGCGGGATGAGGGTGATGAAGAAGGCGGCGATACCGATGAGGAACGCGCCGGGCACGCCCGTCACCAGCAGCAGGATGGTGCTGTAGACCGCGTTGAAGAACGCGAGCACGACCATCCCGCTGAGGTACTTGCCGAAGTTCTGCAGGATGCGCTCGGTGTACTTGGTGAAGGAGTCGCGATGCGAGCGGGCGACGAGCCGGTAGAGCGACGCCTTCGTCGTGTCGTACGAGGCGATGAAGTAGAGCGTCAGGATGGCGATGAAGAACCCGGTGGTGAGACCGTTCACGACCGAGAGGCCGAACCCGACGAGACCGGAGCCGATGCTGGCCCACAGCTGCGGGTCCTGCACCTCCTGCGCGATCCAGTTCAAGACGGCGGACAGCGTGCCGTTGCTGGTCTCGTTCGCGGGATCGAACCAGCCCTGCGCCTTGAGAGCCGAGATCTGCTTAGGGATCGAGACGGCGAGCGACTGGATCTGCTCGATCACGAGCGGCAGCACCACCCACACGATCGTGACGATGACGCCGATGAGCAGCAGGCTGACCGTCACGATCGCCCAGCCCCGCTTCATGCCGCGGCGCTGGAACCAGCGGATCAACGGATCGAGGCCGACGGTCGCGAACGCGGCCAGGAACACTGAGAAGATGATCGAGCGCAGGCCGTAGAGCATGAGGCCGGTGAGCACGGCGCCGACGGCGCCGAGGGTGATGAGGTACCCGAAGAGCAGGGGGCTGCGATTGAGGAGCGGTTCGCTGCGTCGCTCCTCGACGGCTCGGGAGGCCGGGGTCGCCGGCGGACGGGTGAAGCGCATCGCGCCCTCCTTCAGGTTCCCGCTGAGCGTACGGGTCGCACGTCGCGCGCGACAAGCACGACACGCTCGCCGTCAGGGTGCTGCTGGATCGTTCCGCGACAGCCGCGCGACGCCGATCTTCGAATCGGCCATCCCGTAGAAGACCCAGTCGACATCCCCGACACGTTCGATGGCGGTCGGGAACACGACGTTCGGGACGATGCCGCTGCGCTCGTCGTCCGTCTCCGCCGCCAGCAGCGGCTCGGCCGTGCGCTCACGCACCCGCCATGGCTCGTCGGCATCGAGGATCATAGCGCCCGCGGCGTAGTTGACGTTCTGCTGCTGGGCGACACCCGTCTCGAGCCGGCCGGTGACGCCGTGGTGCAGCAGGAGCCAGCCCTGCGGCACGCGGATCGGCGCCGGCCCGGAACCGATCTTCAGCTCCTCGAACGGATGCTCCGGGCCGGCCAGGAACCGGTTCTGTCGCCACCGGGTCAGCTCGCGTACGTCTGCGAGGACGGCGTCGAGGGGGAGGAACGCGATCCAGATACTGGGCCGCGACTCGGCCAGGGCGGCCGGGGGATGGGCGCCCTCCCCGGCACGGATCTCGTCGAGATCCCAGACCGGCCGGTGCAGCACGGCGAGGCTCGGCGTCCCGTCCGGAGCGGTGACCGGTTCGGGGAAGAAGACCGTGTCCTTGTTGGGGAAGAGGGCGAGGTCGGTCCCGATCGCGTCGTCGTACTCGAAGGTCACGGGGCCCAGCCGCCTCCACCCGCGCAGGTCCTCCGACACGGCGACGGCCGTGCGCGGGCCCAGGGGGCCGTACGCGACGTACGTCATCACGTGCAGGCCGAGCCGGGGGATGAACGTGATGCGCGGATCCTCGACGCCCGCGTTGCTCGTGCCGCGCTCGAACTCGCGGTCCGGCTCGAGCACGACGCCCACGCGCTCGACGCCGACCGGGACGCCGTCCTCGACCTCCACCCGGGCGAGCCCGACCCGCGAGACGTTGCCCGCGGCGACCAGCCGGGGGAGGAGGTAGAGCTCGCCGTCGGGTCCGCGACCGGACGCGGGGTTCAGCACCCCTTCGGCCTCGAGCGGATCGCCGGGGGCGGGCGTCATCACGACACCCTCCCGGACGAGGCGGTAGGGGAACGGTGTGCTCGTCATCGGACGACCTCCCGGTAGAAGAAGAGTTCGCGCTCGCCGGGGGCGGCGTCCCAGCCCTGCGCGAAGGACCAGCGGCCGCCGAGCTTCTGGAGGCCGCCCCACGCCAGCGAGCCGCCGCGGTGCAGGGCGAGCTGGGTGTAGGGGGCGTCGAGCGTGTAGAGCGCCTGCGCCGCGGCGAAGTCGCCGGCGGCGTCGGCGTAGAAGAAGTCGAGCACCATCCTGTCCCCGTCGACGGCGGCGCACGCCACTTCGTACAGCGAACCGGGGAGCGACGAGAGATCGAGGTACGGCTGCTCCTCGAACCGCCAGCTCAGGAGGTCGTCGGAGTGCCCGACCATCGGGCGACCGCCGCATCCCTCCGACAGGAACATCAGGTACTCGCCGCCGATGCGCACCGCGCGACCGTGCTCGTCCCGCGGCACGACCGCGCCCTTCGCCCAGCCCTGCGAGACGGCGTAGGGGACCGCGAGTCCGAGCTTGCGCCAGGTGGTCAGGTCGTCCGAGACCGCGGACATGACATCGCAGGCGACCTCACCGTCGTCGGTACGCCAGATCGCGTTGTAGAAGAGGACGTACCGCCCGTCCGCCTCGTAGACCTTGGGGTCCTCGCAGCCGAGCGCCTCGTTCGCGGTCGTCGGGTAGACGATCGGATTGGCCGGATCGTCGCGCCAGACGCCGTCGCGGTGCACGGCGTGCCCGATCCGGCTCGCCGTCGACTCCTTGCGCGGCGACGCGCGGTAGAAGAGGTGCAGCTCGTCGCCGGCCTCGATGACGGTCGGGTTGAAGACCGAGTCGCTGGTCCAGCCGACGCCGGTCGGGTCCTCCCACTGGCCCTGCGGGCGGAAGGTCAGCCGGTCGTCCCGCTCGAACGGCCCGATCACCCACTCGGGCCGGTCCTCGTAATGGGCCGAGAACTGGTCGGTCGAGATGCGGTCGGTGAGCGCGTTCGTGTGCTCCAGGGCCTCCTGATAGCTGGCGCGCAAGGCGTCGACGGTGACGGGGACGGTGTCCACGGTGTCCACGGATCTCCTTGGGGTGGGTGGCTCAGCCCTTGACGGACGAGCCGATGTCGGTCGAGGTGAAGTAGCGCTGGAAGACGATGAACAGCACGACGACGGGTGCGGCGAGCACGACCGCCCCGGCCAGGATGGCGCCGAAGGGGTTGCTCGTGGAGGCCGCCACGGTGCTGATGTAGTTCGCCAGCGAGACGGCGAGCGGCTGCATGCTCGCCTCCTTCGTGATCAGGAACGGCCAGAGGAACTCGTTCCACGGGCCGATGAAGGTGAGCAACACCACAGTCACCAACGCGGGACGCACGAGCGGAAGCGCCACCCGCCACAGCACGGTGAACTCGCCCGCCCCGTCGATGCGCGCAGCGTCGAAGAGCTCGCGCGGCAGCTGGAGGAAGTACTGACGGAAGATCAGCACGGCGGCCGAGTTGATCGCGAACGGCAGGATCATCCCGAGGTAGTTGTCCGCCAGCCCGTAGTTGCGAGCGATGAGCACGTACAGCGGAATCATCAGCAGCTGGAACGGGATGGTCTGCACCAGCAGGGCGAGCGCGAACGTCGTGCCGCGCCCCTTCCACTGCAGCACCGACAGCGCGTATCCGGCCAGCACGCCGAACACGACGGTGCACAGCAGCACTCCGCCCGTGAAGATCCCCGAGTTCGCGAGCCCCGACCACAGGTTGATCCGGGAGTTGATGGCCCCGTAGTTCTGGAGTGTGAGGTTCGCGGGATTCGGGAACGCACCGGCGATCGACGTGTCGGGGGTCGCCTGCAGCGAGCCGACGAGCATGTAGTAGAAGGGGAACAGGAAGGCGATCGCGCCGATCGTCAGCACGACGCCCTGCAGGATCGCCTGCGGGCGGCTGAGCGCTCGGGATGCCGCCAGGTCTTTGCGTGCCATCAGTCTCGTCCTCCCGCGAATCGGTTCTGCAGCCAGCCGATGATCAGCACCAGGATGACGAGGACGACGCCGATCGCCGCCGCGTAGCCGGGGTGCCCCTGCTGGATGCCCTGCTGGTAGATGAGCAGCACGGGCGACGTGGAGTGGCCGTCCGGGCCGCCTCCGCCGGTGAGCAGGTAAGGCTCGGTGAAGAGGTTGGCACCGGTGATGGTGGAGAGCAGCAGCACCAGTACCGTCGCCGGACGGACGCCCGGCACGGTCACCGAGAAGAACTGGCGGACCTTGCCCGCGCCGTCCGTCGCCGCGGACTCGTACAGCTCCCGCGGCACATTCTGCAGCGCAGCGAGGTACAGCAGGATGTACAGCCCGAGCTGCTTCCAGGTCACGTAGATCGCGATGGTCGGCATGGCGAGCCACGGGTTGACGAACCAGGTCGGGTTCGGCGCCAGCGGCCCGAGGATGTGGTTGACCAGGCCGTTCCCGCTGAACAGGAAGAGCCACACGCCGATGATCGCGACGCTCGCGGTCACGTACGGCACGTAGTAGCTGACCCGCAGGAACGTGCGGAACCGCGTGATGCTGTTCAGCCCGCTCGCGAGCACCAGCGACAGGATCACCGTGAGCGGCACGTTGATGATCAGGAAGATGCCGACGTTCAGGAACGACTGCAGCACCGCCGGGTCGGTGACCACCTGCACGTAGTTGTCGAAGCCCACGAACGGCTGGTTCACGTTCGCGCCGGGGGCGGCGAAGAAGTAGTCGAAGAACGAGATGTAGACGGCGTAGCAGAGCGGGTAGGCGAAGATCACCAGCACGAACAGCAGGTACGGCGCGCCGAACAGCCAGCCGAGCGGGTTCTTCCCCAGGATCCGCTGGACGAGCGGGCGTCGCCGTCGGGGCGGCGGCCCCGCGGCGGGCGTGGTGCCCGCCGCGGGGGGAGCGGAGACGGTGCTCATGGCTACTTCTGCGCCTGGAGCTTGTCGATCTTGTCGGAAGCGGCCTTGAAGGCGTCCTCGACCGAGCCGCTGCCGTTGATCACGGCCTTGCTGTACGCGTCGCGCAGCGCCTGCATCTGGGCGATGGTGTTGCTGCCGGTGGGGTCGTCCACCGTCCGCGCACTCTGGTCGCCGAACTCCTTGTAGTCCGGGTGCGAACTGAAGTACGACGCGAAGGTGGTGGCGAGGTCGGTACGGATCGGCATCTGGCCGGTCACGTCGAGGAGCTTGCCGTCCTGGTCCTTGCTGGTCGCGAACTTGAGCACATCCCAGGCGGTGCCCTGGTTCTTGCACGAGGAGTACATGCCGATGTTCTTGGCGTCCGGGAAGGTGTAGACCTGATCGGCCGGCTTGCCGTCCTTGGTCGGCACCGGGACGGAGCCCCATTGGACCTTGTCGCCGTAGTACGCGATCGCCCACGGGCCGACGATCGCCATGGCGGCCTTGCCGTCGGCGAACGCGTCGCCCTGGTACTGCTCCTTGCCGGCGAGGCCGTCGCTGTAGACGGTCTTCCAGAAGTTCGCCACGTCGAGGGCGTCGTCTGTCGTGATGGCGGCCTTGCCGTCCTCGATGAAGGTCTTGCCGCCGGTCTGCGCGGCGAGCAGCGGCAGGTAGTCGAAGTTCACCTGGAAGAACTCACTGGTCGGAGCCGGGTAGATCGCGTACGGCGCGGCTCCCGAGTCCTTGATCTTCTGCGCGGCGGCGAGGAAGGAGGAGTAGGTCGAGAGGTCCGGGTTGTCGGCGTCGAGACCGGCCTTGGCGAAGATCGCCTTGTTGTAGAAGATCATGACCGGGTTCTGCTTCCACGGCATCTGGTAGTAGTCGCCGTCGGAGGACTTGTACTGGTCGGCTGCGTCTCCGCTGCGCGCCTCGATGTACTTCGCGCCGTCGGAGAACTTCGACAGGTCGACGAGACCGCCCTGCTTCTGCCACTGCCCCGTGGCGGCAGGGAGGTTGTTGAAGACGAGGCAGGGAGTGGTGCCCGCGGTGATGGCCGCGCCGATGACCTCCTCGGTGCTCTTGCCGGCCGGAACCTCCTGGGCCTTGATCTTCTCGTCCGGGTGCGCGGAGTTCCAGGCCGACACCATCGACTTGCCCCACTGCACCTCCTGCTCGTTGTTCGAGTACCAGATGGTGATGGGGCCGTGGGCCTTCATCGCGTCGGACGATCCGCCGCCGCTGGAGCCGCACGCGGCGAGGGTTCCGGCGACGATGCCGGCGGTGACGACCGCCAGCGCGGCCCGGTGGAGGGCTGTTCTGCGTGTTCGCATGGGGTTCTCTTTCGTGAGTGGGGTGTTCGCGTTATCGATCGGCGGCGGGTGGAGCGGTGGATGCGCGCACCACCAGCCGCGCTCGGGGCAGGTCGACGTCGGCCGCTTCGTCGTGCTCCACCAGCCGCAGCAATGCGGTGGCGGCGGCGATGCCCCAGCCGGCCGGGTCGTTGTCGAGCGTCGTGAGGGAGGGATAGATGTAGGTGCCGATCTGGGACCCGTCGAGGCCCGTGATCGACAGGTCGTGCGGAAGCCGCAGACCGCGTTCGTGCGCCACCCCCATCCCCGCGATGGCCATCGGGTCGTTGCCGTACACGATGGCGGTCGGGGGTTCGGGGGCGTCGAGCAGGGAGGCCGTCGCGGCGGCGCCCTGCTCGGGGGAGAAGTCGGTGGCGACGACGACGGGGTCGAGGCCCGCCGCGCGCATGGCGCTGTCGAAGCGTTCGCGACGGCGCAGCCCGTGCAGCATCCGCTCGTCGCCGGAGACGTGCACGATGCGGCGGTGGCCGAGGTCGACCAGGTGCGCGACGAGCTCGTCGATGCCGGCGTCGTAGTCCCGGGTGATGACGGGGAAGGGGCTGCCGCCGACCGGCTCGCCGAGCGACACGGCCTGCGAGCCGAGCCGCTCGATCAGTCCGATCCGGTCGTCCGATGCCAGCAGGTCGGTGAGGAGGAACCCGTCCACCCGCTTGTCGGAGGCGAGCCGGGTGTACGCGCGCTCCTCCGCCTCCGGGTCGGGCACGACCGTCAAGACGAGCACCTGGCCGCGCTCGGCGAGCACGGTCTCGACGCCGGCGATGAAGGCCGCGAAGAACGGGTCGACCTCGATGGTGCGGGCGGGGCGGCGGAGGATGAGGCCGAGTGCGTAGGCGCGGCGGGTCGTGAGGCCCCGGGCGCTCGGGTTGGGCGTCCAGCCGAGCTCGCGGGCGGCCGCGAGGATGCGCTCACGGGTCTCGGTGGCGACGCCGGGTCGCTCGTTGAGGGCGAGGGAGACGAGACCCTTGCTCACGCCCGCTGCGCGCGCGACGTCGTTGATGGTGACGGTGCCGGGCGTCATCGGGGGACGACCGTCGTGAAGCCGCCGGGCTCGACCGCGATCAATCCGCGGGCGCCGACGGTCTGCGCGCCGCCGACCTGGCGGCCGGAGCTGTCGTAGCGGACGACGGTCGCCGGCGCCGACGTGCTCAGCCGCTGGGGGACGGGGAGCTTCGTCGCGTTGACGTAGACGTCGAGGCTCGACGAGCCGGTGAGGGCCAGATGGGAGACGACGGGCTGTACCAGCACCGCGTCCAGCTTCGCCGAGCCGGAGACGTGGGCCGTGACAGAGGTCGTCGAGGCGAGCACGGGCAGCGTCAGCGTCTGCGGGAGCAGGAGGACCGGGCTCGCGCCGCTGCCCTGGGCGGCGCCGGCCCGCACGTTGGCCGTCGAGCCGAGCGGCACGCTCACCCGGCCGAGCTGGGCGGTCCAGCGCGTGCTCCCCGAGCCGGCCGGCAGCCCGGTCGTGGGGTCGCCCGGGCCGAGGTCGGCGATCGGGAGGAGGCGGGCCGCCGGGTGACCGGTGGGCAGCGTCACGGTGACCGTGGCGCCCGACGCGGCGGCGACGTACGCGCCGCCCGACCAGTTCGCCGATCCGGTCCAGGCCGAGGCCGGGGTGACGACGGACGCCGAGCCCGTGAGCCGGCCGGACTCCGCCTCCACCACCTGGATGCCATCGGTCGCCGTCGTCCGGGTGAGGCTGGTCGCGGCGCGGGCGATGGAGGGATTGGCGTCGAGCGCGAGCATCGTGAGCTGGGTGTGGATGACGGACTCGGCGCCGCAGTTGCGGTTAACCGTGCCGTCGGCGGCGATGCCGTCGACGCACACGCCGGTCGCCGGGTCGTAGGCCGGGGTGCCGGCCGGATTGGCCCCGAAGAACCAGGCGGCCTGGGCTCCGGCCAGAGCGGCGAGCCCCGCGGCGCCGGTCGCGTCGGACGCGGCGACGAGGCCCTCGACCCGCGAGTCCACGCCGTAGGCGATCTGCGTGCGGTCGGCCGGGGTGGGCGTCCATCCGTTGTCCGGACCGCCGGAGGCCAGCAGCTGGGCGGTGAACTGGGCGAGGTCGGTGGTCGCCGCCTTCTGCAGCGACGCGTCGCCGAGGACGCTCGCCGCGGCGGTGAGCGCCGCCGGCTGCATCGCGCCCCAGGCGTGCCAGAACGTGGGGGAGTTCGCCTCGGGCAGGAGAGCGCCGAACGGCCACTGGCCGATCCCGCCGCTCGCGAGTTTCGCGATGCCCTCGGCGTACCGGGCGAGCGCCGTACGCGCGGTCTGGTCAGAGGGGGCGGCGGCGGCGTATGCGCTGAGGCCCAGCACGGCCTCCGCCGTCGGGCTCGCGCTCCCCGAGATCAGCCAGGCGGGGACGGTGACGCCGTTGGCGGTCGTCGTCGTGCCGTACTTGCTGAGCGATTGGCGGTCCAGCGCGCCGAGGGCGAGCCCGAGGCGGTCGGCGAGGAATCCCGCGAACTGCGGGTCCGCGTCACGGAAACCGGCGTAGCCCTCGCCGAGCGCCCACACGGTGCGGGCGAGCCAGAACGACTCGGCGGAGTCGCTCGGGTCGGGGAGCTCGACGGGGATGGCGGACGGGTTCAGGGTGCCGTCCGACTGCTGCCAGAGCACGACGTTGCCCGCGTTCGGGCCGGAGTCGGTCTGCAGATAGGTGAGGGAACGCAGCAGCTCGTAGGCGCTCTGCTTGCTCGAGGCGGTGCCATTCTGCTTCCAGTCCCGCAGATAGACGACCGCGGCGCGGGAGATGTCGTCGGCGTCGAACGCGCCTTGCGCGTACCAACCGCGCGCGGCGTCCGTGATGGGTCCGCCTCCCACCCGGGAGAAGGTGCCGTCGGTCTGCCGGTCGGCGTACACCCAGGGTGCGCGCGCCGACGGTTCGGTGTCCTGCCGGTAGGTGGTGTGCCCGGCGATGCCGGTGAGCAGCGGCACGTCGTCGAGGAGGAAGTCGAGGTGGGCGAGGTTCGTCAGCTTCGCGGGCGCGGCGGCCGTGCGACTGCTGTCCGCGGCCGTCGCGGTGGCCGCTGCCGCGGGGAGGGCGAGCGCCGCCGTCACGAGCGTCGCGGTGGCGACGGCGAGCAGGGTGATCCGCTTCATTGCGTTTCCTTCGTCTGGTGTCCCGGCGGGTGACCTAAACCGGTTTAACGCACCGTAGGCGGGTTGAAGGGAGATGTCAACAGGCGTTCCCGCTCCAGGTGCTCGGGGGCTTGTGGCACCGGTGGCGGGAGGCGAGACTGAACGGACCGGTCGCGGACGACCGCCGCCGGCGACGACCGAGGAGGAACCGTGGAGTACAAGGACATTCCCACCAAGGCCGACATCGAGAGGATCGCCGCTCTGCGCGAGCCGGGATGCGTCAGCATCTACCTGCCCACCGGCACGACACCGCCCGAAGCGGATCGCGCGCGCATCGAGCTCAAGAACCATCTCAGCCAGGCGGTGCGGGCGCTGGAGGCGCTCGGCGTCGCGAAGGCCCGCATCCAAGCGGTGCAGGCGGAGGGGGAGGTGATCCTCGACGACCGGGACTTCTGGCGCTATCAGTCCCGTTCGCTCGCCGTGTTCCTCGACGGCGAGGTGGCGCAGACCTTCCGGCTGCCGAACCGTCTGAACAGCGCGTGCGAGGTCGCGGACCGGTTCTACGTGAAGCCGCTGCTGCGCGCCGTCACCTTCCCGCAGTCCGCGCTCATCCTGGCGCTCGCCCAGAACTCCGTCCGCCTGATCCGGATCGCCGCGGAGGCGCCTCCCACACCCGTCGAGGTCGAGGGGATGCCGCAGGACGTGGCCTCCGCCGCCGGACTGCCGTCGATCAGCGGGCGCTCGCCGGACGGCCGCGTCCAGGGCTCCGAGGGCCAGAAGGTGCGGATGCTCGAGTATGTGCAGGCGATCGACCGCGCGCTGCATCCCTTGCTCGCGAACAGCACGGAACCGCTCATCCTCGCCGCTGCGGAGCCGCTCAGTGGCATCTTCCGCGGCGCGAGCACCTACCCCCACCTCGTCGAGGAGACCATCGGCGGCAACCCGGAGGAGAAGACCGACGAGGAGCTCTCCGCGGCGGCGCGGGGCGTGCTCGACGCCGTCTACGCCCGCAAGACCGACGAGCTCAAGGACGACTTCGAGGCGCGGATCGCGGCCGGGACGGCCCTCGTCGACCTGAGCGACATCGCCCGTGCGGCGACGTTCGGTGCCGTCGAGTCGCTGGTCTTCGACATCGACCGGCGCGTGCCGGGAACGGTCGACGACGAGAGCGGCGCGATCGACCTCGCCCCGGAGGACGCGCCCGGCTACTACGGCGTGGTGGACGAGATCATCCGCCGCTCCCTCGCCTCGAAGGCGAAGGTCTACGCCGTGCGCGCGGAGGACGTGCCGGGCGGCGGTGCCGTCGCCGCGGCGGTGCGCTTCCCGGTCTAGCGGCGGCTGAGGGACAGCACGAGGGACTCCTGCACGACGGCGAGCCAGTCGAAGACCGTGCGACGGATCTGCGACTCCTCGTCGTGCAGGTCTCCCTCGTCGCCGTCCTGCAGGATCCCGAGCCGGGCGGCGAGCACGAGGCGGATGTCGGTCAGGCAGCGGAGCCACGCAGTCGCCTGCGCCTCGTCGAGCGTGACGTCCACGCGGGAGGCATCGGACCGGGCGAGGCATTCGACGACGATGCGGGCGTTGAGCGCCTTGCGTTCCGCGATGCCGTCCGCCGTGAACCGCCGGAACTCGGCGGAGGCCGCCGGGTCGCCGGGGTAGGCGTCCGGCATGAGCCGGATCAGCGCCGGGTCGCTGCGGAGCTCGTCGTCCTCGATCGCCGCCTCGGATGCCAGCTCGGCGGCGTCGGTGGCGAGGCGCAGCAGCAGTTCCGCCTCCTCCGCCTCGAACCGAGCGGCGACACGGCCGTGGCCGACGGGATGGAAGAGCCTCATGCGTCCGCCTTCGTCAGCGTCGCCCACAGTCCGTAGTCGTGCATCGCCTCCACGTGCCGCTCCATCTCCTCGCGGGTGCCGGTCGCGACGACGGCGCGACCCTCGTTGTGCACCAGCATCATCAGGCGTTCGGCCTCCGTGCGGGGATACCCGAAATAGGTGCGGAACACGTGGGTGACGTACGACATGAGGTTCACGGGGTCGTTCCACACGATGGTGACCCAGGGTGCGCCGAGCTCGAGGCGCTCCTCGAGGCCGACCGACCCCTCGGTCCGCTCCGCCGGTCCCGCATCCGTCATCGGCTCGCCGCCGCGATCGCGTCCGCCGCCCGCACGAGCGTGAGGTGCGTGAGCGCCTGGGGGGTGTTGCCGGCCTGGGAACGCCCCTCGACGTCGTATTCCTCCGAGAGCATGCCCACGTCGTTGGCGAGGGACACCAGCCGGTCCATCAGCCGGCGCGCGTCGTCGAGCCGGTGCGAGTGCGCGTACTGCTCGACGAGCCAGAACGAGCAGGCGAGGAAGGGATGCTCACCCGGCGGGAGGCCGTCGACGCCCTGCTCCGTGCGGTAGCGCAGCACGAGATCGTGGCGCAGCAGGTCCTGCTCGATCGCGCGCACCGTGCCGAGCATGCGCGGATCCTCCCAGTCGACGTAGCCGACCTGGGCGAGCTGGAGCAGCGACGCATCCACCTCCCGCGTGCCGTAGTGCTGCACGTAGGTGCCGCGCACCCGGTCGAAGCCGTTCGCCTCGATGTCGGCCCTGACCTCGTCGCGCAGGGTGCGCCAGCGGACCACCGGGCCCTCGAGCCCGTCGCGCTCCACCGCGCGGACCGCGCAGTCGAACGCCGCCCAGACGAGGGCCCGCGAGTGCGTGAACGTCTGCGGTTCGCCGCGGATCTCCCAGATGCCGTGGTCCGGCTCCCGCCAGTGCTCCTCCAGGTATCCCATCAGCGCGCGCTGCAGCGCCCACGAGAACCGCGTCTCGCCGTTGCCGAGCCGGCGCCCGCGGTCGAGGCCGATCATCACCTCGCCGATCACGTCGGCCTGGAACTGGGTCGACGCGCCGTTGCCGATGCGCACCGGATGCGCGCCCTGATATCCGGGGAGGGAGGTGAGCTCCCGCTCGGCCAGGTCACGCTCGCCGGAGAGGCCGTACATGATCTGCAGGTCGGCGGGGTCGCCGGCGATGGCGCGCAGCAGCCAGTCGCGCCAGTGGTCGACGTAGTCGTCGTAGCCGTGGGCGAGCAGCACGCCGATGGTCAGGGACGCGTCGCGCAGCCACACATAGCGGTAGTCCCAGTTGCGCTCGCCGCCGAACGCCTCGGGGAGGGAGGTCGTCGCGGCCGCGACGATCCCACCCGTCTCGAGGTGCGTCAGGGCGCGGAGGAGCAGCAGGGAGCGCACGACCTCGTCGCGGTACGGCCCGTCATGGTTGCAGCCCTCGGCCCAGCGGGTCCACCAGGTACGGGTCTGCTCCAGCGCGTGGTCGACGTCGAGCGCCTCCGGGGTCGCGCGGTGCGAGGGAAACCAGGTGAGGGTGAGGTCGACGGTCTCGCCGGCCTTCACGGCGAACTCCCCGTGGTGGGCGTGATCGGTCGCGTGGAGCACCGGCCCGCGCACGACGATGGCGTCGGGCCCGGCGACCGCGACCAGCGCGGACGGGTGCTCGGCGGTGTCCTTGCGCACCCAGGGCGTCGCGGAGGCGTAGCCGAACCGGATCCGCAGCTCCTGCTGCATCCGCACGGTGCCGCTCACGCCCCGCACGCGGCGGATCACGTCGGCTCGATGGTCGCCCATCGGCATCGTGTCGGTGACGTCCACCTCCCCGTCGCCGGTGCGCCAGCGCGTGATGAGCGTCATCGTGTCGCCCTCGTAGTGACGTGTGCTCTTGGCGGAGGCGTCGACGGGCGCGACGAGCCAGCGGCCGTGATCCTCGGTGCCGAGGAGGGCGCCGAACATCGACGACGAGTCGTAGCGGGGGAGGCACAGCCAGTCGATGCTGCCGTCCTTGCCCACGAGCGCTCCGGTGAAGCAGTCACTGATCAGGGCGTATTCCTCGATGGGGAGCGACATATCCCCAGTATGGCCGTACTGTGATGTTCATGACGCAGACCGTCGACACTCTCGCGATTCTCGGAGCGAGCGGCGATCTTTCCGCCCGCCTGCTGCTCCCCGCCATCGGCCAGCTCCTGTCGGATCACCCGGATCGCCGGTTCCGTCTGGTCGGCGCCGGCTTCGAGGACTGGACGGACGCGCACTGGCGCTCCGTCGTGCGCGCGTCGTTCAAGACCATGAAGGCGACGGGGCCGGCCGTTGAGGAAGTACTCAAGGAGACCGTCTACGTGCAGGCCGATGTCACGCAGGCCGCGGACCTCGAACGCATCTTCGCCGCCTGCGAGGGCGCGCCCGCCCTGTACTTCGCCCTGCCGCCGGCGATCACCGCGAAGGCGTGCGGCGTGCTCGGCACGATGGACCTCCCACGTGGGCTGACGCTCGCCCTCGAGAAGCCGTTCGGCACGGACAAGCGCAGCGCCATCGCCCTCAACAAGCAGCTCGCCACCCTGGTGCCGGAGGACCGCATCCACCGCGTCGACCACTTCCTCGGCCGGTCGACCGTCTTCAACCTCATCGGGCTGCGGTTCGCGAACAGCATCCTGGAGCCGCTCTGGAACAGCGACCACATCGAGCGGGTCGACATCGTCTACGACGAGTCGCTCGCGCTCGAGGGCCGGGCCCGCTACTACGACAACGCCGGTGCGCTGGTCGACATGATCCAGAGCCACCTGCTGCAGGTCCTGGCCGTGGTGGCGATGGAGCCGCCGTCGACGCTCGACGCGGTCGACCTCCGCGACGCCAAGGCCACGGTGCTCCGCGCGACCCGGGTCTGGAAGGACAGCCCGGTCGAGTCGAGCAGGCGGGCGCGATACACCGCGGGCCAGGTCGAGGGCGAGACGGTCCCGTCGTACGTCAAGGAGCCAGGAGTCGACCCCTCCCGCGGCACGGAGACGCTCGCCGAGGTGACCCTGCAGATCGACACGTGGCGCTGGGCGGGTGTGCCGTTCACGCTGCGGTCCGGCAAGGCGCTGGGGGAGCGGCGCCGGGAGGTCGTGGTGACGTTCAAGCCGGCCCGCCACGTGCCCAAGGGTCTCAAGGGCACGAAGGAGCCGACGAAGCTCCGGATCATGCTGGCTCCCGACGAGATGTCGCTGGAGCTCAACGTCAACGGTCCGGGCGACCCGTTCGAGATCGAGCGCGCGGCGCTGAGCGTCTCGTTCGGGCCGGGCCAGCTGCTCGCGTACGGTGAGGTCTTGGAAGGGATCCTGGACGGGGATCCGTCGCTCTCGGTGCGCGGCGACACCGCGGTCGACTGCTGGCGGATCGTCGCACCGGTGTTGACGGAGTGGCGCAAGGACGAGGTCCCGCTGCAGAACTACCGCGCGGGGTCGGAGGGCCCAGCATCCTGGAAGCGGATCGGCTGAGCCCGCGGCGGGTCAGGCGGCGTTGCGCTCCACGATCGCGGGGATCTCGCCGGTGACGGGCTTGCGGAGGTCGGTCCAGACGGTGATGGGGGCGGGCTCCCAGCCGAATGCGGCCGGCTCGTCGCTCTCGTCGGCGGCGATGGTCTCGTCGGTCTCGATGCTCTCGGCGACGGGCGCGCTCTCGGAGGGTGCCAGGTGCTGCGGCTCGGTGACCGCGCCGATCTCGCCCGCTTCGAGGCGATTGCGCGCGTCGACGAGCGCCGCGGCGATGCCGACGGAGACGGACTGCGCGAGCACGGAGTGGAAGATGGTGTCGGTGTCGTCGGCCGAACGGCGCGAGACCGTCCATTCGCCGCTCTCGCCGATCAGCTCGGCGATCTTGCCGTGCACGATCTCGAGGATCTGCGCGTCCGTCAACTGAGGGACCGGCGCCGCCGGAACCTCTGCCGCGGCGTGCCGCCTGCGTCCAAACATCGCGATACCCCTTCCCTGGCTCTCCGTCGTTACCAGTGTCGGGGAGGAACGGGCTGTCTGCGGCGCGGACACGCCGGTTGATCAGCGGAATTCCGCGGTCAGGAGCCCTTTCGGGAGCCCAGCGGCTTCGCCTCGCGCTCGGCGGCGTCCTTCGAGTCCTCCACCACGGTGCCGATGGCGATCGCCAAGGACAGGGCGGCACTGATCCAGAGCAGGGGGACACGCCAGTCCCGCACCCCGCTCCTGGTCGACTGGATGGTGGTCCACAGGCCCATGATGGCCGAGAGCACCGCGCCGTTGAAGACGTACTTGCGCATCCGCATCCTTTCGCTCTTCCCGTAGCGTACGCTGCCTACGGCGCCGGGGGGACCCGGCCCTGCGGAAAGGGATTCGGGATGCGCACTGCCGTCGTCGGGGCGGTCCTCCTCGTGTTGGGCGCGATCGCGGTCGCGGTCGGGATCCTGCCGCTGCCGGAGGTCGCGGTGCTGTGGGACCGGGTGTGGCCCATCCTGCTGTTCGTCGTCGCGGTCACGGTCGTCACAGAGCTGGCCGCGGAGGCGGGCCTCTTCACCTGGGTCGCTCAGCGCGCGGCGCGCTGGGGGCGCGGGCGCGCCTGGGTGCTCTGGCTGCTCGTGGTGCTCGTCGCCGCGCTGTGCACGATCTTCCTCTCGCTCGACACGACGGCCGTCCTGCTGACGCCGGTGGTGATCGTGCTCGCCCGGCACGCCGGGCTCAACCCGCTGCCGTTCGCACTCACGACGGTGTGGATGGCGAACGCCGGCTCGCTGCTGCTGCCGGTCTCGAACCTGACCAACCTGCTGGCCCAGCACGCCATGGGGGACCCGTCGCCGGCGGCGTTCGCGGCGCTGATGTGGGCACCGGCGCTGGTCGCGATGATCGTGCCGATGGTGGCGGTCTTCGTCATCGCGCGGCGGTCGCTCGTCGTGCGCTACGAGCCGGGCGAGGAGGAGCCGGTCGGCGACCGGGTGCTCTTCGCGACGAGCGCGGTCGTCGTCGTCGCCCTCGTTCCGCTGCTCGTCTCCGGTCTTCCCGTCTGGCTGCCGGCCTCCGCCGCCGCGATCGTGCTCGGTGTGGTGTTCCTCGTGCGGCGGCGGTCGGTGCTCCGCTTCGGGCTGGTCCCGTGGCAGCTGGTGGTGCTCGCCTCCGGCCTGTTCCTGTTCATCGAGGCGTTGCACGCCGTCGGGCTCGGCGCTCTGCTCGCCGCGGTCTCGGGGACCGGGGAGTCGCCGCTTGCGCTGCTGCGGCTCTCGCTCACCGGGATGGTCGGGGCGAACGCGATCGACAACCTCCCCGCCTACCTGGCTCTCGAGCCGGTGGCGGGATCCCCGGTGCGGCTCGCCGCCCTGCTCATCGGCGTCAACGCGGGGCCGCTCATCACGCCGTGGGCGTCCCTCGCGACCCTGCTCTGGCATCAGCGGTTGACGTCGTTCGACGTGGAGCTGCGGTGGAAGCGCTACGTGCTGCTCGGCGCCATCGTTGCGCCGGTCACCGTCGTGCTCGCCACGCTCGCGCTCGCGGTCACCGGCTGAGCCGGACCACGAACGCGAGCGGCGCTGCGGCTATTCGGCGGGGAGCAGCTGAGAGGCGCGGACGACGCGCTTGCGTGCGATGGCGATGAGCGCCAGCCCGAAGCCGAACGCCGCCCAGAGGAGCAGCCCGCCGAGACCGCGCCAGAGATCCGAACTGCTCGCGATCACGCCCTGGAGTGCGGTGATCGCGGGTGAGGTCGGCAGCCAGGGGAGGGCGCCGTCGAAGAAGGCGGGCGCCGTCGACACGATCCCCGACGCCAGGGTGATCACCACCACCAGCATCGAGAGGAACCGGCCGATGCCACCGAGGAGCGCGACGAGACCGTGGTTGACCGCGGCGAAGGCGATCCCGACCCCGACGGCGACGCCGGCGAAGCCGAACCAGTGGCCGGCGTCGAGGTGCAGCGCCGGCTGCATGATCGCGGCGACGAGCACGCCCTGGACGGCTCCGAGCACCGCGGCCGGGACGAACCCGTCGAGGGCGATGAGACCGGCGGCGCGGGAGGTCAGCAGCGCACGGCGCGAGACGGCCTGCAGCACCAGGAACGACGCCAGCGCGCCCAGCCAGAGCGCCACGGACGCGAAGAGCGGGATGCTCGTCGCCCCGAACGCGGCCGTGCCCGACGCCTTCTGCGTCACCGGCTCGGAGGCGACCGAGGCGAGGTTGGTGCGCTCGCCGCTGTCGTAGCTCGGCAGCTGCGCCACCGCGGTCTTGAGCCCGGAGGCGAGGGAGGCCGCCCCGGACGCCGACTGGTCGGCGCCGGTCGCGAGCGGCGTGATGCCGGTCGCGAGCTGGGAGACGCCGTCCGAGAGCTGGGAGGCTCCGGACGCGCTCTGAGCGGCGCCGTCAGCGAGCTGCGCGGCGCCCGAGGCGGACTGCTGCGTGCCCGCGGCGAGCTGCTGCGCGGCGGAGGCCGACTGCGCGACTCCGCCGGCGAGCGATCCGGCACTGGAGGCGAGGGCACTGGTCCCGGTCGCGACCTGCTTGGCGATGTCTTCGATCGACTGCCCGGCCGACACGGGGGCGGTCAGCGTCCCGACCACCGTCAACAGTTCCGTGCAGGTGGCGTCGGTCGCACCGTGATCCGCGATGCAGGTCGCGAGCGCGGTCTTCGCCGACGCGGCGGCGGCCGATACCCCGGTGGACACTCCCGACGCCCCTGCGGAGAGCTGGGCCGTCTGAGCCGGGAGGTCCTTCGTTCCATCGGCGAGCGTCTGGAGACCGCCGGCGAGTTGCGATGTCCCGCCGGACAGCGTCCCGAGCCCGCTGGAGAGCCCGCTCGCCCCCGAGGACAGCTGGCCGATGCCGCTCGACAGCGACGACGCCCCGCTCGCGAGCTGCCCGGCCGCGTCGTTGAGTTGGTGCGTGCCGCTCGCGAGCTGCGTGAGTCCGCTCGACAGCTGGTCCGCTCCGGTCGCCGCCTGCCCGATCTGGTCGTGCAGGGTGTTGAAGCCCACGTACACGTTCTCGAGGTACGTCGAGGTGAGTTGCTTGTTGAGCACCGTGGTGGCCGTGGTGGTCACGGCCTGGCTGATCGCCGGGTCGACGAGCTTCGACTTGTCGCTCGTTCGCACGTCGATGGTGGCCTGGGTGGCGTCGGCCGCCTCGCCCGACGGGGAGGTCGCGGCCTTCGAGAACGTCTTCGGGATGGTGACGACGGCGACGTAGCGCCCGTCGGCGACACCGCTGGCGGCGTCCTTCTCGTCGGTCAGCACCCAGCTGAAGTTGTCCTTCGAGCTGTCGAGCAGCCCGGCGGAGAGCTGCCGCCCGAGGGGCACGGTCTGGTCGCCGATCTTCACCGGTTGATCGAGGTTGACGACAGCGGCCTTCACCGAATCCAGTCGGTCCGTGGGGTTCCACAGTGCCCAGACGAGCAGGCCGCCGATGGCGAGCGGGACCAGGATGATGCCGACGACCGTGAGCCAGGTGATCCGCTTGTCGGAGCGCATGCGCTCGAGCGAGAACAGGGAGCCGGGACGGCGGAGGGGGGACGGGCTGGTCATCAGGCGTTCGCCTTCTCGAGGTGGGCCGGCGTGTGGGCCGTGCGGTCGGGGGAAGCGGTGGGGTCGTCGGGCAGGAGCACCGTGCCCGTCTCGGCGCCGTCGGGGAGGATGTCGTCGAGTCCTGTGGGGTCGACGCAGCTCACCACGAGGGCGAACGGCCGGTCCTCCACGTGGGCGCGGCTGAGCGCGGCCGAGAGCTCCGCGCGGATCCGGCGGCGTTCGACCGGATCGGTCACGGCGTCGGCCGCGTCGAGGGCGAGCAGCTGCGGACGGCTCGCCAGGGCACGACGCACGTCGTCGACGGGGGTGTCGGAGGCGCCGAGCCGGACGACCGAGGTGCGCGAGCGCACGCCGGACCCGCGGGTGGGCAGAACGAGCCCCGCCACCTTCATCGTCCCGGAGTCCGCCTTCGTGCGTCCGGTCACCGCCATCAGGAGGGTGAGGGCGGCCATCCGGTCGCCGCCGTGCACGACGAGGACCTCGCGGTCCCGGAGGCGGAACGACACGTCGTGCAGGACGGGGCGGCGGCGCACGCTCACGGAGAGGCCGTCGGCCGCGGCCACCACGCCCGCGCCGTTCTCCGGCCAGTCGGCGAGCTCGAGCTCCTTCTGCAGCCCGTCGCCCTCCACGTCGAACGAGGGGAGGATGCGGTCGAGCCAGCGCGGCATCCACCACGCCTTGTCGCCGAGCAACTGCAGGATGGCGGGTACCAGGGTCATTCGCACGATGAACGCGTCCACGAACACGCCGACGGCGAGCCCGAGGGCGATGGGCTTGATGGACGTGTCGCCCTCGGGGACGAACGCGGCGAACACCGAGATCATGATGATCGCGGCGGCCGTGACCACCTTCGCGGAGCCGACGAACCCGCTCTGGATCGCGCGCCGGGCGTCACCGCCGTGCACGTAGTCCTCGCGGATGCGGCTGACCAGGAACACCTCGTAGTCCATCGCGAGCCCGAACAGGACGCCCATCAGGATGATCGGCATGAAGCTGATCACCGGCCCGGTCTTGTCGACGTTGAGGGCGTCGGAGAACCAGCCCCACTCGAAGACGGCCGTGACGGCGCCGAAGGCGACGCCGACCGAGAGCAGATAGCCGAGCGCGGCCTTGATCGGCACGGCGATGGAGCGGAACACCATGGTGAGCAGCACGAGGGAGAGCCCGACGACGAGGATGCCGAACGGCAGCAGTGCCCCGGCCAGCCGGTTGGAGACGTCGATCTGCGCGGCCGTGGTGCCCGTGACCTTCAGATCGACCTTGTACTCGTCGAGGAAGTGCTGGTGCTTGGCGCGCAGCTCGGCGACGAGGTCGGCGGTGCGCTGGTCGTCCGGGCCGGTCGTCGGGATGACCTGGACGATGCCGGTGTCGGCCGTCGCGTTCGGCGTGGAGAGCGGGACCGCGGCGACGCCGGGCATCTCCGCGATCTCGGCGCCGATCTTGTCCATCAGGCCGACCGGGTCGGTGCTGGAGATGATCGAGCCGGTGACGATCAGCGGACCGTTGTAGCCGGGACCGAAGTGCTCGGAGATGAGGTCGTACGTGATGCGCGCGGGGTCGTCGGGGGCGTGCGACCCGGCGTCGGGCAGCGCGAGCCGCAACTGCAGCGCCGGTAGTGCCGCGACACCGAGCGCCACGATGACGGCGACGACGGTCACGATCGGGAAGCGAGTGACCGCGCGCACCCAGCCGCGGAAGAAGCCCTTCGGGATCTCGGCGGTGGCGGCGTGCGCGAGGCTCGGTGCGGCTGCGCGAGCGGGAGCCGCGGTGGGCGCGGCGACCGGAGCGGGCTCGGACGCGGCGGTCGCAGCGGCGGCCGTACCGGCGTTCGTGGCGGCCCGCGCGGCCCGCTTCTCCGCGCGACGGGATGCCCGGCGCCCCGGCGTGATGCGTGCGCCGGCGAAGCCCAGCAGCGCGGGCGTGAGGGTCAGCGCGACGAGCACGGCGATCGCCACCGCGGCGGACGCGGCGAAGCCCATCGTGGTGAGGAAGGGGATGTTCGCGACCGCGAGACCGGCCAGCGCGATGATCACGGTGATGCCCGCGAAGAGCACCGCGGATCCGGCCGTGGCGACCGATCGCGCGGTCGACTCCTCCGGATCGACACCGGCCTTCAGCTGGCTCTGATGGCGGGAGATGATGAAGAGCGAGTAGTCGATCCCGACCGCCAGCCCGAGCATGAGGGCGAGCAGGGGAGTGGTCGACGAGATCGGCCCGAACACGGTCGCGATGAAGATCAGGGCCATCGAGAGCCCGACGCCGAGCAGAGCCGTCAGCAGGGGCATCCCGGCCGCGATGAACGACCCGAACGTGACGATCAGCACGACCAGGGCGATTCCGACGCCGACCAGCTCGGTGAGCGACAGGGTGGGTAGGCTCTGCGAGAACAGCTGACCGCCGACGGCGACCTGCGACCCGTGCGGCAGTTGCTTCTGCAGGTCGGCGCCCGCGTCCTGGAGGGCGGTCTTGGTCTCCGCCGTGACGGTGGTCTGCTGGCCCTTCAGCTGCACCGTGATGATGGCCGCGGTGCGGTCGTCCGAGATCAGGTTCTTGACGGTCGTGCTGTACGGCGAGGTGGCGCCCGAGACCCCGTCGACCTTCGCGAGGTGGTCGACCGTGTCCTCGACCGGGTTCTTGATGCCGGCCTGGTCGACGGTCTCGCCGTCGGGGGCGACCACCACGATCTGCGCGCTCGTGCCGCTGACCTGCGGGAACGTGCGACTCAGCGTGTCGAGGGCCTCCTGGGATTCGGTGCCCGGGATGCTGAAGGTGTTGTCGGTGCCCTGGTTGAAGGCGACGGCGCCGCCGGCGAGCAGCACCAGCACCAGCAGCCAGAGCGAGACGACCAGCTTGCGGGCGCGGAAGGCCCAGCGGCCGATCGAATACAGGAGTGAGGACACACGTTCTCCAGCGGTGAAGTGACCAGCAGCGTCACGGAATGAAGGGATTCGATACACTGTTGTATCCGATGCTCGACTGTATCGGATACACTCGTGTATCTGGAACTCGACTCAGGAAGGTTTCAGCTTGGACAGCACAGCTCTCAGAGACGGGCGCGAGGACGCTCCCGCGGAGTCCGCGCGCCGGAAGCGGACCCGGGCCCGGCTGCTCGACGCCGCGTTCGACGTCTTCGCCGAGCAGGGCGTCCGCGCCGCCAGCGTCGAGACGATCGCCGAAGCCGCCGGCTTCACCCGCGGCGCGTTCTATTCGAACTTCTCCACCAAGGAGGAGCTCTTCTTCGCCCTCATGGAGCGCGAGAAGGAGATGCGGCTCGAGCAGCTCGGCCAGGGCCTCGCCCAGCACCTCGCCCCGCTCGTGGAGTCGGGTGTCACCGAGATCGACGACGCGCAGGTCATCGACATCGTCACGAAGATCCTCGAGCTGCAGTCCGACGACCGGCGCTGGTGGCTGGTGCAGTCCGAGTTCCAGCTGCTGGCGCTGCGCGACGCCACGATCGCCGGCGGCTACCTCGCGTTCCAGGATGGGTTCTACCGCGACCTGACCGAGATCGTGATCGCCGCCCTGGCGAGCGCGCACCGGCGGTTCACGATCGACCCGGCCGAGGCCGTGCGGGTGATCGCCGAGCTCTGCGCCAGCGGCGAGGCGCACGCTCTGCTCGCGGGCGACGAGCGCAAATTCGCCGAGCGCCTGTCGGAGAGCGTGCCCGCCGTGCTTCTGGCCCTCACCGAAAGGGTCTGACCGAACACCAAGGCATCTTCGCTACGCTCGATCAGATGCGACGCAGAGCACTCCCGATCGCGCTCGCCGGCGCACTGGCCGCCGCGGTGCTGACCCTGGTCGCCGCCTGCGCGGGGCCGGCCGACACGCCCGCGGCCTCGCCCCGTGCCGCCGCGACGGCGACGCGTTCCGCGACCCCGGACCCGTTCCCGCGCCGGCCGCTCACGACGAGCACCCGCTACGTCGCCCTCGGTGACTCGTTCGCCGCGGGCATGGGCGGCGGCGGTGAGACCGGCAAGTGCCGCTCCAGCAGCGCGAGCTATCCCTCCGTCTTCACCCGGGAATCCGGCGTCGACCTCATCGTCAACGCGGCCTGCTCGGGCGCCACGACCTCCGACCTCCTGCGCAAGCAGCTCATCTCCCTCGACGACCGCACCGACCTCGTGACGGTCAGCATCGGCGGCAACGACCTGGGCGTCGCGGCGATCGCCGCCGATTGCGCCGCGGGCAAGGCGGCCTCCTGCCGCAGCCAGCTCACGTCCGCGCTCTCACTGCTCAACGTCCTGCCCGAACGCCTCGCGACCGTGTACGACGCGATCGTCCAGGCGGCGCCGAACGCACGCATCGTCGTGACGGGTTACGCCCTGATGTACGACGCCTCCGACCCGAACGCCAAGGACTTCGGGATGGCCGCCGCGATCAACGCGGCGACCATCGGGCTCAACCAGGTGATCGACGACGCCGTGGACGCCGAGCGGGCCAAAGGCGCGCCGATGACCTATGTCGGCGTGGACTTCGCCGGGCACGCGATCGGCGACGCGAAGCCGTGGGTGCACACCAGCGGGGTCGACGCGTTCCATCCGACCGCCGCGGGGTACGCGGAGTACGCCCGCCAGCTCGTCCGCCGTCTCGGCACGGCGGGCTGAGGCCCCGGGGCGCCCGACGGCGTCAGGAGGCCGCGGCTCGGCTGTGCTCGCGCGCGAACTCGAGGGTCTCGCGCAGCAGGGCGAGCCGCTCCGTCCGGTTGCGCGCCTTGCGGGTGTTCACCTCGGCGACCACCGACCCCGTCCAGCCGGAGCCGGCGAGCATCCGCAGGACCTCCGCCACCGGCTGCGTTCCCCGGCCGGGGACGAGATGCTCGTCGAAGACCCGCGCGTCATCCGGCGTGCCCGAGCCGTCGCACAGGTGCACGTGGTGCAGGCGCCCGCCCAGTTGCTCCGCCAGACGCAGGCCGTCGATGCCGCTGAGGGCGGCGTGCGAGAAGTCCAGGGTCACCTTGTCACAGTCCATCCCGAGCGGATTCCAGCCGGGGGAGTAGGCCGCCATCGAACGGCCGCCGACCTTCCAGGGGAACATGTTCTCGACCGCGACGGTCACGCCGGACCGCTCGGCCGTCTGCCGCACGATGTCGAGGAAGCCCTCGGCGTATCCCGACTGCCAGCGGAAGGGCGGGTGCACCACGACGGTGTCCGCGCCCAGCTCGGCGGCCAGGGCGGCCGAGCGCTCCAGCTTGACCTGCGGGTCGCGCCCCCAGACGAAGTGCGTCAGCAGCAGCACCGGAGCGTGGATGCTGAGCACGGGGATCCCATACCTCTCTGCGAGGGCGCGCAGGGGCGCGGCCGACTGCGTCGCGTCGTCGCGCGAGACCATGACCTCGACGCCGTCGTACCCCAGTTCGGCGGCGGTGCGGAACGCCTCCTCGAGCCCGAGCGGGTAGACGCAGGTCGTTCCCATGCCGATACGCATCACAGGCGCACTCTAACCCCGGGCACTGAACGACGCGTGACGTACCGCCGAACGGCCGCCCCGTCCAGGGCCCGGACGCGCGGAAGCGACGCTGGTACTGTGGCGAGAACCACCCCCATCGACATCTGAGGGAGAGGATCCACCATCTCAGCGCAACCCGATTCCGCCACCACGACCGAGACCTACGACGTCGTCATCGTCTCGAACCGCCTTCCCGTCGACCGCGTGGTCGACGACGCGGGCGAAGCCGACTGGCGCCCGTCGCCCGGCGGACTGGTGGCGGCGCTGGAACCGGTCATGCGCTCGCAGGACGGCGTCTGGATCGGCTGGGCCGGCGTCTCCGGCGAGGAGATCGAGCCGTTCGAGGCCGACGGCATCAGCATCATCCCCGTCCCGCTGAGCGAGCAGGAGCTGCAGGAGTACTACGAGGGCTTCTCGAACGACACCCTGTGGCCGCTCTACCACGACGTGATCGCGCAGCCGACGTTCCACCGCGAGTGGTGGGACAGCTACGTGAAGGTGAACAAGCGGTTCGCGGATGCGGCCGCCAAAGCCTCCTCGCACGGCGCGGTGGTGTGGGTGCACGACTACCAGCTGCAACTCGTCCCGGCGATGCTGCGCGAGCTGCGCCCCGACCTCGTCATCGGCTTCTTCAACCACATCCCGTTCCCGCCGTACGGCATCTACTCCCAGCTGCCGTGGCGGCGCCAGATCATCGACGGGCTGCTCGGCGCCGACGTCATCGGCTTCCAGCGCGTGGCCGACGCGGGCAACTTCTCCCGTGCCGTCCGTCGCCTCCGCGGCTACGAGACCCGCGGCCCCATCATCGAGGTCCCGATCGACAGCGACGATCCCGAGGCCGGCTCGCACCGCCACGTGACGACCAACCGTCACGGCGGTCTGGCGCGCACCGTGCTCGCCCGCGCGTTCCCGATCTCCATCGACACCGAGAAGTACCAGGAGCTCGCGCGCCGCCCCGACATCCAGGCGCGCGCACAGGAGATCCGCGAGGAGCTCGGCAACCCCCAGACGATCATGCTCGGCGTCGACCGCCTCGACTACACGAAGGGCATCGGCCACCGCCTCAAGGCGTTCGGCGAGCTGCTGCGCGACGGCGCGCTGTCGGCGGAGGACGTCACCCTCGTCCAGGTCGCGAGCCCCAGCCGCGAGCGCGTCGAGACCTACCGGCAGTTGCGCGACGAGATCGAGCTGACCGTCGGGCGCATCAACGGCGACTACTCGACCCTCGGCCACAGCGCGATCGCCTACCTGCACCACGGCTATCCCCGGGAGGAGATGGTCGCCCTCTACCTCGCGGCCGACGTCATGCTCGTCACGGCCCTGCGCGACGGGATGAACCTGGTCGCCAAGGAATACGTCGCCTCCCGCGTCGACGACGACGGCGTGCTCATCCTGAGCGAGTTCGCCGGCGCGTCCGACGAGCTGCGGCAGGCGCTCCTCATCAACCCGCACGACATCGAGGGGCTGAAGGAGTCCATCCTCCAGGCCATCGCGATGCCGAAGCGCGATCGTACGCGGCGGATGCGCGCCCTGCGCAAGAAGGTGGTGACGAACGACGTCGCGCGCTGGTCCGCCTCCTTCCTGGATGCCCTCACGCGCGCCGCGCACGGCGACCACCCGCTGCAGAACCCGCTGGTGAACCGGCGCTGAGCGTCCGCCTCCGCCGTCCTCCCGCACCGAACCGGAAAGCCGCATGACCGAAACGCCGTCCGTCCCGTCCGATTCCGCCCTCGCTCTCACCGCCGCCATCCGTCGGCTGGCCGAGACCGACCGCCTGCTGCTGGCGCTCGACTTCGACGGCACGCTCGCGCCGTTCGTCGACGTCCCGCGCGGCGCCCGTGCGCTGCCGGAGGCGAAGGCCGCCCTCGACCGGCTCGAGAAGCTGCCGCGCACCTGGGTCGCCTACGTGTCGGGGCGGCCGCTCGCCAGCCTGGAGACCGTGACGGAGGCGGACGAGGACGCCCTGCTGATCGGCTCGCACGGCGTCGAGATCCGGTTCGGCCGCGACGGCGTCTCGCTCGACCTCGACGACGACGAGCGCGCCACGCTCGCGCGACTGGGGGAGGCGCTGCAGGAGCTGGTGGACGCGTTCCCCGGCACGAAGCTCGAGGTGAAGCCGGTCGGCTTCGGCGTGCACTACCGCACGGTGGAGGGCGACCGCGGCGAAGAGGTCGTGCGCCGCGCCTACGAGGTCGCCGGTGCGGTGAGCGACGCCCTGACCGTGCGCGACGGCAAGGACATCATCGAGTTCTCCGTGCGCGAGGCGAACAAGGGGGACGGCATCGAGCGGCTGCGGGAGTACACCCACGCGACGGCGGTGCTGTTCGCGGGCGACGACGTCACCGACGAGGACGGCCTGCGCGTCCTCCGGCCGCAGGAGGGCGACATGGGCGTGAAGGTCGGCCCCGGCGACACGGCGGCGCAGTACCGGGTGGCGGACGAACGGGCCGTCGCGACCCTGCTCACGCTGCTCGCGGAGGCGCGCGAGTCCTCCACAGCCTGAGCCGCCGGGCCGGCTCTCCACCGATCCCGCGGCGCATGGTCGGAGGGGCATGCGAGACGTTCTAGAGTTGTCCCATGCCAGAGATCGATTGGAAGCCGCGCTCGCGCGTCGTCACCGACGGAATCGAAGCCACGACGAGCCGGGGCATGCTCCGGGCCGTCGGCATGGGTGACGCCGACTGGGAGAAGCCGCAGATCGGCATCGCCAGCTCGTGGAACGAGATCACCCCCTGCAACCTGTCGCTCGACCGGCTCGCGCAGGGCGCCAAGGAAGGCGTCCACTCGGGCGGCGGGTACCCGCTGCAGTTCGGCACCATCTCCGTCTCCGACGGCATCTCGATGGGCCACGAGGGCATGCACTTCTCGCTCGTGTCCCGCGAGGTCATCGCCGACTCGGTCGAGACCGTCATGATGGCCGAGCGCCTCGACGGCACCGTCCTCCTCGCCGGCTGCGACAAGTCGCTCCCGGGCATGCTGATGGCGGCGGCCCGGCTCGACCTCTCCGCCGTGTTCCTCTACGCCGGCTCGATCGCCCCCGGCTGGGTCAAGCTGTCGGACGGCACCGAGAAGGACGTCACGATCATCGACTCCTTCGAGGCCGTCGGCGCCTGCAAGGCGGGCAAGATGAGCGAAGAGGACCTCAAGCGCATCGAGTGCGCCATCGCCCCGGGCGAGGGCGCCTGCGGTGGCATGTACACCGCCAACACCATGGCCTCGGTCGCCGAGGCCCTCGGCATGAGCCTCCCGGGCTCCGCCGCTCCGCCGTCGGCCGACCGTCGCCGCGACTACTTCGCGCACCGCTCGGGCGAGGCCGTCGTCAACCTGCTCAAGCTCGGCATCACCGCCCGCGACATCCTCACCAAGGAGGCGTTCGAGAACGCGATCGCGGTGGCCATGGCGTTCGGCGGCTCGACCAACGTCGTGCTCCACCTGCTCGCCATCGCCCGCGAGGCCGAGGTCGACCTCACGATCGACGACTTCAACCGCATCGGCGACACGGTGCCGCACATCGGCGACCTGAAGCCTTTCGGCAAGTACGTCATGAACGACGTCGACCGCCACGGCGGCGTCCCCGTCGTCATGAAGGCCCTGCTCGACGCGGGCCTGCTGCACGGCGAGTGCCTCACCGTGACCGGCAAGACCGTCGCCGAGAACCTCGCCGAGATCAACCCGCCCGCACCGGACGGCGAGGTCATGCGCACCCTCGACAACCCCATCCACGCCACCGGCGGCATCACGATCCTCAAGGGATCGCTCGCACCCGAGGGGGCCGTCGTGAAGACCGCGGGCTTCGACGCCCAGGTCTTCGAGGGCCCCGCGCGCGTGTTCGAGCGCGAGCGCGCCGCGATGGACGCCCTCACCGAGGGCCGCATCAACGCGGGCGACGTGGTCATCATCCGCTACGAGGGACCCAAGGGCGGCCCGGGCATGCGCGAGATGCTCGCCATCACCGCGGCCATCAAGGGCGCGGGCCTCGGCAAGGATGTACTACTATTGACGGACGGACGATTCTCAGGCGGCACAACCGGCCTGTGCATCGGCCACATAGCACCCGAAGCGGTGGACGCAGGTCCCATCGCCTTCGTGCGCGATGGTGATCTGATACGGGTCGATATCGCGGCTCGCTCCCTCGACCTACTTGTCGACGAGTCAGAGCTGACCGCCCGCCGTGACGGCTGGGCTCCTCTTCCTCCGCGCTATACCCGTGGCGTTCTCGCGAAGTACTCCAAGCTCGTGCGCTCTGCAGCAGAAGGCGCGGTCACGGGGTAGCTCTTCGCTCTCCAGCAGTATCAACCGTTTCGTACGTAAGGGACCGATAAGGCATGTCCTCGGATGCAACCCCCAACTCCGTGTTGCCGTCCGCGGCGCCTGGCAAGGCGTCGCCCGAACAACTGACCGGATCGCAGTCGGTCGTCCGCACCCTCGAGCTCCTCGGCGTCACCGACGTCTTCGGGCTCCCGGGCGGGGCGATCCTGCCGATCTACGACGCGATCGTGGACTCGTCCAAGATCCGCCACATCCTCGTCCGCCACGAGCAGGGCGGCGGCCACGCCGCCGAGGGCTACGCGTCGGCGTCCAACAAGGTCGGCGTCGCCATGGCGACCTCCGGCCCGGGCGCGACGAACCTCGTCACCGCGATCATGGACGCGCACATGGACTCCGTGCCCGTCGTGTTCATCACCGGCCAGGTGTTCTCCACCCTCATGGGGACGGACGCCTTCCAGGAGGCGGACATCGTCGGCATCACCATGCCGATCACCAAGCACTCCTTCCTGGTCAAGCGCGTGGAGGACATCCCGGCGACCATCGCGGCGGCGTACCACATCGCCGGGACCGGCCGCCCGGGCCCCGTGCTCGTGGACATCACCAAGGACGCACAGCAGAACACCGCGCCGTTCGTGTGGCCGCCCAAGGTGGACCTGCCGGGCTACCGGCCGATCACCAAGGCGCACGGCAAGCAGATCCTCGCCGCGGCCCAGCTGCTCGTCGAGAGCAAGAAGCCGGTCCTCTACGTGGGCGGCGGCGTCATCCGCTCGCGCGCCTCGCAGGAGCTGCTCGAGCTCGCCGAGGCGATCGGCGCGCCGGTCGTCACCACGCTGATGGCGCGCGGCGCCTTCCCGGACTCCCACCAGCAGCACCTCGGCATGCCCGGGATGCACGGCACGGTCCCGGCCGTGCTGGCGCTGCAGGAGTCCGATCTCATCGTGTCGCTGGGGGCGCGGTTCGACGACCGCGTGACCGGCAACACCTCCCTCTTCGCGCCCAACGCGAAGATCGTGCACGTCGACGTCGACCCTGCCGAGATCTCGAAGATCCGCGTCGCCGACGTCCCCATCGTCGGCGATGCCAAGGACGTCATCGTCGATCTGACCGCCGCGTTCCAGGATGCGTCCGCGTCGTCCGGAGCGCCCGACCTCGTCGAGTGGTGGACGTACCTGAACGGGCTCCGCGAGGAGTTCCCGCTCGGGTACTCCGAGACGAGCGACGGCCTCCTGGCGCCGCAGTACGTGATCAAGCGCATCGGCGAGCTGACCGGACCGGAGGCGATCTACACCGCCGGCGTCGGCCAGCACCAGATGTGGGCCGCGCAGTTCATCAAATACGAGCGTCCCAACTCGTGGCTCAACTCCGGCGGCGCCGGCACCATGGGCTACTCGGTCCCCGCGGCGATGGGCGCCAAGGTGGCCCAGCCCGACCGCGTGGTGTGGGCGATCGACGGCGACGGCTGCTTCCAGATGACCAATCAGGAGCTCGCCACCTCGACGCTGAACGACATCCCGATCAAGGTCGCGATCATCAACAACTCGTCGCTCGGCATGGTGCGGCAGTGGCAGACGCTCTTCTACGACGGCCGCTACTCCAACACCGACCTCAACACCGGGCACGACACCGTGCGCGTCCCGGACTTCGTGAAGCTGGCCGAGGCGTACGGCGCCCTCGGCATCCGCGTCACGAAGGAGGAAGAGGTGGACGCCGCGATCAAGCTCGCGCTGGAGACGAACGACCGCCCGGTCGTCATCGACTTCGTCGTGAGCGCCGACGCCATGGTGTGGCCGATGGTGCCGCAGGGCGTCAGCAACAGCTACGTCCAGTACGCCCGCGACCACAGCCCCGCTTTCGGAGAGGAGTGACCCCAGTGAGTACGACACACGTCCTGAGCCTCCTCGTGGAGGACAAGCCCGGCCTGCTGACCCGCGTCGCCGGCCTGTTCGCCCGGCGCGGCTTCAACATCCACTCGCTCGCGGTGGGCACCAGCGAGGTCGAAGGGCTCTCGCGCATCACCGTGGTCGTCGACGTCGAGGGCCTGCCGCTCGAGCAGGTCACCAAGCAGCTCAACAAGCTGATCAACGTCATCAAGATCGTGGAGCTGGACCCGGCCCAGTCGGTCCAGCGCGAGCACCTGCTCATCAAGGTGCGCGTCGACAACTCCACCCGCTCCCAGGTGCTGGAGGCGGTCAACCTGTTCCGGGCCCGCGTCGTCGACGTGGCCACGGACGCGCTCGTGATCGAGGTCACGGGCGACTCCGGCAAGACCCAGGCGCTGCTCAAGGTGCTGGAGCCCTACGGGATCAAAGAGATGGCCCAGTCGGGCCTGCTCGCGATCGGTCGCGGCTCCAAGTCGATCACCGAGCGCGTCTTCAAGAACTGACCCGCCCTCCCGGCGGCACCAGCAGTCAGAACTCAGAGTTAGTCAGAACCACCTACGAAGGAGAATCCACCAGTGGCTGAGATCTATTACGACAACGACGCGGACCTCTCGATCATCCAGAGCAAGAAGGTCGCCGTCATCGGCTACGGCTCGCAGGGTCACGCGCACGCGCAGAACCTCCGCGACTCGGGCGTCGAGGTCGTCATCGGCCTGAAGGACGGCTCGAAGTCGAAGCCGAAGGCCGAGGAGGCGGGCTTCCGCGTCCTCAGCGCCGCCGAGGCCGCCAAGTGGGCCGACGTCGTCGTCATCCTCGCCCCCGACCAGGTGCAGCGCCACCTCTACGCGGAGGACATCCAGCCGAACATCGAAGAGGGCAACGCGCTCGTCTTCGGTCACGGCTTCAACATCCGCTTCGGCTACATCGAGGCGCCCGAGGGCGTCGACGTGATCATGGTCGCCCCGAAGGGCCCGGGCCACACCGTGCGCCGCGAGTACGAGGCCGGCCGCGGCGTGCCCGTGATCGTCGCCGTCGAGAAGGACGCGACCGGCAACGCCTGGCCGCTCGTCCTCAGCTACGCCAAGGGCATCGGCGGCCTGCGCGCCGGCGGCATCAAGACCACCTTCACCGAGGAGACCGAGACCGACCTGTTCGGCGAGCAGGCCGTGCTCTGCGGCGGCGTCTCACAGCTCGTCCAGTACGGCTTCGAGACCCTGACCGAGGCCGGCTACCAGCCGCAGGTCGCCTACTTCGAGGTGCTGCACGAGCTCAAGCTCATCGTGGACCTGATGTGGGAGGGCGGCATCGCCAAGCAGCGCTGGAGCGTCTCCGACACCGCCGAGTACGGCGACTACGTCTCGGGCCCGCGCGTCATCGACCCGCACGTCAAGGAGAACATGCAGGCCGTGCTCGCGGACATCCAGTCCGGTGCCTTCGCCGAGCGCTTCATCGCGGACCAGGACGCCGGCGCGCCGGAGTTCCTCGCCCTGCGCAAGAAGGGCGAGCAGCACCCGATCGAGGCCACCGGCCGCGAGCTGCGCAAGCTCTTCGCGTGGAACGCCTCGAACGACGACGACTACGTGGACGGCGAGGTCGCGCGCTGATCCAGCGCACGACCGCTGCCGTCTGACGGCACGCTAGCCTGAGGGGTGCCGCCCTCCTCCCGTTCCGACGGGATGAGAGCGCGGCACCCCTTCGTCGTCGAGAGGAATCGCCCCATGCCCCGTCCGGCCGTCGAGATCGCCGTGCAGGATGTGCCCGGCGTGCGCATCGCCCTCGCCGAGGGAGCCGACCGCATCGAGCTGTGCTCGGCGCTCGGGCTCGGTGGGCTGACGCCGTCGGCGGGGCTGCTGCGCGCCGCTGTCGAGGCGGCGGAGGCCGCCTCCCGACCCGGTTTCGTGCACGTGCTCGTCCGCCCGCGAGGCGGCGGATTCGTCTACGACGAGGACGAGCTCGCGACGACGGTCGCCGACATCCGGTTCGCCCGCGAGACCGGCGTCGCCGGTGTCGTGATCGGAGCCCTGGACGACAACGGCCGGATCGATCTCGCCGCCGTCGAGCGCTTCGTCGCCGCGGCCGACGGACTGGCCGTCACGTTCCACCGGTCTCTGGACATCGTGTCCGACCCGGCCGCCGCGCTGGACGCGCTGGCCGCCCGCGGGGTGACCCGCGTGCTGACTTCGGGCAGCGCCTCCCGCAGCATCGACGGCGTCGATGTGCTCGCGTCCCTCGCCGAGCGCGCCGCGGGACGCATCCAGGTGATGGCGGGCGGGGGAGTGCGCGTGGAGGACATCCCGGCGCTCACCGCCGCCGGCGTCGACGCCGTGCACCTGTCGGCGCGCGATTCGGTGCAGGGCGCACCCAGCGGGCCGGGAGGCGGGGACGCCGCCTACGACATCACCGACCCGTCGGTGGTGCGGGCCGCGGTGGCGGCCGCCCGGGCCGCGGGCGCCTAGACCGCCACCGTCAGAGCGCGCAGACCACGCAGAGTGCGATCAGCAGCAGCTGCAGCAGCGCGCGCGGGATGAGCGGCGTGCCGAAAGCGCCGAACTTCTGCGGGTGCCGCGCGGCGTAGGCGTTCGCCGGGAACACCGCGATCAGGAACACGATCAGGCACACGGCCGCGGCGACGCGCGTCGCCGGGACGAGCAGGCCGACGCCTCCCGCCAGCTCGCAGACCCCCGTGAACGCGACGAGCACCCGAGGGGCGAGTACGCCGGTGCCGCGCAGGCCCGGCGGGATCATCGCCGCCATCCCGCGCGCCGGTCCCGGCACGAAGTGCAGGGCGCCCATCACGACGAAGACGAGGGCCAGGGCCACTCTGATCACCAGCTGCACGATCTCGAAGACGGTCACCGCCCCATCCTCTCCCGACCGGGCGTAACGCGGCGAAAGCACGCCCCGCGCGCCCGCTAGAGTTAAGCCGGACCCGCGCCCCGACGACAGTGGCGCTCTTCTTTCCCAAGCCAGCCCTGCATCTCGAAGGAATCTGCCACGTGACAAAGCCGGTCGTCCTGATCGCCGAAGAACTCTCGCCCGCCACCGTCGACGCCCTGGGGCCCGACTTCGAGATCCGCAACGTCGACGGCACCGACCGTCCGGCTCTCCTGACCGCCGTGGCCGACGCCGACGCGATCCTGGTCCGCTCCGCCACCAAGGTCGACGCCGAGGTCATCGCGGCCGCGCCGAAGCTCAAGGTCGTCGCGCGCGCCGGAGTCGGCCTCGACAACGTCGACATCAAGACGGCCACCACGGCCGGTGTCATGGTCGTGAACGCACCGACCTCCAACATCATCTCCGCCGCGGAGCTCACCGTCGGCCACATCCTGAGCCTCGCCCGCCACATCCCGGCGGCGCACAGCGCGCTCGCGCAGGGGCAGTGGAAGCGCTCGAAGTACACGGGTGTCGAGCTCTACGAGAAGACCATCGGCATCATCGGCCTCGGCCGCATCGGCGCCCTGATCACCGCCCGCCTGCAGGCCTTCGGCACCAAGGTGATCGCGTACGACCCGTACGTCACCTCGGCCCGCGCCCAGCAGCTCGGCGTGCAGCTGGTGACGCTCGACGAGCTCCTCGCCGAGGCGGACTTCATCACCATCCACATGCCGAAGACGCCCGAGACGACCGGCATGATCAGCGACGACCAGCTCGCGCTGATGAAGGACACCGCGTACATCGTGAACGTCGCCCGCGGCGGCCTGATCGACGAGGACGCCCTCTACCGCGCCCTGACCTCCGGTGCGATCGCCGGCGCCGGCCTCGACGTGTTCGTCAGCGAGCCGCCGACGGACTCGCCCCTGCTCGCACTCGAGAACGTCATCGTCACCCCGCACCTCGGCGCGTCGACCGATGAGGCCCAGGAGAAGGCCGGCGTCTCCGTCGCGCGCTCGGTGCGTCTCGCCCTCTCGGGCGAGCTCGTCCCCGACGCGGTCAACGTCGCCGGCGGCGTCATCGACCCGTACGTGCGCCCCGGCATCCCGCTGGTGGAGAAGCTGGGCCAGGTCTTCTCCGGTCTCGCGCACAGCCCGCTGACCAGCATCGACGTCGAGGTGCGCGGCGAGCTCGTCGACTACGACGTCAGCGTGCTGAAGCTCGCGGCGCTGAAGGGCATCTTCACCAACATCGTCAGCGAGACCGTCTCGTACGTGAACGCGCCGCTCCTCGCCGACCAGCGCGGCATCGAGGTGCGCCTCATCACGGACTCGGTGAGCGAGGAGTACCGCAACCTGATCACCCTGCGCGGCGCCCTCAGCGACGGCTCGCAGGTCTCGGTCTCCGGAACGCTCACCGGCACGAAGCAGATCGAGAAGATCGTCGAGATCAACGGCTACGACGTCGAGGTGCCGGTCGCCCAGCACCTCATCGTCATGGTCTACGACGACCGCCCCGGCATCGTGGCCGTCTACGGCCGCGAGTTCGGCGAGTCGTCCATCAACATCGCCGGCATGCAGATCGCCCGCACCTCGGCCGGCGGCAAGGCGCTCAGCGTCCTGACCGTCGACTCGCGCGTGCCGGAGGGTCTGCTCGAGAAGGTGCGCGTCGCGATCGACGCCGACCTCATGCAGGAGATCGACATCACGGAGTCCTGATCGATCCCGATCGACCGTACGACAGCCCGCCGGAGAAGTTTTTCCGGCGGGCTGTCGATTTCCGCGGTTGACTGACGTCGTACTGGTGTTCGCATCGGAAGAGCGCACCGGCGCTCGAGACGTAAGGAGACATCATGGCCGAGGAGTACGTCCTGCTCATCAAGGAGCCCAACTGGGATCCGGCGGCGATGACCGCGGAGGAGTGGGAGGCCGGGATGGCCGGTCACCGCGCATTCCAGGAGGCGGTGGAGGCGGCGGGCGAGAAGATCCTCGCGAGCAACGCCCTGCAGCCCGTGAGCGCCGCGACGAAGATCACCCCGCGCGCCGGCGAGGCGCCCCTGTTCACGGACGGCCCGTTCGGCGAGACCCGGGAGGTCGTCACCGGCTTCTACGGATTCACCGCGTCGAGCCCGGAGCAGGCGCGCGAGCTCGCCGCGCTGGTGCCGACCGAGGGCTGGGTGGAGCTCTACCCGGTGCTCGTCCTGGACCGCGTGAACTGATTGTGCCGGTGGTCGCAGCTTGTTTGAATGAGCTGTGACCACCGCCATCGAGCGCGCGTATCGCACCGAGGCGCCGCGCATCCTGGGCGCCGTCGCGCGATCCGTCGGCGACCTCCAGCTGGCGGAGGATGCGGTCCAGGAGGCGTTCGCGCGCGCCGTCGCGGAGGCCTCCGCCGGGCGCGAGCCGTCGAATCCCGCGGCGTGGATCACCACGGTCGCGCGCCGGATCGCCGTCGATCTGCGGCGCCGGGAGGCCACGGCGACACGCGCCCTCCCCGTGCTCGCCGCCGAGGAGGCGGGGCGGGAGGCCGCGGCGCACGCGGCGGAGGCCGACATGCTGATGGACGACGTGTTCACCGGGGACGAGCGGCTCGAGCTCATCCTGCTGGTGTGCCACCCCGAGGTGGCGGAGGAGACGCGGGTCGCGCTCGCGCTGCGGTTCGTGTGTGCGGTGCCGACGGCGCAGGTCGCCGAGGTGTTCCTGGTGCCGGAGCCGACGATGGCAGCGCGGCTGACGCGGGCGAAGAAGCGCATCCACGACTCGCGGCTGCGGTTCGCGGCCGATGATCCGGGTGACCTCACCGCGCGGCTGCCCGACGCGCTGACGACGGTGTACCTGCTCTACACCGTCGGGCACGCCCGCGCCGACGGCCGGCTGCGGACGGACGCGATCGAGCTCGCCCGGGATGCGCGCCGCATCCGCCCCGACGATCCGGAGGCGGCGGGGCTGCTCGCGCTCCTCCTCCTGACCGAGGCACGCCAGACGACCCGGCTGTCCGAGGTCGACGAGTTCGTGACGCTCGCCGAGGCGGACCGCTCGCACTGGAACCGCGCGCTGCTCGACGAGGGCGAGCGGCTGGCCACGGCCGCGCTGGCCGACGGCGCGGGGGAGCTGCCCGGCCGCTTCGCCCTGCAGGCTGCGATCGCCGGCCTCCACGGCATCGCGCCGACGTGGGCCACGACCGACTGGCCGGCCATCGCCCGCCTGTACGACGGACTGGTGCGCGTGTGGCCGTCCGCGCCCGCGCAACTCGGCCGAGCCGTCGCGCGCGGGTACAGCCCGGACATCGGGCCGGAGGCGGCCGTCGCCGAACTGGATGCGCGGCCGGAGCTGTTCGAGGGCGTCATCGCCGCCCAGGCCCTCGCCGTGCGGGCCGATCTGCTGCGCGCGGCGGGACGCCCGGAGCGAGCCGCAGCCGCCTACGCGCACGCGCTCGACGCGACGACCGACGAGCGGGTCAGACGCTTCCTCGCACGCCGTCTCGCCGAGCAGCAGGGCGCGTGAGTCCCGTCTCGGCCGGGATCACTCGGCGGGGTCGTCGGCGAGCCGCTTGACGAGCTCGATCACCCGGTCCAGGTCCGTCTCGCCGCGGAGCACCGCGTTCGTGTCCGGGAGCAGAGCGGTGTTGTAGTACATCCCGTCGCCGATGAGCATGATGATCCGGGCGACGAGGGGATCGCCCACCGAGGCCTCGAGGATGCCGAGCCAGGAGCGCTGCATCGAGGCGAGTGCATCCCGTGCCCGGCTGTCCGCGCTCTGCGCCAGCCGCGCGACGGCCACGATCGAGCGCTCGAGGTCGTTGTCGGTCGGGATGGAGGTGCGGATGAAGTAGTCGACCGGGCCTTCCGGCGCCGTGCGCATCCGCTCCAGGTCCGCCTCCACGTGGCCGCTCAGCCGGGCGAGGACGCCGTCGACCATCGCGTCCTTGGAGGCGAAGTGGTAGAGCAGGCCGCCCTTGGAGACCCCCGCGCGAGCCGCGACGGCGTCGAGGGTCGCCGCGCGTTCGCTCTGCTCGCCGAGCAGTTCCTCGAAGGCGTCGAGGATGCGGTCACGGGCGGAGGGGGTTTCGGCCATGCGGCCATGCTAGCCGCTCGGAGTTGATTACTGTACCGTCCAGACGGTACAGTAGATGCCATGTCCACGACGAACATCACCCTGCCCGCGCCCTCCGCCGCCCCGCGCGCCGGCGTGCGCGAATGGGTGGCGCTCGCCGTTCTGATGCTGCCGGTGCTCCTCGTCTCGGTCGACAACACCGTGCTGAGCTTCGCGCTGCCCTCCATATCCCAGGCCCTCGAGCCGAGCGGCACCGGCATGCTCTGGATCATCGACGCCTACCCGCTCGTGCTGGCGGGCCTCCTGGTCTCGATGGGCAGCCTCGGCGACCGCATCGGCCGCCGGAAGCTGCTGCTGATCGGCGCGACAGGCTTCGCCATCGTCTCCATCGGCGCCGCCTTCGCCCCGACCACCGAGCTGCTGATCGCCGCCCGCGCCAGCCTCGGCTTCTTCGGCGCGATGCTCATGCCCTCCACCCTGTCCCTGCTTCGGAGCGTCTTCACCGACCGCGAGCAGCGCCGGCTGGCGATCGCGGTGTGGGCCTCCGGCTTCGCCGCCGGTTCGGCTCTCGGCCCGATCGTCGGCGGTGTGCTGCTCGAGCACTTCTGGTGGGGCTCCGTGTTCCTGCTGGCCGTGCCCGTGCTCATCCCGCTGCTGGTGCTGACCCCGCTGCTCGTCCGCGAGTCGCGCGACCCGAACCCGGGTCCCATCGACGTTCCCAGCATCCTGCTCTCGCTGCTGACCATGGCCCCGATCGTCTATGGCATCAAGACGCTCGCCTCGGACGGCTTCGCCTGGAGCGGTGTGCTCGCGATCGTGATCGGCGTCGTCGCGGGCTGGCTGTTCGTGCGCCGGCAGCTGCGGCGCCCGATCCCGATGCTCGACATGCGTCTCTTCGGGCGTGCGTCGTTCAGCGGCGCGGTGCTGATCAACCTGCTGAGCGTGGTGTCGCTGGTCGGGTACCTCTTCTTCGTCTCGCAGCACCTCCAGCTCGTCCTCGGGCTCAGCCCGATCGAATCCGGTCTCGTGCTCGTCCCCGGTCTCGCGACGATGATCGTCGCCGGTCTCGTCGTCGTGCCGATCGCGCGACGCGTGCGTCCGTCGATCGTCGTGCCCGTCGCCCTCACGATCTCGGCCGTCGGCTACCTCGTCATCGCCCTCTCGGGCGGGGACGCGCAGACCGGGACGCTGATGCTGTCGTTCGTGCTGCTCGGGCTCGGGATCGGCGCGGCCGAGACCGTCTCGAACGAGCTCATCCTGACCAGCGCGCCCGCAGAGAAGGCCGGGGCGGCCTCCGCCGTCTCGGAGACGGCGTACGAGCTGGGCGCGGTGCTCGGCACGGCGACCCTCGGCACCATCCTCACCGCCTCCTATCGGTCGGCTGTCGCCCTGCCCGACGGCCTGACGGCGGCGCAGGCGCACGCGGCGGGGGAGACCCTCGGCGGGGCGACCACCGTCGCCGGTCAGCTTCCGGCCGGCCTGGGGGAGCAACTGCTCGCCTCGGCGCGCGCCGCCTTCGACTCGGGCGTCGGGCTGACGGCCGGGATCGGGGTCGGTCTGATGGTCGCCGCCGCAGTGCTCGCGGTCGTCTCGCTCCGCACGGTCCGCGGCTGACGGACGGCGTCGGGGAGCGCCGGCCGGCCGGTAATGTGGGGGTGTCCGCCCGCATCGACCACGCAGGAGTGCCATGTCCCAGACCGTCAAGCTCGCCGTCATCCCCGGAGACGGAATCGGCCCCGAGGTGATCGCCGAGGCGGTCAAGGTCCTGGATGCGGTCGGCGAGGGAAGCGGCCTCGCGTTCGAGAAGACCCACTTCTCGCTCGGTGCCGACCGCTACCTGGCGACGGGCGACGTGCTGACGGACGAGGACCTCGCGTCGATCTCGTCCCACGACGCGATCCTGCTCGGCGCCGTCGGCGGCAAGCCGGGTGACCCGCGGCTGGCCGGTGCGAACATCGAGCGCGGTCTGCTGCTGAAGCTCCGCTTCTCGCTCGACCACTACGTGAACCTCCGCCCCACGACCCTGTTCCCCGGCATCGCCAGCCCGCTGGCGAACCCGGGCGAGGTCGACTTCGTCGTCGTCCGCGAGGGCACGGAGGGCCCGTACGTCGGCAACGGCGGCGCCATCCGCCAGGGCACGCCGCACGAGATCGCGAACGAGGTCTCCGTGAACACGGCGTACGGCGTCGAGCGCGTCGTCCGGTTCGCGTTCGAGCAGGCCGAGCAGCGCCGCAAGAAGCTCACGCTGGTGCACAAGACCAACGTGCTCACCTTCGCCGGCGGGCTCTGGAAGCGGATCGTGGACGCGGTCGCCGCCGAGCACCCGTCGGTCGCGGTCGACTACCTGCACGTGGACGCCGCCACCATCTTCCTGGTCACCGATCCTGCTAGATTTGACGTGATCGTCACGGACAACCTCTTCGGCGACATCCTCACCGACCTCGCGGCCGCGATCAGCGGCGGCATCGGGCTGGCAGCGTCGGGCAACATCAACCCCGCCGGCGCATTCCCGAGCATGTTCGAACCGGTTCACGGATCGGCTCCGGACATCGCCGGCCAGCAGAAGGCCGACCCCACCGCCGCGATCCTCTCCGTCGCACTCCTGCTCCGCCACCTCGGCGCCCAGGAGCAGGCGACCCGCGTGGAGCAGGCGGTGTCCGCCGACCTGGCCTCCCGCAGCGGGGCGCAGCGCACGACCGCCGAGATCGGCGACGCGATCGCCGCCCGGGTGGCGCAGAATTAGATCACCGTGCTTCACCGCATGCAGCGCAAAGGACTCTCATGAACGCTTCCACCAGCATCACCCTCACCAGCGGCCCCACCGAGACCAGCGGTCTCCTCTGGCAGGTCACGCGCAATGAGGCCGCCCGCAGCGCGGCCGAGCGTGCGGAGATCCTCGCCGACCCGGGCTTCGGCAACTACTTCACGGACCACATGGTCGACATCTGCTGGTCCGCCAAGGGAGGCTGGCACCGGCCGCGCGTCTCGCCCTACGGCCCCATTCAGCTCGAGCCGTCGGCGGCCGTGCTGCACTACGCGCAGGAGATCTTCGAGGGACTGAAGGCGTACCGTCACGCCGACGGGTCGATCTGGACCTTCCGCCCGGAGGCCAACGCGGCCCGCATGCAGCGCTCCGCCTACCGCCTCGCGCTGCCCGAGCTGCCGGTCGAGCACTTCCTCGACTCGATCAAGCAGCTCGTCGCGGTGGACGGCGACTGGGTGCCGACGGCGCCCGAGACCAGCCTCTACCTGCGTCCGTTCATGTTCGCCAAGGAGGCGTTCCTCGGGGTGCGCCCGGCGAACAAGGTCGCGTACTACCTGATCGCGAGCCCCGCGGGCGCCTACTTCTCGGGCGGCGTCGCACCCGTCTCCATCTGGCTCTCCGACCGCTGGTCCCGCGCGGGCCACGGCGGGACGGGAGCTGCGAAGACCGGCGGCAACTACGCCTCCAGCCTCCTGCCGCAGGCCGAGGCGGCCGAGCACGGCTGCGCCCAGGTGCTCTTCCTCGACTCGGTGGAGGGGAAGTACCTCGAGGAGCTCGGCGGGATGAACGTCGTGCTCGTCTACAAGGACGGCACCGTGGTGACGCCCGAGTCGGACAGCATCCTCGACGGCATCACGCTCGACTCGATCCTGCAGCTCGCCCGCGACCGCGGCCACGCGGTGCACCGCCGCAAGGTGACCATCGACGAGTGGCGCGACGGTGTGGAGAGCGGCGACATCGTCGAGGTCTTCGCCTGCGGCACGGCCGCGGTGATCACCCCGATCGGCGAGCTCAAGTCCGACACGTTCACGGTGGGCGACATCACCGCGCCTCCCGGCGAGCTGACGATGGCGCTGCGCCAGGAGCTCACCGACATCCAGTACGGCCGCGTGCGCGACCGCCACAACTGGATGACGCGCCTGGACGGCTGAGCCAGCCGGTACCGGAGGAGTCCTCGCCCGGCACGCCGGGCGATCGCAGGCAACGGAGGAGATCCCGCCCGAATCGGGCGGGATCTCCTCCGTTTGTGGGTGCGGGCGGCACCCGGGGACGGGATATCCTCCGCTAGCGACGGCCGAGTGCGTGCAGGGCGGTTCGCACGTCGTCCGGCGAGTTCCAGAGGTGGAAGGCGACGCGGGCGCGACCGGCGCGTCCCGATGCGCGGAGGCCCGCGGCGGTGAGCGCCGCGAGCGCCGTGCCCTCGCGGTCCGGCCAGCTGACGATCGCGCTCCCGCCGGCGTCCACGCCCAGCCCGTCGGCGAAGGCGGCGGCCAGGCCGGTGGCGTGGGCGTGCACGTCGGCGGCGTCCAGCTCGTCGAACAGGCTCAGCGCTGCGGCCGTGCCCGGCCAGACCGGCCAGGCGGGGGAGACGTCGAACCGGCGTGCGCTGGAGGCGGGGGCCGCGAGCGGGCCGTAGCACGAGCTCCACGGGTCCTCCCCGGCGAACCAGCCGGCCTGCACCGGGTTGAGGGCGTCGAGCATCCTCCCGCCGACGGTGAGGAACGCCGACCCGCGGGGCGCGCAGAGCCACTTGTACGCGTGCGTCACGGTCGCGTCGAAGCGGGAGGCGTCGACCGGCAGCCAGCCGAGCGCCTGGGTGAGGTCGGCGAAGGTGCGTGTGCCCGTGCGTGCGCAGGCGGCGAGCAGCGCATCGGCGTCGGCGATCTCTCCCGTCGCGGACTGGACGAGCGAGAAGGCCACGAGCCACGTGCGCTCGTCGACGGCGTCCGCCAGCGCCTCGAGCGGCGCGGATCGTACGGACACCCCGCGATGGGCCTGTGCGTGGAACGGGGCGACCATCGAGGCGAAGTCCCCGTCCGCGCAGAGCACCGTGGCGCCGTCCGGCACCGACGCCGCCACCAGAGCCGCCAGCACCGAGACCTGCGAGCCGATCGCGACGGCCTCCACGGAGACGCCGGCGAGGCGGGCGAAAGAAGCGCGTGCGCGTCGAACGGCGTCGTCGTAGTCGGCGGGCGTCGACGCTCCGGCCGCCCAGCGCTCCAGGTCGGCGCGTCCCGCGGCGACCGTCTCATGGGTCGGCAGCCCCTGCGTGCAGGCGGCCAGATAACCCGAGCCGGCAGGGAAGCGGTTCTGGAGGGTGAGCATGAGTCCACGGTGGAGGACCACGACCCATCGCACCAGAGCAGGTATTGAATCGAAATCATCAGCTCTGCTTATGATTGCCGCATGCTCCCCGACGACCTCGACTCCCACAGCCTGCGCGTCGTGCGCGCGATCGCCGACGAGGGCTCGATCACGCGCGCGGCGGACGCCCTCGGCTACAGCCAGCCCGCCATCAGCCAGCATCTGCGCCGGCTGGAGGCGCGCATCGGTCTGCCGGTCGTCTCCCGCGCCGGTCGCGGGGTGCGGCTGACGGAGGCGGGACGCGTGCTGGCCCGTCACGCGCTGACCGTCACCACCGCCCTCGACGCGGCGGCCGGCGAGCTCGACGACCTGCGCGGCCTCCGCACCGGGCGGGTGCGACTGGCGGGGTTCCCGTCCGCCTCGTCCTCGATCGTCCCGCGCCTGCTCAGCACGATGGAGGCGACGCATCCCGGCGTCCGGATCACGTACCTGGAGGCGGAGCCTCCCGAGGCCGTCGCCGCCGTCCGCGCGCAGACCGCCGACCTGGCCATCACCTTCAGCTACCCGGGCGACCGGGTCGACCCGCACCGCGAGAGCGCGCGCGGCCTCGCCGTCGCGCCCCTCTGGCACGACGAGATGCTGGTCGCGCTGCCGGCCGGGCACCGGCTCGCAGCGAACGATCGGGTGGACCTCGCGGATCTCGCCGCAGAGGCCTGGATCGGCGGCTGCCCGCGCTGCCGCGGCCACCTCCTGGAGCTGACGGCGGGGCGCGGCTACGAGCCGCGCATCGCCTACGAGACCGACAACTTCGTCGCCGTGCTGCGCATGGTGGCGGAGGGGATGGGCGTGGCACTGCTCCCGGGACTCGCCGTCGGCTCGGCGGGGGTGCAGCCGGGTGTCGTGCTGCGCGCGACGGGCAACCGCGACCACCGCACGATCAATCTCGTCGGCGCCGCGGGGGCCGACGTCGTGCCGGCCATCGCGGCGACGGCGGAGGCGATCGCCGGGCTCGCGGTCGAGGAGTGGCGGCTAGCATCGGTGGGATGAGCGACGACACGGTTTTCGCAGTGGTCGGCCCGGGCGCCGTCGGCGGCCTGCTGGCCTGGCTGCTGCATCGGGCGGGGCAGGACGTCGTGGCGGTGGGCCGCCCGGCGACGGTCGAGGCCATCCGCGCCGAGGGCATCGAGGTGCGCAGCGCGCAGTTCGGCGACGGCGTCGAGCGCGTCCCCGCCGACACGGTGGTGCCCGCGGGCGCGAGCGTGCTGCTGGCGACGAAGGCCTACGGCCTCGACGCCGTGCTGCCCGACATCGCGGCCTCCCGGCCCGTCGAGGTCGTCTCGTTCCTGAACGGCGTCGAGCACGTCGGTCCGCTGCGCGCGGCGCTCCCCGGAATCCCCGTGGCCGGCGCGTCCGTCGCGGTCTCCGCGCTGCGCCTGTCGCCGACCGTGATCGACCACCGCAGCCCGTTCGTCAACATCGAGGCGCCGGAGACGGCGGCCGGTTTCGCCGCGGTGCGCGCGCTCGACGGCGCCGGCCCGCGCGTCCGCGCGCAGGGCACCGAGCCCGAGGTGCTCTGGGCGAAGTTCCGGATGCTCGCCGGTCTCGCCCTGCTCACGTCGTACTGGCGCCAGCCGGCCGGGAGCGCCCTGAGCGAGGATCCCGAGCTCACGGAGGCTGTCGTCGCGGAGATCGCGGCCTGCTCGACCGCCGAGGGGGTGCCGGCGACGGCGCTCGACGTCATGCGGGTGCTCGGCAGCGTCCCGGGCGCGATGCGCACCTCTCTCCAGGAGGACCTCGCGGCCGGTGCGCCCAGCGAGCTCGACGCGATCGGCGGGGCGCTCCTGCGCATCGGCGAGCGGCACGGCGTCCCGACGCCCGCCATCGCCCGCATCGTGGCGGCGCTAGGCTCGTAGGGTGAAGATCGCACGGTTCAGCCACGATGGCGCCATCGACTACGGGATCGTCGACGAGGACGCCCTCGTCGTCCTCGCCGGAGACCCCCTGTTCACCGGATTCGACACCACCGGGGAGCGCGTGCCGCTCGGTAAGGTCGGCGCCCTGCTCGCGCCGGTCATCCCGCGCTCCAAGGTCGTCGCGGTGGGCAAGAACTACCGGGAGCACGCCGCCGAGATGGGTGGCGAGGCCCCGGAGGAGCCCCTGCTGTTCCTCAAGCCGAACACCTCGGTGATCGGACTGGGCGACGCCATCCTGCTGCCGCCGCAGTCGCAGCAGGTGGAGTTCGAGGGCGAGCTGGCCGTCGTGATCGGCACGATCGCCCGCAACGTGCCCGAGGCGAAGGCGCACGAGCACATCTTCGGCTACACCGTCGCCAACGACGTCACCGCCCGCGACCTGCAGAAGAAGGACGGGCAGTGGACGCGCGCGAAGGGCTTCGACACCTTCTGCCCGCTCGGCCCGGTGATCGAGACCGAGCTCGACCCGGAGGCGTTCCTGCGCACGCGGGTCAACGGCGAGCTCAAGCAGGAGGCGCGCCTGTCGGAGATGGTGCACGACATCCCGTCGATCATCGCCTACGCCTCGAGCGTGTTCACCCTGCTGCCGGGCGACGTCATCCTGACCGGCACGCCGGCCGGGGTCGGCCCGCTCGTGGCGGGGGACACCGTCGAGGTGGAGGTCGAGGGCGTCGGGTCCCTCGTCAACCCCGTCCGCGCTCCCAAGTAGGGCTCGCGCGCAGGGCGCTCCCCAGTAGGATTGGGAGCGGTATGTCAGACAACGCTTCGCACCCCTTCTCCACGGCCACCGGCTCGGACGTCCGCGTCCGCTTCTGCCCGTCGCCGACCGGCACCCCGCACGTCGGGCTGATCCGCACGGCCCTGTTCAACTGGGCGTACGCGCGGCACACCGGCGGCAAGCTCATCTTCCGCATCGAGGACACCGATGCGGCTCGCGACAGCGAGGAGAGCTACGCGCAGATCATCGATGCCCTCACCTGGCTGAAGCTGGACTGGGACGAAGGCGTGAACGTCGGCGGCCCGCACGGGCCGTACCGGCAGTCGCAGCGCGGGGAGATCTACCGCGACCTCATCGAGCGCCTGGTCGCCTCCGGGCACATCTACGAGAGCTTCGCCACCGGCGAGGAGATCGAGGCGCGCAACGTCTCGCTCGGCCGCGACCCGAAACTCGGCTACGACAACTTCGAGCGCGAGCTGACCGACGACCAGAAGGCCGCGTATCGCGCGGAGGGCCGCGAGCCCGCCCTGCGCCTGCGCGTGCCCGACGACGACCTCAGCTTCGACGACCTGGTGCGCGGCGAGATCACCTTCCCCGCCGGCTCCTTCAGCGATTTCGTCGTCGTGCGCCCGAACGGGCAGCCCCTCTACACGTTCGTGAACCCGGTGGACGACGCGCTCATGGGCGTGACGCACGTGCTCCGCGGCGAGGACCTCCTGTCGTCCACCCCGCGCCAGATCGCGCTCTACCACGCGCTGATCGACGCCGGAGTGACGACCTTCGTGCCGCGCTTCGGCCACCTCCCGTACGTGATGGGCGAGGGCAACAAGAAGCTCTCCAAGCGCGACCCCGAGTCGAACCTCTTCCACCACCGCGATCGCGGCTTCATCCCCGAGGGCCTCGTCAACTACCTGGCGCTGCTCGGTTGGTCCCTGAGTCACGAGCGCGACATCTTCTCGATCGACGAGATGGTCGCCGCGTTCGATGTCGCCGACGTGAACCCGAACCCGGCCCGCTTCGACCTCAAGAAGGCCGAGTCGATCAACGGGGACCACATCCGGCTGCTGGAGGTCGCCGACTTCGCCGAGCGCACCATCCCGTACCTCGTGGCCGCGGGTGTGCTCACCGAGCCGCTGACGGAGCGTCAGCGCGCCGTCCTCGCCGAGGCTGCGCCGCTCGTCCAGGAGCGCATGCAGCTGCTGGGCGAGGCGCCGGGGATGCTGGGCTTCCTGTTCACCGGCACCGCCTCCCTGGTCGTCGAGGACGACGCGCGCGCTTCCCTTCCGGCCAACACCGGCGAGGTGCTCGCGGCCTCGCTCGGCGCCCTGGAGGACATCCCCGTGGCCGAGTGGACGCACGACGCCATCGAGAGCGCGCTGCGCGACGCCCTGATCGAGACCATGGGACTCAAGCCGCGCGTCGCCTTCGGGCCGCTGCGCGTCGCCGTCTCGGGTCGCCGGGTGTCGCCTCCCCTGTTCGAGTCCATGGAGATCCTGGGCAAGGCCGACACGATCGCGCGGCTCGACCGGCTCTCGGCGTCCCTGGTCTGAGGGGGAGCGGTGCCGGACCAGAGCGTGCCCGACTCCGTCGAGGTCGTCGTCGTCGGCGGGGGACCCGCCGGCCTGTCGACCGCCCTCAACCTGGCTCGCGCCCGGCGCCGGGTGCTCGTCGTCGACGGCAACCGGCCGCGGCACGCGGCGACGCTCATCGCGCGCGGGTTCCTGACCAGGGACGGCGTGCCGCCGCTGGAGCTGCGCCGCCTCGGCCGTGAGGAGGTCGACGCGTACGACAACGCGCAGGTCGTCTTCGCGCAGGTCGGCTCGGTGGAGGTGGAGGGCACCGGCTTCCGCGTCCGCGCCCGCGGTGTGCGCGGGGGAGCGGACGTCGACGTGCTCGCCGACACGCTCGTGCTCGCCACCGGCGTCACCGAGACCATGCCGGCGATCCCGAGCATCCGCGCCTACTACGGCACCCAGCTGCACAGCTGCGTCGAGTGCGACGGCTTCGAGAAGGCCGACGAGCCGCTCGCGCTCATCGGCGAGTCCGCGGACCTCGCCGAGCGCGCCCTGCTCCTCACGCAGTGGACCGACGACCTCGTCGTCTTCACCAACGGGGTCGCGCCCGTGAGCGCCGACGAGGAGCGCGCCCTGGCCAGCCTGGGAGTCGGGGTCGAGCGGCGCCCGATCGACGATCTGGTGGGCGACAAAGGGGTCATGACCGGCGTGCGCCTGACCGACGGGACCGTCGTCGAGCGTGCGGGAGGCTTCGTGCGGCCCGCGTGGGCGCCGGCCCTCGCCTTCGTGAACGGTCTCGACCTCGACCGCGACGGGGACGGCTACCTCGTGACCGATCGGCAGGGCCGCACGTCCCTGCCGGGCGTGTACGCAGCGGGGGAGACGACGGCTCCCGGGCCGCAGCAGCTCATCGTCGCGGCGGGCTCCGGGGCGGTCGTCGCCTCGGCGGTGAACCGCGATCTGATCGGCATGCAGGTCGACGAGCGCGCCGTTTTGTAGTTCGTCGCGCGCGTAGGCTAGAGTTGTTTCTCGTGCCCGGGTCTAGGCCCGAAGCCCTTGGGGTATGGTGTAATTGGCAACACGGCGGTTTCTGGTACCGTTGTTCTTGGTTCGAGTCCAGGTACCCCAGCAAATCAAGCTCCGGTTCATCCGGGGCTTTTTTGCTGTCCGGAGTGACAGGTGCCCCCTTCGAAATCAGCGCGTCGACACTGCAGAATGCATGTAGACGTATTAGTCTGCCCATCAAACGGCTACTAAAGGGGATCAGCTCATGCCTTCCTTCACTCGGCTGGCCGTCGTCGGCGCCACCGGTCTCGCGATGATCGCGGGTGTCCTGACCGCGGCCGCACCGTCGATCGCGGCGTCCCCGACCGACACGTCGCCGACAGCGTCCGCGAGCGCGACGCCGGATCCGACCGCGACACCGGCACCGACGGCGACGCCGGCACCGACGGCGACGCCGGACCCGAGCACCACTCCTGCTCCGGATCCGCAGGCTCCGGTCGCGCAGGAGCCCGGCGCGTCGTCGGCCGACGGGCTGGCCGAGGATCCGTCGCTCACGGTCCAGAACGAAGCGCGCAACCACAGCATGGGGTCGACGATCGCGGCCAACGAGCCGCAGCCGCTGTCGAAGGCCCGCAGCTTCGCGGTCCAGGCGGCAGCGACGCCGCCGGGCGTCCCCGGGCTGGATGTCAGCGGCTGGCAGGTCATGAACGCGTCGACGTGGGCGAGCGTCTACGCCAGCGGAGCCCGCTTCACGTACGTGAAGGCGACAGAGGCCACCGACTACGTCAGCAGCCAGTTCACCGAGCAGTACAACGACTCGTACAACGCCGGGCTGCTGCACGGCGCGTACCACTTCGCGACACCCAACACATCGAGCGGTGCCGCGCAGGCGACGTGGTTCCTGAACCACGGCGGACAGGGTACGCAGGACGGCCGCACGATGCCGCCGCTGCTCGACATCGAGTACAACCCCTACGGCGCCACCTGCTACGGGCTGAGCCAGGCCGCGATGGTCTCGTGGATCCAGGACTTCTCGAACACCATCGTCGCCCGCACGGGCAAGCTCCCGGCGATCTACTCCACCACCAACTGGTGGATCCAGTGCACCGGTAACTCCTCCGCGTTCTCGGCGCACCCCCTCTTCATCGCGCGCTACCCCAACAACATCGCTGACGGCGCGGGCACGCTGCCGGCAGGGTGGTCGGCGTACACCCTCTGGCAGTACTCGAGCACGGGACCCTTCCCGGGGGACTCGGACGTCTTCAACGGATCGCTCACCGACCTCCAGATGTACGGCCTCGGCACCAGCCTGGCCCGCACGGTGAACAACGCAACCGTCTACCTGATAGCAGGCACCAACAAGTACCCGATCAGCAATGGAGTGACACTCGGGGCGCTCGCGCCGCTGGGGCAGGTCGCCTTCGTGGCGCAGAGCTACCTCGATCAATTCGCGACGAAGCAGGTCGCGGGACGGGTCATCCGCGATCCCCAGGGCACGATCTACTTCTACGACTCCGGCATCAAGCTGCCGTTCGGGTCGTGCGGACTGGTCGCCGACTACGGCGGGACCTGCGACGCCAGCGGATACGTGCAGCTGACGAGTCCGCAAGCAGCCCGCTTCGCCACCGGACCCGCTGTCACCCCGCTCATGAACTCCAAGGGCGGCCCGCTGTTCTACGTCCAGGGCGGCCAGCGCCATGAGGTCCTCGACGCCGTCTCCCAGCAGCAGGCCGGGGTCACGGGCTCCTTCAACACGCTGTCGGCGACAGCGCTCACGACGATGCCGGCCGGGAAACCCCTCGTCCGCGACGACGTCTACGTGAAGCGCAGCGGAACCAGCGAGGGCGTCCTGCTGACCGGCGGGAAGGCGTCGGCCATCGATGCCAACGCCGCCACCACGATCGGCCTGGCGAGCAAGGCGGTCGGCTCGCTGGCGACCGAGAGCATCGCGCAGCTCCCGGCAGGCGCACCGTACACCGGCGCCGTGAAGGCCAGCGGAAGCTCCACGATCCAGGTCGTGGCCTCCGACGGGCTGCACGCGTGGCCGGCAGGCGTCGGCGGAGCCGCATTCCAGCCGCTGACCGTCCCCTCGTCGCTGCTGACGGGGTCGCCCGCGAAGCCCGCGATCGCAGCCGGCGCCGCGGTGATGTCGACGGCGAGCGGGACGGTCTACCTGGTGATGCCGGACGACATCCGGCCGATCAGTTCGTGGGATTCGCTCGTCGCGCTGTCGGCGGGCGCGACGCCCACGATCACCGTGGTGCCGCAGGCGCTGATCGCCACCCTGCCGAAGGGGCCCGTCGCCCTCCAGGCCGGGACGATGGTGCGCAACGCCAGCAATGCCACGGTCTACCTCGTGAACGGCGTGACCAACAAGATCCCGTTCTCGAGCTTCGATCCGCCGACGCAGGCCGGGTTCACCCAGTTCACGTTCACCACCGACGACCGGCTGAACGGCTACCCGACGTCGAAGACGCTCCTCGGCTTCGGTGTGATCTGCGGAAGCCAGAAGTATGTCTCCGCCGGTGGAAGCATCCATGCGGTGAGCTCCGCACTGCTGGCCCAGTACCCCTTCACCTACGTGGAGCTCGACACGTTCACGTGCGCTCTGCTCACGAAGGGGATCGACGCGACGGCGTTCATCCGCACGCCCGATGGCTCGATCTTCTACCTCAACGGCGGCCAGAAGCACCCGATCTCCTCGATGGCGCGCTTCAACCAGCTGGCAGCGGGGAAGCCGTACATCGACGTGGTCGCGTCGTTCGCCGCGAGCATCACGACCGGGCCGGCCGCCTAGGCTCGAAGGATGACGTCGACCTCCCGCCCCCTCGCACTCGTCACCGGCGCCTCGCGCGGCATCGGCAAGGCCATCGCCCTCGACCTCGGGCGCACGCACCACGTGCTCGTCGGCGGTCGGGATGCGGAGGCTGTGGATGCGGTGGTGGCGCAGCTGCCGTCGGCGGAACCGTTCGTCGGCGACCTGGCCGCTGGGGAGCTGCCGCCCCTGCCGGAACGTCTCGACGTGCTCGTCCACTCGGCTGGACTCGAGGACGGCGGGACGGTGGGGGACACCGACTTGGAGACCTGGCGGCGCCTGTTCGAGGTGAACGTGTTCGCCGTGGCGGAGCTCAGTCGGCTCGCGCTGCCCGCCCTGCGTGCGGCGGAGGGACTGGTCGTGGTCATCAACAGCGGATCGGGTCTGGTGAGCGGACCGGGCGGAGGTCCGTACGCGGCGTCGAAGTTCGCCGCGCGCGCCCTGACGGACGCGCTGCGCGAGGAGGAGCGACCGCACGGGGTGCGCGTCAGCAGCATCCACCCGGGCCGCGTCGACACGGACATGCAGCGGGCGCTGGTCGCCCGCGAAGGGCACGCGTACGACACGACGTTCACGATCACGCCGGAGATGGTGGCCGCGACCGTGCGGACGGCCGTCGACCTGCCGCCGTCGGGGACGGTGGAGTCGCTCAGCGTGCGGCCGATGCACCGCCGCTGAGCGATCCGGCGTCAGTTGATCAGGCTCTGGACAGCGGCGAAGCCGCCGAGCGCGATCACGACGATCGCCAGCAGGATCCAGACGCCCATGGCGAGCAGGTTGAGGGCGATGCCCCAGCCGGCGCGGCCGCGGGCATAGGGCTCGCGTCCCCGGGACGAGACGCCCAGGACGAGGCCGATCACGGGAGCGAAGAAGGTCCAGCCGACCAGCAGGGAGCAGACTCCGAGCACGAGGCTCGCGGTTCCGCGTCCGGTGCCGATCGGGGTGGGAGCAGTTGTGGTGGTCATGTCGTCAACGCTACGGACCGGGCGGCTGCCGCGGATCGGCCGCGGGTGCCGACTCGTGTCGTACCGGGAGACGATGCGCGCCCGGTGCACCCTCATCCCGGCGGTCGAGGTTCACGTCGTGGCGTTCATTCCGCGGGTTTTGACCGCAACGACGTGAACCTCGGCGGAGGGGGCTAGTCGAGGTGGTCGAGGTAGCGGAGGATGACGCCCTCGCGGAGGGCCCAGGGCACGACCTCCAGCTCGTCCACTCCGAACGCGCGCATGGTCTCGCGGAGGACGACGCCGCCCGCGACGATCTGGAAGGTGCGGTCGGCGGTGATGCCGGGCAGGGCGGTGCGCGACTCGGCGTTCATCTTCGCCAGCCGCGGGACCCAGTCGGACAGGTCGGTGCGGCGGAGCACCGTGCGCTCGGTGCCGCCCGGGCCGGCGGTGGTGGAGCCGGCGAGGCGGGCGAGGGAGCGGATGGTCTTGGAGGTGCCGATGACGTGCTCGTCCGAGCGGCGGCGGGAGAACCGGTCGACGGCCGCGGCGAGGGTCGTGCGTGCGTGGTCGCGGAGTGCGTCGAGCTGGTCATCCCGGGGCGGGTCGTCGGGGAGGAAGCCGATCGTGCTGCGGCCGGCGCCGAGCGGCACGGAGACGGCGACCTCGGGGTACTCGTCCGATCCGGACGCGATCTCGAGCGAGCCGCCGCCGATGTCGAGCAGGAGGATGCTGCCGGACGACCAGCCCGACCAGCGGCGCACGGCCAGGAAGGTCAGGCGCGCCTCGTCCTCGCCCGAGAGCACCTGCAGGTCGACGCCGGTCTCGGTGCGGATGCGTTCCAGCAGCTCGGGACCGTTGGCGGCCTCCCGGATGGCGGAGGTGGCGAAGGGGAGGAGCTCCTCGATGCCCTCCTGCCCGGCGACGCGCATGGCGGCTGCGATGGCGTCGAGGATCGCGGCGCAGCCCTCGTCGCTGATGGCTCCGTCCGCGGTGATGTAGCGCATGAGACGCAGCACGGACTTGTGCGTGGCGGCGGGGATCGGGCGCGCGCCGGGGTGCGCGTCGACGACGAGGAGGTGGATGGTGTTCGAACCGACGTCGAGGACTCCGAGGCGCATGGTTCGACAGTAGTGGGCACTCGGCATACCGAAATACATGCGCGATACGATCGAAATCATGACCCTTCCGCGCTCCGACACCCGTCCTCCGCGCCCGGCGCGCAGCCAGCACGTCTTCGAGGTGGTGCGCACCGAACGGCTGACGCCGCACCTCGTGCGCGTGGTGGTCGGCGGCCCGGCGTTCGACGCCTTCGTGGCGGAGGCGGATCCGGTGACGCTCGCGAAGACGGACAAGTACGTCAAGCTGCTGATGGCCAAGCCCGGGCTCGGCCTGCGTCCGCCGTACGACCTGGAGGCGCTGCGGGCCGAGCTCGCGCCCGAGGATGTGCCGGTGCGCCGCACCTACACGGTCCGCGCGCTCGACGCCGCGGAGAAGACGCTGGCGATCGACTTCGTGGTGCACGGGGACGAGGGGATCGCCGGACCGTGGGCGGCCTCCGCGCAGCCCGGCGACCTCCTGGCGCTCTCGGGCCCGGGCGGGATGTACGCGCCGAGCGACGACGAGGCGGTCGAGCACCTGCTGATCGGCGATGAGAGCGCGCTCCCTGCGATCGCGGCCGCGCTTGAAGCGATGCCCGCGCACGCCCGGGGCCTCGCGCTGATCGAGGTCGGCGGCGCCACGGATCGACTGCCGTTCGTGCACCCGGAGGGCATCGAGGTGCGCTGGGTGCACCGCGACGACGCGGCGGCGGGGGAGCGGCTGGTGGAGGCGGCCCAGGCTCTCCCGCGCCCGACCGGAGCCGTGAAGGTCTTCGCCCACGGCGAGCGGACCGCGATGAAGGGCATCCGCGCCGTGCTGCAGGGCTGGGGCCTCACCCGCGACGACTTCTCCCTGTCCGCCTACTGGGCGCTGGGTCGCGCCGAGGACACGTTCCAGGCCGAGAAGCGGCTGCCGGTCGGCGACTTGTTCGCCTGACGGCGGACTCCGCCGGCCGCGAGCGTCAGACGGCGGGGTCGGCGGCGCGGTCGGCGTCGGCGTCGTTCGCGTGCGACACGCTCGGAGCGTAGACACCGGGCGTCCCGGTGAAGAGCAGGGACCAGTCGTAGCCGGCACGGCGCCCGAACGCGACGGACGCGTCGGTCATGGCACGAGCGAGCCCCCGCCCGCGGGCGCACACGGCGACGCCGACGTTGGCGAGGCCGAGCACGGGGGCGATCCGGCCGTTCGCGCTGCGCCGCCGCTGGTCGACGAGGGAGACCGCGCCGAGCACGTCGGCCCCGTCGACGGCGACGAGGGTCCAGGAGCGACGGTTCGGGTCGAGGCACCAACGCGGGGCCATGCCGGGCTCGCCGAAGGCCTCGTCCCACACCGCCAGGATTCCCGGCTCGTCGGCGGCCGTCGCGACGCGGATCTCCGTCATGCGACGTCCTCCGTTCCGCGCGTGCGCGCCGCAGCGGCGAGCAGCAGCCGGTAGCCGGCGGAGGTGCGGTGCCAGGGAACGGGCGAAGGCCCTCCCGTCGCGAAGGCCAGCAGCGCATCGGCCAGACCGGCGTAGCCGAGGTCGTCGCCGTCGCCGAGCGCCAGCTCGTGCAGGCCGTCGTCGGCCACGACGCGCACCGCGTACCGGTCCGGACCCGGCACACCGCTGACGGTCGCGGTGACGGGGATGCCGCCGGCCGTCTCCGCTCGCACGACGGCGACCACCTCCGACCGGGTTACGAGGTCACCGGCCGTCGCGTGGGCGTCGACCAGCGTCGCCTCCGCAAGCGGCGCAGCCTCCCCGGCCGGGAGGACCGCATCCACGAGATCGACAGCGTGCACGCCGATCGAGAGCAGGGTGCCACCGCCGCCGGCCGGATCGTCCTGCCAGGCGCGCTCGGGCACGAGGAAGCCTGCGATGTCGTGCTGCGCGATCACCTCCACCGCCCGCACCCGGCTGCCGGCGAGGCCGGCGGCGAAGGCGACGACCGCCGGTGCGAAGCGCAGCACGGACGACGACGCGACGCGCGCTCCTGACGCGGCTGCCGCGTCGAACGTCGTCAGCGCGCCCACGGAGGCGGCGACGGTCTTGTTGAAGAAGACGGGGATCCCCGCCGCGGTACAGGCCGCCAGCACCTCGGGGGCGCGGGGGGTCCGGGGCGTGGCGACGACGAGGTCTGGACGGTCGGCGAGCAGCTGCTCGAGCGTGTCGTGCTCGGTCGCTCCGAACCGTGTCGCGAAATCGCGGCGCCGCCCGGCATCGTCCATCTCCCATATACCGGTCACCGTCGCGCCGCGGGCGCTCAGGTTCGCCGCGTCCGCGAAGGGATGGGAGTGCGCCGCACCCGCGAACGCCACCGTCGGCCCGCTCACGCCATCCGCTCCAGGTCCTGCTCGCTGACGGCGTGCTCGAGCGGACGGCCCGCGGCGTACCGCTCGACCTCGTCCACGACGGTCGCGCCCTGTCGCAGCCGCCCCTCCCGCGTTCCGGCGGCCTTGTGCGGCACGAGCAGCGCGTTCGGGAGCGTGCGGAAGGGGCTGTCGACGGGCAGCGGCTCGTCGTCGAAGACGTCGATCGCGGCATCGAGGCGACCGCTGCGCAGCTCGGCGAGCAGGGCATCCTCGTCGACCAGCCACGAGCGCGCCGTGTTCACGAGGCCCGCACCGTCGGGCATCAGGGCGAGCTCGCGCGCGCCGATCATCCGATCGGTCTCGGGCAGGCTCGGGGCGTGCAGCGCGACGATGCGGCTGCTCGCGAGCAGCGTGTCGAGCGTCACCAGCTCTGCGCCGAGCGCCAGCGCCTCGCCGGCATCGATCGTCGGGTCCGCGAGCAGCGGGCGGGCGCCGAGCGCGCCCAGCAGTCCCAGGTACGCGCGGCCGGTGCGGGAGGCGCCCACGACTCCGATCGGGGCGTCGAGCAGTTCGTGCTGCACAGGCGCGCTCTCCGCCGCCTCCCACTCGGCACCGGCGTGCAGCGCGTGATCGAAGCGCGGGAGGCGGTGGAGCAGCGCGAGCGTGAACGCAAGCGACACCTCGGCGACCGACCGCGCCATCGCCGCGCCCGCCTGCGTGACGAGCACACGGCGCGCGAACAGCTCCGGGGTCGCGAACGGCCGGATGCTCGCGCCGCAGTGCGCCACGACCGCCAGCATTGGCAACCGGTCCAGGAGGTCCGCATCGAGCGGCGGGACGCCCCACGCGACGACGAGAACGCGCACGGCCGCGAGGTCGAGCTGCGTCAGCGCGTCGCCGAGCGACTCAGTCACGGCGAGCGCTCCCCCGAGCCGCTCCGCCGCCTCCGCGAGCCGTCGCTCGTCGCCGTCGGCGAAGAACTGCGGACGCAGCGCGGCGGGCACCGCGACGAGCACGACGGGAGCGGCCATCAGCGCAGCCACTCGTCCCGGTGCTCGGCGATGAACGCGTCGTCGCTGAGCCGCGGGTAGGCCAGGCGCACCCGCTCGATCTCCGCCGCCTGCCCCGGCGAGAGCGTCTCCTCCGGGTCCAGGCACCAGATCCCCTCCAGGAGCCCCTGCTGGCGCAGCACCTCGTGGACTCCGGCGATCACGCCGGCGAACCCGTTGGCGGGGTCGAAGACCGCCGCGTTCAGGTCGGTCAGATCGGCGGCGAGGTCCGCGAGCTCGAGGGCCGCGGCGGCGTCGCCGGCCTGCGCCCGCTTCGCGAGGGCGAGCACGCCGGTGGCTGCGCGGGTGCCCACGGCCCACTGGCCGAGCAGGCCGCCGCGGAAGCGCAGCTCCCGCGTGCCGGTCGCGGTCTGCACCCGGTGCACCGCAGTGAGGTCGGCGACGATCGCGTCGTCGTTGCCGGTGTAGAGCGCGACGTCGGAAGCGCGGTCGGACTCCCCCACCCCGCGGACGAGCTCGATGGTGCGGTACCGGTCGAACGGCGCCGCCTTCACGGCGACCACGGCGGTCAGATCGGCGAACCGCCGCCAGAAGTCGCGCGAGAGCACGGGGCCGCCGATCGCCTCCTGCAGGTAGAAGCCGATCACCGGCAGCACCTCGCCGACCGCACGGGCGCGCTCGATCAGCGCGTCCTCCGTCGCCCCGGCCAGGCGCGGGCTCAGCAGCACCGCGTCGTAGCCGAGCCGGGCGGCGAGCTCGGCCTCGGCGACCGCCTGCGCGGTGGGTCCGACGACGCCGGCGATGCGCACCAGGTCCCGGTCCGCCTCGCGGTCCAGCACGTCGGCCGTGAGCGCGAGCACGGGCTCCAGGAGTCCGCGGTCCGGCTCATGGATCTCGAACTGCGTCGTGTGCACCGCGATGGCGATCCCGCCCGCGCCCGCCGCCAGGTAGTAGCGGGTCAGGGCGCGCTGGCGGCGTTCGTCGAGCCGGCGTTCCGCCGTGAGGGCGAGGGGATGCGCCGGGACGACGAGTCCCTCGGCGAGGAGCTCCGCGCCCATCAGAACTTCCCGTCCCGGACGGCCCACTTGGTCGGCTTCCCCGAGGTGGGGAGCCCCTCCCGCAGCCAGCCGGCCTGCCACTCGATCAGCGTCCCGGCCGGGACCGTCGGGTAGCCGAACAGCTCGAAGCAGCGCCCGGCGTTGTTGAGCAGCGCCGACGGCGCGGGCTCGCCCACGAAGGAGACCTCGCGGTCGAACAGCGCGCCGAAGCGCTCGGCGATGCCCCGCACGCTCAGCAGCTCGGGACCGGTCAGGTTGACGGTGAAGACGGCGTCGCTGGCGTGCCCGAGCGACCGCAGCACGACCTCGTTCGCGTAGCCCTGCCACACGACGTTCACGGCGCCCGTCGTCAGATCGACCGGCGCCCCCGACAGCACGGTCGACCCGATGTCGGCGAGCACGCCGTAGCGCAGGTCGACGGCGTAGTTGAGGCGCACGATCGACACCCGGGTCCCGCGCGTCACGGCGCCGAACTCGGAGCTGCTCGCCGCTCCCGGAATCGCCGCCCTGCACGACCGCGACGCGGACCGGCCGCTGACCGCCGTCCGCGACGCGCTCGGCTGGCGTCGCGCCCTCTCGTGGTACGCCGGCTGCCGCATCCACCTGCTCGACGGGCCCGACGGCACCCCGGCGGCGTACGCGGTCACGCGGGTCGGCGACGAACCGGCGCTGCTGGAGGCGGCGGGCGACCGCGCCGCGCTCGCAGCCCTGGGGCACGTGATCCGCGACGAGCTCGTGCGCGCCGGAGCAGCGACGGTGTCCATCGAGGTCCCGACCGGCGCGCCGTACGACGACCTCGTCGCGCGGATCGTCGCCGACCCGGTCCCGGTTCCCGACGACACCGGGATGTTCCACCCGCTCGACGCCGACGCCGCGACGGTGCGCGAGACCCTCGACCATCCCCGCGCCTTCCACTGGACCGGGGACTACCTGTGACCGGCATCGCCGCCGCCTCACCCGCCATCGATCGAACGGAGCACGCATGACCGAGCTGGGCGCACGCCTCGCCGTCCCGCGCACCGACGCCCCCGTGGGCGTCGCCCGCCGGGACGTCACACCGCCGACGGGCATCCGGGCGAAGAACTGGGGACCGGCCGACTGGCCCGAAGACCGGCAGCAGGCCCTGCGGAGGCCGCGGCACGATGGACGGACCCGTCACGCGGTAGTCGTCCCCGGCGAAGTCGATGTGGTGCACGCGGTCGCGGTCGAGGTAGCGACCGGTGGGCACGTCAGCGATGACCGCGTCCGCCTCCCAGGACAGCCAGAGGCGGCGCGACACCTCCACGGCGTCGGCGGCGCGGTCGACCGCGACGGACGCGGAGACGGACGGACGGCCGAACACGGCGGCGGCACGGGCGTCGGGGTCGGCCGCGACCAGCCAGCCGCCGCGCCCGTGGGATGCGTAGTCGAGGCTGGCGAGCTGGGTGCCGACGTGGAAGGGCTCGCCGTACACGCCGTGGACCGTCGGGACGAGGCCGATCGCGGAGGTCAGCGGCGCCGCGTAGGCCGCGCGGAGCACCGCGTCCAGGCGCGCCTGCGGACCGCCGGGGTGGCCGGGCGCGATGGGGGCGTCGTCGAACGTCGCGAAGGCGAACCCCGCGCGCTCGGCGAGCTGCGCCCGCCCTGCGACGACCGACCCCGAGAGCAGATCAGCGGGAGCGTGCGACGCGGCACGCCAGGCGGCGGGATGCGCGCCGTCGCCGTCGAGTTCGACGCCGAGCACGAGGCCGGTCATGCGTGGCCCCGTTCTCCGCCGCGCTCGACGGGGATGCGCTCGCCGGCCGTCACGGCGAACGGCAGGCGGTTGCCGGCCGGCGGCAGCGGGCAGGTGGCGAAATCGGTGTAAGCGCACGGGAGGTTGACGGCGCGCGTGAAGTCGAGCACGACCGAGCCGTCGGCCGCGGGAGCCGCGACGGCGAGCGAGCGGTTCGCGGCGTACGTCGTGACGCCGCTCGTCGCATCCAGGAACAGGACGTGGAGGGCACCTGGGGTCCGTCCGTCGAAGGCCGTCAGCCGGTGCTCGGCGCCGTCGTGCTCGAAGACGACCTCGCCCGGTGCGGCGTACACGTGCTCCAGGCCCTCCGCCACCGACCCGACGGTGACGTCGTGGGGCTCGGCGAACGGCTCGAACCGGCCGGCGATCACCCACCGCTCGTCGGGCGCGTAGGTCGGCGTGCCCTCGTACGCGGAGCGGATGGGGGCGTCGGGATGCCGCGGGCGGACGATGTCGGACCCGCCGCGGCGTGCGACCTCCACCACCGCGTCGCCGAACGAGACGATCCGCTGGTCCCGCTCCGCGATCGGCCCGAAGGCGTACCGGCCGGTGACGAGGGCGCCGTCGACGATCAGCTGCTCGCCGTCGGCGAGCTGCACGACCGGGCCGTCCTCGCCCGTCGACCACGCGCCGGGCACGTCGTCGAAGCGCTCCGGTTCCGCGGTCAGCCAGCGGAGGGAGGTGATGGCGAGGAAGCCGTGGGCGTCGGCGCGCGCGGCCTCGTGCGCGTCGTGCCAGGCGTGCCACGCGGCCGCGAAGGCGGTGGTGTCGATGTCGGATGCGATGCTCATGCCGCAGGACGCTACCGGCGGCCCACCGGGGGCGGGCAAGAGTCGCCGACACGCGGCGTAACCCCCGTCATCCGGGGTCACGCGGGTTGCAGAACGCACGGCGGGATTGCAGGAGCCGCTTGTATGGTTGAGGACCGTATGCGCACCGACATCCTCGACACGGCCCGCCTGCGCGCGGACTTCCCGATCCTCGCCCGCGAGGTCAACGGCCACCCGTTCGTCTACCTCGACTCCGGGGCCACCTCCCAGAAGCCCCGCCAGGTGCTCGACGCCGAACGCGCCTTCGCCGAGACCTACACCTCGGCGGTGCATCGCGGCGCCCACACGGTCGCTGGCGAGGCCACCGAGCTGTTCGAGGAGGCCCGCGAACGCGTCGCGCGCTTCGTCGGAGCGCGCCCCGACGAGCTGGTGTGGACCTCCAACGCCACCGAAGGGCTGAACCTCATCGCGTACGGGATGTCGAACGCCTCCCTCGGCCGCGGCGGTGCGGAGTCGGCGCGCTTCCGGCTCGGGCCCGGCGACGAGATCGTCGCCACCGAGGCCGAGCACCACGCCAACCTCGTGCCGTGGCAGGAGCTCGCCGCGCGCACCGGTGCGACCCTCCGCATCATCGGCCTCCACGACGACGGCACCCTGCGCCTCGACCAGGCCGCCGAGCTGATCGGCCCGCGCACCCGGGTCGTGGCGTTCGCCCACGTCTCCAACGTGCTGGGCGCGATCGCCCCCGTCGCCGAGCTGGTCGCGCTCGCGCACGAGCACGGCGCGCTGGTCGTGCTCGACGCCTGCCAGTCCGTCCCGCACCTGCCGGTCGACGTCGCCGCGCTCGACGTCGACTTCGCGGTCTTCTCCGGCCACAAGATGCTCGGCCCCACCGGCGTCGGCGCGCTCTACGGCCGCGCCGACCTCCTGAACGCGCTCCCGCCCTTCCTCACCGGCGGCTCCATGATCACGACCGTCACACTCGAGGGCGCCGAGTACCTCCCGGCGCCGCAGCGCTTCGAGGCGGGCACGCAGCGCGTCTCGCAGGCGGTCGCGCTCGCCGCGGCCGTCGACTACCTCGACGCGGTCGGGATGGCCGCCATCGCCGAGCACGAGGAGGCGCTGGGCGGGCGGATGCTCGCCGCGCTCGACGAGATCCCCGGCGTCCGCGTACTCGGCCCGGGTGCGGGAACGCCGCGGGTCGGCCTCGCCAGCTTCGTCGTCGAGGGCATCCACTCGCACGACGTCGGCCAGTTCCTCGACGACCGCGGCATCGCCGTGCGCGTCGGCCACCACTGCGCGCAGCCCGTGCACCGCCGCTTCGGCGCCACCGCGAGCACGCGCATCAGCACCTACCTGTACAACACCGCGGACGAGGTGGATGCGGCCGTCGCCGCCGTCGCCGACGCCCGCGCCTTCTTCGGAGTGGCCGCATGACCTCCAGCGATCTGCAGAACCTCTACCAGCAGGTGATCCTCGATCACGCACGCGAGAAGCACGGCTACGGCCTGCGCGACGACGCGGCCGCGAGCTCGCACCAGCTCAACCCGACCTGCGGCGACGAGGTCACCGTCGGCGTGCATCCCGCCGCCGACGGCCGCATCACAGCGATCAGCTGGGAGGGTCACGGCTGCTCGATCTCGACCGCGTCGGCGTCCCTCCTGAGCGACCTCGTGCACGATGTCGACCGCGCGCAGCTGGCGGAGGCGGTCGCCGCGTTCCGCGAGCTGATGCACTCCAAGGGCGCCCTGGAGGGCGACGACGAGGTGCTCGGCGACGCGGTCGCGCTGGCCGGCGTCTCCAAGTACGTCACCCGCGTCAAGTGCGCCATGCTGCCCTGGGTCGCCCTCGAGGACGCCCTCCTCAAGTCCGCCTGATCCGCTCGGTCGCCGACGGAGGAGATCCGGGCCCAACGGCTCAGGATCCCCTCCGTTACCGGCCCGCGGCCGGCGTGTCGAGCGAAAACTCCTCCGTTGCCCACGACGTGGCCACGGGAGGAGATCGGGTCGCGAAGGGACCCGAAACGCCGGGAACGGAGGAGAACCGGCCCCGCGGGGCCGATCCATCCTCCGTTCCGCGCGCCGCGTCGGGCGAGCGCTACGGGACCGGCGCCAGGTCGACCTCGTCGGCGATCGCCTCCAGGGCCGACGGCAGCGACGGGAAGGTCGTGCCGTAGACGAGCCCGGAGGGGCCGGCCGCCGTCCACGCTGCGCTGCCGCGCTCGACCTTGCCGACCAGATACCGCTTGTGGCCGCCCAGGACCTGGCGCTGGGCGATGGGCAGCGTGAGCGGGAAGGCGTACACGTCGCCCCGGGGGCTGACCACCAGCTCCCACCGGGCTTTGCCGGGGTTGAATTTACTCGTGAAGATGCGCGACATGATCGCTCGTTTCTACCCTCCTCGCGGGGTCGGTCGCCAGGTAGATGACGGCCTGTTGCGGGCGGCCCGGCCGCAGGAGGCGACCGGGCCGCCCGCGCGGTGTCACTGGTTGCTCAGCGGGAGCCCCGCGGGGTTGACCTCGGAGGTCGGCACGGACTCGTTCGCGAGGTTGTATGCCTTCAAGACCTTCGCGTACTGACCGTGCTCGATGACGTAGTTCAGCGCCGCCGCGACCGGCTCGGCGAGTCCGCTGCCCTTCTTCGACGTGGCGGCGATGAGGCCCTTCACGGTCTCGCCCGCGCCCGAGAAGGTGCCGGCGGTGCGGATGGGGTTGGCGGTCTTCGCGGTCTGCGTCTCCTGGTAGGCGACGGAGGGGTTCGGCGTGAAGTAGGCGTCGATCTTGACCGAGTTCAGCGCGAGGTACACCGCATTGGTGTCCGGGTAGTACTTGACGTCGAGCGTCTTGCCCTCGGCCTGGAGCTTCTGCTGCCACTCGAGCAGGATCTTCTCCTGGTTGGTGCCGCGGTCGGTCGCGACCGTCAGCCCGGCGAGGTTCTCGTAGTCGCCGTCGAACTGCCAGGTGTTCTTCTTGAGCACGGCGAACGCGAGGATGTCCTGGCGGTAGGAGGCGAAGTCGTACTTCTGCTTGCGCTCCTCGGTCACCGTGATGTTCGAGAAGCCGGTGTCGATGGTCCCGTTGTCGATGCCGACGAAAAGGTTCTGCCAGGTGGCGTTCTTGAACTCCGGCTGGAGGCCGAGCACCTTCGCGACGAGGCGCGCCAGGTCGGGGTCGGTGCCGGTGTACGTCTTCTGGTCGTCGCCGATGTAGGTGATGGGCGGGAAGCCGGAGGGCAGCGCGCCGAGACCGACGACCAGCTTGCCGCTCTTCTTCACGCTCTCGGGCAGGGTGTCGCGGATGCTGTCGACCTGCTTCAGCTCGACCGTGGTCTCGGTGGCGACGCCGTTCGAGTGGGCGCCGACGGTGACGCTGTCGGATCCGTCGCTCGTGCCGCTCGCCGACGCCTGTCCGGAGCAGGCCGCGAGGGAGGCGATGAGCGCGGTGGCGACGAGCGCGGCGGACGCGATGGTCCGTCGGCGGCGCCGGGGGATGTGCTGTGTCATGGGTTTCTCCAGGGTGCGGTTGGCGGTGTGCGGGTGGTGTTCAGAGCACGCGGCTCAGGAACTCTCTGGTGCGCTTCTCGCGCGGGTGGTCGAGCACGTCGGCCGGGGTGCCCTCCTCGACCACGACGCCGTCGTCGAGGAAGACGACGCGGTCGGCCACCTCCCGGGCGAAGCCGATCTCGTGCGTGACGACCACGAGGGTGGCGCCGCTGCCGGCGAGCGAGCGGATGACCGCGAGCACTTCGCCGACGAGTTCGGGGTCGAGCGCGCTGGTCGGTTCGTCGAAGAGCAGCACCTCGGGCTCCAGGGCGAGCGCCCGGGCGATCGCCACGCGCTGCTGCTGGCCGCCGGAGAGCTGGCGGGGGTACGCCGCCTCCTTCTCGGCGAGGCCGACACGCGCCAGGAGGGTGCGGGCCCGCTCCCGGGCGGCCGCCGGTGCGACGCCGTGCGCGATCGGGGCCTCGGTCACGTTCTCGAGGATCGTCAGGTGCGGGAAGAGGTTGAAGCTCTGGAAGACGAATCCGATCCGGGCACGCTGGGCGAGGATGCGGCGCTCGCTGAGCTCCTTCAGCCGGCCGCGGTGCACGTGCACGCCGATCAGCTCGCCGCCCACGACCACATAGCCTTCGTCGAGCGGCTCCAGGTGGTTGATGGCGCGCAGCAGCGTGGACTTGCCCGAGCCGGACGGGCCGAGCACGACCGTGACCGTGCCCGCCTCGATCGTGAGGTCGATCCCGCGCAGCACGGGATGATCTCCGAAGGCCTTGGTCGCGTTGGCGATCTCGATGCCGGCGCTCATATCGTCGGTCCGATCCCGCGTGCCCAGGTGCGCACGCGCTGCAGGGGGGTCGGCGGCAGGGCGCGCACCGATCCGCGGGCGTAGTAGCGCTCGATGTAGTACTGGATGGTCGAGACGACGCTGGTCAGGACCAGGTACCAGATGGTGGCGACGACCAGCAGCGGGATGATGTCGCCGGGGTTCGTGCTGCCGATGCTCTGGACGACGCCGAACAGGTCGAGCAGCGAGACGTAGAAGAGCAGGGAGCTGGCCTTCAGGAGGCCGATGATCTGGTTGACGTACGCGGGAACGATCGACCGCAGCGCCTGGGGGAGGATGACCCGGCGGAACTGCCGGCCGCGGGAGAGGCCGAGGGCCTTCGCGGCCTCCTGCTGGCCCGGGTCCACGGCGAGCACGCCGGCGCGGACGACCTCGGAGGCGTACGCGATCTCGCTCAGGCTCAGGCCGATCACGCCGAGCGTCAGATCGGAGAGCACCGTCACCGTCGGCACCGTGAGTTGGGGGCCGAACGGGATCCCGATCCCGATCGACGGGTAGAGGCTGCCCAGGTTGTACAGGAAGATCAGCACGAGGATCAGCGGCACCGAGCGGAACAGCCAGACGTACAGCCAACTGACCGTGTTGAGCACCGGGTTGGGCGACAGGCGGCCCAGCGCGATGACGACACCGCCGACGAAGCTTACGACGGCGCTGATCGCGGTGGCGGTGAGGGTGAGCTGGAGTCCCGTCAGGATCGCGGGGCTGAACAGCCATTTTCCGACCTTCGCCCACTCCCACGACGGGTTGGTGAAGAGCGACTGCCCGGCGTTCACCAGCAGCAGCAGCACCAGGGCGGCGCCCAGCCACCGGCCGGGGTGGCGGAGGGCGAGGACCGGACGGTCGGCCAGGCGGCGCAGGGCGGCGGAGTCGGGGAGGGGCGCGCGTCCGGAGAGCGTCGATCCCGGGGCGGTGACTGCGGCGTCCGCCGTCGCCGGCGCGGCCGTCGTGGTCGCGCTCATCGTCGGCCGCCTGCGGAGCGCGCCGACAGCGTCTTCTCGAACGGGTGGATGCCGACCTCCTCGGCGGTCAGCGCCGGGTCGTACAGCGGGGTGTACCCCGCGGCGAGGTACAGGCCCTTCGCCTCCGGCTGGCGCGGCCCGGTGGTGAGATACACCCGGGTGTAGCCGCGGCGCACGGCCTCGGACTCCAGCTCGGCGACGACCCGGCGCCCGAGACCCTCGCGGCGATGGGCCGAGCTCGTCCAGATGCGCTTGAGCTCGGCGGTGCTCTCGTCGTAGCGCTTGAACGCGCCGCCCGCGATGGGCGTCCCGTCACGGAGCAGCACGACGAAGGCGCCGTGCGGCGCCGCGAACTCCTCGGCGGGGTAGCGGCTCAGCTCGGTCGAGGCGCGCTCGCCGAAGAAGTCGCCGTACCGGGTGTCGTACTCGAGTTCGAGCTCGGCGAGCAGCGGTCGGGCCAGTTCGTCGGTGGCGTCGACGTACCGGAACTCGTCGGCGATGACGGGGGATGTGGTCATCGACGGGCCTCCAATCGGATGGGGAGCGGAACGGTTGCCGACGACCGTACGGGCGGCCGTCAAGCGGGCGGGAGCTCCCGTTACGGTTTGCGACGCGGGCGTCACACGGCGAAACGGAGGCTTGGCAGCAGGCTGTCGGCGGGCGACGCTGCTCGGATGCCGTCCACCGCCCCGCCCGCCTCCGTCGCCCTCGTCGGAGCCGGTCCGCGCGCCGCGGGCTGGCTGGAGCGCTTCGCCGCCGCGCGGTCGGTGCGCGACGATCGGCCCGCGGTGACCGTGCACCTGATCGACCCGTTCCCGCACGGAGCCGGTCGCATCTGGCGGCGCGACCAGTCGCCCCTCCTCAAGCTCAACTCGATGGTCGAGGACGTCACGATGTTCACCGACGACTCGTGCACGATCGAGGGACCGGTGCGACCAGGGCCGTCGCTGCTGGAGTGGGTGGAGGCCGTGCGGGCCGGATCCCTCGACGATGCCCAGATCGAGGACCCGCTCGTGGCGGCCGAACTGCGCGGTCTGCGGCGCGGGGACTTCCCGACGCGGCGGCTGCAGAGCCACTACCTGGACTGGTTCCTCCGCCGGGCCGTCGCCGCTCTCGACACCGGCGTGACCGTCGTCCTCCATCGCGACCGCGTGCGCGCGGTGGAGGGTGTGGAGGGTCCGCAGACAGTCCATCTCGCGAGCGGCGCCGGCCTGACCGTCGACGCGGTCGTCTACGCGCTGGGCCACGCGGGAAGCGAGCCGGTGGGGGAGTCGGCGGAGTTCGAGGCGTTCGCCGCCCGGCACCGCCTCGACTACCTCGCCCCCGCCTTCACCGCCGACGCTGACCTTGACGCGTTCGGAGCCGGCCGCACTGTCGCGGTGCGCGGCTTCGGCCTGGCCGCGGTGGATCTGATCGTGCTGCTGACGGAGGGGCGGGGAGGCCTCTTCGTGCGCGACGCCGGCGCCGGCCTGCGCTACGTCTCGAGCGGCCTGGAGCCGCACCTCCTGATCGGCTCGCGCCGCGGCGTCCCGTACCGGTCGAAGATCTCGTCGCAGCTGGTCGGCGAGCCTCCCGCGCTCCGCCATCTGACGCCGGAGGCCGTGGCGGCGCTGGCCGCCTCGCCGGAGCGGCTCGACTTCCGCGACGACGTCTGGCCGCTGATCGCCCGGGAGCTCGTGCACGGCTACTACCGCGAGTTGTTCACCGGTCATCCCGAGCGGGTCCGCCTCCCGTGGTCCACGTTCGTCGCCGAGCTCGATCGCGTCGGACCGGAGGGTGGCGGCTACCGCGCGCTGGTCGCGCGTGCCCTGCGGCATCCCGACGACGCCCTGCACCTGGACGCGTTCGACCGGCCCCTCGACGGCGCCCGGTTCGACGACGCCGAGGCCGTGCAGGAGTGGGTCCGCACCCATCTCCGCACCGATCTGCACCACCGCACCCACCCGGACCACAGCGCGACCCTCGGACTCTTCACGGCCCTGCTGCACGCGCTCTTCGCGATCGCCCCGCACCTCGCGGGTGAGCTCTGGACCGAGGAGTCGCGCCGTCGCGACGTGGTCGGGTGGTGGCCGGGGTACTTCAGCTACGTCGCCTCCGGACCTCCCGGGCATCGGCTGGAGGAGCTCATCGCGCTGTCGGAGGCCGGGATCGTCCGCTTCGCCGGCGCCGGGATCCGGGTGACGGCTGACGAGGAGGCCGGAATGTTCCGGGTCGGGAGCGCGAGCGTTCCGGATGAGACGGAGGTCACGGCCCTGATCGACGCTTGGCTGCCGGTCGCCAGCGCCGAGACGAGCGACGAACCCGCGCTGCTCGACCTCGTCGCCTCGGGCGCCGGGTCGGTGCGCCACGGCCAGGTGCGTGTCTCGACCGAGGACTCCCGGCTGCTGCGCCCGGACAGCTCGCCGCATCCCGCCCGCTGGGCGATCGGCCCCTTCACGACCGCGCCTTTCGCGGGCGCCTTCTCGCGCCCGGGCACGAACGCCTTGGCCTTCCGCGAGAACGACCGCGTGGCGCGCGCGGTGCTCGACGCTCTGACTGCGCGCACTCCCGCACCCGCCGCCGCATCTCGCGAGACGTGACTAGTCGCGGGTGCTGGGCCCCCGTCACCCGCAACTAGTCACCCCTCGCGGGACCCTCTCCACACCCGCGCCTCGCGAGGTGCGAGTAGTTGCGGGTATTCGGCCCCCCTTACCCGCAACTACTCACCCTTCGCGGGAGCCCCCCCCCCCCCACGCAGCGTCTCGCGAGGTGAGAGTAGTTGCGGGTATTCGGCCCCGTTTACACGCAACTACTCACCCTTCGCGGGAGCCTCTCCACACCCCGCGGGAGCCCCCCCACGCAGCGTCTCGCGAGGTGCGAGTAGTTGCGGGTATCGGGCCCCCTTTACCCGCAACAACTCACCCTTCGCGGGCGGGCGGGCGGGCGGCGCGTACACCGCACCACCGCGCCCGCTCACCCCTCCAGCGTCCCGAGCCAGCGGGTCAGGATGCCCTCCAGCGCGCGGGCGTCGTCGGGCGCGAGCTCGTCCAGGAGGCGCTTCTCGTTCGCCATGTGGGCCGTGAACGCGGCGTCGATCGTCGTGCGGCCGAGCGGCGTCAGCGCGACGACCCTCCCGCGCCCGTCGCCGTCTGCCGCGCGCCGGGCGACGAGCCCGGCGTGCTCCAGCCGGTCGAGGCGCTTCGTCATGCCTCCGGTCGTGACCATGGTGTGCTCGGCGAGCTCTCCGGGCGTGCGCTCGAAGGGTTCGCCCGCGCGCCGGAGGGCGGCGAGCACGTCGAAATCACCTTCTCCGAGGCCGTGCTCGGCGTAGACGGTGGCGAGCTCCTCGGTCAGCCGGGCGGCCACGCGATGCAACCGGCCGATGACACCCTGCGGCGACACGTCGAGGTCGGGACGTTCGCGGCGCCATTCCTGCTGGATGCGCGCGACGTGATCGGGGTGTGCCGGGATCGACTTCTCCATGCCTTCACAATACCTTCCGAGGAAGCTAAAGTAGCTTCCATGGAAGCTAAATGGGGCTGGGTCGCCCTCACCGCCATCGCCCCGATCGCCTGGGGCTCCACCTACGTCGTCACCCGGGCCGTCCTCCCGGGAGAGCCGCTGTCTGGCGCGGTGCTCCGCGCGCTTCCGGCCGGACTCCTCCTCCTGCTGGTCAAGCGCCGCCTCCCGCGCGGGGCGTGGTGGTGGAGGTCGGCGGTGCTCGGCGTCCTGACCTCGGGCGGGTTCTTCGCCCTCGTCTACGCCGTCGCCCGCCTGCTGCCGTCGGGCGTCGCCTCCACCGTCATGGCGGCCTCGCCGCTCGCCATGATGGGTCTCGCCTGGCTGGTGCTGGGCCAGCGCCCGCGGCTCCTCGCGCTGGCGGGCGGCATCGCCGGGGCGATCGGCGTGGCCGTGATGCTGCTGGGCGCCGCGAAGGCCGTCGATCCGCTCGGCGTGGTCGCCGCGATCGCGGCCATGCTGCTGTCGTCCGTGGGCTACGTGCTCGCGACGCGCTGGGAGGGGGAGGTGGACGTGTTCTCCGCGACGTCCTGGCAGCTGATCGCCGGCGGCCTCCTGATGCTCCCGCTCGCGCTCGTGTTCGAGGGTGCGCCTCCCGCACTCGACGGCCCCGCGATCGCGGGCTTCGCCTATGTCACCGTGATCGCGACCGCGGTCGCGTTCCTCGCCTGGTTCAGCGGACTGCGCCACCTGGGCCCGGCGACGGTGGGGCTCATCGGCCTCCTCAACCCGGTCACGGGAGTGCTGCTCGGCGCGCTCATCGCGGGGGAGACGCTCACCGGCCGCCAGCTGCTCGGTCTCGCGATCGTGCTCGCCGGGATCGCGGTGGGTCAGTCGGCCAAGGCGTCCAGGAAGCCGCGGGTCGGCGCGAAGAACGTCGTTCCGGTCACGGCGGTCGAGAAGTCCAGGATGCGGTCGTAGGAGCCGGCCGGGTCGCCGACGAACATCCGCTCCAGCATCCGCTCGATCACCCAGAGCGCGCGCGAGTACCCGATGAAGTAGGTGCCGAACTCGGCCTGACCCGGCCGCCCGAACGGCATGTTGTCGCGCAGGATGTCGTGCTCGACGCCGTCCTCGCCGGTGATGGTCGCGAGGGTCTTGTGGGCCTTGCGCCCGTCGGTCACGTCGTCGAGCTCGACGTTGTCGCTCTTGGTTCGGCCGATCACAGCCTCCTGCTCCGACGTGCCGAGCGCGTTCCAGGCGCCGAGGTCATGCAGGTACTTCTGCACGACGACGTAGCTGCCGCCGGCGTGCACCGGATCCTCGTCGCCGACGATGGCCGAAGCGTCCATCTCGGAACCGGTGGGATTCGCGGTGCCGTCCACGAAGCCCAGCAGGTCGCGCGAGTCGAAGTAGCGGAAGCCGGTCACCTCGTCGACGACCGTCACCGCGTCGCCGAGGCCTGCGAGCAGCAGGCGCTCGAACTCGAACGTGAAGTCGCCGCGCTCGGCCCGGATGTGGAAGAGCAGGTCGCCGGGGGTGGCGACCGCCGTGTGCACCCCGCGGAATTCCCGGAAGGCGTGCAGTTCGCGCGGCGGTGCGACGTCGGTGAGCCGCGGCCAGACGGCCGCACCGATCGCGACATTGCACGACAGGTGCGCGTTCAGGTCGCGGAACCCGACCGTCTTGACCAGCCCCGCGAGGTCGCCGAGCACGTCCTTCACTGTGGCGACGGCATCGGGTGAATCGCCCACCGTCACGACGAGGAAGACGGCCGCCCGCGGGAGCGGGGCGTCCACGCTCTGGGGCTCGATCGGGACGCGCTGCCAGCTGTGGTCTCCGGAGGTGTCGGCCATGACATCCACTCTGCCGCATCGGGCCCGTATCACGCATCGGCGGCGGAAGCGATTTGGCATCCGACCCGCGTCCGCTGATACGGTCGAAAGCGCCCCGGTGTGCTCCGACAGCACGGAACGGGGCCGTGAACCCAGCCCGCGACCCGGGCGCGGGACCGTGTATTCGGCCCGCCCGGGACGTACGGTCGGCTGGGCGTGGGCGCACCCCGATGGTCGCGCCGGCGGTGGTGATTCGCGCGGAGGGTCCGCGCTCGAGTCGCCCGGATACCGCAGCACGCCCACCACCCGGGCGCAACCACCGGCCGACATCGCGCCTGTGCGATGCGTGCCTGCGGAGAGCAAGTGAGCGAGTCTGTCGCCGTCGAGGCGAGGAACATCTACAAGGTATTCGGGCGCAAGCCCCAGGATGCGGTCCGCCGTCTCCGGGACGGCGCCACCCGGCAGGAGGTCTCCGGTCAGGGGACCGCGGCCGTGATCGACGCAGGACTGACGGTCAACCGCGGCGAGATCTTCGTCGTCATGGGCCTGTCCGGCTCCGGCAAGTCGACCCTGATCCGCCTGCTGAACGGCCTCCTGGAGCCGACCGCCGGCGAGGTCGACGTGATGGGGACCACCATCACCGGCCTGACCGGAAAGCGGCTGCGGGAGGTGCGCCAGCGTCACATCTCGATGGTCTTCCAGCACTTCGCCCTGCTCCCGCACCGCACCGTGCTCGACAACATCGCCTACGGCTTGGAGGTGCGCGGCACGCCGAGCGCCGAGCGCCGCGCCCGCGCCGAGGAGGTCCTCGAGCTCGTCGGGCTGGGCGGCTGGGGCGACAAGCTCCCGAGCGAGCTCTCCGGCGGCATGCAGCAGCGCGTGGGCCTCGGCCGGGCGCTGGCCGCCGACACCGACGTCCTCCTGATGGACGAGGCGTTCTCCGCCCTCGACCCGCTGATCCGCCGCGAGATGCAGGAGCAGCTCCTCGAGCTGCAGGCATCGCTGGGCAAGACCATCGTGTTCATCACGCACGACCTCAACGAGGCCATGTTCCTCGGCGACCGCATCGCCGTGATGCGCGACGGCCGCATCGTGCAGACCGGCACCCCGGAGGAGATCCTCACCGATCCCGCCAACGACTACGTCGCGAGCTTCGTGCAGGACGTCGACCGCGCCCGCGTGCTCACCGCCGCCAGTGTGATGGAGCCGGCCCGCGCGCTGGTGACCGTCGCCGGCGGACCGCGCGCCGCGATGCGCACGATGCGCGACCTCCAGACCTCCGCGGCCTTCGTCGTCGGCCAGGGCCGCACCCTGCTCGGCGCCGTGCGCGACCGCGACGTGATGCGCCAGGTGCGCGAGGGCCGCAGCGACCTGCGCGAGGTCATCCGCGAGGACATCGCCTCCGTCGACCGGGACGAGGTCCTGAGCGAGCTGGTCGAGCCGTCCGTCGGCAGCGACCTCCCGCTCGCCGTCGTCGACGACAAGACCCGCCTGCTCGGCGTCATCCCGCGCGTCACCCTGCTCGCGGCGCTCGGCAACGTCTCCAGCGACACGATGGAGATCCCGGTCATCGTCGAGCCGCCGGCGACCGTCTCCGTCGACGCCATGACCCTCGCTCTCAGCGAGACCGCCGGGGACGAACCGTCCTCCCGCGGTGAGGAGGTGCCCGCGTGAACGGCTTCCGCCTCCCGCTCGGCGAATGGGCCGACCACGTCGTCGACTTCGTGACCACCACGCTCGGCGGCTTCTTCGACGTCATCCGGATGATCTTCACCGGCATGTTCGACGGGATGGACTGGCTGCTCCAGACCCCGCCGTTCTGGGCCATCATCCTCATCTTCGCCGTGCTGGCCGTGTGGCTGCGCGGCTGGATCTTCGGCGTGGGCACGGTCGTCGGACTGCTCGTCATCGCGAGCGTCGACCAGTGGTCGAACGCCATGGACACGCTGGCGCTCGTGCTCGTCTCGGCCGCCATCGCGATCGCGATCAGCGTGCCGCTCGGCATCCTGGCCGCCCGGTCCAAGACCGCCTCGGCGATCATCCGCCCCGTGCTCGACTTCATGCAGACGATGCCCGCGTTCGTCTACCTGATCCCGGCCCTCATCCTGTTCCGCGTCGGCGTCGTGCCGGGCATGGTCGCGACGATCGTGTTCGCGATGGCGCCGGGCGTGCGCCTGACCGAGCTCGGCATCCGCGGCGTGGACAAGGAGCTGGTTGAGGCCGGGCGCGCGTTCGGCTCGCCGCCGCGCCGCATCCTGCGCCAGATCCAGCTTCCGCTCGCGATGCCGTCCATCCTGGCCGGCGTCAACCAGGTCATCATGCTCTCGCTCTCGATGGTCGTCATCGCCGGCATGGTCGGCGCGGGCGGGCTCGGGCGCGACATCGTCCAGGCGCTCAGCCGGGTGGATGTGGGGCTCGGCTTCGAGGCCGGCGTCTCCGTCGTGATCCTCGCGATCATCCTCGACCGCCTCACCGCCTCGGTCGGCCGCGCGCGCCTGCGCATGCCCAAGCGTGCCCTCGCCGTGCTCGGCGCAGCCGTGCTTGTCGCGGTCGGCGGCACGGCCGTGACGGCCGCCTCCACCGCCTCCACCGGCGACAAGGGCACCGTGAAGGTCGCCGTCTTCAACGGCTGGCCCGAGGGCGAGGCCGCCTCGTACCTCTGGAAGCACGTGCTCGAGAAGGAGGGCTACACCGTGGACTTCGAGTACGCGGATGCCGGCCCCGCCTTCGCCGGTCTCTCCACCGGGGACTACGACGTGGCGTTCGATGGCTGGCTGCCGACCACCCACGAGGCGTACATGAAGAAGTACGGCTCGAAGCTCGCCGACCTCGGTGCGTGGAACACGGAAGCCAAGCTCACCATCGCCGTGAATAAGGACGCGCCGATCGACTCGCTTGACGAGCTCGCCGCGCACTCGTCCGACTTCGGCAACCGCCTCGTCGGCATCGAGCCGGGCGCCGGCCTCACGCAGGCGACGCAGGACAAGGTCATCCCGGGCTACGGCCTCGGCTCGATGGACTTCGTCACCTCGTCGACGCCGGCCATGCTGGCCGAGCTGACCGCCGCGATGAAGAAGGGCGACGACGTCGCCGTGACCCTGTGGCGCCCGCATTGGGCCTACGACGAATTCGACCTCAAGGACCTCAAGGACCCGAAGGGCGCGCTCGGCGAGGCGGAGTCCATCCACTCGATCGGCAGCGCGGACTTCGCCAAGAAGTTCCCGGAGGTCGCAGGCTGGGTGAAGGGCTTCTCGCTCGACTCCGACCTGCTCTACTCGCTCGAGAACGTCATGTTCAACAGCGGCGCGCAGTCGTCGCAGTACGACGGCATCGTGTCGAAGTGGATGGACGAGCACGCCGAGTACGTGGAGTCGCTCACCTCGTAGCGTCGGGCGTCCCGCTCACTCCGACGGCGTGCAGCCAGTCGAAGAGGGAGCGGAGCGAGCGCAGCGCGACGGTGGCGTGCGTCGCACCGGGGATCCGGTCGTACGTCACCGTCGTGCCGTCCGCCTTCGCGGCCGCAACGAACGTGTCGGTCGCGGAGGGGCGCACCAGCTTGTCGCTCTCGCCCTGCGCCACGAAGAGCGGCATCGCCAGCGCGGTGCCGCCCGGCGTGTTCTGCGCGAGCAGCCCGGCCCAGGGTTCGGCCGTCTCGGGATCCGAGGTGAGGAACCGGCCGACCAGCGGCTGGGCGATCGTGTGCAGCTCCTTGTTCTGCGAGAGCAGGCAGAGCTCGTTCATCGCCGGTAGCGCGGTGATCGCGTGCGGGGTCAGGATGCTGTCGAGCGGCTCGTCGTAGACCGTCGAGTACGCCTGGAACGCGTAGGAGCCGATCGTGACGCCCGAGACGTCGCCGATGTCGTCGCGCAGCAGCGAGGCGAGGTCCGTGGCGGGCGCGGCCACGGCCGCCGCGCGCACGTCGAGCTCGGGCGCGTACGTGTGCGCGAGCTGCGCGGCGAAGAGCACCGCCTGCCCGCCCTGCGAGTGCCCCCACAGCACGACCCGGTCGCTGCCGTCCTCGCCGAGCACGGCGCGGGCGGCACGCGCGGCGTCGAGCACGTTGCGACCCTCGGTGTCGCCGACGAGGTAGGAGTCGGGGCCGGCGGTGCCCATCCCGGTGTAGTCCGTGTAGACCACGGCGTACCCGCGGTTCAGGAAGTCGGTGAGCCCCTCGACGCTGTCGTACGGGTCGACGGACCGCGAGGGCGCGCAGTCCTCGGCGACGCCGGTCGTGGGGTGGCCCCACGAGACGATCGTGCGTCCTCCCGCGGGTGCGGGGGAGTCGGGCACGACCAGCAGCCCCGAGTTCACGACCGGACGGCCGTTCAGATCGGTCGAGTGGAACAGGATGCGCGTCGCGACGGAGCCGGCGGGCGCGCCGAGCGTGGGTGCCGAGCGGATGACGGCGCCCGGACCGCCTGCGGGCAACGGGTCGGGCTGCTCGTAGAACCGGGCGACGGCCGGGGCCGAGGCGGCGTCGTCTTCGAGCCGCTCCGCCTGGACCGGCGTGCACGCGGCCAGGAGCCCGACGACGGCGAGCACCGTCAGCGCGCGGGTGGCTCGTCTGATCACGGCGTCAGCCTACTGGCCGCTGCGCGGACTCCACGTACGCTGGGGGGATGACCCTCCCGCGGACCGACACGGTCGTCACCTACCCCGACGGCGCTCTCACCTCCACCGGAACCGTCGTCCACACGGCGCCGCTGCCCGACGGGCGCACCGCCGTCGTGCTGGACCGCACCGCGTTCCACGCCGTCGACCCGGTGTGGCCCGACCAGCCCGCGGACGTCGGGACCCTGTCCGTCGACGGCCGTTCCCGCCCGATCGTCGACGCTGTGGTCGGGGCGACCGACGGCGAGACGTTCCACGTCGGCGACGCGCCCGCGCGCACCGGCACCGAGGGATGGGCGTTCGTGGTCTGCCACCTCGTCGACGACGCGACCGGCATCGAGACCGGCACGACCGTGACGGTCGACGTCGATCCGGAGGTGCGCCGTGCGCTGTCCGCCGGACACACCGCCTGCCACCTCGCCTCGCTCGCCCTCAACGAGGCGCTCGCGCCGCTGTGGACGAAGGAGGTGCCCGGCGACGGCCGCGGACGTCCCGACTTCGACCGGCTGGCGATCGTGTCGTCCCGCATCCTCCCGGACGGCTCGCGCGACGAGTACCGCATCGGCAAGAGCCTGCGGAAGAAGGGCTTCCCCGCGGCCGAGCTTCCCGGCCGCCTCGACGAGGTCGTCGCCGCGGCGAACGCGCTGCTCGCCGACTGGGTCGCGTCCGGCGCCCCGGTGTCGGTGCAGCGGGAGTCCGACGGCCTCGGCGACCGGCGCCTGTGGACGTGCGCGCTGCCCGACGGCACGGCCTCGATCCCGTGCGGCGGCACGCACCTGCGCTCGCTGGCCGAGCTCGCGGCCGTGGAGATCGCGCTGGAGGCCGCGGAGGCCGACGGCGCCCTGACCGTCGTCATGACCACGACGGCGCGCCCGGCGCGGTAGATAGGACACGGCCCGAGAAGGGGCGACCCGGCCGCTCAGCGGCAGGCTCAGTGCGGCAGGAACGGCAGCGCCACCGCGAGCAGCCCCAGCCCGGCGGCGATCGCCCAGCCGACACGCACGAACCGGGCGCTGCGCACCTCCCTCTCGATCACCGCGAACCGGTCGGCGACGTCGGTCCGCGGGTCGGCCGCGCGCCACGTCCCGGGTGCGTCGACGAGCCGGGTGACGGCTTCCACCGTGTCTGCGTCGAGGACTGCGGGCCGGCGCATCAGCCAGCGGGCGAGGGCCTCACCGCGGACCACGTCGACGGCGCGCGGATGCGCGCGCACCCGCAGCTCCTTCGCGCCGAGGATCGCGACCACAGCGCGCACGGGAGCCTCGATGCCCGCGGCGGTCAGCAGGCCGCGCACCCGCGAGGTCTCCAGGTCGGCGTTGCGCAGGTAGGCGGTCTTGGCGCCGTTGACGAGCAGCGCGCGATCGGCGACCCAGACGCGGGCGCCGCGGTGATGCTTCGTGTTGACGACGAAGACGCCGCCCGGGCCCACCACCAGATGGTCCAGGTCCGCGTCCCCGTTCCCGACGGGCAGCGCGTGGAAGACGCGCCACCCGCCGGGCAGGTGGGCGAGGCGGGCGCCGATCTCGCGCTCGCCGAGCGCGCCGACGAACCAGGGGACCGTCTCGTCCGCCAGCGGCGTCACCCCGAGGGCGCGAGCGAGCGGGGAGCGAGGAGGGGCGGCGTCGTGCAGGCGCACGACCTGCGCCATCACCGCCGCGCCGGGTGCCCGGTCGCTCATCCGCCCGCTGTCCATCGCGCCACGCTATCCGGGGCGCGACCGGCCCGGGAGTCCCCACTCCGGGCCGCTCCGGGGCGGCCTACCCCTGGTCGGGGGAGCCGGATCCCGGCAGCCGCTCCTCGAGCGAGTCGTTGCGGTCGGCCACGGCCTCCAGCTGGTCCTCCGGCGTCTGGCCGAGGCCCGACACCGCCTCGGCCAGAGCCTCCGCGCGCGTCAGGTCCTCATCGTCGTCGTCGGTGCGGAATTCGTCTCGATCGGTCATACGGCGCACAGTACGCGCCCCGGGAGTAGCATGCGCCCCATGAGCCGCATCGAAACCGGGATCGTCTCCTACACCGTCTCCGGCGACTACTTCGCCCGCGTCGGCGCCGACTTCGACACCGAGGCCGTCGACGACGCCATCCTCGCCGAGCTCAACCGGCGCCTGCCCGACGGCGTGATCGTCGAACGCAGCGGCAAGGTGCTGGCCGAGGAGGCGCAGGCCGACGTGGCGCGGAACCTCGACTGGGGTGCGCTGCTCGCCGACATCGACGTGGATCAGATCCTCGCCGAGCACGGGCGCTGACCGGGGCCCACGCCGGCCGCTCCGTCAGCGCGTAGTCTTCACCGCGCCTTCTTCATCGCGCCTTCTTCACCGCGTCGAAGGCGGCGAGGGCGGCCCTTCGCGTTTCCGCGAGGTCGACGATGGGCTCCGGATAGCCGGCCGTGTCCCACTCCGGCACCCAGCGCCGCACGTAGTCGCCGTGCGGGTCGAACTTGGTGCGCTGCAGCTCGGGGTTGAAGACGCGGAAGTAGGGCGCCGCGTCCGCGCCGCTGCCCGCGACCCACTGCCAGTTGAACGGGTTGCTCGCCGGGTCGGCGTCGACCAGGGTGTCCCAGAACCACTGCTCGCCCCGCCGCCAGTCGATCAGCAGGTTCTTGATGAGGAACGACGCGACCACCATGCGCACGCGATTGTGCATCGTTCCCGTTGTCCACAGTTCCCGCATCCCCGCGTCCACCAGCGGGATGCCGGTGCGACCCTGGTGCCAGGCCCGGAGAGCCGCAGGGTGCAGGCGGGGCCAGGGGAAGGAGTCGTACTCGCGATGGATGTTGACGGTGGCCAGCTCGGGATGGGCGAAGAGCGTGTGGTAGGCGAACTCGCGCCAGCCGAGCTCGCTGACGAAGGTGCTCGCGCCCTCCGCGTTCGCCCGGTCGCGGGCCTCGGCGGTCGCGTGCCAGACCTGGTGCGGGCTGAGCTCGCCCCAGCGCAGGTGTGGCGAGAGCCGGGAGGTCGCGTCGATGCCGGGCGCGTCCCGGTCGTCGCGGTAGCGGGCCACATCCTCGTCGAGGAACGCGGCGAGGCGTCGCCGGGCGGAGCGCTCGCCCGGCTCCCACGCCTCGCGCAACCCGCCGGCCCAGTCGGGGTCCGTCGGCAGCAGAGCGAGGTCGTCGATGCTCTCACCGTCGACGGGGTCGGCCGCCGTCAGCTCCTGCGGGGCGGGGAGGGGCTTGCGGGGCGGGGGAGCCGCGAGGCAGGCGCGCCAGAACGGTGTGTAGACCGAGAACGGGGTCCCCGCGCCGGTTCGGATCGTCCACGGCTCGAACAGCAGGGAGGCGGCGAAGCTCGCGGCCTCGAGCCCGCCGTCGCGGGCGGCGGTCTTGATCGCCTCGTCGATGCGGCGCTCGGCTCCGCCGTAGCGGCGGTTCCAGAACACCGCGCCGGCGCCGGAGTCCCGCAGCACGTCCGCGACGACTCGCTCGGCCGGCCCGCGCCGCACCGTCAGGCGCGCGCCGAGCCGGTCGAGCTCCTCGGCCAGCGCGGTGAGCGAGTGGTGCAGCCACCACCGCGCGGCGCCGCCGGGAGGCCGCACGCCCTCCGACTCGACGTCCCAGACGTAGAGGCAGAGCACGGGGCGTCCCGAATCGGCGGCCGCGCGCAGAGCCGGGTTGTCGGCCACGCGGAGGTCGTCGCGGAACCAGACGACGACCGGGGCGTGCTCCCGGTCGTCGCGGGTGGCCGCGTTCACAGGTCGATGGTGTCGCCGGGCTCCAACGGGAAGTGCTCGCCGCCGTTCTGCTCCGTCGCCCAGGCGATGCGGGCGTTCGACATGTCCTTGCCCGCTCGCGAGAGCACCATCTCGTGCGTGGGGAAGCTGCGCTTGGGCTTCACCGCGAGCACGTAGTCGATCACTTCGGCGACCTTCATCCAGGGCGCGCCGGCCGGTGCCGCCAGTACATCGACCTCGATGCCCTCGGGGATCGTGAACGAGTCGCCGGCGTAGTAGAGCTGGCCGTTGATCAGCACGCCGAGATTGTCGACCGTGGGGATGCTCGAGTGGATCACGGCGTGCGTCCCGCCGAAGAACTGCAGGGTGAACGGGTCGGCCTCCACGGTGTCTCCGGCGTGCACGACCGTCACGTCGAAGTCCGCCGCCGCCCGGGCGACGCCCTCGGGGGCGAAGATCTTCGCGTCCGGGTTCATGTCGAGCACCCGCTTGAGCTGCTCGGGGGTCCAGTGGTCGGCGTGCTCGTGCGTGATGACGACGGCGACCGTGTTGGCGGTGTCGGTCAGGGGCGTCGTGAAGCTGCCCGGGTCGACGAACAGCTTCCTGCCGGAGTCTTCGAGGAGCAGGGCGGCGTGTTCGAACTTCGTGAGTCTCATGTCACTAGGAAATACCGATCCGGCGGAGCGTGCAAGCCGACCGTTCCGGGGTGGTGGAATATACCCGGGAGGGGTATCGTTCGGGATGACATGGACAGCATGAACGCACACGAGGACCAGCACACGGCCCACGAGCACGACTCGGCCGGGCACGATGCGCACGCCGGGCACGACAGCCACGGTGGGCACGACCACAGCGGCCACGCCGGGCACGACCCCGCGATCTTCCGGCGCAAGTTCTGGCTCACCCTCGTCCTGACCATCCCGACGCTGGTGTTCTCCCACGGCCTGCAGGAGATCCTCGGCCTGTCCGGTCCTCGGTTCCCCGGCAGCCAGTACATCCCCGCCGTCTTCGGCATCGCGATCTTCTTCTATGGCGGCCTCGTGTTCCTGCGCGGCGCCGTCGACGAGCTGCGCAGCCGCCGTCCGGGAATGATGACCCTGATCTCGCTCGCGATCGTCGTCGCCTTCGGCTACAGCCTCGCGGTGACCCTGGGCCTTCCCGGCATGGACTTCTGGTGGGAGCTCGCCACCCTGATCCTGATCATGCTGCTCGGGCACTGGATCGAGATGTCCGCGGTCATGGGCGCCCAGGACGCCCTCGGGCAGCTCGCGAAGCTCCTGCCCGACACGGCGGAGCGGGTCGCCGGTCCGCACGCCGACCCCGAGGTCGTGCCGGTGGCCGACCTGCGCATCGGAGACCTGGTGCGGGTGCGTCCGGGTGCCGCAGTGCCCGTCGACGGCGAGATCGTCGACGGCCGGAGCGACCTCGACGAGTCCCTCCTGACCGGCGAGTCCAAGCCCATCACGCGCGGGCCCGGCGAGCAGGTCGTCGCCGGCAGCATCTCGGGCAGCGGCTCCCTCGTTGTGCGCGTGGGCAAGACGGGCGGCGACACCGCCCTCGCCGGGATCATGCGTCTCGTCGAGGACGCCCAGGCCAGCAAGTCCGGTACGCAGATCCTCGCCGACCGCGCGGCCGCGTGGCTCTTCTACGTCGCCCTCGCCGTGGCGACGGTGACCTTGGTCGTGTGGGTGCTCCTGCGTCCCGGCGACCCCGCCTTCGTCCTGGAGCGTGTCGTCACCGTGCTCATCATCGCCTGCCCGCACGCCCTCGGCCTCGCCATCCCGCTCGTCGCCCAGATCTCCACGGCGATCGGCGCCCGCAACGGCCTGCTCATCCGCGACCGCCACGCCATGGAGGACGCCCGCCGCATCGACGTCGTCCTCTTCGACAAGACGGGAACGCTCACCGAGGGTCGTCAGGGCGTCGCCTCCGTCACGGCGGAGGACGACGAAGACGCCCTCCTCGCGCTCGCCGCAGCCGTTGAGGCCCCCGCCGAGCACCCGATCGGCCGCGCGATCGTCGCCGCGGCCCGGGAGCGTGGGATCACCATCCCGCCGGTGACTGATTTCGAGGCGCTCGGTGGCCGCGGGGCGGCAGCCACGGTGTCGGGGGAGCGGGTCGTCGTCGGCGCACCCCGGCTGCTCGTGGAGCGGGGAGCAACGGCCGGTGACCGCGTCGCTGCCGCGGCCGAAGAAGCCGCCCGCCTCGGGCAGACCGTCGTGTACGTGCTGCAGGGCGAGCGCGTGGCCGGAGCGGTCGCCCTCGCCGACGTCGTCCGTCCCGAATCCGCGGAGGCTGTCCGCGCCCTGCGCGATCGTGGGATCCGCGTCGCCATGCTCACCGGCGACTCCCGCGCCGTGGGGGAGGCCGTCGCAGCGGGCCTGGGCATCGACGAGATCTACGCGGAGGTCCTGCCCGGCGACAAGGCAGGCACGGTCGCACGCTTGCAGGGCGACGGGTCGCGCGTGGCGATGGTCGGCGACGGGGTGAACGACGCCCCGGCGCTCGCGCAGGCCGACGTCGGCATCGCGATCGGCGCCGGGACGGACGTCGCGATCGAGTCGGCGGGGATCGTGCTCGCCTCCAGCGATCCGCGCGGCGTCGCGAAGGTCGTCGAACTCTCGCGGGCGACGTACCGCAAGATGCTGCAGAACCTGGCGTGGGCGACCGGCTACAACGTGATCGCCCTTCCGCTCGCCGCGGGCGTGGCGATCGGCATCGGAGTCGTGGTCTCGCCCGCCTTCGGCGCCGTGCTCATGTCGGTCTCCACCATCGTCGTGGCCCTCAACGCCCAACTGCTGCGGCGCGTGCGCCTCTGATCCGTGCCCCATCACGGTCGGCTCACCGCGGTCGCCCCGCCGCCGTCGCTCACGGCGTCCACGGCGGGGCGCCGCGGTGTGCGATCATCGTGCACTATGGCCGCACACCAGAGGACCGTCGTGGTCGCGATCAACCCGATGGCGTCGTTCGGTCATCGCCGCGAGGTCGGTCCGCTCGTGGTCCAGCGTCTGCGCGACGCCGGCCATGTCGCCATCGCCGTCGACGAGGCGAACATCGAGCTGCTCCGGCGCGAGACCTCCCGGGCCGTCGAGGCGGGCGCGGACGCCCTCGTGGTGGTCGGCGGCGACGGGATGGCGAACCTCGGCATCAACATCGTCGCGCAGACCGCGGTGCCCCTCGGCATCGTCCCGAGCGGCACGGGCAACGATCTCGCCGACGGGCTCGGCATCCCGGTCGGCGACACCGAGGGGGCGATCGCCCACCTCCTGGCCGCACTCGACCGCGAGCCGCGCACCATCGACGCCGGCGTGGTCAGGCACGGCGATCTCTCCACCTGGTTCGGCGGCGTCCTCTCGGCCGGGTTCGACGCGACGGTGAACGAGCGGGCCAACCTCATGACCCGCCCGCGCGGCCGCAGCCGGTACATCCTCGCGCTCCTTCGTGAACTCGCGACGCTGGCACCGCGCCCGTACCGGATCGTGGTGGACGGGGAGGTGCTCGAGACGGAGGCGATGCTCGTCTCCGTCGCCAACAACCGTTCCCTGGGCGGCGGCATGCGCATCGTCCCGCACGCGTCCCTCGACGACGGCCGACTCGACCTCTTCATCGTGCGGCGGATGTCGAAGGCGCGCTTTCTGCGCATGTTCCCGAAGGTGTTCCGCGGCGAGCACACCGACCTGCCGGAGGTCGCGTTCCGTCCGCTGACGTCCGCGCGGATCGAGGCGGAGGGCGTCGTCGCCTACGCGGACGGCGAGCGGATCGGTCCGCTCCCGGTCGACGTCGGAATCGTCCCGGGGGCGCTCCGCGTGCTGGTGTGATGCCCGCGACACACCCGGATTTCGCGCTCGTTTTGGAGGAAGAACCAGAACTGTGGCATGATCATTGAGTTGTAAAACACGGCCCCATCGTCTAGCGGCCTAGGACGTCGCCCTCTCACGGCGGTAACGCGGGTTCAAATCCCGCTGGGGTCACCACTCAGAAGAAGCCCTCACGGACCATGTCCGGGAGGGCTTCTTCGTCGTTCAGGTCACGACATTCGTGCCGAATGTCGTGAATAGCGCCGCCATTCTCGACATTCGGCACGAATGTGCGCCGGCAAAAGCGCTGCGGGACGTGGAGTCAGGGAAGCCACTCGGTCGGGAAGTGATCCCGGATGCGCTCCGAGAAGTACTGCCCTGCCGACGGCGCCGCCCGGAACTCGCGCCACACGCGCTCCGAGACCAGGCGGTACCGGTACCGCGCGCCGGACATGAAGACGATCTCGAGGACGTGCTCGCCGTCGTCGAAGCCCGCCGCCGCCACGACGGCGCTCTCGAACTCGACCCACTCCACGCGGCGCACTGTACGCGGGTGCACGGGACCGCGGCGAGTCCGGTAAGATAGGCCATCGCGAAGGGGAGTATCCCGGACGGCCGCGGTGCACGCACCGCCGCCGGCGCTGTGAACGTCATCACGGTCCGCTCTGGACCCGGGCACAGCGGCACCCGACAGGGTGCGGGAGAGACTTTCGGCTCTTTTACGATGCCCTTCGAAAGGTCCCTCCATGGAACTCGCCCTCCCGCTCTGGTTCGAGATCGGCTCGATGGTCGTGCTACTGCTCGTCCTCGCGTTCGACCTGCTGATCGTCTTCAAGCGGCCGCACATCCCGAGCCCCAAGGAGTCGGCGCTGTGGGTGTCGTTCTACGTGGCGCTCGCGCTCGTCTTCGCGCTCCTGATGCTGCTCATCGGCGACGCGGAGCACGCCGGGCAGTTCCTCGCAGGCTGGCTGACCGAGTACAGCCTGAGCATCGACAACCTGTTCGTGTTCGTGATCATCATGAGCCGGTTCGCGGTGCCCAGGAAGTACCAGCAGGAGGTGCTCATGGTGGGCATCATCCTGGCGCTGATCTTCCGCGGGGTCTTCATCGTGCTCGGGGCGAGCCTCATCGCGAGCTTCAGCTGGATCTTCTACATCTTCGGCGCGTTCCTGCTCTGGACGGCGATCAACCAGGCCTTCGGCAACCACGACGACGAGGGCCAGAAGGACAGCTGGTTCATCCGCTTCTCGCGCAAGCGCCTCAAGGTCTCCGACCAGTACGAGGGCAACAAGCTGCGCACCACGGTCGCCGGCCGCCGGATGTTCACCCCGATGATCATCGTCTTCATCGCCCTCGGCACGACGGACCTGCTCTTCGCCCTGGACTCCATCCCGGCGATCTTCGGCATCACGCAGAGCCCCTTCATCGTGTTCACCGCGAACGTCTTCGCGCTGATGGGGCTGCGTCAGCTCTACTTCCTGCTCGGGCACCTGCTCGACAAGCTGGTGTACCTGAAGTACGGGATCGCGTTCATCCTCGCGTTCATCGGCGTGAAGCTCGTGTTCCACGCGATGCACGAGAACGAACTGCCCTTCATCAACGGCGGCCACCACATCGAGTGGGCGCCCGACATCGACACCTGGACGTCGCTCGCGGTCATCGTGGGGTCGATGGTTGTCGCTACCATTGCAAGTCTGGTGAAGCTCCGGATGAGCGGATCCACGCTCGCCGAGGCGATCCACGGCGATGACGACGACGAGGCCGCCGAGGCCCCGGAGGCCGGGACCGGAGAGGTCGCGGTCCCGCGCGATCAGCAGGAGGACCCCCGCACATGACCTCACACGTCGGCGTGAGCGCCCGGAGCGACATCGGGGCGGTACGCCACGTGAACGAGGACGGCTTCCTCGCGGAGGACCCGGTGTTCGTCGTCGCCGACGGCATGGGAGGCCATGCCCGCGGCGATCTCGCCAGCCAGACGGCCGTCGAGAGCCTCGCGCGGACGCTGCAGCCGGGTAGCCGGCCGACGCCGGATGAGGTCGTCGCCGCGATCGACGAGGCCAACGCGGCCGTCCGCGCCCTCTCGGGAGTGGATGAGTCCGGCGCCGCGGTCGCGGGCACGACGCTCGCGGGCGTCGTGCGCGTGCGCGTGCCGGAGCGGGCGACGGAGCAGTGGATGGTCGTGAACGTCGGCGACTCCCGGGTCTACGCCTGGGACGGCACGACGCTCACCCAGCTCACCGTCGACCACTCCGCGGTGCAGGAACTCGTCGACGCCGGACTGATCACCGAGGCGCAGGCGGCCGTCCACCCCGAGCGCAACATCATCACGCGAGCGCTCGGCGCGGAAGACTTCGTCGACACCGACACCGAGCTGCTCCCGGACGCGCAGCACCGGGTGTTCGTGATCTGCTCCGACGGTCTGACCCGGGAGCTCAGCGACAGCCGCATCGCCGCCATCCTGGCCGAGCAGCCCGACGACCCCGCGGGCGAGCTGGTCGAGGCGGCCGTCGAGGCAGGCGGCCACGACAATGTGACGGTGCTCGTCATCGCGGCGGACGAGGCCGACGGACCGTCGGTGATATCCTGAGTCCGTGCACGCGGGTCTTCTCCTCCTTAGCCGCCGCGGCGAGTCCTAGTTCTCAGGCCACCCTCGCCGCGGAGTCCGTCGACGGCTGATCCGCACGCAAGCTAAGGAGAACGAGCACAATGACGACCGAAACCGATCGCACTCCGCTGACCCTCGCCGAGAAGGTCTGGCGCGACCACCTGGTCGTGAAGGGTGAGGACGGGTCGCCCGACCTGATCTACATCGACCTGCACCTCGTGCACGAGGTCACCAGCCCCCAGGCCTTCGACGGCCTGCGGATGGCGGGGCGCCCGCTGCGGCGCCCGGACCTCACCATCGCGACCGAGGACCACAACACGCCGACCATCGGCATCGACCGCCCCATCGCGGACCTCACGAGCCGCACCCAGATCGAGACCCTGCGGCGCAACGCCGAGGAGTTCGGGGTGCGCCTGCACTCGCTGGGCGACGTCGAGCAGGGCATCGTCCATGTCGTCGGCCCGCAGCTGGGTCTGACCATGCCGGGCATCACCGTCGTCTGCGGCGACTCCCACACGTCGACCCACGGCGCGTTCGGCGCGATGGCGTTCGGCATCGGCACCAGCGAGGTCGAGCACGTCATGGCGACGCAGACGCTCCCGCTGAAGGAGTTCAAGACGATGGCGATCACCGTCGAGGGCGACCTGCGCCCCGGCGTGACCGCGAAGGACATCATCCTGGCCGTCATCGCGAAGATCGGCACCGGCGGAGGACAGGGCTACGTGCTCGAGTACCGCGGCAGCGCCATCCGCTCGCTCTCCATGGAGGGCCGCATGACGATCTGCAACATGTCGATCGAGGCCGGCGCCCGCGCGGGCATGGTCGCCCCCGACGAGACCACCTACGCGTACCTGAAGGGCCGCCCGCACGCGCCGGAAGGCGCCGACTGGGACGAGGCCGTCGCCTACTGGGACACCCTCGCCACCGACGACGACGCCGTGTTCGACGCCGAGGTCTACCTCGACGCCGCCGACATCGAGCCGTTCGTCACCTGGGGCACGAACCCCGGGCAGGGCGTGTCGCTCAGCCAGTCCGTACCGGACCCGGCGCAGATCGAGGACGCGAACGCCCGCGCCGCCGCCGAGCGTGCGCTGGAGTACATGGACCTCGAGGCCGGGACGCCGATGAAGAGCATCCCCGTCGACGCCGTCTTCATGGGCTCGTGCACCAACAGCCGTATCGAGGACCTCCGCGCCTTCGCCTCCCTGATCAAGGGCCGGAAGAAGGCCGACAATGTGCGCGTCATGGTCGTGCCGGGCAGCGCCCGCGTGCGGATCGAGGCCGAGGCCGAGGGCATCGACAAGATCGTCGAGGAGTTCGGCGCCGAGTGGCGCTTCGCGGGCTGCTCGATGTGCCTGGGCATGAACCCGGACCAGCTGGCACCGGGGGAGCGCTGCGCCTCCACCTCCAACCGCAACTTCGAGGGCCGCCAGGGCAAGGGCGGACGCACGCACCTGGTCTCGCCGCTCGTCGCGGCGGCGACCGCGATCCGCGGCACCCTGTCCAGTCCCTGGGATTTGGATAACGATGGCGGCGACACGCCGTCCGGCGACGGCGTGGACACCCGCGCCGGAGAGAAGGTGGGCGCCTGATGGAGAAGTTCGAGACCGTGACCGGCGTGGCCGTCCCGCTGCGCCGTTCCAACGTGGACACCGACCAGATCATCCCGGCGGTGTTCCTCAAGCGCGTCACCAAGACCGGCTTCGACGACGCCCTCTTCCACGAGTGGCGCAAGGACCCGGACTTCATCCTGAACCAGGCCCCGTACCAGGGTGCGTCCGTGCTCGTCGCCGGCGCCGACTTCGGCACCGGCTCGTCGCGTGAGCACGCCGTCTGGGCGCTGCGCGACTACGGCTTCCGCGTCGTGCTGAGCCCGCGCTTCGCCGACATCTTCCGCGGGAACTCCGGCAAGCAGGGACTGCTCGCCGGGCAGATCACGGAGGAGGACGCCGAGCGTCTCTGGGCGGCCATCGAGGCTCAGCCGGGAATAGCGGCGACGGTGGATCTGGTTGCCAAGACTGCGACGATCGGTGAGGTCCAGGTGTCTTTCGACATCGACGATTACACTCGCTGGCGTTTGCTCGAAGGGTTGGACGACATCGCTCTGACCCTGCGCGACGAGGCGCGCATCTCCGAATACGAAAGCGGCCGCGCTGGTTGGCGGCCCAAGACACTCCCGGTGAAACTTTGAACTCACTTCTTCAGGACGCTCAGGCAGCTGGAGCACGCGTCGGCCTCAAGGGCGACCGCATCACGATCAACGGCGGCATCCCGCTCCGGGGCCGCATCGAGGTCCGCGGGGCCAAGAACTTCGTCACCAAGGCGATGGTCGCCGCGATCCTCGGCGAGGGCCCGAGCGTCCTGCGGAACGTGCCGGACATCAGCGACGTCCGCGTCGTGCGCGGGCTGCTCGAGGTCCACGGCGTCAAGGTGACGGACGGCGGCGAGGACGGCGAGCTCCTGCTCGACCCGAGCGCCGTCGAGTCGGCCCACATGGCCGACATCGACGCCCACGCCGGTTCCAGCCGCATCCCGATCCTGTTCTGCGGGCCGCTGCTGCACCGTCTCGGCGAGGCGTTCATCCCCGATCTCGGCGGCTGCCGCATCGGCGACCGCCCGATCGACTACCACCTCGACGTGCTGCGTCAGTTCGGCGCCGTGGTCGACAAGCGCCCCACCGGCATCCGCCTGAGCGCCCCGAACGGCCTCCACGGCGCGAAGCTCTCGCTCCCGTACCCGAGCGTCGGCGCCACCGAGCAGGTCCTGCTGACGGCGGTCCGCGCAGACGGCATCACCGAGCTCTCGGGCGCGGCGATCGAGCCCGAGATCATGGATCTCATCAACGTGCTGCAGAAGATGGGCGCGATCATCTCGGTCGACACCGACCGCGTGATCCGCATCGAGGGCGTCAAGAAGCTCGTCGGCTACAGCCACACCGCGCTCTTCGACCGCAACGAGGCCGCCAGCTGGGCGGCCGCGGCGCTGGCCACCAACGGCGACATCTACGTCGGCGGTGCGCGCCAGCCCGAGATGCTGACGTTCCTCAACGTCTTCCGTAAGGTCGGCGGCGCCTTCGAGATCCACGACGACGGCATCCGCTTCTTCCACCCGGGAGGCACCCTCAAGCCCGTCGTGATCGAGACGGACGTGCACCCCGGCTTCATGACCGACTGGCAGCAGCCGCTCGTCATCGCGCTCGCGAAGGCGGAGGGCGTGTCGATCGTGCACGAGACCGTGTACGAGCAGCGTTTCGGCTTCGTCGACGCGCTCATCGACATGGGTGCGAAGATCCAGGTCCACAAGGAGTGCCTGGGCGGACACGCGTGCCGCTTCGGTCAGCGCAACTTCAACCACTCCGCGGTCATCATGGGCCCGACGCAGCTCAAGGGCGCCGACATCGAGATCCCGGACCTGCGCGGCGGCTTCAGCCACCTGATCGCGGCACTGACCGCAGAGGGCACCTCGACCGTCAGCAACGTCGGCATCATCAGCCGCGGATACGCGAACTTCATCACGAAGCTGGAGCAGCTCGGAGCGGACTTCGTCCTCGAAGGGTGACGGCACGGATAATAGGGATGTGTCACATCCCGAAGATCCCGCCGTCCAGCGTCCCCCGATGAAGCGCCAGCGTTCGGAGAAGAGCCGCCCGTCGATCTTCTGGGTCCTCGCGGGCCTCGTCGTCCCGATCGGCAGCCTCATGGCCCGGTTCCGCATGGTCGACCGCGAGAAGATGCCGCGCCACGGCGCGTACATCGTCGCTCCGAACCACTACAGCGAGATCGACCCCGTCATGGTCGGGATGGTGCTGTGGCACCTCGGGAGGCTGCCGCGCTTCCTCGCGAAGGACAGCCTGTTCCGGATCCCGGTCGTGGGCTGGTTCCTGCGCAAGTCCGGCCAGGTGCCGGTCGCGCGCGGAGGAGGCGCCCGGGGCGCGACGACGCTCGACGCGGCCCAGAAGATCATCGAGGAGGGCCGCATCGTCGTCGTCTACCCGGAGGGCTCGCTGACCCGCGACCCCGACATGTGGCCGATGCGCGGCAAGACGGGTGCTGCCCGCATGGCGCTCGAGCACGGCATCCCGGTGATCCCGATGGCGCACTGGGGCACCCAGCAGGTGATGGCGCGCTACTCGAAGAAGATCAGCTTCTTCCCGCGCAAGACGATCGACGTGAAGTTCGGCGACCCCGTCGACCTCTCGGCCTTCGAGGGCCGCAACCTCGACAGCGCGACCCTGGCCGAGGCCACGGCCGTCATCATGGCGGCGATCACCGCTCTGCTCGAGGACCTCCGCGGAGAGAAGGCGCCCGCGGAGCGCTGGGACCCCTCCCAGCACAACCAGAAGGAGACCGGCCGCTTCGATGGCTAAGACGGCACGCAAGGCCCCGCCCACGCCGCCGCGACGCATCGCGGTGCTCGGCGCCGGGAGCTGGGGGACCACATTCGCGAAGATCCTCGCCGACGGCGGCTCGGACGTCGTGCTCTGGGCACGTCGTCCCGAGCTGGCGCGTGAGATCAACGAGGTCAAGCGCAACAGCGACTACCTCGAGGGCATCAACCTCCCGCGCAACCTGCGGGCGACCTCCAAGCTCGGCGAGGCGATGCGGGATGCGGAGGTCGTGTTCGTCTCCATCCCGAGCCAGACCCTCCGGGGCAACCTCGAGGCGATCAAGCCGTACCTCGGCCCGTCGACCATCGTCGTCAGCCTGATGAAGGGCGTCGAGAAGGGCACCGGCCTGAGGATGAGCGAGGTGATCGCGCAGGGGCTCCCCATCGAGCCCGAGCGGATCGCGGTGGCGTCCGGACCGAACCTGGCGCTGGAGATCGCGCGCGAGCAGCCGACCGCCGCCGTCGTGTCGTCGGCGAGCCTGGAGACCGCGCAGACGGTGGCGATGGCCGCCACCAACCGCTACTTCCGCAGCTACGTGAACACCGACGTGATCGGCACGGAGTTCGGCGGCGTGCTGAAGAACCTCATCGCCGTCGCGATCGGAATCGTCGACGGCGTCGGCTACGGCGAGAACACCAAGGCGTCGATCATCACGCGCGGACTGGTCGAGATGACCGACTTCGCCGTGGCGTACGGCGCCGAGGCGCAGACGCTCTCGGGGCTCGCGGGCCTCGGCGACCTGATCGCGACCTGCGAGTCGTCGCTCAGCCGCAACAACACCGCCGGGCGACTGCTCGGCCAGGGCTACAGCTTCACCGACGTGGTGAAGCAGATGAACCAGACGGCGGAGGGGCTGGCCTCGGTCGCCCCCGTGCTGAGCCTGGCGGAGGCGCGCGGGGTGGAGATGCCGATCGTGCGGCAGGTGAGCCAGGTGCTCGCCGGCACGCTCGATCCCAAGGACATCGCGCCGCACCTGACCACGGACTCGGACGAGCCGCAAGGCGAAAGGACGACGGATGACGGACACGGCCACGGTGGCTCTTCTCTTCGGGGGGCGTTCAAGCGAGCATTCGATCAGCTGCGCAACGGCGGCCGGGGTCCTCGCGGCGATCGACCGTAGCGCGTACCGCGTCATCCCGATCGGCATCACCCACGACGGCGCGTTCACGCTGCAGCCGGACGAGGCCGCGCGGTTCGCGCTGAACGCGGAGGTGCTGCCGGAGGTCGAGGACAACGGCACCCGCGTCCACTGGCCGGAAAGCGTCGCCACGCGCGAGCTGACCGTCACGCATCCGGACGGCACGGTCGAGTCGCTCGGCGACGTCGACATCGTCTTCCCGATCCTGCACGGACCCTGGGGCGAGGACGGCACGATCCAGGGTCTGCTCGAGCTGGCCGGCCTGCCGTACGTCGGCAGCGGCGTGCTCGCGAGCGCGCTCGGGATGGACAAGCACTTCACCAAGACCGTGCTGCAGCAGGCGGGCATCCCGGTCGCGCCGTGGCAGACCGTGACCGCCCACCGCTGGCGCACGACGGCCGAGGCCGTCCGCGAGGAGGCCCGCGCGCTCGGGCTGCCCGCGTTCGTGAAGCCGGCGCGCGCCGGCTCCAGCGTCGGCGTCACCAAGGTCAAGGACTGGGCCGACCTGGATGCGGCCATCGAGATCGCCCTCGCCGAGGACGACCGGGTGCTCATCGAGTCGACCCTGGTCGGCCGCGAGGTCGAGATCGCGGTGCTCGGCGGCCGCCCGGGCGAGCCCGCCCGTGCCTCCGTCGCCGGCGAGGTCGTCGTCTCGGGCCGCGACTTCTACGACTTCGCGGCGAAATACCTGGATGCACCGGGCATCGACCTCATCTGTCCGGCGGAGCTGAGCGATGCCGAGCTCGCCGAGATGGCGGATCTCGCCGTGCGCGCGTTCGACGCGATCGGCGGCGAGGGGCTCGCGCGAGTGGACTTCTTCCTGACGGCCGACGGCTTCGTGATCAACGAGATCAATACCATGCCGGGCTTCACGCCGATCTCGATGTTCCCGCGCTGCTGGCAGGAGTCGGGGCTGTCGTACCCGGACCTGATCGACGAGCTGATCCAGGTCGCACTGGCCCGCGCGGCGGCCTGAGGCCGTCCGCTCCGCTCGCCCCTCCGCTCGCGTCCGCTCAGCGGTTCTGCTGCGCCACGCGACGAATGCTGCGCGGCGCGCGACAGCACTCGTCCCGTGGCGTAGCAGTCGCGGAGCGGTGTCAGCGCGTCGGAGTCGGGGTCGGCGTCGGAGTCGCCGTCGGGGTGAGGCTGGTGTCCAGCGTCGACAGGCACTGACGGGTCTGCTTGATCGTGGAGACCGCCGACGCGAACTCCGGCAGCACCGACGAGTCGGAGACGCCCGAGACGTGGTCGATCACGACTTCCGTCGCCGGCGTGCGCCCGAACGTCTGGTAGACGATGGTCTTGGCCGTCGGGTCGGTCATCAGCACCCAGTCCACGCCGTTGACGTTGACGCACGGCTGCGTCGTCGGCCCGATCGGCGGGACGCCGCAGCGCAGGATGACCGCGGCCGGATCGCCCCACGCTCCGGTCGCCTGCGCGTCGGTGACGCGCTTGTCCTTGTCGGCGACCGTGTCGGGCAGGCGCACGCTGATCTCGGCGCAGCCCGGGTCGTTCGCGGCGGCGCCGGGCTCGAGCGAGACGGTGGGCGCGCAGCCCGCGAGGGCGAGGGCTGCGGCGGCGAGGACGGCGGCGAGGGCGGTGCGGCGAACGGTCACGATGATTCAGGCTAGCGTTTCCAGACATGGGAATGTCTGAGAGCACGGCGGCCGGCGCGACGATGGGCGAGACCACCGAGCGGGAGGCACTGCGCCGCATCTTCCCGCGGCTGCCCGGATCGTCGGCCACCCTGGTCGGACCGGGCGACGACGCGGCCGTGCTCGCTGCGCCCGACGGCCGCTACGTCGTGACCACGGACATGATGGTGCACGGCCCGGACTTCCGCCTCGCCTGGTCGTCGCCGGAAGACCTGGGCTGGAAGGCCGCGGCCACCAACCTGTCCGACGTCGCGGCGATGGGCGCGGTCCCGACCGCCCTGGTCGTCGCGATCGCGGCGCCCTCGACGATGCCCGTCGCCGACCTGGAGGCGATCGCCGACGGTTTCCGCCTCGCCTGCGAGGAGCTCGCCCCCGGCTGCGGGGTGGTGGGCGGCGACCTGTCCGTATCCGAGACGCTGACGTTCGCGGTGACCGCGTTCGGCGACCTCCAGGGCCGCGCCCCCGTCCTGCGCAGCGGTGCACGTCCAGGGGATGTCGTCGCCGTGTCCGGTGTGCTGGGCGCCGCCGCGGAGGGGCTCCGGCTGCTCTTCGCGGAGGCGGTGGACGAACAGGGCGTCCCGAGTCGCGAGCGGTTCGCCGACGTCTACGCCGCGCATCCCGAGACCGTCGGCGCGCAGCTGCGTCCGCGTCCGCCCATCGCCGACGGGCCGCGCGCGGCTGACGCCGGCGCGACGGCGATGCTCGACCTCAGCGACGGGCTGGCGCTGGATGCACGACGGGTGGCCGAGGCCAGCGGGGTGGCGATCGACTTGGACCGCGCAGGGCTCGGCGACGACGTCCGCTCGGCTCTGACCGGGGGAGAGGACCACAGCCTCTTCGCCGCCTTCCCGGCGTCCGCGGTGCTGCCAGGCGGGTTCCGCCGGATCGGCGTGGTGCGGGAGGGTGCCGGACTCCTCGTCGACGGCCGCCCCTTCGACGAGCGCGGCGGCTGGGACCCGTACCTGGAGTGGGACGGCGCCGCCGGGTGACCCGCGGCGCCTTCCCTCGCAATCCAGTCGTCACGACACGCCGTCCAGGAGGGTGCGCTGACGGCGTGTTCTGACAAACCGTTCGAGGCCAGCGGCATGTCGTGACCACCGGTACGGCCGGAGTGCCCGCGGCTACGCCTCGGCCGGCTCCAGCCAGAAGAGGGCGGTCTCGCCGTAGTCCTTGCGGCGCACGAGCTCCAGGCCGTGGGGGAGCGTCGGCTCGCCCGTGCGGGTGCTGCGCTCCACGCAGACGGACGCGTGCGGAGCCAGCAGCGGCACGAGCGACGTGAGCACCCCGAGCAGCTCGGCGTCGTCGACGTCGTACGGCGGGTCGATGAACACGAGGTCGAACGGTCCGGACGCGCCCGCGAGGTACGACTGGACGCTCACCGCGCGCACCTCCACCGACGGGCGCGCAGAGGGCGGCGCCGCCCGGGTGACGGCGGCCGCGTTGCGCTTGCAGACTTGCGCGGCGGCCGGGCTGCGCTCGACGAGCGTCACGACGGTGGCGCCGCGGCTGGCCGCCTCGAGGCCGAGAGCGCCGGAGCCGGCGTAGAGGTCGAGCACGTGCGCGCCGTGCACGGCCCCGCGCGCGTCGAGGGCGGAGAACGCGGCCTCGCGCACCCGGTCGCTCGTCGGCCGCGTGCCGCTCTTCGGCACCTGGAGGCTGAGCGAGCCGGCATATCCGGAGACGATTCGGGTCATGGCCATCCGAGCCTAGCCGCATCCCGCCCTCGCCTTTCCGCGCCCGCGCCCGCAAGATAGGGGCATGGAGGAACGCCTCGCTCAGTCCGAGCTCGACGCGTTGTGGGACTTCGACGATCCGGTGGGTTCCGGGGAGCGGATCGCGTCCGCGGCCGCCGAGCCCTTCCGGGGCGAACTGGTGCGGGCCGAGCTGCAGACGCAGCGGGCGCGGGCGCTCGGACTCCAGAGACGCTTCGCCGAGGCCGATGCGCTGCTCGATTCGATGGAGCCGGCGAGCGGGCGCCTGCACGTGCGCATCCTGCTCGAGCGCGGCCGCCTGCGCGCCAGCGAAGGTCGTGGTGCCGAGGCCGTCGAGGTCCTCGAGGAGGCCCTGCAGGCGGCGCGCCGGGAAAGCGAGACCTTCCTCGCGGCCGACGCCGCGCACATGCTCGCGATCGTCGATCGGGTCCGCAGCGAGCAGTGGACGGAGGAGGCGTTCGCCGACCTCGCGCAGTCCGACGATCCGCGCACGCTGCGCTGGCGCGTCGCGCTCCACAACAACCGCGGCTGGGCGCTGCTGGACGACGGCGACCCCACGGCCGCGGTCGACGAGTTCGAGCACGCCCTCCATGCCGCCGACGCGTACGGCACCGCCGACCAGCGTTTCCTCGCGCGCTGGGCCGTCGCGCGAGGGATGCGGGCGGCCGGACGCGCGGACGAGGCGCTGGAACGGCAGCGGGTACTGGCGGAGGAACGCCCCGGCGACCCGCACGTCGAGGCCGAGATCGCCGCGCTGACGGGGGCTGCGCCTACGATCGAATCATGACCAACGCCTCCGCCCCGGCCGTCGAGGGCGCGATCACGCTCGACTCGCGGCTGAGCGGCGTGCTCGGCGGCCGGACGGCCTCGGCCTTCGAGAAGGCGTTCGGGATGCGCACGGTCGGCGACCTGCTGCACCACTTCCCGCGGCGGTACGCACGCCGCGGCGAGCTGACCGCTCTCGCCAACCTCCCGCTGGACGAGAACGTCACGATCATCGCGGAGGTCCTGCGGGTGCAGGAACGCTCGATGCGCGCCCGCCGCGGTTCGATCCTCGAGGTGAAGATCTCCGACGGCGAGGGCATCCTGACGCTGACGTTCTTCAACCAGTCGTGGCGCTCGAAGGACCTGGTGCCGGGCGTACGCGGGATCTTCGCGGGCAAGGTCTCCGCGTACCGCGGCGCCCTCCAGCTGGCGCACCCCGACTACGAACTGTTCGCGCCCGACTCCGAGAACGCGGTGGTGCCCGGCAGCGCCGCCGCGAAGGAGTGGGCGCAGACGCCCATCCCGATCTACCCGGCGACCGGCACGGTGGCGAGCTGGCAGGTGCAGAAGGCCGTCGAGCTCGCCCTCGACGCCCTCGACTCCGCGCCCGACCCGGTGCCGGCCTCCCTCGCCGCCGAACGGGGTCTGCTGTCGTACCGGGAGGCGCTGGAGGGCGTCCATCGCCCCGAGAAGGATTCGCAGTGGCAGCGGGCGCGCGACGCGCTCCGGTTCCAGGAGGCGTTCGTGCTCCAGGCGGCCCTGCTGCAGCAGCGGGCCGAGGCGCGCACGGTGGCGTCGACGCCGCGGCGTGCGGAGCCCGAAGGTCTGCTCGAGCGCTTCGACGCGGCGCTGCCCTTCTCGCTCACCGACGACCAGGCGCTCGTCGGCAGCGAGATCACGCACGATCTGGCCGGGACGGCCGCGATGCACCGGTTGGTGCAGGGCGAGGTGGGCTCGGGCAAGACCCTCGTGGCGCTGCGGGCGATGCTCGCGGTCGCCGATTCCGGTGGTCAGTCCGCGCTGCTCGCGCCGACCGAGGTGCTCGCCGCCCAGCACCTGCGCTCGATCGCCGCGATGCTCGGCCCGGACCTGTCGGCGCAGCTGATGCCGACCCTCCTCACCGGCCAACTCGGCGCCCAGGAGCGCAAGCGCGCGCTGCTGCGCACCGTCTCGGGCCAGGCCCGCATCGTCATCGGCACGCACGCCCTGCTCGGCGACGCCGTCACCTTCTTCGACCTGGGGCTCGTCGTCGTCGACGAGCAGCACCGGTTCGGCGTGGAGCAGCGGGAGGCGCTGCGCGCGAAGGGCGGCACCCCGCCGCACGTGCTCGTGCTCACGGCGACGCCCATCCCGCGCACGGTGGCCATGACCGTTTTCGGCGACCTCGACGTCTCCACGATCGCCCAGCTCCCTGCCGGGCGCCAGGGCATCGAGAGCTTCGTCGTGCCGCTGTCGGACCGTCCCGGCTGGGAGCGCCGCATCTGGGAGCGCGCCTCGGAGGAGATCGCGAAGGGACGGCAGGTGTTCGTCGTCTGCCCGGCGATCACCGGCAAGGAGGCCGAGGACGACGGGGAGGAGTCCGCATCCGCCGCGGAGCAGGAGGGCGCCGGCGACGCGCCGCCCCGCGCCGTCGCGAGCGTCGAGTCCGTCGCGGCGCAGGTGCGCGCCGACCCGCTCTTCGCGGACGCGCGCGTGGGCGTGCTGCACGGCAAGCTCCCGAGCGAGACGAAGGACGAGGTCATGCGCGCCTTCGCGGCGGGCGACATCGACATCCTCATCGCCACGACGGTGATCGAGGTCGGCGTCAACGTGCCGAACGCGTCGGCCATGGTGGTGCTCGACGCCGACCGGTTCGGTGTGTCGCAGCTGCACCAGCTGCGCGGACGCGTCGGCCGTGGCGGCGTGCCCGGGCTCTGCCTGCTGGTCACCGCCGCGGAAGAGGGGTCGCTCGCCCGCGAGCGCGTGGAGGCCGTCGCCGCCACGCTCGACGGGTTCGAGCTGGCCAACGTCGACCTGGAGCTGCGCCGCGAGGGGGATGTGCTGGGCAGCCGTCAGTCCGGGGGCCGCTCGTCGCTGCGCCTCCTGCGCGTCGCCTCCGACGGCGAGCTCATCGGCGAGGCGCGCGTCGCGGCCGCCGAGACGCTCGACGCGGAGGGCGGCCTGGCCGCCGTCCCCGCCCTGCAGGCCGCGCTGGCCCGGCGGCTCGACGAGGCCGAGCGGGCCTACCTCGGCAAGTCGTGACAAGGTAACGGATTCACAACGAAATGACGGTTATCGCGGGATAGTCTGGTGCCCTATGAACAGGATCGCCGTAGTCCCTGGATCGTTCGACCCGGTCACCCTCGGTCACCTCGACGTGATCGAGCGCGCTGCCGGGCTCTGGGACGAGGTCCACGTCGTGGTGGTCCACAACCCGGACAAGTCGGCCCTGCTGCCCATCGCGCAGCGCGTCTCCCTGCTGGAGAGGTCGATCGAGGAGGCCGGGATCGTCGGCACGATCGTCGTCGCCTCCTGGTCGATGGGCCTCCTGGTCGACTACTGCACGGACGTGGGGGCGCACGTGCTCGTCAAGGGCATCCGCTCGCAGGTGGATGTGGCGTACGAGACGCCGATGGCGATCGTGAACCGCCACCTCGCCGACGTCGAGACGGTCTTCCTGCTGCCCAACCCCGCGAACGCGCACGTGTCCAGCTCGCTGGTGCGCCAGGTCTCCGCGCTGGGCGGCGACGTCAGCCCGTACGTCCCGCCCGCGGTCTTCGAACTGCTGTCATCGAGATGAGAGTGCAGGAGCCATGAACAGCTACGCGACGCGCCAGCCCACGGAACCCTCGGTCGCACCGGAGGAGGAGCACGGCAGCGCCGAGCCCACCATGGACCTGGCCGGGCTGCGCCGCGCCGCGGAGCAGATCACGGCGAACATCGAGTCGGTGATCGACGGCAAGCACGACGCCGTGCGCACCGCCCTCGTCGTGCTCCTGGCCGAGGGCCACCTCCTCATCGAGGACGTCCCGGGCGTCGGCAAGACCATGCTGGCGAAGTCGCTCGCGAAGTCGGTGGACTGCACCGTCAGCCGCATCCAGTTCACCCCCGACCTGCTCCCGAGCGACGTGACCGGCGTGTCCGTCTACAACCAGGCCGAGCGCCGGTTCGAGTTCAAGCCGGGCGCCGTGTTCGCCAACATCGTCATCGGCGACGAGATCAACCGTGCGAGCCCGAAGACGCAGTCCGCCCTGCTGGAGTGCATGGAGGAGCGCCAGGTCACCGTCGACGGCTCCACCTATCCGCTCGCCGCCCCGTTCATCGTCGTGGCCACGCAGAACCCGGTGGAGATGGAGGGCACCTACGCCCTCCCCGAAGCCCAGCGCGACCGCTTCATGGCGCGCATCGCGATGGGCTACCCGGACGAGGAGTCCGAGCTCGCCATGCTCACGACGCGCGACACCTCGAGCCCCCTCTCGCGGATCGGGCCGGTCGTCACCTCGGAGCAGCTGCGGTCGATGATGACCACGGCGCGCAGCGTCTTCGCCTCCACCCCGGTCAAGCAGTACGCCGTCGACCTGACGCGCGCCACCCGCGAGGACCGCGACCTGCGGCTCGGGGCGAGCCCCCGCGCCACGCTGCAGCTGATCCGCGCCGCCAAGGCACTCGCCGCCCTCGACGGGCGCGACTTCGTCCTCCCCGACGACATCGACGCGCTGGCGGTCCCCGTGCTCGGCCACCGGCTCCTGCCGACGAGCCGGGCGCTCGGCCACCACCACGAGAGCGCCCCGGTGATCGCGGACATCGTCCGGCGCATCGTCGCCTCCACGCCGGTGCCCGTCGGCTCCGGCGCGATCGGCGCGGGCGGGCGGTAGGGTGCCTCCCCGCGGCCGGGCGTCGAGCCCGCTGACGAAGCCGCGGCCCACCGCGCGCGGGTGGACCCTGGGCGCGATCGGCATCGTCGCCCTGGCCGCCTCCGCCTTCCTCGGGCGGACCGACGTGCTCTTCGTCGGCGTCTTCCTCACCGTGCTGCCGCTGGCGGCCATGATCTCCGTCACGTGGGACCGGCCCCGGCTCGGGGTGACGCGCAGCTTCCACCCCGATGTGATCGCGGTGGGGGAGAAGACGACCATCGTCACGACGGCCCGCAACCTGGTCGGGCGGCCCAGCCCGGCGGCGCGCTGGCGGGAGTTCGCCCCGGCCGCGATCGACGTGCAGCGGCGGGCGCCCTTCCCGCGGCTGGGCCCGCACGAGGCGAACGCGGCGCACGGACGAGACACGGCCGTCCTCCGTCAGGACGTGACGGCCGACAAGCGCGGGTCGCACCCCGTCGGCCCGCTCGTCATCAGCCGGACCGATCCGTTCGGGATCGCCTACGGCGAGTACGCCCTCGGGCAGCCACGGACGCTTTTGGTCACCCCGCGGGTCGTGCCGCTGGCGAACGGCGTCCTCGACGTCGCGCACAGCGAGGGGACCGAGCACGAACTGCTGCGGCACAGCATCCCGAGCGCCGACGAGCTGATCGCGCGCGAGTACCGCCCGGGCGATCCGTTGCGCCGCGTCCACTGGCGCGCGACGGCCCGCCACGACCAGCTCATGGTGCGGCAGGAGGAGCAGCGCAGCAACCCGGAGGCGTGGCTGCTGCTGGACACGCGGGGCGGGATCGCCGGCGAGGCCGCCTTCGAGGACCAGGTCGACCTGATCGCGTCGGTCGGCGTCCACCTCCTGGACCAGGGCTTCGCGGTGAGCGCGGTCGAGACCGCCGAGCGCCAGCTGAACGGCCGGAGCGGGGCGGGACGTTCCGGGACGCTGGGCGCGATGAGCCCCACCTACGACCTCGGCGGCGCCGATCGGCTGCTGCTCGCAGACCTCGCGAGCATCGAGCCCGGCGTCGAGCCGCGCGACGACGCGGTCGCGGAACTCGCGACCGGGCTGCGGCGCGCGGGGCGCTCCGTCCCGGTGTTCGCGTTCCTGCTCGGCGGCACGCGCGAGCTCGGCTCGCTGGCTGCGTTGCGGTCCATGGGCGACCCGGCCGTCGCGTTCCTCGCACCCTCCACCCCGCCGGAGGTGGAGGAGGTGCTCGTCGACGCAGGCTGGCTCTGCCTGCAGTGCGCGCCCGGCGACGGTCCGGCCGCCTCGTGGCAGCGCGCGCTCGCGCGACAGGGGGCCGTGTCCAATGGCTAGCGAGTCCATCGCTCTCGCCGTTCCGCGCACGGTCCGCCGCCGCGTCGGCTACTGGCGGCTGACCGGGGCGATGGTGCTGCAGATGCTCGCGGCCAGCGTCGCGCTGGTCGGCCTCATCCAGGGCGCCGGCTGGTGGTTCGCCCTCATCCTGACTTCCGCGTTCCTGCTCGTCGCCGGAGCCGGGCTGCGGACGCTCGGCGTGCACCGCGGCTTCGTGCCGCTGCTCGAGCTCGTCCTCGGCGCGATGATCATGACGGCCGTCTTCGGCGGCGGCACCGGGCTGCTCGGCATCATCCCGACGCCCGCGACCTTCGTGCACTGGTGGCAGCTCCTGCAGCAGGCGATGCTGTCGATCTACCAGCAGGGCACGCCGGCCGAGAGCCTTCCCGAGTTCCTCTTCCTCGTCGTCGGCGGCGCCTGTCTCATCGCGGTCGTGCTCGACACGCTCGCCGTCGCGGTCCGCGCGCCCGCTTTCACCGCCGTCGGCGTGGGCGCGGTGCTCGTCGTCCCCGGCGCGCTGCTCGGAGACGGGCTCGATCCCAGTGCGCTCGCGCTCTCGGCCATCGCCTACCTGTGGCTGCTGCGGGCGGACGTGCGCACCCGGCGCCCGGGCTCGCCACGACCCGGCGCCGCGCTGGCCGTCGGCGCAGCCGCGACGGTGGTCGCGCTGCTGCTCGCCGGCACCGCACCGGGTTTCGACCGCGGGGGAGCGACGTCGTTCACCGCCGGCGGCATCAACATCGGTGGCACGGTGACCCCGCTCATCGACCTCGGCAAGGACCTCCGCCGCCCGACGGCCGTGCGCGCGCTGACGTACACGACCTCCGCGCCGACGGGCCAGTACCTCAAGCTGGCGTCGCTCGACCAGTTCACGGGCTCGGTCTGGAAGCACCGCGAGCGCGACACGAAGCGCCTCGCGGAGGGGACGCCGATCGGCCCGGTCGCCGGGCTGTCCGCCGACGTGCCCACCTCCAAGATCACCACCACCGTCGCGATCGACAACATGCAGAGCCGCTGGCTGCCGGTGCCCGCGCCCGTGCAGTCGGTCAAAGGCCTCACCGGCACCTGGTCGTGGGATCCGGACGACCTCACCATCGGTGGGATCAACGCGACCACCCAGGGCCAGGACTACACGGCGACCAGCCTCCTCCTGCAGCCGACGGCCGATCAGCTGAAGGCCGCGGGCGGGGTCGTGCCGGAGGACGTGCAGCGCGATCTGTTCCTGCCCACGAACATGCCCGCCATCATCGAGAAGACCGCGATCGCGGCGACCGAAGGGGCGACATCGGAGTACGAGCAGGCCGTCGCCCTGCAGGACTACTTCCGCGACAACGGCTTCGTGTACTCCACCCAGACCCCGCTGAAGCAGGGCTATGACGGCGACGGCGCCCGCGTCATCGCCGCGTTCCTGGAGGCCAAGAGCGGCTACTGCGTGCACTTCGCCTCCGCGATGGCGCTGATGGCGCGCTCGCTCGGCATCCCGTCCCGCGTCGCGGAGGGCTACCTGCCGGGGGCGTCGGGCGGGGGATCGGCGAGCAACCCCGGTGAGTACACCGTCACGAGCGACGACCTGCACGCCTGGCCGGAACTGTACTTCGCCGGGGTCGGTTGGGTGCCGTTCGAGCCGACCGTGGGCCGGGGCACGATCCCGAGTTACACGCGGGCCGACACCGCGGCCGCCGCGCCGACGTCCGCTCCGGCCTCCGGCGCGACCACGGCTCCGAAGCGGATCGTGCCGACCGATCCCGCGCAGGTCGCCGGCGCTCGGGGCGCCACGGCCCCGTCCCCGCTGCAGCCCGTGCTCTCGGGGCTGGGTATCGCCGTCCTGGTGCTCGCCGTGCTCCTGATCCCGGCGGTCGTCCGCCGGGTGCGGCGACGACATCGGCTGAGACGGCTGTCCGAGGCGTCGGGGGGCGCGGCGGTCGTGTGGTCCGAGCTCCGCGACACGGTGCGCGATCTGGGCTGGGTCGCGCCCGCGACCGAGACGCCCCGCGCCTTCGCCGGGCGCCTGGCCGACGAGATCGCCGGAACGCCGGGGGAGGAGGCGGTGCTCCGCCTGCTGGCCGTGCGCGAGCGCGACTCCTACGGGCCGCCGGTGCGCGGGTCGACGGTGGGACTCGCCGACGACCTGCAGCGGGTCCTCGACGCGCTGGAGGCGAGCGCCGGGCCGTCGCGTCGGCTGCGGGCGCTGCTGCTGCCTGTGTCGTTGCTGCCAGCAGGCTGGCCGATCGCTGCGAGCCCGGGAAGCGCCGCGTAGACTAGCCGACCGTGACCTCGTTCAAGAACACCCCATACACGGTCAGCGTGTACGACCTCGTGCACCGTCCCGGATCGATGAAGGAGCAGGAGCTGAGCATCCCCGTGCGGGAGAAGCTCGGCGAAGGCCTGCTCGCCGTCCAGGAGGGTGCGGACCTCGATCTCGACCTCCGCCTGGAGTCCGTCCACGAGGGGATCCTGGTCACCGCGGAGGGCTCGACCACCGCCACCGGCGTGTGCGGGCGGTGCCTGATCGACATCGAACAGCCTGTCCAAGTCGATTTCCAGGAACTTTTCGCGTATCCTTCTGGAGAAGCTTTCGATTATGAGGTTCACGACGACCACGTGGATCTTGAACCTCTGATCAGGGATACGGTGGTGTTGTCACTGCCGTTTCAGCCGGTGTGCCGGCCGGATTGCCCAGGTCTCGACCCCGAGACCGGCGAGCGGCTGGCGGATCAACCGGACCAGGAGCCCACCCAGACCGTCGATCCCCGCTGGTCTGCGCTTGCGGCTTTCCAGGCTTCCGACACCGATGAATCCACCCCGTCCACCGGGAACACAGAAGAGAGATAGTCATGGCCGTTCCGAAGCGGAAGCAGTCTCGCGCCAACACCCGCGCCCGTCGTTCGCAGTGGAAGGCCGAGGTCCCCACGCTCGTCAAGACCGTCGAAGGCGGCAAGGTGACCTACAGCCTCCCGCACCGTGCCAAGGTCGTCGAGGACTCCGCAGGCACCGCCCTGTTCCTCGAGTACAAGGGCCGCAAGGTCGCCGACGTCTGATCGTCCCTCAGCAATGAGAGGGCACGGTCTGGCCGGGGAGAACCCCGACCGCACTGAACTCATCGAGAAGCTCGGGGTCGACATCGACCCCGAGCTTCTCGGGCTTGCGCTGACGCATCGTTCGTACGCGTACGAGCACGGCGGCATCCCGAACAACGAGCGCCTCGAGTTCCTCGGCGACTCGATCCTCGGGCAGGCCGTCACGGTGAAGCTGTTCCGGGAGAACCCGGACCTCGACGAAGGCGAGCTCGCGAAGCGCCGGGCCAGCCTGGTCAGCTCCGTCGCGCTGGCGGAGGTGGCGCGGGGCATCGGCCTCGGCGAGTACCTCCTGCTCGGACGCGGCGAGAACCAGAGCGGTGGCCGTGAGAAGGCATCGATCCTCGCCGACACGGTCGAGGCGATCATCGGAGCGGCGTACCTCGATCTGGGCGGCACCGAGGCGACGGCGCTCGTGCTGCGTCTCGTCGAGCCGCTGCTCGGCGATCCCGACCGGTTCGGTGCCGCGATGGACCCGAAGACCAGCCTGCAGGAGGCCGCTGCCCACCGTGGCGCCGGGCTCCCGGTCTACACCGTCACCAGTACGGGCCCCGACCACTCCAAGGTCTTCCACGCCTCCGTCTCGGTGGGCGAGCTCGTGACCGCGGAGGGCGAGGGCACCAGCAAGAAGCAGGCCGAGATGGCCGCGGCCCTCACGGCGTGGACCGAGCTCACGAGCCGACGTGCCCGAGCTTCCCGAGGTTGAGGTCGTCCGCGCCGGGCTCGCTCCCGCCGTCTCCGGCGCGACCATCCTCGGCGTCGAGGTGCTCGAACCGCGCTCGCTGAAGCGTCACGACCCCGTCGCCGGCGAGTTCGAGGCGCTGCTCCTCGGCCGCACGATGCGCACGCCGGCGCGTCGCGGCAAGTTCCTCTGGATCCCATTGGACGGGGAGCCCCGGCAGGCGATCGTCGCGCATCTCGGGATGAGCGGGCAGATCCTGCTCCGCGACCCGGGCGCCGTGGAGGCCGGTCTGCTCCGCATCCGCCTGCACATCGAGACCGCGGTGCAGCCCGACGGGTCGCGCCGCGAGCTCTGGGTGCACTTCGTCGACCAGCGCATCTTCGGGTCGATGGCGGTCGACGCGCTGATCCCGACCGCGGACGGCGCGGCGGCGGGCCTGGGCACCGATGAGGCGCTGGTGCCGACCCAGGTCGCGCACATCGCCCGCGACCCGCTGGACCCGGCGTTCGACGATCGCGCTTTCGCCGCGGCGCTGGGCCGCAAGAACACGGGCATCAAGCGCGCCCTGCTCGACCAGACGCTCGTGAGCGGCATCGGCAACATCTACGCCGACGAGGCGCTCTGGGCGTCGCGCATCCACTATGAACAGCCCGCCTCCTCGCTGAGCCCGGCGAAGGTCCGCACTCTGCTCAGCGAGGTGCGGCACGTGCTCGAGAAGGCCTTGGCCGAGGGTGGGACCAGCTTCGACGCGCAGTACGTCAACGTCAACGGCAACTCCGGCTACTTCGCGCACAGCCTCAACGCCTACGGCCAGGAGGGCCGCCCCTGCCCGCGCTGCGGCACCCCGATCGTGCGCGAGAAGTTCATGAACCGCTCCTCGCACTTCTGCCCGAGGTGCCAGCGGCTGCGGTGAGGGACGACGTCTGCGAGGTTCTGGCTCGACATACCAAGGATTGGTATCGTTGAGGCATGGCTCAGAACACCTCGATCAGTCTGGACGACCACTTCTCGGAGTTCCTCGCCCGAGAGGTCGCGTCAGGGCGCTATCGCTCGGCCAGCGAAGTCATCCGGTCGGCTCTCCGGTTGCTGGAAGATCAGGAGACGCAGCTCACCGCGCTTCGCGCCGCTCTCGCAGCGGGCGAGGCGAGCGGCGCGCCGGAGGACTTCGACTTCGACGCGTTCATCGCGACCAAGAAATCGTGACGCAGTACCGCCTCACCCCGGCCGCGCAGCGTGATCTCTCGGCGATCTGGGACTTCACGGCGGAACGCTGGGACGCCGGTCAAGCCGAGACGTATCTGGCCGAGATCAGGGCGGCCATCGAGCGGATCGCCGACGATCCTCTGCGTGGACGCGCCTGCGATGAGATCCGCGAGGGGTACCGGCGCTACGGCATCGGCAGCCACCTCCTGTTCTACGTCCCCAGAGCCGACGGAGTCGACGTGATCCGCATCCTGCACCAGCGAATGGACCCGACCCTTCACGTGTGAGCGGGTCGCCGGCGCGCGCACCCGTCACGTCAGCGTCTTCTGCCACGTCCCGGTGAGGGCGTGCGGGCGGAATCCGAACGCGCGGTTGATCGCGATCATCGGCGTGTTCTCGTCGGCGTTCCAGGTCAGCAGCCGGTGGATGTGCGGGGCATGGAGGGAGAGCTCGTGGATGTTGTGGAGCTTGACCAGGGTCCCCAGCCGGTGCCCGCGGTGCGCCGACGCGACGAGCGTGTCGTACTGCTCGGCCTTCTCGCCGTCGGCCGGGACTGCGATCTCCGTGTAGGCGGCGAGGTCGCCCGAGCCGACGTGCTGGGCGACGGTCACGAGCAGCGGCTCGCCACGCGCGGAGAGCTCGCGCTCCTGCGCCCGCACCCGGTCGCCGGTCCACTCCTCCCGGTCCAGCGCGATGCCGCTCTGCGGAACGTCGACGACCATGCGCTCCTTGAGGGCGGCGAAGGCCTCCAGCAGCTCGTCCGGGGCTGAGCCGAACCAGGAGACGACGCGGTAGCCGTCCGCGGTGGCGGCGGTGCTCGCGAGGGCGACCTCCCGCACCGGCGGCAGGGGCAGCTCGAGCTCGCTCGAGCGCTCGATCTGGCCGAGCCGGTAGCCGTGACGCAGGGCGAAGCGCACGCCGGGGTCCTCGGCGGGGAGGCCGGCGGTGCCGACTGGGGCGTGCACCCAGGCGCCCTCCTCGGGCAGCGCGTGCACGGGATGCTCGGTATAGGTGGTCACGACCGTGCGGCCGCCGTCCGCGGCCAGCTCCTCCCCGGCGGCGAGCAGGGCGGCTCCGATCCCGCGGCTCCGCAGGGCGGGCACCACGTCGACGAGCAGCGCGACGGTCTCGGCGTCCTCGTCGAGCGGGAAGTCGGCCTCCACCCGGCCGACGATGGCGCCCTCCTCGACCGCGACCAGGATGATCTTCTCGTGGTACTCCTGCTCGCGGAGCGCAGCGAGCGCCTCCTCCGCCGTCTCGACGAAGTCGTCGTCGCCCCACAGCGCGTACACGATGCCGTTCAGCACTCCGACGAGCTCCTCGAAGGCGGCGGACTCGGGGGTGCCGAGCCGGTCCGGGAGCGTCAGCCGACGGATCTCCAACCTGCACACCTCCCCCCACGGGCGCCCGGGGCGTCATCGCCGGGGCCGGAACTACCGAGCCTAATCCGGCCGGTGGCGTGGGGGAAGACCACGGGCCCGTTTGATTTCGATCGTGTAAATCCCGCTGTCCGACCTGGTTGCAAAAGCTTGCGCAGCATGTAGTCTCAGCACACATATTCGTGGTGCGACGTGGCAACTACGCCACGTTCGTGACGCATTTCACGTCGAGAGGCAGAAGATGTTACGAAAGAAAGTCACCATCGGTGCGGCCGTTGCAGCGTCGGTCGCGCTCCTCCTGGCTGGTTGCGCCAACCAGCCTTCGACCGGCGGATCGACCAGCAGCGGTTCCAAAGTCGACATCCCGGCGATCACCTCCATCGACACGCCCAAGGACGCGGTCCTCCCTGCCGGAGACGGCAAGGCGACCTGCCCCGCGGGCCTGACGATCGGCTACGTCGGAGCGGAGACGGGCCCGAACGCCCAGCTCGGCATCAACATCTACAACGGCATCCAGCTCGCCATCAACCAGCACAACGAGGCGAACAAGGACTGCCAGGTCGGCTTCAAGAAGTTCGACACCGAGGGCGACCCGAACAAGGCGACCGGCCCGGTCACCCAGGCCGTCAACGAGGCCGACATCGTCGGCGTCGTCGGCCTCCCCTTCTCGGGCGAGTCGAAGGCCACCGGCAACATCTTCGAGCAGCAGGGCCTGGTCCACATCACCCCGTCGGCCACCAACCCCGGCCTGACGGAGAACGGCTGGAAGACCTTCTTCCGCGGCCTCGGCAATGACGCCGTGCAGGGCCCGGCGGCGGCGAAGTTCCTCACCGACCAGCTCAAGGCCAAGAAGGTCTACCTGGTGCAGGACGACTCCGACTACGGCATCGGCCTGGGCACCCAGACCTCGCAGGCGCTGGGCGACGCGCTGGTCGGCACCGACAAGGTGACCACCGGCCAGAAGGACTTCTCGGCCGTGGTCTCGAAGATCCTGAACGCCAAGCCGGACGCCGTCTACTACGCCGGCTACTACGCCGAGGGCGCCCCGTTCGACCAGCAGCTGGTCAACAAGGGCTTCACCGGCACGTTCGTCGGCCCGGACGGTGTGAAGGACGACCAGTTCATCAAGCTGGCCGGCGACGCGTCGAGCAACGCGTACTTCACCTGCCCCTGCATCCCGGGTGAGCTCATCCCCGACTTCGAGTCCGCCTACAAGAAGCTCTCGGGCTCCGAGCCGGGCACCTACTCGATCGAGGGCTACGACGCCACCACCGTGCTGCTGGCCGGCATCGACAAGGGCAAGACGACCCGCGCCGACCTGGTCGACTGGGTGAAGAACTACGACGCCGACGGTCTGAGCAAGCACTACAAGTGGGACGACAAGGGCGAGCTCCAGGCCCCGACCGTCTACGGCTACAAGGTCGAGGGCGGAAAGATCGTGCCGATCGGCACCATCGGATAGCGCGACACCATGAGGATGCCGCGGGCCACCGTGGCCCGCGGCATCCTTCGTCCCCACTGTCCGCTCCGATTGGGATCGACGGCGATCCCTTCACGATGGATCTGGATGCCTGAATGCTCGAAATGCTTGTCCTCCACCCGGTCATCGACAACTCCTGGATCAACTTCGACGTCCCCTCGCTCATACAGAACTTCTGGGGCGCGACGTTCGACGGCCTCACGTTCGGCGCCATCTACGGCCTGATCGCCGTCGGCTACACCCTCGTCTACGGCGTGCTGAACCTGATCAACTTCGCCCACTCCGAGGTCTTCATCGTCGGCGCCTACGGCGTCGTCATCACCCTCACTTCGCTGGGCTTCGGCCCGTCGATCCCGAACCTGTCGCTGCCGGCGATCGTCGGCGACCTCCTGCTCGCGCTGCTCGTCGGCATGCTCGCGTCGGCGGTCACGGCCTTCCTGCTCGAACGCATCGCCTACAGGCCGCTGCGAAAACGGAATGCGCCACGATTGGCGTTCCTGATCACCGCCATCGGCGCGTCGTTCGCCATCCAGTCGCTGATCTTCGTGATCCGCGGAGCGAACGCCGAGCCCGCGGTGACCATGTTCCGGCCGGTCGCCGTGTTCGACGTCTTCGGGACGATCATCAACAACCAGTCGCTCATCATCGTGATCGCGGCGGTCGTCCTGATGATCCTCACCGACATGTTCATCCGCCGGACCCGGACCGGCCGCGGCATCCGCGCCGTCGCGCAGGACCCGGACACCGCGACCCTCATGGGCGTGAACAAGGAGCGGATCATCGTGATCACGTTCGTGCTGGGCGGCATCCTCGCCGGTGCGGCGGCCCTCTTCTACGTGATGCTGGTGCCCTCCGGCGTGATCTACACGGGCGGCTTCGTGCTGGGCATCAAGGCGTTCGCGGCGGCGGTGCTGGGCGGCATCGGCAACGTGCGCGGCGCCCTTCTGGGTGGACTCCTGCTCGGATTGATCGGAAACTACGGACAGATCCTGCTGGGCGACTCGCAGTGGACCGACGTCATCGCCTTCGTGGTGCTGGTGCTGGTGCTGCTGATCAAGCCCACGGGCATCCTCGGTACCTCGCTGGGGAGGAGCAGAGCATGAGCACGTCAGACGGACCCCGGGTCCTCCCGGATGCGCGCAGCGCACAGGCGATCGACGCGGAGGAATCCCGCAAGAAGAAGGGCGGCCCGCTGCAGGGCTTCCGCGACCGATGGAACCGGCTTCCCCGCCCGATCCAATGGCTGTGGATGCTCATCGTGGTGGCGATCGCCTTCGCACTGCCCTACCTGAACTTCTTCCCCCTCACGACCGAGCCGGGCAATGACTGGGCGCTCGCCTGCTTCAGCATGGCGGTGTACGCGCTCATCGCGGTCGGTCTGAACGTCGTGGTCGGCTACGCCGGACTGCTCGACCTGGGCTACGTCGCGTTCTTCGCGGTCGGCTCGTACACGGCGGCCATGCTGACCAGCCCGGACTCGCCGTTCGTCAAGATCCCGTACCTGTGGACCATCCCGGTGGCCATGGTCGTCGCGATGATCTTCGGCGTCGTGCTCGGTGTGCCGACGCTGCGCCTGCGCGGCGACTACCTCGCCATCGTGACGCTCGGCTTCGGTGAGATCGTGCGCATCCTCGCGACGATCATCCCGGCGCTGAAGGGGCAGGTCGGCTTCCAGAACGTCGGCCACCCGCCGGGGGAGACCGCGAAGGGCGTGCCGATCTTCTCGAACTCGAACGGCATCCCCTGGTACTGGCTGACGCTGGTCATCATCATCATCGTGCTGCTGCTGGTCGGCAACATGGAGCGCAGCCGCGTGGGCCGCGCGTGGATCGCCATCCGCGAGGACGAGGACGCCGCCGAGATCATGGGCGTCCCCACCTTCAAGTACAAGGTGTGGGCGTTCGCGATCGGTGCGGCGGTCGGTGGTCTCTCCGGAGCCCTCTTCGCCGGTCAGGTCGGCTTCGTGAACAACCAGAAGTTCGACGTGCAGACCTCGATCCTGTTCCTCGCCGCCGTGGTCCTCGGTGGCACGGGCAACAAGGTCGGCGCCCTGCTCGGCGGTGCGATCGTCGCGTACATCCCGTTGCGCTTCACCGCCATCGCGGACTACAAGTACCTGATCTTCGGCGTCGCCCTGGTGGTGCTGATGATCTTCCGCGCGAAGGGCCTCGTGCCCGCCAAGCAGCGTCTGCTCGCCTACGGGCGCAACGCGTACAAGTACCTGGTGAGCAAACCGACGCCACCGCCGACGACCGGGAGCACGCCCTCCTCGTCGCCCACACCGCCGGCGCCGCCCGCTCCGCCGAGCACGCCCGTCACGCCGAACGGAGGCGCATCATGACCGACGCCCGCGAAGAGCTGCCCGATGGTGCCGACCCGGAGGCGCTGACCGACCTCGACGTCGACCTGGAGGTCGCGGCAGCGGCCGCGCCGGACCGTGAGATCGCGGTCGGGGTCGGCGACAAGCTCGTCGAGGTGAAGAACCTCACGGTGAAGTTCGGCGGGCTGACGGCCCTCGACGACGTGAGCTTCGACATCCGGCGCGGCGAGATCCTCGGTCTCATCGGCCCGAACGGTGCAGGCAAGACCACCTGCTTCAACGCGATGACCGGCGTCTACAAACCCACCAGCGGTGACGTGCTGCTGGAGGGGACGTCGATCAAGGGACAGAAGCAGCACCAGATCACCCGGCTCGGCCTGGCGCGCACCTTCCAGAACATCCGCCTCTTCGGCGAGATGAGCGCGCTGGAGAACGTGGTCGTCGGGCTCGACGCGCGGCACCGCACCAGCGTGCCGGGCGCCCTGGTGCGCTCTCCGCGGCACATCCGCGAGGAGAAGTCCTCGATCGAGCGCGGCATGGCACTGCTCGAGTTCGTCGGCATCGCCGACCTCGCGAGCACGGCCTCCCGGCAGCTGCCTTACGGCTACCAGCGCCGGCTGGAGATCGCCCGCGCCCTGGCGACCGACCCGAAGGTGCTCTGCCTCGACGAGCCGGCCGCCGGCTTCAACCCCGCGGAGAAGGAGGACCTGATGGACCTCATCCGCACGATCAGGGCCGACGGCTACACGGTGCTGCTGATCGAGCACGACATGCGCCTGGTGATGGGAGTCACCGACCGCATCGTCGTGCTCGAGTTCGGGCGCAAGCTGGCCGACGACGTTCCGACCGCGATCCGCAACGACCCGCGCGTGATCGCCGCCTACCTGGGGGAGCCCGAAGATGACGTTGCTTGAGCTGAAGAACGTGAGCGTCGCCTACGGACGCATCGAGGCCATCCACGACATGTCCTTCTCCGTGGAGGAGGGCGAGATCGTGAGCCTGATCGGTGCGAACGGCGCGGGCAAGTCGACCACGATGAAAACGATCTCGGGCATCCTGAACCCGTCGCAGGGCACCATCCACTTCGACGGCCAGGACATCACGAAGATGAAGGCGCACATCCGGGTGGTGCGCGGGATCTCGCAGGCGCCGGAGGGCCGGGGGATCTTCCCGGGCATGACGGTGATGGAGAACCTCGACATGGGGGCGTTCGGCCGCAAGGACCGCAGCGGGATGGCCGCCGACTTCGAGCGCGTCTTCGGGCTCTTCCCGCGGCTGGCCGAACGCAAGACGCAGGTCGGCGGCACGATGTCCGGCGGCGAGCAGCAGATGCTGGCGATCGGCCGCGCGCTCATGTCGAGCCCGCGACTGCTGCTGCTGGACGAGCCCTCGATGGGGCTGGCCCCGCAGTTCATCAAGCAGATCTTCACGATCATCTCCGAGATCAACCAGCAGGGGACCACGGTGCTGCTCGTGGAGCAGAACGCCAACCAGGCGCTCGCGCGGGCGAACCGGGCGTTCGTGCTCGAGACGGGCAGCATCACGCGGTCCGGCACGGGACGTGAACTGCTCGCCGATCCCGCCATCAAAGAGGCGTACCTGGGCGTCGGCTGATGCCCGGGCGTGGGTCGCCGCGTGACCGCCATCGGGCGGCTAGCGCGGCGACTCACGCCGCGCAGCGCGGCGCAGGCATGAACGTCCGGTAAATTCACCTGCGTGTATCTGAAGAGTCTGACGCTCAAGGGCTTCAAGTCGTTCGCGCAGCCGACGACGTTCGCCTTCGAGCCCGGCGTCACCTGCGTGGTGGGGCCGAACGGCTCCGGCAAGTCCAATGTCGTCGACGCTCTGGCGTGGGTGATGGGCGAGCAGGGCGCCAAGACGCTTCGTGGCGGCAAGATGGAAGACGTCATCTTCGCCGGCACCTCGACCCGCGGTCCGTTGGGGCGCGCGGAGGTGCAGCTCACCATCGACAACTCCGACGGCGCCCTGCCGATCGAGTACTCCGAGGTCACGATCTCGCGCACCCTGTTCCGCAACGGCGGCAGCGAATACGCGATCAATGGCCAGTCCTGCCGCCTGCTCGATGTGCAGGAGCTGCTGAGCGACTCCGGTCTCGGGCGCGAGATGCACGTGATCGTGGGGCAGGGGCAGCTCGACGCCGTCCTGCGGGCGAGCCCCGAGGAGCGCCGCGGCTTCATCGAGGAGGCGGCCGGCATCCTGAAGCACCGGCGCCGCAAGGAGAAGACGCTCCGCAAGCTCGACGCCATGCAGGCCAACCTGACACGTCTCAGTGACCTGGCGGGGGAGGTGCGCCGTCAGCTCAAGCCGCTCGGGCACCAGGCCGAGATCGCCCGCGAGGCGCAGACCATCGCCGCCGTGGTGCGGGATGCGCGCGCCCGCCTGCTGGCCGACGAAGTCGTCGGGCTCCGTCGCGTGCTCGACGTGCACACCCGCTCGGAGGCCGAACGGCACACGGAGCAGATCGTGCTGCAGGAGCAACTGGAGCAGAAGCAGCTGCGGCGCACCCGCCTCGAGCAGGCGCAGATCGGCGACGCGGTCGACGTCGCACGCAGCACGGCGTTCGCGCTCGAGTCGGTCCAGGATCGCCTCCGCTCGCTCTACACGCTCGCCACGCAGCGGCTCGCCCTGCTGGGCAGCCAGGCGGAGTCGACCGACGACGGGCCGCGGGTCAGCCCGCAGATGGTGCAGGACGCCCACGACGAGGCCGAACGCCTGCGCGCGGTCGTCGCCGAGGCGGAGGCGGCGTGGATCGCGGCGCAAGGCGCGACCCGGGCCGCCCGCGACCGCCTGGACGCCGTGGACGACGAGATCGCCGCCCAGAGCGCGCTCGTCTCGCGGCACGACCTCGAGATCTCGAAGCTGAGCGGACAGGCCGACGCCGCCGCCCAGCGCCTGGCCGCGGTGCGTGGCGAGGTGCTCCGTCAGCAGAACGCCCTCGACGCGGCCGCCGAGCGGCTCGCGCAGGCGCAGCACGCCTTCGACCAGCGCGAGGCGGAGGCCGAGGAGTCCGACGCGGGGGAGAACTCCCTCGACGAGGCGTACGAGCTCGCGCAGGCCGACGTGTTCGAGGCCGAGGGCGAGATCGAACGGCTGCGGGAGGAGCTGCACACGCTGGAGCGCGAGCGCGACGCCCTCGCCGCGCGCACCGGCGCCCTCTCGCTCGCCCTCGACCAGAAGGACGGCTCGGCCGCGCTGGTCTCCGCCCGGCTCTCCGGCGTCCGCGGGCTTGTCGCCGAGCACATCCGCGTGCACCCCGGCTACGAGGCCGCCATCGCCGCAGCCCTCGGCTCCCTCTCCGACGCCGTGCTGGCGGACGACCGCGAGGCGGCGTTCGAGGCGGTCGCCCACGCCGCCGGCGACGATCTCGGCCGGGTGGAGGTCGTGCTCGCCGAAGCGGTCGTCCCCGACGTCGATCTCAGCGGAATCGCGGGCGTCGTGCCGGCGCGCAGTGTCGTCGATGCGCCGCCCGGGGTGCTCGGCATCCTCGCGTTCACGGCCATCGCGGACGACCTCGACGCGGCTCGCGCCGCCGCGGACGAGTTCACCCGCCGCGACCTGGGCGGTCCGGTGACCCTGATCACCCGCGGCGGCGACGTCCTGACCCGTTACGTGCTGCGCGGCGGTTCCGGCGCCAAGCAGAGCCGCATCGAGCTCATCGCCGAGCGCGATGCCGCCGCCGACCGCCTGGGCGAGGTCACCTCCCACATCGAGCGCGCCGGCTTCACCCTCGCCGAGCAGCGCGGCGTCCTCCAGGTCGCGAAGGAGCAGTCGCAGGCCGCTCTCGCCGCCCTCCGCGAGTTCGACGCGAAGCTCGCCGCCCGCACCGAGCAGCTCAACCGCGTGAAGGTGCAGCTGGAGGGCGCCCTCGCCGAGTCCGAGCGCCTCGGCCGCGCGCACGAGCAGGCCGCCGAGCGCGTCGCCGAGGCCGAGGCCGCCGCCGAGAAGGCGAAGGCCGAGTTGGAGACCGCCCGGTCGCGGCCCCGCCCCATCCTCGACGTCAGCGCGCGGGATGCGCTCTCGGCCGAGCTCGACGCCGCGCGCGAGGCGGAGGTCGAGTCCCGGCTGGGGGTCGAGACGGCCAAGGAGCGCGTCCGTGCCGAGCAGGCGCGCGGGGAGGCCCTGGCCCGTCAGCTGGAGGCCGAGCGCGCCGCCGCCGAAGAGGCCGCTCGACGCGCGGTGATCCGTCGTCGCCAGCTGGACGCCGCTCAGGGCGTCGTCGACGTGCTGCCTCCCGTGCTCGCCTCCGCCGACCGTTCCGTCGCACAGGCCCGACTCGAACTCGCCACCGCCGAAGCGGAACGCGCCAGCCAGAACGAGGAGCTCGCCGCCGTGCGCCGTGAGGAGAGCGCCCTGCGGGAACGGCTGCAGGGTGTGACCGAGAGCGTCCACGGGCTGGAGCTGCAGATCTACGAGAAGAAGCTGCACCTCTCCAGCCTGCTCGAGCGTGTCGGCAGTGAGCTCGGTCTCGTGGAGGACGTGCTGGTCGCCGAGTACGGCCCGGAAGTCGGCATCCCCATCGAGCGCGACAGCGACACGCAGCAGGAGGGCGACGGGGGCTCCGACGAGGAGCAGCCGACGATCCCGTTCGTGCGCGAGCAGCAGCAGAAGCGCCTCGCGACCGCCGAGCGCAAGCTCGCCCAGCTCGGCCGGGTCAACCCGCTCGCACTGGAGGAGTTCGCGGCCCTGGAGCAGCGGCACAAATTCCTCACCGAGCAGCTGACCGACCTCACCAACACCCGCACGGATCTCCTGACGATCATCGAGGAGATCGACGAGAAGATGCAGACCATCTTCGAATCCGCCTTCGCCGACACGAAGGAGGCGTTCGGCCGGGTGTTCCCGATCCTCTTCCCGGGCGGCACGGGCAGCATCGCGCTGACCGATCCCGACGACCTCCTCACCACGGGCATCGAGGTGTCGGTGAAGCCGGCGGGCAAGAAGATCGAGCGGCTCTCGCTGCTCTCCGGCGGTGAGCGGTCGCTGGCCGCCGTCGCCCTGCTGATCGCGATCTTCAAGGCCCGTCCCAGCCCGTTCTACATCATGGACGAGGTGGAGGCGGCGCTCGACGACGCCAACCTCGGCCGCCTGCTCACGATCTTCGAGGACCTGCGCGAGAGCAGCCAGCTCATCGTCATCACCCACCAGAAGCGCACCATGGAGATCGCGGACGCGCTCTACGGCGTGTCGATGCGCCAGGATGGGGTGTCGGCCGTCGTCGGCCAGCGCGTCGCGCAGGAGGCGGCGTCGTAACGAGGAGGAGGCGACGCCCCGCGCGACCTCTCCCGTCGACGCCCTGACCGGAGCGGGTCAGAGGTCGATCGCGGCGAGCTTGCCGTCCAGCCCCTCCAGCGCCTCGCCCGCGCGCCGCTCGCAGCGCACGGCAGCTGCGTCGAGCCCGTGCTCGCGGAGGAAGTCCGCGAGCAGCGTGTCGTCGCGGTGCGCCCCCAGCGCATCCTGGACCACCTCCGCCGCTGACGCCAGGCGCACGGCGTCGCGCCCGAGGTCGTCGGTCACGGCCTCCGCCGCGTAGCGCAGCCGACGGGCGGCCTTGCGCGTCGCGTGCCTCTCGTCGAGGGACTCGCCGTGGGCGGCGTGGACGCGCTGCACGGCTTTCGCGAGGCCGTGTCGTGTGATCTTCCGCGGATGCTTCCGCCCGTTCGAGGTGAGCGGAGGATCGGCGACGAACGCCTGGAGGTCGGCCAGCAGCCGGCGCTGCGACCGGCCGCGCAGGTGCTCCAGCAGCGCGGTCGACGCTGAGTCATGATCGGCGCGGGCGCGCACTGCCAGCGCCTCGACGCCGTCGATCACCGTCGGGTCGTCGTCCGCGCGGAGCAGGTCGTCCAGCGCGTCGGCCCTGACCTCCCGGTCGCGTACGTCGCCGAGTCGCGTCCCGAGCGTCTTCAGACGTGCGCGCAGCCGCCGGGTCTCCTCGGGCTCGAACGCCTTCCGGTAGACCGAGAGCACGCTGCGGAGGCGCCGGACGCGCGTCCGTGCCTGGTGCACGGCGTCCTCCCCGCCCGACTCGATCGCCACGAGCTGCTCGGCGAGCTCGGCCGACACCGCCACGAGGGAGAACATGGCCCCACGCTAGCAACTAGTCTGAGTGGCATGGCAGACCGTACCCCCTGGTCCTTGTCGGGCGCCCTCCGCGGGCTGTTCGCCAAGAAGACCATCGACGAGAACACCTGGGACGACCTGGAGGCGGCACTCATCACCGCCGACTTCGGGCCGGACGTGACCGAGGCGATCGTCGACGACCTCCGCGCCAAGGTGGAGCGCTATCACACCATCGACCCCGCCGACCTCCAGCGCATGCTGCGCGAGACGCTCGAGGAGCGGCTCTCCCGGCTCGACACCACCCTGAAGCTCAGCGAGCGCCCCGCGATCGTCCTCGTCGTCGGCGTGAACGGGGTCGGCAAGACCACCACCATCGGCAAGTTCGCCAAGTTCCTGCGCACGTACGACCGCACGGTGGTCGTTGGTGCGGCCGACACCTTCCGCGCCGCCGCGGTCGAGCAGCTCGCCACCTGGGCGGAGCGCGCGGGCGCCTCCATCGTCCGGCCGCAGCAGCAGGGGCAGGACCCGGCCTCGGTCGCGTTCCAGACGGTCGAGAAGGCCAAGAACGACGGCACCGAGATCGTCATCATCGACACCGCCGGCCGCCTGCAGACCAAGGGCGGCCTGATGGACGAACTCTCCAAGATCAAGCGCGTCGTCGAGAAGCAGGCGCCGATCTCGGAGGTGCTGCTCGTGCTCGACGCCACGACCGGGCAGAACGGCCTGGCGCAGGCGGAGGCGTTCCTCGAGCACGCCGGGGTCACCGGCCTCGTGCTCACGAAGCTCGACGGCTCGGCCAAGGGCGGCTTCGTGCTCGCGGTGCAGGAGCGCACCGGGATCCCGATCAAGCTGGTCGGCCAGGGCGAGGGGATCAACGACCTCACCGGCTTCACCCCGCACGTCTTCGCACAGCAGCTGGTCGGCTAGGAGGCACGTCATGGCGATCGAGCACGACTACTTCGGAGTGATCGACGAGACCGCGTCCGGCGGCCTCGCCTGGTCGGACACCGTCGAGATGGCCGACCAGGCCGTGGAGGTGGAGCTGCTGGCCGACGACGAGACGGCCGTCACCGAGTACGCGCTCGACTCGGCCGCCGCGCTGATCCAGGCGCTGGAGGGCTTCGATGCGCGTGCGCGGGATGCGCTCGTCGCCGAGCTCAGCTCGCGACAGTCGGCGACCTCCACGTACATCGACCAGCACGTCGACAGCCTGGGCGAGAGCCTCGTCGACCTCCTGGTGCACAACTCGGGCGACATCGCCGTCGACGTCCTGCGGTCGCTGCAGCTGCTGCACGTCGTCCTCCAGCCGGACGACGCGGGCGAGGACGAGGTCTTCGCCACGTTCGACTACTCGATCAGCCCCGACGACACCGACGCGATCCTGACGGTCGCGTTCGACGTGCGCGGCGACGTCGTGGCGGTCGACACGCAGGGCTGACACTCTGCCGCGCCCGGTAGACTTGTCGGATCATGGCTACTTTCGGCACGCTGTCCGACCGTCTCGCGGACACCTTCAAGAACCTGCGCACCAAGGGCAAGCTGTCGCCGGCGGACGTCGACGGCACCGTCCGTGAGATCCGTCGGGCACTGCTCGACGCCGACGTCGCCCTCGACGTGGTCAAGGAGTTCACCGGCAAGGTCCGTGAGCGTGCGCTGAGCGACGACGTCAACAAGGCGCTCAACCCCGCCCAGCAGGTCGTGCAGATCGTCAACGAGGAGCTCGTCGCCATCCTCGGCGGCGAGCAGCGCCGGCTGCAGTTCGCCAAGAAGCCGCCGACGGTCATCATGCTCGCGGGCCTCCAGGGCGCCGGTAAGACGACTCTCGCCGGCAAGCTCGGCAAGTGGCTCATCAAGGACGGCCACACGCCGCTCCTCGTCGCGGCCGACCTCCAGCGCCCCAACGCCGTGAACCAGCTGCAGATCGTCGGCGAGCAGGCCGGTGTCCCGGTCTACGCGCCCGAGCCGGGCAACGGTGTCGGCAACCCCGTGAAGGTCGCGAAGGACGCGCTGAAGTTCGCCGAGACCAAGCAGTACGACACGGTCGTCATCGACACCGCCGGCCGTCTGGGCGTGGACGCCGAGCTGATGAAGCAGGCCGCCGACATCCGCAAGGCGACCGACCCGGACGAGGTGCTGTTCGTCATCGACGCGATGATCGGTCAGGACGCCGTTGCGACGGCCAAGGCCTTCCAGGACGGCGTCGACTTCACCGGCGTCGTGCTCTCCAAGCTCGACGGCGACGCGCGCGGTGGCGCGGCCCTGTCGGTCGCCTCCATCACCGGTCGCCCGATCATCTTCGCCTCCACCGGCGAGGGGCTGGACGACTTCGAGCCGTTCCACCCCGACCGCATGGCGTCGCGCATCCTCGACCTCGGCGACATCCTCACGCTCATCGAGCAGGCCCAGGAGGCCTTCGACGAGGAGGAGGCGCGCAAGGTCGCCGAGAAGTTCGCGACCGACACCTTCACGCTCGACGACTTCCTCAAGCAGATGCAGCAGCTGCGCAACATGGGCTCCATCAAGAAGATGATGGGCATGCTGCCCGGCGCCGGCGCGATGAAGCAGCAGCTCGACAATTTCGACGAGCGCGAGATCGTGCGCACCGAGGCCATCATCCAGTCGATGACGAAGGCCGAGCGCACCACCCCGAAGCTCCTCAACGGCTCGCGCCGCCTCCGCATCGCGAAGGGCTCCGGCACCACCGTCACCGAGGTCAACCAGCTCGTCAACCGCTTCGAGCAGGCCGCGAAGATGATGAAGACCGTCGCCAAGGGCGGCGTTCCGAACGTCCCCGGCATGGGCCCGATCCCGGGCGCCGGTTTCGGTGGGCGCAAGCCGCAGGCCAAGAAGAAGAAGGGCTCGCGCTCCGGCAACCCGGCGAAGCGCGCGGCGGAGAACGCCGCCCTCGCCTCGGGCGTCGACCCGAACGCCTCGTCGGCGGCCGCGGGGAGCGGCTTCGGGCTCGGCGGCGGGGGAGCGCAGAAGGGCGGGCCCTCCGAGGAGGAGCTGGCCTCGCTGCAGAAGTTCCTGGGCCGCTAGGCGCGAGCGGCGTGAGGCGCTACAGCGTCGCGGCGAGCGGCGCCAGGCGGCTCTCGACGCGGGCGGCGACCGCCCGCTGACCCGCGGCGTTCGGGTGGATCCCGTCCGCCTGCAGCAGGTCGGCCTTGCCCTGGAGCGGGCTGCCGAGGTCGAGGAAGTCCCCGTGGACGTCGCTGACGGCGGCCCGGACGATGTCGTCGACGCGATCCAGGGTGGCGGGCTGGGCGTCGGCTCCCCAGATGCCGGTGATCCCGATGATGTGCGCGTGCGGGAACGTGTCGCGCAGCTCTCCGAGCAGACGGTCGGCGGAGGCCGTCACGGCGGCCGGGTCCTGATCGCGGTCGTTGCGGGTGGCCGCGATGAGGATGAACTGGGGGTGCAGCTTGAGGGCGCTCGCCACTTGATCGCGGTACGTCGTGCCGTTCCAGCCCGCCTTCACGAAGCCTGAACCCGAGACGGCCAGGTCGTCGAGGCGCCATCCGTGCTGCTCCGCCACGATCGCCGGCCAGGACTCGCCGGGGCCGACGCCCTTGCCGAACGCGATGGAGTCCCCGATGGCGACCGCGGACGGGCGCTGCTCCGCCGCCGGAGCGGCAGCGGCCTCGGCCGCGACGGGTCGGGCGGTCGCCGCGCAGCCCACCAGAGCGGTGGCGGCCACGGTCAGGGCGGCGAGGGTGAGCGCGAGCCTCAGAGGGCGACGCGCGCGCGGGCGGGTGATCTGCACGAAGTGCAGGATAGAGCGTCGAAGTTGCGTGAATGCTGAGTGCGGTTCGGCGCGTCCGAACACCCGGTCAGGCGCGGATTCGGGACGATCAGCTCGTCGCTGCCGCCGCGCGTGTCGCTCGCGCCTCCACGAGGTCGTCCAGGCGGCTCAGAGCGACCGCGGCGATGGCCTGCTGGCCGGCGACGGTGGGATGCTCGCCGTCCGCCTGCACGAGGCCGTCCTGCCCGCGGTAGGGCTCGCCCAGATCGATCCAGACGCCGCCGTCCGACGTCACCGCGGTCTCGAGCGCGGCGTCGAGCGGAGCGAGCTCGTCGTCCGAGGCGGCGCCGGAGAGCGCGTCATAGCCGACGATCCTGGCCTGGGGGAGTGCCGCCCGGATCCGGCCGATGGCGGTCGCCATCGCGGCCGAGACGGAGTCCAGGTCCTGGCCGAGGTCGTTGTCGGAGGCGCCGACGAGCACCAGCTGGGCCTTGTCGGCTATCGCTGCGTCCACCTGGGCGTCGAAGGTGTCGCCGCTCGAACCGGTCGCCATGAAGCCGGCGCCGGAGACGCTGAGGTTGTCCAGCGCCCATCGCCGATCGACGGCGAGCAGTTCGGGCCAGGCCTCGCCCGCCGTCAGGCCGAGCCCGGCCTCGATGGAGTCGCCGATCACGGCCACCCGCGCGTGCGCGTCCGGTACGGCCGTTCCGATCGCGGCCAGCGGCACCGTGGAGGAGCATCCGCTCAGCACCAGCGCCCCGACCGTCGCCACGGTGACGGCGGCGGCGAATGCGGCGAGCGGGCGGTGAGCGAACATGCTGCCAGCGTAGGAACGGATCCTATGCGCCCGCTATGGGCGTCCCCGGACGTCGCTGTGCGCGATCATCGGGTCAGTCCGCTGCGCAGCTCGTGGGTCAGCGAGCTGACGACGGCCTGCAGGCTGCCGCCGTTCGCCGCGGCGACGGCGAGCTGTCGCTGATAGCTGGCGCCGCCGTCCAGGATGCGCAGCACGCCTCTCAATTCCTCTTCGCAGCCGAGGCGCTCGGCGGTCGGCTGCAACTCGTCCACGAGCTCGCGCAGCGACTCCGAGACCAGCCGCTCGCTGCCGTCGGGCGCCACGATGATCTCGGCGTCGAGACCGTAGCGCGCGGCGCGCCACTTGTTCTCGCGCACGAACCACGGCTGCAGGGTCACCGGCTCCACGCCCTCGTCGAGATCGCCGGACATCCGGTCGGTCAGGCAGTGGATCAGGGCGGCGACCGCGCCGACCTCGTCGGTCGTGGAGAGCCCGTCGCACGCGCGCATCTCGACAGTGCCCCACTTGGGCGACGGGCGGATGTCCCACCGCACCTCGGAGTGGTCGGTGACGACACCGGTGGTCACCAGATCCTGCACGTACTCCTCGTAGTTGGCCCACGAGCCGAACTGCCAGGGCAGACCGGCGGTGGGCAGCTGCTGGAACATCAGGGCGCGGTTCGAGGCGTATCCGGTGGCGGCGCCCGCCCAGTACGGGCTCGACGCGCTCAGCGCCTGCAGGTGCGGGTAGTAGCTGAGCAGGCCGTTCACGATCGGCAGCGCCTTGTCGCGCTCGTCGACGCCGACGTGCACGTGCACGCCCCAGATCATCATCTGGCGCCCCCACCACTGGGTGCGGTCGAGCAGGCGGTCGTAACGCTCGTTCGGTGTGACCTTCTGGTCGTACCACTGGGCGAAGGGATGCGTCCCCGCGCAGAGCAGTTCCACGCCGAGCGGGTCGGTCACCTCCCGCACCAGCCCGATCAGCTCCTGCAGATCGGCGACCGCCGCGGGCACGGTCCGGTGCACGCGGCTCACCAGCTCCACCGTGTTCAGGAGGAGCTCGTGGGTGATCTGCGGGTGCTCGCGCCCGTCGGGCGTCCCGAGCTCGCGGAGCACCTCGTCGGCGATCTGGACGAGGTCGCCGGTGGCGCCGTCCACGAGGGCGATCTCCCATTCGATGCCGACGGTGGAGCGCTCGGACTCCGAGAATTCGATCTGCAAGGGTGTCGTCCCGTCCGTCCGATTGTTCAAAGCAGGGCAGTATCTGACAGAATAGCTAGTTGAGTTCCGCCTTACCCGACCCTCTATCCGGTTCGGCGGAATACCAATAGACCTCCTGCCGAGTGTGCCCCCACGCCCACGGCAGTCAGTTCGACGAAACGCACTCATCAACACTGGAGAATTGTGGCTGTCAAAATCCGTCTGAAGCGCCTCGGCAAGATCCGCGCTCCCTACTACCGCATCGTCGTCGCCGACTCGCGCACCAAGCGCGACGGTCGCGTCATCGAGGAGATCGGTCTGTACCACCCGACCGAGGAGCCCTCGCGCATCGAGGTCGACTCCGACCGCGCTCAGTACTGGCTCAGCGTCGGCGCTCAGCCGTCCGAGCAGGTGCTCGTGCTCCTCAAGCTCACGGGCGACTGGGGCAAGTTCAAGGGCGACAAGAACGCCGTCTCGACCGTGAAGACGGCCGACGAGAAGGTCGCGTTCGTCGCCGACGACAAGAAGAAGCCCGTCCTCAAGCCGAAGGCCGAGAAGCCGGTCGTCGCCGAGGCCGAGGCCGTCGTCGAGGCCGAGGTCGAGGCCGAGGAGGCCGCTGAGGCCGAGGTCGTCGCCGAGGCCGAAGAGATCGTCGCCGACGCCGACGGCGAGAAGGCGTAACACCTTGCTCGCACCCGCGCTCACGCATCTGGTCAAGGGCATCGTCGACCACCCGGACGACGTGCACGTCGTGGCCAAAGGTTCGCCGCGTGGCGAGGTCCTCGAGATTCGTGTGAATCCCGAGGACCTCGGCCGGGTGATCGGCCGCTCCGGCTGCACGGCCAAGGCGCTCCGCACGCTCGTGTCCGCGCTGGCCGACGGCCGGCGCGTCCGCGTCGACGTCGTCGACGACTGAGGTGGCCGACCACAAGCTGCCCCGCAAGGACGTCGCCCCGCGGCCGGATCAGACCGAGCTCCGCATCGGCCGGCTCACGAAGGCGCATGGGCTCAAGGGAGCCCTCAAGCTGGAGCTGTTCACGGACGAGCCGGAGAAGCGGTTCGTCCCGGGCGCCGAGTTCACCCTCCAGGTGCCCACGGCATCCAAGTGGCACGGCAAGACGCTGAAGCTCATCGAACTGCGCTGGTACAACGGCCACGCGGTCGGGTTCTTCGAGGGCGTCGACGACCGCACGGAGGCCGAGACCCTGGTCAAGGCCATCCTGTGGGTCAGCCAGGACGTCAAGGAGCTCCCCGAGGAGCCGGACGCCTGGTACGACCACCAGCTGGTCGGGCTGAGCGCCGTCCGCGACGGCGATCCGGTCGGCACGGTCGCCCGGGTCGACCACTTCCCGGCGCAGGATCTGCTGGCGATCAAGACCGACGCCGGCGAGGTCCTCGTGCCGTTCGTGAAGGCGATCGTTCCGGAGGTCGACCTGGCCGCCGGAACCGTCACCCTCACCCCGCCGCCCGGGCTCTTCGAAGAGCTCCCGGACGACGAGGAGGCAGAGATGGTCGAAGAGCCGGCGCAAAGCGATGCTCCCGCCGAGGAAGCCGCACCCGAGGAGACGTCCGCCGAGGAGGCTCCCACCGAGGAGGCTCCCACCGAGGAGTCGTCCACCGAGGGCTGATCCCACCACGCACTGCGAAGAGCCCCGACCCGTTGGTCGGGGCTCTTCGCGTGTCAGCCGACGATCGCGAGGCCGCGTGCCCGCAGGCCGCGGGCGTCGGAGCCCAGGGCGTTCGCCAGCCGTTCGTGGGTGGCGACGATGTGCCGGTGGATGTGCTCGGCCGCGGCGTCCGCGTCGCGCGCGGCGACGAGCTCGACGATGCGCCGGTGCTCCTCCCAGGCCGTTCGCCGCGACTCCTCGCTGCGCACCTCCAGCCAGCGGGTGCGGGCCAGCCGGGTCATGGCAGAGTCCACCGAGTCGGCGAAGAAGTGGTTACCGCTGAGGGCGGCGAGCCGGACGTGGAATCCGGTGCCCGCTCCGATCGCGTCCTCGTGCGTGCGCCCGAGGTCGTACCCGCCCAGTCGCTCGGCGAGGGCGGCGATGCCGTCGTCGGACGCGCGCGCGCAGGTCAGTCGCACGGCCGCCGTCTCGAGCGCATCGCGGAGCTCGCTGAGGCGGGCGATCTCACCCAGGTCGATGGGGGAGACCTGCCACGCGCGGCCGTCGCGTTCGACCAGGCCCTCGCTCTCCAGACGCTGAAGGGCGGCCCGCAACGGGGTGCGGGAGACGCCGAGATCGGTCTCCAGCCCGCGCTCGGTGAGGCGGGATCCGGGGACGCGGTCGAGGTCGAGGATCTCGGCGCGCAGGCGTTCGTATGCGGTCGGCTGCTCGGTCATGGAGTCCTCTCGGAACGCGGGGCGCTGCGTCCATACTGGCGTACCGATTTGGCGCACCAGCTTGGTATACCACTAGGGTATACCGCATGATGCCCGTCATTCAACGATCCGGCCTGCGCCAGCCCCGCCCCTGGCTGATGCTCGGCTTCGGCGTCCTCGCCCAGGCGAGCTCCACGGTGTTCGTGTCGACGCCGGCGTTCCTCATCCCGCTCCTGCACAGCGAGCGCGGGCTGAGCCTCGCCCAGGCCGGTCTCCTGGCGTCGGCCCCGACGCTCGGGCTCGTCCTCACCCTGATCGCATGGGGAGCGCTGAGCGACCGGATCGGCGAGCGCTGGGTGATCGCCTCGGGACTGGCGCTCACGGCCCTCGCCGGGTTCGGCGCGATGTTCGTGTCGTCCTACCTCGCGCTCGGCGCGTTCTTCCTGCTCGGCGGGATGGCGGCGGCCAGCCCCAACGCCGCGAGCGGCCGCGTGGTGATCGGCTGGTTCCCGAAGGAGCGCCGCGGACTCGCCATGGGCATCCGCCAGATGTGCCAGCCCCTCGGCGTCGCCATCGCCGCGCTCTCCATCCCGCTGCTCGCAGCCAGCGGGGGGATCGCCGCCGCGCTCGTCGTGCCCACCGTGCTGTGCGCGGTCTCCGCCGTGCTGTGCGCTGTGGGGATCGTCGACCCGCCCCGCCCGCCCCGCACATCGGCGCCGGGGGAGACCCCGCACCGTCAGGCCGCGTGGCGGCCGTACCGTGAGACGTCGTTGCTGTGGCGCATCCACTCGGTCTCCATGCTGCTGGTCGTCCCGCAGTTCACCGTCTCGACGTTCGGGCTGGTGTGGCTGGTGACCCAGCTGCACTTCTCGTCGCTGGCGGCCGGCATCGTGATCGGCGTGAGCCAGTTCGCCGGCGCGATCGGGAGGATCGGGGTGGGCGTGCTGAGCGACCGGGTGGGCAGCCACCTGCGTCCCTTGCGCTGGGTGTCGCTCACCGCCGTCGCGGTGATGCTGCTGATGGCGGCCGCCTCCGCGCTGGGCTCGGTGCCCGCCGCGGTGATCCTGATCGTCGCGGCGATCGTCACCGTGGCCGACAACGGGCTCGCCTACACCTCGGTGGCCGAGATCGCCGGGCCGTTCTGGTCGGGACGCGCGCTCGGCGCGCAGAACACGGGGCAGTTCCTGGCCGCGTCCGTCGTCGGGCCGGCCGTCGGCGGCCTGATCGGCTGGCTCGGCTACCCGGTCGCGTTCGCGCTCGTCGCGCTCTGCCCGGCCGTGGCGACCCCGCTCGTCCCGCGCGATCGGGAGCTGGCCGTCGTGCCCGAATAGACTCGTCTCCATGCGCATCGACATCGTCACGATCTTCCCGACGTTCTTCGATGTGCTGGACATCTCCCTCCTCGGCAAGGCCCGGCAGTCCGGGATCATCGAGCTGGGCGTCCACGATCTGCGCCACCACACCCACGACCGGCACCGCACCGTCGACGACACGCCGTACGGCGGCGGCGCCGGCATGGTGATGAAGCCCGAGCCCTGGGGCGAGGCGCTGGACCACGTCCTCGGCGACGGCGCGGACGATCCGGTCGTGATCTTCCCCTCGCCGGCGGGGGAGGTCTTCACCCAGGCGATCGCGCGCGAGCTCGCCCAGGAGCAGCACCTCGTGTTCGGCTGCGGCCGCTACGAGGGCATCGACCAGCGCGTGTTCGACGACACGGCCGCGCGCGCCCGGGTGCGGCTGATGAGCATCGGGGACTACGTCCTCAACGGCGGCGAAGTGGCCACGATGGCCATGATCGAGGCCGTCGGCCGGCTCATCCCGGGTGTCGTGGGCAACCCGGAGAGCCTGGTGCAGGAGTCGCACGAGGACGGGCTCCTGGAGTACCCGAGCTACACGAAGCCCGCCGAATGGCGCGGCCACGCCGTGCCGCCCGTCCTGCTCTCGGGCAATCACGGCGCGATCGCGACCTGGCGTCACGAGCAGCAGCTCGAGCGCACGCGGCGTGTGCGGCCCGACCTCCTGCCGTAGCCTCCCGCGGCCGCAGCCCTCTGTCTCTTACGGGGCGGAGAGGACCAGCGGGCCGTCCGCAGTGATGGCGACGGTGTGCTCGGAGTGGGCGCCGCGCGAGCCATCCGCGCTGCGGAGGGTCCAGCCGTCCGGGTCCGTGAAGATCTCGTCCGTGGTCTCGAGGAACCACGGCTCGATCGCGATGACGAGGCCCGGCTTCAGCGGGAACCCGCGGCCGGCGCGGCCGTCGTTGGGCACGTGCGGGTCGCCGTGCATGGTGCGCCCGACGCCGTGACCGCCGAACTGCGTGTTGATCGAGTAGCCCTCCGCGTGCGCCACCGCGGCGATCGCGGCCGAGATGTCGCCGATCCGGCCGCCGGGCTGCGCGGCGGCGATGCCGGCCGTGAGGGCACGGCGAGTGGTGTCGATGAGGCGCAGATCCTCGTCGCGCGCCGAGCCCACCACGATCGAGACGGCCGAGTCGGCGACCCAGCCGTCGACGCTCGCCGCGAAGTCCAGGCTCAGGAGGTCGCCGTCGCGGAGGCGGTAGTCGTGCGGGAGGCCGTGCAGCACCGCGTCGTTCACCGAGGTGCAGATCACCTTGCCGAACGGGCTGGCGCCGAACGAGGGGTGGTAGTCGATGTAGCAGGACTCCGCACCGCGGCGGCGGATGAGGTCGTGGGCGATGCGGTCGAGCTCCAGGAGGTTGACGCCGACTTTCGCGGCGGCAGCGGTCTCGGCCAGCACCTCGGCCACGAACCGGCCGGCGGGTCGCATCTGCTCGATCTCGGCGGGGGTCCTCAGCTCGATCACGGGTGCGTCCTCCTCCAGTCGCGGCGCGCGTCGTGCGCCCGGTGCGTCCCAGTCTTCCACGGGGTTTCGGCCCTCGGCGAACCCGCAGCCGCTGCACAGGCGCGCGCGGCTACGCTGGTCGCGTGATCATCCGCAAGGCGTTCTACTGGTGGCTCTTCCCGTCCGCCGTGGTGCTTCCGGTGTGGCTGCTGATCGGCTGGGCGGCGTTCAGCCAGGGGAGCGGTTGGAGCTTTTTCGGCCTGCTGATCCTGTGCCCGATCCTCTTCCTCGCCCAGCTCGCCGTCAGCGGCATCACCGTCGCCCGGCGCAGCGCGCGGGATGTGCGCGCGGTCTCCTGGGCCGATGTCGCCCTGCTGACGGGCTGGCACGCCTCCGTCATCGCGTTCGGCTTCTTCCCGGCGGGCGCCTCCGGCTGGCTGGCCGTCCTCGCGGTCGTGTTCTTCCTCGGCACCTTCTGGCTCGTCCTCTGGGAGCTGGTCACCGACATGCGGGCGCGCGTCCAGGAGACGTTCGCCGCCTACGAGCGCGCGGCGCAGCCGCAGCAGGTGCGCCGGCCCGAGCCTCCCCTCGACAGCGTGGAGTACATCGTCGTCGAAGAACGGCACGACGAGCAGCGCTGACCGGCGACCGGCCTGCTTTGGCGATCGAGGGGTCGGCATGGCAGAATTGTTGATTGTGCCGCGGCCAGGCTCTGCCACAGGGGAGCCAGCATCTCTCGCGCACACCCCAACCGAATGATCGTCCGTCTCCGCGTGAGCGCGAGGCGGCCCTGAATCCGTCCCCGACCTGTCGGCGGGTACAGAGAGTGAATATCCATGCATATCCTCGACCACGTGGACGCCGCGTCCCTCAAGTCAGACATCCCCGCGTTCCGCGCCGGCGACACCGTCAAGGTGCACGTCAACATCATCGAAGGCACGCGCTCGCGTGTCCAGGTCTTCCAGGGCGTCGTCATCGGCCGCTCGGGCGAAGGCGTCCGCGAGACCTTCACGGTCCGCAAGATCAGCTTCCAGGTCGGCGTCGAGCGCACCTTCCCGGTCCACTCGCCGGTCATCGACAAGATCGAGGTCGTCACCCGCGGTGACGTCCGTCGCGCCAAGCTCTACTACCTGCGCGAGCTGCGCGGCAAGAAGGCGAAGATCAAGGAGAAGCGCGACAACTGAGCTGCTCCCAGCAGCGACTCGCGCGGCACTCCGTAGCCGTCGTCCTGAGCTCCCGGTCCTACACTGGACCGGGAGTTCAGGCGGTTAAATGACGGAAGAGACGGTACCCACCGGCGCACAGCAGGCGTCAGGGGGAGAGCGCGATCGGCAGCGCTCGGTGCTGAGGTACGTCCGTGACATCGCTGTGATCGTGGTGGTCGCGCTGCTGGTCTCCTTCCTGGTCAAGACGTTCGTCGTCCGCTCGTTCTACATCCCCTCCGGATCGATGGAGAACACGCTGCAGATCCAGGACAAGATCATCGTCAACGAGTTGCAGCCGTCGTTGTTCCCGCTCGCGCGCGGCGATGTCGTCGTGTTCCGAGACCCGGGAGGCTGGCTGCCGAAGGCACCGCCGACCAGGCAGAACGCGATCGGGCAGGCCGTGGACACGGCGCTGACCTTCGTGGGCCTCTCCGCCTCCGACAGCGACGACCACCTCGTCAAGCGGATCATCGGCCTGCCGGGCGACCGGGTCGCGTGCTGCACCGCCGGCGGACGGTTGACGGTGAACGGCGTCGCGATCGACGAGCCCTACATCGAAGTCCCAGCCGGTCAGACCGACGCGGCCACGCTCGCGTTCGACGTCACCGTGCCGAAGGGCGAGCTGTGGGTCATGGGCGACAACCGGTACGACTCGCAGGACTCGTCCCGCAACCAGGCGCTCCCGGGGCACGGGTTCGTGCCCCTCGCGAACGTGGTCGGGCGCGCGTTCGTGATCAGCTGGCCTGCCAGCCGATGGACGTGGTTGGACGACTATCCTGAAGTCTTCGCACGTGTGGAGGAGAAGTCAGGATGATGGCCCCGGTGACGCCCACTCTCCGGTTCGAGAAGGCGCTGTACCGCGACGGCGTGACGTCGATCGTCGCGGTGGACGAGGTCGGCCGCGGAGCCCTCGCCGGCCCGGTGGCGGTCGGGATGGTCGTGATCGACACCGCGGTGAAGCGCATCCCGGTCGGGCTGCGCGACTCGAAGCTGCTGCCCGAGCCGGCGCGGGAGGCGCTCGACCCGGCCTGCCGTCGCTGGGCGATGTTCCACGCGGTCGGCCTTGCGTCTGCCGCGGAGGTCGACTCCCTCGGCATCATGAAGTGCCTGGGGCTCGCCGGCGCCCGCGCGCTCGCCCAGCTGGAGGAGCAGGGCGCCCAGGTGCGCGACAGCACGCTCATCCTCGACGGCAACTACGACTACCTCAACCCGTCCCTGATGCGGCCCGCCCGTGTCGTCACCCGGATCAAGGCCGACCGCGACTGCGCGTCGGTGGCGGCCGCGTCCGTCATCGCCAAGGTGCACAGGGACCGGCTCATGATCCAGCACGACACGGAGTATCCGGGCTACGGCTGGGCGAGCAACAAAGGCTATTCGTCGCGCGAGCATTTCGCGGCGCTGTCCGAGCTCGGGCCGAGCGCACTGCACCGTCTCACCTGGCTGAAGGACACCGCGACGCTCGACATTCCGTTCTGAGGCCCGGACCGGCATAGACTTGACGAACGATGGATGAAGACGAGTTCGACGACTACGACCGCGAGGTCGAGTTGGCTTTGTATCGCGAGTACCGGGACGTCGTCTCGCAGTTCAAGTACGTGATCGAGACGGAGCGCCGCTTCTACCTCGCGAACGAGGTGGAGTTCGTGCGCCGGGACACCGAGCACGACTTCTACTTCGAGCTGACGATGAACGACGTGTGGGTGTGGGACGTGTACCGTGCCGACCGCTTCGTGAAGTCGGTGCGGGTGCTGACGTTCAAGGACGTCAACATCGAGGAGCTCTCGAGCAAGGAGTTCGAGCTCCCCAAGGAGCTCGCGCTCGACGAGTAGCGCGTTCCGCTCCACACCTCGCGCCGAGCTGCGCTCTCTCCACTGATCTTCGTTTCCGCGCCCGCCCGGGGCTCCCTCCACCGAGGCTGGTGGCGGGAGGAACACATGGCAGAGAAGGACGAACTCGGTCGCCGCGGTGAAGTGGTGGCGGCGAAGTGGCTCGAGGCGGCGGGGTGCGTCGTGCTCCAGCGCAATTGGCGGTGCAGGGCGGGGGAGATCGACCTCGTCGTGCGCGAGGGCGCCGCGACGGTGTTCGTCGAGGTGAAGACGCGCACATCGGTCGCGTACGGTCATCCGTTCGAGGCGATCACCGCGGCCAAACGAGCGCGACTGCGGCGGCTGGTCGCCGAGTGGTGCCAGGCGAACGGACCGGTCTCGGGAGCGATCAGGATCGACGCGGTCGCCGTGATCGACGCGTGGAGCAGCGAGCCGGCGATCGAGCACCTGCGCGGGGTGGCGTGATGGCGCTCGCTCGGGCGTTCGCCGTCGCGCTGACCGGGGTCCGCGGCGACATCGTCGAGGTCGAGGCCGACATCTCCGCCGGGCTCCCGGCGTTCGTCCTCATCGGGTTGCCGGATGCCGCTCTCGGCGAGTCGCGCAAGCGGGTGAGTGCGGCAGCGGTCAACGCGGGGAGCCCGCTCACCCAGCGCAAGCTCACCGTCAACCTGTCGCCGGCATCGCTGCGCAAACAGGGCAGCGGGTTCGACCTGGCCATCGCGATCGCCGCGCTGGCCGCCGCGGGCGACGTCCCGGCGGAGTCGGCTTCGCGTGCCGTCCATCTGGGCGAGCTGGGCCTGGACGGGCGCCTTCGCCCCGTGCCCGGAGTGCTGCCGGCCGTGCTTGCCGCGCGCGACGCCGGGTTCCGGCGCGTCCTCGTCCCGACCGCGAACTCGGCGGAGGCGGAACTCGTCGACGGCGTGGATGTCGTGGCGGTTGCAGGACTGCGCGCCGCAGCGATCGCCCACGGCGCCGAACTCGATCCGATCGACCTCGACCCCGTCGAGGGGTCCGCCCTCGACGCGGCCGAGCCGGACGAACCGGACCTCGCCGATGTCGCCGGCAACGACGAAGCGGTGGACGCCCTCGTCGCGGCCGCCGCGGGCGGGCACCACGTCGCCATGGTCGGGCCGCCGGGAGCGGGTAAGACGATGCTCGCCCGGCGTCTCCCTTCGTTGTTGCCGGACCTGACGGGCGCCGAGGCGCTGGAGTCCACCTCCATCCGCTCGCTCGCCGGACTCGGGATCGGCGGCGGGCTCGTGCGTCGTCCGCCGTTCGAAGCGCCCCACCACACCGCCAGTGCCGTCTCGCTCGTCGGTGGCGGGAGCGGGCGCATCGTTCCCGGCGCCATCGTCCGGGCGACCAATGGCGTGCTCTTCCTCGACGAAGCGGCGGAGTTCCCGCCCTCCGTCCTCGACGCGCTGCGGCAGCCCCTCGAATCGGGAGCGGTCAGCATCCACCGGGCGAGCGGCGCCGCGACGTTCCCCGCCCGCTTCCAGCTCGTGCTGGCCTCGAACCCGTGCCCGTGCGGGCGCTACGGTTCCGTGGACGAGGAGTGCACCTGCACCCCGATCGCCCGCCGCCGCTACCTGGCGCGGATGTCGGGTCCGTTGCTCGATCGGGTCGACATCCACCTCACGGTGCGGCGGCTCGGGCTGGCCGCTCTGCGCTCCGGCGCCGACGGGGAGTGTGCCGCACGGACCAGTGCGGTCCTCCGAGAGCGCGTGGAGGCAGCACGTCAGGTCGCCCGGTCCCGCCTCGCGGGCACGGGATGGCGGCGCAACGCCGATGTGGCGGGCACGTGGCTGCGGGCGGGCGCACGCCGGATCGGGCCGGCAGCGATCGGCCCGCTGGACCGCGCCCTGGAGCGGGGTGCGATCACGATGCGCGGGTACGACCGCGCGCTCCGGCTGGCGTGGACCCTCGCCGATCTCGACGGCGCCGCGGGACCGTCCGCGGACCACATCGGTCGTGCACTGTTCCTGCGCAGGGGGATCGGCGCATGAGCGGCGTCGCAACGTTCGCGGGCATCCCGCACCGTACGATCGCAGAACTTCTGGCGGTCGTCTCGGCGGGAGCGGTGGAGGGCGGACCGTCCTCCGAGCGAGCGGCGCTCGAGGCGGAATTCGCCCGGGTGTCGCTCGGCACCATGATCGAACCCGGCGATACCGATGCCGGCGCGCTCGTGAACGCCCTCGGTCCCGCGGCGGCGCTCCTCTGCGTCGTCGACGAGCTGGATGGTCGAGAGGTGCTCGGCCGCATCGGAGGCGACGCATCCAGCGCTCGTCAGCGTGCGCGGATGACGGACGCCCTGACGCGCTGGCGTGCGAAGGGATCGCCGGAGACCGGGGTGAGAGCGCTCGAGATGGCGGCGCACGTGGGCGCTCGTCTTCTCACACCCGAGGCGACCGGATGGCCCGAGGGGCTGTCCGCACTGGGCGCAGGCGAGCCTCTCGCCCTCTGGCTCCGTGGGGACCCGGAGCGGCTCACGGCGCTGGAGCGGTCCGTCTCCCTCGTCGGTGCCCGCGCCGCGACCGGGTACGGCGAGCACGTCGCCATGGAGAGCGCGGCCGGTCTCGGGGACCGGGGCTTCGCCATCGTGTCGGGCGGTGCGTACGGGATCGACGGTGCCGCGCACCGCGCGGCGGTCGCCAGCGGGCACGTGACCGTCGCGTTCCTCGCCGGGGGAGTGGACCGCCTCTATCCGGCCGGCCACAGCGACCTTCTGCGCCGGGTCGCCGAGACCGGGCTCCTCGTCGGCGAGCTGCCGTGCGGCTCGACACCGACGCGATGGCGTTTCCTGATGCGCAACCGGCTCATCGCCGCCGTCAGCGGCGCGACGATCGTCGTCGAGGCCGGCCACCGCTCCGGCTCCCTCAACACCGCCGGGCACGCCGCCGAGATCGGTCGGCCGCTCGGCGCTGTACCCGGTCCGGTGACCTCGCCGGCGTCGGCGGGCTGCCACCGCCTCATCCGCGAATACGCCGCGACCTGTGTCACCACGGTCGATGAGATGGCCGAGCTCGCCGACCCGCTGGGCGCGTCGGGTGTGCCGGACGACGGGGACGATGCCGACGGGTCGGGCAGCAGCGCGGACGACCGCGCCGTGCTCGCCGCTGCGTCCATCCGCGGCGGTCGCGAGACGGACGAGCTGGCGCAGGTGACAGGGCTCGCACTCCCTGCGGTGGTCGCCGCGCTCGGGCGCCTCAGCCTCTCCGGCGCCGTCCGCTCCACCGTGACGGGCTGGGAGGCCACCCGGTGACGCCGACAGGGCTAGCCCGCGACCAGTTCCCAGGCGACGACACCCGCGAGGCAGAGGTAGACCACTCCCGCCGCGACGCTCAGCGTTCGGCCTGCGGACGGCTTGGCGGCCAGGCGGCGCTGGAGCGTGCTGGCCAGGAGGCCGACGGCCGTGTCCACGATGTAGCCGATGAGCATGAAGCAGAGGCCGAGCACGATGAACTGCGCGACGCTCGACGTGGCCGAGCCCAGAAACTGCGGGAGGAAGGCCAGGAAGAACAACGCCATCTTCGGGTTGGTGAGATTCACCACGAGCCCCTGGCGGAACCAGCGCGTCGTGCGCGGGCTGGCCGCGAACGACGCGCCGCGGCGCGCATCGAGGAATGCTCGGGCGGACAACCAGATCAGATAGACGCCGCCCACGACGCGGATCACGCCTAATGACCACGGATACTGGCGGACGAGTTCTCCGACTCCGGCCGCGACGACCACGGAGTAGACCAGCACGCCGAGGGCGACCCCGGCCGAGGCGCGCAGCGCTGCGCCCCGGCCTCCCGTGATGCCGACCGCGAGCATGTACGCCATGTCGGTGCCCGGTGCGATGCAGATGAACAGGCTGGCAAGGAGGAAGACAGGGATGACCGTGACGTCGATCACGGCGAGAGCGCCGCGCCGGCGGCGGGGTTCTGATGCCGATGCCGGTCGACGCGCGCACGGTTGCCGCACCCCGGACTGCACCACCGCTGGTTGCGCCGCGACCGATGGAAGATCTGACCGCAGCCGGGAGCCTCGCACACCGCGATCGCCGCCAGATCATCGCGGGCGAGGAGGTCGACGGTCGCCGCCGCCAGAACGCCGAGAAGGGCCGGGAAGCCGGTCCCGGCCGCCAACCGGCTCGCGCCGGCACCGGTCCCGCTCCCGAGAAGCCTCGTCACGCCGGCCGCGACGACACGGTCGTTGATGAGGTCCACATCGTCGGCGTCGAGGTCGGCGTGCAGCGCGGCCGCGTGCAAGAGCCGACTTGTGGCGTCCCGCTGCGCCACGACCACGGCGAGGTCCACCCGGTCGCCGGCGAGAGCGGGCAACCAGGCCGGCTCGGCGTCGACCCAGCCCAGGAACTCGTCGACGGTGCCGATGAGCTCCTCCCGGTGATCGCCCAGGCCGATCGTCGTATTGACGAAGTCGACGGCCAGATGGTCGCCCAGCCACATCCAACGTCTGCGAGGAATCACCCCGACATCATGACCCCGTAATGCCAAGTTGTGCAAAAACCATTACACGGAACGGATCAGCGAGGGTCGCTGCAGCCGAGGCACGCAGACGCGGGGGATGCTGGAGGAGTGCAACTCCCGGACGCGATCGACGGGTACGCGCGCCACCTCCAGGTCGAGCGCGGGTACTCCGCTCAGACGGTGCGCGCCTACCGGTCCGACCTGGCGGCGCTCGCCGCGTTCGCCGCCGAACGCACGGTGGCGGACACGGACGGACTCACCCTCGACGTGCTGCGCGACTGGCTCTGGGAGGGATCCCAGCGCGGTCTCGCCAAAGCCACGCTCGCGCGACGCTCCGCGACAGCGCGCGGGTTCAGCGCCTGGGTGACCCGCACCGGAGGCGAGACCGTGGACCCCGCCGCGCGCCTCCGGGCACCCCGGGCGGACAAGACCCTCCCGCGCGTCATCACGCGGGCGCAGATGGACGAGCTCCTGGCAGCGCTCGCCGCCCTCGCAGCCGACGGCGATCCGGGCGCGTTGCGCGACCTGACCGTCATCGAGCTGCTCTACGCCACGGGCGTGCGCGTATCCGAGCTGACCGGGCTCGACGTGGACGACGTCGACCTCGACCGGCTCACGGTGCGCGTGCTGGGCAAGGGTGCGAAAGAACGCGTCGTCCCGTTCGGCGTGCCCGCCCGCAACATCCTCCGCCGTTACCTCGCGGAGGCGCGGCCGGCCCTCGCCGTCGCGCGCTCCGGACCGGCGCTGCTGCTCGGTGCGCGCGGCGGTCGCCTCGGCACCCGCGCCGTCTACGAACTCGTCGCCGGGCTGCTCGAGGGGATCCCGGGATCAGGTCCGGCGGGACCGCACGCCCTCCGCCACACCGCAGCCACGCACCTCCTGGACGGAGGCGCGGACCTGCGCGCCGTGCAGGAGATCCTCGGCCACGCCAGCCTCGGCACCACCCAGATCTACACGCACGTCTCCACGGAGCGGCTCAAGGAGAGCTACCGGATCGCGCACCCGCGCGCCTGATACGCCCGCCTCTGACACTCGCGTCACCCGTCGCGGCCGAGGGGCAGCAGCACCGACGGCGGCACCCGGTCGAAGAACAGCAGCGGCGAGACGTAGGCGCCGTCCACCCGCACACCGACGTGGAGGCACGAGTCGCCGCAGTGTCCACCCGATGCCAGGAGGCCGATCACAGCGCCGCGCGCGACGGACTGACCGGCGATGAGGTCCGTCGCCAGCGGCTCGTAGCTCGAGAGCACGCCGCCGCCGTGGTCCAGCGTGAGTACCGGCCGGTCCACGACGACCCCGGCGAACCGGACCGTCGCATCGGCCGGCGCCGTCACGTGCAGCTCGGGCGTCGCGGCCAGGTCGATGCCGCGGTGCCCGGCGGCGTACGGCGTCGGGGGAGCGGCGTAGGCGCCGACCACCTGGGGTGGCATGACCGGCCATGCCCATCGCGGCGCGGAGCCGGGCACGGCGGCGCGCGCCGGCGTCCACGGGGCCTGAGCGGGCTCGGGTGCCGCGCGCGCAACGGCAGGACCGGGCGCGAGCACGGCCGCGGCGCCCGACGGCGCACCGGTCACCACCACCCCCGCCACGAGCAAGCCGAGAGCCCGCATCCGCCACGCCCGCACCCGCCACGCCCGCACCCGCCACGCCCGCACCCGCCACGCCCGTACCCGCCGGGCCGCACCGCCCACGATCTCCCTGCCCCGTCGTCCCATCGCTCGCCCCTCCCGTCACCTCCACCGTCGTGGAGCACCGGGTTGACGGCTGGTCGCGAGCGCGAACGGTGGAGAACGGTCATTCTGCACATCCGACGCATGTCGATATTGCCCTGCGGCGATCCGGGCGTACCGTGTCTAGCGCCGGTTCGCGCTCGCCAGGGCGGGCCAGCGGACGACGGCGGCACACAACCGAACAAGGGGAAGACATGTCAGGACAACGCAGCGGCACCGACGAGGCCGGGAACGAGGTCACCCACCAGCCCAGTGGCGCGATGCGGCGCAAGGCGACGGGACTGGCCATCGCGGCGGCCGTCGGCGGCTTCCTCTTCGGTTTCGACTCGTCTGTCATCAACGGAGCGGTCGACTCGATCGGCACGCACTTCGAGCTGAACGCGTTCGTCAAGGGCTTCGTCGTGGCCGTCGCCCTCCTGGGCTGCGCGCTGGGCGCCTACGTCGCCGGTCGACTCGCCGACCGCTGGGGCCGGCTCAAGGTCATGCTCCTCGGCGCCGGGCTGTTCCTCGTCAGCTCCATCGGTGCCGGTCTGGCGTTCTCGGTCTGGGACCTCGGGCTGTGGCGCGTGGTGGGCGGCCTGGGCATCGGCATCGCGTCCGTCGTGGCGCCGGCGTACATCGCGGAGATCGCACCGCGGCAGCGTCGAGGCGGGCTGGCCTCCCTGCAGCAGTTGGCGATCACCATCGGTATCTTCGCCGCGCTCCTCTCCGACGCGCTGCTCGCCAACGGCAACCCGTCGCGCGAGATCTGGTTCGGGCTGGAGGCGTGGCGGTGGATGTTCCTCGTCGGCGTCATCCCGTCGGCCGTGTACGGCATCATCGCGCTGACCGTCCCGGAGTCGCCGCGCTTCCTGCTCGCGACCGGCCGTCGTGACGAAGCGCGCAAGGTGTTCCAGACGCTCGTGCCCGCGGAGGACCTCGACCGCTCGATCAAGGACATCGAGGACTCGATCAAGACGGACAAGGAGGGCCTCAAGGCGACCCTGCGCGGCAATGTGCTGGGACTGAAGGGCATCGTCTGGATCGGCATCATCCTGTCGGTGTTCCAGCAGTTCGTGGGCATCAACGTGATCTTCTACTATTCGACCACCCTGTGGAGCGCGGTGGGCTTCACGAAGGCGGACTCGCTGACGATCAGTGTGATCACGTCGATCACGAACGTCGTGGTCACCGTGGTCGCGATCCTGCTCGTCGACCGCATCGGTCGCCGCCCCATCCTCCTCACCGGCTCGGTCGGCATGGCGGTCTCGCTCGGCACGATGGCGCTCGCGTTCGCCTTCGCGGACAAGGGAGCGGACGGCGCCGTCAGCCTGCCGGGCGCGTGGGGGCCCATCGCCCTCGTCGCGGCCAACATCTTCGTGATCTGCTTCGGCGCCTCGTGGGGCCCGCTGGTCTGGGTGCTGCTGGGGGAGATCTTCCCCACGAAGATCCGCGGCAAGGCGCTCGGACTCGCGGCGGCGGCCCAGTGGATCGCCAACTTCCTGATCACCGTGTCCTTCCCGCCGATGGCCGACTTCTCCCTGGTGTTCACGTACGGGATGTACGCGTTCTTCGCCGCCCTGTCGTTCTTCTTCGTGTTCTTCAAGATCCCCGAGACGAACGGCATGGCGCTCGAGCAGGCGGAGACGCTCTTCACCAACGCGAAGGGCCGCGGTCGCGGGCCGCAGGTGCGCTCCAGCGGCGACTCCGCGTGACCCACCGTTCCTGATAGGATGTGCGAAGCACTCCGCTCGTCGGAGTGACTACGCGTGCCCGGACACCCGCAGGGTGGGGCGCACTTCCACCGGTCTCCCTCCCAATTCCTCGCGGTTCTTCCGCGCGGGACGAACGGGGAGCGGAGGTGCGCGGGGCACCAGGAGCGGTGGCCGCCGGCCGCCGTGGACAACCGCACACCGCACCCGCGCGTCGAAGATCACGCCGGGCGCGTCAAACACAAGGAGAAACGGCAATGGCCGTCGTCACCATGCGCCAGCTGCTCGACAGCGGCGTCCACTTCGGACACCAGACCCGCCGCTGGAACCCGAAGATGAAGCGATTCATCCTCACGGAGCGCTCGGGCAGCTACATCATCGACCTGCAGCAGTCGCTCACCTACATCGACAAGACCTACGACTTCGTCCGCGAGACGGTCGCCCACGGCGGCACCATCCTCTTCGTCGGCACGAAGAAGCAGGCGCAGCAGGCGATCGCCGAGCAGGCGACCCGCGTGGGCCAGCCCTACGTCAACCAGCGCTGGCTGGGTGGTCTGCTGACCAACTTCCAGACCGTGTCCAAGCGCCTCGCCCGCATGAAGGAGCTCGAGGAGCTCGACTTCGAGGGCACCACCAGCGGCTTCACCAAGAAGGAACTGCTGATCAAGAAGCGCGAGCTGGACAAGCTGCACAAGTCGCTCGGCGGTATCCGCAACCTGACGAAGACCCCGAGCGCGCTCTGGGTCGTCGACACCAAGAAGGAGCACCTCGCGATCGACGAGGCGAAGAAGCTGGGCATCCCGGTCATCGCCATCCTCGACACGAACTGCGACCCGGACGAGGTCCAGTACCCGATCCCGGGTAACGACGACGCCATCCGCTCGGTCGGCCTCCTGACCCGCATCGTCGCCGACGCCGCGGCCGAGGGCCTCATCCAGCGTCACCAGAAGCCCGAAGAGGGCACCGAGCCGGCCGAGCCGCTCGCCGAGTGGGAGCAGGAGCTGCTCCAGGGCCAGGCCGAGGTGCAGTCGAGCGCCGAGACCGAGAAGGCGGCCGACGCCGACCTCGCCGAGGCCGAGGCGGACTCCGCCGAGGTCATCGCCGAGGGCGAGGCGGACGCTGAGGTCGCAGCCGAGGCGGAGGCCGTTGCCGACGCCGAGGCCGAGACCAAGTAGTCCCCACCCCACACCCGCTTTCGACAAGAAGGTTCCAGTCAGAACATGGCAAACATCAGCATCGCTGACATCAAGGCCCTGCGCGAGCAGCTCGGCACGGGCATGGTCGACACCAAGAAGGCGCTCGAAGAGGCCGGCGGCGACATCGAGAAGGCGACCGAGATCCTGCGCCTGAAGGGTGCGAAGGGCAACGCGAAGCGTGCCGACCGCTCCACCAGCGAGGGCCTCGTCGCGGCCAAGGAGAACGGCAACGGCTCCGCCACCATGATCGAGCTCGCGTGCGAGACCGACTTCGTGGCGAAGGGCGAGAAGTTCATCGCCCTGGCCGACAAGGTCCTGGACGCGGCGGCCGCCGCGGGCGCGACCACCGTCGAGGAGGCCCTGGCCGCCCCCGCCGGCAGCCAGACCGTCGCCGAGCTCATCGGTGACGAGGCCGCCATCCTGGGCGAGAAGGTGGAGCTCCGCCGCGTCGCCTCGGTCTCGGGCGAGCACTTCGCGATCTACCTGCACAAGACCTCCAAGGACCTGCCGCCGCAGGTCGGTGTCGTGGTCGGCTACGCCGGCGACGACGCGGAGACCGCCCGCAGCATCGCGCAGCACATCTCGTTCGCCAACCCGACCTACCTCACCCGCGAGGACGTCCCGGCCGCCGAGGTCGAGAACGAGCGTCGCATCGTCGAGGAGATCTCGCGCAACGAGGGCAAGCCGGAGGCCGCGCTCCCGAAGATCATCGAGGGTCGCCTCGGTGCGTTCTTCAAGCAGGTCGCCCTGCTCGAGCAGGAGTACGCCCGCGACAACAAGCTGACCATCGCCCAGGTGCTGAAGGACTCGGGTCTCACCGTGTCCGGCTTCGCCCGGTTCAAGGTCGGCGCCTAAAGCACCGATGAAGGAGTCCGGATCGCTCACCAGCGATCCGGACTCCTTTTCTGTGCGCCCACCCATAGGCGCACGACACACCACGCACTAGCGTAAGAACGAATCAGTCACGGAAGGACCAATCACGCATGTCGGCAGCAACCAAGAGGCGCAGGGTCCTTCTCAAGCTCTCCGGCGAGGCGTTCGGCGCCGGGCAGCTCGGCGTCAACCCCGACATCGTCAGCGGCATCGCCCGCGAGATCGCCCAGGCCGCCGAGGACGTCGAGATCGCGATCGTCGTCGGCGGGGGCAACTTCTTCCGCGGGGCCGAGCTCTCCCAGCGCGGCATGGACCGCGGGCGTGCCGACTACATGGGCATGCTCGGCACCGTGATGAACTCGCTGGCGCTGCAGGACTTCCTCGAGCAGGCGGGTGCCGAGACCCGCGTGCAGTCGGCGATCTCGATGACCCAGGTCGCCGAGCCCTACATCCCGCGCCGTGCCGAGCGCCACCTCGAGAAGGGCCGCGTCGTGATCTTCGGCGCCGGCGCCGGTCTTCCGTACTTCTCGACCGACACGGTCGCCGCCCAGCGCGCGCTGGAGATCAGCGCCGACGTCGTCCTCGTCGCCAAGAACGGTGTCGACGGGATGTACGACGACGACCCGCGCACCAACCCCGACGCGCGCAAGATCGACCACATCAGCCACCAGGAGGCTCTGCAGCAGAACCTGAAGGCCGTCGACTCGACCGCGCTCAGCCTCTGCATGGACAACGGGATGCCCATGCGCATCTTCGGCATCGAGCCGGCCGGCAATGTCACGGCCGCGCTGCTGGGCGCCGAGATCGGCACCCTGCTCGGCTGACCGGCCCTCGCCGGGCCCGCCCCGCCGCCTGGCGCGGTGCCGGGGCTCTAGACTAGAACCCGATTGACCGATCTGAAGGAGAAACCGTGATCGCCGATGTGATTTCCGACGTCCGCCAGCGTATGAGCAAGACCGTGGACGCGGCGAAGGAGGACTTCGGCACCGTGAGCGCGGGCCGTGCCAACCCGGCGCTCTTCCAGAAGGTCCTCGTGGACTACTACGGCTCGCCGACCCCGCTGGCCCAGCTGGCCGGTCTGCAGAACCCGGAGGCCCGCGTCCTGCTCGTCACGCCCTACGACAAGTCGGCGCTGAAGGAGATCGAGAAGGCCATCGTCGCGATGCCGAGCCTCTCCGCGAACGTCGGCAACGACGGCGAGATCGTCCGCGTCACGCTCCCCGAGCTGACGGAGGACCGCCGCAAGGAGTTCGTCAAGATCGTCCGCGGCAAGGGCGAGGACGCCAAGGTGGCGCTCCGCAACATCCGCCGCAAGGCCAAGGACGACCTGGACGCCCTCAAGGGCGAGGTCGGCGACGACGAGGTGGCGCGTGGCGAGAAGGAGCTGGAGACCATCACGCGCACGCACGTCGAGGCCGTCGACGAGGCGTTGAAGCGCAAGGAAGCCGAGCTCCTCGAGGTCTAACCATGAGCGAGGGGAGCGGCACCGGCGCGCCCCGCACGCCGGAGACGGGCAGGCGGGGGAAGCCGCGTTCGCGTGAAGAGCTGCGCGCCCAGGTCCAGGCCACCCGCGCCGACTTCGAACGGCAGGTGCAGGCGCGCAAGGCGCAGCTGGACGCCACGAACGAGCTCATCGAGCAGCGGACCGGGCGCAATCTCATCCTGGCGATCCTGATCGGGCTCGTGGCGGGCGTGATCGTCGTCGGGAGCCTGGTCTTCATCAAGGAGCTCTTCATCCCGTTCGGGATGGCGATGGCGGGGTTCGCGGCATTCGAGCTGACACAGGCGTTCCGCAGCGCCGGCCGCCGCATCCCGCGCATCCCGACGGTCCTGGCCGCGGTGGCGATCATCCCGGCCTCGTTCTGGTTCCACGCGGGAGGTCAGCTCGTCGCGCTGTCCGCGGGCATCGCGCTGGTCGTGGTGTGGCGCCTCGTGGAGGAGCTCGCGGTCCCCGCCCGGCGTGCCGGGGGTGCCGCGCTGGGTCGAGACCTGACCTGGAGCATCCTCGTCCAGCTGTACGTCAGTCTGCTCGCGAGCTTCGTCCTGCTGCTCCTCGCGGAGCCGGGGGGCGAGTGGTGGGTCCTGGCGTTCGTCATCATCGTGGTGGCGGTCGACACGGGCGCCTACGCGGCCGGCCTGTCCTGGGGCAAGCACCCGATGGCGCCGACGATCAGCCCCAAGAAGACCTGGGAGGGCTTCGCGGGCGCCGCGACGACCGCCGTTGTCGCGGGCGTGCTGCTGTCCCTGTTCATGATCGACCAGCCCTGGTGGTTCGGTGTCGTGTTCGGCGTCGTCCTGCTCCTCACGGCGACGGCGGGAGATCTCGCCGAGTCGCTGATCAAGCGCGACCTCGGCATCAAGGACATGAGCTCGTGGCTGCCCGGTCACGGCGGGTTCCTCGACCGGCTCGACTCGATCCTGCCGTCGGCCGCGGCGACGTACGTGCTGTTCCTCATCTTCCGATGACAGAATGGGGGCGTGAGCACCTTCCCCCGCACCCCGAAGAAGCAGGGATACGACGTCGAGCAGGTCGACGCGTTCCTGCAGACCGCCCGGCGCGCCTACGACGCTGACGAGGCCTCCGCGCCGATGACGTCGGCCGACATCCGCCGCACGGCCTTCTCGATGCAGAAGGGCGGCTACTCGACGACGCACGTCGACGCGGCCCTCGAGCGCCTCGAGGACGCCTTCGCCCAGCGCGAGCGCGACCAGTCGCGTCAGGCCGCCGGCGACGAGGCCTGGTTCGCGGATGCCCGCACGACGGCGCAGGTGGTGCTCAACCGTCTCGACCGGCCCGTGGGGCACCGGTTCGACCGCGTGAGCATCCTGACCCTCGGCTACAACCGTCAGGACGTCGACCGGTTCGCGAATCGGCTCGTGAAGTACTTCCAGGACGGGCGTCCGATGAGCGTCGAAGAGGTGCGCACGGCCACGTTCCGCGAGCAGCGCGGAGGGTACCGGGAGGTGCAGGTCGACCTGCTCCTCGACAGCGTCACGGACGTGATGCTCGCCGTCCGGTGAGGCTGGCTGTTGCCTGAGGGAGGGCGCGGTTTCTTGGATTGTCCGCCGAAGTCCGTTATGGTCTTGTGATCGTGGGTAGACGAGAAACAGCAGAGATCGTTCCGCTGACACCGGCCAACCCGGTCGGAGTCGCATTCAAGCGATCCCGACGACCGCACATCCGGTCGCGAGCCCTGCTCTGGGGCTTCGCGTTCAGCGCCGCCGTGGGCTTCGCCCTGGTGAACGTCGTGGACCCGTATTCGGGTTCGACGGCCGCCCCGGCTTACGCCGACACGCTGCCCAGCCCGCAGACGACCTCCCGTTTCGGAGGCGCTCCGACGCAGTCGCTCACCGCGCCGGGTTCGTACACGACGGCGGTCCAGCGCGACGCCGTGAGCGTGAAGGCCAAGCCGACGCCGACTCCGACCCCCACGCCGACTCCGTCGACCAGCAAGTCGTCCTCGTCGGCCGCTCCGGCCGCGGGCAAGCCCGACCCGGGCACGGCCAAGGCGATCGCTTACGAGATGCTCCAGGCACGCGGGATGGGCGACGACCAGTACAGCTGCCTCGTCTCGCTCTGGAACCGTGAGTCGGGCTGGAACGTGTACGCCCACAACGGCGGCAGCGGCGCCTACGGCATCCCGCAGGCCCTTCCCGGCAGCAAGATGGCCTCCGCCGGCGCCGACTGGGAGTCCAACCCCGCCACGCAGATCACCTGGGGCCTGGGCTACATCACCGGTCGCTACGGCACCCCGTGCGGCGCCTGGGATCACTCGGAGTCCTCCGGCTGGTACTGACCGGAACCCGGGCGCGGTCGGTTTAGACTGGTCGGATGCCGCGCAGCAACCGTCCCCGAGGTCGTCATGGCCAGGGGCGCGGCCATGTCGACGACCATCAGAACGACGGTCTCGACCGGCTGATGGCCGGCTGGCGTCGCACCGAGACCCGTCGCGGCACCGAATGGAACGTCCAGCCCGTCTCGGCCGCTCAGGCGCAGAAGAGCTACGTGTGCCCGGGCTGCGGCCGTGACATCGTTCCGGGCGTCGCCCACCTGGTGGCGTGGCGCGCCGACGGCGTGCTGGGGGACTCCGCCGACCTGGCCGCGCGCCGGCACTGGCACGAGGCCTGCTGGAAGATCGCCTGACGGCTCGCGCCGCCGAGAGAGACGAGAACGATCACGTGACGACGACCACCGAGATCCGTGGCGGCATCGAGCTGCCCGCGCACCGCGAGGACATCGAGCTGCACACCCGTGACGGTCTCACGCTCGTCGGGGAGCTCGCGACCCCGCTCGACCGGCCGCCCGTCGCGACGCTCGTCACCCTGCACCCACTCCCCACGGCCGGCGGGTTCATGGACTCCCACATCCTGCGCAAGGCGGCCGGGAGGCTTCCCGAACTGGCCGACATCGCCGTCCTGCGCTTCAACACGCGCGGCACGGCATCCCCGCGCGGTCGCAGTGAGGGCGAGTTCGGGCACGGCGTCGAGGAGCGCTACGACGTCGAGGCGGCCATGGCGTTCGTCACCGAGCGTGGCCTCCCACACCCGTGGCTGCTCGGCTGGTCGTTCGGCACGGAGCTCGCCCTCATGTACGGACGCGAGTGCCCGGTCGACGGCGTGATCCTGCTCTCGCCGCCGCTGCACCGCGCGAAGCCCGAGCACCTGGCCGCGTGGGCGGGGGACACCCGGCCGATCGTGGCGCTCATCCCGGAGCACGACGACTACCTGCAGCCCGCGGAGGCCGCCCAGCGGTTCGCCCCGCTGCCGCAGATCGAGCTCGTCGACGTGGCCGGCGGCAAGCACTTGTGGGTGGGGGAGAACCAGACCCGGCGCGTGCTCGACGAGATCGTCGCGCGCCTGAACCCGGCCGCGCTCCCGCTCCCGACCGAGTGGGCCGGAGCCTAGAGCTCGTTCTGCCGCGGGATGACGACCTGCTTGATGATCAGCAGGAGGGCCGCCGCGAACGGGATGGCGACGAGCGCGCCCAGGATGCCGAGGAGCGTGCCGCCGGCGAGGGCGGCGACCACCACCAGAGCGCCGGGCACGGAGACGGCGCGGTTCATGATGCGCGGGCTCAGCACGTATGCCTCGACCTGCATGTAGACCAGGTAGTAGATGGCGGCGGCGATCGCCGTCGGCGGGCCGGACAGGATGCACACCGCGACGATGATGACGGAGCCGGTGATCGTGCCGACCAGCGGGATCAACGAGAAGAAGAACGCGATCGTCGCCAGCAGCACCGGGAACTTGGCACCGATGATCGTCAGGAAGATGGCGCTCAGCACGCCGTTCACCAGGGCGAGCGACACTTGGCCCATGACGTACTTGCCGACCGAGTCGGTGATCTGGTCGCCCAGATCGGCGAAGCGGGAGCGACGGGAGGCCGGCACCAGCTGGTAGGCCGCGCGCTTGATGCTCGGCAGCGACGCCGTGAAGTAGATCGTGAGGATGATCACGATGATGACCCCGAAGGCACCCTGGACGATGCCCGAGGCCGTCTGCAGCACCTTCGAGGTGATGTCGGGGAGGTTCTGCTGCAGCCACTGCGTGACGGCGTTGATGTTCTGATCGTTGATGACCGACGGGAACTGGTGCTGGAGGCTCTGGAACCAGTCCTCCGCGCCGCCGCTGTTCACCCAGCTGATCGTGTTGTTCACGAGCTGGGTGGCCTGGGAGATCGCGACCGGCACGATCGCCCAGATCACTCCGACGAAGGCGCCGATGATCACGACGAGCGTGATGGTCAGCGCCAGCCAGCGTGGGAAGCGCCGCCGCTCCAGGAAGGAGATGAGCGGCTCGATCCCCAGCGCGAGGAACAGCGCGGCGCCGATGTAGGTGATGATCGTCGCGAGGCTGACGATCGACGTCAGGATGAGGATGCCCAGCCCGACGCCGAGCGTCCCGATCAGTCCGACGCGGAAAGCGTTCTGAATCTTCATGGTTCCCCCGGTCCGGTCGGTCAGTCGCGCTCGGTGGTGACGCTCTCGGCCTGCTGGAGCATGCCGCGGAGGTTCTCGAAGTAGCCGGCGACGGCTTCGCGCTCGATCTTGATCTTGGCGAGGCTCTCCTCGGCGTCGGCCACGAGCCGCTTGCTGCGCTCCTCCGCCTCGTCGAGCTGGGCGGCCGCGCGCTCCTCGGCGTCGCGCACGATCGCCGCAGCGGTCTGCTCGGCCTCCTTGCGCGCCTTCTTCATGGTCTCGCGCGCCTCGGCCTCGAGGGACTCGCTCTCCGAGCGCGCCTGCGCCGTGCGCTTCGTGGCCTCCTGGAGCTGCGCGTTCGCGTCGTCGAGGTACTTCTGCGTCTGGGCGACGGCCTCCTGGTGACGAGTCAGGTACTCCTTCTCGGCCTCGTCACGGCGGGCCCGCAGTTCGACGTCGAGGTCGATGCGGGCCTGCTGGACCTCGTGCGTGCGGGCGTCGAGCTCGGCGAGCGTGCTCGTGCGCAGCGTCGTCAGCTCGGTCTCGAGCGCGGCCCGCGCGTCCGCTGCCTCTTGCTCGAACTCGGCGGTGCGCTCGGCGATCTCGGCGGCGAGGGCGGTGCGCGCCTCCGCCACCTCGGCCTCCAGGGCCGTGCGGGCCTCTCCGGTCTCCTTCTCGAGGGCGACGCGGGCCTGCTGCGTCTCGTCGGCGAGGGTCAGACGCGTCTGCTCCGCTTCCGCCTCCAGAGCGATCCTCTGCTGCTCGCGCTCGTTGGCGAGCTCGTTCGCCGTGGACTCGCGCTGGTCGGCGAGCTCGACGGCCGTGCGCCGGGCGTCCTCCGCCAGCGTGGTGCGGCTGCGCTCGGTCTCCTCCGCGAGCCGCGACGACGTCTGCTCGACCTCGGCGGCCAGCGCGGATTTCGTCTGCTCGACCTCGGCGGCCAGGGCCGACTTCGTGGTGCTGATCTCCGTCTCGAGAGCGGAACGGGCCTGCTCCGTGTCGGCGGCCAGCTTCGTCGTCGTCTGCTCGACCTCGGCGGCGAGGGCGGACTTCGTCTGCTCAACCTCTGCCGCGAGGGCGGACTTCGTCTGCTCCACCTCCGTGGCGAGGGCGGACTTCGTGGACGCGACCTCGGTCGCGAGGGTGGACGTCGTCTGCTCCACCTCGGCGGCCAGCGCGGCCCGTGTCGACTCCACCTCGGCCGCGAGCCGGGCCTGCGTCGACGTGACCTCGGCCTGGAGGGCGCTGCGTCCCTGCGAGAGCTCGTCGGCGAGGGCGGTGCGCGCGGCATCCACCTCGGCGGCGAGATCGGCGCGGAGCTGGGTCGCCTCGGCGTCCAGCTCGCGGCGCCGGCGCTCGGTCTCGGCTTCCAGCTCGGCACGGGACGTCTCCGCGGCGGCGGCGAGCTCGCTGGCGCTCCGCTCCCGGTCCGCGGCGAGCTCGGCGGCGGTCGCGGTGCGCTCGGCCTCCAACGCAGCGCGGGTCTCCGTGGACTCCTTCTCGAGGGCCGTGCGCGTCTGCAGGGTGTCGTCGGCGAGCTGCGTGGTCGTGCGCTCGACCTCGTCCGCGAGCTCGGACTTGGTGCGGGTGACCTCCTCCGCGAGGGCGGACTGCGTCCGGGTGACCTCGTCCGCGAGTTCGGACTTGGTGCGGGTGACCTCCTCCGCGAGGGCGGACTGCGTCCGGGTGACCTTGTCCGCGAGCTCGGTGCGCGCGCGATCGACCTCGTCGGTCAGGGCCGAACGCGTGGTGGTGACCTCGTCGGCGAGCGCCGAGCGGGTCTGCTCCACCTCGGCGGCCAGGGCGGCCTTCGTCTGCTCGACCTCGAGGGCGAGCGCCTTCGTGGTCTGCTCCACCTCGGTCTTCAGGGAGAGCCGCGTGGTGGCGTCCTCGTCGGCGAGGTCGGCGCGCGTCTGAGCGGACTCTGCCGCCAGCGTCGCGCGCTGCTGCTCGACCTCGGCAGCGAGGTCGGCGCGGGTCTGCGCCGCTTCGGCGGCGAGCTCGGCGCGCAGCCGGGCCTCGTCGGCCGCCAGCCGGTCGGCGGTCTCGGCCACGCGACGGTCCAGGTCCAGGCGGATCTGCGCCGCCTCTCGCTCGAATGCGGCGCGATCCTGGGCGAACGCGCCCTCGAGCTCACCGCGCCGGGCTTCGATGGTGCGCTCCAGCTCGGCGGCCTCTGCGCGCGCGGCCTCGGCCTCGCGGGACGCGACGGCCTTCAGCTCGGCGGCTTCGCGGTCGGCTTCGGCGCGCAGGGCGGCCGCCTCGCGCTTGCTCGTGGCGCGCAATTCCGCGGCCTCCGTGGCGACGGCGCCGCGAATCCCCGCCGCCTCGCGCATCGCGTCGTTGAGGAGGGTCTCCTTGTCGGCGCGCGTCTTCGCCTGGAGCTCGGTCGCCTCGATCTGGGCGTCCTCGAGGGCGGTGGTGGCGCGCGCGGTGGCATCGGCGATCAGGCGCTCCGCCTGCTGGGCGGCGGCCTTCTTGACCTTCTCGATCTCATCGGCGACGCCGGCGCGCAGCTTCTCGGCGTCGATGTCGGCCTGGGCGATCAGGCGGGTGGACTGCTCCTCGGCGACCCGGAGGGTGTTCTCGAGCTTGGTGCCGAGCCCCGAGTAGGTGGGGCTGCCGACCTCTTCGATCTCCGCACTCAGCTCGTCGATGCGGAGCTGGAGGCGCTTGATCTCCTTGGTCGAGTCCGAAGCCTGCGTGTTCGACTTGATCAGCTCGCGCCGCAGCTCCTGAACCGCCTTGTCGACTTCGTCTTTGTCGTACCCGCGGAAGACCTGCGTGAAGTTCGATTCATCGATGGCCACGTGTGTTACTCCTGAAATGTCCGGACGCGAGCTGCTCGCACGCCGCATCGATCTTACATTTGGCGCCGGGTACCCGCATGGGGGACTGCACTCCCGTGCAGGGAACGGTTAGATGCCTTTCAGGGTGCTCGACTATCGTGGAGTGTCTGTGCCCGCCCCCCTCCCGGCACACGAGGAGATCTGTTTGCGTTTCGTACTCGCCATCGTCGCGTTCGTGGTGGCCGCCGTCATGATCGTCGCCGGCATCGCCCAGCGGACGGTTTTCGCACCTCCCTCGCAGTTGACCGCGAGCGCCACGGTGCCCGACGACGCCCGCTACGTGGTCATCGCCGGGTCGGCGCTGAACGCTCACAGCGGCCAGCAGACGCTCTCGGTCAGCGGTGCCCCCGACGTGAAGTCGCAGGTCGTCGCGATCGGGCGCACGGAGGATGTGACGGCGTGGCTCGGCACGGAGAAGTACGTGGCGGTCGGGTACGACTCGACCGCCGACAAGCTGACGACCCGCACGGTCACGCCGAAGGCGTCGACGGATTCGACGGATTCGACCGACACCCCGACCCCCGCGCCGACAGCGTCCGCCCCGGCGGGCGGCGCCGGCGACAAGGCGGCGGGCCCCAACCCCACGGGTTCCGATCTGTGGCTGGAGGAGTACGACGGCGCGGACGCGCAGGTCACCCGCATGAGCATCCCCGACGGGGTGAGCGTGCTCGTGGCCTCCGACGGCACGAAGCCGGCTCCGTCGAAGATCCTCCTCACCTGGCCCGTCGACTCCAGCACCCCGTGGGCGTTCCCGCTGATCATCGGCGGCCTCGTCCTGCTCGTCATCGGAATCGCCCTCTACCTCTGGGGGCTCTACACCCACCGCAAATCGCGCGGACCGCGCCGGAAGAGCGGACCTAAAATGCCCAAACTCCCCAAAGCACCCAAATACAAGCCGAGCGCCGATGTGGAGGTCACGTCGCGCGGACGCCGCTCGACGCGCCGCTCCCGCGTGATCGCCCCCGCCGTCCTCGTCGGAGCGCTGACGCTCTCCGGCATCGGGGCGGGCGCCGCTTTCGCCGACGAGACGCCGACCCCGACGCCGACGCCGACGTCGACGTCCACCTCCACGTCGGTTCCGAAGCCGGTGAACCAGCTCCCGCCGGCCGTGACCGTCCCGCAGCTCGAGCGGATCATCAAGCGCATCTCGGTCTCCGCGGGCGATGCCGACGCGAAGGCCGACCCGGCCCTCGCCAAGCAGCGCTTCACCGGACCGGCGCTCCAGCTGCGCGAGGCCAACTACGCGATCCGGGCGAAGAAGGCCGACGAGCCCGCGCTGCCCGCGATCCCCGCCGATCCGATCGTGCTCTCCCTGCCGCAGTCGACCGACTCCTGGCCGCGCACCGTCGTCGCCGTGATCGAGATGCCGAAGGACGCCGCGGGCAAGGACCAGGCGCCGCAGGCGCTCACCCTCGTCCAGGACACGCCGCGCGACAACTACATGATCGAGTACGCGGTCTCCCTCGAGCCCAAGGCCAAGGTCCCGAACCTCGCGCCGGCCAGCATCGGCGCAGCCGCCGTCCGGCCCGACTCGAAGCTCCTCGCCCTTCCGCCGAACCAGGTGGCGGCGGCGTACGGCGACGTGCTCATGAACGGCGACCAGAGCAAGTACGCCAGCCTCTTCAGCGCGGACGGCGACACGCTGCGCACGGCGGTCGGTGCCGAATGGAAGGCCAAGCAGAAGGCGGCCGTCCCGGCGACGGCATCGCTGACCTTCACCACCGCCGTCGGCCCGAACCCCGACGTGGCCCTGGCGACGAACGACTCCGGCGCGATCGTCTGGGTCGACCTCCAGGAGGCTCAGCAGCTGAAGGTCGTCGAGGCGGGCGCCGAGGTGAACGCCGGGCCGACCGCCGCCGCTCTCGGCGTCGCGAGCTCGAAGACGGGCATCGAGACGACGTACGGCTACCAGCTGGCCTTCTACGTGCCGCCGGCAGGATCGGACGCCAAGATCACCCTGCTCGGTTTCGCTCAGGGCATGGTCGCGGCCAAAGAGATCCAGTGATCCGGCGGCTCGCGCCGCGTATCGTTGAGAGTTGTGCTCACGCGGACCCGGTCCGCCTTCTGGAGGTGTCATGAGTCAGATCCCACCCCCGCCCACGAACCTGCGGGGCGCCGTCGACCTGAGTTCGCTGGTCAACCGTCCGGCCGCTCCCGCGGCCCCCGTGGAGGGTGCGCCTGCCGCGGCCGGTGAGGCGCTCGCGCTGCCGAGCCTCTACTTCGAGGGCACCGACGCCAACTTCAACGACTTCATCGACCTGTCGATGCGGGTGCCGATCGTCGTCGACCTGTGGGCGGAGTGGTGCGGCCCGTGCAAGCAGCTGAGCCCCATCCTCGACCGCGTCGTCGCCGACTACGCCGGGCGCGTGGTGCTCGTGAAGGTCGACGTGGATGCGAACCCGCAGCTCACGCAGGCCTTCCAGGCGCAGTCCATCCCGGCGGTCGCCGCCCTCGTGGGCGGGCGCCCGGTGCAGCTCTTCGTCGGGGCGCTTCCCGAGCAGGAGGTGCGCGACGTGTTCGCCCAGCTCCTCGAGCTCGCGGCGCAGAACGGTGTCACCGGTACGGTGACGGTCGACGGCGACGCCGGCCTGGCCCCGGACGGCGAGCAGGCCGAGCAGGCCGAGCCCGAGCCCGAGCCGCTGCCTCCCCACCACGCCGAGGCCTACGAGGCCATCGAGCGCGGCGACTACGACACCGCGATCCAGGAGTACAAGACCGCGATCGCGCAAGACCCGCGCGACGCCATGGCCGTCGCCGGACTCGCCCAGGTGAGCCTCCTCGCGCGCCTGGCGGGCAAGACGCTCGACGCCATCCGCGGCGCCGCGGCCGCGGACCCGCGTGACGCGCAGGCCCAGCTGGATGTCGCCGACCTCGACCTCTCCGGCGGCCACGTGGAGGACGCGTTCGACCGACTGCTCACCCTTTTCCCGACGCTGGACGCCGCGGGCAAGGACACCGTCCGGACCCGCATGCTCGACTATTTCGAGATCGTCGGGGTGGACGACCCTCGTGTCGCCAGGGCGCGGGCTAGGCTGACGTCGCTGCTGTACTGACGTCGCCTGCGTCGGAGGCGGCACCCGTCCCCCTCCCGAAAGGCACTGCATGACCCGCGTGCTCGTCGTCGGCGGGACCGGCCTGGCCGGACGCGCCGTCACCTCCGAAGCCGTCGAGCGCGGTCACGACGTGGTCGTCGCCTCGCGACGCGTTCCCGACGACGACGCCCCCGCGTACGTCGAGGGCGCACAGTACGTGACGGCCGACCTCGTCGGGGGAGCGGGTCTCGAAGAGGCGGTCGACGGCGTCGACGTGCTGATCGACACGAGCAACGGGTCGGGCAAGCAGGCGGCGCACGTCTTCGCGGTGGGCTCCCAGAACCTGCTCCACACGGCGGCCCGCTTCGGCGTGCACCGCGCCGCGCTGCTCTCCATCGCGGGGATCGACGACTCCCGCTACCCGTACTACCGCGCCAAGCTGGCGCAGGAGCGCGTGTATGCGGAGTCACCCCTCGAGACGCACATCGTCCGAGCGACGCAGTTCCATGACTTCGTGTCCGCGGTCTTCGAACGCGGCCGCCCGTTCGGCGCGCTGATCGCGCCGGCCGGCACTCGGTTCCAGCCGATCGCCGTCGACGACGTGGCGCGGGCGCTTCTCGACGATGCCGAGCTCGAGGGTGCACACGATTCGCTGCGCACCATCGGGGGCCCGACGGTCGAGAGCGCCCGCGCCCTCGCCGAACAGTGGAAGTCGGCGAAAGGCTCTCGCCGCCCCATCCTCCCGCTGCGTCTCGGCGGCCCGCTGGGTGCGACCTGGCGTGCCGGGCACAACCTGGCGCCCGAGCACGCCGTCGACGGCGCGGACTACGCCGCCTGGCTCAGCGCCGGGGCTTGAGCCACAGAGCGCCGAGCGGCGGCAGCGTCAGCACCGCCGAGGCCGGCCGGCCCATCCACGGCTCGTCCGCCGCCGTCACGCCACCGAGGTTGCCGACGCCCGAACCGCCGAACGCGTCCGCGTCCGTGTTGAGCAGCTCCTCCCACTCCCCGGCGAAAGGGAGGCCGACGCGGTAGCCGTCGTGCGGTGCGCCCGAGAAGTTGAAGACGGCGACCAGTGGTGAGCCGTCGCGATCCTTGCGGACGAACGCGATGACGTTGCCCGCGGCGTCAGAGCCGTCGATCCACTCGAAGCCGGCGGGCTCGTTGTCGAGGGCCCAGAGCTCGGGGTGCGCGCGGTACACCGCGTTGAGCTGGGCGACGAGGTTCCACAGCCCCTGGTGCGCGGGCTGGTCGAGGATCCACCAGTCGAGACCGCGCTCCTCGCTCCATTCGGACGGCTGCCCGAACTCCTGGCCCATGAAGAGCAGCTGCTTGCCGGGATGCGACCACATGAAGGCTAGGAACACGCGCACGTTGGCGAGCTGCTGCCAGTGGTCGCCGGGCATCTTGCCGAGCAGGGAGCCTTTGCCGTGCACGACCTCGTCGTGGCTGATCGGGAGGAGGAAGTTCTCGCTCCACGCGTACACGAACGAGAACGTGAGCTCGCTGTGGTGGTACGACCGCCACATCGGGTCCTCGTGCATGTACTGCAGCGAGTCGTGCATCCAGCCCATGTTCCACTTGAGCCCGAAGCCGAGGCCACCCGACGACGTCGGGGCGGTCACCCCGCTGTAGCTCGTCGACTCCTCGGCGATCATCACGGTGCCGGGGTTGCGCTTGTACGCGGTCGCGGTGACTTCCTGCAAGAAGCCGATCGCCTCGAGGTTCTCGCGACCGCCGTGGATGTTCGGCTCCCATTCGCCCGCGTTGCGCGAGTAATCGAGGTAGAGCATCGAGGCGACGGCGTCGACGCGCAGTCCGTCCACGTGGAACTCCTCGAGCCAGTACAGCGCGTTGGCGACCAGGAAGTTGCGGACCTGCGAGTTGCCGTAGTCGAAGATGTACGTGCCCCAGTCCTTGTGCTCGCCCCGGCGCGGGTCCGGGTGCTCGTACAGGGCTTCGCCGTCGTACCGGGCGAGCGCCCAGTCGTCCTTGGGGAAGTGGCCGGGGACCCAGTCCATGATCACGCCGATGCCGGCCTGGTGGAGGCGGTCGATCAGGTGCTTGAGGTCGTCGGGGGAGCCGAACCGGCTGGTCGGGGCGTAGTACCCGGTGACCTGGTAGCCCCAGGAGCCGCCGAAGGGGTGCTCCGAGAGGGGCAGGAACTCGACGTGCGTGTAGCCGAGCGCGACGACGTAGTCGATCAGCTGGTCCGCGGCGTCACGGTAGCCGAGGCCCGGCCGCCAGCTGCCGAAGTGCAGCTCGTAGATGCTCATCGGGCCGGAGTGCGGGTCGGTCTCGCTGCGGCGCCGCATCCATTCGCCGTCCTGCCAGTCGTGGTGGGAGGTCGTGATCACGGAGGCCGTCGCCGGGGGGATCTCGGCGGTCTGCGCCATCGGGTCGATCTTGCGCTTCCACGCGCCGTCGCGGCCGAGGATGTCGAACTTGTACAGCTCGCCGTCGCCGAGCCCGGGCACGAACAGCTCCCAGACGCCGGAGACGCCCATCGTGCGCATCGCGTGCTGGGTGCCGTCCCAGCCGTTGAAGTCGCCGACCACGCGCACGGCCTTGGCGCGCGGCGCCCAGACGGTGAACGCGGTGCCGACCACGCCGCCGAGGTCGCGCACGTGCGCGCCGAGCGCGGTCCAGAGCTGCTCGTGCCGCCCCTCGCGGATGAGGTGGAGGTCGAGCTCGCCGATCGTCGGCGCGAAGCGGTACGGGTCGTCGGCGGTCCAGGTGCTGCCGTCGGCGTAGCGCGCCTCGATCTCGTAGGCGCCGGGGCCGACGATGTCGACGCCCTGCCAGATGCCGTGCGCGAGGTGCGCGAGCTCGAGGTGGGCTCCGGTCGGGAGGATGGCGAACACCTCGGTGGCGAGCGGCCGCAGCACGCGGATCACGGTGACGGGGTCGGCGACGCCGGGCGCGCTGACCTGGTGCTGGCCGAGCACCACGTGCGGGTCGTGGTACGCGCCGGTCGCGACGGCGAGGAGCAGGCCGTCGTCCAGCGTGGGCAGGTCGACGGCGGCGGCGCCTTCGGGGATCGGGCTCATCGGACTCCTTCGGAGGGGTGTGGTCGTTGGGTGCGGCGGGGAGGCCGCGCCTCAGAGCGGCTTGACGACCAGGATGTGCACGGGCTCGGTGAACGCGTCGAGGCGGACGTAGTTGTCGGCTCCCCACGTCCAGCGCTGGCCGGTGACGACGTCCTTGACCTCGAACGACGACTCGGGCGGAAGCCCGAGTGCGGCGACGTCGAGGTGCACGATGGTCTCGCGGGCGGAGTGCGGGTCGACGTTCGCGACGACGAGCACGGTGTCCGCCTTGCCGCTGCGGGTGAACGCGCCGGGGAGGTGCTTCGAGTAGACCAGGATGGCGTCGTCGTCGCTGCGGTGCACGTGCAGGTTGCGCAGTTGGCGCAGGGCGGGGTGCTCGCTGCGGGTGCGGTTCAGCATGGTCAGGTAGGGCGCGAGGGAGCGGCCGAGCGTCTGGGCGCGGGTGTAGTCGCGCGGACGGTACTCGTACTTCTCGTTGTCGATGTACTCCTCGGCGCCCGGGCGCGCGACGTTCTCGAACAGCTCGAACCCGGAGTACACGCCCCAGGTCGGAGCACCGGTCGCGGCGACCGCCGCACGGATCTTGAACGCGGCCGGCCCGCCGAACTGCAGGTACTCGGTGAGGATGTCCGGCGTGTTCACGAACAGGTTCGGCCGCAGGAAGTCGGCCGTCTCGGTGGCGAGCCCGGTGAGGAACTCCTCGAGCTCCTCCTTCGTGTTGCGCCAGGTGAAGTAGGTGTAGGACTGCTGGAAGCCGGCCTTCGCCAGCGTGTGGAGCAGGGCCGGGCGGGTGAAGGCCTCGGCGAGGAACACCACGTCGGGATCGGTGGCGTTGACGGTGTGGATGAGCCACTCCCAGAAGTGCAGCGGCTTGGTGTGCGGGTTGTCGACGCGGAAGATGCGCACTCCTAGCGACATCCAGTGCCGCACGATGCGGAGCACCTCGGCGCGGAGGCCGTCGTAGTCGTTGTCGAAGTTGATCGGGTAGATGTCCTGATACTTCTTCGGCGGGTTCTCGGCGTAGGCGATCGTGCCGTCGGGCAGCGTCGTGAACCACTCGGGGTGCTCGGTGACCCACGGGTGGTCGGGGGAGGCCTGCAGGGCCAGGTCGAGCGCGATCTCCAGGCCGGCCTGCTTGGCCTTGCCGAGGAGGTAGACGAAGTCCTTCTCGGTGCCGAGATCCGGGTGGATGGCGTCGTGGCCGCCCTCCGCGGACCCGATCGCCCACGGCGATCCGGGATCGTTCGGTCCGGCCTCGAGCGAGTTGTTCGGCCCCTTGCGGAACGTGCGGCCGATCGGGTGGATCGGCGGCAGGTAGACCACGTCGAAGCCCATCGCGGCGACCTCGGGGAGGCGCTTGGCCGCCGAGCGGAAGGTGCCGGACTTCCACGAGCCGTCCGCGAGCTTCTTCGCCCCCTCGGAGCGCGGGAAGAACTCGTACCAGCTGCCGACGCCGGCGCGGGTGCGCTCGACGGTGACGGCGCGGGTCTCGGAGAGCGACGGGAGGCTGACGATCGGACGCTCGGTCAGGATGCCGACGATGCGCTCGTCGGTCGCGGCAGCGAAGCGTTCGGCGACGGGCAGAGCGGCGTCGGCGACGACCTTCGCGGCCTCGCCGAGGTGGCGGCGCTCGGCCGGGCTGCGGCGCTTGTCCTTCGCGGCGCCGGCGAGCAGTTCGCGGCCGGTCGTCAGCATCAGCTCGACGTCGATCCCGGCGGGGACCTTCACCTCGGCGTTGTGCTTCCACGTGGCGTAGTCGTCGGCGTAGGCCTGGACCCGGTAGCGCCAGAGGCCCTCCGTCTCGAGCTGGACCTCCACCTCCCACCGGTCGGTGCCCGGGTTGATCGGATGCATGTGGTGCTCGGTCTGCACGCCGGCCGGGTCGAGCAGCAGCAGGTCGACGCCGATGCGGTCGTGGCCCTCGCGGAACGACGTCGCGCGGAACGGGACGACCTCGCCGCGGAAGGCGGTCGCCGGCCAGTGCCCCTCGTCGACCTGCGGCGAGAGGCCGAGGATCGGGATGCGTGTCAACAGGGGGACGTACTCGGCCTGCGGCTCTCTCTCGGCAGCCGATGCCGTCTCGGCCGTCGTCTGCCGCGACCCCTCCTCCGGGAGGTGATCGACGGTGGCCCCCGGTGCCGCTGCGGCGGACGGGCTGGTCGCTGCGCTCTTTCCCACAACCCCGACCGTACACTCATTAACCTGCACGACATGAGCCTCCCGTAGGGTGGGGCGGGTGAAGGCCATCCGTAGATTCACCGTCCGAGCCGTCCTGCCCGACACCCTCTCCGCGCTGGAGGAGCTGGCGGGCAATCTCCGCTGGTCGTGGCACGAGCCGACCAAGGAGCTCTTCGCCCGCATCTCCCCGGAGCTGTGGCACCAGGTCGAGCATGATCCGGTCGCGCTCCTCGGTTCCGTCGATCCCGGCCGCCTAGCCGAGCTCGCCGCCGACCAGGGGTACGTCGACTGGGCGAACCACACCCGCGACGAGCTGCGCGCCTACCAGCACGACCCGCGCTGGTATCAGACGCTGGGCGAGTCGGCGCCGCGGACGATCGCGTACTTCTCGCCGGAGTTCGGCATCGCCGCGGCCCTGCCGCAGTACTCGGGCGGCCTCGGCATCCTCGCCGGCGACCACCTGAAGGCGGCCAGCGACCTCGGCGTCCCGCTGGTCGGCGTCGGCCTGTTCTACCGGTCCGGCTACTTCTCCCAGGCGATCACGCCGGACGGCTGGCAGCAGGAGACCTATCCGTCGCTCGACCCCGACGGCCTCCCGCTGAGCGTGCTGCGCACCCCGGACGGCACACCCGTCGAGATCTCCCTCGCCCTCCCGGACGGCGTGCTGCACGCGCGGGTCTGGCAGGCGGCGGTCGGACGCGTGCGGCTGCTGCTGCTCGACACCGACATCCCCGAGAACGAGGAGCGCCTGCGCTCCGTCACCGACCGGCTGTACGGCGGGGGCGGCGAGCACCGTCTGCTGCAGGAGCTGCTGCTCGGCATCGGCGGTGTGCGCGCGCTCGAGGCGTGGTCCGAGCTGACGGGCGCTCCGGCGGCCGAGGTCTTCCACACCAACGAGGGCCACGCCGGCTTCCTCGGCCTGGAGCGCATCGCGAACCTCATCGGCGACGGTCTCAGCTTCGACGAGGCGCTGCAGGTCGTGCGCGCCGGGACGGTCTTCACGACCCACACCCCGGTCCCCGCCGGGATCGACCGGTTCGACCGGCCGCTCGTGGAGCGCTACTTCTCCACCTCCCTCCTCCCCGGCGTGGAGGTGCAGCAGGTGCTCTCCCTCGGCGCGGAGGACTACCCGGGCGGCTCGCCTGACGTCTTCAACATGGCCGTGATGGGCATGCGGCTCGGTCAGCACGCCAACGGTGTGTCCAAGCTGCACGGCGAGGTCAGCCGGCAGATGTTCAACGGCCTCTACCCGGGCTTCGACCCGCAAGAGGTGCCGATCGACTCGGTCACCAACGGCGTGCACGCGCCGACCTGGACCGACCCGATGCTGCGCGCCCTCGCGCTGGACCGCCTCGGCACCGACGACACCACGCACGCCGACTGGGCGAACTCCGGCGCGGTGAGCGACGGCGACCTGTGGTCCGTGCGCAACCGGATGCGCGAGCAGCTCGTGCAGGACGCCCGCCAGCGCCTCCAGGCCGCGTGGGAGGAGCAGAACCCCGGCGGGATCGCACCCGTGTGGATGAGCGACCTCCTGGACCCGAACGTGCTCACGATCGGCTTCGCCCGGCGCGTGCCGACCTACAAGCGGCTCACGCTGATGCTGCACGACCCGCAGCGGCTGCGGAACATCCTGCTCCACGCGGAGCGACCGGTGCAGTTCGTGATCGCGGGCAAGTCGCACCCGGCCGACGACGAGGGCAAGCGCCTCATCCAGAAGCTCGTGCAGTTCGCCTCCGAGCCGGAGATCCGCGGCCGCATGGTCTTCCTGCCGGACTACGACATCGGGATGGCGCAGCTGCTCTATCCGGGCACGGACATCTGGCTGAACAACCCGCTGCGTCCGCTCGAGGCCTGCGGCACCTCCGGCATGAAGGCGGCGCTCAACGGGGCGCTCAACCTGTCGATCCTGGACGGCTGGTGGAACGAGTTCTACGACGGCGAGAACGGCTGGGCGATCCCGTCGGCCGACGCCGCCGGCGACGGAGCGGAGCGGGACGCGCTCGAGGCCGAGGCCATGTACGACCTCATCGAGCACATCATCGCCCCGCGCTTCTACGACCGCGACGGCGACGGCGTGCCCTCCACCTGGGTCGGCCAGATCCGGCACACCCTGTCGACCCTGTCGCCCGCGCTGAGCGCCGAGCGCATGGTGAAGGAGTACGTGGAGCGGCTCTACATCCCGGCGTCGCGCAACGAGGAGCGGCTCAGCGCGGACGGCTTCGCCGCAGCGCGCGGACTCGCCGCCTGGAAGGGCCGCGTGCGCGCGGCCTGGCCCGGCGTGAACGTCGCGCACGTCGACGCGGGAGGTGTGGACGCGGTGCCGCAGGTCGGCGACCAGCTGCACGTGCGCGCGCTCGTGCACCTGAACGGGCTGAAGCCCGAGGACGTCCAGGTGCAGGTCGTCTACGGCCGCAGCCAGGAGGGCGACGACCTCGTCGACGTGCGGCAGCAGCGCCTCGACCTCGACGACGGCGTGCCCGGCACGGACGACCCGTCCGTCGCGCACGAGTACGTCGGCACCGTCACGCTGGCCTGGGCCGGCTCGTTCGGCTACACGGTGCGTGTGGTGCCGGTCAACGACCTCCTGCTGTCGACCGCCGAGCTCGGCCTGGTCTCGGTCGCCTCCTAGGGCCTCCAGACCCCGCGCGAGGTTCACGTCGTGGCGCTCATCGGAGCCCGAATGAGCGCCACGACGTGAACCTCGGCTAGGCGGCGAGCAGGGGTAGCGCCATGAGGGCGACGGAGGCCGCTCCCAGAGCGGCCTCGGCACGCGGCAGCGGCGGGAGACCGCGGCGCAGGGCGACGGCTCCCGAGGCGAACGCGAACACCATCGCGGCCACCCCGAGCAGCAGCACCACGGGGAGGCCGTGGCCGGCGTGCGCCTCGCCTCCCGTGGCGTGGTGGCCGGAACCGACCACGATCAGTCCGGCCATCAGCACCGCCTGCAGCGAGCGGTGGACGGCCATCGCGCGCACCGGGTGGTCGCTCGGCCCGCCGGCCGTCGGACGCGGCCGCAGCCGTTGCCGCAGGGCCGTCGCGAGGGCGAGCGCGACGAGCAGCGCCGCCCACACGACCGGCGCGAGAACCGGCCGGGGGAGCAGCATCGTGTCGGCCATCGCGGCGAGCATCGCCAGCATCCCGAGCCACGCCAGCGGGGAGCGGCGGTCGGCGCCCCCGGCGACGCAGCATGCTCCCAGCGTCGCCGGGAGCATGCTGCCGAGGTGGAGGGCCTCGATCATCCGTGGTGCGAGTGGTCGCCGTGCGCGTGGTGGCCGTGCTCGTGATGGCCGGGCGCGCAGTGCGCCGGCTCCGCGGCGGGCACGTTGAGGGCGGGGTTGCGGCCGAAGAAGCCGTACGGCTTCAGCGTGAACTTGGCGTAGTCCACCGGCATCACCGGCCAGTCCTCGACCCGCGGGAAGTGGGTCGGTCCGAACGTGTGCCAGAGCACGATGTCCTCGCCGTCCAGCGGCCGGTCGGCCGCCATGTACGCCGGGAGGCCGTCGCCGCCCGGGTTCTGGTTGACGAACTCGCCCGCGGGGTAGCGCTCGTCGCTCGCGTACTGCGTCACCCAGACCTGCTTGGTCGTGAACGCGGCGCGGGCCGTGACCGTCGCCGAGGGGTCGGCCATCAGCGTCGGGTTCTGCTCGGCGTGGAGCACGTAACCGGTCGGCTGCCCGAGCCGGTTGGTCTTCTCGGTGTTGACGATGTGCCAGGTGCGGCCGACGGACGCGTCGGCGTCGCGGGCGCCCTCCGCCTCGCTCGCGATGCGGGTCGCCCGCTTGGTGAAGGCGTTCCCGTACGGGTTCGCGGCGCTGATCGGGAGGCGGACCGCATCCACCTCCTCGACCGCGTTCGCCAGCCCGTCCACCATCATGTCGAGCCGCGCCGAGAACAGGTGCTGGTGGTACGGGGCGCCGAGGCCGGGCGCGACCTCGCTGGCGGTCTGCGTCCCCTCCACGTACGCGGAGGTGAACAGGATGCCGGTGAGCTTGGCCTCGCACTCGATCGTGCCGTCGAGGTACAGGTACCAGTAGAAGCCGTAGTCGTAGTTGCCGACGGTGGTGAAGAACGAGATCACCAGCCGCCGCGACCGCCGCACCTCGTTGGCGGAGGTGAACATGTCGGTGTGCTTCCAGAGCGTGCCGTAGTCCTCCTCGTGCATGCAGATCGCGTTGGAGACGGTCTTCGGCCGGCCGAACTCGTCCGCCATCACCGCGTCGAAGTAGCGGATCTCGCCGAGGCAGTCGCAGCCGAGCGTCAGGGAGTTGGCGAACCGGCCGAACAGGTACTCGCCCGTGTCGAAGTAGTTCTGCCAGTAGCGGGTGGGGGACGGGTCGGCGTACGGCACCACCATCTCGGCGATGGAGGCGCGGTAGATGACGGGACGCACCGCGCCGTCCTGATCCGGATCGGCGAAGGCGAGGTCGCGCAGGATGAGTCCCTCGCGGGCGTCGAAGCCGAGCGAGAACGACCAGTTCGCCCAGGTGACGGTGTCCCCGTCGACCGCGAAGCTCGGGCCCTCGGGCTGGGTGATGGAGATCGGCTTGAGCGTGTCCAGCGGTGCGGGGCGTTCGGACTCCAGGTGGAAGTTGCCCGGCTCCTCGGGCACGGGGTGCTCCGCAGCATCCACGACCTGCGTCACCTCGCGGGCGATCATGTCGACGTACGCGCACAGGCCGTCGACGGGGTGCGCCCAGGGGTGGTCCTCGGCGTGGTCCATCCGGAAGGCGAAGACGCGGATGATCCGGCGGCCCTCCTCGCCCGGGATGTCGTACGAGCCGGGCGAGAGGGGCGCGTACACGACCTGCTCGGCCGTGAGCCCGCGCTTCTCGAGGGCGGCCAGCCAACGGGGGTCGGCGACGAGGATGCCGCCGATCGCCTCGAACTCCTCCTCGAGGATGGGCACCTGACCGCGCTCGCCGTCGATGGGGACGAGGGCGACGACCTCCCCGCGCGTCAGGGACACGGCGGCGTCGGTGCTCTCGCCGGTGGCGACGTCGAGCAGGAGGAGGCGCGCCTCGCGGTCGGGAGCCGGGGCCGTGCCGGCGCGGGCGGCCAGCACGTCGGCCTTGTCGGGCTCCAGGAGGCCGACGTAGACGAAGCGCGCGGAGTCCGTCACCGCTCCGGCGTCGCGGAGGATGCGTGCCGCGGTCTCGATCTCTGCGGCGGTCAGGCTGGAGAGCGGGCCGGTGGCGGCCGTCTCGTCGGCGGGCAGGGTCAGGGGAAGCTCGGTGGTCATGGTGCTACGTCTCCTAGGCGCTGATGGTGTCGATGATGTTCTCGTAGGCGTCGCGCTTGCTGCGGCGCAGGACGAGGGCCTGCACCACGCCGATCACCGGGAAGGCGAGCATGGCGGCGAAGAAGGCGAGCGAGAGCGGACCCAGCACCGGCGTGCCCTGCGCATCCACGTCGCCGATGAGGAGGGGGAAGTTGTCGACGATGATGGCCGTCACGCCCACCAGGCCGATCAGCCCGATGACGGGCGCGATCACGGTGCGCCACGGTCCCGCGCCCGTCTTGGTGCGGGCGAAGTAGACGATCACCGCGAGACAGGTCAGCGCCATCAGCACCACGATCGCCAGCGTCGCGATGCCGCTGAACCAGGTGAAGACCTGCAGCACCGGGTCGAGGTGGAACAGCGCGAACATGCCGATCAGGACGGCGGCCGTCACGGTCTGCACCAGCGACGAGATGTACGGGGAGGCGTGGGTGCCGTGCACGCGGCCGAGCCGGGCCGGGAGCACCGACGCGTTCGACATCGAGTGCTGGTAGCGGGTGACGACGTTGTGGAACGACAGGACGCAGGCGAACAGGCTCGTGATCAGCAGCACGTTCACGATGACCCCGCCCACGGAGCCGAGGTAGTGCACGGCGGTGTTGACGATGAAGCCGCCGGTGTCCTTCGCCACCACGTCCACGATCTGTGCAGGGCCCCAGCCCATCACGAGCGCCCAGGAGGCGAACGTGTAGAAGACGCCGATCGCGATGACCGCGATGTAGGTCGCCCGCGGGATGGTCTTCTCCGGCTCCTTCGCCTCGTCGCGGAAGATGGCGGTCGACTCGAACCCGATGAACCCGGCGAGCGCGAACATGAGCCCGATGCCCGGGGAGCCCGAGAGCACGGTGCTCGGCTCGAACGGGGTGAGCGACAGCCCGTCCGCGCCGCCCGTGCCGATGATCACGACGCTCAGCACGATCACGATGCCGACCTCCGCGATCAGCAGCACGCCCAGCACCCGCGAGCTCAGCTCGATGTGGCGGTACCCGAGCACGCCCACGAGCGCGATCATCGCCAGGGAGTACACGTACCAGGGGAGGTCCGGCCCGTGCAGCGCGACGACCGACGACTCGAGCGTCGCCCCCAGGTAGCCGTACACCGCCACCTGTACGGTCGTGTACGTCAGCAGCGCCAGGTATGCCGCCGCCAGTCCGAGCGGCCGCCCCATCCCGTACCCGACGTACGTGAAGAACGCGCCGGGCTTCGGGATGAATCGGCTCATCGCGCTCAGCCCCACCGCGAAGAACAACAGGATGATCGCCCCGATCGCGAACATGCTCGGCACCCCCGCCCCATTGCCGAGCAGGACCGCGACCGGGAAGCCGCCGCCGATCACCGTGAGCGGAGCCGCCGCGGCGACCACCATGAAGACGATGGAGCCGACGCCGAGCCGGCCCGACAGCTGACGCGACGCGCCTGCGCCGCGGAGCGCGAGCGGATCGCCGAGCAGAGCCTGCGGCTCCTGTGCTGCGGTCATGAGTTCCTCCAAGGAGACGGGAAAGGGGATGGTGCGGCCAGTCTCACGACACGGTGTTGCGCCGCCGTTCCGCACGCGTGAAGAGTCGGCGCTCGCCGAATGGGACGACCTGTGTCGCATTCGCCGGTCACGATCCCGTGACGCGGCCGAAACCGGGACGCAACACACGCGACGTAGCCTCGCGAGCGAGGAGCACCCCGTGACAGCACACCCACCCGTGACGGCCCTGAGCCGGGCGATCGCCGATCCGCGGCCGGTCGACGGCCTGCCCGCGCGCTCGCCCCTGGCCGGGCTCGACCGCCGCAGCCTCGGCTTCGTGGATGTGCTCGCCCAGTCGGTCGGCGCGGTGGCGCCCTCGGCGGCGGCCGCGACCTGTCCGGTGCTGGTGGCGGCGCGCGCGGGGTCGGGAACGCTGCTGGCGTTCCTGCTCGCGGCCGTGCTGATGGCCCTCGTCGCGTACGCCGTCAACCAGTTCACGCGACGCATGGCCGCCACGGGATCCCTGTACACGTTCGCCGCACGCGGGCTCGGGGTGCGCGCGGGCTTCGCGACCAGCGCCGCGATGCTGGTCGGCTACGGGTTCGTCGCGATGTTCGCCCTCCTGGGGGCGGCGTACTACTCGCTCACCCTCCTCTCCCACGCGTCGCCGGGCCTGGCCGGCTCGCGCGGGCTCGTCCTCCTGCTCCTCGTCGGGTTCGGGGCGCTCTGCCTGCTCGTCCTGTGGCGGGGGATCCGCCTCTCCACGCGTGTCACGCTCGTCATCGAGCTGCTCTCGATCGCCGCCATCCTCGTGTTGATCGCCGTGCTGCTCGTGCGCGTGCCGGGATCGTCGTTCTGGAACGTCGCCCTGCCGCGCGACGTCGGCCTCCCGCAGCTGGCGGCCGGGACGACGGTGGCGGTGACCGCCTTCGTCGGCTTCGAGAGCGCGGCGACGCTCGGAGCGGAGTCCCGGCGGCCGTTCGCCACCATCCCGCGCACCATCCGCTGGACCGTCATCGCAGCTGGTGTGCTCTACCTGCTCTCCGCCTACACGCAGCTCGCAGGCTTCGACGCCCTGGGCGGAGACCTCGCCGGCAGCGACAGCCCCGTCAACGACCTCGCCGCCCGCGCCGGAGTCGAATGGATCGGGCTCCTGCTGGATGCAGCACTCGCCTGCTCCTTCCTCGCCTGCGCACTGGCCTCCACCACGGCCCTCGCCCGCGTGCTGTTCTCCCTCGGGCGCGAGGGCATCGCGCCGCGCGCCCTCGGCCGCACCCACCGCCGCTTCCGCACCCCGCACATCGCGCTCGCCGTGGGACTGGCGGCCGAGGTGGCCGTACCGGCGGTGCTCGTCGCCTCGGGGATGGGCGCTTGGCAGGCCATGGGCGTGATCGTCGTCTGCGCGGCCGCCGGCTACATGACCGCCTACGCGCTGGTGTGCGTCGCGACGCCGTTCTTCCTGCGCCGGATCGGAGAACTCACGATCGGCCCGGCCGTCGCCGCGGGGATCGCCGCCGCCGGGCTGATCGCCGCGCTCGGGCTGGACCTGTGGCTCGAGGTCTCGGGAACGCGCTGGCTCGCCGTGGTGCTGCTCGCCGCGGTGGCGGCGATCGCGGCGATCCTCTACCTGCTCTGCCGCAGGCGCCGGGCGGACGCCCTGGGGCGGATCGGCCTCTACGACGAACCGACGACGGGGGACGTGCTCGGCGGCGCGCCATGAACGCCATCCCGGAGCTGAGCGGGCGGCAGCCCGGCGCGGTGCACAGCGCCCTCGCCGTGCTGGAGGAGGTCGCGCGCTCCGGGCCCGGGATCACGGCGCAGCAGATCTCCGTGCGGCTCGGCCTGCCGCGCGCCACGGCGTACCGCCTCCTCAACCTCCTGGTGCAGGACGAGTACCTGGTGCGGATGCCCGACCTCCGCGGCTTCGCCCTCGGCCGCAAGGTCGCCGAGCTGGCGGACGTGGCCCAGGCCCAGGATGCCGCGGCGACGGCGCGGGAGGCCGTCACCGACCTGCGCACTCACATCCGCGGCGGCGTGCATCTCGCGGTCTACCGGGAGGGACGGGTCGTCCCGGTCGACGTCGACCCCGACTTCCCGCTCTCGGACCCCAAGCGGATCGGGAGCGACCTCAGCGTCTCCGCGCTGGGCCGCCTGCTGCTGGCGGAGCAGGCGGCGCGCACCGTCCCGTCGCCCACGCGCTACGCCACGCAGGAGGGGGAGCTGACGCCCGGCTTCGGCTGCCTGGCCGTCCCCGTGCGCGGCGAGGACGACCGCCTCATCGCGGGCCTCGCTCTGGCCCTCCCGGCCGCGCGCCTCGCGGACCGCGACGGTCTGGTCTCGCTGGTCGCCGACACGGCGATCCGGCTGGGGTCGCTGCTGCAGCGGGTGTGACGGTTCGCGGCGTCAGCGGGCCCGGACCAGGCGCACGACCTCCACAGCGGCCTCGCCGACCTGCTCCACCTTCGCGGCGCCGTCCGCGGCGAAGCCGTTCTTCCGATAGAAGGCGTGCGCCCGCGGATTGTCCGCCATGACCCACAGGTAGGCGTCGGCCGCGCCCACGGCCGCGTCGAGCAGGCTCTGCCCGGCGCCCGAACCCTGCGCGCTCGCGAGCAGGTAGATGCCCTCCAATTCGAGCGGGACGGGCGCTTCGTCGTCGCGACCCGCTCCCGCGCTCGCCCAGCCGACGATCGCCCCATTCGTCTCGGCGACCCAGACCCTCGTGTCACCCGACTCGATGATGCCGGTCCACACCTGCGCGCGCCGCTGCACATCGAGCCCGGCGAGCAGGTCGGCCGGCAGCTGGCGGGCGTACGCCTCCCGCCAGGACGTCACGTGGACCTGTGCGATGCCGAGAGCGTCGTCCGCCGTCGCCGCACGCACGGTGACCGCGGGCACTCCGGCGGTCACGCCGTCTCCTTGGCGATGGCAGCATACGTGCCCTCGGTCGCACGCAGGAGGTCGTCCGGCGCCAGCTCGATGTCGAGGCCGCGCTTGCCTCCCGAGACGAAGACGGTCTCGAAGAGCTGCGCCGTCTCGTCCACCACGGTGACGTGCCGCGTCTTCTGGCCGATCGGGCTGATGCCGCCGACGACGTAGCCGGTTCGCCGCTCGGCCAGGGCCGGGTCGGCCATCCCGGCCCGCTTGGCGCCGACGGCCGCCGCGAGGGCCTTCAGATCGAGGAGGCCGGTGACCGGCACGACGCCGACGACCAGGCCGAGCTCGGTGTCGGCGAGCAGGGTCTTGAACACGCGGTCCGGCTCGACGCCGAGCGCCTCCGCGGCCTCCAGCCCGTACGACGCGGCGGCCGGGTCGTGCTCGTACGGATGCAGGGAGAACGGCAGTCCGGCCACGGTCAGCGCGACGGTCGCCGGCGTCCCCGCCGAGGCCTTCGGCTTCGCCATCAGGCGCCCGGCTCCGTGACGCGCGGGCCGTTGGCGCGGAACAGCTGCATCGACGCGCCGCCGACGAGACGCGTCGAGCCGGGCAGGAGCAGGGTCGGGTCCTCCGCGATCGGCACCTCCGTCGCGCTGTCCCAGAGCAGCTGGTACGACTCGACGCCCGGGGCGACCGGCAGGGACACCTCCACGTCGTCCTCCACGCCGTGCACGATGAGGAGCACGCGGTTGAACTCCTCCCTGTCGGGCGTCGAGGCGACCAGGTACTGCAGGGTGCGGTTCTCGGGCGAGTTCCAGTCCTCGTCGTCCATCCGACTGCCCGTCGCGTCGTACCAGTCCATGTGGCTCGCGTTGGGGGTCGTCTCGCCGAGGACGGCGTACCGGCTCGGCCGCAGTGCCGGGTTGGTGCGCCGCAGCTCCAGGAGGCGCTTGGTCGTCTCCTCGAACTCGCGCTGCTCCCGCGAGCGCAGCCAGCTCAGCCAGGTGAGCTCGCTGTCGTGGCAGTAGGCGTTGTTGTTGCCGCGCTGGGTGCGGCCGTACTCGTCGCCGGCCGTGATCATGGGCACACCGGCCGAGAGCAGCAGCGTCCCCATCAGGTTGCGCATCGCCTTGTGCCGAGCGAGGAGGATGCTCTCGTCCACGGTCGGCCCCTCGGCGCCGTGGTTGAAGGACCGGTTGTTGTCGGTGCCGTCGCGGTTGTCCTCGCCGTTGCCGAGGTTGTGCTTCACGTCGTAGGCGGTGAGATCGGCCATCGTGAAGCCGTCGTGCGCGGTCACGAAGTTGACGGACGCGAGCGGGCCGCGCTCCGGAGCGAACGTGTTCGATGAGCCCGCCAGGCGCGTCGCGAACCCGCCGATGCCGACGGGAGCCTGACCGTTCCGGCGCGCCTCGGCGATGTCGGCGAGCCAGAAGTTGCGCACGCGGTCGCGGTAGCGGTCGTTCCATTCGGACCAGCCGTCGGGGAAGTTGCCGGTCTGCCAGCCGCCGAGCCCGACATCCCACGGCTCGGCGATCATCTTCACACCCTGGAGACCCGGGTCCTCGATGGCGGCGTGCAGGAGCGGGTGATCGGGGGAGTAGGAGGCGTCGGCGCCGCGGCCGAGCGTCGCGGCCAGGTCGAACCGGAAGCCGTCGATCTGCATCTCGTTCGCCCAGTAGCGCAGCGAGTCGAGCACCAGCCGCTGCGGGACGGGCTTGCCGAAGTCGACGGTGTTGCCGCAGCCCGTGACGTCGATGTAGACGCCCTGCTCGTCCTGGCGGTAGTAGGTGGCGTTGTCGATGCCGCGGAAGCTCGTGCGCGGGCCGCCGATCCCCTCCTCGGCCGTGTGGTTGTAGACGACGTCGAGGATGACCTCGATGCCGGCCTGGTGCAGCAGCTTCACCATCCCCTTGAACTCCGCGAGGATCGCCTCCGGGCCGGCCGCCTGCGCCCCGCGCGAGGCGTACGGCGCGTGCGGGGTGAAGAAGTTGAGGGTGTTGTAGCCCCAGTAGTTGGTGAGGCCCTGCTGGATGAGGCGCTGCTCCGAGACGAACGTCTGGACCGGCAGCAGCTCGACGGCCGTCACACCGAGATCGCGGAGGTACCCGATCGAGGACTCGTGGGCGAGCCCGGCGTACGTGCCGCGCAGCTCCTCCGGCACGGCCGGGTTGACCTTGCTGAAGCCGCGGACGTGCGTCTCGTAGACCACGGTGTGGTCGAGCGGGGTGGCGGGCTTGACGACATCGCCCCAGTCGAAGCCGTCCTCGATCACGACGCCCCGCCACGCGTCCGACCCGGCGCGGACCATTCCGCGGGCGTAGGGGTCGAGCAGGAGCGTCTCGGGGTTGAACACGTTCTGCGGCGACGTCGGGCCGGAGACGCGGACCGCGTAGCGGCTTCCGACGGTCAGCGAGCGCGAGCGCACCGACCAGACCCCGTTGGCGTCGCGGGTCATCGGGCGCGTCTTCACGAGCCAGTTGGGGTCGCGCTCGTCGAAGAGGCACAGCTCCATCGCGTCGGCGTTGGCGGAGAACACCCGCAGCTCGCCGCCGTTCGGCCCGACGCGGACGCCCAGATTGCGCAGAGGATCGGCGGAGGTCATGCGATCTAGAGTAGTGACAGGCGACCGGGCATCCGTCCGGCGCCGCACCCGCGAACCGAGGAGGGCCCGGTGCCGGTCTATCTCGACCACGCCGCGACGACCCCCATGCGCCCCGAGGCGATCGCCGCCTTCGCCGACGCGATGGGCGTCGTCGGCAACCCCTCCAGCATCCACAGCCAGGGCCAGCAGGCCAAGCGGATGCTGGAGGAGGCGCGGGAGGCGGTCGCGGCCACGCTCGGCTGCGACCCGATCGAGGTCGTCTTCACGTCGGGCGGCACCGAGTCGATCAACCTCGCGGTCAAGGGCCTCTACTGGGCGCGCAACGCGCAGGCGCGGCGGCCGCGCATCCTCGTGCCCGGCGGGGAGCACCACGCGACGACGGACACCATCGAGTGGCTGGAGCGAGCGGAGGACGCCCGCGCGGAGTGGCTGGACCTCGACGCCGAGGGGCGCATCGTGACCGCGCCGATCGCCGCGCCGGACGAGACGGCGCTGCTCACCTTCCTCGCGGTCAACAACGAGGTCGGCACGATCCAGCCGGTCGTCGACCTGGCGGCTCCGGCGCGGGAGGCGGGCGTGCCCGTGCACGTCGACGCGGTCTCCGCCTACGGCCACCTGCCGATCGACTTCGCCGCGCTCGGCGTGGATGCGCTGAGCGTGTCCGCCCACAAGATCGGCGGGCCGGTCGGCATCGGCGCGCTCGTGCTGAGCCGCACCTCCACGGTCGTGCCGCTGATCCACGGCGGCGGCCAGCAGCGCCAGGTGCGCAGCGGGACGCAGGACGTCGCGGCGGCCGTATCGTTCGCGGTCGCGGCCCGGGCGGCGGAGGCCGAGCGCGCCGCCGAGGCCGCGCGACTCGGGGTGCTGCGCGACCGCCTCATCGCCGGCGTGCGCTCGGCCGTTCCGGAGGCCGTGCTGAGCGGTCCGGAGCCGGCGTCGGGGGAGCGGGTCGCGTCGAATGCGCACTTCGTCTTCCCCGGGGCGCAGGGCGACTCCCTGCTCTTCCTGCTCGACATGGCAGGTCTGTCGGTCTCCACCGGGTCGGCGTGCACCGCCGGCATCCCGGAGCCGTCGCAGGTGCTGCTCGCGATGGGCCGGAGCGAGCTCGACGCCCGCAGCGCGCTGCGGTTCACCCTGGGCCGCACCTCCACGGAAGCGGACGTGGCCGCGCTGCTCGATGCTCTCCCGGCGGCCTACGCACAGGCGGCCCGCGCCGGACACGCCGAACGGGCGTCCCGCCTGGCCTGAGCGCCGCCCGGCCGACCCTCAGCCCCGACGGCGTAGAATCCCGGGGTGAAGGTTCTGGCAGCGATGAGCGGGGGAGTGGACTCCGCGGTGGCGGCGGCGCGCGCGGTCGAGGCCGGGCACGACGTGGTCGGCGTGCATCTCGCCCTCAGCCGGATGCCCGGGACGCTGCGCACCGGCAGCCGCGGCTGCTGCACCATCGAGGACTCGATGGACGCCCAGCGCGCCGCGAACATCATCGGCATCCCGTACTACGTGTGGGACTTCTCCGAGCGGTTCAAGCTCGACGTCGTCGACGACTTCATCGCCGAGTACGCCGCCGGGCGCACGCCCAACCCCTGTATGCGCTGCAACGAGCGGATCAAGTTCGCCGCGCTGCTCGAGAAAGCCCTCGACCTCGGCTTCGACGCCGTGTGCACCGGTCACTACGCCGCCGTCGTCACCGACGAGCACGGCAATCGCGAGCTGCACCGCGCCAGCGCTTGGGCCAAGGACCAGTCCTACGTGCTCGGGGTGCTCACGGCCGACCAGCTCGCGCACGCGATGTTCCCCCTCGGTGCGACGCCGTCCAAGGCGGAGGTCCGCGCGGAGGCCGAGGCGCGCGGCCTCAGTGTCGCGAACAAGCCCGACTCGCACGACATCTGCTTCATCCCGGACGGCGACACCCGCGGCTGGCTCGCCGAGCGCGTGGGAGCCGAGACCGGCGACATCCTGGATCGCGACGGCAACCGCATCGGCAGCCACGAGGGCGCGCTCGCGTTCACGGTCGGACAGCGCAAGGGGCTCAACATCGGCTACCCCTCCGCCGACGGCCGTCCGCGCTTCGTGCTGGAGGTGCGGCCCAAGGACAACACGGTCGTCGTCGGCCCGAAGGAGGCGCTCGACATCGCGGAGATCGCGGGGTCGCGCTTCACCTGGGCCGGGCTCCCGCCCGCCGATCCGGCCACGCCCTTCGACTGCGACGTGCAGATCCGCGCTCACTCCGACCCCGTGCCCGCCGTCGCCTTCGTCGCGGACGGCGAGCTCGTCGTGCGCCCGCACACCCCGCTCGACGGCGTCGCCCCCGGTCAGACCGCCGTCGTGTACGTCGGCACGCGGGTGCTCGGCCAGACCACGATCGACCGCACCGTCTCCGCCGTCCCGGCCTGAGGCGCGGCCGCCTCCTCCCGCGCACATTCGGCACGAATCGCGGCTTCGGGGCGCGGTATCCCGCGATTCGTGCCGAATGTGCACGGGCCGGGGAGGCGCCGCGGCGGTGTCGGCGGCGCTGCCTAGTATTGGTCCGTGAGCGATATCTCTGAGACGAGTGACACCCCGGTCGAGTTCGGCGACCTCGACTTCGAGGCGGCGCGGGCGGAGGCCGACCGGCTCGCCGAGCGCATCGAGGGCGCGCGCGTGGCGTACTACGGCGACGGCGACTCTGCGCTCTCCGACGCGGAGTACGACGCCGACTTCCACCGCCTGGAGGCGATCGAGCGGGCGTTCCCCGAACTGGCCGGGCAGGACAGCCCCACCCAGCAGGTCGGCGCGGTCGTGGCCTCGGTCGGCTTCCCCGAGCACGAGCACGCCGAGCGCATGCTCAGCCTCGACAACGTCTTCTCGATCGACGAGTTCCGCGACTGGGCGGCCAAGACGGCCGCGGCCGCCGGACGCCCGGTGCGCTGGCTCACCGAGCTCAAGATCGACGGCCTCGCGATCAGCCTCGCCTACCGCGACGGCGTGCTCGAGACGGCGACGACCCGCGGCGACGGCCGGGTCGGCGAGGACATCACCGAGAACATCGACTGGATACCAACCATCCCGCGGCAGCTGAGCGGCACGGGCTACCCGGCGTTCTTCGAGGTGCGCGGCGAGGTCTTCCTGCGCACCGTCGACTTCGAGGCGCTCAACCAGCGCCAGCGCGACCTGCAGGCCGCCTACGAGGACGACGAGCGGGCGAAAGGGCGCCCCGAGGACCGCATCAAGACGCGGTATCCCGAGTTCGCGAACGCCCGCAACACCGCGGCGGGCAGCCTGCGCCAGCGCCGCGAGAACAAGAACGCCTTCGAGCTGGAGCTCATGCGCGAGCGGCTCGGGCGGCTCTCCCTCTACCTCCACGGCATCGGCGCGTGGCAGCATCCCGACGTCGTCGCCCAGTCCGAGATCTACGGGCTGCTCGCCGGGTGGGGCCTGCCCGTGTCGCCGCACTCGCGCGTGTTCGACTCGGTGGAGGAGGTCGCCGGCTACATCGCCGACCGCGGCGAGCACCGGCACGACGTCGAGCACGAGATCGACGGCATCGTGGTGAAGGTCGACGAGCTCGACCTCCACGTGGAGCTCGGCGCCACCAGCCGTGCCCCGCGCTGGGCGATCGCCTACAAGTACCCGCCCGAGGAGGTGCACACGAAGCTCCTCGACATCGTCGTCGGGGTGGGGCGCACCGGCCGCGCGACGCCGTACGCCGTGATGGAGCCCGTGAAGGTCGCCGGCTCGACCGTGCGGCAGGCCACCTTGCACAACCAGGAGGTGGTGCGTGCCAAGGGCGTCATGATCGGCGACACCGTCGTGCTGCGCAAGGCGGGGGACGTCATCCCGGAGATCCTCGGAGCCGTCGAGCAGCAGCGCGACGGCACCCAGGTCGAGTGGCACATGCCCGAGGTGTGCCCGGAGTGCGGCACCCCGCTGCGCCCGATGAAGGAGGGCGACATCGACCTCCGGTGCCCGAACTCCCGGTCGTGCCCGGCGCAGGTGCGCGGGCGCGTGGAGCACATCGGATCGCGGGGCGGCCTCGACATCGAGGCGCTCGGCGAAGTCACGGCGGCGGCGTTGACCCAGCCGGTCGTGCCGGCCACCCCGCCGCTCGCGACCGAGGCCCGGCTGTTCGACCTCGAGATCGACGAGCTCGTCCCGATCGAGGTGCTCGTGCGCGACTCCGAGACGGGCGAGATCAAGCTCGACGAGGTGACGGGCGAGCCGATCCGCCGCTCGCCGTTCCAGCGCCTCGGCGCCAAGACGTACCCGCCCGGCACCGAGGACCTCGACCCGGCGGAGCGCCGACGTCTGGGCATCCGCAAGGACCACCAGGTCGTCCTGCCCTCGGAGGCGGCGACGAAGCTGCTCGCCGAGCTCGAGAAGGCGAAGACCAAGCCGCTGTGGCGCATCCTGGTCTCCCTGAACATCCGCCACGTCGGCCCCGTCGCGGCGCGCGCGCTGGCCGACTACTTCGGATCGCTCGACGCGATCCGCGCAGCGAGCAGGGAGGAGCTCGCCGAGGTCGACGGCGTCGGCGGCATCATCGCCGACGCGGTGATCGACTGGTTCGGCGTCGACTGGCACGTCGACATCGTCGACCGCTGGACGAAGGCGGGCGTGCAGTTCTCGACGCCCGGCCACCCCGGTCCGGGCGCCGCGGCCGACGCCGGCGGCGTGCTCGCGGGGCTGACCGTCGTCGCCACCGGCTCGCTGGAGGGGTACACGCGCGAGGGCGCCCAGGAGGCGATCATCGCCGCGGGCGGGAAGGCCGCATCGAGCGTCTCGAAGAAGACGGATTTCGTCGCCGCCGGACCCGGCGCGGGGTCTAAGCTCACCAAGGCGGAGGAGCTCGGACTCCGGGTCCTCGACGCCGCTCAGTTCCGCATCCTCGTCGAACAGGGCCCGGATGCCCTCGGAGAGGCCTGAACCTGTCAGTCAAAGCGCGGACAGGATCCGAAGTCTCCCCCTGAATCGGGGGTAGAACGGCCTGCCGACGTCCATGTTTTCCCCGATAGCATGCAGAGGTGCGCTCACCCGATGCGCACTGCAAGGGCTTAGCTCGCTCGCTCTCGGAGGGACCCGGACGGAGTGCTGGTCGGCTTTGCAGCTGTCTCCATTGTGACCTCGGCAGTCTCAGGACTGACCGGGGCCTTCGTCGTACCCGCCGACGCCTCCATCGCGCCCGCGTCGCAGACCGTCGCCGCCGCCGGCATCACGTCGGATGCACCCGTCTCGGGAGCCTCGAATGTCACGGCGACCTCCACCCTCGGCCGGCTCGCCGGAGTGAGCGCCTCCGCCCTTCCGGCCTACCTCACCGGGCATCATGCCGAGATCGACAAGCTGATCGCGGATCCGCCCGCGGCGACCGACGTCAGCCGGGTCTGGTCGATCCTCGACGCCAAGCAGCAGGCGGTGCTCCTGAAGGAGGCCCCGCACCTCATCGGCAACCTCGAAGGCGTCCCCTACACCGTGCGCGGCCGCGCGAACGCGCTCGACCTCAAGCGGACCATCGCGACCGCGAAGACCGACCTCAAGACCGAGCGCGGCAAGACCCAGCGTCTCGTCCTCCAGCGTCAGCTCACCACCCTCGGCAACGTGAAGGACGCCCTCGAGAAGAAGGATGGCGTCACCCGCACCCTCGTGTCGCTCGACACCTCCTCCGACGCGAAGGCGGCCATCGTCGTCGGTGACCTGAGCACGGCGAAGTACGTGAGCGTGCTCGTGCCGGGCATGTACATGTCCGTCGGCGAGCAGATCGAAGCCTGGGCGGAGGTCGCGCAGGACCTGCACGATCAGGAGGCCGGATTCCTGAAGCGCATCGCCGGTCAGGGCAGCGGATCGAAGACGCCCGGGGTCGCCGTGGTCGCCTGGATCGGCTACCAGACGCCTGTGCTCACGAACATCGGCGGCTTGGCGCTCGCGCAGCAGGGGGCCGACAGCCTGGAGCGCACGCTGGAGGGCATCACGAGCCTGCGGGCCGCCGATCCGCCGTACCTCAGCGTCTTCGCGCACTCGTACGGCTCGACCGCCGCACTGCTCGCGCTGGAGCGCGGCAACGTGCAGGTCGACGCGCTGGCTCTCATGGGCTCGCCCGGAAGCGACGCGCAGTCCGTGAAGGACCTCTCGGTGCGCGGCGGCAACGTCTGGGTGGGCGAGGCTCCGATGGACCCGATCGTCGACAGCGCGTTCTTCGGCAGCGATCCCGGATCGCCGTCGTACGGCGCGAAGAAGATGGGCGTCGGCGGCGCCGTCGACCCGCTGACCCACCGCACGCTCGCGGGGTCGAGCGGGCACAACGAGTACTTCACCGCGGGCACCGAATGCATGCGCAACCTCGCGATGATCGGGATCGACCAGGGGCGCCTCGTTCTCTGACCCGTCCGCGGCCCGCATAATGGACGGGATGGGATCGGACGACGAGCAGCAGGACGGCGTGCAGGACGACGTGCAGCACGAGAAGCGCGGGTCGTCGCGCCGCGACTTCCTGAAGGGTGCGGGCCTCGTGGCCGCCGGGGCGGTGGCGGGCGGCGCCGGGGGAGCGGCCGCGGGAGCCGCGTACGCCTCGCGACCGGTGGCCGGGGAGGCTCCGCGCGCCGAGCCGGGCGAGGAGTACCCGCCGCTTCCCCCGCGGGCGAAGCCGGGCTTCGACCACCTGGTCGTGCTCATGTACGAGAACAGGTCGTTCGACAACCTCCTGGGCTGGCTCTACGACGAGAAGAACCTGCCGAAGGGCAAGCGGTTCGACGGCCTGGCCTTCGGCGACTACCGCAACCCGGACCCGAACGGCGGTCCGGACATCCCCGTGCACGCGTACGAGGGCACGACCGACTTCGTGATGCGCCAGCCGTCGCCCGACCCGGGCGAGGTCTACCCCCACGTCAACACCCAGCTCTTCGACATCGTGGATCCGCCGTCGAACGCGGACGCGCTCGTCAAGGACATGCAGCCGCCCTACAACGCGCCGGTGCCGGGGCAGAAGCCGGGGATGGACGGCTTCGTCCGCGACTACATCGGCGTGCTCCGCAAGGACACCGGTCAGGAGCCGGTGGCCGACGACTACCGCAGGATCATGGGGTCGTTCACCCCGGACATGCTGCCGGTGTTCTCCACGCTCGCGCGCCAGTTCGCGGTCTACGACGACTGGCACTGCGCCGTGCCGTCGCAGACGTTCTGCAACCGGTCGTTCTTCCACGCCTCGACCTCGCACGGCTACGTCGACAACGCCGGAGACGGGGGCCTGCGCAAGTGGTTCGATCCGGCCAACGATGCGCCCACGATCTTCAATCGGCTGGAGGAGGCCGGGCGCAGCTGGCGCGTCTACTTCGACGACCGTCAGCTGATCTCCCTGACGGGCTTCATCCACGCGCCCGCGCTGGAGCCGTACTGGCGCACCAACTTCCGCACGATGTCCCATTTCTACAAGGACGTCGAGGAGGGCACCCTGCCCGACTACGCGTTCGTCGAGCCGCGATTGCTCTACGACCACAACGACATGCACCCGCCGGGAGGTCCGACGACCGAGGAGGAGGTCGGGGGCGAAGTGATCGTCGGAGGCGCCATCTCCGACGTCCGTGCCGGCGACCTGCTGCTCCACAACATCTACTCCGCCATCCGGTCGTCGCGGAGCGCCAAGGGCTCCAACGCGCTGAACACGATGCTCCTCGTCACCTTCGACGAGCACGGCGGCACGTACGACCACGTGCCGCCCGGGCCGGCGACGCCGCCCGACCAGTCCGGGCCGGGGGAGAACGGCTTCCTGTTCGACCGGCTCGGCCTGCGCGTCCCCGCCATCGCGATCTCGGCGTACACCGAGCGCGGATCGATCCTCCACGAGGAGATGCACCACGCCGCGGTGATCGCCACGCTGTGCGAGAAGTACGGGCTCGACAACCTGACGGAGCGGGATCGCGGCGCGCGCACCCTGCGCGACGCCATCAATCTGTCGACGCCTCGGCAGCCCGGGACCTGGCCGGACACCCATCCGCAGTACCTCCCGGCGAACCCGGAGGCCGACGCCCCGGCCCCGGGCGACCAGGACCGCCCGCTGAGCCCGCCCGGGGTGGGACTGGTCGGTCTGCTGACCGCTCGCTACGGCAAGCCGGGCGACGCCGTCCCGGTGACGTACCAGGAGGCGTACGACGCCGTGCGCCGGCTCGGCCTCGGGCTCTTCGGCGAGCAATAGAATCGTCGTAGGCCGCCGGGCGCACCCGCGGCACCTCAACACACCAGCACCGACGGAGACGTATGTCCGAAATCAGCGCAGAACAGGTCGCGCACCTGGCGAGTCTCGCCAGGATCGACCTCAGCCCCGAAGAGATCGAGAGCCTCACGAGCGAGCTCGGCCAGATCGTGGAGTCGGTCGCCAAGGTGCAGCAGGTCGCCGGACCCGAGGTGCCGGCCACCAGCCACCCGCTGCCGCTGACGAACGTCTTCCGGCGCGACGAGGTCGTGCCGTCCCTGACGGTCGACCAGGCGCTCTCGGGCGCCCCCGCACGCGACGGCGACCGCTTCAAGGTCGCCGCCATCCTGGACGAGGAGTGACCATGACGGACCTGACCAGACTCAGCGCCGCCGCACTGGCCGACCTGCTCTCGACCGGCGAGGTGTCGTCCGTCGAGGCGACCCGCGCCCACCTCGAGCGCATCGAGGCGGTCGACACCGACGTGCACGCCTACCTGCACGTGGCGGGCGAGAAGGCCCTGCGCACCGCGGCCGAGATCGACGGCCGCCGCGCCGCGGGCGATGCCCTCGGGCCGCTCGCCGGCGTCCCGGTCGCGATCAAGGACGTGCTCGCGACGAACGACATGCCGTCGACCTCGGGATCGAAGATCCTCGAGGGCTGGCTGCCCCCGTACGACGCGACCGTGGTGCGCAAGCTGCGGGAGGCCGACCTCGTCCCGCTCGGCAAGACCAACATGGACGAGTTCGCGATGGGCTCCTCGACGGAGCACTCGGCGTACGGCCCGACCCGCAACCCGTGGGACCTGGAGCGCATCCCGGGCGGCTCCGGCGGCGGCTCGGCCGCGGCCGTGGCGGCCTTCGAGGCGCCGTTCGCCCTCGGCTCGGACACGGGCGGATCGATCCGCCAGCCGGCCGCCGTCACCGGCTCCGTCGGCGTCAAGCCGACCTACGGCGGCGTGAGCCGGTACGGCGCGATCGCGCTGGCCAGCTCGCTCGACCAGGTCGGCCCGGTCTCCCGCTCGGTTCTCGACGCGGGACTGCTGCACGACGTGATCGCCGGCCATGACCCGCTCGACTCGACCTCGCTCTCCGACACCTGGCCGTCGATGGCCGCAGCGGCCCTCGCCGGTCAGACGGACGGCGCCCTGCGCGGCGTGCGCGTCGGCGTCATCAAGGAGATCTCCGGCGACGGCTTCCAGGCCGGCGTGAAGCAGCGCTTCGACGAGGCGGTGGCCCTGCTCGAGAGCGCCGGCGCCGAGGTCGTCGAGGTCAGCGCGCCGAGCTTCGAGTACGCCGTCTCGGCCTACTACCTGATCCTGCCCGCCGAGGCGTCCAGCAACCTGGCGCGCTTCGACTCGGTGCGCTTCGGACTCCGCGTCGACCCGACGGACGGCCCGGTCACGGTCGAGCGCGTCATGGCCGCCACCCGCGACGCCGGCTTCGGCCCCGAGGTGAAGCGCCGCATCATCCTCGGCACCTACGCGCTGAGCGCCGGCTACTACGACGCCTACTACGGCAGCGCGCAGAAGGTCCGCACGCTCATCCAGCGCGACTTCTCGGCCGCGTTCGAGAAGGTCGACGTGCTGGTCAGCCCGAGCGCGCCGACCACCGCGTTCAAGCTCGGCGAGAAGCTCGCCGACCCGATGGCGATGTACCTCAACGACATCACCACCATCCCGGCGAACCTCGCCGGTGTGCCCGGGATGGGCCTGCCGATCGGCCTCGCGCCGGAGGACGGCCTCCCCGTCGGCATGCAGTTGATGGCGCCGGCCCGTGCCGACGCCCGGCTGTACACGATCGGCGCCGCCCTCGAGCGGCTGCTGGAGGAGAAGTGGGGTCGCACCCTGCTGAGCCAGGCCCCTGACCTGGCCGCCACCGAGATGTTCGCGAGCGAAGAGGGAGCCGTCTGATGGCCGGTGCGGAACTGATGGACTTCGACAAGGCCCTGGAGCTGTTCGAGCCGGTGCTCGGCTTCGAGGTGCACGTCGAGCTCAACACCAAGACGAAGATGTTCTGCGGCTGCGCCAACGAGTTCGGCTCGGGTGCCAACACGAACACCTGCCCGACCTGCCTGGGCCTGCCCGGCGGTCTGCCGCAGGTGAACGAGAAGGCGATCGAGTCGAGCATCCGCCTGGGCCTCGCGCTCGGCTGCGGCATCGCCGAGACGAGCCGCTTCGCCCGCAAGAACTACTTCTACCCGGACACGGCGAAGAACTTCCAGACATCGCAGTACGACGAGCCGATCGCCCACGACGGCTCGGTCACCATCGAGCTGGAGTCGGGCCGCGAGGTCACCGTGCTCATCGAGCGCGCGCACATGGAGGAGGACGCCGGCAAGCTGACGCACGTCGGCGGCGCCGCAGGCCGCATCCAGGGCGCCGACTACTCGCTCGTGGACTACAACCGCGGCGGCGTCCCGCTCGTCGAGATCGTGACGCGGATGATCGAGGGCGCCGAGGCGGACGCACCGGAGATCGGGCGCACCTACGTACGGGCGATCCGCGACATCGTGAAGGCGCTGGGCGTCTCGAACGCGCGGATGGAGGAGGGCAACGTCCGCTGCGACGCGAACGTGTCGCTCCGTCCCCGCGGCTCCGGCACGCTGGGCACCCGCACCGAGACCAAGAATGTCAACTCGCTGCGCTCTGTCGAGCGCGCCGTGCGCTACGAGATCCAGCGCCAGGCCGCCATCCTGGCCGCCGGTGGCACGATCACCCAGGAGACCCGCCACTGGCACGAGGACACCGGCACCACCAGCGCCGGCCGTCCCAAGAGCGACGCGGACGACTACCGGTACTTCCCGGAGCCCGACCTGGTGCCCGTGGCACCGAGCCGCGAGTGGGTCGAGGAGCTCCGGGGCACGCTGCCCGAGCAGCCGTCGGTGCGCCGCAAGCGCCTCGCGGCAGGCTGGGGCTTCACCGCCCTGGAGTTCCAGGACGTCGAGAACGCGGACCTGCTCGACGAGGTGGAGGCGACGGTCGCCGCCGGTGCCACCGCCGCGGCCGCACGCAAGTGGTGGACCGGCGAGATCGCCCGTCTGGCGAACGCGTCGAACGTCCCCGCCGGCACGCTGGTGAGCCCGGCGCACGTCGCCGAGCTGGCCGGCCTGGTCGAGGCGGGCACGCTCACCGACCGCCTCGCCCGCCAGGTGCTGGAGGGCGTCGTCGCCGGCGAGGGCCGCCCGCAGGAGGTCGTGGACGCCCGCGGTCTCGCGGTCGTCTCGGACGACGGCGCGCTCGTCGCCGCGATCGACGAGGCGCTGGCCGCTCAGCCGGACGTGCTCGCGAAGATCCGCGACGGCAAGGTGCAGGCCGCCGGCGCCGTCATCGGCGCGGTCATGAAGGCCATGCGGGGCCAGGCCGACGCCGCGCGCGTGCGCGAGCTCGTCCTGGAGCGCGCCGCGCAGTAGCGCGACACGAGGTGAGCGCTCCGGATCCCGCAGGAGCGCTCACCCGGTGTCAGAGCAACCGGGACCTGGTCAGAGCATCCAGGTCGTGCAGTTGCCGTCGTCGTCGTGCTGCACGCACTGCCAATACGGTTCGCAGTACGCCAGCTGGCCGTCGTCGTCGTAGTAGGCGACGTTCGGCGGGTCGCAGGTGAATCCCGACGAGTCGTCCGAGGGCGCCGGGTCCGGCGGCGTCGTGGTCGCGTCGTCGTTCGTGGCTTCGGCTCCGGTGCCCTCGGCCGCCCCGGCCTGGCCTCCGGACGCCGTCCCAGAGTCTTCCGCGAGTGCCGAGTCTTCCGCGAGTGCCGCCGCCGCTTCCGCAGCGGCTTGGGTCTCGGCTGCCGCTCGCGCGTCCGCAGCGGCCTGGGTCTGCGCCGCGGCCTGTTCCGCGAAACGGTCGTCGAGCGTGGCCCGGAAGCTCGCCTGGTCATGCCGGAGCGCGTCAGGGACCGCCGCTTCCGCAGCGGCACGGGTCGCCGTCGCGCGCGCGTCGGCTTCCGCCGCGCGCCCCGCCGAATACGTCACCGTGACAATGGTCAACGCGAGGATGGCGATGGCGGTCAGCGCGCCGAAGAACCATGTTTTGTGCCCCCGCAGCACCTGAAATAGTGTGCTCACGGGCACAGGATACCGCCGCTCGGCTTGCGGTGCCAGGACCGTCCGTCGGAGAGTAGCCGTATGGGCGTCTTCACTCTCGGCGGGCTGACCTCGGTCCCCGCCTCCTCCCGCACCGATCTGCTCGCTCCGGCCGCGCTCGACGCGCTGAACGCGCTCGGCTGGCTCGACGACGTCGGCGTGGTCGAGATCGATCCCGACGTGTCCGACACGGCTGCGACCCGCGAGGTGTTCGGGCTGGATGCGGCGACGCTGGCCAACTGCGTCGTCGTCGGCGGCAAGCGCGAGGGCGTCGAACGCATCGCCGCGTCCGTGGTGCTCTCGACGACCCGTGCCGACGTCAACGGCACCGTCAAGCGCCTGCTGGACGTGCGCAAGGCGTCGTTCCTGCCGATGGACCGCGCGGTCGAGCTGACCGGGATGGAGTACGGCGGCATCACGCCGATCGGCCTGCCCGCGGACTGGCCGGTGCTGGTCGACTCCCGGGTCGAGCAGGCGGAGGTCGTGATCGTCGGCTCCGGTGTGCGCCGCTCGAAGATCCTCGTTCCGGGCCGGCTGCTCGCGTCGCTGCCGCACGCGCAGGTGATCGACGGGCTCGGGCTGGAGATCCCCACCGCATGACCGGACTCCTCCAGCCGGTGCGCTCGCGCCTGATCGAGACCCTTGCGGGCAGATCGGACGTCGTGCCGGCGTGGATCCTGGAGCTCGAGCGCGGCGAGGACGAGGGCTATTTCGGGCCGGGCAGCGCGGCGTGGGTGGTGCACGGCGGCATGCCGACCCTGGTGGCCGGCATCCGCGCGCTGCTGCTCCAGGCGCTGCACCCGGGCGCGCTGGCCGGGGTGCGGGAGTTCTCGCGCTACCGGGAGGATCCATTGGGGCGTCTCGCGGGGACGATCCGTTGGATCCACACGGTCACCTACGGCAGCACCGAGCAGGCCGTTGCCGGCTCCGCGATGGTCCGCTCCCTGCACAAGCGTGTGGCGGGGACCTTCGTCGACGGGCACGGCGTCACACGCCCGTACTCGGCCAACGACCCCGAGCTGGCCTCCTGGGTCCACCTGGCGTTCACCGATGCCTTCCTGACGGCGCACGAGCGCTGGGGCGCCCCGATCCCCGGGGGAGCGGACGGCTACGTCGGCGAGTGGACGCGCGCGGCGCGCCTGATGGGTGTCGAGAATGCGCCCGCGACCGCGGCCGAGCTGCGGGCCGCCATCGACGCGGTCACGGACGCCGGGGAGCTACGGGGCGGGCCGGAGGTCGACGAGATCGTGCGATTCATCCGGCGGCCCCCGCTGCGCCGGATGCTGCGCCCGTCGTACCGCGTGCTGTTCCGGGCGGCCGTGTCGACCCTGGAGCCGCGCCATCGGGAGCTGCTCGGCTTCCGCCAGCGGGCCACGGACCGGCTCGTCCCGATCGATCGCGCCACGGCGGCCGTGCTCGGCGGCGCCGGTGCGCTGCTCGGCCCGGTCCCTCAGGCCGAGCTCTCCGCCCGCCGCCGGCTGAGCGGACTTGCAGAACCGCGCGGCGAAGCGTGACCGCGCATTCGGCCCGATCGGAGTTACGCTGAGTCCTGCGCCCGCCCATAGATGAGCGGACCTCATCTCTGGAGGTGCACATGACCGCGACAGTCCCATCCAAGCCGGACGACGTGGAGTCCAAGGGCCTGAAGGACGGTGCGCTGGGGCTCGTCTCCAGCGTCGTCGTCGGCGTCGCATCCACCGCTCCGGCCTACAGCCTCGCGGCGAGCCTCGGCTTCATCGTCGTCGGCGGCACGCTGGCCGCGGGGGTCAAGGCGCCGGGGATCGTGCTCCTGGCCTTCATCCCGATGTACCTGATCGCGGTCGCCTACCAGGAGCTCAACAAGGCCGAGCCCGACTGCGGCACCACCTTCACGTGGGCGACCAGGGCGTTCGGGCCGATCACCGGGTGGATGGGCGGCTGGGGGATCATCGTCGCCGACGTGATCGTGATGGCCAACCTGGCGCAGATCGCCGGGTCGTATTCCTTCACGTTCGTCGGCAGCTTCGGCCTGCCCGCCGTCTCCGCGCTCGCGAGCAACGTCGTGGCCACGACGATCGCCGGGCTGCTCTGGATCGCCATCATGACCTGGATCTGCTATCGCGGCATCGAGATCTCGGCCCGGCTGCAGTACGTGCTGCTGTCGTTCGAGGTGCTCATCCTGATCTTCTTCGCGGTGTTCGCGCTCGTGAAGGTCTACACGGGCAACGCCGAGCCGTACTCGCTGATCCCGCAGTGGGACTGGTTCAACCCGTTCACCCTCGACTTCGCCAAGACGATCGCACCCGCGATGCTGACCGCGATCTTCATCTATTGGGGCTGGGACACCGCGGTCTCGATCAACGAGGAGACCAAAGACCCGGGAAAGACCCCGGGCCGCGCGGCCATCATCAGCACCCTGCTCCTGCTCGCGACCTACGCCGTCGTCACGGTCGCGACCGTCGCCTTCGCCGGTGTCGGCGAGAAGGGCATCGGGCTCGCGAACCCGGACAACTCGGGCGACGTGTTCTCGGCGATCGGTCCCACGCTGTTCGGCGGGGGAGTCGTCGGGTCGATCCTGATGGCCCTCCTCGGCTTCTCGATCCTGACCTCCGCGTCGGCGTCGACCCAGACGACCATCCTGCCCACGGCGCGCACCGCGCTCTCCATGGCGGCGTACAAGGCCATCCCGGCGCAGTTCGCCCGCATCCACCCGCGCTTCCTCACCCCGACCTGGGCGACGATCGGCATGGGGATCGTGTCGGCGGTCTTCTACCTGATCTTCACCTTCATCAGCCCGGTGCTGCTGAACGCGCTGATCGGGTCGATCGGCCTGATGATCGCCTTCTACTACGGCCTGACCGGTTTCGCCTGTGTCTGGTTCTACCGGAGGACGCTCTTCACCTCGTTCCGCCACGTGATCATGCGCGGCGTGTTCCCCCTGCTGGGCGGCGTGATGCTGCTCGGGGTGTTCGTCTACGGGCTGATCAGCTTCGCCGCCCCCGACTGGCTGACCGACGATGACGGCAAGAACGTGACGATCTTCGGGTTCGGCGCCGAGGCCGTGGTGGGTGTCGGCGGCCTCCTGATCGGGGCGGTCCTCATGGCGATCTGGTGGTGGCGCAAGCCGGACTACTTCCGCGGCAAGACCCTCCCGATGCGCTCGCACGCGCTGGTGCTCGCCCCGGCCGGCGTGCCGACGTTCGGGCTCCCCGACTCCACTCCCGCGCGCACCGTGATCGCGCCCGACCGCTCGAATCTGCCCCCTGGGCAGATCCCGCTGAATGCTGAGACACTGGAGCCGGTCGAGCCGGAGAACGGCTCGACGGCCCCGCGAGAGGACGGCACGTGACGGAACGCCAGCGCATCGTCGAATGGGAGGACCCGGCTCCGGGAGTGGCGGTGATGCCGACGCTGAGCGGTCTGGACTACCTCCGGGCCATGATCGACGGGGTGCTTCCGCCGCCGCCGATCGCGAGCCTGATGGACATGACGCTGGTCGATGCGGGCCCGGGCACGGCGACGTTCGTCTGCGAGCCGGGGGAGTCGCACTACAACCCCATCGGCACGGTGCACGGCGGCCTCGTCAGCACCCTGCTGGACTCGGTGCTCGGCTGCGCGGTGCAGACCACGCTCCCGCAGGGGCAGGGGTACACCTCGATCGAGATCAAGGTGAACTACCTCCGCCCGGTGCTCGCCGACTCCGGTCCGCTCACCTGCGTCGGGACGGTGACCAAGCCCGGCAACCGGGTCGCGTTCGCCGACGGGGTCGTGACCGACGCCTCGGGCAAGGTCGTGGCGACCGCGACGGGATCGCTGCTGGTCTTCCCGATCGGGTGATGCGGGTCCGTTCCGCCGTGCGCGCGGCTACCGGCCGAGCAGCTGGTCCCTGACCTTGCGGCGGATCACCTTTCCGACGATCGAGCGCGGGAGGTCGTCGACCTGCACGACGGATTTCGGCACCTTGTAGGCGGTGAGGGAGTCGCGGGCGTAGGCGCGGATCGCCGCCTCGTCGAACGAGGCGCCGGGCTGCATGACGACGGCTGCCACGACCTTCTCGCCGCTGTGCGCGTCCGGGAGGCCGACGACCGCGACGTCGGCGACGCCCTCGAAGGAGCGCAGGGCGTCCTCCACCTCGGTCGGCGCGATGTTGAAGCCGCCGGAGATGATGAGCTCCTTGATCCGGTCGACGATGCGGACGAAGCCCTCCTCGTCCATCGTGGCGATGTCGCCGGTGCGGAACCAGCCGTCGGCGGTGAGCACCTTCGCGGTCTCGTCGGGCTTGCGCCAGTACCCCGAGAACACCTGCGGACCGCGGGCGATCAGCTCGCCCTCCTCGCCGAAGGCGCGGTCGGTCCCGGGATCCTCCGGGTCGACGATGCGGAGGTCGGTGCTGGAGAGCGGGAGGCCAACCGTGCCGGCCTTGCGCCCGTCGCTGACCGGGTTCGCCATGAGCACGGGCGAGCACTCAGAGAGGCCGTAGCCCTCCACGAGGTAGCCGCCGGTCCGCTCCTCCCACTCGCCGACGATGTCCTGCGGCAGGCTCATCGCGCCGGAGATGGCGATGCTGATGCCCTCGAGGGAGACCCTGCGCTTGTCGGCGGCCTGCACGAGCCGGTCGTAGATCGGCGGGACGGCCGGCAGGAACGTCGCCGGACGCTTCTTCACCACGTCGAGCACGAGGTCGGGGTCGAACTTCGGGAAGAGCACCAGGCGCGCGCCCATGCTCATCGCGAAGGTGAGGCAGAGGGTGAGGCCGTAGGCGTGGAAGAGCGGCAGCACGGCATAGACGACCGAGGTGCCGCGCTCGACCGAGGGCACCCAGGCGCGGGACTGCGCGGCGTTGACGGTCAGGTTGGCGTGCGACAGCATCGCGCCCTTCGGCAGGCCGGTCGTGCCGCTGGTGTACTGGATGAGCGCGAGGTCGTCCGCCTGCGGCCGGGGCGAGGAGGCCTTGAGCTTGCGGCCCGAGACGAGCTGCTCCCAGGTCACGGTGCCCGAGACCTTCGTGGTGAGCGCCTCGCGCGCCTCCCGTGCCTTGCGGATCGGCAGGCGGAGGGCGAAGCGCTTGCCCGCGGGCATGGCCGTGGTGAGGTCGACGGAGATCACGGTCGTCACGCCGAGGTCGGCCGGGAGGTCTTGCACGGTCGCCGCGACCTTGTCCCAGACGATGGCGACGGTCGCGCCGTGGTCCTCGAACTGGTGGCGCAGCTCGCGGGGCGTGTAGAGCGGGTTGTGCTCGATCACGACCGCGCCGAGCCGCAGGGCCGCGTAGAACGCGACGACGTGCTGCGGGCAGTTGGGCAGCACCAGCGCGACGCGGTCGCCCTTGCGGACCCCGCGCTTGCGCAGCCCTTCCGCGGCGCGGGCGATCTGATCGCCCAGCTCGGCGTACGTGGTCGTCGCACCGAAGAACTCCAGCGCCACGTGGCTGCCGTAGGTCGACACGGACTCGTCGATCAGGTGGGCGAGGGAGCCGGTGGGAGTGTCGACGTCGGCCGGGACGCCCGGTGCGTAACTCGCGACCCAGGGGCGTTCGCTGTAGATGCTCACGCCGGCAAGCCTACGCGGGCGCCCCCAGCGCCTGCACGGCCTCCGCGATCGGTGTGTCGCCCGAGACGACCTCCCACGTCTTGCCGATGGTGCCGGGCTCATCCAGGCAGGCCGCGATCAGCCGGGCGACGTCCTCGCGCGGGATGCTGCCGCGCTCGACGGACTCGCCGAGCGTGACCAGACCGGTGCCGTCGTCGAACGTGAGCGCGCCGGGGCGCAGGATGGTCCAGTCCAGGCCCGACTGCCGCAGGGCGGTGTCCGCGTCGCGCTTGGCGTCGACGTAGGCGCGCCAATCGGGCTCGGCGTCGTCGGCGACGGGGGAGTCGACGCCCCAGGCCGAGACCTGCACGAACCGGCGCACGCCGGCCTTCGCCGCGGCCTCGGCGGACTTCACCGAGCCGCCGTAGTCGACCGTCCGCTTGCGCTCCACACCGGAGCCCCCGCCGGCGCCGGCCGTGAAGACGACCGCGTCGCAGCCGGAGATCGCGGCGGCGAGCTCGTCGGCGGTCGCGGACTCGATGTCGACCAGCACCCCTTCACCGCCCAGACGGTAGACGTCCTCCGCGTGATCGTCGTTGCGGACGATCCCGACGAAGTCGTCTCCCTGGTCGTAGAGCACCCGCATGAGCTGCTGGGCGACTTTTCCGTGGGCACCGACGATCGCTACTCGAGACATGACTCCATCTTGCTCCCTTCCGGGCGGCGTGCGCTCCTGGCGAACGTGCACACACTTCCGGCGCGGAGTTTGTTAGCGTCGGCACCATGTCGGCCGTCCTGGAGCTCCTCGCGCATCTCGTCGCGTCCGCTCTGGGCACCGCCTGGAACGCGAGCTCGCCCGTCGGCACCATCGCCGTGGCCGGTGTGGCGGGCGCCATCGGCCTCGTGGCCGTCGTCGCCGCGGCCTCCCTCCGCTCGGTCGCCGCGCTCGCGGCCTCTCTGCGCGGACGGGCCGTCTGGTCGCGTCCCGCGGAGTCGCCCGTCGACCGGCTCACCGAGAGCCAGTCGCATCCCGACACCGATGGCCGCCCGCGCCCCCGAGCGCCGGGATCCCTCCTGCCGGCCGCCTAGCCGGGGCGTGTCGCCCCTGCCCGCGGCCAGACGACTCCTCGTCCGTCCGACAGCAGGGAAAACACACTCATGGACCTCTTCTCCTGGCCGCCCGTCGCGGCCCTCCTCGACGCGGCGTACCGCCTCGTCACCGGCCTCTCGGCCGCCGTCGACCCGATCGTCGGCACCGCAGCCGGCGTCGTCGCGATCGTCATCCTCACGGTGCTCGTGCGCGCCCTCCTCCTCCCCGTCGGCATCAGCCAGGTGCGCGCCGAATACACCCGGCGCCGGCTGGCTCCCCAGATCGCCGCGCTGCAGAAGAAGCACGGCGCGGACCGCGAGAAGCTGGCCGAGGCGACGATGGACCTCTATCGTCGCGAACGCACCTCGCCGTTCGCCGGGATGCTGCCGCTGCTCGCGCAGATCCCGGTCATCTCGCTCGTCTACGCCGTCTTCACCCATCCGATGATCGCCGGGCACGCGAACGACTTGCTCGGGGAACGGGCGTTCGGTGCTCCGCTCGGCACGAGTTTCGTCGGCCTGACCGGCGCCGGGCCCGTGTGGCCCGCGATGGCCGTCTACCTGGCCGTCCTCGCGCTGATCGCCGTCGTCACGACCGTGTCCAGGCGGGTGCTGGCACTGCCGCAGCCCGAGGGGAGCACGTCGCCGACCGGGATGCTGCGCGCGCTCTCCTTCCTGCCCTACGTGACCGTGGTCTTCGCGGCGTTCGTGCCGCTCGCGGCCGCGGTGTACATCCTCACCTCGACGACGTGGACGGTGGCGGAGCGCTGGCTGCTCCGCCGCTTGCTCGTCCCCGCCCGCACGGGCACCGACGGAAGGACGACGCCATCCACATCGCACTGAAGCCCGTGCCCGCGCTGACGACGGAGCGCCTCCGCCTCGTCCCACTCGGTCCCGATCATCTCGCCGGCACCTGGGCGTCGCTCCAGGAGCCGGAGGTGATGCGCCTCACCGGCACGCACGCCGCCTTCACCCGTGAGGGCGTCGCCGCGTGGCTCGCCGGCCTCGCCGACCAGGACGATCGGGCCGACTGGGCGATCCTCCGGGCCGAGGACGGCACCCACATCGGCGAGGTGGTGCTCAACGACCTCGACGCGGACAACCGCTCGGCCGGCTTCCGGATCGCGCTCGGCGCCCCGCGCTGGTTCGGGCAGGGGTACGGGACGGAGGCGACGCGGGCGGTGCTGCGGCACGCGTTCGCGTCGGTCGGCCTGCACCGCGTCGAACTGGAGGTGTTCGCGTTCAATCCGCGCGCGCAGAGCGCCTACGAGAAGGCCGGGTTCGTGGTCGAGGGTCGGCGGCGGGATGCGCTGCTGTGGGAGGGCGAGTGGGTCGACGCCGTGGTGATGGGATGCTTGTCGCATGTGGAGACGCAAGACGAGTCCTGATGGCGAGAGCGCCCGGAGCGCCGACGCGGCGGCCGGATCGCTCGGAGTCGGCGTGCAGGTGTACGTCCGCGAGAGCGACCCGCCCGCGGGCGACGACTGGGTCGGCGAGCCGACCGGCGTGATCGTGGCGCCGGGGGAGCGCAGCCTGCGCAGCGTGTCCCTCCCGGCCGACCGCCTCACTACCTGGGTCGTCGCGTTCGGCGAGCCGCAGTACCGGCGCGACGGCCGCGGGCCCGCCGAGACGGCGACCATCCCGGCCTCGCGGCTGGTCGCGGCCGAGCCCGCGGAGGACTGACGTGCTCGGCGTCGGGCTCGTGCGCGGGATCAACGTGGGCGCCTCGACGCGCGTCGCGAAGGGCGACCTCGTGGCCGCCTTCGAGGATGCCGGCCTGCACGACGTGGTGACGCTCCTCCAGAGCGGCAACGCCGTGTTCACGGCCGACGACGAGCTCACCGCGACCACGGCGGCGGCGGTGGAGGCGGCGCTGGAGGCCCGCTCGGGTGTCGCGGCCCGCGTGCTGCTGCTGACGCAGGAGCGCTTCCGGGCCGTCGCCGCGGCGAACCCGCTGGTCGCGGTGGCCGACGACGACTCCCGCCTGGTCGTGACGTTCCTCGACCACGACCTCCCGGATTCCGTGGCACTGCCCGCCGACGACGAGACGGCTCCCGAGCTCATCCGCGCCGGTGACCGGGCGCTCTACCAGTGGTGTCCGCTCGGCGTGTCGAAGTCCGTCGTCCCGGCCGCGTTCTGGCGCGCCGTCGGCCCCGTGGCGACGGCCCGCAACCAGCGCACGGTGACGCGCCTGCTCGCCGAACTCGACCGTCGGGGCTGAGACCTGCGCCACCTCTGTTCCGGCGAGCCCCGCGAACCTACAATTGCGGCATGTTCGTCGAGGGCACGCTTCGATGGCAGGTCACCGAGGACTGTCCGTGGGACCTGCTGATGGCGCTCGCCATCCGCGACCTGGCCGGTCTCGCCGCGGCGGGTGAGCCGCCGCTGCCGCGCCTGGCGCCAGCACTCGCGCCGGTTCTGCGGGCGAACACGGGGGCGCATCCCGTGCTCCCGGCAGGCGGGCGCAGGCGGCGTCCCGAACCGGGTGCGGGCGACGGAAGTTCCCTCGCGGACCAGTGGCGGGCGTGGTTCGACGTGGCCGTCGACCGCGAGCGCCGCCCGATCGGCGGGATGCTGCATCCGCCGCACTTCGAGGTCTTCGACCGCGCGATCGAGCTGCAGGATGTCGTGATCGAGCACTACGAGGCGGCGGCGAGCTGGGCGCACGAGCGTCACGCGGAGTACGTGCAGGCCAGCCTCCTGAACCACGCCCGCCGGGCGGCCGACATCGTCGACGTGGTGCGCGAGCGCGAATACGAGCTGCGCCGGCAGGCGGGCTACTTCCGCCTCGACCTCGACGTGCTCCCGCTGTCGAGCTCCGGCGCCTGGATCGTCGGGCCGCACACGGTGGTGGTGAGTGCGAGCCTGCGCGACGACTCTCCCGCGTTCCGCGACTGGTTCCGCCCGCTGGTGGCCGCGCTCGTCTGAGGCGGCACCAGCGGGCGGACGTGGATCAGGCCGGGCGCTTCGCCGGCGAGATGGTCTGCGCCGGGTCGGTCTCGGCGACGTCGCCGACGGCCTCGTCGATGCGCGCGAGCACATCGCCGGAGAGCCGGATGCCCGCGGCGGCGGCGTTGGAGGCGACCTGCTCGGGACGCGACGCGCCTACGATCGCGCCGGCCACGTTCGGGTTCTGCAGCACCCACGCGACGGCGAGCTGCGCCATCGTGATGCCGAGCTCGTCGGCGATCGGCCGCAGACCCTGGACGGCCGTGAGCACGTCGTCACGCAAGAAGCTCTTGATGGCGTTGGCGCCGCCCTTCTCGTCCGCGGCGCGGCTGCCGGCCGGAGGCTGCTCGCCGGGCGCGTACTTGCCGGTCAGCACGCCCTGGGCGACGGGGGACCAGACGATCTGCGAGATCCCGAGCTCGGCCGACGCGGGGACGACCTCCTTCTCGATCACACGCCACAGCATCGAGTACTGCGGCTGGTTCGAGATGAGCTGGAAGCCGAGCTCCTTCGACAGGGCGTGACCCGCGCGCAGCTGCTCGGCGTTCCACTCGCTGACGCCGATGTAGAGCGCCTTGCCCGCGCGGACGACGTCGGCGAAGGCCTGCATCGTCTCCTCGAGGGGCGTCTCGTAATCGAAGCGGTGCGCCTGGTAGAGATCGACGTAGTCCGTGCCCAACCGCTCGAGGGAGCCGTCGATCGACTCGAAGATGTGCTTGCGCGAGAGGCCGACGTCGTTGTGCCCCTTGGGGCCGGTCGGCCAGTAGACCTTGGTGAAGATCTCGATGGAGGCGCGGCGCTCTCCCGCGAGGGCGTCGCCCAGGACCTTCTCCGCTGCGGTATTCGCGTACGCGTCCGCGGTGTCGAAGGTGGTGATGCCGGCGTCGAGGGCGGCGCGCACGCTGCGGGCGGCGATGTCGTTCTCGACCTGGGACGCGTGGGTCAGCCAGTTGCCGTAGATGATCTCCGAGATCTTGAGCCCGGAGTTGCCGAGGTATCTGAATTCCATGCCGTTCACGCTACTCGTCGCAGCCCGCTGTCGGCGGACGGTGGCATGCTGGAGGGTGTGGGACGTGCGGACGGCAGCGATCGGCGGGTGACGACCGCGGACGTCGACGACTCCGCGGCCACGGTGCTGCACGTCGACATGGACGCCTTCTTCGCCTCGGTGGAGCTGCTCGACCGTCCCGACGCGCGCGGCAAGCCGGCGATCGTCGGTCACGCGGGCGGCCGCGGCGTGGTGACGAGCGCCACGTACGAGGCCCGCCGGTTCGGCGTCCGCAGCGCCATGCCGATGTCGCAGGCGCTCCGGCTCTGCCCGACGGCGATCATCCTGCCACCGCACTACGAGAAGTACACGGAGTACTCCTCCCGGGTCATGGAGATCTTCCACGAGGTCACGCCGCTCGTGGAGCCGCTCAGCATCGACGAGGCGTTCCTCGACGTCGCCGGCGCGCGACGGCTGCTCGGCTCGCCGCGGCGGATCGCCGAGCTCATCCGCGCCAGGGTCTTCGAGGAGACGGGGCTCACCTGCTCGGTCGGTGCGGCAGGGACGAAGTTCATGGCGAAGCTCGCCTCCGGGCGGGCGAAGCCCGACGGCCTGCTCGTCATCCCACCGGCCGAGACCATCGCCTACCTGCGGCCGCTGCCCGTCGGCGCGCTCTGGGGTGTCGGCGCGAGCACGCAAGCGTCGCTGGAGCGCATGGGGATGCGGACCGTCACCGATCTCGCCGACGCCCCGATCGCCGTGCTCCAGCGGGCGGTGGGCGACGCCGGTGCCCGCCGCCTCCACGACCTCGCCAACGGCCGCGACTCGCGCCGCGTCATCACGGAGTCGCGCGAGAAGAGCGTCGGCCACGAGAACACCTTCGGTGTCGACGTCGACGACCCGGACAAACTGCGCCGCGAGATGCTCCGGCTCTCCGGACGCGTGGGGGAGCGTCTGCGCACGCACGCGCTCGTCGGCCGCACGGTCGCGATCAAGGTGCGCTTCTCCGACTTCCGCACCATCACGCGGTCCCGCACGCTCGCCGAGCCGACCAACGTCGGGCGCCGGCTCTTCGAGGAGGCGTGGCAGATCTTCGAGGCGCTGGAGCTCGACGTGCGCCAGACCCCGATCCGGCTCATCGGCGTCCGCGCCGAGCAGCTGCTGGACGCCGGGGGCGACGCGCTCGCCCTCTGGGACCCGGACGAGGAGTGGCGCGAGACCGAGCGCGCGCTCGACGCGGTGAGCGCCCGGTTCGGCCGCGGGACGATCGGGCCCGCCTCGCTCGTGAAGCGCGCCCGGGAGGCCGACGACGAGTCCAAGGACGGCCGCAACCCGCGCTGGGTCAGCGACTAGCGCACCGGGTCAGCGCAGGCCGACCTCGATGCCGCGGTGGTCGCTCCCGTTGGCGGGCAGCACGATGCTGCTGACGGTGGAGAGCCCGCGGACGAGCGCGTGGTCCAACCGTGCGGCCGGGAACGCGGACGGCCAGGTGAAGCCCAGGCCGAGCTCGCTGTCCGGCTTCTCGCCCAGCTCCGTGAAGAGAGGCGCGAGCGTGCGATCGGTCGTGGCGGTGTTGAAGTCGCCGACCACCAGGAGGCGGGCGGCATCGTCGTCCGCGATGGTGCTGGTGAGCTCCTTCATCATCTCGTCGCGGGCCGCGCTCTCGCCCGGCCGCACCGACGCGAGGTGCACGGCGTAGACGCGGGTCGTGCCGCCGGGGGTGTCGACGTCGACGCTCAGCGCGCGGTCCCAGCCGAGGCCGAGATCGAGCCGCTCCTCGTCGTGGAGGGGGTGGGTGCTCCAGAGGCCGACGGTGCCGACCACGGCGCTGTACGGATAGTCGGCGTCCAGCACGTCCGCCACCGTCTCGCGGGTGGTCTGGTCGAGCTCCTGGAGGGCGATCAGGTCGGGCTTCCGCGCCGCGAGGTCGTGCGCGATCGCCGCGGCCTGCGGGTTCCCGGCGCGCAGGTTCTCGCTGACGACCGTGAAGGCCGGGGCACCGACCGAGGCCGCGGGGAGGAGCGCGGCACCGAACAGCGACCACCAGACGGCCGAGGCCGCCGCCACGCTGAGGCCGGCGAACAGGGAGAGGCGCAGCAGGGCCGAGAGGCCGAGCACGGCGATGAGGGCGAACGCCCAGGGCAGGAACGACTCCACGAGGGAGGCCGCGCCGCCGATGTCGGGCAGCATCCCGTGCCAGAGCAGGAAGGCCGCCACCGCCAGGGCCGCGATCCCGGTCAGGACCCCTCGGGGTCGGCGGCGGGATCGGCTGAGTGGCACCCGATCGATTATTCCGGCCCTCCCGCTGAGAACCCGCCGCGAACGCCGGGAGGAGCCTGCGAACCGCCCTGGTCATGCTGGGAGTGCGGCGGGTACGGTGAGGGCATGACCAACATCTCGCTCAAGCTCGCCGAGACCATCAGCTCGTCCGGCATCAAGTCCGTCTACGGCGAGCCGGTCGTCATCGACGGCACGACTCTCGTCCCCGTGGCCGCCGTGCAGTTCGGCTTCGGCGCCGGCACCGGCTCCGACAGCGAGGACGGCCCCGGCGGCGCGGGCGGCGGTGGCGTGTCCATCCCGTTCGGCGCCTACGTCAGCGACGCCGACGGCGTGCGCTTCCGGCCGAACCTCATCACCCTGCTCGCCGTGGGCATCCCGTTCCTCTGGGTGGCGGGCCACGCCTGGTCGCGTGTCATCCGCGCGCTGAAGAAGTGATGTCGCACTAGACTGGTCGCGAACACGGGAGTCCGGTGAGCCGGGCTGAGAGGAAGCTTCTCCAAGCTTCGACCGTCGAACCTGATCTGGATCATGCCAGCGCAGGGAGGCCATCTCACAATCCCGTGCCCTCTTTTCCACTACGCGAAAGGGCACGAACAGTGCACGCAACCATCACCCCGTCCGCGACGCGCCCGGCGCGCGTCCTCCGCTGGCGCGTCGTCGACATCGTCGTCGCCAGTGTCGTCGCCGTCGCCGCCGGCGTCGTCTTCTGGGTCTGGGGACAGGTCCAGAACCCCATCTCCGGCCCGGTCAGCGCCGTGCTGCCCGGCTTCCAGGGACTGCTCAACGGCCCCTGGCTGTTCGCGGGAGTGCTCACGGCGCTCATCGTGCGCAAGCCCGGCGCCGCCCTCTACGGCGAGCTCGTCGCGGCGATCGTCTCCGCGCTGATCGGCACCCAGTGGGGCTTCGCGACCCTGCTCTCGGGCGTCGTGCAGGGCCTCGGCGCGGAGATCGTCTTCGCGATCTTCCTCTACGCCAACTGGAAGCTCGTGCCGGCGATCCTCGCCGGAGCGGGAGCCGGACTCGCGGAGTCGATCCTCGACCTCCTGTACTGGTACCCGGGGGCCAAGCCGGAGTTCGCGGCGGTCTACGCCATCACCACCACCGTCTCGGGTGCCCTGGTCGCCGGCCTGCTCTCCTGGCTGCTGGTGCGGGCATTGGCGCGGACGGGGGCCCTGAGCCGGTTCGCGGCCGGTCGCGAGGCGACGGGCCGGGTCTGACCATCGCTCACGATCCCGTGACCCAGGGACCGCCGGTCCCGGCCGCCGTTCGGGTCGGTGGCTGGGGCTGGCGCTATTCCGGCCGGGCGGCCTGGGCCGTCCGCGACCTCACCCTGTCCATCGAGCCGGGAGAGCGTGTGCTGCTCCTCGGCGCGTCGGGCGCGGGCAAGTCCACCGTGCTCGCCGGGTTGGCCGGCGTGCTCGGTGGCGACGACGACGGCGAGACGGAGGGTGCGCTCGCGGTGGCGGGGCGCCCACCGGCAGACGCCCGCGGCACGGCCGGGCTGCTGCTGCAGGACCCGGACGCCCAGGTGATCCTGGCGCGCGTCGGCGACGACATCGCCTTCGCGTGCGAGAACCTCGGCGTGCCGCGCGAGGAGATCTGGCCGCGGGTGCGCGCCGCGCTCGACGCGGTCGGCCTCGACGTGCCGCTCGACCATCCCACCGCCCAGCTGTCCGGCGGGCAGAAGCAGCGGCTGGCGCTCGCGGGGCTGCTCGCCATGCGTCCGGGGCTCCTGCTGCTGGACGAGCCGACGGCCAACCTCGATCCGGCGGGCGTCCGGGAGGTCCGGGATGCGGTCGCCTCCGCGCTCGACGCCTCCGGGGCGACGCTGGTCGTCGTCGAGCATCGCGTCGCCGTGTGGCGCGACCTCGTCGATCGGGTGATCGTGCTCGCGGCCGATGGCGGTGTGCTGGCCGACGGCCATCCCGACGCTGTCCTGGCCGACGCGTCGAGCACGCTGCGCGCGGCGGGCGTCTGGCTGCCGGACGAGACCGTGCCGGAGGCGGAGCCCGTCGCGCCCGGTGCCGCGTTGCTGACCGCCCGCGAGCTGGCGTTCGGTCGCGGCCCGGCGGTGGCTCGCCGTCGGCGCCGCGCCTCCCGGAGGACGCCGAGCGGCGTCGCGCTTCCCGAGCGCGTCTCCCTCGATCTCGCCGAGGGGTCGGCCCTCGCGTTGACCGGGCGCAACGGCGCGGGCAAGTCGACGCTGGCGCTGACCCTCGGCGGCCTCCTTCCCGTGCTCGGGGGGACCCTCCGCGCCGAGCCGGCTCTCGCCGGCGAGGCGGGACCGTCTCCGGAATCGTGGCGCTCGCGTGAGCTGCTGACCCGCATCGGCAGCGTGTTCCAGAACCCGGAGCATCAGCTGGTGGCCTCGCGGGTGCGAGACGAGCTCGCGGCGGGCCCGCGGGCACTCGGACTCGACGAGGCCGAGATCGCCGAACGCGTGGACGACCTCCTGGAGCGCCTCGCGCTTTCTTCCGTCGCCGACGCCAACCCGTTCACCCTGTCGGGTGGTCAGAAGCGCCGGCTGTCCGTCGGAACCGCGCTCGCGACCCGGCCGCGGCTGCTGGTGCTCGACGAGCCCACCTTCGGACAGGACGCGAACACCTGGCGTGGGATGGTGCGCACGATCGCCGAGCTGCGCGCCGCGGGGCACGCGATCGTCACCGCGACCCACGACGCCGAGTTCGTCGCCGCCGTCGGCGCGGTCACGCTGGAACTCGGCGCGGGACGGGAGGTGGCGGCGTGACCATGCTCGAACCCGTCCGCACCGGACCGCTCGCGACGCTCAACCCGGTCGCCAAGCTCGGTGCCGCGCTCATTGTCACCGTCGTGCTGCTCGTCTCCATCGACCCGGTCTCGGCCGCTGTCGCGCTCGCACTCGAGCTCGTGCTGGTCGCGTTCTCGGGGATCCCGCTCCGGACGCTCGTCGTCCGCACCGCGCCGATCTGGATCGCGGCCCCGCTGGCAGGCCTCACGACGGCCCTCTACGGCCGCGCGTCCGGCACGATCTACCTGCAGTGGTGGGCGGTGGAGGTCAGCGACGGATCGCTGCAGCTCGGGCTCGCGACGATGCTCCGCATCCTGGCCATCGGCCTCCCCGCCGTGCTGCTCTTCATCACCATCGATCCGACGGACCTCGCCGACGGCCTCGCCCAGCTGCTCCGCCTGCCCGCGCGCTTCGTGCTGGGGGGGCTCGCGGGGCTGCGCCTCGTCGGGCTCTTCGCCGAGGACTGGCGTGCACTGACACTGGCGCGCCGGGCGCGGGGCATCGCGGAGAGCGGGGCGGTGCGCCGGATGCTGGGGCAGTCGTTCGCGCTCTTCGTGCTCTCCATCCGCCGCGGCAGCAAGCTCGCGACCGCGATGGAGGCGCGCGGCTTCGGCTCGCCCACTCCGCGGACGTGGGCGCGGCCGTCGGTGTTCCGGGGGCGCGACTGGGCCGCGCTCGGGATCGCCGCACTGGTCGCCGCCATCGCGGTCACGGTCGCCGTCGTCGTGGGGAGCTGGAATGTCCTGGGCCGCTGACCGCGAGCGGCTCGCCGACGCCGTGCGGGCCGCCGTCGCCGACGCGCGCGGGCACGCGCCTGTCGTGCTCATCGACGGCCCCAGCGGTGCAGGCAAGAGCTCGCTGGCCGACGACCTCCTGAACGACTGGCCGGGGGAGGGGGCTCCGCGCCTGGTGCGCATGGACGATCTGTACCCGGGCTGGGACGGTCTGGACGCCGGCAGCGACGCGCTCGGTCGCGACCTCCTGCTGCCGCTCCGCCGCACGGGATCCGGCCGCTGGCGGCGGTGGAACTGGGCCGCGGACCGCCCGGCGGAGTGGGTGGAGGTGCGCGGCACCGAACCGCTGATCGTCGAAGGATGCGGCACGCTCGCGCGCGCGAACGTCGCCGCAGCGGACCTCGCGCTGTGGCTCGACGCGGACGACACGCTGCGCAAGCGGCGGGCGCTCGACCGCGACGGCGCGACCTTCGCGCAGAACTGGGACCGCTGGCAAGCGGAGTTCGACGGGTACCTCCGGCGGGAGCAGCCGCGGGATGCCGCCTCCCTCCGGCTCGATGTCACCGACTGGCCGCTCGGCCCGGCTCGCGTGCGTCACGCGGGGGACTAACGTTGAGCCATGAGTGATGCACAGGCCCACGATCCCGAGTACATCGTCGAGTACGCCGACGGCCCCCTGGTCGGCACCGCCGAGCGCCGCTACCTGGTCGACGGCAAGGTGGACGAGCGGATCGGCGCGGTCGCGGCCGTCGAGGGTCTCGAGTCGCTGTTCTGGTACGTGGCCGGCGACGAGCGCGAGATCAACGGCGAGAAGCACGTGAGCTACCACTTCGACGCCCCGGACAGCGACCCGGTCGAGGCCGACAAGGACGAAGAGTCCCTCTGACCCGTCCGGTATCGGCGACGGGTTCGAGCCGCTAGGCCCAGCCCAGTTCGTGCAGACGCTCGTCGTCGATGCCGTAGTAGTGCGCGATCTCGTGCACCAGCGTGATGTGGATCTCGTCCCGGAGTTCGTCGACGGTCTCGCAGATGGCGAGCAGCGGCTCCCGGTACAGGATGACGCGGTCGGGCATCTCGCCGAAGCCGTACGAGTCGCGCTCCGTGAGTGCGACGCCGTCGTAGAGGCCGAGGAGGTCGAGCGAGCCGTCCTCGGGACGGTCCTCGACGACGAACACCACGTTCTCGAGGCCGTCGATCATCTCGTCGGGCAGCTCGTCGAGCTCGTCGGTGACGAGCGTCTCGAAGGCGTCCGCATCCAGTTGCAGCGGCACGGTCACCACGCGTCCGCGACGGCGGCGTGCAGGTCGAGCAGACCCGCGGTGCGCTCGCTCGGGCCGCGGCCGAAGCCGCACTCGGTCGCGACGCCGAACGTCGCCTGAGCGGTCGACGCGGCCGCGATGCGCCGGGCGGCGCCCTCCGTGCCGTCCTCGTGGTGGAGGAGGCCGAGATAGAGCTCGGTCCCCTCGGGGATCTCGACGTCGGCCAGCGGAGCGAAGTAGGCGTCGTCGTCGCGCTCGATCGGCACCGGCAGGTGGACGAACGCCACCGGCCGGCCGGCGCCGTCGAGGATGCCGCTGGTGACGGACGCGAGCCAGCCGGCATCCGCGGGCTGCACGAAGTGCGCCTCCTCCACATCTCCGTAGCAGAGGTGGTAGCCGACCTCGACGTCCGACGGAACGGCCTGCGCCTGCCGGATGGCGCGGGCGACCACCCCGCCCAGGACGTCGTCGAACCAGGGCTCGATGCGTCCCTCCAGCAGTCCGAACTCCACCGCCGTGTCCCACTGGATGGCGAGGCGCTCGTGCGGGATCCCGTCGACGATGCGGTCGAGCTCGCCGAACAGGGCGCGTTCGTACGCGGGCTCGAACGCGGCACGGTCCTGCGGGACCACGAACGCGCCGACGATCGCGGCGGGCGTGGGCAGCGAGACCTGGAAGCGCGTCCCCGGAGCGAAGACGCCCTCGTCGGCGAGCCGCGCGAAGGTGGCGTACGACTCGAGCGCGGCGGCCGCGTAGCCGAGGTCGGGGAAGACGAGGTCGTCGGCGGAGACTCCCTCGTCGAGCTGGAACGGGCGCGCGTCGAACTGCTCGCGCAGATAGAACGGCTCGACGGCGATGCGGGAGAGCCCGGACATCGTGTCGAAGCGCCGCGTCTGGAACTGGATCCAGTAGAACCGCTCGCCGACCTCGCCGTCCGGGATGCGGCGCATCCGGTCGCCGAGTCGCTCGCCGACCGTGCGGAAGACGGTCTCGGCATCGGGCAGGTTGACGCTGCCGACGAGGTGGGCGCCGCGGACCTCCGCGGCGCTGGAGGAGGGGGAGGCGGGAACGGTGCTCACCCGCGCGAGTCTACCGGCGTCGCGCGGGTGAGCGGACGGCGCTCGCTCAGTACCAGTTGACGGACTGCGAGTGCGACCAGGCCGAGCACGGAGTGCCGTACGAGCGCGAGATGTAGTCGAGCCCCCACTTCACTTGGGTGGTGGCGTTGGTGGCCCAGTCGGAGCCGAAGGAGGCCATCTTGCTGCCGGGGAGCGCCTGGGGAATGCCGGTGGCGCCGCTGCCGCCGTTGGAGGCCTGGTAGTTCCAGTTCGACTCCTTCTGCCAGAGGCTGCTCAGGCACTGGAACTGGTCGTCGCCCCAGCCGTACTGCGACGCGGCGATGGAGCGGGCGGCGGCCTTCGCGCCGTCCGGCGTGTTGGCGGCGGCTGCTGCTGCGGCTGCGGCCTCGGCGGCGACGCGATCGGCTTCTGCTCCGGCGGCGGCCAGGGCGGTCGTGGCGGCCGTGGTGGAGTCGATGGTCGAGCGGAGCTTGCTGTCGTCGAGCTTCGTGTACGAGCCGAGTCCGGCGATGGCGGTCTTGGCTGCCGACGCGTCGGTCTTCGTCTCGTTCGCGGCGACGGTCGCCTGCGCGGTGGCGAGCGTCTGCTTCGCCTCCGCCTCGAGGCGGTCGCGCACGATCTTGTCGTAGATCGAGAGCTGCTCGCGGTGCATCCCGGTCGATTCCGAGAGCTCGCGGGTGGAGCGCTCGCTCTGCTGCTGCGCGCTCAGGGCGGGGCCGATGAGGCTGGCCGACATGAGGACGGCGGCGGCACCGGTGACGATGCGGCCGAACGGGACGTCGGACTTCTGGATGGCGTTGCGAAGGGTGCTGAGCATTCGGTTCCTGGGTCGGGCTTCCCCGCCTGGCGGGCCCGTGGAGTGCTCCGGCGGGCGTGGCCGTGCCGTGCGGGGGCACGGCGGGCGGGCTGGAACCCGTGCCGACACGCACGGAAGCGTCCGATGGACCCGTGGTCCGGAAGGGCGCTGCGTGCGGCGCGGGGTGTGCAACGCGCGAAGCGGCGTCCAGGAGGGGGAAAGACTGGCGAGGACGCGCGCGGCGTGGCACGGACGGCGTTCGATGTCGTCAGCAGGCCACGTTAGGCGGTCACTCTGGACGGTTCGGGTGCGATCCCTGGCAAAGTCGTGTACGCGTCACCTTTCGGTGCCGCGCGCTTCCGGCTCCAGCACGGTCCCCTCCGCCTCGGCCATGCGCGCGTCGGTGACCCAGATCATCCCTATGAGGAGGCACAGGATGACGACGCCGGCGCCGATGAAGACCGTTTGCAGCCCGAAGACCTGGGCGACGATCCCTCCGGCCGCCGCACCGAGCGGGATGGTGCCCCAGGCCAGGAGGCGGTACGCGCTGTTGAGGCGGCCGAGCAGCCGGTGCGGGGTCACCCGCTGGCGCAGGGACACGGTGATCACGTTCCAGAGGGACACCGTGACGCCGCCCACGAAGAAAGCGGCGCCGATGATCCACGGGCTGGTGGTGAACGCGGGCGTCGCGACGGTCAGCACGGAGCCCGCGATCGAGATCGCGAGTGCTCGGGAGCGGCCGACGAGACGCTCGGCGCCCTCGGCGAGGAAGGTGCCGAGCACGCTGCCGAGCGCCGACGCGGTGAGCAGGAGGCCGTAGGCCGGGTCGTCGAGGCCCATCGGCGAGGCCGGGCCGACGGCGTAGAGCACGAACACGGTGAACATCGCGTTGCTCGCGAAGTTGAAGCCGCCCACCATGAACGCGAGGACGCGCAGCAGGGTGCTGCTCCAGAGGAAGCGGAGCCCTTCGGCGATGTCGGCACGGATCGTGGTCGTGCCGGGGTGATCGGCGCGGAAGTTTCCGCGAAGGAGCAGCAGCAGGCCGATGGCGACGAGCCAGAGGGCGGCCGGCGCTCCGAAGGCCAGCCCGACGCCCGCGGCGACGAGGAACCCGCCGAGGGGCGGCCCGATGAATTGGTTGGCGGTGAGTTCGGCCGCGTAGAGTCGCCCGTTCGCGCGGGAGAGGGCGTCACGCCCGACGAGCTGGGGCAGGATCGACTGCGACGACGTGTCGTAGATCGTCTCCGCCGTCCCGACGAAGATCGCGGCGACGTAGAGCAGCCAGATCGAGCCGGCGCCCGCGATCGCCGCGATCGTGAGGGCCGCGAGCAGGACGGCACGCGCGATGTTGGCGCCGATCATCAGGCGCCGCCGGTCCCAGCGATCGGCCAGCGCGCCGGCCGTGAGCGCGAAGAGCAGCCACGGCAACGAGAACGCGAAGGCGAGGCCCGCGATCAGCAGCGGCGAGTCCGTGTAGCGGACCGCGACCAGCGGGAGGGCGACCTTCATCACGCCGTCGGCGAGGTTGGAGAAGCCGGCCGAGCTCCAGAGCGTCCAGTACGGGGCGCCGAGTCGTTTCGCGGTCACGCAGAGCAGCCTCGCACACTGATTGACAGAATTCAATCGATGCGGGAGAAGTCAATCAGCGGTAGCGTGTGCGGCATGGAGCGCGACCAGAGCATCGACCCGGAAGCGAAGCGGCGTCCGGCGACCGTCACGGAGATCAAGGCGATGTCGCATCCGCTGCGCATGCGGATCATCCGGTTGTGCGGCGACCGGGAACTGACCAACAAGCAGCTCGCCGACCGGCTGGGGGTCGACCCGGGGACGGCGCTCTATCACGTCCGTCTGTTGGTGGAGGCCGGTTTCCTGGAGCCCGTGGCCGCGCGCACGGGGGAGAGCGGCGCGCTGGAAAAGCCCTACCGGTCGACCGGGCGCAGCTGGTGGCTGTCGGTCGGCGTGGACGAGGTCGACGCGACCGAGGGCCTGGCCCCGGTGGACGCGTTCCAGCAGGAGCTGGCCGAGGCCGGGCCGGGCTCGATCGCCACCTACGCCCGCTTCGCCCTGCACCTGTCGGAGGAGGATGTCGCCGAGCTGGATCGCCGCATCGTCGCCGTCATCGACGCGTTCGTCGAGACGGACGCGGAGCGTGCGCACCTGCCGCTGCACGGCGGCCTCTTCGTCGTGCACCGCAGCCCGGAGTGAGCCGCGGCCCAGCGCGACTGCGCCCTCCCGGAACGTCTGCGCCCCGTCGAGCACGCGCAAACGTACCGCGACACCGCACTCGCTCCGTGCGGTAACCGGGCGTATGCGAAAAGCCCCGGTCGCTAGACCGGGGCTTTTCGTTCGGGGTGAGTAACGGGGCTTGAACCCGCGACCTCCTGGACCACAACCAGGCGCTCTACCAGCTGAGCTATACCCACCATGTCCTGCGACCGTTTCAGGTGATCCGGCCGAGGCAACTCATCGATTCTAGTACATCCGCGGCGCCCATTTTTCCACCACGGCCGCGGCGACCTCCTGGGTGTGCTCCGTGGTGGGTCCCGGCTCGCCCACGAAGGCTGCGGCGCGGTAGTAGTCGAGCTCGCGGATGGACTCCAGGATGTCGGCGAGCGCGCGGTGTCCGCCGTTCTTCCCGGGCGCGTTGAAGTACACGCGGGGGAACCAGCGGCGGGAGAGCTCCTTGATCGAGGAGACGTCGACACTGCGGTAGTGGAGGTGGTTGTCGAGGCGCGGCATGTACTTCGCGAGGAACATGCGGTCGGTGCCGATGGTGTTGCCGGCCAGTGGCGCGGTGCGCGCGCCGGGGACGAACTTCAGCACGTACTCCAGCACCTCGTACTCGGCTTCGGCCAGGCTCTTCCCGTTCGGGATCTCTTCGATGAGCCCCGAGGTGGTGTGCATGTCGCGCACGAAGTCGTTCATGTTCTCGAGCGCGGAGGCGTCCGGCTTGATGACGATGCTGAGCCCGGGGTCGAGGACGTTCAGCTCGAAGTCGGTGATGACGACGGCGATCTCGACCAGTTCGTCGACCTCGAGGTCGAGCCCGGTCATCTCGCAGTCGATCCAGACCAGTCGATCCGAGGAGTTAGACATGCCTTCGATCTTAGTGCGGCCCTCCGACGGCCCACGGCACCGGGCGCGGGACCGGGTGCTTGGGATCCATCCCGTCGCCGGCGGAGATGTGGCGGAGGCGGCGGCCGGCCCACGGGATGGCGTACACGCGCAACCAGGTGCGGAACGGGATCTCGTCCGGCGCAGGGTCGGGAGCCGCGGCCGGGGCCGATGTCGCCTCCTCGAGCGGTGCCGTCTCGGCGTAGGGGATGCCGAGGGTGTGCGCGGCGAGGCTGGCGAGCGCCCGGTGGCCGCGGGAGCTGAGGTGCACGCGGTCGGAGGCCCACATCCCGGCCTCCTGGAACTCGCGCACGCCCCACACGTCGAGGACGGTCGCCTGCTGGTCGCGGGCGATGCTCCAGATGTTGGCGTTGAAGACGGCGGCCCGCCCGCGGAACGGTTTGAGGAAGAACGCGAACTGCGGGTCGAAGAGGTTGGCGAGCAGGACGTTCGATCCTGCTGCGCGCAGTGCCCGCACCCCGGTCTCCAGCTCGGCCGCGAGCGCGTCGGGATCGGCCTTCGCGCTCATCAGGTCGTTGCCGCCGATCAGCACGGACACCAGATCGGGCCGCAGCCGGACGGCGTGCGGCACCTGGTCGGCGACGACGTCGGCGATGCGGCGTCCGCGCACGGCGAGATTGGCGAACTCGAGCGTGTGGCCGGCGAGCCGCGCGTCCCCGTCGAGGATGCCGGCCAGCCGGTCGGCCCAGCCCAGCCAGCTGCCCTGGCGTCCGGGGGCCGCGTCGCACAGCCCTTCGGTGATCGAGTCTCCGAGGGCGATGTACCGAGAGAAGCTGGACCGGCTCACGGTGCGATTCTCGGTGCCACGGATGACGCGCGGGTGACATCTCGCCCCGGGAGACGCGATCGTCGTCGCCCGTTCGCCCGACGTACACTGACAGCGTGGATTCGTCACCGTCCGTTGCCCGGGACGTCACCGAGGGCATCGCACTCACCCTGTACACGTCGGCCTTCTGCGAACCGTGCATGCAGACCCGCGCCGTGCTCGCGGAGGCGGCCCGGCTCGTTCCGGCGCTGTCCGTCACCGAGCTCGACGTGACGCGCGCCCTCGACCGCGCGGAACGCGACGGCATCCGCTCGACCCCCACCGTGATCGTCCTGGGATCGGACGGCGCCGAGGTCTTCCGCGCCGAGGGGGTGCCGACGCTGCAGCAGGTGCTCGTGGCGGCGGCGAAGGCGGTCTGAAGCTGCGCGAGAGCGCGTGGCACAGTGGTGCCCCGGCAGGAATCGAACCTGCGACCAAGAGATGAGAAGCACCACGAGAGCTGTTCCGGCACTCTGGTGCCCCCGGCAGGAATCGAACCTGCGACCAAGAGATGAGAAGCACCACGAGAGGTGGTGCGGCGGAAACCTCGCACAGTGGTGCCCCCGGCAGGAATCGAACCTGCGACCAAGAGATTAGAAGGCTCCTGCTCTATCCGCTGAGCTACGGGGGCGCGCCCACAAGGATACCGCAGGCCACCTCCCACCCTGGCGCGCTGCGAGACCTCGCGACACGCCCTCCAGCGGCCCGAAAGGTCGCGCAAAAGGGCGTGTCGTGACGTCTCAGGCCCGATTGGCGCCCGCGACGCGAGCGCGCGTCAGAGCGTCGCGCCGCTCTTTCCCGCGCGTGTCACGATCGCGATGACGGGGCGGCGGCCGCGGAGGCCGAAGCGGAGACGGAGGCTCGCCTGGCGGGCGATGAGCACGCCGATCACGATCGCGGCGAGGGCGGGCACGATGCCGGAGATCATCATGGCGAGGTGCGGGCCGATCGCCTCCACCAGCCAGCCCATGACCGGTCCGCCGATCGCCTGGCCACCGAGGAGCACGAGGATGTACAGCGAGATCACGCGGCCGCGGATCTGCAGGTTCGACGACATCTGCACGAGGGAGTTCGCGGCGGTGATGAAGAGCAGGTTGCCGACGCCGATGCCGACGAGCAGGACGCCGAAGGCGATCTCGCTGGGCGCGAAGCCGGCGAGGGCCTGAACGACGCCGAGCGCGGCGGCCGTGCCGACCACCATCGAGAGCCGGACGCTGGTGCGGCGCGTGGAGGCGAGCGCCCCCGCGAGTGCACCGGCGGCGACGAGAGCGTTGAAGAGACCGTAGCCCTGCGCGCCGACGTCGTAGACGTTATTGGCGTAGGCGGCCAGGAACACCGGCATGTTGAAGGCGAAGACGGCGATGATCGCGACCATGACGACGGTCCAGAAGATGACGGGCTTGCGGCGCACGTAGCGCATCCCCTCGAGCAGCTGGCCCTTGGCGCGGGGAGCGGCGGGGGACCGGTGCAGCTGGTCGCGGCGCAGCGTGCAGAGGGCGGCGACGACGGCGAGACAGGCGCCCGCGTTGATCACGAAGGACCAGCCTCCACCGACCGCCGTGATCAGCAGGCCGGCGACGGCGGGACCGATGAGCCCGCCGAGCTGGAAGATCGACGAGTTGAGGCTGATCGCGTTGCGCAGGTACTTCGGCCCGACGAGCTCGTTGACGAACACTTGGCGCGCGGGGTTGTCGACCACGGTGACGAGTCCGAGCAGGAACGAGATGAGGTAGACGTGCCAGACCTGCACGCTCCCGGTCAGGGTGAGGACCGCGAGCGCGACGGCGAGGCCCGAGGCCGCCGACTGGGTGATGATGAGCAGGCGCTGCTTCGAGTAGCGGTCGGTCAGCACCCCGCCGTAGAGGCCGAGGACGAGCATCGGCGTGAACTGCATGAAGACGGTGATGCCGACCGCCGCGACGCTCCCGGACAGCTGGAGCACGAGCCAGTCCATCGCGATGCGCTGCATCCAGACGGCCGTGTTGGCGACGAGGTTGCTCGCGGCGAAGATGCGGTAGTTGCGGACGCGGAGCGAGACGAAGGTCTCCCTCCACGGGGGCCGCGTGCTGAGCACGGGCATGGGGCCGGTCGGCGGGGCTGCTGCTGTGGAGGTCGCCACGAGATTCCTTGCGTGTGTATCGAGATGTCTGGTTCCGTATATGGGCTCCTTCGACTGTACGTCGCGGCGGGGTATTGTTTGGTCCAATCGAAGCTATAACTCCTATTGGCTTTCCGAATGGATGGATGATGTTCGATCCCGTGCTGCTCCGCACCTTCCTCGCCGTGGCCGACACGCGCAGCTTCACGCGCGCGGCGGGGCGGCTCGGCATCAGCCAGCCGACCGTCAGCCAGCACGTGCGTCGGCTGGAGGAAGCGGCCAAACGTCAGCTGGTCGCCCGCGACACCCGCGAGGTGCGGCTGACCGACAACGGCGACGCCATGGCCGGGTTCGCCCGCACGATCCTCGCGGCCCACGCGGAGGCCGACCGCTACTTCAGCGGGTCCGCGATGCGCGGCCGGCTGCGGTTCGGCGCCGCCGACGACCTGGCGATCACCACGCTGCCGCGCATCCTGCGGCACTTCCGCCAGCAGCATCCCCAGATCAACCTGGAGCTCACCGTCGACCAGTCGGGTCCGCTGCACCGGCGCTTGAAGGCGGGGCACCTCGACCTCATCTTCATCAAGCAGAACCCCGGGACGACCGAGGGCACGGTCGTCGCGACCGACGAACTCGTCTGGATGGGCCAGGAGAAGACGGTCTTCGATCCCGACCAGCCGCTGCCGCTGATCGCCTACCAGGGCACGAGCCTCAGCCGGCAGGTCGCGATCGACGCGCTGGAGGAGGCGGGCCGCACCTGGCGGATCACGTGCAACACCCGCGAGGTCAACGGGGTGCTCGCGGCGGTGCGCGCGGGGATCGGCGTGGCGGTGTTCCCGCGGTCCCTCATCCCGACCGATCTGGTCAAGGTCACGAACCGTTTCGCGCTGCCGGAGCTGGGACACGTGGACTTCACGCTGCTGTCGAACCCGGCCGCGGCGAGCGAGCCGATCGAGGCCCTCACGACGGCGATCCTGGCGCGCGCGGTCACCCGCGTCCCGTAGCGGTCAGCCGACGACCGGGACGTGATCCGGGTCGGCCGGCCGCTCGCCCCCGTCGGAGGAGCGCTTGCGGAGCACGAGCGCGACCAGCGGGAAAATCAGCACCGAGAGCATCCCGGCGCCGACGAGCGCAGTCGCCGTACCCGGTTCCAGCTCGCCCGCGGAGACGCCGATCCCCGTGACGGCGACGATGATCGGGAGGCCGGTGGCGCTGAAGAGCGTGATGGACGCGCGATCGGCGAACGTCGATCCGGGCGGCGCGGCGAGCGAGCCGGGCAGCCCCCGGACCACCAGCAGCAGCACGAGGAAGATCGGCAGCAGGAGCAGCGCGTGCGGGTCGGAGACGAGCGCGCGCAGGTCGAAGGTGATGCCCGTCGTGATGAAGAACACGGGCACGAGCACGCCGAACGCCACGGCCTCGAGCTTGCCCTCGATCTGGTGGGCGTCCTCCTCGTCGCCCCCGGAGAGCAGGACGCGGCAGATGACGCCGGCCGCGAAGGCGCCGAGCAGCATGTCGAGACCGAGCGCGAGACTGAGGCCGACGAGCGCGGCGATCACCAGCACGACGAAGCGCACCGCGAACTGACCACTCGTGTGCAGCGTCGCGCGCACCAGCCGATGGAAACCGCGATGCGCGCCGCGGGACGCGAACCAGACGGCGGCCCCGGCGACGACCGCGAACCCGATGAGCACGAGGGCGGCGGCGAGCGGTTTGCGGCCGCTCAGGAACAGGGAGATCGCCAGCAGCGGCCCGAACTCTCCGACCGCGCCCACCGCGGTGACGGCGCGCCCGAACGGTGTGCGCAGCTCGCCCGCATCCCGGAGCACCGGCATCAGTGTGCCGAGGGCGGTCGACGTGAGCGCGATGCCCACGTACACGGCGGTGACGAACGACGGCGACAGGAGGACGGCGATGAGGACGCCCGCCACCAGCGAGATCAGCCAGCCCAGTGACGCGCGCCGCAACGGCCGGCCCGCGATGGCGGGGAAGTCGATCTCGTTGCCCGCCATGAAGAAGAGGAACGCGAGCCCGAAGTTCGAGACGGCGTGCAGCGCGTCGCTCGCGGGCACCCAGCCCAGCACGCTCGGCCCGACCAGCAGCCCCAGCACGATCTCGAACACGACGAGGGGGATGGCCGCCACCCGCCCGACCAGCCGCGCCAGGATCGGCGCCGCCACCGCGAGCAGCGGGACGATCACGACGGTGGCGATGTCGGGGGACATGCGCTGATGGTATCCGCAGCCTCTCGCGATCTGGAAGGCCCGTTCACACGGCCGAAACGAGCCGGGGATATCGTTGGCACATGCGCGAACTGCAGGCACGGATCATCGACGAACTGAACGTCAGCCCCACCATCGACGCGGCCGCCGAGGTCGAGAAGCGGGTCGACTTCCTCGTCCGCTATCTCACGGCGACGGGCGCCTCCGGCTTCGTCCTCGGCATCAGCGGCGGCCAGGACTCCTCGCTCGCGGGGCGGCTCTGCCAGCTCGCGGTCGAGCGCCTCGCCGAGCGCGGCGTCGAGGCGGAGTTCATCGCCGTGCGCCTGCCCTACGCGGTGCAGCACGACGAGGACGACGCGCAGCTCGCGCTCTCGTTCATCCGGCCGCAGCGCACGGTGACGTTCAACATCCAGCGCGGCACGGACGGCGTGCAGGACGAGTACGCGGACGCCGTCGGCGATGCGATGACGGATTTCACGAAGGGGAACGTGAAGGCGCGGCTGCGCATGGTCGCGCAGTACGCGATCGCGGGCCAGCGCCGCCTGCTCGTGGTCGGCACCGACCACGCGGCGGAGGCGGTGACCGGCTTCTTCACGAAGTACGGCGACGGCGGGACCGATGTGCTTCCGCTGACGGGCCTGACCAAGCGGCAGGGCAAGGCGCTCCTGCAGCAGCTGGACGCCCCGGCGCGCCTGTACGAGAAAGCGCCGACGGCGGACCTCCTGGACCACAACCCGGGCCAGACCGACGAGGACAACCTCGGCCTCAGCTACGCGATCATCGACGACTTCCTGGAGGGGCGGGAGGTCCCGGAGGAGAACGCGGCGGCCATCGAAGCCCGGTACCTGGCGACGGAGCACAAGCGGCGCGTCCCGGCCAGCATGTTCGACTCCTGGTGGCAGGAGCGCGGCGACTACTCCGAGTGAGGTCGACCCGCGGCGCCGCCGTGGAACGCGAGAGGGGGCGCCGGCACGAAGCCGGCGCCCCCTCTCGTTCGGGTGGTGACGCGTCGAGGCGTGATCAGACGGGCTGACCGAGGCGCGAGGTCGGGGCGGTGTCGTTGCCCTCGCCGGTGTCGACCGGCGTCGTCAGCGCGCTGAGCGGGCCGCTGTCGGCCGTCGTCTGCTCCGACGCGGCAGGCGCCGCATACTGCTCGTGGTGCTGCTGGGCGACCCACGCATCCTGCTGCTGCAGGACGCTGCGCTCGCCATCGGTGTTTTCGAAGCGCCAGCGCTCGAGGTCGTTCTGGAAGATCTTGCGTGCGCGGCCCGGCTTGTTCTGCCACTCGATGAGCCGGTCGCGGAACTCCGCGATGGCCGGGTCGAGCTGGTAGCCGAACGTCGCGGAGGCGCGCTTCATCTCCGCGAGCTGGTGGCCGGCCCAGTTGGCCGCGACGCCCGAGCCCTTGATGGGCAGGAGGCGCACGAGGATGTCGGCCTGGCCGACCGCGCGGTCGGAGAGGATCTGCTCGGCGGGGGTGAGGGAGTTCCAGACGGAGGCCTCGGTCGCGGCGTCGACGAGCGCGGCGATCGCGGACGCCTTCTGCTGCCGGTCGGTGCGCGAGAGGAGACCCTTGAGGGCTCCGCGGGCGATCCAGGCGGCGAGCAGGCCGGACACGATGACGGCGACCGCGAGGACGGCGCCGTAGAAGATGACCGGCCGGGTGGCCGGTGCGAAGAACCAATCGACGAAGTCATTCCACCAGTGCATGCGCCGATGGTAACCGCGGGTGGGAGCTGTGGAGCGCAGCCGCCGCGCTGTGTCGCGCATCCGCGTGCGGCTCTCCACAGGACGTTCTGCCCGCGGGTTCTCCACGGATACCGACGTGAGGGTCGTCGGGGATGGGGGCCGCGCCAGGCTGGGACCACGCCCGGCACCGGTCGGACGGCAGGAGGGATGGATGGATGGACGCATCGTTCACGGTCCGGGGCGTGGTCGCCTCGCGGCCTCGTCACCTGGTCACCGCGGAGGGGCTGGCGGTCACCACCTTCCGCCTGCTGTCCGCCGCGGCGTCGCGCGACGGCAGCTGGTTCACGGTGAGTGCGCTCCGTCGGCTCGCGGTCGCGGCGGCCGGCTCGCTGGAGGCCGGCGACCCCGTGCTGGTCGTCGGGCGATTGGTCATCCGCGAGTGGGCGGGGGAGCAGCCTGGTGTCACGGCGGAGGTGGAGGCGATGGCGATCGGCCACGACCTCGCCGGAGGCCGGTCGGCATTCGTGCGTGCGCGGGTGTCTCCCGACGCATCTCCAGCGAAGGATCGATAACGTGTACCCCATGACGCGACGCCCTGTCCTCCGCAGCCGGCCCACGCCCCGCACGCGTGCCTCCCGAGCCCGGACCGGCGCCGCATCGGCCGCCCTCGCCGCCACCGTGCTCGCGCTCGCGCTGACCGGATGCACCCCAGGCGCGAAGCCGTCGGCGAGCCCCACGCCCACGTCGACCCCGACTCCGACCGCGACGGGCGCGGCCGCACCCGAGCTCGTGCCCGGCGGCACGGCTGAACAGAACCTGCCCTTCTTCAACAAGGTCAACCAGGCGACGCTCGCCGCGAACCCCGACGCGAAGGGCCGCGACTTCATCGACGCCCTGGTGGCGGCGGGCTTCACGAAGGCCGACATGCAGGTCACGGTGGACACGACCACGATCGGGCTGAAGGCGAACAGCATCCAGTTCTCGGTCAAGATGGGCGACGCCTGCTTGATCGGGCAGAACGGCGCCGACGCGGGCGGCTACAACAGCGAGACGACGCCGGTGCTCGTCGGCGGCGCGTGCCTCATCGGCCAGACGCGGCCGATCGACTGGTAGCGGGCGGGCTCCGGCGCGTCGCAGCCGGTATCCTCGTACAGGGCGGCGATCGGGATGTGCTCCGACGCGCGCCGAGCGGACGACAGGGAGTTAGAGAAGAAACGTGGCCGAATACATTTACTCGATGGTGCGCGCCCGCAAAGCGGTCGGCGACAAGGTCATCCTGGACGACGTCACCATGGCGTTCCTCCCGGGTGCCAAGATCGGTGTGGTCGGCCCGAACGGTGCCGGTAAGTCCACGATCCTCAAGATCATGGCGGGCCTCGACACGCCGTCCAACGGCGATGCGAAGCTGACCCCCGGATACTCCGTCGGCATCCTCATGCAGGAGCCGCTGCTCGACGAGAGCAAGACGGTCCTGGAGAACGTCCAGGAGGGCGTCGGCGACATCAAGGGCAAGGTCGACCGCTTCAACGAGATCTCGGGCCTCCTCGCCGACCCCGACGCCGACTTCGACACCCTGCTGGCCGAGATGGGCACGCTGCAGGAGCAGATCGACGCCGCGGACGCGTGGGACCTCGACTCCCAGCTCGAGCAGGCGATGGACGCGCTGCGCTGCCCGCCGGGCGACTGGCCGGTCAACACCCTCTCCGGTGGTGAGAAGCGCCGTGTCGCGCTCTGCAAGCTCCTGCTCCAGAAGCCCGATCTCCTGCTCCTCGACGAGCCCACCAACCACCTCGACGCCGAGAGCGTGCTCTGGCTCGAGCAGCACCTGGCCAAGTACCACGGTGCCGTGCTCGCCGTGACCCACGACCGGTACTTCCTCGACCACGTGGCCGAGTGGATCGCCGAGGTCGACCGCGGTCACCTGTACCCGTACGAGGGCAACTACTCGACCTACCTCGAGAAGAAGCGCGAGCGCCTGGAGGTCCAGGGCAAGAAGGACGCCAAGCTCGCGAAGCGCCTCGGGGAGGAGCTCGACTGGGTGCGCAGCAACGCCAAGGGTCGACAGGCCAAGTCGAAGGCGCGTCTGGCGCGCTACGAGGAGATGGCTGCCGAGGCGGAGCGCACACGCAAACTCGACTTCGAGGAGATCCAGATCCCGCCGGGACCGCGTCTCGGCCAGATCGTCATCGACGCGAAGAACCTCCAGAAGGGCTTCGGCGACCGCACGCTCATCGACGGCCTGACCTTCACGCTGCCGCGCAACGGCATCGTCGGCGTCATCGGCCCGAACGGCGTGGGTAAGACCACGCTCTTCAAGACGATCGTCGGTCTCGAGCCCCTCGACGGCGGCGACCTGAAGGTCGGCGAGACCGTCAAGATCTCGTACGTCGACCAGAGCCGCGGCGGCATCGACCCGAACAAGAACGTCTGGGAGGTCGTCTCCGACGGGCTCGACTACATCCAGGTCGGCAAGACCGAGGTGCCGTCGCGCGCCTACGTCTCGACCTTCGGTTTCAAGGGCCCGGACCAGCAGAAGAAGTCGGGCGTGCTCTCCGGTGGTGAGCGCAACCGCCTCAACCTCGCGTTGACGCTCAAGCAGGGCGGCAACCTCCTGCTGCTCGACGAGCCGACCAACGACCTCGACGTCGAGACCCTCTCGAGCCTCGAGAACGCGCTGCTCGAGTTCCCCGGCTGCGCCGTGGTCATCACCCACGACCGGTGGTTCCTCGACCGCATCGCCACGCACATCCTGGCCTACGAGGGCACCGACGAGGACCCGGCCAACTGGTACTGGTTCGAAGGTAACTTCGAGGCGTACGAGGAGAACAAGGTCGAGCGCCTCGGCCCGGACGCCGCGAAGCCGAACCGCTCCGCGTACCGCAAGCTCACGCGCGACTAGTCACCACCGGAGGAGACCCATGCGACTGCACGTACCGATCAAGCTCCGCTGGAGCGACCTGGACGCGTACGGGCACGTCAACAACGCCGAGATGCTGCGCCTGCTCGAAGAGGCGCGCATCGAGGCGTTCTGGGTCACCGACGACGCCGAGGCGGCGGTCGGAGGATCGACCGCCGTCCTCGACGGGCGACCGGGCGCCGACACGCTCACGCTGATCGCGCGGCAGGAGATCGAGTACCTCGCGCCCATCCCGTACCTGCGGCCGCCGCTCGACGTGCAGCTCTGGCTCGGCCGGCTCGGGGGCGCCAGCCTCGAGGTCTGCTACGAGGTGTGGTCGCCCGAGGGCACCGAGCCGCGCACCCTGTTTACCCGCGCCGCGACCACGATCGTGCTCGTCGACGCCGGCACGCAGCGGCCGCGCCGGATCAACGAAACCGAGCGCGCCGCGTGGACGCCCTACCTCGACGAGCCGGTGCAGTTCACCAAGCGCGGCTGACCTACGGCGTCGAAGTGGTGCCCGGCGTCGGCACGGGAGTCGGCGCGAACGAGTTCTCCCAGACGGCGCGGGAGCCGGCCTCCCCGATCAGCACGACGTCGACGATCGTCCCCGCGGCCAGCACCGCGGCGATGACGGCCAGAACGACGATCACCACCGTCCGAACCGTCGTCGACGGCCGCCGCGCCCGGCCGGGCCGGTCGACGAAGAAGAACCACGCCCACTGGAGCGCCGTGAAGACGAAGAGCGCGATGACCCAGGGGTAGAGGCCCTTCCCGAGCGCCGCGTGCTGCTGGATGAGCGGGGTCGAGGGGACGCGCGCCTCCAGCCACTCGCCGGCATCCGTCACGATCGGCACCAGCACGACGTTCGCGAGTGCCAGCAAGGGCGTGACGATCCCGAGCCGTCGCCGTGCGGCCGGCCACAACGGCACCGCGAGCGCGCACAGAGCGGTCAGGGGCACCAGCACGATGACGAAGTGCGCCAGGAGGACGTGCAGCGGAAGACCGTTGACCTCCATGATCGGCTAGCTCGTCACCGTGACCGTGTCGCCGCTCACGGTCGCCGTCAACTTCGGGAGGGGATCGCGCGCCGGTCCGTTCAGCACGTCCCCGGTCGCGGCGTCGAATCTCGAGCCGTGGCAGGGGCAGTCGAACTCCTTGCCCTGCGGGGCGACCGTGCAGCCCTGGTGGGTGCAGACCGCGCTGAACGCGACGACCTTCCCCGCCGTGGGCTGCGAGACGACGACCGGGGCCGAACCGATCGACGCGGAGACGGCCCCGCCGACCGGGATCGACGACAGGGCGACCGTGGTCGTCCCGCCGCCTCCTGAACCGACCGACCCGGATCCACCCGACCCGGACCCGCCCGCGTCGGAGGGGCCGTCGGAAGTGCAGGCGGCGAGCAGCAGCGCGCCGGCCCCGGCGGCCGTCACCCCGCCGATGTGGACGAGGGTGCGGCGGGTGAGGGGTGTGGCGTCGTTCATGCGGAGTCCTCTCGGTCGGCGTAGCGTCTTCTTCACCATAGGCACGGATGCGCGCGCCGGACGGTTCATCCGATCTGCGGATCCGTTGAACTTTCTGCACGCGTGCACCGTGTCATCCTCGACGGGGACGGGAGGTGAGGCATGCCGGACGACGACGCGCGTCTGCTGCGCGAGCTGCACGAGCAGCACTCGCAGGCCGTGTGGCGCTATGTGGTGCACCTCACCGGCGACCGAGCACTGGCCGACGACGTGGTGCAGGAGACCCTGCTCCGCGCGTGGCGCCGTCCCGCCGTGCTCGACCAGTCGCAGCACTCGGCACGCGCGTGGCTCTTCACGGTCGCCCGCAACCTGGTGATCGACACGAAGCGCAGCGCGCACGACCAGCACGAGTTCGGCACGGACACGCTGCCCGAGGTGACGTCCGCCGCCAGCGAGTCCGACGCGGTGCTCGACGCCTGGCTGGTGTCGGACGCGCTGGCCGAGCTGTCCGACGAGCACCGCGCCGTGATCGTGCACGCGTACTACGGCGGCCGCTCGATCGCGGAGATCTCGCGGGAGCTGGACGTTCCCGAGGGCACGGTGAAGTCCCGCCTCCATTACGGGCTGCGGGCACTGCGCCTCGCACTGCAGGAGAAGGGAGTGACGGAGCGATGACGACGCACGACGAGTTCGCCACCTGGGACGCGGCGTACGTCCTCGGCGCACTGTCGCCGGCGGACCGGCGGGCCTACGAGGAGCACCTGGGGGAGTGCGATCGCTGCGCGGCCGCTGTCTCCGAACTGGCCGGCATGCCCGGGCTCCTCGGACTGCTGCCGCGCGAGGAAGGCCTCGCGGCGCTCACGGAGCCCTCGCCCGCTCCCGAGGCTGCCGGAGTGGGCGCCGAGGTGCTGCCCCTCCTGGTGAAGCGCGCGCGCCGCCACCGCGTGCGCACCCGCTGGCTCACCGCCGGGATCGCGGCAGCTGCCGCGGTGTTCCTCGTCGGGGTGCTCGCCTTCGTCCTGCCGTCCGTGCTCACGCCGACGACACAGGAGGCGAAGGCCATCACCATGGAGCAGGTGGAGCCCAGCGCGCTCACCGCGGATCTGCGGCTGACCGCCGAGCCCTGGGGCACGCGCATCACGTCCCGCTGCAGCTACGCACGGGTCGGCGACGACCAGGGCACGCACTCGTGGACCTACGCGATGGTCGTCACCGACCGGCAGGGGCACGAGACGCAGATCTCGACGTGGACCGCGGAGGAGGGGACGACCGTGGTCCCGACGGCGACGACCAGCGTCGCGGTGGCCGACATCGCCGCCATCGACATCCGGTCCGCGGGTGACGGCACCGTGCTCCTGCGCAGCAGCTTCGGCTGACGCGCGCCCGGCGGAGGCTCCGAGCTCAGTCGCGCCGCTCGGCCGGCACGCGGATCATCGCCTCCTGGGCGACGCTCGCGACCAGACGGCCGTCACGGCTGTAGATGCGGCCCTGGGCCAGGCCGCGGCCGCCGCTCGCGCTGGGCGACTCCTGCGTGTACAGCAGCCACTCGTCGACGCGGGCCGGGCGGTGCCACCACATCGCGTGGTCGAGGCTCGCGGCCTTGAGTCCCGGGTCGGCCCAGGCGACGCCGTGGCGGCGCATGATCGACTCCATGATCGTGTAGTCGCTCGCGTAGGCGAGGGCCGCTCGGTGCAACGCCGGGTCGTCGGGGAGCTCACCGATGGCGCGGAACCAGACCGCCTGCTGCGCGACGTGCTCGCCTTCGACGCTCAGGTAGACGGGTGACGTGACGTGGCGCATGTCGAACGGCCGCTCGCTCGCCCAGTACTGCGCGACGGGATGCCGCACGTCCTCCAGGCTGGACGCCGACGACGGCAGCGACTCGGGTTCCGGCAGACCCTGCGGCATGGTGACCTGGTGCTCGAGCCCCTCGTCCTCATCCTGGAACGACGCGATCATCGACAGGATCGGGAGGCCGTTCTGGTAGGCCTGGGTGCGCCGGGTCGAGAACGACCGGCCGTCGTGGATGCGGTCGACCGAGAAGGTGATCGGCAGGTTCACGTCGCCCGGGCGCAGGAAGTAGCCGTGCATCGAGTGGATGGGGCGGTCGTCTCCGACCGTGCGGGTCGCCGCGACGATCGACTGCGCGAGCACCTGGCCGCCGAACACGCGGCCCAGCGGCATCCACTGGGAGGGCCCGGTGAAGATGTCCTCACTGGTGCGCGCACCGGTGTCGGTGAGATCGAGGGCGGTCAGAAGGGATGCCAATGGCTCGCTCACAGTGTCTCCGTCCGATGTCTCTAGTAGTTTAGAGGTCCGATGAACCAGTCGTTTTCCCTCGTTGACAGCCTCGCCGTCGCCGACCTCCAGACCTATCTGTCTCGAGCGGCCCGTGTCGAGGAGGGCTCCGTGCGCCTGATCGCAGGATCCGGCGTGCTGGCGGTGTACACCGCCATCCTCTATCCGAGGGGGCTGCTCGATCAGACCCCCACCGTGCTGGGCCTGCGGACGTTCGCGACGGATGACGAGGTGTCGTTCGACGCGGTGGTCCCGATCCGCTCGCTGCTCGATCGGCTCGCCCGGGTCCGGGAGGCTGCGGAGGCGGACGACGCACCCGCCGGACCGGTGGGCGTGCGACTGCCGCTCGAGGTGTCCACGGTCACCTGGGCGGGCATCTCGCCGCCCCGGGGCGGCTGGCGCCCGGTGGGCGAGACGACCTACGAGCTGATGGAGGCGACCGCGCGCGCCGGCATCGCCGAGATCGCGGACGCCCTGCCGGAGGGCACGGGCGAGCAGCTCGTCCAGCGCGTGCGGGCCGAGGTGTGGGGCCGTCCGATCGACGGCCTGGAGTACGTCCCGGCCGGAGCCGCGTTCGCTGCGGAGAGCCTGGGCTTCCTCGACCCGGAGGAGCCGGTGACCGTGCTGGAGACCGGCACGTGGACGCGCCTGACGACCCAGCGCGGCCACACGCTCATCAAGCGCCAGGCCTGGTCGCTCCGGATGTAGCTCCGGCGCCCCGCGGGGGCGCGGCGTGGGCTCAGACCGCCCGCGCCGCCGCTCGTCCGGCTGTGCGCCCGGAGAACAGGCACCCGCCGAGGAAGGTGCCCTCCAGCGCCCGGTAGCCGTGCACGCCGCCGCCGCCGAAACCGCTCGCCTCGCCCGCCGCGTAGAGGCCGGGGATGGGCTCGCCGTCGGAGCCGAGGACGCGCGCGTCCAGATCAGTCTCGATGCCGCCGAGGCTCTTGCGCGTGAGGATGTGCAGCTTCACCGCGATGAGCGGGCCGGCCTTCGGGTCGAGCAGCTTGTGCGGGCTCGCCACCCGGATGAGCTTGTCGCCGCGGTAGGCGCGGGCGCCGCGGATGGCCGCGAGCTGGAGGTCCTTGCCGAAGTCGTTGTCCATCTCGCGGTCGCGTTCGCGCACGTGCCTGGTCACCAGCTCGGTGTCGAGCGGCACCTCGCTGAGGCGCTGCATCCCGGCGAGCAGTTCGTCGAGGGTGTCGGCGACGATGAAGTCGGCGCCCTTCTCCTTGAACGCCTCGACCGGTCCGGGCGCGCCGGGCGCGACGCGCTTGGCGAGCAGCCTCACGTCCTTGCCGGTCAGGTCGGGGTTCTGCTCGCTGCCGGAGAGCGCGAACTCCTTCTCGATGATCTTCTGGGTGAGGATGAACCAGCTGTAGTCCGAGCCGATCCGCCGCAGGTGCTCGAGCGTCCCCAGGGTGTCGAACCCGGGGAAGAGCGGGGCGGGCAGCCGCTCGCCGCGGGCGTCGAGCCAGAGCGACGACGGGCCGGGGAGGATGCGGATGCCGTGCCGCGCCCAGACCGGGTCCCAGTTCTGGATTCCCTCGGTGTAGTGCCACATCCGGTCGCCGTTGATCAGGTGGGCGCCCGCCTTCTCGGCGATCCCGAGCATCCGGCCGTCCACGTGCGCCGGCACGCCCGAGAGCATGAAGTCGGGCGGGGTGCCGAGGCGCTCGGGCCACGCGGCGCGGACGAGGTCGTGGTTGCCGCCGATGCCGCCGCTGGTCACGATGACCGCGGGCGCGCGCAGCTCGAAGTCGCCGGTGACCTCCCGGTTGCTCGCGGCCCCGCGCGCGGCGGTGTCCGGGGCGAGGACGGCGCCGCGCACGCCGGTGACGCGCCCGTCCTCCACGATGAGCTCGTCGACGCGGTGGCGGTGCAGGATGCGCGCGCGGCCGGCCGCGACGCCCGCCTGCACGCGCGCGACGAAGGGGGCGACGACGCCGGGGCCGGTGCCCCAGGTGATGTGGAAGCGGGGGACGGAGTTGCCGTGGCCGCCCGCCGCCCCGCTGCCGCGCTCCGCCCAGCCGACGACCGGGAAGAAGCGCACGCCCTTCCCGTGCAGCCAGGCGCGCTTCTCGCCGGCGGCGAACTGGAGGTAGGCCTCGGCCCAGCGGCGCGGCCAGTGGTCCTCCTCGCGGTCGAAGCCGGCGGAGCCGAACCAGTCCTGCCGGGCGAGGGCGAGCGAGTCGTGCACGCCCATCCGACGCTGTTCCGGCGAGTCGACGAGGAAGAGCCCGCCGAACGACCACCACGCCTGTCCGCCCAGGGAGGCGGCGGGCTCCTGCTCGACGATGGTCACGCGGCGCCCCGCGTCGAGCAGCTCGGAGGCGGCGACGAGACCGGCCAGGCCGGCCCCGACCACGAGGGCGTCGGGGGCGGCGTGCTTGTCGGATTCAGACGGCATGGCGTGTCTCCTTCGGCACGTCGGGCTCGAGGGCTACTCCTCGAATGTGTTGACCATAGCGAACGCAGCGCGCTCCAGGTAGCTCCAGAGCGTCTCCTCCTGCAGTGGAGGCAGCCCGAGCTCGTCGACGGCCGCACGCATGTGGGTCAGCCAGCGATCGCGGGCGTCGGGGTTGACCCTGAAGGGCATGTGCCGCATCCGGAGACGGGGGTGCCCGCGCTCGGCGCTGTACGTGCCCGGTCCGCCCCAGTACTGCTCGAGGAAGAGGGTGAGGCGTTCGGCGGCGGGGCCGAGGTCCTCCTCCGGGTACATCGGCTTGAGCACCGGGTCGGCGGCGACCCCGCGGTAGAACGCGTCCACGAGCCGGCGGAAGGTGTCGTGGCCGCCGACCTGCTCGTAGAAGGACGGGCCGGAGGGCGGCCCGACGGGGATGGTGGTCATGTCACTCCGCGGGAGGCTCGGTCGGGGGCTTGGGGGAGGTGCGCGGCTTCGGCGTCGCAGGAGGCGCGTCGGACGCGGGCGCGTCGGGCGCGGGCTTGCCGGATGCGGGCTTGTCCGATGCGGGCTTGTCCGTCGGCTTCGCCTTGTCCGTCGGCCCGCTCTTCGGGGCCGGCGTAGCCTTCTCCGCGGCGGGCTGCTTCGGCGTGCGCGGCAGCGTGGCCGCCGACGCGCCCGGCGTGATCCGGATCGCGTTGGGGTTCACGGCGGCACGCTTGGCCGCGGCACGCGCCTTGCGACCGGTGAGCGGCTTCTCCGGCACGGCCTGCACCGGGCGCGTGCGCGGCGGCTTGGCCCCGCTCACGCTGCCCGCGCTGTCGAACCCGCTGAGCACGACGGCGGAGAGCGAGGGCAGCTTCACGCCCATCTCGTCCAGCGCCTGCTTGAGCTGGATGCGCAGCTCGCGCGACACGTCGTCCTTCGCGGTCGTGCGCGTCTTCAGCACGATGCGGATGACCATGGCGTCGGCCGAGATCGACTCCAGCCCCCAGAGCTCGGGCTTCTCGAGGATGCGCGAGCGCCACTTCGGATTGGTCGCCAGCGCCGTGGCGGTGGCGAGCATCTTCTCCTGCACGGCCTCGATGTCGGTGTCGTAGGGCACCGCGAGGTCGATGATGACCCGCGACCAGCCCTGGGACATGTTGCCGACCCGGACGATCTCGCCGTTGCGGACGAACCACAGCGTGCCGTTGACATCCCGCACCTGGGTGACGCGGATGCCGACCGACTCGACCACACCCGTCGCCGAGCCGAGGTCGACGACGTCGCCGACGCCGAGCTGGTCCTCCATCACCATGAAGAGGCCGTTGAGCACGTCCTTGACGATGTTCTGCGCGCCGAAACCGAGACCGGCGCCGATCGCGGCGGTCAGCAAGGCGAAGGAGCCCAGCACTTCCGACGCGAAGACATTGATGACGAGGATGATCGCGATGATCCCGATCGTCACGTTCACGATGTTGCTCAGGACGGAACCGAGCGTGCGTGTGCGCTGGACGACGCGGACGGCGGCGAGCGGGGAGGCCACGAGCGCCTGCGTGTCGGTGACGCTCTGCCCCTTCTTCACTCCGCTCACGATCTGCTTGACCACGCGGCGGATCACCACGCGCAGCAGCCAGCTGAGCAGGAAGGCGCCCACGATGATCAGGACGGCGGTCAAGACCTTCCACCCGGCGGCGATCGCCCACGTGCCGATCTCGGTCCAGAATGTGCTCTTCAGAATTCCCATACGTGTCCGAGCCTAGCGAGGGCCGCCTTGGTGCGGGCTGGATCCAGGAGTGGTGTCAGCGATCGATGAGCCCGTTGTCGTAGGCGAAGATGACCGCGTGCACCCGGTCGCGCAGGTGCAGCTTCGAGAGCACCCGGCCGACGTGGGTCTTGACCGTGGACTCGGTCAGGAAGAATTTCGCGCCGATCTCGCCGTTGGTCAGCCCGTCGGCCATCGCGAGCAGGATCTCGCGTTCGCGCGGCGTCAGCGCGGCCGCGGCATCGTCGCCGGCCGCGGACGGCGACGCGCCCTGCGGCAGGCGATCGGCGAACAGTTCGAGCATCGAGCGGGTCACGCGGCCGCTGACGGCGGCGTCGCCCGCGGCCACCGCCCGGATGGCCGCGATCAGGTCGTCCGGCCGGGCGTCCTTGAGCAGGAACCCGCTCGCGCCCGCACGGAGCCCGCCGAAGGCGTACTCGTCGAGGTCGAACGTGGTGAGGATGATGATCCGGGCGTCGGGGTTGGCCGCGACGATGCGCCGGGTCGCCTCGATGCCGTCCATCGACGGCATGCGCACGTCCATCAGAATCACGTCGGGCCGCGTCTCGACGGCGAGCCGCACGGCCTCCGTCCCGTCCGCCGCCTCGCCGACGACGTGCAGGTCGGGCTCCGCTTCGAGGACCATCCGGAACCCGAGCCGGACGAGCGACTGGTCGTCGACCAGCAGGATGCGCAGGGGAGTGGTGTCGGTCATGGCGTCTCCTCGGAGCTGATGGTGGTGCCGGTCGCGCCCGTCGCCTCAGGGACGGCGGGCAGGGAAGGGGAAGGGGATGTCGCGGACGCGGAGGGCGGCCGCACCGCGTCGAACTCGGCGTGGAGGCGCCAGCCCACGGGACTCCGCGGCCCCGCGTCGAGGGTGCCGCCATACAGGGCGACGCGCTCGCGCAGCCCGATCAGTCCGCGGCCGGAGCCGCCGGCCGGCTGCTCGTGCACGGCCGCATCGTCCTCGACGGTGATCGCGATGCGGTCGGGCCGGTACCGGATGACGACCTCGACGACGTTCGCCAGGCGCCCGTAGCGCAGGGCGTTGGTGAGTCCCTCCTGCACGACGCGGAAGACAGTGAGCTGCTGCCCGATGTCGGTCGGCGCGTCTCCGGTGATCGTGACGCGCACGGCCATGCCTGCCGCGCGGAACCGCTCGACCAGTTCGGTCAGCTCACCGACGCCGGGTTGGGGCTGGTGCTCGGCCGTCTCGCCCTCGTCCGCGCGCAGCACGCCCAGCAGGCGGCGCATGTCGCCGAGCGCGGAGCGGCCGGTCTCGGCGACCATCCGCATCGTGTCGGCGGAGCGCTCGGGCGCGGACTCGGCGAGGCGTGCAGACCCCTCCGAGAGGGTGATCATGACGGTGAGGCTGTGCGAGACGATGTCGTGCATCTCGCGCGCGATGCGGCTGCGCTCGGCGGCGGCGGCGATGACGGCCTGCTGGTCGCGCTCGCGCGCCAGCTGCCGTGCGCGGTCGATGAGCGCGGCGAGGTAGCGACGACGCCCGCCGATGTTGTTGCCGATCAGCACCGCGACCAGAGAGAACGAGAGCACGGTGAACGTGGAGGCCGTGAGGTCGGTGCGATCGGAGCTGTAGAAGCCGGCGTGCTCGAGCAGTGCGAGCGCCCACTGCGAGGCCACGGTCGCGACGGCCGTGATGGCGAACCCGATCCACGCCGACCGGGTCGAACGGTAGACCGCGAGCGCGTAGAGCGCGAAGAGCAAGGGGATGAAGTCGACGGTCTCGCCGATGACGGTGCTGCCCATCAGGACGACCGTGGCGACGGCGAACAGGATGCGCGGCCGGTAGCGGCGGAAGTAGAGCGAGGCACCGGCCAGGACGACGAGCACGATGGCCAGTGCGGCCCCGACGGACGGGGTCGTGATCTGTGTGACCACGGTCAGCAGGATCGACGGGACGAAGTAGACGGTGACGACGGCCGTGTCGAGCAGCAGCGGGTGCGCCGCCAGGAAACGCCGGATGACCCCGGGCGGCCTGGGGAGTTCCAGGCCGGCCGGGGCCGGTTCCGATGCGGGGAGGGGCTGGGTCATGCGTCCCGACGCTGCAGCAGGATCGCGCCGACGACGAACGACACGGCGGTCCAGACGACGACCGTGAGCACGTTCTGCCACGGCTCGAAGGTGCCGTTCTCGAGCCCCGACATCCCCTGGCCGGCGTTGCCGATCAGGTAGTGGGTCGCGTCCCGGATCCACTCCGCCGTGGGGAGCAGCGACTGCACGATGCCGGCGATGATCGGCAGCAGGAAGAGCACGCCGAGGGCCGCGGCGATCCCGCCCGCGCTGGCCTTGACGATCGTCCCGAGGCCGAGCGCGAACACCGCGACCAGTCCGAGGTAAGCCGCCGAGCCGAGGATGGCCCAGACCGTGTGCTCCGAGATCAAGTCGCCGGTGTATCCCTTGCCCGTCATGAGCGGGACGGCGATCGCCCAGGAGGCGGCGAAGCTGACCAGCCCGACGACGAACGAGGTGAGGAAGAGCACGATGGCCTTCGCCGCCAGGACGGGGAACCGGCGGGGGACCGCGGCGAACGACGACCGGATCATGCCGGTCGAGAACTCGCCGCTGATCACCAGCACGCCGAGGACGGCGACGACCAGCTGCGCGAAGGTGAGACCGGCGGTGGCCGTGCTCGTCACGAGCTGCGAGAGCTGGTCCTTCGGCACGCGCTCACCGAGGGTCGATGCCTCGGGGACGAAGGCGGCGAGCAGAGTCGCGAAGCCGACGACCAGGACGACGACGCTGGCGAGCGTCCAGAAGGTGGAGCGGAGCGTGCGCAGCTTGATCCATTCGGACCGGACGACGCGCGGGAAGGTGAGGCGGCCGAGCGCGGAGTGCTCGTGCGGGTGGGCGGGGGCTGTCGTGGTCACTTCTCGACCTCCGTGCGGTACTCGACCTCGTCGTGGGTGAGCTCGAGGTAGGCCTCCTCGAGCGAGGCGCTCAGCGGGGTGAGCTCGTGCAGCACGACTCCGCTGCGCGCAGCGGCGTCGCCGACCTGGGCGGCCGTGAGGCCGGAGACCTCGATGAGCTGGGACTCCACGCCCGTCACGGTGACGTCGGCGGAGGCGATCGCGCGGGCGAGCTCCTCGACCTGCGGGGTGCGGACGCGCACGGCGTTCCTGGTCGCCCCGGCGAGGATCTGGTCGACGGGCGCGTCGGCGAGGATGCGTCCGCGGCCGAGCACGATGATGTGATCCGCGGTCTGCGCCATCTCGCTCATCAGGTGCGAGGAGAGGAACACGGTGCGTCCCTGCGAGGCGAGGTGCCGCGCGAACTGGCGCACCCAGAGCACGCCCTCCGGGTCGAGGCCGTTGACCGGCTCGTCCAGGATGAGGGTGGCCGGGTCGCCGAGCATCGCGGCGGCGATGCCGAGTCGCTGGCCCATGCCGAGCGAGAAGCCGCCGACGCGCTTGCTGGCGACGGAGTCGAGCCCGGTGAGCCCGATCACCTCGTGCACGCGGCTCTTCGGGATGCCGTGGGTCGCCGCCATGGCCAGCAGGTGGCCGTACGCGGTGCGGCCCGTGTGCACGGCCTTCGCGTCGAGCAGGGCACCCACCTCGGTGAGCGGGGAGCGCAGGTCGGCGTAGCGCTTGCCGTTGACGATCGCGCCGCCCGAGGTCGGACGGTCGAGACCCATGATCATGCGCATGGTCGTCGACTTGCCGGCGCCGTTCGGGCCGAGGAAGCCGGTGACCTTGCCGGGCTGGACGGTGGCGGTGATGCCGTCGACGGCCGTCTTGGGGCCGAACCTCTTGGTGAGGCGGTCGAGTTGAATCATGGTTCCAACGTAGAGGGAGGGGCCCCCGTCCGCCATCGGCCCGTGGTACCAGGCCGGGTCGGACGAGGGTCCCCTCCTCGACGTCGTTCGGTGACGGCTACGCCTGCGCGTCACGCTCCTGCGCGGCGAGCGCGCGCTCGACGCCGGCGAGGTTCTCCACGACGAGGCGGCGCAGCGCGGCGGGCTCGGGGTTCGCGTCGAGCCAGGCACGGGTCGCGTCGCGCAGCGCGGCGTTCGCCAGCGGTGCCGGGTACATGCCCGACACCAGGTACTCCGCGATCTTGTAGGAGCGGGAGGCCCAGATGTCCTGCAGTGCGGCGAAGTACGGCGCCACGAAGCCCTCGAGCACCGCGGCGTCGGCCGCCCGCTGGAAGCCGATCCCGGTGAAGCGCACGATCGTGTTCGGGAGGTCGTCCGATCCGAACACCGAGTCCCACGCCGCCTGCTTGCCCGCGACGGTGGGGATGCTCGCGCGGGCCTGGGCGGCGAACTGGCCGCCGTTGGCGGTGTTGTCCGCCTCCAGGGCCGCGTCGATCTCCGCCGTGCCGGCCGTGCCGCCGGCGACGAGGGCGATCAGCAGCTCCCAGGCGAGGTCGGTGTCGACCGTGAGACCCTCGAGCGACCGCGAGCCGTCGCGCAGTGCGGCGATCTCGGCGAGGTGCTCGTCGGTGGAGGCGTAGGCCGCGAAGAACTTGACGAACTGGAACTGCGCGTCGCTGCCGGCCTCGGCCTGCTTCGCGAGCTCCCACAGCGCGGTCGCGACCGTCTGCATCGTCTCCTTCTGGCGCTCCGGTGCGACATAGCTGCCGGCGGCGAGGCCGAGCTGGTTCAGCGTGGTGCGCAGGGTGGTCGACTCCGTCTCGGAGGCGATGTTGCCCAGCACGAGGCGCACGTAGTCGCTCGCGCTGCTCTCGGCGTCGCGCGTCGCATCCCAGGCCGCGCCCCAGACGAGGGAGCGGGCGAGCGGGCTCTCGATCTCGCCGAGGTGCTCGATCGCGACGGCGAGCGACGCGTCGTCGAGGCGGATCTTGGCGTACGCCAGGTCGTCGTCGTTGAGCAGCACGAGGGCCGGGCGGGCACGGCCGACCAGCTCGGCGACCTCGGTGCGCTCCCCGTCCACGTCGAGCTCGATGCGGTGGTCGCGCACGAGGGCGCCGTCGCGCAGCTCGTAGAAGCCGATCGCGAGGCGGTGCGGGCGGATGGTCGGGTAGTCGGCCGCGGCCGTCTGGAGCACCGCGAAGGACGTGATGACGCCGTCGGCGTCGACCTCGATCTCCGGGCGCAGCGTGTTCACGCCGGCCGTCTCGAGCCACTTGGCGGACCAGTCGGTGAGGTCGCGGCCGCTCGTGGCCTCCAGCTCGACCAGGAGGTCGCGCAGCTCGGTGTTGCCGTGCGCGTGCTTCTTGAAGTACTCCGAGACGCCGGCGAGGAAGTCGTCCTGGCCGACCCACGCCACCAGCTGCTTGAGCACCGAGGCGCCCTTGGCGTAGGTGATGCCGTCGAAGTTGACCTGCACGTCCTCCAGGTCGTTGATGGTCGCGACGATCGGGTGCGTGGAGGGGAGCTGGTCCTGCTTGTACGCCCAGCTCTTCTCCATGGCGGCGAAGGTCGTCCACGCCTCGTGCCACTCGGTGGCCTCGGCGGTGGCGAGCGTGGAGGCGTACTCGGCGAACGACTCGTTCAGCCAGAGGTCGTTCCACCACTTCATCGTGACGAGGTCGCCGAACCACATGTGGGCGAGCTCGTGCAGGATGGTGACGACCCGGCGCTCCTTGATGGCGTCGGTGACCTTGGAGCGGAAGACGTAGGTCTCCGTGAAGGTCACGGCTCCCGCGTTCTCCATCGCGCCGGCGTTGAATTCCGGCACGAACAGCTGGTCGTACTTCTCGAACGGGTACGGGACGTCGAAGCGCTCCTCGTAGAACGCGAAGCCCTCGCGGGTCTTCTCGAAGATGTAGTCGGCGTCGAGGAAGCCGGCCAGGCTCTTGCGCGCGTACACGCCGAGCGGGATGGTGCGGCCGTCGCTGCCCGTCAGCTCGCTGTGCACCGACTCGTACGGGCCGGCGATGAGCGCCGTGATGTAGGAGGAGATGACGGAGGTGGGGGCGAAGGTCCAGGTCTTCTTCCCGTCCCCGGCCGCGACGGGCTCGGGGGTCGGGGAGTTGCTGACGACGGCCCAGTGCTCGGGAGCGGTGACGGTGAAGGCGAACGTCGCCTTCAGGTCGGGCTGCTCGAAGACCGCGAACATGCGGCGCGAGTCGGGCACCTCGAACTGGCTGTAGAGGTACACCTCGCCGTCGACCGGGTCGACGAAGCGGTGCAGGCCCTCGCCCGAGTTCGTGTAGATCGCGTCGGCGTCCACCGTCAGCTCGTTCTCGGCCTGGAGGCCGTCGAGCCGGATGCGCACGCCGTCGGCGACCTGCGCCGGGTCGAGCTCGACGCCGTTGAGCACGACCGAGTGGACCGTGCGGGTGATCGCGTCGATGAACGTCGACGCGCCCTCGGTCGCGGAGAAGCGCACGGTCGTCGTGCTGCGGAAGGTCTCCGGGCCGGTCGTCAGGTCGAGGACGACGTCATAGGCGTGGGTGCGGACGAGCGACGCGCGCTCCTGTGCTTCGATGCGGGTGAGGTTTTCTCCGGGCAACGGTGACTCCTTGAAGACGAGATTCGCGTGGATCGTGTCCACCCGATCCACCTTAGTGACCCGTGCGCCCGGGTCGGTGGGCTTCCCTAGACTTGCTCCATGCGCATCCACATCGCCACCGACCACGCCGGCCTCGACTTCAGCAGGCACCTCCAGGAGCACCTCGCGGCAGCGGGGCACGAGGTCGTCGACCACGGACCGGTGGAGTACGACCCGATCGACGACTACCCGGCGTTCTGCATCAACGCGGCGAAGGCGGTCGTGCGCGACCAGCAGGCCGGCGTGCAGGCGCTCGGCGTGGTGTTCGGCGGGTCGGGCAACGGCGAGCAGATCGCGGCCAACAAGGTGCTCGGCGTCCGCGCCGCCCTGGTCTGGAACGAGAGCACCGCGCAGCTCGCCCGGCAGCACAACGACGCCAACGTGATCTCGATCGGCGCCCGGCAGCACACCGTCGAGGAGGCCACCCGATTCATCGACGTCTTCATCGCCGAGCCGTTCTCGCTCGAGGAGCGGCACGTGCGCCGCATCGCCCAGCTCGCCGAGTTCGAGGCCACCGGCGACATCGCGGGCCGGAACGTGGACCGCTGATGCCTGAGGGCCACTCCGTCCACCGCATCGCCCGGCAGTTCGCGACGAACTTCGTCGGCCACCGGGTGACGGTCTCGTCGCCGCAGGGCCGGTTCGCCGAGGGCGCCGCGCGGATCGACGAGCAGGTCATGACGGCGGCGAAGGCCGTCGGTAAGCAGATGTTCCTGGAGTTCGAGAACGGGCTCTGGCTGCGCATCCACCTCGGCATCTACGGCGCGTGGGACTTCGCGGGCGAGATCAGCGTCGACCCGACCATCGCCTCCGCCAACGGCCGCATGGGGCAGACGAACCAGCGCGGCACCGACGCCGACGCTGCGCGGGTGTTCGACGACGCGGGGGAGAACTCCCTGCACTCGATCGGCGCGCCCCGGCGCACGCGGCTGCGCATGGCCGAGTCCGAGAAGCTCGAGGCCGAGATCACCAGCTTCCCGCCCGAGCCCGTCGGGCAGGTGCGCGTGCGCCTGCTGACCGACACCGCCGTCGCCGACCTGCGCGGCCCGACCGCGTGCGAGGTGCTCGACCCGGCCCAGGTGGATGCGGTGATCGCCAAGCTCGGGCCCGACCCGATGCTCGACGACGGCCCCGAGGCCGAGGAGCGGTTCGTGTCGACCGTCCGCCGCAAGCCGACGGCCATCGCCCTGCTGCTGATGGACCAGAGCGTCGTGAGCGGCATCGGCAACGTCTACCGCGCCGAGCTGCTCTTCCGCGCCCGCCAGAACCCGCACACGCCGGGCAAGCAGGTCCCCGAGGACACCGTGCGCGAGCTGTGGCACGACTGGGTGAAGCTGCTGCGCATCGGCGTCGCCACCGGTCAGATGATGACCATGGACGACCTCGACGACGAGTCGTACCGCAAGGCGATGGCGAGCCGGGACGACCGGCACTGGGTCTACAAGCGCGAGGGCCTGCCCTGCCGCGTCTGCGGGACCAACATCGTGATGGAGGAACTGGGCGGCCGCAAGCTGTACTGGTGCCCGAAGGATCAGGCCTAGGAGACGGCATGCGCCAGAACCCGAGTTTCACCCTCACCGACGCGGAGGAGCTCAAGCGGCTCGTCCGCGAGAACCCGTGGGCGACCTTCGTCAGCCACACCGACGCCGGCCTGGTCGCGTCGCACTACCCGGTCATCCTCGACGACACGCGGGAGGAGATCAGCCTTCTGAGCCATGTCGGCCGCCCCGACGAGCAGCTGCACGAGCTGGGCGAGCACGAGCTGATGATCATCGTCCAGGGCCCGCACGGCTACATCTCCTCGAGCTGGTACGACGACAAGCCGGCCGTGCCGACCTGGAACTTCATCTCGGCCCACTTCTCGGGTGTGCCCGAGATCCTCAGCGACGAGGAGAACCTCGAGGTGCTCGCCCGGCTGGTCGACCACTTCGAGCGCGAGCTGCCGGAGCCCCGGCAGATGGCGGGCACGGAGGCCGACTCGGCATACGCGCAGCGCATCTCCTCCGGGACCGTCGGCCTGCGGCTGACGCCCACGCGGATCAGCGCCAAGCAGAAGATGAGCCAGAACCGGCCCGACCACATCGTCGACCGCATCCTGCTGGAGCTCGCGGGCGACGGCCCGTACGCCAGCGACGGGCTGCTGCGCGAGATGACGATCGTGCACGACCGCCGCCGCGCCGCTCGATGAGCCTCCTGCTGACCGGGGCCCGCATCCCCGGCTCGGAGGGTGTGGTGGACGTGCGGATCGCGGACGGCCGCATCGACGCAGTCGACCTCGCGGGCCGCATCGACGCGGCCGGTGCGGAGCAGCTCGACCTCGACGGCAGGTGGCTGGTCCCCGGCCTCTGGGATCAGCACGTGCACTTCACCCAGTGGGCGCAGACCGCGCGCCGGCTCGACGTGTCCCGGGCCTCCTCGGCCGCGGAGGCTGCCGACCTGGTGCGGCGGCGCGTGTCCGCCCGGGATCAGGATGGGGACGACCTCCTCGTCGGCTTCGGCTTCCACGACGCGCTCTGGCCCGACCTCCCGACTCGGGAGCTGCTGGATGCGGCCGCGGGGGAGCGTCCGGTCGTCCTGATCGCCGGGGACCTGCACTGCTCGTGGCTCAACACGGCCGCCGCACGCCGCCTCGGCGTGGAGTCGGACGACGCGGTGCTGCGCGAGGACGCGAGCTTCGCCGTCTCCAGCGCGCTGACGACCGCGGACGACGCGACGATGGACCGCTGGGCCGCCGATGCCGCCGCCGTCGCGGCGAGCAGGGGCGTCGTCGGTGTCGTCGACCTCGAGTACGGCTGGAATGTCGAGACCTGGCGGCGCAGGCTCTCCGCCGCCGAGCCGCGCGTGCGCGTCGAGTTCGGGATCTACGGCGACCACCTGGAGCGCGCTGCGACGCTCGGGCTGCGCACCGGCCGGCCGATCGACGGGACGGCCGGCCTCCTGACCGCAGGACCTTTCAAGGTCATCTCGGACGGTTCGCTCAACACCCGCACCGCCCTGTGCAGCCACGCCTACCCCGACGGCGGGCACGGCGTGGCGAACCTCGGCGAGGACGAGCTGGTCGCCGCGATGCGCTTCGCCGTCGAGCACGGGATCGAGCCGGCCGTGCACGCCATCGGCGACGAGGCGAACCGCCGCGCGCTGGACGCGTTCGAGCGCGTCGGCGCCCGCGGTCGCATCGAGCACGCGCAGCTGGTCGACCCGGCCGACGTCGCCCGGTTCGCCCGCCTGGGTGTGACCGCGAGCGTGCAGCCGGAGCACGCCATGGACGACCGGGATGTCGCCGACCGGCTGTGGGAGGGGCGGACCGACCGCGCGTTCCCGCTCGCGGACTTCCTACGGCACGGGGTGCGGCTCGCGTTCGGCTCCGACGCTCCGGTGGCGCCGCTCGACCCGTGGATCGCGATCGCGGCGGCCGTGAACCGGTCGCGGGAGGGGCGCGAGCCCTGGCATCCCGAGCAGCGCATCCCGTTCTCCGCTGCGCTGGAGGCGTCGGTGCGCAGCCGGATCGCCGCCGGAGAGCCGGCCGACCTCGCGGTTCTCGACCTCGACCCCGCCGCGGCGACGGACGAGGAGCTCCGCGCCCTTCCGGTCGCGGCGACGCTCCTGGCCGGCCATTTCACGCACGACACGCTGCGGTAGTCGCGGATCGCTGACTAGTTCTGGCGCCGGTGACGGCGAAGGGCCGCCCTCCGGAGTGGAGGACGGCCCTTCAGGCGCGTTCGTGGCGCGGTGACGTGCTTATTCGCTGATGTGCGCGAACAGGAACCAGCGGTCCTTGTCGAGGCCGCGGGCGATCTCGATGGCGACGTCCTGGCTGGTCTGGTCGAGCTCGTCGAGCTCCTTCACGGCGGTGTTGACGGCCGCGAGGGCTGCGTCGATCTGCGCGATGACCTCGGCGATGGTCTGGTTGGAGGGGCGGAAGCCCGCGGTCAGCTCCGGGGTGGTGGTCTTCGCGGCGACCGTGCCGAGGCGGCCGTCGACCGGGAGCCCCAGGGCGACGATGCGCTCGGCGGCCAGGTCGGCCCACTCCTGCGCGTGGTCGACGATCGTGTCGAGCAGCTCGTGCACGCCGATGAAGTTGGCGCCGCGCACGTGCCAGTGCGCCTGCTTTCCGTTGACGACGAGCGCGGTGAGGTCGATGACCACCGGGCTCAGGAACTGGGCGACTCCGGCGGCGACGTCCGGGTTGGAAACACTCTGGCTTGCGGCGATGTCCGTCATTGTTTGGCGTCCTTTCTCGTGCCTGCTTCAACGCTACTCAGCCCGCGGAATTCCGCAACGAAGCTGAGGCTGCGCTAACTAAGCTGAGCCTCGCCTGGGTGGCGGCCGAACGCCGCCGGTCCGGGTGCGGGGGATAACCCCCGCCGGGATTCGCCTGCCACCCGCATACCGACGGGAGGCCGCCGACGGGAGGCTGGAGTCATCGTCCCCGACTGGAGAAGACCATGACCTCCGCCTCATCCGCCATGCTGGATCCCGTGACCGCACGCCCCGCTCCGCCCGCCGACCGCACCACGTACGGCTCCCTCTGGCGCGGCGTCCCGCGCGAGCTCGGCTTCCTGCTCCTGACCATGCCGATCGCGATCGTCGGCCTGTCCGTGCTGCAGTCCCTGTTCTGGACGGGTGTCGGCACCCTCGTCATCTACGTCGGCCTGTTCATCCTGATCGGCACCTTCTACACCGCGCGCGGGTTCGGTGCGGTGGAGGTCGAGCGGCTGCGCTGGGCGGGTCGCCCGGAGATCCGCCGTCCGCTGTGGGAGCCGGCCGACAAGCCGCGCACGTTCTGGCGCTCCGCCTTCGGCCCGTTCGTCAACGGCCACTACTGGCTGTACCTGCTGCACGGCATCCTGATCAACCCGATCGTGAGCATCGTCTCCTGGACCGTCACGATCGTCTGGACGTCGGTGGCCCTCGGCGGCCTGACCGGGTGGATCTGGGAGGGCTTCCTCCCGCACGACGGGCAGACGGTGTTCCTGTCGCGGGTGATCGTGGACTGGGCGTCGCAGTCGAGCTCGACGTTCGACCCGATCGTGGGCGACCGCATCCTGTACTTCATCGCCGGCGTGCTGTTCGCGGCCACCCTGCCGTTCGTCACGCGCGGCCTCACCCTGATGCACGACGCCATCGCCCGCGGCCTGCTCGGGGCGTGGCCGTCGGAGACGCTGCAGCGGGAGGTCGCCGACCTGTCCGCCTCGCGTGGTGCCGCCGTCGCCGCCGAGGACCAGGCGCTGCACCGGCTGGAGCGCGATCTGCACGACGGCCCGCAGCAGCGCCTGATCCGCCTGCAGATGGACATCGCGGCCGCCGAGCGCAAGCTCGCCGACGATCCCGACGCGGCGGCGGCGCTGCTCGCGGAGGCCCGGCAGCAGGCCGGCGACACGCTCGAGGAGCTGCGGGCGCTGTCCCGCGGGTTCGCACCGCCCCTGCTGCAGGATCGCGGACTGGTCGCCGCGGCGGAGTCGCTCGCCGCGCGCAGCACCGTCCCGATGCGGCTGGAGTCGTCGCTCGCGCCGGGGGAGCGGTTCAGCCCGGAGACCGAGCGGAACGCCTATTACGTGCTCGCCGAGCTGGCGACCAATGTCGCGAAGCACTCGGGGGCGACGGAGGCGCGGCTGTTCCTGGACCGGACGGCCGAGCCGTCCGGAGCGCAGTGGCTGAGCGTGTGGGTGACGGACAACGGATCCGGGGGAGCGACTCTGACGCCGGGTCACGGTCTGAGCGGGCTGAGCGAGCGCGTGCGCGGCATGCGCGGTGAGCTCGTCGTCGACAGCCCGGTCGGCGGCCCGACGCGGATCGGCACGCGCCTCCCGCTCGCCTGATCGGCCGCCGCGACGCAGAAGGGCGGGTGACGGTCTCCCGTCACCCGCCCTTCGCGGTGTCTGTCGTGTGCTGCGTCGGCCCTATTCGGTGCCGACCGCCTTGTCGGCGGCGTCGCGGGCGCCGTCGATCTGGCCCTCGAACTTGCCGCCGGTGACCTTGTTGGCGGCGTCGGCGACGCCGTCGAGCAGCTTGTCGCTGATGTCCTCGGCCTGTTCGGACTTCAGCGCGTTCTTCACGGTGTCGCTGTCGAGGAATTCCTTGGCCTTGTTGGTGATGTCGTCCAGTCCTGCCACGGTGCACCTGCTTTCGTCGTCGATGAGCGGTTCACGCGCCATTCTGTCCTCACCGCTGCAGGAACGCCAGTACCGCGAGCACCCGCCGGTGGTCGTCGCCCGAGTCTTCGAGGCCGAGTTTCTGGAAGATCGCGGTCACGTTCTTCTCCACCGCGCCCACCCCGATCACCAGCTGGGCTGCGATGGCCGAGTTCGTCCGTCCCTCCGCCATCAGCCCGAGCACCTCGCGCTCGCGCGGCGTCAGCGCGGCCACGGGATCGACCCGCCGCGTCAGGAGTTCGCGGACGACCTCCGGATCGAGCACCGTGCCGCCCTGCGCCACCCGCGTCACCGCATCTCGCAGCTCGTCGAGCGACGCGATGCGGTCCTTCAGGAGGTAGCCGGTGCCGCCTTGCCCGCTCGCGAGCAGCTCCTGCGCGTACGTCCCCTCGACGTACTGACTGAGCAGCAGCACCGACACGCCGGGGTGCTCGGCGCGCAACCGCAGTGCCGCGCGCACCCCCTCGTCGCGGAACGTCGGCGGCATCCGCACATCCAGCACCGCGACATCAGGCGCCACCTCGCCGACCTCCGCGAGCAGCGACTCGGCATCGCCGTAGGCGCCGACCGTCTCGAACCCGGCCTCGTCGAACAGCCGGATCAGTCCCTCCCGCAGCAGCACGGAGTCGTCGGCGACGACGAGGCGGAGGGGAGCGGAGGCGGTGTTCGGCACGGGGATCAGCCTAGGGGCGGGCGTCGCCCTCGTCATCAGCGACGTAGACGAACGCCTCGACGCCGGACGCGAGCGTCACGACACGCCGGACGTAGTCGGCGACCTCGTAGGCATCGGTGGCGGCGAGCTCGGTGCCGTCGAGCTCGAGGAAGGCGCCCTCGACGACGTCGGTCGTCTCTCCTCGCCGCAGGATGGGGTGCCGATCCGACCCGGAGGTCGCGATCACGTCCGGATCGGTGATGACGAGCCAGTCGAGCCGGTATCCGGGAAGCGTGTCGGCGACGGTCGGCACCTCGCGTCCATAGAGCGCGCGCTGCACCTCGGGCTGCCGGAGCGTGCCGTACGAGAAGACGCGATGCGGGGCCGGAGTCGACGCGGTCATACAGACATCGTGTCAGGTGATGGAGGGGATGACGGGAATCGAACCCGCGTAATCAGTTTGGAAGACTGAGGCTCTACCATTGAGCTACATCCCCGAAGCCGTTGCACTGCGACGGCCGACGACCATCGTAGTACACGCGGGGGCCACCTCGTGTGCAGTAGACTTGCGCGTGGTCTTTCGCACCGTTTTAGCCGGGGCGTAGCTCAGCTTGGCTAGAGCGCCCGCTTTGGGAGCGGGAGGTCGCAGGTTCGAATCCTGTCGCCCCGACGAGGACCTCGTTCCTTGCGAGAAGACCACCGTTCGAACATTCAGGAGAACCCAGACATCGTGAAGACCACGGTCGAGAAGCTCAGCCCCACCCGCGCAAAGCTCACCATCTCGGTGACGCCGGAGGAGCTGAAGCCTTCCATCACCCACGCGTACGAGCACATCGCCGAGCAGGTCAGCATCCCCGGCTTCCGTAAGGGCAAGGTCCCGCCGGCGATCATCGACCAGCGAGTCGGCAAGGCCGCCGTGCTGGAGCACGCCGTCAACGAGGGTCTGGACGGTTTCTACCGTGCGGCCGTCGAGGAGAACGACGTGCGCCCGCTCGGCCGCCCCTCCGCCGACATCACCGAGTGGCCGGCCGAGGCCGACTTCTCGGGCGACCTCCTCCTCACCATCGAGGTCGACGTCCGCCCCGAGATCACGCTCCCGAAGCTCGACGACATCACCATCACGGTCGACGCCGCCGAGATCGCGGACAGTGACATCGACGAGGAGCTCGACAACCTGCGCAGCCGCTTCGGCACGCTCGTCACCGTCGACCGTCCGGCCAAGAAGGGCGACTTCGCACAGATCGACCTGACCGCCGAGATCGGTGGCGAAGAGGTCGACACCGCAGCGAACATCTCCTACGAGATCGGCTCCGGCGAGCTCATCGAGGGCATCGACGAGGCGCTCGACACGCTGACCGCCGGCGAGACCACCACCTTCGAGGCCCCGCTCATGGGCGGCGACCACGTGGGCGAGAACGCGCAGATCACCGTGACGCTCAACGCCGTCAAGGAGCGCGAGCTGCCGGAGGCGGACGACGACTTCGCCCAGATCGCCAGCGAGTTCGACACCATCGCCGAGCTGCGCGACAGCCTCCGCACCCAGGTGGAGCGCTCCAAGGCGTTCGGCCAGGGCACCTCCGCCCGCGACCAGCTCGTCGACACGCTCCTCGAGCTCGTCGAGATCCCGGTCCCCGAGCAGCTCGTCGAGGACGAGGTCCACCGCCACCTCGAGCAGGAGAACCGCCTCGAGGACGACGTGCACCGCGCCGAGGTCACCGAGTCGAGCCAGAAGACGTTCCGCACGCAGATCCTCCTCGACGAGGTGTCCAGCGCCGAGGACGTCAAGGTCAGCCAGGACGAGCTCACCCAGTACCTCATCCAGGGTGCCGCGCAGTACGGCATGGACCCGAACGAGTTCGTCAAGATCCTCAGCGAGAACGGCCAGATCCCGTCGATGGTCGGAGAGGTCGCCCGCAACAAGGCCCTCGCGATCGTCCTCGGCAAGGTGAAGGTCGTCGACAGCAACGGCAAGCCGGTCGACCTCAGCGAGTTCACCGCCGTCGCCTCCGGTGACGACGAGGACGAGGCCGCCGACGAGGCGACCGAGGCTCCGGCCGAGGAGGCCGCCGAGGCCCCCGCCGCCGAGGAGAAGCCGAAGAAGAAGGCTCCCGCCAAGAAGGCTCCCGCCAAGAAGGCTCCCGCCAAGAAGCCGGCCGCCAAGAAGGCCGCGGACGCGGAGTAATCCCATCGACGACGAAGGCCGGGTGCGCATGCGCCCGGCCTTCGTCGTTTCCAGGATCAGGACGAGGGGACGACGATGGACGACTGGCAGCGACGCGTCGACGCCGTGTGGGACGAAGCCGCGACCCGCGGTGAGGATGCGACACTCGCCGCGATCCTGGCCCTCGCGGCCGAACGGCCCGATGACGCGCTCGGGATGTACGAGACCGCCGGCGCCTACGACTACGCGGGCCGGGAGGCCGAAGCCGAGCCGCTCTACCGCCGCGCCCTCGACGCGGGGCTGGCCGAGCCGGAGCGCACCCGCGCGACGATCCAGCTCGCCAGCACACTCCGCAATCTCGACCGCCCGGAGGAGGCCGTGGAACTGCTGCGTGACCTCCTCGACGCGCGGCCGGGCGACCCGCTCGCGGCCGACGCGCACGCCTTCGCCGCACTCGCGCTGTACGACCTCGGCCTCCACGCCGACGCCCTGCGGGAGGCGCTCGCGGCCCTGTCGCCCCACATGGGCCGCTACGGTCGCGCCGTCGGGGCGTACGCCGCCGAGCTCGACGACGAGTGACTCCGGCCCCGCGCCTCCCGCGCCACGGCTCTCTGCCCAGGGCGAACACCACCGAAATGGCCGTGGCGCTCCGATAGATTCGATTCCAAGCGACAAGGAAACGGAGCGAACATGGCCGACCTGGGTATCCAGCCCAATGTTTTCGACAGACTGCTGAAGGACCGCATCATCTGGCTCGGGTCCGAGGTCCGGGACGAGAACGCGAACGAGATCGCCGCGAAGCTGCTGCTCCTGGCCGCAGAGGACCCGAAGCGCGACATCTACCTCTACATCAACTCGCCCGGCGGGTCAATCACGGCCGGCATGGCGATCTACGACACCATGCAGTTCGTGCCGAACGACATCGTCACCGTGGGCATCGGCATGGCGGCCTCGATGGGCCAGCTCCTGCTCACCGCGGGCACCAAGGGCAAGCGGTACATCACCCCCAACGCCCGCGTCCTGCTGCACCAGCCGCACGGCGGCTTCGGCGGCACCGCGAGCGACATCCAGACCCAGGCGCAGCTGATCCTCGACATGAAGAAGCGCCTCGCCGAGATCACCGCGTCGGCCACCGGCAAGTCCGTCGAGCAGATCAACGCCGACGGTGACCGCGACCGCTGGTTCACCGCCCAGGAGGCGCTCGACTACGGCTTCGTCGACCACATCCGCGAGTCGGCGCTCGACGTCGCCGGCGGCGGCGGCACCGACCCGGACTCGAACAAGTAGCGGACGCCGAAAGGACTAAGGACAACACAATGAACATCCCCATGCTCGGCGGGGCCCCCACCGGCGGCCAGGCCCTCGGCGGCGTGCAGGCGCCCGGCTCCCGCTACATCCTGCCCAGCTTCGAGGAGCGCACGGCCTACGGCTACAAGCGCCAGGACCCGTACGCGAAGCTCTTCGAGGACCGCATCATCTTCCTCGGCGTGCAGGTGGACGACGCCTCCGCGGACGACATCATGGCCCAGCTCCTCGTGCTCGAGAGCCAGGACCCGGACCGCGACATCGTCATGTACATCAACTCGCCCGGTGGCTCGTTCACCGCGATGACGGCGATCTACGACACGATGCAGTACATCCGCCCGCACATCCAGACGGTCGTCCTCGGCCAGGCCGCCTCGGCCGCCGCGGTCCTCACCGCCGCCGGCACCCCCGGCAAGCGCCTCGCCCTGCCGAACGCCCGCATCCTGATCCACCAGCCCGCCGTCGGCGAGGCCGGCCAGGGCCAGGCGTCCGACATCGAGATCCAGGCCCGCGAGATCCTGCGCATGCGCACGTGGCTCGAGGAGACGCTCTCGCGCCACTCGAACCGCTCGCAGGAGCAGGTCAACAAGGACATCGACCGCGACAAGATCCTCTCCGCGGACGAGGCCCTCGAGTACGGCCTGATCGACCAGGTGCTCACCAGCCGCAAGACGCTGCCGGCACTGGTCAAGTAAGCAGCTCCACGCCGAGGGGCGGGACGGTCGCATCGACCGCCCCGCCCTTCTGCGTCTCGGCGGCCGGATCTGCACCGCGCTGTCTGCTCTGGGCAGAAGCCCGTGTGACGTTATCGACCCGCCGGTGCGCACCATTGTCGCCCGCACAGGTTAGGCTCGTTGAGAAGACACCCGTGTAGTGGGAGGGGACGAGGGATGGCACGAATCGGGGAGAGCGCCGATCTGCTCAAGTGCTCCTTCTGCGGCAAGAGCCAGAAGCAGGTCCAGCAGCTGATCGCCGGTCCAGGCGTGTACATCTGCGACGAGTGCGTCGAACTCTGCAACGAGATCATCGAGGAGCGCCTCGCCGAAGCCGGCGAAGAGGCCGCCAGCGAGTTCGAGCTGCCGAAGCCGAAGGAGATCTTCGGGTTCCTCGAGGAGTACGTCATCGGCCAGGAGGCCGCCAAGCGGTCGCTCGCCGTCGCCGTGTACAACCACTACAAGCGCGTGCGCGCCAAGCAGACCATCACCGCGGCCGACGCCATGGACGACGTCGAGATCGCCAAGAGCAACATCCTGCTGATCGGCCCCACCGGCTGCGGCAAGACCTACCTCGCACAGACGCTCGCGCGCCGCCTCAACGTGCCGTTCGCCGTCGCCGACGCGACCGCTCTCACCGAGGCCGGATACGTCGGCGAAGACGTCGAGAACATCCTCCTCAAGCTGATCCAGGCCGCCGACTACGACGTCAAGCGGGCCGAGACCGGCATCATCTACATCGACGAGGTCGACAAGATCGCCCGCAAGGCCGAGAACCCGTCGATCACCCGCGACGTCTCCGGCGAGGGCGTGCAGCAGGCGCTGCTCAAGATCCTCGAGGGCACGGTCGCGTCCGTCCCGCCGCAGGGCGGCCGCAAGCACCCGCACCAGGAGTTCATCCAGATCGACACGACGAACGTGCTGTTCATCGTGGCGGGCGCCTTCGCGGGCCTGGAGGAGATCATCTCGTCCCGCGCCGGCAAGAAGGGCATCGGCTTCGGCGCCCCGCTGCACTCCAAGGGCGACGACATCAACCTCTTCAGCGAGGTCCTGCCGGAAGACCTGCACAAGTTCGGCCTCATCCCGGAGTTCATCGGCCGTCTGCCCGTCGTCACGACCGTCACGCAGCTCGACCAGACCGCGCTCATGCAGATCCTGACTGAGCCGAAGAACGCGCTGGTGCGCCAGTACCAGCGGATGTTCGAGCTCGACGGCGTGCAGCTCGAGTTCGAGCACGCCGCCCTCGAATCCATCGCCGACCTGGCCGTGCTCCGCAAGACCGGTGCCCGCGGCCTCCGCGCGATCATGGAGGAGGTGCTCGGCCCGATCATGTTCGAGGTGCCGTCCAGCTCCGAGGTCGCCCGTGTCGTCGTCACCAAGGAGGCCGTGCTCGAGAACGCCGCCCCCACGATCGTCCCGCACCGCCCGCGGCGCGAGGAGAAGTCGGCCTGACCGGCTCCCTCCGGTCGCTCACGCCTCCGGGCGGAGCGTCGGAGCGGTGAGTCCGTCGGCGCTGACGCGCGGTCGGATGAGCCACTGGGGCGAGCGCGTCACGACCAGCCACGCCGGCAGGATGGCCAGGCACAGGATCGGCAGCACGGCCACGCTCTGCGTCACGGCCAGCGCGACGAAGATCGCGATCCAGCCGTCCCGCGCGACGGCGACCGTCATCCCGAGCACCCCCGCGGCCACGGCGACGGCGAGCGGGATGCCCGGCACGAGGGCCGCGGCGAGCAGTCCGATCGCCGCCCCGATGAACACGGCCGGGAACACGCGACCCCCGCGGAACCCGGCGCTGGCCGCGACGAGCAGGGCTGCGATCTTCACGACCACGATCACCACGAGCTGCACCGCCGAATAGTCGGCCCGGTCGTGGATCAGCTCGCCCATCTGCTCCAGCCCCTTGAACAGCGTGAGCGGGCCGCCGATGACCCCGAGGACGCCGAGCACGACGCCACCGGCGAGGGAGACGAGAAGCGGGTTCCGGAGGCTGTGGAACGCGCGATGCACGGCCGGGAAGGCCGTGGCACCCAGCACCCCGAGCAGCGCCGCCGCCGTCGCGATCACGAGAGCCGAGATGACGTCCGGCCAGTGCACGTCGGTGTAGGCCGGCAGCGGCACGCCGAACTGCGGGTGCGAGAGCAGGACCATCGTCTCGGAGCCCGCTGCAGCGGCGACGAGGGGGAGGAACAGTCGATCCCAGAGGGCCCCGCCTCCGGGCGCGGCCGCGACGATCCCGGTGAAGACGAGCGCGGCGGCGACGGGGGTGCCGAACATCGCTCCGATGGTGGCCGAGGCGGCCATCAGGAGCACCAGCTGTGCGGGCACCCGCTTCCAGAGCCGCAGGACCAGCGCGACCAGCAGGCTCGCGTTGATGGCGATGATCGGGTTCTCCGGCCCGAGGCTGACGCCGCCGGCGAGCCCGAGCACCGCTGCCAGCGCGAGGGACGGCACGACCGCGGGCGGGAGCGGCGTCGTGACCAGCTCGGTCGTGGCGGAGTCGGGGCCGGCATGGCCGGGGAGCAGCCAGACGACGAGCCCCACCGCGGCGCCGGTGACCGTGAGCACCAGGAAGATCCACCATCCGGACGCCCCATCGACACCGATCGCGCCGGGCAGCGCCGTCCACACGGCCTTCTGCAGCAGGTCGGCGACCTCGTCGAGCAGCCACAGGGAGAGCGCGGAGAGCACCCCGATGAGGAGGGCCGGGATGCTGAGGAGCAGCAGCATACGGACCGTGGGTGCCGGCATCGGGCGCTCCGGACCGGCTGCGCTCATGGAGCCCCCTTCCCGCGGAGTCTGCGCCCAGGCTAGGGCCAGCCGCGGGAAGGGGGCTAGTACCGATGGAGAGCGGAGCCCGGTGGAGAGCGGAGCCCGGCTAGCCGCCGAGACCGCGCCGTTTCAGCAGCGGCTCGATGACCGCGTCGCGCCCGCGGAAGTCGCGGTAGGCCTCCAGCGGGTCCTTCGAACCGCCGACGCCGAGCAGGCGCGAACGGAAGCGGTCGCCGTTGGCGCGGCTGAGCCCGCCGTTCTCCTTGAACCACTCCACCGTGTCGGCGTCGAGCACCTCGCTCCAGATGTACGAGTAGTAGCCCGCGTCGTAGCCGCCCGAGAAAGTGTGCGCGAAGTACGTGCTCGCATAGCGCGGCGGGATCGCCGGTGCATCGAGCCCGACGTCCGCGAGTGCTTTGGCCTCGAAGGCGGCGACGTCCTCCACGGTGTCATCGGCGGTGATGGCGTGCCAGGCCTGGTCGAGCAGAGCGGCGGCGAGGTACTCGCTGGTCGCGAAGCCCTCGTTGAACGACTCGGAGGCGTGGAGGCGGTCGACCAGCTCCTGCGGCATCCGCTCGCCCGTCACGTGGTGCACGGCGTAGTTCTCGACGATCTCGGGCCAGAGCATCCACATCTCGTTGACCTGGCTCGGGAACTCCACGAAGTCGCGGAACACGTTGGTGCCGGCGAACTTGGGGTAGGTCACGTGGGCGAAGAGCCCGTGCAGCGCATGGCCGAACTCGTGGAAGAGCGTGTTCGTCTCGTCGTAGGTCAGGAGGGTTGGCTCGCCCGCCGCGGGCTTCGGCACGTTGAGGTTGTTGACCACGACCGTCGGCGTGCCGAGCAGCTCGGACTGCGAGATGAGCGGGTTCATCCACGCCCCTCCGCGCTTGGAGTCGCGGGTGTAGAGGTCGAGGATGTAGAGACCGAGCTCGCTGCCGTCCTCGTTGCGCACCTCGAAGACGCGCGCCTCCGGGTGGTAGGCGACGAGGTCGGGTCGCTCCTCGAACGTGATGCCGTACAGGCTGGTCGCGGCGTGGAAGACGCCGTCGTGCAGCACGCGCTCGGCCTCGAAGTAGGGGCGCATGGCGGCGAAGTCGACGTCGTACTTCTCCTGCCGCACCGCGTCGGTGAGGTGCGCCCAGTCCCAGCTCTGCACGGAGTCGCCCTCGGGGAGCCGTCGTTCGAGGTCGTCCTGCTCGGCCCGGGCGTTGCGGGCGGCGGGAGGGGCGAGCCGGCCGAGCATGTCGGCGACCGCCTGCGGGGTGCGGGCCGTCTGGTCGGCGGTCACGAAGGCGGCGTGGGTGTCGAAGCCGAGCAGGCGCGCACGCTCGGCCCGCAGCCGGGTGATCTCGAGCACCAGTGCGCGGTTGTCGTTGTCGCCCCCGCGGATGCCGCGCGAGCGGGAGGCCGTCATGATCCGCTCCCGCACGTCGCGGCGGGTGAGCGAGGCGAGCCACGGGTGACCGGTCGGGAGCACGAGGGAGACGACGTACTTGCCGTCCAGTCCGCGCTCGCGCGCGGCCTCGGCCGCGGCCGAGATCTCACCCTCGCCGAGGCCGTCCAGCTCGTCGGTCGAGTCGAGCACGACCGCGAGGTCGTTCGTGTCGGCGAGCAGGTTCTTCTCGAACCGGGTCGTCAGGGTCGAGAGGCGCTGGTTGTACTCGCGCAGGCGTTCCTTGTCGGCGTCATCGAGGCCGGCCCCGGCGAGAGTGAACTCGGTGTGATACCGCTCGACGAGGTAGCGGGACTCCGCATCCAGGCCGAGGTCGTCGAGCTGGTCATGGACGGCGGCGATGCGGGCGTACAGCGCCGGGTTCAGCAGGATGGCGTCCTGGTGGGCCGCGAGCTGCGGCGCGATCTCCTCTTCGAGCGCGTTGGTGAAGTCCGTGCTGTCGGAGGAGCTCTTGTTGAAGAAGACTTCGGCGACGCGCTGGAGCACGCCTCCCGAGCGCTCCAACGGCAGGAACGTGTTCTCGAAGGTCGCCGGCTCGGGGGAGGCCGTGACGGCCTCGACCTCGGCGAGCTGCTCCGCGAATCCGCGCTCGAAGGCGGGGCGGTAGTGCTCGTCCCGGATCTCGGCGAACGGCGGCAGTTGGTAGGGGAGGGCGCTGGGGGAGAAGAACGGATTCGTGTCTGCCATCAGTCCAGCCTACGGCCAGCGGACGTCCATGTAACGTGGCGCGGAGGCCTCCGCCGCCGTGCATACGATGTCAGCATGGACGCTCAGCAACGCTACACACACGGTCATCACGAGAGCGTGCTCCGGTCGCACGAGTGGCGGACGCTGGAGAACTCCGGCGCCTATTTCGCGTCGCTGCTGCATCCCGGAGCGGCTGTGCTGGACGTGGGCAGCGGTCCCGGCACGATCACGTTCGACATCGCCGCCCGCGTCGCACCCGGGCCGGTGGTCGGGATCGACGCGAGCGCGGACATCGTGGAGCACGCCACACGGTCGGCCGCCGAGCGCGGTGTGGAGAACGTCACGTTCTCGGTCGGCGACGCCTACGCGCTGGAGTTCCCGGACGCGACATTCGATGTCGTCCACGCGCACCAGGTGCTGCAGCACATGGGGGATCCGGTGGCCGTGCTCCGCGAGCTGCGGCGGGTGACGAAGCCCGGGGGACACGTGGTCGCTCGGGACGTCGACTGGGGCGGGACCATGTGGGCGCCCCAGCTGCCCGGCCTGAGCGCGTGGATGCGCGTGAACCAGGCCGTTCAGCGGGCGAACCACGGCGAGCCGTACGCGGGTCGGTTGCTGCGAGGATGGGCGCTCGAGGCGGGCTTCGAGGAGGTGAGCAGCTCGGCGTCGATCTGGTGCTTCGCGTCGGCGGACGACCGGCGATGGTGGGGAGAGTCCTGGAGCGTCCGGGTCGTGGACTCCGACTTCGCCCGCCATGCTCTCGATCACGGCATCGCGAGCAGTGCCGAACTGGACGAGATCGCCGCCGCGTGGCTGGAGTGGGTGCGGACGCCGTCGGGCTGGTACGGCATGCCCCACGGGGAGATCGTGGCCCGCGTCTGACGTCGGCGGTGTGCGGGGGTGGGCCCATTGCAAAGAAGTAGTTGCAAAGAAGCAATTGCAAAGAAGTAGTTGCAAAGAAGTCTTTGCGATTGTATTCTCGTCACATGTCCACCGATGAAGAGCGCGAGTCGACCCCGGCCGAGCAGAAGCCGCCGGCGATCTCGCACCCCATGCACGACGCCCTCGGGATGGAGGCGCTGCGTGCGCTCGCCCATCCGCTGCGCGTCGAGATCATGAACGAGCTGTCCGACTTCGGACCGGCGACGGCCAGCGGCCTCGCCGAGCGCCTGGGGGAGTCGAGCGGCTCCACGAGCTACCACCTGCGCCAGCTCGCCAAGCACAACATCATCGTCGAGGACGCGGAGCGCGGCTCCGGTCGCGAGCGCTGGTGGCGTATGGCTCCCGGCGGCGTCACCATCGGCTCTCTCGAGACGCTGGCCACGCCGGCCGGCCGCGAGGCCAACGAGCTCATCTCCCGCGAGTGGCAGCAGAACAACGAGCGCCGCCTCACCGCCTTCGTGCGCCGCGGCCTCGACGTGTACGGCGCCGAGTGGATGCAGGCGAGCACGCTCTCCACCTCGCACCTCGAGCTCACGATCGACCAGCTCGCCGAGTTCGGCCGCGAGTACTACGCGCTGCAGGATCGGTTGAAGGAGAAGTGGAAGACCCAGGACACCGAGGGGCGCAAGCGCGTCCAGGTGCAGTTCAACGCGTTCCCGCTGGTGGAGGCCAGCGAGCGATGACCGCCGCGCCCGAGCCGCGCGTGCGCCGGTCGCCGATGGGGGCCGGGTTCAACCGCCTGTGGACCGCCGCCATCGCCAGCAACCTCGCCGACGGCATCGGGCGCACGGCGGTCCCGCTCATCGCCACCACCCTGACACGCGACCCCGCCCTGATCGCGGGTGTCACGGCCGTGACGTTCCTGCCGTGGCTGCTGTTCGGCATCCCGGCTGGCATGCTGCTCGACCGGGTCGACCGCCGCATCGCGATGGCGGTCGCCAACAGCCTGCGGTTCGCCGTGGCCGCACTGCTCGCGGCGCTGATCTCCGCGGACGCGCTCACCATCTGGTGGCTGTACGCCTGCGTGCTGCTCTTCGGCCTCGGGGAGACGGTGTTCGACAACGCGACCACGACGGTCGTGCCGAGTCTCGTCGGCCGCGATCAGCTCGACCGGGCGAACGGCAGGATGCAGTCGGCCGAGATCGTCGTGCAGAACTTCGTCGCCACACCGATCGCGGGTTTCCTGTTCGCGGTGGCGCTCGTGCTGCCCGTCTGGCTCACCGGGTCCGGCTTCCTCATCGCGGGCCTGCTCGCGCTGACCATCCCGGTCGCCGCCGCCCGGGCGCATGTGCAGGCGACGGAGGCCGAGCTCGCGTCCGGAGCGGCGGTCGCCCGGCCCGGGATGGGCGCGGTCGTCCGCTTCCTCACGGGGCACCGCTTCCTCCGCAAGATGATCATCCTGACGTCGCTCACCGCGTCGGCCCTGGCCTTTGCACAGGGGAGCGTCGTGCTCCTGCTCCTGCAGACGTTCTCGGTGCCCGAGGCGCTGATCGGCGTCGTGACCGCCGGCGTGGGCGTCGGGGCGCTCGTGGGCGCTCTCATCTCGAGCGCGCTCGTCGCGCGTTTCGGCCGCGGACGGATCATGTTCTGGTCCATCCTCGTCAGCGGCATCGGGATCCTCGGGGTCGGCGTCACGGCCAACGTCGTCGTCGCCATCCTCAGCTACGCGGTGGGCGCCTTCGGCGTCGCCGTCTGGAACGTGCCCTGGGGTGCGCTCCGCCAAGTCCTCATCCCGGGCGACATGCTCGGCCGTGCGATGGGGATCGTCCGCACGATCGGCTGGGGGCTCACCCCGATCGCCACCGTGCTCGGCGGGTTCGTCGCCCGCATCGACCTCCGGCTGCCGTTCGTCATCGGCGGCGGCGCGGTGGTCGTCCTCACCCTCCTGTGCACGCGCCTCCTGTTCAGCGCCCGCACCTACGACGCCGGCGCCACGGAGCCCGCGCCCCAGCCCGTCCCGGAAGGATCCGCCTCATGACCACCGTTTATGTGCTCCCGGCCCACCGATCGTGGACCCACCGCACCGCACTCCGCATCGGAGCCGCTCTGACCGCCTGGGGCGCACGCCCCGTCCGCCGCTCGTCGCACCACGCCGAGCGCGTCGATCTCGTCGAGGCCACGCGCGACAGCGCCGCGCGCCTCCTCCCGCAGCTCCCGCGCTAGCCGATGCCGACGAGGGAGGCGGAGGTCGCGTCAGACCTCGTCGTAGTCGGTGGCCTGCTGCTCGACCGGCTGCGTGATCGTGGCGGAGTCCTCCTGCGGGTTGTACCGCACGACGGTGCCGTCATCCAGCTCGACGACCGGGCGGCCCTCCAGCCAGGTGAGCGTCCAGCGCCAGCCCTCGGTCGCCACATCCGTGGCCACGAGCTCCTCCTCGACGGTCGACACCGCATAGGTGACGACCTCGGGCAGGTTCTCGGGCGGGGTCGCTCCGACCGCCCACCGGGTACCGAGCTGCATCAGCTCTGACCGGCCAGATCGATCTCGTACGTCACCCACGAGGTGCGGGAGGCGACGGCGTCGTAGACGCGCTGGGCGTTCGTGTTGTCCTGGGCGGTGATCCACTGGACCACGCCGAGCCGGCGTTCCACGGCCAGCGAACGCACGTGATCGATCAGCGTGCGGCCGATGCCCGAACCGCGCTCGCTCTCCAGGACGAACAGGTCGTCGAGGAAGAGTCCGCGGTCGCCTTCCAGCGGCCGCGCGAACTCCCGTACGTGCGCCAGGCCCACGATGCGGTCGCCGTCGACGGCGACGAAGCCCTGCTCCTCGTGCTCGGGAGCCGTGAGCCACGACCAGAGCACGAGCGCCCTCTGGTCGGTCAGCTCGGTCTCGTAGAACTCCGCGTACTTCGAATACAGCTCAAGCCAGGCAAAGAAATCTCCGTCCCTGACCGGTCGGACCTCGATCGTCATGGGTTACTCCCTTCGCCTTCCCCGCACGGCCACGCGAGCCGTCTGCGTGTTCCGACCATATCCCGATCCTGATCAGGGGACGAGATCGTAGGTCACCCACTTCGTCTTCTGCGCCACGGCGTCGTACAGACGACGCGCGGTCTCGTTGTCCTTCGCGGTGATCCAGCGGACCACCGAGAGGCCCCGTTCGCGGGCAGAATCGCGGAGGAACTCGAGCAGCTGCCTGCCCGCTCCCTCTCCGCGCGCATCCGGCGACACGAACAGGTCGTCGAGGTAGAGGCCCTTGCTCCCGTCGAGCGGCCGGACGAACTCGCGGACATGCGCGACGCCCACCGGGTTGCCCTCGTCGTCGATCGCGAAGTACGCCTCCAGCTCGTTGCCGGAGTCGGTGATCCAGCTCCACACCAGGAGCGCCTTCTCGTCGGTCACGGGGTTCTCGTAGAACTCCCCGTAGCCCGCGTAGAGGTCGAGCCAGGTGAAGAACTCGTTGTCCTCCACCTTGCGGACGGTCGCCGTCATCGTTTCTCCTCGCTCGGGGCCTGAGAAAGCAGAATATCGGTCACAGCCAGCTCATCGGCGGCTGCGAAACGCAGTTCGGCGATTCTGCCGACGGACCGCAGGTCGCCGGCGGCGGACTCGATCGCGGCGATCTCGGCCGCGGGGCCGGCGATCACGGCCGAATCCACGGCGGTGCGCTGGGAGGCCTTCGCGGCCGTCTTGGCGCCGCGGATGCCCGTCAGGGCGCGTCCGACGATGGCGAGCACGGGGCGCTGGTCGGCGGTCTGCGGGGCGACCTCGTCAGCCGTCGGCCAGGGTGCGACGTGCACCGAGCCCTCGGCGGACCAGCTCCACGCCTCCTCCGCCGCGAACGGCAGCACGGGGGCGAGCAGGCGCAGGAAGGCCGAGAGGGCCACGCGGAGGGCGACGACGGCCGAGACCTGCTCGGCGTTCGCCTCGCCGTACGCGCGCTCCTTCACGAGCTCGAGGTAGTCGTCGCAGAACGTCCAGAAGAACGTCTCGACGATCTCGAGGGCGCGGGCGTGGTCGTACGCGTCGAGGGCGGCGGTCGCGTCGCCGATCACGTCGGAGAGGTTCTGCAGCATCCCGACGTCGAGCGGGCTCGTGACCTGCCCGAGATCGAGGGAGGCGGGCGCCTCGAAGCCGAGGATGAACTTCGCCGCGTTGAGCAGCTTGATGGCCAGACGGCGGCCGATCTTGATCTGCGTCGGGTTCTGCGGGTCGAACGCCGCGTCGGTGCCGAGGCGCGAGGAGGCCGCCCAGTAGCGCACGGCGTCCGAGCCGTGGCGCTCCAGGATGTCGGCGGGGGTGACGACGTTGCCCTTCGACTTCGACATCTTCTTGCGGTCGGGGTCGACGATGAAGCCGGAGATGGCGGCGTTGCGCCACGGCACGACGTCGTTCTCGAGCTGCGAGCGCAGGAGGGTCGAGAAGAGCCAGGTGCGGATGATGTCCTGGCCCTGGGGGCGCAGGTCGAACGGGTAGACCGCGTCGAACAGGTCGCCGTCGCGCTCCCAGCCGCCCGCGAGCTGCGGGGTGAGGGAGGAGGTCATCCAGGTGTCCATCACGTCGAGCTCGCCGACGAAGCCGCCGGCCTGGCCGCGCTGCGCCTCGTCGTAGCCGGGGGCCGGGTCGGACGACGGGTCGACCGGGAGCTGCTCCTCGGTCGGCAGGATGGGCTGGTCGTGCACGGGGTTGCCGTCGGCGTCGAGCGGGTACCAGACGGGGATCGGCACGCCGAAGAAGCGCTGGCGCGAGATGAGCCAGTCGCCGGTGAGGCCGTTGACCCAGTTCTCGTAGCGCACGCGCATGAAGTCGGGGTGCCAGTCGATCTCCTGGCCCAGCTCGATCAGCCGCTGGCGCAGATGCTCGTCGCGGGCGCCGTTCTTGACGTACCACTGGCGGGTGGAGACGATCTCGAGCGGCTTGTCGCCCTTCTCGAAGAACTTGACCGGGTGCTGGATGGGCTTCGGGTCGCCGATCAGGTCGCCGGAGGCGCGCAGCAGCTCCACCACGGCCTGCTTGGCCGAGAACGTGGTCTTGCCGGCGAGCTCCGCGTACGCGGCCTTGCCCTCGGCGCTCTCGATGGCCGCGGGCGGCTCGCTGACGATGCGGCCGTCGAAGCCGATGATCGCGCGGTTCGGCAGGTCGAGCTCCCGCCACCAGGTGACGTCGGTGATGTCGCCGAAGGTGCAGATCATCGCGATGCCGCTGCCCTTGTCGGGCTGCGCGAGGTGGTGGGCGACCACGGGCACCTCGACGCCGAAGACCGGCGTGCGGACGGTGGTGCCGAACAGCGGCTGGTAGCGCTCGTCGTCGGGGTGGGCCACGAGAGCGACGCACGCCGGGAGGAGCTCCGGGCGCGTGGTCTCGATGTAGACGGGGCCGTCTGCGCCGTGGAACGCGACGCGGTGGTAGGCGCTCGGCTGCTCGCGGTCCTCGAGCTCGGCCTGGGCGACGGCGGTGCGGAAGGTGATGTCCCAGAGGGTCGGCGCCAGGGCCTGGTAGGCCTCCCCGCGCTGGATGTTGCGGAGGAACGCGAGCTGCGACGTGCGCAGGGACTCGTGCCCGATGGTGCGGTAGGTCTGAGACCAGTCGACGGAGAGGCCGAGCGAGCGCCAGAGCGCCTCGAACTGCTTCTCGTCCTCGACGGTGAGCCGCTCGCACAGCTCGATGAAGTTGCGGCGCGAGATCGGCTTCTGGTCGGCCGCCTTGCTGCTCTTGTTGTCGCCGCCCTCGAACGGCGGGACGAAGTCCGCCTCGTAGGGGAGGGTCGGGTCGCAGCGCACGCCGTAGTAGTTCTGGACGCGGCGCTCGGTGGGCAGGCCGTTGTCGTCCCAGCCCATCGGGTAGAACACGTGCTCGCCGCGCATGCGGTGGTAACGCGCGACGACGTCGGTGTGCGTGTAGCTGAAGACGTGCCCGATGTGCAGCGACCCGGAGGCGGTCGGCGGCGGGGTGTCGATCGAGTAGACGCACTCCCGTCCAGCGGCCAGCGCGGCGTCGCGGTCGAAGCTGAAGGTGCCCTGCTGCTGCCAGCGGTCGCCCCACTTCGCTTCCAGCCCTTCGAGGGCGGGCTTCTCGGGCACGGGGTTCGCGGCGCTCATGGTCCTCCGGTTCGATATGTGCGGCACCGTGTCATCGGGGTGCCTGAGTGTGCGACCGTACAAGCGTACCGGAGGACCGCAGCGGGGCGCTCAGACCTCGTCGACGATGGGCTTCCGCCGGGCGGCGACGAGAGCGGCGACGAGGGTGATCGCGCTCATCAGGGCGAGCACGACACCCGGGTGCCACCAGGCGTTGCCGGTCGCCCCGCCGAGCAGGAGGGTGAGGGCCGGCACGAACGCCGTGAGCAGCGCGGCGAGGCTGTAGGCGACCGACAGGCCGCTGTAGCGCACCGCGCTCGGGAACAGGTCGGACATCAGGCCGCCGAGGCCCGCCCACGAGAGCGTGGGCAGGATCCCGCCGATGATCATGCTGCCGACGAGGATCGGGAAGGTCGCGTACTGCAGCAGGAAGTACATCGGGAAGGCGATGATCAGCGTCCCGATCGCGCCGATCATCACGACGCGCGCCGAGCCGATCCGCGTCGCCCAGACCCCGAAGAGCGGGATGGTGACCAGTTGCAGGAGGCCGCCGATGGTCGTGGCGACCAGGAGGTCCTGGAAGCTGAAGTGCAGCGTGGCGGTGCCGTAGTCGACCATGTAGGTGTTCATCAGGGAGTAGGAGCCGATGCCGAGCACGGCCGCGCCGATCGCGATGACGAAGCCGGAGGGCGCCTTGCGGAACACGTCGAGCACGGGGAAGCGGTCGCGCGTGCCCGTCTCGAGCAGCTGCTTGAAGACCGGGGTCTCGTCGATCGACCAGCGCAGGTAGAGCGAGACGAGCAGCAGCGGGATGGCCGTCAGGAACGGCAGGCGCCATCCCCAGGCCGCGATCTGGTCGGCAGGGATCAGCGCGGTCATCGCGATGAAGACGACGGCGCTCAGGATGGAGCCGACCGGCGAGCCGAGCTGGGGGAGCGCGGCGTAGAAGCCGCGGCGCTTCGGGTTCGCGTACTCGGTCGCGAGCAGGATGGAGCCGCCCCACTCGCCGCCGAGCGACAGCCCCTGCACCAGGCGCAGGACGACCAGGGCGATGGCGCCGAACCAGCCGGCCTGCGCGTAGGTGGGCAGCACCCCGACGAGGCCGGTGCCGACGCCCATCATGGCGATCGTGATGAGCAGCGTGGGTCGCCGGCCGATGCGGTCGCCCAGGTGGCCGAAGACGATCGCGCCGATCGGGCGGATGACGAACCCGGCCGCGATGGTGAGGAACCCGGCGAGGACGCCGCCGAACGGGCCGAGCGGCTCGAAGAACAGGGGGCCCACGAAGAACGCGCTGAAGTACGCGAACAGGTAGAAGTCGTACGACTCGAGCGAGGTGCCGACGAACGAGGCGATCGTGACGCGACGCGCGGTGCCGGGCGTGATGCCGGGGCGGTCGGTCTCGCTGCGCACGGCGGTGGGGGTGGTAGTCACGGGTGTCCTTCGATTCGTTAATATGTGGACCGGGTCCAATAATAGGCATTCGAGAGGAACACCCGATGACGTCACCGCATTCCGGCTCCGGCCGCCCCCGTGCCTCGTCGCGGCGGATGCTGGCGGAGGCCGCGGGCGAGCTCTTCCTCGAGCAGACCTATGCCCGCACCACCATCGACGACATCGCGCGGCGCGCGGGCGTGAGTCGCGCCACCTTCTTCAATTACTTCCCGGCCAAGAGCGACCTGCTCTGGCTGGAGGTGGACGAGTCGCTCGACCGGTTCGCCGCGACGCTGACGGCGGCGGACGCCTCCCTCGCTCCGATGGATGCGGTGCTCGACGCCGTCGTCCGTCTCGCCGAGGCGTTCGGCCCGGACCGCCTGCCGCTCGCGGTCACCCAGGTGGAGCTGATGGGCACGGACGCGGAGCTGCAGGCCTCCGGCCTCCCGCGCTTCCTCGAACTGGTGCGCGTGGTGGCGGCGGCCATCGGCACCCGGATCGGCGAGGACCCGGACGCCCTGGTGCCCCGTTCGGCGGCGACCGCGGTCGTGGGAGCCGCGGTCGCCGCCGCCACCGTGTGGGCGCGTGCCGGCGTCCGCCGCGGCCCGCTCGCGCCGCTCGTGCGAGCTGCCGTCGAGCCGGTCTGCCGGGGCTACGCGAGTGCTCTCGTAACCGGGTAGAATCGACGGCAACGACTACGACCCGGCCATCACCGGCGAGTCTTCGGAAGAACCGCGTCGCTCCGGCGGCGCTCAGTAGAACCGAACGGTGCCGGCCCGTCACAGCCGAAGAAGGAGAGGCCGCATCCGGCGACGCCGGTGGATGGGGCAAGCGGGGTGGTACCGCGACGGGCGCGCGAGCGTCCGGCGTCCTCGTGCAGACCAGCGAACCTGCCAGGAGTGAGATGCCGTACCCCAAGTCCGCACCGGACGCAGCCGAGCCCGAGCGCTCGGAGACCCCGAGCCGCGCCGAGGTGGCCGCCAGCCCGGTCTTCCCTGAGATCGAGACCGGCATCCTCGCGTTCTGGAAGAAGGACGACACCTTCCGCGCCTCCGTCGCGAACCGCGAGGGTGCGCCCGAGTGGGTGTTCTACGACGGGCCGCCGTTCGCCAACGGCCTCCCGCACTACGGGCACCTGCTGACCGGCTACGCCAAGGACGTCTTCCCGCGCTTCCAGACCATGCGCGGCAAGCAGGTGCACCGCCGCTTCGGCTGGGACACCCACGGCCTCCCGGCGGAGCTCGAGGCGGAGCGGCAGCTCGGACTGACCGACAAGAGCCAGATCGAGGAGATGGGCATCGCCGCCTTCAACCAGGCGGCCAAGGACTCGGTGCTGCGCTACACGGCGGAGTGGCAGGAGTACGTCACCCGCCAGGCGCGCTGGGTCGACTTCGACAACGACTACAAGACGCTCGACGTCACCTACATGGAGTCGGTGATCTGGGCGTTCAAGCAGCTGCACGAGAAGGGCCTCGCCTACGAGGGCTACCGCGTGCTGCCCTACTGCTGGCGCGACCAGACGCCGCTGTCGAACCACGAGCTGCGCATGGACGACGACGTGTACAAGATGCGTCAGGACCAGACGGTCACGGTCACCTTCCCGCTGGTCGGGTCGAAGGCCGAGGCGCTCGGGCTGACCGGCGTGCGCGCCCTCGCCTGGACGACCACGCCCTGGACCCTCCCGACCAACCTCGCCCTCGCCGTCGGACCCGCGATCACCTATGCGGTCGTGCCCGCCGGCCCGAACGGCGCCGCGGACACGCACGGCGGCTCCGAGGACGACGTGCTGAGCGGCGAGTACCTCATCGCCGTCGACCTGCTGGGCAACTACGCGAAGGACCTCGGCTACGAGTCCGCCGCGGACGCGCAGGCCGCCGTCTCGCGCACCGTCCTCGGCAGCGAGCTGGAGGACGTGCACTACGACCGCCTCTGGGACTACTACGCGGACGCCGAGACCTACGGGACGCAGAACGCGTGGCGCATCCTCGTCGACGACTACGTCACCACCGAGGACGGCACCGGCATCGTGCACCAGGCGCCCGCCTACGGTGAGGACGACCAGCGCGTCACCGAGGCCGCCGGCATCCCGATGATCATCTCCGTCGACGACGGCGCGCGCTTCCTGCCCGCCGTCAGCGACGTCGCCGGGCTGCAGGTGTTCGACGCCAACAAGCCGCTGACGAAGCTCCTGAAGGACCAGGGCCGCCTGCTCCGCCAGGCGAGCTACGAGCACTCGTACCCGCACTGCTGGCGCTGCCGCAACCCGCTGATCTACAAGGCGGTCTCCAGCTGGTTCGTCCGCGTCACGGAGTTCCGGGACCGGATGGGCGAGCTCAACCAGCAGATCAACTGGGTGCCCGAGAACGTCAAGGACGGCCAGTTCGGCAAGTGGGTCGCGGGCGCCCGCGACTGGTCGATCTCCCGCAACCGGTACTTCGGCTCGCCGATCCCGGTGTGGAAGAGCGACGACCCGGCGTACCCGCGCACCGACGTGTACGGCTCCCTCGAGGAGCTGGAGCGCGATTTCGGCCGCCTTCCGCAGAACGCGGCGGGGGAGCCCGACCTCCACCGCCCCTTCATCGACGACCTCACCCGCCCGAACCCGGACGACCCGACCGGGCGGTCGACCATGCGCCGCATCCCGGACGTGCTCGATGTCTGGTTCGACTCGGGGTCGATGCCGTTCGCCCAGGTGCACTACCCGTTCGAGAACCAGGACTGGTTCGACACCCACAGCCCGGCGGACTTCATCGTCGAGTACATCGGCCAGACGCGCGGCTGGTTCTACCTGCTGCACACGCTGTCGACCGCGCTGTTCGACCGTCAGGCCTTCTCGAACGTGATCAGCCACGGCATCGTGCTGGGCAGCGACGGGCAGAAGATGTCGAAGTCGCTGCGCAATTACCCGGACGTCAACGAGGTCTTCGACCGCGACGGCTCCGACGCGATGCGCTGGTTCCTGATGGCGAGCCCGGTGCTGCGCGGCGGCAACCTGGTCGTCACCGAGGAGGGCATCCGCGAGGGCGTCCGCCAGGTGCTGCTGCCGCTGTGGAGTACGTGGTACTTCTTCTCGCTCTACGCCAACGCCACGGGCTACGAGGCGAAGCGCTCCACGGCTTCCACGGACGTGCTCGACCGGTACCTCCTCGCGAAGACCCGCGACCTGGTGGAGGCCGTGACGGCCGACCTGGAGGGCCTCGACTCGACGCTGGCCGCAGCCAAGCTGCGCGACTTCGCCGACGTGCTCACCAACTGGTACGTGCGCCGGTCGCGCGACCGGTTCTGGACGGGCGTGGCGGAGGACGGCAGCGGCAGCGAGGCGTTCGACACCCTGTACACCGTGCTCGAGACGCTCACCCGCGTCGCGGCGCCGCTCCTTCCGCTCGTCACGGAGCAGATCTGGAAGGGTCTGACCGGCGGCCGCAGCGTCCACCTGACCGATTGGCCGGAGGCCGCCGAGTTCCCCGCCGACGACGCGCTCGTCGACGCGATGGACCGCATCCGCGCGATCAGCTCGACCACGCTCTCGCTGCGCAAGCAGGCGGGGCTGCGCGTGCGGCTGCCGTTGGCGACGCTCACCGTGGTCGCCGAGAACGCGGACGCGCTGCGGCCGTTCGAGGCGATCCTGCGCGACGAGCTCAACGTGAAGTCCGTGGAGTTCGTCGAGCTCCACGACGACAGTGCGTCCGCCTATGGCATCACCAGCAAGCTGACCGTGAACGCGCGTGCCGCGGGCCCGCGCCTCGGCAAGCAGGTGCAGCAGGTCATCGGCGCCGCCCGCGCCGGCGACTGGAGCGAGCACGACGGCGTCGTGACCGTCGGCGGCATCGAGCTGGTCGAGGGCGAGTACGAGCTGGTGCTCGAGACCGCGCAGGCCGACGAGGAGTCGTCCAGTGCCCTCGCGCTGCTGGCGGGCGGCGGCTTCGTGCTGCTCGACACCCGCACCACGCCGGAACTGGAGGCCGAGGGCCTGGCGCGCGACGTCATCCGCGCCGTGCAGGACACCCGCAAGGCGGCCGGGCTCGACGTGAGCGACCGCATCCGCCTCGCCCTCACATTCGAGCACGAGGACGACGCCCGCGCGCTCGACCTCGCCGCGGACGTCGACATCGCCACCGAGACCCTCGCGCTCGAGCTGGTCGTCGGCGCGGCCGCATCCGGATACGAGAAGGCCTTCACGGCCGGCCAGTTCGCGAACGCGGGCGGGTTCACCGTCGGCGTGACCAAGATGGAGGAGTCGTGAGCGACGCCATTCCCGAAGACGACTGGCGCGACCAGGCGGAGGCCGTCTACCAGGCGCTCCTCGCCCGCGTGGGCGAAGGCGCTCCCGAGCGCCGCCTCGATGCGACGCGCCGCGCCGTCGAGCTGCTGGGCGACCCGCAGCGCGCGTACCCGATCGTGCACATCACGGGCACGAACGGCAAGACGTCGACGAGTCGCATCATCGAGAGCCTGCTGCGCGCCTACGGGTTGCGCACGGGCCTGCTGACCAGCCCGCACCTCGTGCGGTTCAACGAGCGCATCGTGATCGACGGGCACCCGATCTCGGACGAGGAGCTCGTCCGCAACTGGGACGATGTGCGCCCCTACCTGGAGATCGTCGACGCCGAGCTGGAAGAGGCGGGCAAGCCGCCGCTCACCTTCTTCGAGGCGCTGACGGCCCTGGCCTACGCGGTCTTCGCCGACTCGCCCGTCGACGTCGCCGTGATCGAGGTCGGCATGGGCGGAGAGTGGGACTCGACGAACGTCGGCGACGGCCAGGTGGCCGTGTTCACGCCGATCTCGCTCGACCACACGAAGGCTCTCGGCGACACGGTCGAGGAGATCGCGCGGACCAAGTCCGGCATCATCAAGCCGTCCGCCGACGTCGTGACCTCGGCGCAGGTCCCGGAGGCGCTCGACGTGCTGCGGGAGGCCGCGGCGCTCACCGAGTCGAGCCTGGCTCTGCAGCCGCGCGACTTCGACGTCGCCGAGACGAAGGTCGCCGTCGGCGGCCAGCTCGTGACCGTCCGCGGTCGCGCGGCGACCTACGAGGACGTCTTCCTGCCGCTCTACGGCGACCACCAGGCCCAGAACGCCGCCGTGGCGGTCGCCGCGGTCGAGACGTTCCTCGGTCGCGGTTCGCAGCCGCTGAACGCCGACCTCGTGGAGGAGGGCTTCGCCACCGCCACGTCGCCCGGCCGTCTGCAGCTGATCGGGATCGAGCCGACCATCCTCGTCGACGCCGCGCACAATCCGGCAGGCGCGGCGACGCTCGCCGACGCCCTGCGCCGCTACTTCGACTTCGACGAGCTCACCTTCGTGCTCGGCGCCCTCGCCGACAAGGACACGCGCGGCGTCGTGCGTGCCCTCGCGCCGGTGGCCACGCAGTTCTTCGTCACGCAGCCCGCCAGCGAGCGCGCACTGGACGCCGAGGAGCTCGGCGACATCGTGCGCGACGAGGTCGGCGATGAGGCGACGATCGTGTACAGCGACGCCCTCGACGCCCTGGAGTCGGCGCGCGAGTGGGCGGGGGAGGCCGGCCGTCGCGCGGTCGTCGTCACCGGCTCCATCGTGCTCGTCGGCGCCGCGATGGCCTACGCCGAGGAGCAGGAGTGGAAGGGGTCCGGCGCGTGAGCGACGCCCCCGGCACGCCCGACACCCCCGGCACGCCCGACGAGGCCCCGGCTTCCGCGCCGCGAGCCCGCCGCCAGCGGAGCCTGCGCGAGAGCCTCGGCTCGATCCTCCTCGCCTTCGAGCTCGTGATCGTCTTCCTCGGCGCCCTCGTGCTCTTCGGGCTCGGCGCGCTGCCGCCCGCCATCGCGCTCGGCGGGGGAGCGGCCGTCATCGTGCTCATGATCCTCGCCGTCGGCACGCTCCGCTGGCCGGTCGGCGTCGTCCTCGGCTGGATCGTGCAGCTGACGGTCGTGGCCGCCGGCTTCCTGGTGCCCGCCTTCTTCATCGTCGGGGCGATCTTCACGGCCATGTGGACCTACTGCATGATCGCCGCCGCCCGCATCGACCGCAACCAACGGGCCGCCGCGGCCCACAACGGAACGGAGAACCCATGACCACCGCCGTCGAAGAGACCCTCGTCCTCGTCAAGCCGGACGGAGTCGCCCGCAGCCTGACGGGTGAGATCGTGCGCCGCATCGAGGCGAAGGGGTACTCGCTCGTCGACATCCGGATGCTGCAGGCCGACCGCGATCTGCTGGCCAAGCACTACGCCGAGCACGAGGGCAAGCCGTTCTACGAGCCGCTCGTCGAGTTCATGGAGTCGGGCCCGATCGTCGCGCTGCGCGTCGCGGGCAACCGCGTGATCGAGGGATTCCGCTCGCTCGCCGGAACCACCGACCCGACCACGGCCGCGCCCGGCACCATCCGCGGCGACCTCGCCCGCGACTGGGGCCTCAAGGTGCAGCAGAACCTCGTGCACGGCTCCGACTCGCCCGAGTCGGCGCAGCGCGAGCTCGCGCTCTGGTTCGACTGAGCCGTACCCATCGACGAGAAGAGGGCCCGTGGCGATCGCCACGGGCCCTCTTCTCGTCGACGGACGACGTCGATCAGACGAACGCCCGGTGGATCCAGTCCAGCTGGATCTGCGCCAGGATCGCCACGATCGCGTAGCAGACGATGGTGATGAGCGGCACCCAGCCGTAGGCCGCGCCGAAGAACCGGCGGGCGCGCTCCGGCAGCGGGATGTGGCCCTCCTTGAGGTTGTAGAGGGTGACGGCGAGGAACGTCGGGATGGTCACGACCCACGTCACCATGCACCACGGGCACAGCACGTTCAGCACGGTGAGCGACTGGGTGATCAGGAAGATCACCAGCGCGAGGGCGAGCGCGACGCCGACGTTGAACGCGATCCAGTACCAGCGGGCGAACCGACCGCGCACGGCGAACAGGCCGACGCCGACCGCGATGGTCGCGGTCCAGCCGCCCAGGCCGAGGACCGGATTCGGGAACCCGAGCAGCGATCCCTGCCACGAGTTCAGGTTCTTCGAGCAGCCCACCAGGACGCTGAAGTTGCAGGAGAGCTGAGCGTCGGGGTTCTCGAGCAGGTGGAACTTGTCCACCGTCAGCATGAACGCGGCCCAGAGGCCGATGACACCGGCGACGATCAGGAAGATCGCCAGGACGGTCGGGCGGCGGTACGGCACCGCGACGGCAGGTTCAGACACCCTCGGATTATGGCATGCGCCACGCGGGCGGTCCTGGGAGCACCGGCATCCGATCGCTCATCATGCGATAATCGTCTCTGGACGTCGATCCGGCCCTGCCGGAGACGGACGAATGAAGGCTTGAGGGCGCCCCCGGCGCCCGGTGAGGGTCGGCCGCGAAGGCCGGCGAAGACAGAGCCGGATGCGCGCCGCGCCACGAGCCGGCCGTGTCCGAGCAAGGATTACGGGGCCGGCCTGAGTCGGCTCCGACGGAAAGTACCCGGTGAGCGGGGAACCGCAGCCGGTCGAGGAGTGCACCAGCGATGGTGGAAAACGAGAATATCGACAGCAATGGCAACGACACGGAGACGGGAGGGCGCAAGCGCAAGGGGCTCTTCGGAGCGCGACGCGCGGTGAAGCGCACCACCGACTCTCCGGTCCAGCAGGCGGGTGCCACGGCGGCCCCCGAGGCGCAGGCGTCCGCCGGCGACACCGCCGACGGTGCGGGACAGGCCGTCGCGGCCGAGTCCCCGGCCGCCGAGACGGTGCAGGAGGCGGCCACGACGGTCGTCGCCGTCGCCGAGCGCGGCGCGCACGAGCCGCCGGCCCTCCCGGAGCCGCTCGCGGAGACCGAGGCGCCCCTCGCGGGCGTGCCCGGCCTTCCGCCGACGACCCTGCTCTTCCAGGCGCCGGACATCGTCCCCCTCCCGCCGCTCCCCGGCGACGAGGACGAGGAGCCGACCGGCGGCGTCCGTCGCCGCGCCCGCCGCCGCGCGGGCGAGAGCGGCCGCGAGGGCTCCAACGATCCCGCGAACACCGTGGTCAAGGTGCGCACGCCGCGCGAGCCGGAGCTCATCACCGAGCCCCAGAAGGTCAAGGGCTCCACCCGTCTCGAGGCGAAGAAGCAGCGCCGCCGCGACGGCCGCGACGCCGGCCGCCGACGCCCCGTCATCACGGAGGCCGAGTTCCTCGCCCGCCGCGAGTCGGTCGACCGCCAGATGATCGTCCGCGAGAAGAGCGGCCGCATCCAGATCGGCGTGCTGGAGGACAAGGTGCTCGTGGAGCACTACGTCGCACGCTCGCAGGAGGCGTCGCTCATCGGCAACGTCTACCTCGGCCGCGTGCAGAACGTGCTCCCGAGCATGGAGGCCGCGTTCGTCGACATCGGCCGCGGCCGCAACGCCGTGCTGTATTCCGGCGAGGTCGACTGGGATGCGGTCGAGACCGGCAACCAGCCCCGCCGCATCGAGCTCGCCCTGAAGCCGGGCGACCGCGTGCTCGTCCAGGTCACCAAGGACCCGGTCGGACACAAGGGCGCCCGTCTCACGAGCCAGATCTCCCTGCCCGGCCGCTACCTCGTGTACGTGCCGAACGGATCCATGAACGGCATCAGCCGCAAGCTCCCGGACACCGAGCGCGCCCGGCTGAAGAAGATCCTCAAGGAGGTGCTCCCCGAGAGCGCAGGCGTCATCGTGCGCACCGCCGCCGAGGGCGCCACGGAGGAGCAGCTGACGCTCGACGTCAACCGCCTCACCGCGCAGTGGGCCGACATCAGCAAGCAGGTCGAGAAGCAGCAGGCGCCCGCGCTCCTGCACAGCGAGCCCGACCTGCTCATCAAGATCATCCGCGACGTCTTCAACGAGGACTTCCAGAAGCTCGTCATCGCGGGCGACGAGGCGCGCCAGACGATCGAGAACTACCTCCGTCAGGTCGCCCCCGACCTCCTCGACCGCGTCGAGGCGTACACGGGCGAGCGCGACGCGTTCGACGAGCACCGCATCACGGAGCAGATCGAGAAGGCGCTGGAGCGCAAGGTCTGGCTGCCGTCGGGCGGTTCGCTCGTCATCGACCGCACCGAGGCGATGACGGTCGTGGACGTCAACACCGGGAAGTTCGTCGGCTCCGGCGGCAACCTGGAGGAGACGGTCACCAAGAACAACCTCGAGGCCGCCGAGGAGATCGTCCGCCAGCTGCGGCTGCGCGACATCGGCGGCATCATCGTCGTCGACTTCATCGACATGGTGCTCGAGACGAACCGCGACCTCGTGCTGCGCCGCCTGATCGAGTGCCTGAGCCGCGACCGGACGAAGCACCAGGTCGCCGAGGTCACCTCGCTCGGGCTCGTGCAGATGACCCGCAAGAAGCTCGGCCTCGGCCTGCTGGAGACCTTCAGCGAGGCGTGCGAGGTCTGCGCCGGCCGCGGCGTCGTCGTGCACCACGACCCGGTCGTGAAGCACCGTCAGCCGCAGCAGCAGGCCCCGTCCGGCGAGCGTCGCCGCGGCCGTGGCGGCAACGGCGGCGGATCCTCCGCCTCCGCGCCCGCGAGCGCCCCGTCGCACACCGGCAACGGCGGCACCCACGCCATCACCGACGACGCGAAGAACGCGCTCGCGCAGATCGCCGCGTCGACCATCCACCCGCACCCCCAGGACGGGGAGGCCGCACCCGCGGCTCCCGAGTCGGCTTCGGCGCCGAAGAAGCGCCGCCGCAAGGGCAAGGGCGGCGCGTCCGCCGAACAGGAGAGCGACGCGGAGACCTCGAACGCCGCAGCGCCGGCGACCGAGGACGCCGGACGCGACGAGGTCGCTGTCGCCGAGGAGATCGTCGAGACCGTCACCGTCGAGACCGTCGAGCCGGCCGAGACCGCTGCGGACGGGACCGTGGACGACGCGTCCGCCCTCCTGCCGCTGCTCGACCTGCCGGAACCGCACGAACCGGCCGAGCCGGCCGTGCGCCCCTCCGCCGAGGAGACCGAGCAGCTGCTCGGCTCGGTGCTCGACTCGCTCCCGCAGCCGAAGGAGCCGGGCCAGGGCCGCAGCCGCAGCCGTCGCGCCAGCACCGCGGTCATCGCGGGCGGCGAGATCGCCCCGAAGACCGAGTAGCCCCTCCCGCATCCGAGACCGCGTGCGGAGCGCCGACCGAGTGTCAGTGCCTCCGCACGCGGTCTCGTGCTTTCACGCGCAGTCCGCTGGCGATCAGCCGCGTGACGAGCTCCTTGCCGGGCACGGCGAGGGCTCCTGCGGCCACCAGCTCGTCGTAGCGGCGGTCGGGGACGTCGTAGTGGTCGCGGTCGAACGCACGCCCCGGGATGTCGTTCGCGGCCGCGAAGGCGTGGAGCTCGTCCAGGGACGCGTCGCTGACCAGATGGGACCACAACATGCCGTGGGCGGGCCATGCCGGGGGATCGATCAAGACCGTCATACAATGATTGTAGGAACGGTGCCATCGACGGTGCCGCACGGTCCTGGAGCCCCCGCGTTGAATTGACGTGACGAGCGGCCTCAGGTAAAGTTGACCGCTGGTGTGTGTTGGGCGTCGCCCGATTCGCCATCATGGTTTTCTGAGAGCCGCTCCCGGTCCCCGGGGCGTCGGACTCGCCAGTGACTTCCGAGAACAGTAAGTAGGACCAGGTCCGGGCCGTCAGGCCGCCGGGAACTGTTCCCCGACGAAAAAGGTACGTGAAAGTGGTTTACGCAGTTGTGCGCGCCGGTGGCCGGCAGGAGAAGGTCGAGATCGGGACCATCGTCACGATGGACCGCATCAAGGCCGACAAGGACGGCAACGTCGAGCTGGCTGCGGTGCTGCTTGTCGACGGTGACAAGATCACGTCCGACGCCAAGTCGCTCGCCAAGGTGAAGGTCACCGCCGAGGTCCTCGGCGACCTCCGCGGCCCGAAGATCGTGATCCAGAAGTTCAAGAACAAGACCGGTTACAAGAAGCGTCAGGGCCACCGCCAGGAGCTCACGCGCGTCAAGATCACCGGCATCAAGTAGTCGACCCGGACCTCCCGAGGAGAAGAAGACATGGCACACAAAAAGGGAGCGAGCTCCACTCGCAACGGCCGCGACTCGAACGCGCAGCGCCTCGGCGTCAAGCGCTTCGGCGGCCAGACCGTCAACGCCGGTGAGATCCTGGTCCGCCAGCGCGGCACCCACTTCCACCCCGGCGTGAACGTCGGCCGTGGCGGCGACGACACGCTGTTCGCTCTGGCGGCGGGCGCGGTCGAGTTCGGCAACAAGGGCGGCCGCAAGGTCGTCAACATCGTGGCGGTCGGGGCCTAGCCTCCACCACCAGCACCACTTTCCGGATGGGCGGGCTTCGGCCCGCCCATCCGCTGTTTAGGACACAAGTAGGGAGCACCACATGGCGACGTTCGTTGATCGCGTGACGTTGCATCTGCGCGCCGGCAACGGCGGCAATGGGTGCGTCTCGGTCCGTCGGGAGAAGTTCAAGCCGCTGGCCGGCCCGGACGGCGGCAACGGCGGAAACGGCGGCGACATCGTCCTCGTCGCCGACCCGCAGGTCACCACGCTGCTCGGCTTCCACCGCGCACCGCACCGGTCGAGCGACAGCGGCGGCTTCGGGATGGGCGACCACCGCAGCGGTCACACCGGCGAGGACCTCGAGCTGGCCGTGCCGGTCGGCACCGTGGTCAAGTCGGAGGACGGGGAGGAGCTCGCCGACCTGACTGAGCCCGGCATGCGCGTCGTCGCGGCCGCAGGCGGCATCGGCGGCCTCGGCAACGCCGCGCTCGCGAACCAGAAGCGCAAGGCTCCCGGCTTCGCGCTGCTCGGAACGCCCGGCTGGGAGGGCGACGTCCTCCTCGAGCTCAAGACCGTCGCCGACGTGGCCCTGGTGGGCTACCCGTCGGCCGGCAAGTCGAGCCTGATCGCGGCGCTCTCGGCGGCCAAGCCCAAGATCGCCGACTACCCGTTCACCACCCTCCACCCGAACCTGGGTGTCGTGCAGGCGGGCGACGTGCGCTACACCGTCGCCGACGTCCCCGGCCTCATCGAGGGCGCGAGCGAGGGCAAGGGCCTCGGCCTCGAGTTCCTGCGCCACGTCGAGCGCTGCTCGGCGCTGCTGCACGTGCTCGACTGCGCCACCCTGGAGCCCGGCCGCGACCCGCTGAGCGACCTCGACGTCATCCTCGGCGAGCTCGCCGCGTACCCGGTGCCGGACGGGCAGCTCCCGCTGCTGGACCGCCCGCAGCTGATCGCGCTCAACAAGATCGACGTCCCCGAGGCCCGCGACCTGGCGGAGCTGGTGCGCCCCGACCTCGAGGCCCGTGGTTACCGCGTGTTCGAGATCTCGACGGTCAGCCATGAGGGACTGCGGCAGCTGTCCTTCGCGCTCGGCGAGCTCGTCGAGGGCGCGCGTGCGGAGCAGGTCGCCCTCGAGGAGGCGCGCCCGCGCATCGTGATCCGGCCGAAGGCCGTGGACGACTCCGGCTACGTGGTCAAGGTCGAGGGGGGCAGCGACGGCCCGGTCTACCGCATCCTGGGCGCGAAGCCCGAGCGGTGGGTCGCGCAGACCGACTTCGCCAACGAGGAGGCCATCGGCTACCTCGCCGACCGGCTCGCGAAGCTGGGCGTCGAGGACTCGCTCTTCAAGGCGGGCGCCGTGGGCGGCTCCACCGTCGTCATCGGCCGGAACAACGGCGTGGTGTTCGACTGGGAGCCCACGCTCACCTCCACGGCCGAGCTCATGACGGCGCCGCGCGGCACGGACGCGCGACTCGACGCGAACAACCGCCCCACGCGCAACCAGCGCCGCGAGGAGTACTTCGAGCGGATGGACGCGAAGGCGGAGGCCCGCGCCGAGCTCATCCGCGAGCGCGAGTCCGGCCTGTGGCAGGACGACGACTACAACGACGGCGTCGACGGAGGCGCCGGCAGCGAGGAGACGGGCAAGGAATGACCATCGACGACCGCAGCGGGATCCCTGCAGCCAGACGCATCGTCGTCAAGGTCGGCTCCTCCTCCATCAGCGGGGAGAACGCCGGGCAGATCCAGCCGCTGGTCGACGCGCTTGCCGAGGCCCACGGGCGCGGCACGCAGGTCATCCTCGTCTCCTCCGGGGCGATCGCGACGGGCATCCCGTACCTGTCGCTTCAGGAGCGCCCCACCGACCTCGCCACCCAGCAGGCCGCGGCGGCGGTCGGGCAGAACGTGCTCATCAACCGCTACCAGGACAGCCTCGACCGGTACGGCATCGTCGCCGGCCAGGTGCTCCTGACCGCGGGCGACATGGAGACGCCGACCCACCGCAGCAACGCCAAGCGGGCGATGGAGCGGCTGCTCGACCTGCGCATCCTGCCCATCGTCAACGAGAACGACACCGTGGCGACGCACGAGATCCGCTTCGGCGACAACGACCGGCTCGCGGCCCTCGTCGCGCTGCTGGTGGAGGCGGACCTCCTGGTTCTCCTCTCGGACGTCGACGCGCTCTACACGAAGCCCCCGCAGGAGCCCGGAGCCGAGCGGATCGACCGGGTCGCGTACGACGACGAACTGGCCGGCGTCGAGATCGGCGCCACCGGCCTCTCGGGCGTCGGCACCGGGGGAGCGCTCACCAAGGTGTCCGCTGCGCGGCAGGCGGCCGAGCGCGGCACGGCCGTGATCCTCACCGCCACCTCGCTCGTGTCCGAGGCGTTGCGCGGGGAGGCTGTCGGCACCTGGTTCGTCCCCGCTCCGGACGGCGTCCCGAGCGTCACGGGCGCCCTCTCGGCCATCACCCCGGGCGCTGCCGCGTCCTAGACTGGGACCATGTCTCAGACCACCGTCGCGCCCGTCGCGCTCGTCGACAAGCTGGCCGCGGCCAAGCACGCCTCGATCGCCCTCGCGACCGCGACTTCGCTGCAGAAGAACGCCGCGCTGACCGCCATCGCGGAGGGTGTCGTGTCGTCCGCCGACGAGATCCTCGCGGCGAACGAGCTCGACCTCGCCAACGGCCGCGAGAACGGCCTGACGACCGGCCTCCTCGACCGGCTCACGCTCTCGACCGCGCGCCTGCAGGGTCTCGCGGACGCCGTGCTCGAGGTCGTCGGCCTCACCGACCCGATCGGTCAGTCGGTACGGGGGAGCACCCTCCCGAACGGCGTCGCGATCTCGCAGGTGCGGGTGCCGTTCGGCGTCGTCGGGGCCATCTACGAGGCGCGCCCGAACGTCACGATCGACATCGCCGCGCTCGCGATCAAGAGCGGCAACGCGGCGGTGCTGCGCGGGGGGAGCGCGGCCATCGAGACGAACCGTGTGCTCGTCTCCGTCATCCAGGAGGCCCTCGCGACCGCCGGGCTGCCCGCCGACGCCGTGCAGACGATCGACGAGTTCGGCCGTGCGGGCGCCGGTGAGCTGATGCGTGCCCGCGGCTACGTCGACGTGCTGATCCCGCGGGGGAGCGCGGACCTCATCCGCACGGTCGTCACCGAGTCCACCGTCCCCGTCATCGAGACGGGCGCCGGCGTGGTGCACATCGTGCTCGACGAGAGCGCCCGGGAGGACTGGGCCGTGGACATCGTCCGCAACGCCAAGGTGCAGCGCCCGAGCGTGTGCAACGCCGTCGAGACCCTGCTGGTCCACCGGGACGCTGCCGAGCGCCTCCTGCCGCCCGTGCTGGGCGCTCTGGCCGCCTCGGGCGTCACCGTGCACGCCGACGAGCGCGCGCTGCCCTACGCGACGGACGGCGTGCCGGTGACCGAGGAGGACTGGGCGACGGAGCACATGAGCCTCGACATCTCGGTGAAGGTCGTCGACGACCTCGACGAGGCGATCGAGCACATCCGCCGGTACTCGACGCAGCACACCGAGTCGATCATCACGAACGACCTGGCGAACGCGGAGCGTTTCCTCGCGCAGGTCGATTCGGCGGTCGTCATGGTCAACGCCTCCACCCGCTTCACCGACGGCGGCGAGTTCGGTTTCGGTGCCGAGGTGGGCATCTCCACCCAGAAGCTCCACGCGCGCGGTCCGATGGGCCTGCCCGAGCTGACCAGCACCAAATGGATCGTGCGCGGGTCCGGCCAGATCCGCGGCTGAGCGCCCGCTAGACTGGTCGGCGGGCCAGCGCCCACCGGAAAGGAAGAACCCGAGATGTCATTTCTGACGACCGTCCTCGCTGAAGCCGAGACCCACGTCGAGCTGCCCATGCCGACCTGGGCCTACGGGGCCATCGCCCTCGCCATCTTCGCGGTGCTCGCGATCGTGGTGTTCAGCTACAAGGACGTCGCCAACCGGCACAGCCACAAGGCCGCCGCGGACGCCGCGTCGCACGCCGGCGCTCCCGGTGCGACGCACCACGGCAGCGGACACCCGAACCAGGGGCACTGACCCTTCCGGGCATGGAGCTCACGGAGGAGAGCCGGCGACCGCGCATCGGTGTGATGGGCGGCACGTTCGACCCGATCCACCACGGTCACCTGGTCGCGGCCAGCGAGGTCGCACAGTCGTTCGACCTCGACGAGGTCGTCTTCGTACCGACCGGGCAGCCGTGGCAGAAGGGACCCGTCACAGAGGCGGAGCACCGCTACCTGATGACGGTCATCGCCACGGCGTCCAACCCGCGGTTCACCGTCAGCCGCGTGGATGTGGATCGGGCCGGCCCGACCTACACGATCGACACCCTGCGCGACCTGCGCGCGCAGCGGCCGGACGCCGATCTCATCTTCATCACGGGTGCTGACGCGATCGCGCAGATCGTCAGCTGGCGGAACGTCGACGAGCTCTGGGAGCTCGCCCACTTCGTGGCTGTGAGTCGCCCGGGACATGACTTGAGTATTTCTGGATTGCCGTCGGGAGACGTAAGCTTGTTGGAAGTCCCGGCCCTGGCGATCTCGTCGACCGACTGTCGGAGCCGGGTGAGCAGGGGATTCCCGGTCTGGTACCTCGTGCCGGACGGTGTCGTCCAGTACATCTCGAAACACCACTTGTATCGGAGTGTTGCATGACTTCGTGGCCTGAGCAGCCCGCGGATGGCCAGCCGCCCCTGACGCGGCGACAGGCACGTGAGAGCGAGCGCACGGCAGCGCGGCAAGAGTCGCGCCGTGCCGGCACCGCGGAGCCGACCCCGGGCGGGGAGATCCCGGTCCTCACGAACCAGGGGAGCGCGCCCGCCGCGCCGGTTCCCGCCGCGCCGGTTCCCGCCGCGCCGGTTCCCGCCGCTCCCGCCAACGAGCCTCCCGCCATCCCCGCGTCGGCGTTCGCCGATCCGGGAGTCGTCTCGCCGTCGCGCCCGCAGACCGGGGGCAACGACTTCGACGCCCTCCTCTTCGCCGAGCCCGGTGCGTCGGCGCCCGCCGATGAGTCCTCGGATGAGCGCGACGATTCCGCGCCGTCCTCCCTCTTCCGCGAGGCCGCGGATCCGTCGAAGCCCGAGGCCGTCACCCAGCCTGTCGCCGTCGTCCCGCCGGCTCCCGCTCCCGCCGCCACGACCGGATCGGGCGAGCGCACGCTCACCCGTCGCGAGATGCGCGCGATGATGCAGGCGCAGGAGGCCAACCAGCAGGCCAATCACACGCCGCACCTGGCCGAGCCCGTCGTCCCGATCGCCTTCAACGCGCCCGGCACGCCCGCTTCGCAGGAGTCGACCGACGAGACGCCCGTCGAGCAGGCTCCCGCCGACGACGCGAAAGCCGCCTGGCCGTTCGCGCCGCTCACGCCCTCCAACTCGACCGGCACGTCGGAGCAGACGGAGGCGCCGTTCGTCCCGACGCCGGCCGCGCCGCCGGTGCAGACGTCCGCCCCGACCTCGCCCTTCACGGCTTTCGGTCTCGCGCCCTCGTCGGCCGCGACGCCGAAGCCCGCCGAGGTGGAGGACACCTCCGCGCAGGAGCGCCGCCCGTTCACGCCGCCGACCGGTCACTGGTCGACCGCGGCCGAGGTGGAGGACGCGAGCGAGCCGATCATCTCGCGCAACGTCGGTCAGTCCACCGCGGCGACCACCACCAACGCGCTCATCCTGCCGTCCATCCCGCGACCGGATGCGACGGCCCCTCTCACGAGCACGGGGGAGATCCTCGTGACCGGCTCCATCGACCTGCCGCGCGGCGTCGGGTCGACCGGGCTCAACCCGGAGCACCTCGACTCCTCCGACATCGACAACCTGCTCGACGGAGAAGAGAACGAGTTCAACACCTCGGAGGTCGCCCCTGTGCGTGCCTCCCGGGCGATCAGCACCCACACGTCCACGCGCGGCGTCATCACCCCGCCGAAGAAGCGCGGCAACGCCCTGCCGACCGTGCTCATCGTCGTCGCGGGCGTGCTCGCGGTGGGCGTCATCGGACTGCTCGTCGCCGCCTACTGGCTGAAGGTGTTCTGATCCTCCGCTCCGCCACCTCGACACCAGACATCGTCACCGCACCGGAGGCACGACCGTGACCGCATCCCCGCACGCCCTCGAGATCCTGCAGATCGCGGCCACGGCCGCCGACTCGAAGGGCGGTGAGGACCTCGTCGCCCTCGACGTCTCGGGTCCGCTGCCCCTGACCGACGCCTTCCTGCTCGTGAGCGGGCGGGTGGAGCGCAACGTCATGGCCATCGCCGGCGAGGTGGAGGACCAGCTCAACGACGCGGGCGTGCGCACGCTGCGCCGCGAGGGCCGTTCCGAGGGACGCTGGGTGCTGCTCGACTTCGGCGACCTGGTCGTGCACGTCTTCCACGAGGAGGACCGCATGTACTACTCGCTCGAACGGCTCTGGAAGGACTGCCCCGTCCTCCCCATCGAGCTGCCCGTCCACGACGCCGCTCAGTAGGCCGTCGCCGCCGTCACGGCGGTTTCCCGGTTGCGCATGAGAGTTCTCTCATGTTCGCCTTGTTGACTGTGGCCATGAAGTGTCCCACCGACAACGCGACCCTGGTCATGAGCGAGCGCAACGGCATCGAGATCGACTACTGCCCGGAGTGCCGCGGCGTGTGGCTCGACCGCGGCGAGCTCGACAAGATCATCGACCGCGCGGGAGCGGTGGCGCCCGCCGCGCCGGCGCCGCAGTATCAGGAGCCCGCTTACCCGCCGCAGGCCTACCCTCAGCAGGGCTATCAGCAGCCCGGCTATGCGCCGCAGGGTCAGCGGCCGTACAAGAAGAAGCGCGAGAACTGGCTCAGCGAGCTCTTCGACTGACACGTCATCGCACGACGCGCCCGGGGGAGGATCAGGATTTTTTCCTGGGCGCGTCCGTGTAGTACGCTGGATGAGTTGTCGCGGGGAACCGGGGCAGTGAATTTCAACTGAACATGGGTCTGTGGCGCAGCTGGTAGCGCACCTGCATGGCATGCAGGGGGTCAGGGGTTCGAGTCCCCTCAGATCCACCCACGAAGCCCGGCTCCCGCGTGAGAACGCAGGAGCCGGGCTTTTTTGTGCGTGCAGTGTCGGCGTGCGTGCAGTGTCAGCGTGCGGGCGGCGGCGGAACGTCGGAGGTGCCGTCGCGGCCGGTGTCGATGCGGGGCTCGGCGTGCCGGGCTGGGCTCTCGTTGGCGTCATTCACCGGCGTCTCGACCGGGCGGGCGCCGTCCGTGTGAGCCGTGTCTGTGCGAGGCGCATCGGGGCGCTGGTCGCCGACGCGGTTGCCATTGCGATCGGTGCGGACGTCCGGGTCGAGCGCGTCGGCCTTCGCCAGCTTCTCGTCGATCGACGAGCGGGCCTCGGCGGCCTCCGTGGCGTGCGCCTCGGCCGAGCGGCGGCGCTGCTCGGCTTCGACCTCGGCCTGCTTGGCGTCCGCGGTCGCCTGCGCCGCCTTGGCCTCGCGCTCGCGAGCGGCCAAGTCGTCGTCGCGCGCGTCGGCCCGCAGCTCCTGCGCGCGCTGGCGGTCGTGCTCCAGCTTGCGGCGACGCCCGGCGGTGAGGGCGACCACGATGATCGCGATGACGATCACCACGATGACGACGATCAGAATGATCCATCCGGTTGTGTTCATGCCGGGTCACGGTACGCCTCCCACGCCCCGGCGATAGTGCCGAGCGGGCGCCGACATTCGTGCCGAATGTCGTGAAAGCGGCGCCGTAAGTCGACATTCGTGCCGAATACGGCGCGCGCGTAGCGCCCCCAGCGAGAGAAAAGCGAGGGTCGCGGTAACGGTGCGTAAGAACGGACACAGTCGGTAATCCGAGGGGGAGCGATGCGCGAGTTCCTGGGGGAATGGGATCCACCACCTCCACCGCTTCCTCGTGAAAGGAGCCGACATGGGCAGGTACATCCTGCGCCGCCTCGCACAGGCGGCCCTGGTGCTCGCCGTCGCGTACGCGGCGAGCTACCTCGTGCTCTGGGCGCTGCCCGGCGACGCGCTCGCGAGCCTCACCGGCGGCCAGTCCAGTGATCTGACCGCCGATCAGGTCGCGGCGATCCGCTCGGAATGGGGCCTCGACCAGCCGGTCGTCGTCCGGTTGCTGACGTCGGCCGCCCACGCGCTCACCGGCGACTTCGGGAGGTCGTTCGTCTCGGGGCGCCCGGTCTCCGCCCTGATCGCGGAGAGCCTCCCGGCGACGGCGCAGATCGCGGGCCTCGGCTTCCTCTTCGCCCTGCTGCTCGGCACCGGGATCGCCCTGGCGGCCACGCGCACCCGGGCGCGCTGGCTGCGCGGGCTGCTCCTCGGCCTGCCGCCGCTGGGCGTCGCCATCCCGTCGTTCTGGCTCGGGCTCCTGCTAATCCAGTTCTTCTCGTTCCAGCTGGCCCTGTTCCCGGCGACCGGCAACGGCCCGGGCAGCGCCGTGCTCCCGGCCATCACGCTCGCGATCCCGACCAGCGCACTGATCGCACAGCTGCTCGCCCAGGGTCTCGACCGCGAGCTCGCCCAGCCCTACGCCGACACGGCGCGGGCGAAGGGAGCCTCCACCACCCGCGTGCAGCTCGGCCACGCCTTCCGCAACGCGGCGCTGCCGGCGCTCACGATCGCGGGGCTGGTGGTCGGCAACCTGCTCGCCGGATCGGTGGTGACGGAGACGGTCTTCGGCCGGACGGGCCTCGGGCGCACGACGGCGGATGCGGTGGCGGCCCAGGACATCCCCGTCGTGCAGGGCGTCGTGGTGTTCGGCGCGCTCGTGTTCGTCGTCGTCAACCTGATCGTGGATCTGGTGTACCCGCTGCTCGACCCGCGGATCGTGACCGCTCGCGCTCGCGTCCGCATCCCGGCGGTGACCGCATGACCGAGACGCTGGCCCTCGACCGCGCGGCCGCCTCCGGCACTCCCACGGCCACCGGCGCCGCTCGCTCGCGCCGAGCGGCCCGCGGCGCCTCCACCGTCCGCGACCTGCTCGGCCGCCCCGGCCTCGTCGTCTCGGCGGTCTGGATCCTGCTCCTGCTCGTCGCGGCCGTCGCGCCGACCCTGTTCACGCCGGTGGACCCGCTGGAGACGACCGGCCCGGTGCGCCAAGCACCGTCGCTCGCCCACCTGTTCGGGACGGACGCGATCGGTCGCGACCTCTTCTCGCGCGTGGTGCACGGAGCCGGGCTGTCGCTCGGCGCCGCCGCGATCGCGGTGGTCGTCGGGCTGCTCGCCGGCACAGTCATCGGGCTCGTCGCGGGATATCGCGGCGGGTGGGTGGACGCGGTGCTCATGCGCTTCACCGACGTGCTGCTCGCCATCCCGGGACTGCTGCTCTCACTCGCCTTCGTCGTCGCCCTCGGCTTCGGGACGGTCAACGTCGCGATCGCCGTCGGTGTCACCTCCGTCGCGTCCAACGCCCGCGTGCTCCGCTCGGAGGTGCTGCGCGTGCGATCGAGCGTGTACGTGGAGGCCGCGGTCGCCGGTGGCGCCGGGAGGCTGCGCGTGCTGCTGCGGCACGTGCTGCCGAACTCGATCTCGCCGCTGCTCGCACTGGTGGCGCTCGACTTCTCCAGCGCGATCCTCGCCATCTCGGCGCTCAGTTTCCTCGGCTATGGCGCCCAGCCGCCGACGCCGGAATGGGGAGCCCTGGTCGCGAACGGCCGCGACTTCCTCGCGACTGCGTGGTGGATGACGACCATCCCCGGCCTGGTGATCGCGCTCACGGTGCTCGCCGGCAACCGGATCTCGCGCGGGCTGTCGAACCTCGGCTCGGCAGGAGGAGCACGGTGACCGACACGGAACTGCTGCGGGTGGACGACCTGCGCGTCGGCTATCGCACCCGCGGAGGCGTCGTCGACGCGGTGCGAGGGATCGGCTTCCGCGTCGCCGCGGGGGAGCGCGTCGCGGTCGTCGGCGAGTCGGGCTCGGGCAAGTCGACGACGGCCGCGGCCATCGTGCGCCTGCTGGCCCCGAACGCGACCGTCGGCGGCAGCATCCACTTCGACGGAGAGGATCTCTCCGGCCTGCGCGGGGCGGCCTTCCGCTCACTGCTCGGCCGGCGGATCGGCTACGTGCCGCAGGACCCGACCGTCTCCCTCAACCCGGTGAAGACGATCGGGCAGCAGGTGGCGGAGGTGCTGACCATCCACAAGCTGGCCGACCGGCGCACGGCCCTGCTCGACGCGGTGGAGGCGCTGGAGCGCGCGGGCATCGATCGCCCCGAGCTGCGGGCCCGGCAATATCCGCACCAGCTCTCGGGAGGACAGCGGCAGCGCGTCCTGATCGCGATCGCCCTGGCCGCCCGCCCCGCTCTCGTGATCGCGGACGAGCCGACCAGCGCCCTCGACGTCACCGTGCAGCGCCGCATCCTGGATCAGCTCGACGCGCTGACCGAGGAGGTCGGCGCCTCGACGCTGCTCATCACCCACGACCTCGGGATCGCCGCGGAACGCGCGGACCGCATTCTCGTGCTGTCGGACGGCGAGCTGGTCGAGGAGGGGACGCCCGTCGCGGTGCTCGGCGATCCGCAGCACCCGTACACGCGGTCGCTCATCGCGGCGGCGCCGAGCCTCAACACGACCGGCGGGACGTTCCTCACCCGTGCTCGGGAGCGCCACGCGGTCGCGACGACCGACACGGCGCCCGCGCCCGAGGCTCTGCTGCGGGCGGACGGACTGGTCAAGGAGTTCGGCGGGCTGCGCGCGGTCGACGACGTCAGCGTGGCGATCGAGCGCGGCCGGACCCTCGCGCTCGTGGGGGAGTCCGGCTCGGGCAAGACCACGACCTCCCGGCTCATCCTGCGCCTCGAGCAGCCGACGGCCGGACGGATCGTGTTCGACGGCGAGGACGTCACCGCGCTCGCGGGCGGGCGGCTCCGGCAGCTGCGCCGGCGCATCCAGGTCGTGTACCAGAACCCGTACGCCTCCCTGAACCCGCGGCTGTCGATCGGTGACGTGATCGCCGAGCCGCTGCGATCGCTCCGGGTCGGCGACCGCCGCTCCCAGGCCGAGCGCGCGCGGGTGCTCCTGGACGAGGTCGGGCTTCCCGCGAACGCGTTCGACCGCCGGCCGGCCGAGCTCTCGGGAGGCCAGCGCCAGCGGGTGGCGATCGCTCGTGCCCTGGCGCTGCGCCCCGAGCTGATCGTGCTCGACGAGGCGGTCTCGGCGCTCGACGTGCGCGTGCAGGCCCAGATCCTGCAGTTGCTCGCCGAGCTGCAGGCCGAGCACGGCGTGGCTTACCTCTTCATCAGTCACGACCTCGCGGTCGTGCGCCAGATCTCCGACGAGGTGGCCGTGCTCCGCGCCGGCCGCGTCGTCGAGGCCGGACCGGTGAGCGCCGTGTTCGGCGACCCGCAGCATCCTTACACCCGCGACCTGCTGGAGGCCATCCCCGGTCGCGACTCCCACGCCCACATCCCCGACCCCCATCCCAGCATCAGGAGAACAGCATGAGAACACCGACCTTCCGCCGGCTCGCCGCCGGCATCGCGACCGCGGCCGCCGCCGGCCTGCTCCTGTCGGCCTGCGCGGGCACATCCGCTCCCGGCGCCTCGTCGTCCGCGGCGGCCACGCCCGTCGACGGCGGCGCCCTGACCTTCGCGCTCGGCAACGACCCGATCACGCTGAACCCGACCGCGACGGGCAGCGGCAACGACACCCTCTACGTCGAGCGCCAGCTGTTCGACTCCTTGACCGAGCAGGACCCGAAGACCGGCAAGATCGTGCCGTGGCTCGCGACCAAGTGGGAGGCGAACGCCGACGCGACCCAGTTCACGTTCACCCTGCGGAAGGGTGTGACCTTCTCGGACGGAACGCCGCTCACGGCGGCGGTGGTCAAGGCGAACTTCGACGACATCGTCGCCAACGCGACCAAGGCGCTGAACGCCATCACCGCCCTCCCGAACTACGCGGGCACCACGGTGGTGGACGACTCGACGTTCACGGTGAGTTTCTCGAAGCCCAACGGCGCGTTCCCGCAGGCCGCGTCGTCGGTCGCGCTCGGCCTCCTGTCGCCGAAATCGCTCGAGATCCCGTACGACGACCGCGCCACCGGGGCGGGCCTCAGCGGGACCGGGCCGTTCGTGCTGAAGAGCTACACCAAGAACACCTCGGTGGTGCTGACGAAGCGCGACGGTTACGCGTGGGCTCCCGAGGACTACACCAACCGCGGCGCCGCCCACCTCGACACGGTGACGTTCACCATCGTCCCGGAGGCCGGCGTGCGCACGGGCAGCCTCAGCTCGAAGCAGGTCGACGCGATCGGCGGCGTGCTGCCGCAGGACATCGCGGGCCTGCAGGCGCAGAACACCCCGCTGGTGGTCCGGGCCAACCCGGGCATCGCGTTCGGTCTCTCGACGTACATCAAGGAGGGCTCCGCACTCGCGGACGTCTCGGTGCGCAAGGCGCTGCTGACCGCGCTCGACCGGAACCTCATCCAGCAGTCCGCGCTCACCCCGGAGTTCAGGGTCGCGACCAGCGTGCTCGCCGCCAACACCCCCGGCGCCGTCGACCTCAGCACGCAGCTCGGCTTCGATACGAAGGCCTCCGAGAAGCTGCTCGACGCGGCGGGCTGGAAGAAGGGCAGCGACGGCATCCGCGAGAAGGACGGCACGAAGCTCGACCTGAAGCTCGGCTACATCGCCAACTTCAACCCGAACCAGTCGATCATCGAGCTCATCCAGCAGCAGCTGAAGGCGATCGGCATCACGGTCGAGGTCTGGACGGGCACCGTACCGCAGTACCTCGCGGAGGCGAGCGCCGGGCACTTCGACCTCGCCTACGGCAACCTCTCGCGGGCCGACGGGGATGTGCTCCGCACGCAGTTCTCGTCGGCACTGCCCAGCAACGCGGCCAAGGGGTACACCGACCCCGAGCTGCAGCAGGACCTCACCGACCAGCTCGCGACGGCCGACCAGACGAAGCGCGCCGAGATCGCCCAGAAGGCCAACGCGCGCATCGTCGACCTGGCCTACTACATCCCGGTCGTCGAGCTGACGACGGTGCTGGGGACCGCCCAGAACGTGCACGGCATCGTGCTCGGGGCGGACTCGCGCCTCGGCTCGCTGGTCGACGCGTACAAGACGAAATAGCAGGAGGAGACCCTCGTGAAGTTCATCGGACTGGATCTGATCGCCAACCCGCCGCGCCACCCGGGCGAGGAGCCGCCGTTCGCGGCGGAGCGCTTCGGCGAGGTCGTCGACAACGCCGTGCTCTTCGAGCAGCTCGGCTTCGACGGGTTCGCTGTGGGGGAGCGGCACCACGCGCCGTTCCTGTCGAGCTCGCCGACCGTGCTGCTCGGCTATCTGGCGGCGGCGACGAGCCGGATCCGGCTCTTCACGGGGGTCACCCTGCTCTCGGTGCTCGACCCCGTGCGCGTCGCCGAGGACTACGCGACGCTCGACCACCTCTCCGGCGGACGCCTGGAGCTGATCATCGGCAAGGGCAACGGGCCCGAGCAGGCCGAGCTGTTCGGCATCGGGCGCACGCAGGCGTGGGAGACGCTGCGCGAGAACTACCTGCTACTGCGGCAGTTGTGGTCGTCGCGCGCGGTGACGTGGGAGCCGACGCCCGGCGTTCCCAGCATCCGCACCTCGCCGCTGGTGGAGGCGGACGTGCAGCCGCGCCCGCTGCAGGAGCGCATCCGCATCTGGCACGGCTCCGCGACGTCGGAGGCGTCCGTCGAGCTCGCCGCCCGGCACGGCGACCCGATCTTCTCGGCGAACGCCATGAACCCGATCGAGCAGTACGCCGCCCTGGTTCGGCACTACCGTGCCGTGTGGGCGGAGACCGGCCGCGATCCCGCCCAGGCGACGGTGGGGGCCGGGCACGCCCTCTTCGTGGCGCCGACCTCGCAGGAGGCGAAGGCCGCCTACCGGCCGGTGTACGAGGAGTTCGTCGCCGCGGTCGCGCAGGCCGATCACTCCCTCCCGGGCACGCGCACCGACTACGCCGACTACGACGACTACCTCGCGCGCTCGTCCGCGCTCGTCGGCAGCCCGCAGGAAGTGATCGACAAGGTCGGCCGCTACCACGAGGCGTTCGGCAACAGCGTGATCTCGGTCGGCGGCCATCCCGGTCATCTCGGCCGCACGCAGTGGGTCGACTCGCTCGAGCTCTTCCAGGCGGAGGTCGCCCCGACGCTCCGCGAACGCATCGGCGACCCGGCCTGGCCGGCCGCCACGATCCCGAAAGGCCGCGCATGGCAGCCCTCCGCAGCATCTCGTTCCTGACGCCCGGCAACTACGACGACGACGACCCGGCCGGCGGCCTGGAGCAGACGCTCCGGCTGATCGCGTTCGGGGAACGGGCGGGTTACGACGGCGCGTGGGTGCGTCAGCGCCACCTGGAGCACGGCATCTCGTCGGCGGCCGTGGTGCTGGGCGCGGCGTCGCAGCGCACGAGCACGATCGAGCTCGGCACGGCGGTCATCCCGATCGGCTACGAGAGCCCGTGGCGGCTGGGCGAGGATCTCGCCACGGCCGATGTGCTCTCGGGCGGCCGCCTGGCGGTCGGGCTGAGCGCCGGGACGCCACCGCACGCGGAGCTGCTGGGCGCGCACGTGTTCGACGGAGACTGGACGTCGTACGACCTCGGGCACGGGCGCATCGAACGGCTGAAGCACCACCTCTCCGGCGCCTATCTCGGCGACGAGGGGACGGTGATCCACTCGCCCGGGAACGTGCAGCGGCCGCGCCTGCAGCCGTACAGCCCCGGGCTGGACAGCCGGCTCTGGTACGGCGGCGGGAGCTCCCGCTCGATCCGCTGGGCGGCCGGGCACGGCCTCCACCTGCTCACGGGGAACGTCATCTCAGGCGAGGGGACGGACGACTTCGTCACGGCCCAGGTGAACCTGATCCGGCTGCATCGCTCGCTCACCACGCGGCCGGACGACCTGCGGGTCGCCCTGGGCCGGGTGATCCTGCCCACCGACAGCGCTGACCGTGCCTCCGCCGAGCGCTACCGGGCGTACAAGCGCGAGCGGGATGCCCGCGTCGGCGTCGCGCACGGTGACCGACGGACGCTCTTCGCGCCGGACATCGTCGGCACGACGGAGCAGATCGTGGAGACGCTCCTCGCCGACGCGGCCCTCGCCGAGGTCGACGAGCTGCGGCTGGAGCTGCCCTACGAATTCGCCGAGGCGGACTACGAGCAGGTCCTGCACGACGTGCTGACCGTCGTCGCGCCCGCACTGGGTCGTCGCGCGGCGGAGCCTCAGCCGACCGCCGCGTAGAGCGACGCGAGCTCGCGCCCGAGGAACCGGGCGATCTGCCGCGGCCCCGACGACGGGGCCGCGGCCTCCACCTCGGCGTTGTAGTTGGTGTTGGTGTTGACGTCGTAGGTGACGGCACGGCCGTCGACCGTCTCGATGAACTCGATGCCGGCGATCTCGATGCCGGTGCGACGGGTGAAGGCGCGGTACTGCTCGACGAGGGGATGGTCGAACCCCTCGCGCAGACGGAACAGCTGCTGCGGCAGCTCGGCGCCGGTCACCGGGTCGATCACGCAGGCGTCCGCCGGGCACAGCTGGAAGCCGCCCAGCTCGGTGTCGGCGCGCACGGCGTAGACCAGCTCGCCGTCGACCAGCTCGACCCGCGTGATGGCCGGCTCGGCCGCCACCAGCAGCTCCTGCAGCAGCACGATCCCGTCGACCGGAGTCTCGAACAGTCCGGCGTCGATCGTCGCAGCCAGCTCGTCGGCCGAGTCGAACCGCTGCACGCCGAGGCCCTTGCCGCCCTGGTTGTGCTTGGTGAGGAAGGGCGTCGGGAAGGCGCGCGCCGCCTCCACCAGCCGATCGACGCCGATGACGGCGACAGTGCGCGGGGTGTCGATGCCGGCGGCCCGCAGCGCGGTGAGCTGGTCGACCTTGCTGACCTCGAGCTCCAGCACCCGGCGCCCGTTCACCGTGCGGCGGCCGTGGGACTCCAGCCAGGAGAGCACGCTGCGGGCGTAGTCCTTCGAGAGGCCGTGCCCGCGCGTGTGCGACGACGCGCTGATCCGCGACCAGAACACGCCCTCCGGCGGAACGGCGTCGAGGTCGAGCGTGCCGTCGACCAGCAGCCACTCGACCAGGGGAACGCCCTCCTCCTCGAACGCCCGGCGGAACGGCTCGAACCAGTCGGGGTTCTCGTGGAGGGCGTAGACGGCCGGGGTGGAATGGGTGCTGGTCATGAGAAGTACCTTTCGACGTCGAGCGGTCCGCCCGCGGCGGCGAAGTCCTCCGCGACCGCCGCACGGAGGGCGGGGTCGGTGAGGAAGTCGAGTGCGGTGAGGGCGAGACCGTGCGCCGCATCCACCGCGGCCCGGTCGCCCGCCTCCCCACCAGCGTAGGCGGCGAATTCCGCGGTGTGCAGCGCGACCTCCGGCGGCGCGACGGCGATGACCGGGTGGATGCCCGGGAGGCGGACGCTCACATTTCCGAAGTCGGTCGAGGCCGCGAGCTCCGACGGCACCACCTCCCGCGTCAGCACCCGGCGGCCGCGCTGCTCCTGGTTGACCGCCCAGCGCTCGTTCAATGGCCGGTTGAATCGGCTCGGGAGGGTGAAGGGCAGCGGGTCCCAGTCGAGCTCGACTCCCGTGCCGGTGGCGATGGCGATGCCCTCGGAGATCTCGGTGAGCCGGTCGCTCAGCTCTCGCAGGGTCGCCGCCTCGGGCGAGCGGAGGTAGTACTCGAGGGAGGCGTGCGCCGGCACAACGCTCGGCCGGTCGCCGCCCGAGAGCACGCCGTGCACCCGGTCGCCGGGCGGCAGGTGCTGTCGCAGCTGCGCGACCGCCTGATAGTGGAGCGTCGCCGCATCGAGGGCGTTCCGCCCCATGAAGGGAGCGGCGGAGGCGTGCGCGGGCACTCCGAGGTAGCGGACCCGCAGGATGCGGCGGCCGATGAAGGGATGGTCGGCGGCGTCGTAGCCGAACGGGTGCGCCATGATCGCCGCGTCGAGGCCGTCGAACGCGCCTTCGCGCGCCATGAGCTCCTTGCCGCTGCTGCCCTCCTCTGCGGGCGTGCCGAGGAGGACGACCCGGCCGTCGAGGCGATCGGCGACGGCGGCGACGCCGAGGAAGGCGCCGACCGCGGCCGCGGCGATGATGTTGTGGCCGCAGCCGTGCCCGATCCCGGGCAGCGCGTCGTACTCGGCGAGCACCGCGATGACCGGGCCTCCCGACGCGCGACCGGCCGAGGCGAGCACGGTCGTGGGAAGTCCGAACCGGCCGACCTCCGCCTCGTGTCCGTCGCGGTGGAGCTCCTCGGCGACCGCGGCGGCGGCTCGGTGCTCGGCGAACGCCTCCTCCGGATCCGCGAAGATGCGGCGCGCGAGCGCGACGATCCGCTCCTCCCGCGCCGTGACGGCGTCGGTGACGGCGGTGCGCAGCGCGTCGGGCGCGCCCGGGTGCGGCGAGCTGAGGGGCGCGGCGACGAGCGCCCGCTCCTCGGTGCGCTCCCGCAGGGCGTCGAGGTAGCGGGTGCTGGGTGTGGTCGGGCGGCGCAGGTCGCGCGCGGTCGTCACGCCGCGGGCTCCAGGAGGGCGCGGAGGCGGCCCAGGCGCAGGTCGAGGTCGCGCTGCGCGGCGGGTGCGGCCTCCGCGCGGAGGTACCAGTGGATGGCGGAGAGATGCGTCGAACCCTCCTCCGGAGCGAGGGTCAGCTCGAGTCGCGATCCGGGCGCGAACGCGGGCGGTGCGTCCGCCGGGGCCGGTTGCGCCGGATCCCAGGCGATCAGCAGCCGACGGGCGGGGACGACCTCCAGCACATGCCCGGTGGTCGTCACTCCCGCTTCGGTCGCGGCGACCCGGCCGCCGGCCCGGGACTCGAACCGCACGCTGTCGCCCAGCCACCTGCTCAGCCGGGCCGGGTCGGTGAGCGCGGTGAACACCGCCGCGGGGGACCGGTGGACGTCGATCGCCGACCGCACCTCAGCCACGGCGCACCCACTCCCGGGCGATCGCCTCGTGGCTGGCGGCACGCGCGTCGGGGTCGTGCGTGATGGTCGTCAGCACGAGTTCGTCGGCGCCGGTCGCGTCTCGCAGCGTCTCGAGCCGGTCGGCGACCTCGACCGCCGTCCCGACGAAGCGGGTGCGGACGCGGTCGTCCACGAGCCGGCGGTCCTCGTCGGTCCAAGGGAGGCGGGCGGCCTCGGCGGGCGACGGGTACGGGATCGCCCCGGCACCCGTGCGGATGCTCCGCACCCAGGCGCCGTATCCCGTTGCGAGCTCGTGCGCGCGGTCGGACGTGCCAGCGGCGACCACATCGGCGGAGACGACGACGTGCGGCTGCGCGAGCCGATCCGACGGCACGAAGCTGCTCCGGTACCCCTCGACCGAGATCAGGACGCCGCTCGGGGCGCTGTGGTAGTTCGCGGCGAAGGGGAGCCCCAGCCGGCCGGCGAGACGCGCGGTGAGCGTCCCGCTGCCGAACAGCCGGAGTTCGGGGCCGGAGCCGTCCACGCCCAGCGCCACCCGCTCGTCCCCGTCGCCGACGCCGCCTCCCAGGAGGGCGAGGATGGTCTCGACCTGGTCGGCGAACGCCGGTCCGCCCTCGCCGCGGGTCAGCAGGGCGCCGAGCGTGCGGAATTTGGGGGCGGCGAAGACGCGCTCGAACCGGAAGGGCTCGGGGATGAGGAGTCCGCCGGTGACGGTCTCCGGAGCGGTCTCGGGTGCGCTCGGGCCGCCGGTCGCGAGTCCGGAGCGGCCGATCCCGAGGTCGATCCGGCCGGGCAGCGCCGCATCGAGGAGCGCGAACTCCTCGGCGATCGTCGCCTCGGTGCTCTGCGGCCCGAGCTGGATGGCGCCGGAGCCGAGCCGAATGCGCTCGGAGACGCCTCCCGCCAGCGCGATGAGCGCCGCCGGTGAGGAGCCGATCACGCCGGGGTTGAAGTGGTGCTCGGCGAACCAGTAGCGCGCGTACCCGGCGGCTTCTGCGCGGCGGACGAGATCGAGCGTGGCTGTCACAGCGTCGCTCGGACTGGAGCCGCTCGAGACCGGGACGAGGTCGAGGATGCCCAGCGGGATCGCGGTCACGATGCCACCTCCACCCGCGGGGCCGCACCCGTGCGTTCGTCGGGATCGCTCAGGCCCAGGGTCCCGCGCAGCGTCGGGTGCTCGTACTCGGTGCGCAGCACGCCGCGCTCCTGCAGGAGCGGGACGACGCGGTCGACGAACTCATCGATCCCGTGCGGGACCACCGATCCCGAGAGCACGTACCCGTCGGCCGCTCCGGTCTGGGCGGCGTCGTCGAGCTGGGCGGCGATCGAGTCGGGCGTGCCGATGAACTCGTGCCTGGTCGTCTGGCTGACGACGAGCTCCCGGATGCTCCAGCCGTGCTCCTGGGCGAGCGCGTGCCATTCGCGCGCGGCGGCCAGCGGGTCGTCGACGCGACGGGCCTGGCCCTGCGTGAGCTGCTCGCCCGCGGCGGCGGGCGGTGCGGGCACCGGCCCCTCCGGGTCGTGCGCGGAGAGGTCCTCGCCCCACACCTGCTCCAGCAGGTGGATCGCCGTCTGCGGGGTCACCTGCTGGAAGGAGATCTCGCGCGCGCGTTCGACCGCCTCGGCCTCCGTGTCGCCGAGCACTACGCTCACCGCGGGAATCACCAGGAGGCTGTCCGGGTCGCGCCCGGCCGCCAGTGCCCGCGAGCGGACGTCGGAGCGGAACGCCCGCCCGGCCGTCGGCTCGCCGTGGCGGCTGAAGATCACGTCGGCCGTGCGCACCGCGAAGTCACGGCCGGCAGGGGAGTCGCCCGCCTGCACGAGCACCGGGCGTCCCTGCGGTCCGGGCTCGACGGGGAACCAGCCGTGCGTGTCGAAGAACTCGCCCGCGAACCGGTAGGGCTCGGGACCGTCGGCGGACCAGCTGTCCCAGAGCAGGCGCGACAGCTCGACGAACTCCTCCGCGCGACGGTAGCGGTCCTCGTACGCGAGGTAGCCGCCGCGGCGGAAGTTCGCACCCGTGAAGGCGTCGGACGACGTGACGACGTTCCAGCCCGCCCGGCCGCCGGAGAGGTGGTCGAGCGAGGCGAGTTTGCGGGCGAGGTCGTACGGCTCGTTGTAGGTCGCGCTGGCCGTGCCGACCAGCCCGATGTGCTCGGTGACCGCGGCGACCGCGGCCAGCACCGAGAGGTTGTCCGGGCGTCCCGCCACGTCCAGCTCGTGGATGCGGCCCTTGTGCTCGCGGACCCGCAGCCCCTCGGCGAGGAAGAAGTAGTCGAAGAAGCCGCGCTCGGCGGTGCGGGCGACGTGCTCGAAGGTGCTGAAGTCGATCTGGCTGCCGGCGCCGGGGGCGCCCCACACGGTCCAGTGGTTGACGCCGGGCACCCCGGCCGCCAGCCGGAGCCGGCGCTTGTTCTGTGCTGTCATGGCTCTCCTCGGGTCACGCGGCGTAGCGGTTGCGGGGGCGGTCGAGACCCAGCCGGTCACGGAGGGTCCCCTCGCGCGGCTGGTCGGGCAGCAGTCCGCGGCGGCGGAGCTCCGGGACCAGCAGCTCCCCGATCGCGGGGAGGTCGCGGTGGACCGAGGCGGGCCGCAGACGGACGCCCTCGATCCCGGCTCCGGCGAGATCGCCGATCAGGTCGGCGAGCGACTCGGGATCCGTGGCGTGAATCGCCGTGTCGCTCTCGAAGGTCTCGCCGTCGAGGGCGTCCCATTCGGCGAGGCGGCGGCGCGCATCCCGCGCGTTCGGTTCGAGCACGACCACCAGGTCGGCCAGGATGCGCAGGGGCTCCGGTTCGAACCGCTCCGTCTTCTCGAGCGCGCGCACCTCCCGCACGATGCGTGCCGCGTCCGCGGCGTCCGCCGGGGTGACGTAGACCAGGTCCGCCGAGCGCGCGGCGAGTCGGTACGGGATGTCGGCGTGCGCGAGCACGGTGACCAGCGGCTGCCCCTGCGGCGGACGCGGGGTGATCGACGGCCCGGCGATGCGGAACGCCGAGCCCTCGAAATCGACATGGTGCAGCTTGTTCCGGTCGAGGTAGCGTCCCGTCGTCACATCCCGGATGACGGCGTCGTCCTCCCAGCTGTCCCAGAGTCGGCGCACGACGGCGACGAACTCGGCGCCCTCGTCGAACAGCCGGGCGAGCTGCTCGGGACCGTCCGGGTCGGTGAGGAGGGCCGGACCCAGCTCGGGCAGCGCGCGGCGCCCGACGTTGGCGGTCTCGCCCGGCCGTCCGAGCTGCACCTTCCAGCCGGCGCGACCCTCGCTGGTGTAGTCGAGGGTCGCGAGCTGGGTGGAGGCGTGGAACGGCTCCGACTCCAACACACTCGTGGTCGGCACCAGGCCGATGCGGTCGGTGCGCCGCGCGACGAAGTTCGCGAGCTGCACGGCGTCGAGCCGGCCGCGGATGCGGTCCGCCCGCGTCGGCGTCGCGACGCTCAGCGCGTCCTCGAAGGTGAGGAAGTCGGCGCCGGCGTCCTCGGCGCTGCGCGCCTGGTCCACCCAGTACGACGGCCGGAACACGGTGGACGCGGAGATGCCCGCGTCCCGCCATGCGGCCGGGTGCCATCCCGCTCCTTCGAGCGCGACGGCGAGGATCAGCTGGTCGCTCATGTCTGGAACCACCCTCCTGTTCGACGGTTGCCACGCAGGTTCGCAGAGGGCGCGCGCCGCGGTCGAGACGCCCCGTCACGCGGCGTCACGACTGTCACCGCGGGTAACGCGGGGTTGCGGAATGGGCCGGCGCACCCCCTGCATCGGGGGTGCGCCGCGTCGCGCCCCGGGCGCGTCTCGCAGCCGGTCGAAAGGATTCATCGCTAGGATTTCCCGCATCCCCCGTGCTCCCGACAGCGAAAGGCATGGCATGACGGACCTGCCGCGACGGCATCAGCGTGCTCGAGGCCCGCTCCCCGTCCGCCACGGCCAGCTGCGCCGTCGCCGGGCGATCGGAACCGTCTTCGGGCTGATCGCCGGCGCACTCGCGGTCGTGCTCGTCAGCATCGGCGGCGTCGGCGCGTACGCGGTGTGGGATGTCGCACGCTCGGTGAAGACCGGCGTGAAGCTGGTCTCGGCCCCCGGGCACACGCAGCAGGCCATCCCGGACGTCGCCGCCATGGAGGGTGGGATCAACGTCCTCATCGCCGGCACCGACAGCCGTTCCGGTCTGGGCGGCATCTACGAGTCCGACGATGAGCAGGACGCGAGCAGCGGCGAGGGCAACAACGACGTCACGATGCTGCTGCACATCGCGCAGGACCACAAGAGCATGATGGTCGTCAGCTTTCCGCGCGACCTCATGATCGCCATCCCGGACTGCCCTGCGCAGAACGGCGACGGGACGGTCGACGGCAGTGACTACGCCCAGTTCAACACCGCCCTCTCCCGCGGCGGGCTGGCCTGCGTCGTGCTCACGGTCGAGAAGATGACCGGGCTCACCATCCCGTTCGGTGCGGTGATCAACTTCGCCGGCGTGAGCGCCATGTCGACCGCAGTCGGCGGAGTCACCGTCTGCCTCGCTTCTCCTGTCGAGGACGAGTACACGAACCCGCCGCTCGACCTCCCGGCCGGCAACAGCGAGCTCGTCGGCGACGAGGCGCTCTCGTTCCTGCGCAGCCGCCACGGCGTCGGAGACGGCAGCGACCTCGGCCGCATCTCGAACCAGCAGGTCTTCCTCTCCGCGCTCGCGCGCAAGATCGTGAGCGGCGGCGTGCTCTCGAACCCGGTGCAGCTCTACGGCCTGGCCAAGGCGGCCGTGAACAGCGTGACGCCGTCCGAGAGCCTCAGCAATCCCACGACTCTCGTGCAGATCGCTCTGGCCGTGAAGGACACCGGCCTCGAGAACATGGTCTTCGTGCAGTACCCGACCGTGACCGACCCGGACAACGTCAACCGCGTCGTCCCGCAGTCGTCGGCTGCGCGGGCGCTCAACGAAGCGCTGGTGAACGACGTCGCTGTGAAGCTGACCGGCTCGACCGGACGCGCGGCGGAGGACCCGAACGCGACGGCGACCCCGGACCCGACGGAGTCGGATTCGACCGCCCCCGAGGCGCCGGCCGCACCGACGACGGACGCCGCCGCGACGCCCGCGCCCGATCCGTCGTCGACCGCGGTCGAGCTCCCCTCCAGCATCACCGGGCAGACCGCCGCGCAGCAGACGTGCACCAAGGGCAACAACTAGCCGCGCACGTGCGCGCTTGCACCGGTGGTCCCGTGGGCCGTTGAATGGGCACATGGCCACCGAACGCATGAGCTCGCTCCAGCTGAGAGTCCTGATCATCGCGATCCTGGCGAGCTTCGTGGCCTTCCTCGACGGTGCGGTCATCAACGTGGCTCTGCCGGCGATCGACAAGGAGCTCGGCGGCGGCCTGCCGCTGCAGCAGTGGGTGGTCGACGGCTATCTGGTCACGCTGGGGTCGTTCATCCTGCTCGCCGGTTCGCTGTCCGACGTGTTCGGCCGCAAACGCGTGCTCTACGCCGGACTGATCGGTTTCGGCGTCACCTCGCTGCTGTGCGCCTTCGCCCCGACCGGGGTGTTCCTGGTCGTCGCCCGCGCGCTCCAGGGTGTCGCGGGCGCCCTGCTGGTGCCGAGCTCACTGGCCATCATCATCTCCCGCTTCGAGGGAGCCGCCCAGGCCAAGGCGATCGGTCGCTGGACGGCGTGGACGGGCATCGCGATGATCGCCGGGCCGGTGATCGGCGGGATCTTCGTCGACACGCTGTCCTGGCGCTGGGTGTTCGTGATCAACGTCGTGCCGATCGCGATCACCCTGGCGCTGATGCTCACGCTGAAGGAGGATGACCACGGCACGGGCGGCCGCGTCGACATCCTGGGCGCGATCTTCGGCTCGGTCGGCCTCGCGGGGACCGTGTTCGCCCTCATCGAGCAGGGCGCGTTCGGCTGGGGGAGTCCGCGCGTGTGGATCCCGCTCGTCGTCGGTCTGCTCTCCCTCACCGCCTTCTTCGTGGTCGAGAGCAGGGTCGCGCAGCCGATGCTGCCGCTGGCGCTGTTCCGCGTGCACAACTTCTGGGTGGGCAACATCGCCACGGCGTTCGTCTACGGCGCGCTGTCGTTCGGCCCGCTGATGGTGACGCTGTTCCTCCAGCAGGTGGCCGGGTTCTCCGCCATCGCGGCCGGATTCGTGTTCATCCCGTCGACCCTGTGCATGCTCCTGCTCTCGGGCTTCTTCGGCGGGCTCGCCGGCAAGTACGGGCCGCGGTTCTTCATGGCGGTCGGGCCGGTCGTCGCCTCCGTCGGCTTCCTCTGGCTGCTGCTGGCCGACGCCCACGTGAACTACTGGACCGGCCTCCTCCCGGCCGTCCTGCTCTTCGGCGTCGGGCTCTCGATGACGGTCGCGCCGCTCACGAGCGCGATCCTCGGCGCCATCCACCCCGCCGAGGCCGGAATCGCCTCGGCCGCCAACAACGCGGTCTCGCGCATCGCCGGGCTGATCACGGTCGCCCTGGCGGGCCTGATCATCGGGCAGCAGCTCGACGTCGACGGCCTGCACCGCGCGATGATCGCGACGGCGGCGCTGCTGCTCGCGGGCGGCATCGTCTCGGCCATCGGGATCCGCAACAAGGAGCCGGTCGCCGAGCCGGTTCAGGCGGTGACGACCGACTGACCCGCCAGGGCCAGCATCACCACGTCGATCAGGGCGCACGTCATGATGAGCTGCATCAGCAGCCGGGTCGGGCTGCGCCGCAGGAGCAGGACGACGCCCAGGACCACCGCCGCGAGACCGAGCAGGAGCCCGACCATTAGCACGGGCCGGACCGGCCAGCCGGGACCGAACGCGACCAGGGCGGTGGCGACGGCCAGGCAGGCGAACGCGGCGAGCCCGCTGCGACGCGCCCCCAGCCGGTGCGGCAGCCCGCGGATGCCCGTCTCGGCGTCGTCGGCCAGATCGGGCAGCACGTTCGTGATGTGCGCGGCGACGCCCAGCAGGGCGCCCGCGGCCAGGACCCAGGGCGCGGGCCACGCCGGCGTCTCCTGACCGAGCGTCGCGATCGCGGGCAGGAGGCCGAAGCTCACGGCGAACGGCACGAACGACCATACGGTCGACTTGAGACCGAGGTTGTACGCCCAGCCTCCCGCGATGGCGATCAGGTGCGCCAGCAGCGCACCGGGCCCGAGGATCGCGGTCACGGCCAGGGCGAGCGCCAGGGCGATGAATGCGGAGGCCCGGACGACAGTGGGGGAGATGTCTCCGCGCGCAGCCGGCTTGTCCGCTCGGGAGACCGCCCGGTCGCGCGCGGCATCCAGCCAGTCGTTCGACCAGCCGATCGACAGCTGCCCGAGCAGCACCGCGAGGGCGAGCAGGACGAGGCGGCCGGGCGGGTAGCCGAGACCGAGCCCGAGGCCGGCGGAGATGGCCGTCACGACGAGGGTCGGACCGGGATGGGAGGCGAGCAGGAGGGAGGTCGCGCGCGTCGCCATGTCCGTCATCGTAGACCGCTCGGGCGTTTGCAAGATACTTGCGCGATTCTGCAAGCAATTGCGTAGAATCCTCTGCATGTCGAAACGTCTCGCCGAGGTCGCGCGCAAGGTCGGAGTCAGCGAAGCCACCGTCAGTCGTGTGCTCAACGACAAGCCCGGGGTCTCCGGCGCCACCCGGCAGGCGGTGCTGACCGCGCTCGACGTGCTCGGCTACGAGCGCCCGACCAAGCTCCGCGGGGAGCGCGCCCGGCTCGTCGGCCTGGTGCTGCCGGAGCTGCAGAACCCGATCTTCCCCGCCTTCGCCGAGATCATCGGGGGAGCGCTCGCCCAGAACGGCTACACGCCGGTGCTCTGCACGCAGACCGCCGGCGGGATCTCGGAGGCGGACTGGGTGGAGCTGCTCCTTCAGCAGCAGGTCTCCGGCGTGGTGTTCGTGGGAGGGGCGTACGCCCAGGTCGGCGCCTCGCACGAGCACTACGACCGGCTGCGCGACCTCCACCTCCCGACGGTGCTGGTCAACGCGCCCGTCGACGAGCTGCATTTCGCCACGGTGTCGTGCGACGACTCCGTGGCGACGGCGCAGGCGCTGGGCCACCTGCGCTCGCTCGGCCACGAGCGCATCGGGCTTCTCCTCGGCCCGCGAGACCACGTGCCGTCCATGCGCAAGCTGGCGACCGCGCGCCGTCTGTTCGAGGAGTGGGGGACGCCGCTGGAGGAGGGGCTGGTCGTGCATTCGCTCTACTCGCTCGAAGCAGGGCAAGCCGCTGCTGCGCGCCTCCTCGCCGCCGGGGTCAGCGCGATCGTCTGCGCCAGCGATCCGATGGCGCTCGGGGCGATCCGGGCGGCGCGGCGGGCTGGACTCTCGGTGCCGCGGGATGTCTCCATCGTCGGCTACGACGACTCCGCGCTGATGAACTGCACGGAGCCTCCGCTCACCACGATCCGCCAGCCGATCGAGCCGATGGGACGCACCGTCATCGAGCTCCTGCTGCGGCAGATCTCGAGCGATTCGGCCATCCGCGACGAGCTCTTCTTCGAGCCGGAGCTGGTCGTGCGGGGCTCCACGGCGCCCGCCTGATCGCCCGCGCGGAGTGCAAACCCGCGCAAAAGTACGCAAGTGAATTACTCATTGTTGAGTTCTTGCATCATCTTGTCGCGTTAGCTACATTTCGGTGAGCAGCGATGATGCCGAGGGCAGCGTCGCGGCCGACGCGGCCCCACCGAGAGGGCCGCCCGATGCGAAGGGCTCACCGTGGACCTCTCCGTGCTGACCGGCTCCCATGCCGGGCACCGCACCGCCGACGCGGCCGCCACCGGCCTCGCCGCCGCACAGACGCCGGCTCCGGCGCCGGCCGGCGACGACCCCGCCTGGTGGCGCAGCGCGGTGATCTACCAGATCTACCCGCGCAGCTTCGCCGACGGCAACGGCGACGGCGTCGGCGACCTGGCGGGTGTGCGGCAGCACCTCGACTACCTCAAGGATCTCGGCGTGGACGCGCTCTGGTTCACCCCCTGGTACGTCTCGCCCCTCGCCGACGGCGGCTACGACGTGGCCGACTACCGCCGCATCCACCCCGCCTTCGGCGACCTGGCCGAAGCGGAGGCGCTCATCGCGGACGCCCTGGCGCTCGGCATCCGGACGATCATCGACGTCGTCCCGAATCACGTGTCCGACCAGCACCCGTGGTTCCAGGCGGCGCTGGCGGCCGGACCCGGCTCACCCGAGCGGGAGCGCTTCTGGTTCCGACCGGGCCGCGGTGAGCACGGCGAGGAGATGCCGACGAGCTGGGTCTCCAACTTCTCCGGCGACACGTGGACGCGCACCACCGACGCCGACGGAACGCCCGGCGAGTGGTACCTCCACCTCTTCAGCCCCGAGCAGCCCGACCTCAACTGGAACCACCCCGACGTGCGCCGGGAGCACGAGGAGATCCTCCGCTTCTGGTTCGACCGAGGGGTCGCCGGTGTGCGCATCGACTCGGCCGCCCTCCTGGTCAAGGACCCGGCGCTGCCTGAGGTGCCGGAGCACCCCGAAGCGGGGGAGCACCCGAACCAGGACAGGGACGAGCTGCACGACATCTATCGCTCCTGGCGTTCGATTGCGGACTCCTACCCCGGCACGCGGGTGCTGGTGGGGGAGATCTGGCTGCCCGACATCGACCGGTTCGCGATGTACCTGCGCCCCGACGAGCTGCACACCGCCTTCAACTTCGACTTCCTCGCCCGGCCGTGGGACGCCGAGGAGCTGCGCACCTCCATCGACGAGACGCTCGCTGCGCACGCGCCGGTGGAAGCACCGAGCACCTGGGTGCTCTCGAACCACGACGTCACCCGGCCGGTGACGCGGTACGGGCGGGAGGACTCGTCCTTCGCGTTCGTGAAGAAGCGCCGGGGCACGCCGACGGACCTCGAGCTGGGCCGCCGTCGCGCCCGCGCCGCAGCCCTTCTCACCGCAGCGCTACCGGGCTCGCTCTACCTGTACCAGGGCGACGAGCTCGGCCTGCCGGAGGTGGAGGACCTGCCCGCAGACCGCCTCGAGGACCCGATGCACTTCCGCTCCGGCGGCGTCGACCCCGGGCGCGACGGCTGCCGCGTCCCGCTGCCGTGGCGCGGGGCGGCCGAGCCGTTCGGGTTCAGCCCGGCCGGTGCGACGGCCGAGCCGTGGCTGCCCCAGCCCGCCTCGTGGGCGGGGCTGACGGTCGAGGCGCAGCAGAGCGACCCGGCGTCGATGCTCTGGCTCTATCGCCAGGCCCTCCGGATCCGCCGCGCTGAGGCGGGCCTCGGCGACGGTCCGTTCACCTGGCTCGACGCCCCCGAGGGCGTGCTCGCCTTCGCCCGCGGCGACCGCTTCGTCAGCGTCACCAACCTGTCCGCGGTGCCCGTCCCGTTGCCGGACAACACCGCGATCCTGCTCAGCAGCAGCCCGCTCGACGACGGCCTGCTGCCTCCCGACTCCACGGCGTGGCTACGAACACAGCAGCGGCCGCCGGAGACCAGCACCACTCACTGAGAGATCCCTCACCACTCACTGGAAGGAACACCGACAATGAAGTCACCACGCACGATCGCGGCCGTCGCCGCGGTCGCCCTCGCCGGGGCCGGCGTCCTGGCGGGCTGCTCGTCCGCCGGCTCCGACGCCAACGACGGCAAGGTCCACATCACGGTCGCCAGCCTCATCCCGGGCAGCGACAAGGCCGCCTTCAAGGCCTTCGACGACCGCGTCAAGGAGTTCGAGAAGGCCAACCCCGACATCGTCGTGAAGTCGGAGGAGTACCAGTGGACGGGCCCGACGTTCGCGACGCAGCTCGCGGGCGGCACCCTCCCGGACGTCTTCAACGTGCCGTTCACCGACTCGCAGTCGCTGATCCAGGCGGGCCAGCTCGCCGACATCACCGCGGAAGTGAACAAGCTTCCGTACGCGTCGAAGTTCAACGAGAACGTGCTCGCGGTCGCCAAGGACGGCGACAAGATCTACGGCATCCCGTACGGCCCGTACGCCATGGGCCTGTCGTACAACCGCGACATCTTCACCAAGGCCGGCCTCGACCCGGACAAGCCCCCGACGACGTGGGACGAGGTGCGCGCCGACGCGAAGACCATCTCCGAGAAGGTGCCGGGCGTCGCGGGCTACATGCAGATGACGCAGGGCAACACCGGCGGCTGGGAGCTCACCACCACGGTGTACGCCCGCGGCGGCCGGATGGAGACCACCGAGGGCGGCAAGACCAAGGTCACCACCAACAACCCGGTGACCAAGGAAGCCCTGCAGTGGCTGAAGGACCTGCGCTGGAAGGACAACTCGGTGGGCAGCAACTTCCTGCTCGACTGGTCCGGCATCAACCAGGCCTTCGGCGCCGGTCAGATCGCCATGTACCCGTCCGGCTCCGACGTGCTGACCTCGCTCGTGCAGCAGAACGCGGTCGACCCGAAGAACTACGGGCTGACCATGCTGCCGATCGATACCAGCAACAAGGACGCGGGCGTGCTCGCCGGCGGAAACGTCGCGGCCGTGAGCCCGAAGTCGTCGCAGGCGCAGAAGGACGCGGCGGTCAAGTGGATCGACTTCTACTACATGCAGAAGCTGCTCAACCAGGACCAGGCCGTCGCCGACGCGAAGGTGCTCGTGAAGTCGGGCCAGCCGGTCGGCGTGCCGACGCTGCCCGTCTTCGACAAGGCGACCTACGACCAGAACATGGACTGGATCAAGGACGAGATCAACGTGCCGCAGGAGAACGTGGCGCCGTTCACGGACAAGATCTTCGACGCGACCCTGGTTCCCGAGCCGAACAAGCACACGCAGGAGCTCTACGGGGCGCTCGACACGGTCGTGCAGGCCGTGCTGACGGACCAGAACGCCGACATCGACCAGCTGCTCAGCAAGGTCGACGCCGACATCCAGAAGCTCGTCGACGCCGACAAGTGACACCGAGGGGAGGCCGGCGGCGCGCCCTGCGCCGCCGGCCGCCCGTCCGATCCGAGAGAGTGACCCGCGCATGACCGCGATCGACCGAAACCGCCCGGCCGTCCGCCGAGCCCGGCGCACGCCCCTGACCTGGATCCGCGGTGGCGGCGTGAGCAACCTGCTCTTCCTGCTGCCGATGCTCCTGATCTTCGGCGTGTTCTCCTGGTGGCCCATCGTCCGCAGCGTGGTGATGAGCTTCCAGCACACGAACCTGGTGAGCCCGCCGACCTGGGTCGGCTGGGACAACTTCGTCCAGGTCGCGAACGACCCGCTGTTCTGGACCGCCGTCGGCAACACCGCCTGGTTCGCGCTGCTGGCGCTCATCCTGGGCTACCCCATCCCGCTGATCGCCGCCGTGCTGATGAGCGAGGTCAAGCGCGCGAAGGGGCTCTACAGCGCCCTCGCCTATCTGCCCGTCGTGGTGCCGCCCGTGGTGGCGGTGCTGCTGTGGAAGTTCTTCTACGACGCCCGGCCGACCGGCGTCTTCAACACGATCCTCGGCTGGGTGGGCATCCCGCCACAGCCGTGGATCCAGGATGCGACGCAGGCGATGCCGTCGCTGGTGGTCGAGGCCACCTGGGCCGCGGCCGGCGGCACGATCATCATCTACCTCGCGGCCATCACCGGCGTCTCACCGGAGCTGTACGACGCGGCCGAGGTCGACGGCGCCAGCATCTGGCGCAAGATCTGGCACGTCACCCTGCCGCAGCTGCGCGGCGTCCTGCTCATCACGCTGATCCTGCAGATCATCGGGACGGCGCAGGTCTTCCTCGAGCCCTTCCTCTTCACCAGCGGAGGCCCGGTCAACTCGACCGTGACCATCCTGCTGCTGATATACCGCTACGCGTTCCAGAACTCGCTGGGAGGCGACTACGGCGCGGCGACGGCGCTCAGCCTGATGCTCGCCGCGTTCCTGGCGGTGCTCTCCCTCGTGTACTTCCGCCTCACCAAGTCCTGGAGCCAGAATTGAGCACGTCGACGCAGATCCCGCCCGAGGTCGCCTCCGTGGTGACCGCTGTCGTCGAGGACGGCGCGAGCCCGGAGCCGCCGCGCCGTCGCCGCCGTCGTCGTCGCCCGCAGGCGGACGCCGACCGCGGCATCCTCTCGATCTCCGACCGACGGCGCCCGGGGGTCCGCTGGAGCTCGCGCGTGATCAACGCCGTGCTGCTGGTGGTCCTGATCGTGGTGGGCCTCGGTCCGCTGCTGTGGCTCGCGAAGTCGGCCATCACCCCGACCGCGGACACGCTGAAGACCCCGATGGCGCTGTTCCCGAACGGCGTCGACTGGGCGAACCTCTCGACGGCGTGGTCGACGGTCCACATCGACGTGCAGTTCGTGAACACCATCTGGGTCGCCGCCGGCTCCTGGGCCGCGCAGGTGCTCGTCGCGACGACCGCCGGCTACGCGCTGAGCGTGCTGCGACCGAAGTACGGCAAGGTGCTCTACGGGATGATCCTCTGCACGCTGTTCGTGCCGTCGGTCGTGCTGCTCGTGCCGCTGTACCTCACCATCCTGAACCCGCCGCTGCTCGGGCAGTCCCTGATCAACACCTTCTGGGCGGTCTGGCTGCCCGCGGGCGCGAGCGCCTTCAACGTCGTGCTCGTCAAGCGGTTCTTCGACAACCTGCCCCGGGAGGTGTTCGAGGCGGCCCGCACGGACGGCGCGGGGCCGTTCCGGCTGTTCTGGTCGATCGTGCTGCCGATGTCCAAGCCGATCCTCGGCGTCGTGTCGGTGTTCGCGATCATCGCGGCGTGGAAGGACTACCTCTGGCCGCTGCTCGTGCTGCGGGACCCGGGTATCCAGCCCCTGTCGGTGCGGCTGCCCACCCTGCAGGCGGCGATCCAGCTCGACGTGTACCTGGCGGCGCTGGCGATCTCGACGCTGATCCCGATCGTGCTGTTCCTGATCTTCCAGGGGCTCTTCCTGCGCAGCGCCGGGCTCGGAGGCGCCGTCAAGGGCTGACGGTTAGCATCGGGGGATGCGGACGACGAGACGGTGGGCGGTGCTGGGCGTCGCCGCCGCTCTCGTCGCGGGGGTCGCGGGATGCGCGTCGGCCGGGCCCGCTCCCGCGCACGGCACGCGCGCGGCGAGTGATGCTCCGAGCGGCGAGCCGGACGCGACGCCGACGGCCGATCCGGTCGCCGCCTATGCGGCCGCCCGGCTCGCGAACATGACCCTGCGGCAGAAGGTCGCGAGCCTCTTCATGCTCCACGCGCCCGGCACCGACGGCGCCGCCCTGCGCGGATTCGCCGACCGGTACGGGCTCGGCGGGATGATCCTCATGGGTGACAACGTCCCGGCGTCACCCGAGGCGCTGGCCGCGCAGACCGCGGCGATGCGGGCATCCGACCCGACGCTGCCGCCGCTCATCGGCATCGACGAAGAGGGCGGCGACGTCACCCGCCTGCCCTGGGACGGCCAGCCCGGCGGCGAGGCGCTCCGCGCGCAGAGCCCCGACGCCGCGCGGCAGGCGTTCGCCACCCGGGCCGCGCTCCTGAAGCAGGCCGGCGTGAGCGTCAACTTCGGGATCGTCGCGGACGTGACCGCCGATCCCAGCTCGTTCATCGCCGATCGCATCCTCGGGACGGACCCGGCGGCCTCCTCCGCCCGGGCCGCTGCGGCCGTGTCGGGGGAGCACGGGACGGTGCTCAGCACCCTGAAGCACTTCCCGGGCCACGGGGAGACGGATGCGGACTCGCACCTCGTCGTGCCCACGACTCCGACGACGCGTGCCGAGTGGGAGGCGCGGGATCTGCCGTCCTTCCGTGCGGGCGTCGACGCCGGCGCCGAGGTGGTCATGTTCGGGCACCTGATCTACAGCGGGGTCGACGCGCTGCCTGCGTCGCTCTCGCCGACGTGGCACCGCATCCTGGCGGACGAGGTCGGCTTCCACGGGGTCACGATCACCGACGACCTCCGGATGCTGCAGGACACCGCACTGCCGCAGTACCAGGACGCGGGGGAGAACGCGGTGCAGGCGATCGCCGCCGGCAACACGATGGTGCTCGACGTCATCCCGACCGGATCCGACCCGGGCGCGATGATCGACGCGGTCGTCGCCGCCGTGCAGAGCGGGCGCATCCCGCCCGCGCAGATCGACGCGGATGCGCGTGCGCTCCTCGTGCTGCGGCATTCGATCGCCCTGAAAGAGTGACGCGTCAACTTTTTTTTCGAGGATTCGGAATATCCCCAGGGTCCATACGCTTGCATGTACCTGAGCGGGGCGTAGCATCGTCCGCCGCTCCGCAAGCGAGACCATCGATCCTCAAGGAGATCAGCGAATGACCATCGACATCCCCGGCTACAAGGCGGGCACCTGGACCATCGACCCCACCCACTCCGAGGTCGGCTTCAGCATCCGTCACCTCATGATCAGCAAGGTCAAGGGCACGTTCGAGAACTTCGACGCCACCTTCGTGACCGCCGAGAACCCGCTCGAGTCGACCGTCACCGCCAAGGCCGACGTCGCCTCCGTCAACACGAAGAACGCCGACCGTGACGCGCACCTGCGCACCGGCGACTTCTTCCTCGCCGAGGAGCACCCCACCATCGACTTCGTGTCGACCGGTGTGCGCCACGAGGACGGCGACTTCCTCGTCGACGGCGACCTGACGATCAAGGGCGTCACCAAGCCGGTCACGTTCGAGTTCGACTTCGGCGGCTTCGGCCAGGACCCGTACGGCAACTACAAGGCCGGCGCGACCGCGAAGACCAAGATCAACCGCGAGGACTTCGGCCTCACCTACAACGCGGCCCTCGAGACCGGCGGCGTCCTCCTCGGCGAGGACGTCACCATCACGCTCGAGCTCCAGGCAGTCCTCCAGCAGGCCTGACCCGACCCGCGCGGAACCCGAACCGCCGAGTACGCAGATTCTCTGCGTACTCGGCGGTTTTTTGCGTACTTTCTGCGTACTCGGCGGTGGGAGAAAGGGGTCAGTGGCCGATGAGCGGGGCGACGGCGCGGGCGACGAGGGAGGAGCGGCCGGTAACGCGTTCCTCGAGGTCGGCGCCCTCCATCGCGACGAGGCCCGCGTTCGCGCCGAGGAACCGGAGCGGCTCCGGTTCCCACTCGCGGGAGCGGTGGCCGACCCAGGGAAGGCGCGTCAGCGCGGTGTCGTGGCCGCCGATGAGGTCGGCGAGCGTGCGGCCGGCCAGGTTCGTGGTGCTGAGGCCGTCGCCGACGTAGCCTCCCGCCCACGCCTCCTTGCGGCCGGCATCGAGGCCGACGCTCGCGTGCCAGTCCCGGGGGACACCCAACGGGCCGCCCCAGTGGTGCGTGACGCGCGCGCCGACCGCATCCGGGAACAGCTCGAAGAGGGTGCGCACGAGGTGGTCGCGCACGAGGGGGGAGCGGTCGTACTCGGTGCGGATGGTGCTGCCGAGGTGGTAGCGCGCCCCGCGGCCACCGAAGGCGAAGCGGTTGTCGGCCGTGCGCTGGCCGTAGACGATCAGGTTCCGGAAGTCGGTGAAGGTCTGACCGTGCTCGATGCCGATCCGCTCCCAGACCGCGTCGGGCAGCGGCTCGGTGGCGATCATGAGCGAGTAGAGGGGGAGGATGCGGCGGCCGACCTGCTCGACCTGCGAGCCGTAGCCCTCGGTGGCGTTGACGACGACCCCGGCGCGCACGGTGCGCTCCGCGCCACCCGATCGGGCACGCACGACGCCGTCGGACCACGAGACGACCTCGGTGCCCTCGGCGATGGTGCCACCCGCCCGCTCCACGACGCGAGCCAGCCCCCGTACCAGCTTGCCGGGGTGGATGCGCGCGCAGTCGGGCGTGTACGTGGCCGCGATCGCGTCCGGCACCCCGAAGCGACCCCGCACGGTCTCGGTGCCCCAGAGGGCGACGCGGTCGACGCCGAAGCGTTCCGATTCCGCGAACTCGGCGCGGGCGGCCCCCACCTGCGGACGCGAGCGTGCGAACGTGACCGTGCCGCCGAGGCGGTAGTCGCAGTCGATGCCCTCGGTCTCCGCGACGCGGCCGACCTCGTGCACAGTCCCGACCATCGCCCGCCGCTGCGCGACCGCGGCGTCGAACCCGTATCGCTCCTCGAGCTTGGAGGCGGACCACGGGAAGAGCGCCGAGCACCAGCCGCCGTTGCGACCGGACGCACCGAATCCCGCGACCTCCTTCTCCAGCAGCACGACCCGAAGCGACGGATCGGCCTGCAACAGGTAGTAGGCGGCCCAGAGGCCGGTCAGGCCGGCCCCTACGATGGCGACGTCGGCCTCCACATCCTCGGACAGGCCGGGGCGCGGCACGAAGCCGCCCTCGGCCTCCGCGATCGAGTCGAACCAGAAGCCGGTGCTGCGGTAGTCCATGCGTCTCCCTGTCGGTGGAACAGCCGTGTCGGGCGGAACGGTGGCCGGGTGCGAGAAACGGGCCCGGCCTCCGCTCGCGCGGAGACCGGACCCGCCTCTGACAACCGGGTGCTGCGTCTTACAGGTGGTTGCTCGCCTCGGTGAGGACGGACTCGAGGATCTGACGGATCTCGACGAACTCGTCCGGGCCGATCGTCAGCGGCGGGGCGAGCTGCACGACGGGGTCCCCACGGTCGTCGGCGCGGCAGTACAGGCCCGCGTCGAAGAGCGCCTTGGAGAGGAACCCGCGCAGCAGGCGCTCCGACTCGTCGTCGTCGAACGTCTCCTTGGTGTTCTTGTCCTTCACCAGCTCGATGCCGAAGAAGTAGCCGTCGCCGCGCACGTCCCCGACGATCGGCAGGTCGAGCAGCTTCTCGAGCTCGGCGCGGAAGAGCGGCGAGTTCTCGCGCACGCGCTCGTTGAGGCCCTCCTCCTCGAAGATGTCGAGGTTCTCCATCGCGACCGCGGCCGAGACCGGGTGACCGCCGAAGGTGTAGCCGTGGTAGAACGACGTGTTGCCGTGCTTGAACGGCTCGTACAGCTTGTCGCTGATGATCGTCGCGCCGATGGGGGAGTACCCGGAGGTCATCGCCTTCGCGCAGGTGATCATGTCGGGCACGTAGCCGTACTGCTCGCACGCGAACATGTGTCCGATGCGGCCGAAGGCGCAGATGACCTCGTCGCTCACGAGCAGCACGTCGTACTTGTCGCAGATCTCGCGCACGCGCTGGAAGTAGCCGGGAGGCGGCGGGAAGCAGCCGCCGGAGTTCTGCACCGGCTCGAGGAAGATCGCAGCGACGGTCTCGGGACCCTCGAACTGGATCATCTCCTCGATGCGGTTGGCCGCCCAGACGCCGAAGGCCTCGATGTCGTCGGTCGGCGCGCCCATCTCTCCCGCGCGGTAGAAGTTCGTGTTCGGGACGCGGAACCCACCGGGGGTCAGCGGCTCGAACATCTCCTTCATGGCCGGGATGCCAGTGATCGCCAGCGCGCCCTGCGGGGTGCCGTGGTAGGCGACGTTGCGCGACAGCACCTTGTGCTTGGTCGGGCGCCCCTGCAGCTTCCAGTAGTACTTGGCGAGCTTGAAGGCGGTCTCGACCGCCTCGCCGCCGCCGGTCGAGAAGAAGACGCGGTTGAGGTCGCCGGGCGCGTAGTGCGCGAGCCGGTCGGCGAGCTCGATGGCGTTCGGGTGCGCGTACGACCAGATCGGGAAGAAGGCGAGCTGCTCGGCCTGCTTGGCCGCCGCCTCGGCGAGGCGCTTGCGGCCGTGACCCGCGTTCACCACGAACAGACCGGACAGTCCGTCGATGTAGCGCTTGCCGTGCGAGTCCCAGATGTGGTGGCCCTCGCCGCGGGTGATGATGGGCACCCCGCCGCCGTCCTCCATCACCGACTGGCGGGCGAAGTGCATCCAGAGGTGGTCCTTGGCCTTGGCCTGGAGCGTCGCCTCGTCGGAGGTGATCGGCTCGCCGAACGTTTCTACGGTTGTCATGGTTATCGTGTTCCCCAGTTGTAGAACTGTTTGTGGAGTTTGAGATAGACGAACGTCTCGGTCGACAGCACACCGTCGAGGGTCCGGATCTCGGAGTTGAGCATGGTGATCAGGTCGAGGTCGTTCTCGCACACCACCTCGGCGAGGATGTCGTACGTCCCGGCCGTGAGGACGACGTAGTCGACGGCGGGCATCGCTGCCAGCTTGTCGGCCACGACGCGCGTGTCCCCGGAGACCCGGACGCCGATCATCGCCTGGCGGTAGAACCCGAGTTGCATCGGGTCGGTCACGGCCACGATCTGCATCACACCCGACTCGGTCAGCTTCTGCACGCGCTGGCGGACCGCTGCCTCGCTCAGACCGACGGCCTTGCCGATCTCGGCGTACGACTTGCGGCCGTCCACCTGGAGCTGCTCGATGATCGCCTTGGAGACGTCGTCGATCTGCGGAGCCTTCGCGCCGTTCGTTGCCCGAGGGGTACTCATGGAGCGATTCTGTCAGTGGCGATGCGCTCTGGCAAGCGATTCCGCACATTCCTGGCGTATTCGATGACGAAATCAGTAGACTCCCGCCCATGACCGAGCTGAAGAACTTCGTGAACGGCACGCACGTGGAGGCGCGCGGGGAGGCCTCCCTGCCCCTGATAGACCCGGCGACGGAGGAGGTCTACGCGACCTCCCCGGTGTCCACCGCGGAAGACGTGGCCGACGCCTACCGTGCGGCCCAGACCGCGTTCGAGACCTGGGGTGAGACGACCCCGGCGGAGCGCCAGCTGGCCCTGTTCCGCATCGCGGACGCGATGGAGGAGCGGGCGGAGGAGTTCGCCGACGCGGAGTCGCAGGACACCGGCAAGCCGCGCTCCACGCTGGTCGACGACGAGATCCTGCTCTCGGTCGACCAGATCCGCTTCTTCGCGGGCGCAGCGCGCAACCTCGAGGGGCGGTCCGCCGGGGAGTACATGCGCGACCACACCTCGTTCATCCGCCGCGAGCCGATCGGCGTCGTCGGACAGGTGACGCCCTGGAACTATCCGCTGAACATGGCGGTCTGGAAGTTCGCCCCGGCGCTGGCCGCGGGCAACACGACGGTGCTCAAGCCGTCCGACACGACCCCCCTCTCGACGCTGCTGCTGGCCGAGGTGGCGGCCGAGTTCGTTCCCGCGGGTGTGCTCAACGTGGTGCTGGGCGATCGCAGCACGGGCGCGGCGATGACCGAGAACCCGATCCCGCAGCTGATCTCGATCACGGGATCGGTGCGCGCCGGCATGGAGGTCGCCCGTGCCGCGTCGTACGACCTCAAGCGCGTGCACCTCGAGCTGGGCGGCAAGGCGCCGGTCATCGTGTTCGACGACGCCGACATCCAGAAGGCCGTCGAGGGCATCGTCGCCGCCGGATACTTCAACGCGGGCCAGGACTGCACCGCCGCGACGCGCCTGCTGGTGCAGAGCGGCATCCACGACGAGTTCGTCGCCGCCCTGGCCGAATACGCCCGCGCCAACGCCCTGACCGGCGGACCGCGCGAGGACGGCATCCTGTACGGCCCCGTCAACAACGCGAACCAGCTGGCGCAGGTCAGCGGCTTCGTCGACCGCCTGCCCGACCACGCGACGGTCGAGCTCGGCGGCAAGCGGCAGGGCGACCGCGGCTACTTCTGGGAGGCGACGATCGTCTCGGGGCTGCGGCAGGACGACGACGCGGTGCAGAACGAGATCTTCGGCCCGGTGCAGACCGTTCAGCGCTTCACCGATGAGGCCGAGGCGCTGCGGTGGGCGAACGGCGTGCAGTACGGCCTCGCCTCCTCCGTCTGGACCAAGGACCACGGCCGCGCCATGCGCTTCGCCAAGGGGCTCGACTTCGGCTGCGTATGGATCAACACGCACATCCCGATCGTCGCCGCGATGCCGCACGGCGGGTTCAAGCACTCCGGCTACGGCAAGGACCTCTCGCAGTACGGCTTCGAGGACTACACCCGCATCAAGCACGTCATGAGCTACATCGGGGAGTGACGCGACACGCGGGCGGATTCAATCATCCTGTCCTATAGGTATTAGGCCACGACCTCCGGTACGCTGCCCCCACACACATCGCCGTGTGGAGCTGATCCGGAAGGCATCCGATGTCCGCAGAACCCTCGACCTCGTCGGAGCTCGGGGACGGCGAGCACCTCGCCGTCCTCGGCTACGAGGACTCGTTCAACCGCTCCATGACCCTCTGGGCGAACTTCGCCCTGGGGTTCACCTACCTCTCGCCGCTGGTCGGCGTGTACTCGCTGTTCGCCACCGCGCTGGCGACCGGGGGTCCGCCCTCGATCTGGTGGATCGTCATCGTCGGCGCCGGGCAGTTCACGGTCTCGCTGGTGTTCGGCGAGGTGGTGTCGCAGTACCCGATCCACGGCGGCATCTACCCGTGGGCCAGGAGGCTGTGGGGCCGGCGGTACGCGTGGATGGCGGCCTGGGTCTACATCTGGGCGATGATCGTGACGATCACCGCCGTCGCGTCCTACGGCAGCGGGTTCCTCGCCAGCCTGTTCGGCCTCCCGGCGACCAAGGAGGTCACGCTCGGGCTCACCGTGCTGCTGCTGATCGTGGCCCTCGCGCTCAACTTCACCGGCACCAAGACGCTCGCCACGGTGGCGCGGATCGGCCTGGCCGCCGAGCTCGTCGGCGTGATCGCGGTCGGGATCTACCTGCTGATCTTCCAGCGCAAGCAGGAGTTCTCCGTCTTCTTCGACTCGATGGGCGTGCAGGGGAACGGGTCGTACCTGGTCGCCTTCCTCGGCGCGGCGCTGGCCGGACTGTTCCTCTTCTACGGGTTCGAGGCGTGCGGCGACGTGGCGGAGGAGGTGGCCAACCCGGCCAAGCGCATCCCGATCGCCATGATGATGACGATCCTGGTCGGCGGGGTCTCGGCCCTGTTCGCGTTCGGCGGCTACGTGCTCGCCGCTCCCGACCTCCAGAAGATCGTCGCGGGCGACGACGTCGACCCCATCCCGGAGATCCTGCAGTCCTCGCTGGGCCCGGTCGGCGCGAAGATCTTCCTGGTCGTCGCGGTGACCGCCTTCCTCTCGTGCGTGCTCAGCCTCCAGGCCGCCGCGAGCCGCCTGCTGTTCTCGTTCGCGCGCGACGGGATGGTGCCCGCGCACCGCTGGCTGGCCAAGGTCTCGCCGCGCAGCAAGGTGCCGGTCAACGCGCTGATCGTCGCCTGCTCGATCCCGGTGATCATCACGCTGATCGTCTACGTCGGGCCGGACGGGCTGATCACCCAGGTCACGGCGTTCGCCGTGCTGGGCATCTACGTGGCGTTCCAGTCCGTGGTGCTCGCGTCGCTGCGCCAGCGGCTGCGCGGGTGGCGGCCGGCCGGGCCGTTCTCGCTCGGCGGCGCGGGCATCGTGATCAACGCGATCGCCCTGCTCTACGGCATCGGCGCGATGATCCTGCTCGCGTGGCCGACCTCCACGGGCAACGCCTTCAACGACTGGATCGTGCTGATCGGCCTCGGCATCGTCGTGGTCGCGGGCGGGCTGTACCTGCTGATCGCGCGGCCGGACCGCAAGTCCGACGCCCCCGAGGGCGACGCGATCCGGGTCGCCGAGCTGCTGCGGGCGCACCGCTCCGGGGCCGGGGCTCCGCGCGACTGACGCATAGACGCGACTGACGCACAGAGGGGTCGCATCCCGTCGCTCCTGCCTCGGCTGAGCGACGGGGCGCGACCCCTGGTCGTGCGTGGGTCGTCGTTCAGGACTCGCGGCGCGGGATGCCCAGCGGGTTGCCGTCGCGGAGCTCCGGAGGCAGCACCTCCTGCGGCGCGTCCTGGTAGGCGATCGGCGTGAGCCACCGCCGGATCGCCGTCGCGCCCACCGATGTGTGGATGGAGGCGGTGGTCGCCGGCCAGGAGCCGCCGTGGTGCTGCGCCCAGCCGATGGCCACGCCGGTCGGCCAGCCGTCGAAGAGCAGGCGGCCTGCGATGCAGCCGAGAGCTGCAGCGAGCGCACTGACGTCTTCGCCGGGTGCGCGGTGGATCGTCGCCGTCAGCGAGGGCTCGAGCGCGGCGACGAGGGCGTCCAGCTCGGTGTCGCGGTAGCGGACGAGCACGCTGACCGGGCCGAAGCACTCGGCGAGGAAGGTGTCGGCCTGGGCGAGGAAGGTGCCCGCGTCGGTCAGGACGAGCGCGGGAGCGGACACGCCGTCCGCCGTCGCCGGACCGCGGACGACCTCGACGTCCGGGAGTGCGTCGAACGCCTCGACGCCGGTCGAGAAGGCGTCGGTCATGCCCGGCGTCAGCTGTCGCGACGCCGGTGCGCCTCGGAGGGCCTCCCGCGCGGCCCCCTCGACCGCACCGCCGACGGGCACGAACACGAGCCCGGGCTTGGTGCAGTACTGCCCGGCGTCGCGCGTGAACGAGGCGACCAGGCCGGCGCCGATCTCCGGCCCGCGGACCGCGGCCGCGGCCGCTGTCACGACGACCGGGTTGATGCTCCCCAGCTCGCCGTAGAACGGGATCGGCTTCGGGCGTGCGGAGGCGAGGTCGAAGAGCGCGCGGCCGCCGCGTTCCGAGCCGGTGAAGCCCGCCGCCGTGATCGCGGGATGCTGCACGAGCGCGACGCCCGCCTCCATCCCCTCGACCAGGGTGAACATCCCGGCCGGGAGCACGCTCTGCGCGATCTCTGCGGTGCGGCGGGAGAGCTCGGGGTGCCCGGGATGCGCCTTGACGACGACCGGGCAGCCGGCGGCGAGCGCCGAGGCCGTGTCGTTGCCCAGCACCGAGAACGCGAACGGGAAGTTGGACGCCGTGTACACGGCGACCGGACCGAGCGGCCGCAGCATGCGGCGCAGGTCCGGGCGGGGCGGGATGAGCGCGGGGTCCGGGGAGTCGAGCGTGGCCTCCAGGTAGCCGCCCTCGCGCACGACGCCCGCGAAGAACCGCAGCTGCGAGGCGGTGCGCGTCACCTCGCCGTCGAGGCGCGTGTCCGAGAGCCCGGTCTCGGCGGCGGCGATGCGCACGAGTTCGGTGCGGTCGGCCTCCAGCTCGAGGGCGAGCGCTTCCAGCCACCCGGCCCGCTCCGCGCGCGTGGTGACCGAGCGGGAGGCGACCGTCGCGGCCGTCGCCGCCGCGTCGACGGTCTCGACCGCGGCGCTCATGCGAAGGCCGCCAGACCGGTGAGCGCGCGACCGAGCACGAGCGTGTGGATCTCGTCGGTGCCCTCGTAGGTGCGGACCGACTCCAGGTTCGCCATGTGGCGCATCACCGGGAACGCGTTCGTGATGCCGTCTCCGCCGAGGATGGTGCGGGCCTCCCGCGCGATCGCCAGCGCCTCCCTCACGCTGTTGAGCTTGCCGACGCTGATCTGGGTGGGCGTGAGGCGACCCGCCTCCTTGAGCCGTCCGAGGTGCAGCGCGAGCAGCATGCCCTTCTCGTACTCGACGAGCATGTTCGCGAGCTTCTCCTGGATGAGCTGGGTCGCGCCGATCGGCCGGCCGAAGACCTGACGCGTGGTCGCGCGCGCGATCGACACCTCCAGGCAGTCGCGGGCGGCGCCCATCGCGCCCCAGACGATCCCGTAGCGGGCCTCGTTGAGGCAGGAGAAGGGTCCGGACAGTCCGCGCGCGCCGGGCAACTGCGCCGACGCGGGGACGCGCACCTCGTCGAGCACCACGTCGCACTGCACGGACGCCCGCATCGAGAGCTTGCCGTCGATCGCGGTGGCGGAGAAGCCGGGCGTCGTGGTGGGCACGAGGAAGCCGCGCACCCCGTCGTCGGTGCCCGCCCAGACCACCGCGACGTCGGCGAGGGCGGCGAGGCCGATCCAGCGCTTGACGCCGGTGATCACCCAGTCGTCGCCGTCGCGCCGCGCGCGGGTGGTCATCGCCGCCGGGTCGCTGCCGCCGTCGGGCTCGGTGAGCGCGAAGCAGCCGATCCGCTCGCCGCGCGCCATCGGCGGCAGCCACTCGGCTTTCTGCTCGTCGGAGCCGAATTTCGAGATCGCGCTCATCGCGAGCGAGCCCTGCACCGAGACGAAGGTGCGCCAGCCGCTGTCGGCGGCCTCGAGCTCGTGGCAGACCAGCCCGTAGCTGACCGCGCCCGCGCCGGCGCACCCCTCGTCTTTCAGGTGCATGCCGAGGAACCCCTGCGCGCCGAGCTCAGCGACGAGCTCGCGGCGGAAGTGCTTGTCCTCGAAGTCCTGCTCGATCACCGGGCGGATGCGCTCGGTCGCGAACGCGCGGGCCTTCGCCGCCCAGGAGCGCTCCTCGTCGCTGAGCAGGTGGTCGATGCTGAAGGCCTCGTCGAGGGAGGATGCGGTCACGGTGTGTCCCTATCGTCGGTGGTGGATGGCGTCGTGGTCGTGGTGGAGGTCGCCGCGTCGTCGAGCCAGTACGGCTCGTGCTCGCCGAGCAGGGGTGGCGGCATGCGATGGAGGGCCGGAGCGGTGTCGAGCCGGATCGGCGTCGCGGGCTGGCGGTTACTGCGTCCGGAGGCGGGGTCGCGGGTCTCGACGACCGGGGACAGCCCGAGCGCGTCCGCGAAGGCGAAGGCCTCGGCAATCGAGTTGACCAGGCCGGCGGGAACGCGGGCGCGCCCGAACGCCTCGACCCAGTCCGCTGCGGAGCGCCCGGCCAGTGCGGGCTCCAGGAGCGCGCGCAGCGCGGCGCGATGCCCGACGCGCGCCTCGTTCGTCGCGAAGCGATCGTCTGTGGCCAGCCCGGGGAGCCCGATCGTCTCGGCGAAGGCGGCGAACTGCCGGTCGTTCCCCACGGCGACCACGAACTCCCGGTCGGCCGCGTGGAACAGCTCGTACGGTGCGATGCTCGGGTGCGCGTTGCCGAGGCGCGGCGGGGGAGTCCCGGTGGCGAGCGTGCTGGACGCCTGGTTCGTCAGAGCAGCGAGCAGGGAGCCGAGCAGGTCGACGTCGACCCGGGATCCCCGGCCGTTCTCGTCCCGGGCGCGCAGAGCGAGGAGGATGCCGGCGAGCGCGTTCTGCCCGGTGAGGATGTCGACGAGCGCGACGCCGACCTTGCTGGGCTCGCCCTCGGGTGCACCCGTGATCGACATCAGGCCGCCGACGGCCTGCACGAGCAGGTCGTAGCCGGGCAGCGCGGCTCCGGCCTCGCGCCCGAAGCCGGTGATGGAGCAGTAGACGAGGCCAGGATTCCCGGCGCGCAGCGAATCCTCGTCGAGGCCGAACGACTCCATGACGCCGGGCCGGAAGTTCTCGACGACGACGTCGGCGGTCGAGGCGAGCCGGCGGGCATCCGCCAGCCCGGCCTCCGTGCGCAGATCGCAGACCACGGAACGCTTGTTGCGGTTGACCGAGGCGAAGTAAGTGGACTCGCCCGACGCATCCACCGGCGGCCGCCATGCGCGGGTGTCGTCGCCCGCCGGGCTCTCGATCTTCACGACGTCGGCGCCGAAGTCGGCGAGCATCATCGTGGCGTAGGGGCCGGCGAGCACGCGGGAGAAATCCGCGACGCGCACTCCGGCGAGGACTCCGTCGGCCATGCTGCGCTCCGTTCCGCCGCCGGGCGCCTCCATGCGCCGCGGTCGTGAATTCATCCTATACCGAATGATTGCGGCGGGATATCGTGGGCGGGTGACCAGCGCGACCGAACCGACCCGGACGACCGGGCCCGCAGGGGTGTCCCCGGGCGCCCGCGACGCGGTGTTCGCGCAGCTCGCCGATGTCGGCCGCGCCGAGCAGGTGTCGCGCCGGATCGCCGACGCGATCGTGCTCGGCGTCCTCGTACCGGGCGAGCGCCTCCCGAGCGAGGCGGAGCTGGCTCGCCGTTTCGGGGTCGCCCTCGTGACGGCCCGCGAGGGGCTCGGGATGCTGCGGGAGGCCGGGCTGGTCGACACGCGTCGCGGTCGCGACGGCGGCAGCTTCGTCGTCGCGCCGAACGGCGGGGAGGACGCCCTGCTCACCGCGCGACTCCACGGCCTGTCGCAGGTCGAGCTGGCCGATCTCGGGGTCTACGTGACGGCGATCGCGGCGGGGTGCGCCGACCGGGCCGCCGAGCGCGCCACGCCGGCCGACGGCGCCCGGCTCGCCGCGTGGCTCGACGCGGCCTCGTTCACGACGCCCGCCGATGCGCGGCGCAACGCGGGCGGCTTCCTGCTCGAGCTCGCGGTGCTCAGCCAGTCCGCCCGGCTGGTGCGCGAGCAGATCCGGCTCCAGGCCGAGTACGGGCCGCTGCTGTGGATCGGCTTGCACGACGACGCCCCGCGCGAGCGCGCCGTCGTCGCCATGCGGGCGGTCGCCGCCGCCGTCGCGGAGCGCGACCGTGCGGTCGCCCGGGAGGCGGTGACCGAGCTGGTCGCGTCGGTCACCGAGTGGCTGCTCGCGGCGAAGGCGCGCCTGGAGCGTGGAGGGGGGAGCGATGCCTGAGCAGACGACCGACCTCGTGGGAGCGGCGCGGCGCGTCGGCGACCTCTTCTCCCGCATCCAGCAGACCTTGGCCCGCTGGCGCGACGCCGTGCTCGACGCCACGCCGGACCGCCCCTCGACGGCGACGCTCGACGCCGTGGCCGGAGACCTCGTGCTGCCCGAGCTCGGCGACGCCGGCGCGCTCTTCATCGGGGCCGGGTTCATCGCGGCGCCCGAGCTCACCGGAACCGACGCCGTCCACTTCTCGTGGTGGCTCGGTCCGCTGGAGGAGAACCCCGTCTACGGCGCGACGTCCGGGCCGACGAAGCTCGACCTCGGCACGCGCTCGTACACCGACTATCTGCGCGACTTCCGCTCGCTCGAGTGGTACCGCGTCCCCCAATCGACGCACCGGACGCACGTGACCGGCCCGTACGTCGACCACCTCTGCACCTGCGACTACATCGTGACGGTGACCGCGCCGGTGGAGCGGGACGGACGGATGATCGGTGTCGTCGGCGTCGACGTCTTCGTCAAGCGTCTCGAGCACGAGCTCCTCCCGGCTCTTTTGGCGACCGGGTCGCCCCTGGTGCTGGTCAACGCCGACGGCCGCGTGATGGTCTCGACCGATCCGGCTGTGCTCCCGGGGACCGTCCAGCCCCTCGACCACGCGGACGCACGCGCGCAGTCGTGCCCGGGCACGCCCTTCCGGCTCCTCCCGACGACTACACTCGGATAGGCCGCCGCGGCAGGTGGCCGCCGTGACCACGAGAGGGGGGCGCCGCGTGAGCTCCGATCCGACGTCGGCCGTCGCACGCGCCGCCGATGCCGCGAACGGTTTCGTCCGCTACGCACCGACCGCCGGTCCGTCCCGCTGGCTCCTGATCGCCGGACGCCGCTTCGTCGCCGCCGTCGAGAGCACCGTCTCCGACGAGATCATCGACGCCGTCTGGTGGCTGGCCGGATCCGAGCTCGCGACCATCGAGTCCGTCGTGGGCGCGTTCCCCCTGGCGGGCCCCGACAGCGTCCGCTCGTTCGCGGTCGCCGAGATCGGCCGCCCTGGCCCCACCGGCGACGTGGTCGTGACGGCCGTGGTGCGCGGGTCCGCCGCGATCGACATCTTCTCCGTCGGCGGATCGCGGCGCTTCGCGGCGGCGGGCGTGCAGCCGTGGGTGCTCGCGGAGTTCCGCAGCGTGACCGGTCTCGTCCTGGGCGCCGACGACGCGCCGACCGGTCCCGTCGCCCGCCTGTCGATCGGCTCGCTGCCGCTCGGCCTGGGCGTCGTCGACGGCGAACTGCTGACCTGGTCGCTCGCGCCGATCGAGCGCGTCGAGCGCAGCGCCGCTCCGGAGGCCGCTCCCACCGTGCGCCCGCAGGCCGGCACCGAGCCCGATGCGGCGGCGGGGGAGACGATCATCCCGCAGCGCGGCGGCAGCCTGTTCGGCCACGCCGGGGCGCCGTCCACGTCCGCGGCCCTGACGCCGGTCCCGCTTGCGGGCGGCGAGGTGGCTCCTCTCATCGAGCGGCCGGTCGCGCACGAGCTGCCGGGCGCCGTCGACATCGAGACCCCGGCATCCGGGCCCGACACGCCGGACGCGCTGACCTTCTCCCCGGTCGAGTCCGCGCAGCCGCCGACCGAGCCGGTCGTGCTCCCGCCGGCGCCCGCGACCTTCGCGGTCCGCCTCGGGGCGGGGGACATCCTGCCCCTGGACACCCCCGTCGTCTTCGGCCGGCATCCCTCCGCTTCCCGGGTCGAGTCGGGCGTCGCTCCGCGCCTCGTCTCCGTTGTGTCGGCGACCCAGGAGGTGTCGGGCACCCATGTCCGCATCGAGCAATCGGGGGACGCAGTGGTCGTCACCGACCTCCGCTCCACCAACGGCACGCGCGTGATCGCACCGGGCGGAGCGGGCTTCCGCCTGCGGCCCGGCGAGTCCACGGTCGCGCTCGCGGGGGCGACGGTCGAGATCGGCGACGGTAATATCATCGAGATCACCGCCGCGCCGGGGGGCACTGGGGGCACGGACGGGCACCGAGACGAAGAGGGACGCGAGTGACCCAGATCGGTCGCAGCAACAGGCGCCACACCGTGGCCGTGCCCGGAACCCCGGACGCGCGCATCAGCCTCGCCTGGGCGGCGCTCAGTGACAAGGGCTACCGGCGCAGCGTCAACGAGGACAGCCTCCTGGCCCGTTCCCCGATCTTCGCCGTGGCCGACGGGATGGGCGGTCACACCGCGGGGGACTTCGCGTCGTCCGCCGTCGTCACCCGGCTCGCCGAGCAGGTGTCGACCGAGTTCGTCGGTGAGCAGTCACTGACCGGAGCGCTGCGCTCCGCCGTCGGGGACATGGGCCGCGGGGTCGGGCACACCGACCTCGGCACCGGCACGACGGTCACCGGCGCCGCCCTCACCCTCGTGGACGGTTCGCCGTACTGGCTGGTGTTCAACATCGGGGACTCCCGGGTCTACAGCTATCGCGACGGCACGCTGGAGCAGCTGACCGTCGACCACTCCATCGTCCAGGAGCTCCTCGATGCCGGCGCCATCACGCCGGCCGAGGCCGAGGTGCATCCCCACAGCAATGTGATCACCCGTGCGGTGGGCTTCAACGAGGACCCGGTCCCGGACTTCTTCCTCTTCCCGATCGTCGCCGGCTCGCGCCTGCTCGTCTGCTCCGACGGCCTGACGAAGGAGCTCACCGAGCACGGCATCCGGTACTACCTCGGCGAGGGCTCGTCCCAGTTCGACGCGGCCCAGCAGCTCATGGATGCGGCGCTCGGCAACGGCGGCCGCGACAACGTCACCGTCGTCGTCGTCGACGTACTGGCGACTCCCGAGAGCGGCGCTCACCGCGAGGGCTCGTCCCGGCGCGCCGCCCGCCGCCACTGAGCCCTGCGCGTGCCCCCCGGAGTGGGGGTGCTCCCCGGTGTCACGCACGGGTCACAGCCAGCTGAGCCTCCCATCCCGCTGCCTACAATTGGGAAACGCTCGCACCCGCGAACGCTCTCGACGCTGAACGGAGGAGCCCTGTGGCCCGGCGCTTGCCGTCCCAGCCGCCGAACCTCCCCGGCTTCTCGTACGTCAGGGTCCTCGGTTCCGGCGGCTTCGCCGACGTGTTCCTGTACGAGCAGAACATGCCCCGTCGACAGGTCGCGGTCAAGGTCATGCTCGCCGAGGTCGTAACCAGCCAGGTCAAGCAGATGTTCCAGGCCGAGGCCAACCTCATGGCCCAGCTCAGCACGCATCCGTCGATCCTGACGGTCTACCAGGCGAGCGTCTCGGGGGATGGGCGCCCCTACCTCGTGATGGAGCTGTGCTCGTCCGCGATCGGACAGCGCTACCGCAGCGAACCGCTCCCGGTCGCCGAGGCGCTGAACGTCGGCGTGCGCATCGCGAGCGCGGTGGAGACGGCGCACCGATCCGGCGTGCTGCACCGGGACATCAAGCCCTCCAACATCCTCACCACGGCGTACGGCCATCCGGTGCTGAGCGACTTCGGGATCGCGGCGACGCTGAGCGAGGCCGACGTGACCGAGGCGATCGGCCTGTCGATCCCGTGGTCGGCGCCCGAGGTCCTCCTCGACGAGACCAGCGGCACGGTCGCCAGCGAGGTGTGGTCCCTCGGCGCCACCGTCTATTCGCTGATCGCGGGGCGGTCGCCGTTCGAGGTGCCGGGCAAGGAGAACACCTCCGCCGAGCTCATCCACCGCATCACCAAAGGACGCCCGCAGCCCATCGACCGGCCGGATGTGCCGCCGCGCCTGGAGCAGGTCCTCCTGCGTTCGATGGCGCGCAAGCCCGCCCAGCGTCAGCGATCCGCGCTCGAGTTCGTGCGGGAGCTGCAGGCGGTGGAGCAGGAGCTCGGACTGCCGCAGACCCCGGTCGAGGTCGCGACCGACGACTGGGCGCGGGCGACGGCCGTCGACCCCGAGGACCGCACGCGCGTGAAGGGCGTCGTCGCGGTCGACCCGACCGGCACGGCCCGTCGGCGCCGGCGCGCCCCGGCGTCGGCCACCACCACGCGGTCGCCGACCCGGACGATCGTGCGCGAGAACGCCGGGAGCGCGGGGAGCGCGCCCGGCACCGGCCCCGCCGTTCCTGCCCGTCCGTCGCGTGCGCTCGTCTACTCGCTCGTCGCGTGCGCGGTGCTCGTCGTCGTCCTCGGGGTGACGGCCGCCATCGTGCTCGTGCGCGCCGGCGCGTCAGACGACATCCCCACCGTGCGTGACCTCAGCGGCCGCGTCGACGGCAGCACGGTCGTGTTCAGCTGGAGCGACCCGGGCCTGCAGTCGGGCGACGTCTACCAGGTGACGGTCGACGACCAGCCGCCCGCGAGCCAGCGCACCTCCGAGTTCCGGGTGGATGCGCGAGCCGGTCAGACGGTCTGCGTCACCGTGACGGTGAACCGCGACGGCAAGACCGGTTCGGCGAGCGGGGAGAAGTGCGTGGAGCGGAGCGGCGGGTCGTGAGCCGCCTGGGCGCCGCCTGGACCTGGGTCGCAGCGCACAAGTCGATCGCCGCCACCGCGGTGAGCGGCACGGTGGTCGCGGCTCTGGTGACCACCCTCGCGGTGGTGTCGGGAGGCTACAGCGCCCAGCACCTCCAGCTCGACGACGCGTCGGTCTGGGTCGCCAGCGACGCGAAGAAGTCGCTCGGCCGGGCCAACACCGAGATCGACAAGCTCAACTCGGTCGTCGCGGCCACGGGCGAAGCGCTCGAGGTGGTGCAGGACGGCGAGAACGTGCTGCTGATCGACCGGGAGGCCAACACGGTCTCCGTCGTCGACCCCGCGACCGCGGAGGCCGGCAAATCCGTCGCCCTGCCCCCGCGGTCGCCGCAGGTGTTCCTCGCCGGCGACCGGGTCGCGCTGCTCTCGCAGACCACCGGGCAGCTCTGGCTGACGACGGTCGCGCAGCTCGACCAGTTCAACTCCGGCTCGGCCGCGACCGTCGACCTGGGCGGCCGCACGGTCGCGGCGATGGACCCGACCGGGGCTGCGCTCGTGACCTACCAGCCGTCGACGCGCTCGGTCGTGCGGATCGAGCTGAGCGGCAGCGAGCCGTCGACCACCACGACGAAGGTGGCGACCAGCGGGGACGGGGCGGACGTGTCGCTCACGACGGTCGCCGGCCACTGGGCACTGCTCGACCCGGACGAGAGACGGCTGTGGCTCGACGGTCGTTCCGTGAGCCTGTCCTCGCGCCTCGGCGCGAACGCCGACCCCGTGCTGCAGCAGCCGTCGGCGACCGGCGACGCGGTCTGGATCGGGACCACCACGGGGCTGATCCGGGTGCCGCTCGACGGAACGGCGGCCTCCACGCCCTTCGCTTCCGCCTCCGGAGCCGCGGCGGCGCCGGTAACGGTGGGCGAGTGCACCTACGCCGGCTGGAACGGCGGAACGGCCTGGCGCTCGTGCGACGCCTCCGGATCCGGCCAGCGGTCGACCCTGGCGAACGTGCCGTCCGGGGCGACGCTCGCGTTCCGCGTCAACGGGGACCGCGCGGTGCTGAACGACACCCGGTCCGGCATCTCCTGGGCGGTGCAGAGCGGCAACACGCGCATCGACAACTGGGACGAGCTGGTCGCGAAGAAGACCACGCAGGAGCTGGTCGACCAGTCGAAGCAGGACACGGCACCGCAGTTCGAGAAGCAGGAGCAGCCGCCCGTCGCGGTCGACGACCAGTTCGGCGCGCGCCCCGGCCGCGTCACGCCGCTGCCCGTGCTGCTCAACGACTACGACCCCAACGGCGACGTCCTGGCGATCGACTCCTTCACCTCCATCCCGGACGAGCAGGGCACGATCGAGTTGACCAATTTCGACCAGCAGCTGCAGATCTCGCTGCCGGACACGGCCACCGGCGCGATCGCCTTCGACTACACGATCTCCGACGGGCGCGGCGGGACGGCGACCGCGCACGTCACCGTGACCGTGCGCGGGGCGCTGGAGAACTCGCCGCCGGTGTGCGTGCGCAATGCGAAAGCCGTCGTGCAGACCGGCGGACGCGTGACGTCCGACGTGCTGGGGGACTGTTACGACCCCGACGGCGACTCGTTCTACCTGGCCGGCGCGACGGTGCCCGCGCCGGACGCCGTGACCTTCACGCCGCAGGGCCAGGTCGCGTTCTCCGACCACGGCGAAGGCGGCGATCTCAAGGACGTCGCGCTCATCCTCTCCGACGGCCGCGCCGAGGGCAGCGGCCTGCTCGCCGTCACGGTGCGGGCGCCCGGACAGGTGCCGATCATCGCCGATCCGTTCGCCGTGCTCGCGTACGAGGGGCAGGAGGTCACGATCCAGCCCCTCGACCACGTCCGCGGCGGCAACGGCACCGTGCGGCTCGCGACGGTGCCCACGAAGGCCGATGCGACGATCACCGCCGACTACCAGGGGGGCACCTTCCGGTTCGACTCCGACCAGCCCGGCACCCACAACATCGAGTACTCGGTGACGGACGGCGTGGTTACGTCGACGGGGCTGGTCCGGGTCGAGGTCAAGGCGCCGCCGGGGGCGAAGACCGCGCCGATCGCCGTGCCGCACACGGCGTTCATCCGGGAGCAGGCGACCCAGGATGTCGACGTGCTGTCCACGGACATCGACCCGTCCGGCGGCGTGCTGCTCGTCACGGGCGCGACCGAGCCCGAGGCGAGCGCCGGCGTGCACGTCCAGGTGCTGCAGCAGCGCACGTTGCGGGTCACGCTGAGCCGGCCGCTCGCCGGTCCGATCGACTTCCACTACCGGCTCAGCAACGGCCTCGCCGAGACCACGGGCACGGTCACCGTCGTCCAGCTGCCGCCGCTCACGGTGCACCAGCCTCCGATCGCCGCCCCCGACTCGGTGGCCGTGCGCGTGGGGGACGTCGTCGACATCCCGGTGCTGGCGAACGACGTGCAGCCCGACGGCGACAAGCTGATCCTGGACCCGACGCTGGCGTCACCGCTGCCCGCCGGGGCCGGCCTGCTCTTCGCCAGCGGCGACCACCTGCGCTACCTGGCGCCCACCAAGCCGGGCAACTACACCGCCGCGTACAAGGTGGTCGGCGAGGACGGCCAGTGGGCGACGGCCGAGGTGACCATCGCCGTGCGCGAGCGCGACGCGGCGACCAACAACCCGCCCGTGCCCAAGACCGTGACCGCGCGCGTGCTGGCCGGCGACGTCGTCCGCATCACCGTGCCGCTGTCGGGCATCGACCCGGACGGCGACTCCGTCCAGTTCATCGGTCAGGAGACGAACCCGCAGAAGGGCGCGGTGATCGCCTCCGGCCCCGACTGGATGGACTTCCAGGCGGGCGACTACGCCGCGGGGACCGACACCTTCACCTACGCGGTGGTCGACGCCCTCGGCGCCCGCGCGACCGGCACGGTGCGCGTCGGCATCGCCGCGCGGGTGGAGGGCGCACGCAACCCCGTCGCGGTGGAGGACGACGTCACCACGCGCCCCGGCAAGACGCTCAGCGTGCAGGTGCTCGCCAACGACAGCGACCCCGACGGCAGCCCGCTGGCCGTGACCGGCGTCTCGTCGCTCGACGGGAAGGCGAAGGCCAAAGTGACCGGCGACATCGTCGTCGTCTCGGCGCCGGCGAAGGAGGGGGTCTACGGCTTCCTCTACACGATCCAGAACGAGCGCGGCGGGACAAGCCAGGCGTTCCTGCGCGTGACGGTGGACGCGAACGCCCCGCCCGCCCGTCCGCTCGTCGACGACACGACGCTCGGTCTCTCCGACATCCTGGGCAAGGATCACGTGGACGTGAACGTGCTGGCGAACGTGTTCTTCGCCGACGGCGCCGTCTCGACCCTGAAGCTCTCCGTCGTGCCCGGCTACGGGGACAGCGCGCAGGTCACCGCGGGCAAGCGCGTGCGCGTGACGATCGGCGCGAAGAGCCAGATCATCCCGTTCGCCGTCGCGAACCCGGAGGATCCCTCCGTCGTGGCGTACGGCTTCGTTCACGTCCCCGGGTACGACGACGCGCTCCCGCAGGTGAAGCGCGGTGCCCCGAAGCTCTCGGTCGTCAGCGAGAAGTCGTTGACCATCCGCCTCAACGACTACATCGTGGCCGTCGGCGGGCGCAAAGTGCGGCTGACGGATGCGGCGACGGTGCGTGCGACCCACGCGAACGGCGACGACCTCGTTCTGAGCGGAGACACTCTCCAGTACACGTCGTCGGCGCGGTACTTCGGCCCCGCCTCCATCTCGTTCCAGGTCACGGACGGCACCAGCGCCACCGACCCGCAGGGCAACGTCGCGACGATCGTGCTGCCGATCGACGTGACCCCGCGCGAGAACCAGCCGCCGGTGTTCACCGGAGCGCTGATCGACTTCGAGCCCGGGCAGAGCAAGACCATCGATCTCACGAAGCTCACGAGCTACCCCTACGCGAAGGACCAGGGCGAGCTCACCTATTCCGTCCAGAACCCGCAGCCGGCGGGCGTCACGACCTCGCTCGCCGGTCAGAAGCTGACCGTCACCGTGGCGGCCGGGGCGCAGAAGGGATCCACCCCGTCGATCTCCATCGGGGTGAAGGATGCCGTCAACGCCGGGCAGGCCGGGCGCATCGACATCAGTGTGGTGCCGTCGACGCGGCCGCTCGCGAGCCCGCAGCCGGATCGCGTGATCGCCCCGCGCGGCCAGACCACCCGGGTCGACGTGCTGGCCAACGACGCCGCGACCAACCCGTTCCCGGGCAAGCCGTTGCGGGTCGTCTCCGTGCGCGGGCTCGGCGGCGCGCTCCCGAGCGGTGTGAGCATCACTCCGAGCGCCGACAACGCGACGCTCGACGTGACCGTATCGGCGACCGCAGCGCCGGCGGACACCACGCTGCAGTACGAGGTCGCGGACGCGACGGGAGACCCGGACAGGTACACCTGGGGCACGATCACGATCTCCGTGCAGGACCGGCCTTCGCCGGTGTCGAACGTGCAGATCACGGCGATCGGCGACCGCAGCCTGACGGTGAGCTGGATCCCCGGGGCCTTCAACAACTCGGCGATCACCGGCTTCGAGGTGACCATGACGTCGGCGACGAGCGGCGCGACACTGTCGACGACGACGTGCACGACGACCTCCTGCGCGGTCCAGACCCCGGGCAACGGGCCCGGCAACGCCGTGCAGCTCAGCGTGCGCGCGCGCAACGCGCTCGGCCTCTCGGACCCCACGCCGTACGCAGAGGCGACCTGGTCGGACGTGATCCCGAACGCACCGGCGGCTGTCTCCTCCACCTCCCTGAACAACGGGCTCCGGGTGATGTGGACCAAGCCGGCGAACGCGGCCGGCGCCAGCCCGATCACGTCGTACCTGGTCACCGTGGGCGGCGTCACGAGCTCGCTGCAGGTCTCGGGGTCGGACGCCGTCGGCACCGCTTACGCGCTGAACGTGACCGACGGCACGCTCGCGAACGGGATCTCGGTGGGGATCACGGTCGCCGCGCGCAACGAGTTCTACCAGGGCCGGACGACCTGGAACCAGACGCAGAGCAGCGGCGTCCCCGCGGGCGCCCCGCTTGTCACCGGCGTGGCGCCGACCGCGTCGCCGAACACGGCGGACGGCAGCACCGCCACGCTCAGCTGGCCGGGGGTCTTCAGCGACAACGGCCGGGCGATCGTCGCCTACTACGCCGGCGTCTACCAGGGCGGAGCCCAGCCGAGCTGCTCCGTGACCGGCGTGGAGAGCGGAAACGCCGTCCTGCACGTCGACCCGACGTCCGGGTCGTTCAAGAAGGTCCAGGCCGGGAGCGTCGACTTCGCCGGGTTGCAGCCGAACCAGACCTACAGCTTCGTGGTCTACGCCTACAACGGCCAGGGCTGCACGGCCAGCACCGTCGTCACGGCGACCCAGCGGCGTGCGCCCGGGCAGGTCTCCGACGTCTCGGCCGACCCGTCGCTCGTCTCCAGTGCCCAGAACCTGTTCGACTTCTCGATCGCCAACGTGGCGTACGCGGCCGGCAGCGGCACGACGGCGTCGGTCTCGTACACGCTCACCTCGGGCGGCAGCGCGATCGACAGCGGCGTCCTCACGAGCACGAACCGGATCGCCGCGGGTTCCAACGGACCGCACTACGGGATGGACCTGGCCATCACGATCACGAGGATCTGCGAGACATACGGGGACGGGTCGCAGTTGTGCACCGACCAGAACCCCAACAGCTTCCCGCTCGGCGTCGCGGTGTCCACCGCGATCGGCGGCCAGCATTACGACGCGGCGACGCGCACCTTCACCTGGACCGCGTGGCCGACCGGATCCGGCTACTCCGCGGTCCGCTTCAGCTGCGGCGACACCGCTGCCGACATGCCGGCGACGGGCCAGACCGCGAGCTGCCAGGCGCCCGGAACCGACCCCGACCCCTCGCTCGTCATCTCCGTGACGCGCTCCGCGGGCGACACGTACAGTACCCCCTATCCCGCTTCGGGCATGCAATGACCCGGCACCGTCATACTGATGACCGGACCGGCCTGCGGCGGTCCGCGTCCCGTACCCCACCACGAGAGGCCCGCGCATGACGATGACCCCTGAGCAGGCCACCTGGTTCGCGGGCGTGTTCGACCGGCTCGTGCAGAACATCGACCGCGTGCTGCTGGGCAAGTCGCACGTCATCCGGCTGGCGCTGACCGCGATGCTCAGCGAGGGCCACCTGCTGCTCGAGGACTTCCCGGGCACGGGCAAGACGTCGCTGGCGCGCGCGATCGCGGAGAGCGTGCGCAGTTCGACCAACCGCATCCAGTTCACCCCCGACCTGCTCCCGGGCGACATCACGGGCGTCAACATCTACGACCAGCGCACCGGTGCCTTCGACTTCCACCGCGGCCCGATCTTCGCCAACATCGTGCTCGCCGACGAGATCAACCGGGCGAGCCCGAAGACCCAGTCGGCCCTGCTCGAGGTGATGGAGGAGCAGCAGGTGACCGTGGACGGCGTCCGGCACACCGTCTCGGCGCCCTTCATGGTGATCGCCACGCAGAACCCGATCGAGCAGGCGGGCACCTACCGGTTGCCGGAGGCGCAGCTCGACCGCTTCCTGATGAAGGCGTCGATCGGCTATCCCGATCACGAGGCGACCCTGCGCATCCTGGAGGGGGCGGAGCACCGCGCCCACGAGGTCGTCGTGCCCGAGGTGGTCTCGGCGGCGACGGTCGTCGAGATGGCGACCATGGCCCGCGGGGTGCACGTGGACGCGACGATCAACGACTACGTCGCCCGCCTCGTCGACGCGACGCGCGCCGCCGAGGAGATCCGGCTCGGCGTCAGCGTGCGCGGCGCCCTCGCGCTCGTGCGCACGGCGAAGACTCTCGCTGCGTCGAACGGCCGCTACTACGTGACGCCCGACGACGTGAAGGCTCTCGCCGAGCCCGTGCTCGCGCACCGGCTCGTGCTCGACCCCGAGGCGGAGTTCGAGGGCGTCTCGGCATCCAGCGTCGTCGGTCAGCTCCTCATCGAGATCCCGCCGCCGAGCGATCGGGTCACCGTGTGACCAGCACCGTCACCCGCACGCAGGCCGAGCTCACCAACGCGCGCGCCCGGATCGTCGGCGAGCGCGAGGGCGCGATGGCCGACGCCATCGTGTGGATCGTGCGCACCACCTCCGTCGTCGGGCGCGCCATCGCCCGCGTCGCGCGCAGGGCCGGCTCGGTGGTCACCCCGCTGGGCTGGTCGCTCGGCGCCGTCGCGGTGGCGGCCCTCGTGCTCGGGTACGTGTTCGGCTGGACGGAGGCCGTGGTGGCGGGGTGGACCGCGGCCGCGCTGCTGGTCATCGCGACCGGCTACCTGGCCGGACGCATCGGCTTCGACGTCGGTCTGTCGCTGCCCTCCAACCGCGTCGTCGTGGGGGATCGCGCTCCCGGCGAGGTCGTGGTGCGCAACCCGGGTCGTCGGCGTCTCTCCGGCGTGCGGATCGAGGTGCCGGTCGGCGAGGGGCTCGCGGAGTTCGCCTCCCCGGCCCTGGCGGTCGGCGAGGAGCACTCGGACGTGTTCGTCGTGCCGACCACCCGGCGCGGCATCGTCCCGATCGGGCCCGTCCGCACCGTCCGCGCCGACCCCATCGGCCTGCTGCGCCGCGAGGTCGTCTGGGCCGACTCGCTCGACCTGTTCGTGCATCCGCGCACCGTCGCCATCCCGAGCATGAGCACCGGCTTCGTGCGTGATCTGGAGGGGGCGCCGACGCGCGACCTCACGTCGAGCGACATCGCGTTCCACGCCTTGCGGGAGTACCAGCCGGGCGACGAGCGGCGCTACATCCACTGGAAGAGCACCGCGAAGACCGGCAGCTACATGGTGCGCCAGTTCGAGGAGACCCGGCGCAGCCACCTGCTCGTCGCCCTGAGCCTGTCGGCAGCCGACTACGCGTCGGACGAGGAGTTCGAGCTCGCGGTGAGCGCCACCGGGTCCCTCGGCGTGCGCGCCATGCTCGACTCGCGCACGGTCTCGGTCGTCGCCAGCGCCGCGACCCCCGACTTCGCCAAGCGAATGGTGCTGAGCGCCCGGCGGCTCAGCACCGTCAACCGCGGCCGTCTGCTCGACGACCTGGCCGGCGTCGAGACGACCGCCGCTGCCCTCCGCCTCCCGGAGCTCGCGCGCGTCTCGGTCGACGACGCCGCGGGCACGTCGATCGCGTTCCTGATCGCGGGGTCGGCACCGACCGCGGCCCAGCTGCGCGCCGCCGCCGCGCACTTCCCGCTCGGAGTCGACGTGGTCGCGATCGTCTGCGACGCGGGCGCGGTGCCGTCGCTGCGGCGCGTGGCGGACCTGAGCGTGCTGACCATCGGCTACCTGGAGGACCTCAAGCACAGTCTCGCGAAACGGCTGGCGACATGAGCGTCCGGCTGCGCGCGGGAAGCGCGAGCGTCGACACGGCGATCGCCCTGGCGGCCGTCGGGCTCGCCGCCTGGTCGTTCTGGCCGGTCTACCAGTCGGCGGCGTTCGTCGTCCTCCTCGCGGCGACGCTGGTGCTCGGCGGGGCCGTCGGTGTGCTCGGCGCCGCCTTCCGCTGGCCGAGCATCGTCGTGGCCGGTGCCGTGGCGCTGGTGTACCTCGGCGCCGGAGTGCAGCTCGCGGTCCCGACCGAGGCCACCGGTGGCGGCGTCCTCCCGACCGGCGCGGGCTTCGTCGACCTCGTCCAGGCGACCTGGCTGAGCTGGAAGCAGCTGGTCACGATCTCCGTCCCCGTCGGGTCGTACCAGGCCCTCCTCGTGCCCGCGTTCATCCTGATCCTGCTGACCACCGTGGTCACGGTGAGCGTCGCTCTGCGCGCCCGCACCCCGGAGACCGCGACGCTGCCGCCGGCGCTCCTCCTGCTCGCGGGCATCGCCCTCGGCTCGGGCACGTCGGCGGTCCCGCTCTGGCTGGTGCTGGGGCTCCTGGCACTCCTTCTGGTCTGGCTCATCCGGTTCCGGCTGCGGCGCCGGTCCGCCGCGCTGCGTGCGCTGGGGGAGCAGAGCGGCCTCTCCGTCGAGACGCCGCGCGAACGACGGTCCACGGCCCTCCTCACCGGTGTCGGCGCGCTCGTGATGCTGGTCGGCGCGTCCGCAGTCGGTATCGCCGCCGCGGTCGCGGTGCCTCCCGCCACCGACCGCCAGGTCGTGCGCACGGCCGTCGAGCAGCCGTTCGATCCGCGCGCCTATCCCAGCCCGCTCAGCGGGTTCCGGTCGTACCTCGAGAACCCGCGCGCGGACGAGCCGATGCTCACGGTCTCCGGCCTCCCCGCGGACGGACGGCTGCGGATCGCGACCCTGGACACCTACGACGGCGTCACCTACTCGGTCGGCAGCGATGGGACGACCAGTGCGTCCGGATCGTTCACCCGTGTGCCCTACCGGCTCGATCAGTCGCGCGTACGCGGTACTGACCACACGGTCACGGTCACCGTCCGCGACTACCGCGGTCCCTGGGTGCCCGGCACCGGCCAGCTGGAGCAGATCGCGTTCCACGGGGGCGACGCGTCGACGCTGGCGGGTGCGTTCTTCTACAACGACGTGACCGGCACCGGAGCGCTGACGACGGCGCTGCGGTCCGGCGACAGCTACACCGCCGATTCGGTGGTGAAGCCGACGGTCACGGCGGCCGGGCTGGAGAAGGCGGAGCCGGGGTCCGATGCGGTGCCGAAGCCGACCGTGATCCCGGACGAGCTCGCCTCGGTGCTCCAGAAGTACACCGCCGGCGTGACCGGTGCCGGTGCCAAGCTGGCGGCGGCGCTCCGCGGTCTCGCGCAGGACGGCTACATCAGCCACGGGATCGGCCCCGACGAGCCAGCGAGCCGATCCGGACACGGCGCGGACCGGATCACGGAGCTCCTCACGGACGTGCCGATGCTCGGGGACCAGGAGCAGTACGCGGTGACCGCCGCCCTGATGGCGCGCCAGCTGGGCTTCCCCGCGCGCGTGGTGTTCGGATTCATCGCACCGGCGGATGCCGCCTCGAGCGCCACGGTCACCCTCACCGGATCGGACGTCTCGGCGTGGATCGAGGTGCAGACCGCGGACGGCTGGGTGACGGTGGACCCGACCCCGCCCGTGCGGCCCGTCCCGCCCAAGCAGCCGGAGCAGCCCACCGAGATCTCGCGGCCCCAGACCAACGTGCAGCCGCCCGTCGACGAGAACCCCCAGCAGAACGACGAGCCGCCGCAGGCGCAGGTCGACACCACCGATCAGCAGCCGCCGAACCCCCTGGTCGAGACGCTGCTCGCGATCCTGGTGGTGGTGGGTTGGACGCTGCTGATCCTGGCGGTCCTCGCGGCGCCCTTCCTCGCCGTGCTCGCGGCCAAGTGGCGGCGCCGGGCGTTGCGGAGGTCCGCCTCGACCGCGTCGGAGCGCATCGTCGGAGGGTGGCGCGAGTTCGCCGACGCGGCCGTCGATCACGGCTACGACCCGCCGCCCGCCGCGACCCGCGTGGAGTTCGCGCAGACCATCGGAGGCAACCGCGCCGCCGCGCTCGCGAAGGTCGCCGACCGCGCCGTCTACAGCCCCACCGCGCCGACGCCGGAGGAGGCCGATTCGGTCTGGAAGGCCGTCGACGACCTGCGCGGGCAGCTCGATCGGCGCGACACGCGCTGGAAGAGGGTGCTGGCGGCCGTCTCGTTGCGTTCCCTCGGATACCGTGGAGGAAGGCGTGAGAGGAGAGACGGGCGATGAACTGTCGGGTGTGCGGAGCCGAGCTGAGCGAGGGGACGCTGTTCTGCGGCCGGTGCGGGAGCTCGGTGACCGCGACGCGCGTGCGTGAGCCCGAGGTCGCCGACCCGCGTCCCTCCGACACGACGATCGTCGAGCGGCTTCCGAAGCCCGCGGTGGCCGGCGTCTTCCTCGACGAGGACGGTCTGCCTCCCACCGAGGCCGTCGCCGTCCTGCCGATCGAGACGGCACCGCCCGTCGCGACGGCCGTCGCGCCCTACACCCTGAGCTTCTCGACCGGGGAGACCGTGACGGTGTCCGGATCCGGTCTCGTCGGCCGTCGCCCGATCACGCAGCCGGGGGAGGAGGTCGACCAGCTCGTCGTGGTCTCCGACCCGGCCCGCAGCGTGTCCAAGACGCACCTCGAGTTCGGGCTGGAGGGTGACGACCTCTGGATCTGCGACCGCTACTCCGGCAACGGCACGGTCGCCCGCCCGCTGGGCGCGACCGCGCGCCAGTGCGAGGCCGGCCGCCGCTACCGCGTCACCCGCGGCACCCGCGTCGAGATCGGCGATCAGTGGTTCGACGTCAGCTGAGCTGACCCGTCGCCACCGGAGGAGTTCCGGCCGGCACCGCCCACGGACGGTGGCTACCGGAGGACATTTCCCCTCCCCAGACCCCGAACCCCTCCGTTCCCTGCGTTCTGCGGGGGTCCTGCCCGCCATCTCCTCCGTTCTCGTCGCACCGCTGAACGCAGCGAAGGGAGGGGATCGCACCGGACCTGGTGCGAACCCCTCCCTTCGGAGTGGAGCAGTCGCTAGACGAGCGCCTCCGCGATCTCGGCGGCCTGCAGGCCGTGCGCTTCGGCGACACCCGCGTTGACGACCTGGCCGCTGTGCACGTTGAGGCCCAGACCGAGGGAGGCGTCTGCGCGGAGTGCCGCCTGCCAGCCGCGGTTCGCGATCGCCCGGGCGTAGGGGAGGGTCGCGTTGGTGAGCGCGTACGTGGAGGTGTGCGGCACCGCGCCGGGCATGTTCGCGACGCAGTAGAACAGCGACTGGTGCACCGTGAAGGTCGGGTCGGCGTGCGTGGTCGGGTGCGAGTCGGCGAAGCAGCCGCCCTGGTCTACGGCGATGTCGACGAGCACGCTGCCCGGCTTCATCCGCGAGACGAGGTCGTTGCTGACCAGCTTGGGCGCCTTGGCTCCCGGGACGAGCACCGAGCCGATGACGAGGTCGGAGGCGACGACCGCCTTCTCGATCTCGAAGCTGTTGGAGGCGATGGTCTTGATCCGGCCGGCGTAGAGCGCGTCGAGCTCCCGCAGTCGGGCGATGTTGGTGTCGAGCACCGTCACCTCGGCGCCCAGGCCGACGGCGACCGAGGTGGCGTTGGTGCCGGCGACGCCGCCGCCGAGCACGGTGACGACGGCCGGGTGCGTGCCGGGAACGCCGGGGACCAGGAGGCCCGGGCCGCCGTTCGGCTTGAGCATCGTGTTGGCGCCCACGATCGGGGCGAGTCGTCCGGCGACCTCGCTCATCGGGGCGAGCAGCGGGAGGGAGCGGTTCGGCAGCTGCACGGTCTCGTACGCGATCGCGGTCACGCCCGAGGCGATGAGCGCACGCGTGAGGGCCTCGTCGGCCGCCAGGTGCAGGTAGGTGAAGAGCACCAGTCCGTCACGGAAGTAGCCGTACTCGCTCGCGATCGGCTCCTTGACCTTCAGGATCAGGTCGCCGGCGGCCCACGTGGCCGCGGCGTCCGGGAGGATGGTCGCCCCGGCGCTCGCGTAGAGCTCGTCGGGGATGGAGGAGCCGACGCCCGCACCCGCCTCGACGTAGACCTCGTGCCCGGCTCCGACCAGGTCGTGCACACCGGCCGGGGTGATCGCCACCCGGAACTCGTTGTTCTTGATCTCGCGGGGGATCGCGACCTTCATGGGATTCCTCTCACATCGACGTGGTGATTCCCTCTCACCCTAGCCGCCTCGACGGAGGATTTCGATAGTGATTTCGATCTGTCTCCGCGGATTCCGCATTCTGGTGTGATGCGCGACGTGGATATCGTCCGTCATGCTCCCGCGCACGCCCTCCGGGAGCCGCGATGTGCGGTTTCCCGGGTGAATCGCCTCGATCGGAACGGATTTCGTGAAGATCATGTTTCGGATCCGACGTTTTGCCCTTCTTCTGGTGCGCACCGCTGCGTCCTGTGCCAGTATCGACCCACCGCGACGGCACGCCGGAGTGTCTCGGTCAGGCGTCGCCCAGTGGTCCGTGTTCGAGCCCCGAAGGAGCACCTCAGTGAATCCCAGGCCCCTCCCGCAAGACCCGATGATCCGCCAGCTCGTGCAGTCCGCACGTGCATCCCAGCTCTCGCGCCGCGGCCTGCTGGCCGGGCTGAGCGCCGGCGCCGCCACGCTCGCCCTCGCCGCCTGCTCCACCGGCGGCGCCTCGGGCAAGCCGACCCCGGCGAAGGACAACTCGTCGACGGACAAGACGATGACGTGGGCGAACTGGCAGGCCTACCTCGACCAGGACGACGACGGCGGATACCCGACGCTCGAGGCGTTCCAGAAGCAGAGCGGGATCACGGTCAAGTACGACGTCGCCGTCGACGACAACAACACGTACTACGCGAAGGTCAAGGACCAGCTCGCGCTCGGCAAGGACATCGGCGCCGACACGGTCTGCCTGACGGACTGGATGATCGCCCGGTGGATCCGCCTCGGCTACGTGCAGTCGTTCGACGAGAGCGCCATCCCGAACAAGAAGAACCTGGTGGCCAACCTGCAGGACATCGACTTCGACCCGGGACGGAAGAAGTCCCTGCCCTGGCAGAGCGGCTTCGCCGGCATCTGCTGGAACAAGGAGAAACTGCCGCAGGGCCTGAAGTCGGTCGACGACCTCTGGAAGCCCGAACTCAAGGGCAAGGTCGGCGTTCTGAGCGAGATGCGCGACACGATGGGCCTGCTCCTCCTGCAGCAGGGCGTCGACATCTCGAAGACCTTCTCCGACGCCGACTTCGACACGGCCATCGACACGCTGACGAAGAAGGTCAGCGATGGCCAGATCCGCAACATCAAGGGCAACTCGTACCTCAACGACCTCAAGAGCGGTGACACCCTCGCCGCCATCTGCTGGTCGGGCGACATCACGCAGCTGAACGCGGAAGCCGGCGACAACTGGGAGTTCGTGCTCCCGGAGGCCGGCGGCACGCTCTGGAGCGACAACTTCGTCATCCCGATCGGCTCCACGCGCAAGGCGAACGCCGAGAAGCTGATCGACTACTACTACCAGCCGGAGGTCGCGGCGGAGGTGGCGGCCTGGGTCAACTACATCACCCCGGTGGAGGGCGCGAAGGCGGCAGCGGTCGCCATCGATCCCGCCCTGGCGGACAACCAACTGATCTTCCCCGACGCCGACACCCTGTCGCAGGCGCACATCTTCCGCTCCCTCAGCACGGCCGAGGAGCAGAAGTACCAGGCCGCGTTCCAGAAAGTGATCCTGGGGGCCTGATGCCGAAGGGAGTCTTCGCCGACTCGGGCGCCGACCTGCGTCTCGCCGGCATCACCAAGCGCTTCCCGGGGTTCACCGCCATCGAGGAGCTCGACCTCACCATCCCCGCCGGCTCGTTCTTCGCGCTGCTCGGCCCGAGCGGCTGCGGCAAGACCACGACCCTGCGTCTCGTCGCGGGCCTCGAGGAGCCGACGGAGGGGCAGATCCTCATCGGCGGCAAGGACGTCACCCGGACCAAGCCGTTCCAGCGGCCGGTCAACACGGTGTTCCAGAGCTACGCGCTCTTCCCGCACATGACGATCCTCGAGAACGTCGCGTTCGGGCTGCGCCGCCGCAAGATCGGCGATCCCGTGGCGAAGGCCCACGAGGCGCTCCGCCTGGTCGAGCTGGACCATCTCGCAGCGCGTCGGCCCTCCCAGCTGTCGGGCGGCCAGCAGCAGCGGGTGGCGCTGGCCCGCGCGATCGTCAACCGGCCCGCCCTCCTGCTGCTGGACGAGCCGCTCGGCGCGCTCGACCTCAAGCTGCGGCGGCAGATGCAGCTGGAGCTGAAGTCCATCCAGACCGAGGTCGGTCTCACCTTCGTGCACGTCACGCACGATCAGGAGGAGGCCATGACCATGGCCGACACCGTCGCCGTGATGAACAAGGGACGCATCGAGCAGATGGGCGCTCCGGAGCTGCTCTACGAGCTGCCGTCGACGGTGTTCGTGGCGAACTTCCTCGGCCAGTCGAACCTCTTCGTCGGGCCGGTGCGCGAGTCGGGCGCCGACACGATCGGGGTGGAGGTCGCGGGTAACCCGATCCGCGTCCCGCGGTCCCGCGCACAACGCGACGCCGGGTTCGTCACGATCGGGGTCCGGCCGGAGAAGCTGACGTTGCACGAGACGCCCGACACGATCCCGTCCGGGGCCAACAGCCTCGGCCCGGGGCGCGTCACCGACGTCTCGTTCAGCGGAGTCAGCACGCAATACCTGGTCGACATCCCGGGCCTCGGGAGCGTGATCGTGTTCGCGCAGAACATGCACAGCGGTCCGGTCGCCGCGCTCGGCGCCTCGGTCTGGGTCGCCTGGGACGCGTCGCACACCTTCGTGCTGGCCGACGAGCCGCCGGCGGACGGCCGCTTCGCGGACGACGCTGACACCCAGGCGATCGCCGCCCAGGCCCGCGACCGGATGCTCGCGGAGCTGGAGGAGGCGTAGATGGCCCTCGCCGCCTTCACCGGTCCGGCGCCGACCCAGGACACCGAGCCGGCGGTCCGCCGTAAGAGCGGAATCGCCCTCGTGCTCCTGCTGCCGGGCGTCGCGTACCTCGTGCTGTTCTTCCTGACGCCGCTCGTCTCGCTCATCATCACGTCGTTCCAGACGCCCGTGCCCGATGGCGACATCGGCCAGTACCAGGCCGCTTTCCAGTGGAGCAACTACACCGATGCGATCTCGGAGTATTGGCCCCAGATCCTCCGCTCGTTCGCCTACGCGCTCATCGCCACGGCGGCCGCGCTGGTGATCAGCTACCCGCTCGCCTACTTCATCGGGGTGAAGATGCGGGGGAGGCCGCTCGCGCAGAACCTGCTGATGACCCTGGTCATCGCGCCGTTCTTCATCAGCTTCCTGCTGCGCACCCTGGCCTGGAAGTCGATCCTGAGCGACGACGGCGTGGTCGCGAGCGCGTTGCGCGCCATCTCGGTCCTGCCGCCGGACGCGCACATCACGGGCACGCCGTTCTCGGTGATCTTCGGTCTCACGTACAACTTCATCCCGTTCATGACCCTGCCGCTCTACTCGACCCTCGAACGGCTGGACGTGCGGCTGCTGGAGGCGGGGCAGGACCTGTACGCGAACGCCTGGACCACGTTCCGCAAGGTGACCGTGCCGCTGTCGATGCCGGGCATCGTGTCCGGGACCCTGCTGACCTTCATCCCGGCAGCGGGCGACTACATCAACGCGTCGCAGGACTTCCTCGGCGCCGCCGACACCTCGATGATCGGCAACGTCATCGAGAGCAATTTCCTCGTGCTGCAGAACTATCCGGCGGCCGCGGCGATGTCGGTGGTCCTGATGGCGGTGATCCTGGTGATCGTCGGCGTCTACGTCCGGCGGAGCGGGACGGAGGACCTGCTGTGACCACGACCCTCCCGAACCGGACGAGCACGAGCACCAGCTCGCGGTCCGCTGCCCCACGACCGCCGCGGCGCCGGTTCGCGGGCCTCGGCCTCGGCGTGTACGCCTTCCTCGCGCTGGCGTTCCTGCTGATCCCGATCGTCTACACATTCGTGTTCTCGTTCAACGACGCGATCAAGAACAACATCGCGTGGCGCGGGTTCACCCTGCGCAACTGGACGAACGTGTGCGACGCCGCCGGTATCTGCGACGCGTTCATGGCGAGCATCGTGATCGGCCTGATCTCGACGGTGATCGCGACCGTGCTCGGCACGATGATCGCCATCGCGCTGATGCGCTACCGGTTCCGCTTCCGCTCGCAGACCAGCCTCCTGCTCTTCCTGCCGATGGCGAGCCCCGAGGTCGTGCTCGGTGCGGGACTCGCGGCCCAGTTCCTGAGCCTCGGCGTCAACAAGGGCTTCGGCACGATCATCATCGCCCACGTGATGTTCTGCATCAGCTTCGTGGTCGTGACGGTCAAGGCCCGGGTCGCCAGCCTGGACCCGGCGCTGGAGGAGGCGGGGCGCGACCTCTACGGGTCGCCCAACGCGGTCTTCTGGCGCATCACCTTCCCGCTGCTCCTGCCGGGCATCCTCTCGGCGGCGCTGCTGTCGTTCTCGCTGAGCTTCGACGACTTCATCATCACGAACTTCAACGCCGGCGCGGTGACGACCTTCCCGATGTACATCTACATCGCGGCGTCGCGCGGCATCCCGGCCCAGGCGAACGTGATCGCGTCGGCGGTGTTCATCCTGACGATCCTCGTGGTGCTGATCTCGCAGCTGACCGCGGCCGCCCGCGCCCGCCGTCTCGCCCGCTCGACGCAGTAGGCGCGACCGAGACCCCCAAAGCCGTTCGGGCCCGACAGCGGAAGCTGCCGGGCCCGTTCGGTGTGCGGAGGGATCCGCTCAGACGTACGCGGCGCGGATCTCGCCGACCGGCTCGCCGCGGCCGAGCACCGCGAGGTCGAGCCGGGGGAGCAGCGCGTCGACGGCGGCGCGGTCGACCGCTCCGGCGTCGGCGAGCAGCGACAGGCCGACCACGGTCGCCGCACGGAGGCTGCCGTCGAGCATCTTCAGTGTGACGGTGGTGCCGTCCGGCGCGGCCATGACCATGACGCCCTCGGCTCCGCCCTTGGCGAAGACGCCGAGCTCGTCGATGACGACGGTGTTCGCGCGCCCGGGGCCGTCGATCGCCCAGCCGTCGGCGAGCACCGCGTTCTTGAGCAGCGCCGCATTGCGGTAGAGCGCGAACGGCGAGCCGTCGGACGCCGTGGCGATGCGCTGGATGCCGCGGGCCAACGCCACGAGCGACATCGCGTGCACGGGGGCGCCGCAGCCGTCGACGCCGGTCGCGACGACCTTCTCGCCGGTGAGGCGCTCGACGGTGTCGCGGATGTGGTGTTGCAGCGGGTGCTGCGGGTCGAGGTAGCTCTCGAGCGGCCAGCCGTTGACCCGGCAGGCGACCAGCATGGCCGCGTGCTTGCCGGAGCAGTTCATGAAGAGCGGCTGCTTCTGCTCGCCGGCGCGGATCGCGTCGTCCCGCGCCGCGGAGTCGAGCGGCCAGTCCGGCGGACAGAGGAGCGCGTCGGTGCTGAGCTGCGCCTGAGCCAGGATGGTACGCACGACCGACAGGTGCGCCGGCGTGCCCGCGTGGCTGGCGGTGGCGAGCACGGCACGCGCACCCTCCAGCGCCACTCCGGCCCCGAGGATCGCGACGGCCTGGAACGGCTTCATCGTCGATCGCGGGAAGACGGGCTTCTCCGGCGCGCCCAGCGAGCGGGCGATCGCGCCGTCCGGCCCGAGCACGACGGCCGAGCCGACGTGCCGCGACTCGACGAAACCGCTGCGCTCGACGACCGCGAGCTCGACGGCCTCGGCGCCCGAGAAGACGGCGGCGCTCACGGCCGGGCTCACAGGGCGGCGAACGCGTCGTCGATCACGGAGATCGCGTCGGCGATGAGCTCGTCGGAGACGGCGAGGCTCGGGAGGAAGCGGAGCACGTTGCCGTAGGTGCCGGCGTTGAGCAGGAGCACGCCCTGCTGCGCGGCGTAGGCGACGATCTTCGAGACGGCGTCGGCGTTCGGCAGCTTGGTGGTCTGCGCGGTCCCCGGCTGCACGAGCTCGATCGCGATCATCGCCCCGATGCCGCGCACCTCGCCGATGATGTCGTACTTCTCCTGCAGGCCGCGCAGGCCCGCGGTGAGCGACGCCTCGATGCGGCGTCCTTCGGCGAGGAGGTCGTTCTTCTCGATCTCGTCGAACACGGCGATCGCGGCGGCCGCGGCCACCGGGTTGCCGCCGAAGGTGCCGCCCAGTCCGCCCGGCTGCGCCGAGTCCATGATCTCGGCGCGGCCGGTGACCGCGGCGAGCGGGAGGCCGCCGGCGATGCCCTTGGCGCTGAGCACCAGGTCGGGCACGAGACCGAAGTGCTCGCTCGCGAAGTAGGCGCCGGTGCGGGCCATGCCGCTCTGGATCTCGTCGGCGATGAAGACGACGCCGTTGGCGGTGCACCACTCCTGGAGGGCGGTCAGGAAGCCCTCGGCGGGGACCATGAAGCCGCCCTCGCCCTGGATGGGCTCGGCGACGAGGCAGGCGAGATCGGACGCGCCGACGACCTTCTCGAGGTAGGCGATCGTGCGGGCCGCGGCCTCGGCGCCGGACAGGCCGTCGTGGTACGGGTAGGAGTTGGGGGCGTGGTAGACGTCGCCGGCGAACGGGCCGAAGCCGGTCGCGTAGGGCGCCGCCTTGTAGTTCATGGCCATCGTGAGGTTGGTGCGGCCGTGGTAGGCGTGGTCGAGCACGGCGACGGCGCGGCGGCCGGTGTGCTTGCGGGCGATCTTCACGCCGTTCTCGACGGCCTCGGCGCCCGAGTTCACGAGCACGGTCTTCTTGGCGTGGTCGCCGGGGGTGTGCTCGGCGAGCAGCTCGGCGACGCGCACGTACTCCTCGTACGGCGTGATGGTGAAGAGCGTGTGGATGACGTCCTGCAGCTGCTCGGCGGCGGCGGAGACGACGGCGGTCTCGGTGTGGCCGACCGTCGTGACGCCGATGCCGGCGCCGAAGTCGACGAACTGGTTGCCGTCGACGTCGACCAGGATGGCGCCGTTGGCGCGGGCGATGTACACGGGGAGCGCGGAGGAGACACCCGTCGGCACGACGGCGAGGCGGCGCTGGTGGAGCGCCTGGGAGGCCGGGCCGGGTACGGCGGTGACGATGCGGCGTTCCTGCGGAACGGTGTAGACGGGCGCGTTCAGGGTGTCAGTCATGATGGATCGATTCTAACCGTGGTGTCAGAATCGGACCATGAGACTCGAGCACCAGTACGCGATCGATCTGCAGTGGACCGGCAATCGCGGCACCGGCACCAGCGGCTACAAGGACTACGGCCGGGATCACGTGATCAGCGCCGAGGGCAAGCATCCGCTCGAGGGCTCGGCCGACCGGGCGTTCTTCGGCGACCGGGACCGCTGGAACCCGGAGGAGCTCCTGCTCGCGGCCCTCTCGCAGTGCCACATGCTCAGCTACCTCGCCGAGGCGGCTCGCGCGGGTGTGGTGGTCGTCGGCTACGCGGACGCCGCGACCGGGACGATGGAGCAGACCGCGAACGGCGGCGGGCACTTCACCGAGGCGGTCCTCCACCCGCGCGTCACCGTCGCAGACCCGGCTCAGCGGGAGCTCGCGGCGGCTCTGCACGGACCGGCGTCGGAGAAGTGCTTCATCGCGGCGAGCGTGAACTTCCCCGTCCGCCACGAACCGGAGCTGCTCACCCTGGCCTGACCCTTCGGGAGGCCTAGAGGCGCTCCGGGTGGAGCACCCGCTTGACGCGCTCGACCGGGTTGGCCGGCGGCGCCTCGTTGTAGGTGCCCGCGAGCTCCTGGCCCGTGAGGGCGTGGATGGCGGCCATGATCTCGTCGGTGGCCTGGCGGCGGGCGCGGCCCGACTCCGGCGGACCGTAGTGGGCCAGGTCGAGCGGCTCGCCGAACGCGACCGTCACGCGGCGCACGCGCGGGAACTTCGCGCCGACCGGCTGCATCTCGTCGGTGCCGATGAGCCCGACGGGGACGACCTTCGCGCCCGTGGTGAGCGCCAGCCAGCCGACCCCGGTGCGGCCCTTGTAGAGGCGGCCGTCGAGCGAGCGTGTGCCCTCGGGGTAGAGGGCGAACGCCGCGCCGGTGTCGATGATGCGGCGGGACTGCTCCAGCGCCTCCTGGGCGGCCTGCCCGGCGCCGCGGCGCACGCCCACGGCGCCGATCGCGGTGAAGAAGGAGCGGGAGATGCGGCCCTTGAGCCCGGTCCCCTCGAAGTAGTGCGACTTGGCGAGGAACTGCACGCGTCGCGGCGACATCAGCGGGATGAGGATGGAGTCGATGAACGACTGGTGGTTGCTGGCGAGGATCACCTTGCCGTGGCGGGGGACGTTCTTGCGGCCGATGACGCGGGGCCGGTAGACGATCTTGGCGATGGGCGCCATGATCCAGCGCCCGAGATAGTAGGTGAGGCCGGGCCGCTGCACCGGGGCCGGCCCGTCGTCGGGTTCGTGGATCGTCACCTTTCGAGGGTAGTCCGATTCATATGCCACCCGGCGCATGCGCGGCGACGGGCTGGGCGGCCTCCAGCCGCCCGTCGACGAGCCGGACCACGCGGTGCATACGCGGCAGGTGGACGACGTCGTGCGTGACGAGCAGGGTCGCGGCGTCGCGCTCGGTGCTGAGGCGCAGGATGAGGTCGATGATCTCCGCTCCGCGCTCCTGGTCGAGCGCGCTCGTCGGCTCGTCCACCAGGAGCGCCGACGGATCGTTCATGAGGGCCCGGGCGATGTTCACGCGCTGCCTCTGGCCTCCCGAGAGCTGGTGCGGGCGCTTGTCGCGGTGGGCGGAGAGGCCGACGGCGTCGAGCAGCTCGTCGGCGCGGCGGGTGGCGGCGGCGCGGGCTCCGGCACGGCGTTTGCCGCCGAGCTCGCCCATCACGCGGAGCTGCTCGCTCGCGGTGAGGGAGGGCAGCAGGTTCGACTGCTGGAAGACGATGCCGATGCCCGTCCGGCGCAGCTCGGCGGCAGCGGCCGCATCGAGTCCCGAGGCGTCCACGTCGCCGATCGTCACCCGGCCGGAGTCGGGTCGGATGAGGGTCGCGGCCACCGCGAGGAGGCTGGACTTGCCCGAGCCGCTGGGACCCGTCACCGCGGTGACGGTGCCCGGGCGGGCGGTCAGGCTGACATGGTCGACGGCGGTGACGCGGGTCGCGCCGTCGGGGAAGGTGAGGGTGACGTCGTCGAGCTGGATCATCGGTTGCTCCCGAGTGCGGTGAGAGGGTCGGCGGAGGTGACGGAGCGGAGCGCGAACGCGGCCCCGGCGAGACCGAGCACGACGAGGATCGCGCCCGGGAGGAGGGTGGTGAGCGGGCTGAGCAGGAACGGCAGTGCGCTCCCGGCCAGGGCTCCGAGCCCGGCGACGACGACGAGTCCAACACCGATCCCGAGCAGGAGGACGATCAGCGCCTGGCCCAGCGCGTCCCGCACCAGGGCCGGCGTGCTGGCACCGAGCGCCTTGAGCACGGCGACATCCCCCTTGCGCTGCATCGTCCACACGGTGAAGAAGGCGCCGACGACCAGTCCGGAGATGCCGAACAGCAGGGCGATCATCAGCAGGAGCGACCCGATCTCAGAGCGGAACGAGCTCAGGGCGGTCAGCGACCCGATGGTGGTCTCGGAGACTGTGTCGTTGGCGGAGTCCGCCGCCGTCCAATCCGGGCTGCCGGTGACGGCGAGCACGGTCGCGTAGGCGTCGGGATTGCCGGTGCCCGCGGAGTACCGCTGCCAATCGGTCAGGGTCATCCGGATGACCGGGGTGTGGCTGTACCAGCCGTCTCCGGCGACCGACCCCACGGAGTACGACGTGCCGCCGATGGTGACGTCGTCGCCCGGCGAGGCGCCGAGGGCGGACGCTGCGCCGGTCGAGAGCGACACCGAGCCGTCCGTGAGCGTGCCGCCGTCACCGCTGTCGGCAGGCATCCCGAACAGCGCGACGGCCGTGCGGGTGCTGCCGGCCTCGGCGCGCGACTGGGCGATGCCGATCGGCTCGACGGAGCTCACGCCGGCCGTCCGCGACCATGCAGCCGACTGGTCGGCGGTGACGGCGGAGTCCGCGAAGGAGGCCCCGGCGTCGCCGGCTTGCGGTGCCGAGAAGACGAGCCGGTCGCCGGGGAGGCTGAGGACGGCGGAGACGTTCTGCGTCGCCAGCCCGCCGGTGAGGCCGCTCAGGAAGCCGACGAGCACGGTGATGAGGGCGACGACGGATCCGATGAGGAGGAACCGGCCGCGGGCGAAGCGCAGGTCGCGGAGCGCGACGAACATGGGAGGCCTTTCGAGCGTTGAGAGACGGGACGGGATGGTGCTTCCAGCCTCGCCACCCGCGCCGATCCGGGCATCGGCCGTCGGAACAGGCCTGCGCGACCGATCGGGCGAACCGCCGCTCCACCTTTTGGACGATGCCGCCGCTCCCGGCTCCCGCGTAGAGTCCAGACATGGCCCACACCGCGCTCACTCCGGTCTTCGTGGGCCTGCGCACCGGGCTGCACGTGCTGTTCGTCGTGCTCGCCGGCCTGGTGATCGTGCGAGCGCTCGTCGTGCCGTCGTCGTCGACCATCGCGATCGTGGCGGTCGCGGTGGTGCTGATCGCCACGTACTTCGTGGGGGCGGCACTGGCCCGCGGCGCGGGGGCGCGCGGACGTGCGGCCGGACTGATCTGGCTCACCCTGCTCACCGTCGAATGGGCCACGTTGCTCTGGCTGAGCACTGAGGCGGCCTATCTGGTCTTCCCGCTGTTCTTCCTCTACCTCCATCTGCTCGGCGGCCGGTGGGGAGCGGTGGCCATCCTGCTCTCCACCGCGGCGGCGATCGTCGCCCTCGGCCTCCACGGCGGCTGGACCGTCGGCGGCGTGGTCGGCCCGCTGGTCGGCGCGGGTGTCGCCCTCTTGATCGGACTCGGCTACCAGGCGCTGGCGCGGGAGGCGGCCGAACGTGAGGCGCTGATGCGCGAGCTGCTCGACACGCGCGACCAGCTGGCCGTCACCGAGCACGAGTCCGGGGTGCTCGCGGAACGTGCGCGCCTCGCGCGAGAGATCCACGACACCCTCGCGCAGGGGCTCTCGAGCATCCAGCTCCTCCTGCACGCGGCCGAGCGCGCCGCCCCCGACGGTCCGGGCGTGGACCACATCCGGCTCGCCCGCGAGACCGCGGCGACGGGACTGGCCGACGCGCGCCGGTTCATCCGCGAGCTCGCCCCACCGGACCTCGACGACCAGGGCCTCGGGGGAGCGCTGCGGCGCCTCGCCCGCACGCAGTGGGCAGCGCAGGGGCTGGCGGTGGAGGTCCGCGTCGCCGACGCCGTCCCGCTGCCGATGCACGTGCAGACCGCGCTGCTGCGGATCGCCCAGGGCGCCATCGCGAACGTCGTGCAGCACGCGCACGCCGACAGCGCGGTGATCGAGCTGGTCGCGGATGCCGATGGGCTCCGGTTCGCCGTGTCGGACGACGGCGACGGGTTCGACCTGCGGGCGGCGGAGTCGGGAGACGGCGGCGCGACCTCGGACTCCTTCGGCCTGCAGGCGGCGCGCGAGCGGGTGCAGCAACTCGGCGGCACCCTCGTCGTGGAGTCGGCGCCGGGCCGGGGAACGTCGTTGACCGTGCTGCTCGCGACGGCGGAGGCCTCGTGATCCGGCTGGTGATCGCCGACGACCACCCCATCGTCCGCGCGGGTCTCGTGGCGCTCTTCTCGTCCGAGGACGACCTCGCGGTGGTCGCCGAGGCGGCGACGCCGGACGAGGCCGTCGCGGCGGCTGAGCGGGAGAACCCGGACGTCGTGCTGATGGACCTGCAGTTCGGCGCGGGGGAGAAGGGCGGCGGAGCCGACGCCACCCGTCGCATCCGCGCGCTCGACGCCGCACCGTACGTGCTGGTGCTCACGAACTACGACTCGGATGCGGACATCCTCGGCGCCGTGGAGGCCGGAGCCAGCGGCTACCTGCTGAAGGACGCGCCGCCGCACGAGCTGATCGCCGCCGTCCGCGCAGCGGCGGCGGGGGAGAGCGCGCTCGCGCCCGTCATCGCCTCCCGCCTCCTCGACCGCCTGCGCGCGCCGCGGGTCAGCCTGAGCGCGCGCGAGATCGAGGTCCTCGGGCTCGTCGCCGCGGGTCGCACGAACACCGAGGTCGCGACGGAGCTCTTCGTCAGCGAGACGACCGTCAAGTCGCACCTCGCGCACATCTTCACGAAGCTCGGCGTGACCTCCCGGACGGCAGCGGTCGCGGCCGCCCGCGAGCGCGGCATTCTGCGCTGACGGGCGTGCGAGCGCTCGGGCCCGACTCCGGTCAGCCGCGCAGGCCCGGCGTGGGAGCGCAGCCGAAGCCGCCCGCGTAGTTCAGGCAGGGCAGCATGAACGCCGGATACCGCTCAGTGCGCGGGTCGCCGAACCAGTTTGTGTAGAGCCGGGAGAAGTTGAGGTTGCCGTAGGTCGAGCAGTCGCCGGCCGGACCGGTCGGGGCGGCCAGGGTCTCGTCGTTCGGCTGGTACGGCGTGTAGTTGTAGAGGTTCGCCGTCGCCTGGTTGACGATCGTCACGCGGCTGGAGCCGCAGGAGACGTCCGGGTGGAACTGGATGTCGTTCCGCCCGACGCCGTAGCGCCAGTCGCCGGGGTGCACCGTGTACTCACGGAACTGCCACGCGGCCCGGTACACCTGGTTGACGAAGCCGAAGTAGCGCTTGTCGCACTCGGCGGTGTCGGGGCAGGCGTAGCCCGTCGCCTTCTGGTAGCCGGAGGCGCTGGGCGCGGTGAGCAGCGACTGCTCCTTCTGCAGCAGCACGAGGAGCACGCGCGGGCTGATCGTGCACGCCTCGGCGACCCGGGCGATGATGCTGCTCGCGCGCTCGTCCTTCTGCGCAGGGAGCGCCGTGCAGCGCCCGGCCGACGCGGGGATGCGCGGCACGTCGACCCGGTAGTCGGCGAGGCACGGCGAGCCGTCCGTGGGCTTGCACGTGCGGTCCTCGAGGAACGACTGGATCTCGCCGGCCGTCATCGCGTCCGGGTTGAAGAAGCTGTCGTCGCTGATGATGTCGCCCGGGTCGAACGAAGCGCGCTCGGCACCCAGGACGCCCGTCGCCGGCACCAGGGCGAGCGCGAGGGCGGCGACGGCGGCGGCCGCGATCGACCGCCAGCGCCTGATCAGCACGGCGTGGCCCTCAGCCGAGCTTCGCCAGCGCCTCTTCGATGACGCTCGCCGCGTCGTCGATCAGCTCTTCGCTGATGACGACGGACGGCAGGAGGCGCAGCACGCTGTCCCAGCTGCCGGCGTCGAGCGGGATGACGCCGTTGGCGGTCGCGTGCGCGAGCACGGCCTTCAGTGCCTCCGGGTTCGGCTTCGTCGTGCCGGGGACGACGAGTTCGATGCCGAACATCGCGCCCTTGCCGCGCACCTCGCCGACGACCGCGAAGCGCTCGGCCCAATCGCCGATGCGCGCCCACAGCGCCGCCTCGACGCGACGGGCCTCGGCGAGCAGATCCTCCTTCTCGAAGGCCTCGAAGACGGCCAGGGCCGCGGCCGTGGAGACCGGGTTGCCGCCGAACGTGCCGCCGATGCCGCCGGGCTGGACGGCGTCCATGATGTCCGCGCGGCCGGTGACCGCCGCGAGCGGGAACCCGCCGGCGATGCCCTTCGCGCTCGTGACGAGGTCCGGGACGACGCTGTGGTGCTCGATCGAGTACCAGGTGCCCGTCCGGCCGATGCCGGCCTGGATCTCGTCGGCCACGAAGACGATGCCGTTCTCGGTGCAGAACTCGGAGAGGCGCTGGAAGTAGCCCGGCGCCGGGATGATGATGCCGCCGTCGCCCTGGATCGGCTCGACGAACAACGCGGCGAGCTCGGTCGCGCCGATGTGCGTGCGGATGTAGTCGATCGTGCGCTCGGCGGCCTCCTCGCCCGTCATCCCCTCGGGGTCGCGGAACGGGTAGCTGATCGGGAGGCTGTAGATCTCGCCGGGGAACGGGCCCATGCCCGCGCGCTCGGGCCAGGGGCGGTACGTCATCGCCATGGTCAGGTTCGTGCGGCCGTGGAATGCGTGGTCGAGCGTCGCGATCGCGCGGCGGCCGGTGAACTTGCGGGCGATCTTGACCGCGTTCTCCACGGCCTCGGCGCCCGAGTTCACCAGGATGCTGCGCTTCTCGAAGTCGCCGGGGGTGATCTCGGCGAGCTTCTCGGCCACACGCACGTAGTTCTCGTACGGGGTGACCGTGAAGAGGGTGTGGGTCAGCTTGGCGGCCTGCGCGGCCGCGGCGGCCGCGACCTCGGGGTGGGCGTGGCCGATGGTGGTCACGCCGATGCCGCAGCCCAGGTCGATCAGACGGTTGCCGTCGACGTCGACCAGGATCGCGCCGGAGCCCGACTCCATGTAGATGTTCGCGAGCGTCCCGGCACCCCGGCTCACCACCGCCTCGCGTCGTCGCTGCAGCTCCTGCGAGCGCGGGCCCGGGAGGGCCGTGGCGACGTGGCGGGACTGGGGAACCGAGAATTCGCGAGTCATGCCTTCCATCGTAGGCGGCGCCAGGTGCGGAACCGTGCGCCGGGGCCGCCCTCTGGTCGGACTGTCAGCGGAGGCAGAGGCGGATGCGGCAGACTGTTCGATCGTGCGCAGATCACTCTCCCTCCTCACCGCCGCCCTCGTCGTCGCCGGGCTGGCCGCCTGCAGCTCCTCGTCTCCGGAGCCGTCCGCCACGAGCACGACGGCAGCCGCCACCTGCCAGAACCTGAAATCAGGCGACACCTCCAAGGCGGTGAAGGTGGAGGGCGACTTCCGCAAATCCCCGACCGTCACGTTCGCGACGCCCCTGAAGGCCACCGACCTGCAGCGCAGCGTCGTCATCACGGGCAAGGGCGCCGAGGCCAAGGCCGGCTCCACCGTCGACATCGCCCTGGCCGCCTACAGCGGGGCGACGGGCAAGGAGCTCACCGCCGCCGCCGGATTCGACGACCAGGCCGCGCAGACCATCACCCTGGACGACACCCAGTACGTCCCCGGGCTCGTGCGCGCCGTGGAGTGCCTCAAGGTCGGCTCACGCGTCGTGCTCACCGGCACGGCGAAGGAGGCGTTCGGCAACGCCGACCTCACCCAGCTCGGCCTGAAAGCGGCCGACACGGTGGTGTTCGTCGCCGACCTCGTCGACCTGCCCCCGACCCGCGCCGACGGCACCCCGGTCGCGCCCAAGGCCGGGTTCCCGACCGTGAAGCTCTCGAAGACCGGCGAGCCCACGATCACCATCCCGAAGGCCGACCCGCCGACCCAGACCGAGCTCGAGGTCCTCAAACAGGGCGACGGCGAGACGGTCCAGGCGGGCGACACGGTGACCGTGCAGTACAAGGGCGTGATCTGGCGCGACGGAGAGATGTTCGACTCCAGCTGGAGCCGCGGCGCGCCGACGTCGTTCCCCACCACCGGGGTCGTGGCCGGCTTCAAGAAGGCCCTCGAAGGTCAGAAGGTGGGCTCCCAGGTGCTCGTCGTGATCCCGCCCGCGGACGGCTACGGCGACGCGGGCAACGGCGCCATCAAGGGCACGGACACGATCGTGTTCGTCATCGACATCCTGAAGACCGCCCGCTGATGACCGGGCGGCCGCGACGCGTCGTGCTCCTGGGCTCGACCGGTTCCATCGGCACGCAGGCGCTCGACGTCATCGCGGCCAACCCGGACCTCTTCGAGGTCGTCGGCCTGACCGCCGGTCGCGACGCGGATGGGCTCGCAGCTCAGGCCGAGCGCTTCGGCGTGCGCGACACGGCGCTGGGCGCCGACGACTCCGAGCGGCTCGTCCGCTCGGTCGAAGCCGATGTCGTGCTCAACGGCATCACCGGCTCGGTCGGGCTCGGCCCGACGCTCGCCGCGCTCGAGACCGGCGCGAGCCTCGCGCTCGCCAACAAGGAGTCGCTGATCGTCGGCGGCGAGCTCGTGAAGCGTGCCGCCGCTCCCGGGCAGATCGTGCCCGTCGACTCCGAGCATTCCGCCATCGCGCAGGCACTCCGCTCGGGCGCGCCGCGCGAGGTTCGCCGGCTCGTCCTGACCGCGTCCGGCGGCCCGTTCCGTGGGCGGAGCAAGGACTCGCTGCGGGATGTCACCCCCGCCGAGGCGCTCGCCCACCCGACCTGGGACATGGGCCTCGTCGTCACCACGAACTCCTCGACCCTCGTCAACAAGGGTCTCGAGGTCATCGAGGCGCACCTCCTGTTCGACGTGCCCTACGACCGGATCGACGTGACGGTCCACCCGCAGTCCGTCATCCACTCGATGGTGGAGTTCGTCGACGGCTCGACCATCGCGCAGGCGTCGCCGCCCGATATGCGCCTGCCGATCTCGCTCGGACTGGGCTGGCCCGACCGTGTGGCCGGCGTCGGCGTCCCGCTCGACTGGACGGCCTCCCACACCTGGACGTTCGAGCCGCTCGACGGCGAGGCGTTCCCGGCGGTGGCCCTCGCGAAGCGCGTCGGAACCGCGGGGTCGACGTATCCCGCCGTCTTCAACGCCGCCAACGAGCAGGCGGTCGCCGCCTTCCACGCGGGCGCGATCGGCTACCTGGACATCCTCGACACCGTCGAGCGCGTCGTCGATGCCCACGAGCCCGCCGTCGAGCTCACCCGCGAGTCCCTCGCTGAGGCGGAGCGCTGGGCGCGGGCCGCGGCGGACGCGCTGATCGCGGGCTGATAGGTTCGGACATGAGGCCGGAACGCGGCCGGGAATCGGGGGATTCATGAAGACGTTCAGCGCGCTCATCGGAGCGATCAGCGTCGTACTCGCCTTGGCGGGGTGCGCAGGGGCAGCAGATCCTGGAGCGTCCACGACGCCATCGACCTCGCCCACCGGTTCGCCGACCACGTCGCCCGCGCCGAAGACGACCGCGATCGTCATCGGTGGCGACGAGCTCCGCTTCGTCGATGCGACGGGCGGAGAACGCGGGTTCGGCTACGCCGAGCCGGTCGCCGACGTGCTGAGCGCGGTGGAGCACTCGCTGGGGCCGCAGACCGGGACGACGGAGGTGGCGGGCACCAACCACACGGTCCCCGCGACCGCGCACGAGTTCGGCGCGCTCACGATCTACGAAGAGCACTACTCGGGCGCCGTCGACAACGATGTGCTCCTGGCCCCCGTCTGGACCGTGTCCACGAAGGCCGCCGCCGTCGGCGGGGTGAGCATCGCCACCTCGACCGGAGTCGCGGTCGGCTCATCCGTCGATGACATCCCGGGCCACGCTGACGCCGACCGGCTGGACGTCGTCACCGTGAACGGCGCGGCCTCCGCATACATCCTGGTCGAGGCGTCCTCCGGCTCGGTGCTCGTCCCCGACGGCGTCAGCACCGCGGTCGGCGTGCTTGCCTCGGCAGAAACGTGGCCGGGGCCGATCACTCGGTTGAGTGCCCCGACGCAGTTCGCCGGGGCCTGATCGCCCACATAGGCGGCTAGCGGCTGGCTCCAAGCTGGGCGACAGTACCCTGAGTCCGTGGAAACCGTGCTCCTGTTCGTCCTCGGCGTCGTCATCATCCTGATCGGCCTCGCCGTCTCGATCGCGCTGCACGAGATCGGGCACCTGGTGCCCGCCAAGCTCTTCGGCGTCAAGGTGACGCAGTACATGATCGGCTTCGGCAAGACGCTGTTCTCGTTCCGTCGCGGCGAGACGCAGTACGGCGTCAAGGCGCTCCCGCTCGGCGGCTACATCTCGATGATCGGGATGTTCCCCCCGGCCAAGGAGGGCGGCGCCGGTCGCAACGCGACGACCGGCTTCATGCAGTCCATGGCGTCGGACGCCCGCGCGGCCAGCGCCGAGACGGTGGCGGTCGGCGAGGAGGAGCGCACCTTCTACAAGCTGGCCGTGTGGAAGCGCGTCATCATCATGTTCGGCGGCCCGTTCATGAACCTCCTCATCGCCGTCGTGCTGTTCGGCGTGCTCCTGATGGGCTTCGGCACACCGCAGAACTCGACCACCATCGCGTCCGTGAGCCAGTGCGTCCTCCCGGCCTCCAGCACCAGCCAGACCTGCTCGTCGAACGACCCGGCGGGCCCGGCGGCCGCGGCGGGGCTGAAGCCCGGCGACACGATCGTCAGCATCGACGGCACCCCGATCACCTCCTGGGCGCAGTCGACCGCGATCATCCGGGACTCGGCGAACCGGTCCCTCTCGGTGACGCTGCGGCGCGACGGAGAAGAGCGCACCGTCACGCTGACGCCCACCACGAACCAGGTCGCCAAGACCGATTCCGACGGCCAGGTGGTCAAGACCTCCGACGGGAAGGTGGCGACGTTCGCGGCCGGCTTCGCGGGCATCGGGGCCGTGCAGGAGCTCGTCCCGCAGCCGGTCACGGCCGTGCTGCCCGCCGTCGGCACCCAGGTCGGTGCCGTCTTCAACGTCTTCATCCACCTCCCGCAGCGCATGGTCGACGTCTGGAACGCCGCCTTCGGCTCCGGTGAACGCGATGCGAACGGCCCGATCGGCGTCGTCGGCATCGGCCGCGCCGCGGGCGAGCTGACGGCGCTCGACGGCGTGCCCGTCGTCGACAAGGCCTACACGATGGTCGGGATGCTCGCATCGCTGAACATCGCCCTCTTCGTCTTCAACCTCGTCCCGCTGCTCCCACTCGACGGCGGCCACATCGCCGGGGCGCTGTGGGAGGGCGTGCGGCGCACGTGGGCGAAGATCTTCCGCCGCCGCGATCCCGGGCCCGTCGACATCGCCAAGCTCATGCCCCTGACCTTCGCCGTCGTGATCGTGTTCGGCGCGATGAGCCTGCTGCTCGCCTACGCGGACATCGTCAAGCCCGTCAACCTGTTCGGCTAGGTCGAGCGGCAAGCGGACTCCCTGCCCGCGTCCAGCCGGTTCCCACCGGCCCGCGTAGGATTGTCGGGTGGCAGCAATCAATCTGGGGATGCCCAAAGTCCCCGAGACCCTCGCACCCCGTCGCACGTCCCGCCAGATCCGTGTCGGCAAAGTCCTCGTCGGAGGCGACGCCCCCGTCAGTGTGCAGTCGATGTGCACGACCCCGACGACGAACATCAACGCGACGCTCCAACAGATCGCCGAGCTGACGGCCTCGGGCTGCGACATCGTCCGCGTCGCCGTGCCGAGCCGTGACGACGCCGAGGCGCTGCCGATCATCGCCCGGAAGAGCCAGATCCCGGTGATCGCCGACATCCACTTCCAGCCGAACTACGTCTACGCGGCGATCGACGCCGGCTGTGCGGCCGTGCGCGTCAACCCGGGCAACATCCGCAAGTTCGACGACCAGGTCGGCAAGATCGCGGCGTACGCGAAGGCCGCAGGCGTCTCGCTCCGCATCGGCGTCAACGCCGGTTCGCTCGAGCCCAGCCTGCTGCAGAAGTACGGCAAGCCCACCGCCGAGGCGCTCGTCGAGAGCGCCGTCTGGGAGGCCAGCCTCTTCGAGGAGCACGACTTCCACGACTTCAAGATCTCGGTCAAGCACAACGACCCGATCGTCATGGTGAAGGCCTACCGCCAGCTCGCCGAGCGCGGCGACTGGCCGCTGCACCTCGGTGTGACCGAGGCGGGCCCGGAGTTCCAGGGCACGATCAAGTCCGCGACGGCGTTCGGCATCCTGCTCTCCGAGGGCATCGGCGACACGATCCGCGTCTCCCTCTCCGCCCCGCCGGCGCAGGAGGTCAAGGTCGGCCTGCAGATCCTGCAGTCGCTGAACCTGCGCGAGCGCAAGCTCGAGATCGTCTCCTGCCCGAGCTGCGGCCGCGCGCAGGTCGACGTCTACACGCTCGCGAACGACGTCACGAGCGGCCTGGAGGGCATGAGCGTGCCCCTGCGCGTCGCCGTCATGGGCTGCGTCGTGAACGGTCCCGGCGAGGCCCGTGAGGCCGACCTGGGCGTGGCGAGCGGCAACGGCAAGGGCCAGATCTTCGTCAAGGGCGAGGTCATCAAGACCGTGCCCGAGGCCGAGATCGTGCAGACCCTGATCGCCGAGGCCAACCGCATCGCCGCCGAGATGGGTGAGGAGGGCGGCCCGTCGGGCGAGCCCGTCGTCACCGTCGGCGCGCACTAAGCCACTCGGGCCCGCGGGTCGTCAGCGCGCCACGCCGCCGGCCGGGTCGACGGCGTCGAAGCGGATCGTCCCGCTCGGGATATCCGCCGCCACGAGGTGGAGCCGCAGCCGGTCGCCCGGACGCACGCCGTCGGGCCGGGGGAGCGATGCCGTCACCACGGGGTCGGCGAGCTGGACCGTGACCGTGCCGTTGCGCACGGCGAGAACCGTGGCGTCGAACACGGCGCCGATCCGGGAGGCCAGGAGCGCCGCCTCCACCCGATCGAGCGCTCCGGCGTCGAGCTTCGCGGCGAGGCGGTTCGAGGCGCCCATGATCGACGGCAGCGCGCCGAGGGACTCCCGCGCCCAATCGGGCACCGGCCGACCGGCGCACAGTGCGTCGCACACCACCAGCGCCCAGCGGTCCACGAGCCGGCGCAGTGGCGCGGTCGTGTGCGCGTAGGGCGCGGCGATCGCGGATTGGTCCGGGTCGGCGGGAGCCTCGCCGTCCATGGCGACGTAGCCGGCGCCTCGGAAGAGACCGGCGGCCGCCTGGAGTACCGCAGCGGCACGCTGCTCACCGTGATCGAGGGTGCGCAGATACTCGCCGTAGTCGACACCCTGAGGCCAGGGGAGGCCGAGCGCGACGGTCTGGGCGCGGAACGCCTCCACCGCCTCCGCGCCGGGCGCGGGCATCGTGCGCAGGATGCCGACCTTCGCGTCGAGCATGACGCGGGCGGCCGCCATCCCGGTCAGCAGCGAGAGCTGGGCGTTCCACTCCTCGACAGGAAGCGTCGCGCGCCGCTCGATCGCGTACGCGCCGTCGCGGAAGACGATCTCCTCGTCGGGGCGGTTCAGGCTCGCGCCGCCGCGGGCCCGCTCCTGCGCGATGCGTGCGGGTCCGACCTCCGAGAGGAGGGCGAGGGGCTCCGGCGCGGTGCCGCTGTCGAGCGCCTCCTGAGCCTCCGCGTACGTCCACTGCCGGCGGGAGCGGATGCGCGCCCGCGCGACCGACGCCGACACCTCGAGCCCGTCGGCGTCGAGGACGATGTCCCAGACGTAGGCGCTCCGGAGGGCGTCCGGCAGGAGCGAGCCGGCGTCCTCGCCGATGGCCGCGGGATGCAGCGGGACGCGCCCATCCGGTGCATAGAGGGTCTGTCCCCGGTGCCGCGCCTCCTCGTCGACGGCCCCGCCGGGGCGCACGAGCGCGGGCACGTCGGCGATCGCGTACCGCACCCGGTGCCCGGCGCCGCTGCGCTCGATGTGCAGGGCCTGGTCCAGGTCGGTCGAGCCGGGCGGATCGATCGTGAGGAACGGGACAGCGGTCAGATCCGCCTCCGGAAGCACCTGATCGGCGGCGGCCCGACGGGCCTCCTCCTCGACCGGAGGGGCGAACCCGTCCGGCAGGTCGAGCGATGCGCGCAGGTCGGCGAGGGAGCGGGCGAGCTCGGTCTGCGCCGCGGACGGGGCGATGGAGGTCCGGCGGTCGGGCATGCCGTCACACTATGCCACCCCTCCGCGCCCTCTAACATGGAACGGTGCCTACACGCCTGACGAACTATTTCCTCCGCACGCTCCGCGAAGACCCCTCCGACGCCGAGGTCACCAGCCACCGGCTGCTGGTCCGCGCCGGCTACATCCGGCGCCAGGCGCCGGGGATCTTCGCTTGGCTGCCGCTCGGTCTGCGGGTGAAGGCCCGCATCGAGACGATCATCCGCGAGGAGATGGCCGCCGCCGGCGCGCACGAGGTCCACTTCCCGGCCCTGCTGCCGCGGGAGCCGTACGAGGTCACCAACCGCTGGGAGGAGTACGGCGACGGGCTCTTCCGCCTGCAGGACCGCAAGGGCGCCGACTACCTGCTCGCGCCGACGCACGAAGAGGTCTTCACCCTCCTGGTGAAGGACCTCTACTCGTCGTACAAGGACCTGCCGCTCACGATCTTCCAGATCCAGGACAAGTACCGCGACGAGGCGCGCCCCCGGGCCGGCCTCCTGCGCGGCCGCGAGTTCACGATGAAGGATGCCTACTCGTTCGACGCCAGCGACGCCGGCCTCGAGACCAGCTACCTCGCGCAGCGCGACGCGTACGAGCGCATCTTCCAGCGCCTCGGCCTCTCCTACGTCATCGTCCAGGCGGACGCGGGCGCGATGGGTGGCTCGCGCAGCGAGGAGTTCCTGCACCCGACCGTCGTCGGCGAGGACACGTTCGTGCGCTCGGAGGGCGGATACGCCGCGAACGTCGAGGCGTTCACGACCGTCGCGCCTCCCGCGCGCGGCTACGAGAAGCTCACCCCGGCCGAGGTGCTGGACACGCCGAACACGCCGACCATCCAGACGCTGGTCGACGTCGCCAACGAGAAGCACCCGCGCCCGGACGGCCGCGCCTGGACGGCCGCGGACACGCTCAAGAACGTCGTGCTCGCCCTGACGCACCTCGACGGCAGCCGCGAGCTGGTCGTCGTCGGCCTGCCCGGCGACCGCGAGGTCGACACCAAGCGTGCAGAGGTCGCCTTCGCGCCCGCCGAGATCGAGCCCGCCACAGAGGCCGACTTCGCCAAGCACCCCGGTCTGGTCAAGGGCTACATCGGCCCCTGGTCGGCCGAGGGCGCCGTGCTCGGCGAGGAGTCGGCCACCGGCATCCGCTACGTCGTCGACCCCCGCGTCGTGGACGGCTCGGGCTGGATCACCGGCGCGAACGTCGACGGCAAGCACGTCTTCGGACTCGTCGCGGGCCGCGACTTCGCCTGGGACGGCGTGGTCGAGGTCGCCGAGGTCAAGGCGGGCGACCCCGCGCCCGACGGCTCCGGCCCCGTGGAGCTCGCGCGCGGCATGGAGATCGGCCACGTCTTCCAGCTCGGCCGCAAGTACGCGGAGGCTCTCGGCCTCAAGGTGCTGGACGAGAACGGCAAGCTCGTCACCGTCACGATGGGCTCGTACGGCATCGGCGTGACTCGCATCCTGGCGATCATCGCCGAGGAGAACAACGACGACAAGGGCCTGATCTGGCCCGAGTCCGTCGCGCCGTTCGACGTGCACGTGGTCGCGGCTGGCCGCGACCAGGCCGCGTTCGACGTGGCCGAGCAGGCCGCTGCCGAGCTCGAGGGCGCCGGGCTCGAGGTCCTCCTCGACGACCGTCCCAAGGTCTCCCCGGGCGTCAAGTTCGGCGACGCCGAGCTCATCGGCGTGCCGCGCGTGCTGGTCGCCGGCCGCGGCGCCGCCGACGGCGAGGTGGAGCTCTGGAACCGCCGCACCGGCGAGCGTCAGACGCTCCCGCTGACCGAGGCGATCGCCCAGCTCATCGCATAACGATCCGGGCGCCGGCGGGGCCGCTCAGGCGGCCTCGTCGTCCCCGGTGATCTCGGAGTGGATGCGGCGCAGATCCTCCACGAGCGACCCGAGCAGCACCCAGTGGCGCGGATCGGGCGTGGAGATCACCAGCGGCGCCGTGAGGGCCGGGATGTTCGCCGTCGCGGTGTCGGGCTCGACGATCGGCTGGTCCGGGTCGCGGCTGAGCAGGCGCAGGTCGTGCGCCGCCCGCCGCAGCTCTTCGGCGATGGCGATCATCGTCGGTTCGCCGGTGAGCCCGTCGTCGTAGTGGTCGTGGAAGGCGCGCGTCATGCCGACGGCGCGGGTGACGATGGGCTTGAGGCGCGCGAACAGCGCCTCGTCGTGGGCCAGGACGAGCCGGTGCTTGCCCTGCCGCGGGTTCAGCGTCAGGCTCTCCTCGGCCGCGGTCAGGGCTGTTCCGGCCTTGGCCTCCATCGGTCGCAGGAGGCGCGCCTCGATCAGGAGGGCGTCCAGCTCACCCGGCGTGAGTGTGCTGGTGATGGCGCGCGCGAGGCGGTCGAGCGTCGCGGCGAGCTCGTTGCCGAGCGCGAGGACCGCCGTGCGCGCGGGCGCCGTGAGCACGGGCGGGACGACCGCGATGTTGACGATCACGCCGATCACCGCGCCGACGATGGTCTCGCCGATGCGCGCGAGCGCATACTCCGGGTTGGAGGCGCCGATCGCGAGGACGAGCATGGCGCTGATCGGCACCTGGTTGGCGCTGCCGGGGGTCAGCTTGAGCACCCAGGCGAGCAGCACCGACACGACGACGGCGACCAGCACGATCCAGCTGTTCATCCCGAACGCCAGGCCGACCGCGTAGGCGACCAGCACGCCGACGATCACCCCGAGGGAGCGCTCGATCGCACGGCCGACGGACTGGTTCACGCTCGGCTGCACCACGAGCAGGGCCGCGATCGCGGCGAACACCGGCAGCTCCCCGGGCACGATCAGGCTCGCAGCGAGCCACGCCAGAATCATCGCGACGGCGGTCTTGAGCACCTGCAGGAAGGGCGTGCGGCTCGTCGCTCGGATGTTCGCGGGGAGTTTCAGTGCCACGCTTCCAGGCTAGTCCGCGTAGCGGCCGTACCGATCCGCCGCCCGCGCGACTCCGCGCTCCTGCGCAGCGCTCAACGGCAGGAACGGGCGCGGCTCGATGTCGGTCCCGTCGCGCCGCCAGGTGCCCACCACGCGGCCGCCCGCGATGATGACGGGGGAGAAGATCCCGTTCTTGCCCGGGACGACCCGTTCGAAGTGCTCCGGGTCGATCACCGGGTCGCGATCCTGATAGCCGAGGAGGTACTCGTCGAAGCCGGGGAGGAGGTGCACGGCGGCGCTCTCGGCCCGGGTCGCCGGGCGTGCGGACGCCGCGTCCGCGAGCGCGGTCGTGACGAGGTACTCGACGCCGTCGACCTCGAGCGTGGTGATCTCGTCGCCCAGCACCGCGACGGCGACGCGGGCCTGGGCCACGGTGCCCTTCGTCCACCACACGAAGTCCTTGAGAGTGGCGGGACCGTGGCCCGCGAGATACCGACGGAGGAATTCCGCGATCGCCTCGTCCGGCTCGTAGGTGTGCGCGTCCGCGAGCGGTGCCCACTCGTCGAGCAGCACGATCGCCTGCTGGGTGCGGTGCGTCGGGCCCCAGCAGATCACCCCGGTCTGCGCCAGGTAGTAGAGGAGGTGGTAGCCGCGCTGGCCGCCCGTGGCGATGCCGGCGGCCTCCCACAGCTCCATGGCCTCGGCACGGCTCAGGCTCCCGCCTCCGGCGAGGGCCCCGGTGAGGAGGTCGCGGGCGCGCGTGAAGTCGGGTGCCTCGAGCTCGAGGTCCCGGTGCCGGCGCGTCAGCCCGGCGATCATGCGCTCGGTGGTGATCCCGAGCATCCAGCGGAGATCCTCCGGGGGGACGAAGTGCAGCGTCCCGCGCATCGGCCACGACCGCACGATGCGGCCGGCGTCGAGGTCTGCGAGCACGGCGTTGCGCGACGGGGACGGCGTGCGAAGCGCCAACGCCCAGCAGGCGGCGGCGAAGTCCTGCGCCTGCACCGCGAGCATCCGGCGTGTCGCATCGACCGGGCTGTTCTCGGGATCGCCGTCGATGGCGTGCGCGAGGCGTCGCATCCGGAGCACGTCGGCACGGCGTGCTGGCATGCGTCCAGTCTGCCCCAGCGCACCGACACCGGCGCGAGGCGCGCTACGGCAGGATGCCCAGGTCGCTCAGCTGCTCGCTGAGGCCCGCGCCGTCCGGCGCGTAGACCCACGGGACGCCCGAGAGCTCGCTGTGCTTCTCGGCCTTCGAGCGGCCACCCGCGAGCACAGCCTCTCCTCCGGAGAGCTGACGGATGGCGACCCCGGTCACGTTGTCGGGGTGCGCCGTCGTGAACTCCCCGTAGAGCAGCTCGTCGTGCTGTCCGTCGTCGCCGATGAGCAGCCACTTGAGGCCGGGGAACTCGGAGGCGAGACGCTCCAGGTTGGTGCGCTTGTGCTCGCGGCCGCTGCGGAAGATGCGGTCATGGGTCGGGCCCCAGTCGGTGAGGAGGAGGGGGCCGGACGGGAAGAGGTTGCGCGAGAGGAACCGGCGCAGCGTCGGCGCCACGTTCCACGCGCCGGTCGAGAGATAGATGACGGGCGTGCCGGGATGCGTGGAGGCCAGACGTTCCAGGAGCACGGCCATGCCCGGCGTGGGGACGCGCGCGTGCTCGTCGAGCACGAAGGTGTTCCAGGCGGCGAGCAGCGGCCGGGGGAGTGCCGTCACCATCACGGTGTCGTCGACGTCGGAGATGATGCCGAACTCGGCTTTGGGATCCACGATGTAGACGGGCGCCTCGAAGACACGGGAGGACTCGACGGTCGACAGCCGGACCGTGTGCCAGCCGGGGGCCAGCTGGACGGGGAGGACCGTGTCGATGACACCGCCGCGGTCGGGCCGAACCGTGTGGGTCTCGCCCTCGATCTCGACGGTGACAGTGACATCCGACACGGGGACGCTGACGAACGAGCGCCAGCCGCGGATGGACTCCTCGCGCTTGCGGTGCTTGCGCTCGGCCCGGCTGCCAGGCTTGGGCTCCTTCGCCAGCACGACGCGGCCGAGGATGCGCACCCAGGTGGGAGCGCCGTAGCCGGTGTACGGCAGGACCGTCGCCAGATAGCCGCGCTTGCGCGCCCGGCGGGCCCGGAACTCGTGGAACGCGTCTTCGATGCGCGCCGCCCGGTGCATGATGGGCTCCACGGCGGCGCTGCGCTTGTCCGGAGTTGCGGTCATAGAGGTTCAAGTCTCTCATGGAGTGCAGGAACGGTTTCCACAGTCCCCAGATCTGGGGGGCGATCCACGGCGAGTTGAAGCGAATTCCCCGCAAGAAGTGAGCTTTCCACGAATATGATCGATACGAATGGAGTGCGTGACGCGCGACGTCGCGCCCGGGTTGGGGAACCGCAACACGTAACGTAGTGACCGGAAAGAAGGAGTTGCGATCGTGCCCATCAACGACCTCGTCGCTGGACAGAACACCGTCGGAGCCGCGCTCGTGCGCACCGAGCCGATCCAGGAGCGCAGCGCCGCCCGGGTCGACGCGCTGCTGGACGCGGCCGCCGAGGTGGTCGACGAGATCGGTTTCGACCGGCTGACGACCGCGATGGTCGCCGAACGCGCCGGCGCCTCCATCGGAACCGTCTACCGGTACTTCCCCGACCGCATCGTCCTCCTGCAGGCGCTCCGCGACCGCGCGGTCCTCCGCTACCGGCGGGCCGTCGTGGCCGCGATCCACGAGCAGCAGCCCGAGCACTGGTGGAACGCCGTCGAGGCGGCCATCGACTCGTTCGTCACGATGTTCCGCGACGAGGCCGGCTTCCGCATCATCCGCTTCACCGACGCCGAGCGCTCGGGCGTGCCGGGCGAGGAGGTCGTGCGCGACGTCTCCTTCGCGGCGCAGTTCGCCGACATCCTGGCCGACGAGTACAGCCTCCCGGCCGGCGACGACCTCGCGTTCCGGCTCGAGATCGTGGTCGAGATCATGGACTCCCTCATCAACCGCGCCTTCCGCGACGATCCGGCCGGCGACGAGCGCTACATCGCCGAGGCCCGCGTCGTCGCTCGCGAGTACCTCGAGAAGCGGTACGGCAGCGAGGACTGAGGCATCTCGCTCCTCGCGGGAATGTCGGTGGTGCGCGCAACGCTGACATCCATCGACGGCTGCGCTCCGAACAAGGCGGGGAGATCGACGATCTCTTCCGATTTCCGCCATAAAAGGACGCATCCGTTGCCAAACGGGCAGAACGCTGTTTGGGTGGAATGGATGGACCTGACCGACAGAAATGGGCCCCTGCGATGATCGAGTTCCGCTCGGTGACCAAACAGTTCCCCGACGGCACCGTCGCGGTGGACGACTTCTCGCTCGTCATCCCATCGCGCAAGATCACGGTGCTGGTCGGATCCTCCGGCAGCGGCAAGACGACCATCCTTCGCATGATCAACCGGATGGTCGACCCGACCAGCGGCACGGTGGAGATCGACGGCGAGGACGTCCAGCAGCTCCGGCCCGTGAACCTGCGGCGCAGCATCGGCTACGTGATGCAGAACTCCGGGCTCCTGCCGCACCGCAAGGTCGTCGACAACATCGCGACCGTCCCGCTGCTCCGCGGCGTGAAGAAGCGGGAGGCGCGGGAGCGCGCCCTCGAGCTCATGGACACCGTCGGCCTCGAGCGCTCCCTCGCCGACCGCTACCCGAGCCAGCTGTCGGGTGGCCAGCAGCAGCGCGTCGGCGTCGCCCGCGGGCTCGCCGTCGACCCGAACATCCTCCTGATGGACGAGCCCTTCGGTGCGGTCGACCCCATCGTGCGCGACGAACTGCAGAACGAGCTGCTGCATCTGCAGCGCGAACTCGACAAGACCGTCGTCTTCGTGACCCACGACATCGACGAGGCGTTCCGGCTGGGCAGCCAGGTGGTGATCTTCCGCAAGGGCGGGATCGTGGCGCAGCAGGGCACGCCCTCCGAGATCCTCGCCGCACCGGCCGACGAGTTCGTCGCCTCGTTCATCGGCGCGGACCGCGGACGCCGTGCCCTCCACGTCGAGCAGACCCCGACCGGCGATGTGCTGGTCGACAGCGAAGGACGGCCGGCCGGTGTGCTGACCCCGTCCGATGAGGCAAAGGCCACGACCCTCCCGGTCGTGGGTGCTTCGGCGCAGGGTGAGGAAGCGTCGTGAGCTGGCTGTGGTCGAACCTCGGCCTCGTCTGGGATCTCACGGTCGCTCACGTGACGCTGAGCGTGTTCCCGATCGTCATCGGCTTCCTCGTCTCCATCCCGATCGGCTGGGTGGCGAACCGCTATCGCGGGAGCCGGGGGGTGCTGCTCACGATCGGCGGCATCCTGTACACGATCCCATCGCTGCCGCTCTTCGTGGCGATGCCGGCGCTGATCGGCACGCAGATCCTGGACCCGAAGAACGTGGTCGTCGCCCTCAGCCTGTATGCGCTCGCCCTGATGGTGCGCACGACCTCCGACGCGCTCGCGAGCGTCCCCGGTGACGTGCTGCAGTCGGCGACCGCGGTGGGCTTCAGCACCTGGCGCCGCTTCTGGTCGGTGGAGCTGCCGCTTGCCGGCCCCGTGCTCCTCGCCGGCCTGCGGGTCGTCTCGGTGAGCACGGTCAGCCTGGTGAGCGTCGGATCGCTCGTCGGCGTGAGCAACCTCGGAACGATGTTCGTGCAGGGCCTGAACCAGTACAACAACGCCGAGGTGGTGACGGGCATCGTCGCGATCGTGATCATCGCTCTCGTCTTCGACCTGGCCCTGGTGCTCCTCGGGAGGCTCCTGATGCCGTGGACCCGGCTCGGCACGACCAAGCGCGCGAGCCGCCGTGCGGCGCTGAGGGCGGTGACGGGCGCATGACCGATATCCTCGCGGCGTTCGCCTGGGTGTTCGACCCGGCCAACTGGGCCGGACCGAGCGGCATCCTCGCGCGCCTCGGCGAGCACGCCTGGTACTCCCTCCTGACGCTGATCCTGGCCGCGGTGATCGCCCTGCCGATCGGACTGGCGATCGGCCACACCGGCCGGTTCCGTGGACTCGCCGTCGGCGTCTCCGGCGCCCTGCGCGCGATCCCGACGCTCGGCCTCGTCGTCTACCTCGCGCTCATCACCCTGAACCTCAGCATCATCCCCCCGCTGATCGCGCTGACCATCCTGGCGATCCCGCCCGTGCTGGCGGGCGCGTATTCCGGGCTCGAATCGGTGGACCGGCGCACGATCGACGCGGCGCGCGCCATGGGGATGACCGAGCTGCAGATCCTGTTCAAGGTCGAGATCCCGCTGTCGCTCCCGCTCATCATCGGCGGGATCCGGTCCGCGGCACTGCAGGTCATCGCGACGTGGACGGTCGCGGCGATCCTGCCCGTCGGCGGCCTCGGCCGCTTCCTGTTCGACGGACTCGCCGTGCAGCGCTACGACGAGATGCTCGGCGGCTCGATCCTCGTGATCGCGCTCGCGCTGGTCACCGACGGCGTGTTCGCCATCGTGCAGCGCCTCGTCGTGCCGCGCGGCGTGACCGCCGGCAAGATCCAGGACGTCCGGTCGAAGGACCCCTGGAGGCCCATCGGACCCTCGGTTCCCCACCAGCCGGTCGGGAACAGTTCGTAACCCCCGGACCCACCAAGATCCATAGCACCCACCGAAAGAGAGAAACCAACATGTTCGCATCCAAGAGAGGCCGCATCGCGGCCGGCGTGGTGGCGGCGGGAGCCCTCCTGGCTCTCAGCGCGTGCTCGTCCGGCGGCGGCGCGCTCGGCGGCAACACCTCGACCTCGTCGAGCGACAGCGTCACCATCGGCTCCGCGGCGTTCGGCGAGTCCGAGATCCTCATGCAGGTCTACGGCCAGGCCCTGGCCGCCAACGGCGTGAAGGTCAACTACAAGCCGAGCATCGGCCAGCGCGACGTCTATCTCAAGGCGCTGCAGGACGGCTCGATCGACCTCATCCCCGAGTACAGCGGCAACCTGCTGCAGTTCTACAAGAAGGACGCCACCGCGACCTCCAGCGACGACGTCTACACGGCACTGAAGTCGGCTCTCCCCAAGGGCTACGAGGTGCTCGACCAGGCCGAGGCGCAGGACGCCGACTCCTACAACGTCACCAAGGAGTTCTCGGACAAGTGGGGCGTCACCAGCCTCTCCGACCTCTCCAAGGTCACCGACCCGCTGACGGTCGGCGCGAACCCGGAGTTCGAGACGCGCCCCTACGGCATCCCGGGGCTCAAGTCGGCCTACGGCGTGACCGCGACCCTCAAGCCGATCAGCGACTCGGGCGGACCCCTGACCGTCACGGCGCTCAAGAACGGCGACGTGCAGCTGGCCGACATCTACACGACGACGCCGGCCATCAAGGACAACGGCTTCGTCACCCTGAAGGACCCGAAGAGCCTGATCGCGGCGCAGAACATCGTTCCGCTGATCAACAGCTCCAAGGCCTCCGACAAGGTCAAGGAGGTCCTCAACAAGGTCTCCGCCGAGCTCACCACCGATGACCTCATCGAGATGAACAGCGAGAACCAGGGCGACAGCAAGACCGCGCCCGACGTGGTCGCGAAGAACTGGCTGAAGGACCACCCCGTCAAGTAGGCGCGGGCGTCATTCTCCGTCGTGCGGCGGCTCGGGAGACCGGGCCGCCGCACCCATGTGCGCCGCCTCGCGCTTCTGCAGGATCTTCTTGACGAGGAAGACGAGCAGGACGAACACCGCGATGATGGCCACGAAGATGTATCCGGCCCAGTGCAGCTCCCGCGAGAGCTCGCGGTAGCTACCGGCGGCGAGCGCCCCGACGCTCACGTACGAGAACGCCCACAGCACGCAGGCCGGTGCCGTCCACGCCATGAACGTGCGGTAGCGCATCAGGCTCATCCCCACGGTCAGCGGGATGAGGGAGTGCAGCACCGGCAGGAAGCGCGACAGGAAGACGGCGATGCCGCCGCGGCGCGCAAGATAGGCCTCCGCCTTGTCGAAGTTGTCCTGGCCGAGCTTGCGGCCCAGTTTGCTGGCGCGGATGCGCGGCCCGAACCAGCGCCCCAGGGCGAAGCCGATCGACTCGCCGCACAGGGCGCCGATCACGACCGCGATCACCATCGCGAAGTACTCGACGGGTCCCTCCACCGCCGTGCTGGCGACGAGGACGATCGTGTCACCGGGAACGATCAGGCCGACGAGGATGGACGTCTCCAGCATGATCCCGACGCCCGCGAGCAGCGTGCGCAGCACGGGATCCACGCTCTGGACGAGGTCGAGGATCCAGGTGAGCGCGTCGTTCACGGGGTGGACGCCGTCCGCACCAGGCTCCAGAACGCCGTGAGGGCGTCGGCCATGTCGGCGGACGGGTCCAGCATCCACTGCACCTGCATGCCGTCGGCGACGGCGATCCCGAGGCGTGCGAGCTGGCGGGCGTCGACGGCGTCGGTCATCCGGCCCGCGGCCTGCTCGGCGCGCAGGTGTTGTTCGAGGCCGCCGACGATCCGCTCGTAGCGCTCGACGAAGTAGTCGTGACCGGGATGCTCGGGGTCCGACGCCTCGGCCGAGAGTGTCGCGTAGAGCTGCACGAGCCCCGGCACCTCGGCGTTGTGCCGGATGACGCGCACGAGCCCGTCCGCTGCATCCGCCCACTGGTCGCCGAGCTCGGCGCCGCCGGTGTCGACCTCGTCGCGTTTGCGCAGCACCTCCGAGAAGAGCTCCTCCTTCGAGGAGAAGTGGTGCAGCAGACCGGCCTGGCTCAGCCCGACGGACTCGGCGATCTCGCGCAGCGACGCCTTGCGGTACCCCTTGTCGGCGAACACCTCCAGCGCGCGGGACAAGATCTCCTCGCGCTTGGCGATCCCCTTGGCGTACGAGCCCTTCTTCGGCATAGGGACGATGCTACTGGGCCGCGCCTGGGAGAGCGGGCCGCTCAGCTGGTGAGCACGAGGACGGGCGGGACCACGACGAGAAGGACGGTCACGACGGCGATGGTGAGGCGGAGCGCCGGCCCGACCGTGCGGCGGCCGGTCGTGAGCCGGGCCTCGCGGGCGAGCAGGGCGTCCCGGCGCTGCTCGGGGGTGCGGCGGTCCTTCGGCGCGCCGAGGGCAGACCCCGCACTCCCGGTCTCGTCGACGATGCGGATGGCGCCCGCGAGCACCGGATCGCCCGACGACCGGCGGGCGGTGTCGTCGGCGAGCATCTCGAGCAGGAGCGCGACCGCGTCCTGCGCGCGGGTGGCGATGGGGAACCAGGGGAGAGCGCGCTTCCACGAGCGGAACGCGTCCAACAGCAGGTGGTGCTTCTGGCGCAGGTGGGTGCGCTCGTGGGCGATCACCGCGTCCAGCTCCTCGGGACTCAGAAGCGCGATCATCCCTTCGGAGAGCACAGTGACGCTGCGGGCGCCGGGCAGGCAGTACGCAGCGGGCGCGGGATGGTCGATCACCCGGGTGCTGGGCACATCCGGCAGGGGGGAGCTGAGCAGGCGCAGGAGCTCCATGTGCTGGTGGCGCTGACGACGGCTCCGCACCGAGGTGAGGGCGAGGTTCAGCAGCAGGTGGGCGGTGAGCAGCACCGCCGCGCTCAGCAGGAAGGCGTTGAGCAGGCTGACGCCCGGGGGGAGGGGGCCCGCGAAGATCGTGCGCGCGGCGCCGCCGATCCGGCTCCAGAGGTCGTCGCCGAACGGCTGCAGGCCCGCCAGGAGCAGGGAGCCGATCATCGAGATGCCACCCGCGAGGGCGATCGACTGCCAGAGGGCGACGGCCAGGACGGGCGCGGCAGGGGGCCAGGTCGCTCGTGCGAGGAGGAGCGGCACGGGCCAGGCCAGGGCGATCGCCAGCAGGCCGAGGACGATGGCCGTCTCGTTGACGGGGAGCACGGTCGCTCTAGGAGGTGCGGGCCTCGAGCAGGCGGCGCAGCACCTGCGCCTCCGACTCGTCGACGGTTCCCACGAAGTAGGCGAGCGCCTCAGTGCGATCGGACGAGGACTCGAGGACCTCGCGCATGAGATCGGCGACGTGACCGGCGCGGCTGAGGGTCGCGAAGTAGACGTGCGGGCGCACGTCGCGCTCCCGGTCGACCATGCCCTTCTGCTCGAGACGGGACAGCACGGTCAGCACGGTGGTGAGAGCGGGAGGCTTGCCCTCCCCGCGGGCGGCCGATAGCTTGTCGCGTAACTCGTTGGCGGTGATCGGGGCGTCGCCCGCCCAGAGGGCGTCCATGACAGCCCTTTCCAGTTCTCCGAGATTCGCCACGGGACAAGCGTACCGCGATGAGGCTGAGAATGTTCTACACTCTGTAGAAGATGCACTTCTACACCGTGTAGAAGACCGATCGAAGGGTGAGACGCCGTGCACGATCTCTTGGACCCGCTGCTGCTGTCGCGGTGGCAGTTCGGGCTCACAACGATCTACCATTTCCTGTTCGTGCCCCTGACGATCGGCGTCGTCACCGTGGTCGCGATCTTCCAGACCTGCTGGTACCGCACGGGCAAGGTCCACTACCTGCAGCTCACCCACTTCTTCGGCAAGATCTTCCTGATCAACTTCGCCATGGGTGTCGTCACGGGCATCGTGCAGGAGTTCCAGTTCGGCATGAACTGGTCGGACTACTCGCGCTTCGTCGGCGACATCTTCGGCGCCCCGCTCGCGCTGGAGGGCCTGCTCGCGTTCTTCCTGGAGGCGACCTTCATCGGCCTCTGGATCTTCGGCTGGGACAAGCTGCCCAGAGGCCTGCACCTGGCGACCATCTGGCTGACCGCGGCCGGCAGCATCCTCTCGGCCTACTTCATCATCGCGGCCAACGCGTTCATGCAGAACCCGGTCGGCTACACGCTGAACCCGGAGCGCGGCCGGGCGGAGCTCACCGACATCTGGGCGGTGCTCACCAACAAGGTGGCGCTTGCCGCGTTCCCGCACACGATCTTCGGCGCGTTCATGGTGTCGGCGGGTCTGATCATCACGGTCGCGGCCTGGCACCTCTCGCGCAACCAGCACCTCGAGACCATGCGCCCTGCGCTCAAGTTCAGCCTCTGGATGATGGTGGTCGCCGGCATCGGCACGGTGCTCAGCGGCGACCAGCTCGGGCTCGCGATGGTGCAGACGCAGCCGATGAAGATGGCGGCCGCGGAAGCGCTGTACAAGACGTCGACGGGAGCAGACGCCTCGTTCTCGATCTTCACCCTGGGCACACCGGACGGCGTGCACGAGCTATTCTCGATCCGGGTGCCGTACCTGCTGTCGTTCCTGTCGACGCACACGCTGAACGGGACGGTCGAGGGCATCAACGACCTGCAGGCCCAGTACGTGCAGCTCTACGGCCCGGGCGACTACACCCCGACGATCTGGATCACCTACTGGGCGTTCCGCTGGATGATCGGCCTGGGCATGCTCCACGTGCTCGTCGCCGTCGTCGGCCTCTGGCTGACGCGCAAGGGCCGCATGCCCACGCGCCAGTGGCAGTGGAAGCTCGCCATCTGGGCGATGCCGCTCTCGCTCGCCGCGATGATCGTCGGCTGGATCTTCACCGAGATGGGACGCCAACCCTGGATCGTCTTCAGCCTCATGAAGACGGCGGACGGCGTCTCGCCCAACACCACCGGGCTCGAGGTGCTGATCTCGATCATCGCCTTCACCCTCGTCTACGGCGCGCTCGCGGTCGTCGAGTTCAAGCTGATCAAGCGTGCGGCCCAGAAGGGTCCGGCCCCGGTCGAGGAGCATCTCGACGACGAGGGCAAACACGTCCCGGTCGCGACGGTCTACTAGGAGGAGACGGAAAATGGATCTCGCAGTTCTCTGGTTCGGCATCGTCGCCTTCTTCTTCGTCGGCTACTTCGTGCTCGACGGATTCGACTTCGGCGTGGGGATGGCGCTGCCCTTCCTCGGCAAGGACGACGTGGACCGCCGCGTCATGATCAACACCATCGGCCCGGTCTGGGACCTCAACGAGACCTGGGTCATCGTCGGCGGGGCCGCGCTGTTCGCGGCGTTCCCCGAGTGGTACGCGACGCTGTTCAGCGGGTTCTACCTGGCTCTGCTGCTCATCCTGATCGCGCTCATCCTGCGCGGCGTCTCGTTCGAGTACCGGCACCAGCGGGACAGCACGCGCTGGAAGAAGTGGTTCGACGGCATGATCGTCTTCGGCTCGGCCGCGCCGGCCTTCCTCTGGGGATGCGCCTTCGCGAACATCGTGCAGGGCGTGGCGCTCGACTCGGGCCACAACTACACGGGCACGCTGTTCGACCTCCTGAACGGATACGGTCTGCTGGGCGGTCTGACCACCCTGCTGCTGTTCTTCACCCACGGAGTCGTGTTCATCTCGCTGAAGACGGATGGCGCGATCCGCCAGCGGGCGCGTTCGCTGGCCGTGAAGTCGGGAGCCGCGGCCATCGTCGTCGCCGCCGCATTCCTGCTCTGGACCGGCATCGCGCACTTCTCGGTCGTGTTCCTGGTCCTGGCCGCGCTGGCGGCGGTCGCCCTGATCGCGTCGTGGGTTGCCAACCTGCGCGGCGCGGAGGGCTGGTCGTTCGCCCTGATGGCGGCCACGATCGCCTTCGCGGTGATCTCGCTGTTCGCCGCACTCTTCCCGAACGTGATGCCGTCCTCCCCGAACCCGGAGAACAGCCTGACGATCGCGAACGCGTCGAGCACGACCGCGACGCTCACGGTGATGACCTGGGTCGCGGCGATCTTCCTGCCGCTGATCCTGCTCTACCAGGGCTTCACCTACTGGGTGTTCCGCAAGCGGGTCACCCGGGCGAGCATCCCGGACGAGGCCCCCGAGCCCGTGAACGCCTGACCCGTGAAGCCCTTCGATCCCCGCCTGCTGCGGTACGCCTCCGCGTCCCGGGGGGCCCTCGCCGCCGGCGGTCTGCTCGCCATCGTGCAGACCGCCGCCGGCCTGGCGTTCGCCTGGCTCGTGACGCAGCTGATCGTGCGCGCCATCGCGGGCGAGGATCTTGCCGCGCTGAGCGGTCTGATCGCGATCCTCGTGCTCGTCGTGATCGGGCGGGGCGTTGTGCTCTGGCTCGCGGACGCGGTCGCCGCCCGCGGCGGGGCTCGCGTGATCGGGCAGCTGCGGGAGCGGCTGATGTCCGCCGTCGCGACGCTCGGGCCGGGATGGACGGCATCGCGCAACTCCGCCGACGTCACCCTGGTGGCCGGACGCGGCATGGAGGCGCTCGACGGGTACTTCGGCAAGTACCTGCCGCAGCTGATCATGACGGCCGTGGCCACTCCCATCCTCGTGTTGGTGATCGGCTGGCAGGACCTCACGAGCGGCATCATCATCGTGCTGACCCTCCCGCTCATCCCGCTCTTCATGGTGCTCGTGGGCTGGGCGACCCAGGCCGCGCAGAAGCGTCAATGGAAGGCCCTCTCGACCCTGTCCCGCGGCTTCCTCGACGTGGTCGGCGGGCTCTCCACCCTGAAGCTGTTCGGGCGGCAGCACCGCCAGGAGGGGCGCATCCGCTCGGTGAGCGAGGACTATCGGGTGCACACCATGAAGGTGCTCCGGATGTCGTTCCTCTCCGGCTTCGTGCTCGAGCTGGCGGCCAGCCTGTCCGTCGCGCTCGTCGCGGTGACCATCGGCCTCCGGCTGGTGGCGGGCGACATGGAGCTGTCCGTCGGACTCTTCGTCCTGCTGCTGGCGCCGGAGGCCTTCCTCCCGCTGCGCAACGTCGGCGCGAGCTATCACGCGGCGGCCGAGGGCATCGAGGCCGCCGAGAACGCATTCGCGGTGATCGAGGCCGCGGAGGGGGTCGGCGCGAGCGCTCCGGCCCCGACGGAGGGAGGAGCACCGGCCGAGCCGGGGCTCGCCTTCGCGGGGGTCGTGGTGCGCTACGACGGGCAGCCCGTGGTCGGTCCCTTCACCGCCGTCGTCGCCCCGGGGAGGCTCGCCGTGCTGAGCGCCCCGAGCGGCGCCGGAAAGTCGAGCCTCGTCTCCGCGGCCCTCGGCTTCGCGGACGCAGAGGGCAGGATCGTCGCGGGACGCCGGCGCGACGCCGAGGGGCGGCGATCCGCGATCGCGTGGGCCGGACAGCGGCCCGGGCTGATCGCCGGCACGATCGCCTCGAACGTCGCGCTCGGCGACCCGTATCCCGAGCGCACAGCCGTGCTCGACGCCCTGCACGACGCGGCCGCCGGCGAGCTCGACCCGGACGCGAGCGTCGACGCCGGGGGAGCAGGGCTGTCCGGCGGACAGGCGCAGCGTGTCGCGGTGGCGCGCGCCCTGTACCGGCTGCGCACCCGCGACTGCCCCGTCCTGATCCTCGACGAGCCCACCTCCGCGCTCGACGCCGCGACCGAGTCCGCGCTGATGGCGAGCCTCCGGCGGATCGCGGACGCCGGGTCGGCCGTGCTCGTCGTCAGCCACCGCGAGGCCGTGGTCGCCGCGGCCGACGTGATCTTCGAAGTGGAGGCGGCCGATCGTGTCCGCTGACGTCCGCCGCATCCTGCGGCTCTCCCTCCCGCCGGCCCGCCGGCTGTGGGCCGCGGTGGCCCTGGGCGCGCTGAGCGCCGCCTGCGCCGTCGCGCTGCTCGGCGTCAGCGCCTGGCTGATCACCTATGCCGCCGAGCAGCCCCCGGTCCTGTTCCTATCGATGGCCGTGGTCGGCGTGCGTGCGTTCGCGCTGGGGCGGGCCTTCTTCCGCTATCTGGAGCGTCTCGCCGGGCACGACGCGGCCTTCCGCCAGCTTCCCGCCATCCGCTCCTCGCTCTTCGCGCGCCTCGTGCCCCTCGCACCGGACGGCCTGCGCGGCGCGCGCGGCGGCGACCTGCTCTCGCGGATCGCCGACGACGTCGACGAACTGCAGAACTACTCGCTCCGGGTGGTGCAGCCCCTCGTGACGTCGGGCCTGATCGCACTGGCGAGCGTCGTCGTCGCCTTCCTGCTCCTCCCCGAGGCAGGGGTCGCCCTCCTGGTGATGCTGGTGCTGGCCGTGGTCGCGGGCTCCCTCGTCAACTCGTGGGCGGCCGGCTCCGCCGAACGGAGAATCGCTCCGCTGCGCGCCGAGCTCTCCGATGCGATCCTCGACCTCGTCCGCAACGTGGATGTGCTCACCGCGTACGGAGCGCTGCCCGCTGCGCAGCGGCGCGTGAGCGAGGCGAGCACTCGCCTGACCGGTGCCGTTCGCGCTCGCGCGGCTGGCCTCGGCCTCACCGCCGGGGCGGTCTCCCTCCTCGCGGGCGGCGCGACCGTCCTCGGCCTCGTCTCCGGGATCCCTGCGCTCGGAGCAGGCCGGATCGAGGGGCCCGTCCTCGCCGTGATCGCCCTGCTCCCGCTCGCCGTGTTCGAGGTGTTCGGGATGGTGCCGCTCGCGCTCGGCGCGTGGCGGCAGGTCCAGGCGAGCGCGCGACGCATCGCCGACGCGGCGCCCGCCGCCGCGCCCGACGGGATCCCCGTCGACGCCGACGGTGCGGAGCCGCTCGTCGTCGACGGCGTCCCCGTCGTCCGGCTCTCGGGAGTCTCTGCCCACTGGCCGGGCGTCGACCGTCCGGTGCTCCGCGACATCGACCTGGAGCTCCTGCCGGGGGAGCGCGTCCTCCTCACCGGTCCGACCGGAGCCGGCAAGACGGCACTCGCCCACGTGCTGGTGCGCTTCCTCGAGCACGACGGCGGCTACTCCGTCGACGGTGTCGAGACGCGGGGCGTGCGACAGGACGACGTGCGCCGGGTCGTCGGCCTGTGCGAGCAGCAGCCGTACCTCTTCGACGCCGACCTGCGGCAGAACCTGCTGTTCGCGCGCGAGACCGCCACCGACGACGAACTGCTCGCCGTGCTGGAGCGTGTCGGGCTGGCCGACTGGGCGCGGGAGCGCGACGGGCTCGCGACGAGCGTGGGCGAACGGGGAGCGCTGGTGTCGGGTGGTCAGGCGCAGCGGATCGCGCTGGCACGCGCCCTGCTCGCCGACTTCCCCGTGCTGGTGGTGGACGAGCCGACCGCGAACGTCGACGTGATGGCGGCCGACCGGGTGGTGCGCGACATCCTGCGCACCGCAGCGGAGGACGGGCGCACCGTGCTGCTCATCTCGCACACGGACGTTCCGCGAGAGCTCATCACCCGCAGTGTCTCCCTGGAGGACGGCCGGATCACGGACGCGGCGGCAGCGGCCTAGCCAGCGCCGCGAAGCGTGACCGCCACGCCTCGGTGCGGGCCGGATCCTGCGCGAGCGTCGGGCCGTCGACCCACGCCGTCACCGCGCGGATGCCGTGCAGAGCGTTCACCGCCCACAGGGTCGCGCCGTCGAGCTGCGACGGCCGGACCTCCTCCTCGTCCACCGGCACCCGGAGGGCCGCCGCGATCCCGCGGACGGTCCGCGCCGCGACGCTGTCGACGCGCGCGAGGGAGAGCGGAGGGGTGAAGAGCGTGTCGCCGCGCCACCACAGGAGCGCCGTCGTCGCCCCATCGGCGACGAAACCCTCGTCGAGGATGACGGCCTCCTGTGCGCCCTGCGTCTGGGCGCGTTGACGCAGTACGGAGAGCCGGTCGATGTCCGGGCCCTTGATGTCGGGAGCGGTGCGCGGGTCGGAGGCGGCGGTCGCCACGACGAGGGACTCGCCGAGCGGCGGGGCGGTCCGCAGCCGGAACCGCAAACGCAGGGCGTCGCGCGTGCGCACGAGCTCGAACCGGGGGAACCACGAGCCCTCGCGGGGCAGCGCCGCGACGCCCGCGTCCCAGAACTCCTGGAGCTCGGACCGGTCGGGATGCCCCTGCAGCCGAGCCGAATCCTGGAAGCGCGCGGAGTGCAGGCCCCGAGCGAGCGCTGTGCCGTCGGCGATGAGGAAAGAGTCCGCGACGAGGAGGTCGGTCTCCGCCACCTCGCAGGAGTCGCGGGCGACGAGCTCGCCGCCCGCCCAGTCGAAGAGGGTGCTGCTCGCGTCCATTCGCCTAGGCTAGCCCAGTGGTTCTCCCGCTCCGCGCGCTGCCGCTCGACCACTGGATCGATCCGGCGGACGCCTTCGTCGCGCTCTTCGGCGACCCGGCCGCGGGCAGGGACGGCCACGATGCCGTGTGGCTCGACAGCGGGCCTGAGGCGACCGAGGGGCGCAGCATCATCGCCACCGGGCGTCGTGTTCTCACCGCCTCCGCGGCTCGGGGCACGATCACGATCGACGGGGTCGAGCGCGCGGGGGAGGTGCTCGACGTTCTGCGCGACGAACTTGCCGGCGAGGCTCCGAGCATCCCGGGCGCGCCGTTCGGGTGGATCGGCTGGCTCGGCTACGAGACCGGTGCGCGTCCGCTCGGTGTCCCGTACCGTACGGGCGACGGCGCCGATTCCGCGCTGCTCCTGGTGGACCGGGCCGTCGTCTTCGACTACGCCTCCCGTCGCGTCGAGATCATCGCGGCGGCGGAGGAGGGCGACGGCCAAGCGTGGGCGGAGGAAGTGCGCGAGGTCCTCGCGGGCTGTGCCGGCGCGGCAGCGGCGTATGGCGCCGTTCATCCCGTGCCCGACGCGGAGGCCACGTGGCGTCACGGCGACGACGCGTACCTGGGGCTGATCCGGGACTGTCTCGCCGCGATCCGGGAGGGAGACGCCTACCAGCTGTGCCTGACCAACCTGGCGACCGCGCGCACCGCCGCGGATCCGCTCGCCGTGCACCTCCGGCTGCGCGCGATGAGCCCGGCCCACCACGGCGGGTTCCTCCGGATCGCGGGGGAGGCTCTCGTCAGCTCCTCGCCGGAGCAGTTCCTCCAGGTGTCCACCGACGGCCGCGTGCGCACCAAGCCGATCAAGGGAACACGACCGCGCGGTGCGACGGTGGCCGCCGATCTCGCGCTCCGCGCCGAGCTCGAGGCGAGCGACAAGGAGCGCGCGGAGAACGTCATGATCGTCGACCTCATGCGCAACGACCTGGCGCGCGTCTGCACGGTCGGCTCGGTCGAGGTGCGGCACCTGCTCGCGGTCGAAAGCTATGCCCAGGTCCACCAGCTGGTCAGCACGGTGGAGGGGCGGCTCCGCGACGGGCTCGGCGCGGTGGACGCGATCGCGGCGTGCTTCCCCGCCGGCTCGATGACGGGGGCGCCGAAGCTCAGCGCCATGCGCATCCTGTCCCGCCTGGAGAACGGCCCGCGCGGGGCGTACGCGGGCTGCTTCGGCCTCATCGGGGCCGACGGGTCCGCCGATCTCGCGATGGTCATCCGGAGCCTCCGGTTCCGCGACGGCGAGGTGCAGGTCGGCGCCGGCGGCGGGATCACCGCACTGTCGGTGCCGGACGAGGAGCTCGAGGAGGTCCGGATCAAGGCGGCGCCGCTGCTCCGCTCCGCGGGGCTCCGCCTCCCGAGCGGCTTGACGCCCGCTGGGAACGGACTGGACGCCTCCGACGTTTAGTAGTCTGGAGTCCCGGGCTTGTGCCCGGAGTCTGCTTCGCCAGCCACCCCGCCCGACGGTCCGCCGTCGCGGTGCGGTCGAGCCGGCGGTATCGACACAGCGCTAGCGAGAAAAACAGGAGTCCCGTGGCACACGAGCACGATTCAGGGAGCACGCCCGTCGAGGGCGCGCAGTACGACTTCGCCGCGATCCAGAGCAAGTGGCTCCCGATCTGGGACGAGCTCAAGCCGTTCGCCACGGCCGACCCGGACGACAAGCGTCCGCGCAAGTACGTGCTCGACATGTTCCCGTACCCGTCGGGCGACCTGCACATGGGCCACGCCGAGGCATACGCGCTGGGCGACGTGATCGCCCGGTACTGGCGCCAGCAGGGCTTCAACGTGCTGCACCCGATCGGCTGGGACGCCTTCGGCCTGCCCGCCGAGGGCGCCGCGATCAAGCGCAACCTGGACCCGCGCGACTGGACGTACGACAACATCGCGCAGCAGAAGGCCAGTATGCGCCGCTATGCGCCCAGCTTCGACTGGGACCGCGTCATCCAGACCTGCGACCCGGACTACTACCGCTGGAACCAGTGGCTGTTCCTGAAGCTGTACGAGAAGGGCCTGGCCTACCGCAAGGCGAGCCAGGTCAACTGGTGCCCCTTCGACCAGACCGTGCTGGCGAACGAGCAGGTCGTGAACGGCCGCTGCGAGCGCTGCGACAACCTGGTCACCAAGAAGAAGCTGACCCAGTGGTACTTCCGCATCACCGACTACGCGGACCGGCTGCTGGACGACCTGAAGCAGCTAGAGGGAGCCTGGCCGTCCAAGGTCCTCAGCATGCAGCGCAACTGGATCGGCCGCTCCACCGGTGCCGACGTGCAGTTCGCGATCGAGGGCCGCGACGAGGCCGTGACGGTCTACACGACCCGGCCGGACACGCTCTACGGCGTGACCTTCATGGTCGTCGCGCCGGACTCCGACCTCGCCGCCGAGCTGGTCGAGGGTGCGCGCCCGGAGGTCCGTGAGCGGTTCGACGAGTACCTGGCGGCCGTCCGCGGCACCACCGAGATGGACCGCCTCAGCACCGAGCGTGAGAAGACCGGCGTCTTCCTGGAGCGGCACGCGATCAACCCGCTGACCGGCGAGCGCATCCCGATCTGGGCGGCCGACTACGTGCTGAGCGACTACGGTCACGGCGCGATCATGGCCGTGCCCGCGCACGACCAGCGCGACCTGGACTTCGCCCGCGCCTTCGACCTCCCGGTGCGCGTGGTGGTCGACACCAACCAGCCCGTCACCGGCGTCATCCCCGTGATCCCGGTCGACCCGGAGACCGGCGAGCCGACGATGCCGGAGGACGCCCCGCTGGAGAACCCGTCGGAGACCGGCGTGGCTCTGACCGGCGAGGGCCGACTGATCAACTCGGGTCCGTTCGACGGGCTGAGCAAGTCCAACGCGATCCGTCGCGTGACGGAGGCGCTGCAGGGCTCCGGCCTGGGCGAGACGGCGAAGAACTTCCGCCTGCGCGACTGGCTGATCTCGCGTCAGCGGTACTGGGGCACCCCCATCCCGATCATCCACTGCGAGAAGTGCGGCGAGGTGCCCGTCCCGGAGTCGGAGCTGCCCGTGCTGCTGCCGCCGGCGGAGGGTCTCGACCTGAAGCCCAAGGGCACCAGCCCGCTGGGTGCGGCGGAGGACTGGGTCAACGTGTCGTGCCCGACGTGCGGCGGGCCCGCCAAGCGCGACGCCGACACGATGGACACCTTCGTCGACAGCTCCTGGTACTTCCTGCGCTTCCTGTCCCCGAAGGACGACACCCAGGCGTTCGACCCGCGCGAGGCCGAGAAGTGGGCGCCCGTCGACCAGTACGTCGGCGGCGTGACCCACGCCATCCTGCACCTGCTGTACTCGCGGTTCATCACCAAGGTGCTGTTCGACATGGGGTCGATCAGCTTCACGGAGCCGTTCACGGCGCTGCTGAACCAGGGCATGGTGCTGATGGAGGGCTCCGCGATGTCGAAGTCGCGCGGCAACATCGTGAAGCTGTCGGAGCAGCTCGACGAGCACGGTGTGGACGCCGTCCGCCTGACGATGGCGTTCGCCGGCCCGCCCGAGGACGACATCGACTGGGCGGACGTCTCGCCGTCGGGCAGTGCGAAGTTCCTCGCGCGCGCCTGGCGCGTGGCGCACGACGTCACGAGCGCTCCGGACGTCGTCTGGAAGAACGGCGACTCGGCCCTGCGTCGCGTGACCCACCGCTTCCTCGCCGACGCCCCCGGCCTGATCGAGGCGTTCAAGTTCAACGTCGTCGTGGCGCGCCTGATGGAGCTGGTGAACGCCACCCGCAAGGCGATCGACACCGGCGCCGGCCCGGCCGACGCGGCCGTCCGCGAGGCGGCCGAGGTCACCGCGATGGCCCTGAACCTGTTCGCGCCGTACACCGCGGAGGACATGTGGGAGATCCTCGGCTACGAGGCCTCGGTGGCGCTGGCCCAGTGGCGCAAGGCCGACCCGACCCTCTTGATCGAGGAGTCGGTGACGGCCGTCGTGCAGGTGGACGGCAAGGTCCGCGACCGCGTCGAGGTCTCGCCGAAGATCTCGGGCGACGAGCTCGAGGTTCTCGCCCGCGCCTCGGAGGCCGTGGTGCGCTCGGTCGGCGACCGCGAGATCGTCAACGTGATCGTGCGCGCCCCGCGCCTGGTGAACATCGCCACGCGACCCAAGGGCTGAACGGCTGATCTGAACTGATCTGAGCCGATCGGCGGTCCTCCACAGGAGGGCCGCCGATCGTCGTTTCCCACCGATCCGCGCTCGACGGCCGAGCGCGCCCCGCTGCTTCGTAGCGTGTGGTCATGCGACACCGAGCCGAGGCCTCCGACGTGGAGCCGGGCGCGCGCCGACGGCTGCGGCTCGGCGTCGGCGCGGCCATCGTGCTGCTCCTCGGCGTCTTCGTGGTGGCGATCCTGGCGTCGGCGTTCTCCGGGCAGGGGAGCGACGTGGAGGTGCCGGCCTCGCGCACGACGTCGGTTGCGTCGGGAGCTGCAGAGACGAGTGCGCAGCCCGATGACAGCGGAGGCGAGCTGTTCGTCCACGTCTCCGGTGCCGTGGTCAGCCCGGGACTCGTGACGCTCGCGGCCGGTGCACGCGTGGTCGACGCGATCGCGGCGGCGGGCGGCCTCGCGCCCGACGGCGACCCCGCCGGCGTCAACCTCGCGCGTCTCGTCTCCGACGGCGAGCAACTGGTGGTCCCGAAGGAGGGGGAGGTGCCTCCCGCCGCGCCCACCGGCTCGGGCGGTGGTTCCGGCGCGGCGGGCACCGGACTCGTGAACATCAACACCGCGGGACAGGCGGAGTTGGAGACGCTCCCGCGCATCGGGCCCGCGCTGGCCCAGCGCATCCTGGACTGGCGGGCGGCGAACGGCCGGTTCGGTGCGCCGACCGACCTGCTGAAGGTCGCGGGGATCGGAGACAAGGTCTTCGACGGTCTCAAAGACCGGGTGAGCGTCTGATGCCCGACCTGCGTCTCGCCCTCCCCGCCGCTGCCCTCTGGATCGCGTGCGCTCTGGCGATCGGTGCGCCGGACGTCGCGGCGATCGCCGCCCCCGCCGGCGGTGTCCTCGCCTCCGTCCTCATCGTCTCGGCCGCGCGACGTGCCCGTCGACGCACGGGTGCGGTTCTGGTGGGCGTCGTCCTCGCGGGCGGGGCGCTGGGCTGCGCCGTGTCGGCGGTCCACGCACCCGGCCGGACGGCCGACGTCCTGGAGCGGGCGGCCCAGGAGCGGCAGGAGGTGACGGTGCAGGTGCGGGCCGAGAGCCCGGGTCGCCGGGTGGCGTCCGGGTTCGACGGTGCCGAGCGGTGGAGCTGGAAAGGAACGGCCCTGGGAGTGGATGGTGCGGGCGCCGGATCTGCCGTGCGGGGGATCAGCGTGCCGGTGACGGTGTTCACGGTCGCGGACGGATCCGCTGCCGTTCCTTCCTTCGGGTCGGTCGTGGCCGTTTCCGGAGCACTGCGCGCGAACGAGCCGGGGGAGTCGACCAGCTTCCGGCTCTCCGCGTCGCACCCGGCGTCGGTGGTCGCCGACGCGCCTGCCTGGCTGGGGTGGACCGAGCCCGTGCGCTCGGCGTTCGCCCGGGCGGCCCAGGAGACCCCCGGTGACGGCGGAGCCCTGCTGCCCGGCCTCGCGATCGGCGACGAGTCCGGCGTCTCCGAGGAGCTCGACGCAGCGATGAAGGCGAGTGCGCTGAGCCACCTCACAGCGGTGTCGGGAGCGAACTGCGCCCTCGTCACCGGGCTCGTGTTCGTCGTGGCCGCTCGGGTCGGCGCGGGTCGTCGGATGCGCGTCCTCATCGCAGCGACGGCGCTGCTGGCGTTCGTCGTGCTCGTCGGGCCGGGCGCCAGCATCCTGCGCGCCGCCGTGATGGCCGCCGTCGTGCTGCTCGCGCTCGCCCGTGGTCGACCAGCGGACGGCGTGCCGTCGTTGGCGCTGGCCGTGGTCCTCCTGCTCGTGCACGATCCGTGGATGGCGCGCGACTACGGGTTCGCTCTCTCGGTCGCGGCCACGGCGGGGTTGCTCCTGCTGGCCGGCCCGCTCGCCCTGCTGCTGACCCGGTGGATGCCCCGCGCCGTCGCACTGGCCATCGCGGTGCCGGCGGCGGCGCAGCTCGCGTGCCAGCCGATCCTGCTGCTGCTCACACCGACGATCCCGTTGTACGGGGTCGGGGCGAACCTGCTCGCCGAACCGGCGGCGCCGGTGGCGACCGTCCTGGGGTGCCTCGCGTGTCTCACGCTGCCCTGGGCTCCATGGCTGGGGGAGTTGTTCGTCCGGCTCGCCTGGCTGCCGTCGGCGTGGATCGCCCGGATCGCGCACACGGCCGCGTCCCTCCCGGGAGCGGCGCTGCCGTGGGTCGACGGCATCGCCGGCGTCGTCCTCTGCGTGTGCGTTCTCGTGGCGGTGGGCGTCCTCGTCGCGCGCGTGCACCTGCCGAGGCCGGTCGTCGTCACCGCAGCGTTCGGCCTCGGCGGTGCCGTCGTCGCGTACGGCGGAGTCCTCGCCGGAGGTCTGGTGGCGCGGGTGATCGCCACGCCGGGAGATTGGCAGATCGCCGCCTGCGACGTCGGCCAGGGGGATGCGCTGCTGCTCCGCGATGGCGATGCGGTCGCGATGATCGACGTGGGGCGCACCCCGGAGGCCGCGCGTGCGTGCCTCGACCGCCTCGGTGTCGCACGGATCGACCTGCTCGTGCTCACCCACTTCGATGCCGATCACGTCGCGGGGCTCCCGGGCGTCGTCGAACGCGTCGAGCGGGCGCTCGTCGGGAGACCCGACCGTGAGTCCGACGAGCAGGTCGTCGCGTCCCTCGAAGCCCACGGAGCGAGCGTGGAGCGGGCGCTGGCGGGGATGGCGGGCACGCTCGGCCGCCTGCGCTGGGACGTCCTGTGGCCCCGTGGAGCGGGTGACGAGGTACCGGCGGGCAACGACGGCAGCATCGTGCTCCGGACGTCCGGCGCGGGCCTGACCGGCCTGTTCCTCGGCGACCTGGGCGAGCGGGCGCAGGATGATCTCCTCGGCGCGGGCGGGATCGGCCGCGTCGACGTGGTGAAGGTCGCCCACCACGGCTCCGCCGATCAGAGCGAGCGCCTCTACGCGGTGTCGTCCCCGCGGATCGGGCTGCTGTCCGTCGGAGCGGACAACGGGTACGGCCACCCCACCCGCCGCTCTCTGGACGTGCTCGGCGAGGTGGGGGCTGTCGCGGTACGCACCGACACGCGCGGGCTCATCCTCGTGTCGCCGGGCGCGGACGGGCCGCGCGTCTGGACGGAGCGCCCCGAGACCGCCGATGCCGGTGGTCGCCCGTATCCTGGAAGGGAACGAGGAGGAACGTGGCCACCAGGAACACCGGCCGGAGCAGCGCGAGCCGCTCCGGTGCCAGCAAGGCCCGCGCGGTCGCGAGTGCGATCCCGCAGCTTCCCTGGAACCAGATCCGGCCCGCCCCCGTGGTGCTGGTGTCGGGGACCGAGGGCTTCCTCGCCGACCGCGCCATTCGCGCCCTGCGGGACGCGCTCAAGGCGGAGGATCCGAGTCTCGAGATCAGCGACATCTCCGCCGCCGACTACGCCCCGGGCGAGCTCATCACCCTCGCGAGCCCCTCCCTCTTCGGGGAGCCGCGGCTGATCCGGGTCGATGCGGTCGAGAAGTGCACCGACGCGTTCCTCACTGAAACGCTCGAATACCTGGCGACGCCGGCGGACGGCACGGTCGTCGTGCTCCGCCACGGCGGAGGCGTGCGCGGCAAGAAGCTCCTGGACGCGATCCGGGCCGGCTCCGGCGGCGGGATCGAGATCGTCTGCACCGAGCTCAAGAAAGACGCCGAGAAGTACGAATTCGCCCAGGCGGAGTTCGCGAGCGCCGGCCGCAAGGTGACGGCCGGCGCGCTCCGGGCGATCACCTCGGCTTTCTCCGACGACCTCGCGGAGATGGCCGCGGCATGCCAGCAGCTCATCTCCGACGCAGCCGAGCAGATCACGGAGGCGACCGTCGACAAGTACTACGGCGGCCGCGTCGAGACCAACGCGTTCCAGGTCGCCGACGCCGCCATCGCCGGACGCCACGGCGAAGCGCTGATCACCATGCGCCACGCCCTCGCGTCCGGCGCCGACCCCGTGCCGATGGTCGCCGCGTTCGCCAGCAAGATCCGCACGATGGCGAAGGTGTCCGGAGCGCGTGGTGGCTCCGGCCAGCTGGCGCAGCAGTTCGGCCTCGCGCCGTGGCAGGTGGACCGCGCCAAGCGCGACCTCCAGGGCTGGACGGAGGACGGCCTCGGCCGCTGCATCGAGGTCCTCGCCGAGACCGACGCGAACGTGAAGGGCGGCGGCCGAGACCCGGTCTTCGCCCTGGAGCGGATGATCCGGATCGTCAGCGGCCGCGGACGCGGCTGAGACCCCCTCGGCGCTTCGCGCGATTGCGACAGCGACCGCACACGCGACGAGCCCCCGCCCTCGGACCTGAGGTCCTCGGAGCGAGGGCTCGTCGCAGCGCGGGATCAGCTCCCGCGGAGGTCAGCGGCTCAGAGAGCGGCGACCTGCTTGGCGATGGCCGACTTGCGGTTCGCCGCCTGGTTCTGGTGGATGACGCCCTTGCTGGCCGCCTTGTCGATCTTCTTGGACGCGACGCGCAGCGCCGCGGTCGCCTTGTCCTTGTCGCCCGCGACAACGGCCTCACGGGTCGCGCGGATGGCCGTCTTGAGCTCGCTCTTGACGGACTTGTTGCGCTCCTGCGCCTTCTTGTTGGTGCGGTTGCGCTTGATCTGCGACTTGATGTTTGCCACGAATGGTTACTTTCGTTCGAAGTGAGTATCGGATGTGCCGTTCAGCGAGAGAGGGCGCTTCCCGGCGTTCGTGCGGGTACACCCACACGCAAGCCAACAAACAACTTTACCAGCGGGCCACCCCTGCGCCAAATGCAGCGGGATCAGTGGGCGTCGACGGACTCCGGTGCGTACGAACCGGAGGCGATCTCGTCGACCAGAGTGGGGCCGTTCGGCTCCCAGCCGAGGTCGATGCGACCCTTTGACCCGCGGGACTGCTGATCGAGCAGCAGCGCCCCGGTGAGTCCTGCACCGAGGCGCTCGGAGGTCTCCTCGACCGTCTCGGCGACCACGCCGCCGGCGATGCCCGCAACGGCCGCAGCGGCCTCCCCGAGCTCGCGCACGGTCGGGTTGGCGCCGCTCGCTCCGAGGTACACGGAGCCGGCGTCGCCCTGCTCGAGCGCGAGCACGTAGAGGGCGGCGAGGTCGTCGACGTGCACGGTCGCCCAGTGCTGCGCCCCGTCGCCGATGAGGTGCAGGGCCGGAGCGACGCCGTCTCCGCGCGGAGCGTCGACGATCAGGCGCGCGAGGCCGGCGCCGCGACCGTAGACGATCGACGGGACGACGACGATGCCGCGCACGCCCTCGGCGCCGAGGACGCGCGCCTCGTTCGCACCGCGCCAGGCGGTGAGCGCCGGCGGAGCGGCGGGTGAGTCCTCCGTGATGTCGGCGTTGGAGCCGTACGTCCAGATGCCGCCGGTGTGCACGAACGGCTTGTCGCTGCCCTCGAGTCCCCGGAGTACGGCGGTGATGAAGACCGGGTCGACGTCCTCGCCGGACGCGAGGTGCACGACGCCGTCGCTGGCGAGGGCCGCCTCCGCGACCAGGTCGCTGTCGGCGGCGTCGCCGATGAGCGCCGTGGCGCCCGCGGCCTCCACGATCGCCGCCTTCTCGGCGGTGCGGACGAGGGCGGTCACCGCGTGCCCTTCCTCGATGAGGCGGGGGAGGACGGAGGTGCCGATGTAGCCGGTCGCGCCGGTCAGGAGGATGCTCATGCTCCCATCCAACACCGACGCGGGCCGCGCATTCCCGGGACGGTCCCCGTGCGGCGGCGAGCGTAGGCTCGACACCATGACTGCTTCGACCATCGCCATCGTCAACGCCCGCGTCGTCCCCGTGCTCGGGGAGCCGATCGAAGGGGGCACGGTACTCATCCGCGACGGTGTGATCGAAGCCGTGGGTGCGGCGGGCGAGGTCAGCATCCCGGACGGCGTCGCCACCGTGGATGCCACGGGCAAGTGGGTGCTCCCCGGCTTCGTCGAGTCGCACGGGCACGTCGGCATCCACGAGGAGGCCAACGGCCCCGCCGGCGACGACACGAACGAGATGACGACGCCGAACACGGCCGCCGTGCGCGCGATCGACGCGGTGAACATCGACGACGAGGGCTTCCGCGACGCCCTCTCGGGAGGCGTCACCTCCATCGTCGTCAAGCCGGGCTCCGGCAACCCGATCGGCGGCCAGACCGTCGCGATCAAGTCCTGGGGCGGCCGGACGATCGACGAGCAGGTCATCAAGGCGGCCGTCAGCGTGAAGTCGGCGCTGGGCGAGAACCCGAAGCGTGTCTACGGCGCGAAGAACGTCACCCCGAGCACGCGTCTCGGTGTCGCGATGATCATCCGCCAGGCGTTCGTGGAGGCGCAGAACTACCGTGCGCAGCGCGACGAGGCCGAGCGCGACGGCAAGGCGTTCGCCCGCGACCTCACCAAGGAGACCCTCGTCCGGGTGCTCGACGGCGAGCTCTACTGGGACCAGCACACGCACCGCCACGACGACATCGCGACGGCACTGCGCCTGGCCGACGAGTTCGGCTACAAGCTCGTCGTGAACCACGGTACCGAGGCGCACAAGATCGCGGACGTGCTCGCCGAGCGCGACATCCCGGTCATCTTCGGGCCGATGTTCACCTCCCGCTCCAAGGTCGAGCTCCGCGACCGCGCCATCGCCAACCTGGCGACCCTCGCCGCCGCGGGCGTCCGCGTCGCGATCACGACGGACCACCCGGTGGTCCCGATCAACTTCCTCGTCTACCAGGCTGCCCTCGCCGTCAAGGACGGCCTGCCGCACCAGACCGCGCTCGAGGCGCTCACCGTCAACCCGGCGGCCTTCCTCGGTCTCGACGAGCGGATCGGCGCCCTGGCTCCGGGACGCGACGGCGACGTGGTCGTCTGGTCGGGCGACCCGCTCGACGTGAACTCGCGCGCCGAGCGCGTCTTCATCGAGGGCACCGAGGTCTACTCCTGGGCGGACGGTGTCGGACGGGTCGTGGAGCGCTCCGAGCGCTTCGCCTGACGGGTCGGAGGGGCTCGGCCGTTCATGGGAGAATGGCGGCACGATGTCACCACGAGCTTTGACGGCCCTCGAGCCCGCCGCCACCGATCCCGCGTTCCTGCGCAACTTCTGCATCATCGCGCACATCGACCACGGCAAGTCGACCCTGGCCGACCGCATGCTGCAGATCACCGGCGCGGTCGCCGACCGGGACATGCGCGCCCAGTACCTGGACCGCATGGACATCGAGCGCGAGCGCGGCATCACGATCAAGAGCCAGGCCGTCCGCATGCCGTGGGCGCATGAGGGCTCGACCTTCGCGCTCAACATGATCGACACGCCCGGCCACGTCGACTTCACGTACGAGGTCTCCCGCTCCCTCGCCGCGTGCGAGGGCGCCATCTTGCTGGTGGATGCCGCACAGGGCATCGAGGCGCAGACGCTCGCGAACCTGTACCTGGCGCTCGAGAACGATCTGACGATCATCCCGGTGCTGAACAAGATCGACCTCCCCGCCGCCGACCCCGAGAAGTACGCGGCCGAGCTCGCGAGCCTCATCGGCGGTCGTCCGGAGGACGTGCTGCGCGTCTCGGGCAAGACCGGGATGGGCGTCGATGCGCTCCTCGATCGGGTCGTTCAGGAGATCCCGGCCCCGGTCGGCGTCGCGGACGCTCCCGCCCGCGCGATGATCTTCGACTCCGTGTACGACAGCTACCGCGGCGTCGTCACCTACGTCCGCATGGTGGACGGCAAGCTCTCGCCGCGCGAGCGCGTGCAGATGATGTCGACCAAGGCCACGCATGAGATCCTCGAGATCGGCGTCTCCTCGCCCGAGCCCACCCCGTCGAAGGGTCTGGGCGTCGGCGAGGTCGGCTACCTGATCACCGGTGTGAAGGACGTGCGCCAGTCCAAGGTCGGTGACACGATCACGACGGCGTCGAAGCCGGCGACGGTCGCGCTTCCCGGCTACACCGAGCCCAAGCCGATGGTCTTCTCGGGCCTCTACCCGATCGACGGCAGCGACTACCCCGAGCTGCGCGAGGCCCTCGACAAGCTGAAGCTCTCCGACGCCGCGCTCGTCTACGAGCCCGAGACCTCGGTCGCGCTCGGCTTCGGCTTCCGCTGCGGCTTCCTCGGCCTCCTGCACCTGGAGATCATCACCGAGCGCCTCTCGCGCGAGTTCGGCCTCGACCTCATCACCACCGCGCCCAGCGTGGTCTACGAGGTCACGACCGAGGACAAGAAGACCATCACGGTCACCAACCCGAGCGAGTTCCCCGGCGGCAAGATCGATAAGGTGGAGGAGCCGATCGTCAAGGCGGCCATCCTCGCGCCCAAGGACTACGTCGGCGTCATCATGGAGCTCTGCCAGAGCCGCCGCGGCACCCTGCTCGGCATGGAGTACCTCGGCGAGGACCGCGTCGAGATCCGCTACACGATGCCCCTCGGTGAGATCGTCTTCGACTTCTTCGACAACCTCAAGAGCCGCACGGCCGGCTACGCGTCGCTCGACTACGAGCCCGCGGGCGAGCAGGAGGCCGACCTCGTCAAGGTCGACATCCTGCTGCAGGGCGAGGCGGTCGACGCGTTCAGCGCCATCGTGCACCGCGACAAGGCCTACGCCTACGGCACGATGATGGCCGGCCGGCTGCGCGAGCTCATCCCGCGTCAGCAGTTCGAGGTGCCGATCCAGGCCGCCATCGGCGCCCGCATCATCGCGCGCGAGAACATCCGGGCCATGCGCAAGGACGTCCTCGCCAAGTGCTACGGCGGCGACATCACGCGTAAGCGCAAGCTCCTCGAGAAGCAGAAGGAGGGCAAGAAGCGCATGAAGATGGTCGGCCGCGTCGAGGTCCCCCAGGAGGCGTTCATCGCCGCGCTCTCGGGCGACACGGAGAAGAAGGACGCGAAGTAGACGAGGCTATGCGCCCGTCTTCCGGTACACGTTGATCTGGACGCCGGAGGCGAGCGTGCGCGTCTCGGCGACGTCGAATGTCGTGCGGGGGAATCCGTCGGGGAAGAGCTTCTTGCCCGTCCCGAGCACGATCGGATAGACCATCAGCCGGTACTCGTCGACCAGGCCGTGGGCGCCGAGGGTCTGGATGAGGTTCGCGCTGCCCCAGACGCGGATCTCGCCGCCGGGCTGCTCCCGCAGGGCGGCGACCGCGCCGGGCACGTCGTCTCCGAGGAGCTGCGAGTTCTTCCAGCCCAGCTCGGTGAGGGTGCGGGAGGCGACGTACTTCGGCACCCGGTTGTAGCGGCGCGTGAACTCGCCCTGCAGGCCGGGTGCGTCCTCGGGCCAGACGCCCCAGGCCTGCGACCAGATCTCGTAGGTGCGGCGGCCGAGCAGCAGCGCCTCGGTGCGCTCCTCCCACTCCACGACCACGTTGTCGTCCGCGTCGCCGCCGCCGCGTTCGCGATCGAAGTCCATCTGCCATCCGCCGTAGGGGAAGCCGCGCTCGTCGTCCTCCGTCGATCCGCCGGGCGCCTGGATGACGCCGTCCAGGGTGATGAACTCCTGCACCACGATGCTGCTCATGCCGATCCTCCTCGGTCGCGTTCGGCCCCAGTGTCGTCGCCCCGGCGGCCCCGCGCCAGACCCGGCCGGGAATCCGCTCCGGTTCGCGCTGGGGCGCGGATTGGCGGAGGATAGACACCATGCGCCGCTCCACTTTCACCGACCAGCCCGTCACGTACGGCGCCGTCGGCGGAACGCAGGCCCCGGATCTGCTCTACTACCCGCCGAAGGGCTACCGGCCGCTGCAGAAGCGGACGCGGCTCGGCTCGGGCGACGAGCGCTTCGACACCGCCGCCACGGCCCTGATGACCTGGGGCGTGCAGCGCGGCAGCGGCATCCTCGTCACGGACGTGAACGAGGGCACGGGCGTGCAGTACGAGGGCATCGAGTACGACGTCGACGGCACCCCGAAGGGGATGCGCGAGCACCGCGTCGAAGAGGATGTGTTCGCCGACGACGGCTCCCCGTACATCCGCAACGGGATGACGGCTGTGCTCAAGGTGCCGTTCGGTCCGTTCAAGGTCTCCGCGCCGATCCGCGTCGTGTACGTCGTCGACGAGCCGGACCGGGCGGGTTTCGCGTACGGCACTCTGCGCGGCCACCCGGAGAGCGGCGAGGAGGCGTTCTTCGTGGAGCGCCACGAGGACGGCACCGTGTGGTTCGTCCTGCGGTCGTTCTCGCGCCCGTCGACCGGCTTCTACCGGTTCGTGTCGCCGGTGCTCCGCCTGGTCCAGAACCGGTTCACGACGAAGTACCTGCGCTCGCTCCTCCCCGCACGGTCGGCCTGATGCCGAGCGCGCTCCCACTCGGCGACCCCGCGCCCGCCGACGGCATCCTCCCGGAGTCGTCGCTCGATGGCGCGGCGGACCGCGACTTCGGGGTCTACCTGCACGTGCCGTTCTGCCGGGTGCGCTGCGGGTACTGCGACTTCAACACCTACACGGCCACCGAGCTCCGCGGTGTGAGCCAGTCCGACTACGCGGGCCACGCGGTCGCCGAGGTCGGCTTCGCCGCCCGCGCACTGGCGGCGAGCGGACTGCCGCAGCGACCCGTGTCGACCGTGTTCCTGGGCGGTGGCACGCCGACGCTCCTGCCGCCGTCGGATCTCGGCGCGATGCTCGGCGCCGTCCGCGACGCTTGGGGCCTCGCGCCGGGGGCCGAGGTCACGACGGAGGCGAACCCGGACTCGGTGGATGCGGACGACCTGCGCCGCCTCGCCGACGCCGGATTCACGCGGGTGTCGTTCGGGATGCAGTCCGCCGTCCCGCACGTCCTCGCGACGCTGGAGCGGACCCACGACCCCGAGCGCATCCCGCTCGTCGTCGAATGGGCGCGGGAGGCCGGCCTCCAGGTGAGCCTCGACCTGATCTACGGCACGCCCGGGGAGTCGCTCTCCGACTGGGAGCGGAGCCTGGACACGGCGCTCGCCTGTGCCCCCGACCACCTCTCGGCATACTCGCTGATCGTCGAGGCGGGCACCAAGCTCGCCCGCCAGATCAAGAGCGGGCAGGTCCCGGAGCCCGACGAGGACCTCCAGGCCGACATGTACGAACTGGCCGACGCGCGGCTCGCCGCGGCCGGCTACGACTGGTACGAGGTCAGCAACTGGTCCCGCGACGGCGACCACCGCTCCCGCCACAACCTCTCGTACTGGCTCGGCCACGACTGGTGGGGAATCGGGCCGGGCGCGCACAGCCACGTCGGCGGTGTGCGGTGGTGGAACGTCAAGCATCCCGCCGCCTACGCCCAGCGCGTGCTCGCGGGGGAGTCGCCCGCCGCCGGCCGGGAGACGCTCGATACCGAGACGCGGCGGGTGGAGCGGGTGCTGCTGCTCACGCGCATCCGCGAGGGCATCCGCACCGCCGAGCTGTCGGCGGAGGGCCGCCGCGAGATCGCGGGGCTCATCGCCGACGGCCTCATCGACGGAAAAGCCGCCCTCGCCGGGTCGGTGACGCTGACCCTGCGAGGACGGCTTCTGGCGGACGCCGTCGTGCGACGGCTGCTCGCCGAGGTGTGATCGGGAGCGTCAGCTCACGAACTTGATGGCGATCGGGTACGTGTAGTACTCGCCGCGGTTCGCCTTGAGCGCGGCGATGATGCTGAAGACGATGTTCACGACCCAGACGGCCAGCAGGATGAATATCCCGACGACGACGAAGCTCGTGATCCAGCCGACCACGGTGCCGATGAACAGGGTGATCTGGAAGTTCAGCGCCGTGGCGGTGTGGGAGCGCACGAACGGGCCGCGCTCCTTGAGCACGAGGTACCCGATGAGTGCCGGGAGCCATCCGAAGAGGATCCCGCCGACGTGGACGAGCGTCGCCCACAGCTTCTCGTCGGAGGGGCTCAACTGCTGAGAGGCGCCTCCGTACGGCTGCTGAGGCGGCGGTGGGGCGTTGCGGACATGGAGTCTCCTTGCAAAGAGCCCGGGAGCGTCCCGGGCTGATCGGCGGACGATTACCCACACAGCCTAGGGCCGGAGGCCCGAGTCTGAGAAGAAGCCGAGAGCTTTTCAGCCCGAAGCGGCGCGCTACTTGATGAAGCGGAAGTTCACCGGGTAGCGGTACGAGCCTCCTCCGTTGACCTTGACGAAGCCGAGGATCGAGAACACCAGGTTCACGATGTACAGCGCCCACGGCACGAGCAGGCCGAACAGCAGGTAGCCGATGCCGACGGTGAAGCCGCCGATGATGATCCCGATGATCTGGGAGGCCACCCACGCGATGATCCAGGTGATCTGCCAGTTGAGCGCCTCCTTGCCCTCCACGTTCGTCTTCTCGCCGCGGTCCTTGAAGACCAGCCAGATGATGAGGGAGGGGAGGATCCAGAGGATGCCGCCGAGGTGCGCGAACGACGCCCACTGCTTGTCCTGCTCGGCGGTGAGTGGGGCCGCGGGAGCGGCGTACGGCTGCTGGGGAGCGGCACCGTACGGCTGCTGCGGAGGCACGTTGCCGTAGGGCTGCTGCGGAGGAACGCCGTTGTTCGGGTCCACGGGCTGGTTCGGGTCGGACATGCGTGTTGCCCTTTCGTGATCGGATGCGACGGAGTCGACCCGGTGCGCATAAGGTACCGCCGCGCGCGCTCGCGGACAATAACTCGTGTCGGCCGTTCGCGCGATATGATTAGCACTCAAGAACGCTGAGTGCTAAGTGAATTCGGTCGACGGGAGGGTGTCATGGTCTCCGAGCGCAGTCTCGAGGTCCTGCGGGTGATCGTCCAGGACTACGTCGCCTCCCGCGAGCCGGTGGGCTCGAAGAGCATCGTCGAGCGGCACTCGTTCGGCGTCTCGGCCGCGACGATCCGCAACGACATGGCCCTCCTCGAAGAGGAGGAGCTGATCGCGGCCCCGCACACCTCGTCCGGGCGCGTGCCGACCGACAAGGGCTACCGGCTGTTCGTCGACCACCTCTCCGAGATGCGACCGCTCACCACGGCGCAGCGCACGGCGATCGAGGCGTTCCTCGGCGAGTCGATCGACCTGGACGACGTGCTCGCGCGGACCGTCCGCCTGCTCTCGCAGCTGACCAACCAGGTCGCGCTCGTGCAGTACCCGTCGGTGTCTCGCTCGCGCATCCGGCACATCGAGCTGGTCTCGCTGGCGCCGCACCGCCTCCTGAGCGTGCTGATCACGGACTCCGGTGCGGTCGAGCAGCGCGTCATCGAGCTGAACGCGGCGCTGACGGACCAGGAGATCGCCGAGATCCGCGGCGCGATCAACGGAGCGGCGGCCGGGCTCTCCCTGCCCGACGCGACCGCCCGGCTGCGCCAGCTGCCGGACGCGCTCACCGAGCGCACCCGCGAGCTGGTCTCGCCGGTCGCGAGCGCATTGCTCGACCAGATCGCGGCGAACCGGCAGGAGCGTCTCGTCATGGCCGGGGCCGCCAACCTCGTCCGCACCGAGACCGACTTCCCGGGCACGATCACCCCGGTGCTCGAGGCGATCGAGGAGCAGGTGGTGCTGCTGCGCCTGTTCGACGAGATGGCGCACGACCAGCACGGCGTGGCCGTCAGCATCGGCCGCGAGAACGCCGTCCTCGGGCTGAGCGAGGCGTCGATCCTGTCCAGCGGCTACAGCGCCGCCGGCTCCGACGTGGCCCGCATCGGGCTCCTCGGCCCCCTCCGCATGGATTACTCGGGCAACATGGCCGCCGTCCGCGCGGTCGCCCGCTACCTCTCTCGCCTCCTCGGCGACTAGAACCACGACAAACGAGAAGGAACAGCCTTACGTGGCCGACCACTACGAAGTACTGGGCGTTGAGCGCAACGCCACCCCCGACGAGATCAAGAAGGCGTACCGCCGGCTCGCGCGCGAGCTGCACCCGGACGTGAACCCCAGCTCCGAGGCCCAGGAGCGGTTCAAGCTCGTCACGCACGCGTACGACGTGCTCAGCGACCCGAAGCATCGCCAGCAGTACGACCTCGGCGGCCCGACGGGCTTCGGCGGAGGCGGGGGCGGCCAGGGCGACTTCGCCGGCTTCGGCGACATCTTCGAGACGTTCTTCGGGGGAGGAGGGGGCGCCTCCCGCGGCCCCCGCTCCCGGCGCGAGCGCGGGCAGGACGCCCTGCTGCGCGTCGAGATCGACCTCGACGAGGTCGTCTTCGGCACCCACCGCGACCTCGAGGTGGACACCGCCGTCGTCTGCGAGACCTGCAACGGCTCCTGCTGCCAGCCCGGCACCGCACCGGTCACCTGCGACATCTGCCACGGCACCGGCAGCATCCAGCGCTCGGTGCGTTCCCTTCTCGGCAACGTGATGACCTCGAGCCCCTGCGGGAGCTGCCGCGGCTACGGCACCGTCATCGCCACCCCGTGCGTCACCTGCCAGGGCCAGGGCCGCGTGCGCGCCCGCCGCACCGTCCCGGTGGACATCCCCGCCGGCGTCGACACCGGCCTGCGCCTGCAGATGCCGGGCAGCGGCGAGGCCGGCCCCGCGGGCGGCCCGAACGGCGACCTCTACCTCGAGATCAAGGTCAAGCACCACGACGTCTTCAGCCGCGACGGCGACGACCTCCTCTGCACCCTCGAGGTGTCGATGACGGATGCGATCCTCGGAACGACCGCCTCGGTGAAGGCGCTCGACGGCGACATCCGCCTCGAGCTGAAGGCCGGGACGCAGAGCGCGGACATCGTGACGGTCAAGGACCGCGGCATCACGCACCTGCGCGGCAGCGGCCGCGGCGATCTGAAGGTCGGCATCCAGGTGGTCACGCCGACGAAGCTCGACCACAAGGAGAAGGAGCTCATCAAGAAGTTCGCGGCGACGCACCACTCGGTGGAGCCGTCGCTCGCGCGCTTCCAGCAGGGGCTCTTCGCCAAGCTCCGCGACCGGTTCCTGAACTTCTGACCCGATGAGCTCGCTCTATCTGCGGGAGGACCTGGAGGCGGCCGAGCCCGGCGCACGGTTGACCCTGACCGGCCCCGAGGCCAAGCACGCGGCGACCGTGAACCGGACGCGCCCGGGGCAGACGGTGTCGATCGGCAACGGCCGCGGCCTGGTCGCGTCGGGCGAGGTCGTCGTCGCGACCGGCGCCGAGCTCACGATCGAGGTCGCTTCGGTCCGGCGGGAAGAGCGGCCCGCCCCGCGCATCACGCTGGTCCAGGCGCTGGCGAAGGGCGACCGCGACGAGCTCGCGATCCAGGCGGCGACGGAGCTCGGCGTCGACCGTGTCGTCCCGTGGTCCGCCTCGCGTTCGGTGTCCCGCTGGGAGGGCGCGAAGATCGCGAAGGGTCGTGACCGCTGGTCGACGATCGTCCGGGAGGCCGCCAAGCAGTCGATCCGCGCCTGGGTGCCCGACGTGGGCGAACTGGCCACGACGGCGCAGGTCGCCGCTCTCGCCGACGGCGCGGACGTGCTGGTGTTGGAGCCGACGGGAGACTCGGCCCTGACGGCCTTCACCCCGGGCGAGCGCGAACTCGTGCTCGTCGTGGGCCCCGAGGGCGGCATCGCCCCGGGCGAGCTGGAGGTGCTCCGCGCCGCGGGCGCCGGCGTCGTGCGCCTCGGCGACACGGTGCTCCGCACCTCGACGGCCGGCCCCGCGGCCCTCGCCGTGCTGAACGCCTCCCTCGGTCGCTGGTAGACCCCTCAGGGCGGGCGAATAGGATGGACTCCATGGAAAGCGCACAGCCCTCGATCTTCTCGCGCATCGTCGCGGGCGAGATCCCGGCCGACATCGTCTACGACGGCGAGCGCATCATCGCGTTCCGCGACATCGCGCCCAAGGCGCCGGTGCACCTCCTCGTCGTCCCCAAGACCGAGCAGTACCGCGACGTGACGGAGCTCGCCGCCGGCGACCCCGCGCTCCTCGCCGAGATCGTATCCGTCGCGAAGCGCCTCGCCGCCGAGGCGGGAGGCGACTTCCGATTGGTCTTCAACACCGGTGCGGGCGCGGGACAGACCGTGTTCCACGTGCACGCCCACGTACTGAGCGCCGGCCCCGGCGGGTCGCTCGAGGAAGGAAGCCTTGCCGACTAGCGAACCGATGCCCGAGGCGGGCGCCGCGTCGAACGGGGCCGCCGAGGCGCGTCTGCACGTCGACGGCGTCCAGATGGTCCGTCTGCTCGGGCCGCAGGACCGGCTCCTGACCACGCTGGAGCGGCAGTACCCGCTCGTCAGCGTGCACGTGCGCGGCAACGAGATCACCCTGAGCGGCGACGCGACGCAGGTGGAGGCCGCCCGGCGGCTGTTGGAGGAGCTGCTGCAGCTCGTCCGCAACGGGCAGGACATCAGCCCGGCCGAGGTCACCACGTCGGCTAAGATCCTCGACAACGACAATGCCACGAGTCTCGCGGACGTGCTGGGCCAGGCGATCCTGACCACGCGCGGCAAGACCATCCGGCCCAAGACGCTCGGGCAGAAGAAGTATGTCGACGCGATCGACGAGAGCACCATCGTGTTCGGCATCGGCCCGGCCGGAACGGGTAAGACCTACCTCGCGATGGCTAAGGCGGTGCAGGCCCTCCAGCGCAAGGAGGTCAACCGCATCATCCTGACGCGTCCGGCCGTCGAGGCCGGGGAGCGCCTCGGCTACCTGCCCGGCACGCTCACGGACAAGATCGACCCGTACCTCCGCCCGCTGTACGACGCGCTCAACGAGATGATGGATCCGGAGCTCGTGCCCAAGCTGCTCGCGGCCGGCACGATCGAGGTCGCCCCGCTCGCCTACATGCGCGGCCGCACGCTCAACGACTCGTTCATCATCCTCGACGAGGCGCAGAACACGACGCCGGAGCAGATGAAGATGTTCCTCACCCGGCTGGGCTTCGGCTCGCAGATGGTCGTGACGGGCGACATCACGCAGATCGACCTCCCGAACGCGGCGAGCGGTCTGCGGCTCGTGACGCGCGTGCTCAAGGACGTCGACGACATCCACTTCGCGCAGCTGACCAGCGAGGACGTCGTGCGCCACACCCTGGTGGGCCGCATCGTCGACGCGTACACCGAGTACGACGCCAAGCAGCAGGCGCGCCTGTACGAGCGCGAGAAGGCCGCCGAGTTCGCCAACCGCGCCGAGCGCCGCGGTGCGGCGCGCGACCACCTCCCGAAGCGACGATAGGGCCGCCATGAGCATCGAGATCAACAACGAGTCCGCGATCGAGGTGGACGAGGCCGCGCTCCAGCGCCTCGCCGCGTACGCGTTCGACATCATGCACGTCCACCCCGACGCCGAGCTCGCGATCGTGCTCGTCGACGAGGCCGCGATGGAGCAGCTGCACGTGCAGTGGATGGACGAGCCCGGCCCCACCGACGTCCTCAGCTTCCCGATGGACGAGCTGCGTCCCGGCACCGAGGAGGAGCCGTCGCCCGCCGGGCTGCTCGGCGACGTCGTGCTCTGCCCGCAGGTGGCGCAGGTGCAGGCCGAGACGGCCGGGCACACCCTGATGGACGAGCTGCTCCTGCTGACGACCCACGGCATCCTGCACCTGCTGGGCTTCGACCACGCGGAGCCGGCCGAGGAGCGCGAGATGTTCGGGATCCAGCGCGACATCCTGGTGGGCTTCGCCCGCTACGACCGACAGCGCTAGGAGGCACGATGCTCCCGGCGCTGTTCTTCATCGTCGCGTTCGTCCTCGTCGCCTTCGGCGGTCTGATGGCCGCCGTCGACTCCGCCCTCGGGGTGCAGTCGCGCGGCGACATCGCCGACCTGGCGGAGACCTCCCGGTCGAAGAAGGCGCTGCTGGCGATCTCCGAGGACCCGGGCCCGTACCTGAACGCGGTCAACTTCAGCCGCATCATCGCGGAGACCACGGCCGCCGTGCTCGTCACGCTCGCGTTCGAGCAGATCTTCGACGAGTGGTGGATCTCGCTGATCCTCGCCGCGCTCATCATGACGGGCGTGTCGTTCGTGCTGGTCGGCGTCAGCCCGCGCAGCGTGGGACGCGCCAACTCGACCGTGCTGCTGCGCACCACGGCGGGGCTCGTGCGCTTCGTGCGCGTCGTGCTCGGCCCCATCCCGGGCGGACTGGTCGCGCTCGGCAACCGGGTGACGCCGTCCCGCGCGCGTTCGGCGCCGGTCACGAGTGAGGAGCAGCTGCTCAGCATCGTCGACGAGGCCGCCGAGTTCGACGTGCTCGAGGAGGACGACCGGGAGCTCATCCACTCGATCTTCGAGTTCAGCGACACGGTCGTGCGCGAGGTGATGATCCCGCGCACCGACATGATCGCGCTCGACACGTCGGCGGGTCTCGGCACGGCGATGGGCCTGTTCTTCAGCAAGGGCGTCTCGCGCATGCCCGTCATCGACGGCGATCCCGACGAGGTCGTCGGCGTGCTCTACCTGCGGGATGTCGCCAAGCTCAGCTTCGAGCGCCCGCTCGGCGCCGACGAGCTGACGATGGGGGAGATCGCCCGCCCGGCGCTCTTCGTCCCGGAGTCGCAGAAGGCGGACGCCCTGCTGCGCGAGATGCAGCGGGAGTCGAATCACCTCGCGATGGTCGTCGACGAGTACGGCGGCATCGCGGGCCTCGTCACCCTGGAGGACCTCATCGAAGAGCTCGTGGGCGACATCTCCGACGAGTACGACCACGAGGTCGAGCTGGTCCAGCCGCTCGGCGAGGGCCGCTACCGCATCGCGACGCGCCTGCCGCTCGACGACCTGGGCGAGCTGTTCGACCTGGAGATCGACGACGACGACGTCGACAGCGTCGGCGGCCTCATCGCCAAAGCCCTGGGCCGTCTGCCCGAGGTCGGCTCGACGGTGTCGATCGAGGGGCTCCGGTTCACGGTCGACCGCATCGAGGGCCGCCACAAGCACGTCAGCACCGTCCTGGTCGAGCGCGACACCGCGCTCCTCCCGGCGCCCGACGACCGCGTGCTCGCGCACCGGTCGGACGAGAAGCGCCAGAAGCACGACAGACACGAGAAAGAAGTACGCCCGTGACCGAGTACCACGCCGGATTCGTGTCGTTCGTCGGCCGCCCGAACGTCGGGAAGTCCACGCTCACCAACGCCCTCGTGGGCGAGAAGGTGGCGATCACCAGCTCGAAGCCGCAGACGACCCGCCGCGCCATCCGCGGCATCGTGCACCAGAAGAACGGCCAGCTCATCCTGGTCGACACCCCCGGCATCCACCGCCCGCGCACCCTGCTCGGCGAGCGTCTCAACACGCTCGTGCAGTCGACGCTCGGCGATGTGGACGTGATCGGGTTCTGCGTGCCCGCCGACGAGAAGATCGGCCCGGGGGACCGCTTCATCAACGAGCAGCTCGACGACTACCCGTCCGCGAAGAAGGTCGCGATCGTCACCAAGATCGACAAGGCGAGCCGACCGCAGGTCGCGCAGCAGCTGCTCGCCCTCGCCGAGCTGCGGGAGTGGGAGGCCATCGTGCCGATCTCCGCCACCAGCGCCATCCAGCTCGACACCCTCACGGGCGAGCTCATGAAGCTGCTCCCGTCGTCGCCCGGCCCGCTCTACCCGGAGGACGCGATCACCGATGAGGGCCTCGAGGACCGCATCTCGGAGTACATCCGCGAGGCCGTGCTGGAGGGCGTGCAGGACGAGCTCCCGCACTCGCTCGCCGTCACGATCGACGACATCGTGGAGCGCGACGACAAGGATCTCGTCGAGGTCTACGCCAACCTGTTCGTCGAGCGCGACAGCCAGAAGGCCATCGTCATCGGCAAGGGCGGCAGCCGGCTGCGGGATGTCGGAGCGGCCGCACGGGCGCCGATCGAGGCGCTGCTCGGACGCCACGTCTTCCTGTCGATCCGCGTGAAGGTCGCGAAGGACTGGCAGCGCGACCCGAAGCAGCTGGGGCGTCTCGGCTTCTGACGCGCCGTACATCCCGAGGATGATTCGCACGTCAGGATGCGGCTCCGGCGCGCCCGGGACCGTACCGTAGAGGCATGCCCGACCGCACCCGCCTCCTGAGCGCGCTCGCGCCGCACCGCTGGGTGCTGGAGCCCGCCGTCGCGGTGCTGCTGTTCGTCTCGTGGCTGCTGGCCGGTCTGCCGACCGCTCTCTCGGGGCTCGCCGTGCTGTTCTACTGCGCGGCCGTCGCGCTGTCGCGGGTGCTCCCGGGTGTGGCGCTCGGGATCGTGTGGGTCGCCATCCTGCTGGAGCTGACCGAGCCCGATCCGTTGCCGGGCGCGTTCCGCGTGATCGGCAGCGTCGCGGTGTTCGCCACGGTCTTCGGGATCGCCGCCCACGGCGGGCGGGTGCTCCGCTGGTTCGCGTTCGGCTCGGCGATCCTGCTCGGGCCGGCGATGGCGTACCTGTTCACGGTGCGCGGCGAGCTCAAGTTCCTCCAGTTCGGGCCCGTGATCGCGGGCTACTACACGAGCCAGGGCGTCGGGCTGCTGCTCATGAGCCTCCTGATGATCGTCGCCTTCCTGATCGCCTGGCTGCTCGGTTACCTCGTCGCCCGCCAGCGCGCGTTCGAGCCGGCCGGAGCCACGACGGGCGGGCAGACCCAACGCGGATCGGTGCTGGTCTGGCTCGCCTCGTCGGGCGGGGCGACCGTGACCGAGGAGGATCCGGACCGGCCCCGGCTCGTACGGCGCCTCAGCCGCACGGAGCTGACCTTCGATATCGCCGGCGCGGCGGCGTTCGCAGTGGTGTGCCTGCTGATCGACTCGGCGAACGTGTTCGGCGCCACCCTCGACGGCAGTCGCTCCGGCGTCGTCGTGCTCGCTGTGTTCACCGTCGCCGTCGCACTGCGGCGGATGTCCCCGGCCGTCGCGCTCTCGTTCGCCTGGCTGGCCGCCGTCATCCAGATGACGACGGGCAACACCATCCTGGCGAGCGACCTCGGTGTACTGCTCGTGCTCTACGCGACGGGTGCGTACGGCGACCGCGTCGTGCGGTGGGTCGGCCTGGTGTCCTCCGGGCTCGGCGCCCTGGTCGCGGCGCTCTACCTGTCCGTGACGGCCGCGCTCGCCCAGGGCTACTTCGATCTGCTGTCGTCGGCGATCACGAGCATCGCCCTGCAGTTCGCGTTCCTGTTCGTCGTCAGCGCGACGGTCCTCGGGCTGTCCTGGGTGCTCGGCCTGCTCATGCGCACCTGGCGCGCGGCGCGGTTCTCGCGCTACGCCCAGACGATCGCCGAGCTCGACCGCAACCGGGCGGAGGAGGTCGTCGTCGTCGAGCAGGAGCGCACGCGCATCGCGCGCGACATGCACGACGTCGTCGCCCACTCGCTCGCGGTCGTGATCGCCCAGGCCGACGGCGCCCGCTATGCGCGGCACGCAGACCCGGAGGCGGTCGACCAAGCGCTGACGACCATCGCTGCGACGGCCCGCTCCGCGCTCGGCGACGTGCGCATCCTGCTCGCCGAACTGCGGCAGTCGCAGCCGGAGGGCCCGCAGCCGGGGCTCGACGACGTCGTCCAGACGGTCGATCAGATCCGCGCGGCCGGCCTGCCCGTCGTGCTGGAGCGGATCGGCTCGCACGACGGGCTCGGCTCCGCGCAGCAGATCGCCGCGTACCGCATCGTGCAGGAGGCGCTCACCAACGCCCTCCGGCACGGCGACACCTCCCAGCCCGCCATCGTCGTCCTGGCCGAGGCCGCTCCCGCCGACGGCGGACCGGGCATCGTCATCACCGTGAGGAACACCATGAAGCACCCGTCCACCGAACAGACCTCGACCGGGATGCTCCCGCGCATCGGCCACGGCCTGCCCGGGATGCGGGAACGCGCCTCCCTCGCCGGCGGCACGCTCTCGGCGGGGCCGGCCGACGGCGTCTTCGTCGTCTCGGCCTTCCTCCCGGCGGGGGGAGCGGCATGACCGGCGGCGAGAGCGCGCCGATCCGCGTGCTCCTGGTCGACGACCAGGCGCTGTTCCGCGCGGGCGTGCGGATGCTCGTGTCGTCCCAGCCCGACCTCGACTTCGTCGGCGAGGCCGCGAACGGCCAGGAGGGCGTCGAGCTGGCGCGCACCGCGGCACCGGACGTCGTCCTCATGGACATCCGCATGCCCGTCATGGACGGCATCGCCGCCACCGGCACGATCATCGCCGAGGCGGAGCGGGAGGGGCGCACGCCGCCCCGCATCGTCGTCCTGACCACCTTCGACCTCGACGAGGCCGCTGCCCGTGCGATCCGCGCCGGCGCGAGCGGGTTCGTGCTCAAGGACGCCGAGCCGGAGTTCCTGCTCGCCGCGATCCGCACGGTCCACGCGGGAAGTGCGGTGATCGCCGCCGGCGCCACCCGCGAACTCTTCCAGTACTTCTCCGAAGGCCGGGCCGAACGCCCGCAGCCCGTCGAGTTCGCCACCCTCACCGCCCGCGAGCGCGAGATCTTCGTGCTCGCCGCGCGTGGCCTCAGCAACGCCGAGATCGCCGGCTCCGAGTTCCTCAGCGAGGCGACGGTCAAGACTCACATCAGCCGCATCCTGTCCAAGCTCGGCCTGCGCGACCGTGTGCAGATGGTGGTCTACGCGTTCGAGCACGGGCTGACCGGGGGCGCGGGGGCGTAGCCGCCCGAATCATCCTCCGGAGGGATGGCGGATGGGCCCCCAGCGCGATCCGCCGGCGGCCGCGCCTTCCTAGCGTGGAGGTATGACTGAGACCACTGCTCCCGTCGCCCGCGTCGAAGCGGCGACGAAGACCTACGGATCGGGGGCCGGCCGGGTGGCCGCGCTCGACGGCGTGACCATCGGGATCCCCGCCGGCCGGTTCACCGCCATCATGGGGCCGAGCGGTTCGGGCAAGTCCACGCTCATGCACGTGATGGCCGGGCTCGACACCGTGACCAGCGGGCGCGTCTTCCTCGGCGACACCGAGATCACCGCGCTGCCGGACCGGGAGCTGACCCTCCTGCGGCGGCGCCGCGTGGGCTTCGTGTTCCAGTCGTTCAACCTCGTGCCGACGCTCGACGTGCAGGGCAACATCCTGCTGCCGTTCGAGCTCGACGGACGCAAGCCGACGCCGCCGCAGCGCGAGTGGATCGACCACCTGGTCGAGTCGCTCGGCCTCGGGGCGCGCCTGACGCACCGGCCGCACGAGCTCTCGGGCGGGCAGCAGCAGCGGGTCGCGATCGCGCGGGCGCTGGCGACCCGGCCCGACCTGATCTTCGCGGACGAGCCGACCGGCAACCTCGACTCGCGCACCGGGCGCGAGGTGCTGGCGGTGCTGCGGGAGGCGGCCCACACCTACGGCCAGAGCATCGCCATGGTGACGCACGATCCCGTCGCCGCCAGTTTCGCCGACCGCATCGTCTTCCTCGCCGACGGCCGTGTGGTCGCCGAGCGGGAACGCTCGTCGGCCGAGGAGATCTCCGCCTACATGCTCGGGATGGAGGCGCTCGCGTGATCCGGGCGTTCCGCGCCAACGCGCGCGAGCACCGCGCGAGCATCCTCGTCGCGGCGCTGAGCTCCGCGTTCGGCGTCGCGCTCCTCGCGTGCACGAACGTGCTCAGCGCGTACATCGGTGCCAGCGACTTCGGCGAGAGCACGACGGTGCAGATCGCGCTCTCGGTCGTGTCCGGCATCTTCTTCGTCATCGCGGTCTACGTCGGCGCGATCGTGACGACCAACACCTTCGCGACGATCATCGCGGGCCGCACCCGCACCATCGCGCTGCTGCGGCTGATCGGGTCGAGCGCGCAGGCGCAGCGCCGATCCGTCGCGGGCGAGGGCTTCGCCGTCGGGGTGATCGGCGCGGTCGCCGGGGGAGCGGGCGCCGCTGCGCTGTCCCTGCTCGCCACGCGCCTGCTCACGCTCACCGGACCGCTCCCGGATGTGCCGTATCCGGTTCTCACCCCGTCTCTGCTCGTCCCGGTGGTCGTCGTCGTGCTCACGACCTGGCTCGCGTCGTGGATCGGCAGCAGGCGGGTGCTGAGCGTCTCGCCGGTGCAGGCGCTGGGCGCCGCGCAGGAGCGTCCGGCCGCGGCCGTCCGCAGCCGAGGCCGCGCGGTCGTCGCCCTCGTGCTCATCGCCCTCGGAGCGGCGCTGCTCGCGCTCGGCGTGCTCCTTGGCCTCGGCACGTTCGCGGGAGTGTCCGCTCTCGCCGGACTCGGACCGTACGGCGTGCTCGTGGCGCTGCCGGGCGGCATCCTGTCGTTCACGGGCATCGTGCTCGCCGGCCCGATCTTCCTGCCCGTCGTCCTCCGCGGCGTCGGGATGGTGCTCGGACGCGGCGCGGCCTCGCGGCTCGCCGCCGCCAACGCGATGCGGAACCCGGAGCGCAGCTCGCGCACGGCGATCGGGCTCGTCATCGGGGTGACCCTCGTCACGATGTTCGTCGTCGCCGCGCAGTCGTGGCTGGAGATGATCCACCGTGCCGCCGCATCGGAGCCCGAGGCCTACGCGGGGGTTGAGAATATCCTCACTGTCACGATGGTGGTCTTCAGCGTGCTCGTCGGCTTCTCCGCCGTGATCGCGGCGGTCGGGGTCGTCAACAGCCTGGCCCTCAGCGTGCTGCAGCGGGCGCGCGAGCTCGGCCTCCTGCGCGCACTGGGCTTCACCGGCGGGCAGGTGCGCCGGATGATCCTGTCCGAGAGCGTGCAGCTCACCGTCGCGGGCGTGGTCACCGGGCTGCTGCTGGGATGCGTGTACGGCTGGGCGGGTGCACAGTCGCTGCTCGCCGGCATCCCGGGTGGCGGGTTCGTCATCCCGGTGCTGCCGTGGGCGTACCTCGCGCTGGTGGCAGGAGCGGGAGCCGTGCTCGCCGTGCTCGCGTCGCTGGCGCCGACGCGCCGGGCCACGCGGATCACCCCGGTCGCCGCCCTCGCCGTCGACTAGCCCCTCCGAATTCCCTGAACCTGAGCACTGCTCCAGCCCTGCACCACCTGTGCCCCGGATAATGGCAGCGCACCGAGGAGAGGACCCGCCCTGAACTGGCTCATGACGCTGAGGATCGACAAGCCGCCGTTCCTCGTCACCCTCGACGTGATCGCGGCGCTGCTCGCCCTCTACCTCCTGGTGCGCCCCACCGGCCGACGGATGGTCGCGGGGCTCATCGCCGCCGTCGGCGGGGGCCTGCTCGGCTGGCTGATCGTGTGGCTCGCCGACGACGTGTACAACGTCTTCGGCGTCGGGCTGACGCCGGTCACGACGATGTGGGCCGTGCTCGGCTTCGCCGGGGTGAGTCTCGCGATCGCGAACCTCTTCCGCTCCCGCTGGTGGCGCAAGGCGATCGCCGTCGTCAGCATCCCGGTCTTCCTCGCGACGGCGGGTGCGGGCGTGAACGTCGACTTCGGCGCGTACCGTGATCTGAACGACGCACTGGGGGTGGTGCCGTACGGGGCCCTCGACCTCCACGCGGAACGGGGGGAGGTGCTCGACATCGGAACGGACTACGCCTCGACGGCGACGCCGGGGGCGACGGTGCCCGCCAAGGGCCAGGTCGGCACGGTGCGGATCCCGGCGACGGAATCCCGCTTCCCGGCCCGCAAAGCCGTCGTCTACCTGCCGCCGATCGCGCTGACGGCGAACCCGCCGGCGCTCCCTGTGCTGTACGCGCTCTCCGGCCAGCCCGGCGCGCCCGCGGACATGTTCACCGCAGGACATCTCGCACCGGCGATGGATGCGTTCGCCGCCGAGCATGACGGCTACGCGCCGATCGTCGTCGCCGCCGACCAGCTGGGCGGCCCGAGCCGCAACCCGATGTGCGTCGACTCGCGCGCGTACGGCGACTCGGCCACCTACCTCCTGAAGGACGTCCGCACCTGGGTCTCGTCGCACCTCCGGGTGAGCAGCGACCCCGCCGCCTGGGGAGTGTTCGGCTATTCGCAGGGCGCGACCTGCGCCGTGCAGTTCGCGACCGGGCATCCCGAGCTGTTCGGATCCGCTCTCGCTTCGTCCAGCGAGCTCGGCCCGACCCTCGGCGACCGCGCCCAGACGATCGCCACCGGCTTCGGTGGCTCGGCGGCGGCCTTCGAGGCGGCGCAGCCCCTCGCGATGATGGCGGCCCACAAGCCGTACAAGGATTCGACCATCGTGTTCGGCGTCGGCCAGAACGACGCCAAGTACACCGCCTATGCCCGCACCCTGGATGCGGCGGCCACGAAGGCCGGGATCCACAGCGAACTGCTGATCTCGCCCGGCACCGCCCACGACTGGAACACGGTGAGACACACACTGGCCGACGGCTTCCCGGCCATCGCGCGGCAGATGGGACTCGACCGGTGAGCGACGAGCAGGGGAACGCCACCGTGCCCGCCGAGCGGCCGCGCGAACCGCTCCCACTGACCGGGACGCTCGCCGTGCAGACGGGGGAGCGTCCGATCCAGCGCATCGGCCGCATCATCGCGCGCTACCCGTTCACGCTCGGCGTCACGGCCCTGGTGCTGGTGCTCGCGTTGGTCACCGGCCCGCTCCACGGCCCGCACCGCCCGCTGCGGATCTGGGTGGGCACGGGCGCCGCGCAGATCGCGGACGGCCACTGGTGGTCGCCGCTGACCGCCGTCCTGTTCACGAGCGACCTCGCCGAGCTCATCCTCAGCCTGCTGCTCCTCCTGTTCCTCGTCGGTGCCTCCGAGCATCTGATGCGCACCTGGCGGACGGCGCTCGCCTTCGTCGTGACACCGGTGGTCGGCATCGTCGTCGGCTCCGCGGTCCAGCTCATCGGCAGCCAGACGGGGGAGATGTGGTCGCGCAACGTCCATGGGCTCGTCTCCCTCGACCCCCTGACCGCCATCGGCGGCACGATCATGACGGCCAGCGCGTTCGCGGGCGCGCTCTGGCGCCGCCGCATCCGTGTGCTGACGCTCCTCGTCGCCATCATGTTCGTGCTCTACTCCGGATTCCCCTCCGACCTGGACCGTCTGCTCGCCGTCCTGACGGGGCTCGCGCTGGGAGCCATCCTGAACCGCGGCGCCCGGGCGCGCGGGTGGCAGCGCTCCTCCCATCACGAGATCCGGGTGCTGCTCGCGTCGGCGGTCGCCGTCACGGCCATCGGACCCGTCATCGGATTGCTCACGCGTTCGCGTTACGGCCTCCTGTCGCCGATCGCGCTGCTGTTCAGCGACGACGTCGCGAACCGCGGCAACATCCTCGAGCGCTGCCAGGCGTTCGCCGTCACCCGCGAGTGCGTGCGCGAGATCACGATCGAGCGCATCAACGGGTTCGGGCCGGTGCTCCTGTCGGTGCTGCCGCTGCTCGTGCTGCTGGTCGCGGCGTTCGGGCTGCTGCGCGGGCGCCGGTTCGCGGTCTGGCTGGCGGTCAGCGTGAACGGGCTGCTCGCGGTGCTCTCGATGCTGTACTTCGGCATCCTCCCCGTCGCCGGAGGGCACAACGGCCCTGTCTCGCCGCGGTACTGGGAGGTCACGGCGATCCTCGCCATCTCCTCGGCGGTGCCGCTCGTCATGGCGATCCTGCTGATCGTGCTGCGCCGGCACTTCCCGGTGCTGCCGTCGGCGCGCGCGGTGCGCCGCTACCTGCTCACGGTCGTGATCGCCGGGGTCGGCCTCGCCGCGGTGTACGTGCTCGTCGGCTGGCTGCAGCGTGACACGGGCTTCACCCGTCCCATCGACATCGGCGACCTCCTGGACGACGTCTTCGAGCGGTTCGTCCCGGTGAGTTTCCTGCGCCGGGAGCCCGTGCAATATCTGCCGACGACGCCGCTGGCCACGATCGTCTACCACAACATCGGCACGCTGTTCTGGCTGATCGCGATCGCCGCGGCGATCCCGCCCATGCTCGGCCGCAGCGTGACGAGGAACCCGGCCGACGAGGCGACCCGCGTCCGCGCGCTGCTGACCCGGGGCGGCGGAGACGCCCTCTCGTTCATGGCGACCTGGCCGGGCACCAGCCACTGGTTCGACGGACCGGACGGCGGCGCGATCGCCTACCGCGTCGTGGGCCGGGTCGCGATCACGACCGGGGGCCCGTTCGGCGCCCCGCCGCCGCACGACGGCACGATCGAGCGCTTCGCCCGGTTCTGCGACGACAACGGCTGGATCCCGGTGTTCTACAGCGTCGAGGACGAGTACGAGACGCTCTTCGAGCGGATGGGCTGGTCGACGATGACGGTCGCGGAGGAGACGGTCATCCGCCCGCAGAACTGGGCGACGACGGGCAAGAAGTGGCAGGACGTCCGCACCTCCATCAACCGCGCGCAACGGGCCGGGATCCGCGCCGAGTGGACCTCGTACGCGGCGCTCCCGCTCAGCGCGACGGTGCAGATCTCGGACATCTCGGAGCAGTGGGTGGCCGAGAAGGATCTGCCCGAGATGGGCTTCACCCTCGGCGGCATCGACGAGCTCCGCGACCCGGCGGTGCGGCTCATGCTCGCCGTCGACGAGGCGGGCCGCATCGAAGGAGTCACCAGCTGGCTGCCGACCTGGCGCGACGGGGTCGTGATCGGCTGGACGCTCGACTTCATGCGCCGGCGCCCGGGCAGCATCAACGGCGTCATGGAGTTCCTCATCGCCGAAGCGGCCACCCGGATGAAGGCCGACGGTGTCGAGTTCATGAGCCTCTCGGCCGCGCCGCTCGCCCACACCGCGGGCACGCCGGACGCCGAGAAGAGCGGGATGGATCGCATCCTCGGCTATCTGAGCACCTCGCTCGAGCCGGTGTACGGCTTCCGCTCGCTGCTCAACTTCAAGCAGAAGTTCCAGCCCGAGCTGCACCCGCTGATCATGGCCTACCCCGACCCGGTCGCGCTCCCGGAGATCGGCATCGGGCTGGTCCGCGCCTATCTGCCGGACCTCTCCGTGCGTCAGGCGGCGACGCTGGCGCGCGGGCGCTCCTGAGGGTCCGTGGTACCCTCGTTCCTGTGTACGGTCTGCTCCTTCTTAGCTGCCGCGACGAGTCCTAGTTCCGGGCCTCCCTCGTCGCGGAGTTCGTCGTCGGCTCTCCACACCACCCCGCGAGGAGAAAACAGACCATGAAGAACACGCAGACGCCGAGCGCCATGCCGATCCACAAGTACCGTCCGTTCCATGAGCAGATCCGCGTCGATCTGCCGGACCGCACCTGGCCGGACAACCGCATCACCGTCGCGCCTCGCTGGTGCGCGGTCGACCTGCGCGACGGCAACCAGGCCCTGATCGACCCGATGAGCCCCGAGCGCAAGCGGATCATGTTCGACCTGCTCGTCCGCCTGGGCTACAAGGAGATCGAGGTCGGCTTCCCGAGCGCCAGCCAGACGGACTTCGACTTCGTCCGCAGCCTCATCGAAGAGGGCGCCATCCCGGACGACGTCACCATCCAGGTGCTGACCCAGGCGCGTGAGCACCTGATCAAGCGCACGTACGAGTCCCTCGTCGGTGCCAAGCGGGCCATCGTGCACCTCTACAACTCGACCAGCGTCCTGCAGCGCGACGTCGTCTTCCGCACCGACCAGCAGGGCATCATCGACATCGCGCTGAACGGCGCGCGCCTCTGCCGTCAGATGGAGTCGCTGGTCCCCGGCACCGACATCTACTACGAGTACTCGCCCGAGAGCTACACCGGCACCGAGCTCGAGTTCGCCGCCGACATCTGCAACCAGGTCATCGAGATCTTCGAGCCCACTCCGGAGCGCAAGGTCATCATCAACCTGCCCGCCACGGTCGAGATGGCGACGCCGAACGTCTACGCCGACTCGATCGAGTGGATGTCGCGCCACCTGAACCACCGCGAGAACGTCATCCTGTCGCTGCACCCGCACAACGACCGCGGCACCGCCGTCGCGGCGGCAGAGCTGGGCTACATGGCCGGCGCCGACCGGATCGAGGGCTGCCTGTTCGGCAACGGGGAGCGCACCGGCAACGTCGACCTGGTCACGCTGGGCGTCAACCTGTTCACCCAGGGGATCGACCCGCAGATCGACTTCAGCGACATCGACGGCATCAAGCGCACCGTCGAGCACTGCAACCAGCTGCCGGTGCACGAGCGCAGCCCGTGGGGCGGAGACCTGGTCTTCACCGCGTTCAGCGGCTCCCACCAGGACGCCATCAAGAAGGGGTTCGAGGCGATGGCCGCCGAGGCCGCAGAGGCCGGCAAGGAGGTCGACGACCTCGTCTGGGCCGTGCCGTACCTGCCCGTCGACCCGAAGGACCTGGGCCGCAGCTACGAGGCCGTCATCCGCGTCAACTCGCAGTCCGGCAAGGGCGGCGTGGCCTACCTGCTGAAGACGGACCACGCGCTCGACCTGCCGCGCAAGCTGCAGATCGAGTTCTCCGGCGTCGTGCAGGCGAAGACCGACGCCGAGGGCGGCGAGGTCACCAGCGAGCAGATCTGGGACGTCTTCCAGGACGAGTACCTGCCGGCTCCCGCCACCGAGGCGGACGCCAAGTGGGGCCGCTTCGAGCTCGGCAGCACGTCCACGACGAACGAGTCCGGCGACCACGTGACCCTCACGGCGACCCTGCGCGACGGTGACACCGTCTCCAAGGTCACCGGGGAGGGCAACGGCCCGATCGCGGCGTTCATCGACATCCTGAACGCACGCGGGATCAACGCCCACCTGTACGACTACTCGCAGCACACGCTGTCGGCGAGCGAGTCCGCTCTCGCGGCCGCGTACATCGAGCTCGACGTGGACGGCGTGCGGCTGTGGGGCGTCGGGATCGACGCCGACACGACCACGGCGTCGTTCAAGGCCGTCGTCTCCGCGGTCAACCGCGCCGTGCGCGCCTCGGCCGGGCACGCCGAGAGCGCAGAGCTCGTCAACGCCTGACCAGCTGTCACCGGAACGCCATCCGCCTCGCGGGCGGCGTTCCGTCGTTCCGGGCCGCCTCCGGTCCGATGCTCCGGTCCGATGCCCCTGTCAGACGTCGGTGTCGGCGTCGGGCTTGTCGATGCGGTAGCGCGGGATCGCGCCGGTGTCGGTGCGCTCGTCCACGTGGGTCTCGGCGGGGCGGCGGGCGAGCCGCGGCCAGCGCACGCGCGGCAGGCGGCCGAGCTCACGCTGCTCCGGCAGGCTCCAGCCGAAGCGCACCGCCAGCAGCCGGATGATCAGCGTGACGACCACGCAGAGGATCGCCGCGATGCTGAGCGGGACGCCCAGGTCGATCAGCACGACGAGCACGACCGTCCCGGCGCCCGCGGCGACCGCGTACAGCGAACCCACGTGCATGAGTGCGATGGGGAGGCTGAGGAGCACGTCGCGCAGGATGGAGCCGCCGACCGCGGCGACCACGCCGACGAAGATCGCGGGCACCTCCGGAAGCCCGAGCGAGAGCGCCTTGCTCGCTCCGATGGCGCCGAAGAGTCCGATCGTGAGGGCGTCGAGGAAGGTGATGAGCGGGTCGAGCCTCCGGAACAGCCGCACGAGCAGCATCCCGAGCAGTGCGGAGACGACCGTCGCGGGCAGGTACCAGTTCGACTGCAGCGCGACCGGGGTGACGTTGAGGAACAGGTCGCGCAGGAGGCCGCCGCCGACGCCGGTCGCGACGCCGATGATCGCGACGCCCAGCAGATCGAGCCGCCGATCCCGGAATCCGGAGGCGAACATCGCGCCCTGGAGGCTGCCGATGCCGACGGCGACGAGGTCGCCCCAGAGGGGGATGGTCAGGGCGGCGGTGGTGCTCACAGTCACTTGTACCACGCGGCGCTGCGCGAGGCTGTCGGCCAGACGAGAGATACTGGACGCGTGCCAACCTACCGGGATGAAGCCGTCGTGCTGCGCACCCACAAGCTGGGTGAAGCCGACCGCATCGTCACGCTGCTGAGCCGGCAGCACGGCAAGATCCGCGCGGTCGCCAAAGGAGTGCGCCGGACGGCCTCCCGGTTTGGGTCGCGGCTCGAGCCCTTCATGGTCGCCGACCTGCAGCTCTACGAGGGCCGCACGCTCGACGTCATCACCCAGGCCGAGTCGCTCGGGGCCTACGGCGCCCTGATCGCGGACGACTACGCGAGCTACACGGCCGCGAACGCCATGGTCGAGACCGCCGACCGCCTGACGGATGCCGAGGCCTCCCTCCAGCAGTACCTGCTGCTCGTCGGCGCCTTGCGCTCCTTGTCGCGGCGCGAGCATCCGCCGACGCTCACCCTCGACTCGTACCTCCTGCGCGCTCTGTCCCTGGCCGGCTGGGCACCCAGCTTCCAGGACTGCTCGCGCTGCGGACGGCCGGGCCCGCACGACCACATCGTCGTCCAGCTCGGCGGCGTCGTGTGCCCGGACTGCGCGCCCAGCGGCGCCCCGCGGGTCGATCCGGCCACCATCGGGCTGCTCGGGTCGCTCCTGACGGGTGATTGGGCCTCTGCCGAGGCCGCCGACGAGTCCACCCGGTCGAAGGCGAACGGGGTCGTCTCCGCCTACACGCAGTGGCATCTGGAGCGCGGCCTCCGGTCGCTGCAGCACGTGCACCACGACACTCCCACGTCCGCTCCCGCCGCCGGTATCGATGAGAAGGGGAGGGCATGAGCCCCAAGCCGTACACGCACAAGGACGCGGTCGAGTACCGCCCGCTCGACTGGACCGGGGTCTATCCGCCGGCGATCCCGGCCGCGGCGGTGCCGAACCACGTCGCGATCGTGATGGACGGCAACGGCCGCTGGGCCAATCGCCAGGGGCTGACACGCATCGAAGGGCACCGCGCGGGGGAGGCGTCCCTGCTCGACGTCGTCGCCGGCGCGATCCAGCTCGGGGTCAAGCACCTCAGCGTGTACGCGTTCTCGACCGAGAACTGGAAGCGTTCGCCCGACGAGGTGCGCTTCCTCATGGGGTTCAACCGGGACGTGCTGCACCGCCGCCGTGATCAGCTCAACGAATGGGGCGTGCGCGTGCGCTGGGCCGGCCGCAAGCCGCGGCTCTGGTCGTCCGTCATCAAGGAGCTGCAGTACGCCGAGCGGCTCACCGCCGGCAACCACGTCCTCACCCTGACGATGTGCGTCAACTACGGCGGCCGCACCGAGATCGCCGACGCCGTGCGCGGCATCGCGGAGGAGGTCGCGGCGGGGCGGCTGAAGCCGTCCGCGGTGGGGGAGAAGACCATCCAGCGCCACCTCTACCTGCCCGACATGCCCGACGTCGACCTGTTCGTGCGCAGCTCGGGGGAGCAGCGCACCTCCAACTTCCTGCTCTGGCAGAGCGCGTACGCCGAGATGGTGTTCCTCGACACGCTCTGGCCCGACTTCAGCCGCACGGACCTGTGGGAGGCCGTCGACCTGTACGCGCGCCGCAACCGCCGGTTCGGCGGGGCCGTCGACACGCCCACCGCCTCGGAGTAGACCCGCGGAATAGTCGTGACGCCGTACGACGTTGGGCCTGATGTGAGCGAACCCATCAAGATCGACATCTGGTCCGACATCGCGTGCCCGTGGTGCTACATCGGCAAGCGCAAGTTCGAGGCCGGCACCGGCCTCTTCGCCGGCGCGGGCGACGGCCGCGACGTCGAGGTCGAGTACCACTCCTTCGAGCTGTCGCCGGACACCCCGGTCGACTTCGACGGCAGCGAGGTCGACTTCCTCGCCGGCCACAAGGGCATCCCCGCCGAGCAGGTCGGGCAGATGCTCGAGCGCGTCGGCGGCATCGCGTCGTCCGTCGGACTCGACTACGACTTCGACAACCTCAAGCACACCAACACCGTCAAGGCGCACGAGCTCCTCCACTTCGCCAAGGCGCACGGCAAGCAGCTCGAGCTCGCGGAGCGCCTCTTCAAGGCCTACTTCGTCGAGGGGGGCCACGTCGGCCGCATCGAGGACCTCGCAGATCTGGCAGCCGAGGTCGGCCTCGACCGCGCCGAGGCCGTCGCCGCATTGGAGTCGGAGCAGTACCTCGCCGACGTGCGCGAGGACCAGCGCACGGCCACCGAGTTCGGCATCAACGGCGTCCCCTTCTTCGTCATCGACGGCAAGTACGGCGTCTCCGGCGCGCAGGACGCCTCGACCTTCGCCCAGGTGCTCGAGCAGGTCTGGGGCGAGCGCTCGGCGGTGACCGCGTGAGCGGCGCGGCACCTGCGACAGAGGGAGCGCCCACGGCGAGTGCACCCGCACCCTTCACGCTCATCCCGCTCGGCGACGCCTCGGCCGCCGCGTGCGACGGCGACTCCTGCGCCCTCCCCGCCTGATCTGATCGTCGCAACACGCCGTCACCACCCCGTGGTGAGCGGCGTGTTGTGATGTCTGGACGGCAGAGCGGCCCGGATGCGCGCGATGGCCCCGTCAGCCCCGTTCGCGAGATGGGTGCGATTCACCCGCACGACGCGCCAGCCCGCGTCCTGGATGCTCGAGATCCGGTCGATATCCACGCGATACTGGCGGTCGTCGGTCCGGTGCTGCTCGCTGTCGTACTCGATCGCGATGCGGGCCGTCGGGTAGGCGAGGTCGGCGTGATAGCTGCGATCCGCGGCATGGATGACGTGGTTGACGTTCGGTTCGGGAAGGCCTGCGCGCACGATCGCCAGTCGCAGCACGGTCTCCATCGGGGAGTCGGTGCGCGGCCTGACCAGCGGCAGTGCCTGGCGCAGACGTCGGATGCCGGGTCGTCCCGAGGCCGCATCGACGGCCTCCTGGAGAGCGGGAAGGTCGCTGATCGGGCGCATCCGCCGCAGGAGCGCGTCGCCGACGATCACGAGGTCGTCCACCTCCAGCATCGAGGCAAGCTCCACCCAGGACTCGACGGGCTCGGCGACAGGGAGGTCGTCATGGCCGACCGGTCGCACGACATCCAACTGGTGGCCGACGACGCCGGTGCGACGCATCGCGCGCGCGGGTCGGGGCGCGGACACGTGGAGCCGGTCGAGCGTTCGCGTCGGCACCGGCAGCCCGTGAAGCGCGGCCGCTGTCGAGTGGCTGAACATGGCGTGGTCGGGGAGGAGCGGGCGCAGAGCGCGGCAACGTGCCGTCAGCTCACCGTCGCTCGAGCGAGGATGAGCGCGTACGCCGTGCAAGGGGCGCGCGAGGTCCGAGCGCCGGAGGCGGGACGGCGAGACGCCGGCGGTGCGAGCGGACGCGACCGTGAACGGTTGGGTCCGGAATTCGGTGGGCAATGTCGATGGCTGCATCGCGCCACCCTGCCATCCGCGCCGGCCCGCCGGGACGGTTCTCCACAGGGCCGCCATCTAGTCGTCGCGACATGCCGTCTGTGGAGCGGACGGGACGGCGTGTTGCGACGACCAGTTGTCGGTTGAGCGCCGGTGGGGGGCTACTCGGGATCGGTGATGTCGGCGACGGTGGCGTCGTAGGCGCGGATGACCTCGTCGGCGTCGACGAAGAGGGAGTAGCCGTGCTCACCGGCACCCATGGAGACGCGACGCCCGGCGATGGACGCGTCGGCGACGACGGGCCACGCCGTGGTGCTGCCGAACGGCGTGATCGTGCCGCGTTCGTAGCCGGTCGCGGCCAGGGCGACCGAGGCGTCGGGGAGCTGGAGCTTGTTGACCTGGAGCAGCGCGCGCAACTTGGGCCAGGAGATCTTGCGGCCGCCCGGGACGAGGGCGAAGACGAAGGTGTCGTCGCTCCGCTTGACCACGAGCGTCTTGACGATGTCGCCGGGAGCGATCCCGAGCAGCGAGGCGGCCTCGTCGAGGCTGCGGGCGGCGGGACGCGCCACGATCTCGATCGGGACGCCACGGGAGGCCGCGTCGGCCTCGACCCGGGCTCGTCCGCTCTCCACAGGAGCGCTCGAAGCGCTGTTATCCACGGATTCGGGGCTCTCGGCCATGGTTCAGCACGCTTTCTGGGAGAATCGAGTCAGATGTCTACCACTGCCACCCTAAGCCACGCGCCCCAGCTGACCATCGGTCCGCTGGCCCTCGACGTCCCCGTCGTGCTCGCACCGATGGCCGGGATCACGAACACCGCGTTCCGCCGGCTCTGCCGCGAGTACGGAGCGGGCCTCTACGTGAGCGAGATGATCACGTCCCGCGCGCTCGTCGAGCGCACCCCGGAGTCGCTGCGCCTCATCACCCACCACGAGTCCGAGACGCCGCGCTCGATCCAGCTCTACGGTGTCGACCCCGTGACGGTCCGCGAGGCCGTGACCATGCTCGTCGCCGAAGACCGCGCCGACCACATCGACCTCAACTTCGGCTGTCCCGTCCCCAAGGTCACCCGCAAGGGCGGGGGAGCAGCGCTCCCCTGGAAGCTCGGTCTCTTCCGCGAGATCGTCGAGGGCGCCGTGAAGGCGGCCGGCGACATCCCGCTCACCGTCAAGATGCGCAAGGGCATCGACAGCGACCACCTCACGTATCTGGAGGCGGGCAAGGCCGCCGAGGGTGCCGGGGTCGCCTCCATCGCCCTGCACGCCCGGACGGCGTCCGAGTTCTACTCGGGACACGCCGACTGGTCCGCCATCGCGACCCTCAAAGAGACGATCACCTCCACACCAGTGCTCGGCAACGGCGACATCTGGTCGGCCGCCGACGCGCTCCGCATGGTGGACGAGACCGGCTGCGACGGCGTGGTCGTCGGTCGCGGCTGCCTCGGCCGCCCCTGGCTCTTCGGCGACCTGGCCGCGGCATTCCACGCGCGCGCCGGACTGATCTCGGCCGAGGAGGCCGAGCGTGCACTCGCGCACCCGACCCTCGGCGAGGTGGCGGCGGCGTTCCGCCGGCACGCGGAGCTGCTCGTCGAGTTCTTCGACAGCGAGGAGCGCGGCTGCCGCGACATCCGCAAGCATGTCGCCTGGTACTTCAAGGGCTACCCGGTCGGCGGCGACCTGCGCGCCAGCCTGGCGACCGTCGACACCCTCGCGCACCTGGACGACCTGCTCGCCACGCTCGACGGCGACCAGGAGTACCCGGGAGAAGCGGCGGAGGGTCAGCGCGGACGCGCCGGGTCGCCGAAGCGGACCGCCCTGCCCGACGGGTGGCTGGACAGCCGGGAGGTCGACGGTGCGCAGCGCGCGGAGGTCGCCGAGGCGGAGGTGCACAACAGTGGTGGATAGCGTGATCGCCCGCACGGGCTCGCCCGTGGACGGCCCGGCCGACGAGCTCGGCTACACGGACCGCGACCGGGACCGCTGGCTTCCTGAGCAGCACGCGAGCCGCCGCAGCGACTTCGCCCGAGACCGCGCGCGCCTGCTCCACTCGAGCGCGCTGCGCCGCCTGGCGGCGAAGACGCAGGTGCTGAGCCCGACGGCCGGACTCGACTTCGCCCGCAACCGGCTCACACACTCCCTCGAAGTGGCGCAGGTCGGCCGCGAGCTGGCCGCGAGCCTGGGCCTCGACCCCGACGTCGTGGACACCGCGTGCCTGGCGCACGACATCGGGCACCCGCCGTTCGGGCACAACGGCGAGCGGGCGCTGAGCGCCTGGTCCGCCGACATCGGCGGCTTCGAGGGCAACGCGCAGACCCTCCGGCTGCTCTCGCGGCTCGAGCCCAAGGTGTTCGGCCGGGACGGCCGCCCCTACGGCCTGAACCTGACGCGGGCCAGCCTCGACGCGAGCTGCAAGTACCCGTGGCCGGCGACCTCCTCCGTCGCCGACCCGAGCGGTCGCGCGAAGTTCGGCTTCTACGCCGACGACGAGCCGGTGTTCGCCTGGCTGCGGGAGGGGGCTCCCGCGCGTCAGCAGTGCATCGAGGCCCAGGTCATGGACCTTTCGGACGACATCGCCTACTCGGTGCACGACTTCGAGGACGCCATCGTCAACGGGTACATCGACGTGGCCGCCCTCGGCAGCCGGGTCGACCACGACGACCTCGTGAGCTCGATGTACGAGTGGGTGGGCGGCGAGATCGGCCACGACGACCTGATCGCGGCGTTCGACCGGCTCGACAGCCTCGACATCTGGATCGACACCTGGGACGGCAGCCGGCGCGCGCAGGCGCACCTCAAGAACCTCACCAGCCAGCTGATCGGCCGGTTCGCGCACGCGGCGGTGCACGCCACGAAGGCGGCCTCCGGCAGCAGCGGGCTCATCCGGTTCGGCGCCGACGTCGTCGTGCCGGACGAGATCCGCGCCGAGATCGCGGTGCTCAAGGGCATCGTCGCGACGTTCGTCATGTCGCGCAACACCCGGCAGCCGATCTACGTGCAGCAGCGGGAGATCCTCACGGCCCTCTCCGACACCCTTTACGAGCGCGGGGAATCCGCGCTCGACCCGGGTTTCGCGGAGGACTGGCGGCTCGCCGGCAGCGACGCGGAGCGCAAACGAGTGGTCGTGGACCAGGTCGCGAGCCTGACCGACCAGTCCGCGCTCAGCTGGTTCGAACGACTCGTTCAGCACTGACGCGGCGCGCGGGCTTGTATACCCGTCGCCGGTGCAGAATGCTTGAGGTCACGGCATCGGAAGGACATCAATGAGTACCCCACAGCCCCCGTCGAGCGGAGACCGCCCGGACGAGGCAGACCTGTCCGCACCCGTCGAGCCGACGGCGGACGCAGCACCCGATGTCGCATCCGCCGCAGCGGCTACGCCCGCCGCAGCGGCCGAGCCCGCCGTGAAGAAGGGGCCTGCGCCGCGCAAGCCACCCGTCAGGAAGACGCCCGCAACGAGCACGGGCAACTCCGACGCGGCCACGGCGAAGGCGACCCCGGCCAAGACGACCGCCGCGAAGACCACGGCAGCAAAGACCACGTCGGCCACGCCCAAGGCGACGACACCGAGGACGACCACGCCGCGCAAGCGCGCCAGTAAGCCTGCGCCGCCGTCGCCCGTCGGCGAGGCCCCCGGGATCATGGACGCGACGCTCGGCACGTCGACCCCGCTCGCGGGCACGACCGGCGCGCAGGACACGGCCGGAGCGCAGGCGCCGCGAGCGGAGGCGGCACCCGCCTCGGCTGCATCCGCTCCCTCGGCCCCGGCGACCTCTTCGGCCTCGCCCGCTTCTTCGGCCTCCCTGACTCCCGAGGCACCCGCCCCGGTGGAGGCTGCGACGACCAGCACCGGCGCGACCGTGCAGCCCGGTGCCGCGCCCGCCGCTGAGTCGGCGACCGCCACCGTGATCACGGAGGAGGCGCCGGCCGCAACCGCAACGGCCCCGGCCTGCGCGCTCCCGGGAACGGAAGCACCGGTCACCGAAGTACCAGGAGCAGACGTGCCGCCGACAGGAGCACCGCAGCCGGAGGCTCCACAGGCCGACGCCCCGCAGGCCGACGCCCCGCAGGCCGACGCCCCGCCGACCGGAGCCCCGCAGGCCGACGCCCGCGGAGCCGAGGGCCCGCGCCGCACCGTCGTCGACTTCGCCGACCGCCTCGACGACTCCCGCTTCTTCTCGGCGCTGTTCGACTTCACCTTCACCAGCTACGTGACGCGCCGCCTCGCCGGCCCCGTGTACGTGGTGGGACTCGTGCTGATCGCCCTCGGCATCCTGGTCGGGTTCTCGCAGAGCCTCGCGATCGCGGTCTCCACGCAGTCGCCGGCCGGAGCGTTCGCGTTCCTGCTGGGTGTGCTGGTGACGCTGGTGGCGGCCGTGATGGCCGTCCTGCTGCTGAGGGTCGGCATCGAGGTGTTCGTCGCGATCATCGAGATCGCCCAGAACACGCGCGGCCGACGGCGCCCGCCGCGCGACTGAGCGGGCCCGGTTCGCGGCTCCCGCGAACCGGAGTCGGTGCGGCTCACTAGAATCGAGGTATGGCAGGCCGGATTCGACAGAGCGACATCGAAGAGGTCAAGTCACGCACCAACATCGGCGACATCATCGGTGACTACGTCAGCCTGAAGACCGGCGGTGTCGGCGCGCTGAAGGGGCTCTGCCCCTTCCACGACGAGAAGAGCCCCAGCTTCTACGTGCGCCCGGGCGTCGGTCGCTACCATTGCTTCGGCTGCGGCGAGGGCGGCGACGTCTACGAGTTCCTGCTCAAGATGGACCACGTGTCGTTCACCGACGCGGTCGAACGTCTCGCGGGCCGGATCGGCTACCAGCTGCACTACGAGGAGGGCGGGGGCCCCGCCGAGAGCGGCGGCGGCAACCGCGCACGGCTGCTCGCCGCCAACAGTGCCGCCGAGGAGTTCTTCCAGGACCGCCTCACCGCACCCGACGCGGAGCCCGGCCGCCGCTTCCTCGGTGAGCGCGGCTTCGACGCCGCCGCGGCCGCGCACTTCGGCGTCGGCTTCGCACCCAAGAGCTGGGACGAGCTGACCAAGCACCTCCGCGGCAAGGGCTTCACCCAGGACGAGCTCGTCGCCGCCGGACTGGTGTCGCAGGGCGACCGCGGCGTCTACGACCGCTTCCGCGGCCGCCTCGTCTGGCCCATCCGCGATGTCACCGGCCAGACCATCGGCTTCGGCGCCCGCCGCCTGCTCGACGACGACAAAGGTCCGAAGTACCTCAACACCCCCGAGACGGCGGTCTACAAGAAGGCGCAGGTGCTCTACGGCCTCGACCTCGCCAAGCGCGACATCTCACGCAACGACCAGGTCGTGGTCGTCGAGGGCTACACCGACGTGATGGCGTGCCACCTCGCCGGGATCACGACGGCCGTCGCGACCTGCGGCACCTCCTTCGGCATCGACCACATCAAGGTGATCCGCCGCGTGATGGGCGACGACACCAGCCAGGGCTCCGTCATCTTCACCTTCGACCCGGATGCGGCGGGCCAGAAGGCCGCGGCCCGCGCCTTCGGCGAGGAGCAGCGGTTCTCGGCCCAGACCTACGTCGCGGTCGGTCCCGACGGCCTCGACCCGTGCGACCTCCGGCTGGCGAAGGGCGACGACGCGGTGCGCCGGATGATCGACGCCAAGAAGCCGATGTTCGAGTTCATGATCCGCCAGGTGGTCGAGCGCTTCGACCTCGACAGCGTGGAGGGGCGGTCCGGGGCGCTGCGCGCGGGCGCGCCGATCGTCGCGACGATCCGCGACCCCGCCTCGCAGAACGGCTACATGCGCGAGCTGGCGCGGCTCTCCGGCGCCGACCTCCAGGATGCGGTGCGCGCCGTCCGTTCGGCACAGCGCGGATCCCGCAGCGACCAGCCGGGCCGTGGCCCAGCGGACACGATGGGTCGCGACGACGCCCCGATGCCCGTCCCGGCCGCCGACCCGAACGACCCCACCCAGCGCACGGAGCGCGAGTGCCTGATGGTGCTCCTCCAGCTGCCGGGGGAGATCGGCGCCGAACGGGCCTCCCGCGCCGTGCAGGTGCCGTTCGTGAACCCGACCCATGCCGTCGTGCGCGACGCCATCGCCACCCAATTGACCACGATGACCGAGCCGGGCTGGGTGGAGCGCGTGCTCGCCGAGGTCCCGGCGGCCTACGCGCCGACGGTCAACGGCCTCGCCGTCGCGGCGCTGCCGCAGGCCGGCGGAGACATGGGCCGCTACGCGCGGTCGATCCTCGACGGCCTGATCGATCGCGATCTGCTGCGCGAGAAGGCCGAGCTCACCTCCCGGCTCGCGCGCACCGATCAGAAGGAGGCCGAGCTCCGGCGCTCCCTCCAGATCGCGCTGTCGTCGATCGACCAGGAGCGCATGCGCCTGCGCGCCGAATAGCCGCACAGGGCCCCACGACGGATTCCGTCCCGCTGTGCGCGGATGAGCGGCGAAATGTTGCGCGCACGTAAAGAATTCGGTCCGATCCGCTCCTCGATGCCCGCCTGACGCCCGATCCATGCTAGGAAATGGGTACGCGATTCGGCATCGAGGCTCTCGTGTGCCTCGCCGTGTCGGCTGTCCCACACCAGGAAGAGGTATTCGGATATGAGATCCGCACACACCCGCGGTCGGCGCATCCTCGCCGTCTCGGCCGCGTTCGCGGCGTCGGCGCTCGTGCTCGCCGGCTGCTCCGGGAGCAACAGCAGCTCCGGCGGCGGCGGCACGCTGACCATCGGAACGACGGACAAGATCACGTCGATCGACCCGGCCGGCTCGTACGACAACGGTTCGTTCGCCGTGATGAACCAGGTCTACCCGTTCCTTCTGAACACGCCGTACGGCAGCCCGGACGTCAAGCCGGACATCGCCGAGAGCGCCTCCTTCACCGCACCGAACGAGTACACGGTGAAGCTCAAGAAGGGCCTCAAGTTCGCCAACGGTCACGACCTGACCTCCTCGGACGTCAAGTTCACCTTCGAGCGCCAGCTCAAGATCAACGACCCGAACGGCCCCGCCTCGCTGCTCGCGAACCTGGACAGCGTCTCGGCCCCGGACGACACGACGGTCGTCTTCAAGCTGAAGGTCGCCAACGATCAGACGTTCCCGCAGGTGCTCTCCAGCCCGGCCGGCCCCATCGTCGACGAGCAGGTGTTCTCGGCCGACAAGGTGACGCCGGACGCCGACATCGTCAAGGCCCACGCGTTCGCCGGCCAGTACGACATCTCGAGCTACGACTTCAACAACCTCATCGCGTACAAGGCGAACCCGAACTACGACGGCCTGCTCGGCAAGCCGGCGACGTCGAAGGTCAACGTCAAGTACTACGCCGACTCGTCGAACCTGAAGCTCGACATCCAAAAGAACTCGATCGACGTCGCGTACCGCAGCCTCTCGGCCACGGACATCGACAGCCTGTCGAGCGACAAGAACGTCAAGGTCATCAAGGGCCCGGGCGGCGAGATCCGTTACGTCGTGTTCAACTTCAACACGCAGCCGTACGGCGCCACGACCCCCGAGGCCGACCCGGCGAAGGCACTGGCCGTGCGCCAGGCCGCGGCCGACCTGGTCGACCGCGCGGCGATCGCCAAGCAGGTCTACAAGGACACGTACACGCCGCTGTACTCCTTCGTCCCGGAGGGCCTGACCGGCGCCACCACCGTGCTGAAGGACCTGTACGGCGACGGCAACGGTGGCCCGAGCCTCGACAAGGCGAAGCAGACCCTGGAGGCCGCGGGCGTCACGACGCCGGTCGCGCTGAGCCTGCAGTACAACCCGGACCACTACGGTCCCTCCTCCGGTGACGAGTACGCGCTCGTCAAGGAGCAGCTCGAGAAGGGCGGCCTGTTCAAGGTCAACCTGCAGTCGACCGAGTGGGTGCAGTACTCGAAGGACCGCACCGCCGACGTGTACCCGGCCTACCAGCTGGGCTGGTTCCCGGACTACTCCGACGCCGACAACTACCTGTCGCCGTTCTTCATCAAGGACAACTTCCTGGCGAACCACTACGACAACGCCGAGGTCCAGTCCCTGATCGAGCAGCAGCTCGGGACGACCGACAAGGACGCCCGCACGAAGCTGATCGAGGAGATCCAGGCCAAGGTGGGCGCCGACCTCAGCACGCTGCCACTGCTGCAGGGTGCGCAGGTCGCGGTCGTCGGCAAGGGCGTCTCGGGCGCCGACAAGACGCTCGACGCGTCGTTCAAGTTCCGTTACGCGGCCCTCACCAAGGGCTGAGCCAGACTTCTGGCAACCGGGGGCGGTCCGCCGAGTGCGGGCCGCCCCCTCCTACGAACCACCACGATTGGCTTCCATGACCGCGACTGTCAGCACGCCGGCGCCGGGCACCGCCCCCGGGCCGGAGCGCACGAAGGCGAAGCGACGATCGGGAGGCGGCCTCGGCCGCTATCTCATCATCCGTGCGCTGCTCATCATCCCCACGATCTTCATCCTCGTCACCGTCGTCTTCTTCCTGATGCGCTCGACGGGTGACCCCATCACGGCCGCCCTCGGCGGCAAGCTGCCTCCGGAGCAGCTGCAGGCCCGCATCCACGAGGCCGGGTACGACCGCCCCCTGATCGTCCAGTACTTCGACTACCTGGGCCAGATCCTGCGGGGCGACTTCGGCACCACCTTCACGGACCACCAGCCCGTCACCCAGGTGCTCATCACCTACGGCGCTGCGACGCTGGAGCTGGCGTTCTACGCCCTCATCGTCGCGTTCATCGTCGGCATCCCGCTCGGGATGGTCGCGGCGTACTTCCGCGACAAGGGCCAGGACGCCGTCCTCCGCGTGTTCGCGATCATCTGCTACGCGACGCCCGTCTTCTTCGCCGGGATGCTGTTGAAGCTCGTGTTCGCCGTCTGGCTCGACTGGCTCCCGGTTGCGGGACGCGCGTCCACCAGTTCCGAGATCGAGATGCAGACGCTGGACAGCAAGACCGGGATCTACCTGATCGACTCCATCCAGACCGGCGATCCGGCGGTTGTGGGGGATGTGCTCGCGCACGCGGTGCTCCCGGGCATCGCGCTCGGCCTGCTGACGGCCGGCGTCTTCCTCCGGCTCGTGCGCACCAACGTGATCGGGACGCTGTCGACCGACTACGTGGACGCGGCGCGTTCGCGCGGGGTACGGGAGAGCCGGCTCGTGCGCAAGCACGCCTACCGCCCGGCGCTCATCCCGATCATCACGGTCATCGGCCTGCAGATCGCGCTCCTGCTGGGCGGCGCGATCCTGACCGAGAAGACGTTCGAGTGGAAGGGGCTCGGCTTCCAGCTCTTCCACTACCTGTCGGCGCGCGACTTCGTCGCCGTGCAGGGCCTGGTCGCGCTGCTCGCGGTCATCGTGGCGCTGACGAACTTCATCGTCGACGTCATCGCGGCCCTCATCGACCCGAGAGTGAGGTACTGAGATGACTCAGACCGCTCACACCACCCAGCCGACGCCGAAGCGCTCCTTCTGGTCGCGTCTGCCCGTCATCCACCAGCTGCGCCAGAGCGTCGGGCTGCAGCGGGGGATGCTCATCGCCGGTCTCGTCATCACCGGCGTCTTCATCCTCGTCGCGATCTTCGCGCCGATCATCGCCCCCTACGGCTTCTCGCAGCTGAGCGGTCCCGGCGGTCAGTTCGGCTCGCAGAACCCGCCGAGCGCCCAGCACATCTGGGGCACGACGGTCGGCGGCTACGACGTGTTCTCCCGCACGATCTGGGGTGCGCAGACTGCGCTGCTCGTGATCATCGTCGCGGTCATCCTGTCGATCTTCGCCGGCGTCGTCCTCGGTCTCGTCTCCGGCTACTTCGGCGGCTGGCTCGACCGGGTCCTCGTCGTGATCTGCGACGCGATCTACGCGTTCCCGTCGCTGCTGCTTGCGATCATCGTCGCCATCGTCGTGAGCGGCGGCCAGTCCAGCCTGTGGGGCGGCATCCTCGCGGCGGCGATCTCGATCACCGTCGTGTTCATCCCGCAGTACTTCCGCGTGATCCGCGCGGAGGCGGTGCGCATCAAGTCGGAGGCGTACGTCGAGTCGGCGCGGGTCGTAGGAGCGAGCAACGGTCGGATCATGTTCCGTCACGTCCTCCGCAACTCCACCCGCACACTGCCGCTGATCTTCACCCTCAACTCCTCCGAGGCGATCCTCACGCTGGCGGGCCTCGGCTTCCTCGGCTTCGGCATCGAGCCGACCGCTGCGGCCGAGTGGGGCTACGACCTCAACAAGGCCCTCTCGGACGTGACCAGCGGGATCTGGTGGACCTCGGTCTTCCCGGGCGCGGCGATCGTGCTCGTGGTGCTCGGCATCACCCTGGTCGGCGAGAGCCTCAACGACCTGGCCGACCCGCGACTGCGCGGGCGCCGCCGGGCGGCTGCGGCGTCGGGCCTGGTGGCCGAGACGTCGGTGGTCGCCGGAGGCCCGCTCACCGCGGGTCCTGCGGGGCTGGATGGACTGGAGGGCGGCGAGTCCTTCGACGAGCACGGAATCGAGGTCAAGCCATGAGCGACGTGGTGCAGATCGACAACCTGTCGGTGACGTTCGCGACCGACGCCGGACCGGTGAAGGCCGTCGACGACGTGACCCTGCGGGTCGGACCGGGAGAGGTGCTGGCGATCGTCGGCGAGTCCGGCTCGGGCAAGACCGTGACGGCGAAGACCATCCTGGGCCTGCTGCCGGAGACGGCGACCGCCTCGGGCGCCGTCGTGCTCCGGAGCAAGGACGGGACGAGCGAGGCGGATGTCGTCTCGTTGACCAAGCATCAGCTGCGGGCCGTGCGCGGCACCGACGTCGCGATGGTGTTCCAGGAGCCGTCGACGGCGCTCAACCCGGTCTATCCCGTCGGCTGGCAGATCGCCGAGGGCCTGCGCGCCCACGGCCGGATCTCCAAGAAGGAGGCCCGGGCGAAGGCGATCGAGATCCTCGAGCGCGTCGGCATCCCGGAGCCGGAGAAGCGGGTCAAGTACTACCCGCACCAGTTCTCCGGCGGCCAGAAGCAGCGCATCGTCATCGCGATGGCCCTCGTGCTGAACCCCGGCCTGATCGTGGCGGACGAGCCGACGACGGCCCTCGACGTGACGGTGCAGGCGGAGATCCTCGATCTGCTGCGCCGCTGCCGCGACGAGTTCGGGGCCGCGATCGTGCTCATCACCCACAACATGGGCGTCGTCGCCGACCTGGCCGACCGCGTCGCGGTGATGTACCAGGGCGAGCTCGTCGAGCAGGCCGACGTGCGCACGCTGTTCGCCTCGCCGCAGGCGGAGTACACGAAGAAGCTGCTCGCGGCCGTGCCGAAGATCGGCCAAGGCGCCGTGCAGACGCGCGAGCGTGCGGAGGCGCGGGAGGCGGCGCCCGACGTCGCACCCGTCGTCACGGCGCAGGACCTGCGCATCCAGTACCCGGGCCGCCTCGGCCGCCCCGGGTTCGTGGCGGTGGACGGCGTCGACTTCCAGATCCGGCCGCGGGAGGTGCTCGGCCTGGTGGGCGAGTCCGGCTCGGGCAAGACCACCATCGGACGCGCCATCGCCGGGCTGACCAAGGTCAGCAGCGGGTCGCTGAAGGTGCTCGGGATCGAGATGAACGGGGTCCGCGAACGCGAGTTCCGGCCCGTGCGGAGCGACATCGGGTTCGTCTTCCAGGACCCGGCGTCGAGCTTCAACCCGCTGCTCACCATCGCGGACTGCGTGGCCGAGCCGCTGGTGGTGCACGGCCGCGCCGACTCCCCGGCGGATGCGCGCATGCGGGTCGACGAGCTCCTGGAGGCGGTGCAGCTGCCGCGCAGCTACGGCGACCGCTTCCCGCACGAGCTCAGCGGTGGTCAGCGGCAGCGCGCCAGCCTGGCGCGCGCTCTCGCGCTGGAGCCGTCGCTGCTGATCGCGGACGAGCCGACCTCGGCGCTCGACGTCTCGGTGCAGGCCCGCGTGCTGGAGCTCTTCGCCGAGCTGCAGCGCGAGTTCGGGTTCGCCTCCCTCTTCATCAGCCACGATCTGGCGGTCGTCGATCTGCTCGCCGACCGGATCGCGGTGCTCCACCACGGGTTGCTGGTGGAAGAGGGGACGGGGGAGCAGGTGCTCGGCGACCCGCAGGACCCGTACACGCAGCGCCTCCTGGCGTCGCTCCCGGTGCCCGATCCGATCGAACAGGCCGAGCGGCGCGAGGCGCTGCGCACATTGCGGGGGTAGACCGCCTAGGGTCGATCTGTGAGTTCCGATCCCGCCGTCCTCGTCAGCGACCTTTCCGTCGAGTACCCCGCGCGGGGCGTCAGCCGGTCGTGCGTCGCCCTGCGCGGGGTCAGTTTCCGGTTGGAGACGGGGCAGATCCTGGGCGTGCTGGGCGAGACCGGCTCCGGCAAGAGCACGCTCGCCGAGGTCCTGGCGGGGCACGTGCTGCCCGCGCGCTCGGCCGATCCCGGTCCGCGGATCAGCGGCGGTGAGGCCACGGTGCTCGGCCACCCACTGCGCAAGGCGCGCAAGCGCGACCTCGCCGAGGTCACGTTCCACGTCGGGTACCTCCCGCAGGACGCCGCGAGCACGCTCGAGCCGTCGTTGAGCGTGCAGGACAACGTCACGCTGCCGATCTTCGAACGCGACCAGCACTACTCCCGCCGGGCGGCGGGGGAGCGTGCAGCCACCATCCTCGACACGGTCCACCTGCCGCTGAGCGTGCTGGCGAAGTACCCCTACGAGCTGAGCGCAGGGCAGCGACAGCGGGTGGCGCTCGCGCGCGCCCTCGTGCTCGGCCCGAGCGTACTGGTCGCGGACGAGCCGACGGCCGGGATCGACGCGACCGTCCGCGACGCCGTGATCGACCTGCTCGCCCAGCTGCGCGGACACGACGACTTCTCCGCCGTCATCGTCAGCCACGATCCCGCGGTGCTCCGCCGCGCGACGGACGCCTGCCTCGTGCTGCAGGGCGGCCGGACCGTCGGCTACGGCCCGATCGAAGACGTTCTCGCCGATCCCGCTCACCCTTTCGTCGCCGGTCTCGCCCGCGCGCTCGGCACCACCTCGCGCCGCACCGAACGGCGCCCGCAGCACACCGCCGATTGATCAAGAACCAGGAGTCCGACATGCCCGAAGCGAACACCGGCCGAGGGGCCGGTCAGCACCGCGCCGTGCTCGCGGTGGAGGCCGAGCCGCTGCCCGAGGACCAGCGGCCCGAACCGGGCCCGATCGCCGTGCTCCCGCACGCCGAGCAGGCGTTCATCGATGCCGTCGAGGCGTCGGGAGGAGCCGTCGAGCCGATCTCGGACGCGACCCGCGGCCTCGTCTGGCTCGACTATCGCGATCCCGAGGGGTTCGCAGCGGCGCTGGAGTCGCATCCCGCGATCGGCTGGGTGCAGCTGCCGTTCGCCGGCGTGGACGCGTTCGCCCGCACGATCGCCGCCGAAGCGCGACCGGGGCTGATCTGGACGAGCGCGAAGGGCGCCTACGCCCAGCCGGTCGCCGAGCACGCCCTGACCCTGACACTCGCGCTGCTGCGCGTGCTCCCAACGCGCGTGCGTGCGCGTAGCTGGGCGACCGAGCCGGAAGGCCGCTCGCTCTACGGGATGGACGTGGTGATCATCGGCGCCGGCGGCATCGCGCTCGAGCTCATCCGCCTCCTGGAGCCGTTCGGCGTGCGGATCACGGTCGTGCGCCGTTCGTCCGATCCAGTAGCGGGCGCGGAGCGGACCCTGCCGACCGACCGGCTCGGCGAGGCGCTGCCGTCCGCGGACGTCGTGGTCGTGGCGGCCGCGCTCACCGGCGGCACCCGGCACCTCCTGGGCGAGGAGGAGTTCGCGGCGATGAAGAAGTCGGCCGTGCTGGTCAACATCGCCCGCGGTGGACTGGTGGACACGGATGCCCTGCTCGCCGCACTGCGCGAGGGCCGCCTCGCCGGTGCGGGTCTCGACGTGACGGATCCGGAGCCCCTGCCCGACGGGCATCCGCTCTGGGACGAGCCGAACTGCCTCATCACGCCGCACCAGGCGGACACCCCGGAGATGGTCGCCCCGCTGCTCGCGGAGCGCGTCCGGCTCAACGTCGCGGCGTTCCTCGGAGACGGTCGTTTCGTCGGCCTGGTGGACCCGGAGGCCGGCTACTAGCGGCCGACGCACGCGACGCGCGCGAGATGCGGGCCCGATTTCTCAACCGGCCCGAATCCTTGCTACAGTGGCTTCGCTGATCAAGCATTCCTCGATAGCTCAATTGGCAGAGCAGCCGGCTGTTAACCGGCAGGTTCTTGGTTCGAGTCCAAGTCGGGGAGCCACCGGATCCCGGTCACCCGCCCAGCAGGGCGGTGTGACCGGGATCTTTCGCTTTCCATGCCGTGCACGGAATACATCCTCCGTTCACCATCCGGGTCTACCCTCCGACCCTAGAGCAGCGGCTCTGACCAGAGGAGGGCGCCATGAGCGAGGGACGCGAGGATGCGGGTACGCCGGAGGAACCCGACGAGCCGTACGAGGAGTTCGAGGACGACGACGACGCGCAGGCGGCGCGGGTCGAGGAGGCGGGCCTGACCGCCTTCGGTGGACCGGCGTTCGGCACGCTGTTCGAACCCGTCCAGGACGACGGCGGGTTCGACGCCGAGCACAACCCGTGAGGCGGCCGTACGTGAGCCGCGTACTCCCGGGGGAGTAGCCGGGAGTACCCGGCAGCCACCCCCGGGCGCACGACCGCGGCCCGACGCGTGATTAGCATGGGGAGATGCCCCTCTCCCCGCGTGACGAGACCCCCGTCGGCACGCGCACGCCGCCCTGGACGGATCGGGAAGGACCGCGCGGCACGCGCTGGTTCCCGGTGGTCGTCGTGGCGCTGCTCCAGCTGCCCGGGCTGCTGATCGCGTTCTTCGACGCGGCGGGACACCCGCTCACGGCGGTCGCGATGCTGATCGCCTTCCTCTCGTCGGGCCTGCTCGCGCTCGGCCGGGCGCATCCCGGACCCGTCGTGGTCGCCATCGCCGTGCTGTGCGTGCCGGCGATCGCTCTGACGAACGGCCCGCCGCTCAGCGCCCTGCCGCTGGCCTTCGCCGTGGTCGGCGCCGTGGTCCGCGGCGCACGCGTGTGGGCCTGGTGGACGCTGGCCGCCTTCGCGGTCGCAGCGCCACTCGCCGCGTTCCTGCTGACGTCACGGCCGACCTCCATCATCCGTCCGCTGATCCTCGCGCTCGTGCTGGTCCTGTTGCTGGGCGTGGGGGAGGCGCTGCGCAACCGCCGCGAGCGTTTCCGCGAGGTGTCCCGCACCCTCGCCGCACGCCGCGAGGCAGCGGCCGAGGCGGAGCGGCTGCGCATCGCCCGCGAGCTGCACGACGTGCTCGCGCACTCGCTCTCGCAGATCAGCGTGCAGGCGGGCGTCGGCCTCCACCTCTTCGACACCCGGCCCGAGAAGGCGCGCGAGAGCCTGGAGGCGATCAAGACGACCAGCGGTCAAGCGCTCGAGGAGGTGCGGGGCGTGCTCGGCTTCCTCCGCTCGGACGGCTACGCCGACCGGTCTCCCGAGCCCGACGTCTCGCGGATCCCCGTGCTCGTCGAGACCTATCGCCGCGCGGGACTCGAGGTCACGTACGAGAACACCCTGCCGCACGGCGCCTCCGCGGCCACGGGCCACGCGCTCTACCGCATCGTGCAGGAGTCGCTGACCAACGCCGGGCGCCACGCCCAGGCGCAGCACGTCGACATCCGCATCGCGGAGGTCGACGGCTGGTACGTCCTCACCATCGCCGACGACGGGCGCGGGCGGCCCGATGACGCCGTGACCGAGGGCAAGGGGATGCTCGGGATGCGCGAGCGCGCCGAGCTGCTCGGAGGGCGGTTCGGCACGCGCGCGACCGACGGCGGTGGCCTGACCGTCGAGGCGCGTCTCCCGGCGCGACCGGCGGAGGCCGCATGATCCGGGTCGTGCTGGCCGACGACCAGCATCTGGTGCGGGCCGGCTTCCGTGCTCTGCTCGAGGCGGAGGACGGCCTGGAGGTCGTCGGGGAGGCCGCGACAGGGCGAGAGGCGGTCGACGTCATCCGCCGCACCGCGCCCGACGTGGTGCTGATGGACATCCGGATGCCGGACGGCGACGGTCTGTGGGCGACCGGTGAGATCGTGCGGGACCCCGCCCTCGCGGGCACCCGGATCGTGATCGTGACGACCTTCGAGCTGGACGAGTACGTCGCTCAGGCGATCGTCGCGGGCGCGAGCGGCTTCCTGGTGAAGGACACCGAGCCGGTCGAACTGCTGCGCGCCATCCGTGTCGTCGCCGAGGGGGATGCCCTGCTGTCCCCGGGCGCGACACGGCGCCTCCTCTCCCGGGTCGCGGGCGGTCTGGGGCCGGCGCCGGACCTCGAGCGCCTCGCGGTGCTGACCGAGCGCGAGCGGGAAGTGCTCGCCCTGGTCGGACACGGCTTGACCAACGCGGAGATCGCCGAGCGGCTGTACCTGAGCCCTCTGACCGCGAAGACCCACGTCTCGCGCATCATCACGAAGCTCGGCGCGCGCGACCGCGTGCACCTCGTGGTGCTCGCCTACGAGACCGGCCTGGTGCGGCCGGGTCAGGTGTGACGCCGAGCCTCGGGCCGACGCTGCTCCCGGGGGAGTAGGCCAGGTCACTCCCCGGGGCGGATTCGCGGAACCGGTGCGACGCGGAGGCTGGAGTCACCGTCCGCGAGAGCCGCGGGCGGCATCGACCGATTGGACCCACCATGTTCAGCTCCGCCGTCGCGACCGCACTGGCCGCCGCTCCCTGCACCGTCTGGGCCGGTCCCGGCTTCGGGTTCGGCTGGTTGTTCCTCCTCATCCCCCTCTTCTGGATCGCCGTCTTCGTGCTCATCTTCAGCCTGGCCGGGCGTCGCTGGCGTCGTGCCGCGGCCGCCCGCGGTGGTTTCGGCGGGCCCGGATGGGCCCACTCCGCGACCCGCTCCGCCGAGCAGACGCTCGCCCAGCGCTACGCGAACGGCGACATCGACGAGGTCGAGTACCGCGCGCGGCTCGAAGTGCTGCGAGCGAACCGCTCCGACGGCGTCTGACCGGCGCCGGCAGCCCCCTCGCGCGGCCCGGGATAGGATCTTCCGGGCCGCGCAGGCGGCCGAGGAAGGACCGTGATGACCCCGCTCGCTCTGATCATCGGCGCCGTGCTGCTGGTGGCGGCGCTCGCGCTCCTGACCCTCTGGCTGTTCGAGAACCGCCGCTACCGCCGCCTCCGCGACTCCCGCGAGGAGTCGGAGTGGGACCGCATCGACCGTGAACTCGAGCTCGCCGAGCAGGCGGGGCGGTTCCGCATCGCGGGCGAGCTGGGCGACGTGGCCGTGCAGACCGTGACCCGGCTGGTGGCGCAGGCAGAGGGCATCCGCTACGCCGCCTCCACCGATCCGGCCGCCGCCGCCCGGTCCACTCCGGCGCTCGAGACCGCCGCCCGGGATGCGCTCGGCGACCTGCGCCGCCTCCAGAACGTCGTGCGGGAAGGGCAGGACGCCGCTCAGCCGCAGCCGCGCCTCCACTCCGCCCGCGACCTGTTCCGGATCATGCGCGACGCCGGCATCGAGGTGACGTTCACCGAGACCGGCGAGTCGTTCGCCCTCCGCCAGGGCGCCGAGCTGGCCGTCTTCCGCATCCTGCAGACGAGCCTGGAGAACGCGCTGAAGCACGGCGGCCCCGGCACGCGGGTCTCCGTCTCGTTCGTCTGGACCCAGGACGGCCTGCAGGTGAGCGTCGAGGACGACGGCATCCGCGCCGCCGCCCGGCGCCAGGGCCTCGACCGCGAGGGAGTGGATGCGGCGACCGCGTACTCCATCGAGGAGGACCTGCGAGCGGTCACCGCGTACTACGAGGGCGCGGGTCTGAACGAGCTGCGCGATCGCGCCGCGCTCTTCGGCGGGGTGCTGAATGCGAAGACCGTCCCCGGCGTCGGCTTCACCCTGGCGGTCGTGTTCCCCGCCCTGCGCCACCACAACGGCGTGCACGGCGTGGAGCTGCGCCGCTAGGAGGCCACGCTTCCGAACGCCGCTGGCGGGAGCCGACGGAGGTCAGTCCTCCAGGTGGTCGCGACCCGGCAGCCAACTGAGTCCGGGCACGCCCCAGCTGTTCTTGCGCTGCGTCTTCGCCGCGGTCTTGGCGTACGGGTGCGCGAGGCGGTCGACGTAGAGCACGCCGTCGAGGTGGTCGAACTCGTGCTGGAAGATGCGCGCCAGCCAGCCGTCCGCCTCGATCTCGAACGGCTCGCCCGTCAGATCGACGGCGCGCAGGATGACGTACTCGGCCCGGCGCAGCGGGAAGCGCTCGCCCGGGAACGACAGGCAGCCCTCGGACTCCTCGTCCTCGTCCAGTTCGTCGATCGAGAGCGGGCTCTGCCAGAGCACCGGGTTGATCGCCACGCCGCGGTGCAGGACGTCGTCGTCGTCCGTCCAGCCGAAGACGAAGAGGCGCAGCGGCACGCCGACCTGCGGGCCGGCGAGGCCGACGCCCGGGGCCGCGTCCATCGTCTCGAACATGTCCTCGACGAGCTGTCGCAGCTCGTCGTCGAACTCCGTGACGGGTGCGGCGGGGGAGTGCAGGACGGGGTCACCGGTGATCCGGATGGGGAGGACGGCCATTCGGCAAGACTATCGGCTGCATGTTGGGTAGGGTCGTGGGGTGGGAACGGAACTGATGGACGCGCTCGAGCTGACGTACCAGCCGAGCCAGCTCCTCGGCATCCCCATCGCGCTCGTGGGCGCGTGCTTCCTCTCGATCGGCGCGCAGCTGCAGCACCACGGCGTCGCCAAGGTGGAGTCGCAGACCAGCGACGCGTCGTCCGGCCTGAACCTGCGCCAGCTCGGACTGCTGCTCGCGCGGCCGTCCTGGGTGATCGGCACGCTGCTGCTCGGCCTGGCGATCGTCTTCCAGCTCGTGAGCCTCAAGCTGTCGCCGCTGATCCTGGTCCAGCCGCTCGGTGTGGTCGGGCTCGTGATCACGAGCATCCTGAACGCACGAGTGAGCGGCGTGCGCCTCAACCGGCGCTCGGTGGTCGCCGTCAGTCTCTGCGTGGGCGGTGTCGGCGCGTTCGTGCTGATCGCGGCGGTGTTCGCGCGGGACGTGCCCGTCACGAGCCGGTCGCTGATCATCATCCTGATCATCCTGGCGTTCGTGCTGCTCGTGTTCGGGAGTCTGTTCTTCTTCCTGCGGCACCGGTTCAAGGCGATCATGTACATCGTCGGCGCCGGCGTCCTCTACGGCTTCGTGGCGACGCTGGCGAAGGTCGTCATCGACCGCGTCTCGAACAACGAGTGGGACTGGCTGCTGGTGCTCTGCATCGTCGCCCTCCTCGCCGCGGCCGGGCTCGGTGCGTACTTCGTGCAGAACGCGTACTCGTCCGGCCCGCCGGACCTGGTCATCGCCGGCCTCACGGTCATCGATCCACTCGTCGCCGTGACCATCGGAATCGTGGTCCTCGACGAGGCCGCCGGCGCCCCCTGGTGGGCGATGGTCGGCTTCGCGCTGACCGGCGCGGTCGCTATGTACGGCGTCTTCCAGCTGGCGAAATACCACCCTCAGGCCTCCTCCGAGACGCCGCCCGCCGCGCGCGTCGCAGAGACCTCGACGGAATCCGGCCTAGACTAAGCCGTTGAATCGGCCGGAGCGGACCACCGCCCGGCACGCCGAAACCGTCGCCGGACCACCGACCCGGCCCACGACAGTAGGGACCAACCACGTGCCAGATCCGAGCGGAACGAACGACACGCCGCCCGCCCCGGCCCGCAAGCCGCTGACCATCCTCATGGGGTGCGACACCTTCGCCCCCGACGTGAACGGCGCCGCCCGCTTCGCCGAGCGGCTCTCCGCCGGCCTCGTCGAGCACGGCCACGATGTCCACGTCGTCGCGCCCGCGGCGAGCCGCAAGCACGGCACGTGGGTCGAGGAGCACGAAGGCCAGAAGATGACCGCGCACCGCCTGCGCAGCTGGCGCTGGTATCCCCACGATTGGCTCCGCTTCGCGCTGCCGTGGATGAGTAAGGCGAACGCGCGCCGCGTGCTCGACGAGGTGAAGCCGGACGTCGTTCACTTCCAGTCGCACATCGTGGTCGGCCGCGGCCTCGCCTACGAGGCGCAGAAGCGCGGCATCCGCATCATCGCGACCAATCACGTCATGCCCGAGAACATCATGGAGTTCACGGTCATCCCGAAGTTCCTCCAGCGAGTGCTCGTCGCCCTCGAGTGGCGGGACGCGCGCAAGAGCTTCGATCGCGCCGAGGCCGTCACGACGCCGACGCGCAAGGCCGCGGACTTCCTGGAGAAGGCCACCGGCCTGCGTGGCGTGCACGCCATATCGTGTGGCATCGACGCGCAGAACTACACCCCCGACTTCACCCCGCGCACGGCCAACCGCATCCTCTTCGTGGGCCGCGTGACCGGCGAGAAGCAGATCGACGTGCTCCTGAAGGCGATCACCCTGCTCCCGGCCTCCCTCGACGCGCAGCTCGAGATCGTCGGCGGCGGCGACCAGTTCAAGAACCTCCAGGCCATGGCCGAGACGCTCGGCATCGCCGACCGGGTGAACTTCCTCGGCTACGTGACCGACGAGGAGCTCCGCGCCGCGTACACGCGCGCCACCGTCTTCGCGATGCCGTCGATCGCCGAGCTGCAGTCGATCGCGACGATGGAGGCCATGGCCTCCGGGCTCCCGGTCGTCGCGGCCGACGCCATGGCACTCCCGCACCTGGTGCACGACGGCGAGAACGGTCACCTGTTCCGCCCGGGCGACGCGCAGGACCTCGCCGACAAGCTCGAGAGCGTGCTCACCCTGCCGCAGGAGCAGCTCGACGTGCTCAAGAACGCGTCGCTCCGCATCGTCGCCTCGCACGACATCCAGCGCACGATCTCGACCTTCGAGAGCCTGTATCGTGGTGAGCCGGTGGCCGACCCGGTGACGGACGCGGCCGACAGCGTGCCCGCCCCGGAGTGACCGGGCGGCACACGACCGGGGCGGTAGCTCAGCTGGTTAGAGCATCGGACTCATAATCCGCCGGTCACGGGTTCAAGTCCCGTCCGCCCTACTGGAGACGGACTGCGGTCGCGGTCCGATACCGCTCGGCCTCGAGTGCGACTAGTGCTCCGCTCGCGCCTCGCCGGGGCGGTCCGCTCCGGGCGCGAAGTAGGCGCCCGGCGTGTGACCCGCGACGCGGTGGAACGCCGAGATGAAGGCGCTGGGCGTGCTGTAGCCGACCCGGTAGGCGACGCGGGAGACGGTCTCGCCCTCGGCCAGCAGCGCGACGGAGGCCTGGAGCTTGGCGTGCGTGCGCCAGGTGCCGAAGCTCATGCCGGTCTCGGCCTGGAACAGCCGGAGGAGCGTGCGGGCGCTGGCGCCGACCTCGCGGCCGAACTCGTCCAGGCTGCGGCGGTCGGCCGGGTCGGCGAGCAGGAGGCGGGCGACGTCCCGGGCGCGGGGATCGCTCGGGAGGGGCACGGCGATGGCGCGCTTGCCGACCGGACGCAGGGTGTCGACGAGGACGCGCTCGGCGCGGGCGCGCTCCTCGGCGCCGAGGTCGTCGCCGAGGTAGGCGACGAGGTACTGGCTGAGCGGGCTCATCCGCACGACGGTCGGCGCGGTCCAGGAGACGGGCGTGCGCTCGGGGTCGAAGTAGATGCCCTCCATCACGGAATCGCGCACGGCGAGCGGCGCGTGCAGCACGCCCGCGGGCATCCACAGCCCGAGCGTCGTCGGGAGCACCCAGTAGCGGCCTTCGACCTCGACGGTCAGGACGCCGGATGAGGCCCAGATGAGCTGGTGGTCGTCATGACGGTGCGGCTCGAAGCCTTCGCCGCGGTCGAGCGCGAAGCGGTGCAGTTCGATGACGTCGGTGCTCACGCCCGTGGCTCCTCTCGTGCGGGAACCGGACGGGTGGCGATTCCGCGCTATGCATTGTCAGCATAGCGCTCACCCGTCAGCTGACCCGGCGCCTAGGGTCGGAGGGTGCCACGCTCCATTCCGTCTGCTCGCCCGGCTCCGATCCCGCGTTCGCCGCGCGCGCTGCTGACGTGGGCTGTCGGCTCCCGCCGCCGGGACATGGCTCTGGCGTGTCTGCTCTACAGCACGCACCAGATGGGCGAAGCACTGGTGCCGGTCGTGATCGGCGCCACCGTGAGCGGGGCGATCGCCGGCGGGACGCCGCTCGAACTGGGGTTCTGGCTGGCCGTCCTCGCGGCGGACTTCGCCCTTCTCTCCTCGTCGTACCGTTTCGGCGCTCGCGCCAGCGCCCGGGCGAAACAGCACGCCGGTCATGCTCTCCGGATGCGCGTAGTCGAAAGCATCCTCGACGCCCGCCCGGGCGCGGTCGACGAGCACGCGCCGGGCGAGCTGCTCACCCGCGCGTCGAGCGACGCCGACCGGGTGGGCGGTTTCGTCGGCGTGATCGCCTCGGCGCTGGCTGCGGCCGTCGCGCTGGTCGCTGCCGCGGTCGTCCTGTTGGCATCGTCTCCGCTGCTGGGCTTGGTGATCGTGATCGGGACCGTCGCGGTGCTCGTCGCCAACGCGGCGATCGCCCGCGGGGTGGAGGCGCGCAGCGGGGACGAGCAGCGAGAGGCGGGACGCGCGGCGGTACTGGCGGAGGACCTCGTGCGCGGACTGCGCGTCGTCAAGGGTCTGGCGGCCGAGACGACGGCCTCCCGCCGCTACACGGACGCGAGCAGGTCGGCGACAGGCGCCGCGACGCGGGCCGTGCGCGCGCATTCCCTGCGCGACGGCGTGACCGTGATGACCACAGGGCTCTACCTGCTGCTGGTGGTCGGCGTCGGCGGGTGGCTCGCCCTGAGCGGGGCGCTGTCCCTGGGCGGCCTGATCGCCTCCCTCGGTCTCGCGCAGTTCCTCGCGGGACCGTTGCAGACGCTGGCGGCCGTCCCGGCGGCGGCCGCCCGGGCACGTGCCTCGGCGACGCGGATCCTGGGACTGCTGCGTGCCGACGCGAGCGCCCCGCACACCGCACCTGCGGCGGCGCGGGATGAGGCGCTAGACCATTCCGCCGCGCTCCACGTCGACGGGCCCGCCGGTACCTTCACCGTGCCGGGCGGCGCGATGGTCGGCATCCCCACCGCCAGTGCGGCGGACGCGGCCGCGATGCTCGCGGCGCTGCGGCAGGCGGGAGCGTCCCGACCCGGGCTCCTCATCGCGCCGCACGAGTCCGCGCTCTTCCAGGGCTCGCCTCGCGACAACGTCGCCGTCGTCGGCCCCGCCGATCGGGTCGGGCCGGCCCTCCATGCCGCATTCGCCGACGAGATCGTCGCCGACGAGGTGGGGGAGGGCGGCCTGCGGTTGTCGGGCGGCCAGCGGCAACGCGTCGCCTTGGCCCGCGCCCTCGCTGCGGATCCGCCGATCCTGGTGCTGCACGACCCGACCACCGCGATCGACGCTGCCACCGAGGACGTCATCGCCGAGCGGGTGCGCGCATTCCGGAACGGGCGGACCACCGTCGTCCTGACCTCGTCGCCCGCCTGGCTGGCGCGCTGCGACGAGGTCGTGCCCGTCGACGGCGGCGACCGAATGGAGGCTGCACGATGAGCCGGCGGACGCTCCTCCCCGTCGCCTCCCCGCGCGAGGTGCGCCGATTCGCCGCCACAGCCCTCGCGCACTCGCGCTCGACGCTGGCCGCAACCGCGGTCGCCCTCGTCGTCGGCGCGGCAGCCGGTCTCGGCATCCCGGGCAGCATCGGCTGGATCGCCCAGCTGCTCACCGATCGCGCAGAACCGCTCGCGCTCGTCGCGCCGCTCGGGCTGCTCGCCGGGTGCGCGGTCGTCGGCGGACTGGCGGCGTGGGCCTCCGGGATCCTGCTCGCGCACGCGGTGCTGCCCCCGCTCGGCCGGCTCCGGGAGGAGGTGGTCAGGGCCGCCGCCACCCTCCCGCTGGCCGACGTCGAGGCCGGGTCGGGCGACCTGGTCTCCCGCGTGACCGACGACGTGGAGCAGGTGGCGGAGGTCGCACAGGGGGCGTTGGGCCGATTGCTCACCGCGGCTGTGACCATCGCGGTGACGCTCGTCGGGCTGGCCGGGCTCGATCCCCGGTTCGCCCTCGCGGCCCTCGTGGCCGTGCCCGTGCAGGCGGTGACGGTGCGCTGGTATCTGCGCCGCTCGGGCCGCATCTACGCGGACGGTCGGCGCGCGGCCGGTCGCCGCGCCGCCACTCTGCTGGAGACCTTCGCCGCGCTGCCCACCATCCGTGCGTTCGGGCTGCACGGCGAGCGAGCGGGCCGTGCACACGAGGCGTCGCTGGAGGCGGTGGAGGTGGAGCTCGAGGCCACGCGCACGATGACGCGCTTCTACGGCCGCCTCAACCTGGCGGAGTTCCTCGGGCTCGGCGCGATCCTGGCCGTGGCGTTCCTGCTCGTCCGCTCGGCCGGAGCCGACATCGGGCAGGCCACGGCCGCCGCCCTCTTCTTCGCCGGACTGTTCAACCCGATCAACGACGCGCTCGGAACCGCCGACGACCTCCAGCGTGCGTCGGCCAGCCTGGCGCGACTGGTGGGCGTCGTCGACGTCGGGTCCCGCACCGTGGCCGGATCATCCCGGCCGCCCGGTGGTGGATCCGTCGAGCTGCGCGACGTGCACTTCGGCTACGACGGCCTCCCGCTGCTGGAGGGCGTCTCGCTCACCATCGCAGCCGGCACGCACGTCGCCGTGGTCGGGACGACCGGCAGCGGCAAGAGCACGCTCGCGTCCCTCATCGCGGGCGTGCGCTCCGCGGACGCGGGCGGCGTCCGCCACGACGGCGTCGACGTCGGAGCGATCGCGCCCACCGACCGAGGGGCGACCGTCGCGATGGTCTCACAGGAGACCCACGTCTTCGCCGGCACGGTGGCCGACAACCTGCGGCTCGGCGCACCGACGGCGGGGGAGCGGGAGATGCGAGCGGCGCTCGATGCGACCGGCGCGGCCTCCTGGATCGACGCGCTTCCCCACGGCGCGGCGACCCGGATCGGCGCGGGCGGCCACCCGCTGACCCCGCAGCAGGCGCAGCACCTCGCACTGGCACGGCTGCTGCTGGTCGACCCGGCGGTCGCCGTGCTCGACGAGGCCACCGCGGAGGCGGGGAGCGACGTGGCGCGCACCCTCGACGCGGCGGCCCGCGCGGCCATCGCCGGACGCACGGCGATCGTGGTCGCCCACCGCCTCGAGCAGGCCGCGGAGGCGGACCTCATCGTGGTGATGGAGGGCGGCGCGATCGTGGAGGCGGGGTCTCCCGCCGACCTCGTCGCCGCCGGCGGTCACTTCGCCGCGCTGTGGAACGTGGCGGCTTCGCGATACGACGTGTCGGATCCCCGATAGCGCGGACCCCGCGCGGTGACATACGCTGACCTCTGGCCGCTTTGGTTAGCCTTACCTAAGTACTTCGAGCCGCCTCCCGACGTCGCCCCCCCTCAGAGAGTCGCCCGTGTCCCTTCGCGCCCCCATCGCCCCCTCGGAGGCGCGACGCGAGCGCACCGCCCGGCCGCTGACCTGGCGGCTGGGCTGGCTGCTCGTCGCTCTCGCCCTCCTGGTGGTCCTGCTCGGCGCGAGCATCGCGGTCGGGGCCAAGGCGATCCCGCTCGACCACGTGCTCCCGGCAGTGCTGCATCCTGGTCGCTCCGACGACGACCTCGTGATCACCGGCCTGCGGGTGCCGCGCACCCTGCTCGGCGTGCTCGCGGGGGCCGCGCTCGGCGTCGCGGGCGGCGTCATCCAGGCCTTCACCCGCAACCCGCTGGCCGACCCCGGCATCCTCGGCGTCAACGCCGGCGCGGCGCTCGCGGTCACGCTCGGCGTCGCCGTGCTCGGGATGCACGACATCGGCCAGTACCTGTGGCTCGCGCTGCTCGGCGCGGTCGTCGCCACCGTGGTCGTCGCGCTGATCGGGATGAGCGCCCGCGAAGGGGCGACCGCGCTCCGGATGACACTGGCCGGGATCGGCGTCGCGGCCGTGCTCGGCGGCATCACCTCCGCCATCCAGCTGGCGAACCCGACCGCGTTCCAGCGCATGCTCGGGTGGTCGGCCGGCAGCCTCGTGGCACAGCCGGTGCAGGCTGCCGCGGTCGTAGCGCCGGTCGTGCTGGTCGGGTTGGTCGTGGCCGCCATCGCGACCCGCGGGCTCAACGCCCTCGCGCTCGGCGACGACCTGGCGGCGTCACTCGGCAGCCGCGCCGCCGTCACACGCACCCTCGCGGTGGTGGCGGTCACTCTGCTCGCGGGCGCGGCCACGGCCGCTGTCGGTCCGATCGCGTTCGTCGGCCTGATGATCCCGCACGTCGCCCGCGCCATCGTCGGGCCCGACCAGCGCTGGATCCTGGCCTACTCCATCGTGCTCGGTCCGGTGCTGCTGCTCGGCGCCGACATCCTCGGCCGCGTCGTGATGAGCCCGGCCGAGCTGCCGGTCGGACTGGTCACCGCGTTCGTCGGGGCGCCCGTCCTCATCGCCCTCGTGCGCCGGTCGCGGGCGGTGACCCTGTGACCGCGGGCACGCGCGTCCCGGCAGCCGATGCCGACGCCGCGGTCGACTTCGGCGCCCGCCAGGTCGTCGTTCGCCGCCGGCGCTTCTCGTTCCGGCTGCCGCGCCGCACGGTGGTGACGGTCGTGGTGCTCACGGCCGTCTCCGTGGCGATCGCGCTGCTCTCCCTCGCCACCGGCTCCTACGCACTCGGCGTCGACCAGGTGGTGGGCGCCCTCACCGGCCGCGAGAGCGGGATCGTGCACACCATCGTGGTCGAGTGGAGGCTGCCGCGGGTCCTGCTCGCCGCGCTCTTCGGCCTCGCCCTGGGAGCGGCCGGCGCGATCTTCCAGTCGCTCACCCGCAACCCGCTCGGCAGCCCCGACATCATCGGCTTCGACACCGGTGCGTACACCGGCGCGCTGATCGTGATGCTCGGCTTCCACGCCGGCTCGTCGCTGGCCGTCACCGGGGGAGCGATCGCCGGCGGCCTCGCGACCGCGGGCGTCGTCTACGCGCTGGCGTACCGGCGCGGGATGCAGGGCTTCCGCCTCATCGTCGTCGGCATCGGGGTGACCGCCATGCTGACGTCCGTCAACACCTGGATGCTCCTGCACACGGACACCATGGAGGCCATCGGCGCCGCCTTCTGGGGCGCGGGCTCGCTCGACAGCGCCGGGTATCCGCAGCTGCTGCTCGCGGGCGGGGTGTTCATCGTCCTGTTCCCGTGCGCCGCGGCCCTCGCGCGCGGACTCGGGATGCTCGAGCTCGGCGACGACGCCGGCGCCCAGCTCGGCGTCCCGGTCGAGCGCACGCGGCTGGCCGCCACGATCGTCGGCGTCGCGCTGAGCGCGACCGTGACCTCCCTCGCCGGTCCCATCGCGTTCATCGCTCTGAGCGCGCCGCAGATCGCTCGCCGCCTGGCCGGCACCGCGGGCGTGACCCTGGGTGTGTCGGCCGCGACCGGTGCCGTGCTGCTCCTCGCCGCCGACTGGGTGGCGCAGCACGCCCTCCCGGCGGCCGTGCCGGTCGGCCTCGTCACGGTCGTGCTCGGCGGCGGCTACTTCGTCTGGCTCCTGATCGCGGAAGGGCGACGCCGATGACCGAGACCACCCCTGCCGTGGCGCCGCTCGCGGTGACCGGCGCCACCCTCGGCTACGACGGGCGCACCATCTCCGAGGGCCTCGACGTCGCGATCCCGGACGGGTCCTTCACGGTCATCGTGGGGCCGAACGCGTGCGGCAAGTCCACCCTGCTGCGCGGCCTCGCCCGCCTGTTGCGCCCGACCGCCGGCCAGGTGCTGCTCGACGGGCGCGACATCCACGCCTACCGCACGAAGGAGGTCGCCCGCCGACTCGGCCTGCTCCCGCAGACCTCGCTCGCACCGGACGGCATCACGGTGGCGGACCTGGTGGCGCGCGGCCGCCATCCGCACCAGAGCGCCTTCCGCACCTGGAGTGCAGAGGACGAGGCCGCCGTCGCCGCCGCGCTGCGCGCCACGAACATCACCGAGCTCTCCGGCCGCCGCGTCGACGAGCTGTCGGGCGGGCAGCGCCAGCGCGTCTGGGTCGCGCTCGCGCTGGCCCAGCAGACGGGCATCCTCCTGCTGGACGAGCCGACGACGTTCCTCGACATCGCCCACCAGTTCGAGCTGCTCGAGCTGTTCCGCGAGCTCAACCTCGAGGGGCGCACCCTCGTCGCCGTGCTCCACGACCTCAACCAGGCCAGCCGCTACGCGACCCACATCATCGCGATGAACGAGGGCCGCATCGTCGCCCAGGGCGCCCCGGCCGACGTCGTGACGGCCGCACTCGTCCACGACGTCTTCGGTCTGCCCGCGCACGTGCTGCCCGACCCGATCTCGGGCACCCCGCTCGTCGTGCCGCTCGGGCCGCCCGGCCGCGTGTTCGCCGACGCGCCGCCGCCCTCCGCGCGCCCGACCTCCGCGCGCTGAGCCCTTACTCCCTCTCCACCTCCACCCGCTCCATCCACCGATCGAAGGACACATGACACAGCACCCCCACCGCCGTCCCGGACTCCGCCGCGTCGCACTGGCCATCACCGGCGCCGCCCTCGCGCTCGCCCTCGCGGCCTGCAGCGCCCCCGCCACCGGCGACTCCGGAAGCAGTTCCGACACCCGGAGCGTCTCGACCCCCGAAGGCACCGTGAAGATCCCGACGCACCCGAAGCGCATCGTGTCGGTGCACTCGTGGACCACGGAGTCCCTGCTCGACTTCGACGTGGCCCCGGTCGGCGTCGAGAACAGCGGAGAGCAGTACGTGCCCGAGCGCTACCTCGCCGACTGGAAGAAGACCGACAAGGTCACCGACGGCGGAACCATCGACTTCGAGAAGATCGCGGCCCTGAAGCCGGACCTGATCATCGGCGTCGACGTGCCGTACCTCAAGGAGGCGTACAAGAAGCTCTCGGCGATCGCCCCGACCGCGTTCGCGCCGTTCGACGACGACGCCACCTGGCAGGACTACCCGAAGTACACCGCCGACTTCGCGAACGTCACCGACGAATACGACGCACTCAAGGCGACGTACGAGGACCGGGTGACGTCCGTCTCCTCCACCTACGCATCCCAGCTCGCGACCGTGAAGTGGGATGTCATCCAGGGCGGCTTCGACGCCGGCAACTACTGGATCTACAGCGAGACGTCGCCCGTCGGCGCGATCCTGAAGGAGCTGGGCGCGCAGTTCGCCTCGGCCACCGCCGCCACCACGGCCGGCGACAACCAGTCGGTCTCGTACGAGAAGACCGACCTGCTGAGCGACGCCGACGCCCTGATCTACTACACGAACAACGACGGCACGCCGGCGAACAACATCGACAAGCTGTTCGCCCTGCAGAGCTACCAGGACCTGGCAGCCGTCTCCGGCGGCCACGCGGTCGGCACCCCCGACTTCCTGCCCGGTTCGTACTCCGACGCCCTCGGGGTGATCGACGCGATCGAGAAGAACCTGAAGACGTTCAAGTAGCCCAGCGGACGCACGGCGTGCGCGGCCTAGGCTGGAGAGGACCCTGTCCTTCCGAGCCAAGGAGCTTCCATGCGCGCTCTCGTCCAGCACGAATTCGGTGACCCTGCCCGGGTCCTCGGTGTGGAGGAGCGACCGCTCCCGGAACCGGGGCCCGGGCAGGTCCGTGTGCGGACCGTGCTCTCGCCCATCCACAACCACGACCTATGGACCGCCCGCGGTACCTACGGCTTCAAGCCGGAACTGCCGGCTCAGGCGGGCACCGAGGCCGTCGGCATCGTGGACGCGCTGGGCGAGGGCGTCGAGTCTCCGGCGGTGGGCCAGCGCGTCGTCACCGGCGGCACCTTCGGGGTGTGGAGCGAGTACTTCGTGGCGAAGGCCGCGGGACTCATCCCCGTGCCCGAAGCCCTGAGCGACGAGACCGCCGCCCAGCTCGTGGCGATGCCGTTCAGTGCGCTCAGCCTCCTCGACTTCCTCGAGGTGGAGGCGGGCGACTGGATCATCCAGAACGCCGCCAACGGCGCCGTCGGCCGGCTGCTCGCCCAGTTCGCCGCTACCCGCGGCGTCAACGTCATCGGGCTCGTTCGGCGGGAGGCCGACGTGACAGTGCTCGCCGAGGCAGGCATCCGCAACGTGGTCGCGACCGCGCACGACGACTGGCGCACGCACGTCGCCGAGCTCACCGGCGGGGCGCCGATCGCGGCCGCGGTGGACTCCGTCGGCGGCGAGTCCAGCGGCGACCTGCTGCACCTGCTCGTCGAGGGCGGGACGCTGGTGTCGTTCGGTGCGATGGGATCCGACACCATGTCGATCTCGTCGGGCGACGTCATCTTCAAGCAGGCGACCGTGAAGGGCTTCTGGGGCAGCAAGGTCAGCGCTTCCATGCCCGCCGACAAGCGGAACGCCCTGTTCGGCGAGCTCATCACGGCCGCGATCTCCGGCGGCATCACGCTGCCGGTCGCGGGCGTCTATCTGTTCGACGACATCCACGACGCCGTGCACGCCAGCGACCGCCAGGGCCGTGTCGGCAAGGTGCTCCTGAAGCCGTAAGGTCACGCGGTCCGGGAGGCGCTCGCGCGTCGTCCGGACCGCCCGCCTGCAGCGGCCGCCACGAGCGTCAGGCGGAGAGCGACGGCAAGCGGGTTCCGCGCAGCCACGCGTCGAAGAACTCGTCGAGCGGCTCCTCCGCGAACTCGGCCGCGAGCTCCTCGAACATCCCGGAGTCGACGGTCCCGAACCGGTTCGACGCGCACCAGGCGCGCAGCAGGTCGAAGAACCGCTCGTCGCCGATCCGCTTGCGCAGCGCGTGCAGCGTGCACGCGCCCCGCTTGTAGACGCGGTCGTCGAACATCGCGTCCGGCCCCGGATCGCCGAGGACGAGGTCGTGCGCCTTCACCCGCAGCAGCGCGTGATGAGTCCGCGCCAGTGCGTTGGCGGACGGGCCACCCGACGCCTCCGACCAGATCCACTCGGCGTAGCAGGCGAAACCCTCGTTGAGCCAGATGTCGCGCCAGCTCGCGAGGCCCACGCTGTTGCCGAACCACTGATGAGCGAGCTCGTGCGCGATCAGGCGCTCGGAGCCGCCGCGGCCGTCGACGTGCGACTCGCCGAAGGTGGCCATCGCCTGCGCCTCCAGCGGGATCTCCAGCGGGTCCTCCGTGACGACGACCGTGTACGACGGGAACGGGTACGGACCGAAGCGCTCCTGGAAGCAGTCGAGCATCCGGGAGAGCGGAGCGAAGTCGGCGAGCACGCGGCGGGCGAGCGCGGCCGGGTAGGCGAGCACGACCTCCACGTCGCCGGTGCGTCGCGGCTCGAGCGTGTAGCGGCCGATCTGCACGGCGGCGAGGTAGGTCGCGGTCGGCTCCGAGCGTTCGAAGAGCCAGGTGCCGCGGCCGGCGCCGACGCTGTGCTCGACCAGTTCACCGGTGGCGAGCACCGTGTACGCCGCCTCCGTCGTGATCCGGATGCGGTACGACGCCTTGTCCGACGGCCGGTCGTTGCACGGGAACCAGGTCGGCGCGCCCGACGGCTGCGCGGCGACGATCACGCCGTCGGTCAGCTCCTCCCAGCCGAGGGTGCCCCAGCGGGTGCGGCGCGGGGCGGGGGAGCCGTCGTAGGAGATCTCGACGCGGAACTCGTCGCCCGCGGCGATCGGAGTGGAGGGCGTCACGCGCAGGTGGGTCGGGTTCTGCGAGAACTTCGTGCGCTTCTCCCCGTCGAGGCGCACCTTCTTGGCGCGCAGGTGCACCAGGTCGAGCACGATCGCGGTGAGCGGCGCGGCGGCGCGGCCCGTGATGACGGCGACCGCGTCGAGGCGGTTCGTCGTCACCCGGTAGTCGAGCGTCAGGTCGTAGGAGAGCACCGCGTAGTCGTCGGTGCCGGAGCGCGGGAGGTAGGTGTGCGGGACCGTCGCGGCGGTGGCGCCGGTCATCGGGCCGCCCGCGTCTGGTACTGCCGCACCACGACCTCGCGCCAGGGACCGATCGGGTTGCCGCTCCAGCGACTTCCGGTGGGGACCGTCTCGCCGCGCATGACCAGGGAGGCCGGGCCGACCGTCGCCTCCGCGCCGATCGCGGCCGCCGGGAGGATGACGCTGTGCGGGCCCAGGGTGCCGCCGCGCTCGATGATGACCTCGTCCATGCTCATGATTCGATCATGGAACAGGTGCGTCTGCACGACGCAACCCCGATTGACCGTCGTCGCGTCGCCGAGGGAGACGAGATCGGCCTCCGGGAGCCAGTAGCTGTCGATCCAGACGCCGTGCCCGATCCGCGCTCCCAGGCTGCGCAGCCACCACACGAGCGCGGGCGTTCCCGCGGCGGCCCACGCGAACCAGGGAGCGGCGACCATTTCGGTGAAGGTGTCGGAGACCTCGCTGCGCCAGATGAAGGACGACCACAGGGGATGCTCGCCCGCGCGCAGCCTCCCGAGCAGCGCCCACTTCGCGGCGGAGCTGATCGCGGCGGCCCCGGCTCCGGCGGCGAGCAGCACGGGCCCGCTGAGCAGCACGGCCCACCACACGCCCCACGCCTCGACGATCGCACCGAGTCCCAGCACGACGCCGAGTCCGATCGCGCACGTCACGAGCACCGGGACGATGCGCAGCAGCTCCCACGTCGTGCGGGCGACCCGCAGGCCCGTGGAGGGCGCGTAGGTGCGCGAGACATCGGCCTCCTGCACGCGGCGCCGCAGCTTGACGGGAGGGGACCCCAGCCACGACGAGCCCGCCTTGGCCTTGCGGGGCGCGACCGACAGCACGGCGACGAGACCGTCGCGGGGGACGCGGTTTCCGCCGCCCGCCATCCCGGAGTTGCCCAGGAAGGCACGCTCGCCGATCTCGACCCGGGCGATGCGCACGTAGCCGCCGCCGAGTTCGTACGACGCCACGAGCGTGTCGTCGGCGAGGAACGCACCGTCGCGGATGCGCGTCATCGCGGGGAGCAGGAGGACGGTCGACGCCTCCACGTCGGTCCCGACCCGCGCGCCCAGCATCCGCAGCCAGACCGGGGTGAAGAGGCTGGCGTACAGCGGGAACAGGATGGTGCGCGCCATGTCGAGGAGCCGCTCCGTCGACCACACCTGCCAGCCGACGCGACTGCGCACGGGGTGCACGCCCTCCTCGATGCCGATGCCGAGCAGCCGCACCATCAGTACGACGAGACCCGCGAGCACCAGCCCGGCGACCAGCGTGCCGGGGACCAGCGCGGCGAACGCGCGCCCGGCGACGTCCGCCATGCTCGCCGCGCCCCGGATCGCCGCTGCAAGCACGAGCGCACCCGCTGCGAAGGCGATGACCGGCGCGAGAGAGACGACCAGCGACGCGACCGCGTAGGCGAAGACCCAGCGCGTGCGGCGCGGCGGACGCTCCTTCGGCCACCACTCGTGCGAGCGGCCGACCCGGACGGCGGGGGAGCCGGCCCACGTCTGCCCGGCCGGGACGCGTCCGAAGACGGCCGAGCCCGGAGCCACGGTCGCACCGCGCCCGATCTTGGCCCCCGGCATGAGGGAGCTACGTGCTCCGACGGTGCTGCCCGCGCCGATGCGCAGCTCGCCGATGCGGACGAGGTCGCCGTCGATCCAGTAGCCGGCGAGGTCGACCTCGGGCTCGATGGAGGCGCCGGCGCCGATCCGCAGCATCCCGGTGACCGGAGGGAGGGTGTGGAGGTCGACGCCCGGGCCGATCTTCGCGCCCAGTGCTCGCGCGTAGTAGCTGATCCACGGGGCCCCGGCGAGGCTCGCGGCCCCGATCTGGTGCGCCACCTGCTCGGCCAGCCACAGGCGCAGGTGCACGCCGCCGCCGCGCGGGTAGTCGCCCGGCTTCACACCGGCCAGCAGGAGGCGCGCGGCGACGACCGCGATCGCCATCCGGCCCCAGGGCGTGACGAAGATCAGGAGGCCGACGATCAGCCAGACGAGGTCGACCTCCGGCAGCGCGTCGAAGCCGCCGAACGGACGCAGGATGGCCGCGGCCGTGAGCAGGTAGAGCAGCCAGCGCACCCCGTTGAGGATGAAGAGGGGGAGGCCGAGCACGGTCTGCAGGACCTGCATGCGCCGCGGGGTGCGCGGCACCACGTGGGTCGAGGCCGCCGACGGCAGAGGCGAGCTCTCGGCGAGGGCCTGCGCCATCGCGGCGAACCGCGGATGCGCGTACACGTCGGCGACGCTGATGTCGGGGTGGCGGTGACGCACCAGGGAGACCAGCTGGGCGGCGGCGAGCGACCCACCGCCGAGGTCGAAGAAGTTGTCGTCGGGCCCGGTCACCGGCAGCCCGAGCACGCTGCGCCAGTCGGCGGCGAGCAATTCGGCCACCGGGTCGTCGCCGGCGGGGGAGGGACCGTCGGCCGTGTCGTCGAGCGGCCAGGGGAGGGCGGCTCGGTCGACCTTGCCGGAGGTGCGCACCGGGAGGTCGTCGACCACGGCCAGTAGCGGAACGAGCGCCGCGGGCAGCTCCTCCCGCAACTGAGCGAGCGCCGTCGCACGATCGAAGGCGTCGCGCTCGGGGACGGCGAGGTAGCCGACCAGGATGTCGTTGCCCGCCGCGCTCTTCCGCACGGCCGCGGCCGCACCCGAGACCCCCGGCAGTGCCTGGAGGGCGGCCTCCACCTCGCCGAGCTCGATGCGGCGGCCGCCGACCTTCACCTGGTCGTCGGCGCGGCCGAGGTAGAACAGCCCAGCGGGATCGAAGCGCACCAGGTCGCCGCTGCGATAGGCGCGCTCCCAGCCGAGCGTCGGCATCGGGGCATACTTCTCGGCGTCCTTCGCCGGGTCGAGGTAGCGGGCGAGGCCGACGCCGCCGATGACCAGCTCGCCCGTCTCGCCGTCACCGACCGGGACGCCGTCGGCGTCGACGACCGCAAGGTCCCAGCCGTCGAGGGGAAGGCCGATCCGCACGGGCTCGCCCGCGGTCAGTGCCGTGCCGCACGCGACGACCGTCGCCTCCGTCGGGCCGTAGGTGTTCCAGACCTCGCGGCCCTCGATGGCGAGCCGGTTCACGAGCTCGGGCGGGCAGGACTCCCCGCCGAAGATCAGCAACCGCACGTTGTCGAGCGCCTCCGCCGGCCACAGCGCGGCGAGGGTCGGGACGGTCGACACGATCGTGATGCGGTGCGCCTCCAGCCAGGGGCCGAGGTCCATGCCGGTGCGCACGAGCGAGCGCGGGGCCGGCACCAGGCACGCTCCGTGCCCCCAGGCCAGCCACATCTCTTCGCACGACGCGTCGAAGGCGACCGAGAGCCCGGCGAGCACGCGGTCCTGCGACCCGATCGGCTCCTCCTGCAGGAAGACCCGCGCCTCGGCGTCGACGAACGCGGCGGCCGAGCGATGCCGGACCGCCACGCCCTTCGGCGTGCCCGTCGAGCCGGAGGTGAAGATGATCCAGGCGTCGTCGTCGGGCACCGGCGGGTCGACGAGCGGGACGGCCGCGGTGCTCGGGTGCGGGGCATCCACGCCGAACAGCGGGACGGCCTCGTCGGCTCCGGTGGCGCGATAGCCGTCGTCCCCGATCACTCCCCGCACTGCCGCCTCGCCGAAGACGAGGTCGGCGCGCTCCTGCGGGTCATCGGCATCCACCGGCACGTACGCGGCGCGCGCGGCGAGCACCGAGAGGATCGCCAGGTACAGCTCGCGCGTTCCCGACGTCATCCGCACGCCCACGCGGTCGCCGGGGCGCACGCCCGCGAGTCTCAGGCGACCGGCGGCGGCGAGCACGTTCGCCAGCAGCTCCCGGTAGGACAGCGCGCCACGCGCGTCCTCGATCGCCGAGGCCTCGGGATCGGCGGCCACCGACGCGCGGAGGATGTCGATCAGGGTGCGGGGCGCCGGCGCGAGGGCAGACCTCAGCAGCAGGCCGGGAGCGGCGGATCCGTCGGGGTCAGTCACGGGCGTTCACGCTAGGCCGGTGCGGTTACCGGCCGGTGAACGGGTCAGCCTTCGCCCAGCGCGTGCAGCAGCTGCGCCTTGTTCATGCGCGAGTACCCCTGGATGCCCTGGGCCTTGGCGCGGTCGCGCAGCCCGTGGAACGTCGGGATGCCGCTGGACGGCGTCGCGGCGACGCCTCCGCTGCTCACCGCATCGGCCTGGGCCGCTGCGGCACGCGCGGTCTTCTCGGTGCGCTTGACCGCCTTCTTCGCGTCCTTCGCGGCCTGCTCCAGCCGGGCTGAGAGCTCCTCGGCCGTCTTGCGGGAGCGCTTGTCGAGCTTTTTCACCGCTCGCTCGGCCTCGTCCACCGCGGCGCGGGCGGCGACCAGCAACCGCTCCGCCTCCTTCTCCGCCTTCTTCGTGCTCACGGTTCCTCCTTGCGCGTTTCGGATCCCGGACAGCCCTGTCGCGCTCACCATACGTCCACTCGGGGGTCATGCGCCCTCCCCAGTCGCGAGAAGTTCGCGCAGCGCGTCCAGAATGGGCCGCTGGCCCTTCGTGAGCTTCTCGGCGGCGACGTCGAGCGTGAACCAGCGCGCGTCGTCGATCTCGGGGAACGCCTGCGTGCGGCCGGAGCGGGGAGGCCATTCCAGCTCGAACGTGTTGCTCCGGACCTCCGTGAGTTCGAAGTCGGGGGCTGCACCCGCGAACACGACGATCACCTTGCCGGAGGTCCGGAAGTCGCCCAGCGGCAGGTAGTCCGCATCCGGCGCCTCCACGCCCATCTCCTCCGCGAACTCGCGGCGGGCGGCGCCCAGCTCGTCCGTGTCCCCGGCCTCGACGATCCCTTTGGGCAGCGACCAGGCGCCGTCGTCCTTGCGCGCCCAGAACGGCCCGCCCATGTGCCCGAGCCAGATCTCCGGCCCGGTGGACGAGCGGCGGTGGAGCAGGAGGGCGGCGCTGCGGACGGTCATAGTGCGACCCTACGTCCGCCTCCGCTCGTCCGGGCGGCTAACGTGGAACCGTGAACTCGGGTGACGCGTGGGTTGAAGGCCCTCAGGGCGAACGCTTCTGGGGACGGTTCGGCGCAGCCGGGCTGCTGGTGCACGATCTCCAGCGCGGCATCCTGTTGCAGCACCGCGCCGACTGGAGCCACTTCGGCGGCACCTGGGGGCTGCCGGGCGGGGCGAGGCACGAGGGGGAGTCCGCCGTCGAGGGCGCGCTACGCGAGGCCCACGAGGAGGCCGACGTGCCGCCCGACGCCGTGCGCGTGCTCTTCGAGAGCGTGCTCGACCTCGGCTTCTGGTCGTACACGACCGTCGTCACGCAGGCGGTGCGGCCGTTCGAGGCGCGCATGGCCGACGTCGAGAGCATCGAGCTGCGCTGGGTGCCGGTAGGGGAGGTCGCCGACCTCCCGCTGCACCCCGGCTTCGGGGCCTCCTGGCCCGAGTTGCGCGCGCGGTTGTCCGGCCTGGCGGACTGACCCCGCCCCGACGGTTCAGGAGGCGAGGCGCGGCCAGAGCAATGCCCCGGCGACGTCCTGGCATCCGGCCGGAAGGCTCGCGAACGACGCCGCTCCCGGGTACGCCGCCTGGCCGGGGTAGCCCGGCGCCCCGGGGTAACCCGGATCACCGCGGTACCGGTGCCCGTCCTCGGTGAAGAGCCGGTCGCCACGCACCGTCCCGAGGTAGCTCCCGCTCGGGGTCACGACCTCATCGTCGTCCCACGGGAACCACCCGATCCAGTCGCCGTCGGGATTGAACAGGTACCGCCCGCGCGGGTCGCTGCGGAACGCTATCCAGACTCCCTGACTGTCGTGCAGATATACGGTCATCGTCGATCGCCTTTCGGGTCGGCATCGTCGTCCGTTGAATTATCCTCACCATGGCGCGATGCGGCAAGCGACGCGCAGGGGGATTCGCAGCGGGTGGCTTGCGCGGGGTGGAGCGGCGAGTCCATACTCGGCGGCTGAGCCCTCCGAGTTCGCCCACCTCCGTGAGAGCTGCTGTCGGGAGGAGTGGGATGCCATCGAGCACGAGTGAAAGCGGTGCGGCCCGTGTGTTGGCGGCGATCGTCTGGATCGCCTTCGCCGTCGCCTGCGCAGGCCTGGTCTACTTCGGCGTCCTGGGCGCGCTCGGGAAGCCGAACTGGCCGGTCCTCACCGCCGCGGCCGTGGCAGCATCGTTCCTGCTCTTCGTGGCCCTGCAAGCGCGATGGTTGAGGAGCCGGCGCACGCTCGCTGAGGAGGGGAGGGCGAACCTGTCGAGCAACGATGGTGGCGATGGCGGTGGCAGTGGCAGACCACGCTGGTCGACGGTGGCGTGGATTGCTGCCATCGTCGGGGTCTTGTCCTTCCTCGCCGGGCTCTTCATCGACCATGGCGTGCTCCACCGGGTGCTGCTCGGGGTGGCCATACTCGCGGGACTCGTCGTCGTGGCGAGCGTCGGAGTCGTCATCGAGGCTTCGCGGCGCCGAAACCGCGGAGCGACGTGAGGGGTTCGCCCGCGGCAAGCGACGCGCGGGGATGTCACCCGCTCCCGGGAGAATGGAACCGTGCACATCGTCCTCGAACGCGTCGGCCGCGACATCCGCGCGGTCGCCGTCCCCGCTCCCGTTCCGGGGGAGGCTGGGCACGCGACGGGCGAGGCCGACGAGCTGACCGGCGCGGACCTCCCGGACTACGTCGCCGCCCGGGAGAACGCGCCCGCCGACGGTGAGCGCCCCCGCTGGGTCTGGAGCGACACACGCGCCTGGTACCCGGCCCTCCTCGCGGCCGGCGTGCGGGTCGAGCGCTGCGTCGACCTGACGCTCTCGCACACCATCCTCCGCAACTCGGCGCTCACCGCCGACTCGGCCCTCGCCACGGCGCCCGTCGGGCCGTGGGACACCGCGACGGTGCTGGAGGATGCCCCCGAGCCCACCCACTCGGCCCTCTTCGACTTCGAGCACGAATCGACGGCCGGTGACGCTGACGCGCTCTCCGCCGTCACCGAGTTCGCCGCTCAGCAGGAGGCGATCGCCGGCAGCGCCGACCCCGGCCGCTTGCGCCTCCTCCTCGCCGCGGAGTCCGCGGGTGCGCTCATCGCCGCCGAGATGCGGTTCTGCGGCCTCCCGTACAGCGCTGAGCGGCACGACGACCTGCTCACCGGGCTCCTGGGCCCCCGACCCGCCTACGGCCGTCCTGCGGTCCTGGAGGAGCTCGTCGCCCGCGTCCGCGCGGAGCTCGACGCCCCGGACCTCAACCCCGACAGCCCGCCGGCGCTGCTCAAGGCCCTGCAGCGCGCCGGGATGCTGGTGACCTCCACGAGTTCGTGGGAGCTCCGCGAGCTCGACCACCCCGTCATCGAGCCCCTGCTGCGCTACAAGAAGCTCTCGCGGCTGCTCACCGCCAACGGGTGGACCTGGCTGGAGAGCTGGGTGCACGACGGCCGGTTCCGGCCGGACTACGTGCCGGGCGGCGTGGTCACGGGTCGTTGGGCGACGCGCGGGGGAGGCGCGCTGCAGCTGCCCAAGCAGGTCCGCGGCGCCGTGGTGGCCGACCCGGGCTGGAAGCTCGTCGTGGCCGACGCCGCGCAGCTCGAGCCCCGCATCCTGACCGGCCTCGCCGGCGACACCGCGATGGCCGCGGCCGGTCGCGGAAAGGATCTCTACGCCGGCATCGTGGAGTCGGGCGCCGTCGACGAACGCGCGCACGCCAAGGTCGCGATGCTGGGTGCGATGTACGGGGCGACGACCGGCGAGAGCGGGCGACTCATGCCCCGCCTGACCCGTGCCTTCCCGCGCGCCATCCGGCTGGTGGAGGAAGCCGCCCGGGCGGGGGAGCGCGGTGCGATCGTCACCTCCCGCCTCGGCCGCAGCTCGCCGCCGCCGAGTGCGGCCTGGCGCACGACGCAGTCCGCTGCCTCCTCCGCCGACTCGACCGCCGTCGACGAGCGCCGCGCGCGCAGCCAGGCCCGCGACTGGGGACGCTTCACCCGCAACTTCGTGGTGCAGGCGAGCGCGGCGGAGTGGGCGCTGTGCTGGATGGCGGAGCTGCGCAACCGCCTCACTGCCCTCGCACCCGGCCGGCCCCTGACCGACTCCCCGCACCTCGTCTACTTCCTGCACGACGAGGTGATCGTCCACACGCCCGCCGAGCTCGCGTCCGAGACGGCGGCCGCCGTGGAGGAATCCGCCCGGCTCGCGGGACGGCTGCTCTTCGGCGCGTTCCCCGTCGACTTCCCGGTCACCGCCGCCGTCGTCGACTCGTACGCCGAAGCGAAGTGACGCCGGCGCGGAATTCCCGGGTGTCGGAGTTGGTTGTCAGTGGCGACCTGACCGAGGATGGAGACCATGACTGACACCGCCGCCGCCCCCACCGACCCCAACGCCGTCCTGGCCCGGTACCGGCAGCGCCGCGAGCAGGTGGTCACCGCCCCGCAGGGCAACCTCGCGCTCGTCAACACGCAGTGGATCACCGGCGACCCGGAGGCTCCCGCGCAGCCCGTCTGGGGCGTCCCCGGCCTGTGGTCGCCGCTCCCCGCCGGGCAGTCCGGCCTGAAGGTCACCGCCACCCCGGCGGACGGCATCACGGTCGACGGCACGCTCGTCGACGGCGAGGCCATCGTCCGCGGCAAGGACGACGCGAACCCGAGCGCGATCACCTTCAGCGACACTGTCAGCGGCTTCGTCATCGCCAGCGAAGAGGGCGACTACGCGCTCCGCGTCTGGGACGCGAACTCCGAGGCGATCCAGGAGTTCGGCTCCATCGACGCCTTCCCGTTCAACCGCGAGTGGATCATCCAGGCGGCCTTCAGCCCGATCGAGGGCGGCAAGTCCGTCGGCTTCGAGCACCTGAAGGACGACGGCAAGACCCGCGAGATGGTCATCCCCGGCGAGATCACCTTCAGCAAGGACGGCGTCGACTACAACCTCGCCGCCTTCAAGGCCGGTCGCGCGCTGCAGCTCGTCTTCGCCGACAGCACCAACGGCGACAGCACCTACTCGGTCGGGCGCTTCCTCTTCGTCGTCCCGAACGAGGACGGCACCGTCACCCTCGACTTCAACCTCGCCGTGCTGCCGCCCTGCGCGTTCAGCTACAACTTCAACTGCCCGCTGCCGCCCGCGCAGAACCGGTTCGCCGTGCCGATCGAGGCGGGCGAGAAGAACGTGCTCAACAAGGAGGGCGAGCTCCTCCACTGAGGCGCGTCGCGCTGCGACTGGTCCGGCTGATCGCGTTCAGGCCGACTCCGCCGCCGGTCGCCGTCCACGACGCGGACGCTCCGGCGAACGCGGCTGGAGCAGCACCTCCGGGTGCGCGCTGAGAGCGGCGGCGACCTCGTCGAGCCACTCGATCGCCGCGTTCGCCCCCAGCTCGGCGGCCCGGTTGGCGGCGAGCAGTGCACGCGAGTCGGCGTCGTGGGTCAGCGCTCGGATGCGCTCCGCGTAGGCCGCGCGGTAATCGGCCACGATCGCGGCGGGGTCCGAGCCCGCGATGGAGGCCGCGATCAGCACCTGATCCTGCATCTCGTCCCAGTCCGGCTCGGTGTCCCGCGGTCCCGTCGACAGCCACGCACGCGCCTGCGCCTCGCCCTCCTCGGTGAGCGCGTGCAGCGGGAGGCCGTCCTCCGTCGCGCCCGCCGGCTCGATCAGCCCCTGGTCGGTCATGCGGTCGAGGGTCGAGTAGACCTGTCCGGCGTTGAGCTGGCGACGGTGGGCCGCCCGCGCCAGGAACTCGTTCTGCAGCTGCGAGCCGTACGCGGCGCCCTGCGTCAGCACGGCGAGGAAACCATTCTGGACGGACATACTCGGTATGCTATTCCGCCTCGGCGCGCACGGCACGCGGGAATCGCCGAATCACAATCTTGTAACTCCGGCGCGTTGTCCGGCATAATCGTGGCAGAGGCCCCGGTGGGGCCCGCAAACTTCATACGCAGTCATGGCACATCCGCTCGTTGGTCGTTGGGGAAGACGCACCAAGCGATCGGAGGAAACCATGACGGGTCACGCAAGTCGGGGAGTGCTCTACGTGCACTCCTCTCCTGGCGCGCTCTGCCCCCACATCGAGTGGGCGGCGGGACGCGCTCTCGGTCGCGCCGTCAACTTCACGTGGGAGACGCAGCCGGTCTTGAAGGGCGCCCAGCGAGCCGAGTTCTTCTGGGACGGCCCGCAGGGCACCGGCGCGCGCCTCGCCACCGCTCTGCGCGGATGGGAGCACCTGCGCTTCGAGGTCACGGAGGACGCCGGACTCGGCACCGACGGCGGCCGATGGATGCACACCCCCGATCTCGGCGTGTTCTTCGCCCAGACCGACACCGTCGGCAACATGGTCGTGCCGGAGGATCGCATCCGCTACGCCATGGAGCTCGCGGGCGGCAACGCGCAGGAGCTGCAGCGCGAGCTGCGTCTCGCCCTCGGCCAGGCCTGGGACGAGGAGCTCGAACCGTTCCGGCACGCGCACGACAACACCTCGGTCATCTGGCTGCACAAGGTCGGCTGACAGGATCCCGCGGCGGGCCCGGCGAACGCCGCCCGCCCGCGGTGAAACGGGAAAGGCCCCGGTCCAATGGACCGGGGCCTTCTCACGTGCGCCGGGATCAGACCGAGCGGAACGCGACGACGGCGTTGTGTCCGCCGAAGCCGAACGAGTTGCTGATCGCGAGCTGCGGGCCGTCGCCGAGCGGCTGGGCCGATCCCGAGACCTTCAGCGGGATCGCCGGGTCCTGCTCGGTGAGGTTGATCGTCGGCGGGGCGACGCGGTCGCGCATCGCGAAGATCGTGAACACGGCCTCCAGTGCGCCGGTGCCGCCGAGCAGGTGACCTGTGGACGCCTTCGTGGCCGACACGGGGATGCTGTGCACCCGGTCGCCGAACACCTCGCGCAGCGCGACGTACTCGGCCGGGTCGCCCACGGGCGTGCTGGTCGCGTGCGCGTTGATGTGGGTGACCTCGTCGGGCGAAGCGCCGGCCTGTTCCAGTGCGAGCCGCACGGCACGGCTCGCACCGCGGCCCTCGGGGTCGTTCGCGGTGATGTGGTACGAATCGGCGGTGACGCCGCCGCCGACGACCTCCGCGTAGATGCGGGCGCCGCGGGCGAGGGCGTGCTCCTCGGTCTCGAGCACCAGGGCGCCGGCGCCCTCACCCATGACGAAGCCGTCGCGGTCGACGCTGTAGGGGCGGGAGGCCGTGGTGGGGGAGTCGTTGCGGCGCGAGAGCGCCTGCATCGACGAGAAGGAGGCGATCGTGATCGGGTGGATGGCGGACTCGCTGCCGCCGGCGATCACGATGTCGGCGAGGCCGGCCTGCAGGTGCTCGTACGCGTTCACGAGCGACTCGGTGCTGGAGGCGCAGGCGGAGGCGACCGTGCGGGCGAACGCGCGGGCCTCGAAGTGCATGGAGATCGCGGCCGACGCGGCGTTGGGCATCAGCATCGGCACGGTCATGGGGAGGACGCGGCGGGGGCCGCGCTCGCGCAGGGTGTCCCACGCGTCGAGCAGGGTCCACACGCCGCCGATGCCGGTGGCGTAGTCGACGCCCAGACGCTCGGGGACGACCTCGGGCGAGCCCGCATCGGCCCAGGCCTCCATCGCGGAGACGAGGGCGAGCTGGCTCGACGGGTCGAGGCGCTTGGCGACGGGACGCTCGAGCACGGTGTCGGGGCGCACCTTGGCCTCGGCGGCGAAGGTGACGGGCAGCTCGTACTTCTCGACCCACTCGTGTTCGAGGGTGCGGGCTCCGGACTCACCGGCGAGCAGGCCCTGCCAGCTCTCCGGGGCGGTGCCGCCGAGCGGGGAGGTAGCGCCCACGCCGGTGACGACGATCTTCTTGGTCATTACGACAACTCTCCGTTGTTCGGTACGTCGGACTCGCGCGGGCGCACGAGAACTCGCGCGGGCGGCGGCCGGAGGGCGCGCCGCCCGCGCGGAGGACGATTCTTGCGGGGCCTAGGCGTCCTGCGCCTTGACGATGAACTCGACCGCGTCGCCGACCGTCTTGAGGTTCTTGACCTCCTCGTCGGGGATCTTGACGTCGAACTTGTCCTCGGCGTTGACCACGATGGTCATCATCGAGATGGAGTCGATGTCGAGGTCGTCCGTGAACGACTTGTCCAGCTCGACGGTGTCGGTCGCGATGCCGGTCTCGTCGTTGATGAGCTCGGCCAGGCCGGCAAGAACTTCTTCGGTGGACAATGCCATGGTGTTATCTCCTTGAGGGGTGTCGTTTTGACCGTTGATCAGTCTAGGGCAGGGCCTACGGCAGTACGACGACCTGCGCGCCGAAGACCAGACCGGCACCGAAGCCGATCTGCAGCGCGAGACCGCCGGACAGCTCCGGGTGCTCCTGGAGGAGCCGGTGCGTGGCGAGGGGGATGGAGGCGGCGGACGTGTTGCCCGTCGTCTCTATGTCACGGGCGATCGCGACCGTCTCGGGCAGCTTGAGCTGCTTGGCGAACTCGTCCACGATCCGCATGTTCGCCTGGTGCGGGATGAACGCGGCGAGCTGGTCGGGGGTCACGCCGGCGGCGTCGAGCGCCTCCTTGGCCACCTTCGCCATCTCCCACACGGCCCAGCGGAAGACCGTCTGGCCCTCCTGGCGCAAGGTCGGCCACGGCTTCTCGCCGTCGCGGAACTCGGTGAGCGTGCTGTCCATCCCGACCGCGTCGGCCTTCGAGCCGTCGGAGCCCCAGATCGTCTTCGAGATGCCGGGGTACTCGCTCGGGCCCACCACGACCGCGCCCGCGCCGTCGCCCAGGAGGAACGAGATGGTGCGGTCGGTCGGGTCGACGACGTCGGAGAGCTTCTCGGCACCCACGACGAGGGCGTAGTGCGCGACGCCGGTGCGGATGAGGGCGTCGGCCTGGGCGATGCCGTAGGCGTAGCCGGCGCAGGCGGCGTTCATGTCGTACGCGGCGGCGGGGTTGGCGCCGACGCGGTCGGCGAGCACGGCGGCCAGCGAGGGCGTCTGGCGCGGGTTGGAGATCGTGGCGACGATGACCGCGTCGATCAGCTTCGGGTCGACGCCCGACTTCGCGATGGCCTCCTTCGACGCCTCGGTCGCGAGGTCGACCGCGCCGATGTCATGGCTGGCGCGGGTGCGCGTGATGATGCCGGTGCGCTGGCGGATCCACTCGTCCGACGAGTTGATCGGGCCGACGAGGTCGTCGTTGGGCACCACGCGGTCGCCGCGGGCCGCGCCGATCGAGAGGATGCGAGTGTACTGCGGGCCGTGCGACTGCTGCAGAGTGGGGTGGGTCATCCGGGTCCTCCTAGGCGGCCTGGTCGATGAGGTCGAACGCGGCGGGCAGGTCGTCGGGCGTCTTGATGGCGACGCTCGGCACGCCCTTGAGGCCGCGCTTCGCGAGCCCGACGAGGGCGCCGGCCGGGGCGACCTCGATGATGCCGGTCACGCCGGCCTCCTGGAACGACTGCATGGTGAGGTCCCAGCGGACGGGCGAGGAGACCTGGCCCACCAGCAGGCGGAGGAACTCGGCGCCGTCGGTGACGCGGGAGCCGTCCTTGTTCGTCCAGAGCGGCAGCGTCGGGTCCTGCGTGGACAGGGTGGAGGCGAACTGCTCCAGCACGGGCACGGCCGGGGCCATGTATCGCGTGTGGAATGCACCGGCCACCTGGAGCGGAATGACGCGGGCACGGGCCGGCGGGTTCTCGCTCAGGGCCGCGAGCGCGTCGAGGGCACCCGCGACGACGATCTGGCCGCCGCCGTTGTAGTTGGCGGGGGAGAGGCCGAGGGTCTCGAGCTGCGCGAGCAGCTCTGCCTCATCGGCGCCGATCACGGCGCTCATCCCGGTCGGGGTCTCGGCGGCGGCGCGGGCCATGGCGGCACCGCGCTCACGGACGAACGCCACGGCGTCCGTCTCGCTCAGGACGCCCGCGCCGGCGGCAGCCGTCAGCTCGCCGACCGAGTGCCCGGCGATGCCGCCGACCTTCTCGCGGCGGCCGTCGGCCAGCAGCGCCGACAGGGTCAGCAGCCCGGCCGAGACGATGAGCGGCTGCGCCACCGCGGTGTCGCGGATGGTGTCCGCGTCGCTCACCGTGCCGTGCGCGACGAGGTCGATGCCGACCGCGTCGGAGATGCCGGTCAGCTGGTCGCGGAAGGCCGTCTCCGTCAACCAGGGGTCGAGGAAGCCGGGGGTCTGGGAGCCCTGGCCCGGGCACACGATCACAATCACTTGACTAAGTCTGCCAATCTTCCGCCGTGCGGATGTGTCGAATGGATACGAAGTATCGAACGAAGCTCTGTGGAAGTCTACAAAGACTCAGGTGCGACGCGACGCTTCCGGCTCGTTGATCGAGCCGACGATGAGCGCGGCCTGCAGGATGAGCGCCTCACGGGCTCCCGTCGCATCCCAGCCGATGACGTCCGAGACGCGCTTCAGGCGGTAGCGGACGGTGTTCGGGTGGACGAACAGCTCGCGAGCCGTCGCCTCCAGGGAGCGCCCGTTGTCGAGGTAGCACCACAGGGTGGTGAGCAGCTCGGTCGAGTGGGCCTGCAGCGGGCGGTAGATGCGGCTGATCAGGGTCGCGCGCGCCAGCCCGTCGCCCGCCAGCGCACGCTCCGGGAGGAGGTCGTCGGCGTGCACGGGACGCGGGCAGTTGCGCCACGCCTTCGCCACGGCGAACCCGGCCAGGGCGGCCTTCGCGCTCTTGGACGCGTCCACCAGGCTCGTCACCTCATGGCCGAGCACCAGGTGCCCGGCGCCGAACTCCGGCTCCAGCTGCTGGGCGATCTCGAGGAAGCTGACGGCCGGCGTCGCGCCGATCGCATCTTCCGGGACGCTGTCGCTCGGCCAGGCGCGGCCGATCACCAGGACGAGCCGGTTGCCCTGCACGCCGATCAGCACGTCGGCCGACATGTGCCGGGCGGTCCGCCGCAGCTGGTCGACGTCGAGCATGCGCGGCGCGGTGCCGACCAGCACGCTGACCTCGCCGTGCCCGTGCCAGCCGAGCGCGGCGATCCGGCTAGGCAGCTCGTCGTCGTACTCGCCGGTGAGGATGCTGTCGACCACGAGGGCCTCCAGGCGCGCGTCCCACAGCCCGCGTGCCTCGGCGGCGCGGGCGTAGACGTCGGCGGCGGCGAACGCGATCTCGCGCGAGTAGAGCAGGATCGCCTCCCGCAGCGCCTCGCCTCCGCCGACCTTCACGCGCTCCTCGACCACCTCGACGGTGATCTTGATGAGCTGGAGGGTCTGCTGGAGGCTGACGCTCCGGAGCAGCTCACGAGGAGCCGCCCCGAAGACGTCGGCCGCGATCCAGGGCGTCGAGCGCGGGTCGTCGAACCACGAGATGAACGACGAGATGCCCGCCTGCGCGACCAGCCCGACCGCGCTGCGGCGGCCGGGCGGCATGTCGCGATACCAGGGGAGCGTGTCCTCGAGCCGCTTGAGCGTGGTCGTGGCGAGCTCGCCCGAGATCTTGCGCAGCCACGCAAGGGTCTCGGCCTTGGTCCTCTCGACTGAACTCGGCACGGGAGTCGTCAGGACTCGCCGCCCGCGGAGCCGGTGGTGCCGGCGTTCACGTCGTGCAGCAGGTACTTCTCGATCGCCCAGGCCGGCGCGTTCGGGTCCACCTGACCCCGGGCTGCGAGCAGCTCGAGGGTGCGGACGACGAGCGACGGACCGTCGATCTTGAAGAACCGGCGGGCGGCCGCGCGCGTGTCCGAGAAGCCGAAGCCGTCGGCGCCGAGCGTGGCGTACTCACCGGGGACGAACTGACGGATCTGGTCCGGCACCGCGTGCATGTAGTCGGTGACCGCGACGAACGGGCCGTCGGAGCCCTCGAGCTTGCGGGTGACGTACGGCACCTGCTTCTCCTGCTGCGGGTAGAGGAAGTTGTGCTCCTCCGCCGCCAGGCCGTCGCGGCGCAGCTCGCCCCACGAGGTGACGCTCCAGACGTCGGCCGACACTCCCCAGTCCTGCGCGAGCAGGTGCTGGGCCTCGAGCGCCCACGGCACCGAGACACCGGAGGCGAGCAGCTGGGCCTTGGGCCCGGCCGCGTCGGACGCGCTGAGCTTGTGGATGCCGCGGACGATGCCGTCCACATCCACGCCCTCGGGCTCGGCCGGCTGCACGATCGGCTCGTTGTAGACCGTCAGGTAGTACATGACGTTCGGGTCGGGGTGGTTGCCGCCGTACATGCGCTCGAGGCCGGCGCGGACGATGTGCCCGATCTCGTAGCCGTAGGCCGGGTCGTACGACAGGACCGCGGGGTTCGTCGACGAGAGCAGCAGCGAGTGGCCGTCGGCGTGCTGCAGGCCCTCACCCGTGAGGGTGGTGCGGCCCGCGGTGGCGCCGATCATGAAGCCGCGCGCCATCTGGTCGCCTGCGGCCCAGATCGCGTCGCCGGTGCGCTGGAACCCGAACATCGAGTAGAAGACGTAGACCGGGATGAGCGGCTCGCCCTGCGTCGCGTACGAGGTGCCGACGTTGGTGAACGCCGCGAGGGCGCCCGCCTCGTTGATGCCGACGTGGATGATCTGACCCTGCGGGCTCTCCTTGTAGGCCAGGAGCAGCTCGCGGTCGACCGACGTGTAGTGCTGGCCGTTCGGGTTGTAGATCTTCGCGTTCGGGAAGAACGCGTCCATACCGAAGGTGCGCGCCTCGTCCGGGATGATCGGGACGATGCGGTGACCGAAGTCCTTCGCGCGCAGCAGGTCCTTCAGCAGGCGGACGAACGCCATGGTGGTGGCGATCTCCTGCGTGCCGGAGCCCTTCTTGGCGATCGCGTACGCGGAGTCGTCCGGGAGGTTGAGCTGCGTGTACTTGGCACGGCGCTCCGGCAGGTACCCGCCGAGCGCGCGACGGCGGTCGTGCAGGTACTGGATGGCCTCGTCCTGCGGTCCCGGGTTGTAGTACGGGGGCAGGTACGGGTTCTCCTCGAGCTGCGCGTCCGTCACCGGGATGCGCATCGCGTCGCGGAACGTCTTGAGGTTGTCCAGCGTCATCTTCTTCATCTGGTGGGTCGCGTTGCGGCCCTCGAAGCTCGGACCGAGGCCGTAGCCCTTGATGGTCTTCGCGATGATGACGGTGGGCTGGCCCTTGTGCTCCACGGCCGCCTTGAAGGCCGCGTAGACCTTGCGGTAGTCGTGGCCGCCGCGCTTGAGGCCCCACACCTGGTCGTCGGTGTAGTCCTCGACGAGCTTGAGGGTGCGCGGGTCGCGACCGAAGAAGTTCTCGCGCACGTAGGCGCCGTTCTCGGTCTTGTAGGTCTGGTAGTCGCCGTCCGGCGTCTGGTTCATCAGGTTGACGAGCGCGCCGTCGGCGTCGCGGGCGAGCAGGTCGTCCCACTCGCGGCCCCAGATGACCTTGATGACGTTCCAGCCCGCACCGCGGAAGTAGCTCTCGAGCTCCTGGATGATCTTGCCGTTGCCGCGCACCGGGCCGTCGAGGCGCTGGAGGTTGGCGTTGATGACGAAGGTCAGGTTGTCGAGCTTCTCGTTCGCCGCGACCTGCAGCTGACCGCGCGACTCGACCTCGTCCATCTCGCCGTCGCCGAGGAACGCCCAGACGTGCTGGTCGGAGGCGTCCTTGATGCCGCGGTTGGTGACGTACTTGTTGAGCTGCGCCTGGTAGATCGCGTTGATCGGGCCGAGACCCATCGACACCGTCGGGAACTGCCAGAACTCCGGCATGAGCCGCGGGTGCGGGTACGACGACAGGCCGCCGCCGGCGTGCGACTTCTCCTGGCGGAAGCCGTCGAGCTGGTCGGCGCTGAGCCGGCCCTCGAGGAACGCGCGGGCGTAGGTGCCGGGGGAGGCGTGGCCCTGGATGAAGATCTGGTCTCCGCCGCCGGGGTGGTCCTGGCCGCGGAAGAAGTGGTTGAACCCGACCTCGTAGAGGGCCGCGCTCGACGCGTACGTCGAGATGTGGCCGCCGACGGCGATGCCGGGGCGCTGCGCGCGGTGCACGAGGATGGCCGCGTTCCAGCGGATCCACGCACGGTAGCGGCGCTCGATCTCCTCGTCGCCGGGGAACTCCGGCTCGTTCTCGGGAGAGATGGTGTTGATGTAGTCCGTGGTGGGGACCATCGGAACACCGAGGTGCAGTTCTTTGGAGCGCTTGAGCAGGCTCAGCATGATCTCACGAGCGCGCTCGTGGCCGTGAGCCGCAACCAGTGCGTCGAGGGATTCCTGCCATTCGGCGGTCTCCTCCGGGTCCGAGTCGATGTTGTTCACCGAGTACGGGTCCTGGTCGTTTACAGTCACCCTCGACCTCTTTCTTGTGTCGGATGGATCGTGGACGGCTCGCACCGCTGTCGGTTCACGACAAACGAGCGGGCACCATCGTTCAGCCTAGCCTCACTCCGGCCCTCCCCGTGACCGCGTCCTTGGCACTCGGAGCGGACGGGTCTAGGCTGTCTCCTCGTGCGCCGGCGCGAGGCTCTGCTGCTGCGAGAGCGACGCAGGCGATGAAAGGACGACACACACCTCATGGCTCTGGAGAACGACACCCAGGCTCCCGACTTCGAGCTCCTCAACCAGCACGGACAGCCCGTGCGGCTCTCCGACTTCCGCGGCCGCAAGGCGGTCGCGCTGGTCTTCTTCCCGCTCGCGTTCTCCGGCACCTGCACGGGCGAGCTCTGCGCCCTGCGCGACAACCTCGCCCTCTTCGACGACCACCGCGTCGAGCTGCTCGGCATCTCGGTCGACTCCAAGTTCACGCTGCGCGCGTGGGCCGAGCAGGAGGGCTACGACTTCAGCCTCCTCGCCGACTTCTGGCCGCACGGCGAGATCGCCAAGGAGTACGGTGTCTTCCTGGCCGAGAAGGGCTTCGCGAACCGCGCGACCTTCCTCATCGACGAGTCGGGCATCATCCGCGCCTCCTTCATCACCGCCCCCGGCGAGGCCCGCTCGATCGAGGCCTACCGCGCCGCACTGGAGCTGCTGCCCGTCCACGTCGGCTGACGCCGCCCCGGCCGCGTCCCGCTAGGCTGGACCGGCACCAGGGCCTTTAGCTCAGCTGGTAGAGCGCCACGTTTACACCGTGGATGTCGTCGGTTCGATCCCGGCAGGGCCCACCCACCTCACCTCCACCGCCGTCCACGTTCGTGCCGAATATCGGGAATGGGGCGCGCATTCCCGCGATTCGTGCCGAATGTGAGGCACTGCGGAGGCCCTCGCTAGACTCGCGGCATGCCCGAGGGAGCGTACCGCTGGTTCGTCTACGCCGAGCTCGTTCTCGCCGCCGTCACGTTCGTGGCGCTCTGCTTCATCGTCGCGCCGTACGGCGGCCGCCACGGGCGTACGGGATGGGGACCGACCGTTCCGGCGCGGGTCGGCTGGGTCGTCATGGAGGCGCCCGCGTCGATCCTGTTCCTCGTCTTCTACCTGCTGGGGGAGCACCGCGGCGAGCTCGTGCCGCTGCTCTTCCTGCTCCTGTGGCAGGCGCACTACGTGCAGCGCGCGTTCATCTACCCGCTGCTGATGCGGTCGGGATCGCGGATGCCGGTCGCGGTGATGCTGCTCGCCATCCTGTTCAACCTGCTCAACGCGTGGGTGAACGCGCGCTGGATCTCCGAGTACGGGTCCTATCCCGTCGCGTGGCTGGCGGACCCGCGGTTCTGGATCGGCGTGGTGCTGTTCGTGGTCGGCTACGTGCTGAACGTGTCCTCCGACCGGATCCTCCGGAAGCTCCGCGGCGACGGGTCGAGCGGCTACCGCATCCCGCACGGCGGCGGCTTCCGCCTCGTGTCGAGCCCGAACTATCTGGGCGAGATCGTGGAGTGGACGGGCTGGGCGATCGCCACCTGGTCGCTGGCGGGAGCCTCCTTCGCCCTCTACACGATCGCGAACCTCGCGCCGCGGGCGATGGCGAACCACCGCTGGTACCGCGACTCCTTTCCGGACTATCCGGCCGACCGCCGCGCTCTGCTGCCGTACGTGCTCTGACGGGTCCGGATGACGGTGGCCGCCCGTAGGGTGGCCGCGTGCCGGAGAACGTCGAGCAGTGGTGGGCGCGCCGCCAGTGGTCCAAGGGGACCGCGGTTCCGTATGCCGTCGGACGCTACCGGCCCGACTGGGAGCGCTATCCCACGCTCGTGCGCCAGTACCATCCCGACCTCAACCACGGCATCGTGCTGACGCAGGTGCCGCCCGGGGCGGACGTCTATCTGTTGTGGGAGTGCGACTCCGGGCACCAGTTCATCGCGACGCCGGCGGAGCAGCGGGCACGTCCGGGCGGAACCCGGCGGCGCTCCGCCTGGTGCCCGTTCTGCTCGGAGGCCGCGGCTCCCCGGCGCGTGCGGCCGGCCGCCGACCCGGAGGCGCGCCCCCACCTCTGCGGGCATCCGCGGGATCCGCGCCGGCTGGAGCACGACCCGGACGACGACCGCTGCTGGCTCTGCCGCCGCCTCGATCGCACGAGCATGACCCGCGAGCAGCTCGTCGCCCTCGCCGCCCCGGGCTCGCGCGTCGCGGTGACGAACGAGAACAGCTCGGCGGCGACTCACTCCTGGCAATGCGCGGAGGGGCATCCCGCGTTCCGCGCGAGCATCGAGCGCATCATCGACGGCCGCCGCTGCCCGGTGTGCCGGCACGCCAAGGAGGGCGCGGGGCAGCTGCCCGTGGGTGCCGCCTTCCACAGCCGGTTCGCCCCGACCCCGGCCTCCGCCGCCGAGCCCGAACTGAAGCAGCGGCTCGCCGAGCGCCTCGACGTCGATCTGAGCCGCAACGCGGTGCGGGTGGCGCGCCCGTTCCACTCGCATCTGGAGGTCTGGCCCGACATCCTCATCCCGGAGCTGCAGGTGGCGATCGAGTACGACACCACCGGCCGGCACGGGCTGGAGCACGTCGGGCCCAGGGAGGCGTCCGACCGCACCAAGGACCGCCTGCTCCGCGCCGCGGGCTGGGAGGTCGTGCGGGTGCGCTGCGGAAAGCTCCAGCCGCTCGGGCCGTACGACATCGTCGCCGGGGGAGTCTCGGCGACGGTCGTCGACCGCATCCTGGACAGGCTCGGCGAGATCCGCGGCGAGCTGCTCGTCGCCGCCTACCGGCGCTGAAACTCCGCCCTCGTGCACGGGCGCCCCGCTGGCTACCCTGGGAGGCGAACCGGACGGACGAAGGAGATCCCGATGTCATCGACGCTCAACCCCTACCTCAACTTCCGCGGCCAGGCCCGGGAGGCGATGGACTTCTACGCCTCGGTGTTCGGCGGCGAGGTCACCCGCAGCACGTTCGCCGAGTTCCAGGTCAGCCAGGAGCCCTCCGAAGCCGAGTGGATCATGCACTCGCAGATCACGACGACGGCCGGCTTCACGCTGATGGCCGCCGACGTGCCCTCGCACATGGACCTCAAGCCGGGCTCCACGATCTCGATCTCGCTCAGCGGCGACGACGAGGCGGAGCTGACCGGCTACTACGACAAGCTCGTCGACGGCGGCACCGTGCTCGAGCCCCTCTCGAAGGCGCCGTGGGGCGACAGCTTCGGGATGGCGATCGACAAGTTCGGCACGCAGTGGCTCGTGAACATCGCGGGAGCAGCCCCCGCGCAGAGCTGAGCGAGGCCGCACCGTGACCTCCGCCTCCGCAGCGGGCCCGGTCGTCGTGGGCGTGCACGCCGGGCAGCATCGCGTCGTCGTCCAGGAGGCGGCGGCCCTGGCCGAGGAGCTGGGGCGCGCGCTGCTCTGCGCGATGGTCGCCGCCGACAGTTATCTCGAGGAATGGGACCCCGCCGACGGCCGCGACCAGGGTTCACTGCATCCGGCCGGGATGGATTCCGACGATCACGCGATCGCGCTGGCGCTGGCCGGGTCGGTCGGCGACGCGCTTGGCGCGGACGCGCCCGAATGGACCCTCCGGGTGCTCGCCGGCGACCCCCGGCACGCGCTGGCCCGTCTGGCGACCGAGGTGGATGCGCGACTCATCGTGGTCGGAGCGCATCCACATGGCTTCGGTCACGCCGTCGAGGGGCTGCTGTCGGGATCGGTGGCGACACGGCTGGCACACGACCAGCAGCGGCCCGTCGTCGTGATCCCCGTCCCCGCGGGCGGCGCCGACGACCTGCTCGGTTGAGGCCGGACTTCCGGCGCATCCGACGCCGGGCATTCCCGCGGGCACCGGGCCGGGGCTATGGTCGAGCCGACCCGACCGGGAGGTGGTCGCAATGTGCCGTTGGCTCGCGTACTCCGGAGAGCCCCTCAAGCCCTCCGTCCTCATCCTGGACGCACAGCATTCGCTGGTCGCCCAGTCCCTCAACTCGCCGCTCGGGGCGGAGACCGTGAACGGCGACGGGTTCGGCTTCGGGTGGTACCCCGAGGGCTCCGTCGCCGGGAGCGTGCCCGCCCTGTTCCACAGCATCGAGCCCGCCTGGCACGACGAGAACCTGCGGGAGCTGACCGACTCGATCGCCAGCCCGATCTTCTTCGGGCACGTGCGCGCCGCCGCGGGGCCACCCATCCAGCGCACGAACTGCCACCCCTTCCGCCACGGGAACTGGATGTTCATGCACAACGGGTTCCTCGGCGGCTTCGAGGCGATGAAGCGCGACCTGACCTTCGCGGTCGACCCCTCGCTGTACCTGGACATCCGCGGGACCACCGACTCCGAGGTGCTGTTCTACCTCGCCCTCACGCTCGGTCTGGAGGAGGACCCGATCGGTGCGATGGGACGCGCCGTGCGGCAGATCGAGAAGGTCGGCGAGGCGAAGGGGGTCGCGTTCCCGATGCAGGGGACGATCGCCCTCTCCGACGGGGCGACCCTCTGGGCCTTCCGCTACTCCACGGCGCACCGCACACGCACGCTCTTCCACTCGGCTGCCATCCCCGAGCTGCGCCAGATGTACCCGGACGCGGACCGGCTGCACCTGTTCGGAGACCACGCGAAGGTCATCGTCTCGGAACCGCTCAACGACCTGCCCGGCGCATTCGTGGAGGTGCCGGAGTCGACCGTCGCCATCCTGGACGACTCCGGCTACCGCCACGAGCACTTCCTCGACGACGGCGAGTGAGCGCGAGGGCGCGGGACGCGGCTCAGGCGTCGCCGAGCACGCGCCGCACGAACGCGTCGACCCGCTCGTGCAGGGTCTCGATGCGCTGCCGGCGCGCCGCCTCCACATCGAAGCCGATGTAGGCGGTCGCCGGGCGCTTGCGCGCGTTCACCGAGCATTCGAAGGCCGAGCACACGAGCGTGCCGACGGTGTTTCCGTCGCGCCCGGCCTTGCCCGCGCGCTTCGCGATGAAGAAGACGACCTCGTTGGGGAGGTGCACGTCTTCGCACCACGAGCACTGCGGGCGCGAGCGGACGGAGCCCTCGGCGCGGCGCAGCAGCACGCCGACGGGCTCGCCGTCGATCTCGGCGACGACGTAGCCGACGTTCGGGAGCTTGCGGTCGCGCCAGCCGAGGAAGTCGATGTCGTCCCAGGCGACCGCGTCGAGGTCGGGGAGGGTGAGCTCTTTGCGCTCGCGGACGGATGCGTTGACGAAGGACGCGCGGATGCGCGCGTCGGAGATGGGATGCATGGGTAGGCCTATCGTGTCGAGAATTCTGTCCTGAAAACGGGTGCGCGGAACGGCGCACCCGGGGTCACCGAGTGGGGGACAGGGTTATCTCACGCCGGCGCTGAGAGCGCCGACGACCTCCAGACGCCCGATGGGCCGAAGGGGAGGAGTGGAAGACACGACCGCGAGTCTACGCCCAGAGCCTGGCCGCCGTCGGCGGTCGGGAGGAGGATGGCCGGCACCAGAACGATCGACCAGAACGATCGAGAGAAGGGACTCACCAGAATGTCCGCGCTCCCCACACCCGTCGACCCGCCCGCCCTCGTCCGCAGCCCGGCCTTCGCCCAGGGGATGATCGCCCCCGCCGGCCCCACCCTCTACGTCGGCGGCCAGAACGGCATCGACGGCGACGGCGTCCTCCGCGACGGCCTCGGCCCGCAGACGGAGCAGGCGCTCCGCAACGTGCTCGCGGTGCTCGACGCCGCCGGCTCCGGCCCGGAGTACGTCGTGAAGCTCACCATCCACCTCGACCCGTCGATCGACCCGACCGACGCCTACGCGGCCACCCGGACGGTCTGGGGCGACCATCGCACGGCCGTGACGGTGCTCGCGGTCGCCCCCGCGAATCCCGGCGCCCTCGTCGAGATCGAGGCGGTGGCCGTGCTGCGCGGCTGAACGAGCGGCCGGTCGGCGGTCTACGCCCGTGAGCTGAGGGAAGGCGCGGTGACGCGCCCCGAGCGGCACAGCAGGAGCGCGCCGACCGCGCCGATAAGCCCGAGCACCGCGAGGGAGCCGTCCAAGCCGAAGCACATGATGAGGAACGGCGGGGTGGCGGCGAGCAGCACCGCGAGCTGGACGCGCCAGGTCGCGGGACGACGGGTGCGCGACGGATCCGGTCGCGGTGCCCGCTCGAAGCGCGCCAGCACCAGCGAGAGCGCCGCGACGAGCACGAGGGCGGCGGCGAGCACCAACGGCCGCGTCTCCCACCACGCGGCGCTGCCGGGCGCAGGCAGGGGCAACGGCAGCAGCAGGCAGATCCCCGTCACCGCGATGATGCAGGTGAGGTGCCAGAGGTAGACGGTCATGAGCCGGCTGCCGACCGCGAACGTCAGGGCGCGCGCCGCTCGCGTGCGCATCAGGGCGGTGAGCGCCGGATGGAGCAGCGCGAGGACGCACAGCTGCGCGATCCCGAGCAGGCCGAGGGCGAACAGCGGCGGGTACTGATTGGTCAGCATGTCGGGGGAGTAGAGGCCGGTGGCGACGCCCGCTCCGAGGAGTGCGAGGGCGGCGGCCGCGATCCCCACGAGCACGCCGCGGGAGGCCCGCAGCACCACGCCGTCGGCGTACAGGAAGCCGAGCTGCTGGACGAACACCCACACGAAGAGCACGTTCACCAGGCCGACGGCCTCGACGCCCGTCGCCACGCGCACGGCGTCGACGAGCATGGCACTGGCGGCGAGGGCGACGAGGGTCCGCAGCGGTGCACGCTCGTGCAGCCGGGCCATCAGTGGCACGCACCACTGGCAGAGCAGGTACGCCGCGAGGAACCAGAGCGGCGTTCCGACCCCCTGAGCGACCCCGGCGACCAGCGACGCCGACGCTCCGGCGACCAGGGCGCCGATGATGACGACCGAGAAGAACGCGAAGACCGGCACCGTCGGGCGCATCAGGCGGACGAGGCGGCTGCGCACGTAGTCCGCCCCGGTGGCGCCCCGGCGCTGGGACGACCGCCACGCGGTCAACGAGGCGAAGCCGCCGAGCACGAAGAACAGCGGCATCACCTGGCCGAACCACGTGGCGAGCGGGAACCAGCTCTGCTCGGTCACCGGCTTGCTGATCGTCAGCGCGCCCGAGGCGTCCACGCCGACACCCACCATGAGCAGGTGCGCCACGACCACCATCAGCACGCAGAAGACGCGCACCCCGTCGACGGCGAGGTCGCGGCCGGCCAGGTCGGGGGCGGCGGGACGGGAACGGCGGGGACGGGTCGATGCGGCGGTTCTGATCACGGCGGCCTCCAGGTTCAGGGTCGTTCGCGTCAGCCTATGAGGCGGTCCGGAACCCCTGGCACCGTGCTGTCACGGAACCGCGCACCGTGTTCCGCGCACGGTGCGATGCCGGTTCGGCGTAAGGTCGGCGGGTGGACGAAGACGACAGCAGAGCGCGCGACGTCGCGCCGGAGCACCGCTGGCCCGCCGTGATCGCGACGCTCCTCGCGCTCGCCTCCTACGCCTTCCTGCCGAGCGTGGTGCCCGCGCTCGAGCGGTACCTGGTCGTCGGGGTGTGCCTGCTGATGCTGGTGGCGCTGGTCGTCTACAACCCGCATCGGCTGTCCCGCGAGTCGCGGTGGTCGCGCTGGCTGGAGTTCGCGCTGGCGCTGCTCATCCTGGTGGCGAACCAGGTGGCGTTCGTCGAGACCGTCATCCGCCTCCTGAACAAGAGCGGCAACGGCTCGGAGATCCTGCTCGCCTCCGTGCAGGTCTGGGTGACGAACGTCATCGCGTTCGCCCTCGTCTTCTGGGTCATGGACCGCGGCGGCCCGGTCTCCCGCGTGACCCGGGCGCGCCACGCCCTGCCGCTGGCGGACTTCCGGTTCCCGCAGGACGAGGACCGCGACACGGTGGAGGAGGTGTCTCGCGGGTCGAGCCAGAGCCTCGACTGGGTGCCCAACTACATCGACTACTTCTACAGCTCACTGTCGAACTCGATGGCCTTCAGCGCGACGGACGCGATGCCGCTCTCGCACCGGGCGAAGCTGCTGATGGCGCTGGAGTCGTTCTCGGGATTCGTGCTGCTCGCCCTGGTGATCGCGCGGGCCGTCTCGCTCATCGGCTGAGCGGGGCGACGCGCGCGACCGCGGGGTTCAGTCGCCGAGGCCGTGCGCGAGCATGCTCTCGCCGGCGGCAGCGACGGCCTCCTGCCAGGTGCGCGGGCGGAAGCCCAGGAGGCGGCGCGCCTTCTCGCTCGACACCTTCTTGCGGTAGCCCAGCTCGGCGGCCATCGGACGCATCCCCGGGTTGGCCTCGGCCGCCGCGCGGACCGCGTCGGAAGGAAGGAGCGCCGTCGGCACCTTCGGGGCGCGGTCGCCGAGGGCGGAACGCAGTTCGGCTCCGACGTCGGCGAGGGGGACCGCGTCCTCCTGGCTGGTGAGCAGGAAGCGCTCACCAGCTGCGTCGTCCGCCGTGAGGGCGGCGATGTGGGCGGCGGCGACATCCCGCACATCCACGAACGGCACCGCGAAGTCGGGGTAGCCTGGCAGCTCGCCGGTCAGCACGCGGTGGACCAGGTGGTTGGCGCCCGAGAGCCCGTCGCCGAGGAGCGGGCCGACGACCGCGACCGGCAGCATCGTCACCAGCTCGGTGCTCCCGCCTTCCGCGGCGATGAACTCCCAGGCCGCGCGCTCGGCGAGCACCTTGCTGCGGCCGTAGGCGTCCATTCCCGGGCCGTCGAGCACCGACCAGTCGTCCTCGGTGAAGGCGCGGTCGAGTGGGGGGTGGCCGAAGCCGACGGCGTGGAACGCCGAGGTCACGACGACGCGCGACACCCCCGCATCCCGGGCCGCCCGGAGGGCGCGGAGGGTCCCCTCCCGTGCGGGAGCGATGACCTCCTCCTCGTCCTCGACCGGGCCGAGGTGCACGGGCGACGCGACGTGTAGCAGGCCGTCGACGCCGCTCATCGCATCCGACCATCCGGCGTCGGCGAGCAGATCGGCCGCCACGAACTCGAGGGCGTCGTCGCGGGTCAGGCCGGCGTCGCGGAGCACCCTCCTCACCTCGGGCTCGCGGTCGAGTGAGCGGAGGGTCGCCCGGACGGACGCGCCCGCGTCGAGGAGCTGCAGGATGATGTGACCGGCGATGAAGCCGGAGCCGCCGGTGACGAGGACGCGCTGGGTCGACATGGTGTTTCCCTTCGTGGAGTGCTGACCGTCCGATCGTCGTCCTCCGCCCGCACACGAGCCAGTGCTCCCGTGACACTGGTACCGGCAGGAACAGGCACAGCGGGACGCGCGGTGGGTAGCGTGGGCGCATGGACGGCGAGCAGAACCTGTTGGGGGAGTTCCTCCGTGCACGGCGCGAGCTGGTCTCGCCCGAGACGGTGGGCATCCCGGTGCACGGCACCCGGCGCGTGGCGGGGCTGCGGCGGGAGGAGGTCGCGATGCTCGCCGGCATCAGCGCCGAGTACTACCTGCGGCTCGAGCAGGGCCGCGATCGCAACCCGTCGGGTCAGGTGCTCCGGTCGGTCGCGCGCGTACTGCAGCTCGACGAGGAGGCCACCGCGCACCTCCTGGGTCTCGTCCGGGCCGACGAGCGGCCGCGTCGTCCGCGGCGGCCGCGCGCCGAGACGCTGCCGGCGAGCATCGCCTCCCTCGTGCCGCAGCTGCCGTTCCCCGCGTTCGTGGAGGGGCGCTACCTCGACGTGCTGGCCGCGAACGCACTCGCCACGGCGCTCTCGCCGCGGCTCGTCGCGGGCCGCAACCGGATGCGCGACGTCTTCCTCGACCCGGCCGAGCAGGCGCTGTTCCCCGATTGGGAGGCGGCATCGGCGGTTCTGATCGCCGGGTTCCGCCGCTCGGTCGGAGCGGACGCCGACGACGCGCGGGTGGTCGAGCTGGTCGGCGAGCTGTCGATCGCCAGCCCGACGTTCCGTCGGTTGTGGAGCCGCCACGACGTCCGCGAGCGGCAGGGCGGCACGCTGACGTTCGAGCATCCCGTCGTCGGTGCTCTGAGCGTGCACCGCGAGAAGCTGCAGGTGACGGGGACCGACGGTCTGGTGCTCGTGCTGTACCACCCGGCCACTGCGGAGGCGGCGGAGAAGCTCGCCTTGCTCGGGTCCCTGCAGGCGGGAGCCGCGGAGGCGGCCGACCCGGCCTCCACTGTCGAGCGGGAGGGCCGGGCCCGGTGACCGCGTACGTCGCGCTGCTCCGCGGGATCAACGTCGGCGGGCGCAACGCCGTCGACATGACGGAGTTGGCCGCCCTCGTCGAGGGGCTCGGGAACACGGACGTGAGCACCCACTCGGCGAGTGGGAACGTCCTGTTCGCGGCGCCGTCCACGACACCGGGGCGGCTGGAGGAGGCGCTGGAGACCAGGCTCGCGGAACGCTTCGGCTTCGCCATCCCCACGCTCGTCCGATCGCACGACGAACTCGCCGCGACGGTCGCTGCCGCTCCGCGCGATCACGGCTCCGCCGAACTCCGAAGCGAGGTGTTCTTCCTCAAGCGGCCGCTGACCGCCGAGGAGGTCCTCGCCCAGCTTCCGGAGCTGAGGGAGGGCGTGGATGCCGTCGCCCCCGGACCGGGCGCCCTCTACTTCTCGCGGGTCGCCGCCCTCGCCACGAAGACGCGCATCACCCGGTTGATGGCGATGCCGGTGTTCCAGTCGATGACCGTCCGGTCGTGGAAGACCACGACCCGCCTCCTCCAGAAGCTGGACGGGCTGGAGGAGCCGGGCGCGGACGGACGGCTATCGTGAGGGGAACGGACGGCTGGGAGGCCTCATGCGGGAGATCGTCGATTTCGTGAACGTGTCCACGGCGGGGCTGGAGTCCAGCCCGGTGGCGGAGGCGCTGGCGGGGCTGCGCGCCAACGAGGCGCGCTACTACAAGAACAAGTACGACCACGACTTCGCGGTCGGCCCGGCCGCGGAGGAGACGGAGGCCGTCGAGCGGCTGACGCGCGTGCTCGCCGAGGAGCGCGACATCCACATCGCCTCCCGGCCGCTGCAGGCGACGACGTTCGAGGTCGACGGGCTGCGGATGGACTACGTGTTCTACGAGTCCGGCCTCGCGATCAACGTGATGTACGCGCTCGACCCGGCGGGCAAACGCGCGGTCGGGTTCAAGCTCTCGCAGGGCATGGAGGTGCCGGCCGAGCTCGCCGAGCGCTTCAAGTTCGCCCGGCAGAAGTCGAAGCTCGCCGGGGAGATCCGCGGCTCGTTCTTCGTCATCAAGGGCGAGTACTGACCGGATCGCGTCAGCGGGATGCGGCGACCCGGGTATCGAGCCAGTCCAGCATCCGCTGCGCCGTCACGGTGCGGGCGAGCGGCTCGCAGTGGCCGTCGGCTCCTTCCGCCGCGGTGAAGCGGGAGAGGGTCGAGACCCCCGCGGTCCACTGCGCCAGCTGCTCCGACTGACCGGGCCAGAACTGCTCGCCCTCGGGGTCGGTGATGAACAGGGGCGTGGTGATCTGCCGGGCCTGCTCCTCGGTGACGCGGTACGTGCGCACCGCCTCGATGGTCTCGGCGTACCCCGTCGTCCCGTAGGGCCGGGCGCGGAAGTGCCAGGTGCGGGCGGTGTCGCCGGCGAACGTCAGCCCCAGCGCCATCTCCTTGTCGAACTTCTCGGTCTCGCCGTCGTCGAGCGCCTTCAGCAGCGGTTTCGGGAGGTGGCTGGTCCAGGACGTCGACACGTCGACGACGCCCGGGTCGGCGATCGCCGCCGCGAAGCGGTGCTCGAAGACGAGGGCGCGCGTCACCCAGTAGCCGGCCTGGCTGATGCCGTAGAGGGCGATCCGCGAGGGGTCGACGCCCTGCTGGCGTGCGACGAAGTCGTAGACGGGGGTGAGCACGTTCTCCCAGTCCGGGCGGAAGAAGGTGTTGCGCTCGAACAGCTGCGACTGCTGGCCCGGCCCGTCGAAGACCAGCACGTTCCAGCCGCGCTTCAGTGCCGGTGACACGCAGGTCGCCCAGAGGGCGGCGAGCGATCCGTCGCTCCCGTTGACGGCGACCAGCGTGGCGCCGGTCGGCTGCGCATCCTGCGACGGCCGGAAGAGGTAGCCGGGCAGCGAGCCGAGACCGAACGGGATGTCGACGCGCTCCGCTCGTGTCGACGAGTGGGACACGAACGATTCCCACGCCGCCCGCTGTTTGCGGAAAGTGGCGACCAGGTCGTCGGAGTCCGGCAGGCCGCTGAGCGCGTTGACCGCGACGCCGAAGTAGGTGGAGGCGCGGAGGGAGGCTTCGGCGGCGCTGACCCGGTGGCCGGCCTGCTCCGCCTCCTCGGCCACGGCCGCCGTCCGGGTCGCGAGGTCGTTCCAGGCGTCGAACCATGCCTGGTGGTCGCCCCGACGGATGCCGGCGGTCGCCGCGAGCACCTCGCCGGGCTCGGTGCTGCCTTCCGCGGCCAGCCCGAGGGCGGTGCGGATCTCGAAGTCGTGGTCGGGGTCGGGGGAGAAGGGGGCGATGGAGTGCTTCACGGGGGTCCTTCCAGGTCGGGGCTTCGGATTGAGTCGGTTGAAGTCGGCGGTCAGGCGCTGCGGACGGCGTCGGTCCGGACGAGTTCGGCGTCGGTGGTGTCGGGCTCACGGTTGGTCGCGACGGCGTGCCAGATCACGAAGGCGAGGCCGATCAGGTTGATGACGATGTCGGAGATCAGGAGCAGGCCGGTGTTGTTGGCGGCGTAGTCGTGGTTGACGATCATCTGGTAAACGTGGCCGCCGGCAGCGCCGAGCCCGAAGATGACCGTCGCCAGCACGATGGCGGCCTTGCCGATGAAGGGGGCCTTCCGTCGGCCGAGGATGAACGCCATCACGCCGACGCCGAGGCTGCTGACGGCGAGCTCCCACTGGAAGGGGCTCTGCGCCCAGCCGATCGTCTTCGCGGCGTAGTCGCCGAACACGGAGTGCATGACGAAGTTGACGGTCTGCGCGACGCCGACGGCCCAGATCACGAAGGAGTTGAGGAACGTGCCGCTGATGAACTCGGCGCTGCGGGGGCCGCGGTGCGCGAGCACGCGGATCAGGGCCACGATGAGGCCGACGACGAAGAGGGTGGTCATGTAGTTGCCGATGAGTCCGGCGATGATGTGCGCGATCATGGGGTCCTTCCGGGACGGGGAGCGGGATGATGCATCCAGTCTTCCCAGCGCGCCGTCGAGGCCGACTGTACGAAGTGCACAGTCCTGCGCCTAGTCCCCGCTGCGGCGCGCGGCCTCCACCAGTTCGTGCCGGGAGGCGGTGCCTGTCTTGGCGTAGATCCGCGAGAGGTGGAACGAGACGGTCGACCGGGTGATGAACAGCTCCTTCGCAATCTGTGTGTAGCTCAGGCCCTCCAGGATCAGGGCCGCGACCTCCCGCTCGCGCTCGCTCAGGTCGGCGAAGAGTGAGGGCGCATGCGTCGGCTCCGGTTGCGTGCCCGCGTCGTGTCCGGCGCCGCTCGAAAGCCGATCTGCAAGGAGGTCGGCGCCGATGCCACGCAAGGCGGAGTCCGCCGAGCGCCGGAGTTCCGCGCCTCGGGAGTCCTCCGCAGTGCGGGCGGCGACGTCGAATCGCAGGAGCGCGTCGATGGCGGGAAGCGACGGGATGCCGCGCGCGGCGACCTCCAGCAGCCGCGCGGTACCGGCCGGCGACTCGTCGACCCGCGCCTCCAGCCAGTCGGCGACGACATCGGACCAGGGCGGCGGATCCACGGTGCGCAGGAGGTGTGCCCAGCCGGGCGCGTCCCCCGGTCGACCGGCCCATCCCGCCCCGATCGCCTGAGCGGCGTACCAGAGGTGGGGGACCTGCTCCTCGGCCCAATCCCCGGGATCGCCGAGGTCGCGGATGCGGCCTTCGAGCCAGGCGGCCCGCTGGGCGTCCGTCCCCACGAAGGCGAGCGCGAGCACGTCGACGATGTCCCCGGCGTGCACGGCGGCCGGCTGCGGGCCCGCGACGCGGATGCGCCGGGCCTCCGCGAGTGCTGCGCCGACCCGCTCGGGATCGCCCGCGACGACCCCGGCCAACGGCTCGATCGCCGCGGTCAACGGCGCCGCGTTGCGCAGCGTCCCGGCGCGCGAGAGATCGATCATCATCGCGGCGCGCGGCCATTGCCCGTTGACGAAGTGGGCGAACCCCTGCAGCGCGTGGAACACACCGTCGCCGAAGTCCATCAGCCCGTCCCCGAAGCGGGAGGTGACGAGACCGAGGTCCCCGATCGCCTGCTCCGGCATCCCGGTCAGCGACATCACCGCGCCACGCCACGCGAGGCTGACCGTCCCGAGGGGGGTGGAGGCCAGCTGCGCCCGGTCGACGGAGAGGAGCGAGGGGATGGACATGCGCTCGTCGACCGGAGCCGCGCGCTGCGCCGCCTGCCCGTGGGCGAGACCGAAGTATCCCTGCACGGCCGGGTCGGTGACGGGGCCCTCCTTCGCCGTGTCGAGATCGTGGAGCGCGCGCTGCGGCGACCGCCCCGCCGCGACCGTCGACCAGGCGCGCAGCACCCGGGCGCGGTACGCCGTCAGCGGGTCGACCGCGGCGAGCTCCTCCTCCGTCAGCGTCTCGAGCACGTCGCTCGAGGCGACGAAGCGCTTCTCGGCGGCGAACGTCGCGCCGACGAGGAACCGGGCCCGGGGCTCGAGGCTCACGTCGTCCTGCCGCACGCTGATGTCCTCCAGATCGAGGGCGAGGATCGACTCGAAGTCGGCCGCGAACGTGTCCGTCTCGGCATCCTCGGGTCCGGCGGCCATGCGGGCGGCGTACCGGCGGAATCGCGCGGCCTCGCGGTACCGCAGGCGCTCGTGGAGTGCGTCGGCGAACATCCGCAGGTCGGCCGCGAGTCCGTCATCGGATCCGCGGGCGGCCGCGACCCGATGCCGCAGGCGGTCGCCGGGCGACGGGACGCGTGCCGCTGCGGCGGCGTGCATCCGCTCGCGCGTGGCGGGCGGGATGTTGTCGTAGACCGCGGCCCGCACCACACCGTGGAAGATGCGGGCCCGTGGCGTCGCGCCGGTGCGATCGGTGACCACCAGCCGCTCGCGCGTCAGGAGGTCGAGGGCCGGCCCGATGTCGGGCACGTCGGCGACGGCGCTGAGGACGAACGGCTCGGCGCCGTCGCCACCGAGCACCGCGATCGCGCTGAGCGCGGCCACCGCGTCCGGGTCGAGTCGGGCGAGCCGCTCGCCCATCGTGGCGATGAGGTCGCTCGACGCCGGGAGCTCGTTGCGCTCGGCGAGCGCGGACAGCTCGGTGGCGTCATGCTCGTGTAGCAGGGAGCGCAGGAACAGCGGGCTGCCACCGGTGTGCGCGCGGAGGGCCCGGGCCAGCCCCGGACCCGCGTCGGGTGCGGCCTCCCGGATCAGCTCCAGGGTCGCGTCGTCGTCGAGCCCGTCGACCACGACGCCGACGACGGACGGGATGTCCGCGAGCCGCGAGCGCCAGCGCGCGTGGCGTGCACCGTCGGGGCGGTGGGCGGCGACCAGGAGCACGCGGTCGCCAGCCATGCGCTCCATGAGGACGCCGACGGCGTCGAGCGACTCGGGGTCGGCCCAGTGCAGGTCGTCCAGCACGACGACGAGGGGAGAGTCCCCGGCGAGCGCATCGAGGTGGGCGCCGAGAGCCCGGGAGGCACTCAGCGCGTTCGACGGCAGGCCCGCAGTCTCGACGCCGAGCTGATCGAGCAGACCGAGCGGGTCGCTCTGCGTGTCCTCGTACGCCGTCGCTCGCACCACGGCTCCGGCGGGGACCCGCTGGGCGACCGTGCGGGCGAGCTGGGTCTTGCCGAAGCCGGCCTGCCCTTCGATGTCGAGCACGGTCGGAATGCCCGCTGTCGCGCGCGCGACCGCGTCGTCGACCGCCGCCTCGATCCCCGCCGACCAGTGCACGCGTGCCCTCCGCCGCTGTCGTCCGGCCGGTCGGGTCGCCCCTCCGGCCGCATCGTCAGGGCGATTGTACCGATTCACCGACCGGCGTCCACGGGGAGAGTCGTGGCAGCCAGCACCGCACGCTGCGGCGGTAGCCCTCGAACGCGTCGCCGAAGCGCTGGGCGAGATCGGCCTCCTCGAACGGCCGCACCAGGTGGTTCCAGACCAGTGAGCCGATCAGCGCGTAGGCGACGACCATCCACGACTGCACCAGCAGACCGACCGCGACGGCCTGGACGATGCCGGCCAGCGCCATCGGGTTGCGCACCCAGCGGTACGGGCCCGCGACGACAAGGCGGTTCGGCATCGCCACCGGCAGCGGTGTGCCGCCGCCCCGCGTGGACATCGAGATGGCCGACCAGATGCCCAGCGCGCTGGCGAGGATCAGCACCATGGCGCCGAGCGCGACCGCTCCGGGCGGGAAGGCGAGGCGGAAGCCCCAACGGCTCTCGAGGAGGGCGATCACGACCGGGAGGACGACGAGGAAGAAGCCCCAGAAGACGACGATCTGGCCGAAGGTCGCAACGACGTGGGCTGCCGTCGATCGATGCGCAGACGCCGGACGGAACCGGAACGGCCCCTGCACGATCCACTCGGCCGGGAGCCTGCCCAGGAGCATCGCGCAGAGAGCGACGACCGAGCAGCCGGCCGCCGCCAGCATGAGCAGCACTCCCCATCCCGCCAGGGTGCTGACGGTGGCGTAGACGGCGAGCGCCACGCTCACGACGCACGTCCAGACCGTCGCGATCACGACCGCGGTGCGTACCCCTGCCGCCGCGATCGCCGAGGCGATCACGAACAGCGGGATGTCGGCGGCCGCGACCGGCACCGGGTCGAGGGCGCCCAGCGTCGACGTCCGCACCAGCGGCCAGGCGAACACGGCCACCCACCAGACAGCGCCGGCCAGCGCTTGGAGCGCGAAGTACGCGCGGCCCCAGCGGCGCGGCAGAACGAATGAGACCCCCATCGAGCACATTCTGGCAGGCGGCACGACCGGTGCGCGGGAGGGACGCGGTGGTACCGTCTGGCTATGCGCCGCTGGGGGAGTGCAGGAGTTCTGATCGCCGTGCTGGTGTGCGGCACGGGCCTCGCGGGGTGCACCACTGTGGGGAACTGCGCAGGGGCGATCACACCCAGGCCGCAGGTCAGCGTCTCCGTGAAGGCGTGGGTGACCGAGCATCCCGACACCAACGTGCGTGTCTGCGTCGGCGGTGAGTGCGCCGTCGGGTTCAACGAGGTGACCGTCGACGGCGCGATGCCGTCGACTCCTTTCAAGCAGGGAAGCACCGTCGATGTCGAGGTCGACGCGATCAGTGGTTCTACCGTCGTCCGTACGATGGTGAAGACGGCCTCTGTCGCTCCAGACGGCTGCGGGCAATGGGGCGCGAGGCTGACCCTCACCGCCGACGGAGACCTTCGGCAGTGAGGGCGGACGGTCCTCAGGTCGTGCGGGTGCCGAGCAGGGTGCCCGAGGCGAGCACGTGCCCGGCGAGTGCACCGGGAAGCTCGGCGGGGGAGGAGAGTGCCGCGAGGTCCACCGGGGCGTCGAGCGCGTAGAGGTGGAACCGGTAGCGGTGCGTGCCGTGGCCGGGCAGGGGGCGCGGCCCGACGTACCGTGCGACACCGAGCCGGAGCGGAAGGAAGCGGAAGCGCGGATCGTCGGCGCGGATGGCGCCTTCCTCGACACCGCCGGTCGGCGGGAACGCGACGACGGTGTGCAGGCCCGGCACTGGTCCCGGGACGTCGAGGTCTTCGAACACGAGCAGGAGGTCGACCGTCCCGTCCGGCAGTGCGCTCCACTCGAGCGCGGGGGAGATGCTCGTACCGATCAGCGCGCCGCAGTTCTTCGCCGGGATGATGCCGCCGTCGGCGAACGCCGGCGACGTCAGGGTGAGCCGGCCGCCGGTCGTGAGTTCGGGGGCGTTGGCGATGCTCAATGCCTCGTCGGGGCGGCGCTTGCGCAGCGCGCGGCCGAGCGGGACGAAGAGGGCTTCGACGGGATGCATGGTGTTCCTGTTCCTGAGTCGGCGATGTGGAGGAGGAGCGAAGCGACGCGTCGGATGTCGTCCTGCTCCCCGGGGGTCAGCTGGGTGAGGCGATGGTTGAGCCAGTCCTCGCGGTGGCGCCGGGAGGCGTCGGCGGCTTCCCGGCCCTGCTCGGTCAGGGTGAAGATCACCTTGCGCCGGTCGTCGGTCGCGCGTGCCTTCGTGATGTGGCCGAGCTCCTCGAGCCGCCGCACGGTCTGGCTCACTGAGCCGAGGGTGACCCGGCCGGCGTCGGCGAGGTCGCTGAGGCTCATCGGCCCGCGCTTGCCGAGCACCACGAGGACGAGCAGCGCCGCCTCGGAGACCTCGCCCTCGACCCGCTCCGAGCGGAAGCGGCTGTAGAGCCGGGTGACCGCGCGCCGCAGTTCGGCGCCGACGTCGTCGACCTCTGCGCCCATCCCGCACCTCCGATTGCTTAGTAGACCGAACTAATTGCTTAGTAGACCATAGCATCGGCCTCGGCGAGCGCGTCTGCGCTCGCTAGGGACATCTGCCCGTGCGCGCGCCCGCGCAGACGTACCGAGGCGCCGCAGTCGCACGCAGACGGAGCCGGAGCCGGTGCCGGCGGTAGCCTGGCCCCATGCCTGCCGACGAGATCCCGCTCGCAGGAGGGAACGCCTCCCTCGGTGTCGTGCGGGTCGGCGACACCGTGCGCAAGCCGTGGACAGCCGCCAGCCCCGCCGTGACCGCTTTCACGGAGTGGGTGGGCGGGCACGGAGTCGACGTGCCGAGGCCGCTCGGGCGCGATGACCGGGGGCGTCAGGTCAGCGAGTTCGTCGCCGGCCCTCTGGCGATGGACTCCGACCGGCTGGGTCTCGACGACCTGGCTCGAGTCGGTCGACTGGTGCGGCGCATCCACGATGCGGCGGCCGGGTTCACGCCACCGTCGGATGCCGAATGGGACGTGCTCATCCCGGTACCGGATGCGGACCTCGTCTGCCACAACGACCTCGCCCCGTGGAATCTCATCGTGGGGGAGCGCTGGGTCTTCATCGACTGGGACGGCGCGGGCCCGAGCACCCGCCTCTGGGATCTCGCGTACGCGGCCCAGGCCTTCACCCTGAACGACGTCACGGAGCCACCGGCCGAGGCCGCCGCGCGCCTGGCCGCCTTCCTCGACGGCTACCGTCCCGACAGAGCGTTACGCGCAGCCCTGCCACGCACCCTCGGCGAGCGCACGGCAGCGATGCACTCGCTGCTCCGCACCGCCCACGAGACCGGCCGCGAGCCGTGGGGCACCATGTACGTCGAGGGGCACGGCGAGCACTGGCGCGCGGCGACGGAGTACGTCACAGCGCACGAAGAGGTCTGGCGGCGCGCCCTCGAAGTGCACGCACCCCGAGAGGCGCCGCGTGGTGGCGCAGGAGGACGTGCCTAGTCGCTGACCCCGTCCTCCACGTGCCGCGCGGTGCGGAACGGGGACAGCGCGAGGAAGGCCGTCGCCGCCAGGATCCCGGCGATCGCGACCCACAGCGCCGGACGATAGCCGGCGGCGGTCGCGAGCACCCCTCCCAGTGGTGCGCCGAGGACGATCATCGCCCTGTTCGCCGAACGGATCGTCGTATTCGTGCGCGCCTGCAACGCGTCGGGCGTGACCGCTTGCCGGTAGCCCATCTCGTTGGCATTGCTCAGGCCGAGCCCGAGACCGTAGAACGCCTGCCCGAGTGTGAGGATCGTGACGACCACCCACCGGTCGGCCGTGGCAGGCGCGAGCGCGATCAGCGTCCAGCCGACGACCATGACCAGGTTGCTCGCGATCACGACCGGTCCCGCGCCCCACCGGCGGCCCGCCCGCAGCGAGACGGAACTCCCCAGCAGGGCGGCGATGCCGGCGCCCGCCAGCGCGACACCCAGCTGGAACGCGGTGAGGTTCAGTCCCAGCAGGGCGAACGTGGTGAAGACGGTGCCCAGGATGCTGTTGAAGAAGAACCAGGCGTGCGTCCCGATGGACATCGGTCCGAGCACCCGGTGGCCGTACACCCAGCGGAGGCCCTCGCCGATCTCGCCCCGCAGCTTGGACGCCGGGACGGATCGTGCCGGTGCCTCCTCGACGCGGACACGCCAGATCGCTATCGCAGAGAAGACGTACGAGGCCGCGTCGACCACGATGGCGGCCGCGGCGCCGACGAGAGACACGAGGGCGCCAGCCACGAGCGGGCCCGCGGTCTGGGAGACGGCATCGCTCTGGTCCGTCCGGGCGTGGGCGGCGACGAGCTGCGCTCGCGGCACGATCCTCGGCACCAGCGACTGCGAGGCGGCATCGCCCACCAGCGAGAGCGTTCCCACCACGACGACGATCCCCAGCAGCACCGGAATGCCGAGCACTCCGAGAAGGAAGAGCAGCGGGATCAGCAGCAGCACGGCAGCACGACCGAGGTCGGACCCGATGAGGAGCGGTCGTCTGCGCCGCCGATCCACCAGCGCGCCCACGACCAGTCCGAGGACAAGATAGGGGAGCCACCGTGCCGCGTTGATCAGGCCGACGTCGATCGCCGTGCCGCCGAGATCCGCGAGGACGAGCACCTGAAGCGCCAGCGTCGTGACGTAGGTGCCGAAACCCGAGACGGTGTACGACGCCCAGAAGGCGACGAACCCGCGCACCCGGAAGACGTCGCGTCTCCCCGGATCCGGCATGCTGCCCCCTCGCTGGCTCTTCCGACCAGAGTAGCGAAACCCCTTCCCTCCCTTGCGCCGCATGGGGGACGATGCCGGTACGAGTCGAGGGAGGTCGGGATGCTGACGACGGTCGCACCGGGCGTGCTGGTCCACGAGAGCACGTTCTGCCAGAGCAACACGATCGTCGTGCAGGGCGAGGAGGGGGTGCTGCTCGTCGATCCGGGCATCCTGGAGGACGAGCTCGCCTGCCTCACCCGCGATCTGTCCGCGGCGGGGCAGGAGGTCGTCGCCGGGTTCTCGACGCACCCGCATTGGGATCATCTACTCTGGCACGCCTCGCTCGGCGACGCGCCCCGCTACGCCACGGCCGTCGCCGCGTCGACGGCCCACGAGCGACTGGCCGGCGGGATCGATGCGAAGCGGTTCGGGATCCCCGAGGAGGCACCCCTCGGCCTGCTCGGGGGAACGGTCGGCGTCCCGGACGGCGCGACGCAGTTGTCGTGGGCGGGTCCCGGCGTCCGGATCGTGGAGCACCGCGCGCACGCACCGGGCCACGCGGCGCTGTTGATCGGGGACGGAACCGTGCTCGTCGCCGGCGACATGCTCTCGGACGTCCTCATCCCGATGCTCGATCTGAACAGCGCCGCCGACCCGATCGGCGAGTACCTCGCCGCCCTCGATCTTCTCGAGAACGCGGCAGCGGACGCCGAGGTCGTCATCCCGGGGCACGGCTCGGTCGGAGACGCCGGCGAATTGCGCACACGCATCGCGCTCGACCACGCGTACCTGCTCGCTCTGCGGGACGGCCGCACCCCGGACGACCCGCGGATCGGCCCCTCGGCGAAACCGGGCTGGGAGTGGGTCGCCGACGTCCACACGGGACAGGTCGCTCGCCTGGGCGCGACGAACGCGGGCTGACCGGGCCCGGTCAGGCGGTGATGGCGCGCGTCCCCGCGATGCGGGACTTCACGGCGTCGAGCTCGGCGGCATCCCGGTAGCGGCCGCCCCGGACCGTCCCGGCGATCCGATGGAGCGCGTCGACGCTCTCGAGAGGGTTCGCCTCCAGGAGCACGAGGTCGGCGCGCATTCCCTCGTCGACCGACCCCTGGTCCTGCGTCGTGCCGAAGAACTCGGCCGCGTTCGAGGTCGCCGCCCGCAGGACGCTCAGAGGCGACAATCCGGCCCCCGCCAGCTCGTCGAACTCCTGGTGCAGCGAATGACCGGGGATGACCCAACCGGCTCCGCACGAGTCCGTGCCGGTGAGGAGCTTGACGCCCTCCTCCTCGAAGATCTTCGTCAGCCGCAGTTGGAGGTCGTACGTGCGGCGGTAGGTCGCGTGCGCACTCTCACCCTGCTCAGCATACTTCGCGTTCGCCCGCTTCCACGACCGGACGGTGCTCTCCGCGATGTAGCGGAGCTCCGGGTCGGCCGTGTGCCGCGGGTCGTCCGCCAGCTCCTGCGTGCGCACGCGGATGAGCGTCGGGCACTGCCAGGTCTCGTTCTGGACGAACACGGCCGCCACCGCGCGCGCCTTCGCCTCGTCGAAGGTGTCGTCGGCACGCGCGAGCAGCTCGATGTCCCGCGGCTTGTTCATCGTGACCGGGTTGATGACGATCTTCTTCAGGAGCCGGCCCATCAGCCGCGCGGCTCCGGGGAAGGTGAAGGACGGGACCTTCAGGCTGCGCGCCCCCGCCGCGGCCTCCGCGCGGATGCTCGACTCCGCGTCGGCCGTCGCGGCGGTGATCCCCACGCCCGGGCCGAGGTGCTCGATGCAGCGCATCCCGTGGCGGGACGCCTCCCGCACGTCGATGCCGTTCGGCAGGTGGCCCGCGACCGGGAGGCCCAGCACCGCCGCCTCGTCCAGCAGCGCCAGCAGCACCTCGGGCGTCACCGCGACCACCTTGACGAAGTCGGCGCCCGCGTCCTTCTGCTGCCGGATGGTCGTCAGCGCGGCGTCGACCGTGCCGGCGTTCATCGGCATCAGCAGGTCGCCGGGTAGCGCGAGCAGCGCCGGCCCGCCGTCGGGAAGACCCAGTGCGGACCGTGCCCGCTCCGCGAGCAAGGCGGTCGACCCGCTCATCTGACGGAACCCGGTGATCCCGAACGCACCCATCAGCTCCAGGGCGGCCGCCGCGTCGGCGAGCCCGAGCGGATGCGCGTGGGCGTCGACATAGCCGGGGACGACGTACTTACTCCTCGCATCGACGACCTCCGCGTCAGTGTCGCCAAGCGTGCCCGCCGGGGCGATGCGCTCGATCACCCCGTCGCGGAGGAGGAGGTCGACCTCCGGGCGCAGACCGCCGGCGAGCACGTCGACGACGGTGACGCCGCGCAGGATCAGTGGGCCGGTGACTCGCATCGTTCCTCCAGTACTGGGACGGATGACGGCGGGGGAGCACCACGAACGCTACTCCGTATGGCTCGCCATCCTGCGCGGGCGACGAGCGAGCCGTAGCCTGGTGTCGACGAACGAAGGGACACCATGTCGCACGCTGTCGTACTCACCGGATTCGGAGGGCCGGCGGTCCTGCAGTGGCGGGAGGTGGAGACGCCGTCCGCCGGGCCGGGCGAGATCCTCGTGCGGGTGAAGGCCGCGGGCGTCGGCCCGACCGACCTCGCCATCCGCGCCGGTCACCTGGCAAACGTCTTCCCGCAGGGCCCCGGATCCGTCCTCGGGTTCGAGGCGGCGGGAGTGGTCGAGCAGCTCGGCGCCGACGTCGACGATGTCGCGGTGGGCGACGAGGTCGCGGTGTACCTCCCCGGTCAGGGCGGCTACGGCGAGCTCGTCGCCGCCTCGGTCTGGCACGCGAAGCCCGCAGAGGTCAGCTGGCAGGAGGCAGCCGCACTGCCCGCATCGGCGGAGGCCGCCCTCGGGGTGCTGCGGCAGGTCCGCGCCGCCGAGGGCGACACGCTCGTCGTGCTCGGGGCCGCCGGCTCGGTCGGCGTCATCGCCGTGCAACTCGCCCGCGCCTGGGGTGTCCGGGTGGTCGGAGCCGCATCCCCGCGCGACGAGGAGCTGATCACCTCCTTCGGCGCGGAATTCGTCCCGTACGGCGAGGGCGTGTTCGACCGGGTCTCCGCTGTGACCGAGCGTGTGGATGCCGTGGTCGACGTCGCCGGGCACGGCGGCCTCCCGGAGGCGGTGCGGGCGACCGGCGACCCCTCGCGGGTCGTGACGCTCGCCGATCACGCCGGCGCCGCCGCCACGGGTGCGACCATGTCGAACCCGAGCCCGGACCGCGCCCCCGACGCACTGGCCGTGACACTGCCGATGCTCGCGGACGGCTCACTGCGCCTGAAGCGCAACCGTTCCGTCCCGTTCGCCGACGCGGCGGAGGCGCACCGCCTCCTCGAATCCGGGGAGACCCGCGACAAGATCGTCCTGGTGTAGCGGGCTCGACTCACGCCCACTGCTCGAAGACCATGAACGGCACGCGCGCGTGCCAGGTCTGGAACGCCTTGCTCGACCCGAAGGTGTCCTTGGTCGAGAAGTCGATGCCGCCGTTCATCCAGAACCAGACGAGATACCAGTCGTTGCTGCTCGCCCAGAAGTAGTTCTGGTTCGGCCAGTAGCCGCCTCCGCTGTCGCTGTGGTCCTCGTACCAGGAGGTGCCGTCGGCCCACAGTTGGTCGCGGGTGTCGAGGATCGTCTCCAGGTCGCCCGGCCCGCGGCGGTGCTGCACCATCACGCAGAGCTGGGCGCGGTTGTGGGCGACCTGCAGGCTCGAGCTGTCGGCCCAGTCGTACTCGTAGTCCACCAGTCCGGAGACGCGCACGTAGGTCGAGGGCGCTTTCGGCTTGAACCACAGCCCCAGACCGGCGCCCGCATACATCCACCCGCCCTCGGCCACCGGACGGTCGACGTAGGTCTCGGTGAGGTCGATGAACATGCTCGCCTGCTGCTTGTAGACGCTCGGACCGTGCGCCGCGGTTCCGGCCGCACCGGGCGGCTGGAAGGTCGTCCAGGTCGCGTCGTACGGCGGAGTGGCGAAGGAGAGCCGGTCGCTCGTGCCCGTGGTGACCAGGCTCAGCGTGTGCAGCTCGCCGGGGGACGGCTGCACCTCGCGCGGCACGGCGACGGGAGCCTCCAGGCGTCCGAGCGCCCGCGTCAGCTCCGCGATGCGCTCGTCGCCGCGCAGCGCCTGGCCCACCACCTCGGCGCGGCGAGACGCGCGGAGGTACGCGTTGCGAGACTTTCGCACCTCACGGTCGAACAAGCGGTCGAGGGCCAGAGACGCCTCCGGCTCGTCCGGCTTCTCCTCCGCCGTTCTCGTGTTCTCCGGTTGGCTGGACATGGGGACCTCCACAGAGCTGCGTGCATCTCACGAACAGGCTCGGGTCGTTCGCGCGACACGTTAAGCCCGCGGCGCGCCGCGCGGCAACAGCCAGTTGACGGGCATCCTCCGGTCTGTCAGGTTGGATTCCGTCCGCTCACCCCCGGAGGCTCACATGACCGTTCGCGTCGATCTCAACATCTCCCTCGACGGCGTCGTGGTGCCGGAGGATCCGATGGGCGCGGAGTGGGGACGGCTGGTCGAGCACTACACCGCGACCCGCACCTTCCACGAGCGCGTGTTCCACGACACGTCGGGCGCCGGGACCACGGGTGTGGACGACCGCTACGCCGCCGCGTACTTCGAGGGCATCGGCGCCGAGATCATGGGCGCCGGGATGTTCGGCCTGCACACCTACCCCGACGACCCCGACTGGCGCGGCTGGTGGGGCGACGAGCCGCCGTTCCAGGCGCCCGTGCTCGTGCTCACGCACCGGGAGCGGCCCCCGATCGAGTTCGCCAACGGGACGCGCTTCGAGTTCCTCGCCACGACGCCCGAGGCGGCTCTGGAGCGCGCCACGGCGCTGGCCGGCGACGCCGACGTGCGAATCGGCGGGGGAGCGGACGTCGTCCGCACCTTCCTGGCCGCGGGGCTCGTGGACCGCATCCACGTCGCCGTCTCGCCCATCATCCTCGGCGAGGGCACCCGGCTCTGGGACGGTCTGAGCGACCTCGACCTCGGCTACACCGCGACGTCGGAGGTCGCCGAGAGCGGCGTCATCCACGTCACGTTCACGCGCTGAGACGGCGACGTCACGGGACGGGCGGGGTCCAGGCGGGCGTGCCGTCGACCGCCTGTGAGATCCGGCGCGCGATGACACCGAGCTGTCGTGCCTGCGCCGGGGTGAGGGCGTCGAAGACCAACCTTTGGACGAGCTCCTCGTGCGCGGGCGAGGACTCCTCGACCTTCTCGTGCCCGCTGTCCGTGAGCACGGCGAGGGTGAACCGTCCGTCGGACGGGTCGACGACGCGGCGGACCCAGCCTTTCTTCTCGAGCCGGGTGACTGCGCGGGAGAGCCGGGAGAGGGTGGAGCTGGCGTAGCCGGCGAGCGTGCTCATCCGCAGCGTGCGATCCGGCGCCGTATCGAGGGCGTAGAGCACCCCGTGCTCGAAGTGCGTGAGCCCGCTGTCGCGCTGGAGCTGGGCGTCCAGCGCCGCCGGCAACCGCTCCAGCATCGTGGCCAGGGCGGCCCAGACCTCCAGCTTCTCCGCGCTCCATCCAGCTGACTCCGACGGCTTCGACATGACGTCAGCGTAGGGCGATTGACTTGCTCAAGCAAGTCACGCCGCGTACAGTCACTTTCCTGAGCAAGTGAATGGCGCACTCGGCGCCATCCGGACCAGGGGAGAGCATGGAACTGCAATTGCAGGGCAGGAGCGCATTCATCAGCGGATCGACGCAGGGGATCGGCTACGCCATCGCCTCGGCATTGGCCGCCGAGGGAGTGCGCGTGACTGTGAACGGCCGGGACGCGGCGCGAGTGGACGCGGCGGTCGAGCGGCTCCGTCGCGAGCATCCGGGGTCGGAGCCGTCGGGTCTCGTCGCCGACTTCGGTTCTCCGGAGCAGGTGGGGAGGCTGCTGGAGGCCCTCGGCGACGTCGACATCCTGGTCAATAATGTCGGGCTTTTCGGCCTGGCCCCGTTCGAGGACGTCGACGACGACGAGTGGGCCCGCTATTTCGAGGTCAACGTCATGAGCGGCGTGCGCTTGGCGCGGCATCTGCTCGGCGGCATGCTCGAGCGCGGCTGGGGGCGCATCCTCTTCATCAGCAGCGAGTCCGGTGTGAACGTGCCGGCCGACATGGTGCACTACGGCGTGACCAAGGCCGCGATGCTCGCGCTCACCAACGGTCTCGCCAAGCGAACGCGCGGGACGGCCGTCACGGTGAACGCCATCCTGGGCGGCCCCACCTACTCGGACGGCGTCGCCGCGACGGTCGAGGCGATCGCCGAGGCGCAGTCCCTCCCGGCCGAGGCCATGAAGCAGGCCATCATCGGGCAGAACGGCACGACTCTCCTGGAGCGCTTCATCGAACCGCGGGAGATCGCGAGTCTCGCGACGTACCTCGCGAGCCCGCTGGCGTCGGCGACGAACGGGGCCGCATTGCGTGCCGACGGCGGCGTGCTCACCGGGATGCTCTGACGGCACGCGTCGCCAGGTCGTCCGTCCCGTCCGGAGGAGTACCGTCAGGGGCGGACCGAAGGAGGCGCACGTGCCGGACACCTACGCGGGCCCCGTGGCCGCCGGACTGTCGACGACGGAGTTCGTCCTGCGTCCGATCACCGCGGACGATGCGGCGAACGACCACGCAGCAGTGATGGACACGCGGGACGACCTGCGGCTCTGGGAGCAGACCTCGTGGCCGGAGGACGACTTCACCATCGAGGCGAACCGGGAGGACCTCCGGTCGCTGGAGGAACGTCATGCCGCCGGCCGCGCCTTCACTTACACGGTCCTGGCGCCCGCGACGGGGGAGTGCTGGGGGTGCGTCTACCTGTTCCCGACGACCGCGACCTTCCTGACGAAGGCGACCGTCACCCCGGTCGGCGACGCCGTATGGGCGGACGTCGAGCTCGTCGTCTACTTCTGGACGCGCCGCGCCAGGACCCCCGAGGGCATGGACGCGCGGCTGCTCGCCGCCCTGCGCTCGTGGCTCGTCGACGAATGGCGGGTCGCGCACCCGGTCTTCGTCGCGAGCGAGCGGTTCACGCACCAGGCCGAGCTGCTGCGCGCCGGCGACCTGCGCCTGCGGTTCGAGCTCGTCGAGCCCGGCAAACCGGGGGCGTATCTCGGCTTCGGGTGAGCCTGGCCTCCCTGCCTCAAGCGGATTAGCATCGCGCCATGCCAGCTGAGCAGACCGGTGGGGACGAGCAGTCCGGCGCAGACGAGCAGTCAGGCGGGGACTTCGCCCTGCCGGAGGCCATGACCGGTCGCGCGAGCCCGGCGAAGGCGGCGGTCGGCGACAAGCCTGTCTTCGCCTACATCGCGAGCCTGCCCCAGCCGCAGCGCGGAATCGCAGAGGCGGTCGACGCCCTGGCGGCGGCGACCCTCCCGAACCTCCAGCGCTCCGTCAAATGGGGCATGGCGTACTACGGGGTCGGTGACGGCTGGTGCTTCTCCAGCGGCGGCTTCGCCGGGCACGTCAAACTCATGTTCATCAACGGCACCGCCCTCGACCCGGTGCCGCCGGTGACCCCGATCGGGATGGGCAAGGCGACCCGCGGGGTTGAGCTGGCCTCGATCGACGACCTCGACGAGCGGCAGGTGGCCGAGTGGATGCGGCAGGTCACCTCCGCGCCCGGCGTCGGAGGCGGGAGGCGGTGACGCCGAGGGGATCCGCGCCGCAGCCGTGTCGCCGAGCGACCCGATGAGCGGGACCCGGGGGACGACGCGCGACTCCTACGCCGACGCGCAGTACCGACCGCCCGCCGCGATCCGGTGGAATGGGTGGTGGTTCCTCGCCGCCGGCGCACTTCCGGTCGTTCTGACCGTCCTCTTCCGCGTCCTGCCCGTCGCGCTGCCGCAGCCTGTCGCGCTTCCCGTGAGCGTCGCGACCGTCGTGCTGAGCTACGCATGGATGGTGGCCACCCTGGTCGTCGCGTCGCGCGTCCGCGGGCTGAAGTCCCTCGAGAAGGACTTCGGTTGGACGATCGAGCCCGTCGACATCCTGATCGGAGCGGCCGCTGCGGTGCTGCTGATCGGCCTCGCGGCAGTCATGGCGCCGGCTATTCGGGCGCTCGGCACGCCGCAGACCAACGTCCACCTCACCGGAGACCACGTGTGGGACACGATCAGGGTCTTCCTGCTGCCCACGATCGTCGCCGCGCCGGTGGAGGAGTTGCTGTTCCGCGGTCTGCTGATGCGTTGGATCCGGATCTGGATCGTGCGGCGCCGACCCGAGGCCCAACCGTCCCGAGCCATCCACGCGAGCGTGCTGATCTCGGCGGTCATCTTCGCAGCGACCCACCTCTACGAGGTCTCCACCCTCGCGGGCATCGCGAACCTCGGCCTCCGAACGTTGCTGCTCGGGATCGTCGCCGGCTACCTCGCCACGCGCACAGGCCGGCTGGGTCCCGCGGTGGTCACTCACGGGGTCCACAACGCCATCGTCGGCGTGCTGGCGCTGTCGTTCACCGCGTGAGGACGGGGCCAACGAATGAACCCGGAGATTCCGCGTCGAACGCGACGGATGCGCCGTTTCGCCGTCGCCGCGTGGACCGTCGGACCTGTCGTCTCTTTCAGCGCGGTCGTGGTCGACCTCGTCGCGCCGGAGAGCCACCTCGCTTGGTTACGAGCACTGCTGCTCTTCGCCGGCACCGGAGTATTCGCGGCGGGATGGGGGCTCTGGTACCGCTCCGACCCGGTGTTCGACCCCGCCTACGATCCCGACGGCGCAGGGGATCAGTAGGTCATTCGTGCGTCCGCCCCTGCGGCCCGAGGGAGGCGATCCACCGCTGCCAGCGCACGAGAACCCGCGGTTCCGCCGTGTGCTGGTGCGGCTGGTGCGGGTGGTTGCCGCGCCCCTGGTGTCCTCGGACGGTGCGGGAGCGGTTCTGCGCGGGACGGCTGTCATCGTGTTCGGGCACGCCCGGGATGCGGTGGGTGAGGGTGTGGAATCGTTCGCTGATCATGGTCGGTGCTCTCCTTCGGTGATGCCGGCGGCGTCGACGACCTCGACAACAGCTGCGTACATGTTCACCGTCCTAACGCTGTAAGGATGTTAACCTTACGGTGTTAGGCTGCGATGTCAAGGAGCCCGATGCCACTCAGCAGAGAAGATGTCGTCTCCGCCGCCCTGACGCTCTCCGACGCTCACGGCGCGGAGGCCGTCACCCTGCGCGCGCTCGCGGCGGCCCTGGGTGTTCAGGCACCGTCCTTGTACACGCACGTGCGCAGCAAGGCCGACCTGCTGGACGCGCTGGGGGACAGGATCATGGACGAGGTGCTCGCGAGTCTCGGCATCCCCGATCAGACAATCGAGTGGCGCGCGTGGATGCTGGACGCCGCCCGCCGTCTGCGCGCCGGCCTGCTCGCGCACACCGACGGCGCCCGCATCGTGGCCAGCGCCCGGTCATCCCTCCGCCGCGCGGACTTCTCCGAGCGCGCCGTCACCGCGCTGATCGGCGCCGGGGTGAACCTGCCCGAGGCGAGGCTGACGGTCCTGGCCGTCGAGCGCTTCACCGTCGGCTACGTGCTGGAGGAGCAGTCGGCACCGCCGGATGACGGGGGAGCGGAGGTCGACCCCCCAGAACTCATGGCGCGCCTCCCGAACCTGACCGCGGCGATCATCGCCTACTTCGAGCCCGGCCGCACCGCCGACGACCTCTTCGACGACGAGATCCGGCTCATCCTGCGCGGCTGAACGCCGGGCCACTGCGCGGGCTAGGCTCGAGGTCGACGGTAAGCCGGACGACGGGGGAGGGCATGGCGACGATCGAATGGGCGCTGCTCGAGCTCGCCGTGTCGGCCGATCCGGTCGGACGTGTCTCGGCGCTCGTCGTGGTCTCGACCGTGCTCGTGGCCTTCGGCCTCGCTGCGGTCGTCATCGCGAGCGCGGCGCGGACCGCGGTCCGTTCGGCCGCGACGACCGTCACGGCGACGATTCCCGCGCGCCGCTTCGCAGCGACTCCGCCCGCGCCGCCCGGTGCCGTCTGGCGCATCCCGCTCTCCGGGCTTCCGGCTCCGCGCGCTCCGGGCGACGTGCTCCGCCGGCCCCTGCGCGCGCTCTGACGATCTCGTCCGCCCGCAGAGCGATCGGCAGACGACCGATCTCCCTCTGAGCACGGACGGACACCATGCACCACACCTCCCTCTGGCGACGCCTGCACACGCGCGCCACCCTCTTCAGCGGCTGGACCTGGGTCGCCGCCGGATCCCTGATCGGCTTCGAGATGCTGGACATCGTCTTCGGGGCCTTCATCCTCGCCCCGGAGTTCTTGCCGCTGGTGATCGTGTCCCTCGCGCTCGTCTGGGTCTTCCGCGATCAGCTGCGCCGCGCCCGCAGGCGACTGCGCGTCCGGCTGCGCCTCGCCCGGATGCGCCGACGCCGCGCTCAGCGACGCGCGCGATAGCGCAGGTGCAGCACTCCGTCGCCCTGGACGACCTCCTCGGGTCCGCCCAGCAGGTGCTGCGCGTCGACGGAGCCAAAGAAGCGGATGCCGGAGCCGATCACGACGGGAACGACATCCATGCGCACCTCGTCGACCAGTCCCGCCGCGAACGCCTGGCCTCCGACATCCCCGGCGGCGACCTCGACGATCCGGTCGCCCGCGAGGTTCTGCGCGGCGGCGACGGCCTCCGCGATCCCGTCGACGAAGCGGAACGGCGCGTCGGGATCCCAGCCGTCGGGCGCCGGACGGTGCGAGACGACGACCACGTGATCGATCCCGCTCGGAGGGGTGCCGTCCCACCCGTCGGTCAGGTCGAACACGCGACGCCCGGCGACGGTCACGCCGATCCGGTCCCAGTACGGCCGCACGTAGTCGTACGAGGCCTGCGAGACCTTCAGCACGCCGCTCTCATCCAGCGGGACGTCGCCGCCGAGCAACCAGTCGAACAGCGCCCCGGGCTGGTCGCGGTCATCCGCGATGAACCCATCCACCGACACCGAGGCGTACATGACGACGTGACCCACGTATCGGTCCTTCGCTCGCAGGGGCCCGGATATCGAGCCAATTGATAGGCACGCACTGCTCTACTCACCTGTATGAAATCACAGATGCCGACTCCGGCACGCCGACGGACGCTCTGGATCGGGACCGCTTCGGCGCTCGCGATCTCTCTCGCGCTCGCGGGCTGCACCGCTGCCGACACGGCGTCGCCGACGTCGGCGATGACCAGCACCGCCACGGCAGGGAGCGGCGATGTCGTCGCACTCGCGAAAGCCTTCGCCGCGACGCTGAGCGACGACCAGACGACCGAGCTTCAGCAGAAGTACACCTTCGCGAATGCGTCCGACTGGTCCAACCTCCCGCAAGCATTGCTGACCGGGGGCGGGTTCGGCGGGGAGCCCCCGGCGGCGGAGCACCCGGCGGGGGAGCACCCAGCGGTGCGCCTGCGGGAGGCGCAGCACCAAGCGGCGCCGGCGGCGGGCAGAGCTCCACCGGGCGCGTCGGCCTCCAGACCTCGTCGCTCTCGGACGCCCAGTGGTCGGCGCTGGAGAACCTCATCGCAGCAGCGACGGGCTCGGCCGCGAACGAGGGCTTCGACGAGATCCTCCAGCATCTCGCCGCCGACGACTACCTCTCCGCAAACGGAGGCGGGAGCGACTACGGCCGCGGCAACTTCTACATCGCGTTCCTCGGCACACCGTCTGATTCGGGCACCTGGGAACTGCAGTTCGGCGGCCACCACCTCGCCCTCGCGAACACCTACACCGACGGCGAGCTGGCTGGAGCGACCCCGTCGTTCCGAGGGATCGAACCGTTCACCACGGTCACGCAGGACGGCGTGACCGTGCAGCCCGAGCAGCAGGAACAGAAGGCGTTCGCCGCCGTCATCGCCTCACTCACCACCGAGCAGCAGGCCGCGGCGAAGCTTTCGAAGACCTACAACGACATCCTGCTCGGGCCGGGAGACGACTGGGCCTTCCCCACCACATCCGAGGGGATCAAGGGCTCCGACCTCACCGCCGATCAGAAGGCTCTCGTCCTGGCCGCCATCGACACGTACGTGGACGACGTCGACGACGCGGATGCCGCCACGATCCTGGCGAAGTACAAGTCTCAGCTCGACGACACGTACTTCTCTTTCTCCGGCTCGACGACGGTGACCGAGATCGACGACTACGTGCGGATCGATGGCCCGTCGGTGTGGATCGAGTTCTCCATGCAGCACGGCATCGTGCTCGATGGCGCCCACCCGCACGCCGTCTAGCGCGACAAGGTGACCGACTACGGCGGAACGAAGTCCTGATGCGCCGGGGCATCATGGTCGCGTCCGCGGCGCTGCTCGCGGGCGCGGCCGTGCTGCTCGGCGCCTCCCCGGCCTCGGCCCACGTCGTCCCCTCGACGACGATCGAGCTGGATGTGCACGAAGCGGACATCACCGCCGCCCTCACTCTGCCGAAAGAGGATCTGGTCGCCGCCAGCGGGACCGATCTCACCAGCACGGACGCGGTCGGCGCGTCAGCGGCCCGCGCCGTCTCGTCGTACCTCGAAAAACACTTCGCTGTCACCACCGGCACCGATCACTGGACGGTGGATGTCGCCGATGTCGCGGAGACCGACACCGAACAGTGGGGGACCGGGACATTCGGTGCGATCACCGCCACCGCCACTCTCACCCCGGCCGCCGCGTCCGACCTCCGCTCCTTCACGCTGGACTACGACGCGATCATCCACCAGGTCGAGAGCGCCGACATCTACGTGATCCTCCACAGTGACTGGGCGACCGGGCAGGTGGAGGGCGCGCGCACTCTCGGGGCGATCCAGGTCGACACCGTCTCCGGCACGGTTCCGCCCCTCACCGTCGACCTCGAGGACGGCAGCCCGTGGAACGGGTTCGTCGGCATGCTGACCCTCGGGATCGGGCACATCGCCGAGGGCACCGATCATCAACTGTTCCTGCTCACGCTGCTGCTCCCGGCACCCCTGCTCGCGGTCGGCCGACGGTGGAAGGAAGTCGCGCCGGCCAGGAGCGCGGTGCGCAGGATCACTGCCATCACCATCGCGTTCACGATCGGGCATTCGATCACGCTGGCCCTCGGCGCGCTCGGCCTCCCGGTGCCGCAGCAGCCTGTCGAAGCCTTGATCGCGGTGAGCATCCTGATCGCCGCAGCTCACGCCATCCGCCCGCTCTTCCCCGGACGCGAACCCCTGATCGCCGGTCTCTTCGGGCTTATCCACGGGATGGCGTTCTCGGCGACGCTCTCTGCCCTCGACCTCAGTGGCGGCCAGCTGGTGCTGAGCCTGCTCGGGTTCAACCTCGGCATCGAGGTCATGCAGCTGGTCGTCGTCCTCCTCGTGCTGCCGCCCCTGGTCCTGCTCGCCCGGACGCGGGCCTACACCCCGCTGCGCGTGACCGCAGCCGTGCTGACCGCGGCGGCGGCGACCGGCTGGCTGCTCGCCCGGGTCGGGGTACCGAACGTTTTCGGCGCAGCCGCAGACACACTCGGGCTCGCCTCGCCGTGGATCGTCATCGGGCTCTGGGCAGCCGCGATCACCGCCTACATCATCGAGCGGTTCGCACGAGGCGACCGCGGTTCTCGATCGGCCGGGACGAACTCGGCCGCGCCGACCGACACCGCGGTGGTTGTCAGCCAGCGGCCCTCGGAAAACATGTAGGAGCGTTCGAGGGCACGCCCGCGTCTACGCCGCCTGATGCGTGCCGACCAGCTCCTGCACCGCCTTCGTGACTGCGGCGAACTCGTCCTGCTTGCGCGCGACGAGTTCGAGGGCGTCGAGCCCGACCGCGAGCAGGTCCTGCGTCACCTCGCCCGGGTCGGTGAACTTGTGGCTGGCGTCACCGGTGAGGCCTCCCTCGAGCGCGAGCCGGCCGACCAGGTCGAGCTTGAGGACCTTCGTGCCCTCGGTGAAGCTGACCTTGTCGAAGTCGACCCAGACGATGTTCGGCCGGGTCGTCGACTCGAAGGTGTAGCGCTTGTTGGTGAGGTCGAGCACGACCTGCCAGATCGTCTGCGACGCGTCCGGCTTGCCCGGCTCGGGCGTACGGAAGGGCTGCGCGGCGTTGCGGATGATGCTGAACATGGCCGCCATCGCATCGATCTGCGTCTTCGGCTGCACCTGGTGCGCGACATAGAACGAGGCACGCGCGAACCGATCGGTCGCGAGCGTCGAACCGGGGAGCGGCTTGTCACCGCCGAGTCCCTCGACCTCCGTGACGAGCTCGAGTTGCTTGTCGAACGTGGGGGAGTTGGTCATGACCAGGTAGTCGCGGCTGTGATAGACCGTCGGCTTGCCGTCGGTGTACTCGATGATCGCCGAGTCGCCGGTGGCGTCGTTGATGGCGAGGTGGAGTGTGGGCACGATGTGGCCGGTGGGGTCGAAGAGCTGCGCGATCCCGACCTGCGAGGCGTTTGTCCATTCGACGGCTTCGGCGACGGTCGCGAAGTTGTCGAGGTAGTACTGCAGCCAGACGGCCTGGCTCAGCTGGGTGGCGTCGGCGTCCGGCTTTCCGTAGTCGGACTCCGCGAGCCACAGGATGTGACCGGCGAAGCCTTCCTCGTTCATGCCGTCGGTCGCGATGAGGTCGAAGGCGGTGGCGACGACGCTGCCGTACTTCGCCTTCCAGGTGAGAGTGCCGTTCACGCCGTCCGAGCGCTCGATGCCGCGCGGTAGCTTCCACAGGTTCGTCAGGAGGTCCATGTGGAAGTCCATGTTCCGTCCGACGATCACCGATCCGTTGGCGTCGGGCCAGACAACTCGTGTGCACATACATCGCATCCGTTCTCTCATTCCGCCCCTCGGCGATTCGGAGGGGCGGGCACTCCCCATCCTGAAGGCACTGCCGCCGGGACCGAATAGGTGATTTCGGGAGCAGTGGTCGGGTCGGCGGCGCACCCCTGAAATGGGGGCGACGGGCGGCGAGATTTCGTTGACGGAGATCAATCAGCCCTCATAGGGTTGTCACGCCCGTCTTCGGGCCACATACCTCGGGGGGGAAATACATGATCGGTTCCGCGCGCTCACGGTGGGCACTCGTCACAACGGTTGCAGCGTTGGTCACCGGCGGCATACTGGTGTCGGCTCCCGCGCAGGCGGCTACCGCGTCGATCGGGGTGACCGTACCGGTCGTCTACTCGGACTCCTGGGGAAGCGGAATCGATGTCATCGGCGGTGGTTTCACCCCGAGTTCGACGGTGACGCTCTCGATCGACTGGGTGCGCGACAGCGACGGGACGAAGGTGCACTACGGCGACAGGACGACGCCCGCGAGCGCGTCAGGCATCATCTCCGTCACCGGATGGGTGCCCGCGATGGCGCCGGGCATCTGGGCCGATTCCACTCTCACCCTCTCGGCCACGAGCGATTCCGGGGATACATCGAACGCGGTGGCGTTCGATGTCCGCAGCACGCCCGGCATTGAGACGAATGCGCCGACCCTGACGACGGCGCAGTTCATGGATGCCGCCATCGGCCTCTTCGTTCAGGCCAGTGGATTCACGCCGGGTGAGACCGTCGCATTCTCGGCGGTCTACAACGGCACACGTCTTCCCGCGCCGGCGTCGCTGGTCGCGGACAAGTACGGTTCCGTCGCGTGGCAGTACGTGCGCACCGGGGTCACAGCCGCCGGAAGCGTCGTCATCGAGACCGCCGGCGCAACCTCGCAGTGGGGCACCACTGTGGCCATCACCGGGCCGACCATCGGCGGTTCCACTACTCCAGGTGGTCAGGGCGGGACGTCTGATCCTGAGGCCGTCGCAAAGCCGACGGCGCGTGCCCTTCCTGTCGTCAGCGGCTGAGCGATGAGGCGTAGGACGCGCGCCGCGCTCGCGGTCGCCGCCTCCGTCGTTGTCATCGCCGTTGCCGGAGTGCTCGCGGTCGCGCTTTCTGGGCCCGCGGTATCCACGGGGTCGTCTTCCCTGCCGTCCGCGTCCCACTCGTCCTCGACTCCCTCCGGTGCGGCCCAGCCCACGACACCGATGACGCAGGCTCCTGCTCCTCCGATCCTCAGCGCCGATCAGGTTGCCGCCCTCACCCCGGCGGACTACCGGGCGGTGATCCCGGGCCTTGTGCCCGCGCCGCCCACCGCGATGTGGATGTCGGTCTTCGAGCTGCAGTCCGACACCCCGCTATTCGGGGCCGACCGGACCGCTCCGATCGCCCGATTCGAGTCTCGCGACTTCTTGGGCGAGCCGTCCGTGGTTGTCAGGGTCGCCGTCGACGGGCCGTGGTCCCTCGTGCTCGTGCCGAGCAGGCAGCTCCTGCCCTCGCAGGCGGGTGCGGGGGAGTCGGCGCCGGCTCAGAGCGCTGGCTGGCTGCCCACGAACGCGCTGACTCCCGGCGCCACCGTGCGGAATCGCATCGTCGTCTCGGTCTCCGCTCAGTCATTGACGATAACCGATGCTGGCGGGCGACCGGAACAGACGATCGCGGTGGGGGTCGGCGCTCCGGGAACGCCGACGCCCGTCGGGGTGACCGGGTACCTCGAGGCGCAGTATCTGGACCCCGCCCAAGGCCAGAGCACCCATCGCATCCAACTCAGCTCGCTGCACGCGACGGCAGCGGACGAGCCGTACGGCGGCTCGGACGGTGGGCTCATCGGCATCCACTACGAGTCCGACTCGTCCGGCGCCATCTCTCACGGTTGCATCCGCCTCGGCGCGGAAGCCATCACCGCCGTCGACGCGTTGGCACTCGGCACCCCGATCATCATCGTCTCGTAGGACGGAGCACCCGTGCACAAGTACCCCTTCGCACGCTGCGTATCTGTCGTGGTGGCGCCACTATGAGGCCCGACATCGAGTTCGCAGAGCGCTTGATGGGGCCGGCCACGAGGCGCCTCTTCCATCGCTGGGGCTGGATCCCTCAGATGATCGGGTCGGTGTTCTTCCTGGCGTTCGGCTTCGGGGTGTTCTTCGAACTGCGTCCGGTCAATCTGGTGGCGGCGATCCTGGGGCCGTTGTTCTCCTGGCCCGCGACGTGGTTGACGTTCACGCAGGCACTGCGAACACGAGCGCGACGCTCGATCGACCATCCGAATGACATGTGACCGATCAGGCATCCGTGGCCCGCTCCCGGTTGCTTCGAGTCGTTCGTCAGTCGCCGGGGGAGCAGGGCGCCTCGTAGTCGGCCCAGACGACCTTCCCGTCGGAGAGGTAGAAGTCGGCTGACATCTCATCCGGCTTGGTCTGGTTGCACGGCCCGAATTCGGCACCGTCGTAGGTGAGCCAATCGATGTGGAAGACACCGCCGGCGTACCGGATCGATGTGACGACAGAGTGTTCGTTGTGGTCGAAACTGCCGAAGTCGAAGCTGGTGAGAAGGTCGCCTCTGGGCCCGTAGAACCCGAGCACGTGCGGCCAGTTCACACCTCCGAGGTGGCAGGCGAACGCGACCGCGAACGACGGGTTCCCCTTCGGGTCCGTGGACTGATCCCACAGATAGTTGTTCTCATCGTCCGTGGCGAGCATGGTCGCCCCCTCAGACTCGTCGATCGGAAGTCTCCCGTCGACCAGCTGCCCGGCATCGCGTTCGCACATCGCGGGGGCGGTCAGGCTTTCCAGCTGCTCGTCGGTCACCGTGGTGGGACCGCCCGGGGCGGCGGTGACGGTGACCGTCACGGTCGCCGGTGTGGCCGGCGGCCCGGAAGTGCAACCGGTCAGCGACGCCACCGCGAGGGCCACGCCCGCTCCGGCGACTGCCACGGGTGTACGCGAACGTCCAGACATCGTCGTCTCCGTCCTTGCCGGAGTTCGGGCTCCGGCTTCGCCGCACACGATAGCGCGCGAACGGGCGTGTGGCGACGCTTCTCTGAACGCGGGCAGCTCGCCTGATAGGCTGCCGTCCCGCAGGCACCGGGGGAGTCGAACTGGTGACCGCGAGCGAAGGGTGATGCGCTTGACTGCTCATCAGCAGCCCAGTTGGGTTCGACCGACGATGTACGTCGCTTCGATCCTCATCGTGGTCGGGCTCATTGCCCTGGGAGTAATCGGCTTTGTACACGCAGGCCTATGGCTTGCGATCGCGGCCGCGGTGCTCATGATCGCGGGGATATTGCTCTGGCTGATCGCCGGCATCGCCTACCGGAGAGCCGGCGGGGAGCGAATCAGGTGAAGGTCATCTTCCGATACGTCATCCCGGCGATCGTCGTGGTCGCCGGGATGATGTAAGCCATCTTCGTGATGAAGTTCACCACCAGAGACCTCGGGTGACCGCGTCACAGCGGACGCCACATTGCATTCGGCGCGGCGTTGGTTGTGTCGGGTGTCGTGGAGGCATCACTGGACGCCTTCGGATCGATTGCTTCTGCCGCACCGACGTTTGGCGCGGGAGTGGGAATTGCGGGAGTATCGCTCGATGAATGTCTCTCCCGAGCCGCGACGTGACTACAGATCAGAGTCGTCGGGGAGACTTCTGGTACGGCTCCTTGCTCTTCCGCTCGTCGCCATCGGTGCCGCGATATGCGCCATTCTCACCCGTGGGCCGGTTCAGACAGCTTCGATCGTCGTCGGACTCGTGGCGGTCACGGTTGAGATTGGGTGGCTGGCTGCCGCCCGGCGAAAGCGCGTCCGGGGTTCTTCCGACGGACATCGATGAACATGAGCGAAGCAAGCTGCTGTGCATCCACGTAGATCTACGACTACGACCCCTCCGGCCGGGTCACCCACGTGAAGGCAGAAACCGGGCCAGCACCGACCACCGTCACCGCCGTGTTCGACACCAGCTACTGCTACAACACCGCATCGGCCGCGCCCACCTGCGCCACCGGCACGACCACCGACCGGTCACAGCTGCAATGGTCGAAGGACAACCTGAGCGGACAGGTCACCGCGTACGCCTACGACGGCTCCGGCCGCCTGCAGTCGGCCACCCAAACCGGCGGAACGGCGAACAACACCTACGCCTACACCTACGACGCCCGCGGCAACCGGCTCACCGCCGTCGTCACCGGAGCCACGCCCTCCTCGCAGACGTTGACCTACAACGCCGCCAACCAGATCACCACCACCGGGTACTCCTACGACGGGGCGGGCAACCTCACCGCCGCCCCCGGAGCGGCCTACACCTACAACGGCGCCCAGCAGATGACCCAGGCAGTCACCGGGGGAGTCACCTCCACCTACACGTACGCCGGCGCCGGCCAGAACCAGGTCCCGTCCGAGTCGTACTCCGGCCGCACCTACAAGATCACCTACGGCCGCACCGACAGCAACGGGCTCCCGGTGATCGAGGGCTACAACGTCAACGGCAACCAGGCCTACCTGCTCAGCGACCCCAAGACCGGGCAACCGATCATGCTCTCCACCAGCGCCGACCAGGACTGCCTCTACGTCATGGACGGCATCGGCAACCCCGTCGGCCTGATCACCGACTTCGCCCTGAGCTCCTACACGTACACCTTCGACCCCTACGGGGCGGCCAACCTCACCGCCGGCGGCACCGGCAACGGGGCGGCACAGAACCCCTACCTGTTCAAATCCGGCATCCAAGACCGCGCCACCGGCCTGGTGAAGTTCGGCCTCCGCTGGTACAACCCGGTGACGGGCACCTGGACCCAACAAGACACCCTCGACACACCGCTGGACCCCGCCAACGCCAACCGATACGCGTACGCCGGCGGCGACCCCATCAACGGCAACGACCCGGGTGGACTGGATGCCACACTGGGTGACTATGCGGGAAGTTGTTTGGTCAGTGGTGGCGTAGACGTGCTCGTTGGACTGGTGGGACCTGACTGGACGGGCGTAGGGCTCGGCGCAGCGTTTGCGATTGGCTGTGCGCAAGGGGTCGCATCCACCGCCATCGACGAGGCGACCGACTCGTACGAAGGAACTGACGCAGACATCGGCGCTACGGGCATCGAATTGGGCCTCAACCTCGCAGCTCGGTTTCCCTTGTGACCGGCTGGGCCTGGGTCCTCGTCCCCGTCTTCCTCCTCTTGCTCACCGCCGGCGGTTGGTTCGTGACGGGCGGGCTCGGCAGAAGGCAACGAGCAAGAACTGGCCGTGTCAACCGCGGTGGCCCAGTCACGGTCGCCGTCGTGAGCGCGCTCATGCTCGTGGCCATCGGATTCGGGGTTTACCTTCTCCTTCAGGGCCAGTGAGCCGGCCCTCAGATGGACGGCATCGGCAACCCCGTCGGCCTGATCACCGACTTCGCCCTGAGCTCCTACACGTACACCTTCGACCCCTACGGGGCGGCCAACCTCACCGCCGGCGGCACCGGCAACGGGGCAGCACAGAACCCCTACCTGTTCAAATCCGGCATCCAAGACCGTGCCACCGGCCTCGTGAAGTTCGGGTTGCGCTGGTACAACCCGGTGACGGGCACCTGGACCCAACAAGACACGTTGGACGCGCCGCTGGACCCCGCCAACGCAAACCGATACGCGTATGCCGGCGGCGACCCCATCAACAGCAACGACCCCACCGGGCACGACGCTGGAGGATGTGTGACCGGAGTGCTGGCAACCGTCGGATCCGGCCTACTTCTCGCTTCCCTGATTGGGGGAGAAATAGCTACCGGAGGAGGGGACACGTTGGCGACTGTCGGATCGGTCATACTATTCACGAGCGCGGTCGGCGACGCCGACCTTCAGTGTGGATTGGGGTCGACAGATTAACGTTCAAATGGCTCTAGCGATCGCGGCCATTTGTGTGGGGGTCGTTCTCGTTATCCTCGGGATGGCTCTTGGTTCCGCTTGGTCCCTGATCTTCGGGGTGCTGATCGTTGCGCTCGGGGGACTGCAGGTCTACCGCACGCGAAAGCGAACGTGATGTAGGCACGGCGCTCGGAGCCGACACGACGGGGCGGGCAACCTCACCGCTCCCCGGGCTCCACCTACAGAAACAACGGCGCCCAGCAGATGACCCAGGCGGTCAGCGGGGGAGTCACCTCCACCTACGCCGGCACCAGCCAGAGGGCTGTCGATGCAGCATGGCGAATCCATCAGGCTCAGGCCGACTATCTGTTCAAAGCGGGCATCCAAGACCGCGCCACCGGCCTCGTGAAGTTCGGGTTGCGCTGGTACAACCCCACCACCGGGACATGGACCCAACAAGACACGTTGGACGCACCCCTGGACCCCGCCAACGCAAACCGATACGCATACGCGGGCGGCGACCCCATCAACGGCAACGACCCCGCGGGAACCTCCGACGGAGGCCAGGCAGTCCTTGATTGCGCGAGAGAGGGGGCTATGGGTGCAATAACAGGTCTCATTAGCGACGCGGATACAGCTGGAGCTTCATCGCTCATCGGGGGAGTGGTTGGCTGCGGCGTCGGAATACTCAGCGATGTGTACGAAGGAACAGAGTATGGTGACGAAATCGAGTCTGCAGAGAGTACCGCGCTCGGAATCGATCTCATCTATATCGCCGGTGCCGTGCTTCTTTGAGGAGTCGAATCGTGGCTCAACGTCGAAATGGTGGGATGTTGTACATCCAGATTTCGTTCGCGTTCATCTTCGGACTCGGCGCCATCGCGCTCGGGGTTGCTGCCCCTCCGCCGGACGGCCTGCAGTGGCTAGTCATCGTCGTCGGGATCGCGCTGACGCTGGCAGGTATCGGTGGGATCCTTTACGCTGCGCTACGAGTACGCCGGTGACTTCCGCAATCGCCGGGATCCGATCCACGGGGTGGCTACCGGTCGTACCGCTCCGCCGCTTCTGATGCTGCTCGCGGTTCTAGCGGCCGCACCGGGCAGCTACTGATCGACACGTATGTTGATGAGAACTCTTGATGGAGAAGGGATCATGATGGCTGGGCGATCGAGCGGCAACATACAGTTCCAGAGATTGTTCCTTAGCCTCGGAGCTCTACTGGGCGCGATCGCCACCGTATTCCTCGCCGCAACGATCTTCTTCGCCACGGCGCCTGCAGTCGGAATAGTGTTGACGATCGTGTTCGGGGTAGTAACGGCCTTCTGCGTTCTGCGGCTGGTGGCTTTGCGTGGTAGGTAAGCGCCCCTTAGAGCGCGTCAAGCGCACCTACCTGACATAATGTGCATTATCAGCGGCGCGATACACGGGGCAAGGGATGGGGTTCGTCCCTGCATTCGCCCCGGCGACGACACCGCTCCATCGTCACGGGACGCGCGGTCGGCGAGCTACTCATCGCGTCAGCAGCCAGCGGCACAAACGCCGCGGCGGCCCGGCAACCGACCGCACCAACGTGAACCCGGCGTCCAGCTCGGCACCGCATCTCTCACCTGGCACGAACGACACGAAGCTGACATAACGACGCTGTCGCGATTGTCACGAAGGATGTACGCCTCCGGCCCACGTCCAGCCGTCCCGCCTCGTAAACTTGGTCGAGTTGCGCACGGCCGATCGTATTCCTGCCGCGGCCAGGGGGGCTCGGTGGATGTGACGAGGGGCCGTGTGCAATCCCTCTCCCCTATGGGTGCACCCTTCGGCGTTTCCTGATCTTCGCTCAGGTTTCGAGATGCTCGCCGGCGGCCGCCGCCTCCATCGCGGCGACCGCGTGAGACCGCGGCCGGCTAGCGTCCCCCGCGCGGCGGGTGAGCCGGTCGCCGATCCAGGCCTGGTACACCCGCTGCAACGGCGCGTCACCACCGCGGTCCAGCCGGTCGAGCGCGTCCCGGCCGTGGGCCACGAGGTCGTGATCGACGTCGTCGGGGTCGTCGAGGCGGAACGGCACTCCGTGCGCACGCGCCCACGCGAAGACGCCGAGGCCGATCGGCCGGTACTCATCCCAGTGCGGCCGGGGAACGGCGGACCGAACGACGCGCGGCCACTCCGCGTAGCCGCGCTCGCTGTGGAACATCACCAGCATGTCGCCGCGCTGCACCTCGAGGTGCCACACGGCCATCTGCTCCGGTCCCCACGCGGAGACCACCAGGCCGCCGTCGTCGAGCAGCAGCCGGGCGAATCGCGCCTCCTCGGGACGCTGCTGCGCGTAGTAGTCGAGGAAGGCGGACACCGCGTCAGCCGCGGCAGGATCTGCTGCTCCGGTCACGAGACGGTTCCGCGGAGTGCGCGGCGCTGCCGCTCGCTCGGGACGGCGAACAGCCCGGTCTCCGGATCGACGAGCGCCTCGATGCGGTCCCCGACCTCGTACCCGCGCGCCGATGCGCAGACGTACTCGATCTCGAACGCGGGAACGCCAAGGTCCGCGAAGCGCAGCGTGAGGGTGACGCCGTCCTCGTCAGCGAACATCGCCGGCCCGATCGCCACGACCTCACCCTGCGCGAGCCGTCCCCGGTCGCCAAGCAACCCGGCCTCCCGCTGCTGACGCCCGATCATCCGCCACCTGGCGAGCGCGAACGGGATGACGAACACGCTGAGCGCCGCGCCGACGAGCATCGGGATCCACCAGTCCGCACCCGCGACGAGCCCGACGCACATGATCGCGGGCCCGGCCGCCAGCGTTGCGACGACTCCCCCGTAGGCGAGGAACAGCCCGAGCGGACCGCGCGGCCGCGGCCGCGTCGCTCCCGAAGCGTCCCCCATCTCCATGCGTGGAGACTATCCGCCGCGCGGAGGGAGCGACAAGGTCCGCCGGGGGCGCGAACGAGTGACTCAGCCGGAGACGGCCCGCACGAGCACGTCCACCGCCAGCGCGACGACGACCAGCCCGACGACCAGATCGGTCCAGGTCGCCAGCGCCTCCTGCGCGTTCTTGCCCTTCTTCGGCACGTGCATCGCGCCCGCGATCAACAGGAAGATCCCGCCCGCGAAGCCCGCCGGCAGCGCCCATCCCGGCACCAGCGCCAGCAGCCCGGCGAGACCCATCCCGACGTTCGCCATCCCGAGCTCGCGGACGAGTTGCTTCTCCGGCACGGTCGGCGCAGCGGCCCCGAGGATCTCGGTCGTGGGCCCCTTGCCGGAGACCTGGGCGATCCCGGCGACGAGCAGCCGCGTCCCGACCCCCCATAACACCCACCACTTGCCGAAGACGAGCACCGGATCGCCACCGGCCACCGCCAGCTCCACAATGCCGGAGATGATCGGCAGCGCCACCGTCTGTGCGATGACCAGGATGAAGTAACCCACGCGCCCACTCCTTCGGATCGGGATCGACGGGAACACCGTAGCGGGGAACAGCGCCCGCGGCATCCCTCCCTCCCCCGCCCCGTACTACCCAAACCACCGGCCAGCGGCGATACTCGGGCCGTCGACGCGGTGAGCGGCACCGGGAGCGTCGATGGGGAGGTCGCCATGACCGAGGCGCATCGCACACCGTCCAGGTCGGCGGAGGCGCCGTCCGCTCCTGCGCTCCGGGAGGAGGGAGCGGCGATCGTCGCGGGCGCCGCCGGGTTCGTGCTGACGGCACTGGTCGCGCTGCCGTCGTTCTGGGGCCAGACCCTCCCGATCGCCGGTCCGGGGTCGATCTCGCAGTTCACTGCGATCGCCGCCGGCGTGCTCGCGATCCTCGCCTATCCCGTCGGGCGGCTCTGGCGACGCGAAGGCCTCACACCGTTCGGGCGCCGAGATCCAGGCGAACCCCGCCCTCGCGCCTCCGGCGCCGACGTTTTCGACACGGTCGTGATCGCCTTCGCGCACGGCGTCATCGCGCTGCTCCTGTGGATCGTGCTCGGCGCCGTGCTCGCCGATGCCTTCCAGGGCGCGCTCGTGTACTTCCTGGCGGCCGTGGTCCTCGCCGCGGCCGTCACCGGCGTGACCGCCTACGCGGTGTTCCTCTCCGGCGCCGGGATGGACATCCTCCGGCTGTCGACGGTCCTCGCCGTGTTCGCGGTGGTCGGCATCCTGACCGCGATGCTCAGCGCGCCCGATCCCGACTGGTGGCGGCTGCATCTCAGCGCGCTCGGGATGACCTCGAGCGTCTCCTCCCTCACCTTCAACCTCACCCTCATCGTCACGGGCGTCATCGTCACGGCGATCGCCCGCTACGCCACGGATCTCCGCGACGTCGACGACCCCCGTCGCCGCCACGGGCTCGTCCGGGTGCGGGTGTGCCTGCTGCTGATCGGCATCCTGCTCGCGGGCGTCGGCGTCTTCCCCCTCAACGTCTCGCAGATCCTGCACAACGTGTCGGCGGTCGGAATGGTGCTGGTGTTCGCACTCCTGGTGTTCTGGGTGCGGGCCGCACTCCCCCAGGCGCCCCCGGCGTTCTTCGTCCTGGGCTACGTGTTCTTCGCCACGATCGTCGGTGTGCTCGTCTTCTTCGTCGTCGGGTACTACGTCCTGACGGCGGCCGAACTGGTGGCCGGCGTCCTCGTGTTCAGCTGGCTCATCGTCTACCTCCGCGTCAGCGGCGCCGCCCAGGCGGGCGGAGCGCCGGAGCCGTAGGGCGGGGGCACCTCAGATCCGCGTGGCCCAGCGGTGACGCGCCGCACGCGATCACCCCTTCGCACGGCGACGCCTGGGCGCTAATGTCGTGCACGGGACGCATGGCGCGCCCCCTCCACCGAAAGGCACCACGATGACGTCCACCGATCCCGTCGACACCGTCCTGCACGACTTCTCCCTCGACGCGAAGAACCTCACCCGCTCCGCGATCAACGGTATCCGCGCGACGATCGGCATCAGCGGCGCCGTGGCGTTCATCCTCGGCATCGTGCTGCTGTTCTGGCCGGTGAAGACCATCGCCGTCCTCGCCGTTTTCCTCGGCATCTACTTCGTCGTCGCCGGCGTCATGCGCCTCGCGATCGGCATCTTCAGCAAGGGGATCGGCGGCGGCCTGCGCACGCTGAACATCCTGCTGGGCGTGCTGCTGGTCGTCGCCGGCGTCGTCTCGCTCAAGAACGTCGCGACCGCCGCGACCGTGCTCGTGATCTTCGCCATCGCGTTCGTCGGTGTCGGCTGGATCATCGACGGCGTGATGGCGCTGGCCGAGTCGGGCCGCACGCCCAACTCCGGCTGGGCGATCGCCTTCGGCATCCTGAGCATCCTGGCCGGCATCGTCGTGCTCGTCCTGCCGGCGTCCTCGGCCGCGTTCCTCATCCTGTTCTCGGCGATCGCGCTGATCGTGCTCGGCATCATCGGCGTCGTTCGCGCGTTCACCTTCGGACGCGACGTGCTGGCCGCCGCGAAGTAGCCCGCGCGCGCAACGGAACGGCCCCGCCTCGGGAAGAGGCGGGGCCGTCGTCGTCTGCGGATCGGCGGCTACGGGCGGTTGACCTCCGACGGGAGGTGCTTCGCCCACCAGTCGAGGATGATGTCGAACCGTTCCCGGCGGTGGCGCGGCCGGCCACCCCGGCTCAGTTCGTGATCCTCGCCCGGGAAGATCACCAGTTCGGCCTCGGCCCCGTTGCGCTTCAGCGCCGCGTAGTAGCGCTCCGCCTGCGGCAGCGGGCAGCGCAGGTCGTCCTCCGAGTGCATGACGAGCGTCGGCGTCGTCACCTGCCCGACCACGGCCTGCGGGCTCTGCGACCGCATCAGCTCCGGGTCGGTGCCGGTGTACTCGTCGCCGAAGAAGCTGCCGATGTCGCTGGTGCCGACGAACGCCTCCGGGTCGAGGAACCCGCGCTCGACGATGGCGGCTGCGAACCGGTGGTCGTGCGCGATCGTCCAGGCGGTGAGGTAGCCCCCGTACGAGCCGCCCATGATGCCGACGCGCCCGGCGTCGAGTCCGGGCGTCTCGGCGATGGCCCCGTCGAGGAAGTCGAGGACGTCCGTGAGGTCGACGGTGCCCATCCGCTGGCGGATGACGCGGCCGTGCTCCTGGCCGTAGCCGGCGGCGCCGCGCGGGTTGCACATCACGACGGCGTAGCCGGCCGCGACGTAGACCTGCGCCTCGTCGAAGAGCGCGCCGGTGTATGCCGCGTACGGACCGCCGTGGATGTTGAGGAGCACGGGATGCGGCCCCTCCCCCTCCGGGACGAGAACCCAGCCGTGCACCGGGTACCCGTCGCGCGCCGTGACGGTGATCTCCCGCGGCGCGACGATGCCTGTCGCACGAAGCGGCGCCGAGAAGTCGGTGAGCCGGCGCAGGCCGCCCGCGGTCAGCAAGGCGACATCGCCCGCGGTGTCCGCGTCCGCGATGCTCAGCACCACGACGTCCCCGGCCACCCCGACGCCGTTCACGACGGTGGTGTCGTCGGTCAGGCGTGTGGCCGTGCCGTCCGCCGTCACCTCGGTGAGCACGAGCGCGCCCCGGCTGCGGTCGCGCACGAGCACGGAGTCGTCCCGGTACGCCACGATGTCCGACTCGGTGTAGTCCTGGCTCTCCGCATCCGTCAGCGGGCGCGGTGCGGCGTCCTGGCCCTCGATGACGTACAGCGCGGCGTTGCGGCCGACAAAGTCGCGCCCGCTCTCCCCCACGTCCTGCGCGGTGAAGTAGAGCGCGCCGTTGAGTCCGTACGCGAGCTCGCCGACGGAATAGTCGCCGTGGGCGCCGGTCGCGTCGACCGGTTCGCCCGAGCCGTCGACCGGGAGGAGGAAGACGTTCGCGCGCAGGTCGTCGTCGCGCGACTCATGGCGGGCCGAGACGAACGCAAGGGTGGCGCCGTCGGGCGAGAACGCCACCGGGCCGTCGTCCCACGGGCCCGAGGTCAGCTGCGCGGCCTCCGGGACGGCCGGGGCAGGCTCGGTCGAGCCGTCGGCCTCGGCGACCGGGGTCACGGCGGGCTCGGCCCACACATCCGGCACCGGCACGAGGAAGACGTGCGCGCGGCGGTCGGTGATGTAGCCGAGGCCGTTCGCCCGGTAGTTCAGAGTGTCGAAGCGGCGCGGCCGCTCGCTCCCGGCGTCGATCCCCTCCACGGTGCCGTAGCGGCCCTGCTCGGGCACGCGGCTGACGAAGGCGATCGACCGCCCGTCCGGAGACCACGCGAACTGCGACACGCCCAGCTTACGGTCCGTGACCTGCACCGGCTCGCCGCCCGCGGCGTCCATCACGTAGAGCTGCGGCGCGGACTTCGGGACGGATCGTACGAAGGCGAGCAGCCGTCCATCCGGCGAGAACCGCGGCGCGCTGTCACGGAACCCGCGGGTGAGCCGCCGGGGTGCGGCGTGGCCGGTCAGCGGGATGCTCCACAGCTGGCCGACGGAGGCGTCCGCCGCCAGGGAGGGATGCGTCACCGACACGATCGCGCGCCCGCCCCCGGGGTGCACGGTCGGGGCGGAGACGCCGGTCAGCAGGTCGAGATCGCTCGCCTTCATGGCCGCCCCCTACTCGTCGACCGGCGTGAAGCTGGAGACGTCGCCCACGAGGCGCGTGTGGCCGACCGGGATGGGGTCGACGGCCGCGGCCGCCACCTCCGCGGCGAACTCGCTGACGTTGTAGAGCTTGCCCGCGGCCTCCTTGCGGGCGTCGATCGCGCCCGGGTTGAGCCGGTTGAGCAGCGTCGCGGTGATGGTGCCCTCGATCATGTCGCCGGAGACGACGACGAACTCGATGCCCTTCTCCTCCAGGGTCGGCAGCAGCTCGCGCAGCGCGTCCTCCCCCGCCCGCTTGCTCAGCGCGACGGCCTCGTACTCGGGCATCGTCGGCGTCGTGCGGATGAAGTGCGCCTGGTGGCTCGTCACGAAGACGACGCGGGACCCGGCGCCGAGCAGCGGCAGGGCCGCCGTCAGCACGTTGACCTGCGCGTCGCGGTTGAGCTGCATCGCGTAGTCCTCGGCCATACCCGACTCCATGCCGCCGGAGGCGTTGAGCACGAGGATGTCGAGGCCGCCCCACTCGCTGCCGACGGTGTCGAACATCCCGGCCACGGAGGCCGGGTCGGTGAGGTCGGCGCCGACCGTCAGTGCGGTGGCCCCGTTCGCGCGGAGGGCGTCCGCGAGCTTAACGGCGCGGGCCTCCTTGTTGCGGTAGTTGATCACGACGCTCGCACCGGCCTCGGCCAGGTACTGCGCGGTGTCGGCGCCGATGCCGCGGGACGATCCGGTGACGAGGGCGCGCTTGCCGGCGAGCGAGCCGGGGGCGAGGGGGTTGGACACGAAAACTCCTTGCGTGTGCGGAAAACTGCATCCTGAGACTACCAAGTGGGTTCCGTCCACAGGCGTCGGGCACCTGATAACGTCGAGTCAGGACGCGCAGGGAAGGGGGCCCATCATGGACATCACATCCTTCGCCTGGATCGCCTGGCTGGTGCTGATCCTGATCTTCGTCATCATCGAGATGCTCACGCTCGACCTGGTCTTCCTCATGATCGCCATCGGCAGCGTCGGCGGCTTGATCTCCGGTCTCGTCGGCACCCCCTGGTGGGGTCAGCTGATCGTCGCCGCGGTGCTCTCGATCGTCCTGCTGTTCTTCATCCGGCCTCCGCTGCTCCGCGCGCTCAAGCGCGGTGGCGATCCGGCCAAGAGCAACGTCGCGGCCCTGATCGGGATGGGCGGCCTGGTCGTCTCCACCGTCTCGCGCACCGGCGGGCTGGTGAAGCTCGCAATCGGCGAGACGTGGACCGCTCGCCTCGCCACCGCTGCCGACGGCGCCGTCGTCGCGTCCCCGGCCACCGAACTCGTCCCTGGCGAGCACGTCGTGGTCGTGTCCATCGAGGGTGCGACCGCCGTCGTCACCCCTGCCCCGGTGCCCTCGGGCGCCGACGGCATCACCGAGAGGAGTGCGTCGTGAACGATTCGAGTCAGCTCGTCACGACCATCGTGGTCATCGTGATCATCGCGGTCATCGTGATCTTCGTGCTGGTCACCCTGTTCCGAGCGATCCGCATCATCCCGCAGGCGCGCGCCGGCGTCGTGGAGCGGCTCGGCCGGTACCACAAGACGCTGCTCCCCGGTCTGAACGTCGTGGTGCCCTTCGTCGACAAGGTGCGGCCGCTCATCGACATGCGCGAGCAGGTCGTCTCCTTCCCGCCGCAGCCGGTCATCACCGAGGACAACCTCGTCGTCTCGATCGACACGGTGGTCTACTTCCAGGTCAACGACGCGCGCGCGGCGACGTACGAGATCGCCAACTACCTGGGCGCCGTCGAGCAGCTCACCACCACCACCCTCCGCAACGTGGTCGGCGGCCTGAACCTCGAGCAGGCGCTGACCAGCCGCGACAACATCAACGGCCAGCTGCGCATCGTGCTCGACGAGGCCACCGGCAAGTGGGGCATCCGCGTCTCGCGCGTCGAGCTGAAGGCGATCGACCCGCCCCTCTCGATCCAGGACTCGATGGAGAAGCAGATGCGCGCCGAGCGCGACCGCCGAGCCGTCATCCTGACCGCCGAGGGCAACAAGCAGTCCGAGATCCTGAACGCCGAAGGGCGCCGACAGGCGGCCATCCTGAGCGCGGAGGGCGACGCCAAGGCGGCCGTGCTGCGCGCCGAGGGCGAGGCGCAGGCCATCCAGACGGTGTTCAGCGCCATCCACAAGGGCAACCCGGACAACTTGCTGCTCGCCTACCAGTACCTGCAGACCCTGCCGAAGATCGCCGAGGGTCCGGCCAACAAGCTCTGGATCATCCCGAGCGAGCTGACCGAGGCGCTCAAGGGCATCGGCCAGGCGTTCGGCGAGAAGGGTGCCGCCGCCGCTGCCGCAGCCGTCGCCGACGGGACCGCGACGCCCGTTCCCCCGGCCGCCCCGCCCGCTCCCCCGGCGTGAGCTTCCTCGACGGCCCGCGGCCGCGCGTGATCGCGCACCGCGGGCTGGCCATCGACGCGCCGGAGAACACCCTGCTCGCGTTTCTCACAGCACTGAACGCGGGGGCCACACACCTGGAGACGGACGTGCACGCCTCCGCCGACGGTGTCGCCGTCATCAGCCACGACCCCGAGCTCGACCGCGTCGCCGGCCGCCCCGGACGTGTGGACGGGATGCTGATGCGGGAGCTGCGGCGCGTGGAGCTCGGCCACGACCAGCAGTTCTGCTCCCTCGCGGAGGCGCTCGACACCTTCCCCGAGGCCCGGTTCAACATCGACGTGAAGGACGAGCGCGCTGCGGCCTCCACGGTCGCCGCGATCCGGGAGGCGCGAGCCGTCGACCGCGTGCTGATCACGAGCTTCTCGAAAGCGCGACGGCTGGCCGTCGTCGACGAGCTGCCGGGCGTCGCCACCTCGCCTTCCGTCCCCGAGTTCGCACCGGCCCTCGCCGCCGCCAAGGCCGGTCTCGCTCCCCTGGTGCGGCGTGCGCTGCGCGGCTTCGCGGCGGTGCAGGTCCCCGAGCGCCAGGGGCCGCTCCGCGTCGTCAGCGCGCGCACGGTTCGCGCGATCCAGGCCGCCGGCGCCGAGGTCCACGTGTGGACCGTCAACGACCCCGCCGACATGACCCGGCTGCTCGATCTCGGCGTCGACGGGATCGTCACGGATCGCTGCGATCTGCTCGTCGGTCTGGCTCGCTCCCGCGCCGTCTGACGCTGGGAGTCTTCTGGGAGGCTGTGAGCGTCCTGAGAGATCCGGCGCCCCGGAAAGACAATCCCCAGCTTGACGGTTTATAACTGTGAGGATTCGCGCGAAGAGGAGACCACACGATGGCAGATCGCAGTTTGCGCGGAATGAGACTCGGCGCCCAGAGCTTACAGAGCGAAGAAGGCGTCGTCTACTCACCGCGTACCCGTTACACCTACCTGTGCCCCGAGTGCGGCAACGAGACCGAGACCGTGTTCTCGTCCGAGGCCGAGGCACCCGACACCTGGGAGTGCCGCCACTGCGGACACGAGGCCCGGAGACTGGTCGGCGACACCCCCGTCGAGGTCGACCACTCCGACGTCAAGGCGCCGCGCAGCCACTGGGACATGCTCCTGGAGCGCCGTACCCGCGCCGAGCTGGAGGAGCTCCTGGAGGAGCGCCTGCAGTACCTGCGTGCCCGTCGCGGCACCGGGGAGCGCAAGCACAGCGCCTGACCCCGTCACGACTCGAGGCCGCTCTCACCGCACCGGTGGGAGCGGCCTTCTCGTGTCCGGAGCCGGGTTGCGCCGTGCGCCCGCGGCGATCAGCAGCCCGAACAGCCCCAGCCCGGCGACCAGGAACTCGATCCCGCGGCTGAGCAGGGTCGCGGGCGTCGTCGTGGTGCCGAGCGGTACGTCGGCGATCATGTTCCCGGGCGTGAACGGCGGGATCTCCGAGATCGTCCTGCCGTCGGGCGCGATGATCTGGCTGCTGCCGACGGTCGAGATGTTCACGAGCGCACGACCCGCCTCGATCGCGCGGAGGCGCGCGATGGCGAGCTGCTGCTGGTTCTCGTCCGTCTGACCGAAGTCGGCGTTGTTCGTCTGCGCCAGGATGACCTGCGCGCCGCCCTGCATCATGTCCGTCAGGAGCTGGTCGTCGACGATGTCGAAGCAGATCGAGATGCCGGCGCGCACCCCGTCGATGTCGAAGACGTTGTCCCGCGTCCCGGGCGTGTAGTCGCGGCCGATGAGGTCGATCAAGTCGGGGGCGAACGGTCGCCAGAAGGCCCGGTCGGGCACGTACTCCCCGAACGGCACCGGGTGCTTCTTGTCGTAGTAGTCGACGGCGCCCTTGCCCGCCACCCACTGCAGCGAGGAGTTGAAGTACTTGCCGTCGCGCGCCGTGATGGTCCCGACGACGAAGGTCGCGTCCATCCGCCGGCTGAGCGCATCGAGGATGGCGGCCGAGGCCGGATCGCGCGTCGGGTCGGGCAGCGCCGCGCCTTCCGGCCACACGACGATGTCGGCCTTCTGGTCGGCGATCTTCAGCGTCTCGGCGACCTGCGCGTCGAGCACCGCGCCCACCGGCGCATCGTCGAAGTACCCGGCCGGCCCGTTGCCCTGCACGGCCGCGATGCGGGTGGTGCCGTGCGTCGGCGTCGGCCAGGCCGGGATCACCAGGACGAGCGCCACGGCGCCGATCGCGAGCCCGGCACGGGACGCGGCGCGGAGGTCGATCGCGAACGCCAGCTCGACGATCAGCGCCACGAGCCACACCATCACGAAGCTCAGACCCGAGATGCCGAGCCACGCGACGAGAGGCGCGAACGGGCTCAGCGACTGGGACTCCGCGACGCGGCCCCACGAGAAGCCGCCGTACGGCCAGTTGCCGGTCACGTACTCCCGCAGCACCCACAGCCCGGCGACGATCACGGGAAGCAGTCCCACGCGGCCCCACACGCCCGGCCACGCGCGCGGAACCCAGCGGTAGGCCAGCGTGATCAGGATGCCGCCCACGCCCCAGAACAGGGCCTCCAGGGTCGACAGGGCCACCCAGGGCACCGGACCGAGGTAGAGGGCCGTCCACGCGACGTGCACCAGGTAGAACGACTCCCCCGCGAGCCAGCCGACCAGGAAGGCGGAGCCGGCGCGACGGCCGCGCTGCGCGAGCAGCACCATCGCGATCCCGACGAAGGTCAGCGGCCACCAGTCCTTGTCCGGGAACCCGGCGTCGAGCACCGGTCCGGCGGCGATGGCCAGCAGCACCGCGAGCCAGAGCGGCAGCGGGGCGCGGGGCGTACGGGTCACGAAGGGAGAGCCTAAAGCATCCGGCTCGGCACCCCGCTCAGGCAACCGCGGAGTACGCGACGATGCCGCGACGGATCGCGTCCAGCGCCTGCCGCGCGGTCCGTCCGACGTTCCCCTGGGCGACGAGCGAGAGCTGGTCGAGCAGGTCGATCGTCTGCTTCGTCCAGCGCACGAAGTCGCCCGCGGCCATGTCGGCCTCCCGCAGCACCGAGTCCAGTGCGGCGCCGCGCGCCCACTGGTACATCGCCAGCGCGAGGGCGGTCGAAGGCGGCTCGCTGCCCGAGAGCCGGTTCTCGCGCTCCAGGTCGTCGAGCTTGCTCCACAGCTCGATCGTGCGGTCGAGCGCGGGCCGGAACGCGCCCCGCGGGAGCGTCCTTTCGTGGGCCAGCCCCTCGTCGCGCCGCGGCTCGAAGACGAGCGCGCAGGCCATCGCCGCGAGGCTCGGGGCGTCCAGCTCCTTCCACGCGCCGCGGCGGAGGCACTCGGCGACCAGCAGGTCGCGTTCGCCGTAGATGCGCTTCAGCGTGCGCCCGTGGACGGTGAGGGCGGTGCCGCCGTCCTCTTCGACGAGGTAGCCGAGCTCCAGCAACACGTCCGACACCCGGTCGAACACCTTCGCCACGGCGCCGGTGCGCGACTGGATCTGGGCGCTGAGCCGGTCGGTCTCGCGCTTCAGCTTCCACCAGCGCTCCGCCCAGCGCGCGTGCTTCTCGCGGTCGGGGCAGCGGTGGCAGGGGTGGTCCTTCATCCGCTTGCGCAGGGCGGCGAGCTGGCGCTGCCGCTTGTCGCGGTCGGCGCGGGAGGTGTTGTCCAGCTTGGCGCCCTTGCGCTCCAGGTCGGTGAGCTCGCGGCGGATGCGCGAGTACTCGCGGAAGTCGCCGAGGTGGCACGTCATGGCCTGCTCGTAGCCCGCGAGCGACTCCTCCTGCTGCCGTACCTTGCGCGCGAGGTCCACGACGGCGCGGTCGGCCTGGAACTGCGCGAACGACGACTCCAGGATCTCGCGCGTGCGCGGTCGCCCGAACTGGTCGATGAGGTTCACCGCCATGTTGAAGGTCGGGCGGAAGCTGGAGTTCAGCGGGTAGCTGCGGCGGGAGGCGAGGGAGGCCACCGACTGCGGGTCGAGGCCGTCCTCCCACTGGATCACCGAGTGCCCCTCGACGTCGATGCCGCGGCGCCCGGCACGCCCGGTGAGCTGGGTGTACTCCCCCGGCGTGATCGGCACGCGCGCTTCGCCGTTGAACTTCTCCAGCTTCTCCAGCACGACCGTCCGGGCGGGCATGTTGATGCCGAGCGCGAGCGTCTCGGTCGCGAAGACGACCTTCACGAGCTTGCGGCGGAACAGTTCCTCCACGACCTCCTTGAATGCCGGGAGCATGCCCGCGTGGTGGGCGGCGACGCCGCGCTCCAGCCCCTCCAGCCACTCCCAGTAGCCGAGCACGGCGAGGTCCTCGTCGAGCAGGGTGCGGCAGCGCTCCTCCACGATCGCGCGGATCTCGTCGCGCTCGTGCTTCTCGGTCAGCCGGAGGCCGGACCGCAAGGTCTGCCGCACGGCGGCGTCGCAGCCGTTGCGGCTGAAGATGAAGAAGATCGCCGGGAGGAGGTTGCGCTCCCGCAGCAGCTCCACGAACGCAGCCCGCTCCATCCGGAACGATTCCGGCCGGCCGCCGCGCGAGTGATAGCGCCCGACATCCCGCGTCTGCCGGCTGCTGAGCACGCGGCCGCCGTAGCGCGCCATCTGCACCAGCTCGGGATTCACGCGGTTGGTCGCGGCCAGCCCCGAGGAGTCGAACAGGTCGATCAGCTTCGACCGCATGAGGATGTGCTGCTCCAGCGGCACCGGGCGCTCCTCCGAGACGATCACGTCCGTGTCGCCGCGCACCGCCTGCAGCCAGTCGCCGAACTCCTCGGCGTTCGACACCGTCGCGCTCAGCGACACCATCCGGACCTCCGACGGGAGGTGGATGATGACCTCCTCCCAGACGGCGCCGCGGAAGCGGTCGGCGAGGTAGTGCACCTCGTCCATGACCACGTACGCCAGGTCGGAGAGGAGGTCCGAGTCGGCGTAGAGCATGTTGCGCAGCACCTCGGTCGTCATCACGACGATGCGGGCGTGCGAGTTGATGTTCGTGTCACCGGTGAGCAGACCGACGGAGTCCGGTCCGTAAGCGTCCACGAACTCCTGGAACTTCTGGTTGCTCAGGGCCTTCATCGGCGTCGTGTAGAAGACCTTGGCGTTGGCCTCCCGCATCGCGAGGAAGACCGCGAACTCCGCCACGATCGTCTTTCCGGCACCGGTGGGGGCGGCGACCAGCACGCTCCGGCCCTCCTCGAGGCTCGCGCACGCCTCCCGCTGGAACGGGTCGAGATCGAAGCGCAGCCCGGCCCGGAAGTTCTCCAGGATCGGCTGGGTGGCGCGCTGGCGCGAGGCGGCGAAACGCTCGGCCGGGGAGAGCTGCTGGTCGGTCACCCGTCCAGACTATGCCGCCAGCTCGGCCTCCAGCCGATCCGCGACCTTCGCCACGCGGCGGTCGTGCAGCCACGCGACGCCATAGGCGGCGAAGTAGAGGCCCACCATAGGAATCGCGAGCAGGAACATCGAGAGCACGTCGGCCGCCGGGGTGGCGATGGCGGTGAACAGCACGATCAGGATGAGCGCCCAGCGCCACGACGCGATGATCGACTTGGCGCTGAGGATCCCCACGAAGTTGAACAGCACGAGGAACACCGGCAGCACGAAGGCGATCCCGACCGCCAGGACCAGCTTCATGATGAAGTCGAAGTAGGTCTTGGCGCCGATGATGGCGGCGTCCTGCTCGGGCGCGAAGCTCGTGAGGAGGCTGACGATGTGCGGCACCAGCATCCAGCCGACCACTCCGCCCGCGATGAACAGCGGGACGGCGGTGAAGAAGAAGCCGAAGGCGTACTTCAGCTCTTTGCGGGTCATCGCGGGGACGAAGAACGCCCACACCTGGTAGAGCCAGACGGGGCTGGAGATGATCGCGCCGATCGTCACCGCGACCTGCATCTTCAGATCGAAGGCACCCGTGATGCTGTCGTAGTTGAGGGTCGCGTCCCGGCCCTGCTGCTCGGCGATCTGCGTGATCGGACCGCGCAGGGCGTCCATGACGAAATCGGCGAGGAACCAGCCGATGACGGCGCCGACGAGGAGAGCGATCGCCGACCGGAAGAGGCGTTTGCGAAGCTCGACGAAGTGCTCTGCGAGCGACATCCGCCCTTCGCGGTTCTTGCCTCGCTTGGTGGAGGCCACCGCGTTACGGCTTCGGCTTGGTCTCGGCCGACGAGTCCGTCACGGTCGGCTCGGACGAGGCGTCGGCGTCCTTGCCGTCCTTCTTCATCTCGTTGACCTCGCCCTTGAAGATGCGCATCGACTGACCGATGCTCTTCGCGAGCGCGGGGAGCTTCGGCGCACCGAAGAGGAGCAGGATCACTGCGAGGATGATGAGCAGATGCCATCCGGTGAGTCCACCGAGCATTATGGAGTCCTTCGAGTCACGTATTCAAAGCGCGAGGGGTCCGCTTTGACCAGTAGCTTACCGCGCCGCACGCGCGCATCCCTGCGAGCTTGCTTTGCGAACTCCCGATCGGCGCGGGCCTGCGTGCGCTCCTGGCGGAGCGCGGCGGCGTCGGCGAAGACGGCGGGATGGAAAGGCTCCTCCCGCAGGTCGTCGACGCGGGACTGCAGGATCTCCGCCTTCTCGATCAGCGCGGTGGCCTCCCGGCCCGCCGCCATGAGCTTGCGGAACAGGCTCCAGGCGAAGTAGGCGAGCATGCCGAGCAGACCGAGCACCAGCACGGTCCAGATCACGAGCCACGACCACCACGGCATGCCGGAAGCCTACCGGTACCGCGCTGCGCCGGCGGCGGCCCACTCGCCGACGACGCGACGCGCCTCGGGCGGGTCGAGCACGGTGAGCACGCCCGAGAGGCCGCCGGCGAGCCGCTTGAGGCCGTGGAAGTGCGCCACCCGCACGCTGGTGCGCACGACGCCGTCGTGCTCGCGGCGCTCGGCGCCCTCGGGGATGTAGTCCTCGATGAGCGGCACCGCGGAGGCGGACACCTCGACGGTGACGAGCTGGTCGTCCGGCGTGCCCTCGAACAGCGTCTCCGGGAGGGTGACGTCGCCCGGGCTGTACGCGATCGGCACGTCCGTCGCGGTGAGGTTCTCGATGCGGTCGAGCCGGAAGGTCCGCAGCGCGGTGCGCGCGTGGTCCCAGCCCCGCAGGTACCAGTCCTGGTCGATCGACTCCACGCGCAGCGGGTCGACCCTGCGGCGCTCCCGCTCGCCGCGGGAGTTGCGGTAGTCGAAGTCGAGGCGGGTGCCGGCGATCACCGCATCCCGGATCGCGGCCAGCGCCTCGTCCGTCTCGGAGCGCGCGACCGCGACTTCGCTGGGGGCACCGGAGGCCCCGCGAGCGAGCTTCGCCATCAGGGAGCCGATCACGTCGCGGTCCGCGTTCTCGGGAAGCGCCGTGAGGTACTGCAGGCCGGCGATCAGCGCCGCCGCCTCCCGCGCCGAGAACCGCGGCGAGTCGTCGATGGCGACCTGGTGCGTGAGGACGATCCGGTCGTTGTCCTCGAAGTCGTCCCAGGAGATGTCGAAGAGATCTCCCGGCTGGTACGCGTTCGTCTCGCCCGGCACGCCGGAGACGGCGATCAGCCGCACGGCGTCGCGCAGCTGGTCCGGCTCGACGCCGAAGTGCGCGGCGGCCTCCGTCACGCTCACCCGGTCGCGGTCCATCAGGTACGGCACCAGGGCCAGCAGGAAGGCGAGCTTGTCCTGCGCCTGCATCGGCCGGCGGCGGTCAGCCATCGTGCTCCTCCCCTGCTCCGTGGGCGCGCGCGGTGGCGAGCAACCGGTCCAGCACCTGCTGACGCAGCTCCGGCGGCGAGACCACCAGGACCTCGGGCCCGAAGCTCGCCAGCTGGTCGGCGAGGATGTTGATGTCCGAGAAGTTCACGGTCAGGGTGAAGGCCTCGCCGTCACCGTGAACCGGCACCGCGTCGCCGTACCGCTTGCGCAGGCGTGTGGCGGCGTCCGTCCCGGCGTCGACGCGGATCTCGGCGACGTTCGCCTCCCAGATCGCGTCGAGGTCGGCCAGGGCGCGCTCGGCGAACCCGTCGCCCTCCGGCTCGAACGTGCGGTTCGTGACCTTCACCGGACCGACCATGCGCGAGAGCAGGAAGGTGCGGGACCCCTGGGCGTCCTGGTCGATGCCCTGCAGGTGCCAGCGGCCCTGGTGCTGCACGAGCGCGAGCGGCGCGACCGTGCGCAGGCGCGAGGCGGTCTCACCGGGCTTGAGGTAGGGGAACTGCACGATCGCGTGCCGCTCCAGCGCCTGGCTCAGCGGCTCGAACGCCGCCTCCCGCACGCGCAGACGCGGCGCGTAACCGACGATCGGCTCGTCCGCCTCCACGCCGAGGGAGCGCAGCTTCATCAGCGCTCGACGGGACTCGCCCGAGAGCGACCCCTCGCGCCAGACGGTCGCGGCGAGACCGAGCAGCGTGATCTCCTCCGGGGAGAAGACGACGTCCTGCGGGAGGTCGTACGCGCCCTTCGGGATGCGGTACCGCAGCAGCTGGTTGTTGCCGGAGGCCTCCGGGGACTCGATGGTCTCCAGCGGGACGCCGAGCTCGCGGATGTCGTCCTTGTCGCGCTCGAACTGCCGCTCCAGGCTGCTGTTGTCGCCGTGGGCGGCGTAGCGCTGGCGGTAGCCCTGCACGGTCGACAGGATCTCGTTCTTCGTCAGCCCCGTCTCCGTCGCGAGCAGTGCCAGCACCAGGCTGAACAACCGCTCCTCGACAGGGACGCGCGACGGCGAGGACGAGGTTTTCGGCACCCGTCCATCCTAGTCGCGGCTAGCGGACTCCGAGGATGTCGACGACCCACGCGGCGGCCGGGAAGGCGCTGTCCTTGGGGGTCTCGATGACGACCTGCGAACCGACCTTCTGCCCGACGAGCTCCTTGAGCATCGCCTGCGGGAGCACCGAGCTCGACTGGTTCTGGAGCGAGCTCTGGCCGCTCGCGATGTCGACGAGGTCGGGCGAGGTCGTCCAGCTGCTCGTGACGACGTTCTTCTCCTCCCAGCCCACGGCGGTGTACTGGAGGACGGCCTGGCTGTCCTTCTTCACCACGGCGCCGTCGCCCTGCTTGAGCAGCTCGCTGCGCACCTTCGTGGGCGCGCCGCCCGACGACGGGATGGTGATGCCCGGCTGACCGGTCGGCGCGAGCACGACGGTCGGGAAGCCCGAGACCGACGGGCGCACGGCGCCGTTCGCGGCCGGGAGGAACGCCTTGACGACGTCGATGACGTAGACCGGCGACGGGGAGCCGGAGCCCGCGTCGGCGCCGGAGTCCTTCGGGGAGACCACGATGGCCACGCGCGAGCCGACCGGGGCGCAGAGGAGGCCCTTGCTGATCGCGTCGGTTCCGGTCGCGAAGAGCTGCTTCGACGAGCTGCTGCCCGCGACCTCGCCCGTCTCGCCGTTGACCACGCTGTACGTGACCTCGAGCATCTGGTTGCGCTGGACCTTCTCGCCCGTGCCCTCGGTGAGGATCGTGCGCTGCGAGGTCGTGGTGTCGATCGGCGCCGGCACCTCGATCTTGGGCGTGCCGCCGATCTTGCCGGTCGCGGAGACCAGGTCGGAGGCCTTGCCCGACGGGAGTGCCCCGTCGCAGCTCGCGTTCGGGTTCGACGAACAGCCGGTCAGCGCGACGGCCAGCAGGCCGGCGGCCACGACGAGTGCGGTAGCTCTGCGCACGGGTCCTCTTTCGATGCGAATCGGTGGGGAGGCCGGAGGTACGAGACCTCACGACCTCCTCATGCTAGTCGACGGTCGGGGCGTCCTCGTCCGCCTCGTCGCGGGCCTTGGCCAGCTCGGCGCTCGTCGCGGCCTCCCGCACCCGCTTGCGCAGGCTCTTCGGGCTGGACTGACGCTCGCCGAGCGCGCCGGGCGTCCAGGCCTCGACGTCGGCGTCCGAGTAGTCGCTCTTCGACGGGCGGCGCTTGAGTTCCGGCAGCACTGTGTCGGGGGCGAGCCTCCGCGCGGTCAAGAGGAAGCCGGTGTGCGCGATCATCCGGTGGTCCGGGCGCACGGCGAGCCCCTCCACGTGCCAGCCGCGGACCATCGTCTCGCTCGACTGCGGGTGCGTGAAGTTCCCGGTCGCGCGGATGGCCTCGGCCACACGGGAGAGCTGCGTGACCGTGGCGACGTAGCAGATGACCACGCCGCCGGGCTTGAGCGCCGTCGTCACGGCGTCGAGGGTCTCCCACGGGGCGAGCATGTCGAGCACCACGCGGTCGACCGAGCCCGGCTCGACGGCGGCGGGCAGTGCCTCTTGCAGGTCGCCGACGGTGACCGTCCAGTTCTCCGGGTCGGAGCCGAGGAAGGTTGCCGCGTTGTCCCGCGCCACCTCGGCGAACTCGTCGCGCCGCTCGAACGAGTGCAGGCGCCCTTCCGGGCCGATCGCGCGGAGGATCCAGAGCGAGAGCGCCCCGGAGCCGACCCCGGCCTCGACGACGGTCGCGCCGGGGAAGATGTCCGCCAGCGCGAGGATCTGCGCAGCATCCTTCGGGTACACGATCGCGGCACCGCGCGGCATCGACATGACGAAGTCGGTGAGCAGCGGGCGCAGCGCCAGGTGCTCAACGCCGGCGTTGTTCGTGACGACCGAGCCGTCCGGGAGGCCGATGATGGCGTCATGCTCCAGCACGCCCCGGTGGCTGTGGAACAGCTTGCCCGGCACCAGCGTGATGGTGTTCATGCGGTTCTTGGGGCCGGTCAGCTGCACGCGGTCGCCCGCGCGGAAGGGGCCGGAGCTGCGTCGTGTCTCGTTCATCGGTGTCTACGCCTTCGGGGTCTGCGTGCGGGCCGCGACGACCGCGGCGATGTCGTCGGCCGTGCGGCCGTCCAGGGTGGTCCAGATGGTGTGCCCGTCCGACTCCGGGATCGGCACGATGTGCGGCACGCCGATGGCCATCGCGCCGGAGGCGACAGCGGACGCGAGGCCCACGAGCGAGTCCTCGATGGCGACCGCGTCGCGCGGGTCAACGCCCAGCAGGTCGGCGGCGCGCAGGTACGGCTCCGGGTGGGGCTTCGGGTGCTCGACCTCGTCGCCGCTGACGATCAGGTCGAAGGCGTCGAACGGGATGTGGGCGACGACCTGCTCCGCCATCCTCCGCACCGACATCGTCACGAGCGCCGTGCGCACGCCGCGCTCGCGCAGCGACGACAGCAGCTCGCGCGCGCCGGGCCGCCACGGGACGCCCTCGGTGTCGAGCTTCTGCTGCACCCGGTCGGTCAGCCAGGAGACGATCGCGTCCGCCTCCATGTCGACGCCGTGCGAACGGAGGATCTCCGCGGACGTCCACAGGCCCTGCCCGACGAGCAGGAGCGCGTCGTCGTGGGTCCAGGTGCCGCCGAACGAGGAGACGAGCTCCTCCTCGGACGCCATCCAGTAGGGCTCGGTGTCGACCAGCGTGCCGTCCATGTCCCAGAGCACGGCGGCCGGGAGGAGCGAGCGGTCGGAGGCGGTGTCGGGGATCGGTGCAGTCACGGGCCACAAGTCTATCCGTACGCACTCGGGCCTATTCTGGAGGGACGGCGGTCGAACGGTCGCGTGGAGAGGACCAGGTACAGCTGAAGTGACTGACGCAGACAGCATTCTCGACGGGCGCATCCTCGTGGTCGCCTTCGAAGGCTGGAACGACGCCGGCGAAGCGGCCAGCGGCGCGGTGAAGACGCTCAAGGAGCAGCTCGACGTCGTGCCCATCGCCGAGGTCGACCCCGAGCTCTACTTCGACTTCCAGTTCAACCGGCCGGTGGTCGAGGAGCTCGACGGGCGCCGCCGCCTGGTCTGGCCGTCCGCCATCGTCTACGGCCCCGCGCTCCCCGGGCACGTCCCGGACGGGCTCGCCGACGACGCGGACCTGAGCGTGACCGGCGACAACGCCGGCAACATCTTCCTGCTGGTCGGCACGGAGCCCTCCCGCAGCTGGCGCAGCTTCACCGCCGAGATCATCGACGTGGCGCTCGCCGCCGACGTCGGCGCGATCGTCTTCCTCGGCGCGATGCTCGCCGACGTGCCGCACACCCGCCCCATCTCCGTGTTCGCGTCGAGCGAGAACGCGACCGTCCGCGCGCAGCTGGGCGTCGAGCGTTCCAGCTATGAGGGGCCGGTCGGCATCCTGAGCGCGCTCGCCGAGGGCGCGGAGGACGTCGGCATCCCGACCATCATGATCTGGGCGTCGGTGCCGCACTACGTGCACAACGCGCCGAGCCCGAAGGCCGTGCTCGCCCTCATCGACAAGCTCGAGGAGATGGTCGACGTGACCATCCCGCGCGGCTCGCTGGTCGAAGAGGCCGGCGCGTGGGAGGCGGGCATCGACGCGCTCGCGGCCGACGACGAGGAAATGGCGGCGTACATCCAGCAGCTGGAGCAAGCGCGCGACACCGTCGACTCCCCCGAGGCGAGCGGCGAGGCCATCGCCCAGGAGTTCGAGCGCTACCTGCGCCGCCGCGACGGCAAGGACGGCCGCGACGGCGGGACCGCCGGACGCGCGCCGGACGACCCGCGCCGAGGCTGAGAGCGGTCCGCTCAGGCCGGCCCGCGCCTGGCTGCCTGGGTCAGGCGGCGAGCACGCCCGTGCCGAGCAGGATCATCAGCAGCACGCCGAGCGCGACGCGGTAGATCACGAACGGCAGGAAGCTGCGGCGCGAGATGTAGCCCATGAAGAACGCGATGACCAGCAGGCCGACGACGAAGGCGACGAGGGTCGCCGCGGCGGTCTCCGCGGGCCCGAAGACCTCGACCGTGCAGGTCCCGGCCTTCGCCAGCGCCTCCGTGCACGGCTCCTTGATCGCCTTGTAGAGCTGGTAGAAGCCGCTGCCGAACACCGCGGGCAGTGCCAGCAGGAACGAGTAGCGTGCGGCCGCGCGGCGCTGGTAGCCCATGAAGAGCCCGGCGGTGATCGTGCCGCCCGAACGCGACACGCCCGGGATGAGCGCGAGCGCCTGCGCGAAGCCGAAGATGATGCCGTGGCCCCAGGTCAGTTCCTTGAGGCGGCGCGTCTTCGCGCCCACCCAGTCGGCGATGCCGAGCAGGATGCCGAACACGATCAGCGTCGTTGCCACGATCCAGAGCGAGCGGAAGGTCGTCTCGATCGCGTCCTGGAAGAAGAGGCCGAGCACCACGATCGGCACGCTGCCGAGGATGACCAGCCAGCCCATCTTGGCGTCGGGGTCGTTGCGCGGGATCTTCCCGAACAGCGCCAGGAACCAGCGCGAGATGATCCGCGTGATGTCCTTCCAGAAATACAGGAGGACGGCGGCCTCGGTGCCGAGCTGGATGATCGCGGTGAACCGCGCGCCCGGGTCGCCCCCGGTGCCGAGCAGCTCACCGACGATGCGGATGTGCGCGCTCGACGAGATCGGGAGGAACTCCGTGAGTCCCTGGACGAGCCCGAGGATGAGGGCGTTGATGAACTCCATGCGTCGCTTTCGCCAGGTCGGTGGATCGGGGGCCGCGGCTCAGTAGCTGCTGAGCAGGTCCCGGAGCACGGCTCTACCGAACACTAGCGCGTCGAGCGGGACGCGCTCGTCGACGCCGTGGAACATGCCGGGGAAGTCGAGATCCTTCGGCAGTCGCAGCGGGGCGAAGCCGTAACCGGTGATCCCGAGTTTGCTGAGCGCCTTGTTGTCGGTGCCGCCCGAGAGGAGGTACGGGAGCACGGGCGCGCCCGGGTCGTGCCGCTCCAGTGTGCCGGTGATCGCGTCGATCAGCTCGCCGCCGAAGTGCGCCTCCAGGCCGATGTCGCGGTGCATGATCTGCACCTCCACGTCGTCGCCGACGAGGCGCTGCACCTCGGCGAGCACGCGGTCCTCGTCGCCGGGCAGCGTACGGATGTCGACCAGCGCTTCCGCCGTGTCCGGGATGACGTTGTGCTTGTAGCCGGCCTCGAGCAGCGTCGGGTTGGTGGTGGCGCGCAGCGTCGCGAGGATGAATCCCGCGGCCGTGCCGGTGCGGAGGACGACCTCGTCCGGGCCGACGCGCTCGGGGTCGACGTCGAGCAGCCGGCCCAGCTCCTCGATGAGGCGCGTGGTGGTCGCGGTCAGCTGGATCGGCCAGTCGGTGCGGCCGATCGCGACGACGGCCTCGGCGAGCCGGGTGATCGCGTTGTCGCGGATCAGCCGCGAACCGTGGGCAGCCTTCCCGCGAGCGATCAGCTTGATCCAGACGAGGGACTTCTCCCCCGTCTGCAGCAGGTAGGCCCGACGGCCCTCGAGGTCGATGGAGTACCCGCCGACCTCGCTGATCGCCTCGGTCGCGCCGGCGAAGAGCTCGGGGTGGTTGTCGACGAGGTGGTGGGAGCCGCGGCGGCCGCCGTCCTCCTCGTCGGCGAAGAACGCCACGACCAGGTCGCGCTCGGGCTGCTCCCCCGCGTTCAGGATGTCGCCGACCGCGGTCAGGATCATCGCGTCCATGTTCTTCATGTCGACCGCGCCGCGCCCCCACAGCAGGCCGTCCTTGATGACGCCGCCGAAGGGGTCGACACTCCAGTTGCGCGGGTCGGCGGGCACGACGTCGAGGTGGCCGTGGACGACGAGGGCCGGCTTCTCCGGGTTGCGTCCGGCCACGCGGGCGACGACGCTGGTGCGTCCGGGGTCGGAGTCGAAGAGCTGCGGCTTCAGGCCGAGCGCGCTCAATCGCGCCTCGACGTACTCGGCGGCGTCCTTCTCGCCGTTGGACTTGCCCTCCCCGTAGTTCGTCGTGTCGAAGCGGATCAGGTCGCGGGCGATGATCGCGGTCTCGTCCAGCGTGGAGTCGTCGGTCATGACCTCCACGCTACCCGGCGGAGCCCCTGCGACCGCCCCGTCGTGACGGCGAGTGACGCGCCACGCCCGGGATGCTCGGCCGATGTGAATCCGGGCCGGGTATCCGTGCTAATGTCTTTCTTCGGCAGCCGGTTCGTCCGGAAGCCGCAAACACCCGTCCGGGTGGCGGAAATGGCAGACGCGCTAGCTTGAGGTGCTAGTGCCCGTATAGGGCGTGGGGGTTCAAGTCCCCCCTCGGACACAGCGGAAGGCCCCGGTCGAACGACCGGGGCCTTCGTCGTTCCCGGCGACGTCTCCCCCCTCGCGCACATTCGTGCCGAATGTCGAGAATGGCGCTGGCATTCACGACATTCGGCACGAATGTGCGCGGCGGAAACGGGGACTATCGTGGCCGCCATGGCCTCGAAGCGGGAATCGTCCAGCGTCTTCACCGTGATCCTCGCCCTCGGCGCCAATGTGCTGGTCGCGATCGCGAAGACCATCGCGGCGGCGCTCACCGGTTCCGCCTCCATGGTCGCCGAGGCCGCGCACTCCTGGGCCGACTCGGGCAACGAGATCTTCCTGCTGCAGGCGGAGCGCTCGGCCGCCCGCCCGCGCGACTCCGCCCATCCGGGAGGCTACGGGCGCGAGTCGTACGTCTGGAGCCTGTTCGCCGCCGTCGGCCTGTTCACGGCCGGCGCGGTCGTGTCGATCATGCACGGCGTCTCCGAGCTCGGGTCGAACGAGCGCGAGGCCGACTATGCCATCGCGTACGGGGTGCTCGCGGTGTCGTTCGTCTTCGAGGGGATCTCGTTCCTCCAGTCGTACCGGCAGGCGCACAAGCTGGCCAGCGAGCGCGGCACGAGCACCGTCGAGCACGTCCTCAGCACCTCCAACCCGACCCTGCGCGCCGTGTTCGCGGAGGACTCGGCCGCGCTCATCGGCCTCGTCATCGCCTTCGCCGGCATCCTGCTCCACCAGCTCACCGGGCAGGCGGTCTACGACGCGCTCGGCTCCATCCTGGTCGGCGTGCTGCTCGCGGTCGTGGCCGTGGTGCTCATCGACCGCAACCGCCGGTTCCTGCTCGGCGAGCAGGCGCCCGAGCGCGCCCGGCAGGCCCTCCTCGCCAGGATCCTCGCGCATCCCGAGGTCGAGAAGGTCACCTACCTGCACCTCGAGTTCGTCGGCCCCGAGCGGCTGTTCGTCGTCGCCGCGATCGACCTCGCGGGCGACGACCGGGAATCCGCCGTCGCGGCGGACCTCGCCGCGGTGGAGGCCGATCTCGAGCGCGACGAGCACATCACGGAGGTGGTCCTCACGCTGTCCCGGCCGGGGGCGGAGGCGCTCCTCCCAGACGCGGCGCAATAGCGGTCACGATCCGTCCGCATCCCGGTGCACACTGGGAGGCATGGCAAGCACCGGATCGCGCACCCTGCAGCTGCTCTCGCTGCTGCAGACCCATCGCTACTGGCCCGGCAACGACCTCGCCGAGCGGCTCGGCGTGTCCCCGCGCACGCTACGGCGTGACGTGGACCGGCTGCGCGACCTCGGCTACCCCGTCGATGCCACCCGTGGTGTCGCGGGAGGCTACCAGCTCGCGGCGGGCGCGTCCCTGCCTCCGCTCGTGGTCGACGACGAGGAGGCGGTCGCTCTCGCCGTCGGGCTGCGCACGGCCGCGCAGAGCGGGATCGCGGGGGTCGAGGAGGCGTCGGTGCGTGCCCTCGCGAAGGTGGTCCAGGTCATGCCGCCGCGCCTCAAGCGTCGCGTCGACGCCCTGCGGGTGGCGACCCTCGCGACGGCGATGCGCGGCGGCCCCGTCGCCGACGCCACGACGCTGACGACGGTCGCCCAGGCCTGCCGGGATGAGGAGCGGCTCGAGTTCACCTACGTCGCCCGCGGCGGGGAGGAGACGCGACGCACCGTGGAGCCGCATCGGCTCGTCTCTGTCGGGCGCCGCTGGTACCTGGTCGCCTACGACCTGACCCGGTTCGACTGGCGCAGCTTCCGCCTCGACCGGCTGACCGAGCCGCGCGTGACCGGCGCGCGCTTCCGGCCGCGGGAGCTGCCCGCAGAGGATGCGGCCGAGTACGTCCGCGCCTCCCTCTCCCCCGCGGCGGCTCCGCTCGTCGTCGACGCCGTCGTCAGCGCGCCCTACGACCGGGTGGAGGAGGCCATCGGCCGCTGGGCGACGGTCTCCCCCGCCGGCGACGCGACCTCCCGGGTCCGGCTGACCGTCGAGAGCGCCGAGTGGGCGCTCTTCGGGCTGGCTGCGGCCGGCGCACCCTTCATCATCGAGGGGCCGGACGCGGTGCGCGAACTCGCCGCCGTCTGGGCCGACCGCTTCCGCGACGCCGCGACGGGGGTCGCCTAGACTTCTCGCGATGACGAGCACCGAGCGCACCCCCACCCCCGCCGACATCCGGCGCTGGCGGCGCTACCTGGCCGACGAGCGCGCGGAGGCCTCCGTCTACCGCGATCTCGCCCAGCGCCGCACCGGCGAGGAGCGGGAGATCCTCCTCGCGCTCGCCGATGCCGAGGGCCGCCACGAGCAGCACTGGCTCGACCTGCTCGGCGACCAGGTGGGCAAGCCGCTCCGCGGGGACATCCGCACGCGCATGCTCGGCTTCCTCGCCCGCCGCTTCGGCTCCGTCTTCGTGCTCGCGCTGGCGCAGCGCGCCGAGGCCCGCTCCCCGTACGCGACGGATGCCGACGCGACGCCGCAGATGGCCGCCGACGAGCAGGTGCACGAGGAGGTCGTGCGCGCCCTCGCCGCGCGTGGCCGGCAGCGCCTCTCGGGCACGTTCCGCGCCGCGGTCTTCGGCGCCAACGACGGCCTGGTGAGCAACCTCGCCCTCGTGCTCGGCGTGAGCGCGAGCGGCGTCGCGACCCACGTCGTCCTCCTCACCGGTGTCTCCGGGCTCCTCGCGGGCGCCCTCTCGATGGGTGCGGGCGAGTACGTGTCCGTGCGGTCGCAGCGGGAGCTGCTGGAGGCCTCCAGCCCCAACCCCGCGACGCGCTCCGCCCTCCCGCATCTGGATGTCGACGCCAACGAACTGACGCTCGTCTACCGCGCTCGCGGCATGTCGCCCGCGGACGCGCAGGCCCGCGCCTCCGAGACACTGCGGACCTTGGAGGCGTACACCAGCGAGATCCCCGTCACCACGCCTGGCGCTGCCTCGGCTCCCGTCGAGGACGAGCACGAGGCGGTCGGCAACGGCTGGAGCGCCGCCGTGTCGAGCTTCTGCTTCTTCGCCTCGGGCGCGCTCGTGCCGATCCTCCCCTACCTGTTCGGCCTCGGCGGCACGGCGGCGGTGCTCGTCTCCGCGGGGCTGGTCGGCATCGTGCTGCTCGCCACCGGAGCCATCGTGGGCCTGCTCTCGGGAGGGTCGCCCCTCAAGCGCGCGCTGCGCCAGCTCGCGATCGGCTACGGCGCCGCAGCGGCGACCTACGTGCTCGGCCTGCTGTTCGGGACCGCACTCGGCTAGTCCCCGCGCGACTAGCGCCGGCGCGGGCCGTCGATGCCGTAGACCAGCGCGCCCGAGAGCGGGATCAGCAGGAACCACAGCCAGCTGTACTGGTAGCCCCAGATCCCGCTGGTGACGAAGAAGAGGATGACCGCGATGAACGGCATCACCGAGACGACGAGCAGGCCCCAGCGGTTGTTCGGGCGGTAGCGCTGCTCCGCGTACGGATCGCCGGGCGGCGCTGCGGCCGGGCCGGGAGCGTACGCCCCTGCCGGCGGCACCGGCTGCGCGGGAGGAAGGGGCTGCGCGGGCTGCCCCGCGTGGTCGTCGAGCTGCACGCCGCCGGGCAGATCCGCGAAGAGCGGCGCGAGGTCGCCGCGCGTGACCGCCGACCGCGCCGAGGCGACGCGCGACTGCAGTTCCGCTCCGTCGAGCCTCCCGGCGTTCGCGTGCGCCTGGAGGGCCGCGACCGCGCGCTCCCGCTCGTCCGTGCTGAGGCGCAGCGAGGCGCCGGAAGGGTCGTTGAGGTCGGTCATGCGGACAGTATGCCAGGGGCAGGAGTTCTGCCGCAGGACATCCGTGACGGTTCGCGTCTGAGGACATCGGTGACAATTGGCGGTCGTGGTTGACGACGGCAGCGCTGAAATCTCCTGGGCGCGCCTTGGCTCTTCCCGGAATCTGTAGCTCGTGCTTCACTTCACGTATGCCGATTGCTCCCATATTCAACGGGGCCGCGTTGGTCTCTGAACTCGACTCCCGCCGAGTCCGGTTAGGCCTGGGGTGGCCGGCTTTGGCGGAGGAGCTCACAGAACAGTCGGCCGGCCTGAGGGCCGCGCTGAACGACCATGCAGTGTGCTCGGGTGCGCTCGTTCGGACGGTGAGACGCGGCTCCATGTCCTGCCAGTACGCGCTCATGCTGCTGCAATGGCTGGACCGCTCTCCTGAGGAGTTCCTGTTCGGGCGGAGTCGAGCGGTGGGAGACACACGTCTGCCGGCTGTCGGGGCCGACGTTCGCCTACGTTGGGATCTCCCTCAGCTTTATGAGGCCGTGAACGATCAGAGGCGCGATCGCGGACTCACCTGGGCGATCCTGGCTGAACAGCTGGGATGCACTCCGAGCCGCGTGACGAACCTCCGCACCGCCCGCCTCGCGGACATGGACCTCGCCATGCGGCTCACGCAATGGCTGGGGAGGCCGGCAACGGATTTCGTGCATCCCGCCACATGGTGAGAGCCACATCACCGCAGTCGGACACAACTCCCGACAGGGCCGACGTGTCACCGATGTCCTGAGACGGAAATTGTCCCCGGATCGGTCTACACTCGCATTCGAACATCCGTTCGAATCGAGGAGGTGGCGGCGATGACCGATGTCGACGAAGCGGTCGCCGTGTGGACGACCGAGGAGGGCATCCCGCTGCGGCTGGTCTGGCGGTCGACGCGCTACCGGGTGAGCGACATGCCGACCGTCTGGGCGGCGGCGCCGGCCTGGTGGCGGCCGTTCGGCGAGCACCGCTACGACGTCGGCGCCCTGCCGCGCGAGATCGGCGGCTGGCGGTTCCAGGCGACCAGCGACACCGGCGACGCCCACGTGTTCGACGTGCGGCACGACGCCGTCGACCGCACCTGGCGCCTGGTGCGCGTCTTCGACTGACCGGCCGGCTCCCGGGCGGCGGGCGTGCCTCCCGCGGACGCCCGGGCGCATCGCATAGCCTCCTGGGGTGATGGACGACCGCTACGGATCCGATGTGCTGGCACCCGGATGGAAGACGGCCGGGCGCAAGCCCGTGCCCGACGTCGAGGCGGTGCGCGACCTGGTGGTGGAGGAGTCCGCCACCGGCTTCTGCGGGGCGATCACCCGCCTGGAGGCGCAGACCGTCGAGCTGGAGGACTACTTCGGCAAGAAGCGCGTCTTCCCCCTCGGGTCGGCGTTCCTGATCGACGGCGAGCCGGTGCGCCTGGTCGTGCCGAAGCGCACGGCGGGTGGCCCGGGGCGCACGGCATCCGGTTCGTTCGCGGTCGGCGAGCAGAAGGCGCGCATCGCCCGTGCGAGCCGCATCTTCGTCGAGGGCCGGCACGACGCCGAGCTCGTCGAGCGCGTGTGGGGCGACGACCTGCGCGTCGAGGGCGTCGTCGTCGAGTATCTGGAGGGCGTGGACGACCTGGACGCGATCGTGCGCGAGTTCGCCCCCACACGGGAGCGCCGCATCGGCGTGCTGGTCGACCACCTGGTCCCCGGCTCCAAGGAGAGCCGGATCGCCGAGACGGTCGCGCGCGGCCCGTACGGCGCGCACGTGCTCGTGGTCGGTCACCCCTTCATCGACATCTGGCAGGCGGTCAAGCCTGCCCGGGTCGGCCTGGAGGCGTGGCCGTCGATCCCGCGCTCGATCGAGTGGAAGCGCGGGATCTGCGCAGCGCTGGGTCTCCCCCACGAGAACCAGGCCGACATCGCGCGCGCCTGGAAGCGCATCCTGGGCCAGGTGCGCACGTTCGCCGACCTGGAGCCGGAGCTGCTCGGCCGGGTGGAGCACCTGATCGACTTCGTGACCGAACCGGCGTAGGGTCCGTCCACCGGGGCACAGCGTTTGCACCACAGCGCCTGTACCCCACAGCGTTTGTACCCCAGAATGCATTTGCGCTGTTCGAACATGTGTTCGAAAATGGATGCATGTCCCCGGCATCCGCACCCGCCTTCGCCGACCCGGTCGTCGACCGGGCGCAGGTGCACGAGCTGCAGTCGCGCATCCGGCAGATGCAGGCGACGAAGCTCGAGAGCCGCACGTTCGAGACGCATCCCGCGCTCGGGCCGCTGCTGCCGGGCGGAGCGCTCAAGGCCGGCGCCGCCTACGCGGTGCACGGCTCCACCACCCTGCTGATGGCGCTGCTCGCCGGCCCCAGTGCGGCGGGCGCGTGGTGCGGGGTGATCGGCATGCCCGACTTCGGCGCCGAGGCGGCCGGCCGGTTCGGGATCGACCTGGAGCGGCTGGTGTTCGTGCCGCATCCCGGCGACCAGTGGCTGACCGTGACGGCGGCCGTGGTCGACGTGCTCGCGGTCGTGGCGGTCGCCCCGCCGACCCGTGCGAAAGACGGGGACGTCGCCCGGCTGGGCGCCCGGCTGCGGCAGCGGGAGTCGACGCTGATCGTCGCGGGCGACTGGCCGCAGGCCGAGGCGACGCTCTCGGTGGCGCGCAGCGGTTGGGACGGCCTCGGCACCGGAGCGGGCTACCTCTCGTCCCGGCGCGTGACCGTCGAGTCCGCCCCGCGCGGCGGCTCGGGACCGCGCCGGCGTGCGGAGCTGTGGCTGCCGGCGCCCGACGAGAGCTTCCGCCCGTCCGGCCCGACGCGCCTGGAGGCGGTGGGCTAGATGCGCGAGGTCACCCGCGCGATCGTGCTCTGGTGCCCGGACTGGCCCGTGATCGCCGCCCGCCGGGCGGATCCGGGCCTGGCCGACGACACCCCGATCGCCCTGATGGAGAAGGGCGTGGTCTTCGCCTGCTCGGCAACGGCCCGCGCCGACGGCGTGCGGCGCGGTCTGCGGATGCGCGAGGCGCAGTCCCGCTGCCCGCAGCTGGAGGTGCTCCCCTACGACCCCGTGCTCGATGAGCGTGCCTTCGAGCCGGTGCTGGCCGCCATCGAGGAGCTCGCGCCCGGCGTGCAGCCGCTGCGCCCCGGCACCTTCCTGCTGCGGGCGCGCGGACCGGCGCGCTACTACGGCGGCGAGGAGCAGGCCGCAGCCGAGCTGCTGCGCTGCCTGGAGGGGCTGGGGCTGCCGGATGCGCGCGCCGGCATCGCCGACGGGCCGTTCGCCGCCGGGCAGGCCGCCCGCTCCACCGGCGCCGCCCGCGTGCGCGTGATCCCGGCGGGCGGGTCGGCCGCCTTCCTCGCCCCGCTGCCGGTCGCCCAGCTCGGGCTGACCGAGCTGACCCCGCTGCTGCGCCGCCTCGGCCTGCACACTCTCGGCGACCTCGCCGCCCTCGACCGGCTCGACGTGCGCGAACGGTTCGGGGAGCGCGGCGAGCACGCGCACGACCTGGCCGGCGGCCTCGACGGTGCCGCGGTCGTGCCGCGCACCCCGCCGAAGCAGCTGGACCGCACCATCGAGTTCGAGCCTCCCCTCGACCGCGTCGACCAGGTCACCTTCGCGGTGCGCGGCACGGCCGAGCAGTTCGTCGGCGGCCTGACGAAGGCCGGGCTGGTCTGCACCACGCTCCGGGTGGAGGTGACCGACGAGGCCGGCCGCATCAGCGAGCGCAGCTGGCTGCACCCGCGGCTGTTCACGGCGGGGGATGTCGTCGACCGGGTGCGCTGGCAGCTGCAGGGCTCCGGCGCCCTCGACCCCGGTCTCGCCTCGCCGATCGTGCGGGTGGGCCTGGTGCCCGAAGCGGTGGACGACATCGGCCACCACGAGGACGGCCTGTGGGGCGGCGGAGCCGACGAGCGCATCCATCACGGCCTCACCCGCGTGCAGAGCATGCTGGGGCACGAGGCCGTGCTCACCGCCACGATCGGCGGGGGTCGCGGGCTCACCGAGCGGCAGGTGCTGGTGCCCTGGGGCGACCGGCCGGTCGGCGCCTCCCGGGCCGAGCAGCCGTGGCCCGGGTCGCTGCCCGCGCCCGCACCCTCCACCGTCTTCGAGGTGCCGCGTCCCGTGGCGGTGCTGACCGTCGAGGGCGAGACCGTCGAGGTGACCGACCGCGGCGACCTCACCGCCCCGATCGCGCTCTTCTCCCCCACCGGCCGCCCGCACGACGCCCGCGAAGTGGGCTCGTGGGCGGGGCCGTGGCCGGTGCGCGAGCGCTGGTGGGACGCCACGCTCGCCCGGGCGATGCACCGGTTCCAGCTGGTCGACGCCGACGGGACGGCCTGGCTGCTGCGCCTGGCCTCCGGCGGCTGGTTCGCCGAGGCGAGGTACGACTGATGGGCTGGGACAACCCGCCCATCCCGTGGGCCGAGTTCGAGCGGCGGCTCTCCGGCCGTCGCACCGGCGAGCAGGCCGTCGAGCGCCCCTCCTCGCGCAAGCGGCAGAAGTACGTGCCGCAGCCCATCCCGGAGGAGCCGGAGACCGGGCACGTCGCGTACGCGGAGCTGCACGCGCACAGCAACTTCAGCTTCCTCGACGGGGCGAGCTCGCCCGAGGAGCTGCTGGAGGAGGCGACTCGCCTGCGCCTGCACGGCCTCGCCCTCACCGATCACGACGGGCTCTACGGCGTCGTCCATCTGGCCGAGGCCGCCGAGGCGTACGAGCGGGTGAAGACGGTGTTCGGCGCCGAGCTCTCCCTCGCGCTCAGCCGCCCGCAGAACGGCGAGGCCGACCCGGAGGGCAGCCACCTCGTCGTCCTCGCCCGCCGGCAGGAGGGGTACCACCGGCTCGCCGCCGCGATCACCGCCGGGCAGCTCGCGGGCGGCGAGAAGGGGCGCCCGGTCTACCGGCTGCCCGAGCTGGCCGAGCAGGCCGGCGGCGAGTGGATGGTGCTGACCGGCTGCCGCAAGGGCGACGTGCGCCTGGCGCTGGCCGAGCAGGGCGAGCGCGCAGCGGAGCACGAGGTGGCGCGCCTGGCGGAGCTGTTCGGCCACGACAACGTGCTGGTCGAGCTGATCGACCAGGGCAACCCGCACGACACCACCGACAACGACGCGCTCGCCCGGATCGCCGGCCGGCTCGGCCTGCCCGTCGTGGCGACCAACAACGTCCACTACGCCTCGCCCGCGCAGTACCCGCTGGCGACCGCCGTGTCGGCCGTGCGCGCCCGGCGCAGCCTGGACGAGATGGACGGCTGGCTGCCCGCGTCCGCCGCCGCGCACCTGCGCAGCGGCGCCGAGATGGCCAGACGGTTCGCCCGCTACCCCGGCGCGGTGGAGCGGACCGTGGAGGTCGCCGACGACCTCTCCTTCCGGCTGCGCAGCGCCCGCCCGCGGCTGCCCAAGCAGGAGGTCCCGGAGGGGCACACCCCGATGAGCTGGCTCCGCGAGCTCACCTGGCGCGGTGCGGCCGAGCGCTACCGCGACCTCGACGAGAACCCGGCGAAGCGGGAGCGCATCGAGCGCGAGCTCGACGTGATCGAGGCCAAGGACTTCCCCGGCTACTTCCTGATCGTGCACGACATCGTGCGGTTCGCCCGCAGCCAGGGCATCCTGTGCCAGGGCCGCGGGTCGGCGGCGAACTCGGCGGTCGTCTACCTGCTCGGGATCACCGCGGTCGACTCGATCAAGTACGACCTGCCGTTCGAGCGCTTCCTCTCCAGCATGCGCGAGGAGGAGCCCGACATCGACGTCGACTTCGACTCCGACCGCCGCGAGGAGGTCATCCAGTACGTCTACAGCAAGTACGGCCGGCACAACGCGGCGCAGGTCGCCAACGTGATCACCTACCGGCCCAAGAACGCGGTGCGCGACATGGCGAAGGCGCTCGGCCACTCCACCGGCCAGCAGGACGCCTGGAGCAAGCAGATCGACTCGTGGTCGCACGTCCAGACCACCGACGACCACGACATCCCGGACGAGGTGGTGGAGCTGGCGCAGCAGGTGCTGAAGTTCCCGCGGCACCTCGGCATCCACTCGGGCGGCATGGTGCTCACCGACCGGCCCGTCGGCGAGGTGTGCCCGATCGAGCACGCCCGCATGGAGGGGCGCACGGTGCTGCAGTGGGACAAGGACGACTGCGCGTGGATGGGCCTGGTCAAGTTCGACCTGCTCGGGCTCGGGATGCTGAGCGCGCTCGACTACTCGATGCGCGCGATCGCGTCGGCGCTCGGCGAGCAGTGGACGCTGGAGACCATCCCGAAGGAGGAGCAGGGCGTGTACGACATGCTCTGCCGCGCCGACTCGATCGGCGTGTTCCAGGTGGAGAGCCGGGCGCAGATCGGCACGCTCCCCCGGCTGCGGCCCCGCTCGTTCTACGACCTCGTGATCGAGATCGCGCTGATCCGCCCCGGCCCGATCCAGGGCGGCGCCGTGCACCCGTACATCCGGCGCAAGCTGGGCCAGGAGGAGGTCACCTACCTGCACCCGGCGCTGGAGCCGGTGCTGAAGCGCACGCTGGGCGTCCCCCTCTTCCAGGAGCAGCTGATGCAGATGGCGGTCGCGGTGGGCGATTGCACGGCGGAGGACGCCGACCTGCTGCGCCGGGCGATGGGCTCCAAGCGCGGGGTGGAGAAGATCGGCGCCCTGCGCGAGAAGCTCTACACGGGGATGGCGGGCAACGGCATCACCGGCGAGGACGCCGACGCGATCTACGCCAAGATCGAGGCGTTCGCGAACTTCGGCTTCGCCGAGAGCCACGCGATCAGCTTCGCGCTGCTGGTCTACGTGAGCTCGTGGATGAAGCTGCACTACCCCGGTGCGTTCCTCGCCGCCCTGCTGCGCGCGCAGCCGATGGGGTTCTACTCGCCGCGCACCCTCACCGCCGACGCCCGGCGGCACGGCGTGGTGGTGCACCGGCCCGACATCCAGCGCTCGGGCGTGTTCCCGCTGCTCGAGCCGCTCGACGACGCCCGCCCGGGCCCGACCGGCATGGACCCGTGCCTGGCCGAGGAGCAGCCTCCCATCGCCCCCTTCGACCAGCGCGTTCCGCTCGACTACACGGCGCATCGCCGCGACGCCGGCCACGCCGTGCGGCTGGGGCTCGCCGGGGTGACCTCCATCGGCGAGAAGCTGGCCGAGCGGATCGTGGCCGAGCGGGAGGCCGACGGCCCCTACCGGGACCTCGCCGACCTCTCGCGCCGGGTCGGGCTGACCGTCGCCCAGCTGGAGGCGCTCGCCGCGGCGGGCGCGTTCGAGGACTTCGGCCTCGACCGGCGGCAGGCGATCTGGGAGGCGGGCAACGCGGCGCAGGACCGGCCCGAGTACCTCGCCGGCACCGCGATCACCGTGCAGCCGCCCCTGCTGCCGTTGCTGAGCCCCGCGGAGCAGCTGGCGAGCGATCTCTGGGCGACCGGCATCTCGACCGACGACCACCCGATCCGCTACCTGCGGCCGGCGCTCGCCTCGCGCGGGGTGCGCACGGCGGCGATGCTCGCGACGTCGGAGTCCGGGCGGCGCATCGAGGTGGGCGGGGTGGTCACCCACCGGCAGCGCCCGGCGACCGCGGCCGGCGTGACCTTCCTCAACCTGGAGGACGAGACCGGGCTGGTGAACGTGGTCTGCCCGGTCGGGGTGTGGAACCGCTACCGGCGGGTCGCCCGGCAGGCGCCCGCGATGATCGTGCGCGGCATCCTGGAGCGCAGCGAGGAGGGCGTGGTCAACGTGATCGCCGACCGGCTGGAACCGCTGCAGACCGGCATCCGCACGGCCTCCCGCGACTTCCGCTGAGACCGCCCGCGGTCGGCCTGCGCAGGCGTAACACGCACGAAACGTGAGAGTAGACTCAGAAACCTTGTGCGAAAGAAGGTACGCGTTTGACCACGGCTCTCATCTCCCTGCTCGACGACGTCCTCCGGCGCAACGCCGGGGAGCCGGAGTTCCACCAGGCGGCACGGGAGGTGTTCGGCTCGCTCGGTCCCGTCCTCGACCGTCACCCGCGTTACGCCGAGGCCGCGGTGCTCGAACGCCTCACCGAGCCGGAGCGCCAGCTGATCTTCCGGGTGCCGTGGACGGACGACCAGGGTCGCGTGCGGGTCAACCGCGGGTTCCGCGTGGAGTTCAACTCCGCGCTCGGGCCGTACAAGGGCGGTCTGCGCTTCCACCCGAGCGTCACGCTCGGCACCGTGAAGTTCCTCGGCTTCGAGCAGATCTTCAAGAACGCACTCACCGGCCTCCCGATCGGCGGCGGCAAGGGCGGCAGCGACTTCGACCCCAAGGGCAAGTCCGACGCCGAGGTGATGCGGTTCTGCCAGTCGTTCATGACCGAGCTGTACCGCCACCTGGGCGAGCACACCGACGTCCCGGCCGGTGACATCGGCGTGGGCGGCCGCGAGATCGGCTACCTGTTCGGCCAGTACAAGCGCATCACGAACCGATACGAGTCCGGTGTGCTCACGGGCAAGGGCGTCGGCTGGGGCGGCTCGCTCGTCCGCACCGAGGCCACCGGCTACGGCGCGGTCTTCTTCGCCCAGCGGATGCTCGCGACCCGCGGCCGCGACCTCGACGGCGCGCGCGTGCTCGTCTCGGGTTCCGGCAACGTCGCGATCTACGCGATCGAGAAGGTGCACCAGCTCGGCGGCACCGTGATCGCCTGCTCCGACTCCTCCGGCGTCGTGCACGACCCGGCCGGCATCGACCTCGACCTGCTGCGGCAGATCAAGGAGGTCGAGCGCGGCCGGCTCAGCGACTACGCGGCCCGCCGCGCTGGCGCGGAGTACCTCCCGAACGGCGACATCTGGGCGCTCGCCGCGACGACGCACGTCGACGTCGCCATGCCCTGCGCGACCCAGAACGAGCTCGACGCCACGGCGGCGACCACCCTCGCGAACCACGGCGTCGCCGCGGTCGTCGAGGGCGCCAACATGCCCTGCACCCCGGAGGCCGTCGCCGTGCTCCGCGCGGCGGGCGTGCTGTTTGCCCCGGGCAAGGCGGCGAACGCGGGAGGTGTCGCCACCTCCGCGCTCGAGATGCAGCAGAACGCCTCGCGCGACGCGTGGACGTTCGAGTACGCCGAGCAGCGCCTCTCCGACATCATGACGAACATCCACGACAGCTGCGCGGAGACCGCGGCCGAGTACGGCGAGCCGGGCGACTACGTGCTCGGCGCCAACGTCGCCGGTTTCGTGCGCGTCGCCGACGCCATGCTGGCGCTCGGCGTCATCTAGCGTTCAGACCCCACCGCGTCCGCGCGGGTCAACGGCTCGGTCGGCTCAGTGCCGGCCGAGCCGTTTGCGCAGGTACTCGATGCGCGCCTGCAGCTGCGAGACGCTCGCCTGGGCGACGGCCGGCCCGCCGCAGACCCGGCGCAGCTCGGCGTGGATGAGGCCGTGCGGCTCCCCCGAGTTCTTCGAGTACAGGCCGACCAGGCTGTTGAGCAGCTGGCGCTGCTCCTTCAGGGTGCGGTGCAGCGGTGCGGGAGGGTGTCCCTCGGCCGCAGCGGGACGCGCCGACGACCGCCGCGACTGGCGCTGCTGCCGCTGAAGCAGCAGCTCGTGCACCTGGTCGGGCTCCAGGATGCCGGGGAGGCCGATGAAGTCGTGCTCCTCGTCGGTGCCGGGCACCGCGTAGCTGCCGAACTCCTTGCCGTCGAACACGACCCGGTCGAAGTTGGCCTCCGAACCGAGCGCCTCGAAGGCGAACTCCTCGGTCAGCGCCTCCGAGGCCCGCTCCTCGCGGTTGGCCTCGGCCACCATCGCGTCCTCGGGGTTCCACAGGTCGCCTTCGGCATTCTCGTCGGTCGGCCGGTCGAGCGCGTGGTCGCGCTCGAGCTCCAGCGCGTTGGCGAGCGCCATCAGCATCGGCACGTTCGGCAGGAACACCGAGGCGGTCTCGCCACGGCGGCGGGCGCGCACGAAGCGGCCGATCGCCTGAGCGAAGAAGAGCGGGGTGGAGGCGCTGGTCGCGTACACGCCGACCGCGAGCCGCGGCACGTCCACGCCCTCCGACACCATGCGCACGGCGACCATCCAGCGCGACGTGCCCTTCGAGAACTCCTCGATCCGGTCGCTCGCCTCCTTCTCGTCCGAGAGGACGACGGTGACGGACTCGCCGGTGATCTGCTGCAGGATGTCGGCGTACGCCCGGGCCGTGTAGTGGTCGGTCGCGATGACCAGACCCCCGGCGTCCGGGATGGCGCCGCGCACCTCGGTCAGGCGCCGGTCGGCCGCGCTGAGCACGGCCGGGATCCATTCGCCCTTCGGGTCGAGCGCGGTCCGCCAGGCCTGCGAGGTGATGTCCTTGGTGTTGCCCTCGCCGAGCCGCGCCTCCATCTCGTCGCCGGTCTTGGTGCGCCAGCGCATGTGGCCCGCGTAGACCATGAAGATCACGGGACGCACGACCCCGTCCGACAGGGCACGGCCGTAGCCGTAGTTGTAGTCGGTGAGCGACGTGCGGATGCCCTGCTTGTCGGGCAGGTAGGTCACGAACGGGATCGGTGCGGTGTCGGAGCGGAACGGCGTCCCCGTGAGCGAGAGCCGGCGGGTGGCGCGCTCGAACGCGTCCCGGATGCCGTCGCCCCAGCTGAGCGCGTCGCCGCCGTGGTGCACCTCGTCGAGGATGACCAGGGTGCGGCTCGACTCGGTGATGTCCTTGTGGAGGCTCGGCCGCATGGCGACCTGCGCGTAGGTGACCGCGACGCCCTTGTAGTGCCGGGCGTATCGGCCATCGGCGTTCTTGAAGTCCGGATCGAGGTTGAGGCCGACGCGGGAGGCGGCCTCCGCCCACTGGCGCTTCAGGTGCTCCGTGGGGGCGACGACGGTGACGCGCTCGATGACGCGGCGGTTGAGCAGCTCGGTCGCGAGGCGCAGGGCGAAGGTCGTCTTACCGGCGCCCGGCGTCGCCGCGGCGAGGAAGTCGCGCGGCTCGTCCCGGAAGTAGGTGTCGAGCGCCTCGGCCTGCCACGCGCGCAGTTTTCCCGCGGTTCCCCAAGCGGCGCGCTCCGGGAACGACGGCGAGAGATGCTCGGCCGCGAAGCTGCCCGCGTGTACCCCGATGGCGTCCGACTCGTCGCCGGACTCGGCGTCCGGTTCGAACCCGGGGAGGGGTGCAGCTGTCGTTTCCACGTGGATCAAATCTACCCGCTCCGTCCGACATCCGCCTGGACGGACGGTCCACCGGATGCAGAATGGAGGAATGGTCGAAGCTCAGCATCCCTGGTCCCGCTACGTCGCCCTGGGCGACTCGTTCACGGAGGGCATCGGCGACCCCGAGCCCGCCAGCCCCGGCGGGCACCGCGGCTGGGCCGACCGAGTCGCCGAGGTGCTGAGCAGCCAGACCGACGACTTCGCCTACGCGAACCTGGCCGTGCGCGGCAAGCTGATCAAGCAGATCCTGGACGACCAGGTCGAGCCCGCGCTCGCCCTGCGCCCCGACCTGATCACCATCTCCGCCGGCGGCAACGACGTCATCCGCCCGGGCACCGACCCCGACCAGATCGCCGCGCTCTTCGACCAGGCGGTGGCCCGCCTCAGCCGGGACGGCGCGACCATCGTGGTGTTCACGGGCGTCGATGTCGGGTTCTCCCCCGTGTTCCGCGGCATCCGCGGCAAGGTCGCGATCTACAACGAGAACGTCCGCGCCGTCGCCGCCCGGTACGACTGCATCGTGGCCGACCAGTGGGCGCTGACCGAGATCCAGGACCAGCGGATGTGGGCCCCCGACCGCCTCCACCTCGCGCCGCTCGGCCACCACACCGTCGCGCGCATGGTGCTCGCGGCCCTCAATGTGGAGAACGACCTCCAGCCGCTCGACCCCGAGCCGCTGCCCGCCCGCACCTGGCGCCAGGCGCGCTCGGAGGACATCTCGTGGGCGCGGGAGTACCTCGTGCCGTGGGTGGTGCGGCGCATCCGCCACCAGTCCTCCGGCGACCACGTGCTGCCCAAGCGGCCGGAAGCCGGGCCCTTCCTCATCCGCACCGAGGACTGAGCGCGTTCCCGGCCCGTCGGGTCAGGTCCCGAGCCCGCCGGGGTGCGCCAGGCGCCAGCCGAATCCGGGGTCGGGGACGTCCTTCGCGAGGGCCAGGTCGGTCGTCTGCGTTTTCCCGTTGGAGGTGAACGTCACCTTGCCGACGACGTCGCCGGCGAAACCGGACTGCACCGGACGCGTCTCCAGCGCCACCTCGACCGGCTGATCGGACCACACGACGAACGTCGTCGCGGTCGTGGCCACGAGATCCGAGCTCGCCTTCCACGGCGTGCTGTACGAGCCGAAGACCTGGCCCTTCGTGGAGGCGGAGACCTCGTGGAAGCCCGCCTTCACGCTGGTCAGCAGCGCCTTGACGCCCGCCCACAGGTCGTCGTGGGTCGGTGCGCCGAGCACGACGCCCAGCACCCGCACCTTCGACTTGCCCACGGCGACCTCGGCCGAGAACAGCAGGCAGTTGCCCGCCTCGTCGGTGTTGCCGGTCTTGAGTCCGTCGATGCCCTCCCAGCCCAGGAGGGTGTTCGTGTTGTCCTGCGCGCCCGCACCGGGGAGCGTCGCCGTCTTCTGCGAGACGATCGACGACAGCGCGGGCGAGTCGAGCACGAGCTGCCCGAGACCGAGGAGGTCCTTCGTCGTGCTCACGTTGCCCGGGTCCAGCCCGTCGGCCGTGACGATCTTCGTGCCGGTGAAGCCCTTGGCCGCGAGCCACTTGTTGGCCGCGTCCACGTAGGCCGAGGTGGAGCCGTACGCCCAGTTCACGAGCGAGATCGCGTAGTTGTTGGCCGAGGGAAGCAGCATCGCGGTGAGCGCCTCCTTCTCGGTCATCGACGTGCCGGCCTGCACCGGCGCCCACGAGCCGCCCTCCGCGATGACCTCGTTCCAGATGTCGACGTCCTTCTGCGTGAAGTCGATCGTCGGTCCCTGGTCGTCGCCCTTCAGCGGCTTCGCGTCCAGCACCAGGAGGGCCGTGACCACCTTCGTCACGCTCGCGATCGGCACGCTGGCGTCGCTCCCGTGGGAGATCGTGGCACCCGAGTAGTCGGGTGCGGTGACGGCGGACGAGCCGTATCCGGGCCAGGCGAGCTGGGCGGCGGGCTGCACGATCGACTTCTCGTGCGTGACCGAGGCCGCGGTCGCCGGGACGGGCGTCAGCAGCGAGCCGGCGATGTAGAGGAAGGCGAGCAGCAGCGTCCCGCCGATCCCGAACACGACGAAGCGACGACGGCGGTAGACCGTCCGGGACACACGGCGCGACGGATCGACAGGCACTTGCGGGGACACGCTGGAATTCTAAGCGTGACTACTCAGGCATCCCCTGAGAACGCGCCCGCAACGCCCAGAGCGCCACGGCGCTGGCCGACGCGACGTTCAGCGAGTCGACGCCGTGCAGCATCGGGATGGTGACGACCGTGTCCGCGGAGGCCAGCGCCCGGCGCGAGAGCCCGTCCCCTTCGGAGCCGAGCACCATCGCGACGCGCTCGGGCGGTGCGGCCGCGTACTCGTCCAGGGTGACTGCGTCGTCGGCGAGGGCGAGGGCCGCGATGTCGAAGCCCGCATCGTGCAGGATCCCGGTCGCCTCGTCCCATTCCGGGATGCGCGTCCACGGCACCTGGAGCACGGTCCCCATGCTGACGCGCACGCTGCGCCGGTAGAGCGGGTCGGCGCACCGCGGGCTCACGAGCACCGCGTCCGCACCGAGGCCCGCGACCGAACGGAAGATCGCCCCGACGTTCGTGTGGTCGACGATGTCCTCCAGCACCACGACCCGGCGCGCATCGCGGAGCAGGTCGCGCGGATCGGGCAGCACGGGCCGGTGCATCGCCGCGAGCGCGCCGCGGTGCAGGTTGTACCCGGTGAGCTGCTCGAGCACGCCCGCTTCGCCCACGAACACGGGCACGTCCGGGTACTGCTCGAGCAACGGCTCCACGTCGGGCAGCCACTGCTCCTGCAGCAGTACGGACCGAGGGCGGTGCCCGGCAGCGAGAGCGCGCGTGATGACCTTGGTCGATTCCGCGATGTAGAGGCCGCCCTCCGGCTCGCTCACGCGCCGCAGCGCGACGTCGGTCAAACGGGAGTAGTCGGCGAGGCCGTCGGCCGTCAGGTCGGTCACACGATGGATCTGCACCCCTCAAGATTGCCAGTCGCCGGAAACAATTCGGAAAACTGGGGTGTTTAGACTCGGGAGGGGACGACCGGGAGGTGCCTGTGGACACGCTGACGACGGAGCTGACGCCCGAGCTCGCGCGAGCGATCGACGAGACGGTCGACCTGCTCTCGGGCCGGCGCTTCGCCGTGCTCACCGGTGCGGGCGTGTCGACCGACTCCGGCATCCCCGACTACCGCGGCGAGGGCGCGCCCAAGCGCACGCCGATGACGTTCCAGCAGTTCCTCGCCGACGACCGGTACCGCAAGCGCTACTGGGCGGGCAGTCACCTCGGCTACCGCCGCTTCGCCGCCGCGCGCCCCAATGCCGGCCACCGCGCGCTGGCGGCGCTGGAGGCGGCGGGCGCGGCCAACGGCGTCATCACGCAGAACGTGGACGGCCTCCACAAGCAGGCGGGCTCGCAGCGGGTCGTCGACCTGCACGGCTCGATGGACCGCGTGGTCTGCCTGGTCTGCGGCCAGGTCTTCGCCCGCGAGGCCATCACCGCGCGCATCGACGCCGCCAACCCGTGGATCGACACCGAGGGCGCGGTCGAGATCGCCCCCGACGGCGACGCGATCGTCACCGACATCGACTCCTTCGTCGTGCCCGATTGCACGGTGTGCGGCGGCCACCTCAAGCCCGACGTCGTCTTCTTCGGCGAGTTCATCCCGGCCGAGAAGTACCGCGAGGCGAGCGCCATGGTCCGCGCGTCGGACGCGCTGCTGATCGCCGGCTCGTCGCTCATCGTCAACTCGGGCATCCGCCTGCTGGAGGAGGCGCGGCGCCGGCGGCTGCCGATCGTCATCGTCAACCGGGGCGAGACCAAGGGCGACCTGCGCGCGGCCATTAAGCTGGATGCCGGGACGACGGAGACGCTCGTCGAGCTCTCCCGGCGGCTGGCCTAGCACTCCGCACAGCCGCCGAGGCACGTCCTGCAGCGAAAGGACGCGCGTGACCTTCATCTCCCTCGTTCGGCACGGCCAGACCGATTGGAACCTCGCCAAGCGCATCCAGGGCTCCAGCGACATCCCTCTGAACGACACCGGGCGCGCTCAGGCGGAGACGACCGGACGCGCGCTCGCCGGCGGCCGGTTCGACGCGATCTACGCGAGCCCGCTGGGCCGCGCGTTCGAGACCGCGCGCATCATCTCGTCGCACCTCGGGCTGGGCGAGCCCGGGGCGCTGCCCGCGGTCGCCGAGCGCAACTATGGCGAGGCGGAGGGGCTCACCGGAGCCCAGATCCTCGAGCGTTGGCCCGAGGGCACGCCCGTCCCCGGCCGCGAGTCGCGCGACGACGTCGTGAGGCGCGCCCTCCCGGCCCTGCTGGAGCTGGGCGAGACCCATCCCGACGAGAGCCTCATCGTGGTGAGCCACGGCGGCGTCATCGGCTCGCTCGTGCGCCACGTCACCGACCACGCGCTGCCCGGCCCGGGCGAGGTCATCCCCAACGGCTCCGTCCACCGGTTCGTCTACGACGACGGCGTGCTCCGGCTCGACCGCTTCAACCTCGGCCCGGAGGACCGCGACCTGCTCACCGCCTCCGTGATGTGACGCGGTCGGCCCGCGCTGTCGTGGCGGTCAGCACTGTGAGCAGGTGCTCCGCCGACCCCTCCCACGTGAAGCGCGCCGCCTCGGCCCGGGAGGCCGTCGAGCGCGACGCCCAGACGCCGTCCTCCTCCAGCTGCCGCACGCGCTGCGCGAGCTGCTCGGCGGAGTCGGCCTCGAAGAACAGCGCCGCCTCTCCCCCGATCTCGCGGAAGATCGGGATGTCGCTGACGATCACGGGCGTCCCGAGCGTCATCGACTCCACCAGCGGGATGCCGAACCCCTCGTCGCGGGACGCGGTGACCAGGGCGGTCGCCGCCGCGAGGGTCTCCGCGTACTCCTCGTCGCTCGCGCCGTCGTGGAAGACCAGGCGGGCTGCGGGCGCGAGGGAGGCGAGGCGCTCCTTCTCGGTGTCCGAGACGCGGCTCATCAGGTGCAGCTCGTACTCCGGCAGGAGGGCGGCGGCGCGCACGAGCGTGTCCACGTTCTTGTACGGCATGAACGAGCCCATGTAGACGAGGCTCTTCGTCTCCGGCGCGCTGCGGGAGGCGCGCTCCTCCGGGATCGCGGGCATGTCCGCCGCGTTCGGCACGACGTACACCGGGCGCTTCGTCAGCCGGTGCTCGGCGATGAGCTTCTTGGTCGTCTGCGACACCGTCACCACGGCGTCCGAGCGGTTGAGCAGCATCCGCTGCGGCCACCACGAGAGGTGGTAGAGCCGCCACAGCCCGCGCACGAACGCCGGCAGGTCGCGCGGCGGCGTCGGGTGGCGGTAGTAGATGAGATCGTGCACGGTCAGCACGAGCCGGTAGCGGCGACCGAAGCCGCCCATCGTCTGCATCGGCGTGAACACCACATCGGGCGCCAGCCGGTTGACCTGGCGCGCAATCCACGGCTCGCCCACGGCCGTCGGCGAGCCGATGAGCTCCCACGGCAGGTCCGGCAGCATCTCGAGCTGGCGGCGGTCGCTGATGAGCATGGTGACCGCGTGACGCTCCGCCAGGGCGCTCACCAGGCCGGCGGTGTACCGGCTGATCCCGTCGTGGCGGCCGATGCGGGTGTAGCGGCAGTCGAAGAGGACCTTCACGCGGCGTCCTCCCCGGCCAGGAACTCCCGGATCGCCGCCGCCGCCTCGAGCGGCTTCTCGTAGTGGATCAGGTGCCCGACGTCCGCGATCTCGACGAGCCGCGCATCCGGGAACAGCGTCTGCAGGCGCCGCTCGGCCTCGATCGGCGTGATGTCGTCGTCGACCGCGGCCACGAGCAGGGTCGGCTCGGGGATGCGCGCGGCGAACTCGCTCACGTCGTGCGAGACGGACGCGCGGAACGCCTCCAGCACGACCCGGCGGTCGCTGAAGGCGGAGAAGTAGCGGTGGTGCTGGTCGTGGATCCACGCGCGCAGCCCGCGCTCCTTCGTCTTCGCCATGGCCTCGCTCATGACGCGGACGATCAGGCGGTTGCGCAGGAGGGCGAAGCCCAGGCGCTCCGGGAGCACGGACGCCAGCCAGTAGTAGAAGATCGCCAGGCGCGTGAGGATGCCGCGCGGGCCCTTCAACGCCGGCTGACCGATCGGGTTCACCAGCACGACCGACTCCGGGCGCAAGGGATCGCCGGCCTCCCGTGTCGCCAGCGCGCCCGCCACCACGATCGACCCGAACGAGTGACCCAGCAGCACGACGCGGCCCGGCAGGTCGAGCGCCTCGACGAAGCCGCGCAGCCAGCGGCTGTAGCCGGGGATGTCGTGCGCCGCCTCGGTCAGCGCCGTGGACTCGCCGAACCCCGGCAGGTCGGGCGAGATCATCCGCAGCCCGGGAAGCTGCGCCACCACCGGCTCCAGGCCGTGGTGGTCGCCGCGGAACCCGTGGACGACCACGACGGTCGTGGCCGCATCCGGGTCGCCGTAGTCCCAGTACCGGGTCGTCCCGCCCAGGAGGTCGAACCCGCCCTGGCGCACGGGTATGCGATCGAGGGCGTCGGCGTATGGTGAGGCTGTGTTCCTCGTCGAGGTGGTCATCGCAGACAAGTCTAGGCAAGCCGCGGGCATCCACTTCGTGAATGTCCAGAGCGGACTGGACAGGCCACTGCGCAGACCCCCTAGACTTCACTGGTTGTAACCGCTTGCATACGGCCTCGCGCCAGAAGGAGAACCGTGAGTTTCACCGCGCCCATCACGCTGCCCGGGCTCACCCTCGACCCCCAGTGGTACCGCCGCGCGGTCTTCTACGAGGTCATGGTCCGCTCGTTCGTCGACAGCAACGGAGACGGCTCGGGAGACCTCGCCGGGCTGACCTCCAAGCTCGACTACCTGCAGTGGCTCGGCATCGACGCGCTCTGGCTTCCGCCGTTCTTCCAGTCGCCCCTGCGCGACGGAGGCTATGACGTGTCGGACTTCAAGGCGATCCTCCCCGAGTTCGGCACGATCGACGAGTTCCGCGACCTGGTCACCAAGGCGCACGAGCGCAACATGCGCATCATCATCGACCTGCCGATGAACCACACCTCCGACCAACACGAGTGGTTCCAGCAGTCGCGTTCCGACCCCGAAGGCCCGTACGGCGACTTCTACGTCTGGAACGAGACCGACGACAAGTACCCGGACATCCGCATCATCTTCGTCGACACCGAGGACTCCAACTGGGCGTTCGACGAGGCGCGGCGCCAGTACTACTTCCACCGCTTCTTCTCGCACCAGCCCGACCTCAACTTCGAGAACCCGGCCGTGCACGACGCGATGTACGACATCGTCCGGTTCTGGCTCGACCTCGGCGTCGACGGCTTCCGGCTCGACGCCATCCCGTACCTCTACGAGTCGGAGGAGGGCAACGGCGAGGGCGAGCCCCCCACGCACGAGTTCATCAAGAAGCTCCGCGCCATGGTCGACCGCGAGTACCCGGGCCGCATGATGATCGCCGAAGCGAACCAGTGGCCCCGCGAGGTCGCAGCCTTCTTCGGCAGCGACGAGGAGCCCGAGTGCCACATGGCCTTCGACTTCCCCGTCATGCCCCGCATCTTCTACGCGCTGCGCTCGCAGCAGGCGACGGAGCTCGTCCGCGTGCTCTCCGAGACGACGGACACGCCCGACGGCGCGGCCTGGGGCGTCTTCCTGCGCAACCACGACGAGCTGACGCTCGAGATGGTCAGCGAGGAGTACCGGCAGGCGATGTACGGCTGGTACGCGTACGACCCGCGGATGCGCGCCAACATCGGCATCCGGCGCCGCCTGGCGCCGCTGCTCGACAACTCGCGCGCCGAGCTCGAACTCGCGCACGCCCTGCTTTTCTCGCTCGCCGGCAGCCCCTTCCTCTACTACGGCGACGAGATCGGGATGGGCGACAACATCTGGCTGCCCGACCGCGACAGCTCCCGCACCCCGATGCAGTGGACGCCCGACCGCAACGGCGGCTTCTCCACCGCCGACCCGGGCAAGCTGTTCCTCCCGATCGTGCAGTCGCTGGTCTACCACTACAACCAGGTGAACGTGGAGGCGCAGCTCGCGCAGTCCCGCTCGCTCCTGCACTGGGTGCGCAACGTCATCCACGTGCGCAAGGCCCACCCCGTGTTCGGCCTGGGCTCGATGCGCGTGCTCGAGACCGACCACGAGTCCGTGCTCGCGTTCGTGCGCTCCTACGAGGGCAGCGGGACGCACTTCGGCGACCAGCCGGAGGACGTGCTCTGCGTCTTCTCGTTCGCGCACAACCCGATCTCGGTGACGCTCGACGCCCCGGAGCTCGCCGGGCGCACCCTGTACGACATGTTCGGCGGCGCGGAGTTCCCGACCGTCGCGGAGGACGGCCGGTTCACGCTCACGCTCGGCACCCAGAACTTCTACTGGCTGCACATCGAGCCGCGTCACGACTGATGCGCGTCGGCGACCCGCCCGGTGTGGCGACCGGGCGGTGTCGGCCGCTCCTCGTACCCTGAACACATGGGTTGGCATCACGAGCTCGGCGTCTTCGATCTGGAGACCACCGGCATCGACGTCGAGACGGCCCGCATCGTCACCGCGCACGTCGGCCTGCTGAACGAGCAGGGCGAGGTCGTCCACGGCCGCTACTGGCTGCTGGACCCCGGGATGGAGATCCCGGCCGAGGCGACGGCCGTGCACGGCATCACCACCCAGCTCGCGCGGGAGAAGGGCATGGCGGCTCCTGCCGGCGTCGCGGCGATCGTGGACCAGCTCCGCCGGCTCTTCGCCCGCGGCGTCCCCGTGGTCGCCTACAACGCCCCCTATGACTTCACGCTGCTCGACCGGGAGGCGAAGCGCCACGGCATCGAGCCGCTCGACTCCCCCGGCCCGATCATCGACCCGCTGGTCATCGACCGCGCCGTCGACAAGTTCCGCCCGGGCAAGCGCACGCTGACGGTCGCGGCGGGCCACTACGGCGTCTCGCTGATCGACGCGCACGACGCGGGCGCCGACGCGATCGCCGCCGGCCGGGTCGCGCAGGCGATGGCCCAGCGGCATGCCGAGCACCTCGCCATCGAGGCCGCCGAACTGCACCTCAAGCAGATCGACTGGTGCAGGGAGCAGGCCGCCGACTTCCAGGAGTACATGCGGCGCGTCCGCGACCCCGAGTTCACCGCCTCCGGCGACTGGCCGCTGCGCTAGCACGCCTCCCGGGCTGGGGGTTCTCCCCCGACACGCCGAACGCTAGTGTCGTCGGCATGAGCGATCCCAACCTGAACCCTCAGCCCCTCCCGCCGCAGCAGCAGCCGCAGTACGCCGGCGCGCCGTCCGCGCAGCCCGGCTACAACACGATGGCGATCGTGGGCTTCATCCTCGCCTTCTTCGTGAGCATCGTCGGCGTCATCCTGGGCTTCGTCGCCCTCTCGCAGATCAAGCGCACCGGTGAGCAGGGTCGCGGCCTCGCTCTCGCCGCCGTCATCATCGGCCTGGTGGAGATCGTGCTCGGCATCATCATCACGATCATCGTCATCGCGTCGCTGGGTGTCGCCGCCGCCAACTACAACAACTACTGACCCGCATCCCGCTGGATCGACCCGCTGGATCGACACGAAGAGGCCCCCGTCGTGTGACGGGGGCCTCTTCGGTCGCGACGGCCGGAGCCGTGCGGACTACTTGCCGAAGTTCTTGTAGCGCGAGTTGAACTTCTCGACGCGGCCGGCCGAGTCGAGGATGCGCTGCTTGCCGGTGTAGAACGGGTGCGACTCGGACGAGATCTCGACGTCGATCACCGGGTAGCTGTTGCCGTCCTCCCACTCGATCGTCTTCTCGCTCGAGACGGTGGAACGGGTGAGGAACGTCGCACCCGAGGCCAGGTCGCGGAAAACAACCGGAGCGTAGTCGGGGTGGATGCCAGTCTTCATCAGGACTTCCTTGTTGCGTTGGTTTCGGTCGGTCAGGCCCGCACGCCAGAGGCACGGGCGGAAAGCTCTCGGCCGCCACGAGGCAGAATGACTCGGGAGCCAGCTATCGAGTTTAGCAGATGACTCAGCCTGCGGTCGTCTGACGCGCCCGGGCGGTGTAACGGCCGTCGCTCTCGACGAGTTCGATGTCGAGCCCGAAGGTCTCGCTCAGGCTCTCGCTCGTCAGCACCTCGCCGATCGGGCCGTGCGCGGTGACCCGGCCGTCCTTCAGCAGGAGCGCGCGGTTGAAGCCGAGCGGGATCTCCTCGACGTGGTGGGTGACCATGACGATCGCCGGGGACTTGGCGTCGCTGGCGTAGCCGCCGAGCAGCTGGACGAGCTCCTCGCGGCCGCCGAGGTCGAGGCTCGCGGCCGGCTCGTCGAGCAGCAGGATCTCGGGGTCGGTCATGACCGACCGCGCGATCTGCACGCGCTTCTGCTCGCCGTCGCTCAGGCTGCCGAAGGTGCGCTTGGCGAGGTGCTCGAGGCGCCACTCGGCGAGCACGCGCAGGGCACGGCGCTCGTCGATCTCCTCGTAGAGCTCGTTCCAGCGGCCGGTGACGGCGTAGGCGGCGGTCATGACCACGTCGAGCACGGTCTCGTTGCGCGGGATGCGGCGGGCCAGCGCGCTCGACGCGAAGCCGAGCAGCGGACGCAGTTCCGCGAGATCGCTCTGGCCCAGCGTCTCGCCGAGGACGATCGCCTCGCCGGACGACGGGTGCAGGGCCGCGGCCGCGATCTGCAGCAGGGTGGTCTTGCCCGCGCCGTTCGGGCCGAGCACGACCCAGCGCTCGTCCGGCTCCACGGTCCAGTCGACTCCTTGGAGGACGGCGGTGCCGTCCCGGGTCACGGACACGTCTGAGAGCTGGAGAACACTGCTGGCCATGCCTCCTAGCCTACCCACTCGGCGCTAGCTCACCGACCGGTAGACGTCGCGCGTCTGCTCGGCGATGGCCGACCAGCTGAACGACGTCTCCGCGCGCTGCCGACCGGCCTCGCCCATCCGGGCAGCCCGCTCGGGGTCGCTCACGACTTCCGTCAGCGCCGCCGCGAGATCGTGCACGAACGCCTCCGGGTCCGTCGGGGTCCCGGTGCCGTCCTGCAGCTGCTCGATCGGCACGAGACGGCCCGTGACGCCGTCGACGATCACCTCGGGGATGCCGCCGGTGGCAGTGCCCACGACGGGCAGGCCGCACGCCATCGCCTCGAGGTTCACGATCCCGAGCGGCTCGTAGATCGACGGGCAGACGAAGACCGTGGAGGCGGTCAGCGCGACGCGCAGCTCCTCGTTGGTGAGCAGCCGGTCGATCCACACGACGCCGTCGCGCTCTGCCTGCAGCTGCGCGACGAGTCCGCTCACCTCGGCGAGGATCTCGGGCGTGTCCGGCGCACCCGCGCAGAGCACGAGCTGCACATCCGGGGGCAGGAGGCGCGCCGCGCGCAGCAGGTACGGCAGGCCCTTCTGGCGCGTGATGCGGCCGACGAAGACCACCGCGGGCCGCGACGGATCGATGCCCAGCGCACGCGCGCGGTCGTCGTCCGAGATCGGCGTCCAGCGCTCCAGGTCGATGCCGTTGTACACGACGGTGACACGCCCGGGGTCGAGCGACGGGTAGGCGTTCAGGATGTCGCGCCGCATCCCCTCGCTCACGGCGATCACGGTGTCGGCCGCCTCGAACGCGGTCTTCTCGGCCCAGCTCGACACGCGGTACCCGCCGCCGAGCTGCTCGGCCTTCCACGGCCGCAGCGGCTCGAGGCTGTGCGCGGTCACCACGTGCGGCACGTCGTGCAGCAGCTTGGCGAGGTGGCCGCCGGCGTTGGCGTACCAGGTGTGCGAGTGCACCACGTCCGCTCCCCCGCAGTCTTGCGCCATCTGCAGGTCGACGCCGAGCGTCGCCAGCGCGCCGTTGGCCTCCCGCAGCTCGGCCGGCACACGGTACGCGACCGTGTCCGGCGCATCGCGGGGCTCGCCGAAGCAGCGAACCACCACCTCGATGTCCGCGCGCAGTGCGCGCACCAGTTCGGTCACGTGCACCCCGGCGCCGCCGTAGATGTCCGGCGGGTACTCCCGGGTCAGAAGATCAACGCGCATGTCCTGAACGCTAGTACAGCCCTCCGGTTGCCTCTACTGTGGTGGCATGGCAGCAGGCAGGAAGATCTTCGGCATCGTACTCGCGGGCGGGGAGGGCAAGAGGCTGATGCCGTTGACGGCCGACCGGGCCAAGCCCGCCGTCCCGTTCGGCGGACAGTACCGGCTCATCGACTTCGCACTCTCGAATCTCATCAACTCCCAGCTGCGCCAGATGGTCGTGCTGACCCAGTACAAGTCCCACAGCCTCGATCGCCACGTCTCGCAGACCTGGCGCCTCGACGGCATGCTCAACTCGTACATCGCGTCGGTGCCCGCCCAGCAGCGTCTCGGCAAGCGCTGGTTCAGCGGCTCGGCCGACGCCATCCTGCAGAGCCTCAACCTGCTGCGCGACGAGAAGCCCGACATCGTAGTCGTGGTCGGCGCCGACCACGTCTACCGCATGGACTTCGCGCAGATGATCCAGGCGCACATCGACTCCGGCGCGGCGGCCACCGTCGCGGCCATCCGCCAGCCGATCTCGCTCGCCGACCAGTTCGGCGTCATCGAGGTGGATGCGGCCCACCCCGACCGCATCGCGGCCTTCCGCGAGAAGCCGAGCGACCCGGTGGGCCTGCCCGATTCGCCCGGCGAGGTCCTGGCCTCGATGGGCAACTACGTCTTCGACGCGGACGCCCTCATCGACGCCGTCATCCGCGACGGCGACCGCCCCGACTCCAACCACGACATGGGCGGCGACATCATCCCGGACTTCGTCGCGCGCGGCGAGGCGGGCGTCTACGACTTCAGCCGCAACGACGTGCCGGGATCCACCGACCGCGACCGCTACTACTGGCGCGACGTGGGGACGATCGACTCGTTCTTCGAGGCCCACCAGGACCTCATCTCGGCCCTCCCCGTCTTCAACCTGTACAACCGCGAGTGGCCGATCTTCAGCATGGTGCTCAACTCGCCGCCGGCGAAGATCGTGCGCGACGGCCGCGGATCCCTGGGCACCACGATCGACTCGATCGTCTCGCTCGGCTCTGTGATCTCGGGCGCCCACCTGGAGCGCAGCGTGCTCGGGCCGTGGGCGAAGGTCGACTCCGGGGCGAAGGTCGTCGACTCCGTCGTGTTCGAGCGCGCCGTCATCGAGCCGAACGCGTTCGTGGGCCGCGCGATCCTGGACAAGGACGTCGTGGTCGCCGAGGGCGCCAGCATCGGCGTCGACCCGGCCAGGGACCGCGCACGCGGCTTCACCGTCACGGAGTCCGGCATCACCGTCGTCGGCAAGGGAGTCCACGTCGTTCCATGACGTCCGCACGTACACAACCGCAATCCCCCCGGCCGTCCGTTCCTGAGAGTCCTCAACGATTCCTCGTCGTCCTCGACGCGGACTCGACCCTCATCCACGACGAGGTCATCGAGCTCCTCGCCGACGAGGCGGGCGCGCGCGCCGAGGTCGCCGAGATCACGGAGCGCGCCATGCGCGGCGAGCTCGACTTCGCCCAGAGCCTGCGCGAGCGCGTCCACGCGCTGGCCGGCCTGCCCGTGTCGGTGTTCGAGCGCGTCGGTCAGCGCATCCGCGTCACCGACGGCGTCCCGGAGCTCGTCGCGGGCGTGCAGGCCGCCGGAGGACGCGTGGGCGTCGTCTCGGGAGGCTTCCACGAACTCCTCGACCCGCTCGGCGCCCGGCTCGGCCTGGACCACTGGCGCGCCAACCGGCTCGCCGTGCGCGACGGCCTCCTGACCGGTGAGGTGGAGGGCCCGATCATCGACGCCGCCGCCAAGGCCGAGGCTCTGCGCGAGTGGGCCGACGCCGCCGGCGTTCCGCTCCGGCGCACCCTCGCGATCGGCGACGGCGCGAACGACCTCGTGATGATGGCGGAGGCCGGCCTCTCGATCGCCTTCAACGCCAAGCCGCGCGTGCGCGCCGAGGCGGACCTCGTCGTCGACCGTCAGGACCTCGCCCAGGTCCTCCCCCTGCTCGGCCTCCGCGGCTGAGCGAGTGGCGCTGGCCGGCTCACCCCGGACTCGCAGCCTCGGCCCGCCCCCTACCGCGCGCCGGGAAGGGAGGACATGTCGCGCCCTCCGCCGCGAATCTCCTCCGTAACCTGCGATTCCCGGGCGTGTCCCGCCACGCTTCCTCCGTTACCCACGTCGCCGGCAACGGAGGAGTTTTCAGGGTGGCGAGCCTGAAACGCAGGGAACGGAGGAGATCCGCCCGTGAACTGGCGGATCGTCCTCCGTTCGAAACATACGGCGCCCGAGTGGCTAGTGCCCCATCCCGAGGCCGCCATCGACCGGGATGACCGCGCCGGAGATGTAGCCGGCGTCGTCCCCCGCGACCCACGCGACGACCTTCGCGACCTCGCTCGGCGACGCGAAGCGGCCGGCGGGGATGCTCTTCTTGTACTCGGCCTGCTGCGTCTCCGGCAGCGCGGCCGTCATGTCCGTCTCGATGAAGCCCGGCGCGACGACGTTCGCGGTGATGCCGCGGGCGCCCAGCTCGCGGGTGATCGAGCGCGCCATGCCCACCAGGCCGGCCTTCGACGAGGCGTAGTTGACCTGACCGGCGCCGCCGAACAGGCCGACGACGCTCGAGATCAGCACGATACGGCCGAACCGGGCCTTCAGCATGCCCTTGTTCGCGCGCTTGACGACGCGGAACGCGCCGCCGAGGTTCGTCTCGATGACGCTGTCGAACTCCTCGTCCGTCATGCGCATCAGCAGGGTGTCCTTGGTGATGCCGGCGTTCGCCACGACGACCTCGACCGGGCCGAGCTTCTGCTCGATCTCGGTGAACGCGGCGTCGATCGACGCGGTGTCGGTCACATCGGCGCGCACGGTGAGCGCTCCCTCCGGCCCCTCGCCCGAGCGGGCGGTGACGGCGACGCGGTGGCCCTGGGCCACGAACTCCTCGGCGATCGCGTAGCCGATCCCGCGGTTTCCGCCGGTGACGAGCACGGTGCGCTGCGTGGTCATGTGGTGATTTCCTCTCGAATCGAACGGGTACCAGTCTATGGACGTACGCTTGAGGGGAATCCTCATGAAAACCACACGCCCCACGATCACGAACCTCGGCCTCTCGCCGGACGAGGAACGGCATCACCGGATGATCAGATACTCGGTGGCGATGGGCATCCGTGTGGTCTGCCTGATCGTGGCCGTGCTGGTTCCGGGATGGTGGGCGGCCGTGCCGATCATCGCCGCGATCTTCCTCCCGTACATCGCCGTGGTCCTCGCGAACGTCCACGCCGACCCGCGTCGAGGAGAAGCCCAGCGTCCGGGCAATATCCTTCCCATGACGCCTCCGCCGCCCGGTGGCGGCGACCCGAAGCAGGAGGGCCAGTGATCGGACTCGGAGAGCCGGATCCTCTGACGTGCTCGCGCGCGGGATGCCGTGAGACGGCGACCTGGCGCATCGAATGGCGCAACCCGAAGATCCACACCGCCGACCGCGTGAAGGTGTGGCTGGCGTGCGACGAGCACGAGGAGTTCCTCCGGGAGTTCCTGGCGGCTCGGGAGTTCCCCGTGGCCGTGAAGCCCGTGGACGAGACGGCGGCCGCCTCGGGCGAACGGACGACGGCGTGAGCGGCGCGAACGGCGGCGGCTGGAAGTTCGCCTTCTCGAAGCGCTGGCTCGGCTACCTCGCCTTCGCCATCGCCTTCGCGATCGCCTGCGGATTCCTCTCGAACTGGCAGCTCGCCCGCAGCAAGGAGGCCGCGGCGGCGAACGCCCTGATCTCCCAGAACTTCGACTCGAAACCGGTGCCGCTCACCAGCGAGCTGCCGACGCTCACGTCGTACTCGAAGGGCCAGGAGTGGACCCGCGTCACCGTGACCGGCACCTACGAGCCAGACCTCCAGCTCCTCGCGCGCAACCGGCCGTTCAACGGCAACCCGGGCTTCGAGGTCCTGACGCCGCTGCGCACCGCGGACGGCTCGCTCTTCATCGTCGATCGCGGCTGGGTACCGACGGGCAACGACTCCGACGACCCCGACCACGTCCCCGCTCCCCCGTCCGGGACGGTCACCGTCGTGGCGCGCCTCAAGGCCAGCGAGCCGGCCATCGACGGGCGCACGGCGGTCGGCCGACAGGTCGGCACCATCCAGCTCTCCGTGGTGAAGCAGAAGATGGACACGGGTGCCGTCTATACGGGCGCGTACGGCCTCCTGGACAGCGAGAAGCCCGCTCCGGCATCCGCACCCACCCCCACCGTCACCGAGCCGCCCACGCAGGACGAGGGGCTGCACTGGTCGTACATGATCCAGTGGATCATCTTCGCGCTCATCGGCTTCTTCGGTCTCGGCTACGCGCTGCGCACGGAGTACCGCAAGCTCAACGAGAACGACCCCGCGGAGAAGGCCCGCGCCGCCGAGCGCGACCGCAAGCGGGCGCTCAAGCGCACGGACTCCGACGTCGAGGACGAACTGCTCGACGCCTCCTCGCGCTGACCCCGCGCACATTCGTGCCGAATGTCGACTCTGAGCGTCTCAGAGTCGACATTCGGCACGAATCGTTGCGGGGCTAGGCCAGCGAGATCAGGTCGAGGTAGTCCTTGTTCCAGTGGTCCTCGACGCCGTCGGGAAGGATGAGGACCCGCTCGGGATTCAGCGCCTCCACCGCACCCTCGTCGTGGCTCACGAGCACGACCGCACCCTCGTAGTGCGCCAGGGCGTCGAGGATCTCGTCGCGGCTCGCGGGGTCGAGGTTGTTGGTCGGCTCGTCGAGCAGCAGCACGTTCGCGCCCGAGACGACGATCATCGCCAGGGCGAGACGCGTCTTCTCGCCACCGGACAGCACGCCCGCCGGCTTGTGCGCGTCATCCCCGGTGAACAGGAACGAGCCGAGCACCTTGCGCGCCTCGGTCTCGGTCAGGTTCGGCGACGACGACACCATGTTCTGCAGCACCGAGCGCTCGACGTCGATCGTCTCGTGCTCCTGGGCGTAGTAACCGATGCGGAGGCCGTGGCCGGGCTCGACCTGGCCGGTGTCCGGCTTGTCGACGCCCGCGAGCATCCGGAGCAGCGTTGTCTTGCCCGCACCGTTGAGCCCGAGCACCACGACCTTCGCCCCGCGGTCGATCGCGAGGTCGACGGCGGTGAAGATCTCCAGCGAGCCGTAACTCTTCGACAGGTCGGAGGCGGTGAGCGGGGTGCGACCGCAGGCGGCGGGGGTCGGGAAGCGCAGCTTCGCCACGCGGTCGACCTGGCGCACCTCGTCGAGGCCGGAGAGCAGCTTCTCGGCACGGGCCACCATCTGGTGGGCCGCCGCCGCCTTCGTCGCCTTGGCGCCGAACTTCGCGGCCTGGAGCTGGAGGGCGGTCGCCTTCTTCTCGGCGTTGGCGCGCTCCTTCTTGCGGCGCTCCTCGTCGGCGGCGCGCTGGCGCTGGTAGTTCTTCCAGCCCATGTTGTAGATGTCGATGACCTGGCGGTTGGCGTCGAGGTAGAAGACGCGGTTGACGGTCTCCCCCACGAGCTCGACATCGTGCGAGATGACGATGAAGCCGCCGGAGTACCCCTTCAGGAACTCACGCAGCCACACGACCGAGTCGGCGTCGAGGTGGTTGGTCGGCTCGTCGAGGATCATCGTGCGCGCGTCCGAGAACAGGATGCGCGCCAGCTCGATGCGGCGGCGCTGGCCACCCGAGAGGGTCTTGAGCGGCTGGTCCAGGATGCGGTCCGGGAGGTTGAGGTTGCTCGCGATGGAGGCCGCCTCGGCCTCGGCCGCGTACCCGCCGAGCATGTGGAACTGCTCCTCCAGCCGGCCGTACTTCTTCATCGCCGCGGCCGACACCGCCGCATCGTCGCTCGCCATGTCGAGCGTCGACTGCTGCATCCCGAGCACGATCGATCCGAGCCCACGGGCGTCGAGGATGCGCGTGCGCGCGAGATCGTCCAGGTTGCCCGAGCGCGGGTCCTGCGGGAGGTAGCCGAGCTCGCCGCTGCGGTCGACCTTCCCCGCCGTCGGCAGCAGATCACCGGCCAGCACCTTCGTCAGGGTGGTCTTGCCGGCCCCGTTCCGGCCGACGAGGCCGATCTTGTCGCCGTCGGCGACGCGGAAGCTGACATCCTCCATCAGGAGGCGGGCGCCGACGCGCAGTTCGAGGCCCTGGACGCTGAGCACGATGAATCCTTCTCTTTCAGAGGTCATCCGCCCCGGACCGACGGGTCCGGGGCGGATGCAGGTGTTGTTGTGGGGTGCGGGTCAGATGGCGAAGCCGAGCGCGCGCATCATGTCGCGGCCGTCGTCGGTGATCCGCTCCGGGCCCCACGGTGGCATCCACACCCAGTTGATGCGGAACGCCTCGACGATGCCGTCGAGCGACTCGGCGGTCTGCTCCTCCAGCACGTCGGTGAGGGGGCAGCCGGCGCTGGTCAGCGTCATCGAGATGATGAGGGCGTCGTTCTCGTCGTCCCAGCCCAGATCGTAGATCAGGCCGAGGTCGACGACGTTGATCCCGAGCTCGGGATCCATGACGTTCTTCAGCGCCTCTTCGACCTGGTCGAAGAGGGCCGGGCTGAGCGTGGCGACCATGGTGGGAGCCTACGCCTCGGCCAGGTCGCCCGCGGTGGCGCTGGCGGACTCGGGGGCGTCGACGTAGCGGTCGTAGCCCTCTTCCTCGAGACGGTCGGCGAGCTCGGGGCCGCCCTGCTCGGCCACGCGGCCGGCGACGAACACGTGCACGAAGTCCGGCTTGATGTAGCGGAGGATACGCGTGTAGTGCGTGATGAGCAGGATGCCGAGACCGGTGTTGGCCTTGGCGCGGTTGACGCCCTCCGACACGATCTTCAGCGCGTCGACGTCGAGGCCGGAGTCGGTCTCGTCGAGCACGGCGAACTTCGGCTTGAGCAGCTCGAGCTGGAGGATCTCGTTGCGCTTCTTCTCGCCGCCCGAGAAGCCCTCGTTGACGTTGCGCTCGGCGAACGACGAGTCCATGCGCAGCGCGGCCATGCTCTCGCGGACGTCCTTGACCCAGGTGCGGATCGCGGGCGCCTGGCCGTCGATGGCGGTCTTCGCGGTGCGGAGGAAGTTGGTGTTGGTGACGCCGGGGATCTCCACCGGGTACTGCATGGCGAGGAAGAGGCCGGCGCGGGCGCGCTCGTCGACGGTCATCGCCAGGACGTCCTCACCGTCGAGCGTGATGCTCCCGCCGGTGACGGTGTACTTGGGGTGGCCGGCGATCGTGTAGGCCAGGGTGGACTTGCCCGAACCGTTGGGGCCCATGATCGCGTGGATCTCGCCTTCGCGGATGGTCAGGTCGACGCCGTTCAGGATGGGCTTGGTTCCCTGGTCCGTTTCGACGGTGACGTGCAGGTCGCGGATCTCGAGGACAGACATGGTGTTCAAATCTCTTTCGTAACGTTCGGGTCGATGAAGACGTCGCCGTCGATCAGCTCGACCGCGTAGACGGGGACGGGCTCGTACGCCGGGAGGTTGAGGGGCTTGCCGGTGAGGAGCGAGAACTGGGAGCCGTGCGCCCAGCACTCGAGGGTCTCCCCCTCGACGAAGCCCTCGGACAGCGAGATCTCGCCGTGGGTGCAGGTGTCGCCGATCGCGTGGACGTCGCCCGCGGAGTCCTTGACCACCGCGATGGGAACGCCGTCGACGACGACGCGGGAGGCCTGGTTCTCCACCAGCTCCGCGACGGCGAGCACGCGCGACGCAGCCATCAGCCGGCCGCCACGACGGACGCCGTCAGCTCCGCCTCGATCGCCGTCTGGAGGTGCTCCTGCAGGGCGGGCGAGCCGATCTGCTGGACGATCTCGAACAGGAAGCCGCGCACGACCAGTCGGCGCGCCTCCTCCTCGGTGATGCCGCGCGACTGGAGGTAGAAGAGCTGCTCGTCGTCGAACCGGCCGGTGGCGCTGGCGTGGCCGGCGCCGACGATGTCGCCGGTCTCGATCTCGAGGTTCGGGACGGAGTCGGCACGGGCGCCGTCCGTGAGGACGAGGTTGCGGTTCTGCTCGTAGGTGTCGGTGCCGACGGCCTTCGGGCCGATCAGCACATCGCCGATCCAGACCGTGCGCGCGCCCTCGCCCTGCAGTGCACCCTTGTAGGTGACGCGGCTGCGGGTCTCCGCGCCGTCGTGGTGCACGTAGACCTGCTGCTCGAGGTGCTGGTGGGCGTCGGCGAAGTAGGCGCCGAGCAGTTCGGCGTCGGACCGAGCGCCGGCGAGGTGCGCCGACGGGTTGAGCCGGACCACGGAGCCGCCGAGGGTGACGGCGACGTGCTTGAGGCGTGCGCCCTCCTCGAGCCGGGCGAAGTGCGCGGCGATGTGGATGGCGTCGTCGTCCCATTCCTGCACCGAGACGACGGTCACGTCGGCGTTGGCGCCGACGAGGAACTCGACGTTCTCGGCGAGGTGGGCCGACCCGCGGTTCTGCAGGATGAGCGTGCCGCGGGCGCCGGGGGCGATCTCGACCACGGTGTGCGCGGCGCGGGGGCCGCTGCCGAGCGCGGAGCGGGTGATCGTCGCCTCGGTGTCCTCGGTTCCGGCGAAGCCGATGAGGAGCGCCTGCTCGAAGCGCGACCACGCGTTCGCGGACACGCGGTCCTCCGGGAGGCCGGCGGTGCCGATCCGGGCGTCGTCGCGGGCGATCCACGACGTGGTCACGCCGGGCACCTCGACGGTGTCGTAGGCGTACGTGGAACCGTCGAGCTCACCCGTGAGCAGCTCGCTCAGGCGGGCCACCGGGGTGTACTTCCACATGACCTCGCGGCCGGTCACCGCCGGGAAGGCGGTGACGTCGGTCGAGGTGAAGCGCTCGGAGCGGGTCTGGACGGGGACCGGGGCGCGCATGTGGGAGGGCGCGACCGCCGTCTGGTCGATCGTGGGGGTGCTGGACGTCATATCAGCCGACAGAGCCTTCCATGCCCATCTCGATGAGCTTGTTGAGTTCGAGTGCGTATTCCATCGGGAGCTCACGAGCGATCGGCTCGATGAAGCCGCGGACGATCATGGCCATCGCCTCGTCCTCCGGCATGCCCCGGGACATCAGGTAGAAGAGCTGCTCCTCGCTGACGCGCGAGACCGTGGCCTCGTGGCCGAGCTGCACATCGTCCACCCGGATGTCGATCGCCGGGTAGGTATCGGAGCGGGAGATGCTGTCGACCAGCAGCGCGTCGCAGCGGACGGTGTTCGCCGCGTGGTGCGCGTTGGCGTCGACGCGGACCTCGCCGCGGTAGCCGGCGCGACCGCCGCCGCGCGCGATCGACTTGGACACGATCGACGACTGCGTGTACGGCGCCATGTGGATCATCTTGGCGCCGGCGTCCTGGTGCTGGCCCGGGCCCGCGAAGGCGACGGAGAGCGTCTCGCCCTTGGCGTGCTCGCCCATGAGGTAGATCGACGGGTACTTCATCGTCACCTTGGAGCCGATGTTGCCGTCGATCCACTCCATCGTCGCGCCCTCGGCCGCGGTCGCCCGCTTGGTGACGAGGTTGTAGACGTTGTTCGACCAGTTCTGGATCGTCGTGTAGCGCACGCGGGCGTTCTTCTTGACGATGATCTCCACGACGGCCGAGTGGAGGGAGTCCGACTTGTAGATCGGGGCGGTGCAGCCCTCGATGTAGTGGACGTAGCTGTCCTCGTCGGCGATGATCAGCGTGCGCTCGAACTGGCCCATGTTCTCCGTGTTGATGCGGAAGTAGGCCTGGAGCGGGATCTCGACGTGGACGCCCTTGGGCACGTACACGAAGGAGCCGCCCGACCACACGGCGGTGTTCAGCGCGGCGAACTTGTTGTCGCCCGACGGGATGACGGTGCCGAAGTACTCCTCGAAGATCTCGGGGTACTCCTTGAGCGCGGTGTCGGTGTCGAGGAAGATGACCCCCTGCTGCTCGAGGTCCTCGCGGATCTGGTGGTACACCACCTCGGACTCGTACTGAGCCGCGACGCCGGCCACGAGGCGCTGACGCTCCGCCTCCGGGATGCCGAGCTTCTCGTACGTGTTGCGGATGTCCTCCGGCAGGTCCTCCCAGCTCTGGGCCTGCTTCTCCGTCGAGCGGACGAAGTACTTGATGTTGTCGAAGTCGATCTCCGACAGGTCGGCGCCCCAGGTGGGCATCGGCTTGCGCTCGAAGAGCTGGAGCGCCTTCAGGCGGCGCTGGAGCATCCACTCCGGCTCGCCCTTCAGGTCCGAGATGTCTTTCACCACCTGTGGGGAGATGCCGCGACGCGCGGACGAGCCCGCCGCGTCGGAGTCGGCCCAGCCGAACTCGTACTGCCCCAGGCTGGCGAGTTCTGGCCGGTCGATCAGGATGTCTGACATATCTACCTCGTTTCCTACCACTCGTAACCGGATATCAGTCCGGCTCATTCCTCCCGGACGGACGGCATGCGCCTGCCGTTCGGGCGTCCTGATTGTGCGGGTGGCTGGTGTGCGTACCTAAAATGATCGAGGACGACGGGCGACTGTGCCCTTGGCCGCCCTGCGTCGGACTGCCGTTCTCGGCAGGGGCGCAGTGCGGACACGCGCACAGGGAGCGCGCGTCTCGAACCCATCGATTCTACAGGTGCGGACCGGTAAAAGTAGAGACGCGCCCTGCGCGTTGGCCGAGTATCCGATTCACACTGAGAAAGCACCAAGGAAGACATGAAGCGCATCATCGCCTGGCTGCCCGACCGCGTCGACACTCGGCTGAAGGTGATCGGGTGGGTCTACCTCGTCGGGCAGATCGTGCTGGTGGGCACCGGCGGCCTGGTCCGCCTGACCTCCAGCGGCCTCGGCTGCCCGACCTGGCCCAAGTGCACCGACGCCTCCCTGGTGAACACGCCCGAGATGGGCATCCACGGGTTCATCGAGTTCGGGAACCGACTGCTCGGTGTGCTGCTCGGCCTGATCGCGATCGTCGCGTTCCTCATGATCCTCAAGCTGCGGAAGTCGCGCCCGGAGCTCTTCTGGCTCACCCTGCTCGCCGGCCTCGGCATCCCGGCGCAGGCGGTCATCGGCGGGATCAGCGTGCTGACCGACCTGAACCCGTACGTCGTCGGCCTCCACTTCGTCATCTCCACCGTGCTGGTCGCCCTCTGCACCGCCTTCCTGCTCCGCCTGTACGCGGTCCCCGGCCCGCGCGTCCGCGCCGTGCCCGGGTGGTTCGCCGGCATCGCCCACCTGACCAGCTTCGTGGTGGCCGTCACGATCGTCGTCGGCATCCTGACCACCGGCTCGGGACCGCACTCCGGCGACAGCAAGGCGACGCGCAACGGTCTCGACCCCGAGATCCTCCAGCACGTGCACGCGATCCCCGCGTACGTGACCTTCGCCCTCACGCTCGTGCTCGTGATCGCCTCGCTGCGCATCCGCACCACCCGGGTGCACCGGTACACGATGTACCTGCTCGCGGTCGAGGTGCTGCAGATCGCGGTCGGCCTCATCCAGGCGAACACCGGTCTCCCCGGCATCCTGGTCGGCATCCACATGATGCTCGCCGCGACCCTCGCCGCCGCGATGACCGCGGTGATCATGTCCCTCAAGGCCCCGGTCGCCGACGAGGCCGCGCCCGAGGGCTCAGCCGTCAGCGGGGCCGTCGCCGCGTAGCAAGACGCCCACGAGGGCGTCGCGCTCCACGTCGTGGAAGCGGACGCGGTGCGGGGTCGCGCCCGCGAAGCCGAACCCGACGCCCTCCGCGAGCCGCCTGCTCTGCTCGTTGCCCGGGAGGTACTCCCAGCGCAGCCGCGTGAAGCCGAGCCCCTCCGGTGCGAGCGCGTGCGCGGTCACGGCGACGAGTGCCTCGTGCATCACGCCTCGTCCGCGGGAGCCCGGCTCGAGCCAGCAGCCCAGTGATGCCGAACCGGCGGCCTCGTCGCGCCGCACCTCGGCGACGCCCACCAGCGGGGCGTACTCGGCAGGGCGGATCGCCCAGACGGTGTACTGCCCGCCGGCCAACCCGTGCGGGCAGTAGCTCCGCACGAAGAACTCGGCGCTGGCGCGCGTGTACGGGTGCGGCAACGGCACCCAGCGCTGGGTCTGCTCGTCCTGGCAGGCCGCGAACACCGCGGGGATGTCACTCTCCCGGGGAGCGTCGAGCACGAGCCGCGGCGTCCGGAGGGTGAGCACGCTGCAGACGCTAGCAGCGCGCCGTCAGCACGCACCAGACCGTGTCGGAGCACCCGTATCGCGGTGCTCCCCCGCGATCAGAACGGCAGCAGCGGATCGATCGCCACGGCGAGGAAGATCAGCGTCAGGTACGCGATCGAGCCGTGGAAGACGCGCATCGGCGACACCGACTCGTGCCGGATGGCGAGGTTGTACAGCCGGTGCGACTCGTAGATGAACCATCCGCCCGCGACCAGCGAGACCGCGATGTAGAAGAGGCCCATGTGCGCCACCGGGATGAGCAGCAACGAGCACGCGACCATCGCCCAGGCGTACAGGATGACCTGGAGGCCGACCGCGGCACGGCCGCGCACGACAGCGAGCATCGGAACGCCCGCGTCCTTGTAGTCCGCGCGGTACTTCATCGACAGCGGCCAGTAGTGCGGCGGCGTCCAGAGGAAGATGATGCCGAACAGGATGAACGGCGCCCAGTCGAGCGACCCGGTGACGGCCGCCCAGCCGATGAGCACCGGCATGCAGCCGGCGACGCCGCCCCAGACGATGTTCTGCGGGGTGCGGCGCTTGAGGATGAGCGTGTAGAAGACGACGTAGAGCAGGATCGCGACGACGGACAGCGCCGCGGCCAGCCAGTTGGTGAACACCGCGAGCACCACGACGGACGCGATGCCCAGCGCCCACGAGAAGACGAGCGCCTCGCGGTCGCTCAGCTCGCCGGTGACCAGCGGACGGTTCTTGGTCCGCCGCATGACGCGGTCGATGTCGCGGTCGATGTAGCAGTTGAACGCGCCGGCGGATCCCGCGGACATGTAGCCGCCCACGACGGTCGCCAGGACCAGCCAGAGGTTCGGGATCCCGTTTGCGGCGAGGATCATCGTCGGGACGGTCGTGACGAGCAGCAGCTCCACCACGCGCGGCTTGGTCAGCGAGACGTACGCCTTGACCTTGCGTGCGAAGCCGATGCGGCCCGGATCGACACGGCTCTCTACAGCGACGTCCATTGCTCCTCGTGATGTTCGCTCGGTGCGGCTGCGGGCGGCGCCCCTGAGCGGGCATCCGGCTCTCTGATCGCAGTCCTCAGCAAGTCTACGACACCTCTGCGGCGCTACCCCGCTCGGAGCCGGCGCACAACCCGCTGAGGGAAGACGCCACGTTTCGTGCGTGTTACCTATACTTGGAGGTGCTCGCCAGCCGGAGCCCGTTTCCCGTGCGGCCGTTTGTAGGACTCATCACGCAGACGAGGGCCCGGCGCCGATGACGTCCACGGCGCGCACTACCTCAACCGGTGCGGGTTCACGACGACCCTCACCACATCTACGAAGGGTCAGTTTTCACGTGGCAGCTCTGCAGTGGGATCCCATTGACAACAAAGCAGTAGACACGGCTCGCGTCCTCGCGGCCGATGCGGTGGAGAAGGTGGGCAACGGTCATCCCGGCACGGCGATGAGCCTGGCCCCGGCCGCATACCTCCTGTTCCAGAAGGTCATGCGCCGCGACCCGCACGACCAGCACTGGCTGGGCCGCGACCGCTTCATCCTCTCGGCCGGCCACAGCTCGCTGACCCAGTACGTCCAGCTCTACCTGGGCGGCTACGGCCTCGAGCTCGACGACCTCAAGGCGCTCCGCACCTGGGGCTCGCTGACCCCGGGACACCCGGAGTACGGCCACACCGACGGCGTCGAGATCACCACCGGCCCGCTCGGCCAGGGCATCTCCTCCTCGGTCGGCTTCGCCTACGCGGCCCGCTACGAGCGCGGCCTGTTCGACCCCGAGGCCGAGGCGGGCACCAGCCCGTTCGACCACTTCGTCTACGTGATCGCCGGCGACGGCGACCTGCAGGAGGGCGTGAGCTCGGAGGCCTCGAGCCTCGCCGGCCACCAGCAGCTCGGCAACCTGATCGCGATCTACGACAGCAACCAGATCTCGATCGAGGACGACACCAACATCGCCTTCACCGAGGACGTCAAGGCCCGCTACGAGGCCTACCACTGGCACGTGCAGGTCGTCGACTGGAAGAAGACCGGCGTCTACACCGAGGACGTGCAGGCGCTCAACGACGCGATCGTCGCGGCGCAGGGCGTCACCGACAAGCCCTCGCTGATCATCCTCAAGACGATCATCGGCTGGCCGAGCCCGAAGAAGCAGAACACCGGCAAGATCCACGGCTCCGCCCTGGGCGCCGACGAGCTGCGCGCCGTCAAGGAGGTGCTCGGCTTCGACCCCGAGCAGACCTTCGAGGTCGCGGACGAGGTCCTCTCGCACACCCGCAAGGCCGTCGAGCGCGGCGCCGAGCAGCGCGCCGAGTGGCAGAAGGGCTTCGACGCCTGGGCCGCCGCCAACCCGGAGCGCAAGCAGCTCCTCGACCGCCTGCTGACCGGCGAGCTGCCGGAGGGCGTTGAGGATGTCCTCCCGGTCTTCGAGCCCGGCAAGGACGTCTCGACCCGCGCCGCCAGCGGCAAGGTGCTCAACGCCATCGCGCCGATCATGCCCGAGCTCTGGGGCGGCTCCGCCGACCTCGCCGAGTCGAACAACACCACGATCGAGGGCGGCGCGTCGTTCGTCCCGAGCGAGCACTCGACCCACGAGTGGACCGGCAACCCGTACGGCCGCGTGCTGCACTTCGGAATCCGCGAGCACGCGATGGCCGCGATCCTCAACGGCATCGTCCTGCACGGCCCGACCCGCCCGTTCGGCGGCACGTTCCTGATCTTCAGCGACTACATGCGCCCGGCCGTTCGTCTCGCCGCGCTGATGCAGGTCCCGTCGATCTTCGTCTGGACCCACGACTCCGTGGCCCTCGGCGAGGACGGCCCGACGCACCAGCCGATCGAGCAGCTGTCGACCCTCCGCGCCATCCCGCACCTCGACGTCGTGCGCCCCGGCGACGCGAACGAGGTCGCCTACGCCTGGAAGACCATCCTCGAGCGTCGCAAGGGACCGGCCGGCATCGCGCTGACCCGTCAGAACATCCCGGTGTTCGAGCGCGGTGAGGGCGACGCCAGCGGCGACACCCTCGCGTCCGCCAAGAACGTCGCCAAGGGCGCATACGTCCTGGCCGAGGCGCCGAACGGCACCCCGGACGTCCTGTTCATCGCCACCGGCTCCGAGGTGCAGATCGCACTCGAGGCCCGCGAGGTCCTGCGCGGCGAGGGCATCAACGCCCGCGTCGTCTCGGCCCCGTCGCTCGAGTGGTTCCACGAGCAGTCCGCCGAGTACCAGGAGCACGTCCTCCCCGCGTCGGTGAAGGCCCGCGTCTCGATCGAGGCCGGCCTCTCCCTCAGCTGGGACAAGATCGTCGGCGACCACGGTCGCAGCGTCTCGATCGAGCACTTCGGTGCATCGGCCGACTACAAGACGCTGTTCCGTGAGTTCGGCATGACCACCGAGCACGCCGTTGCCGCCGCGAAGGAATCGCTCGCGTCGCTCTGAGCGCGGGCATGAGGAGATAGAAGAGAAATGACCGACACCACTCCCACCGCACAGCTCTCCGCCGCGGGCGTCAGCATCTGGCTGGACGACCTCTCGCGCGAGCGGATCGCCACGGGCGGCCTCCAGAAGCTCATCGCCGAGAAGAACGTGGTCGGTGTGACCACCAACCCGACGATCTTCGCGGCCGCGCTCTCCAAGGGCGAGGCCTACGCGGACCAGGTGAAGAGCCTCGCCGCCGCCGGCACCAGCGTCGAGGACGCGATCTTCGAGATCACGACCGACGACGTCGCCGCCGCCAGCGACATCTTCCACGATGTCTACGAGCAGACCGAGGGCACCGACGGCCGCGTCTCGATCGAGGTCGAGCCGGGCCTCGCGCACGACGCCGCCGGCACCATCGAGCAGGCCAAGAAGCTCGCCACCAAGGTCGACAAGCCGAACGTTCTCATCAAGATCCCGGCGACGGTCGAGGGCCTCGAGGCCATCACCGAGACCATCGCGGCCGGCATCAGCGTCAACGTCACGCTGATCTTCAGCCTCGAGCGCTACCGCGCCGTCATCGACGCGTACCTCACCGGTCTCGAGAAGGCCAAGGACGCCGGGATCGACCTCTCGGGCATCCAGTCCGTCGCCTCGTTCTTCGTGTCGCGCGTCGACACCGAGATCGACAAGCGCCTGACCGCCATCGGCACCGACGAGGCGAACTCGCTCAAGAGCAAGGCCGGCATCGCGAACGCCCGCCTCGCCTACGAGGTCTATGAGCAGGCCTTCGCCACCGATCGCGCCAAGGCCCTCGTGGCCTCCGGCGCGAACGAGCAGCGCCCGCTCTGGGCCTCGACCGGCGTCAAGGACCCGAGCCTGCCCGACACGCTCTACGTGACCGAGCTGGTCGCGCCGAACACGGTCAACACGATGCCGGAGAAGACGCTTGACGCGACCTTCGACCACGGCGTCATCACCGGCGACACCGTCACCGGCAACTACGCCGACGCGCAGGGCGTGCTCGACGCGCTGGCCGGCCTCGGCGTCGACTACGACGACGTGACCGCCACCCTCGAGCGCGAGGGCGTCGACAAGTTCAACGTGTCGTGGTCGGAGCTCGTCGAGACCGTGAAGACGGCTCTGGAGGCGGCCAAGTGACGTTCCGCATCCACGTCACCGGCGCCGCCGCCGACGCGGTCGCGTCCGTCGTCCCGCAGCTCGTCGCCGACAAGGTCGCGTCCGGCATCACCGCCCAGGACCCGGCCCTCTGGGGCCCCGACGCGGAGGCCGAGGCGTCGAAGCGCCTCGGCTGGACCGAGGCCGTCGCGATCTCGCGGCCGCTCGTCGCCGAGATCGTCGCGCTCCGCGAGGAGCTGCACGCCCGCGGCGTCGACCACATCGTGCTCGGCGGCATGGGCGGCTCCTCGCTCGCGCCCGAGGTGATCACCCGGACGGCCGAGGCCGAGCTCACCGTGCTCGACTCGACCGACCCCGGCCAGGTGCTCGCGGCCCTCCGCGACCGCCTCGACCGGACCGCCGTGGTCATCTCGTCGAAGTCGGGCTCCACGCTCGAGACGGACAGCCAGAAGCGCATCTACGAGAAGTGGTTCCGCGACGCCGGCATCGACCCGACCGAGCGCATCGTCATCGTGACCGACCCGGGCTCCCCGCTCGACCAGTCGGCGCGGGAAGCGGGCTACCGCGTCTTCAACGCCGACCCGAACGTGGGCGGCCGCTACTCGGCGCTCACCGCGTTCGGCCTCGTGCCGTCCGGCCTCGCCGGCGTGGACATCGCGGAGCTGCTCGACGAGGCCGAGGCCACGTCGATCGAGCTCGCCGTGGATCGCGAGGACAACCCGGGCCTGGTGCTCGGCGCGGCCATCGCGGGCACGAACCCCCTCAAGGACAAGCTCGGCATCGTGTCCGACGGCACCCACATCGTGGGCTTCGCCGACTGGGCCGAGCAGCTGATCGCCGAGTCCACCGGCAAGGAGGGCACCGGCCTCCTCCCGGTCGTGCTCGACAAGCTGGCTCCCGAGCTCGACTTCAAGCCGGCCGACCTCCAGGTCGTCCGCCTCGTCGCCAACGCGGAGGCTCACCACCTGTTCCCGGCCGATCGTCACGAGGGCGAGATCCTCGTCTCGGGCAGCCTCGGCGCGCAGCTCCTCGTCTGGGAGTACGCCGTCGCCGTCGCCGGACGCCTGCTCGGCATCAACCCGTTCGACCAGCCCGACGTGGAGGCCGCCAAGGTCGCCGCGCGCGCGCTGCTCGACGACCGCCCCGAGGCGGCCGCTCCGGCGTTCACCGCCGGAGGCGTCGAGGTCCGCCAGACCGGCGACTTCCTTGCCGGTGCCGGCACGCTCGACGCCGCCGTGGACGCGCTGCTCGCGCAGCTCGGCCCGGACGGCTACGTGTCGGTGCAGGCCTACGTCGACCGTCTCGCGCTCCCCCAGCTCGAGGGCGTGCGCGACCTGCTCGCCGCCAAGGCGAAGCGTCCCGTCACCTTCGGGTGGGGCCCGCGGTTCCTGCACTCGACCGGCCAGTTCCACAAGGGCGGCCCCGCCGTCGGCGTGTTCCTGCAGATCACGGCGAACGCCCCGGAGGACCTCGAGATCCCGGACCGTCCGTTCACCTTCGGCCAGCTCATCCAGGCCCAGGCCGCAGGCGATGCCAGCGTCCTCGGCGAGCACGGCCGTCCGGTCCTCACCCTCACGCTCACGAACCCCGAGGCGGATGTCGTCTCGCTGTTCGAGGCCGTCAACTGATCAGCGGCGCCTCGCGCCGACCAAGGAGATCGATGTCCCCGGTGGAAATCACCCCGGAGTTCAACCCGTTGCGGTTGGCCTCCGATCGACGCCTCAACCGCATCGCCGGACCCAGCAGTCTCATCATCTTCGGTGTGACGGGAGACCTCTCCCGCAAGAAGCTGATGCCGGCCGTGTACGACCTCGCCAACCGCGGCCTCCTGCCGCCCGGGTTCTCGCTCGTCGGGTTCGCCCGGCGCGACTGGGAGGACCAGGACTTCGAGAAGGTCGTCCACGACGCGGTCAAGCAGTACGCCCGCACCCCGTTCGATGAGGACGTGTGGAAGCAGCTCGCGCAGGGCATCCGGTTCGTCCCCGGCGAGTTCGACGACGACGACGCGTTCGCGCGCCTGAAGGAGACCGTCGAGGAGCTGGACCGTGAGCGCGGAACGATGGGCAACCACGCGTTCTACCTCTCGATCCCGCCGAAGGCGTTCCCGATCGTGACCGAGCAGCTCAGCCGCTCGGGCCTGGCCGACCAGTCCGGCGACGGCTGGCGCCGCGTCGTGATCGAGAAGCCGTTCGGGCACGACCTGCAGTCGGCGCGCGAGCTGAACGCGGTCGTCGAGTCGGTCTTCCCGCCCGACTCGGTGTTCCGGATCGACCACTACCTCGGCAAGGAGACGGTCCAGAACATCTTGGCGCTGCGCTTCGCGAACGAGCTGTACGAGCCGATCTGGAACGCCAATTACGTCGACCACGTGCAGATCACCATGGCCGAGGACATCGGCGTGGGCGGCCGCGCCGGCTACTACGACGGGATCGGCGCCGCCCGCGACGTCATCCAGAACCACCTGCTCCAGCTCCTCGCCCTCACGGCGATGGAGGAGCCCATCTCCTTCGACGCCGCGGACCTCCGCGCCGAGAAGGAGAAGGTGCTCGCCGCGGTGCGGCTGCCCCAGGACCTCGCCACGGCGACGGCCCGCGGGCAGTACTCCAGCGGCTGGCAGGGCGGCGAGAAGGTCGTCGGCTTCCTGGACGAGGACGGGATGAACCCCGAGTCGACCACGGAGACCTACGCGGCCATCAAGCTCGACATCGGCACGCGCCGGTGGGCGGGCGTGCCGTTCTACCTCCGCGCGGGCAAGCGCCTCGGCCGCCGCGTCACCGAGATCGCCGTGGTCTTCAAGCGCGCTCCGCAGCAGCTGTTCGCGGAGTCGCAGACCTCGGCGCTCGGCCAGAACGCGCTCGTCATCCGCGTCCAGCCGGACGAGGGCGTGACGATCCGCTTCGGCTCGAAGGTGCCCGGCGCCGGCATGCAGGTGCGCGACGTGAGCATGGACTTCGGCTACGGCCACGCCTTCACCGAGGCGAGCCCGGAGGCGTACGAGCGGCTCATCCTGGACGTGCTCCTCGGCGACCCGCCGCTGTTCCCCCGTCACGAAGAGGTCGAGCTCTCCTGGAAGATCCTCGACCCGATCGAGCAGTTCTGGGAGACCCAGGGCCAGCCCGAACAGTACCGCCCCGGCACCTGGGGCCCGAAGTCCGCCGACGAGCTCCTCGCCCGCGACGGCCGCGTCTGGAGGCGCCCATGATCGTCGATCTGCCCGACACCACCGTCAGCAACATCTCCAAGACGCTGGTGAAGATCCGCGAGGAGGGCGGCGCCGTCGCCCTCGGCCGCGTGCTGACCCTCATCATCGCCACCCACCTTGGCCAGGAGGAGGAGGCCATCGAGGCCGCCAACGACGCCTCCCGCGAGCACCCGATGCGCGTCATCGTGGTCTCGACCGAGGAGGAGCGCAGCCACAACGGTGAGGGCCGTCTCGACGCCCAGATCCGCGTCGGCGGCGACGCCGGCGCGAGCGAGGTCATCGTGCTGCGCGCCTACGGCGAGACGGCGAGCGACGAGGAGGGACTGGTCACCGGCCTGCTCCTCCCCGACGCCCCCGTCGTGGTGTGGTGGCCGGGCATCGCTCCGGCGAAGGTGTCCCACTCCCCGCTCGGCCGCATCGCGACCTGCCGCATCACGGACGCGTCCGCGCAGCCGAACCCGCAGGAGGCGCTGTACCACCTGGCCGAGACGTACGCGCCGGGCGACACCGACTTCGCCTGGACGCGCCTCACCCTGTGGCGCGCCCAGCTCGCGGCGGTGCTCGACCAGCCGCCGTACGAGCCGATCACGTCGGTGGAGGTCGCCGGTGCGGCGGACTCCCCCAGCACCCTCCTCCTCGCCGCGTGGCTGCGCCTGCAGCTGCAGGTGCCCGTGCAGTACGACCTCGCCTCGCGCGCGGTCGGCTCGGGCGGCATCCACGGCGTCCGCATGGAGCGTGCCTCCGGCACGATCGAGCTGGAGCGCGAGGTGCCGAACGTGGCGCGTCTCTCCCAGCCCGGTCAGCCGTCGCACGATCTGGCCCTCCCGCGCCGCAGCCTCCGCGATTGCCTCGCGGAGGAATTGCGTAGGCTGGACCCGGACGACCTCTACGGCGAGGTGATCACCCAGGGTCTCGGACTGCTCGAGACCTCTGACGAAGGAGCGGGCGCGCACGCATGACGAATGAACGGCGGGTGCTGGTGCACCCCGACAAGGAGGCCCTCACGGCTTCGGTGGCCGCACGGTTCCTGACCAAGACCATCGACATCCTCGACGACCTCGACGGGGCGAACATCGCACTCACCGGCGGGACCATGGGCATCGCGGTGCTGGAGGCGGTCAACGCCTCCCCCGCCCGCGACACCATCGACTGGTCGAAGGTCCACTTCTGGTGGGGCGACGAGCGGTTCGTCGAGAAGTCCAGCGCCGACCGGAACGAGCGCCAGGCCCGTGAGGCCCTGCTCGACCACATCGCGGTGCCGCCGGAGAACATCCACCCGTTCCCGGCGTCCGACGAGATCGCCGATCTCGACGAGGCTGCGCGCGTCTACGCGGCCGAGCTCGAGGCGTTCGCGTCGGAGGGGCTCGAGTTCCCGCGGTTCGACATCATGTTCCTCGGTGTCGGGCCGGACGGGCACATCGCGTCCCTGTTCCCCGACCGTGCGGGCATCCGCGAGACGGAGGCCACGGTGATCGCCGAGCGCGAGTCGCCGAAGCCGCCGCCGGAGCGGCTCAGCCTCACGCGCCCGGTGATCAACGCATCGGACCGCATCTGGCTGGTCCTGTCGGGCACGGACAAGGCGAGCGCCCTGGGCCTCGCCCTGGCGGGTGCGAGCTACACCGAGGTCCCGGTCGCCGGGGCCAAGGGCCGCAAGCGCACCGTGTTCTTCGTGGACAAGGATGCCGCCGTCGACGTTCCCGAGAACCTCATCGCGCCGAGCTACTGACGCCACAGCACTGACGCGACAGCACTGCCGCGACACCACCTGGCCCCGCCGGTCACGACCGGCGGGGCTTCGTCGTATCCGGTGGCGAGGCGCGCGCTTCCGGGCATGCAGAAGGGCCGCTCACGAGATCGTGAGCGGCCCTTCTGCGACGCGCTGCGTCAGTTACTGGTGGGCTTGCCGCGCCGGGTGCGGAGCTGGTTGAGGGCGTCCTCGAGCAGCTGCTCCGCCTCCTCCTCCGAGCGACGCTCCTTCACATAGGCGAGGTGCGTCTTGTACGGCTCGGCCTTGGCGACCGACGGCGGGTTCTCCTTGTCGCGGCCGGCGGGGAGCCCGCTGGACGGGGAGTCGATCGTCTCGGGGATCTCCTCTTCGGGCAGGTTCGCCGCGAAGTAGCGGACGGTCTCGTTGCCGAGAGCGTCCCAGTACGAGACGGCGATGCGGTCCGCGTGGAAACCGCGGTCCTGCTCGCCTATCGGGCCGGCGCCGACGCGCGACCCACGAATTGCACTTCCTCCGGAAGCCATGGTTCTCCTCTGATGAAGAGCGCTGACTAAGCGCTGAACTTGGTGATCAGCCCGAGCACGACGATGCAGGTGATCCAAATGATCCCGAGAACGACCGTGATCCGGTTGAGGTTGCGCTCAGCCACGCCCGAGGCGCCGAGGTTCGAGGTGACGCCGCCGCCGAACATGTCGGAGAGACCGCCGCCGCGCCCCTTGTGCAAGAGGATGAGCAGGGTCAGCAGGAGGCTGGTGATGCCCAGCAGCACCTGCAGGACGACCTGGAGAATCTGCACGAGTTACCTTTCGCGTAACAACACCCGGGAGAATGCCCGGGGAAAGCCAACGACCAGTATATCCGGACGGGCCGAGAACCGCGGAACGCGTCAGATACCGACGTGCTTCTGGTAGCGGATGATGCTCGAGAACTCCGCGACGTCGAGGCTCGCGCCGCCGACGAGCGCGCCGTCGACGTTCGGCTCGCGCATGAACGCGGCGATGTTGCTCGACTTCACCGATCCGCCGTAGAGGATGCGCGTCTTGGCCGCGACGTCCTCGCCGAGGAGCTCGACGATGACGGCGCGCAGCGCGGCCGCGACCTGCTCGGCCTGCTCGGGCGTCGCCGCCTGACCGGAGCCGATCGCCCACACGGGCTCGTACGCGATGACGAAGTCCGCCGCCGAGTCGACCTGCGCGAGGGCGGCACGGAGCTGCGCGACCGGCACGGCGCTGGCGCCGTGGACCTCGAGGTCCTCCGCGGTCTCGCCGACGCAGATGATCGGCGCGATGTTGTGCGCGATCGCCTGGGCCGTCTTGGCGGCGACCTGCTCGTCGGTCTCACCGTGGAGCGTGCGACGCTCCGAGTGGCCGATGATGACGTAGCGGCACTCGAGCGCGGCGAGGAACGCCGCCGAGATCTCGCCGGTGTATGCACCGGAGACGTGCTCCGAGACGTCCTGGCCGCCGAAGGCGATCGGGAGCTTGTCGGCCGACACGAGGGTCTGCACGCTGCGCAGGTCGGTGAACGGCGGGAAGACCGCCGCCTCGACGGCGGAGAAGTCGTGGCCCGCATCCTTCAGGGTCCACGCGAGCTTCTGCACGACCGCGATCGCCTGGAGGTGGTCCAGGTTCATCTTCCAGTTGCCGGCGATGAGCGGGACGCGCCGCACCGAGGGGCTCACTGCTGCCATCCGAGGACCTCCAGACCCGGGAGGCGCTTGCCCTCGAGGAACTCGAGGCTCGCTCCGCCGCCCGTAGAAATGTGACCGAACTGGTCATCCGAGAAGCCGAGCGCGCGGACCGCGGCGGCCGAGTCGCCGCCGCCGACGACGCCGAGGCCGTCGACCTCGGTCAGCGCCTGCGCGACGGCCTTGGTGCCGGCCGCGAACGGGGCCAGCTCGAACACACCCATGGGGCCGTTCCAGAAGACGGTGCGCGCACCGCGGACGTACTCCGAGAACAACTCAGCGGTCTCGGGACCGATGTCGAGTCCGAGACCGGAGGAACCCCAGTCGGTGTCCTCGATGCCGTCGATCGGGCGCACGACGTGCTCCGCGTCGGCGCCGAACTTCGAGGCGACGACCACGTCGCGCGGGAGCACGATCTCGACGCCGCGCTCCTTCGCCGTGGCGAGGTAGCCCTTCACGGTCTCGATCTGGTCGGCCTCGAGCAGGCTCGAGCCCACCTTGTGGCCGAGAGCCGCGAGGAAGGTGAAGAGCATCCCGCCGCCGATGAGGAGCGAGTCCACGCGCGGCAGGAGGTGACCGATCACGCCGAGCTTGTCGGAGACCTTCGAGCCGCCGAGCACGACCGCATACGGTCGCTCGGGGTTCTCGGTCAGCCGGTCGAGCACGTCGAGCTCCGTCGCGATGAGGAAGCCGGCGGCGCTCGGGAGGGCCTGGGCGAGCTCGTAGACGCTCGCCTGCTTGCGGTGCACGACGCCGAAACCGTCGGAGACGAACGCGTCGCCGAAGGCGGCCAGCTTCGCAGCGAACGCCGAGCGCTCGCCCTCGTCCTTGCTGGTCTCCCCCGGGTTGAAGCGGAGGTTCTCGAGCAGGGCGACGTCGCCGTCGTTCAGACCGGCGACGGCGGCCTCGGCCCCGGCGCCGACGGTGTCCTGGGCGAAGGTCACCGGTGTGCCCAGCAGCTCGCTGAGCCGCTGGGCAACCGGTGCCAGGCTGTACTTCGCGTCGGGAGCCCCTTCAGGGCGCCCGAGGTGGGAGATGACGACCACCTTCGCGCCCTGATTGATCAGGGCGTTCAGGGTGGGAATCGACGCTCGCACACGGCCGTCGTCCGTGATCGAGCCGTCCTTCAGAGGGACGTTCAGATCACAGCGGACGACGACGCGCTTGCCGGCGAGCGAACCGAGTGAATCAAGGGTGCGGAGCGTCACGTCGGTTCCCTGGGGTTAGAGGCGCTCGGCCACGTACTCGGTCAGGTCGACGAGGCGGTTGGAGTAACCCCACTCGTTGTCGTACCAGCTCGAGAGCTTGACCTGGTCGCCGAGGACCCGCAGGAGGCCGGCGTCGAAGATCGACGAGTGCGGGTCGCTGACGATGTCGCTGGAGACGATCTCGTCCTCGGTGTACTTGAGGATGCCCTTGAGCTCGCCCTCGGCGGCCTCCTTGTAGGCGGCCTTGATCTCGTCGACGGTGACCGGGCGCGAGGCGGTGACGGTCAGGTCGGTGATCGAGCCGGTGGGCACCGGCACGCGCAGCGCGAAGCCGTCGAGCTTGCCCTTGAGCTCCGGGAGGACCAGGCCGATCGCCTTGGCGGCGCCGGTCGAGGTCGGGACGATGTTGATGGCGGCGGCGCGGGCGCGGCGGAGGTCGCTGTGCGGGCCGTCCTGGAGGTTCTGGTCGGCGGTGTACGCGTGGACCGTGGTCATGAGACCGCGCTCGATGCCGAACTTGTCGTTGAACACCTTGGCGAGCGGCGCGAGGCAGTTCGTGGTGCACGACGCGTTGGAGATGATGTTGTGCGCGGCGGGGTCGTACAGGTGCTCGTTGACACCCATGACGAACGTGGCGTCCTCATCGGTCGCCGGAGCGGAGATGATGACCTTCTTGGCGCCGGCCTCGATGTGCTTCTTGGCGTCGGCGGCCTTGGTGAAGCGGCCGGTCGACTCGATGACGATGTCGACGCCCAGGTCGCCCCAGCCGAGGTTGGCGGGGTCGCGCTCCGCGAGGACCTTGATGGGCTTGCCGTTGACGACGATGTTGTCGCCGTCGAGCTCCACCGTGGCGTCCAGGCGGCCCGTGATCGAGTCGTACTTGAGCAGGTGTGCGAGCGTCTTGTTGTCGGTGAGGTCGTTCACCGCGACGATCTCGAGGTCGCTGCCCTTCGCGAGGGCCGCGCGCAGGTAGTTGCGACCAATGCGACCGAACCCGTTGATTCCGATCTTTACGGACACAGATGTCTCCAGTTACTTGATGGGCGCCCGACGGCGCTGATGTGGGTGGGTGAAGCGGACGGCGGCGTCCCGGGAGGTGTCCTCCCGGGACGCCTCGCCTGATTAAGACAGTAGCAGCAGGCCCGAGGTCTTTTCGCGCGCCTTCACGAAGCGCTCCTGGACGTCGGCCCAGTTGGTGATGTTCCAGAACGCCTTGACGTAGTCGGCCTTGACGTTGACGTAGTCGAGGTAGAACGCGTGCTCCCACATGTCGAGCAGGAGGAGCGGCACGGTCGCCGCGGCGAGGTTGCCCTGGTGGTCGTAGAGCTGCTCGATGATGAGCTTCTGACCGAGCGAGTCCCAGGCGAGGATCGACCAGCCGGAGCCCTGGATGCCGAGCGCCGACGCGGTGAAGTGGGCGCGGAACTTGTCGAAGGAGCCGAAGAACTCGTCGATCGCGGAGGCGAGCTCCCCGGTCGGCTTGTCACCGCCGTCCGGAGACAGGTTGTTCCAGAACACCGTGTGGTTGACGTGTCCGGCCAGGTTGAACGCGAGGTCCTTCTGGAGCTTGTTCACGTTGCCCAGGTCGTCCGCGTCGCGGGCCTCGGCCAGCTTGACGAGGGCGGTGTTCGCACCGTCGACGTACGCCTTGTGGTGCTTGTCGTGGTGCAGCTCCATGATCCGACCGCTGATGTTCGGTTCCAGCGCCGAGTAGTCGTACGGAAGGTCTGCGAGCGTGTAGTCAGCCATTACTCATCTCCTCAGGTGTGTCCCGGCGCGAATGATCCGCCGGGAGCGGGCGACTTTTCCAGTCTAGTGACGGCAACCCCGGCGGCGTCCGGATGCTTCCCGGTCTACGCCGTACGCCACGGAACCTACACCTCGTCGAGGTCCGCCGGGAGGTTCGCGTCGGTTCCGGGGATGCCGAGGTCGGAGGCGCGCTTGTCCGCCATCGCCAGGAGGCGGCGGATGCGGCCGGCGACGGCGTCCTTCGTCATGGGCGGGTCGGCGTGGTGGCCGAGCTCGTCGAGGCTCGCGTCGCGCTGCGAGAGGCGCAGCTCGCCGGCGTAGCGCAGGTGCTCGGGCACGTCGTCGCCGAGGATCTCGAGCGCGCGCTCGACGCGGGCGCAGGCGGCGACGGCGGCCTGTGCGGACCGGCGCAGGTTCGCGTCGTCGAAGTTCACCAGGCGGTTCGCGGTCGCCCGCACCTCCCGGCGCTGCCGCAGCTCCTCCCAGTTGGCGACGGTCTGGGCCGCACCCATCTGGACGAGCATGGCGCTGATGGCCTCGCCGTCGCGGATGACGACGCGGTGCACGCCCCGGACCTCGCGGGCCTTGGCGGCCACGCCGAGCCGGCCGGCGGCGCCGACGAGTGCCATCGCGGCCTCGTTGCCGGGGCAGGTCACCTCGAGGGCGGCCGAGCGTCCCGGGTCGGTGAGCGAGCCGTGCGCGAGGAACGCCCCGCGCCAGACGGCCGCGAGCTCGTCGCGCGAGCCGGTGGTGAGACGGTTCGGGAGACCGCGGATCGGCCGGCGGCGGGCGTCGAGCAGTCCCGTCTGGCGGGCGAGCGTCTCGCCGCCGTCGAGCACGCGGACCAGGTACTGCGGGCTCCGGCGGATGCCGGACGCCGAGATGACGGATCCTTCACTGCGAACGCCGTACAGCTCCGCGAGGTCCTTCCGCACGCGCGTGGCGAGCTCCGGGGTGTCGAGCTCGCTCTCCACCGCGATGCGGCCGCCGATGAGGTGCAGCCCCCCGGAGAAGCGGAGGATGGTGGCGAGCTCGGCGGCGCGGACGGTCGTCTTGCTGACCTGCACCTTCGTGAGCTCGTCCTTGACGTCGGCAGTGAGAGCCAATCGGATTCCTAACTGTTGAGCGACGGCGTGGATGGCGCCGTGAAGCGGTCGACCGGCGTCATTCACGGCCGAGGTCGCGGTGTTTGGTGTTCACCGCGAGACCCGGGAAATTGCGCAACCGTGCCGCGAGCTCTTCCGCAATCGCGACGGACCGGTGCTTCCCTCCCGTGCAGCCTATCGCGATCGTGGCGTGTCGTTTGTTCTCACGCTGGTAACCCTCGAAGATCGGGCGGAGCGCGGTGACGTAGGCGGAGATGAATTCTTCCGCGCCGTTCTGGGCGAGGACGTAGTCGCTGACGACCTCGTCGAGGCCCGTGTGCGGGCGCAGGTCCGGGATCCAGAACGGGTTCGGGAGGAACCGCGCGTCGGCGACGAGGTCGGCGTCCGGCGGCAGGCCGTACTTGAAGCCGAAGCTCAGGACCGTGACCTGGACGCCGGCCGTCCCTTCGGCGGCGAACGTCTCGGTGATGTTCATCGCCAGCTGGTGGATGTTGAGGTCGGAGGTGTCGACGATCAGGTCGCTCGCCTCGCGGATCTCGCGCAGTCGCGCGCGCTCGGCGCCGATGCCGTCGAGGATCGTGCCGTTGCCCTGGAGGGGGTGCGGTCGCCGCACCTGCTCGAAGCGGCGCACGAGCACCGCGTCGGCGGCCTCCAGGAACAGCACGCGCACCTTGGTGCCCTCGCGCAGGCTCTGGATCATCTCGCGCAGGTCGACGAAGAAGTTGCGGCCGCGCACATCCACCACCGCCGCGATGCGCGGAAGGCCGGATTCGGCGCGGTTCGCCAGCTCGATCAGGGGCCGCAGCATCTGCGGCGGGAGGTTGTCGACCACGTACCAATCGAGGTCTTCGAGCGCGTTGGCGACCGTCGAACGGCCCGCCCCCGACATGCCCGTGACGATCAGCACTTCCTGCTGCGCGGTGTCGGTGGCCACCTGTTCTCCTCCTTGCGATGCGTGTCCGCCCAGCCTACCGAGTGACGGCGCCCGGCATGTCCGAACTCCGCAGAATCCGCAGCGCCAGGAACGCCAGGCCGGCCGCGGCCACCCAGGAGGCGATGGAGGCACCCGCGAGGAGCACCAGGAGCACGCCGCCCGCACCGGCCGTGGCGGAGAGGAGCGCACGCGGAGATGCGCTCGGCGACGTCGACGGCGTCGCCGGGCGACCGGTCTCGAAGTGGCCCGCGACGGCCACCACGCCGGCGACCGCGATCAGCACGATCACGAGCCAGGCGGGCCGTGCGAGCCACCACGCGCCGCTCAGCGGCCGCGGCAGCTCGGCACCGGAGACGAGGAGCGCGCCGGCGAGGACGATCAGCACCGGCATGTGCCAGAGGTAGACGGTCATGGCGCGGGCGGAGACCCATCCCACCGCACGCTCGACGAGCGGGAGCCCGGCGACCGCTCGCAACGTAGGCGCGACCAGGCGGAAGACCGCGAGCTGTACGAGCGCCAGCAGGAGGAGCGCCGTGGTCGGCGGGTTGAGGTTGGCGAGCATGTCGAACGACCAGACTCCCGTCGAGCAGAGCAGCGCCAGCGCTCCCGCCGCCGCCACGGCGCCCGCGCCGAGCGTCCGGCGCCCGACACCGTCGAGCCGGCCGGAGGCGAGCCAGAACCCGAGCTGCTGAACGGCCAGCCAGACGAAGAGCAGGTTCGCGAAGCCGATCGCCGTCACGCCGGTCGATCCCCGGAGGACGTCGATCGCGATCGCGATCGCGGCGGGGAGCACCAGCCCGAGGAGGGGCGCGCGACGATGGAGCGCGACCAGCGGCGGCACGGCCGCCGTGCAGAGCACGTAGACGCCGAGGAACCAGAGCGGCTGGCTCATCCGGAACCCGGCCACGGCGACGAGGGACCCGGGGACGCCCGCGAGCGAGAGCACGCTCAGCATCACCGCGACCGCGACGAGCGCCGCGGCTGCAGGTGCGAACAGGCGGCGCATCCGCCCCGCCAGGTAGTCGCCATAGCCGGCACCGCGCTCGCGCATCCGCTCCCATTGGGTGTGCGCGGAGAATCCGCCGAGCAGGAAGAAGAGCGGCATGACCTGGACCACCCAGCTGAGGGCCGTGAACCCGGGCCATCCCTCCATCGCGTTCTCGAGGACAGGGCCGCTCGCTCCGACGCTCACACCGACCATCAGAGCGTGCAGCAGGACGACGACCACCAGGCAGACAGCGCGGGCGATGTCCACCGCGGGGTCGCGCCGGGCGGCTGTGCGCGTGACGGATCGCGCCGTGGAGGCGGTGCGCGGCGCTCGGCTGCTGACGAGGGACAGGGACATCGTGGCTCCTTCCGTGCGGCCCGGCGGGCCGACGGTCAGAGCGTCTCAACGGGGTTCCGGCGGCCGCGTCACCCCCGAGAGCCAACAGAGCCCCCTACCGGAGTAGGGGGCTCTGTTCGACTCAGGGCGCGACGCCGGGGCGCGACTCAGGGAGTCGGCTCCACGAGACCGGCGTCGAACGCGAGGATGACCGCCTGCACGCGGTCGCGCAGGCCGAGCTTCGCGAACACCCGGCTCACGTGCGTCTTCACGGTCTGCTCGGCGATGAAGAGCTCGGCGGCGATCTCGGCGTTGGAGAACCCCCGCCCGATCAGCACCAGGATCTCCCGCTCGCGCTCGGTCAAGTCGACCAGGCGCTGCGCCTTGGCTCCGCCGGCCGGTCGCAGCGAGCCGAACCGCTCCAGGAGCCGCTTGGTGACCCGCGGCGCCAGCAGGGCGTCACCGGCAGCGACCACGCGCACGGCCTGTACCAGGTCGGCGGGAGGCGCGTCCTTGAGCAGGAAACCGCTCGCACCGGCGCTGAGCGCGTCGTAGACGTACTCGTCCGCGTCGAAGGTCGTCAGCACGAGCACGAGCGGCCGGTGCGGGTCGCCCCGCGTGGGCCGCACGAGCTCCCGGGTGGCCTCGATGCCGTTCATGACGGGCATCCGGACGTCCATCAGCACCACGTCGGGCCGCAGGCGCCGGGCGAGCTCTACGGCCTCCGCGCCGTCCGCCGCCTGGCCGAGCACCTCGATGCCGTCCTGGGCGGCGAGGATCGCGGCGAACCCCGCCCGCACCATCGCCTGGTCGTCGACGACGAGCACACTGATCGTCATGAGTCCCCTCCCGGCGCGGCGACAGGCAGGATCGCGCGCACCCGGTAGCCGCCGTCGGCGCGACGCCCGGCCTCGAGGGAGCCGCCGAGTAGCTCGGCGCGCTCGCGCATGCCGCGGATGCCGTGGCCGCCGCTCTCGGGCGCGGGAGCCGACGCCGGCCGCCCCGGGGCCTGTTCGTTCTCGACCGTGACCACGAGACCCTCCGCCGTCCGCTCGATCACGACCTCGGCTCCTGCTCCGGTGGCGTGGCGCGCGATGTTGCTCAGCGACTCCTGCACGATGCGGTACACCGCGAGCGACACCACGGGCTCCAGCCGGGCAGCAGCGTCCGCATCCAGGCGGTCGTCGAGACGGACGGTCCCGCGGCGGCCGGCTCCCGTCACGAGGGCACGCACGTCCGCCACACCGGGCTGGGGAGCGGTCTCGACGGCGACGTCCTCGCTGCGGAGCACGCCCAGCAGCATCCGCATCTCCCCCATCGCACTGCGCGCCGTCGCCGCCAGCTCGTCGAACTCGGCCGCCGCCTCGTCCGACAGGTCCGGCAGGCGGTACCGCGCACTCGACGCCTGCACCTGGATGGCCGACATGCCGTGCGCGACCACGTCGTGGAGCTCCCGGGCGATCCGGGTGCGCTCCTCGGCGACCTCCCGCAGCGCCTGCTCGGAGGCGGAGATGCGCTGCTCCCGCAGCAACTGACGGCGCACGTCCTGCCAGCGGGACACGAGGAGGCCGCCGAGCAGGGCCGTCGCGGTCACCGCGGCGAACACGACGAGGTCGGCCGTGACCGCACCGGCGGTGGCCGGCGGGCGCAGGCCCGTCGAGCCGACGATCGTGACCGCGGCCACGGCGACGGCCCACACGGGCACAGCGGTCCGCCACGCGGACTGCGCCACCGCGATGGCGAGCGTCGCCGCGAGGGCGATGGTGGACGGCACAGCGACCGGCCACGGGCTGCCCGTGTCCGGCGAACCGAGCAGGGCGAGCAGGATGACCGCGGCGGCGGAGAGCGCCACGGCCGCGGCAGGGCGCACGACGGCGACGGGGATCGCACCGCCCAGCACGAGCGAGACCAGCAGCGCGACGATGACCGGCACGCCGTAGAGCGTGGCGGACAGCACCGACGAGACGACGAGGATCGCGACGGCGGCGGTCGTCGTGATGCCCCAGAGGAGCACCCGTGCACGGTCGAGGTGCAGCGCACCGGTCGACGGTGCGGCGGGGGTCGATGTGGTGGTCAACGGACGACCTCCTCTGCGTACGATACGGACGGTGCGGCGGCCAGGACCGCCGGCTCGGGAAGCGAATCCGCATCCCTCCGCTCCCGTCGCCGGGCGGCTCGGCGGAGGACCGCGTCGATGACGACACCTGTGGAGACGCCGAGCACGATGCCCACGATCATGGCCAGCAGGGCGTTGCCGCCCAGCCACTGCGCCGCGATCACCCCCACAGTAACCGAGTACACCGCCCACGAGGCGCCGGCCACGGACGACAACAGCAGGAACCGCCGCGCGGCGACGCCGGAGGCTCCGGCCATCAGATTGACCGCGACCCGGCCCACCGGCACGTAGCGCGCCGAGAGCACGAGGACGCCGGTCCGCTTGTGGATCCCGCTCCGCGCCCGTGCCAGGGCGGCGCTCATCCTCGGACCGCGGAGCAGCCGGATGCGCTCCAGCGGCACGCGCCTCCCGATGGCGTACGTCAGGTTGTCGCCGGCGATCGCTCCTGCCGCGGCGCACGCGATCACCAGCGCAAGGTTCGGGGTCCCGACGGCGACCGCCGCAGCCGCCGCGGCGATGACCACGGACTCGCTCGGGACCGGAGGGAAGAAAGCGTCCACCAGCACGACGGCGAACACGACCAGGTACACCCACGGGGACGCGGCCGCCTGGGCGATGAATTCGTTCACGGCATCCATACCGGCGACGCTACGGACGCACGGTGCGTCCCCGCGTCACCCGGTGGTACCTTCCGCCCCCTACCGGGGAGGGAGATCCGTGCTCAGCCGGCGTTGAGCCGATCGTGGATCGCGGTGGCGAGCGTCGGGCCCACCCCGCGCACCTCGGCGATCTGCTCCGGCGTCGCCTGCTTGAGCTGCGCCACCGATCCGAAGTGCTTCAGCAGCTCCTTGACGCGCGAGGGACCCAGTCCCGGGATCTCGCCCAGCACCGTCCCGATGTCGCGCTTGCGGCGTGCACGCTGGTACGTGATCGCGAATCGGTGGGCCTCGTCGCGGAGACGCTGGATGAGGAACAGGGCGTCGCTGTTGCGGGGCAGGATGACCGGGAAGTCCGAGTCGGGCAGCCAGATCTCCTCGAGTCGCTTGGCGATGCCGGCGAGCTGGATGCCCTGCACACCGGACTCCTCCAGGGCGCGCTGCGCCGCCGCCACCTGCGGCTGGCCGCCGTCGACGAGCAGCAGGTTCGGCGGATAGGAGAACTTGCGCCGGCGCTTCTCCGCGGCTTCCGCGAGCTCGGCATCCACGTCGATCGTGGGGTCGTCGCCGCCGTCGTCCGTCGGCGGGATAGCCGGCGACTCGGTCTCGGCAACCGGGACGTCGCCGGCCGGGACCTCGCCGCTCGGGTCCTCACGCAGATAGGCGAGCCGGCGGGTGATCACCTGGTAGATCGACTCCGTGTCGTCCGTCGACTCGGGGATGCTGAAGCGGCGGTACTGGTCCTTGCGCGGCAGGCCGTCCTCGAAGACCACCATCGACGCGACGATGTTCGTGCCGCTCAGGTGCGACACGTCGTAGCACTCCATCCGCAGGGGAGCCTCGTCCATCCCGAGGGCCTCCTGGATATCCGCGAGGGCCTTCGAGCGGGACACGAAGTCGGCGCTGCGGCGGGTCTTGTAGAGGACGAGCGCGTTCTTCGCGTTCATCTCCGCCGTCTGAGCGAGCGCCGCCTTCTCGCCGCGCTGGGCGGTGCGGAGCTCCACCCGGCCGCTGAGGCGGCCCCGGGTGGCGGTCGGGTCGCTGACGCTGCCACCGCTGGTCTCGTGCCGACGGGCCGTGAGCCACTGCTCGAGCTCGGTGGCGTCGTCCGGCAGCTCGGGCACGAGGATCTCGCGCGGTGGGACGTCCGCGCCCTCGTACGCGTTCTGCAGCACGGTCTCGACGAGCTCTCCGAGATCCATGTCGAGTTCCTTGTCGACCACCCAGCTGCGCACACCGCGGATGCGGCCGCCGCGCACGATGAACTGCTGCACCGCGGCTGCGAGCTCGTCGTGGGCGATGCCGAACGCGTCGAGATCGACGTTGTCGTGGAGGACGACGGCGCTCTTGCCCATCGCGGACTCGAGCGCCTGGATGGCGTCGCGGTGACGCGCCGCCGCCTCGTAATCCATTGTGCTCGCCGCGGTCTTCATCTGGTCCGTCAGCTCGCGGATGTATTTGGTGTCGTTGCCGGCCATGAAGGAGACGAAGTCCTCCGCGAGGCCGCGGTGGTCCTCCGGCGAGATCCGTCCGACGCACGGGGCCGCGCACTTGCCGATGTCGCCCAGGAGGCAGGGACGGCCCGTCAGCTCCGCCCTCCGGTACACGCCGTCGGAGCAGCTGCGCATGGGGAACGCCTTGAGCATCAGGTCGACCGTGTCGCGGATCGCCCAGACCTTCGTGTACGGGCCGAAGTAGCGCGCATCCTTCACACCGCGGTTGCGCGTGACCATCACCCGGGGGATGCGGTCGCCGAGGGTCACCGCGAGGTACGGGTACGACTTGTCGTCCCGGAACTGCACGTTGAACGGCGGGTTGAACTCCTTGATCCAGGTGTACTCCAGCTGGAGCGCCTCGAACTCGCTCGCCACCACGGTCCACTCGACCGAGGCGGCGGTCGTCACCATGCGGCGCGTGCGCTCGTGGAGGCTCCGGAGCGGCTGGAAGTAGTTGCTCAGCCGTGCGCGCAGGTTCTTCGCCTTGCCCACATAGAGCACGCGACGGTTCTTGTCGCGGAAGCGGTAGACGCCCGGTTGCGTCGGGATCTCGCCGGCCTTCGGCCGGTAGCTGACGGTGTCGGCCACGCGCGCGCCTTACGCGGCGCCCTGGGCGCTCTCGCCCTGCAGGATCTCCTTGAGGAAGTAGCCCGTGTGGCTGCCCGGGGCTTCCGCGACCTGCTCCGGGGTGCCGGTCGCGATGACCTCGCCGCCGCCCGCGCCGCCTTCCGGTCCCATGTCGATCAGCCAGTCCGCCGACTTGATCACGTCGAGGTTGTGCTCGATCACGATCACCGTGTTGCCCTTGTCGAGGAGGCCGTTCAGCACCAGGAGGAGCTTGCGGACGTCCTCGAAGTGCAGACCGGTGGTCGGCTCGTCGAGCACGTACACGCTCCGGCCGTTGGAGCGGCGCTGCAGCTCGGTGGCGAGCTTGACGCGCTGCGCCTCTCCGCCCGACAGGGTCGTCGCGCTCTGACCGAGCCGCACGTAGCCGAGGCCGACGTCGACGAGGGTCTTGAGGAACCGGTGGATGGCCGAGATCGGCTCGAAGAACACCGCCGCCTCGCTGATCGGCATGTCGAGCACCTCGGCGATGTTCTTGCCCTTGTAGTGCACGGAGAGGGTGTCGCGGTTGTACCGCGCTCCCCCGCACACCTCGCACGCGACGTAGACGTCGGGCAGGAAGTTCATCTCGATCTTGATCGTGCCGTCACCCGAGCAGGCCTCGCAGCGGCCGCCCTTGACGTTGAAGCTGAAGCGCCCCGGCAGGTACCCGCGCATCTTCGCCTCGGTGGTCTCGGCGAAGAGGTTCCGGATGCGGTCGAAGACGCCGGTGTAGGTCGCCGGGTTCGAGCGCGGCGTGCGACCGATCGGCGCCTGGTCGACGTGCACGACCTTGTCCAGGTTGTCGAGCCCGGTGACCGTGCGGTGCTTGCCCGGCAGCTTGCGGGCGCCGTTGAGCTTGTTGGCGAGCACGCGGTACAGGATGTCGTTCACGAGCGACGACTTGCCGGACCCGGAGACACCCGTCACCGCGACGAACGCGCCGAGCGGGAAGTCGACCGTCACCTTCTTGAGGTTGTTGGCCTCGGCGTCGACGACACGGAGCACGCGCTTCTTGTCGATCTTGCGGCGCTTCGCCGGGATCGGGATCTCGCGGCGACCGGCGAGGTAGTCGCCGGTGAGCGACTCCGTGTTCGCCAGCAGGTCGTCGTACGAGCCGGAGTGGACGACGTGACCGCCGTTGACGCCCGCACCCGGACCGATGTCGACGACCCAGTCCGCCGTGCGGATGGTGTCCTCGTCGTGCTCGACCACGATCAGCGTGTTGCCGAGGTCGCGGAGGGCGACGAGCGTATCGATCAGACGGCGGTTGTCCCGCTGGTGCAGGCCGATGCTCGGCTCGTCGAGCACGTAGAGCACGCCCGTCAGGCCGGAGCCGATCTGGGTCGCCAAGCGGATGCGCTGCGCCTCGCCGCCCGAGAGGGACGCCGCCGCGCGGGAGAGGTCGAGGTAGCTGAGGCCGACCTGGATGAGGAAGTCGAGGCGGATCTTGATCTCGCGCAGCACCTGCGCACCGATCTTCTGCTCGCGCTCGGTGAGGTGCAGCTTCTCCATGAAGGAGCGGGCGTCGCTCAGGCTGAGCTGCGACGCGTCCGCGATGCTCGCACCGTGCACGAGCACGGCCAGCACCTCGGGCTTGAGGCGCTTGCCCTTGCAGACCGGGCACGGCACCTCGCGGAGGTACTCGGCCCAGCGGGCGCGCTGCGTGTCGGTCTCGGCCTGGAGGTACTGGCGCTCGATGTAGGGCACCACGCCCTCGAAGCCGGAGGTGTACGACATCTCCCGGCCGTAGCGGTTCTTCCAGCGGACCTTGACCTCGAAGTTGTCGCCGTGCAGCACGGCGTCCTTCACGCTGTCCGGCAGCTTCTTCCACGGGGTGTTCAGCGAGAACTTCAGATCGCGGGCGAGACCGGCGAGCAGCTTCTCGTAGTAGTTGAAGAGCCCCTTGCCCTGGGTGGTCCACGGCACGATGACGCCCTCGGCGATGCTCTGCGTGTCGTCGCCGAGCAGCAGGTCGTCGTCGACCGACATCCGCGTGCCGAGGCCGGAGCACTCGGGGCAGGCGCCGAACGGCGCGTTGAACGAGAAGGTGCGGGGCTCGATCTCGGTGAGCTGGATCGGGTGGCCGTTCGGGCACGAGAGCTTCTCGCTGAACGACTGCCAGGCCTCCGTGCCCTCGCGGTCGACGAAGTTGACCTGCACGAGGCCGTCGGTCAGCCGGAGCGCGGTCTCGAGCGAGTCGGTGAGCCGGGTCAGGATGTCGGGCCCGGCGACCAGACGGTCGACGATCACCGAGATGTCGTGCTTGTACTGCTTCTTGAGCGTCGGGGGTTCGGCGAGCTGGATCATCTCGCCGTCGACGAGGGCGCGCGAGTAGCCGCTCGCGGCGAGCTCCTTGAAGAGGTCGACGAACTCGCCCTTCTTCTGCGAGACCACCGGGCTGACGACCATGTACCGCGTGCCCGCCTCGAGCTCCATCAGCTGGTCGGCGATCTGCTGGACCGTCTGGCGCTGGATCTTCTCGCCGCAGACCGGGCAGTGCGGGACGCCGATGCGCGCCCAGAGGAGGCGCATGTAGTCGTAGATCTCGGTGATCGTGCCGACCGTCGACCGCGGGTTGCGGTTGGTCGACTTCTGATCGATCGAGACGGCCGGGCTCAGGCCCTCGATGAAGTCGACGTCGGGGCGGTCGACCTGCCCGAGGAACTGACGCGCGTAGGCCGAGAGCGACTCCACGTACCGGCGCTGCCCCTCGGCGAAGATCGTGTCGAACGCGAGCGAGGACTTGCCCGAGCCGGAGAGGCCGGTGAAGACGACCAGCGAGTCGCGCGGGATGTCGAGGTCGACGTCGTGCAGGTTGTGCACGCGCGCGCCGCGAACGCTCAACTGCGACCCCGTCACCCTGGCGATGCTCCCCTGCACGTGGGTCGCGTGACCCTGGAGGTTCTGCCCCTGATTGCCCTGCGCCTGAATACTCACTCGTCCCATTCTCCGCTACATCCCTCTCGCGACGGACGGTGTTCGCCGTCCGCGCACGCGCACCCGCGCATTCGAAGCTGTGTTCGATTCTATCGCGCGCGCGACGGACGTCGGTCCGCACGCGCGAGTCTAGGCTCGACCACCGACATCGTCGACGGGGGTGCCCCGAATCAGCGCTCGGGGCGCCGCAGGAGCAGCATCCCGAGCAGTGCACCCAGGGCGAGGACCGCGATCCCGGCGACGATCGCCGGCCACCCGCCGGGCGCGGGCTGACGCAGCGACAGCACCACGACCGCCGCCGCCTGCACGGGCACCTGGATCAGGACGAACCGGCGCAGGCCGGGCAGCAGCACGACCGGTTGCAGCCGCGCTCGGGCCGGGACCGCCAGCATCCAGGCGGCGAGGACGTGCAGAGCGTGGGCGCCCGCGATCAGGGCGAGCACGCGGATGGAGACACCGGCCGACGGTTCCAGCAGCGCGGAGAACGCGAGGACCGCGATGAGCACCCACGCGGAGCGCCAGCGCGGGACCGCGACCGAGACGGCCGCGAGGGCGACGCACAGCAGCGGCCAGGGCCCGCTCGGCGCGGCTGTCAGGGCCAGGGCGACCGCCACGATCGCGAACGCGACGCGCAGCGCCCAGCCCGGGACGGTTCCGGGCAGCCCGGGGGCGCCGCGCACGGCGCTCATGCGGGACGGCCCGAGGTCGCCCGCCGCTGCGGAGCCGAGAGCCGGCGCAGCTGCACGTCCCGCTCGCTCGACGCCCACACCAGGCGCTCGGCACCGGACGCCCGCAGCCGCTCGAACCGGACCTCGCGCTCGGCGAGCACGAGGCGGAGAGCGATGCGCTCCCGTGCGGGCAGCTCCTCCGTCGTCAACGGAGGGAGCACGTCCACGGCGATCACGCGATGCCCGGCCGCCCGCCACGCGAGCGCGAGCCGCACAGGTTGGTCGTCGAGGAAGGTCGACAGCACGTACACGAGTGCGCCGGGCGCGAGGCGCGGGACCCGGATCCGGTCGGTGACCGAGCCGCGTGCCGCCGTCGTCTCGATCGCCCGCTGCACGGCCTGACGATGGCGTGCGCCTGCGCGCGGCGGAAGCGCCCGCGCGGCGTCCGCGAGGTCGTCGAAGCCGACGCGGTCCGCCATGCCCGCGTAGGCCGCGGCGAGCGAGACGGCAGCCTCCCGGGCGATGTCGAGGGAGCGCAGACCGGGGCGCGGGTACGACGCAGCCCAGTCGGCCACCTCGCCGGGGAGGTCGTCGCGCGCGTCGAGGACGAGATGGACGGCCGCGTCCGACGTCGCGGTCGTCCGCCGGACGTAGAGCTCGCCCGGACGCTGCGCGCGCCGGGCCGTCGCCTTCCAGTCGATCCGGCGCAGCCGGTCGCCCGCGCGGTACCGGTCCACATCCCGGAACTCGCCGCCGTCTCCCGGCCGCGCCGACACGTGTTGCCCCGTGAGTCCGAGCAACCGCGCGGGCAGCGGAAGGCTGCGGATCGGCACCGCCACCGGGCGGACGACGCGCTCCACCGATGCGCCGGGATCGGAGTCGGCCGGGTCACCCGCCCAGGAGGCGTCGGCGCCGATCGCGCGCGCCTCCGCGGACAGCACGCGCTGCGGACCGGAGTGGCGGACGGCGATCTCGAGCCGGAGGCGCGCTGCGCTCTGCGGCGCGAGCACGACGTCGAACGGTGCGCGATCGGCGGTGGCGAGGCGGAGGTGCACGGCATCCGGCCGCGGGTTCGACGCGGGCGCAGCAGCGATCACGACGGGAACCGTCGACGGGCGCCCTTCGGTCGAACTCGCGACCGTGGCCGTGAGCCCCACCGCAGCTCCCGCTTCCGGTCGCCATGCCCGGTCGACGAGGGCGGCAAGGAGGAGCGGCGCCGCGATCAGCACCAACTCGACCCGGCCGAACAGGAACGCGGCCACCAGGCAGACCAGGGCCACCAGCGCCGCGCCGGCCTGTGCGGGGCTCCGCACCCACCTCCCGCGCGCGGTCGCCGGCGCCGCCGCCGGCGCCGTGTCGCTCTGCGCTCGTGGCGTCGTCACCCCTGCGCCGCCTCCCGCTCGCGCGCACCGACCGCGGGCGGGCCCGGCACCGCGGCGACGACCTCCGCGATCACGTCCTGCGGGCTGACCCCGCTGGTCCACGCCGCGACGGTCAGCGTCAGCCGGTGCGCGAGCACCGCGACGGCGACACGCTTGACGTCGTCCGGCAGCACGAAGTCCCGGCCCGCGAGCACGGCGAGGGCGCGTGCGACGAGCAGGAGCCCCTGCGATCCGCGCGGCGAGGCGCCGACCTCCACGGAGCGGTGGCGTCGCGTCGCCGCGGCGAGGGCGACGCAGTAGGCGACGATGTCGGGGTCGACATCCACCTGCTCCACCCCGGCCTGCATGGCGAGCAGGGTGTCCGCATCGGTCGCCGGCTCCACCGTCGCGACCTCGTGGCGGCGCGCGACGCGGGCGAGGAGCACCTGCTGCTCCCCTGCCTGGTCGGGATAGCCGACGCTCAGGCGCACCATGAAGCGGTCGAGCTGCGCCTCCGGCAGGGCGTACGTGCCCTCCGACTCGATCGGGTTGGCGGTCGCCACGACGTGGAACGGACGCGGCAGCGCGAAGCTGCTCCCCTCCACCGACACCTGGCCCTCCGCCATCGCCTCCAGGAGCGCCGACTGCGTCTTGGGCGACGTGCGGTTGATCTCGTCCGCGAGGAACAGCCCGGTGAACACCGGACCGGGCCGGAACTCGAACTCGGCCGACTGGGGCAGGTACACGAACGAGCCGGTGATGTCGGACGGAAGAAGGTCGGGCGTGCACTGCAGACGGCGGAACTCCAGCCCGACGGCCGACGCGATCGATCGGGCGGCGAGGGTCTTGCCGAGCCCCGGGACGTCCTCGAACAGGACGTGGCCGCCTGCGAGAATCGTCGCCAGCGCCAGGGTGAGCGGCTCGCGCATCCCGACCACGACGGATTCGACGCGCTCGAGGACGGCGGCGCCGAGCCGGGCCACGTCCGCGACGGGCAGTGCGGCCGGCTGTGCGGCGGGGGTGGTGGTCATGGTGCTCCTGATGGTCGAGGTCGTGGGATGTTCGCCGGGTCGGGGTGGCCCGTCAGCCGCCACCGCGATCCACGGCGCCGGCCAGGCCCTCGACCCTGCCGAGCACGGCGACGAACTCCGCCGTGGTCGGGGCGGCAGCGCTCCCGCGGCGCAGCAGGGCGGGCGCCCCGTCGCCGAGGAGCCGGCGCACGTCGTCCCCGGCAGCGGGATCGTCGAGGTCGACGCCGCGCAGCGCGAGCGCCTCCGTCGCAAGGGTCCGCAGCCGGCGGACGGCGTCCGAGGAGACATGCCCGCCGCGCAGACCGCGCGAGCGGGCGGCGACCGACCAGCCGAGCTGCGCGATATCGCGCCGCGAGCCCGGCCTCAGTGCGGGCTCGGGAGCCGGCCAGCCGACATCCGCCTGATCCCCGAGCAGCGAGAGGCACACCGCGAGAGCGATGAGCACGCCGCCGAGACCGATCGCGTGCGGGGCGTCCATCCCGAGCAGCCAGGCCAGGAACCCGACCACGATGCCGAGCAGCGCACTGCCGATGAGGCGCCGCAGCGTCCGCGCTCGGCTCACCGCGACTCCCCCGGTCTGCTCACGGCCGGCTCGCCCTGCCACGACGCGCGCAGCGACGCCAGCGCAGCGCGCGCCGCCTGGACGTCCGCCGGGGTGACCGGCCCGTTCCCGAAGCGGACGCGCTGGTAGATCTCGAGCAGGGCGCGCGCCGCCGCTCGGTCGGGCCCGACCCGGACGATCACGCGGGCGACGAACTCGCCCGGCGTCTCGGCGGGCAGCCGGCGGACGCCGGAGTCGGCGGCGCCCTCCTCCAGGCCGAGCCAGGCGAGCTCGATCGCACCACGAGCCTCGCGGGGCGCGTCCAACGCGTCGAGAGCGCGATCGAGCCCACGCCGCACCGGTTCGGGCCGCGGCTCCTCGGGGGCGTCCGGGAGGTCGCCCTCCGTCGCGACGCCGAGGATGGCGACGGGAGGGACCTCTCGCGGGCGGAGGCGGCGGCGCAGGTACCGCCAGAGGAACGCGAGCGCGACGGCCACGCCCAGGACGATGAGCGCGACCACCAGCCACGACAGATCGAGGTGGAGGGGTTGCGCCGCCTCCTGCGGCTCCGGTGTTCCCGTCGTGACGGCAGCGCTGTGCGGAGGCGGGGTGAGTTCGGCGTCCGGCAGCTGGATCCGCGGCGGGCTGAACGTCGGGGAGCCCTGCGTCGCGATCGCCACGGCGGCGACAGCGAGCAGCGCGCCGGCTGCGGCGGGGACGACCCACCGCTGCCACGCCGTCTTGGAGCTCACCCTGCCACCGTAGCGTCAGCCCAGGTGCCCGGCCTTCTCCATCTGCCGCAGGTCGCGCTTGAGGTCGGAGAGCTCGTCGCGCAGGCGCGCCGCCAGCTCGAACTTCAGCTCGCCGGCCGCGGCGAGCATCTGCTGGTTGAGGTCGGCGATCAGCCCTTCGAGCTCGGCCGCCCCCTGCGCGGCGATGCCGCCGTTGCGCAGGTTGGGCGTCGGGCTCTTGCGCTTCTGCTCGCGACCGGCGAGCATCCGGGCCGTGTCGGCCTCTTCGCGGGCGAGGACGTCCGTGATGTCGGCGATCCGCTTGCGCAGCGGCTGCGGGTCGATGCCGTTGACCCGGTTGTACTCGACCTGCTTCTCGCGGCGCCGATCGGTCTCCTCGATGGCGCGCTTCATCGAATCGGTGAGCACGTCCGCGTACATGTGGACCTGTCCCGACACGTTTCGGGCAGCACGGCCGATGGTCTGGATGAGCGACGTCGACGAGCGGAGGAAGCCCTCCTTGTCGGCGTCGAGGATCGCGACCAGCGACACCTCGGGCAGGTCGAGTCCCTCGCGCAGCAGGTTGATGCCCACGAGCACGTCGTAGACACCGGCGCGCAGCTCGGTGAGCAGCTCGACGCGTCGGAGCGTGTCGACGTCGGAGTGCAGATAGCGCACCTTCACGCCGGCCTCGGCCAGGAAGTCGGTCAGCTCCTCGGCCATCTTCTTCGTGAGCGTCGTCACGAGGATGCGCTCGTCGCGCTCGACGCGCACCCGGATCTCCTCGAGGAGGTCGTCGATCTGGCCCTTGGTCGGCTTCACGACGATCTCGGGGTCGACGAGTCCCGTCGGGCGGATGATCTGCTCGACGATGCCGTCGGCGATCCCCATCTCGTACTGCCCCGGCGTCGCGGAGAGGTAGACCGTCTGGCCGACGCGGTCCTTGAACTCGTTCCAGCGCAGCGGCCGGTTGTCGAGGGCGCTCGGCAGGCGGAAGCCGTGCTCGACGAGCGTGCGCTTGCGCGACGCGTCGCCCTCGTACATCGCGCCGATCTGCGGGACGGTCACGTGCGACTCGTCGATCACGACCAGGAAGTCGTCCGGGAAGTAGTCGAGGAGGCAGTTCGGCGCCTCGCCCGCCTGCCGGCCGTCGATGTGCCGGGAGTAGTTCTCGATGCCCGAGCAGAAGCCGATCTGCTCCATCATCTCGAGGTCGAACTGGGTGCGCATGCGCAGGCGCTGCGCCTCCAGGAGCTTGCCCTCGCGCTCCAGCTCGACGAGCCGGTCGTGGAGCTCGGTCTGGATGGTGCCGATCGCGCGCTGCATCGTCACCGGGCTGGCGGCATAGTGCGTCGCCGGGAACACCGAGACGGCATCGAGCTTCGAGATGACGTTGCCGGTGAGCGGGTGCAGCGAGTACAGCGCCTCGATCTCGTCGCCGAACATCTCGATGCGGATCGCGTGCTCCTCGTAGACCGGGATGATCTCGATCGTGTCGCCCCGCACGCGGAACTTGCCGCGCGAGAAGTCGACGTCGTTGCGCTCGTACTGCATGTTCACGAACCGGCGGATGAGGGCGTCACGGCCGATCGACTGACCCACCTGGAGCGCGACCATGGCCTCCAGGTACTCCTCGGCCGCACCGAGACCGTAGATGCACGAGACGGTGGAGACCACGACGACATCGCGCCGGCTGAGGAGCGAGTTCGTGGTGGAGTGGCGCAGACGCTCCACCTCCGAGTTGATCGACGAGTCCTTCTCGATGAAGGTGTCCGTCTGCGGGACGTAGGCCTCGGGCTGGTAGTAGTCGTAGTACGAGACGAAGTACTCGACGGCGTTGTTGGGCAGCAGCTCGCGGAACTCGTTGGCGAGCTGCGCGGCGAGGGTCTTGTTGTGGGCGAGCACCAGGGTGGGGCGCTGCACCTGTTCGATCAGCCAGGCGGTCGTCGCCGACTTGCCGGTTCCGGTGGCGCCGAGCAGCACGACGTCGGTCTCGCCTGCGTTGATCCGGCCCGCGAGTTCGGCGATCGCCTGCGGCTGGTCACCACTCGGGGTGTACTCGCTGACGACCTCGAAGGGGCGGACGGCGCGCGTGGGTTCCATGCGTCAAGCCTAGGCCGGACCACCGACACCGGGGCCGCCTCTCGCTCAGAGCGGAACCCGGGTCAGGAGCGCGACCGGAGCCGATCCCAGAGCGCGTCGACCTGCTGCCGAGTGTGCTCGAGCGAGCCGTCCGTGTCGATCACGATGTCGGCGACGGCGAGGCGCTCCTCGTCGGTCGCCTGCGAGCGGATGCGGCGCTCGGCCTCGGCGCGGTCCATGCCGCGCAGCGCGACGAGGCGGTCGATGCGCGTCTCGGCCGCGGCGTGTGCGACGACGACGAGCTCGAACGGGTACTCGTTCGCCGACTCCACCAGCAGCGGCACGTCGTACACGACGATCGCGTCGGGATCCGCTGCAGCGGCCGCTGCGAACCGAGCGGTCGACTCGGCCAGGACGGCGGGATGGGTGATGCCGTTGAGCGCGAGCCGCGCCTCCTCGTCGGCGAACACGATCGCACCGAGGGCCGGCCGGTCGAGGCTCCCGTCCGCCGCGATCACGCCGGGGCCGAAGCGCTCCGCGATCGCGGCCAGGGCCGGACGGCCGGGTTCGACGACCTCCCGGGCGATGCGATCGGCGTCCACGACGACGGCGCCGTGCTCGGCGAGGCGGGACGCGATGGTCGATTTGCCGGAGGCGATCCCGCCGGTGAGTCCGATCAGCTGCACCCGTCCAGCTTAACGGCCGAACGGCCGGCCCCGAGGGGACCGGCCGTTCGGTGAGACGTGCTCCGAGGAGACGTGACTCAGTTGTTGGAGCTGAGCTTCTCGCGCAGGGCGGCGAGGGACTCGTCGTCGGCGAGGGTTCCGCCGTTGCCGGTCTCGCTCGAGTAGGTCGAGGTGCCGCTGTCGGCAGCAGCCTCTTCGAGGCCCTTGGCGACCTGGCGCTTGTGCGCCTCCCAGCGAGCCTGAGCGGCGGCGTACTGCTGCTCCCACTCCTCGCGCTGGGTGTCGAAGCCTTCCTTCCACTCGTTCGTCTCCGGGTCGAAGCCCTCGGGGTACTTGTAGTTCCCCTGGTCGTCGTACTCGGTGACCATGCCGTAGAGGGCCGGGTCGAACTCGGTGCCCTCGGGGTCGACGCCCTCGTTGGCCTGCTTGAGGCTGAGCGAGATGCGGCGGCGCTCCAGGTCGATGTCGATGACCTTGACGAAGACCTCGTCGCCGACCGACACGACCTGCTCGGCGAGCTCGACGTGCTTGCCGGAGAGCTCCGAGATGTGCACCAGACCCTCGATGCCGTCCGCGACGCGGACGAACGCACCGAACGGAACCAGCTTCGTGACCTTGCCCGGCGCGACCTGACCGATCGCGTGGGTGCGGGCGAAGACCTGCCACGGGTCCTCCTGGGTCGCCTTCAGCGACAGCGAGACACGCTCGCGGTCCAGGTCGACCTCGAGGATCTCGACGGTGACCTCCTGGCCCACCTCGACGACCTCGGAGGCGTGCTCGATGTGCTTCCAGGAGAGCTCCGACACGTGGACGAGACCGTCGACGCCGCCGAGGTCCACGAACGCACCGAAGTTGACGATCGAGGAGACGACGCCCTTGCGGACCTGGCCCTTGTGCAGGTTGTTGAGGAACGTGGTGCGCGACTCGGACTGCGTCTGCTCGAGCAGGGCGCGGCGCGACAGCACGACGTTGTTGCGGTTCTTGTCCAGCTCGAGGATCTTGGCCTCGATCTCCTGGCCCAGGTACGGGGTCAGGTCGCGGACGCGACGCAGCTCGATGAGCGACGCCGGGAGGAAGCCGCGCAGGCCGATGTCGACGATGAGACCACCCTTGACGACCTCGATGACCGTACCGGTGACGACACCGTCGGCCTCCTTGATCTTCTCCACGTCGCCCCACGCGCGCTCGTACTGCGCACGCTTCTTGGACAGGATGAGTCGGCCTTCCTTGTCCTCCTTCTGGAGAACGAGGGCTTCGACCGTGTCGCCGACCTCGACGACCTCGGTGGGGTCGACGTCGTGCTTGATGGAAAGCTCGCGCGAGGGGATGACACCCTCGGTCTTGTAACCGACGTCGAGGAGGACCTCGTCCCGGTCGATCTTGACGACGGTGCCCTCGATGAGGTCTCCGTCGTTGAAGAACTTCAGCGTCTTTTCGACCGCGGCAAGAAAGTCCTCTGCGGACCCGATGTCGTTGACGGCGACCTGCTTCGGCGCCTTGTCGGTCGTTGCGGTTGTCATGTAGTGGATGCTCCGTAATGGACAGAAATCAGGCCGGTCGCGAACTCGAAGTCGTGTTTCCCGCGAACGGCAGGTGGATGTGGATGTCACACAAGTGACGGTCTAGTCTACCCAGCCGACGCCTCGCGCAGCAACCCGCGGTCTCGGCACGACGGGGCGGGAGCGTGCACGCACGTCCCCGCCCCGTCATTCGTGTCCGACAGCTCAGTCGAGCAGCGCCGATTTCAGCGTGTCCAGGCCGACGCCGCCGATGTCGAGCGCCTTCTTGTGGAACGCCTTGATGTCGAAGGACGCCCCCTCCCGGCGCGCGTACTCGTCGCGCAGCTGCTCCCAGATGCGCTGGCCGATCTTGTACGACGGCGCCTGTCCCGGCCAGCCGAGGTAGCGGTTGACCTCGAAGCGCACGAACCCGTCGTTCATGTTCACGTTCCTGCCGAGGAACTCGAACGCGTACTCCCCCGTCCACGGTCCCGAGCCGTCGGGCAGCTGCTTCTCGAGGTGCACGCCGATGTCGAGGACGACGCGCGCCGCGCGCATCCGCTGGCCGTCGAGCATGCCCAGGCGGTCGGCCGGGTCGTCGAGGTAGCCGAGCTGCTCCATCAGGCGCTCCGCGTAGAGGGCCCAGCCCTCGGCGTGACCGGAGGTGCCCGCGATGCGGCGCCACGAGTTCAGCTGCGCCTTGTTGTAGGTCGCCTGGGCGATCTGCAGGTGGTGACCCGGGACGCCCTCGTGGTACACCGTCGTCAGCTCGCGCCAGGTGTCGAACTCGGTCACGCCCTCGGGAACGCTCCACCACATCCGGCCGGCGCGCGCGAAGTCGTCGCTCGGGCCGGTGTAGTAGATGCCGCCCTCCTGCGTCGGGGCGATCATGCACTCGAGGCGGCGGATCTCGGTCGGGATGTCGAAGTGCGACTTGCCGAGCTCCTCGATCGCGCGGTCGCTCGTCTCCTGCATCCACTTCTTCAGCGCGTCCGTGCCGTGCAGCTTGCGGCTCGGGTCGCCGTCCAGGAAGGCGATGGCCTCCAGGACGCTCGCGCCCGGCTTGATCTCCTTGGCGATGGCCTCCTGCTCGGCGACCATGCGGTTGAGCTCCTCGATGCCCCACTCGTACGTCTCGTCGAGGTCGACGGTCGCGCCGAGGAAGTCGCGGGAGGCGAGGGCGTAGAGCTCGCGGCCGACCGCGTCCTTCTCGGGCGCGTGCGGTGCGAGCTCGTTCTGCAGGAAGTCGGCGAGCTTGGCATACGCGGCCGCGGACTCCTTCGCGCCGGCCGTCAGGTCGGACGCGAGGGTCTCGGGCAGCGTGCCCTCGGCGGTCTTCGCGCCCGAGGCCAGCTCGAAGAAGAAGCCGGTGTCCGCGACCTGCTTGTTGGCCTGGGCGAGCACTTCGCGCACCTGGCGGATCGCGGGCACGTTGCCGTCGGCGATGCCGCTGCGGAGGGTCTCGATGTAGCCGTCCATCGCGGCCGGGAGGTTGTGGAGCCGCTTCGCGACGTTGCCCCAGTCGTCCTCGGTGTCGGTCGGCACGAGGTCGAAGATCTCGCGCAGGCCCTGGGCCGGCGACGCGATCACGTTGAGGTCGCGCTGGGCGAAGCCGGCGTCGTGCTTCTCCACCGTGAGCTGCAGCTCACGGGTGAGGTCGAGCTTCGTGATGCGGTCGATCTCGTCGACGGGTTCAGCGGCCTCGATGGCGGCCAGCGCCTTCTTCACCTCGCCGATGGTGCGTTCGGAGCCCGCCGGCGAGTAGTCCGCGTACTCGCCCTCTCGGCCGGGTCGGCCGAGCCAGACGTGGAACTCGGGGTTGAGCTCGAGTTGGGTGTCGACCCAGGCCTCAGCGATCGTGTCGATCGGCGTGGGTTCGCGCTTCTCTGCGTTCGTCATGCTCCGAGCCTATTCCGAAGCCCGGCTCCCGCGCCGCCCGCGCCCCGGGGTCAGTGCCCGGCGGCGTCCCAGTTCGGGCCGCGGCCGATCTGCACGTCGAGCGGGACCCGGAGGTCCGCCGCGCCGGACATCCGGGTGCGGACGACGGCCGAGAGGGCATCCCACTCGCCGGGCGCGACCTCGAAGATGAGCTCGTCGTGCACCTGTAGGAGCATGCGCGACTCCAGCTGCTGATCGATGAGGTCGCCCGCGACGCCGAGCATCGCGATCTTCATGATGTCGGCCGCGGAGCCCTGGATCGGCGCGTTGAGGGCCTGACGCTCGGCGTTCTCGCGCAGGACGCGGTTGGTCGACGTGAGGTCGGCGAACGGGCGCCGACGGCCGAAGATGGTCTCGGTGTAGCCGTCGACCCTGGCCTGCTCGACCACGTTGCGGAGGTAGTCGCGCACCGACCCGAACCGCTCGAAGTAGCCGCTCATCAGCTCGCGCGCCTCGGAGGTCTCGATCCGGAGCTGCTTGGACAGGCCGAACGCGCTGAGCCCGTAGGCCAGGCCGTACGACATCGCCTTGACCTTGGTGCGCATGAGCGGCGTGACGTCGGCCGGCTCCACCCCGAACACGCGGGCGCCGACGAACCGGTGGAGGTCCTCTCCGGCGTTGAAGGCCTCGATGAGCCCCGGGTCCTCGGAGAGGTGCGCCATGATCCGCATCTCGATCTGCGAGTAGTCCGCCGTCAGCAGGGTGTCGAAGCCCTCGCCGCGCACGAACGCGGAGCGGATCTCCCGCCCCTCCTCCGAGCGGATGGGGATGTTCTGCAGGTTCGGGTCGTTCGACGAGATGCGGCCCGTGGAGGTCCCGGTCTGGTCGTAGGTGGTGTGGATGCGGCCGTCGCCGTTCACCGAGCGCTCCAGCGTCTCGACGATCTGCTTGAGCTTGGTCGCATCCCGGTGCTGCAGGAGCAGGCCGAGGAACGGGTGCGGGTTCTTGTCCTGGAGGTCGGCGAGGGAGGCGGCATCGGTCGAGAAGCCGGTCTTGGTCGCGCGCGTCTTCGGCATCTGCAGCTCCTCGAACAGCACCTGCTGGAGCTGCTTCGGCGAGCCGAGGTTGATCTCGTGGCCGATCTGCGCGTACGCCTGGGCGGCGTAGTCGTTGGCCTTGTCGGTCAGCTCTCCGCGCAGGCGGGCGAGCACCGGGGAGTCGATGGCGACCCCGGTCAGCTCCATCTCGGCGAGCACGGCGACGAGCGGCAACTCGATCTCGTCGAGCACCGCGCGGGTGCCCTCGTCGAGGGCGATCATCTGGCCCTCGGCGACCCGGCGGATGTACCAGGCCTCGGTCGCCGGGCTCACCGCGTCGGTGAGCGGGACGAGCTGGTTCGGGTCGGAGACCGGCAGGGTCTCGCCGAGCACCTCGTACACCTGTTCGGCGAGCGACTGCGGCGCGGCGCCCGGCTTCACGAGCCAGGAGGCGACGCGGGTGTCGAAGGCGATGCCGTCCACGATGAGCCCGGCGCGGCTGAGCGCCTTGTACTGCGGCTTCGCGTGGAAGAAGTACTTCGGCGCGCTGCTCGCGAGCCACTGCTCGAGGGCCTCGTAGTCCTTGCGGTCGGCGGCCCACGGCACGTACACCGTGTCGTCGGCGGCCGCGAGCCCGAAACCGGTGATGCCCGCCGGTCCGAGCTCGAGCTGGACGGCGACGGGTGCGCCATCCGCGGAGGCCTTCGACAGCCAGTGCGCCAACTCCTCGTCCACGAGCGTCCGGACGACCGGGGCGCCGACCGCACCCGCGTCGCCTGCATCGGCGACCGACGTCGAGCCGTCGAGCAGTCCCTCTTCCGCCGCGGTCTTCATCAGGCGGTCGAGCAGGGTCTTGAACTGGAGGCGCGCGAAGATGTCGCGCACGGCGCCCTCGTCGAGCGGCTTGCGCTCGAGGTCGGCCGGGCCGACCGGCAGCTCGACGTCGTCGAGGAGCTTGTTGAGGCGGCGGTTGCGGAGGGCGTTCTCCTGCTGATCGCGGAGGTTCTGCCCCACGACACCCTTGATCTCGTCCGCGTGCGCCACGATGTTCTCGACGGTGCCGTACTGCTGCACCCACTTCACGGCGGTCTTCTCGCCGACCTTGTCGATGCCGATCAGGTTGTCGCTGGTCTCGCCGACGAGCGCCGCGATCTCGGGGTACTGGTGCGGCTCGATCCCGTAGCGCTCGCGCACGGCGGCGGGGTCGTAGATCTTGAGCTCGGAGACGCCGCGCACGTTCGGGTAGAGCAGCGTGACGTCGTCGTTGACGAGCTGGATGGTGTCGCGGTCACCGGACACGACGAGGACGCGGAAGCCCTCCTCCGCGCCGCGGCGGGCGAGGGTCGCGAGGATGTCGTCGGCCTCGAAGTCCTCTTTGGCGATGGTGGTGATGTTCATCGCGTGGAGCGCCTCTTCGAGCAACGGCACCTGGCCGGCGAACTCGACCGGCGTCTCGCCGCGGGTGCCCTTGTACTCGGGGTACTCGCGGGTGCGGAACGAGTAGCGGGAGATGTCGAACGCCACGGCGATGTGGGTCGGCTTCTGCTGCTGGAGCAGGTTGATCAGCATCGCGATGAAGCCGTGGATCGCGTTGGTGTGCTGGCCCTCGCGGTTGACGAAGCTGTCCACCGGGAGGGCGTAGAACGCCCGGAAAGCCAGCGAATGGCCGTCGATGATCAGAAGGGTAGGCTTTTCGGAGTCTGACACCGGACCAGCCTACAAGCCGCCGGTGACACTCCAGGCGACGACCGATGACGGTGAGGGAAGGCCGAGATGACCGAGGACGCGCTCGCGTACGTGCAGCAGAGGGGGCTCGGCGCACTGGCCGAGAAGATGGGCATCGAGATGGTGGAGTTCACCGTCGAACGGGCCGTCGCGCGCATGCCCGTCGCGGGCAACACGCAGCCCGCGGACCTCCTGCACGGCGGCGCCTACGTGGTGCTCGGCGAGTCGCTCGGCTCCATGTCGGCCAACCTCTACGCGGGCGAGCACCGGCTCGCCGTGGGCATCGAGATCAACGCCTCGCACACGCGCTCCGCGACCAGCGGCTACGTGACCGGGGTCTGCACGCCGGTGCACCTGGGGCGCACGCTGACGACCCACGAGATCGCCGTGACGGACGATCGGGGGCGCCGCTGCTCCACCATCCGCATCACGAACCTCATCAAAGAGCTCCGCTGACGCGGGTCGGGCGGCTCGCCTACTTCTTGGAGGCGAGCTGCTCGATGATGGCCTGGGCCACATCGTGCATGGTGAGGCGGCGGTCCATCGACGCCTTCTGGATCCAGCGGAACGCCTCGGGCTCGGAGAGGCCCATCTTCTCGTTGAGCAGGCCCTTGGCACGGTCGACGAGCTTGCGGGTCTCGAACCGCTGCACCATGTCGGAGACCTCGGCCTCGAGGGCGATGATCTGCTGGTAGCGGGCGAGGGCGATCTCGATCGCCGGGAGCAGGTCGTTCGGGGTGAAGGGCTTGACGACGTACGCCAGCGCACCGGCCTCGGTGGCCCGCTCGACGAGCTCCTTCTGGCTGAAGGCGGTGAGCAGCACGACCGGGGCGATGTGGCCCTTCGACAGCCGCTCGGCGGCCGAGATGCCGTCGAGCTGCGGCATCTTGACGTCCATGATCACCAGATCCGGGCGCAGCTCGGTCGCCAGCGCGACGGCGGTCTCGCCGTCACCGGCCTCCCCCACGACCTCGAATCCGTTGTCGCGCAGGGTCTCGACGATGTCGAGGCGGATCAGCGATTCGTCCTCCGCGACGACGACGCGACGGGGGGCGCTTGGGGTGGTTTCCTGGTCAGTCACGCATGAAAGCCTACGGTATTGTTCAGGTGTTGTTGTGCGCCGCTGTGGCGGAATGGCAGACGCGGAGCACTCAAAATGCTTTGTCCGGAAGGGCGTGTGGGTTCGAGTCCCACCAGCGGCACGACGAAATACCTTGCGACGATCGGTCGGGAGCCCGGCGGGACCCTCAGATCCGGGCGCCCACCACGGTCGCTGCGAACCGGCGGGCCCGCTCGGCGAGGCCCGCGATGCGGTCGGCGATCACGGCCTCCTGGTCGAAGCCGATGAACTGCGGCGGCGGCGTGCGCCGCACGTTCACACTGCACTCGAACTCGCCGCAGACGTGCGTGCCGACGGTGTCGCCGTTTCGTCCGGCCTGCCCGGCGCGGCGGGCGGACCAGAAGTAGACGTCGCGCGGGTAGTGGATGTCCTGGCACCAGCCGCACATCGACGGCGCGTGCGAGCGCATGGACGCCTCGGAGGCGCGCAGGAGGATGCCGACGGGGCCGTCGGCGGTGGGGATCACGACGTAGCCGCGCTGCGGGAGCCGCGGGTCGCGCCAGCCGAGGTACTCCCGCCGCGCCCAGTCGATCTCGTGGATCCCGGGCGGCAGGGGCATGTCGTCGGCCTCGCTGCGCGTGATGTTGACGAACGACTCGCGGATCTGCTGTTCGGTCAGGCTCTCCATGTCCACCTCCGCGTTCCATGCTCGCACAGGTTGACCTTGCCGCCGGGGGCAGGGCTTAACGTGCCGGCATGACAACCATCGACAGCGTCACCGACGCCTCCTTCGCCGCCGAGGTCCTCGCGGCGCCCGGCACCACCCTCGTCGAGTTCTGGGCGGAGTGGTGCGGACCGTGCCGCGCGCTCACCCCCGTGCTCGAGCAGGTCGCCCGCGGGCGCGAGGGCGACTTGCGCATCGTGAAGATCAACGCCGACGACAACCCCCGCACCGCGGCCGAGTACCACGCCCTCGCGCTCCCGTTCATGAAGGTGTTCCGCGACGGCGAACCGGTGGGCACGATCGTGGGGGCGAAGCCCAAGCCCGCGATGGACATGGCGCTCGCCCCGTATCTGGGCTGAGACCTCCTGGTCAGGTGAGATGGTCGAACGCCCCGCTCACCCAGCCGATGTAGCGCTCCGCGGAGCGCAGCACGGCCTCCCGCGCCTCCCCCGGGATGCGGTTGCCCAGGTTGCCGTACATCCGGTCGAACGGCCGGTCGCACACGGCGTCCGTCACCCGCCGCACCACGGCAGCCGACAGCGGGATGTCGTTGGGGAAGCTGCGCTGGAACGTCACCCAGCGCTGCGACGGCCCCGGGAAGATCGTGTCGCCGCTGAGCACGACACCGCGATCCCAGTGGACGACGGCGCTTCCCGGGAAGTGCCCGCCGACCGTCCGGAGCAGCACGCCGGGGAGGACCTCCCGCTCGCCGCTCCAGGTCTCGATGCTCGGGGACTCCCGCTGCACCCAGTGCCGGTCCGCTTCGTTGACCAGCACCGGGATGTCCCCGAGCATCCGAGACCAGGTGGTCTGCGCACCGAACATGTGCGGGTGGCTGGTGGCGATCACGGCAGCACCGCCCAGATCCTGCACGGCGGCCGCCGCCGCTTCGTCGACGTAGCCGGTCGGGTCCCAGAGGAGGTTGCCGTCGGGTGTGCGCAGGAGGATCGCCTGCTGCCCGATCCCGACCTGCGGTTCGCTGCGCAGTCCGTAGAGGTCGGGCTCCAGCTCCGTGACGACCACGTGCTCGCCGTCGCGCTGCAACTGTGCCAGCGTCGTCCAGCGCTGACCTCCCGGAGGGACGTACTGTCGTTCGTCCTCGCAGATCGGGCACGAGGCGGGCGGCGCCTCCCCCTCCGGCTGTTCCACGGCGCACGCGGCGCACAACCAATCGGCCATGCTGCGGACTGTAGACGGAATACCGGCGGGCCGCCACGCCTTGCACACCGGTGTGAAGAAGATCGGATTCCTCTCGTTCGGCCACTATCAGGAGGTGCCCGGCTCGGTCGTGCGCACCGCGGGCGACGCCCTGCGGCAGAGCATCGACCTCGCCGTCGCGGCGGAGGAGCTGGGAGCCGACGGCGCGTTCTTCCGCGTGCATCACTTCGCTCCGCAGCTCGCCTCGCCCTTCCCCCTCCTGGCCGCGATCGGCGCCCGCACGAACCGCATCGAGATCGGCACCGGCGTGATCGATATGCGCTACGAGCACCCGCTCTACATGGCCGAAGACGCCGCGGCGGCCGACCTCATCAGTGAGGGGAGGCTGCAGCTCGGCGTGAGCCGAGGATCACCCGAGACCGCCCTGCGCGGCTACGAGTCGTTCGGGTACTACCCGGACGACGAGGAGTCCGACGCCGACCTGGCCCGCCGCCACACCGAGCTCTTCCGCGCCGCGATCGCCGGAGCCGGCATCGCGCAGGCCAACCCGCAGATGACCGGCCGCACCGGTGCCCTCGCCATCGAGCCGCAGTCCCCCGGCCTCGGCGACCGCATCTGGTGGGGCGCCGGTTCGCGCGCGACCGCGGTCTGGGCCGCCGAGCAGGGGATGAACCTGATGAGCTCCACCCTGCTCACCGAGGACACCGGCGCGGCGTTCTCCGACCTCCAGGCGGAGCAGATCCAGCTCTACCGGGACGCGTGGGCCGCCGCCGGCTGGGAGCGCGAACCGCGAGTCTCCGTCAGCCGCAGCATCATGCCGATCACGACCGATCTCGACCGCCGCTACTTCGGCGCCTCCGCCCAGGCGGACCGTCGCGACCAGGTGGGGCACCTCGACGGCGGTATCGCCCGCTTCGGCAAGAGCTACGTCGGCGAACCGGACGCCCTGATCGAGGAGCTGCGCACGGACGCGGCGGTGGAGGCTGCCGACACGCTCCTCCTCACCGTCCCGAACCAGCTCGGCGTCGACTACAACGCGCACCTGCTCGAGTCCGTCGTGACGGAGATCGCACCGGCCCTGGGCTGGCGGTAGGCCCCGACCAGCTCTCGCGCTGGTCTGTACCCCGGCCAGATGTACCCCGAAAAGAGGGTGTGCACGCCGTCGGAATACTGAAATGATTGCATCGCTGCACACCCGAATCTGCAGCGCATCAGTGTTCCGTGCGAAGGGTGTGCCATGCGTATCGAGCGACTCCGATCCTCTCTTCTCGGCGGCGCGGTCGCGCTCGCGCTGGGAGGATCGCTGATCATGACCGCCACCCCCGCCGCGGCCGCCGAACTCGCACCGAAGGCCACCACCTCCGCCTCGGCGATCACGGGGATGTGGGCGTGGGGCAACCCCATCGACCCGGCCGTCGACGCGCGGGGCGACGGCGACCCCGAGTTCGCACCGAAGGCGCTCGCCGCGTTCGCCAGCGCGCACAAACTGAAGACGGTCTACCTCTCCGTGCCGTGGGCGGCCGACGAGGGACCGTTCTCGAGCTGGCTGAAGGCCTCCATCACCGCGCTGCACAAGGCCGGGGTGAAGACCGTGGCGGCGCTGGGCGGCGACCCGGCGTGGGCGGACCAGCCCGACCTCGCCGCTACCTGGACGCGCTCGGCGCTCGCCGCGGCCCCGTTCGACGCGATCCAGTTCGACGTCGAGCCGTGGGTCGGCGCGGAGGAGGGCGACCTCCCGGGCATCGCGGACAAGCTCGCCGCGCTGTACGACGCGGCCGCCGCCGAAGCCGGTTCCGTCCCGGTCGGCGCCGACCTGCCCTGGTGGCTGGCTGCCAAGCAGAGCCCCGCCGGTGGGACCCTCTTCGACGCCCTGCTCCCCCACCTCGACTCGGTCGCGATCGTGGCGTTCGTCGACCACGCCCGCGGCGACGACGGCATTCTGGCCCTCGCCGGCCCGGCCGCCCGTGCGGCGAGCGCCGCCGCCGTCCCGTTCAGCATCGGCGTCGAGACCGACACACCCGAGGTCGCCGGCGGTCCCGCTGCGACGTTCGGCGATGACAGCGCGAGCCTGCTCGAATCCGAGACGGCGCTCGTGCGGTCGACGTTCTCGAAGCTCCCCGCGTACGGCGGCGTGACCGTCGAGCACCTGCTCAGCTGGCAGAAGCTGATCGCGAAATAGCAGGCTCCGACACCCTGCTCAGGAGCCGTCGGCTGCGGCCTCCAGGGCGGCGATGTCGATCTTCGCCATCCTCAGCATCGCCTCGTTGGCGCGGCGGGCGCGCTCCGGATCGGGATCGTTCTGCAGTTCGAGCAGGCGTGCGGGCACGATCTGCCAGCTCAGCCCCCACCGGTCCTTGAGCCAGCCGCACTGGCTGGGCTCCCCGCCGCCGGCGATGAGCGCGTCCCAGAGCCGGTCGACCTCGGCCTGGTCGTCGCAGAGCACCATGATCGACGTCGCCTCGGTGAAGGGGAACTGCGGTCCGGCGTTCATGGACTGGTACTCGGTCCCGGCGAGGACGAAACGCACGAGCGTCACGCCGGCGGCATGGTTCACGGAGAGGATGCGGGAGTCGGGCAGCAGCGACACGTACAGCGCCGCGGCCTCCTCCGCCCCGTCGTCGTACCAGAGGAATGTGGTGACCTTCTGCATGGTGCGGGCTCCTTCGCGTCGCGTGCCGCCCATGGTACGCGCGGCGGGTAGCGTAGCGGTGTGTTCACCTCCTACATCGCGATCGGGGACAGCTTCACCGAGGGCGTCGGCGACGACCTCCCCGACGGCCGGGTGCGCGGCTGGGCCGACTTCGTCGCCCTCGGTCTCGCGGCGGCATCGCCCGAACCCGTCCGGTACGCCAACCTGGCGATCCGCGGCCGCAAGCTCGGCCCGATCGTCGCCGAGCAGATCGAACCCGCGATCGCCCAGCATCCCCAGCTCGTGAGCTTCAACGGCGGCGGCAACGACATCATGCGGCCCCGCGTCGCGATCCGGGACGTGGCGCGCATCCTGGTGGATGCCGCCGACCGCGTCACCGCGTCGGGCAGCCACATGCTGCTCCTCAGCGGCGCGAACCCGTCGGCGCACCTCCCGCTCGGCGGTCTCGTCCGCAAGCGCGGCAACGAGCTCGCCCGCGAGGTGCGCGCCATGCTCCCGCGCGACGGCATCACCTTCGTCGACAACTGGGCCGACGAGGGCCTGGAGGACATCCGCTACTGGTCGGCGGACCGCCTCCACCTCAACGCCCTCGGCCATGCCCGCGTGGCGAGCAACGTGCTGACCGCGTTCGACGTCCCGGTGCCCGAGGAGTGGGGCGTCGAGGAGGTCGCGGCCGGCCCCGGCGGCGAGCGCAGCCGCCGGACCGCCGAGTACTACCGCCGGTTCGTGCTGCCGTGGATCGGGCGCCGGCTCACCGGCCGCTCCTCCGGCGACGGACGGCAGGCGAAGATCGCCGAACTGACCGTCGTCGACCCGGCGTCGGCGCAGCCCCTGTAGACCGTCCCTCGTCCCTAATCGTTGTCCCCGCCAGTCGTATCGAGGCGGGGGCCCGACGTCTCGCCGCCCCAGGTCCACTCGGCCACCACCGGGATGTCCTCGCCGTGCTCGCGCGTGTACTGCCGGGCGGCCAGGCGGGCGTCCTGCATCTCCTGGCGGAACGCCGTCTCGCGTGCGGCGAGCCCCGGCACGCGGTCGAGCACGTCGATGACGAGGTGGTACCGGTCGAGGTCGTTGAGCATGACCATGTCGAACGGCGTGGTGGTCGTGCCCTCCTCCTTGTAGCCGCGCACGTGGAGATTGCCGTGGCCCTCGCGACGGTACGTCAGGCGGTGGATGAGCCACGGGTAGCCGTGATAGGCGAAGATCACCGGCTTGTCGGTGGTGAAGAGCGCGTCGTACTCGCGGTCGTTGAGCCCGTGCGGGTGCTCGCCCTCGCTCTGCAGGCGCATCAGGTCGACGACGTTGACCACGCGCACCTTCAGCGACGGGAGGCGGTGGCGCAGGATGTCCGCCGCGGCGAGCACCTCCAGTGTCGGGATGTCGCCGGCGCAGCCGAGCACGACATCCGGCTCCTCGCCGTCGACCTCCGTGCCCGCCCACTCGAAGATTCCGATACCTCGGGTGCAGTGGGCGATGGCCTGGTCCATGGTCAGCCAGTTCGGCGCCGGTTGCTTGCCGGCCACCACGACGTTCACGTAGTCGGTCGACCGCAGGCAGTGGTCGTAGGTCGACAGCAGCGTGTTCGCGTCGAACGGCAGGTAGACGCGCACGACGTCCGCCTTCTTGTTGACGACGTGGTCGATGAAGCCCGGGTCCTGGTGGGAGGCGCCGTTGTGGTCCTGCCGCCACACGTGCGAGCTCAGCAGGTAGTTGAGGGAGGCCACCGGTCGCCGCCACGCGATGGCGCGCGACGACTTCAGCCACTTGGCGTGCTGGTTGAACATCGAGTCCACGATGTGGATGAACGCCTCATACGACGTGATCACCCCGTGCCGGCCGCTGAGCAGGTAGCCCTCGAGCCAGCCCTGGCACTGGTGCTCGCTCAGCATCTCCATCACCCGGCCGCTCGGGACGAGATGGTTGTCGTCGTCGATCGGCCAGTACTCGGCGTTCCACTGCTTGCCGGTGACCTCGTACACGGCCTGCAGGCGGTTGGAGGCCGTCTCGTCCGGGCCGAACAGCCGGAAGTCCTCAGGGTTCGCGCGCATGACATCCCGGAACCATTCCCCGAGCACCCGGGTCGCCTCCGCCACCGAACCACCCGGCGTCGGCACGTCGACGGCGTAGTCGCGGAAGTCGGGCAGCCGCAGGTCCTTGCGCAGCAGTCCGCCGTTCGCGACGGGGTTCGCGCTCATCCGGCGGTCTCCCTCGGGCGCGAGCGCCGTCACGAGCGCGACCGGAGCGCCCGACTCGTCGAACAGCTCCTCCGGGCGGTAGGACGCGAGCCAGCTCTCCAGCAGCCGGGTGTGCGCCTCGGTGTCGCGCGCGTCGGCGAGCGGGACCTGGTGCGAGCGCCAGTTGTTCTCGGCGGGATGGCCGTCGATGACGGGCGGGCAGGTCCAGCCCTTCGGCGTGCGCAGCACGAGCATCGGCCAGGCCGGGCGCCCCTCCAGCTCGCCCGCGATGGCCGCGCGTTTGATCTCGGCGATCTCGTCCAGGATGACGTCGAGCTCGACCGCCATGCGCTTGTGGACCTCGCGCGGGTCCTCGCCGTCGAAACCGCCGGAGACCAGGTGCGGCGTGTAGCCGTAGCCGCGCATGAGCTCCATCAGCTCGGACTCGGGGATGCGCGCGAGCACCGTCGGGTTCGCGATCTTGTACCCGTTGAGGTGCAGGATCGGCAGCACGACACCGTCGGTCACCGGGTCGAGGAACTTGTTCGAGTGCCAGGCCGTGGCGAGCGGGCCGGTCTCGGCCTCCCCGTCGCCGACGACCGCCGCGACGAGCAGCTCCGGGTTGTCGAAGGCCGCACCGTACGCGTGCGAGAGGGAGTAGCCCAGCTCGCCGCCCTCGTGGATGGAACCCGGCGTCTCCGGGGCCGCATGGCTGGGGATGCCGCCGGGGAACGAGAACTGGCGGAACAGCCGGCGCATCCCGTCGACGCTCTGATCGATGGCGCTGTAGACCTCGCTGTACGTGCCGTCGAGGTAGGCGCTGGCGACCACGCCCGGACCGCCGTGCCCGGGGCCCGCGATGAAGATCGTGTCCAGGTCTCGCTCGCGGATCGCGCGGTTGAGGTGCGCGTAGACGAAGTTGAGCCCGGGCGTCGTGCCCCAGTGGCCCAGCAGCCGCGGCTTGATGTGGTCGCGCGACAGCGGCTCCCGCAGCAGCGGGTTGTCCAGCAGGTAGATCTGCCCGACCGAGAGGTAGTTGGCGGCACGCCACCACGCATCCAATCGGTCCAGGGTCTCCTCGCTCGGCTCGAGACGGTCGATGGATGCAGCGGATGCGTTCACGGTGTCTCCCCTCGCGGCAAGCCTACGGTGGCACCGCTCCGAACAACAGGCATGGAGAAGACGACGGTGAACACCCGGTGCGGGCCGGTCGCGGTCCGGCACACGGAGCGGCGCAGCCGCACCGCGACCGTGCTCCTGCACGGCGCCGCCGGATCCTGGACGACCTGGAGCGCCGCCATCGCCGCCGCCGAGAGCGGGGGCGACGTCTCCGACCTCGTCGTCCCCGACCTCCCCGGCTGGGGCGACTCCCCCGCCGACGCGACGCACCTGGATGCCGCCAGCCTGGCCGCGGCCGTCGTGGCGACCGTCCGCGCCCTCGGCTACGACCGGTGGCGGCTGGTCGGGCACTCGCTGGGCGGTTTCGTGGCGCTGGAGCTCGCCGCGCAGGAGCCGGTGGCCACGCAATCGGTGGTCCTCGTCTCCGGCACGACGTTCGGCGCGCGCGGCGACCGGATGGGCCTCCCGCAGCTGCTGCTCCGTTACGCGCCGCTCATGGGGCTCGTGGTCGCCATGCGCGTATTGATGGCCCTCGGTCCCGGCCTCGCCGGCCGATTCGTCGCGACGCTCGAACGGACGCACCTCCTCGGTCTCCTCACGGCCCCGCTCTTCGGCCGTCACATCCCCGAGGCGGTCAGCGATCTCGCACGCGACCTCCGCCCGTCCGCGTTCGTGCGCGCGGTCGCGTGCGCGCGGGTGTACCCGGCGGCGGAACGGTGGCGACTCGTGCGGTGCCCCGTGGTCTCGGTCCACGGCGACCACGACCTGTTCTCCCCCGCGTCGGACGACGGACCGCTGGCGCAGGTCATCCCGCAGCTGCGCTCGATCACCGTCCCCGCGACCGGGCACTTCGCGCACGTCGAGCACCCGAGCCTCCTGGCGGGAGCGCTGCACGCGCGGTAGCGTCGAGCCCATGGTGGACGAGGTGGTCATCCGATCGGTCGACGCGGACACGTGGGACGACATCCGCACCGTCTTTGGGACGGTCGGCGATCCGAGCGGATGCTGGTGCCAGTGGTTCAAGCTCCCGCGCTCGGCGTGGGACGGCGGAACGCGTGACGACAGGGCAGCGCTCCTGCACGAGCAGGTCGAGCACGGGTCTCCCGGGGTGCTCGCGTTCCTCGACGGAGAGCCGGTCGGCTGGGCGGCGGTCGAACCGTACTCCGCCTACCCGGCGCTGGGTCGTTCGCCGATCACGCGCCGTCGTGATGACGATCCGGCCGATCCGTGGGCCGTCACCTGCTTCGTGGTCCGGCCGGAGTACCGCCGGCGCGGGATCGCCCGAGAACTGCTCGCGGGCGCCGTCGCCCACGCGCGCGACCGCGGCGCGACGGTGCTGGAGGGGTATCCCGTCGATCCGGAGCAGCGCCCGTCGCTCTCCGCCGCCGAGCGGTATCACGGCACGGTCGCGCTCTTCCGCGACGGCGGCTTCGAGGTCGTACGGCGCCCGTCCGCGACCCGGGCGATCATGCGGCGCGGGCTAAGCTCGACGGAGTGAACTCCAGACGCGATCGGGCCATCGGCGCCGGCACCCAGGTCGCGACGGAGGTCAGCATCAACTTCGGCTCGTCGATCGCCGGGCTCCTCATCCCGGTCGTCGGATCGGTGGTCGTCGTCGCGGCGCGGCAGCTGGTCACCGCCGTCGCGGTGCTGCCGTTCTACCGGCCGCGACGCGCCGAGCTGACGTGGCGCCGGCTCTGGCCCGCGCTCGCCCTCGGTGTGGTCCTCGCGGCCATGAATCTGAGCTTCTACGAGGCCGTCGGGAGGCTCGGGCTCGGCATCGCGGCGACGATCGAGTTCCTGGGCCCGTTCGCCCTCGCGCTGGTCGGCTCGAGACGGGTGCTGGACGGGGTGTGCGCCGTCGCAGCCGCCGCAGGGGTGTTCCTCCTGACGGCGACCGAGGGCGCGCTGGACCCGGTCGGCGTCGTGCTGGCGCTGACGGCGGCCGCCGCGTGGGCCGCGTACATCCTGCTGACCCGACGCGTGGCGACGCGCCTGCCCGGGCTGGAGGGACTCAGCGTCGCGAGTGTCGTGGCGACCGTGCTAACCGTCCCCGTCGCCCTCGTCGTCATCGACTACTCCCGTCTGGACTGGGGAGTCCTCGGGCTTCTGCTCGCACTGGGCGTCCTGTCGTCGGCGCTGCCCTACAGCCTGGACACGTTCATCCTGCGCCGCATCTCGCCGCGCCTCTACGCCATCATCACGAGCTTCGGGCCGGTCGTCGCGACCGTGTTCGGCGTGCTGGTACTGCACGAGTCGTTCACGCTCGTCCAGCTCGTCGGCATCGTGATCGTCTGCGTCGCCGCCGGCGCGGCCATCGCGACGCAGCGGGAGCGCCCGCGATCCGACCTGGAGGCGGCGGCCGAGTCCATTCCGTGACGCGCGGGCTGCGCTAGGACAGGATGTCCTTCGACGTGAAGCGGCCGATCGCCAGCGCCCCGAACACGGCCACGTAGCCGAGCTGCAGCAGGGCGTTCTGACCGAACGCGTCCCACGAGATCGGGTCGCGCAGGAGGTCGCCGAAGCCCAGCCAGTAGTGCGAGAACAGCCACGGGTGCAGGGCCGACAGCTGCGGGAGCTGATCGAGCACCTGCGAGACGACGGCCAGCACCGCGGTCGCCGCCATGGCGCCGACCGGGACGTCCGTCAGCGTCGACAGGAAGAGCCCGATCGCGCAGAGCCCGAGCAGCGAGACCACGACGAACGCGGCGATGAGCAGCATCCTGAGCAGCGCCTCCCCCACGCCCACCGTCGTGCCGGAGAGCAGCGTCACCGGGCCGATCGGGAAGAGCGCCGCGCCGATCCCCGCCCCCGCGAGTGCGACGACGAGCGCGCCGGCGATGCTGAAGGCGGCCGCCCCCGCGTACTTCACGGCGAGCAGGCGCAGGCGCCCGGCCGGCGCGATGACCAGGTAGCGCAGCGTGCCGTGGCTCGCCTCCCCCGCGATCGTGTCTCCCGCCACCACGCCGATCGTCAGCGGGAGGAACAACGGCATGCACACGACGAGCGCCGTGAAGGCGACGAACAGGCCGTTGTCGGTGATCTGGCTGAGAAAGCCGGGGCCGCGGCTCGATCCGCCCGTGATCCGCACGGCGACCGCAATCAGAATCGGCACGGCCGCCAGCGCGGCGAGCATCGCCCAGGTGCGGATGCGGCGGAACAGCACCGCCAGCTCCGACCCGAGCAGCGCCCAGCCGGCCGAGGCGCGGGAGCGGCGGACGGTCAGCGCGGCGGCCACGGGAGGCGCGTCACTGCTCGACATCGAAGCCCTCCCCGGTCAGCTCCACGAACCGCTCCTCCAGGCTCGACGACCGCACGGCGAGACCGCGTACGCGGACGTCGCCGCGGACGAGCGCGGCCGTCAGCTCCTCCGGCTGCGGGGCGCCCGGTGCGAGGGGTGCCTCGATGCCCTCGGCCGTGTGCTCGGCCCGGAGACCGAGTGCGGCGAGCACCGTCACGGCGAGGGACGCATCCGGCGTCTCGACCACCAGGCGCGGGCCGGACCCGCCGCGCAGGTCGTCCAGCGAGCCCTGCGCGACCAGCCTCCCCGCACGCATGATCGCGGCGTGCGTGCACATCTGCTCGATCTCGGCGAGCAAATGGCTGGAGACGAAGACCGTGGTCCCGCCGGCGGCGAGCGAACGGACGAGGTTCCTGACCTCGCGCGTCCCCTGCGGATCGAGGCCGTTCGTGGGCTCGTCGAGCACGAGCAGCTCCCGGTCGGTGAGCAGAGCGCCCGCGATGCCGAGCCGCTGCTTCATGCCGAGCGAATACGCCCGGACGCGCTTGCCCGCGGCGTGGCTCAGCCCCACCCGCTCCAGAGCGGCCTCCACACGGCGTGTGCGCGTCTCTCCGGGCGCGTACCGGTCCGCCGTGTCCCGGCGCACCAGGTTGGCCGTCCCGGACAGGTACGGGGCGAAGGCGGGGCCCTCGACCAGGGCGCCGACCCGGGGCAGCACGCTGGCGCCACGATCGGGCATCCGCTCGCCGAGCACCCGGGCCTCCCCCGCCGACGGGGCGACGAGACCCAGCAGCATCCGGATGGTGGTCGTCTTGCCCGAACCGTTCGGGCCGAGGAAGCCGAAGACCGAGCCGCGCGGCACCTCCAAGTCGAGCCCGTCGACCACCGCGCGCGACCGGAAGCGCTTCGTCAGGCCGCTCGTCGCGATCGCGGCGGCATCGCTCACTGCGCGGCGGCCTGCAGTGCCGAGACGGGAACGGCGCCGGCGAGCACGCGCCCGTCGGAGGTGACGAACACGGAGACCAGCGACGTGCTGAGCGCCCGTCCGCCATCCACATTCGTCGTCAGCTGGGCGAACAGCGGGTCCGCGGTGAGGGAGGCAGGAGCGGTGCCGGCCGGGAGCGTGACGATGCTCGCCCAGCCCTCGCCCGTGACCTGCGGCTTCGGGTGGTCGCCCGCGGGCGCACCCTTCTGCGCAGAGCGCTCAGGCACGGTCTGCTCGGTGACCTTCGCACCCGTCGGCGGGGTGAAGGCGAACAGGCTCGCGTCCGCGCGGTCCGTGCTGAACGTGGTGAAGCCGGCCTCGAACGCCGGCGCCGAGGCACCGCGCGCGAAGACCTTCACCTGCAGCGGGATGCCCGTGGCTCCGTCGACCGCGATCCGCACGGACCCGACCAGGGTGGCGTCGGTGCGCGGGGTGAGCACGAGCGTGTACGCATCGCGTCCAGCGACGCTCGACGGCGACGCAAGGGTCACCTTCGTGGTCGGATCGGCCGCGGCGATCAGCTTCTCGGCCAGCGCCTGCGGCGTCGTGGCGAGCGGGGTCGGCGTGGCGGACTCGGTGCTGGCGTCAGTGTGGGCCGGGAGGGTCAGGTGCGTCGCGCTCTGACCCTTCGAGTCGTACAGCCAGACCTCGGAGCCGTCGCGCACTGCGTCGCGCTCGGCCAGCTGGTCCAGCACCTGGACGCGCTGCTTGGTCGCACCGTCCACATAGACCTTGGCCGTGTGGTCTCCGGTCAGCAGCTCCAGCGCGCTCTGCTCGTCGGAGGACGACGAGCTCGACGATGAGCCGCCCGAGATCGCCGAGACGTCCGGCAACCCCAGCTCCGAACTCTGCTCGACGGTCCCCGAGAACGTCTTCGTGTCGCTCGCGGCGACGAGCCGGACGACGTCCTCCGGGGACTTCACGGGAAGGTCGGCGGCGCCGGCCGCGAGCGGGACGACGATCGCACCGGCGGCGATCGCCACCGGGACGACGACCGCGGGAGCCCAGCGGATCCATCGGTGCTTCATACGGTCAGGATACGCTCCGCCCCTCCGAACCACCCTGCGAGCTCCCCGGGAAAAACCGCCCGCGCACGCGGAAGGCCCCGCGTCCGATCGACGCGGGGCCTTCCTCCATCCGGACCTTAGAGCACGTCGCCGACGCGGTGGACGCGGATGTCGTTGGTGGTGCCGGGGATTCCGGGAGGGGAACCCGAGATGATGATGACCTTGTCGCCGTTCACGGCACGGCCGGTCGACTTGAGCGCCTCATCCACCTGGGCGACCATCTGGTCGGTGTGGGTGACGCGGTCGACCACGAAGGACTCGACACCCCAGTAGAGCGACATCTTGCGACGGGTCGACTCCTCGGGCGTGAAGGCCAGGATCGGGATCTTGTTGCGCAGGCGCGCCATGCGGCGTGCCGACTCGCCCGACTCGGTGAAGACGCAGAGGTACTTCGCCTCGACGAAGTCCGCGACCTCCGTGGCAGCCAGCGTGATCGCACCCGACTGGGTGCGGGGCCGGGTGCCGAGCGGGGCGATGCGGTCGAGACCGTGCTCCTCGGTCGAGGTGACGATCCGCGCCATGGTCTGCACCGTGACGGTCGGGTACTCGCCGACGCTGGTCTCGCCCGAGAGCATGACCGCGTCCGCGCCGTCGAGGACGGCGTTGGCGACGTCGGAGGTCTCCGCGCGGGTCGGGACCGGGCTGGAGATCATCGACTCGAGCATCTGCGTGGCGACGATGACCGGCTTGGCGGCGCGGCGGGCGAGCTCGACGGCGCGCTTCTGCACGATCGGGACCGCCTCGAGCGGCAGCTCCACGCCCAGGTCGCCACGGGCGACCATGATGGCGTCGAACGCCTCGATGATCTCCTCGAGCGCCTCGACGGCCTGCGGCTTCTCGATCTTGGCGACGACGGGGACGCGGCGTCCCTCCTCGGCCATGATCTCGTGCACGCGCTCGATGTCGCTGGCGTTGCGCACGAACGACAGCGCGATGATGTCGGCGCCGAGCTTGAGGCCCCAGCGCAGGTCGGCCTCGTCCTTGTCCGAGAGCGCCGGCACGTTGACCGCGACACCCGGGAGGTTGATGCCCTTGTTGTTGGAGACCGGGCCCGCAACGATGACCTCGGTGGTCACGACGGTGCCGTCGGTCTCGAGGACCTTGACGCGGACCTTGCCGTCGTCGATCAGCAGGAAGTCGCCCGGGTTGACGTCCTGGGGCAGGCCCTTGAACGTGGTCGAGGAGATCTCCTTGGTGCCGATGATGTCCTCGGTGGTGATCTTGAAGATGTCGCCCTCGGCGAGCTCGTAGGGACCGGCCTCGAACTTGCCGAGGCGGATCTTCGGTCCCTGCAGGTCCACCAGGACCGCGACCGGCTTGCCGGCGTCCGCGGCGGCCTTGCGCACGTTGGCGTAGACCCCTTCGTGGACCTCGTAGCTGCCGTGGCTCAGATTCATCCTGGCCACGTCAACACCCGCGTCGATGATCGCGCGGATGTTGTCGTAGCTGGACGTCGCCGGCCCGAGGGTCGAGACGATTTTCGCCCTTCTCATGCTTTCGTTCGCTCCGTTGTTCGTGCGCCCCTGACGGCGCGCGGTTCGTGGTGATGCCCTGGTCGGGTCACCTCAGACGAGGATGCCCCGGTCGGTCGGACGGACCGGAGACGGCAGCTGCGTCTCTCCTTCAAGATACCGGTCGACGGCGGCTGCCGCCGCCCGGCCCTCAGCGATCGCCCAGACGATGAGCGACTGGCCGCGCCCGGCGTCGCCCGCGACGAAGACGCCCGGCTCGCTGGTCTGGTACTGCCCGTCGCGCTGCACGTTGCCGCGCTGGTCGAACGGGAGGTTGAGCTGCGCGGAGAGGTCGTCCTGCTCCGGGCCCGTGAAACCGAGGGCGAGGAGCACGAGGTCCGCGGGGATCTCGCGCTCGGTCCCGGCCTTCGGCACGCGGCGGCCGTCGAGGTACTCGGTCTCGGCCACGCGCAGCGCACGGACCTCGCCGAACTCGTTCGCGAGGAACTCGACGGTCGACGCGAGGTACTCGCGCTGGCCGCCCTCCTCGTGCGCCGACTGGATCTCGAAGAGCGTGGGGGTGGTCGGCCACGGCTGGTGGTCGGGACGCTCCGCGGGCGGCTGCACGCCGATCGCGAGGTTCGTCACGCTCGCCGCGCCCTGTCGGTGCGCCGTGCCGATGCAGTCCGCACCGGTGTCGCCGCCGCCCAGGACCACGACGTGCTTGCCGTCCGCGGTGATCTGGCCGGAGACGTCGTCGCCGGCGCCCGCCTTGTTCTGCTGGACGAGGTACTCCATCGCGTAGTGCACGCCCACCAGGTCCCGGCCCGGGATCGGGAGATCGCGCGGCACCATCGCACCGGTCGCGACCACGACGGCGTCGTAGCGCGCGCGCAGGTCGTCCCAGGTGATGTCCACGCCGATGTTGACGCCGGCGCGGAAGCGGGTGCCCTCGGCCATCATCTGGTTCAGACGCGCCTCGAGGTGCTTCTTCTCCATCTTGAAGTCCGGGATGCCGTAGCGCAGCAGGCCGCCGATGCGGTCGTCCCGCTCGTACACGGCGACCGTGTGGCCGGCGCGCGTGAGCTGCTGGGCGGCGGCCAGACCGGCCGGGCCCGAGCCGACGACCGCGACGGTCTTGCCGGTGAGGCGCTCAGGCGGGTGCGGCTGCACCCAGCCGTTCTGCCAGGCCTGGTCGATGATCGAGACCTCGACCTGCTTGATCGTGACGGCCGGCTGGTTGATGCCGAGCACGCACGAGGACTCGCACGGCGCCGGGCACAGACGGCCGGTGAACTCCGGGAAGTTGTTGGTCGCGTGCAGGCGGTCGATGGCTTGACGGCCCTCCCCGCGCCACATCAGGTCGTTCCACTCCGGGATGAGGTTGCCGAGCGGGCAGCCCTGGTGGCAGAACGGCACGCCGCAGTCCATGCAGCGGCCCGCCTGCCGGCGCAGCTGAGCCGGATCGCCGGCCTCGTAGACCTCTTTCCAGTCCATGAGCCGCACGGAGACCGGGCGCCGCTTGGGGAGCTCCCGCTCCGTGGTCTTCAAAAAGCCTTTGGGGTCAGCCACCAGTCACCTCCAAGATTCGGTTCCACACAATGTCGCCATCGGGGTCGAGACCCTCGTCGACGGCTTCCTGACGCATCTGCAGCACGGCCGCGTAGTCCCGCGGCAGCACCTTGACGAACTTCGCGACCGTCGCGTCGAAGTCGGCGAGGAGGCGCTCGGCCAGCGCCGATCCCGTCTCCGCCCGGTGCTTCTCGAGCAGGTCGCGCACGATCTCGACGTCGGCGCTGCCGAGGGGCAGCAGCTCCAGCTCACCGGTGGCGAGCGAGTCCCGGTTGACGCGGTCCTCCTTGAGCTCGTACACGTAGGCGGTGCCGCCCGACATGCCCGCGCCGAGGTTGCGCCCCGTTCCGCCGAGGATGACCGCGAGGCCGCCGGTCATGTACTCGAGCGCGTGGTCGCCGACCCCTTCGACGACCGCAGTCGCCCCGGAGTTGCGGACCAGGAAGCGCTCGCCCACGATGCCGCGGATGAACATGCTGCCCTGCGTCGCGCCGTAGCCGATCACGTTGCCCGCGATCACGTTGCGCTCGGCCGCGAACACGGCCTCCTTCGGCGGGCGCACGACGATCTGGCCGCCGGACAGGCCCTTGCCGACGTAGTCGTTGGAGTCGCCCTCCAGCCGCAGCGTGATGCCGCTCGGGAGGAACGCGCCCAGCGACTGGCCCGCGGAGCCCGTGAGGGTGATGTCGATCGAACCGTTCGGGAGGCCGTTCTCGCCGCGCGCGACGGTGACGGCGTGGCCGAGCATGGTGCCCACCGCGCGCTCCGTGTTGCGGATCGGCAGGGACAGCTCCAGCGTGCCGCCGTTCGCGAGCACGTCGCGGGAGGCCTCGATCAGCTGGTTGTCGAAGTGCAGCTCCAGCTCGTGGTCCTGGGCGCGGCCGTTCTTGCGCGGCGCGGTGTCCGGGAACTCCGGGCCGTGCAGGATCGGCGACAGGTCCATGCCCGACGCCTTCCAGTGCTGCACGGCGCGGTCGACGTCGAGCAGCTCGGCGTGGCCGATCGCCTCGTCCAGGCTGCGGAAGCCGAGCTCGGCGAGGTACTCGCGCACCTCCTGAGCGATGAACTCGAAGAAGTTCACGACGAACTCGGGCTTGCCCGAGAAGCGCGAGCGCAGCTCCGGGTTCTGCGTGGCGACGCCCACCGGGCACGTGTCGAGGTGGCAGACGCGCATCATGATGCAGCCGGAGACCACCAGCGGCGCCGTCGCGAAGCCGAACTCCTCGGCGCCGAGCAGGGCGCCGACGATCACGTCGCGGCCGGTCTTGAGCTGGCCGTCCACCTGCACGACCACGCGGTCGCGCATCCCGTTGAGCATCAGCGTCTGCTGCGTCTCGGCCAGGCCGAGCTCCCACGGGGTGCCCGCGTGCTTGAGCGAGTTGACCGGGGAGGCTCCCGTGCCGCCATCGTGGCCCGAGACCAGGATGACGTCGGCGAGGGCCTTCGCGGTGCCGGCGGCGACCGCGCCGATGCCCGACTCCGAGACGAGCTTCACGTGGACGCGTGCGCCCGGGTTGGCCCGCTTGAGGTCGAAGATCAGCTGCTTGAGGTCCTCGATCGAGTAGATGTCGTGGTGCGGCGGCGGCGAGATGAGGCCGACGCCGGCCGTCGCGTGCCGGGTGCGCGCCACCCAAGGGTAGACCTTGGTCGGCGGCAGCTGACCGCCCTCGCCCGGCTTGGCGCCCTGCGCGAGCTTGATCTGGATGTCGTCCGCGTGCGTGAGATACATGCTCGTGACGCCGAAGCGCCCCGACGCGACCTGCTTGATCGCGCTGCGGCGCTCGGGGTCGAGCAGACGGTCGAGGTCCTCGCCGCCCTCACCGGTGTTCGACTTGGCGCCGAGCCGGTTCATGGCGATCGCGAGGGTCTCGTGCGCCTCCTTCGAGATGGAGCCGTAGCTCATCGCGCCGGTGGAGAAGCGCTTGACGATCGACTCGATCGACTCGACCTCGTCCAGCGGCACCGGGGTGCGCTCGCCCGCCTTGAGGGCGAACATCCCGCGCAGCGTCATGAGCGACTCGGACTGGTCGTCGACCAGCTTCGTGTACTCGCGGAAGACGTCGTAGCGGCGCGTGCGCGTCGAGTGCTGGAGGCGGAAGACCGTCTCCGGGTTGAAGAGGTGCGGGGCGCCGTCGCGGCGCCACTGGTACTCGCCGCCGGTCGCCAGGCGCTCGTGCGCGACGATGGCGCTCTCGGCCGGGTAGGCGCTCTCGTGGCGCGAGAGGTTCTCGGCCGCGATGACCTCGATGCCCACGCCGCCGAGCTTGCTCGTCGTGCCGGTGAAGTAGCGGTCGACGAAGGCCTGGCTGAGGCCGACGGCCTCGAACGCCTGCGCCGCGGCGTACGACGACACCGTCGAGATGCCCATCTTGGACATGATCTTCAGGACGCCCTTGCCGAGCGCCTTGATCACGTTCTTGACCGCCTTCTCGGGCGTCACTCCCGTGATGAAGCCGGAGCGGACGAGGTCCTCGCAGGTCTCCATCGCCAGGTACGGGTTGATCGCCGAGGCGCCGTAGCCGATCAGCAGCGCGACGTGGTGCACCTCGCGGACGTCGCCCGCCTCCACGATCAGTCCGACCTTCATGCGGTTCTCGGCACGGATCAGGTGGTGGTGCACGGCCGCGAGCATGAGCAGCGACGGGATGGGCGCGAGGTCCTTGTTGGAGTCGCGGTCGCTGAGCACGATGAACTGCGCGCCGGCCTCGATCGCCTCGTCGACCTCGTCGCACATCTCGGCGAGGCGGCGCTCCATGGCGTCGGTGCCCGCGTCGAAGCGGTAGAGGCCGCGGATCGTCGTGGTCAGGCGGCTGCCGGGCGCCGGATCCATGTGCTGGATCTTGGCGAGCTCGTCGTTGTCGATCACCGGGAAGTCCAGGACGACCTGACGGGCGTGCTCGGGACCGGCCGACAGCAGGTTGCGCTCCGGGCCGAGACCGAGCTTCAGCGAGGTGACGACCTCTTCGCGGATCGAGTCCAGCGGCGGGTTCGTCACCTGGGCGAACTGCTGGGTGAAGTAGTCGAAGAGCAGGCGCGGACGCTGCGAGAGCACCGCGACCGGCGTGTCCGACCCCATCGCGCCGAGCGGTTCGGCACCGGTGGTCGCCATCGGCTTCAGGAGGATGCGGACCTCCTCCTCCGTGTAGCCGAAGGTGCGCTGACGGCGCGTGATGGAGGCCGGGGTGTGCACGATGTGCTCGCGCTCCGGCAGGTCCTTGAGGTTGATCCGGCCCTCGTCCAGCCACTCCCCGTAGGGCGCACCGGCGGCGAGCTCCGACTTGATCTCGTCGTCCTCGATCAGGCGTCCGGCGACCGTGTCGACCAGGAACATGCGGCCCGGGCGCAGACGGCCCTTGCGCACGACGCGGCTCGGCTCGATGTCGAGCACGCCGATCTCGGAGGCGAGCACCACGAGGCCGTCGTTCGTCACGACGTACCGGCCGGGGCGCAGGCCGTTGCGGTCCAGGGTCGCGCCGACGACCGAGCCGTCGGTGAAGACGATCGCGGCGGGGCCGTCCCACGGCTCCATGAGCATGGAGTGGTACTCGTAGAAGTCGCGGCGGACCGGGTCGATCTCGGTCTGGTTCTCCCAGGCCTCCGGCACCATCATCATCACCGCGTGCGGGAGCGACCGGCCGGTGAGCGAGATGAGCTCCACGACCTCGTCGAACGAGGCGGAGTCGCTCGCGCCGGGCGTGACGATCGGGAAGACGGGCGAGAGGTCGCCGAGCAGCTCGCTCTCGAGCTGCGACTGGCGGGCGCGCATCCAGTTGCGGTTGCCCTGCACCGTGTTGATCTCACCGTTGTGCGCGATCATCCGGAACGGCTGCGCGAGCGGCCAGGAGGGGAACGTGTTCGTGGAGTAGCGCGAGTGCACCAGGGCGAGCTTGGAGGCGAAGCGCTGGTCGGAGAGGTCCGGGTAGAACGGCTCGAGCTGCAGGGTCGTGACCATGCCCTTGTAGACCAGGGTGCGGCTCGACAGCGACGAGAAGTAGAGGTCCAGCTCGCGCTCCGCGCGCTTGCGCAGGAAGAACGTCAGCCGGTCGAGGGCGATCCCGGCGAGCGGGGCGCCCTGCTCGTCGACGCGCGTGCTCGACACGTACAGCTGCTCGATGACCGGCATCGCGTCGCGCGCCAGGTTCCCGAGCTCGTCCGGCCGCACCGGCACCTCGCGCCAGCCGAGGACCGTCAGGTCTTGCTCGGCCGCGATGGCCTCGACGGCCTGCTTGACGGCCGCGCGCTCCTCCTCCGCGGTCGGGAGGAAGGCGTTGCCGACCGCGTACTGACCGGCCGCCGGCAGGTCCAGTCCGGAGACGGCGCGCAGGAAGACGTCGGGCACCTGCGTGATGATGCCCGCGCCGTCGCCGGTGCCGGCGTCGGAGCCGACCGCGCCGCGGTGCTCGAGGTTGCGCAGCGCCTGCAGCGCGGCGTCGATGATGTCATGCCCGGCGGTGCCGCGCAGGGTCGCCACCATGGCGAGGCCACAGGCGTCCTTCTCGTCGGCGGGGTCGTAGAGACCTTGCTTCGCAGGGAGGGTGCTGAACCGGGTTCGGGGAGGCGTGAACGCCATCTTTCGACCGTCCTCACAGTGTCGTGGATGTGGGGATGTAAGTGCGGGGACGCCATCGGCCCTGAGAGGTGGTGGATCCGCCGCGCTCACCGGGCTGTGTGCGGCCTGGTGGCTCGGTGCGGTCGGTGATGCTTTCGGGATTGCCTCGACAGACGTTGCGGGTGGTGCGAGCCGACGGGGTTCAACCGTTCGTTGGGCTTGTGGCCTTGGCTCCTGAGGATCCGGCGGGTACCCCGTCGTCCTCGTCGGGGACCTCGTCATCCGAGTCCGTGTCGTCAGAGTCTACCTCAGCATCCGGCCGCACCCATTCACGACCCGGGCGGTACACGCTCGGCTCGAGTCCGGGGTGGCGGCGCGTCTGCACGATGAGGATGACGATGCCGAGGATGACGGCCAGGAACGCCGCCCACACGTTGGTCGGGATGCCGAGGATGTTGAACTCGCTCGGGTCGATGCGGATCGACTCCAGGTAGGAGCGGCCGAGGCCGTACCAGATGAGGTACACGGCGAGGGTCTTGCCCCAGCGCAGCTGGAACTTGCGCTCGAGGAAGAGGATCACGACGACGCCGATGACGTTCCAGATGATCTCGTAGAGGAACAGCGGCTGGAAGAGCGTGCCGTCGGGCAGGCCGACGGGGATCGCCTTGTTGTCGGCGTCGATCTGCAGACCCCACGGCAGGTTCGTCGGCAGGCCGAACAGCTCCTGGTTGACGTAGTTGCCGAGGCGGCCGATCGCCTGAGCGAGCAGCAGGGCGGGGGCGAGGGCGTCCGCGAAGGACCAGAACCGCACGCCGGTGATGCGCGACGCGATCAGCACGCCGACGGCGCCGCCGATCAGCGAGCCGAAGATGGCGTTGCCGCCCTCCCAGATCGCGAAGACGTTCCACGGGTTGGCGCCCGCGTAGAAGTAGTCGCCCGGGTGCGTGAACACGTGGTACAGGCGGGCTCCGACGATGCCGAGGACGACCGCCCACAGCGTGAAGTCGAGCACCACGCCCGGCTCGCCGCCGCGCTTGCTGAGTCGGCGCGAGGTCCACAGCACCGCCACGACGATCCCGATCAGGATCATGATCGCGTAGGTCTGGATGCGCCAGTGCCACCCGAACAGGTCGATCGGGATGTTCTGCCACTCGGGCCCCGGGCTCGGGATGCTGGCGTACCAGCTGCTCATCGTCGCAAACACCCGAAGACTCACCTTTCGTCACGGTCAGGCCGGCGCGGATCGCCGCGCAGCCTCCATAGTCTAAGACGACGGCGCTACCGCGCCGCGCCACCCGCCAGTTCGGCGGCCGTCCGGGCCACCGCCTCGACCCCGCCGTCGGCGAGGGCCTTGACCAGTGCGGAGCCGACGATCGCGCCGTCGGCGTACTCGAGCACCTCGCGCACCTGGGCGCCCGTCGAGATGCCGACACCCACGCAGGCGCTCGTCGCGCCGGCCTCGCGGAGGCGGCCGATGAGCGTGCGGGCGGCGGCGTCCACGTCGGAGCGGGCACCGGTGATGCCCATCGTCGAGACGGCGTAGACGAAGCCGCGGCTCGCCTCCACCGTCTGTCGGAGGCGCTCGTCGGTCGATGTCGGCGCGGCGAGGAAGACGCGGTCCAGGCCGGCCCGCTCGGACGCGGCGAGCCACTCGGCGCCTTCGTCCGGGATGAGGTCCGGCGTGATGAGGCCAGCTCCCCCGGCGGCCACGAGGTCGTCCGCGAAGCGGTCCACCCCGTACTGCAGCACGGGGTTCCAGTAGGTCATCACGAGCACGGGGATGTCCGCGCGCTTCGTGATCTCGCGGACCGCGGTGAAGCCGACGCGCAGGCGGAAACCGCCCGCGAGGGCCTGCTGCGTAGCCGCCTGGATGACGGTGCCGTCCATGACGGGGTCGGAGTACGGCAGGCCCAGCTCGATGACGTCGACGCCGTTCTCGGCGAGGGCCACGGCGGCGTCGATGCTCGTCTGGAGGTCGGGGAACCCGGCCGGCAGGTAGCCGATGAGCGCGCCGCCGGCCTCCCGGTTGCGCTGGGCGATGGTGTCGGCGACCCGGCTCACGACTGCACGGCTCCTTCGTCGATCAGGCCGAAGTAGCGGCCGGCGGTCTCCATGTCCTTGTCGCCGCGGCCGCTGAGGTTGACGAGCACGATGCCGTCCGGGCCGAGCTCGCGCCCGAGCACGAGCGCACCGGCGAGGGCGTGCGACGACTCGATCGCCGGGATGATGCCCTCGGTCAGGCTGAGCAGGCGCAGAGCCTCCATCGCGTCCGCGTCGGACACAGGCCGGTACTCGGCGCGGCCGATCGAGGAGAGCCACGAGTGCTCCGGGCCGACGCCCGGGTAGTCGAGGCCGGCGGAGATCGAGTGCGACTCGATGGTCTGCCCGTCCTCGTCCTGGAGGAGCAGGCTGCGCGCGCCGTGCAGGACGCCGGGGCGGCCCTTGGTGATCGTCGCGGCGTGGCGGGGCGTCTCGGCGCCCTCGCCCCCGGCCTCGAAGCCGACGAGGCGCACGTCCTCGTCGTCCAGGAAGGCGTGGAAGATGCCGATGGCGTTCGAGCCGCCGCCGACGCACGCGGCGACGGCGTCGGGAAGACGGCCGGTCAGCGCCAGCACCTGCTCGCGGGCCTCCTCGCCGATGATCTTCTGGAGGTCGCGGACCATCGCCGGGAACGGGTGCGGACCGGCGACTGTGCCGAAGATGTAGTTGGTGGTCTCAACGTTGGTGACCCAGTCGCGCATCGCGTCGTTGATCGCGTCCTTGAGGGTGCGCGACCCGGTCTTGACCGCGATGACCTCGGCGCCGAGCAGGCGCATGCGGGCGACGTTGAGCGCCTGGCGCTCCGTGTCGACCTCGCCCATGTAGACGGTGCACTCGAGGCCGAACAGCGCGGCGGCCGTCGCCGTCGCGACGCCGTGCTGGCCGGCGCCGGTCTCGGCGATGACGCGCTTCTTGCCGATGCGCTTCGTCAGGATGGCCTGGCCGAGCACGTTGTTGATCTTGTGCGACCCGGTGTGGTTCAGGTCCTCGCGCTTGAGGATGATGCGCGCTCCACCCGCGTGCTCCGCGAAGCGGGGCACCTCGGTGATGATCGACGGACGGCCGGTGTAGGAGCGGTGCAGCTCGTCCAGCTCGGCGTGGAACGCGGGGTCGGCCTTGGCCTCCTCCCACGCCGCGGACAGCTCGTCCAGCGCGGCGACGAGCGATTCGGGCACGAAGCGGCCGCCGAAGTCGCCGAAGTAGGGACCGGTCTCGGAACGGAGGGACATCAGACTCCCAGGAACTCGCCGAGCGTGGCGACGGGGTCGCTCGTGACGAGCGCCTCGCCGACGAGCACGACGTCCGCGCCCGCCGCTCGGTAGTGCGCCACGTCGGCCGCCGAGAGGACGGCGGACTCCGCGACGCGGATGGTGCCGGACGGGTACCGGTCGGCCAGGCGGCCGAACAGATCGCGATCCAGCTCGAATGTGGAGAGGTTACGGGCGTTGACGCCCACGAGCTTCGCGCCGGTGTCGAACGCCCGGCTCAGCTCGTCCTCGGTGTGCGCCTCCACCAGCGGGGTCATGCCCAGCTCGACGATCAGGTCGTGCAGCGAGACCAGGGTCTGCTGGTCGAGAGCGGCGACGATGAGGAGCACGAGGTCGGCGCCCGCGGCGCGCGCCTCGAAGATCTGGTACGGATCGGCGACGAACTCCTTGCGGAGCACCGGGATCGACACCGCGGCGCGGACCGACTCCAGGTCGGCGAGCGAGCCGCGGAAGCGGCGCTCCTCGGTCAGGACGCTGATCGCGCTCGCGCCGCCGGTCTCGTACGCGGCCGCGAGGGCGGCCGGGTCGGGGATGTCGGCGAGGGCGCCGCGCGACGGGCTCGCCCGCTTGACCTCCGCGATGACCTTGATGCGGTCCGCGGGGGCGAGGGCGGCGAGGGCGTCGAGTGCGGGGGCACGGTCGAGGGCTGCTGCCTCGACGACGGCGAGCGGACGCTCGGCGCGCCGCCGTTCAGCATCCTCGAGCGCGCCGGCGACGAGGTCGGCGAGCACGCGTCAGTGACCCTTCGGGGTGTACTTGGAGCCGCCGACTCCGTAGCCCGCGCGCTTCATGATCCAGCCGACGATGAGACCCACGACGGCCAGACCGGCCGCCGCCCAGACGATGACCGGCGCATCGAAGAAGAACGCCACAGCGCCGATGGCGAAGGCGACCAGCATGATGATCACGGCCGTCCACGCCGCCGGCGAATGACCGTGGCCTGGCTCGACTGACTCGGTGCTCATGGGACTCCTGCACGTCGGGTGCGCGCCGACGGGCACGCACGGGAATGGGAACGGATCAAGTCTAGTGGCTCAGCGCGTGGGATCGTCGCCGCGGCTCAGCTCGTCCCAGCTGTCGATCGCGGTGTCGCGATCGAGGGACGCGGGCTCGGAGCCGGTCTCCCCCTCGGCCACCGCGCGCGCCTCGTCGTCGTCCGATTCGGGCGTGTCGGCGACGCCGAGCACGGCAGCGGCGTCCCGGCCGTCCTCGCCGGCGAACCGGGTCTGGTACTTACGCGACGACCCGGGCCAGAGCCGCGAGAAGAGCACGACCGCGACGTTCGCCAGCACGATCAGCGCCCCTCCGACGACGGCGAGCCACGGCCAGAACTGCACGTCGACCGCATCCACGAGTCGTCGGATGGAGGACTCGCCCGCGACGCCGGTCGCCGTCGTGATGACCGACGAGGAGGCGCGCAGCGCATCCCCCAGGGCGCTGCCGGCCGAGATCAGCACGGAGACGCCGAGCAGGAGGCCGAGGAGCGCGAGCACGATGCGGAAGATCGGGCCGGCGATGGCCAGGGCAGCGGTCAGTGCGAGGCCCGCGAGCGCGAGGGCCGTGAGCGCCGGGGCCGCGGTCGAACCGGGCACGCCCAGCGCGCCGACGTGACTCCCCACGTCGGTGAGGTGCACGGTGAACCAGGTCTGCGTCGCCGACAGGAGCGTGAGCCCGCTGCCGACCACCAGCGCGAGCAGCGCGATGTACTTGGCGCGGCGGTTCACGGGGCGCGCGGCCTCGTGCTCCGCCGTCGTGCCGTCCTGCTCCTGGGTCGCCATCGCGATCAGCGCCCGCCGTCCGCGGCGCCGGTCACCCGGCGCATCGCGTTCGCCACCGCGACCGCGCGCAGCGGCGCGGCGGCCTTGTTCTGGGACTCCTGGAACTCGCTGCGCGGGACCGAGTCGGCGACCAGTCCGCCGCCGGCCTGCACCCGCGCGACGCCGTCCATGATCGTGGCCGTGCGGATGGCGATGGCGAGGTCGGCGTCACCGGCGAAGTCGAAGTAGCCGATCACTCCCCCGTACACGCCGCGCTGCGCCGGTTCGAGCTCGTCGATGATCCGCAGCGCCATCGGCTTCGGCGCGCCCGAGAGCGTTCCGGCGGGGAACGTCGCGCGGAACACGTCGATCGCCGAGGCGTCGGGCAGGAGGTCGCCCTCCACCGACGAGACGATGTGCATGATGTGGCTGAACCGCTCGATGCGCATGAACTCGGTCACCTCGACCGAGCCGGCGGCGCAGACCTTGAGCAGGTCGTTGCGGGCGAGGTCCACGAGCATGAGGTGCTCGGCACGCTCCTTGTCGTCGGCGAGGAGGGACGTCTCGAGCTCGAGATCCTCCTCCGGCGTCGCGCCGCGGGGTCGTGAACCCGCGATGGGGTGCGTGAACGCGCGCCCCTCCTGCACCTTCACGAGGGCCTCGGGCGAAGAGCCGACGATCTGGTACGCGCCGCCGTCCGGCCGCTCCAGGGAGAGCAGGTACATGTACGGGCTCGGGTTCAGGGCGCGCAGGACGCGGTAGACGTCGAGCGAGGACGCGCTGCACTCCAGCTCGAAACGCTGCGAGATGACGACCTGGAAGATGTCGCCCGCGACGATGCGCTCCTTGGCGACCTCCACCGACGCGAGGAAGTCCTCCTCGCGCGTGCGGGAGACGGGCTCGGCCGGTGTGTCGAGGTCGACCTCCGCGAGCCACGCCTCGGACGGCTGCGCCAGTTCGCGCTGCATCCGGTCGAGGCGCGCCTGGGCGTCGGCCCACAGCACCTCGGCCGGCTCCGCGCCGTCGGCGAGGGCGTTGGCGATGAGCTTGACCGTGCCCGACCGGTGGTCGACCACGGCGAGGTCCGCCGCGAAGGCGAGCGCCTGTCCCGGGATGTCGTAGTCCGCCGGCGGCTGGTCGGGCAACCGCTCGATCTGGCGGATCGCCTCCCAGCCGATGAAGCCGACCAGGCCGCCGGTCAGCGGGGGCAGGCCCGGGATGCGGGGCGTCTGCCAGCGCTCGTGCAGCGCGGCGAGGGCGGCGAGCGGACGCAGGGCGGTCTCCCCGCCGAGCGCGCGTTCGGCCGACACGCCGTAGTCGAGCCAGCGCACGTCGTCGCCCTGCTGGGTGAGCACGCCGAACGACGCGGCGCCGACGAACGAGAAGCGCGACCAGATCCCGCCCTGCTCCGCGGACTCGAGCAGGAAGGTGCCCGGACGTCCGGCGGCGAGCTTGCGGTAGATGCCGACCGGGGTCTCCCCGTCGGCGAACAGCTCGCGCACGACGGGTACGACGCGGTGGCTGCCGACCAGCGCGTCGAAGTCGTCGCGCGTGGTGGTGGAGGCGGCGGTCGTCGCGATCACAGGTCGGACCTCATCTCGTCGGAGTCGGCGGCGCCGTCCCCGACGACGGGGTCGAGCTGATCCGCGTCGAAGCAGGTGCGGGTGCCGGTGTGGCAGGCGGCGCCGATCTGGTCGACCGTCACCAGGAGGGTGTCACCGTCGCAGTCGAGCGCGGCGGACTTCACGAACTGCACGTGGCCGGACGTGTCGCCCTTGCGCCAGTACTCCTGCCGGGAGCGCGACCAGAAGGTCACCCGCCCCTCGGTCATCGTCCGGCGGAACGCCTCGGCGTCCATCCAGCCCATCATGAGCACCTCGCGGGTGTCCCACTGCTGGATGATCGCGGGGACGAGCCCGTTCTCGGTGAAGGTGATGCGGTCGAGCACCGCGCGCTGGTCGTCGCTCATGAGCGGACCTCCCGTCCTGCCTGTGCCAGGGCCTCCTTGACGTCGCCGATCGTCAGCTCGCCGGAGTGGAAAACGCTCGCGGCGAGGACGGCGTCGGCGCCGGCCTCGATCGCGGGCGCGAAATCGGCGACGGCGCCCGCGCCGCCGGATGCGATGACGGGCACGCTGCTGATCGCCCGCATCTCGCGGATGAGCTCCAGGTCGAAGCCCTCCTTGGTGCCGTCGGCGTCGATCGAGTTCACGAGCAGTTCGCCCGCGCCCAGCTCGATCGCCCGGCGCGCCCAGTCGAGGGCGTCGAGCTCCGTCTCGGTGCGGCCGCCGTGCGTCGTCACGACGAAGCCCGATGGCGTGGCCGCCGATCGCTTGACGTCGAGCGAGAGCACCAGCACCTGGGCACCGAACCGGTCGGCGATGTCCGCGATCAGCTCCGGTCGCGCGATGGCGGCCGAGTTGACCCCGATCTTGTCCGCGCCGCTGCCGAGCAGCCGCGCGACGTCCTCCGCGCTGCGCACGCCGCCGCCGACCGTGAGCGGGATGAAGACCTGCTCGGCCGTCGCCTGCACCACGTCGTAGGTGGTGGAGCGATCGTCCACCGTCGCCGTCACGTCGAGGAAGGTGAGCTCGTCCGCCCCCTGCTCGAAGTACTTGCGCGCCAGCTCGACCGGGTCGCCCTGGTCGCGGAGGTTCTGGAAGTTCACCCCCTTGACGACGCGGCCGGCGGCCACGTCGAGGCACGGGATGACGCGGACCGCGACGGACATCAGATCCGCGCCGCGTGGATGGAGGTGACCAGGATGGCCCGCGCGCCCAGCTCGTAGAGATCGTCCATGACGCGGTTGGTCTGGTCCTGCTTGATCATCACGCGCACGGCGACCCAGTCGGGCTCGCCGAGGGGCGAAACCGTCGGGGACTCGACGCCCGGGGTCAGCGCGACGGCGCGGTCGAGCAGCACCGCGGGCAGGTTGTAGTCGACGAGCACGTACTGGCGGGCGACCATGACTCCCTGGAGCCGGCGCAGCAGGGTGTCGACGCCCGCCGCGCGCGTGGGCGACGAGATGAGCACGGCCTCGGACTCGAGGATGACCGGACCGAAGATCTCCAGCCCCTGCTTGCGCAGGGTGGACCCGGTCTCGACCACGTCGGCGACCGCGTCCGCGACGCCCAGCCGCACCGCGGACTCCACGGCGCCGTCGAGCTTGATGAGGGCGGCATCCACCCCGCGCTCGGCGAGGAAGTCGCCGACCAGGCCGGGGTAGCTCGTCGCGACCCGCTTGCCCTGAAGGTCCGCGAGGTCGGTGAACCCGTTGGCCGGGGCGGCGAAACGGAAGGTGGAGGCGGCGAAGTCGAGAGACGCGATCTCGCTCGCGGTTGAACCCGAGTCGAGCAGGAGGTCACGCCCGGTGATGCCGACGTCGAGCGCGCCGGAGCCGACGTAGGTGGCGATGTCACGCGGACGAAGGTAGAAGAACTCCACCCCGTTGCGCGCGTCCGTGACGATGAGCTCCTTGGGGTCGCGGCGGCCGACGTAGCCCGCCTCGTGGAGCATCTGCGCCGCGGTCTCGGAGAGGGAACCCTTGTTGGGGACGGCGATCTTCAGCATGTGCGATGTCTTTCCTGGTGCGACGGTTGCGGGATGCGCCTCACGGCGCGTTCGAGGGCAGCGTCACAGATGTCGGTAGACGTCGGCCGGCGTCAGGCCTTTGGCCAGCAGGAGCACCTGGAGGTGGTAGAGCAGCTGCGAGATCTCCTCGGCCGTCTCCTCGTCGGACTGGTACTCCGCGGCCATCCAGACCTCGGCGGCCTCCTCCACGATCTTCTTTCCGATGGCGTGCACGCCCGCATCCAGCTCGCGCACCGTCCCGGATCCCTCCGGGCGGGTGGCGGCCTTCTCGCTGAGCTCGGCGAAGAGGTCGTCGAAGGTTTTCACCATTACAGCGTAGCGGTCGCGGGGACCCCTGTGCGCCGCCGTCAGTGGGAGTGCGCGGCGACGGCCGCCCGCAGGCCGGCGATCTGATCGGCCGGCTCGCCCCGGAACACGCTGGATCCGGCGACGAAGGTGTCCGCACCGTTCTCGGCGGCCGTGACGATGGTCTCCGTCGTGACTCCCCCGTCGACCTGCAGCCAGACATCGAGGCCGCGTGCCTCGACCGCCTCGCGCAGCGCGCGCAGCTTGGGCATGGTCTGCGGCATGAACGACTGGCCGCCGAATCCCGGCTCGACGGTCATGACGAGCACCTGGTCGAACTCGGGCAGGAGGTCCAGGTACGGCGCGACGTCGGTGCCCGGCTTGAGGGCGATGCCCGCGCGGGCGCCGATCTCCCGCAGCCGACGGGCCAGGGTCACCGGGTCGGCGGCGGCCTCGGCGTGGAACGTGACCGAGTAGGCGCCCAGCTCCGCGTATCCCGGCGCCCAGCGGTCGGGGTCGTCGATCATCAGGTGCACGTCGAGCGGGATGGCGCTCACCGCCTGGATGCGCTCCACCATCTGCGGGCCGAACGTGAGGTTCGGCACGAAGTGGTTGTCCATGACGTCGACGTGGACCAGATCCGCCGTGGCGATCCGGGCGAGGTCGCGCTCCAGGTTGACGAAATCGGCGGCGAGGATGCTCGGGTTGATACGGGCCATGCGTCCAGCCTATTGGGCACGCTTGGCGAGCAGCGCGATGAACATGGCGTCCGTGAGCTGCCGGTGCGGCCAGAGCTGCACGACCTCCGGATCGCCGGCCAGGTCGAGGGGCTCCTGGGCGAGCCCCTGCACCACGGCGGCGGTGCCGACTGCTTCGAGCTCGGGATGCCGGTCGAGCGCGCCGGCGACGACACTGCGCGTCTCGGCGATGTGCGGCGAGCAGGTCACGTAGGCCAGCAGACCACCGGGCGCGAGTGCATCGATCGCCGAGTCGATCAGGCGGTTCTGCAGAGCGCTCAGCTCGGCGACGTCCTTCGGCTCCTTGCGCCAGCGGGCCTCGGGCCGGCGGCGCAGGGCACCCAGTCCGGTGCACGGTGCGTCGAGCAGGATGCGGTCGAACGCCTCGGGATGCTCGTCGCCGATCGCGGTGCCGTCCTCTTCCCACACGGGAACGTCGAGCGGCACGGCCGCAAGGGCCTTGCGCACGAGTTCGGCCCGGGCGGGGACGAGTTCGTTGGCGACCAGCTCGGCGCCCCCCGCGAGGGCCTCCGCGGCGAGCAGCGCCGCCTTGCCGCCGGGGCCGGCGCAGAGATCGAGCCACCGCTCGCCCGACCGCACCGGCCGCGCACGCGTGAGGGCCAGGGCCGCGAGCTGGGAGCCCTCGTCCTGCACGCGGAGGCGTCCCTTCGACGACTCGACCAGGCCGAGCGGGTCGCCGCCGTCGCCGGTGAAGCCCACCGGCGAGAACCGATCGGGCCGCGCCCCGGCGGGCGGCTCGGCCAGTCCGGGGAGGGCGACCAGGTTGACGCGCGGCGCGGCGTTGTCGGCGTCGAGCAGTGCCTCCAGCTCGTCACCCCGTCCTTCTGCGGCGAGCGACCGACGGAATGCGCGGATCACCCACGTGGGGTGCGACGTGAGCGCCGCGAGCCGGTCGTCCTCGTTCCTGGCCCCGGCGGCGACGCGCTCGCGCCATTCCTCGGGCGTGTGCCGCCCGATCTCACGCAGCACGCCGTTCGCGAAGCCGGTCGCGGATCGACTGCCGACCAGCCTCGCCTGTGCGACGGACTCGTTCACCGCCGCGTGCGACGGGATGCGGGTCGAGAGCAGCTGGTGCGCTCCGAGCCGCAGCACGTCGAGGATCGGCGGGTCGATGCGGTCGACGGGACGGCCCGCGGCGTCGGCGATGACGCGGTCGTAGTACCCCTGCATGCGCAGGGTCCCGTACGTCAGCTCGGTCGCCAGGGCGGCGTCGGCCGGCGACAGGCGCGCGCGGGCGATGCGCGTGGGCAGCAGGAGGTTGGCGTACGCATCGGAATCGCTCACCGCCGCGATCACGTCGAGGGCGACCCGGCGGGCGGGCTGGACGAGGGGCTCCGCGGGGCGGTCGTCACGGCGGCCCTCGCGCGGGCGGTCGGTGCGGGGACGGTCGCCGCGCGAGCGGTCGCCGCGAGGACCGCCGTTGCGCGGGCTGTTGTCGTGCGGGCGCCGTTCGCTCACGAGAGCACCGCCGTTCCGCCGGCGCCGCGCCACCAGTCGGCGGCCCCCATGGCCCGCTTGCCCGCAGGCTGCACGGTGACGAGTTCGAGAGGCGACGTGCCGGTACCGACGAGGACGCGCTTGTCGCGCAACTCCACCTGGCCGGGAGCAACGGGCTCGGCATCGGGCGCGCGACGGGCTTCGGCGATCTTGAATCGCTCGCCGTCGAGCAGAGCGAACGCGCCCGGTTCCGGCGTCACCCCCCGGAGTCGGGCGTACACGTCGTCCGCCGGTCGACCGAAGTCGAGGTGCGCGTCGTCGAGGGCGAGCTTGGGGGCGAGCGTCGGCTCCCCCTCCTGCGGCCGGGCGACGGCGGTGCCGGCAGCGAGGGCGTCGACGGTGTCGGCGAGCAGGGTCGCACCGGACACGGCCAGCGCGTCGAGCAGCTCGCCGGCGGTCTCGTCGGCGCCGACCGGGCGACGGATCTCGGCGAAGACGTCACCCGCATCCAACGCCGGGACGAGCTGAAACACGGCGGCGCCGGTCTCCTGATCGCCCGCGATCACCGCGTGCTGAACGGGGGCGGCACCGCGCCAGCGCGGGAGGAGCGAGAAGTGGAGGTTGACCCAGCCCAGACGGGGAAGGGAGAGCAGCGGCTCGCGCACCAGCCCGCCGTACGCGACGATCACGCCGAGGTCCGGGGCGAGGGAGGCGACGCGCTCCGTTACCTGCTCGCCCAGGCGGTTCGCCTTGATCGCGGGGATGCCGAGCTGGTCGGCGGCGGCGGCGACCGGAGACGGCGTCAGGACCCGCTTGCGGCCGAGCGGGGCATCCTCCCGTGTGATCACGGAGAGGACGTCGTGCCGTTCGGCGAGGGCATGGAGGGACGGGAGGGCGACGGCCGGCGTGCCGGCGAAGACGAGGCGCATGCGAAGGTTCTTCCGGAGGGTGGGTGGAGCGGGTGGGACCGCGCTCGAGTCTACCCGCGACCGCTAAAGGATCTCGGGGTCGTCGAAGCGCACCCGGAGGGCCGGCGCGGGCCGGAACCCACCACGGCCGGCCGGGGCCTTGCGCCGCTTGGTGGCATTGCGCACCACCGCCGCGCGCACGGCCGCGGCGACCTCCGCCCCACGCGCATACTCGAAGCGCAGGATGCCGCGGACCAGCCGCTCGTCGACGGGTGCCGGGCCGAGCACGTCGATCAGGAGGCCGGGGTCGACCGCCCCGATCACACCCTGGACGGCCTCCTCCGTTCCGGTGACGGAGGCGAGCCGGACCGCCGGCGGGAACCGCAGTTCGCGCCGGTCCGTGAGCTCGGCCCGGGCGAAGTCGACCAGACGTCCGGTCGCGAAGGCGCGCGCGAGCGCGCCCGAGACGCCGACCAGCACCGTGGGGGCACCGGGAGCCGCGAGCGTCGCGGCGCTCGACCACCAGCGCAGGCAGTCCTCTGCCACGTGGAGGGTCTCCCGCGCGAGCATCCGCTCCCCGTCCAGGAGCAGCACCGCCTGGAAGCCGCCTTCTGCGATCGGCTCGGCTCCCCGCGTGGCCACCACGAGGGCGGGTGCCGACCCGATCCGCTGCACCGGGTGATCGCCGTCGGCGACGATGATCCGCGTGCCCGGGAAGGCGCGGCCCAGCTCTTCGGCGGTGCGCCCGGAGCCGAGGCTGACCATCCGGAACCGGCGACCCTCGCACCGGTCGCACTTCCAATCGGTCGCGAGTGCTCCGCACCAGCCGCACGAGGGCGTCGCCCCCGCGCGCGTCTGGCCCAGCGGTCCTTCGCACCGGTTGCAGCGTGCGGCCTGGCCGCAGCTCACGCACGCCAGCTGCGGCACGTAGCCGGGTCGCGCGACCTGCACGAGCACCGGGCCCTTCGGCCGTCCGCTGTCGCCACTCAGCGCATCCCGCGCCGCACGCCAGGCGATGGACGGGATACGCGCCGCCCGCGCCACGTCCTCCGTGGCCTGCTGGTTGGCGGTGAGCACCACCTTCGGGGTCACGACGCGCTCGGGAGCGACGTCTCGCAGCCAGCCGAGCTCCACCAGGCGCTGCGCCTCCGCGCTGCGCACCAGGCCGGAGACGACGAGCGCGCAGCCCTCCAGCTCCTGGCGGACCAGGGCGGCGTCGCGCGTGTGCACGTACGGGCTGAGCGGTTCGGCGTGCAGTGGGTCGCTGTCCTCCCAGACGGCGATCATTCCCAATCGCTCCGCGGGCGCGTAGACGACGGAGCGGTTGCCGATCACGATCCGCGGACCGCTCAGGGCCGCCAAGAAGCCGCGGTAACGGTCGGCGTTGGCCTGCGCGGCGTCCGCGCGGACGACGGCCTCCGGCGGGGCGACGGCCGCGAGAGCGGTGGCGAGCTGATCGAGATCGCGGTGGTCGGGCACGGCCACGATCGCCGTCCGGCCGCCCGCCCAGCAGGCGGCCGCGAGAGCGGCCAGGGTGATCGCCCATTCGCCGACCCAGGTGCCGTCCGGCAGCGGACTGAGGCGAGGGATGACTTGCAGAGCCAGGCGCTCGTCGCGCGACACGGCGGCCTCCAGCACCCCGTCGCCGTACCCTCGGACCGCGAAGGCAGGCGGACGAGGCGCGGGCACCCGCTGGTCCTCGGGCAGGGCGAGCCACGTCTTCTCGGCGCGCACCATGCGCGACGGCACGGCGAGACGCAGGATGTCGCTGGCCGTCCCCGCGCTCCGGTCTGCGAGCCGCCGGGCGAGGGTCCACACACCGGGCGTCAGCACGGGCACGGGAGACACGACCGCCTCGATCGGACTCAGCGACCCCTCGAAACCCTCTCCGGCATCGGCGAGCTCGACGAGATAGCCGTCCGCGATGCGGCCCGCCGTGCGCAGCGGGACCCGCACGCGCACCCCGGGAACCGCCTCAGCGGCGAGCTCATCGGGGACGGTGTAGTCGAAGAAGTGATCCAGCTGCGGGAGCGGCGAGTCGAGGACGACGCGGGCGACCCGGCCGGCCGCCGCCACCGTTACAGCCCCGCGGCCGACCGCAGGTCGTCGACGCGATCGAGCCGCTCCCACGTGAACTCGGGGAGCTCCCGGCCGAAGTGGCCGTACGTGGCGGTGCGGGCGTAGATCGGCCGCAGCAGATCGAGATCGCGGATGATGGCGGCCGGGCGCAGGTCGAAGACCTCCCGGATGGCGGCGATGATCCGCTCGTCGGGGACGGTTCCGGTGCCGAAGGTCTCGACGTAGAGCCCGACCGGTGCGGCCTTGCCGATCGCATAGGCGACCTGGAGTTCGAGACGGTCGGCGAGGCCCGCGGCGACGGCATTCTTGGCGACCCAGCGCATCGCGTACGCAGCGGACCGGTCGACCTTCGACGGGTCCTTGCCCGAGAACGCGCCGCCCCCGTGCCGGCTCGCGCCGCCGTAGGTGTCGACGATGATCTTGCGGCCCGTCAGCCCCGCGTCGCCCTTCGGGCCGCCGATCTCGAACCGGCCGGTCGGGTTGATGAGCGTGCGGATGTGCGACGTCTCGAGACCGGCGTCGTGCAGCACCGGCGCGATGACCTCCTCGATCACTTCGGCCTGCAGCCGCTCGTTCGTCACCGACGGAGCGTGCTGCGTCGAGAGCACGACGGTCTGGACCGACTTCGGCACGATGCCCTCGTAGCCGACCGTCACCTGGGTCTTGCCATCCGGGCGGAGGTAGTCCAGCGTGCCGTCCTTGCGGACGGCGGCCAGACGCTCCGACAGCCGGTGCGCCAGCCAGATCGGGAGCGGCATGTACTGCGGAGTCTCGGTGGTCGCGTAGCCGAACATGATGCCCTGGTCGCCCGCGCCCTGCCGGTCGAGGTCGTCCTCGCTCTGCTCGGCGCGCGTCTCGAGCGCGTTGTCGACACCCTGCGCGATGTCCGGCGACTGGGCGCCGATCGAGACGGACACACCGCACTGCGTACCGTCGAAGCTGACGTCGGAGGAGTCGTACCCGATCTCGACGAGCTTGTCGCGGACGAGTGCCGGGATCTCGACGTAACCCCGGGTGGAGACCTCGCCGGCGACGTGCACGAGGCCGGTCGTGACGAGTGTCTCGACGGCGACCCGGCTGTGCGGGTCGACGGTCAGGAGCGCGTCGAGGATGCTGTCCGAGATCTGGTCGCAGATCTTGTCCGGGTGCCCCTCGGTGACCGACTCGGACGTGAAAAGGCGCAGATCTGCCATTGTTCTCCTTGGGTCCTGCGAGGGGTGACGGCGGGCGTCAGGCGATGACGTCGAGGATACGATCGGCCACCGACAGCTTGGTGCCCGAGGCCTCCATCACTATATCTCCGCCCTTTCGCAGGACGACGACCTCGTTGCTCTCCGTTGCGAAGCCCTGGCTCCAGCCGACCTGGTTCAGGACGAGGAAGTCGCAGCCCTTCGCAGCGAGCTTGCCGCGGCCGAGTTCGATCAAGGCGGACGGGTCGGGCTCGGTCTCGGCCGCGAAGCCGACCAGCACCTGCCCGTCGCGCTTGTCGTGTGCGAGCCCGGCGAGCACGTCGGGGTTGGCGACCAGCTCGAGGGTGAGGGTCTCCCCCGCCTCGGACTTCTTGATCTTGGCGTCGCGAGTCTCGGCGGGGCGGTAATCGGCGACGGCCGCCGTCATCACGACGATGTCGGCCGAGCGAGCCGCTTCAGTGACCGCCGACTGCAGTTCGAGCGCGGTCTGCACCTCGACGAGCTCGACGCCCTCGGGCGGATCGACCTCGAGGTGGGCCGCGACAAGCACGACGTCCGCGCCGCGGGCCAAGGCCGCGCTTGCGAGGGCGACGCCCTGCCGCCCGCTGGAGCGGTTGCCGAGGAAGCGCACCGGGTCGAGCGGCTCGCGAGTTCCGCCGGCACTGATCACGACGCGGCGTCCGGCGAGATCGACGCCCCCGCGCGGCAGACGTGCGGCCTCGTTCGCGCGGCGCCGCTCGGAGAGCACCACCACGTCGGCGACGGGCTCGGGAACAGCGGTCGCGGCGGGACGCGGCGAGACGCCCGCGGCACGCAGAGCGACGCGGGCGATGACCTCCGGCTCCTCCATCCTCCCGGGGCCGGAGTCGGCACCGGTCAGCTGGCCGCTCGCGGGGCCGACGATGTGGATGCCGCGTCCGCGCAGCGTCGCGATGTTCGCAACAGTCGCGGCGTTGCGCCACATCTCGGTGTGCATCGCCGGGGCGATGACGAGCGGGGCGGTGGAGGCGAGGACCGTGTTGCCCAGGAGGTCGTCGGCGATGCCTGCCGCGAGCTTGGCGATGGTGTTGGCCGTCGCCGGCGCGATCACGATGAGGTCGGCGGACTGGCCGAGGGCGACGTGCCGCACCTCGGCGACGCCTTCGTAGAGGTCGGTCGCGACCGGGTTGCGGCTGATCGCCTCGAGCGTCGGGCGGCCGACGAACCGCAGAGCGGCCTCCGTCGCCACCACGTGCACCGAGTGCCCGTCGAGCACGAGCGCCCGGATGACACCCACCGCTTTGTACGCGGCGATGCCTCCGGTCACTCCGACGACGATGGTCAAACGTGCGCTCACGGCGCCACCCCCCTCAACGGCAGAGTCCAGCTCGGGCCGGGCCGTGCCCGGCGGTGTCGTCGCTCGTTACTCGACGATCGGCTTCAGGACGAGCTTGTCCTCGTTGATCTCGTGCATCGCGACGGACAGCGGCTTGTCATCGACGGACGAGTCGACCAGCGGGCCGACGTTGTCGAACAGGCTGCCCTCGTGGAGGTCGGCGTAGTAGTCGTTGATCTGACGGGCGCGCTTGGAGGCGAAGATCACGAGGGCGTACTTCGACTCGACCTTGGCGAGCAGGTCGTCGATGGGCGGGTCGATGATGCCGTTGTTGCTGGTTGCCATGCGGAGGGACTCCTTCAGCTGTTCTGTGGAAAGACCGTGGCCGGCCTGGTCGTTCTGGGCGGCCGACGTGCGTCGGCCGGCGCCGGGTGCGGCGCGACGATGGCGGTCTACGGACGCGACGGCGCCGCGCGGACCTTCATCAAGTCTACGACCTCGCGGGCCGCCTCGGCGACGTCGTGGTTCACGACGCGGTGGTCGAACTCGTCCTGGGCGGCCAGCTCGACCTTCGCGGTCTCCAGCCGGCGCGCCTGTTCGGCGGAGTCCTCGGTGCCCCGGCCGATGAGCCGGCGCACCAGTTCCTCCCACGTCGGAGGCAGCAGGAAGATGAGTCGCGCCTCGGGCATGCTCTCCCGAACGCTCCGCGCGCCCTGCAGGTCGATCTCGAGCAGCACGCTCTTGCCGTCGTCCAGCGCCTTCTCGATCGGTCCGCGCGGCGTGCCGTAGCGGTACGCGTTGTGGACCGTCGCGTACTCGAGCAGCTCGCCCTCCTCGATCATCCGGTCGAACTCCTCGTCGTCGACGAAGTAGTAGTTCACGCCGTCGACCTCCCCGGGCCGCGGGGCACGGGTCGTCGCCGAGACCGAGAGCAGTACGTCCGGGTAGTTCTCGCGGATGTACGTCGAGACGGTGCCCTTGCCGACCGCGGTCGGGCCGGCCAGGACGACGAGCTGGTTGCGCTGACGTCCGGCCTTGTTCTCGCGCTCGATGAGGAAGTCGCGCAGGCGCAGCCGCTGGTGACGGCCGAGGCCGCCGAGCCGTTTGGCGGGCGAGATGCCCAGCTTCGCGAGCGCCTCGTTCATCTTGGTGGTGCCGATGGCGGGGACGCTGAGCAGGAACTCCGTCACCCGCAGGCGGCCCTCGACGCCGTCCGGCTGGGCGGTGGCGTGATCGAGCACAGTGAGGGGCGACACCTCGCGCGAGGCGATCGACTTCTTCACCGCGGCGCGGGCGCGACGGGCCGCGACGGCCGCCTCGGAGGCGGCACGGCGGTCGACGTCGGGCGGGGCCGGACGGCGGGAGGCGGTCTCAGCCATGGCTGGCGCGTACCTCCTCGGCGCGGTGCGCGACGGCGTCGGCGAGGTCGCGCGGACCGGCGCCGAGCACGCCGCGGGACTCGCTCACGATCACGCCCGGCGACAGCGTGCCGAACAGACGCGGAGCGTCCTCGACGCGCGCGCCCTGGTGGCCGAAGCCCGGGGCGAGGACGGGGAAGGCCGGCGTGACCGGCGCGCCGGCCGTATCGATGCCGTACGCGGCGAGATCCACGGTCGCGCCGAGCACCAACCCGACGGTGCCGTAGGCGTGCGGCGGCTGCTGCTGGTTGAACTCGTGCACGTCTTCGATGATCGCACGCGCGACGGTCATCCCGGCACGCGGTCCGGAGGCGACGACGGCCTGCTGGACGACCGCGGCCTCGGGGTTGGAGGTCGCCGCGAGCACGAAGAGGCCCTTGCCGTGCTCCTCGGCCAGGCGCATCGGTTCGGAGATCGACCCGACGCCCTGGAAGGCCGACACCGTCAGAGCATCCGCCTCCAGCGGCGAGCCCGGCGTGAGCCAGGACTCCGCGTAAGCGGTCACGCTGGTGCCGATGTCGCCGCGCTTCGCGTCGGCGATCACCAGGAGGCCGGCGGCACGCGCGGCAGCGATGACCTCCTCCAGCGCGGCGTAGCCCGCGGAGCCGAAGCGCTCGAAGAACGCCACCTGGGGCTTGACCAGCCCGGCCCGCCCGGCCGCGGCCTCCACCGCGATCAGCCCGAACTCGCGCACGCCCGCCGCCGAGGCCGGGAGGCCCCAGTCGGCGAGCAGGTGCGCGTGCGGGTCGATACCGACGCACAGCCGGCCGCGTTCGGCGAACGCCTCCGCGAGGCGGTCGCCGAACGCTGCACCGACAGCGGTCATGCGCGCGACGCCCGCTGCAGCGCGTACTCCTGCAGCGACGTCACCTCGAAGCCCTCGCGCACGGCGTCGAGGGAGGCGACGGCGGCGCTCAGCTCGGCGATGGTCGTGAAGAGCGGCTTGTCCCCCGCCACCGCGGCCGCGCGGATCTCGTAGCCGTCTGCGCGCGAGGTGCCGCCGCTCGGCGTGTTGATCACGACGTCCACCGCGCTGCGGGTGATCAGGTCGACGATCGAGTCGTCCGGCGACTCGCTGTACTTGCGCACGACCCGCGCCTCGATGCCATTGCGGTTGAGCACCTCCGCGGTGCCCTCCGTGGCGAGGATCTCGTAGCCGAGCTGCTTCAGCCGCAGCACGGGGAGCACGATGGCGCGCTTGTCGCGGTCCGAGACGGAGACGAACACGGTACCCGTGAGCGGCATGCCGCCGTACGCGCCTGCCTGGCTCTTCGCGAACGCGGTCGGGAAGTCCTTGTCGATGCCCATGACCTCACCGGTCGATCGCATCTCCGGGCCGAGCACGGAGTCGACGATCTTGCCGTCGCGGGTGCGGAACCGTTTGAACGGCAGCACCGCCTCCTTCACCGCCACCGGGGAGTCCATCGGGATGACCGAGCCGTCCTGCTCCGGGAGCATGCCCTCCGCGATCAGGCCGTCGACGGTGTCGCCGACCATGATCCGGGAGGCGGCCTTCGCCAGCGGGATGCCGAGCGCCTTCGAGACGAACGGCACGGTGCGCGACGCGCGCGGGTTCGCCTCCAGCACGTAGAGCACGCCGGCGCCGATCGCGAACTGCACGTTCAGCAGCCCGCGCACGCCGATGCCCTGGGCGATCTTGAGCGTCGCCTCGCGGACGCGGTCGATCTCGCGCCGGCCGAGCGTGATCGGCGGGAGGGTGCAGCTCGAGTCGCCGGAGTGGATGCCGGCCTCCTCGATGTGCTCCATCACGCCGCCGATGTAGAGCCGATCGCCGTCGAAGAGCGCGTCGACGTCGATCTCGATCGCGTCGTCGAGGAAGCGGTCGACCAGCAGCGGGTGCGCCGGTCCGACGATGCCCTGGCCCGCGACGCGCTCGAAGTAGTCGGCGAGCGACGGGGTGTCGTAGACGATCTCCATACCGCGGCCGCCGAGCACGAAGCTCGGGCGGACCAGCACGGGGTAGCCGATCTGCTCCGCCGCCTGGGCCGCGCTCGGGAAGTCGATCGCGGTGCCGTTGCGCGGGGCCAGCAGGCCGGCGTTGTCGAGGATCTCCGCGAACAGGCCGCGCTCCTCCGCCAGGTCGATCGCCTCGGGCGTGGTGCCGAGGATGGGGACGCCGGCCGCCTCCAGGCCCTTCGCGAGGCCGAGGGCCGTCTGGCCGCCGAGCTGCACGACGACGCCGACGAGCTCGCCGGACTGCGACTCCGCATGGATGACCTCCAGCACGTCCTCGAGCGTCAGCGGCTCGAAGTACAGGCGGTCGCTGGTGTCGTAGTCGGTCGAGACCGTCTCGGGGTTGCAGTTGATCATGATCGTCTCGAACCCGGCGTCGTGCAGCGCGAACGACGCGTGCACGCAGGAGTAGTCGAACTCGACTCCCTGGCCGATGCGGTTCGGGCCGGAGCCCAGGATGACGACCTTGCGCCGGTCGCTCGGCACGACCTCCGTCTCCAGGTCGTAGCTGGAGTAGTGGTACGGCGTGAGCGCCGGGAACTCGCCCGCGCAGGTGTCGACCGTCTTGTAGACCGGGCGGACGCCGAGGATGTGGCGCACCTCCCGCACGTCGGCCTCGCCGAAGCCACGGAGCTCGCCGATCTGGGCGTCGGAGAAGCCGTGGTCCTTCGCGTAGCGGAGGGTGTCGGTGTCGAGGGTGTCCGCGTCGCGGATCTGCTCGGCGACCTCGTTGATGAGGACGATCTGGTCGATGAACCAGGGATCGATCTTGGTCGACTCGAAGACCTGCTCCGGCGTCGCGCCGAGGCGGAGCGCCTGCTGCACGTCGACGATGCGGCCGTCGGTGGGCGTCTGGATGGACTCCAGCAGCTCCTCGACGGTGCGCGCCTCCGCACCCCAGTGGAACGACGAACCGCGCTTCTCGAGCGAGCGGAGCGCCTTCTGCAGCGCCGACGAGAAGCTGCGGCCGATCGCCATCGCCTCGCCGACCGACTTCATGGTCGTCGTGAGCGTCGGGTCGGCGGCCGGGAACTTCTCGAACGCGAACCGCGGGACCTTGACCACGACGTAGTCGAGGGTCGGCTCGAAGCTCGCCGGGGTGACGCCGGTGATGTCGTTCGGGATCTCGTCGAGGCGGTAGCCGATGGCCAGCTTCGCCGCGATCTTCGCGATCGGGAAGCCGGTCGCCTTCGATGCCAGCGCGGACGAGCGCGAGACGCGCGGGTTCATCTCGATGACGATGATGCGCCCGTTCTCCGGGTTCACCGCGAACTGGATGTTGCAGCCGCCGGTGTCGACGCCGACCGCGCGGATGATGTCGATGCCGATGTCGCGCAGCTTCTGGTACTCGCGGTCCGTCAGCGTGAGCGCCGGCGCGACCGTGATCGAGTCGCCGGTGTGCACGCCGACCGGGTCGACGTTCTCGATCGAGCAGACGACCACCGTGTTGTCGGAGGTGTCGCGCATGAGCTCGAGCTCGTACTCCTTCCAGCCGAGGATGGACTCCTCGAGGAGCACCTCGCTGGTCGGGCTCTGGTGGATGCCGTCGCCGACGATGCGGCGCAGCTCGTCCGGCGTGTACGCGAAGCCCGAGCCCAGGCCGCCCATGGTGAACGACGGGCGGACGACGAGCGGGTAGCCGAGGTCCTCGGCGTACTCGAGCGCCTCCTCCACGGTGTGGGCGATGTGCGAGCGCGCCACCTCGGCGCCGGCCTCGATGACCAGCTCCTTGAAGATCTGGCGGTCCTCGCCCTTCTGGATCGCCTCGAACTTCGCGCCGATGAGCTCGACGCCGTACTTCTCGAGGATCCCGTGCTCGTGCAGCTGCATGGCCGCGTTCAGCGCGGTCTGGCCGCCGAGGGTCGGCAGGATGGCGTCCGGCTTCTCCTTGGCGATGATGGTCTCGATGACCTGCCAGGTGATCGGCTCCACATAGGTGGCGTCCGCGAAGTCGGGGTCGGTCATGATCGTGGCCGGGTTCGAGTTGACCAGGATGACGCGGACGCCCTCCTGCTTGAGGACCCGGCACGCCTGGGTGCCGGAGTAGTCGAACTCGCAGGCCTGGCCGATGACGATCGGGCCGGAGCCGATGACCAGGACGGATGAGATGTCGGTGCGCTTCGGCATCAGGCGCCGGCCTCCTTGGTGGGCTCAGCTTCGGCGGTCTCGCGACCGGTGATCACGCTGAGGAAGCGGTCGAAGAGGTAGTTGGCGTCGTGCGGGCCGGCCGCGGCCTCCGGGTGGTACTGGACGCTGAAGGCGTTCAGATCGAGGCAGTTCAGCCCCTCCACGACGTTGTCGTTCAGGCTGAAGTGGCTGACCTCGACGCGACCGAAGCCGGCCGGGGAGTCGAACGCGGCGTCGATCGGCGCCTGCACGGCGAAGCCGTGGTTCTGCGCCGTGATCTCGACCCGGCCGGTGCGCTTGTCGAGCACCGGCTGGTTGATGCCGCGGTGACCGAACGGCAGCTTGTAGGTCGGGAGCCCGAGCGCCCGGCCCAGGAGCTGGTTGCCGAAGCAGATGCCGAAGTACGGCAGCCCGGCACGCAGGGTCTCCTGCAGCAGGGCGACGTGGCGGTCCGAGGCCTTCGGGTCGCCCGGGCCGTTCGAGAAGAACAGCGCGGAGACGCCGAGGTCGAGCACATCCTGCGCCGAGACCTGCTGCGGGAGGACGTGCACGTCGAGACCGCGCCCGGCGAGGTTCTCGAGGGTGGACTTCTTCACGCCGAGGTCGAGCACCGCGACCGAGCCGACCTTCTCGCCGACGGCAGGGATCGTGTACGGCTCGACCGTCGACACCTCCGCCGAGAGGTTGCGGCCACTCATCGCGGCGGCGCTGCGCACCAGCTCCAGCTGCTCGCTGTCCGAGAGCTCGAAGTCCGCACCGGAGAAGATCCCGGCGCGCATGGCGCCCGCCGAGCGGATGTGCCGCGTCACGGCGCGCGTGTCGATGCCGCTGATGCCGACGACGCCCTGGGCGACCAGGTCGTCGTCGAGGCTGCGCTGTGCGCGGAAGTTGGACACGACCCGGCTGGGCTCGCGCACCACGTAACCGGCGACCCAGATCTGGCGGGACTCCATGTCCTCGTCGTTGGTGCCGGTGTTGCCGATGTGCGGCGCCGTCATGAGGACGATCTGACCCGCGTACGACGGGTCGGTGAGCGTCTCCTGGTAGCCGGTCATGCCGGTCGAGAAGACCGCTTCGCCGAGCGTCCGCCCGGTGGCGCCGTAGGCCCGGCCCACATAGCGCTTCCCGTCTTCGAGGACGAGGACTGCTTGATTCGCCGCCACGTCACACCTCCTGATCTTCCGGGCCCTCGGGGCCCGTCGTGCTCCCCGTCGGCGTCGCGCCGGGGAGGATGTCCTGGATGGCCGCGGTCACCGCGTCGCGGCCGGCCGGGTCGACGACCCGGAAGTAGCTGTCGGCGGGGACCCCGCCGCTGGTGGTCCATCCGAACCGGAGCAGTCCGTCCCGCTCCACCACCCGGTCGATGGTGAAGGTGGCCGCGCCGACGCCGGTGAGCGTCGAGGCGGGGACGAAGACGGGCTGCTCGCCGGCGACCCTGATCGAGACCCCCTCGGGCGAGACGCTGAGCGATCCCTTCCCGCGGTAGGTCAGACCCGGCAGGACGAGCCGCTCGAGCTGCTCCCCTGCCTTGGTGGTCGCGACGTAGAGCACGTCGGCCGCGGCGGTCGGTGCGCCGAGCTGGGCGGGGGCCGGGTGGCCGCCGCCCGCGGACACGTCGCGCCGCCCGCGTCGTCGCCAGCCCCAGAAGGCCAGCAGCAGGATGAGGACGAGGACGATCGCGACGCCCAGGGTCGGCAGGAACTTATCCACGGGCGGCCTCCAGATCGACGACCGTGCCGTCGAGCACGGTCGCGTAGCCCCGGTGGAACGTCGCGACGACGCGCCCCGGGAGGGTCATCGACAGGTAGGGCGAGTTGACGCCCTTCCCGGCGAGGTCACCGGTCGCGAACGTGCGCGACGCGGTGGGGTCGTAGAGGAACAGCTCGGCGGGCGCTCCGGCCTCGATCGGCGTCCCGTGCCCGGCGAGCCGGCCGATCCGTGCGGGGGTCGACGACAGCACGCGGGCGACATCGGCCCAGTCGAGGAGGCCGTTACCGACCACCGAGGCGTGCACGACCGAGAGGGCGGACTCCAGCCCGACCATCCCGAACGCGGCCGCATCCCACTCGCAGTCCTTCGACTCGACGGGGTGCGGGGCGTGGTCCGTCGCGACGATGTCGATCGTGCCGTCCGCGAGCCCGGCGCGGAGCGCCTCGACGTCCTCGGCGCGGCGCAGCGGCGGGTTCACCTTGTAGCGCGCGTCGTACCCGGCCGCGAGCTCCTCGGTCAGGAGGAGGTGGTGCGGCGTGACCTCGGCCGTCACGTCGATGCCGCGGGCCTTGGCCCAGCGGAGGACGTCGACGGACCCGGCGGTCGAGACGTGGCACACGTGCAGGCGGGAGCCGACGTGCTCGGCCAGGAGCACGTCCCGCGCGATGATCGACTCCTCGGCGACCGCGGGCCAGCCGGCGAGACCGAGCTCGCCCGACAGGGCGCCCTCGTTCATCTGCGCACCGACGGTGAGCCGCGGCTCCTGGGCGTGCTGGGCGATGACGCCGTCGAACGCCTTCACGTATTCGAGGGCGCGACGCATGAGCAGCGGGTCGGAGACGCACTTGCCGTCGTCGGAGAAGACGCGGACCCGGGCGCGGGAGTCGGCCATCGCGCCCAGCTCGGCCAGGCGCTCGCCTTCCAGCCCCACGGTCACGGCCCCGATCGGGCGCACGGTCGCGTACCCCGCGGCCTCCCCCAGGCTCAGGACCTGCTCGACCACACCGGCGGTGTCGGCCACCGGGGAGGTGTTCGCCATCGCGAAAACGGCGGTGAAGCCTCCCGCAGCGGCAGCCCGCGTCCCGGTCAGCACCGTCTCGCTCTGCTCGTAGCCGGGCTCGCGCAGGTGGGTGTGCAGGTCGACGAGTCCCGGCAGCGCCAGGAGCCCGTCGGCGTCGATCCGCGACGCGCCCGCGGCGGAGAGGCCGGAGCCCACCTCCGCGATGCGGCCGTCGTCGATCAGGAGGTCGGCACGCGTGCCGTCGGCGAGCGTCGCGCCCGCGATCACATACTTCTCGGCCAGTTTCTCGTCCATCGTCGTCTTACGCCTCCCGCTCGCCACCAGACAGCAGGAGGTAGAGCGCCGCCATCCTCACGGACACGCCGTTCGCCACCTGCTCCCTGACCGTCGAGCGGGGCGAGTCCGCCGCTGCGGCGGAGATCTCCAGCCCTCGGTTCATCGGGCCCGGGTGCATCACAATGCTATCGGTGCGCAGGCGCCCGAGCCGTTCGTCGTCCAGGCCCCAGCGCCGCGAGTACTCGCGCGGGTTGGGGAAGAAGGCGGCGTTCATCCGCTCGCCCTGGATGCGCAGCATCATCACGACGTCGGGATCGGCGTCGATCGCGGCGTCGAGGTCGTAGCCGATCGCCGCCGGCCAGCCGGTCACATCCACCGGCAGCAGGGTCGGCGGCGCGACCAGCGTGACCTGCGCACCCAGGGTGCGCAGCAGCCACACGTTGGACCGCGCCACGCGGGAGTGAAGGATGTCGCCGACGATGGTCACCGTGACGCCGTCGAGGTCGCGCCCGCGCGATCCCGCGCCGTGGAGGCGCCGCCGCATGGTGAACGCGTCGAGCAGCGCCTGCGTGGGGTGCTCGTGCATCCCGTCGCCGGCGTTCACGATCCCGGCGTCGATCCAGCCGCTCGTCGCGAGGGTCTGGGGTGCGCCGGAGGAACCGTGGCGGATGACCACGGCGTCGGCGCCCATGGCGGCCAGGGTCTGCGCGGTGTCCTTCAGGCTCTCGCCCTTCGAGACGCTCGACCCCTTCGCGGAGAAGTTGATGACGTCCGCGGAGAGCCGCTTGGCAGCCGCCTCGAACGAGATGCGGGTGCGGGTCGAGTCCTCGAAGAAGAGGTTCACGACGGTCTTGCCCCGCAGCGTCGGGAGCTTCTTGACCTCGCGCTCCTGCACGTCCGCCATGTCCTCGGCGACGTCGAGCAGCCGGATCGCGTCCTCGCGGGACAGGGACTTGGTCGACAGCAGGTGCCTCATGCGCCGGCCTCCGCCCCGTCGGGAACGGCCGCATCCGTCGGCGACTCGATGGTCACCGACTCCTCCCCGTCGACGCCCTCCAGGCGCACGTAGATGCGCTCCGACGCCGCGGAGGGCAGGTTCTTGCCCACGTAGTCCGCGCGGATAGGGAGCTCGCGGTGACCACGGTCGACGAGCACCGCCAGGCGCACGGCCCGCGGGCGACCCAGGTCGTTCAGCGCGTCCAGCGCCGCGCGGATGGTGCGCCCCGAGAAGAGCACGTCATCCACGAGCACGACCGTCTTGCCGTCGATCGAGCCCGGCAGCGACGTGGGCTGCGGAGTCCGGATCGGGTTGCGGGCGAGGTCGTCACGGTACATCGTCACGTCGAGCGCGCCGACGATCTCGGCGGGCGACGCGACGGTCTGCGGTTCGATGCGCTGGATGGTCTCGGCGATCCGGCGGGCGAGTTCGACGCCGCGCGTCGGGATGCCCAGGATCACCAGATCGTTCGTGCCCCGGTTCGACTCCAGGATCTCGTGGGAGATCCGGGTCAATGCCCGGGTGATGTCAGCCTTTTGCAGCACAGTACGCACTGTCATGCCGACCTCCTTCCCCGCCTCACAGGACGGCTCATTAAAGGATGTCTACCGAGATCCGAGCATATCAGCCCGGCCCCGATCACTTGTCGTTCAGGAACTTCTCGAACGCGGCCGCGTCGCTGATGCTCCCCGTGAACTGCTTGCCGTCGACGAGGACCGTGGGCGTGCCCTCGATCTTGTCGAGGACCTTCGTGCCGTCCACCTCGATCGGGCCGCTCTGCGAGTGCGCCGTGTTGGCCTGGGCCCACGCCTGGTACGAACCGCCGCGCTCGAGGCACCCGGAGATGTCGGTGATGCCGAGGTCGGTGGCCCGCTTCGCGAGCTCGTCGTCGGTCAGGCCCTTCGAGTTCTCCTCGGGCTGGTCCGTGAACAGCGCCTGGTAGTAGTCGAGCACGCGGGCCTTGTCGTGGACGCCGACGCAGGTGAGCGCCGCCGCCGCACGGGTCGAATAGCCGGTGCCGCCCGAGAGGGAGTCGAGGAAGGTGAGCGGGTGGAGGCGCAACGTGACCGACCCGTCCTTCACCGCCTTCTCGAGGGTGTCGCCGTTCGCCTTCTCGAAGGCGCCGCAGACCGGGCACATCGCGTCGAACCAGATGTCGACCTTCTTCTGGCCTGTTCCGGCCGAGATGTAGCGGTCGTCGAAGTTCACGGCGCCGTCGACGCCGGTGGGCGCCTTGGCGGTCGCGACCGGCACGGAGGTGTCGGCGAACATGGAGCAGGCCGAGACGCCGATCGACAGTGCGGCGGCGATGACGGTGGCGGCGAGGATGCGGCGAGTGCGCTTCACGTCGTCCCTTCGGTTGGAGCGGTGGATCTACTTGGTCGTATTACTTTGGGCGATCTTGGCGAGCAGCCCGTTCACGAAACCGGCGGAGTCGTCGGTCGAGAGCACCGTGGCGGCCTCGACGGCCTCCGAGATCGCGACCCCCTCGGGGACCGCGTCGTTGAAGAGCAGCTCCCACACGCCGATGCGCAGGATGGCGCGGTCGACGGCGGGCATCCGCACGAGGGTCCATCCCTGCGCGTAGGTCTCGATCTGCTCGTCGATCTCGTCCTGGTGGTCGATCACGCCGTCGACGATCTCACGGGCGTACAGCCACGACGCCTCGCGCGCGGGCTCGATCGCCGCACGCTCGGCCTCGGTCGCGAGGGCCTGACGGAGCGGGGTCTGACGCAGGTCGGCGCTGTAGAGCAGGTCGAGCGCGCGCTTGCGGGCTTTGGTCCGGGCGCTCACTAGTCGTTGACGCGGCCGAGGTAGTCGCCGGTGCGGGTGTCGACCTTGACGCGGGTGCCGGTCTCGAGGAACAGCGGGACCTGGATCTGGTAGCCGGTCTCGACGGTGGCGGGCTTGGTGCCGCCGGTCGAGCGGTCGCCCTGCAGGCCGGGCTCGGTGTAGGTGATCTCCAGCACGACCGAGGCGGGGAGCTCGACGTACAGCGGCGAGCCCTCGTGCAGCGCGACGGTCACGTTCTGGTTCTCGAGCATGAAGTTGGCGGAGTCGCCGACGATCGGGCCCGGGATGGTGATCTGGTCGTAGTCGCTGGTGTCCATGAAGACGAAGTCGGCGCCGTCCTGGTACAGGTACTGGTAGTCGCGGCGGTCGACGTTGGTGATGTCGATCTTGGCGCCGGCGTTGTACGTGCGGTCGACGGTCTTGCCGGTCGTGACGTTCTTGAGCTTCGTGCGGACGAACGCGCCACCCTTGCCCGGCTTCACGTGCTGGAACTCGATGACGCTCCAGAGCTGTCCGTCGATGTTGAGGACGATGCCGTTCTTGATGTCAGCGGTCGATGCCATGCGCGAGATCCATTCAGTTTGCGAAAGAGTTCCGGGTGGATGCCGCGGGCGTCAGCGGTCCACATCGCCGCGCGCGAAGCGACGGCCAGGAAAAATTGTAGACGTCAGCGCCCGTTTCGGCGAATGTACGCCAGAGCGAGCCGGTAGGACTCGAAGCCGAATCCCGCGATCACGCCGGTCGAGACGGCGGTGATCACGCTCGTGTGGCGGAACTCCTCGCGGGCGTGGGGGTTCGAGATGTGCACCTCGATCACCGTTCCGCCGGCCGAGGTGACGAGCGACACCGCGTCGCGCAGCGCGTACGAGTAGTGGGTCCACGCGCCCGCGTTGAGGATGACGGGCGCGCCGCTGTCGGCGGCGTCGTGCAGCCAGCCGATCAGCTCCGCCTCGGCGTCCGTCTGCCGCAGGTCGATCCGCAGCTCGGGAGCGTCCTCCTGGAGCTGCCGACCGAGGTCATCGAGGGTCTGCGACCCGTAGACGTCGGGCTCGCGGGTGCCGAGGCGGCCGAGGTTCGGGCCGTTCAGGACGAGGACGGTGCTCATGCCGTTCACCCTATCGGTGCGTCGGCGTCCGTCAGCGGACGGACGCGCACCGCCGACCACACGTCGTCGACGGAGACGTTGCTGATCGGCCGCCAGCCGAACGCGCCGGCCTCCTGGATGATGGTGTCCCGGTTGAGGTCGGCGCGGTTGCCCTTGGGATAGACGAACCAAACGGCGCGGGCAGCGCCCAGGGCGGGCAGCTCCGCGCCGAACCGTTCGAGCAGCTCGGCCCGCGTGCGCACGAAGACGACGGCGACCGATGCCCCGGCCGCCGGACCCTCGGTCACACCCGACGGCAGCGGCTGGAGCAGGGCGGCGAGCTCGGGAGTCGCCCCGTCGAGGTGCAGGACGTCGCCCTCCTTCACCAGCAGCTTCTGCGCCACCGGCCGCTCGGCCATCAGGACGCGATCTCCTGGTACGCCGCGAAGAGCAGGCTCTGATCGGGGCCGGCGAGCACGGTCGGACGACCGATGTCGTCGAGCACGATGAAGCGCAGGAGGTTGCCGCGTGCCTTCTTGTCGCGCTGCATGGTCGCGAGGAGGGTCTGCCACCGTCCCAGCGGGAACGTGGTCGGCAACGTCAAGGACTCCAGGATGCGGCGGTGGCGGTCCACGACCTCGTCGGAGAGGCGTCCGCTCAGGCGGCCGAGCTCGGCCGCGAACACCATGCCGACGGCGACGGCCGCGCCGTGCCGCCACTGGTAGCGCTCCGCGTGCTCGATCGCGTGACCGAGCGTGTGGCCGTAGTTGAGGATCTCGCGCAGGCCCTGCTCGGTGAAGTCCTCCCCCACCACGCGCGCCTTGATGCCGATCGAGAGCTCGACGAGCCGGCGGAACTCCGGCGAGGCGGGGTCCGTCGCGACATCCACGTCGCGTTCGATGATGTCCAGGATCTCCGGCTCGGCGATGAAGCCGTACTTCACGACCTCCCCGAACCCGGCGAGGATCTCGTTGCGACCCAGGGACGTGAGGGTGTCGAGGTCGCAGACGACCGCGGCGGGCGCGTAGAACGCACCCACGAGGTTCTTGCCCTCCGCCGTGTTGATGCCGGTCTTGCCGCCGACGGCGGCGTCCACCATCCCGAGCAGCGTGGTCGGCACCTGGACGAGCTTCACGCCGCGCAGCCAGGTCGCGGCGGCGAAGCCGGCGAGGTCGGTCACGGCGCCCCCGCCGAAGCCGACGACGGCATCCGAGCGGGTGAAGTCGGCCTGGCCCATGATGCCCCAGAGGAAGGCGGCGACCTCCACGCGCTTCGCGGCCTCGGCATCGGGGACCTCGGCGAGGAGCACCTCGTAGCGGCCGAGCAGCGACTCGCGCAGCTCGGCGGCCGCGGCGCCCAGGGTCGGCGGGTGCACGAGGAGCACCTTGTTCACGCCGGAGCCCAGGTGGTCCGCGAGGTCGAAGCGCACGCCGCGTCCGACGACCACGGGGTACTGGTCGTCCCCCGCGACGAGGATCTCGGTGGGGGTGTCGGCGTCGGTCATCGGTGTCCTTCCTCCTGCTCGACCCACTGGGCGATCTCCTCCACGATGGCGTCGATCGGACGGGACGAGGTGTCCGCGGTGTAGTCCGCGAGCGATGCGTACAGCTCGGCGCGGTCTGCGACGAGCCGCTTCCACGATTCGATGTCGGACACCAGCGGCCGTTTGCCGCCGGTGATCCGCTGTGCGATGGCCTCCGGCTGCACCGTGAGCAGCACGACGCGGCGACCGGAGAGGTCGGCGCGGGTATCGAGGTCGAGCACGGCCCCGCCGCCCAGCGACACCACGCCGCCCTCGCCCAGTGCCGCGGCGACCGCCGCGCGCTCCAGGGCGCGGAAGTGCGGCTCCCCGTGATCGGCGAAGATCTCGGAGATCGGGCCGTGAGCGGCGACGACGCGCGCGTCGGTGTCGACGAACCCCAGACCGAGCCGCTTCGCGAGCCGCTTGCCCAGCCGGGTCTTGCCCGCCGCCGGCGGGCCGATCAGGACGATCGTCACGGCGTTCAGGCGTAGGGCGCGCTGACGCGCTCGGTCGCCAGGTTCTGCGGGATGGCGTCCAGGTAGCCGCGCAGGTTGCGGGCGGTCTCGGGCAGGGAGTCTCCCCCGAACTTCTCGAGGACCGAGTTGGCGAGCACGAGGGCGACCATCGCCTCGGCGACCACGCCGGCCGCCGGCACCGCGCAGACGTCGGAGCGCTGGTGGTGCGCCGCCGCCGCTTCGCTCGTCGCGATGTCGATGGTGCGCAGCGCGTGCGGCACGGTCGCGATGGGCTTCATGCCGGCGCGGACCCGCAGGACCGTTCCCGTGCTCATCCCGCCCTCGGTGCCGCCGGCCTTGTCGCTGGTGCGCACGATCGTGCCGTCCTCCGCGAGGAGCTCGTCGTGGGCCTCGGAGCCGCGGCGGGTGGTCGTCAGGAAGCCGTCGCCGACCTCCACGCCCTTGATGGCCTGGATGCCCATGAGCGCGGCCGCGAGCTGGCCGTCGAGCCGGCGGTCCCAGTGGACGTGCGAGCCGAGTCCGGGCGGGACGCCGTACGCGAGCACCTCGACGACGCCGCCGAGGGTGTCGCCGTCCTTGTGGGCGGCGTCGACCTCGGCCACCATCCGCTCGGACGTGGCGGGGTCGAAGCACCGCAGCGGATCGGCGTCGAGCGTGTCGACATCGGAGGGCGTCGGCAGCGGCGATCCCTCCGGGACGCGCACGGGACCGATCGACAGCGTGTGGCTGACCAGGGTGATCCCCAGCTCGGCGAGGAACGAGCGCGCGATGGCGCCGAGGGCGACGCGCGCAGCGGTCTCCCGGGCGCTCGCGCGCTCCAGGACCGGGCGAGCCTCGTCGAACCCGTACTTCTGCATCCCGACCAGGTCGGCGTGTCCGGGACGGGGACGCGTCAGCGCCGCGCCGCGACCGCCGGCGAGCTTCTCGGGCTCGACCGGCTCGGCGCTCATCACGTCGACCCACTTGGGCCACTCCGTGTTGCCGATGCGCAGGGCGATGGGGCTGCCGAGGGTGGAGCCGTGGCGGACGCCGCCGGAGATGTCGAGCGCGTCCTGCTCGAACTTCATCCGCGCGCCGCGACCATAGCCGAGCTTGCGGCGGGCCAGGTCGGCGCGGATGGCGTCGAGCGAGACCGGGACCCCGGCAGGGAGACCCTCCAGGACGGCGATGAGTTCGGGGCCGTGGGATTCCCCGGCCGTGAGCCAACGAAGCATGCTTCGATTGTGGCACAGCGACCGGGGGCGTCCGCGCCCTGTGACGGCGGTCAGGCCTCCAGCGGAACGCCCGCCGCGTCGATCCCGGCCGCGTCGAGCATCGCCGCGAGCACGGCATCCTCGTCGGCCAGAGGCTCCAGCGGATCGCCGGACACGAAGATCCGCACCTGCAGGAGCGCCTGGTGCACCAGCATCGAGAGCCCGGAGACGACCGTGCCGCCGACCGCGCCCCACGCCGATGCCAGCGGGGTCGGCCACGGCTCGTACGCCACGTCGAGCAGGACGGCCCGGCGCCGGGTGGAGTCGGTGTAGAGCACCTCGGGACGCGTACCGCCCGGGAGGGTGCTGATGACGAGCTCCGGGATGTCGAGCGAGCGGTCCGCCTGGGCGAGCGAGCGCAGGCGCACCATGAGGCCGAGCTCGTGGGCCAGCGGCTCGAGCCAGACGCTGCGCGTGAGGTCGCGCACGTGCACGTCCACCCGCTCCGCGCCCAGCTCCGCCGCGGCCACGAGGGCGGACGCCGCGGTCGCTCCGCCGCCCAGGATGTGGACGTGGTGGGCGGACGCCACTCCGGCGCCGGCGAGGGCGCGGACGATGCCCGCCACATCCGTGTTGAAGCCGCGAACGGACTCCCCGTCGAAGAGGACGGTGTTGGCGGCCCCGGTCTGCTCCGCCACCCGGTCGATCTCGGTGAGCAGCGGGAGCACCGCCTTCTTGAGCGGCATGGTGAGGGACAGGCCGCGCCACTCCTCCCCCAGTCCGTCGACGAAGTCGGCCAGGGCATCTTCGGTCACTTCGATGGGCTCGTAGGACCAGTCGAGACCCAGGACGCCGTACGCGGCCTTCTGTAGCGCCGGTGACTTCGAGTGCGCGATGGGCGAACCGAGCACGGCCAGCGCGAGGGGCTTCGGCCGCGCCGCCTTCTTCGCCGCGGCGGGCGCCTTCTTCGCGGGAGCGGGCGCGGGCTCGGGTTCGGGCACCGCGACCGCCTCCGGCTCGGCGTCTGCGGGCTCTTCCCGCTCTTCGGCCGCCTCCGCCTCGGCGACCGCGGCCTCTTCGGCCTGAGCCTCACGCTCGGCCTCGACGAGGGCGGCGATCGACGCCTCGGCGCCGGCCTCCGAGACACCGTCTTCGAGCGACACCTCGGCGTCCGGCGTCTCTTCGGGCTCGCGGGGGGTCTGCGGGGTGTCACTCATAGCCGGGGTTGTCCTTCATCCATTGCTGCCATTTCGCCACCGCGGCCTCGTGCTCGGCCTCGGTGGTCGAGAAGATGGTCTCGCCGGTCTCGAGGTTCCACGTCACGAAGAACATCCACGGGCCGTCCGCCGGGTGCACGACCGCGTTGATCGCGAGGTCGCCCGGGTTCGAGATGGGCCCGACCGGCAAGCCGGGGTGCACATAGGTGTTGTAGGGGTTGCTCGCGTCCGCGCGCTCCGCGTCCGTCGTCTCCACGCGGTGCGTGTTGCCCGTGCCGTACGCCACCGTCGCGTCGGACTGCAGATCCCAGCCCTGCGCGATGCGGTTGAGGAACACCCGCGCCACCTTGGGATAGTCGTCCTTCAGGCCGGCTTCACGCTGGACGATGGACGCGAGCACGACCGTGTTCCATCGGTCAGCGGGTGCCACCCCCGCGGCGTCGAGCGACTGGAACATCCGGTCGACCATGGTCTTGATCGCATCGTGCGCCGTGGTCCCGGGGGCGAACGTATAGGTCGCTGGGAAGAGGAAGCCCTCGAGGGTCTTCGCCTCCGCGGGCAGTCCGTAGTCGGCGGGATTCGCAGCGGCCGCCTGCAGATCGGCCAGCGGGATCTTCGTCGCGTCGGACACCGTCTGGAGGATGTCGACCTCGGCCGTCCCCTCGGGGATGACGGCCGTGTTCTCGACGCGGTTCGCCGTGTCCTGCAGAGCGATGAGCGCAGCGTTCGCACTCATCTGCTTCTTCATCTTGAACACGCCCGGCTGGAACTCCGGCTCGGGCTTCTGACGCAGCAGCAGGGAGTAGAACGCATCGTAGGACTTGGTGACGCCCGCCTTATGGAGGTTCGTGGCGATGTCCGACCCGGTGTCGCCCGAGACGATGCTGAACATCACCTCGCCGGTGCCGTCCCCGGCGTAGTCGTCGTCCTTCGGCGTGAGGGCGTTGACCAGCTGCGCCACCTGAGGCTGGAAGATCGAGTACGCCACGGCCACCATGCCGCCGAGGATCCCCACGATGACGACCACGACCACGAGGGGCTTGATCCAGCGGCGCTTGCGCTTCGGCTCGGCGTGCGAGAGATAGTTCTGCTGCCGCCAGGCGAGAGGCGACTCCCCCGTCGACGGTGCGGGATCGTCGGATTCCGGCTCGCTTCCGAGCGCGCCGAAGAGGACGCGGGCGGGATGATCGGCCTCGACGTCATCCGAGCCGTGACGGACGGCAGCGCCCACTGTCTCGCGCTCGGGCTGCTCGACGCGTGCGATGGGTCCGGTGATCACCGAGTCGAAGTCGAGACGGTCGAGCGCGTCGCGGTGGTCGGCCTCCGGAGCGGGCACGTCCTCGTGCGGCAGCGGCTGCTCGGTCTCGCCGCTCTCATCGGCGCCGCGCGCCTCCCGGGCCGCCCGCGCTTCGCGACGGGTCATCGGCTGCCGGTTGACGGCCGGGAAGACGGGGGGTTCCGGTCGATCCTCGGGGTTCTTCGACAAGCTCAGGGTCCAATGCTCGATTCGACGGGTTGGCCCGGCGGGCGGCCGGAGGCGCGCTCCGCGTCGAGGGCATGCTGCAAAATTATCGTGGCGGCCACCTGATCCACCACCGGACGCGCGCTTTTCGAGTTCTTGCCGGACGCGCGGAGGGCCGAATGGGCCGACACGGTCGACAGCCGTTCGTCGACGAGGCGGACCGGGACGTCGAGCTCGGCGTCCAGTGCCTCGGCGAATGCCACCGCGTCCTCGGTGGACGCGGTACGCGCGCCCGAGAGCGCCAACGGCAACCCGACGATAATCTCGAAAACTCCGAGTTCAGTCACAATGTCGGCGATTCTCCGCCGATCCGCAGTGTCTTCGGAGCGGGCGACCGTCTCCACCGGCGTCGCGATCATGCCGTGCGGGTCGGACCGGCTGACGCCGATCCGCACCTTGCCGACGTCGATGCCGAGCCGGACACCGGTGCGCATCCGGCTATCCGATCGCCGAGACGACCGCGCTCAGCGCCGCCGGGATGGCGGTCGCGTCCGTGCCGCCGCCCTGCGCGAGGTCGGCCTTGCCGCCGCCTCCACCGCCGAGCACTCCGGCCGCCGTCTTCGCCAGCGCACCGGCGTTCGCGCCCGCGTCACGAGCCGCCTGGTTGGTCGCCACGATCACGACCGGCTTGCCACCCGCCTGCGCGGCCAGCGCCACGACGGCCGGGTCCGAACCCAGTCGCTCGCGGACCGTGGTCACGAGGAGACGGAGGTCGTCGGCCGATCCCAGCGTGCCCGCGTCCTCGGCCACGACCGTGAGGGTGCCGCGACGCGACGACGACTCGATGAGCGCGGGCACCTTGTCGAGCACCGCGCGCGCCTCGAACGCCTGGATCCGCTTCTCCGCCGCCTTCAGGTTCGCCAGCAGGTCGGCGATCTTCTCGGGGAGCTGCTCACGCGGCGTCTTCAAGGTGCCGGAGAGCTGCGAGACGATCGTGCGCTCGACGGCGAGGTCGCGGAAGGCCTCGAGACCGACGAGCGACTCGACCCGGCGGTTCGTCGAGCCGACGGACGACTCGCTGACGAGGTTGATCATCCCGATCTCCGCGCTCGTGGCCACGTGCGTTCCCGCGCAGAGCTCGCGCGACCAGGGCCCGCCGATGTCCACGACGCGGACGACGTCGCCGTACTTCTCGCCGAAGAGGGCCATCGCCCCCAGCGACTTCGCCTCGTCGAGCGGCAGCTCGCGTGTCGACACCTCGAGGTTCTGGCGGATCGCGTTGTTCGAGATCTCCTCGATCTCGCTGCGCGTCTCGGGCGAGAGCGCCTGGTTCCAGGAGAAGTCGAGGCGCAGGTAGCCGGCCTTGTTGTACGAACCGGACTGGTGAGCGTTCGAGCCGAGCACCTGGCGCAGCGCCGCGTGGATGATGTGCGTGCCGGAGTGCGCCTGGCGCGCCCCACGGCGGTACTCGTGGTCGACGAGGCTCGTCGCCGGCGCACCGACCCCGACCTCGCCGCTGCGGACGAGCACCTTGTGGCTGATCAGACCCTTGACCGGCTTCTGCACGTCGAGGACCTCGAGCTCGTAGCCCGGTCCCACGATCGTGCCCGCGTCGGCGTCCTGACCGCCGGACTCGGCGTAGAGCGCGGTCGCCCCGAGGATGATCTCGCCCACCTGGCCCTCGACGGCCTTGTTCACCGAGTTGCCGTCGACGATGAGGCCGAGCACGCTCGACTCCGTCTCGAGCTCGGTGTAGCCGGTGAAGACCGTCTCGCCCTGAGCGCGGAAGGCGCTGTAGACCGAGAGGTCGGCCAGTGCGGTCTTCTTCGCCTTGGCATCGGCCTTCGCCCGCGAGCGCTGGTCCGCCATCAGGGTGTCGAAGGCGGCGCGGTCGACGCTCAGGCCGGCCTCCTCCGCCATCTCGAGCGTGAGGTCGATCGGGAAGCCGTAGGTGTCGTGGAGCAGGAACGCGGTGTCGCCCGCGAGCTGCTTCTTGCCGGCGTTGCGCGTGTTCGAGACCGCGGTGTCGAGGATGCTCGTGCCCGCGGCCAGGGTGCGGAGGAAGGTCTCCTCCTCGGCGTAGGCCAGCTGGGAGACGCGGTCGAACTCGGTCGCGACCTCGGGATACGCCGCCTTCATCGCGTCGCGGGAGGCCGGGAACAGCTCCGGGAAGGTCGCTGCCTCGACGCCGAGGAGGCGCATCGCGCGCACCGTGCGGCGCAGGAGGCGGCGGAGGACGTAGCCGCGGCCCTCGTTCGACGGCGTCACGCCGTCGACCATGAGCATCAGCGCGCTGCGGACGTGATCGGCCACGACGCGCAGCCGGACGTCGTCCTCGTGCGCCTCGTTGCCGTAGGGCTTCTCGGCCAGCTGGGCGGCACGGTCCAAGACCGGTCGCACCTGGTCGATCTCGTACATGTTGTCGACGCCCTGCTTGATGAACGCAACGCGCTCCAGGCCCATGCCGGTGTCGATGTTCTTCTTCGGCAGGTCGCCGAGGATCTCGAAGTCCTTCTTGCCGTCGCCCTCGCCGCGGAGGTACTGCATGAAGACGAGGTTCCAGATCTCGACGTAGCGGTCGTCGTCGGTCGCCGGGCCGCCGTCGATGCCGTACGCCGGGCCGCGGTCGAAGAAGATCTCGGAGCAGGGGCCTGCCGGTCCGGGCTGGCCGGTCGACCAGTAGTTGGTGTCCTTGCCGAGGCCCTGGATGCGCTCCGGCGGGAGGGTGGAGACGCGGCCCCAGATCTCGCGGGCTTCGTCGTCGTCCTCGTAGACGGTGACCCAGAGGTCCTTCGGGTCGAAGCCGAGGCCGCCCTCGTCCTCCGAGGTGGTCAGCAGGTCCCAGGCGAAGGTGATCGCCTGTTCCTTGAAGTAGTCGCCGAAGGAGAAGTTGCCGCACATCTGGAAGAACGTGCCATGGCGCGGCGTCTTGCCGACCTCGTCGATGTCCAGGGTGCGGATGCACTTCTGCACGCTGGTCGCCCGCGGGAACGGCGCCGGCACCACACCGGTCAGGTACGGAACGAACGGCACCATCCCGGCCACGGTGAAGAGCAGCGACGGGTCGTCACTGACGAGGGAGGCGGACGGGACGACGGTGTGGCCGCGCTGCGCGAAGAAGTCGAGCCAGCGGCGGTGGATTTCAGCGGTCTGCATGGGTTCCGGTCGGTCGAAGCTGCGGGGGTGGGTGGTGGGCGCTGGTCAGTCGCCGTCGATCGCGGAGCGGATCTCCGCCTCGCGCTGCCGGTAGCCGTCCGAGACGGCCTCGCCGAAGTCGCGCGCCTTGCGGTCGAGCGAGCTGAAGAACTCCCGACCCTTCGCAGTCTCGTTGACCTGGTGGGCGACGGCGAAGCCGATGCCCACGCCGACGAGGAGCCACAGGAAACTCTTCATTGCTGTTCTTCCCTCCGTGTCCGGTGCGCGAGCACACCTGAACGAGTCTAATGGCAGGGGGCGCAGACGGGGGCGGCTCTACTTCGAGCGCGCGCGCCGGCTCCCCCGAGCGCCGCCGGCGGCCCCGAAGGCCGCCTTCACCGCGGCGCTGAACCCGGCCAGCTTGATGAGCGGCCCGCCAACGGTCGCCGCGAAGAGCGAGACGAGGGCGGACACGTTCCCGGTCACGTCGGCGACGTTCTTGGTGATCACATCGACCCGGGCGAGCTGTTTGTTGGTCTCCCGGATCGTCGTGGCCGTCTCGTCCAGGATGGGCGTGATCCCGTCGCTGGCGTCTTTGATCGAGTCGCGGGTCTGGTCGAGCACCCGGCCGAACTTGAGCAGCGGCACGGCGATGAAGCCGACGAGGACGGCGAACACGCCCGCCGCGATGAGTCCTGCGATGTCGCCACCAGACACGAGTCGTCCTTCCATTCCGCCACCGGCATACTCGACAAGCGTAGCCCCGCTCCAGCGCCTGTCCAGCGCCGGGGACGACGAAACGGGGCCGCGGCCGAAGCCACGACCCCGTTCCGGGAGTCTCGCGGAGCCTTAGCGGGCCGCGTAGTACTCGACGACCAGCTGGACCTCACAGGTCACGGGGACCTCGGCGCGCTTCGGGCGACGCTCGAGGCGGGCCTGGAGCTTGTCGATCTCGACGTCGAGGTAGGCCGGGACCTTGGGCAGGACGTCGACGTGTCCGCCGGCGGCCGCGACCTGGAAGGGCTCGGTGCCCTCGGAACGGGCCTTGACGTGGATGAGCTGACCCGGCTTCACGCGGAAGGAGGGGCGGTCCACGATCTTGCCGTCGACGAGGATGTGGCGGTGCACGACGAACTGGCGGGCCTGCGAGATCGTGCGGGCGAAGCCGGCGCGGAGCACGAGCGCGTCGAGACGCATCTCGAGGAGCTCGACCAGGTTCTCACCGGTCAGGCCCTGGGTGCGGCGGGCCTCTTCGAAGGCGATGCGGAGCTGCTTCTCGCGGATGCCGTACTGGGCGCGCAGACGCTGCTTCTCGCGCAGACGCACGGCGTAGTCGGAGTCGGCCTTGCGCTTGGTGCGGCCGTGCTCACCGGGGGCGTACGGGCGCTTCTCGAGGTAGCGCGCGGCCTTCGGGGTGAGCGCGATGCCGAGGGCACGCGACTCGCGGGTCTTGCTGCGGGAACGTGAAGACACGGTTTCCTTTCAATGGTCTCTCTAGTACATGGACTGCGGGACGCGACTGAGGCGCCCGCGCGCACGACGAGTGCGCTGAGAGAGGGATTAACTGCCAGGGGCGCCCGGCTACAGGACCATCCCCTTCGAGAACGTGATGAGCGCAGCCGCACGCCGCACACGCTTCTAGGCCCATCGAGTGTATCAGAATGCGGTCAGCGTCCGCGCACGATGCGGCGCAGCTTCGCCAGGCGGGCGGAGAGGTCGCGCTCGTTGCCGTGATCGGTCGGCGTGTAGTAGGTCGTGTCCTTCAGCTCGTCGGGCAGGTACTGCTGCTCGAGGACGCCCAGCGCGTCGTCGTGCGGGTACTTGTACCCCTTGCCGTGACCGAGCCGTTTCGCCCCGGGGTAGTGCGCGTCGCGCAGGTGCTTCGGCACGCGGCCGATCTTGCCGGCACGCACATCCGCGATGGCCGCGTCGAGCGCCATGTAGGCGGCGTTCGACTTCGGAGCGGTGGCCAGATGCACGACGGCCTGCGCTAGCGGGATGCGCCCTTCCGGCATCCCGACGAACTGCACCGCGTCGGCGGCGGCGATCGCGACGACCAGCGCCTGCGGGTCCGCCATCCCGATGTCCTCCGAGGCGGAGATGATGATGCGGCGGGCGATGAAGCGCGGGTCCTCCCCCGCCTCGATCATCCGGGCGAGGTAGTGGAGCGCCGCATCCACGTCGGAGCCGCGCACCGACTTGATGAAGGCGCTGATGACGTCGTAGTGCTCGTCGCCGTTGCGGTCGTAGCGCAGGAGAGCGCGGTCGACCGCCTGGGCGACGATCTCCGCCGTGATGACCGGCTTCTTCTTCGACGTGGCGGGCGTGGCGGACGCGGCGGAGACGGATGCCGCCTCCAGTGCGGTCAGGGCGCGACGGGCGTCGCCGGATGCGAGCCGGATGATCGCGGCGCGGGCGTCGTCGGCGAGCGTGTAGTGGTCGCCGAGGCCGCGGTCGTCGGTCACCGCGCGGTCGACGACCACGCCCAGATCGTCGTCGCTCAACGTCTCGAGGGTTAGGAGCAGCGATCGCGACAACAGGGGCGAGATCACCGAGAAGGACGGGTTCTCGGTGGTCGCCGCCACGAGGATCACCCAGCCGTTCTCCACGCCCGGCAGCAGGGCATCCTGCTGGGCCTTGGTGAACCGGTGGATCTCGTCCAGGAAGAGCACCGTCGACACGCCGTAGAGATCGCGGGTGGAGAGCGCCTCGTCCATGACGAGACGGACGTCCTTCACACCGGCGGTGACCGCCGAGAGCTCGACGAACTTGCGGCCGGACGAATGCGCGATGGCCTGCGCGAGCGTCGTCTTGCCGGTGCCGGGCGGCCCCCACAGGATGACCGAGACCGAGCCGGTTTCGCCCGACTGGTCGGACGCGAGGGCGACCAGCGGTGAGCCCGGACGAAGCAGATGCCGCTGACCCGCCACCTCGTCGAGCGAGGTCGGCCGCATGCGCACAGCGAGCGGCGTCGCTCCCGTACGGAGCCCGGGTTGCACATCGACCATCCCACCAGGCTACCGGCCACCACCGACACCGGCTCCCGCCCGCCGCCGACGCGCCACGCGCTGGTTTGGCGTCCATAGGCGTGCCGGATAAGGTTCTCCTGACCCGCGGACCGGTCTTCCTCGGGACACCGACTCCCCGCTCGACGGCGCCCCTCGGAGGACACACGTGGCACCCAGCAAGCCGAACGACCGCGACGCCCGGCAGGCGCGAGAGCGCCTGCGCGCCTACCAGGCGAGGCAGACCGTGCACGAGACGAAGGTCAAGCGCCGCAAGCGCGACAACTGGATCGCCGGCATCGCCGTCGTGGTCGTCGTCGGTCTCGCGGTCGCCACCCAGCTCCTCTACTTCACGGGCGGTCCCGGTGCGGCCACCGCGTCGTCCTCGGCGTCTCCGTCCGCGACGCCGACGCCCACCCCCGCCGCGACCGGCGCGAACACCGGCGACGTCCCGTCCTCGAGCATCGCCGAGGGCCGCGACTGGACGGGTTCGCTCGTGATCAACGGGATCGACCTGGGTGTCACGCTCGACGGCAAGCAGGCCCCGCAGGCCGTGTCGTCGACCATCTCGCTCGCCCAGAAGGGGTTCTACGACGGCCTCACCTGCCACCGGCTGACCACCGACGGCATCTACGTGCTCCAGTGCGGCGACCCCAACGGCGACGGAAGCGGGGGCCCGGGCTACTCGTACGGCCCGGTTGAGAACGCCCCGACCGACGGCGTCTACCCCGCCGGCACGATCGCGATGGCCCGCCAGAGCGGCAACGGGTACAGCCAGGGCAGCCAGTTCTTCATCGTCTACAAGGACAGCCCCATCCCGTCCGACGCCGCGGGCGGCTACACCGTGCTCGGCACCATCACGAGCGGTCTCGACACCCTGACCTCCGACATCGTCGCCAAGGGCGTCGACGGGGGCGGGACGGACGGCAAGCCCGTCGTCGCGACCAAGATCGACAGCTTTACGCTGCAGTGATGCGGCGCGTGCAATAGGCTGATTCCACCGTGGGGCGGGCTCTCCGCCCTGACCGCACAGCAGCAAGGTGAGACTCTTGGCTACTTCTGAACAGCACCCCTGGGGTCGCGTCGACGAGACCGGTACCGTGTACGTCCGCGAGGGCGACGGGGAACGCACCGTCGGCCAGTACCCGGACGGCACGCCCGAGGAGGCGATCGCCTACTTCGAGCGCAAGTACACCGATCTCGCCGGGCAGGTCTCGCTGCTGGAGCAGCGCGCCCGGCGCGGCGCCCCGGCCGGTGACGTCGCGAAGTCGGTCGCGAACCTCCGCTCGGCCGTCGAGGGCGCGAACGCCGTCGGCGACCTCGCGTCGCTCCTCACGCGCCTGGACGCGCTGGGCGGCACCGTCGAGGAGCTGACGGAGCAGCAGAGCGCCGAGGCCAAGGCGGCCGTCGAGACCGCGATCGCCGAGCGCACGGCCATCGTCGACGAGGCCGAGGCCCTCGCCGCGCAGGACCCCGAGCGCACGCAGTGGAAGCAGACGACGTCCGCCCTCGACGAGCTCTTCGCACGCTGGCAGGCCCACCAGCACGACGGCCCCCGCCTGCCGAAGAACGAGGCGAACGAGCTCTGGAAGCGGTTCCGTGCCGCTCGCTCCACGATCGAGCACAACCGCAAGGCGTTCTTCGCCGACCTGGACAACCAGCACCGCGACGTGCGCAGCCGCAAGAACGCGCTCATCGAGCAGGCCGAGCGGCTCATCCCCCAGGGTGCCGACGGCGTGCCCGAGTACCGTCGCCTGCTCGACCAGTGGAAGCTGGCCGGCCGTGCCGGCAAGAAGAACGACGACGCCCTCTGGGCGCGCTTCAAGGCGGCGGGTGACGCGATCTACTCGGCGAAGGCCGAGGTCGACGCGCGCGACAACGTGGAGTACGAAGCCAACCTCCAGGCGAAGCTCGCGCTCCTCGACGAGGCCGAGCCGCTCCTGAAGGAGACGGACCGCGACAGGGCCCGCAACGCCCTGCTGTCCATCCAGGAGCGCTGGGACGCGATCGGCCGGGTCCCGCGCGAGCAGGTCCGCCCGATCGAGGACCGTCTGCGCAAGGTCGAGACCGCTGTCCGACGCCTCGACGAGGAGCACTGGGAGCGCAACAACCCCGAGAAGAAGGCCCGCACCGAGGGCCTCGCAAGCCAGCTCAACGCGGCCATCGCGAAGCTGGAGGAGGAGCTCGCCGAGGCGAAGGCCGGTGGCGACGCCGCCAAGGTCAAGGCGGCTCAGGAGGCCCTCGACGCGCGCAAGATCTGGCTCGACGCGCTCGGCTGATCCCCCACAGCCGGGCCACGAACCCGACTTCTCCACAGATCTCCCTCTCCGTCGTCTCCCCGGCGTCGCACCCGCCACGCTGGGGAGATGACCGAGACACTCTGCCCCACCCTCCTCGACCGACACGTCCTGCCCCTCGCCGAGCTGCTCTCGCTCTGCCTGGACGGTCAGGTCTACCGCGTCGGCGAGTCCTTCGCTCCGATGGACACCCCCGACACCCCAGCGCTCCGAGCGCGCGCCCTGGCGGCGACGGTCCCACGTCGCGCCATCGCCGAACGCGCCACAGCGGCGTGGATCCACGGCACGCGCAGCGCTCCACCGCCTCGGCCCCAGGTCTGCCTCGACCCATCACGTCGCGGCACGCGCCTACCCATGAGCGTCGACGGGCGCCAGCGGACCTTCAAGCAGGGTGAGACGCGTCCGATCGGCCCGATCGCGGTGACCACTCCACTCCGCACGGCGGCGGACCTCCTGCTGGGCGCGACCGCATTCGACGACTCGGCCGCGCTCGAGGTACGCCATCTGCTCTCCCTGGCGTCGGCGACGCCGGAGGCGTTGCGCCCCTACGTGCCGCGCACCCGCCGCGGCGGGTCCACACGCGCCGCGCAGAGGATCCGCTCTGTCGAGCAGGTCCGGCTGCCGCTGGTGGAGGCCGGGAGCAGCGATGTCAGCCGGCGCTGACGCGGTACACGTCGTAGACGGCGTCGATGCGCCGCACGGCGTTGAGCACCCGGTCCAGGTGGGTGGTGTCCCCCATCTCGAACACGAACCGGCTGAGGGCCAGGCGGTTGCTCGACGTGGTCACCGTCGCCGACAGGATGTTGACGTGGTGCTCCGAGAGCACGCGGGTCACGTCCGAGAGCAGACCGGCTCGATCGAGGGCCTCCACCTGGATCTGCACGAGGAACACGCTCTTCGAGCTCGGCGCCCATTCGACGTCGATCATGCGCTCCGGCTCCTGCAGGAGGGACTGCACGTTGTGGCAGTTCGCCTGATGCACCGAGACGCCCTGACCGCGCGTGATGAAGCCGACGATCGGGTCGCCGGGGACAGGCGTGCAGCACTTCGCCAGCTTCACCAGGATGTCCGGCGCGCCACGCACCAGGACGCCGGAGTCGCTGTTGCGCAGCTGACGACGGCCCTTGACGGGGATGTCGATCTCGCCGTCCGACTCGACGTCGCTCTGCAGCGACGCGACGACCTTCTCGATGACCGACTGGGTGGAGACGTGCCCCTCGCCCACGGCGGCGTAGAGCGTCGACACGTCCGCGTACTTCAGAGACGAGGCGACCTCTACGAGGGCGTCCTGCGTCATCAGCTTCTGGAGCGGGAGGTTCTGCTTGCGCATCGCACGCGCGATCGCGTCCTTGCCCTGCTCGATCGCCTCGTCGCGGCGCTCCTTGGTGAACCACTGACGGATCTTGTTGCGCGCCCGGGGGCTCTTGACGAAGTTGAGCCAGTCCTGACTCGGACCGGAGTCCGGGTTCTTCGACGTGAAGATCTCCACCACGTCGCCGGTGGCCAGGGTGCTCTCGAGCGGCACGAGGCGGCCGTTGACCTTGGCCCCCATGGTGCGGTGGCCGACTTCGGTGTGCACCGCGTAGGCGAAGTCCACGGGGGTCGCGCCGGCCGGGAGGCCGATCACACGACCCTTCGGCGTGAAGACGTAGACCTCTTTCGCGCCGATCTCGAACCGGAGGGAGTCGAGGAACTCGGACGGGTCCGCGGTCTCGGCCTGCCAGTCGGAGATGTGCGCGAGCCAGGCGAGGTCGGTGTCGACCGTCGCGGGGCCGCCCGAACTCTTCCCGGTCGTCTGCTCCTTGTACTTCCAGTGCGCCGCGACACCGAACTCGGCACGCTGGTGCATCTCCTCCGTGCGGATCTGGATCTCGACCGGGCGCCCCTGCGGCCCGATCACGGTCGTGTGCAGCGACTGGTACAGGTTGAACTTCGGCGTCGCGATGTAGTCCTTGAACCGGCCCGGCATCGGCGTCCACCGCGCGTGGATCTGACCGAGCACCGCGTAGCAGTCGCGCACGGTGTTCACGAGCACGCGGATGCCGACGAGGTCGTAGATGTCGTCGAACTCGCGGCCGCGCACCACCATCTTCTGGTAGATCGAGTAGTACTGCTTCGGTCGTCCGGCGACCTTTCCGCGGATGCGGGCAGACTTCAGGTCGTCGTTGATCGCGTCGATCACCTGCTGCACGAGGCGTTCGCGCTCGGGCGTGCGCTGCTTCACAAGGCTCTCGATCTCGGCGTAGAGCTTCGGGTAGAGCACGGCGAACGACAGGTCCTCGAGCTCCCACTTGATCGCCTGGATGCCCAGCCGGTGCGCCAGCGGCGCGTAGATCTCGAGCGTCTCCGTGGCCTTGCGGGTCGCATTGGCGGCGGGGACGAAGCCCCATGTCCGCGCGTTGTGGAGCCGGTCGGCCAGCTTGATGATCAGCACGCGGATGTCCTTCGACATCGCGACGATCATCTTGCGCACGGTCTCCGCCTGCGCACTGTCCCCGTACTTGACCTTGTCGAGCTTGGTGACACCGTCGACCAGCATCGCGATCTCGTCGCCGAACTGGTCGCGCAGCTCGTCGAGCGTGTACTCCGTGTCTTCGACCGTGTCGTGCAGCAGCGCCGCAGCGATCGTCTTCGCGCCGATCCCGAGGTCCGCGATGATCTGCGCCACGGCGACGGGATGGGTGATGTACGGCTCGCCGGAGCGCCGCTTCTGGCCGCTGTGGGCGCGTTCCGCGACGGCGTAGGCGCGCTCGATGAGGGACAGGTCGGCCTTCGGGTGATGCATGCGGACCGTGCGGATCAGGGTGTCGACCGCGCCGGCGGGCTGCGCCCGCGAGAAGATGCGCGGCACGAGGCGGCGCAGCGAGGCGGACTGCGGTGTCGATGTATCAACCATGTGCGCGCCTCCTGTGCTCCATTATCGCCGCATCACGAGGCCGTTCCGGCCACGATCCGCTCGCAGCGATCAGCTGACGGTCCCGGAGGGGCCTGCGCCCCGCTCGACCGGTGCGCCGGTGGACTCCCAGGCGATCATGCCGCCCGCCACGTTCGCGGCCGGGAAATCGGCCCGGAGGAGGGCATCGGTCACCATCCGAGAGCGGCCGCCCGAGTGACAGATCACGAGGATCTGCTGGTCTTCGGGGAGCTCGTCCTGGCGGTCCTGGAGCTGCGACAGCGGGATGAGGTGGGCGTCCGGAGACCGCACCTCGTCCCACTCCTGCGGCTCGCGGACGTCGAGGAGCCAGGCCTCGCCGGCCGCGATGATCTCGCGAGCGCGGGCAGCGCTCACCTCGTCTTCGGAGAGATACGGGCCGCCCATGCGCTCGCGCTACTTCGCCGCGACCGCTTCGGCAGCCGCCGAGGCGGCCTTCGGACGGATGGCGCGCACCTTCGCGTCGTGCTTCTTCACGGCCGCCTCGCCCTCGCGGAACTGCGAGTACATCGGCGCGGCCAGGAAGATCGTGGAGTACGTGCCGACGATGATGCCGATCAGCAGCGCGAGCGAGATGTCGCGCAGGGTCGCCGCACCGAGCGCGTAAGCGCCGATGAAGAGGATCGACGCGACCGGCAGCACCGCGACGACGGCGGTGTTGATCGAGCGCACGAGGGTCTGATTGACCGCGAGGTTGACCGATTCGGCGAACGTCCGCCTGGTCAGCTCCATCTCCTCCCGGGTGTTCTCCCGGACCTTGTCGAAGACCACGACGGTGTCGTACAGCGAGTACCCGAGGATCGTCAGGAAGCCGATCATCGTCGCGGGCGACACCTCGAAGCCCACCAGGGCGTAGATGCCCGCCGTGATGATGAGGTCGTGGAACAGGGAGATGATCGCCGAGGCCGACATCTTCCACGTGCGGAAGTACAGGGCCATCGCGATGAACGCCAGCAAGAGGAAGACGACGAGTCCCTGGATGGACTGCTGCGTCACGTCAGCGCCCCAGGACGGGCCGATGAACGTCGACGCGACCTCGGTGTCCGGCACGCCGTACGCCTTCGCCAGCGCGTCCGCCACGGCCTTCGTCTGGGTGTCCGACAGCTGGTCGGTCTGCACCTGGACGGCGTTGGCGCCGACGACGCTGACGTGCGAGACGGCATCCGGCACGACGCTCGTCACGGCGTTCTGCGCCTTGTCGGTGTTCGTGTCCTCGACGTTGGTGATCTGGAACTGCGATCCACCGCGGAACTCGATCGAGAAGTTGAACCCGCCCTTGATGATCGGGATCAGGATCGACACGATCACCATCGCAGCCGCGATGATGTACCAGATCTTGCGCTTGCCGACGAAGTCGAACGAGCGCGCACCGGTGTAGAGGTCGTTACCGAATTTGGTGAGACGACTGGCGGCCATCAGGAGTCCTTCCCATCGGTCGAACGATCGGAGGAGGTCGAGGCGCCGGTCAGCTCCGCTGCCTTGCGCTCGGCGATCGTCTGGCGGCGAGCCGCCTCCTTGCTGCTGCGTGCAGCGGTGCCCGCACCGACCTTCGCCGCGGTGGGCGAACGGAACTGGGCGGCACCGCGGTACACGGCGCCGAGCGCCTCCGGGTCGAGACCCGACCACGCGTGCCCGGTGCTGAAGAAGCGCGTGCGTCCCAGCAACTGCAGCGTCGGGTGCGTGAACAGTAGCACCACGATGACGTCGATGATCGTCGTCAGACCCAGCGTGAACGCGAAGCCACGGACGTTCGCCGCCGCGAGGATGTACAGCACGACTGCGGCCAGGAGGTTGGTGGCCTTCGATGCGTAGATCGTCCGGCGGGCGCGTGCCCATCCGGCCTCGACCGCCGATTCCAGACTTCGGCCGTCGCGCAGCTCGTCTCGTATTCGTTCGAAGTAGACGATGAACGAGTCCGCTGTGAAGCCGATCGCGACGATGAGTCCCGCCACGCCGGCGAGCGACAGGCGGTACCCGTAGTGCCACGAGAGCAGCGAGATCGTGAGCCAGGTGAGCACACCGGCCACGACGAGCGAGAAGATCGTGACGAGGCCGAGCAGGCGGTACTGGAAGAACGTGTAGATCGCGACCAGGATGAGGCCGATCAGACCGGCGATGAGACCGGCGATGAGCTGTGCCGAACCGAGCGTCGCCGAGATCGTGTCCTGGCTCTGCACCTTGAAGCTGAACGGCAGTGCGCCGAACTTGAGCTGGTCGGCGAGGGCCTTGGCGCTCGTCTCGGTGAAGTTACCCGTGATCTGCGGCTTGCCGTCGGTGATCGCGGCCTGCGTGGTCGGGGCCGAGATGACCTTGCCGTCGAGGACGATCGCGAACTGGTTCTGAGCGCCGGTGAGGCTCACCAGACGGGTCGTGACATCCGCGAACTGCTTGGTTCCGGTCGAGTCGAAGACGATGTTGACGGCCCACTGACCGGTGGTCACGCCCTGCGAGCTCTGCACCAGGCCGGCGCTCGCGTCGCTGATGTTCTGGCCCTTCACCTCGACCGGGCCGAGCAGGTACTTGACCTGGTCCTGGTCGTCGCAGGTGATGAGCGGCTGATCGGTCGGCGCGGCGCTGTCGTCCTGCGACTTGTTCGCCGCGCACGAGTACGCGTCGAAGTCCGCCTGGAGCTTGGGCGTGACCCAGGCGAGGTCGCTGCCGTTCGTCGGCGAGGTCGACGGGGTCGACTGCAGGCCGGGCGCCGGGGTCGGCGCCGGCGTCGACTTGCCGTCCGCGCCGACGACCTCATTGGTCGGGCCGCCCGAGATCAGGACCGGACGGAAGTCGAGGCGTGCGCTCGACTTCACCCGGTTCAGGGTCTCCTCGTCGGGCTTGCCCGGGAGGGAGACCACGATGTTGCGCGAGCCCTCGGTGGAGATCTGCGCCTCGGAGATGCCGGAGGCGTCGATGCGCTGACGGATGATCGAGACGGCCTGGTCCAGCTGCTGCTGCTGGATCTGCTGGCCGTTCTCGACCTGCGGCGTCAGGATCACCTGGGTGCCGCCCTCGAGGTCGAGAGCGAGCTTCGGCAGCCACGTCGCGTTGCTGAACAGCACGCCGGCGGTGAGAGTCCCCAGGAGGACCACCACCAGCACGCCGAGCCATGTCAGGGAACGCCAGGCTTTCTTGGCCGGGGTCGACTTTGCCACCTAGGAACTCAGCTTTCTACGAGTGTTCCGCGCGCGCAGAAGCGCCGCGGCCCACGGGTCGGGAGTTAGTCGTCGCTCTTCGCGCCGGGCTTCTTCGAGGTCTCGTCGATCCGCTCGCCGTACTCCGGCGCATCCAGACGGATCGCGTGGTCCTCGTTGAGCTCGGTGGCGCCGGTGGTGAGCTCGGCGTCCGCGTCGGCCTCGGCCGGCTCGGCGACGGTGGGCTCGACGACGCGGGCGAGCACCTGGCGGTGCACCTTGATGACGTGCCCGGGGCTGGTCTCGACGAGCGCGGTGTTGTCGTCCTCGTTGACGGACAGCAGCGTCCCGTAGAGCCCGAAGTTGGTCATGACCTCGGCGCCCGGCACCATCTTCGAACGCGTCTCAGCCTGCTCCTTCTGGCGCTTGCGGCTGTTGCGGAACATGAAGAAGATGAGGGCCGCCAGGATGACGACCATCACAATAGTCAGCGGATCAATGGCCATGAATTTCTGCCGAACCTTCCGGTGGGGAGTCTATGGGGCCGAACGGCCACCTCACATCATAAGTCATCGATCAGGGAAGGTTGCTCCGAACGACCTTGGTGCGGGCCGGGAATACCGAAATGCCGCCAGGCCGCGGGCGTCGCGACCCGCCCTCGGGGGGTGCGGGAGAGCAGCCCGATGCGCACGAGGAACGGCTCGACGACCGACTCGATCGTCTCCGCCTCCTCCCCCACCGAGACCGCCAGGGTGTTCAGGCCGACCGGCCCTCCGTCGAAGCGCTCGAGAATGGCGTGCAGGACGGCGCGGTCGAGGCGGTCCAGGCCGAGGGGGTCGACGTCGTACAGCTCGAGCGCGGCACCCACCGCGGCCAGGTCGGCGTCGCCGCCGTGCACGAGGGCGTAGTCGCGGACCCGGCGCAGCAGCCGGTTGGCGATACGCGGGGTCCCGCGGCAGCGCCCGGCGATCTCGGCCAGCGCCTCTTTGTCGATGTCGAGCTCGAGCATCGTGGCGGCGCGGGCCAGGACCTGCGTCAGCTCGGACTCGTCGTAGAACTCCAGGTGCGCGGTGAAGCCGAACCGGTCGCGCAGCGGGTTCGGCAGCAGCCCGGAACGGGTGGTCGCACCGACGAGGGTGAACGGAGCCAGGTCGAGCGGGATGGAGGTCGCGCCCGCCCCCTTGCCGACCATGATGTCGATGCGGAAGTCCTCCATGGCGAGGTACAGCATCTCCTCCGCGGAGCGCGCCATACGGTGGATCTCGTCGATGAAGAGGACCTCGCCCGGCGTGAGCGACGACAGCAGGGCCGCCAGGTCACCGGCGTGCTGGATGGCCGGGCCGCTCGACAGACGCAGCGGGCGTCCGCTCTCGTGCGCGACGATCATGGCGAGCGTCGTCTTGCCGAGCCCGGGCGGGCCGGCGAGGAGGATGTGGTCCGCAGTGCGGTCCTGCATCTTCGCCGCCGTGAGCAGCAGCTGGAGCTGGCCGCGCACCTTCGCCTGCCCGACGAACTCGGCGAGCGAACGGGGGCGCAGCGCACCCTCGAAAGCGAGCTCGGACTCGGACTCGAGCTCGGGGGCGGTCAGGTCGTCGCTCATCGGGCGCCCTGCGCGGCCGGGCCGAGGTGGGCCAGAGTCAGTCGGAGCAGCGTCTGCACCGAGTCGCGCGCGGACTCGTCGGTGTCGGCGACGACGTCGGCGATCGCCTCCCCCGCCACCTTCTCGGGCCAGCCGAGGCCGACGAGAGCGATCAAGACGCTGTCGGCGACGGAGGACGGCGCGCCCGCGGCCTTCACGGCGGGCGCGACGCGACGGGTGGCGACGAGCTTGCCCGTCAGCGACACCACGATGAGCTTGGCCGTCTTGGGACCGATCCCCGAGACCTTCCGGAACGGCGCGTCGTCGTCGGCCGCGACGGCGTCGGCGATCTGGTCGGGCGCGAGCACGGACAGGACGCCGATCGCCGATTTCGGCCCCACACCGGTCACCCCGGTGAGGAGCTCGAACACGTCGAGCTGCTCGCGGTCGACGAAGCCGAAGAGCTGCAGGGAGTCCTCCCGCACGATCATCGACGTGTGGACGAACGCCTCGTCGCCGACGCGGAGGGAGAGGACATGGTCGGGGGTCAGCTGCACGGCGAAGCCGACGCCACCGACCTCGATCACGGCGTTGCCGCCGCTCGCGGAGAGGACGGTGCCGCGGAGAGAGGAGATCACCTGGCCAGCCTACGGGGCGCCGCCGACGCCCGGGCGGACCGCTCCGCGGCGAGCCACGCGGCCTGCGCGGGAGTCTGTGCCGCTGCGCCGGCCGAGGCCTGCGTCGCTCCCCCGCCTCCCACTCGAGGTGCCGGGGCCGGCCCGCCGCGCCAGGCGTGGCAGATCGCGATCGCCAGGGCGTCGGCCGCATCCGCGGGCTTGGGCACCTCGGCGAGGCCGAGGATGCGGGCGACCATCGCCTGCACCTGCTTCTTGTCCGCCGACCCGTATCCCGTGACGGCGGCCTTCACCTCGCTCGGAGTGTGCAGCGCGACCGGGAGTCCCCGCTTCGCCGCCGCGTGGAGGGCCACCCCGCTGACCTGCGCGACACCCATCACGGTGCTCAGGTTGTGCTGCGCGAAGACGCGCTCGATCGCCACCGCGGCCGGCCGGTGCTCGTCGAGCAGGCGCTCGATCCCATCGCCGACCGCGAGCAGACGCTCCTCGATCGGCATCCCGGGCGGGGTGCGGATGACCGTCACCTCGACCAGGACGGCGCGGCGGTCGGGACGCACGTCGACGATCCCGACGCCGCACCGTGTGAGTCCGGGGTCGATGCCGAGCACCCGGATCGACATGGCCGGTGTCTTACTCGTCGTCCTCGTCGAGCTGCGCCTGGACCTCGGGGGTCAGGTCGAGGTTCGTGTAGACGTTCTGCACGTCGTCCGAGTCCTCGAGAGCGTCGATGAGTCTGAACACCTTGCGGGCGACGTCGGCGTCGGCCTCGACGTTGACGGTGGCGACGAACTCCGCGTCGGCGGAGTCGTAGTCGATGCCGGCCTCCTGGAGGGCGGTGCGCGCCGCGACGAGGTCGGTCGCCTCGGTCAGGACCTCGAAGCTCTCGCCCCGGTCGGTGACCTCTTCGGCGCCGGCGTCGAGGACGGCTGTGAGCACGGTGTCCTCATCGACGCCGTCGGCGTGCGGGACCACGATGACGCCCTTGCGGTGGAAGTTGTACGCCACGCTGCCCGGGTCGGCCATGGTGCCGCCGTTGCGGGTCATCGCGGTGCGGACCTCGGCGGCCGCGCGGTTCTTGTTCTCGGTGAGGCACTCGATCAGGAGGGCGACGCCGCCCGGGCCGTAGCCCTCGTACATGATCGTCGTGTAGTCGATCGTCTCACCGGTGAGACCCGCGCCGCGCTTGATCGCGCGGTCGATGTTGTCGTTGGGGACCGAGGTCTTCTTGGCCTTCTGGACGGCGTCCACCAGGGTCGGGTTGCCCGACATATCGGCCCCGCCCGTCTTGGCCGCGACCTCGATGTTCTTGATGAGCTTGGCGAACGACTTGGCACGGCGTGCGTCGATGACCGCCTTCTTGTGCTTGGTCGTGGCCCACTTGGAATGCCCGGACACTGCTGCTCCCTCGAGTTACGTTCTGAACCTGTCTATAGTAATGCGGCCCGTCCGTCGCGCAGGACCATTCCCCGCTCGGCGTGGAACCGGCCGAAGGTCGCCACGTCGGCCGTCGCGTCCGCCGCGGTCGGGCCGATCCCGGACGGGTTGTGGAAGACGAACCGGTCGCCGTCGCGCCCGTGCACGAGGACCAGGTGACCTCCCCGGCGCTCGTTCGGCCGGTCGGGCCAGCGGATCTCGGGCGAGACGGACGCCAGCACCACCTGCCCGGGCCGGACGAGCGGGAGGAACTCCGCGGTCGCCGTGCGCTCGACGACCTCCCCCTCGATCCCGAACGCGTCGGAGATCCAGGAGAGGAAGGGGCGGTAGTACAGACCGTCGACTGTGTCCTCCCGGCGCACCAGTGCTCCCGCCTCCACCGCCCCGTCGATCAGTCGCGCCATCGGCACGACGCCCAGCTCGGGCCGCCACGCGCGAAGCACGGAGCGCAGGCACGCGAGCCCGCAGACGTGCGCCGCCCAGAACTCGTACTCGGCCTCCGACGCGTAGCCGTCCGCCGCCCAGTCGTGGTGCCGCGCCGGCGACTCGCCGCGGACGATCAGCGGCTCGTTGCACCGGAGGTCGCCCCACTGCGACTCGTAGGGGAAGCGGTACGGGGTCGGGACTGTCACCCGCGCGAGCGTACCGTGCGGAGGAAGTACTCGTGGAACCGCGTGTCGCCGGTGATCTCCGGATGGAACGATGTCCCGAGCAGGTTGCCCTGCTGAACGGCGACCACGCGGCCGTCGTCGACGCGCGCGAGCGCGGTGGCCCGCTCGCCGACCGCCTCCACGATGGGCGCGCGGATGAAGACCGCGTGCATCGGCTCGCCGCCGATCGCCGGGATGTCGAGATCGGTCTCGAACGAGTCCACCTGCGAGCCGAACGCGTTGCGCCGCACCGCGACATCCAGGCCGCCGAGGCTCTGCTGTCCGGCGATCCCGTCGACGATGGTGTCCGCGAGCATGATGAGGCCCGCGCAGGTGCCATACACCGGGAGGCCGTCGGCGATCGCCTCCCGCAGCGGCTCCGCGAGCCCGAAGGCCCGCGACAGCTTGTCCATGACGCTCGACTCGCCGCCGGGGATCACCAGCCCGTCGATCGCCGCGACCTCCTCAGGCCGCCGCACCGGGACCGCGTCGGCGCCCAGCCCGCGGAGGACCGCGATGTGCTCGCGGAAGTCCCCCTGCAGGGCCAGGACGCCGACGCGCGGCGTCCGCTGGTCCGTCAGCACTTACCAGCCACGTTCGGACAGGCGGTGCGGGGCGGCGAGGTCGGCGACGTTGATGCCGACCATCGCCTCGCCGAGCCCGCGCGAGACCTCGGCGATGACCTTCGCGTCGTCGTAGAACGTGGTCGCCTTGACGATCGCAGCGGCCCGCTGCTCCGGGTTGCCGGACTTGAAGATGCCCGAGCCGACGAACACGCCGTCCGCGCCGAGCTGCATCATCATGGCCGCGTCCGCGGGGGTGGCGACGCCGCCCGCGGTGAAGAGCACGACGGGAAGCTTGCCGGTCTCGGCGATCTCGGCGACGAGCTCGTAGGGGGCCTGCAGCTCCTTCGCGGCGACGTAGAGCTCGTCCTTCGACATCGACGAGAGGGCCTTGATCTCCGAGCTGATCTTGCGGATGTGCTTGGTGGCCTCCGAGACGTCGCCGGTGCCGGCCTCGCCCTTGGACCGGATCATCGCCGCGCCCTCGTTGATGCGGCGCAGGGCCTCGCCGAGGTTGGTGGCGCCGCACACGAACGGCACGGTGAACTTCCACTTGTCGATGTGGTTGACGTAGTCGGCGGGCGACAGCACCTCGGACTCGTCGATGTAGTCGACGTCGAGCGCCTCCAGCACCTGAGCCTCGACGAAGTGGCCGATGCGGGCCTTCGCCATGACCGGGATGGAGACCTCGGCGATGATCGCGTCGATCAGATCGGGGTCGCTCATGCGGGCGACGCCGCCCTGCGCGCGGATGTCGGCGGGCACGCGCTCGAGCGCCATCACGGCGACGGCGCCGGCGTCCTCGGCGATCCGGGCCTGCTCGGGGGTGACGACGTCCATGATGACGCCGCCCTTCAGCATCTCGGCGAGTCCGCGCTTGACGCGGCTCGATCCGGTGGCGGTGCCGTGGTCCTGGTCTGTCATGGTCGCCCTTTCGTGCGGAACATAATTCTCTTTGGCCTATGCCGAACGATAGCATCCCGCGCACGCCTCACTAGACTCGGATCCGACATGGACGAACTGAGCATCACGGGCACCACGGCCGCCGAGATCGCGGCGAGCGTGCGCGCCCTGCACGAGCGCGGAGAGCTGCGGCGGGGGGATGCGCTCCCGCCCGTGCGGGAGCTCGCCGGCCAGCTCGGCATCAACCGCAACACGGCCGTCGCGGCGTACCGCCTGCTCGCCCAGGCGGGCGTCGTCGTGGCCCGCGGACGCGCCGGGACGGTCATCGCCGGGCTGGAGGCCGTCGCCCAGGAGGGCTACGCGGCCGACAGCGTGCTGCACGACGTCGGAACCGGCAACCCGGACCCCCGGCGCATCCCGGACCCGTCGGCCGCTCTCGCGGGTGCGATCGGACGTCCGGTGCTCTACGGCGAACCGGTGATCGATCCTGCCCTCGAGGCGCGCGCACTCGAGTGGGTCCGCGATGGCCTCCCCGACCGCGACGTCCGGATCACCGTGACGAACGGCGCCGTGGACGCCGTCGAGCGTCTCCTCGCCCAGGCACTGCTGCGCGACGACGCGGTCGCCCTGGAGGATCCCTGCTTCCTCGCCAGCATTCACACGGTCCGACTCGGCGGCTACCGCGCCGTCCCGGTGCCCGTCGATGCCGAGGGGATGACCGTGGCCGGCCTGCGTGCCGCGCTCGACGCCGGCGTCCGGGCGATCATCTGCACGCCGCGCGCCCAGAACCCGACGGGGGCGACCCTCACCGCGCAGCGGGCCGCCGAGCTCCGCGCCGTCCTCGCCGACCACCCGTACGTGCTCGTCATCGAGGACGACCACTACTCGATGCTCTCCCAGCGCCCCTACGAGACCCTCATCGGGCCGGAGCACCGGCGGTACGCCTTGGTCCGCTCCGTCTCGAAGTTCCTCGGACCCGACATGTGCCTCGCCGTCGCCGCGACCGACCCGGAGACCGCCGAGCGGCTCTCCTTCCGGCTCAGCCCGGGCACGACCTGGGTCAGCCACATCCTCCAGCGCCTGGTGCTCGCGCAGCTGACCGACGAGACGGCGCTCGCGACGATCGCCGCGGCGGGCCGCCACTACGCGGAGCGCAACGCCGCGTTCGCCGCCCGGCTCGCGGACCGCGGTCTCACGACGGAGGCCGCCGACGGCCTCAACCTCTGGGTCGAGCTGCCGGTCGAGGCGCGGCTCGTCGCCGACCGGCTGATGCGGCGAGGGTGGCTCGCGCGCACCGGCGACGAGTTCCTGCTCGCCGAGCTGCCCGCGCCCTCCCGCCATCTCCGCCTCACCGTGCACGATCTGACCGAGGAGGAGGCTTCCCGCCTGCTCGACGATCTCGCCGACGCCGCAGCGGCCACGGAGCGCGCAGCGCAGTAGTCCGGAGATGAGAGGATCGAGGGATGAAGATCCTCTCGATCCAGTCCGCGGTCGCCTACGGTCACGTCGGCAACTCCGCCGCTGTCTTCCCGCTCCAGCGCATCGGCGTCGAGGTGCTCCCCGTCTACACGGTGAACTTCTCCAACCACACCGGCTACGGCGCCTGGCGCGGCCCGCTGATCTCGCCGGACGACGTGCGCGCGGTGATCACCGGCATCGAGGAGCGCGGCGTGCTCGGCGAGGTCGACGCCGTGCTCTCCGGCTACCAGGGCGGCGAGGGCATCGGGGACGTCATCATCGACGCGGTCGCCCGGGTCAAGGCCGCCAACCCGAACGCCGTGTACGCGTGCGACCCGGTGATGGGCAACGCGAAGTCCGGCTGCTTCGTCGCTCCGGCCATCCCCGACCTCCTCCGCGACCGCGTCGTCCCGGTCGCCGACATCATCACACCGAACCAGTTCGAGCTCGGCTTCCTCACCGGCACGACGCCCGACACCCTGGAGTCGACGCTGGCGTCGGTGGACGCGGCGCGCGCGATGGGCCCGCGCACCGTCCTCGTGACGAGCGTCGAGCGGCCGGACCAGCCCGCCGACACGATCGAGATGCTCGCCGCCGACGACACCGGCGCGTGGATCGTCCAGACTCCGCGGCTGCCGATGAAGGCGAACGGCTCGGGCGACGTCACCGCCGCCCTGTTCACGGCCCACTACGTCCGCACCGAAAGCGCCGAGATCGCCCTCCGCAAGACGGTGTCGAGCGTCTTCGACCTTCTCACCCGCACGCTGGAGTCCGGCGACCGCGAGCTGCAGCTCGTGGAGTCGCAGGAGTCGTACGCGCACCCGCGCGAGCAGTTCGCGGTGCGCCAGGTGCGCTGACCGCGCGCACTTTCGTGCCGAATGTCGACTCCGCGTGCGCGAGAGTCGACATTCGGCACGAATGCGGCAGCGTCAGGCTGTCGGCCAGGCGGCGGCGAGGGAGGCGCGCACGTCGCCGAGCAGCTGCGGGAGCGCCTTCGTCTTCGCGATGATGGGCAGGAAGTTCGCATCCTGAGCCCAGCGCGGCACGATGTGCTGGTGCAGGTGCGCCGCGATGCCGGCACCCGCGATGGCGCCCTGGTTCATCCCGATGTTGAAGCCGTCGTTCTTCGAGACCTCGCGGATCACGCGCATCGCCGTCTGGGTGAGGGAGCCGATCTCGGCGACCTCCTCCGGCGTCGCCTCGTCGTACGTGGCGATGTGGCGGTACGGGCAGACCAGCAGGTGACCGCTGTTGTACGGGAAGAGGTTGAGGAGCGCGTAGGCGTGCTCACCGCGCGCGACGATGAGGGCGTCCTCGTCGCTCATGCTCGGTGCGACGCAGAACGGGCAGTCGTCCTTGCCGGGCTGCTGCCCGTGCTGGATGTAGACCATCCGGTGCGGCGTCCACAGCCGCTGGAACTCGTCCGGCACACCGACGAGGTACGACGGGTCGTCGACGCGGACCTCGTCCGCGCCGACGCCCTCGTGACCGTCGCCCGGCTCGTGGGCGGCGTAGTCGTCGAGACTCAGGCGAGCCATGCCGTGTCGACCAGCTCGTGGCTGCGGATGCTCGCGACGATGCGCTCGATCGCGTCGGCGACCGGCACCCCGTTCAACTGGGTGCCGTCGCGGAAGCGGAAGCTGACCGTTCCGGCTCCGGCATCCTCCTCGCCCACGATGAGCTGGAAGGGCACCTTGGCCTTGGTGTGCGTGCGGATCTTCTTCTGCATGCGGTCGTCGGAGTGGTCGACCTCGGCCCGCACGCCCTGGGCGCGGAGCTGGGCGATCACGTCGTCGAGGAACGGACCGTACGCGTCGGCGACGGGGATGCCCACGACCTGGACCGGCGACAGCCAGACCGGAAACGCGCCCGCGTAGTGCTCGAGCAGGATCGCGAAGAACCGCTCGATCGAGCCGAGCAGGGCCCGGTGGATCATCGCCGGCTGCTTGCGCGTGCCGTCGGCCGCGTTGTACTCCAGCTCGAACAGCTCCGGCTGGTTGAAGTCCAGCTGGACGGTCGAGAGCTGCCAGGTGCGGCCGATCGCGTCGCGCGCCTGCACCGAGATCTTCGGGCCGTAGAACGCGGCGCCGGCCGGGTCGTCGACGAGCTCGAGGCCCGACTCGATCGCCACTTCGCGCAGCGTCTCGGTCGCGGTCTCCCAGCTCTCGTCGCTGCCGACGTACTTCTCCGGGTCCTTCGTGGAGAGCTCGAGGTAGAAGTCGGTGAGCCCGTAGCCGCGCAGCGTCTCCAGGACGAACTGCAGCTGGCTCGCGACCTCGTCCTTGATCTGGTCGTCCGTCACGTAGATGTGGGCGTCGTCCTGGGTGAGGCCGCGCACGCGGGTGAGGCCGGACAGCGTGCCCGACTTCTCGTAGCGGTACACCGTCCCGAACTCGGCCAGGCGGAGCGGGAGCTCGCGGTAGCTGCGGCCGCGCGCCCGGAAGATCAGGTTGTGCATCGGGCAGTTCATCGGCTTGAGGTAGTAGTCCTGCCCCTGCCGGGTGATGTTGCCGTCCGCGTCGTGCTCCTCGTCGAGGTGCATGGGCGGGAACATGCCGTCCTTGTACCAGTTGAGGTGCTGGCTGGTCTCGAAGAGGTGCGCCTTGGTGATGTGCGGCGTGTTCACGACCTCGTAGCCGTTGGCGATGAGGCGCTCGCGCATGTAGTCCTCGATCTCCTTGCGGATGATCCCCCCGCGCGGGTGGAAGACCGCGAGACCGGAGCCGATCTCCTCGGGGAACGAGAACAGGTCGAGCTCGGCGCCCAGCTTGCGGTGGTCGCGCTTGGCGGCCTCCTCCATGCGGGTCTGGTAGGCGCGCAGCTCGTCCTTGGTCGGCCACGCGGTGCCGTAGACGCGCTGCAGCTGCGGGTTCTTCTCCGAGCCACGCCAGTAGGCGGCGGCCACGCGGGTGAGCGCCCAGCCGTTGCCGATCATGCGGGTGTTCGGGAGGTGCGGGCCGCGGCAGAGGTCCTTCCAGACCGTCTCCCCCGACTTCGGGTCGACGTTGTCGTAGATGGTCAGCTCGCCGCCGCCCACCTCGACGTTCTCATTGTCGCCGCCGTCGGAGGCGGAGCCCTTGAGCCCGATCAGCTCGAGCTTGTACGGCTCGCCGGCGAGCTCGGCGCGTGCCTCATCGTCGGTGACGACACGACGCACGAAGCGCTGCCCCGCGCGGACGATGCGTGACATCTCCTTGTCGAGGGCCTTGAGGTCCTCCGGCGTGAACGGCTCGGCGACGTCGAAGTCGTAGTAGAAGCCGTCGGTGATGGGCGGGCCGATCCCGAGCTTGGCCTCGGGGTTGACCGCCTGCACCGCCTGGGCGAGCACGTGGGCGGTGGAGTGGCGCAGGATGTTGAGGCCGTCGGGCGAGTCGATGGTCACCGGCTCCACCACGTCGGTCGTCGTGACGGTCGTCGCGAGGTCCTTCAGCTCGCCGTTGACGCGCATCGCGACAACGGAACGGTCGGTGAAGAGCTCGAAGCCGTCGGCCACCTGTCCACTCCTTATTTCGTCGGTAAAGGGACGGATCAACTCTACTGGGGGCGGCGGGCCGCTCGGGACGCGGGACGCCTCGGGCGCTAGTCCCCCAGCGCCCGTGTCATGAACACGCTGTTGGGGTCGGGCACGTACGACGCGAAGGGTTCGCACTCGGCGAATCCCGCCTGAGCGTACAGCCGCCGTGCCGGGGCGAAGAACTCCTGCGACCCGGTCTCGAGGGACACGCGCTGCACGTCGCGGTCCTGGGCGTCGACCAGGACGTGCACGAGGAGGCGCGCGGCGATCCCCTCGCCCCGTCGCTCCGGTGCCGTCCGCATGCTCTTGAGTTCCTCCCAGCCGTCCTCGATCGGCGCGAGGGCCGCCGTCCCGATCACCGCGTCCCCATCGACCGCGGTCCAGACGCGCACGCCCGGCCGCTGCAGCCCCGCGAGATCGAGCGCGTGCCGGCTCTCCGGCGGCGCAGTCGGCTCCATGTCGTCGAGGTGGGCCTGGAGGAAATCGCGGAGGGCGGGCGAGTCGAAATCGGCGGTGGTGATGGTGAAGCTCATGCATCGACTCTAGAGAACGCGGATGTCGGGGGTGTTTCGGGGATCCCGGCGGGCGTACGGCGGCACGTCGTCTGAGCGCTCGTTCAGCGACGCGAAGGCCGGCGTCCCATTAGCATCGCACCGGGGAGGGGCGATGGATCGCAGGACGATGGCAGACAGGCTGCAGAGCGGCATCGAGTCAAAGCCGCTGACGCAACATCGACCGATGCCTCCCGTCCGGCCGAACTCCGGGCTTCGGAAGCGCACATCGAGATTCGGTCTCGTGATGGCAGGCGTCGCCTTCGCGGGGATGCTGTTCGCACTCACGTATCTCACGGTCGACGGAGTGTGGTGGAACGTCCAATCCCAAGCAGTGTGCACGATCACCTCGACGTCACACCATCCCGTCTACTCGAAGTCCGGCTTCCTCGGCACCGATTGGGACATCGCCACAAGCTGCGGTGAACTCCAGGTGACCCGCAACGGCAACCGCTTCCCGGACACCTCCGCCCAGAGCCTCGCCCGTTCGCTCGAGGTCGGCTCCCGCTACCGGTTCTTCCTCCGCGGGTGGGATGGATGGCCACAGGGGCCCCGCGCGATCATCGCCGCGAGACCGCAGTAGAACACACTGATTCATCCGATGCAGTTCGACCCGATCGCGAATTGCTCGAAGAACGTCCCGTAGCTGAACGCCCAGGCCAGCAGCACGCCGACCGCGGTCGCCGCGAGGACGATTCCGCCCGCGACGAGGAGGCGACGCACGACGCTTCCGCGGGTCGTGGCGATCAGAGCGATGACGGCGCCGAGGCTCACGAGAGCCAGCGGCGCGACGCCGAACGGGACGACGGCTCCCGCCTCACTCGTCCCGGCCATGCGTGCCTTGCACTCTTCGCTGTAGACCTCGCCGAGCACCATCGCGAACCATCCCCACATCACCACGATGCCCGCCGAACAGAGAACGACGGCGGTGGATGAGTACGAGCGACGAGTCGGGCTCGCGTTCCGGACAGCCATGCTCACGAGTCAAGCGCATGCAGCAGGTCTTCGACGATGTAGCCGAAGGTGAAGTCCCGTCTGCCCGTCCGGTGTGGATGCGGTGCGCCGAGATGTACGGGGGCGTTGCCGGAGGGCGGCCTCGAATGACGTCCGCCGTCAGAGGGATGCGGCCCGCCCCGGGGCTCTCTAGGCTCGCAGCCGGGGGTGCGCGGTGGGTTCTCGGAAGGTTTCCGGCGTGATTGGCCAGATCGTGTTCGTGGCTGGTCTCCTCGTCGCGGGTGCGGCGGTGATGATCGTTGGCGGGACCCTCCTCCTCGACAGCGCGGGGCTCGGTTCGCCCAGTGGGCGACACCCCGCGAGCAGCTGTCCGATGCGCAACGCCTGTACCACGAAGACGATCGACGAGGTCTCGGCCGAATCCGGGTACACCTTCCCGAACGGAAGCAGCGTCATCTGGGCATATGAGGAGACCAGCTGGTTCGACCATAGTTGGGCGATGCGGGCCCTGGTGAGGCTCCCTGCAGGAAGCGCGTTGCCTGCCAACGACGCGGTGAACACAACAGCCACCCCGACGAAGGACGACGCGGCGGGCGTCGAGATCGAGGTGTCGGTGCTGGCCCCGGACGGGCGATAGCAGCGCGCGCGGCGCCGCGCTCAGCAGCGTCAGCGCAGCACGTTCCACTCCGTTGGCAGCGCTGCAGCGGGCCAGCTTGCGTCAGGTATCCACTGCGACCAGTCCGCGTCGAAGGGGAATGTGCGCGCGAGCGCGATCCTGGCAGCCTCCTCGCCTGCGACCTCGATGATCGAACGCATCGCCTGCGGCCAGTGACCGGTCTGGGCGTAGAAGTCGAGTTCGTCCTCGTCCTTGTATCGGACCGACCAGGTTCCATCCGGGGCGGTCGAGGCGACCACGTCGAGTGTCCAGTCCTGGGTGTCGAAGCCGACTGCAGTTCGCGACCATGGGCGTTCGAGATTGACGTACCAGTCGGGAAGCCAGTCCGAACCGTCGTGCCACCGCCAGACAGACCATCGTGAGCCCTTCGGGTGCACGCGCACGACCGGCGCTCCGAACCACTGGTCCTCGACATGCGAACCGTCCCAGTCCTCGGGCAGGACGAGCCTTCCGTTCGGGCCGCTTCCGACCCCTGCTCGTCGCCGCACCTCGGATCCGAGAGGAGTGGCGACCACTGCCAGTTGGTCGTCGTCGACGAGAACGCGTCCTGCAACGGCGAAACCGACCGCTTCACCGCGCGCGCCGAACGTGTTCACGCTGCGGAGCACGACACTGTCGCCGGCGCGAAACGGGTCAATCTGACAGTCTGTCGAGGCATCCAGGTCCATCCGTCGATGCTTCCACTTCTCATCGCCCGCGGAGCCGTGGCGCGCCCGACGGCTGGAGTACGACTGACGTGATGCACGGAGCAAGCCGCACCTGGCAAAACGACAAAACCCCCGGTTTCCCGGGGGTTTCTCTCTGTGGGCGATACTGGGATCGAACCAGTGACCTCTTCCGTGTCAGGGAAGCGCGCTACCGCTGCGCCAATCGCCCAGAGCCTGAACCAGGTTCAGGATCGAGGTGGATACGGGATTCGAACCCGTGTATACGGCTTTGCAGGCCGCTGCCTCGCCTCTCGGCCAATCCACCGGAGCCAACAACACGGAAATTACCGTACCGTATCGAGAGGCCCGGAATCCGAAGACTACCGGGCCGACTCGAGCGGATGACGAGATTCGAACTCGCGACCCTCACCTTGGCAAGGTGATGCGCTACCAACTGCGCTACATCCGCATTCCGTTCCGCGGTTTCCCGCGGCACTTGAATGACTTTAGCCGATCCTTTCGCCGAAACCAAAACCGGACACGCCGCCCGGGTGTGTCGCCGCGCCCGGCCCCGCCGATGTGCATTCGGCGCCCCGCGTCGGCTAGTATCGAATCTCGCAGCCGGGTGACCGGCCGCAAAATCCCTACGGGCGATTGGCGCAGTTGGTAGCGCGCTTCCTTCACACGGAAGAGGTCATCGGTTCGAGTCCGGTATCGCCCACCAGATCACGAAAGCCCTCGGTGTGCCGGGGGCTTTTCTATTGCTCCGACGCCTGCTGCGCGCCGGGACGATTGCGACCCGGCGACGCGACGCAGTCGTCCCGGGAGGCGGCACTCGCGGTTTGCTACGCCCCGTGACACCGGCGGTCGCGCGCCGCCGCATCCTGCGGCACCCTGAACTGCATGAGCTTCGGACCGGCACGTCCCCTGGAGCAGCTCTATGCGACCAGGTCGAGTATCAAATGGCGCCGCTACCCGGCGGACGTCCTCCCTGTCTTCGTCGCGGAGATGGACTTCGATGTGGAGCCGGCCGTGCTCGATCGGGTGGCGGAGACGCTCCGTAACTCGGACACCGGCTACCTCGACTCCGCGGGCCCGCTGGCCCCGGCCTTCGCCCGGTTCGCGCACGACTCCTGGGGCTGGCAGGTCGACACCGACTGGGTGCACCTGGCGACCGATGTCACCGTCGGCGTGGTGGAGGCCTTGCGTCTCGCCCTGCCGGAGGCCGGCGGCCGCGTGGTGCTCACTCCCCCGGTCTATCCGCCGTTCTTCGAGATGATCGAGGAGGCGGACGCGATCGCCGTGACCGTGCCTCTGCTCGAGCACGAGGGCTGGGCGCTCGATCTGGCCGGCATCGAGGCGGCCTTCGCCGCCGGCGTGGACGCACTGCTGCTGTGCAACCCGCAGAATCCGACGGGCCGATGTCACAGCCTCGCCGCCCTGGAAGCGCTCGCCCGCCTCGCCGCCGCGTACGACGTCTTCGTCGTCAGCGACGAGGTCCACGCTCCCCTCGCCCACCCGGGCACCGTCTTCACCCCCTTCGCCCCCGTGGCCCGCGCCGCGGGCGCCCGCGCCGTGACCGTGACGTCCGCCAGCAAGGCGTGGAACCTCGCCGGCCTCAAGTGCGCCGTCGTCGTCGCCGCCGAGGAGCGCTCCGCCGCCCTCCTGTCGCTGCTCCCGGAGGAACTCGCCGCGCGCACGAGCATCCTGGGCCTGCACGCCAACGTCGCCGCCCTTTCGTGCCTCGACTGGCGGGACGGCCTCCTGGACCTCCTCGTCGCCAACGTGCGGCTGCTGGAGGCGGAGCTGGCCGTCCACGCGCCGTCGGTCACCGCGATCCGACCGGACGCGGGATACCTCGTCTGGCTCGACTTCCGCGCCACCGGGCTGGGAGATGACCCGGCGCGCGTGCTCATCGACGAGGGCCGCGTCGCCCTCAACTCGGGGCTCGCGTTCGGCGAGCCGGGGCGCGGGTTCGCCCGCCTCAACCTCGCCTGCGACCCGTCGACGGTCGTCGAGGCGGTGCGGCGCATCGCCGCCACGGTGGACGCCCGAGCCGCCCGAGCGTCGGCGCCCGTGCTCGCACGCGCGGTCTGAGCCACGTGGTCTGAACCGCTCGCTCTGAGCCCCGCGACGACCCGCGCGGACGCAGGCGGCAGAAGCCTGCTCAGGCCCCGGCGGCGTCCAACGCGTGCTCGAGGTCGGCAATGAGGTCCCGCGGGCTCTCCAGGCCGATCGAGAGGCGGACGAGCCCGGGCGTGATGCCGGCGGCGGCCCGCTCCTCGGGCGTCAGCTTCGCGTGGATGGTGCTGGCGAGGTGGATGGCGAGGCTGCGCACGTCGCCGATGTGCGTCATCGGGGTGACCAGCTGCAGGGCGTCGATGAACCGGCGTGCCGCATCCCGACCTCCGGCGAGCTCGAACGACACGATCGACCCCGGCCCCTTGGGCAGGTACTTCTGCGCGAGCGCGTGGCCCGGGTCGTCCTCCAGCCCGGGATAGAAGACGTGCGCGACCTCCGGCCGGGTCGCGAGCAGCTCGGCGACGGCCTGCGCGTTGGCGACATGGCGATCCATCCGCATCGAGAGCGTCTCGATGCCGTGCAGCAGCAGGAAGGTGCTCGACGGCGGCACGGTGGGGCCGTACTCGAGCACGATGACGGTGCGCACGTAGGCGAGGTAGGCGCCCGCGCCGAACCGCTCGACGAACGAGGGAACGCCCGGACGCGGCGGCTCCGTCAGCTGCGGGAACCGGTCGGCGTGCGCCGCCCAGTCGAACCGGCCGGCGTCGACCACCGCTCCCCCGAGCACTGCGCCGTGCCCGGCCAGCCACTTGGAGGTCGAATGGATGACGATGTCGGCGCCGTCCTCGATGGGCCGCCACAGGTACGGGGTCGGGACGGTGTTGTCCACGACGAGCGGGACGCCGGCGGCGTGCGCGATCCGCGCCAGCCGCTCGATGTCGACGACCTGGTTGAGCGGGTTCGGCAGCGTCTCCGTGTAGACCGCGCGGGTCGAGGGCCGCACGTGCGCCGCCCAGTCCTCGTCCGACGCGTCGTCGTCGACGTACTCGAACTCGATGCCCTGGCGGGCGAGCACGCCCCGGAACATCTCACGTGTGCCCTCGTAGAGCGAGCGCGTCACCAGGATGTGGTCGCCCGCGGCAGCCAGCGCGGTGAGCGCCGCGGCGATCGCCGCCTGCCCGCTGGCGACGACGATCCCGTCGACACCGCCCTCCAGATCGGCGATGCGGCGCCCGGCGACGGCGTTGGTCGGGTTCTCGTTGCGGGAGTACGCCCGGTAGGCGCTCCGTCCGGCGAAGCGCGCCTCGCCGTCGTCGAAGTCGTCGAAGACGTATCCGGCGGTCTGGTAGATCGGCGTGACGCGGGAGCGGGTCTCGGCGTCGATCACCGCTCCCGCGTGGATCTGGCGCGTCTCGAAGTCCCAGGTACAGTCCTCTGGCATGCGGCCACACTAGTGTCCGCATCGCGGCACGGCACGTCCGCGGTTCACAGTGCGAAACACGGCGACCGACGCGGTCGGAGGAGCCGCTCAGCGCCAGCCGTAGCGACGGCGGAGCTCCGCGCGGACCGCGTCGAAGGGTGCGCGGCCGAGCGCGGCGGCCTCCCGGCGCATCCCTCCCTGCCGCAGGCGGTACACCCGGTCGACGCGGGCGTAGCTCGGCCGGTGCTGCCCGTCCCACGCCCCCGACCCCACCGGCACGTACTCCGGGCGCCCCGGGTGCTCCTGGCTCGTCAGGGCGACCGCGAGGACGCTCCCGCCGGTCTCCGCCGCCACGACGAGCACCGGTCGATCCTTGCCGCGGCCGTCCGCCTCCTCGTACGGCACCCAGGTCCAGACGATCTCCCCGGGGTCGGCGTCCCCGTCGGTGCTCGGCACGTACGACGTGCGGATGGCGCCGAGGCGTCGCGGGTCGACCTGCACGGTCGCCGACGCACCCGCGCGGCCCGGCTCAGTGCCCGGAGTGCTCGGGGCCGGTGGGGTGGTCCGCGCGCTCGGGCGGAACAGCCGGCCGAGCGCGGTCAGGAATCGTCGAGGGGAAGCCACGTTCGGCACGATAGCGGACGCGGGTCAGCCCGATCGTGAACCGGAGCAGCAGCGCGAGGAGCAGGGAGATCACGAAAGAGTAGACGAGCACGGCGATCGTGGCGACGCCCTGCGCGATGAAGAGGTCGAAGTTGCCGCTCTCGACCATCCCGCCGCCGGCCCCGAAGAGGCCGACGAAGAGCAGCCCGACGCCGCTGCCGACGATCACGATGACGCAGAGCGCGAGCGCCGGGCCGAACCGTGCGCGCGCCGCGACGTCCACCATGGTGGCGCAGGCCAAGGCCGCGAGCGCGCCGAGCAGCAGCGCCCAGCCGATCGTCAGCACACCCGAGGCCGGGGTGATCGCCACGAGGCCGGAGAACGCGCCGCAGAAGACGCTGACGAGGGTCGGCCGGCGCAGCAGGATGCGGTCGACGAGCATCCACATCAGGCAGCCGGCGGCGGACGCCACGAACGCGTTGATCGCGATCGGGGCGATGTACTGGTCCACAGCGCCCTCGGAGCCCGTGACGAGCCCGAGCCAGCCGACCCAGACGAGGGTCCCCCCGATGGCGACGACCGGGAGGCTCCTCCCGGTCTCCGCGGAGTGCTCGCCACGACCGCACGCGACGATGACCCCGGCGGCCGACGCCCCGGCCGCGAGCCCGATGGGGAGCGCGCCTCCGTAGTCGACGACGCCGAGGAGCGACACCGCCCAGCCGTCGCCGAGCGCGAACACCGCATACCCCGCCGGGAACAGCACCAGCACGCTCCACAGCACGCAGAAGATCAGCCACGCCCGCAGCGTGATCCGGGAGGCGACGGCGGCGCCCACGATGGCCACGGCCACCGTGCAGGTCGCGATGAGCGCCCCGGCGCGCGCGAGTGCGTAGACGCCGTGCTGCGCGGCCAGGCCGGGGTCGGGGACGCCGACCAGGTGCGGGACGAGCGGCTCCCCCGCCAGCATCCCGTACCCGCCGAGCACGCAGAGGATCACGACGACGGCCGCGCCGCTGAACACGAACAACAGCGCGCGGCGCGCCCGGGCCCGGCCCGCGAGACCGCCGACGAAGAAGGCCAGCCCGGGAACGATCAGCAGGGTGAGGGCGCCGCAGAAGAACAGCAGCAGTGCGTCCACCTGCTCACTCGTCGCCGCCATCCCGCCCCTTCGCTTCGAAATGCCAGCATCACCTTATCCAGCCGCGCACACCTCCGGAGACGCCGAACGGGGCGCCGCCCGCAGGCGGCACCCCGTTCGGTGTGCTGTGGTGCCGGTCCGGCAGGTCAGACCGTCTCGAGCGAGTAGCCCTCTTCACCGTGGACCACGGTGTCGACGCCGGCCAGCTCGTCCTCGTTCTTGATCCGGAACCCGATCGTCTTCTGGATCGCCCAGCCGATGGCGTAGGCCAGGACGAAGGAGTAGATCAGGACGGCGAAGGCGCCGACGGCCTGCACTCCCAGCTGCTGGAAGCTGCCGCCGTACAGGAGGCTGGAGAACTTGTCCGTCGCCTCGCCCTTGTCGTTGTAGACGTGGGTGAAGCCGAAGATGCCGATCCAGAGGGTTCCGACGAGACCGCCGATGAGGTGGATGCCCACCACGTCGAGCGAGTCGTCGAAGCCGAGCTTGAACTTGAGGTCGATCGCGAGGGCGCAGACCGCACCGGCGACCAGGCCGAGGAGGATCGCGAAGCCCGGGGTCAGGATGTTGCAGGCGGGGGTGATCGCGACGAGACCCGCGACGGCACCGGATGCGGCGCCGATCGAGGTGGGCTTGCCGTCCTTGATCTTCTCGACGATCAGCCAGCCGATGGTGGCGGCGGCGGGAGCGGCGAGGGTGTTGACCCAGGCGAGGGCGGCGACACCGTCGACAGCAGCCTCGGAACCGGCGTTGAAGCCGAACCAGCCGAACCACAGGAGCGCGGCGCCGAGGAGCGTCAGCGGCACGTTGTGCGGCTTGCTCATGCCCTTCTGGAACCCGACGCGCTTGCCGAGCACGAGCGCCAGGGCCAGGCCCGCCGCACCGGCGTTGATGTGCACCGCGGTGCCACCGGCGAAGTCGTTGACGTGCAGCACGGCCGGAGCCCAGCCGTCCGCCAGGTTGAACACCCAGTACGCGACCGGGAAGTAGACGATGGTCACCCAGATGCCGGCGAAGATCATCCACGAGCCGAACTTGGCCCGGTCGGCGATCGCGCCGGAGATCAGCGCGACGGTGATGATGGCGAACGTCGCCTGGAACCCGGCGAACGCCAGGGTGCCGAGGTCGGGGGTGAGGCCGTCCTTGCCCATCAGGCTGCTCAGGAACCAGTCGGGGGTTCCGAGGAAGTGAGGGATGGAGGCGGGGCCGAAGGCGAGGCCGTACCCGTAGACGACCCAGAGGACGCCGACGAGGGCCATCGCCCCGAAGCTCATCATCATCATGCTGATGACGCTCTTGGCCCGGACCATGCCGCCGTAGAAGAAGGCGACGCCGGGGGTCATCAGCAGGACGAGGGCTGCGGCGACCAGAAGCCAGAGGGCGTTGACCGTCCCTGCTTCTGCGTAGTCCGCTGCTGTGTGGAGCACCATGCGAATTGTCTACCTCTCTGTGCGTAACCCCGGGCCTGGGCCGCTCCGATCGGGTCGGGAGCGCTTCGGGGTGGAGCCAGTCTGAACGCGAGAGGTTTCGGTGGGAGGCAGCGCGTGTTTCGCGATTGTTACGCATCCCACGCGTGTGTAAACACTGTGTTTCCGCCGGGTACCGATGTGCTGGGCGGCAGGTGCGAGTGCGCCTAGGCGTCGTGCGGAGGCAGTTCGCCGGCCGTCAGCGCGATCATGCGGGACACCGAGCGGAGGTACTTCTTGCGGTAGCCGCCGCCGAGCATGTCGTCGTCGAAGATGTCGTTCAGCGGGATGCCGGTCTGCACGATCGGGATCTCGGCGTCGTACACGCGGTCGATGAACGCGACGAGGCGCAGGGCCGCCATCTGGTCGTGCAGCACGTGCACGCCGTCGAGTCCGATGACGTCCACGCCGTCGATGATCTTGATGTAGCGGGACGGGTGGACGGTCGCCAGGTGGGCGATGAGGTCGTCGAAGGAGTCGGAGGTCGCCGTCTCGCCCCGTGCGGCGAGCGCCTCCAGCACGCGGGTGTACTCCGCGGGCTCGACGGTGATCGCGCTGCCCGTGGTGTCGCGGCGGCGGTAGTCGAGCCCGTCGATCCGCAGGGTCTCGAAGTTGGCGGAGAGCGACTGGATCTCGCGGAGGAAGTCGCTCGCGGCGAAACGGCCCTCGCCGAGCGCGTTCGGCGGGGTGTTGCTGGTGGCGGCGATGCGGGTGCCGGAGGCGACGAGCTCGCCGAGCATCCTGGTCATCATCATCGTGTCACCCGGGTCGTCGAGCTCGAACTCGTCGATGCAGATGAGGGTGGAGCCGCGCAGGAGGTCGACCGCGCCCGCGTAGCCGAGGGCGCCGACGAGGGCGGTGTACTCGATGAAGGTGCCGAAGTACTTCGGTCCGGGCGCTTCGTGCCAGAGGGCGGCGAGGAGGTGGGTCTTGCCGACGCCGAACCCGCCGTCGAGGTAGACGCCCGGCTTCATGGCCGCGACCTTCTTGCGGTTGCGGCTGAACAGGCCGGCCGGGCGCTGCGGCTCCCACGACTTCACGAACAGCTTGAGCGTCGAGACCGCGTCCGCCTGCGACGGGTAGTCGTGGTCGGGGCGGTAGTTGTCGAAGGAGGCGCGCTCGAACTGCGACGGCGGCACCAGGCTCGCGGCGATCTCCGTCCCGGTGATCTGGGGCGAGCGGTCCGCGAGGCGCGGCAGCGCGCCGGTCTGATCGAGGGTCATGACGGGAGAGGCACCTTCGTGGTCGGGAGCGGAGCGAGTGGATGTCGCAGTGTTTCGCTCTGCGCGCGATCGCCTGTTCGGGTCGTTCCGCGCCGCGTAGCCTGAGACTGCGTTCCCTGCTAGTCGCAGGGTCCCAGCCTATCCCGGAGGAAGAACAGCATGGCCATCGAGACCGACCCGTCGACCGACTTCGCCGACTACGCCCACCCGGAGCGCCTCGTCTCCACCGGGTGGCTGGCGGAACACTTGGGCGAACCGGGGCTGGTCGCGGTGGAGTCGGATGAGGATGTGCTCCTCTACGAGACCGGCCACATCCCCGGTGCCGTCAAGATCGACTGGCACACCGACCTCAACGACCCCGTGGTCCGCGACTACGTCAGCGGCGAGCGCTTCGCCGAGCTGCTCGGCTCCAAGGGCATCGCCCGCGACACCACGGTCGTGATCTACGGCGACAAGAACAACTGGTGGGCGGCGTACGCGCTGTGGGTGTTCACCCTGTTCGGCCACGAGGACGTCCGCCTGCTCGACGGCGGCCGCGACAAGTGGATCGCCGAGGGGCGCGAGCTGACCCGTGAGGTCCCGACTCCGGAGCCGGTGGAATATCCGGTCGTGGAGCGCGACGACAGCCGCGTCCGCGCCTTCAAGGAGGACGTTCTCGCGCACTTCGGGCAGCCGCTCATCGACGTCCGCTCCCCCGAGGAGTACAGCGGCGAGCGCACCGAGATCCCGGGCTACCCGACCGAGGGCGCGCTGCGGTCGGGTCACATCCCGTCGGCGGCGTCCGTGCCGTGGGCCCGTGCCGCCGCACCGGACGCGACGTTCAAGCGCCGTGCGGACCTGGAGTCGATCTATCTGGGCGACGCCGGGCTGAAGGCCGGGGACGACGTGATCGCGTACTGCCGCATCGGCGAGCGGTCGAGCCACACCTGGTTCGTGCTCACCCACCTGCTCGGTTTCGAGAACGTGCGCAACTACGACGGCTCGTGGACCGAGTGGGGCTCCGCCGTGCGGGTGCCGATCGCGACCGGCGCCGAGCCGGGCGAGGTCCCGGCGAAGTAGCCTGGACGCATGACCGAACTGACCGGCGTCCTGGCCGAGATCCGCGACGACTTCCTGGCGCTGGAGCAGCCCGACCGGCTGCAGCTGCTGCTGGAGTTCTCGGACGAGCTCCCCGCCCTGCCGGAGCGCTACGCGGATCACCCCGACCTGCTCGAGCGGGTCGAGGAGTGCCAGGCGCCGGTCTTCATCTTCGTGGAGGTCGACGAGGCGAACGTCGTGCACCTGTTCGCCACCGCCCCGCCCGAGGCGCCCACGACGCGGGGCTTCGCGTCCATCCTGGTGCAGGGTCTGGCCGGTCTCACGGCCGACGAGGTGCTCGCCGTGCCGGACGACTTCCCGGGGACGCTGGGACTGACGCAGGCGGTCTCGCCGCTGCGCATCCGCGGGATGTCCGCGCTGCTCGGCCGCACCAAGCGCCAGGTGCGGGCGAAGCTGGCCGCCTAGTCCCCCGCGCGGGTCGCGCTCAGCGGATGGTGGCCGCGAGCCAGTCGGAGATCGCGCTGCTCCACTTCTGCTCGTCGTAGTTCCACAGCTTGGTGTGGAGCGCGACGGTGAACGGCACCAGCGTGACGATGTCGCTCCTGGCCTCCGCGAGCGCTCGCGACGAGGTGGACGGCACGAAGCCGTCGTCGTCGCTGTGCAGGATCAGCGTCGGCAGCGTGAGGTCGGTCGCGCGCGCGACGAAGTCCATGCTGGCGAGGTCGATCGGGGCGCCCTGACCGGTGATCGGCCCGCTCCAGGTGGACTCGATGAGCCGGATGGCGCCCTGCGCGATCGGGTCGGGCAGGCGCAGGAGGTGCGCCTGGTACTCGAGGGTGTCGACCCAGTCGATCACCGGGGACTCGAGGACGAGACCGGCGACGACGTCCGCCTTGTCCGAGCGGGTGATCGTCTGCAGCACGACGGCGCCGCCCATCGACCAGCCCATGAGCACGACCGAGCGGGCGCCGTTCGCGATCGCGTAGCCGAGCGCGGCGTCGATGTCGTGCCATTCGGTTCCGCCGAGACCGTAGCGGCGGTCCGCACTGTCGGGGGCGTCCCCGTCGTTGCGGTAGGAGGCGAGGAGGCAGGTGTAGCCGGCGTCGTGGAAGGTCTGCACGGCGCGGAGGCCCTCCAGGCGGCTCGCGCCCCAGCCGTGCACCTGGATCACCCAGCGACCGTCGCCCGCCGCGGCGTCGTCGGCCGGGAACACCCACGCCGGAGCCTGTCCGAGCTCGGTCGGGATCTCGACGCTCGTGACGGGCAGGCCGAGCTCCTCGGGCTGCAGATACCAGGAGCCGCTGATGCGTGCGCGGCCCGGCTTCAGCTCGCCGAACTCGACGCGCTCGAGCTCGCGGGTGACGGTCTCGTCGTCGACGGCGAGCAGTCCGCCCACCTTGGCGTACCCGGTCTCGCTGCCGAACCAGACGCCGAACCGGCCCGGCATCCGGGCGTCCGGCGTGGAGGCCATCGTGATGGTGCCGAGCGCGGGATCGATCGCCCGGATGGTCTGGTTCTGCGGGCGCCGGCGCACCGGCGCGAGGACGGTCCGCGCCACCCGGGTGATGACGTAGCCCGCTCCGGCCGCGGTGAGGAGCACCAGCCCGCCGCCGGCGACCGCCGTCACAGCGAGCGCCTTCACGAATCCTCTTGCCCTCTTGTCCCGCGCCATGCCCGTCAGCGTACCCGGCGTCGCCCGGAGGACACCCTCAGGAGTTCTTCAGGCGGCGTGCCTTACCGTCGCCGACCCGCAAAGGCTTCTAGTGTTCGTAGCGTGTCGACTCCACCCGCCACCCCGCACGTGCCGGCCGCGTTCGCCGCTGCCCTCGCGTCCGTCCGTGCCGCTCCGGCCCGTCCGGAGCTCACGGTCACCGAGATCCCCGCGCCCGCTCAGCTCGCGCCCTACGCGGTCGCACTGGCCGCCGACGTGCGCCCCGCACGGCACGGGGACGACTCCGAGCTCGGCACCGGCCGGTTCATCCTGCTCTACGACCCCGACGAGCCGGAGGCCTGGGGCGGCCCGTTCCGCATCGTGTGCTTCGCGCAGGCCCCGCTGGAGACCGACATCGGGCTCGACCCGTTCCTGGCCGACGTGACCTGGTCGTGGCTGGTCGATGCGCTCGACGCGCGGCAGGCCCGCTACACGGCCGCCAGCGGCACCGCCACCAAGATCATCAGCACGGGCTTCGGCGAGCTGGCCGCCCAGGGCGACGGGTCGCAGATCGAGCTGCGCGCCTCCTGGAGCCCGCAGGAGACCGACATCACCGCGCACGTGGAGGGCTGGGGCGAGCTGCTCTGCATGCTGGCCGGGCTGCCTCCCACCGGCGAGGGCGTGAGCCTCCTCACGACGAGACGGAGTCCGCGTGGCTGACCGTTCCGTGATCGACACCCGCTCCGGTTACCTGGAGGCTGTCGAGCTCATCGCCGCGGGCACCGGCCCGATCGCCGTCGACGCCGAGCGCGCCAGCGGCTTCCGATACTCTCAGCGTGCCTATCTGATCCAGGTGTTCCGGCGCGGCTCCGGCACGTTCCTGTTCGACCCGCCGGCCGTCGGCCGCTTCGACGAGCTGAACACCGCGATCGCCGACGAGGAGTGGGTGCTGCACGCGGCGACCCAGGACCTGACCTGCCTGCGCGAGGTCGGCCTAGACCCGTCCCGGATCTTCGACACTGAGCTGGCCGCCCGACTGCTCGGGATGCCGCGCGTCGGCCTCGGGACGGTCGTGGAGGAGCTGCTCGGCGTGCACCTCGCCAAGGAGCACAGCGCCGCCGACTGGTCGACCCGGCCGCTCCCCCAGCCCTGGCTGGTCTACGCCGCACTCGACGTCGAGCTGCTGCCCGACCTCCGGGACGCGATCGCCGCGCTCCTGGACGAGGCCGGCAAGACGGAGATCGCCCAGCAGGAGTTCGCCTCCGAGCTGACCCGCGAACTGACCGTGGTGCGCAGCGAGCCGTGGCGCCGCCTCTCGGGCATCCACTCGATCCGCGGCCTGCGCAACCTCGCCGTGGCGCGGGAGCTGTGGCTGAGCCGCGACGCGCTGGCCCGCGAACTCGACACGGCGCCCGGCCGGCTCGTGCCGGACTCGGCGCTCACGGCCGCGGCGAAGGCGCTGCCGGACAACAAGCGCGCCCTCGCCGCCCTGCGGGAGTTCACGGGCCGTGCCAGCCGCACCGAGCTGGACCGCTGGTGGGGTGCGATCGAGGCCGGGCGCACCACGGAGGACCTCCCCGTGCTGCGCGGCAACGGCGACACGCTTCCTCCTCCCCGCGCGTGGGCGGACCGCAACCCGGAGGCCGACGGCCGCCTGAAGGCCGCACGCGCGGCACTCACGGCGCTGTCGGAGGAGCGGAGCATCCCCCTCGAGAACCTGCTGACGCCCGAGACGCTCCGGCGCGTGGCCTGGACGCCGCCCGCAGAGATCACGGCCGCATCGATCGCGGAGGCACTGGAGGCGCACGGCGCCCGCCCCTGGCAGATTGAGGCAACCTCACAGATGATCGCCGATGCCTTTGTCGAAAGTAGCCAAACGCCCGCCGAGACGCCCGAGACGGATTCGTAGAAAGAATCAAACGATTCCCGTCCGCCCAGACAGCCTCCGTAGGATCGATGCGGACCTGAAATGGGAGGCACTGTGGCCGAAAGAACCGAAGTCGTTTTCGTCGACGGAGTCCGGACTCCGTTCGGACGGGCCGGCGAAAAAGGGCAGTACTGGAACACCCGGGCGGACGACCTGGTCGTGAAGGCGATCATCGGCCTGCTCGAGCGCAATCCGAACGTGCCCAAGGACCGCATCGACGACGTGGCGATCGCCGCGACGACCCAGCAGGGCGACCAGGGCCTGACCCTCGGCCGCACGGCGGCGCTGCTCGCCGGGCTGCCGAAGTCCGTCCCCGGCTTCGCCATCGACCGGATGTGCGCGGGCGCGATGACCAGTGTCACGACGCTCGGCTCGGGCATCGCGTTCGGTGCGTACGACCTCGCGATCGCGGGCGGCGTGGAGCACATGGGCCGTCACCCGATGGGCTTCGGTGCCGACCCGAACCCGCGCTTCCTCACCGAGCGCCTGGTCGGCGAGGACGCCCTCAACATGGGCAGCACCGCCGAGCGCATCCACGACCGCTTCCCCGCTCTCACCAAGGAGCGCTCCGACCGCTTCGCGATGCGCAGCCAGCAGAAGACCGCCGCTGCCTACGAGAACGGCAAGCTGCAGCCGGACCTCGTCCCGGTCGCCATCCGCTCCGAGTCGGGCTGGGGACTCGCCACCCGCGACGAGGGCATGCGCCCCGAGACGAACATGGAGTCGCTCGCGACCCTCCGCACGCCGTTCCGGCCGCACGGCCGCGTCTCGGCGGGCAACTCGTCCCCGCTGACCGACGGCGCGACCGCGAGCCTGCTCGCCTCCGCCGACGCGGTGAAGGAGTTCGGCCTCACCCCGAAGATGCGCATGGTGAGCTTCGCCTTCGCCGGCGTCGAGCCGGAGATCATGGGCCTCGGCCCGGTCCCCTCGACCGAGAAGGCGCTCCGCAAGGCCGGCCTGTCGATCGACGACATCGGCCTGTTCGAGCTCAACGAGGCGTTCGCCATCCAGGTGCTCTCGTTCCTCGACCACTTCGGCATCGACGACGACGACCCGCGCGTCAACAAGTGGGGCGGCGCGATCGCGATCGGCCACCCGCTCGCCGCCAGCGGCGTCCGCCTGATGATCCAGCTCGCCCGCCAGTTCGAGGAGCACCCGGAGGTCCGCTACGGCGTGACCGCCATGTGCGTCGGCCTCGGCCAGGGCGGCACGGTCATCTGGGAGAACCCCAACTTCGACAAGCGCGCTGCACGGAAGGCCTGAGAACGAGTGACCGACTACACCACGATCGACTTCTCCCCGCTCGTCGACCTCTCCTCCGACGAGGTCGTGACCCACTCCCTCGTGAAGGACGTGCCGCTGCCCAGCGGCAAGACCCTCGCGCTGGTCACGCTCGACAACGGGCGTGACCACACGCGGCCGAACACGATGGGGCCCGCCACGCTCCTCGAGCTCGGGAAGACCTTCGACGCACTGACCGAGCGGGCCAAGCGCGGCGAGATCGACGCCGTCGCCGTCACCGGCAAGCCGTTCATCCTCGCCGCCGGGGCCGACCTCAGCCGGGTCGGCGACATCCCGAGCGTCGAGGTGGCGAAGCTGCTCCCCCAGCTCGGCCACTACGTGCTCGGCAAGCAGGCGACGTTCGGCGTGCCGTCCTTCGTCTTCACGAACGGCCTGGCGCTCGGCGGCGGCGTGGAGATCGGCCTCAACGCCGACTACCGCACCATCGACCGCAACGCCGCCGCGTTCGCCCTGCCCGAGGTCTTCCTGGGCCTCATCCCGGGCTGGGGCGGCGCGACCATCCTCCCGAACCTCATCGGCATCGAGAACGCCCTCAAGGTGATCATCGAGAATCCGCTGAAGCAGAACCGGATGCTGAAGCCGCAGGAGGTCTTCGACCTCGGCATCGCCGACGCCATCTTCGACTCGGCGAACTTCCTCGAGGACTCGCTGGTCTGGGCCGACAAGGTGCTCACCGGCCAGGTCGAGGTCAAGCGGCCCAACGTGCCGGGCAAGGTCGAGCGCATGGTCAAGTGGGATGCCGCCCTCGGCATCGCGCGCAAGATGCTCGAGAGCCGGATCGGCACCGTCCCGAAGTCGCCGTACAAGGCGCTCGAGCTGCTGAAGGCCGCCAAGTCGAACGACCGCGCCGCCGGCTTCCAGCTCGAGGACGACGCACTGGCCGAACTCATCTCGGGCGACCAGTTCCAGGCCAGCATCTACGCGTTCAACCTCGTGCAGAAGCGGGCCAAGCGTCCCGCCGGCGCCCCGGACAAGAAGCTCGCGAAGAAGGTCACCAAGATCGGCGTCATCGGCGCCGGCTACATGGCCAGCCAGTTCGCCCTCCTGTTCGTCCGCCGGCTGCGAGTCCCGGTCGTCATCACCGACCTCGACCAGGCGCACGTCGACAAGGGCGTGGCGTACATCCACGACGAGATCGGCAAGCTCCAGGAGAAGGGCCGCATCTCCCCCGACGAGGCCAACCGGCTGCGCGCGCTCGTCACCGGCACGACGGACAAGGCGGACTTCGCGGACTGCGACTGGGTCATCGAAGCCGTCTTCGAGGAGCTCACGGTCAAGCAGAACGTGTTCGAGGAGGTCGAGCAGTACCTCTCCGACGAGGCGGTCATCGCGACCAACACGTCCTCGCTCTCGGTCGAGCAGATCGGCGCGAAGCTGAAGCATCCGGAGCGCCTGGTCGGGTTCCACTTCTTCACGCCGGTCGCGGTCATGCCGCTGATCGAGGTCGTCAAGACCCCGCACACCGACGAGGCCACCCTCTCCACCGCGATGGTGACCGCCGCCGCGCTGAAGAAGAACGCGGTCATCACCGCCGACACCCCCGGGTTCGTCGTCAACCGCATCCTGGCGAAGGTCCTCGGCGAGGCGATGCACGCCGTCGACGACGGCACCTCGTTCGAGACGGTCGACGAGGCGTTCGCGCCGCTCGGCCTCCCGATGCCGCCGTCGGCCCTGCTCGACCTGGTCGGGCTCAAGGTCGGCGCGCACGTGCTCGACACCCACCACGCCGCGTTCCCGGAGCGGTTCTACCGCAGCGAGAACCTCCACAAGCTCGCCGAATACGGCACGCTGCTGGAGAAGGACGGCAAGGGCCGGATCAAGGGTCTCGACAAGGGCGCGGCCAAGATCATCGCCGGCGGCACGAACCCCTGGACGAAGGACGAGATCCTCCGTCGCCTGGAGGACGGCCTCGCGGACGAGATCCACCGCATGCTGATCGACGACCACGTGGTCGAGGCGCCGGAGGACATCGACCTCTGCATGATCCTGGGGGCGGGTTTCCCGTTCCAGATGGGCGGCATCACGCCGTACCTGGATCGTGTGGGCGCCTCTGAGCGTGTCTTCGGCGACACGTTCCAGCACCCGCCCGTGAAGGGCGTCGCCTGAGCCCCGGGCTCGGACGGACCTGATCGAACGCCCCGCTCGCCGCGAGCGGGGCGTTCGTCACGTCAGGACCAGATCGAGGTAGGCGCGCAGGGTGGTCGCCGCGTCGATGCTCCCCGGCGTGTACAGCCACTGCAGCTGGATGCCCTCCCACAGCGCCACGATGGTCGCCGCGGCGATCTCCGGGTCCACGCCGTCGCGCAGCCGCCCGGCGTCGCGGAGCGCGGCGAGTTCGGCCGCGTACGCCGCGCGCAGCTCGTCGTAGCGTCCGACGAAGTAGTCGCGCCCCGGGTGATCGGCGGTGACCGCCTCGGCCGAGAGCACGCTGTACAGCGCGATCAGGCCCGGGATGGCGGTGTTGCGCTTCGCCTGGTCGACGATCTGGTCGGCGAAGGAGCCGCCGGCGGCAGGGTCGCCCTCGCCGGCGCCCAGTTCGTCGCGGCGGGCGAGCACGGCGACCAGCAGGTCGTCCTTGCTCTCGAAGTGGTACTGGAGGCTGCCGAGGCTGATGCCGGCCGCGGCGGCGATCTCACGCAGGGAGCTGCCGTGGTAGCCGCGGGTCGCGAACAGGCGATACGCCTCGTCGACGATCTGCTCGCGGCGTTCGGCCGTCTTCGCGTACGGTCCGCGCCGGGTGCTCGCGTCGCCCACGTCCCCTCCTTCGGGTCGGCCCACCTCAAATTAGGTCAAGTGCATTACTTTCGACTAGCGTCGATCCTACCGATTCCCGCCACGACGGAGTGAAGGAAATGACGGAACTCACACGACGATCTCTGCTGGGGCTCGGCGCCGCTGCCGCGACCACGGCACTGCTGTCCGCGTGCACCACGCCGGGCACCACCTCGGTCAACACGGCACCGCCGATTCGACCTGTCGCAGCCGGAGAGAAGATCACCCTCACGTACTGGGCGTGGCTCAAAGACCTCCAGAAGGTGGCGGACGTGTGGAACGCGTCCCACCCCGACGTCCAGGTGGAGGCGGTCTGGATCCCCGGCGGCAACGCCGGCGGCTACCAGAAGCTGTACTCCGCCCTCGCCGCCGGCGGCGGACCGGACCTCGCGCAGGTCGAGCTGCGCAGCGTCCCCGAGTTCATGCTGGTGAACGGGCTCGTCGATCTCGCCCGCTACGGCGCGGGCGACTACGCCGATCGCTACGACCCGACCCTGTGGAGCCAGGTGAGCTATGTGGGAGGCGTCTACGCCATCCCCCAGGACTCCGGCCCGATGGCCCTCTACTACCGGCCCGACCTGTTCGAGAAGGTCGGCGCGGGAGCGCCCGCCTCCTGGGACGACTGGGCCGCGACCGGCCGCGAGCTGAAGAAGGCCGGGATCTTCATCGATGCCTTCAACTACTCCGACCCGTCGTGGTTCGCTGCGGTCGCCGGGCAGGCCGGTGCGTCCTGGCTGCGCGTGGATGGCGACCGCTGGGTGATCGACATGACCGACGAGGCGACGCTGCAGACGGCCCGGTTCTTCGACCGGGCCATCGACGACGGGATCCTCCAGACGGCCTACGGCGACTTCTCCACCGGCTGGTTCGCGGCGGCGGCGAAGGGCACGATCGCCGGGTGCGCCAGCGCGAGCTGGGGCGACGCCTTGCTCGAAGGCGTCGCCGGCGGCGAGGGCAAGTGGCGGGTCGCACCCCTCCCGCGGTGGGCCTCGGGATACGGATCCAGCGCGCTGGGCGGTTCGACGGCCGCCGTCCTGGCGAACAGCAAGCACCCCAAGGAGGCGATGGAGTTCGCCGTGTGGATGACCACCAGCCCGGAGGGCATCGACGCGATGATCAAGCACTCCGGCATCGGCTGGTCGCCCGACGCCGACTACATCGGCGCCGAGCGCACCAAGCCGTCCGCGTGGTTCGGCGGCCAGAGCTACAACGAGGAGGTCTTCCTCCCCGCCTCCACGGAGCAGAACCCCGACTGGTCGTGGTGGCCGATCACGCAGCAGTCGTTCAACATCCTGGCCGACGGCTTCCGCAAGAAGCCGGCCGGGCAGACGCTCGTGGACTCCATCGCCCAGAGCGAGACGGCCATCATCGACGCCTTCCGCAAGAAGGGCCTGACGATCGAGAAGGCGCGCTCGTGAAGGGCACGCGCACGACGTGGGCGCCCTGGACGCTCCTCGCCCCTTTCCTGGCGCTGTTCCTGCTGACCTTCCTGCTGCCCATCGCGGTCGCGATCGGCTCCAGCTTCACGACGGTCACCCGCTCGGGCGTGTTCGGCGAGAAAGGCGTCACGACCCAGTTCGCCTGGTTCGCGAACTACGCGCAGGCGCTCGGCAACCCCAACTTCATCGCCTCGATCGGCCGGATGCTGCTCTTCGGCGTCGTGCAGGTCACGCTGATGATCGCCCTCAGCACCGTGCTCGCGCTGCTGCTCGAGTCGGCCTCCGCCCGCTGGCCGGGGATGTTCCGCGCGGTGTACTTCCTGCCGTACGGCATCCCGGGCGTCATCGCCACCATCCTGTGGTCGTTCCTCTACGTGCCCGGCCTCAGCCCCCTGATCGACCTCGGCGCCGCGGTCGGAGTGCAGCTCGACTTCCTCGGCCCGGACACCGTGCTCTGGTCGATCGCGAACATCGTCACCTGGACGTACACCGGCTACAACATGATGATCATCATCGCGCAGCTGAAGTCGATCCCGACCGAGGTCTACGAGGCGGCGAAGGTCGACGGCGCCGGTCCCTGGCGGGTCGCCCGCAGCATCCAGCTGCCGCTCATCCGGCCGGCGCTGACGCTCACCATCGTGTTCTCGATCATCGGGACGCTGCAGCTCTTCGCCGAGCCGCAGGTGCTGCAGTCCGTGGCGCCCGCGATCGACAGCGAGTACACGCCCAACCTGAGCGCGTACACCACGGCGTTCGCGTACAACGACTACAACGTCGCGGCGGCCCAGTCGGTGCTCATCGCCCTGGTCGCCTTCCTGCTCTCCTTCGCCTTCCTGCGCCTCACCAACCGGAGGTCCCGATGACGACGACCGACACCACCGACCCCACGCCCACGTTCTCGGTCGGCGCGCAGGCGCCGCGTTCGGCGCACGACCGCTCGGCGGGCCGCCGGTCGGGAACGCGCATCCTCGTCACGGCGATCCTCGTCGTCGTGGCGGTGTACTTCCTCGTCCCCGTCTACTGGGTCGTCGTCGCGGCGACCAAGACCACGCAGGACCTCTTCTCGACCAACGGCTTCGCGTTCTCCGGGAACTTCGCGCTCTGGCACAACCTCGCCGAGGTCCTGAACTTCCAGGACGGGATCTTCCTGCGCTGGCTGCTCAACTCGGTGCTCTACGCGGGTGTCGGCGCCCTGCTCGCGACCTACTTCGCCGCGGCCGGCGGTTACGCCCTCTCGAAGTACGCGTTCCGCGGCCGCGGCTTCATCTTCGGGCTGATCCTGGGCGGCGTGCTCGTGCCGGGGACCGCGACGGCGCTGCCGCTGTTCCTGCTGTTCTCCGAGCTCGGGCTGGCGAACACGTACTGGGCGGTCCTGCTGCCCTCGCTGGTGTCGCCGTTCGGCCTGTTCCTCTGCCGCATCTATGCGGACGCGACGGTGGACACCGCGCTGGTGGAGGCCGCGCGACTCGATGGCGCGGGTGAGCTGCGCATCTTCCACACTGTCGGGCTGCGGATCATGACGCCGGCCCTCGTGACGGTCTTTCTGTTCCAGCTGGTCGGCATCTGGAACAACTACTTCCTCCCGCTCGTGATGCTCTCCGACGTGCGCCTGTACCCGATCACGCTGGGGCTGAATTCCTGGCGCTCGCAGACGGACCGCCTGCCGGAGTTCTACGAACTGACCACCGGCGGCGTCCTGCTGTCGATCATCCCCCTCGCCATCGCCATGATCGTGCTCCAGCGGTTCTGGCGCGGCGGCCTCACCGAAGGATCCGTGAAATAGTGCCCGCTCCCGCGTACCTCAGCGACACCGCACCCGGCAGCGGCGCTCGCGTCGCCCCCCGCTCCTGGCTGCGGAGCGACGCCCCGGCTCTGTCGCTCGATGGCACGTGGCGGTTCCGGCTCTCCCCCACCGCCGACCTGCCCGAGGACGTCGCCGGGCCCGCGCTCGACGACAGCGGGTGGGACGAGCTCGCGGTCCCGGCCCACTGGGTCCTGCAGGGCGACGGGGAGTACGGCCGCCCGATCTACACGAACGTCCAGTTCCCCTTCCCGCTCGACCCGCCGCACGTTCCGGACGAGAACCCGACCGGTGACTACCGGCGCACGTTCGAGCTCCCGGCGGACTGGCCGGAGGGTGCGCGCACCGTGCTGCGCTTCGACGGCGTGGAGTCGCTCTACCGGGTGTGGCTGAACGGGGCGGAGGTCGGCATCGCGACGGGCAGCCGGCTCGCTCAGGAGTTCGACGTGACCGACCTCGTGCGACCCGGCACGAACCACGTCGCGGTGCGGGTGCACCAGTGGTCGCCCGCCAGTTACCTCGAGGATCAGGACCAGTGGTGGCTGCCCGGCATCTTCCGCGACGTGACGCTCGTCGCCCGCCCCGTCGACGGCCTCCAGGACGTCTGGCTGCGCACCGGCTGGGCCGGAGGCGACGGGTGGGTCGAGCCGGAGCTGACCGCGGACGATGCGGCCTTCCCGGTCACCCTCCGCATCCCGTCGCTCGGCGTCGAGACGGTCTGGACGCGGCCCGCCGACGTCGGGCGCGTCGAGGTCGGGCCGGTCGAGCCGTGGACCGCCGAGACGCCACGCCTCTACGACGCCACCGTGGAGTCCACCGGCGAGACCGTGAGCCTGCGACTGGGCTTCCGCACGGTCGAGATCCGCGGCGACCGGTTCCTCGTCAACGGCGAGCGCGTCGTCTTCCACGGCATGAACCGGCACGAGGCGCACCCCGTGCGCGGCCGCGTCTTCGACGAGCAGCACGCGCGCGAAGACCTCGCCCGGATGAAGAGGTTCAACGTCAACGCCATCCGCACCAGCCATTACCCGCCGCACCCGCGCCTACTCGATCTCGCCGACGAGCTGGGCTTCTGGGTGATCCTGGAGTGCGACCTCGAGACCCACGGGTTCGAGAAGAACGGCTGGACGCGCAACCCGAGCGACGATCCGGCGTGGCGCGACGCCTACCTCGACCGGATCGAGCGGACCGTGGAGCGCGACAAGAACCATCCCAGCATCGTCATGTGGTCCCTCGGCAACGAGTCGGGCACCGGCGCGAACCTCGCGGCCATGTCGGCCTGGGTGCACGCGCGCGACTCCGGCCGGCCCGTCCACTACGAGGGCGACTACACGGGCGAGTACACGGACGTGTACTCGCGGATGTACTCGACCGTCCCGGAGACCGAGCAGATCGGCACGGACGGGTCGACCGCTCCCCTGCTCGGTTGCACGCCCGCCCAGGGCGCCCGGCAGCGCACGAAGCCATTCCTTCTCTGCGAGTACGCGCACGCGATGGGCAACGGCCCCGGGGCGCTCGACCAGTACGAGGCGCTCGTGGATGCGCACCCCCGCCTGCACGGCGGCTTCGTGTGGGAGTGGCGCGACCACGGCATCCTGACGCGGACAGCCGACGGCACGCCCTTCTACGCGTACGGCGGCGACTTCGGGGAGGTCGTCCACGACGGCAACTTCGTGATGGACGGCATGATCCTGAGCGACGACACCCCCACGCCCGGCCTGTACGAGTTCGCCGCGATGGCCTCGCCCGTGCGATTCACCTTCGACGACGCGGTCGGCGTGACCGTCGCGAACCGCCGGCACAGCGCCGCCACCGACGACCTGCGCTTCGACTGGCGGGTCGAGCACGACGGACGCATCGTCGCGCGCGGGGTACTCGCGGTGCCCCCGATCCCGGCCGGCTCGTCGGCCCGCGTCGAGCTGCCCGCGATCGCGGTCGCGCCGGATGCGGAGACCTGGCTCACGGTGGAGGCCGTGCTCGCCGCCGCCACCTCGTGGGCACCCGAGGGACACGTCGTCGCGTCGGCTCAGGCCGATCGCAGCGCGCAGGCACTCGGTGGCGCAGCGCCCGCCGCCCCGCGCATCACCGGCTGGCGCGATGCGGAGGGCTCCCTCACTCTCGGTTCCGCGGCGTTCGAGCGCGGCCGCCTCGTGCGTCTCGCCGGTCGTGCCGTGAGCGGACCGCGGCTGGAGCTCTTCCGCGCGCCGACCGACAACGATGAGGGCAGCGCATTCAGCGACCCGACCGGCAGTGATGGCGCTGTGCCGGGAGTGTCGAGCGCGTCCCTCTGGCGCGCTCACGGCCTCGACCGCCTGGTGCACCGGCTGGTGGCGGTCCAGGAGGCACCGGGCGCCCTCCGGACGCTCACCCGCGTCTCCGCCGCCGACTCGGCCCTCTCACTCACCGTGGAGACCGTCTGGGCGCTTGTGGGCGACGAGCTGGAGCTGCGAGTCGAGATCGAGCCGTCCGCGGGCTGGCCGACGGTGTGGCCGCGCATCGGCGTACGCTTCAACCTCCCCGACGGCGGCGAGCCGATCCCGGGCGCCGAATGGTTCGGGCTGGGGCCGCGCGAGTCGTATCCCGACAGCATCCAGGCCGCGCGCCTCGGGCGCTACACGGCGAGCGTCGACGAGCTCTCGGTGCCGTACGCGCGGCCGCAGGAGACCGGCCACCGCTCGGCGGTGCGCGAGCTCACCGTCGGCGGGCTGGCGCTCCGCGCCTTCCCGGACGGCCGGGGTCGCCTCCCCGGCTTCGTGCTCACGCGGCACACGCCGCAGCAGCTCGCTGCAGCTGAGCACCCGCACGAGCTCCCCGCCTCGCAGACGACCTACCTGTTCCTCGACGCCGCTCAGCACGGGCTCGGTTCGCGCGCGTGCGGTCCGGACGTATGGCCGGAGTTCTCGCTGCGCCCGGAGGCCCGGACCCTGCGCGTCCGCTTCGGGAGCTGACCACCGGGTCGCCGCAGACGCGGAACGCCGCTTCGGAGGCTCCGAAGCGGCGTTTCGCGTCCCCTCGCGGTGGGGTCAGCGGTTGAGCGGCGTCATGTCCGCGTAGCGGTCGCCGACGGGCGCGGCGACGGCGTCGAGGCGCTCGAGCTGCTCGGGGCTCAGCTGCACATCGACGGCCTCGACGTTCTGCTCCAGGTTCTCGACGCGACGCGTGCCGGGGATGGGGACGATGTCCTCGCCCTTCGCGAGCAGCCACGCGAGCGCGACCTGCCCGGCCGTCGCCCCCGCTTCGCGCGCCACGGCGTCGACCTGCTCGACGATCCGGATGTTCGCCTCGAGGTTGTCGCCCTCGAAGCGCGGGTTGAACCGGCGGAAGTCGTCCGGCGAGAGCTCGTCGAGCGAGCGGATGGTCCCGGTGAGGAACCCGCGGCCGAGCGGCGAGTACGGCACGAAGCCGATGCCGAGCTCGCGGACGGTCGGGAGCACGGCCTCCTCGGGGTCGCGCGTCCAGAGCGAGTACTCGGTCTGGACGGCGGTCACGGGGTGCACGGCGTTCGCCCGGCGGATCGTCTCGGGCGCGGCCTCCGAGAGACCGTAGTGGAGGATCTTGCCCTCCTCGATGAGCTCCTTGAGGGCGCCCACCGTCTCCTCGATCGGCGTGCCCGGGTCCATCCGGTGCTGGTAGTAGAGGTCGATGCGGTCGGTCTGGAGGCGCTTCAGCGACCCCTCGACCGAGAGCCGCACGTTCTCCGCCGAGCCGTCGAGCCCGCGCTCGTCGTTCTGCCGGTGCAGGATCGTGCCGAACTTGGTCGCGATCACGACCTTGTCGCGCCGGCCGTCGGCGAAGGCGCGCGCGAGCAGCTCCTCGTTGGCGTACGGGCCGTAGATCTCGGCCGTGTCGAAGAACGTGACACCGAGGTCGATCGCGCGGTGCAGCGTGCGGATCGAGCCCGCGTCGTCCTGGCCGGCGCCCGTGTAGAACGCGGACATGCCCATGCAGCCGAGTCCCAGCCGCGAGACCTCGAACTTCTCGGTGCCGAGTGTGGTCTTCTTCATGCGTTCGTTCCTGTCTTCTTCTCGTAGAGACCGATCTTGTGGTCGATGGCGGCGAGGCTCGCCGTCATCTCCTCCAGCTGCCGGACCACCGTCATCCGATGCAGGAGCAGCAGTTCCAGACGCTCCGCCGTGGTGTCGTCGCCGCGACGGGCAAGCTCGACGTAGCGACGGACGGTGGCGATGGGCATCGCCGTGGAACGCAGCTTCGTGAGGAAGAGGACCCAGGTGAGGTCGGCCTCCGAGTAGCGGCGATGGGAGGAGGAGGCGCGCTCGACGGGGCTCAGCATGAGGCCCTCGCGCTCGTAGTAGCGCAGGGTGTGTGCGGAGAGCCCGGTGCGCTCGGCGATGTCGGAGATCGACATCGCCGTGATGCTGTCGGTCATACCGCCACGATAAGACTTCGAGTGCGCTCTAAGTCAACCCGGACCCGCCGGACCGTGTCAGGCCTCCGAGTTGCGGCGCGTGAGCTCTTGCTCGGGCAGCGGGCGCGCGATGGGCACGCGGCTGCCGAGCACCTGCGCGACGAGGTCGCGGGCGATCTTCTGCGCGGTGAGCCCGGCCTCCTCGAGGATCTGTTCGCGGGTCGCGTGGTCGATGAACTCGTCGGGTAGGCCCAGCTCGTCGACGGCGGTGTCGATGCCGGCTTCGCGCAGGTCCTGGCGGACGCGCGTGCCGATCCCGCCGACGCGGATGCCGTCCTCGATGGTGACGACGATGCGGTGCTCCGACGAGAGGTCGAGGACGCTCTTCGGCACTGGGACGACCCAGCGCGGGTCGACGACCGTCGCGCCGATACCCTGCGCGGCCAGTCCGTCGGCGACCTTCAGCGCGAGGTCGGCCATCGGGCCGACGGCGACGAGCAGCACGTCCTTGCGCTCGTCGTCGCGCAGCACGTCGACGCCGTCCTCCAGCCGACGCACGGCGGGGATGTCCGGCTGCACGCTCCCCTTCGGGAACCGCAGCACCGTCGGGCCGTCGTTCACGGCCACGGCCTCGGCCAGCTCCTCCCGGAAACGCGTGGCGTCGCGGGGAGCCGCGAGCCGGATGCCGGGAACCACCTGCAGGATCGCGAGATCCCAGATGCCGTGGTGGCTCGGCCCGTCCGGTCCGGTCACGCCCGCGCGGTCGAGCACGAACGTCACGCCCGCCTTGTGCAGCGCCACATCCATCAACACCTGGTCGAAGGCGCGGTTGATGAAGGTCGCGTAGATCGCGACGACCGGGTGCAGGCCGCCGAAGGCGAGTCCGGCGGCGCTCGTCGCGGCATGCTGCTCGGCGATGCCGACGTCGTGCACGCGGTCCGGGAACCGCTCGGCGAACTTGTGCAAGCCCGTCGGCCGCAGCATGGCGGCGGTGATGCCGACCAGCTTCGGGTCCTTCTCCGCCAGGCGGACGATCTCGTCCGCGAACACGCCGGTCCAGCTCGGCTTGGTCGAGCTGCCGATCGGCTCGCCGGTCTCGGGATCGATCTGGCCGACGGCGTGGAACTGGTCCGCCGCATCCCGGAGCGCGGGCTCGTAGCCGCGACCCTTTTGCGTGATGGCGTGCACGATCACCGGCGCGCCGTAGTTCTTCGCCTGAAGGAGCGCCTCCTGCATGGCCTGGATGTCGTGGCCGTGCACCGGCCCGATGTACTTGATGTCGAGGTTCGAGTACAGCGCCTCGTTGTTCGAGAACCGGCTGAGGAAGCCGTGCAGCCCGCCGCGGACGCCGCGGTAGAACGAGCGGCCCGGCGCGCCGAGCTTGTCGAACGCGCGCTGGCTGGTCAGGTACAGGTTGCGATAGGCGCGGCGCGTGCGCACCGTGTTGAGGAAGCGCGCCATGCCGCCGATGGTCGGGGCGTAGGACCGGCCGTTGTCGTTCACGACGATGATCAGCCGGCGGCTGTTGTCGTCGGAGATGTTGTTGAGCGCCTCCCACGTCATCCCGCCGGTCAGGGCGCCGTCGCCCACCATCGCGATGACGTGCCGGTCGTTCTGACCGGTCATCTGGAAGGCGCGGGAGATTCCGTCCGCCCACGAGAGGGACGAGGAGGCGTGCGAGCTCTCGACGATGTCGTGCTCCGACTCCGAGCGCTGCGGGTAGCCGGCGAGGCCGCCCTTCTGCCGCAGCTGCGAGAAGTCCTGGCGCCCGGTGAGCAGCTTGTGCACGTACGACTGGTGGCCGGTGTCGAAGACGATCGCGTCACGCGGGGAGTCGAACACACGGTGGATGGCGATGGTCGTCTCGACGACGCCCAGGTTCGGCCCGAGGTGCCCACCCGTCTTCGCGACGTTGGCGATCAGGAACGCGCGCACCTCTGAGGCCAACTGGACGAGCTCCCGGTCCGTGAGCCGATCGAGATCGCGCGGCTCGTGGATCGTTTCGAGGATGCTCATGGATTCGAGTGTAGAGCCGCTGAATCGAGAGGAGGCTCGGAACCGGCGATTCCGAGCCTCCCCTTGACAACGGTCTGGTTACACCAGGCTCCGCAGCACGTACTGCAGAATGCCGCCGTTGCGGTAGTAGTCCGCCTCACCGGGGGTGTCGATCCGGACGACCGCGTCGAACTCGATCGTCTGCTTGCCCTCGGGCGAGTCGGCGCTGGGCTCGGCGACGACGTGCACGGTCTTCGGGGTGCGGCCCTCGTTCAGTTCCTCCAGGCCCGAGATCGAGACGACCTCGGTGCCGTCGAGGCCGAGCGACGCCCAGCTCTCGCCGGCTGGGAACTGCAGCGGGACGACGCCCATGCCGATGAGGTTCGAGCGGTGGATGCGCTCGAAGCTCTCCGTGATGACCGCGCGGACGCCGAGGAGGCTGGTGCCCTTCGCCGCCCAGTCGCGCGACGAGCCGGAGCCGTACTCCTTGCCGCCGAAGATCACGAGCGGGGTGCCCTGCGCCTGGTAGTTCTGCGACGCGTCGTAGATGAACGACTGCGGGCCGCCCTCCTGGGTGAAGTCGCGGGTGTAGCCGCCCTCGACGCCGTCCAGGAGCTGGTTCTTCAGGCGGATGTTCGCGAACGTTCCGCGGATCATCACCTCGTGGTTGCCGCGGCGCGAGCCGTAGGAGTTGAAGTCCTTACGGTCGATGCCGTGCTCGTCGAGGTAGCGGCCGGCGGGGCTGTCGGCCTTGATGTTGCCGGCGGGGCTGATGTGGTCGGTGGTGACCGAGTCGCCGAGCTTCGCCAGCACGCGGGCGCCGGAGATGTCCGAGACGGGGGTCGTCTCGAGCGTCATGCCGTCGAAGTACGGGGGCTTGCGCACGTAGGTCGACTTCTCGTCCCACTCGAAGACCGAGCCGGTCGGGGTCGGCAGCGACTTCCAGCGCTCGTCGCCCTCGAACACGCTCGCGTATTCGTGGGTGAACATGCCCTCGTTGATGGAGGAGTCGATCGTCTCCTGCACCTCGGCGGCGTCCGGCCAGATGTCCTTGAGGAAGACGTCGTTGCCGTCCTGGTCCTTGCCCAGGGCGTCGATCTCGAAGTCGAAGTTCATCGACCCGGCGAGGGCGTACGCGATCACGAGCGGCGGGCTCGCGAGGTAGTTCATCTTGACGTCGGGGTTGATCCGGCCCTCGAAGTTGCGGTTGCCCGAGAGCACCGCGGTGACGGCGAGGTCGTTCTGGTTGACGGCCTGCGAGATCTCGTCGATCAGCGGGCCGGAGTTGCCGATGCAGGTGGTGCAGCCGTAGCCGACCGTGTAGAAGCCGAGGTCCTCGAGGTAGCCGGTGAGGCCCGCCTTCTCGTAGTAGTCGGTGACGACCTTCGATCCGGGCGCGAGGGTGGTCTTGACCCACGGCTTGGAGGTGAGGCCCTTCTTCGCGGCGTTGCGGGCGAGGAGGCCGGCCGCCAGCATCACGGACGGGTTCGACGTGTTCGTGCACGACGTGATCGCCGCGATCGCGACGGCGCCGTGGTCGAGGGTGAACGAGGCGCCGCTCTCGGCGATGGTCACCGGGGTCGGGCTCGACGCGGTCTTGGGCGCGTGGCTGTGGTGGTGGTGCTCGTGCGTGCTCCGCGTGTCCTCCGGGCTCAGCTCGCCCGGGTCGGAGGCGGGGAACGACTCCGAGATGGTCAGGTCGACCAGGTCGTGCGAGACGTCCGCGTAGTTCGTCAGGTCCTTCTCGAACTGGTCCTTCGCCTCGCTGAGCTCGATGCGGTCCTGCGGGCGCTTCGGGCCGGCGATCGACGGGACGACCGTCGAGAGGTCGAGCTCGAGGTACTCGCTGAAGACCGGCTCGGTCTCCGGGTCGTGCCACAGGCTCTGCGCCTTCGAGTACTCCTCGACGAGCGCGACCTGCTCCTCGCTGCGGCCGGTGAGGCGCAGGTAGTCGAGGGTCACGTCGTCGATCGGGAACATGGCGGCGGTGGAGCCGAACTCGGGGCTCATGTTGCCGATGGTGGCGCGGTTGGCCAGCGGGACCTCCGCGACGCCGGCACCGTAGAACTCGACGAACTTGCCGACAACGCCGTGCTTGCGCAGCATCTCCGTGATGGTGAGCACGACGTCGGTCGCGGTCACACCGGTCGGGATGGCGCCGGTCAGCTTGAAGCCGACGACCTTGGGGATGAGCATGGAGACGGGCTGGCCGAGCATGGCCGCCTCGGCCTCGATGCCGCCGACGCCCCAGCCGAGCACGCCGAGGCCGTTGACCATCGTCGTGTGCGAGTCGGTGCCGACGCAGGTGTCCGGGTAGGCCAGGAGCTCGCCGCCGACCTCGCGGGTCATGGTGACGCGGGCCAGGTACTCGATGTTCACCTGGTGGACGATGCCGGTTCCCGGCGGGACGACCTTGAAGTCGTCGAACGCGGTCTGGCCCCAGCGCAGGAACTGGTAGCGCTCGCCGTTGCGCTCGTACTCGATGTCGGTGTTGCGCTCGAGCGCGTCCGCCTGACCGAAGAGGTCGGCGATGACGGAGTGGTCGATGACCATCTCGGCCGGCGCGAGCGGGTTGATCTTCTTGGGGTCGCCGCCGAGGGCGGAGACGGCCTCGCGCATTGTGGCGAGGTCGACGATGCAGGGCACGCCGGTGAAGTCCTGCATGATGACGCGGGCCGGGGTGAACTGGATCTCGGTGTCCGGCTCGGCCGCCGGGTCCCACGACCCGAGGGCGCGGATGTGATCGGCGGTGATGTTCGCGCCGTCCTCGGTGCGGAGCAGGTTCTCCAGCAGAACCTTGAGGCTGAACGGCAGCCTCTTGTAGCCGTCCACGGTGTCGATCCGGAAGATCGTGTAATCCTTCGAACCGACCGTCAGGGTGCTCTTCGCACCGAAGCTGCCGAACGCGGAACTTGTAGTCGCTGACACGTTGCCCTCTCCTTCATCGGCAGGCGATGTAACGCGAGCCTCATCCATCTTGGTTGTCCGTCGAAGCGTGTTTCCAGCAAGGTAAGCCTAAGTCGTCGGCGCCGGGATTTATCTTGACGTCAAGATAAAATCTACCACGTTCACTGCCGGTCGAAGACCAGCTCTCTCCGCTTCGCGAACCGGTAGAAGAGCTCGATCCCCGCCGCGCCGACGGCGCCGACCGCGACTCCCCAGAGCAGACCCCCCGAGAGCCTCAGGTGCATCTGGAAGAACTCCGCGGTGAAGGGGATGACGCAGACCAGGGTGAAGGCGGCGGCCACGGCGCCGAGCAGCGCCCAGCGCACGCCGGTCAGCGGTCTCGTCAGCACGCACAGGATCCACAGCGAGACGCAGAAGAGCGTCACGGTGGTGATGCTCCTGGCCTCGTGCAGGGGCAGGCTGCGGTAGATCGGCGCATAGGAGACGACGGCCGCGATCCCGGCGATCAGCCCGGTCGGCACCGAGTACTTCAGGATGCGCGGCAGCACGCCGGGCGTGTAGATGCGGCGGTTGGGCGCGAGCGCGAGGAAGAAGGAGGGGATCCCGATCGCGAGGGAGGAGACCAGGGTCAGCTGCCGCGGCAGGAAGGGGAACGGCCAGAGCAGCGCGGCGCTCACCAGCGCGAGCAGGATCCCGTAGACCGTCTTCGCGAGGAAGATGTTCGACACCCGCTCGACGTTCGCGATCACACGACGCCCGGAGGCGAGCACACCGGGCAGGCGGTCGAAGCGGTTGTCGAGCAGCACGAGCCGGGAGACGGCCTTCGTCGCCGCGGTCGCCGACCCCATCGCGATGCCGAGATCGGCGTCCTTGATGGCCATCGCGTCGTTCACGCCGTCGCCGGTCATCGCGACCGTCCGGCCCTGCGCGCGCAGCAGGCCGACGGCGGTGCGCTTCTGCTCGGGACTCACGCGCCCGAGCACGTCCGCCGTGCGGAGAGCGGCGTCCAGCTCCTCGTCCGTCGCGAGGGCCGAGGCGTCCACGGCGTCGCCGGGGAGGTCGAGCGCTCGGGCGATCGCACCGACGGTGACAGGGTTGTCGCCGGACATCACGACGACGCGCACGTCCTGCTCGGCGAAGTAGCCGAGGGTCTCCGCCGCCTCCGGCCGCAGGGTCTCCCCCAGCACCACGAGCATCGCGGGTTCGAGCGGGAGGCCGGCCAGCTCGATGTGCGCGCCCTCCGGCAGCGGGCCGACCGCGCGTGCGAGGGACAGGGTCCGGCGGCCGGTCGCCGCGATGGCCGTGGCGCGTGCGAGCTCCACCGGATGGTCCGCGAGCACCCGCTCGGGGGCGCCGAGCACCCACGAGCTCTCCGCGTCGCCGATCCGGACGACGACTCCGCTGTACTTGGTGGCGGAGCTGAACGGGACGCGCCGCAGCACCGTGTATCCGTCGCTCCGGAACGCGCCGGCGAGGATCCCCGCCGTGGCGTTGCCCGCGTCGTCCGCGCCGAACGCCGCCAGCGCTACCGCGGCCTGCCCGGCCAGAGCGTCCCCGCCGAGGGGCTCGGTGCGCTCCAGCGCCAGCTCCCCATCGGTCAGCGTGCCGGTCTTGTCGAGGCAGAGGACGTCGACACGCGCGAGCACCTCGACGGCCGCGAGCTCCTGCACCAGCACCTTGCGGGACGCGAGCTGGATGGCGGCGACTCCGAACGCCAGGCTGGTGAGCAGCACCAGCCCCTCGGGGATCATTCCGACCACCGCGGCGACGGCGTCGATCAGTGCTCGCCGCCAGCGCTCGTCCTCGAAGAGCCTGCTGAAGCCGCCGTAGGCCAGCACGCGCCCGATCAGGGTGACGATGATGATCGGGCCCAGGATCCACGAGAGGTACACGAGGATGCGGTTGGTGGCATCCCGCAGCTCGGACCGCACGAGGGAGTGCTTCTTGATCTCGCTCGTGAGCTTGCTCGCGTAGGAGTCGGCGCCGACCGCCGTGACGATCGCGTACCCCGTGCCGGTCGCGACGTGGGATCCCGAGAGCAGCTGCGCGCCGGCGTCCTTGAAGACGGGGTCGGACTCCCCCGTCAGGAGCGACTCGTCGACGGACAGCCCCGTACTCTCGACGACCTCCGCGTCCGCCGGGATCTGATCGCCGGGACGGAGCACGAGCAGGTCGTCAAGCACGACGTCCTCGAGAGGAACGGCCACGACCTCCCCGCCGCGGCGCACGCGACTCTCGGGCGCGGCGAGCAGGGCGGCGCGGTCGAGCACGAGCTTCGCGCGGACCTCCTGCACGATCCCGATCAGGGCGTTGGCGACGACGACGCCGTAGAAGAAGCCGTCGCGCAGATCGCCGAGCAGCAGAACGGCGACGAAGCACACCGTGAGGATGCCGTTGAACAGAGTGAAGATGTTCTCGCGGAGGATGTCGCCGATCGACCGCGAGCTGGCCTGCCGCTGCGCGTTGTGACGGCCGTCCGCCCGACGCTCCGCCACCTGGGCCGCCGTCAGGCCCGCGCTCGTGCGCGAATCGGTCATGCGTCCCCCCGGATCAGCGGCCTACGTGCCGGCCGGCTTCGGCGGCGTCTTCTGGGGAGGCGTCTGCTGCGGGAACTGGCCGCGGACGACGAAGTACGTCACCAGGAGGAGCGGCGCGTACAACGGGACGCCCATCAGCAGCTTGGTGAGAGCGAGCGCGCTGGTCGCCTCGGGCGTGTGCGCCAGGTACAGCGGCACCTGCACGAGCAGCCGGGCGGCGAAGAGGACGAACCAGAGGAACGTCAGCGCCTGCATCACGCGGAACTTCGAGCGGACGCTGCGCCAGGCGAGCCCGTCGCCCATCAGGTAGCCCGCCGCGAGGCCGATCAGGGGCCAACGCACCACGATCGAGATGAGGAGGGCGGCTCCATACGCGGCGTTCGTCCAGATGCCGAGGAGGAAGTTGTCCTCGCCGCGACCGGTGATGAGCGCCAGGATCGCGGAGACGCCGACGCCGATGAGTCCGGCGACCGCCTGCGTCACGGGGGTCTTGCCGACGATCCGCACCACCGTGAAGATCACCGCGACGAGGACCGAGCAGCCGATCGAGAGGGGCACGTTCTCGGTGAACGTGAAGAGGATGAGGAAGACCAGGCCCGGGAGGATCGTCTCGGCGAGGCCGCGCACACCGCCGAGCGCACCGAGGAGCGCAGCGCCCGTCGGGGCGTCCCCCTCGGTCAGCTGCCCGAGTCCGGACTTGCGGGCCGCGCGGGCGAGGCTCTCGCCGACGCTCGCCGCGACCTCGTCCTTCTGGGCGTGGTCGTCGTGCTCGACGCGCTCCGGCTCCTGCGGTTCCTGCTCTGCCATGCGCGCCTACAGGGAGGTGTAGCCGTTGTCGGCGCCCGCCGACGGTGCGGCCGGCATCCGCAGCGGGATGAGGTCGCGCGGGGGCATGGGGACGGAACCGCGGACGACGACGATGCTGCGGAAGAGGTCCTCCACCAGCGCCGCAGCCTCCGGCTTGATGGCCGCGTCGCCCGCGATCACACCGCGGAGGAACCAGCGCGGACCGTCGACGCCGACGAACCGGGCGACCCGGGTCTCTCCGGGCTTTCCCTGCGGGGCCGCGACCGGGATCTCGGCGATCAGCTCGGGACCGAAGACGCCGTCGCGCTCGCTGATGCGACCGCCCTGACGCTCGACCTGGTCGGCGATCTGGGCGCGGATCTCGTGCCAGAGACCACTGGAGCGGGGTGCCGCGAACGGCTGGACCTGGAGCGTGGAGTTCGCGTAGTCGAGGCCGACGGCGACGACGCGCTGCGACTCCTCCTCGACCTCCAGGCGCAGGTGCAGGCCCTCGCGGGGCAGGACCTTCACGCCGCCGAGGTCGACGTAGGGGCGGACGGGGTTGGCCTCGCTCTCGTCGAGAGGCCCCTCCGTCTCGCGGTCGTCCGGAGCCGACTTCGCGTCGTCGGGGGCGTCCTGCGTCTCCGGAGCGGACTCGTCGGCGTCGACCTCGGTCGCGTCGATGTTCTCCGGGGTGTCGCTGGTGTCGCTCAAGCGTGGTCTCCTGACTGGGTCACGGTGTATCCGGACGAGCCGAAGCCCGCGGTGCCGCGGTGGCTGTCCGGCAAGGTGTCGACGGGGATGAACCGGGCGCGCGTGACCGGCATGACGATCAGCTGGGCGATCCTGTCGCCGACGGCGATATCGTACGGCATCGACCTGTCCGTGTTGAGGACGGTCACGCGGATCTCCCCGCGGTAGCCCGCGTCGACCGTTCCGGGCGAGTTGACGATCGTGATGCCGTGCCGCATGGCGAGCCCGCTGCGCGGGACGACGAACGCCGCATACCCGTCGGGCAGGGCGATCGAGACGCCGGTGGCGACGGTGTGCCGCTCCCCTGGAGCCAGCGTCACGGCCTCCGCAGCGCAGAGATCGGCCCCGGCGTCGCCCGGATGGGCGTAGGTGGGGAGGAGCTCGGCGATGATCGGGACGTCGACGGAATCGGTCACGTGTCGAGGGTAGTGCAGAAGTCTGATCGAATAGGGACCATGGACCTCTACCGTGAGCGGCTCTGGGCGACCCCCTGGCTCTTCATCTCGACCCTGCTCGTCATCCCCGCGGTCATGCTCGTGTTCGCACCCATCAACTTCACGGTGGGCGTCGTCCTGGCGATCGTGTTCTACGTCGCGATCGTCGTGGCTCTGATCGTCTCGGCCCCCACGCTGCGGGTGACGAAGGACGAGCTGATCGCCGGCCGGGCGCACATCCCGCTCTCCCTGACCGCGACGCCGTCGGCGTACACCGGCGACGCCGCGACCCTGGAGCGCGGCCAGCGCCTCGACGCGCGCGCCTGGCTGCTCATCCGCGGCTGGATCAAGCCGGTCGTGAAGGTGCCGGTCGCCGACCTCGACGACCCGACGCCCTACTGGCTGCTCTCAACAAGAAACCCGGACCAGTTGGTCCGGGTTCTCGAGGAGGCTCGCCAGAGTTCGGGGGAACGCTGACGTTCGTGCGGTGCGTCGCTCAGGCGGCGCACTCCACGCAGATCGGTCCGAGCTTGCTCTCGTGGTCGATCTGCGACCGGTGCTTCACCAGGAAGCAGTTCACACAGGTGAACTCGTCCGCCTGCGGCGGGAGCACCACGACATCGAGGTCGAGGTCCGAGAGGTCGGCGCCAGGGAGCTCGTAGCCACCCGGGTTGTCGGCGTCCTCGACGTCGACAACGCCGGACATCTTGTCCGGAACTCGCTCCTTGAGGGCCTCGATCGACTCGGAGTCGTCCTCGGTCTTCCGCGGTGCGTCGTAATCCGTTGCCATGCCCATCCACTTCTCGTACGTAACGGCCGATTCTCGCAATCGGCGGCGATAGTTTGCATCAATCGCCAAGGAATAGCAAAACCACTCGGGAGCCTCTCAGCGATTGCGGAGGTATCAACTTCCGGCACGCCCGGCGTATTCCCCGTCCCACCTCCGTTCCCGTGGCATCCTGGCCCGGTACGCACGCGAGTTCGGAAGGCATCCACATGCAGGATTTGAAGGTCATCGGGGTCGAGAACGGCGCGATCGTCGCCGTCGGCGACGACGGTGAGCGATTCCGCATCGCCGTCGACGACGCCCTGCAGTCGAAGATCCGCCAGGTGCGGCAGCAGACGTCCACCGAGGCGGTCAAGCTCTCGCCCCGGGAGGTCCAGGCCCACATCCGCTCCGGCATGTCCGCGGAGGACGTCTCCGCCGTCACCGGAGCCCCGCTGGAGTACGTCCAGCGCTTCGAGGGACCGATCGTCGCCGAGCGCGAGCACATCGTCGCGAGCGCCCTCAGCGTCCCCGTCCGCACGGCGGCCGAGGTCGACCCGCTGGGCGAACCGGACACGTTCGGCTCCGTCATCCGCGACCGCCTCGCCTCTCTCGGCGTCTCGGGCGAGCGCTGGGCGAGCTGGAAGGACTCGGAGACCGGCTGGATCGTCAAGCTCGAGTTCACCGCCGACGAGATCGACCACGACGCGCGCTGGTCGTACGACGCGCGCAAGCACGGCCTCGCTCCCCTCAACTCGGAGGCGACCACGCTGTCGCAGGCCGGCGAGCTCCGCGGGGGCACGCTGATCCCGCGTCTGCGCGCCGTGCTGCCCGACGAGGGCGAGCCGGACACCTCCCGCTTCGACAGCGGGGCCTTCAACTTCCCCGAGCCCGTGGCCGACCTGCTCGGCCCCGAGATCACCACGCCGATCGAGCCGCTGACGGCCGGACGCGCCGGGGCGAGCAACTCCATCACCGTCTCCGCCATCAACCGCGCCGACGACGAGACCCCGCGCGACCTGCACCAGACCGCCGACCTGCTGGAGGCGCTCCGCCGCCGCCGGGGCGAGCGCGAGGCCGCGACCTACGACGAGAAGCCCGAGGCCCCCGCGGCACCCACCACGCCCGCACAGCCGGAAGGCGCCGCCCCGGTCTCCGCACCGACGCCGTTCCGCATCGTGGACGAGGCCATCGCCGCGGCGGATCCCGGTGCCCTCGAGAGCGCGACGGTCACCACGACGACCGAGCAGAGCCCGAGCGCGGGAGGCCGCCGCAAGGGCCGCGCGTCCATGCCGAGCTGGGACGAGATCGTGTTCGGCGCCCGCACGGACGACGACCTGGCCTGAGCCGCTAGGCCGCCGCTCCGAACCGCAGCAGCGGGACCCTGGTCTCCTCCGCGGTGAGCGAACCGTGCTGGCCCACCATGTTGCGGCCTCCGCGGGACAGGTCCCGCGAGTCGTAGTACGCGATGCGCTTGCGCGTCGCGACCAGGACATCGCCGATCCTCGGCGACACCGCCGCGTCCATCGTCGCGCCGAACCAGCCCGCCTCGACGGCCTCGGCCCGCGTCGCGATCCAGGAGCGCTCGCCCTCGACGCCGCGCCAGCGCTCGGCCACCGCGTCGGGATCGGCACCCGCCTCCGTGTAGAGGTGCAGGAAGCGCGGCTCTCCGCCGATGGCGTCCACCCCCTCCAGGAGCTCCGGGGCGGTGTCGAACAGCACGTGGCCGCTCTCGGGGACGTCGATCACACCGTGGTCGGCGGTGAGCAGGGCGGCGCGGCCCGGCCCGAGCCGGCGGGCGAAGCCGGCGACGAGGGCGTCGAGCGTCTCCAGCGCGGCCGTCCACTCGGGTGACTCCCAGCCCTTGGCGTGGGCGAGCTGGTCGAGCTCCGCGACGTAAAGGTAGGTGATGCCGGGACCGGCACCCGCGACGACGGACTCGGCGATCTCGAACCGGTCGGCCATCGTCCGCCCGCCGAGGAACTCCGCTCCCCGGAGCGCCGCGGCCGTGAAGCCCGAGTCGGCGTACTTCGGCAGTCCGACGGCGTGGGAGGCGATCCCGAGCCCGGTGGCCCGTTCGAAGACCGTCTGCGAACGCTGCCAGCTCGCCGGGTCCATCCGGTCGTCCCAGCCGCTGAGCTGGTTGGTCAGGCGGCCGGCGTCGTCGCGCACCCGGTAGCCGACCATGCCGTGCTCCCCCGGCTGCGTCCCGGTCGTCAGAGTGGTCAGCGCGGACGCGGTCGTGGTCGGGAAGCCCGCGTCGATCGTCGTGGTCTTCCCCAGCAGCGGAGCGAGCGTGCGCGCGTGCCCGGATCGGGCCTTGAGGGAGGCGGCGCCGAGACCGTCGACGACGATCACCACCACGTGCTCCAGCGCCGGCAGTCCCAGGTCGTTCGCCTCGCCCTGCACCGCGGCGAGCGAACTCGGCAGAACCGCGGCAAGGCTCGTCCTCGTCGTGAACGCGGCCGGTAGCATGGGGGACATCCGGCCCAGTCTGGCACACGCAGGCGGAGCCCCACCGCCCTTCCCGAGAATGCACGAATGACACCAGCAGACGACCAGACCCCGGCCGGCATCACCGAACGCATCGAAGACGTCGACGTCACGACGGAGATGCAGGGCTCGTTCCTCGAGTACGCCTATTCGGTCATCTACTCCCGCGCCCTCCCGGACGCCCGCGACGGCCTTAAGCCGGTCCAGCGCCGCATCCTGTACATGATGACCGAGATGGGTCTGCGACCAGACCGCGGTCACGTGAAGTCGGCGCGCGTCACCGGCGAGGTGATGGGAAAGCTCCACCCGCACGGCGACAGCGCGATCTACGACGCGCTCGTGCGCATGGCCCAGGACTTCACCCTCCGCGTCCCCCTCGTCGACGGACACGGCAACTTCGGCTCGCTCGACGACGGCCCAGCGGCCGCGCGGTACACCGAGGCGCGCCTGACGGCGGCGGCGCTCGCCCTCGCGGAGGACCTCGACGAGGACGTCGTCGACTTCGTCCCCAACTACGACGCCCAGCTCATGCAGCCGGACGTGCTGCCCGCTGCCTTCCCGAACCTGCTCGTCAACGGTGCGAGCGGCATCGCGGTGGGCATGGCGACCAACATGGCCCCGCACAACCTCATCGAGGTCGTCGGCGCCGCACGGCACCTGCTCGAGAATCCCGACGCCACGCTCGACGACCTGATGGCCTACGTGCCCGGCCCCGACCTCCCGTGCGGAGGCACGATCGCCGGTCTGGCCGGCGTGCGGGACGCGTATGCGACCGGACGCGGCAGCTTCCGGATGCGCGCCAAGGTCGCCGTCGAGGCGATCACCGCACGCAAGAGCGGCCTCGTCGTCACCGAGCTGCCGTACATGGTCGGACCCGAGAAGGTCATCGAGAAGATCAAGGACGGCGTCGGCGCCAAGAAGCTCAACGGCATCTCCGACGTCACCGACCTGAGCGACCGGCAGAACGGCCTGCGCCTCGTCATCGGCATCAAGACCGGGTTCAGCCCGGACGCCGTGCTCGAGCAGCTCTACCGGCACACGCCGCTCGAGGAGGGCTTCTCGATCAACAACGTCGCCCTGGTCGAGGGCGGCCCGCAGACCCTCGGCCTGCGCGAACTGCTCTCGGTCTACCTCGACCACCGCGTGCGCGTCGTCACCCGCCGGTCCGAGTTCCGCCTGGCCCGCCGCAAGGAGCGCCTGCACCTCGTCGAGGGCCTCCTCATCGCGATCCTCGACATCGACGAGGTCATCCAGGTCATCCGCTCGTCCGACGACACCGAGCAGGCCCGCACGCGCCTCATGCAGGTGTTCGACCTCAGCACGCTGCAGGCCGACTACATCCTCGAGTTGCGTCTGCGCCGCCTCACCCGGTTCTCCCGCATCGAGCTCGAGACCGAGCGTGACCAGCTCCGCGCCGAGATCGCCGAGCTGGAGGCGCTCCTCGCGAGCCGTCAGCGCATCAACGAGCTCGTGTCGGACGAGCTGGAGCAGGTCGCCGCGAAGTTCGGCACCCCGCGCCGCACCCTGCTGACGGAGGCCAAGCCCTCCATCGCCGGCACCTCCGGGCGTGGAAAGGCCGCCCAGGTGCAGCTCGAGGTCGCCGACGTGCCGTGCCGCGTCTTCCTCTCGACCACGGGCCGCATCCTGCGCGTGGACGAGCCCGCCCCGGTGGAGGGCGTCGAGCCGGGCGCCCTCGACCGCATCCAGCCGCCGGCCCGGCGCAGCAAGCACGACGCGATCCTCTCGCAGCTCGACACGACGAGCCGCGCCGAGATCGGCGCCGTCACGAACACCGGCCGGCTCATCCGCTTCTCCCCCGTCGACCTGCCCGCGGCGCCGCTCAACTCCATCCAGCTGGGCGCCGGCGTCAAGGTGGGCGACTATCTCGCCCTCGCCGACAAGAAGGAGCGCATCCTCGCCATCCTCTCGCTCGACGACGCCCGCACCATCGCGCTCGGCACCCGTCAGGGCGTCGTGAAGCGCGTGGTCGCCGGCGACTGGGCCAACAAGCCGGAGTTCGAGATCATCGCGCTCAAGCCCGGCGACGAGGTCGTCGGGGCCGTGCAGGTCGAGGACACGGACGAGTTCGTGTTCATCGCCAGCGATGCCCAGCTGCTCCGCTTCCCCGCCTCCGCCGTGCGCCCCCAGGGCCGTTCGGCCGGCGGCATGGCGGGCATCAACCTCGGGGACGGCGCACGCGTGCTCTCCTTCGGCGCGGTCCCGGCCGACGAGAAGGAGTCCGCGGTCGTCGTCACGATCGCGACCGGCGGGCAGACCCTGCCCGGCACCGACCCCGGCAGCGGCAAGGTCAGCGACCTGGCGGAGTTCCCCGCCAAGGGCCGCGCCACCGGCGGCGTGCGCGCCCAGCGCTTCCTCAAGGGCGAGGGCGAGCTCTCGCTCGCCTGGGTCGGCCGTGGGCCGGCGCTCGCGGTCGGCACGGACGGCGCCGCGCGCACCCTGCCCGAGGGCGGCGCACGCCGCGACGCCTCCGGCACCCCCCTCGACATGGTCGTGGGCTCGGTCGGCCGCCAGATCGGCTGACCCGCTCCCGCGCCCCTCGCCGCCCGCCCCTCGCGAGAGGTGACTCGTTGCGGGTCCGGCGCGCCGAGCACCCGCAACGAGTCACGTCTCGCGAGCCGGACGCGGGCCGGAGGCGAGCGAGCTGGGGAGGCTACGCGTCGATGCGCGCCCGGCTGAGGTCGTCGGCGCCCGCGATGATGAACTCCTTGCGCGGGGCGACGTCGTTGCCCATGAGCAACTCGAACACGCGCGAGGCGGCCTCGGCGTCGGGGACCCGCACACGCCGCAGGGTGCGGTGCGCGCGGTCCATCGTCGTGGTCGCCAGCTGGTCCGCATCCATCTCGCCGAGACCCTTGTAGCGCTGGATGGGCTCCTGGTGCTTCTTGCCGCGCTTCGCCAGATCGGCGAGGACGGCGTTCAGCTCGGCCTCCGAGTACGTGTAGATCGTCTCGTTCGGCTTGGAACCCGGGTTCTGCACGATGACGCGGTGCAGCGGCGGGACGGCCGCGAACACGCGCCCCTCCTCGATCATCGGCCGCATGTAGCGGAAGAACAGGGTGAGGAGGAGTGTGCGGATGTGCGCACCGTCCACGTCGGCGTCGCTCATGATGATGACCTTGCCGTAGCGCGCCGTCACGAGGTCGAAGCTGCGCCCGGAACCGGCGCCGATCACCTGGATGATCGCGGCGCACTCGGCGTTGGAGAGCATGTCCGACACGGAGGCCTTCTGCACGTTCAGGATCTTGCCGCGGATGGGCAGGAGGGCCTGGTACTCGCTGTCGCGGGCGCGCCGGGCCGTGCCGAGCGCCGAGTCGCCCTCGACGATGAACAGCTCGCTGTTGGCGACGTCGCTCGAACGGCAGTCGACCAGCTTCGCCGGCAGGGACGAGGTCTCGAGTGCGTTCTTGCGGCGCTGCGTCTCCTTGTGGGCGCGGGCGGAGATGCGGGACTTCATCTCGGCGACGACCTTGTCGAGCACGAGCGCGGCCTGGGCCTTGTCGTCGCGCTTCGACGAGGTGAACCGCTCGGTCAGCGTCTTCTGGATGACCTGGGCGACGATGTTGCGGACGGCGGGGGTGCCGAGCACCTCCTTCGTCTGGCCCTCGAACTGCGGCTCGGGCAGGCGCACCGTCAGCACGGCCGTCAGTCCGGCGAGCACGTCGTCCTTGTCGAGCTTGTCGTTGCCGACCTTGAGACGCCGGGCGTTCTGCTCGACCTGGGCGCGGAGGAACTTCAGCAGTCCCTGATCGAACCCGGTCTGGTGGCTGCCGCCCTTGGGCGTGGCGATGATGTTGACGAAGCTGCGCATCACGGTGTCGTAGCCGGTCCCCCACCGCAGCGCGATGTCGACCTCGCAGGTGCGGGTCAGCTCGGTCGGGATCATCGCCCCGGTGTCGGAGAGCACGGGGACGGTCTCGGTGAACGTGCCCTCGCCCTGGAGGCGCCAGGTGTCGGTGATCGGCGCGTCGGGGGCGAGGAACTCGACGAACTCCGAGATGCCGCCCTCGTATTGGAAGGTGGTGCGCTCGCCCTCGGGCGTGCGCTTGTCGTCGATGGTGATCGCGAGACCCGGGACCAGGAAGGCGGTCTGGCGAGCCCGGCCGACGAGGTCCTCGACGGAGAATGCTGCACCCTTGGTGAAGATCTGGCGGTCGGCCCAGTAACGCACGCGCGTGCCGGTCTTGGCCTTGGCGACCTTGCCGGCCACCCTCAGTTCGCTGCCGCTGACGAACGGCGAGAAGGCGGCGTCCGGGCTCGGACCGCCCGCGCCGTCGGCGAACACGCCGGGCTCTCCGCGGTGGAACGACATGGCCCACGTCTTGCCGTCGCGATCGACCTCGACATCGAGCCGCTCCGAGAGGGCGTTCACGACCGAGGCGCCGACGCCGTGCAGACCGCCGGACGCCGCGTACGAGCCGCTCCCGAACTTGCCGCCGGCGTGCAGCTTGGTGAACACGACCTCCACGCCCGTGAGACCGGTCTTGGGCTCCACGTCGACCGGGACCCCGCGCGCCGTGTCACGCACCTCGACGCTGCCGTCGGGATGCAGGATGACGTCGATCGCCGTGCCGTGCCCGGCCAGCGCCTCGTCGACGGAGTTGTCGATGATCTCCCAGAGGCAGTGCATGAGGCCGCGCGAGTCCGTCGAGCCGATGTACATCCCGGGACGCTTGCGGACGGCCTCGAGCCCCTCCAGCACCGACAGATGCCTGGCCGAATAGTCTGAGCTCGCCACGAGTGCTCCTTGCGTTCCGAGTGCGCCCGGAGGATGCGGGCGTCGTGCTCCTTCCAGCGTAGACAACACCGGGGACACCCTCCGCCACCGACACCCAGCGCCCGCGAGGCTACGCGTTGAGCGAAATAGCAGGCAATGCGCGATGGATTACCCGCCGGGCGTGGTTCTATAGAGGTACCGAGTTCACCGGTTGCGACTGAAAGGAGCATCACATGTCGACGATCACTTCGGAGAACGATGCGGTTGACGAGCTCGCTTCGGGGCCGCAGCTGACTGCTGCCGATCGGTGCGACAGCTGCGGAGCGCAGGCCTACATCCGCGTCGTCGTGAACAACGGCGAGCTGCTGTTCTGTGCGCACCACGGCAAGAAGCACCAGGAGAAGCTCTCGGAGATCGCCCACAGCTGGCACGACGAGACTGCTCGCCTGTTCGAAGAGCAGCGCGCGTAACGCGGCCGCGTCGACCGCGAGGCTGACCGGACGATGACAGCAGGGCACGGCGTGCGCAGGCGCGCCACGATCGACCTCGCCGTCGTCCGCTCCACCGCAGCGGCGCTCAGCGCGTCCCTCCCCGACTCCACCGCCGATCTCCGCGCGGACGCGTACGGCCACGGGCTCATCCCCGTGGCACGTGCGCTGTCCGCCGCGGGGGTCGGCGGTTTCGTCGTCTCCCGCATCGAAGACGCCGCCGCCCTGGCGGACGACGGCATCGGCTCCCGCGTCACGGTCGGCGGCCCGGGACCCGGCTCGGGTGCACTGCTCGGACCGGAGCTCTTCGGCCTCGACCCGGCCGCGGCGACCCCGCCCGCGATGCGCCTCACCGGCGAGATCATCGCCGTCAAGCGGGTGGAGGCCGACCGCGGTGTCTCCTACGGGTACACCTACCGCACGACGAACCCGACCACGCTCGTGCTGGTCGCGCTCGGCTACGCCGACGGCATCCTCCGGGTCGCCTCGAACAAGGCGCCCGTCCAGGTCGGCGCGACGCGAGGCCGGGTGACCGGCCGGATCGCGATGGATCAGTTCGTCGTCGACATCGGCGAGGGCGACGCCTCCCCCGGCGACCCCGTCGTCCTGTTCGGCGACCCCGCACGCGACGAGCCGACCGTGCTCGACTGGGCGGACGCCATCGGCGTCGCCGCCCCCGTCATCACCAGCCGGCTCGGCCGGCGCATCGAGAGGGTGCACAGCGCATGACGATCGTCGACGCCATCGCCGAGCCGCTGCCCCGCGCCGTCATCGACCTCGCCGCCCTCCGGCGCAACGTCGCCCACCTCGCCGCGATCGCCGCACCGGCCGAGGTGATGCTCGCCGTCAAGGCCGACGCCTACGGCCACGGCCTCCTCCCCATCGCCGAGGCGGGGCTCGAAGCGGGCGCCACCTCCCTCGCCGTGCTCGAGGTCCCTGCCGGGCTCGTGCTGCGACGCGCCGGCGTGACGGCGCCGCTGCTCGCCTGGCTGCACGGCCAGGACACCGATTGGCGCGCTGCCATCGAGAACGACGTCCAGCTCGGGATCTCCGCCCGCTGGCAGCTCGACGCGATCGCCGCAGCGGGCGCCGACCGCCCCGCCGTGGTGCATCTCAAGGTCGACACCGGACTCAGCCGCAACGGCGCGACGCGGGCCGACTGGCCCGGTCTCGTGGACTCGGCGCTGGCCCTGCAGGAACGCGGCATCGTCCGCGTCCGCGCCGCCTGGTCGCACCTCGCCGACGCCTCCCTCGAAGAGGACAGGCGCGCCCTCGCCGAGTTCCACGAGGCGGTCGCCGAGGCCCAGGCCCGTGGCGCCCGCTTCGAGATCCTGCACCTGGCCGCGAGCTCGGCGGGCATCCGCATGCCGGAGGCCCGCTTCGACCTCGTCCGCTTCGGCATCGCCGCGTACGGCTTCTCCCCCTTCGACGACGCCACCGGCGCCGAGCTCGGGCTGATCCCGACGATGCGACTGGAGGCTCCCGTCACCGAGGTGCACGTCGACGGCACCACCCGCGTCCGAATCGGCATCGGCTACGGAGACGGCGTTCCGACCCTGGGGATCGCGAAGGCGTCCGTACAGCTGGCCGGCCGTCGCTGCCCGGTCGTCGCCGTCGAGGTCGATTCGATGCTCGTCGATGCCGGTGACGCGAGAGTGCGCGCGGGTGATCCGGCGATCCTGTTCGGCCCGGGCACCGACGGCGAGGCGACGGCCGAGACCTGGGCGGACTGGGCGGAGACCATCGCCGACGAGATGATCACCGGCGTGGCCGCACGGGTCCCGCGCGTCTACGTCGGCTAGCGGGGCTCGCTAGAGCGAGACACCGAGCCGATCCGCGATCGCACGACGCGCGTTCGTCGCGTAGCGGTCGACCCGCTCGGTCTGCGACACCGGCGGCAGCTCGGCGCGCAGCGCGGTCGCGAGCAGCCGGTCGGCCAGCACCGGGTTCATCGGCAGCACCGGACCGTGCAGGTGGGTGCCGATCGACGCACCGATGGTCACGCCCTCGGATGCGCCGTCGTTGCCCGTCCCGCTGAGGACGCGGCCCAGCGGCTCGCCACCCTCCAGCTCGGTGCGGGCGGAGTGGTTCTCGAACCCGGCCAGGCTGCCGAGCTCCGTGCTGCGCACGACGATCTCGCCCACGTGACGGGCAGTCCCCAGTACGGCGCGGCTCGGGAACACCTGAGCGCCGCCGAGCGTCTCCCCCTCGGGCGTCACCAGTTCGCGGCCGAGCAGCTGCCAGCCTCCCGCGATCGCGAGGATCGGGACGCCGGCGTCGCGCCAGTCCCGCAGGCGGCCGGCGATCTGCAGCACGTCGGCGTGCACGGCACGCTGGGCGGAGAGAGGACCGGAGCCGATGTGAACGATGTCGGCACTCGCCGGCAGCTCGCCGCCGGGTGCGTGGTGGACGACCTCGGCCTCGATACCGCGCCAGCGGGCGCGCTCGACGAGGGCGAGCACGTTACCGGCGTCGCCGTTGATGCCCAGCTCGCGCGGGTACAGGTGGAGGATGCGCAGCACGCTCATCGCTCGCCGCCTTCCAGGTCGAGGAACCCGAGCTGTTTGCGGATCAGCATCATCTGCTCGTAGTTGACGATCATGGTCTTGGTGCCGTGCGACGGCTTCGGCAGGGCGAGGAAGGCGGCGAGAGCCGGCTTGAGCTCCGGGACGACCTGGTCGACCGGGATGCCCGCGTACGCGAAGCGGGTCGCGAACTGCCACGCCTTCGTGCCGGACACGATGTGCACCTGCTCGAGCTTCGACAGGTCGATGTCGTAGACCCACGACGGGTCGGGCGTCCCCTCGTCGACGGCGACGAAGACCTGCTCGGGCGACGCGGCCAGATAGTCGAGGTTGAGCTGCAGGCTCGGCGGGTTCTTCATCATGATGATCTCGATGTCCTCGTCGCCGACCCGCAGCGTCTCGCCGCGGCCGTAGACGGTGCGGAGGGAGGCCATGGCCGCGACCACCGCAGTCGACCGGAACCGGTCGCCGAGGAGGCGCCGCGCCATCGCCGTCGCGCCCGCGGCGTCGACGGCGTAGTGCAGGCCGCGCGCGGGCAGACCGATGCGCACGTGCTCGCCGCCGATCGTGAGCTGGGCGCTCTGCAGCTCCAGCGCGGAGACGAAGACAGAGGGGACCGGGAGGGCGCCGGCGGCGACGCCGGTCAGGTCCTCCACGTTGGCCAGCCCGTTCGGTGCCGACTCGATGAGGGAGGGAGCAACCGCGAAGGTCGACACGTCGCGTCCTGCAGCCGCGAGATCGGCGCCGACCCGGGCCAGGCTGTCGTCGTCCGCGTTGACCACCACGAACTCCGAGGAGGTCTCCGCGATGGACCGCAGCATCCCGACCACGCGCGTGGGCTCGAAGAAGCGGTTGAGCTGGTCGATCTGCACGTTGAGCAGCAGGGAACCCCGCGGCTTCAGCAGGGTGGCGAGGTCGACGCCGTAGGCCTCGTCGACCTCGATCACGCCGACGTCGCCGCGCACGTACCCGTCGAGCGGGACGTCGGCGAGCAGCGCCGAGGCGATCCCCTGCGGCAGATTGCCGCCGGACGGGTTGGTGAAGACCTCGAGACCGTGCTCGCGCAGGATCGCGGTGAGCATGTTCGTGGTGGTCGACTTGCCGTTCGAGCCGGAGACGAACACCACGCCGAGCGGCAACCGGCTGACGGCGCGCTCGAGGAACGCCGGAGCGATCGCGAGCGCGACCCGGCCGGGCACCGCCGACCCCCCGCCCCGCAGGCGCAGCAGCCAGCGGGCGAGGCGGCCGGCGACGACCGCCAATCGATACCGCACCGGTTTACTCGAGGTAGTCGCGCAGCGACTGCGAGCGGGACGGGTGGCGCAGCTTCGCCATCGTCTTCGACTCGATCTGGCGGATGCGCTCGCGCGTCACGCCGAAGGTGTCACCGATCTGGTCGAGCGTCTTCGGCATGCCGTCGCCCAGGCCGAAGCGCATGCGGATCACGCCCGCCTCGCGCTCGGAGAGGGAGTCGAGCAGGCTCTCCAGCTGCTTCTGCAGCATGGTGAAGCCCACCGCGTCGGCCGGGACGACCGCCTCGGTGTCCTCGATCAGGTCGCCGAACTCGCTGTCGCCGTCCTCGCCGAGCGGGGTGTGCAGCGAGATGGGCTCGCGCCCGTACTTCTGGACCTCGATGACCTTCTCCGGGGTCATGTCGAGTTCCTTCGACAGCTCCTCGGGGGTGGGCTCGCGGCCCAGGTCCTGCAGCATCTGGCGCTGCACGCGGGCCAGCTTGTTGATGACCTCGACCATGTGCACCGGGATGCGGATGGTGCGGGCCTGGTCCGCCATGGCGCGGGTGATGGCCTGACGGATCCACCAGGTCGCGTACGTGGAGAACTTGAAGCCCTTGGTGTAGTCGAACTTCTCGACCGCGCGGATGAGGCCCAGGTTGCCCTCCTGGATCAGGTCCAGGAACTGCATGCCGCGGCCGGTGTAGCGCTTGGCCAGGCTGACCACGAGGCGCAGGTTGGCGCCGAGCAGGTGGCTCTTGGCGCGCTGGCCGTCGCGGGCGACCCAGCGGAGCTCGCGCTCGAGCTCCTTCGGCATGTTCGGGGTGTTCGCGAGCTTGTCCTCGGCGAAGAGTCCCGCCTCGATGCGCATCGCGAGCTCGACCTCCTCCGCCGCGTTCAGCAGGGGGACCTTGCCGATCTGCTTCAGGTAGTCCTTGACCGGGTCGGCCGTCGCGCCGGTGATGGTGGTGGAGTAGACGGGGATGTCGTCGTCCTCGTCGACCGCGCGGAGCACGAGCGCGTCGGTCGGCAGCGGAGCGGCCGCGACAGCCGCGGCTGCGACGTCGGCCGGCTTCTGGACGGTCTCGTCCGCGTCGTCCGTCTCCTCGGCGTCGGCGGGCTCGTCCGCGTCCTCCTCGACCTCGGCGTCCTCGTCGACCTCTTCGTCGTCGTCCGCCGCGCGACCCTTGGGCTTGGTCGCCGTCTTCTTCGCCGCCGGCTTCTTGGCCGCGGTCTTCTTCGCCGTCGTCGTCTTCTTCGCGGTCGTGGTGGTGGCCGCGCCCTCGGCGCCCGCCACCGTCTCCTCGACCGTGTCGGCCTCGGGGGCCTTCGTTGCTGCACGGGTTGCCATGTGAACACCTTTCAATACCAAGCGGAGGCCGGATTCCTCGCGGTTCCGCCGTGGCTCAGGGTTGCGTGCGGACATTACTAAGACCCATGTCAAGTCCTGGGGGGAACGTCGGGCATCGTCGAATGCTCCGACCCAACAGGATATGAACGGGTCCAGTGATCAATTATTGCACGATTCACGCGTTCTCCCGACCACGTCGACCGCCGCGCACGGAGGGGATCCTCTGCTCCTGAGCCTCTGCGTCAGAACGGCTGCTGGCCGCTCCGCCTCCGCCATGCGTCTGACAGTGCAACCCAGATCGGGGCCACTTCTATTCCCTCGTCCTCCTGCAGGCGGCGGCGGGTGCGCCTGCGCGCCCGCACCAGGAAGACCACACCGGTCCCGATGATCAGGTACTGGATGGCGAACGCCCAGCGGAACGAGTCGAGCGCATAGAGATCGGCGGTGGCGCCCGCCGGGACGCGGGCGCCGTTCTGGAGGTCGAGGGCGACGCCGATGAGGAACATCATCACGAAGCTCGCCAGGAATCCCCCGACATTGACGATGCCGTTCGCCGAGCCGAGGCTGTGCAGCGGGTTGGAAGTCCGCGCGAAGTCGAAGCCGATCAGCGAGCCGGGGCCACCGATGCCGATGGCGATCAGGAGCACCACGAGGAGCCAGACCGGAGGGACTCCCGGCCAGAGGAGGACGACGGCCCACACCACGCCCATCATCGCCACGATGCCGAGCACCAGGTTGCTGCGCCGCAGCGGGTGCCGCGCGGTGAGCAGTCCGAGGATGGGGCCCGCGATCAGGCCGGCGACCACCGCGACGATCAGCAGCGCGGACGCCTCGGCCGGATCGATCCCGAGGGCGAACGCCATGAACGGCAGCCCCCACATCAGGCTGAACACCGTTCCGGAGGACTGGGTGACGAAGTGCGACCAGAATCCGAGCTGCGTGCCCGGCCGCGCGAGGCTGATCCGCAGCTGCCGCAGCGAGTCCCCCCAGGTCGCCGGGCGCGGGCCCTCGGAGGAGCCCACCGGACGGTCCGTGATGGCGACGACGATCGCGATCAAGGCGATGACGGAGAGGGAGGCCGCGGAGAGGAAGGCGGTCGTCCATCCCGCCAGGTGCAGGACGAGGGCGAACGGGACCGCGGAGAGCACCTGTCCGAGCTGCCCGATGTTGCCGATCCACTGGGAGAGCTGCGGCACGATGCGGCCGCGGAACCACGAGTTCACGAGCCGCATCACCGAGGTGAAGACGGTGGCGTCGCCGGCGCCGACGAGGATGCGGCCCAGGATGGCGATCGAGATGGTCGGCGCGAAGGCGACGGCGACCTGACCTGCGACCATCAGCGCGGTGCCGATGATCATGAGCCAGCGGGAGCCGATCCGGTCGATCAGCACGCCGACGGGGATCTGCATCGCGGCGTACACGATCAGCTGGACGACGGCCAGCGTCGAGAGCACCGACGCCGACACGTGGAAGCGGTCGGTCGCCGCGACTCCTGCGACGCCGATCGTGGTGCGCTGCGTCACCGCCACGAGATAGGCGAAGGCGCCGATCCCGAAGACGAACCAGGAGCGCCGCGAGTTCACCCCACGAGTCTAGGCCGGATGCGCGGGAGGGATCGGATACGCCCGAGGTGCCGGGAGCCCGGCCGGCTCAGCGGTCGCCGTTCTCCTCGTCGCCGTGGCGGCGGAAGGCGAGGAAGTTCTCCAGCTCGGCGGCGATCTCGTCGGCCGAGGGCAGCTCGCCGTCGCGGTCCGTGAGGGGCGACCGCGGCTGGTTGTCCTCCATGTACGTGTCGTGCCGCTCCTCGAGCGTGCCGACGAGCTTCGCGAGCTCGGCGTTGCCGGCGACCTGCTCATCGATGTTGGCGATGAAGTCGCGGTCCTCCTGGCGCAGACGGTCGCTCGGGAAGATGAGTCCGGTCGCCGCGCTGATCGAGTCCAGCCCCGCGATCGCGGCGGCCGGATACTCCGTGTCGGCGAGGTAGTGCGGGATCAGGAGGACGAATCCCGCGGTCGGGTGGTTCAGATGCTGCAGGCGGTACTCCAGCAGGTGCAGCGCGTTGCCGGGGACCTGGGTCTGCGGCTTCCACACCGACATCGTCTCGATCAGCTCGGACCGGTTGCCGCTGACGGTCACGCCGATCGGCCGCGTGTGCGGCACCGGCATCGGGATGGCGTGCACCCAGGTGACGCTCCGCACGCGGTACTGCTCGATCAGGCCGAGCACCGCCTCGGTGAAGGCCTCCCAGCGGAAGTCGGGCTCGAAGCCCGAGAGGAGGAGGAACGGCTGGCGCAGCTCGTCGTACGCGAGGTACAGCTTCAGCGTCGCGGGCTGGTAGTCGGCCAGGTGGTCCTGGTCGAAGTAGATGATCGGGCGGCGCGCCCGATAGTCGAGCAGGATGTCGGCGTCGAAGGTCGCGACGACCTCGCTGTCGAGCGTGCCGAGCAGATAGGTCCCGAGCTGGCTGACGCCGGCGCCCGCGTCGGCGAATCCGGTCAGCCCGGCGACCAGCGGGAGGCCCTCGGGGACCTCGACGGCCGGGTTGAGCTCGAACAGATCGGCGGGGTGTCGCATGCATCAACTCTAGGCCGACCCCGCGCGCCCGGGCCGTGCGGACGGCGGCCTCGCAGCACGCCCACAGCGAACAGGCGGACGCGGAGGCGGGTTAGGGTCGGATCATGACGGTTCCCGCTCTCACGCTCGCCTCCGAATCCTCCTCCCTCACCTCCTCCGACGTCCTCGTGGTCGGTGCCCGCGTCTCGCGCGACGAGATCGCGGTGCTGTCCGGACCGGGCCGGGACGCCCTCGCGGCGCAGCTCGCCGCCGTCGGCTTCGGCGGCGGCCGCGATGAGCTGGTCCGCCTCCCCGGCACCGACGGCGGCCCGTCGCTCGCCGTCATCGGGCTGGGCGACGACCTCGACGGGGACGCCCTCCGCTACGCCGCCGGCAGCGCGATCCGCCAGCTGGCCGGAACCCCCCGCGTGACCGTCGAGCTGCCCGCCGAGAGCGACAGCCTGCTCGGCGCCGTGATCGAGGGGGCCGCGCTGGGCTCCTACTCCTACACCGAGTACCGCGAGAAGAGCACGGCGAAGAGCCCGGTGTCCGCGATCACCGTGATCGGCGAGCCGTCCGAGGCTGCCGGTGACGACCTCCTGGCTCGCGCCGCCGCCGTCGCCGGTGCCGCCTCGCTGGTCAAGGACCTCGTCAACATGCCGCCGCTCGACCTCTACCCGGAGACGTTCGCGGAGCGTGCGCAGGAGGCCGCGGCCGGCCTGCCCGTCGACATCACCGTCTGGGACGAGGCGGCACTCGCCGAAGGCGGCTTCGGCGGCATCCTCGGCGTCGGGCAGGGCTCGACCCGCCCGCCGCGTCTGGTGAAGGTCGACTACGCGCCGGCGGGCGCGAGCCCCCACCTCGCCCTGGTGGGCAAGGGCATCACCTTCGATTCGGGCGGCCTCTCGCTCAAGCCGGCCTCCGGCATGGTGGGGATGAAGTACGACATGACGGGCGCGGCGACCGTGCTCGCCGTCGCGATCGCCGCGGCGCAGCTCGCCCTTCCCGTGCGGGTCACGGCGTGGCTCTGCCTCGCGGAGAACATGCCGTCCGGCTCGGCGATCCGCCCCAACGACGTGCTGCGCATCCGCGACGGCCGCACGGTCGAGGTGCTGAACACCGACGCCGAGGGTCGCCTGGTGCTGGCCGACGGCCTCGCCGCCGCGAGCGAGGAGCACCCCGACGCGATCGTCGACGTCGCCACCCTCACGGGTGCGGCCATGGTCGCGCTCGGCACGCGCTACGCCGCCGTGATGGGCTCCGACGACCTCGTCGACGAGGTGCTCGCAGCCTCCCGCGCCAGTGGTGAGCTGCTGTGGCCGATGCCGCTGTCGGGCGAGCTGCGCGCCACCATCAACTCCGACGTCGCCGACATCGCGAACGCCAACCCCGGCCAGACCGCGGGCGGGATGCTGCTCGCCGGCGTCTTCCTGCAGGAGTTCGTCGGACGCACCGGCGACGGCGACGACGCGCCGCGCATCCCGTGGGCGCACCTCGACATCGCCGGACCCGCCAAGGGACCCGCGTCGCCGTACGGCTTCACCGGCAAGGGAGCGTCCGCCGTCAGCGTACGGGCGCTCGTCCGTTTGGCCGAGGACTTTTCGCGGAAGTAGTAGGGTCGTATGGGCGAGAAGATCTCGCCCGTCAACGCCTGCCCGGAGTCACCCCTCGGGGCAGGATCGTGTCACGAATCCTGATGCGCGAGGGAGTAACTGGGTGTCTGAGCAGAACTTTGACATTGTGGTGCTCGGCGGTGGGAGTGGAGGCTACGCAGCAGCGCTGCGTGCGGCCGAGCTCGGTTTCACCGTGGGCATGATCGAGAAGGACAAGGTCGGCGGCACCTGCCTGCACCGCGGCTGCATCCCGACCAAGGCGCTGCTGCACGCGGCCGAGGTCGCGGACTACTCCCGTGAGTCGGTGAAGTACGGCATCATCACGGAGCTGCAGGGCATCGACATCAACGGTGTCACGGAGTACCGCCAGGGCATCATCGCCAAGAAGTACAAGGGCCTCCAGGGCCTGGTGAAGGCCCGCGGCATCACCGTCATCGAGGGCGAGGGACGCCTCACCTCCCCGACGACCGTCCAGGTCGGCGAGGACACCATCGTCGGCAAGCACGTCGTGCTCGCCACCGGCTCGTACTCGCGCAGCCTCCCCGGTCTGGAGATCGGCGGGCGCGTCATCACGAGCGAGCAGGCGCTCGAGCTCGACTTCGTCCCGAAGAAGGTCGCCGTGCTCGGCGGCGGCGTCATCGGCGTCGAGTTCGCCAGCGTCTGGAAGTCGTTCGGCGCCGAGGTCACGATCATCGAGGCCCTCCCCCACCTCGTCCCCAACGAGGACGAGTCCATCAGCAAGTCGCTGGAGCGCGCGTTCCGCCGCCGCGGCATCGACTACCGCCTGGGCGTCCGCTTCTCCGGCGTGACCCAGAACGAGAGCGGCGTCGTCGTCTCCCTCGAGAACGGCGACACCGTCGAGGCCGAGCTGCTGCTCGTGGCCGTCGGACGCGGCCCGCAGACCGCGAACCTCGGCTACGACGAGGTTGGCGTCACGATGGACCGCGGCTTCGTCATCACCGACGAGCGCCTGCAGACCAACATCCCGGGCGTCTACGCCGTCGGCGACATCGTCCCCGGTCTGCAGCTCGCGCACCGCGGCTTCCAGCAGGGCATCTTCGTCGCGGAGGAGATCGCGGGCCTGAACCCGATCGTCGTCCCCGACGTCAACATCCCCAAGGTCACCTACTGCGACCCCGAGGTCGCCTCGGTCGGCCTCAGCGAGGCCAAGGCGGTCGAGCAGTACGGCGCGGACCAGGTCAGCAGCTACGACTACAGCCTGGCCGGCAACGGCAAGAGCGAGATCATCGGCACCAGCGGAACCGTCAAGGTCGTCCGTGTGAACGACGGCCCCGTCGTCGGCGTGCACATGATCGGCGCTCGCGTGGGCGAGCTCATCGGCGAGGCCCAGCTCGCCGTGAACTGGGAGGCGTACCCGGAGGACATCGCTCCGTTCATCCACGCGCACCCCACGCAGAACGAGTCGCTCGGCGAGGCCTTCCTGTACCTCGCGGGCAAGCCGCTGCACACCCTCTAAGTCCGTGCTGCCGCCGATGCGGCTGCAATAAGCTACTGAACGATCAGGTTTTGAAGGAGAGAAGCTCATGAGCGAATCCGTCAGCCTCCCGGCACTCGGCGAGAGTGTCACGGAAGGCACGGTCACCCGCTGGCTGAAGAATGTTGGCGACCGTGTCGAGGTGGACGAGCCCCTGCTCGAAGTCTCGACCGACAAGGTCGACACCGAGATCCCGTCGCCGGTCGCCGGCGTCATCGAGGCGATCCTGGTGCAGGAGGACGAGACCGTCGAGGTGGGAACCGCGCTCGTGACCATCGGGGACGGCTCCGGCGCGGGCTCCGAGGCTCCGGCCGCACCGGCCGAGGCCGAGGCTCCCGCCGCTGAGGAGCCCGCCGCTCCGGCTGAGGCTGCTGCCGCTCCGGCTCCGGCCGCTGAGGCACCTGCCGCCGCTCCGGCTCCGGCTGCCGAGGCGCCTGCCGCTGCTCCGGCTCCGGCCGCTGAGGCGCCCGCTGCCGCTCCGGCTCCGGCCGCTGCACCCGCACCGGCCGCCGAGGCACCCGCTGCCGCTCCGGCTCCGGCCGCTGCACCCGCGCCGGCCGCTGAGGCACCGGCCGCCGCTCCGGCTCCCGCCGCTGCTGCTCCGGCACCCGCCGCTGCTCCGGCACCCGCCGCCGAGGCCCCGTCCACCGGCGGCGCGCACGCCGGCAACGCCGGCTACGTCACGCCGATCGTCCGCAAGCTCGCGAACGAGCAGGGCGTCGACCTGGCGAGCGTCACCGGAACCGGTGTGGGCGGTCGCATCCGCAAGGAGGACATCCTCGCGGCAGCGCAGCCCGCAGCCGGCGGCTCCACGTCCGCTCCGGCCGCGGCTCCGGCCGTCGAGGTCTCGCCGCTGCGCGGCACGACCCAGGCGATGTCGCGTCTGCGCAAGGTCGTCGCCGAGCGCGCCGTCGTGTCGATGCAGTCGACCGCTCAGCTCACCTCCGTGGTCGAGGTCGACGTCACCAAGGTCGCCGCGCTGCGCGACAAGGTGAAGGCCGACTTCCTCGCCAAGAACGGTGTGAAGCTCTCCTTCCTGCCGTTCTTCGCCCTCGCGGCCTCCGAGGCGCTGAAGACCTACCCGGTCATCAACGCCACGGTCGACGGCGACAACATCGTGTACCCGGACCACGAGAACCTCTCGATCGCCGTGGACACCGAGCGCGGTCTGCTCACCCCCGTCATCCGCGACGCCTCCTCGCTCGACCTCTCCGGTCTCGCGAAGGAGATCGCCGACCTGGCCGAGCGCACCCGCGACAACCGTCTGAAGCCCGACGAGCTCGCCGGCGGCACGTTCACGCTGACCAACACCGGTTCGCGCGGCGCGCTGTTCGACACCCCGGTCGTGTTCCTCCCGCAGGTCGCCATCCTCGGCACCGGCATCGTGACCAAGAAGCCGGTCGTCATCACGGCGGACGGCACCGAGTCGATCGCCATCCGTTCGACGGTCTACCTGGCCCTCTCGTACGACCACCGCATCGTGGACGGCGCCGACGCGGCGCGCTTCCTGGTGGCCGTGAAGAACCGCCTCGAGGCCGCCGACTTCGAGGGCAGCCTCGGGATCTGATCCACCTCACGAGTACACCGCTCGTATCCGCCAACCGGCCTCGCCCCTCACCAGCAGGAGCGAGGCCGGTTCGCTGTCCGGGGTCCCCTCCGGACCGGGCTCGACGCGCACTAGCACCGCCTCTCCCCAACGCTGAGCGACCTCGGCACGGACCCGCTGGCCCGACGAGCCGCCGTGAGCGGCCAGCCACTCCAGGGCCGCCTCCACCGGTTCGTCCGCACGAAGCGCGCACTCCGCGTCCGGTTCCTCCTGCGGAGCATCGCCGGTCAGGTCGAACACATCCGCCGCAGCACACTCTCCATCCTCGGCCGCCGGCACGGTCGAGGCCGGAACAGACGCCGGTGCGGACGACACCGTCGACGGAGCGGTCGGCTGCGCAGCGGGAGCCGGATCCACGTCCGCGCTCGGCGGCAGTGCGACGAACGCCACCGTCGCTGCGACGAGCGGGACCGCCGCCACGAGCACGAGCTTCGGACGGCGCCGGATCAGACCCACCACGGCCGCGCGAGCCTCCCGCAACGGTCGGCCATCGAGCAGCACGTCCCACGAGCGACGCACCCCCGGCACCCGTCGTGGCCGGCGCGCACCCGACATACTCCGACCGGAGGGAGGCCTGTCGATCCGCTCGCTGATCGGCCTGTCGACGGCACGCAGGCGAACCGCGACGGGTGGCGCCACGTCGAGAAGTGCCCGTCGAAGGGCCGTCGCCCCTCCCCCGAGCGCACCGTCGACACGCGCGCACAGGACGGCGGCGTCCGCGCCGGGAAGTGAGCGCGCCACCTCGCGCACGAGCTGGCGGAACGCCTCGGTGTCCTGCCGCGCCCGTTCGGCGCTCAGCGGCCCGAGCCCGGGGAAGCCGGTGACGACAGGGCAGCCGTCGGCGCGGAAGCGGATGCGATCGGCACGCGGCTCCACGCCGCCGAACCCGGCATGGTGCGCCTGGTGCAGCACATCCAGCACGGCGAGGAGAACGGTGACGGCCTCCCCGAGGCCGAGTGCCCGTCCTTCCAGCAGAACCCGCAGGCTCCCGCCGGGTAGATGCTCCCCGATCCGCGCGCAGACCGGACGGCGCCGCCGGCCACGTGCAGAGCCGACCGGGGCCGGCACGTCGCGCACCGCGTCCAGATGCTCCGACACGATCGCGAGCCGAGCCTCCGTGTCGGGGAAGCCCTCCCCGACACGCACGCAGAGCACAGCCGGACGAGGCAAGTCGGCTCCCTCCACCACCACGCGATGGACGCCGGGCGGCGACCGCAGCGTCCCCCGCACCCGGAGGCCCAGCGCGTTCACGATCGCCGCGCACTGCCTGCCGAGGTCCGCGTCGTGCGGGCGTTCCTGACGATGATCTCCCATGGAGACCATCCCAGCGCCCCACACCATCCATCGGGCTGGAGGCGGGCGATCGGTGGAACACCGGCGTCCGGACACCGGGTGTGGAGAACACGGCGCGCCTCGACAGCAATTACTGGACTGAGTCCATATATGCTGTCCAGGTGACTACGTACGACGTCACGGGGCTAAGCGCCAACTCCGTGCCGTATGACGAGGCCCTTCAGCGACAGCGTGCCCTGCACGCCGCCGTCGTCGCCGGCCGGGCGCCCGACACCGTCCTCCTCCTGGAGCACCCGCCGGTCTACACGGCGGGCAAACGCACCGAGCCCGACGAACGGCCGACCGACGGCACTCCGGTGATCGACGTCGACCGCGGCGGCAAGATCACCTGGCACGGTCCGGGTCAGCTGGTGGGCTACCCCATCCTGCGCCTCCCCGACCCGATCGACGTGGTCGGCTACGTGCGACGCCTGGAGAGCCTCCTCATCGAGGTCCTCGCTGAGCTGGGCGTCGACGGCGAGCGGGTCGAGGGGCGCTCCGGCGTGTGGATCCGCACCGGAGGCCGCGACGAGAAGATCGCCGCCATCGGCATCCGCGTCGCCGAGGGCGTCACCATGCACGGCTTCGCCCTCAACTGCTCCAACGACCTCGACGCCTACGACCGCATCGTCGCGTGCGGGATCCGGGATGCGGGCGTCACCACCATCTCGCGCGTCCTCGGTCGCACGGTCACCCCGGCAGACGTCGCTCCGCTCGTCGTCGCCGCGTTCGACCGTGAGACGACCGCACAGGGCGTCGCGGTCACCACGTCCGCACCCGCCACGACAGGAGCCGCCGCGTGAACGCCGTCCCCGAGGGGCGCCGGATGCTGCGCCTGGAGGTCCGCAACGCCGAGACCCCGATCGAGCGCAAGCCCGAATGGATCAAGACGCGCGCGAAGATGGGGCCGGAGTTCCGGCAGCTCCATGCACTCGTCAAGACCGAGGAGTTGCACACGGTCTGCCAGGAGGCGGGCTGCCCCAACATCTACGAGTGCTGGGAGGACCGCGAGGCCACCTTCCTCATCGGCGGCTCGCAGTGCACCCGCCGCTGCGACTTCTGCCAGATCGACACCGGCAAGCCCGCGGAGTTCGATCGCGACGAGCCGCGTCGCGTCGCCGAGTCCGTCTCCCGCATGGGGCTGCGCTACTCCACCGTCACGGGTGTCGCGCGCGACGACCTGGAGGACGGGGGCGCGTGGCTCTACGCCGAGACGATCCGCGAGATCCACCGGCAGAGCCCCGGCACCGGCGTCGAGATCCTCGTGCCGGACTTCAACGGCCGGCCCGATCAGCTCGGCGAGGTCTTCTCGGCACGGCCGGAGGTGTTCGCGCACAACGTCGAGACCGTGCCGCGCATCTTCAAGCGCATCCGTCCCGCCTTCCGCTACGAGCGATCGCTCGACGTGCTCACCCAGGGGCGGGCCGCCGGCCTGATCACCAAGTCCAACCTGATCCTCGGGATGGGCGAGGAGCGCCACGAGGTGAGCCAGGCCCTGCGCGACCTCCACGACGCGGGGACCGACATCATCACGATCACGCAGTACCTGCGTCCCAGCCCCCGGCATCTGCCGGTCGCCCGCTGGGTGCACCCGGACGAGTTCGTCGAGCTGAAGGAGGAGGCGGAGGCCATCGGCTTCCTCGGCGTCCTCGCCGGTCCGCTGGTGCGCTCCTCGTATCGTGCGGGCCGGTTGTGGGCCCAGTCGATGCAGGCGAAGGGGCGGCCGGTGCCGGTGGAACTGCAGCCACTCGCCGACGCGTCGCTCGGGTTCGCGCAGGCCGTCTCCTGACGGCGAACGGCGTCTGCCGAAGGCCGTCCGGGACGGTATCCTTATGCGTATGGCACGCAAGGACAAGTCCACCAAGGAGCCCGGTCGGCTGAAGCAGATGTGGCAGGTCTTCCAGATGACCCGCCGCTACGACGACCGCGCGCTGCTCTACATCATCCTGGGCTTCGTCCTCCCGATCATCGTGGGCGTGCTCCTGGCGATCTTCCTCTCCGGCGGCAACGTCTTCACGATGGTCCTCTGGATCATCGCGGGCGTCTTCGCCGGCGTGCTCGCGGCGCTGCTCATCCTCGGCCGCCGTGCCGAGCGCGCCGCCTACTCGCAGATCGAGGGCCAGCCGGGTGCCGTCGGCGCCGTGCTGCGCAGCTCGCTGAAGCGCAGCTGGCGCGGCTCCGAGATGCCGGTCGCGGTCAACAGCAAGACGCAGGACGCGGTCTACCGCGCCACCGGTCGTGGCGGCGTCGTGCTGATCAGCGAAGGCCCCAAGACGCGCACGCAGCGCATGGTCGACGAGGAGCGCCGCAAGGTCACCCGCGTCCTCCCGAACGTCCCGGTCACCGTCATCAGCGTCGGACCGGATGCGGACGCCGTGCCGCTGCACCGGGTGCCCCGCCGCCTGGCAAAGATCAAGCCGACGCTGACCAAGGCCGAGGTGCTCGCGATCAGCAACCGCCTCCAGTCGCTGGAGAACGCGCTGCCGATCCCGAAGGGCATCGACCCGATGAAGGTCCGCGCCCAGCGCGCCCGCTGACACCGAACGTCCGCGCCACTGCTTCGACACGAACGCGCCGCCCCTCCAGGGACGGCGCGTTCGTTGGTCTGATCCGCAGCTCAGCCGCGCAGCAGGATGGTGCCCGCGATCTTGTCGTGGAAACCTCGCTGGTCCGAGTCCCACACCAGGGCCGGGATCACGAGGCAGAGCAGGACGGTGCGCACGATCGGGCGCCACACCCCCACCCATCCGCCGCGGACGGCGACGAGCCGCAGGCCGAAGATGCGGTGCCCGATGCTGCCGCCGATGGTGGGGACGAACACGATCTGCAGCACGGCGAACACCGCGATGTTGGCCCAGGCGTCGTAATGGAAGAACGCGAACGAGATGAATGATGCGATCGCCCAGTCGATGACGATGGCTCCGAAACGCCGGCCGAGGCGGGCGACGGAACGCGGCCCCGCCTCCGGAAGTCCGAGGCGTTCACCGGGATAGCGGCTGGGGGCGATGTCGCCGGAGCGGTTCGTCGGGGGGTTCTGTGGCACCCGATGAGTTTACCCGGGGCCGGTACACGTAACATGCCGGAAACATTTGCGTCACCCCGGGGAAACGGCCTCCCCCTACCGTTGGTGTGGGACTGCACGCGCAGTCCGGTCACCGCAAAGCCATTGGGAGTCCTCCGTATGTTCCGTGATTCTTCCGAGGTGCTCAAGTTCATCAAGGACACCGACGTCAAGTTCCTTGATATCCGCTTCACCGATCTGCCCGGTGTGCAGCAGCACTTCAACATCCCCGCCTCGACGGTCGACGAGGAGTTCTTCTCCGTCGGCCAGCTCTTCGACGGCTCCTCGATCCGCGGCTTCGCGTCGATCCACGAGTCCGACATGCAGCTCATCCCCGATGTCTCGACCGCCTACATCGACCCGTTCCGCGTCGAGCGCACGCTGATCATGGTGTTCGACATCTACAACCCGCGCAACGGCGAGATCTACTCGAAGGACCCGCGCCAGGTCGCCAAGAAGGCGGAGAAGTACCTCGCCTCGACCGGCATCGCGGACACCGCGTTCTTCGCCCCCGAGGCGGAGTTCTACATCTTCGACGACGTGCGCTACGAGGTGAACCAGCACTCGTCCTTCTACGCGGTGGACTCCGAGGAGGGCGCGTGGAACACCGGCCGTGTCGAAGAGGGCGGCAACCTCGCGAACAAGACCCCCTACAAGGGCGGCTACTTCCCCGTGAGCCCCGTCGACAAGCAGGCCGACCTGCGTGACGACATCTCGCTCAAGCTGATCGACGCCGGCCTCATCCTGGAGCGCGCGCACCACGAGGTGGGCACCGGCGGCCAGGCCGAGATCAACTACCGCTTCGACACGATGGTCGCCGCGGCGGACGACATCCTCAAGTTCAAGTACATCGTGAAGAACACGGCGGAGCAGTGGGGCAAGGTCGCCACGTTCATGCCGAAGCCGCTCTTCGGCGACAACGGCTCGGGCATGCACACCCACCAGTCGCTGTGGAGCGACGGCAAGCCGCTCTTCTACGACGAGTCGGGCTACGGCGGCCTCTCGGACATCGCCCGCTGGTACATCGGCGGCCTGCTCAAGCACGCCCCCGCCGTCCTGGCGTTCACGAACCCGACGGTGAACTCGTTCCACCGCCTGGTCCCCGGCTTCGAGGCCCCGGTCAACCTGGTCTACTCGGCCGGCAACCGCTCGGCGTCCATCCGCATCCCGATCACGGGCACCAACCCGAAGGCCAAGCGCATCGAGTTCCGCGCGCCGGACGCCTCGGGCAACCCGTACCTCGCGTTCGCCGCCCAGCTCATGGCCGGTCTCGACGGCATCAAGAACCGCATCGAGCCGCACGAGCCGGTCGACAAGGACCTCTACGAGCTCCCGCCCGAGGAGGCCAAGAACATCCCCCAGGTGCCCGGCACCCTGGCGGAGGCGCTCGACGCCCTCGAGGCCGACCACGACTTCCTCACCGCAGGCGGCGTGTTCACCCCGGAGCTCATCGAGACCTGGATCGAGTACAAGCGCGAGAAGGAGATCAAGCCCCTCGCGCAGCGTCCGCACCCGTTCGAGTACGAGCTGTACTTCGGCGTCTGACGCTCGGCGTTCCGACACGAGAAGGGCCGCATCCCGCTGGGGATGCGGCCCTTCCGCGTTGAATGGGCGGTGACTCTGCGCCGTCAGCCGGTGGGAGCCGGGCGCTCCTGGACGCCGTAGAAGGAGCGCTCGAAGACGGCGCGGGCACGGCGGGTGACCGCGAGGTAGTCCTCCTCCAGCCGCGAGGCCGAGCCGGGCGGGTACTCCATCAGCCGGGCGACGCCGTCGAGGGCGACGCGGTCGGACGGGAGCACGTCGGCGGTCTTGTTCGTCCACAGAGTCATGGCGGAGCGGGCACGGGAGGCGAAGACCCACGCGTCGTGGAGTTTGGCCGCATCCTCCTCCGTGACGAACCCATTCGCGGCGGCGACCGCGAGGGCGTCGAGGGTGCTGGGCGTGCGGAGTTCGGGGATCGCGGCCGCGTGCTCCAGCTGGATGAGCTGCACGAACCACTCGACGTCGCTGAGCGATCCCCTGCCGAGCTTGAGATGGCGTGACGGGTCGGCGCCCTGCGGCAGGCGTTCGTTCTCGACGCGGGCCTTGATCCGTTTGACCTCGCGGATCTCGCGCTCGCCGATCTCCGCCGGGTAGCGCACCTCGTCGGCGAGAGCCTCGAAGTCCGCCAGGAGCGACGCATCCCCCGCGACGCCGCGCGCACGCAGCAGCGCCTGCGCCTCCCAGGTCAGCGACCAGCGCTGGTAGTAGGCGCGATACGAGTCGAGCGAGCGCACGGGCGTGCCGTTCTTCCCCTCCGGGCGCAGGCCGATGTCGAGGTCGAGCGGGAGGATGTTGTCCTCGGTGAGGCGGCCCAGGTCCGAGACGATCGCCAGGGCGGCGCGGTGCGCCTCCTCCTGCTCGGCCGTGGTCGGACGGAAGACGTACATGACGTCGGCGTCCGATCCGAAGCCCAGCTCCCGGCCGCCGAACCGCCCCATCCCGATCACGGCGAACTCGAACGCGTCAGCGTCGCCGCGGGCGCTCCGGATCGCGGCCAGGACGCCCGCGATCACGTTCTCGGTGACGGTGGTGAGCCCGTGCGCGAGCTCCTCGATGGTCGCGAAGCCGAGGATGCCCGAGAACGCCAGCCGCAGGATCTCGCGCCGGCGCACCGCACGCAGGGCGGCGGCCGCGGTCTCGGGGGAATCGTGGCGGGCGAGGATCGCGGCGGTCTCGTCGCGCAGCAGCTCGGCCGAGCGCGGCCGCAGCTCCTCCTCCGATTCGAGCCACGCCACCGACTCCGGGATGCGCCCGAGCAGGTCGCCCGCGTAGCGCGAGCCCGAGAGCACGCGGGTCAACCGCTCGGCGGCGCCGGTGGAGTCGCGCAGCATCCGGAGGTACCAGTGCGTGGAGCCGAGGTCCTCGCTGAGGCGGCGGAACGTCAGGAGGCCGTAGTCGGGGTCGGCGCCGTCGGCGAACCATTGCAGCATCACCGGGAGCAGATGGCGCTGGATCGTCGCCCGGCGCGACACCCCCGAGGTGAGCGCCCCGATGTGGGCGAGCGCACCACGCGGATCCCGGAAGCCGATCGCGGCGAGGCGGGCCTCGGCCTGTGCGCTGGTGAGGGCGAAGTCCTCGCTCGGCATGGAGGCCACGGCGCTCAGCAGCGGCCGGTAGAACAACCGCTCGTGCAGCCCCCGCACCCGGTGCTTGATCTCGTTCCACCGCACGAACAGCTGCTCGGCACTGGTGGCGAGCCCGGTCGCCCGGGCCAGGACCCGCTGGTCGCCCTCGTCGCGCGGCATCAGGTGCGTGCGACTGAGGTGCCGCAGCTGGATGCGGTGCTCCATCAGCCGGAGGGTGCGGTAGTCCTGCGAGAACGCCGCGGCCTCCTCGCGGCCGATGTACCCCTGGGCCGCGAGGGCGGCCAGCGCCGAGAGGGTGTCGCGCTGGCGCACCTGATCGTCGGTCTGGCCGTGCACGAGCTGGAGCAGCTGGACGGTGAACTCCACATCGCGCAGCCCGCCGGGGCCGAGCTTCAACTGGTAGTGGACCTCGTCGTCCGGGATGTGCTCGGTGACGCGCTCGCGCATCCGCTGCACCGACTCGACGAAGTTCTCGCGGGAGGCGCTGCTCCACACCTTCGGCGCGAGAGCGGCGACGTAGCGGTCGCCGAGGTCGCGGTCGCCGGCGAGCGGACGCGCCTTCAGGAGGGCCTGGAACTCCCACCCCTTGGCCCACCGGTCGTAGTAGGCGAGGTGCGATTCGAGCGTGCGTACGAGCGCGCCGTCCTTTCCCTCCGGACGCAGGTTGGGGTCGACCTCCCACAGCCCCGGCTCGATGGCCGGCTCGTGGATGCCGCGCATCGTCAGCATCGCCAGCCGCGTCGCGATGTCGACCGCGCGGCCAGAGCTGAGCCCGGCCTCCTCGTCGCCCTCCGTCACGAAGATGACGTCCACGTCGCTGACGTAGTTGAGCTCGCGCGCGCCGGCCTTGCCCATGCCGATGATGGCGAGGCGGGTCGCGCGGACCTCGGCCTCGGGGAAGCGGCCGGGCCCGCTCCCGCTGGTCTGCCGCCGGGCGACGGCGAGCGAGGCCTCCAGCGCGGCGGCGGCGAGGTCGGACAGCGCGGCGGCGACGGCGTCGAACCCGGCGACCGGGTCCTCCTGCTCTAGGTCGTAGCTCGCGAGCTGGACGAGACGGCGCCGGTAGCGGACGCGCAGCGCCGTCCACGCCTCCTCCTCCGTGACGGCCGCGAAGCCGTCGACGGCCCCCACGGAATCGAGGAGGTCGGCGCGCAGCTCCTCCGCCGTCGGCAGGGCGGTGACGGGGTAGTCGAGCGCCGACAGCTCGGCCGGCTGACGCAGGAAGAACTCCGCGGCGCCCTCGGAGGCTCCGATCACCCGCAGCACGCGACGGGCGTCGTTGCGCGAGGGGACGTAGCGCGCGGCCTGCACCGGCGCATGCTGCAGCAGCCGCAGGGCGAGCGTCAGGGCGTTGTCGGGATCCGCCGCCGCGCCGAGGGCGGGCAGGAGGTCGTCGACCGGGAACCCGGTCAGGCCGGCGAGCTCGTCCAGCTGGGCGCGCACCGAGCTCAGCCCGACGAAACCGGCGCGCGCCAGCGCGGTCAGGGAGAGCTGCTCGCGCGTCACGACCCGGTCAGAGGATCTCGAGGTTGGTCCGCAGCTCGTACGGGGTGACCTGCGCCCGGTACTCCGCCCACTCCTTGCGCTTGTTGAGGAGCACGTAGTTGAAGACCTGCTCCCCCAGCGTCTCGGCGACGAGCTCGGAGTCCTCCATCAGCGAGATGGCGTGGTCGAGGCTCGCGGGGAGCTGGCTGTACCCGAGGGCACGGCGCTCGGTGTCGCTGAGCGCCCAGACGTTGTCCTCGGCCTCCGGAGGCAACTCGTACTGGTTCTCGATGCCCTTCAGACCGGCGGCCAGCATGAGGGAGAACGCGAGGTACGGGTTGGCCGCGGAGTCGATCGCGCGGTACTCGACGCGCGAGCTCTGGCCCTTGTTGGGCTTGTAGAGCGGCACGCGCACCAGCGCGGAACGGTTGTTGTGGCCCCAGCAGACGAAGCTGGGCGCCTCGTCGCCGCCCCACAGGCGCTTGTACGAGTTGACGAACTGGTTCGTCACGGCCGTGATCTCGGGAGCGTGCTTGAGCAGCCCCGCGATGAACTGACGGCCGACCTTCGAGAGCTGGTACTGGGCACCGGCCTCGAAGAAGGCGTTGGTGTCACCCTCGAAGAGCGACATGTGCGTGTGCATCCCGCTGCCCGGGTGGCCCGAAAGCGGCTTCGGCATGAACGTCGCGTAGACGCCCTGCTCGATCGCCACCTCCTTGATGACCGTGCGGAACGTCATGATGTTGTCGGCCGTGGTGAGGGCGTCCGCGTAGCGCAGGTCGATCTCGTTCTGGCCGGGGCCGGCCTCGTGGTGGCTGAACTCGACCGAGATGCCGAGGTCTTCGAGCATGCGCACCGAGCGGCGGCGGAAGTCGTGCGCGGTGCCGCCGGGGACGTTGTCGAAGTAGCCGGCGGAGTCGACGGGCTCGGGACCGTCCTCGCCGAACGACGACGACTTGAGCAGGTAGAACTCGATCTCCGGGTGCGTGTAGAAGGTGAAGCCGCGGTCGGCCGCCTTCTCGAGCGTGCGCTTGAGCACGTTGCGCGGGTCGGAGACGGACGGCTGGCCGTCGGGCGTCGTGATGTCGCAGAACATGCGCGCGGTGGGGTCGATCTCGCCCCGCCACGGGAGGATCTGGAACGTCGTCGGGTCCGGGTGCGCGAGCAGGTCGGACTCGAAGGCGCGCGTCAGTCCCTCGATCGCGGAGCCGTCGAAGCCGAGGCCCTCGGAGAAGGCCCCCTCCACCTCGGCGGGGGCGATGGCGACGGACTTGAGGGTGCCGACGACATCGGTGAACCACAGCCTCACGAACTTGACGCCACGCTCCTCGATCGTGCGAAGAACGAAGTCGCGCTGCTTGTCCATCCTGCCCCTTTCGTCAGCGTTCCCAGCGTACTGGGTCGGGGGCTCGATCGTGGTCCGTCGCGCCCCCGAATCGCGTCACTAGACTGAGCCCATGAGCGAGCAGTCCCCCGTTCCGAGCGTCCACCCCGCGACCCCGTCGATGCAGTCGCTGAAGCGGGTGCGGACGAGACACTTCCAGGCGGCGAAGGAGGAGGGCTCCCCCTTCACCGGCCTCACCAGCTACGACATGCTGACCGCGCAGATCTTCGACGAGGCGGGCATCGACTTCCTGCTCGTCGGGGACTCGGCCGGGAACAACGTGCTCGGCTACGACACCACCCTCCCGGTGACCGTCGACGAGTTGATCCCTCTCACCCGCGCGGTGGCGAAGGCCGTCAAGCGCGCGTTCGTCGTGGCGGACATGCCGTTCGGGTCATACGAGACCGGTGCGCTCGAGGCCCTGCACACGGCGGTGCGCTTCATGAAGGAGACGGGCGCGCACGCGGTGAAGCTGGAGGGCGGCGTGCGCAGCTCCGACCAGATCCGCCGCATCGTCGACGCCGGCATCCCGGTGATGGGCCACATCGGCTTCACGCCGCAGAGCGAGCACGGCCTCGGCGGCCACCTGATCCAGGGCCGCGGCGACAGCGCGGAGCAGATCCTCGCCGACGCGCACGCCGTGGAGGACGCGGGTGCGTTCGCCGTCGTGCTCGAGATGGTCCCCGCGGAGGTCGCGCGCCGGGTGACGCAGGAGCTGCGCATCCCGACGATCGGCGTCGGAGCCGGACCGCACGTGGACGGCCAGCTGCTCGTCTGGACCGACTGGGCCGGCTTCACCACGGGTCGCGTCCCGAGCTTCGTCAAGCAGTACGCCGACCTCAAGAACGTGCTGGCGGGGGCCGCCGCCGCCTACAAGGCCGACGTGCAGGGCGGCACCTTCCCGGGCCCGGAGCACAGCTTCTAGAAAGCCCGGCACTCCCGGCCGGATGGAACGTGGCGCGGGAGCCGCCTAGCGGTTCTCCTCCGCGTCCTCCTCGGCCCACTTGGCGCTGTTCTCGCGCAGCTTCTCGAGCGCGTGCTCTGCCTCGTCGCGGGTGTCGAACGGGCCGACGCGGTCGGGCGCCGGCGAGAGGAATCCCTGCTCCACCGCGCCGGTCTTCATGTTGTACCAGTACTTGTGCTCTGCGTCCTGCGCGATGCCGTACTCGTTCTCACCGGTCATAAGCTTGATCCTATGCCCAAGGATTCCGCCGGTCATCTGATCCCCGGTCGTGTCAGCGCGATGCGCCCCGTCCCGTCCCGCATCCCGCGCCCGGAGTACGTCGGCAAGCCGTCGCCCGCACCGAACACGCGCGGCGACGTGTACACGCCCGACGAGATCGCGCTGATCCGCGAGTCCGGCCGGATCGCCGCGCAGGCCATCGCGCTCGTCGGGGAGGCCGTGCGCCCGGGCGTGACGACGGAGGAGCTGGACGCGATCGGACACGAGTTCCTGCTCGCGCACGACGCCTACCCCTCCACCCTCGGCTACCGGGGGTACCCGAAGTCGATCTGCAGCTCGGTCAACGAGGTCGTCTGTCACGGCATCCCGGACGACACGGTGATCGAGGAGGGCGACATCGTCAACATCGACATCACCGCGTACAAGAACGGCTTCCACGGCGACAGCAACCAGACCTTCATCGCCGGCACGGCGACCGAGGAGGTGACCCTGCTCGTCGAACGCACGCGGGAGGCGCTGAACCGCGGCATCAAGGCGGTGGCGCCGGGCCGCCAGGTCAACGTCATCGGCCGGGCGATCGAGTCGTACGCGAAGCGGTTCGGCTACGGCGTCGTGCGCGACTTCACCGGCCACGGCGTGGGGGCGACCTTCCACTCCGGGCTGATCATCCCCCACTACGACTCGGCCCCGGCCTATGACGACGTGATGGAGGTCGGGATGGTGTTCACCATCGAGCCGATGCTCACGCTCGGCACCCACGAGTGGGACATGTGGGCGGACGACTGGACGGTCGTGACGCGCGACCGCAGCATCACCGCCCAGTTCGAGCACACCCTGGTGGTCACCGAGCGCGGCGCCGAGGTCCTCACGCTCCCCTGACGGCCGTCGCGCCGGGCTCGACCACGGGATCCGGTACGGGCTGTGCCGCCGGGACGGCTGCGGCGCGCTTCGGGCCGCCGGGGAGGACGAAGGCGATGGCGACGCCCAGCACGGTGACGCCGACCGCCACCCAGAAGGCCGACTGGAACGCGCCGCCGAGGGTCGAACCACCCAGCACCGCGGCCTGGAGCAGCACGGCGAAGATCGCGGTGCCGAACGATCCGCCGAGCTGCTGCGCCGTGCGGGTCAGGATGCTGGAGTGCGCGATCTGCTCGCCGCTCAGCCCCTGGTACGACGCGACCATGAGCGGCATGGTCACGGCGCCGAGACCGAAGCCGCGGACGAACAGGGCGACCAGGAGCAGCGGGTCGGCCGAGGCGGGAAGCCCGAACGCGAACGGGACGGTCGAGACCGCGACGATGGCGAACCCGACGACGGTGATCCAGCGCGCGCCGATCCGGTCGATGAGACGGCCGGCGAGCGGGCGGCAGGCGAGCGTCCCGAGCCCCTGCGGCACGAGCAGGAGGCCCGCGCCGAGGGCGTCGGTGCCGCGCACCTGCTGGAAGAAGAGGGGCAGGAGGAGCATCGCGCCGTAGAGCGCGACACCCGAGAGGAAGAGGAGGGTGGAGGCCGACCAGACCGAGCGCACCTTCAGCAGCCGCACGTCCACGAGCGCATCGCCGCGGCGGTGCAGGGCCCAGAAGGCGAATCCGGCGACGAGCGCAGCGCCGGCGACCAGCGGGATCCACGCGTCGAGACGAGCGAAGCCGCCGTCGAGGACGGAGTCGGAGAGTCCGAGGAGGAGCCCGGCCAGGCCCGGGACGAGCAGCAGCACGCCGACGATGTCGAGCCGACGGCGCGGGTCGCGACCGCGGTCCGACGGCAGCATCCGCCACGCCAGGAGCAGCCCGGCGACGCAGAACGGGATGTTCACCCAGAAGATCCAGCGCCAGTCGCCGAGGGCGAGGATGGCCCCGCCGAGCACCGGCCCCAGGACGGGCCCGGCCATCGCGGGGAGCCCGATGACGGCGGAGACCCGTCCGAGCTGCTTGCCGCCGGCGACCTCCATCACCATGGTGGTCATCACCGGCAGCATGAGTCCGCCGCCGACGCCCTGCAGCACCCGGAAGGCGATGAGGCTGTCGGCGTTCCACGCCAGCCCGGAGAGCACCGAGCCGACGAGGAAGATCGCGAGGGCGACCATCCACACCCGCTTTCCGCCGAACCGAGCGAGGCACCAGGCCGAGAGGGGCACGGTCGCCGCCAGGGCGAGCAGGTAGCCCGTCGTCACCCACTGGATGTGCGCGACGTCGGTGTGCAGATCCGTCGCCAGCGAGTGGAGCGCGATGCTGAGGATCGTCGTGTCGAAGACCACCGCGAGTGCTCCGACCACCAGTGCGGTGGCCGTGCGGACCACCGTCCTGTCGAGTTTCTCCGCTGCCATGAGCCTGCTCCTTAAGATGCGTGCTTGTATCTAATCGCCGACGATACGCCGATCGGATAAGATGCGCAAATGGACTCTAATTCGACGCCCGCCCGTCGGCGCCGTGGCGCGGAACTCGAGAGCGCCCTCCTCGACGCCGCGTGGGAGGAGCTCGACGCCAACGGCTACGTTGGACTGACGATGGAGGCCGTGGCCGCGCGCGCAGGCACCAGCCGGCCCGTCATCTCCCGCCGCTGGCCGAGTCGCAGCGACCTCGCCGTCGCCGCGATCCGGCACCACTTCGACGACGACCCGATCGACGTGCCCGACCATGGCAGCCTCCGGGAGGACACCCTCGACCTCCTCCGCCAGTTCACGGAGCGCCGCAGCGGCCTCGTCGTCCTGATCATGCTCCGCTACTCCGGCATCCTCGGCGAGGCCGAGGGGGGCATCGCCGGACTGCGCGAGCGCTTGCTCTCCCCCGGGCCGTCGATGCTCGACACCATCCTCGACCGCGCCGACGCGCGGGGAGAGATCGACCGCAGCCGGATGCCGGACCTGGTCGCGGGCCTGCCGACCATGGCCCTGCGTCACGAGATGGTGATGACCCTCCGCCCGGCCGACGAGGCCACCCTCGTCGCGATCGTCGACGACCTGTTCTTGCCGCTCGCGACGGCCACGCGCACGACTCCCGGAGCCGACCCGCGGTAGATTCGTGGGCATGAGCGGTCAGAAGCACGCAATCGGCATCGACATCGGCGGAACCGGCATCAAGGGAGGGCTGGTCGATCTCGAGACCGGCGAACTCCTGAGCGACCGGATCAAGCTCCCCACCCCCGAGGGCGGCGAGCCCGACGGCATCGTCGAGGTCACCAAGAAGATCGTCGATCAGCTCGCGGCCGAGGAGCCCGACGCCCCGGTGGGCATCTGCTTCCCGGCCATCGTGAGCCACGGCGTGACCCTCTCCGCCGCCAACGTCTCCAAGAAGTGGATCGACCTGCACGCGGAGGACCTGTTCGAGAAGTCCCTCGGCCGTGACATCCACTTCGTCAACGACGCCGACGCCGCCGGCTACGCGGAGACCAGCTTCGGCGCCGCGAAGGGCAAGGACGGCCTGGTCATCATGACCACCCTCGGCACCGGGATCGGCTCGGCGCTCATCTACGACGGCGTCCTCATCCCGAACGCCGAGCTCGGCCACCTCGAGATCGACGGCCACGACGCCGAGTCCCGGGCCGCGTATTCGGCGAAGGAGCGCGAGGACATGAGCTGGGAGAAGTGGGCGAAGCGCCTGCAGAAGTACTACTCCACCCTCGAGTTCCTCTTCACCCCCGACCTCTTCATCGTCGGCGGCGGCGTCTCCAAGAACTACCAGGAGTTCCTGCCCCTCCTCGACCTCAAGACGCCGATCGTCCCAGCCGTGCACCGCAACAACGCGGGCATCCTCGGGGCAGCCGCCCTCGCTGTGAAGGGCTGATCCTTGAAAGAGCCTCTCTCTTATTCAAGGATATCTCCTATCCTTGAATAAGAGGGAGGCGGGCGCGGAGATGAATCCAGTCGGGGCATGGCCGCCCGTGGCCTACGAGGAGCTGCCCTGGGTCTCCCGCTTCCCCCGGGACGCGCTCAGTCGCCGGCAGTGGGAGCAGAGCCGCGGTCCGTATCGCGCAGCCATCCCCCCTCGCATCGGGGATGCGACCGTGAGCCTGTCCGGTGCGAGCATCGCCGACGCGACCGAGGCGGGCACCCTCCTGACCCGCTTCGATGCCGAGGTCGGGTCACAGCTGCTCCCGTTCGCCGACGTGCTGCTGCGTTCGGAGGCGGCCTCCTCCTCCGAGATCGAGAACCTCACGAGCGGCGCACGTGCGATCGCCGAGACGGTCCTCGGCGAGCGGGATCAGGGGAACGCAGGACTGGTGGTCCGCAATGTCGAGGCCATGACAGCGGCGATCCGGCTGGCCGACCACATCGATGAGACGACCATCGTCGCCATGCAGACCGCCCTGCTGGAACACCACGCGCCCCACCTCGTCGGCGAGTACCGCCGCGAGCAGGTCTGGATCGGCGGCGGAGGCCTGAGCCCGCACGGGGCGGACTTCGTGCCGCCTCACGACGGCAGGGTGTCTGCGGCGATGGGCGATCTGGTGGCATTCATCCGTCGAACCGACATCCCCGCCCTCGCTCACGCCGCCCTCGCGCACGCGCAGTTCGAGACGATCCATCCCTTCCCGGACGGCAACGGCCGCACCGGCCGTGCGCTCGTGCAGGCGATGCTGCGCGCGTCCCGCGTGACGACCAACGTCGCCGTCCCCGTGTCGGCCGGTCTCCTCCACGATGTCGACCGCTACTACGGTGCCCTCGACGCTTACCGGAAAGGCGACGCCGACGGGATCGTCGCCGTCTTCGCCGAAGCCGCGGGATATGCGGTGCGGGATGGCCGAGCGCTCGTCGAAGATCTCGCGGAGGTGCGCGCGACGTGGGAGGGCGCGCTCACGGGGATCCGTGCGGACGCGAGCGCGCGACGCCTCGCCGATCTGCTGTTCGCCCAGCCCGTGGTGAACCAGCCGTTCGTCTCCGCGGGACTGGGGGTCTCCCCCCAGGGCGCCTACAACGCGATCGGAGCCCTGGTCGAGCGCGGACTTCTCGCGAGCGCCACCTCGAAGCATCGCAACCGCATCTGGTACGCGCAACCGATCCTCTCCGCCCTGGACGACTTCGCCGCGCGCGCCGGGCGGCGCTCCGCGCCGTCGCGTTAGCGTCGCGCGAGGATCGCGCAGCGGGGCGTTAGGGATGCGTTAGGACCAGCGCCCCGCGGGGAACGCGGGTGTGGACTCTCTTCTGCCGCGACCGACCGGTCGCGGCATCCTCACGGATGGAGAGAGTCTTGCTGGACGTCGTCTACCTCCTCGGAGTGGTCGTGCTCGCGCTTGTCGTGGGCCTGGCCGGCCGGGGGGTCGAGAAGCTGTGATCGTGATCGATGTGGTCGCGGCGCTGCTTGCAGTCGCCGCGATCGCCTACCTGGTCGTCGCCCTCGTGAAGCCGGAGCGGTTCTGAGATGGGCTCCGACTCCATGACGGGCATCTGGCTGTTCGTCGCCCAGCTGGCGACGCTCGTGCTCCTGCTCGCCGTCGCCTACCGCCCCCTCGGGGACTACATGGCGCGCGTGTACTCCTCCGACCGCGACCTCGCCGTCGAGCGCGGCGTCTACCGCCTCATCGGCGTGGATGCGCGCGCCGGGCAGACTTGGCCCGCCTACCTGCGCGGCGTGCTGGCCTTCTCGGTGATCGGCATCCTGCTCGTCTACGCGCTCCAGCGCCTGCAGCAGTTCCTGCCGTACTCGCTGGGCATGCCGGCCGTCCCCGAGGGGACGGCGTTCAACACGGCGATCTCGTTCGTGACGAACACCAACTGGCAGTCCTACTCCCCCGACGCGACCCTGGGCTACACCGTGCAGTTCGCCGGCCTGGCGGTGCAGAACTTCGTGTCCGCCGCCGTCGGCATGGCCGTCGCCGTGGCGCTCGTCCGCGGGTTCGCCTCCCGTTCCACCGGGACGATCGGCAACTTCTGGGTGGACATGCTGCGCGGAACCGTGCGCATCCTCCTCCCGCTCGCCTTCGTCGCGGCGATCGTGCTGATCGTCGGCGGAGCGGCCCAGAACTTCAACGGCTTCGACCACGTGACCACGCTCACGGGCGCGGCGCAGTCCCTCCCGGGCGGACCGGTCGCCTCGCAGGAGGCCATCAAGCTGCTCGGCACCAACGGCGGCGGCTTCTTCAACGCCAACTCGGCGCACCCGTTCGAGAACCCGACCGCCTGGACCAACCTGGTCGAGGTGCTGCTGATGCTCATCATCCCGTTCTCCCTGCCGCGCACGTTCGGCCGGATGGTCGGCGACAAGCGCCAGGGATACGCGATCCTCGCGACGATGGCCACGCTGTTCGTCGTCTCGCTCGTCGCGATGACGCTGTTCGAGGCGTCAAGCGGATCGATGGAGGGCAAGGAGACCGCGTTCGGCGTGCTGGGCTCGACGCTGTTCAACACCACGAGCACGACGACGTCGACGGGCGCGGTGAACTCCATGCTCGACAGCTACAGCCCGCTCGGCGGGATGATGGCGCTGATCAACATGATGCTGGGCGAGATCGTGCCCGGCGGCGTCGGGTCGGGCCTGTACGGCATCCTGGTGATCGCGGTCATCGCCGTCTTCGTCGCCGGCTTGATGGTCGGTCGCACGCCGGAGTACCTCGGCAAGAAGCTCGGCCCGCGCGAGATCAAGCTGGCCAGCCTGTACATCCTGACCACGCCGACGCTCGTGCTCCTCGGCACCGGCCTGAGCTTCGCCATCCCGGCGGTGCGGGCCGACATCGAGAAGACGTCGATCCTGAACCCCGGGCTGCACGGCTTCAGCGAGGTGCTCTACGCGTTCACCTCGGCCGCGAACAACAACGGATCGGCTTTCGCGGGCCTCACCGCCGCGACGCCCTGGCTCAACACGGCCCTCGGGGTCGCGATGTTCCTCGGCCGGTTCCTGCCGATCGTGTTCGTCCTCGCCCTCGCCGGCTCGCTCGCCCAGCAGGGCCGCGTCCCCGCGACCGCAGGCACACTGCCCACCCACCGGCCGCAGTTCGTCGGCCTGATGATCGGCACGATCCTGCTCGTCTCGGCACTCACCTATTTCCCCGTTCTCGCGCTGGGTCCCCTGGCGGAAGGGCTGCAGTAACACCATGACAACGCTCACCCCACAACGCAGCGCCCGCGCTCCGAAGGAGAGCGCGACCCGCCCCGGCGCCTTCAGCGGCGCCCAGCTCGTCGCCGCCCTCCCCGGCGCTCTGCGCAAGCTCGATCCGCGCCAGATGTGGCGCAACCCCGTCATGTTCATCGTCGAGGTCGGCGCGGCGCTGACCACGGTCGTCGCCATCGCGCAGCCGTTCATCGGCGCGGGCGGCACGGGACCGGCCACGCTCGCGTTCACCTGGAGCATCGCCGTCTGGCTGTGGCTCACCGTCGTCTTCGCCAATCTGGCGGAGTCGGTCGCCGAGGGCCGCGGCAAGGCCCAGGCCGCCACCCTGCGCTCGACCCGCTCCACCACCCTCGCCAACCGCGTCACGGACTACGACGAGACCGCGGACCCGGATGCGGTTCGCGCCTCGGTCGCCGCGGTCGCCTCGAGCGATCTGGCGCTCGGCGACGTGGTGGTCGTCACGGCGGGCGAGCTCATCCCGGGCGACGGCGACGTGATCCGCGGCATCGCGACCGTGGACGAGTCCGCCATCACCGGCGAGTCGGCCCCGGTCGTGCGGGAGTCTGGCGGCGACCGCAGCGCGGTCACCGGCGGCACGCGCGTCCTCTCCGACCGGATCGTCGTGCGCATCACGTCGAAGCCGGGCGAGACCTTCGTCGACCGGATGATCGCGCTCGTCGAGGGCGCCTCGCGGCAGAAGACGCCGAACGAGGTCGCGCTGAACATCCTGCTCGCGAGCCTCTCGATCATCTTCGTGATCGTCGTGCTCGTCTTGCAGCCGGTCGCTGGCTACTCGGACGCGGCTCCGACCGTTCCCGTGCTGATCGCCCTCCTGGTCTGCCTCATCCCCACCACCATCGGAGCCCTGATCTCCGCCATCGGCATCGCCGGGATGGACCGCCTCGTGCAGCACAACGTGCTCGCGATGTCCGGGCGGGCGGTGGAGGCCGCGGGCGACGTGACCACGCTGCTGCTCGACAAGACCGGCACGATCACGTACGGCAACCGCCGTGCGAGCGAGTTCACCGCCGTCGGGGGCGCCGACCGCGACGCCCTCGTCCGGGCCGCCGCGCTCTCCTCCCTCAGCGACCCCACCCCCGAAGGCGTCTCGGTCGTGGAGCTGGCGGGGACGCTCGGCTACGAACGTCCGTCGGACACGCGAGGGGAGATCGTGCCCTTCACCGCCCAGACGCGGATGAGCGGCCTCGACCTGCCGGACGGCTCGCAGGTGCGCAAGGGCGCGGCGAGCGCCATCGTGACCTGGGTCCGCGAGCAGGCGACGGAGGCCGGCACGGCCGCGCCGTCGGCGAGCGCGCTCCACGAGCTGGATGCGGAGGTCGAGCGCATCTCGCAGAGGGGCGGCACCCCGCTGGCCGTCGCGACCCGCGACGCGGACGGCGTGGCGACGGTCCTCGGCGTCATCTACCTCAAGGACATCGTCAAGGAGGGCCTCGCCGAGCGGTTCGCCGATCTGCGCCGGATGGGCATCCGCACCGTCATGGTGACCGGTGACAACCCGCTCACCGCCAAGGCCATCGCGGCCGAGGCCGGCGTGGACGACTTCCTCGCCGAGGCCAAGCCCGAGGACAAGCTCGCTCTGATCCGCCGCGAGCAGGAGGGCGGTGCTCTCGTCGCGATGACCGGCGACGGCACGAACGACGCCCCCGCGCTCGCGCAGGCGGACGTCGGCGTGGCGATGAACACGGGCACGTCGGCGGCGAAGGAGGCCGGCAACATGGTCGACCTCGACTCCGATCCGACCAAGCTGATCGACATCGTCCGCATCGGCAAGCAGCTGCTGATCACCCGCGGCGCGCTCACCACGTTCTCGATCGCCAACGACGTCGCGAAGTACTTCGCGATCATCCCGGCGATGTTCGTGGCCGCGTTCCCGGGTCTCGCGGCCCTCAACATCATGGGGCTGCACTCCCCCGCCTCGGCCATCCTCTCGGCGGTGATCTTCAACGCGATCGTCATCGTGGCTCTCATCCCGCTGGCCCTGCGCGGAGTGCGCTACCGCCCGGCGGCGGCCTCGTCTCTGCTCGGCCGCAACCTGCTGATCTACGGCCTCGGCGGGATCATCGCCCCCTTCATCGGGATCAAGCTGATCGACCTCGTGGTCGCGCTGATCCCCGGATTCTGACAGACACGAAAGGTCGCACGACAATGAACCGCCTCCGCGGCGCCTGGCGCCAGTACTGGGTCGCCCTGCGCGCGATGATCGTCCTGACGGTCGCGCTCGGCATCGGCTACACCCTCGTCGTCACCGGGGTCGGGCAGCTCGCGCTCCCGGCCCAGGCGAACGGCTCCCTCATCTCGGTGGACGGGAAGCCCGTCGGCTCGGCCCTCATCGGGCAGAGCTTCACCGACAAGGACGGCGCGGCTCTGCCGCAGTGGTTCCAGTCCCGGCCGTCGGCGGCCGGCGACGGGTACGACGGCGCCGCCTCCTCCGGCAGCAACCTGGCCGCCTCCAACCCGGACCAGCAGAAGGCCGTGAAGGAGCGCACCGAGGCGATCGAGGAGGCGGACGGCGTGAGCGCCGGCAGCATCCCGAGCGACGCGGTCACCGCCTCCGGATCCGGTCTCGACCCGCACATCTCGCCCGCCTACGCGCTGCTCCAGGTCGATCGCGTCGCCGCGGCGCGCGGCCTCCCGGCCGACAGCGTGCGGAAGCTGGTCGAGTCTAGGATTCAGGGACGGGACCTCGGCTATCTCGGGGATCCGACCGTGAACGTGCTCCAGCTCAACCTGGCCCTTTCGGAGATGGACAAGTAGACATGCCACGTGGCCGCCTGCGGGTGATGCTCGGAGCAGCACCGGGCGTCGGCAAGACGTACGCGATGCTCGAAGAGGGCAAGCGGCTGCAGGCGCTCGGCAAAGATGTGGTGGTCGCGGTCGTGGAGACCCACGGCCGCGCCGCCACCGCCGCGATGCTCGACGGTCTGGAGGTCGTCCCCCGGCTGACCGTCGAGCATCGCGGCGTGCAGCTGACCGAGCTGGACCTGGAGGCCGTGCTCGCCCGCGCTCCGCAGGTCGCCCTGGTGGACGAGCTCGCGCACACCGACGCCCCCGGCACCGCCCACGCGAAGCGGTGGGAGGACGTCGACGCGATGCTCGACGCGGGCATCGACGTGATGTCGACGGTCAACATCCAGCACATCGAGTCGCTGAACGACGTGGTCGAGCAGATCACGGGCGTGCAGCAGCGCGAGACCATCCCGGACGCCGTGCTGCGCCGCGCCGACGTGATCGAGGTCGTCGACCTAGCCCCGCAAGCGCTGCGCGACCGGCTCACCGAGGGCAACGTCTACCCCTCCTCCCGGATCGACGCCGCCCTCTCGAACTACTTCCGGCTCGGCAACCTCACCGCGCTGCGCGAGCTCGCCCTGCTGTGGCTGGCCGACGAGGTCGACAGCGCACTGCAGAAGTACCGCGCCGAACACGGCATAGCCGGCAAGTGGGAGGCCAGGGAGCGCGTCGTCGTCGCCCTCACCGGCGGTCCGGAGGGCGAGACGCTGCTGCGCCGCGGCGCCCGGATCGCGGCGCGCTCCGCCGGCGGAGAGCTGCTCGCCGTGCACGTGACGAGCGAGGACGGCCTGCGTACGGGCGCCCCCGGCACCCTCGCCGCACAGCGCGCGCTCGTGGAGCAGCTCGGCGGCAGCTACCACCAGGTGGTCGGCAGCGACATCCCTCGCGCCCTCGTCGAGTTCGCGCGCGGGGAGAACGCGACCCAGCTCGTGATCGGCGTCTCCCGCCGCAGCCGACTCGCCGCGCTGCTCACCGGGCCGGGCATCGGCTCCACGGTGATCCGCGAGTCCGGCGACATCGACGTGCACATCGTGTCCCACTCGCGCGCGGGCGGGCGGTTCTCCCTGCCGCGTCCCCGCGGCGGCCTCACCGTGCGGCGCCGGGTGCTCGGCTTCGCGCTCGCACTCGTCGGGGGCCCCCTCCTGACACTGCTCCTCACGAGCGTCCGCTCAGGGGAGTCGATGACGGCGGATGTGCTGAGCTATCAACTGCTCGTGGTCGTCGTCGCGCTCGTCGGCGGGATCTGGCCGGCACTGTTCGCCGCCCTGCTCTCCGGCATCACCCTCGACTACTTCTTCGTCGACCCGCTGTACACGATCACCATCAACGAGCCGCTGCACCTGCTCGCCCTCGTGCTCTACGTCGTGATCGCCGCCCTCGTGAGTGTGGTCGTCGACCAGGCCGCTCGGCGCACCCGCACGGCCCAGCGCGCCGCGGCCGAGGCGGAGCTGCTGGCCACGATCGCCGGCGGCGTCATCCGCGGCCAGGACGCCCTCCAAGCCCTCGTCACGCGCACGCGCGAGGCATTCGGACTCACCGGTGTGCGCCTCCTGGACGGCGGCGAGGTGGTCTCGACCGACGGCGAGCCCGCCGACTCCGACCACACGCAACGACTCCCCGTCGGGACGCGCGGCACGCTGGAGCTCTCCGGACGCGACCTGGAGGCGAGCGACCGGCGGCTGCTCGGCGCTATCGTCGCCCAGCTCGACGCCGCTCTCGAGCACCGTGATCTGTCCGCGACCGCTTCCGAGCTCGGACCGCTCGCCGAGGCCGATCGGGTGCGCAGCGCCCTGCTCGCGGCGGTCGGTCACGATCTGCGGCGCCCCCTCGCCGCAGCGACGGCCGCCGTCACCACTCTGCGTCAGGCCGACCTGGCGCTGAGCGAGGAGGACAGGGAGGATCTGCTCGAGACCGCGGAGGACAGCCTCGCCGGACTCGCCGCGCTGGTGACCAACCTGCTCGACGTCAGCCGCGTCGAGGCCGGCGTCCTGGGCGTCTCGATCGCGCCGACGGAGCTCGACGACGTCATCTCCCCCGCGCTCGACGAGCTGGGCGCCGGACCGGCGGACGTCGAGCTCGACATCGCCCCCGACCTCCCCCTGCTCGCCGCCGACGGTGTGCTCCTGCAGCGCGTCGTGGTGAACCTCCTGGGCAACGCGCTGCGCTACAGCCCCGCCGGCCAGCGGCCGGTGCTCGCGGCGAGCGAGTTCGGCGGCACGGTGCAAGTGCGCGTCATCGACCGCGGCCCGGGTATCCCGGGCGAGCGCAGGGAGGCCGTCTTCCTGCCGTTCCAGCGTCTCGGCGACACCGATAACGACACCGGGATCGGCCTCGGTCTCGCCCTGTCGAAGGGGTTCGTGGAGGGCATGGGCGGCACGCTCGACGCCGAGGACACGCCGGGCGGCGGCCTGACGATGGTGGTGTCGCTCCCCGCAGCGACGGAAGGAACCGACACGTGAAGATCCTGATCGCCGACGACGACCGGCAGATCCTGCGCGCCCTCCGCATCCTGCTGACCGCCCGGGGCTACGAGGTGCTCACCGCGAGCACCGGGGCCGAGGCGCTGTCGGAGGCCGTGGAGCACCACCCCGATCTCGTCATGCTGGACCTCGGGATGCCGGAGCTGAACGGCATCGAGGTGATCGAAGGCCTGCGCGGCTGGTCGACGGTCCCGATCCTCGTCGTCTCGGGCCGCACCGGCTCGGCCGACAAGGTCGACGCGCTCGACGCGGGGGCCGACGACTACGTGACCAAGCCGTTCGCCGCCGACGAGCTCCTCGCCCGCATCCGCGCCCTCACCCGTCGGCAGACCGGCGGGACCGACGAACCCGTCGTGACCTTCGGGGGCGTGAGCGTCGATCTGGCGGCCCACCAGGTCACCCGCGCCACCGCGGAGGGGTCGGAGCACGTGCGCCTGACCCCGACCGAGTGGGCGATCCTGGAGGTGCTGCTGCGCAATCCACGCCGGCTCGTCACCCGGCAGGCGCTGCTCACCCAGGTCTGGGGACCGCAGTACACGAGCGACACCGGCTACCTGCGGCTGTACCTCGCGCAGCTGCGCAAGAAGCTCGAACCGGAGCCCTCGCGCCCGCGCTACCTGCTCACCGAGCCCGGGATGGGCTACCGGTTCTCCCCCGATGAGGACTGAGCCAGCTCCCCCAGGGCGCCGAGCGCCCGCCCGGCGAGAAGCGTGATGACCAGCGCGAGCCCGATCGCGACGGCCGTGGCGGCCATCCAGTAGCCGAGGGACACCGTCGACACCCGGAAGACGTCGTCGACCGTGTCCGCGAACACCGTGTGGCCGAGCGACCAGTACATCGGCTCCGGGATGATCGACGGGCACACCAGGAGGATGGCGAGGCACGACACGTAGCCGACGACCACGAGCACGAGCACCCAGACGGCGAGCGCGCCGGCACGCGGGACGATCCGGGCGGAACGCTCCTCCATGCCGTGCTCCCCCTCGACCGATGGATCCGTGTGCAGGGAATGGGCCGGCTAGTACGCCGGGTTCTGTCACGACACCGGAGTGTCGCGGACGGCCATCTCTCTCGGGGCGACGTTGCCGCCGCCCTCCAGCGGTCTACCCGGGGACTCGGCGAGCAGCCTCATCGTCCCCTGTCTGACCTTGCTCCGGGCGAGGTTTACCGAGCCGACCGGGTCACCCCGGCCGCTGGTGGTCTCTTACACCACCGTTTCACCCTGACCACCGGCCGAAGCCGGTGGCGGTCTGCTTTCTGTTGCACTGTCTCGCGGGTTACCCCGGGTGGGTGTTACCCACCACCCTGCTCTGTGGAGCCCGGACGTTCCTCGGCGGTCCGCTCTCGCGGACCGACGCGACCGTCTTGCCGACCCATTCCGCGGTCAACGATAGCGCAGGGCGTCTGTGCGGCGGATCAGAGTCGGCTCAGAGCCCGGACTCCTCGTTGCGGACCAGGATGGCGCTGCTGTCGGGGCACAGCACGACGTCGTCGGGAGCGGCCCGGCGGATCTCGGCGAGGTCGGAGCCGGTCAGCTTCACGTTGGACCCCATCGAGACGCCCCGCACCAGGAGCGCGGCGCCGAGGCCGTAGCGGGCGCGCTGGCGCTCGTAGAGGGCCACGAGGTCTTCGGGGAGGGCCGACGCGATCGTGTGGCGGTCGGCCGCGAGGGCCGAGCGCTGCACCGCGAGCTTGTCGACCTCGGCGTCCCGGGCCGCCTCGAGCGCCTCGGCGCGGGCGGTGAGCTCGGCGCGCTCGGCGTCGACGGCGGCGAGCGCTTTCTCGAGCTCGTCGACGCGCTCCATGACCGTCAGCTCGATCTCCTCGAGGTCGCCCTGGCGCTTGGCCAGCGAGGCGAGCTCGGCTTCGAGCGCCTGCACATCCTTCACCGAAGCGGTCTGCTGCACCCGGTCGGTGTCGCGCTTGGTGCGCGCCTCGACCACCGCGACGTCGGACTCGACGCGCTTCAGCTCGGTGCGGGCGTCCTCCAGCTCACCGGTCGCGGCGATCCAGCGCGCGCGGAGGGACTCGATCTCGGGCTGCAGTGCGGCCAGCTCCTTCACCTGCGGCAGGGTGGTGACGGCGTGGTCGAGCTGCGCGAGGCGGGTGTCGGCGGACTGCAGGCGCAGCAGTTCGTTCTGGTCGGCGGGGCTGGCTTTCACGTGTGGTGCTCCATCTTCGTGGGTGACGGTTTCTCCAGGGCTACTGGAGGATGGCGAAGTCCCAGGGGTCGGTGCGCAGCTCGCTCACCGCGACCTCCACTCCGGGAAGGGCGGCGCGCAGCTGGCCGGCGGCGGTGTCGAGCCAGAGCCACTCGCTGGCCCAGTGCGAGACGTCGAGCAGGGCGGGACCGCCGCCGAGGATCGCCTGCTCCCGCGCCTCGGAGGCCGGGTGGTGACGCAGGTCTGCGGTGATGTAGACGTCGGCCGAGCGGACGGGGTCCGACCCGAGCAGCGAATCCCCCGCTCCCCCGCAGAGCGCGACTCGGGAGACGGGCTGGTGGTAGTCGCCGGCGGCGCGCACTCCCCCAGCGGTCGGCGGGAGGAGGTCGGCGAGGGCACGCGCGAGGGCGCCAAGCGTGGTCGGTTCGGGAAGCGTCCCCACCCGGCCGATGCCGGTGACGCCGTCCGCGGCGGGCGAGATCGGTGCCGTGCCGGTGAGGCCGAGGCGGGCCGCGAGGACGGCGCTGGTGCCGTCCTCGACCACGTCGGCGTTGGTGTGGGCCGCGATGAGGGCGCAGCCTCCCCGGATCAGGCGGGCGAGCAGTGCGCCCTTGTAGCGGTCCTCGGCGACGCTCGTGACCCCGCGCAGAAGGAGGGGATGGTGCGCGAGCAGCAGGTCGGCGTTGGTGCCGACGGCCTCGTCGACCGTGGCCGCGACGACGTCGACGGCCAGCAGGATGCGCTCGACCGGAGCGGCCGGATCGCCGGACAGCAGGCCGGGCGCGTCCCAGCCCTCGGCGCCGGAGAGCGGCCAGAGCCTCTCGACGGTCTCGCGGACGGAACGGAGGGTGTGCTGCACGGGATAGAGCCTACGGGATCAGGCCGCGCCCTGCTCCTGGCGTCGCACCGCGCGGGAGCCCGCGACGAGCGGCGTGAGCAGCCCGAGCGCCAGAGCGACGATCACGCCGATGTTGCTGGCGCCGATGCCCGCCTGCGGGTCGATCCCGAGGAGCCGGAACAGGTACCCCTCCCAGGCCAGCCACGGCAGGTCGGAGCTCACGAGACCGAGCCCGATGACCGACGCGGCGACCAGCATCCCGAGGTTCAGCCAGCGCCAGTCCGGGTAGACGCCGCCGGAGACCAGCAGCGACGGCTGATGGAAGCGGCGCACCCGCAGCATCGTCTCCGCGCCGAAGAGACCGGTCCACGCCGCGACCGGGACCGAGAGCGCGGTCGGCACCCCTCGCACCACGCTGTCGAGATCCGTCACGGTCAATGCCAGCACGATCCCGGCGAGCGCGATCGGGCCGCCCGCGGCGACGGTGCTCCAGCGCCGGCCGAGCCGGACCCCGAGCGCGTCGAGCGTGAACCCGGCGGAGTACATGGTGAGCACGAGGGCCGAGATGAGGCTGAGCCCGACCGCGAGGAGCAGCGGCACCGGATACCAGCCCGGCAGTCCGAGACGGACGAAGCCGGCCACGGGATCGCTCGCGAGCTGCTCGGCGAGTCCCGGGTGCGACGCGGCGAGGAGTCCGCCGTACGACACCAGGACGAACGGCGGGACGGCCGCGCCGAAGGTCGCCCAGAGCATCGCCGCTCCGCCGGATGAGCCCGGCCGCTGGTAGCGGGCGACCTCCGCGCTGCTCATCGCCCAGGCGAGCCCGAGGTAGCTGAACACGAGCACGGCTCCGGTCACCACGTGCGTCCAGAGCGCGTCCGGCACGGCGAGCGCGCGGGCCAGGTCGACGTGCCGCCAGGTCGCCGCGACCAGGACGGCGATGAGCAGGGCGGACGCGACCGTCAGCACGAGCTGCACCCGGGCGACGAGCGAGTAGCCGTAGAAGGCGATGACACCGGCGACCAGGATCGCCACGATCAGGGCGACCGCGGTGGGGGTGGCGCGCCCCTGCGCCCAGCCACCGGACACGGCGAGCGACCCCGCGGCCGACCCGGCGAGCCAGAGCAGCACCGCACCCCAGAACAGCTTCGTGATGAGGGCGAGCACCGTGGGGATCACGTTGCCGCGCACCCCGAACGTCGCACGGGAGACCACCATCGTCGGCTGGCCGCTCCACTTGCCCGCGAGTGTGCCGAGCCCGAGCGGGAGGAACGACAGCGCCACACCCACCAGCGTCGCCACGAGCAGCTGCCGCAGGCTGAGGCCGAGCGTGAACAGCGTCGCGCCGACCCCGAGCGAGATGAGAGACGACGTGCCCGCGAACCAGAGCCAGAACATCCGCGCCGCCCGGCCGACCCGCCGGTCGATCGGGGTCGGCTCGAGGTCCGCCTCCTCCGGTTCGAACAGCGGGGCGGCGACCGGCTCGGCGCCGAGCAGCACGGTCTCGTCGACGGCGACGCGCGGCGACGACCGCGGGGTGGGAGCCGTCCCGTGCACATCGTCCGCATCATCGTGGAGGTCCGTGTCGATGTGGTCGCGCGGAGCGCTGATCGGCCCGAGGTCGTGCGTGACGACGGGACCGGTCCCCGGGAGCGGGGGAAGCACCGGGGCGATCGCGATCACGGGGACGAGGGGAGGCTCGGGCTCGGCCGGGGACGCACGGGGCGCGGTCGGCGGCTCCTCCGTGATGAGCGGCACGGGCTGCGAGTCCCGCGGTGCGAGCTCGGGCACGACGTACGACAGCGGCTCCGCGCGGGTGGGGGCAGGGGCGACGGGGAGAGGTTCGGGGGCGGGCGGCTGCGGCTCGGGAGGCTGCGGTGCGGCCGCTCCCACCCAGGCGCTGAACGTCGGCTGCGGCCCCTCCACCTGCCGTCGCACCGGCAGGTCCTCGAAGCTGATCGCCTGGGTCGGAGGCCCGACCCACTCCTCGTCCTCCGGCTGCGATTCCGGCTCGGGCGACGGCTCCGGCTCCGGCGTCACCGAGACCACGGGGATGGCCATGGTGATGCGCGCCACCTCCTCCTCGAGGGCGGTGGCGAGCTCGTCGTCGCTGTGTCGCTCGCCGCCGGGGCCGGTCTCCATGTCGAAAGACTACGACTCGCGCCCCGCGGGAGTCAGGGGTGACCGAACGGAAGTACCATCGACTCGATGAGCGAGACGATCCCGACCCCGTACGAAGACCTGCTGCGCGACGTCCTCGCGAACGGCAGCCGCAAGTCGGACCGCACCGGGACGGGCACGCGCAGCGTGTTCGGCCGGCAGCTGCGCTTCGACCTCGCCGAGGGCTTCCCCCTCATCACGACCAAGCGCGTGCACTTCAAGTCGATCGCGTACGAACTGCTCTGGTTCCTCCGTGGCGAGAGCAACGTCGGCTGGCTGCGCGACAACGGCGTGACGATCTGGGACGAGTGGGCCGACGAGCGCGGCGAGCTCGGACCGGTCTACGGCGTGCAGTGGCGCTCCTGGCCCGCGCCGGACGGCACGCACATCGACCAGATCCAGCAGGTCGTCGACACGCTCCGCACCGACCCGGACTCCCGCCGCATCATCGTCTCGGCCTGGAACGTCGCCGACATCCCGAGCATGGCTCTCGCGCCGTGCCACGCCTTCTTCCAGTTCTACGTCGCCGACGGCAGGCTCTCCTGCCAGCTCTACCAGCGCAGCGCGGACATGTTCCTCGGCGTCCCTTTCAACATCGCGAGCTACGCGCTGCTGACCCTGATGGTCGCCCAGCAGGTCGGCCTCGAGCCGGGCGAGTTCGTCTGGACCGGCGGCGACTGCCACATCTACGACAATCACGTCGAGCAGGTGGAGGAGCAGCTCTCGCGCGATCCGTATCCCGCGCCCGCCCTGCGCTTCGATCGCACCCCCGAGAGCATCTTCGACTACCGCTTCGAGGACTTCGTCGTCGAGGGCTACCAGCACCACCCGGCCATCCGCGCCGCCGTGGCCGTCTGACCCCGGCATGGCACTCGCACTCATCTGGGCGGAGGCCCACGACCGGGTGATCGGCGCCGACGGCGGCATCCCGTGGCACCTCTCCGAGGACATGCGCCACTTCCGCGAACTCACTGCGGGATCGCCGGTCGTCATGGGACGGCGCACGTGGGACTCGCTGCCGGAGCGATTCCGTCCGCTCCCCGGGCGCACGAACATCGTGGTGACCCGGCAGCCGGCCTGGTCGGCGCCCGGCGCGGAGACCGCCCACGGCATCGAGGATGCCCTTGCCCTCGCCACCGGTGCCGAGACGGTCTGGGTGATGGGCGGCGCGCAGCTCTACACCGCGGCGCTCCCGCTCGCCGACCGGGTCGAGGTCACCGAGGTCGACCTCGCTGTGCCCGGCGACACCCGCGCACCCGAGCTGGGCGAGGGATGGACGGCGGAGCCGGGCGACTGGCTGGAGTCGGCCTCCGGCCTGCGCTACCGGTTCGTCCGCTACCTCAGGTGAGTCCGGCGACGAGATTCACCGTCGTCGCGAGGATGACCGAACCGAACAGATAGGACAGCAGCGTGTGCCGGAGGATCGCCATCCGGATGTACGAGCTGCTGATGTTCGTGTCGGAGACCTGGAACGTCATGCCGAGCGTGAACGCCAGGTAGGCGAAGTCGCTGTACCGGGGCGGCTCCTTCTGGTTGAAGTCGATCCCGCCGTCCTTGCGGTAGTACATGCGGGCGTAGCGCAGCGTGTAGACGGTGTGGACGAGCGCCCAGGAGAGCCCGACGCTGAGCACGGCGAGGAGCGCCACGAGCAGCTGCGGTGCCCCCTTCAACTGCCGGGCGTCCACGACGATGTAGACCACCGCCACGACGGAGGCGACCGAGGCCGCGAGCAGGATCCAATCGCTGACGCGTCGCCCCGGATCCTCCAGGGTCGCGTGGCTGCGCGTCTGCTCGCCGTCGAGCCGCCAGACCTTCGCCCAGACCCACACGATGTAGACGATGCACGCGCCCGCCCAGCCCGCGATCACGGCGTAATGCCACGCGTCGAGCAGGCCGACGACGAGGCCGGTCACCACGCCCACGCCGAGGGCCACGAACATCCTCGGGCGCGACAGGGCGCGTCCCTTCTGCACTTCGTCGGTCACACTCAGGATGTTCGCACACGCTGTCGCCGCGTCGCCCCGCCCGCGCCGCTACGATCGGAACGTGACTCCTGCGACTCCTCTCACCGACCTGGACACCGAGGCGCTGCGCGCCGCGCACGCCGAGTTCTCGCGTGCGTACGACGAGCTGAAGGCCTCCGGCCTCGCCCTCGATCTCACGCGCGGCAAGCCCTCGGCCGAGCAGCTGGATCTCTCGAACGACCTGCTGCACCTCCCCGACGGCGAGTACCGGGATGCCGCGGGCACCGACCTGCGCAACTACGGCGGCCCGAACGGCCTCCCCGAGCTCCGCTCGATCTTCTCCGACGCCCTCCGCGTCCCCGTGCCCCAGCTGCTCGCGCTCGGCAACGCCAGCCTGACGATCATGCACGACGTCATCGTGCAGGCCCTGCTGTACGGCGTGCCCGGCGGCGAGCTCCCCTGGGCGGGGCAGTCGATCAGCTTCCTCGCCCCGGTCCCGGGGTACGACCGGCACTTCACGATCTGCGAGCGCTTCGGCATCCGCCTCATCCCCGTGCCGATGAACGACGACGGCCCCGACATCGAGACCGTCGCGTCCCTCCTCGCCACCGACGACAGCATCAAGGGCATGTGGTGCGTCCCGGTGTACTCCAACCCCACCGGCGCCGTGTACAGCGAAGAGGTCGTGCGTGCCCTCGTGTCGCTGCCGGCCGCTCCCGACTTCCGCCTGATCTGGGACAACGCCTACGCGGTGCATCACCTCACCGACAAGCGGCCGGAGCCGATCGACGTGCTCGCCCTCGCGGCCGAGGCGGGCAACCCCGATCGCCCGCTGGTCTTCGCCTCCACGTCGAAGGTCACGTTCCCCGGCGCGGGCGTCGCCTTCGTCGGCGGGTCCGAGGCGAACATCGCCTGGCTGCAGCGCAACCTCGGCGCCCAGAGCATCGGCCCGGACAAGATCAACCAGTTGCGCCACGCGACGTTCCTGGGCGACGCCGACGGCCTCGCCGCGCACATGGAGAAGCACCGCGCGATCATCGCCCCGAAGTTCGACGTCGTCGAGGAGACGTTCCGCACCCGGCTCGCGCCGTGGGGCGGCGGCACCTGGAGCGCTCCGAAGGGCGGCTACTTCGTCAGCCTCGACGTGCTCGACGGCACCGCCGCGCGCGCCGTGCAGCTGGCGAAGGAGGCCGGGATCGGCGTCACGCCCGCCGGGGCGACGTTCCCGTACGGCGAGGACCCGCGAGACGCCAACATCCGCATCGCTCCGACGTTCCCGCCGATCGACGAGCTGCGGACCGCGCTCGACGGGCTGTGCACCGCGATCCTCCTCGCCGAGGCCGAAGCACTCCTGGCCGAGCGCGGCTGACCGCGCCGTGACCGCTGCGAGCGCGTCCGGCGGCGAACGGGCGGACTGGACGGTCCGCCCGAGCGTCGAGGACGACTGGCCGGCGTATCGCGCACTCCGGCTCGAAATGCTGGAGGACGCCCCGCTGGCGTTCCTGGAGACCCTCGACACCGCGCGCAGGCACCCCGAGGAGCACTGGCGGCGGCGCACCGCCGGCACGTCGACGTCCACCCGCTTGTTCGCGGCGGTCGCTCCGGACGGCCGCTGGCTGGGGAGCATGGGCGGCCACCAGGCGCCGGGGACCCGCGACCCGTACCTCGTGGGCGTCTACGTCACCCCGCGATACCGCGGACGGGAGGCCGGGGTGACCGACGCGCTCCTCGACGCAGTGATCGACTGGGCTCAGGGACGCGGGGAGCGGTTGCTCCTCGATGTGCACGAGCACAACCCGGCGGCCATCCGGTACTACGAGCGGCGCGGGTTCGTCTTCACCGGTCGCACCCAGCCGTATCCGCTCGACCGCACGACGCTGGAGCGGGAGATGTCGCTCCCGCTCTAGCGTCGTGCAGCCGCGCTCAGACCTCGCCGAACCCGGTTTCGACCAGCGCCACCAGGGCGTCGACCGCCTCCGAGCCCGCCGGATCCGCGGTGGAGATCCGGGCGGTCGATCCGGCCGTCAGCCCGAGCGACATCACCCCGAGCAGGCTCTTCGCGTCCTTCCCGTTGACCGTGACCTTCACCGGGAAGGTGTTGGCCAGCTTGACGAAGTCGGCGGCGGGCCGTGCGTGCAACCCCTGCGGGTTGCGCACGAGCACCTCGCGTTCGTAGGGACCGCCCTCGCCGGAGGACTCTGCCGGAGCGGCAGCAGGGACGGCGGCAGGAGCCGCATCCCCCTGCGCCGCGTCCCCCTGCTCCCCCACCGGCCACGCCGTGCGGGCGCTCTCGGCCGCCTCGGCGACCGCGGCCAGGTCGGCCCCGGTCTCCGCGGCGACGGAGGCCGCGATCCCGCCCTCGACGTACGGCACGTCGACCACGCGCACGCGGGCGCGCTCGTCGTCGGACAGCATGTCGAGGACGGTCTCGGCGGTGAGCAGAGCGGAGCCGAGGTCACTGATGACCACGACCCCCGCTCCGGAGTCCGCTTCGCCCACCCCCGCCATCACCTTGGCGAAACTGGTCCCGATCCCGTCGTCGTCCGTCCCGCCGGCCGCGATCAGGCGCACCGAGGGCGCCATCTGCCCGGCGAGGGCGACGGCGCCCTGCGCGAGGAGGACGCTGTGGGAGACGAAGACGATGCCGACCCGCTCCGTCATCCCGCCGCCTCCGCCGCCGCGCGCAACAGCAGCGCCGTCGACTGCGAACCGGGATCGCGGTGCCCGGCGGAACGCTCACCGAGGTAGCTCGCGCGTCCCTTGCGGGCGACGAGCGGCTCGGTGGCGATCGCGCCCTGCTCGGCCGCGTCGGCCGCAGCCGACAGGATCTCGGCCGGAGAGGCGCCGGACGCCTCGGCCGCGGCCGCCGCGTCGACCGCAGGGGTCCACGCGTCGACCATGGTCTTGTCGCCCGGCTCCGCCTTGCCACGGGACACGATCCCGTCGCGGGCCGCCGTCAGCAGCGCCACCAGGGTGGCCCCGTCGATCTCCGTCCGATCGCCCACGGGCTCGGCCGCCTTGAGGAACGCGGTCCCGTACAGCGGACCCGACGCACCTCCCACGGTCGAGATGAGGGTCATCGCGACCGACCGCAGCGCGGCGTTCGGGGTCGCGTCGGCGGGGAGCTTGCCCAGGGCGTCCACGGACGCGCGGAGGCCGCGGTCCATGTTCTCGCCGTGGTCGCCGTCGCCGATCTCCCTGTCGAGGGTGTTCAGCTCCTGCTTGTGCTCCCCGATGGCCGCGGCCCCGGCCGTCAGCCAGGCCGAGACCCAGTTCGTGTCCAGCGCCATCTGCGCCTCCTCCTCGTGTCGTGTCGTCGTGTGGCTAGAGTCCCCAGCGGAGCGCGGCCGTGTGCACGGGCGCGTCCCAGAGGGAGGTGAGCTCGTCGTCCAGCTTCAGCACCGAGATCGACGCGCCCTGCATCTCCAGGGAGGTGACGTAGCTGCCGACCAGCGACCGGGACAGGGTGATCCCCTTCTCGTCGAGGATCTCAGCCGCGCGGCGGAACAGGATGTACAGCTCCGACAGCGGCGTGCCGCCCATCCCGTTGACGAACAGGAGCACCTGGTCGCCCGACGAGAACGGCAGGTCGGTGAGGATCGCGTCCATCATCCGGTCCACGAGGCGGTCGGCCGGCTCGATCTTGATCCGCTCGCGGCCGGGCTCGCCGTGGATGCCGACGCCGAACTCGATCTCGTCCTCCGGGAGCACGAAGCCGGGCTCGCCGGCGTGGGGCACCGTCCCGTCGGTCAGCGCCAGTCCGATCGACCGCACGTTCGCGTTGACGCGCTCGGCGATCGCGGTGACGCCGTCGAGGTCGTCGCCGCGATCGGCCGCCGCACCCGCGATCTTCTCGACCAGCACGGTGCCTGCGACGCCGCGCCGCCCGGCGGTGTAGAGGGAGTCCAGCACCGCGACGTCGTCGTTGGTGACCACGGCGCGCACCTGGATGCCCTCGGCGCCCACCAGATCGGCCGCCGTCTCGAAGTTCAAGACGTCGCCGGTGTAGTTCTTGACGATGTGCAGCACCCCGGCTCCGCCGTCCGCGGCCTTGGTGGCCTCGACGATGGGCATCGGGGTCGGCGAGGTGAAGACCTCGCCGGGCACGGCCGCGTCGAGCATCCCCTTTCCGACGAAACCGGCGTGGAGGGGCTCGTGGCCGCTGCCGCCGCCGCTGATCAGGCCGACCTTGCCCCGCACGGGGCCGTCGGCCCGCGAGACGAAACGAGGATCGTCCGACACCGTCACGATGTCGGCGTGAGCTCGGCCGAACCCCGCGAGGGACTCCGCCACGACGTCGGGTACGTCGTTGATGAGCTTCTTCATCGAAACCCTTCCTTCCACTGCTGTCAGTGCGTCGCCGCCACCCATTCGTCGAGCTTCGCGGCCGCAGCCCCGGAGTCGATGGCCTGAGCAGCGACCGCCATTTGCGAACGGAACCGATCCAGGATGGAGTCCTGGACCCTCGACGGGTCGGACGCGAGCTCGTAGGACACGAGCCCGGCCGCCGCGTTGAGCAACACGATGTCGCGCACGGGGCCCTCTTCGCCCGCGAGCACGGCACGCACGACAGCCGCGTTGTACGCGGCGTCCTTCCCGAGCAGGTCCTCGATCTTCGCGCGGGGGATGCCCAGATCGCGCGGATCGATGTCGTGCTCGGTGACGAGGCCCCGCGAGACCTCCCAGACGTGGCTGTGACCGGTGGTCGACAGCTCGTCCAGTCCGTCGTCGCCGCGGAAGACCAGCGCGGTCGCGCCGCGGGTCTGGAACACGCCGACGATGAGCGGGATGCGGTCGAGCGTCGCCACGCCCACCGCCGACGCCTCGGGACGCGCCGGGTTGCACAGCGGGCCGAGGTAGTTGAAGACGGTCGGCACGCCGAGCTGCGACCGCACGGGACCGGCGTTGGCGAAGCCGGGGTGGAAGGCGCTGGCGAAGGCGAACGTGATGCCCGTCTTGTTCAAGACCTCTGCGACACGCTCGGCCGGCAGCGCGAGGTCGATGCCGAGGGCGGCGAGGACGTCGGACGAACCGGACGAGGAGCTGGCCGCCTTGTTGCCGTGCTTGATCACCGGCACGCCGGCGGCCGCAGCGACGATGGAGGCCGTCGTGGAGACGTTCACGGTGCCGAACCGGTCGCCGCCGGTGCCCACGATGTCCAGCGCCATGGGGTCGACGGGCAGCGGGACGGCGTGGTCGAGGATCGCGTCGCGGAAGCCCACGATCTCGTCGACGGTCTCGCCCTTGACCCGCAGGGCGATGAGGAATCCGGCGAGCTGGGCGTCCGTCGACTGCCCCGTCATCACCTGGTCCATCGCCCACGCGGCGTCCGCCACGCTGAGGTCCTCCCCGGCGAGCAGGGAGGTGAGCACGGACGACCAGGACTGTGATTCCGTCATGAAACGATCCTATTGCGAGGCGGCGGACCACGGGGAGCCACCCCTTTCGGACCCCGACTAAGGGTGGCCTAACCACTCTGGGGGCGAATTCAGACCCTCCAGGTGAGAAAACCACGGCTTCTTTTCAGCCATAATGGGTACGTGACGAGCACCTCAATTTCCCCTGCACCGAGTGCGCCGGCGATCAACCGGCCCAACGTCGTGGCCGTCGGCACCATCGTCTGGCTCGGCTCGGAGGTGATGTTCTTCGCGGGACTGTTCGCGATCTACTTCACCCTCAAGTCGACCTCCCCGGACCTCTGGGCAGCCGAGACGGCGCACCTGAACATCCCGTACGCGGCGACGAACACGACCATCCTCGTGCTCAGCTCCGTCACGTGCCAGTTCGGGGTGTTCGCAGCAGAGCGGCTGCAGGCGCACCGCACGGGGAGCCTGTTCCAGTTCTGGAAGTGGGGCCTCGTCGAGTGGTTCCTGCTCTCCTACGTGCTGGGCGCGATCTTCGTCTCGGGTCAGATCCTCGAGTACGCCACGCTCGTCACCGAGGGGATCTCCATCCACTCGAACGCCTACGGCTCGGCGTTCTACCTCACCACCGGCTTCCACGGACTCCACGTGACCGGCGGCCTCATCGCCTTCCTCCTCGTCATCGGCCGCGCGTTCGCGGTCAAGCACTTCGGCCACAAGGAGGCGACGAGCGCCATCGTCGTCTCGTACTACTGGCACTTCGTCGACGTCGTGTGGATCGGACTGTTCGCGGTCATCTACATCATCCGTTAGTAGAAATCAGGAGCTGACCTCACCCCATGCGTCCGAACACTCGCAGCAAGGCGAAGCCCGTCCGTAAGACCGGTCGCCGCCACCCCTTGGCCACCGTCGCGCTCCTCGCGATCGGGCTGGGCCTCACCGGCGGCGCCTACGCTGCTTTCACCACCACGACCGCCTCGGCCGAGACGACCCCCGCGGTCGCCTCCCAGGCCACGGTCGACGAGGGCCAGAAGCTCTTCCAGGCCAACTGCGCCACCTGCCACGGCATGTCGGCACAGGGCACCGACGAGGCGCCGAGCCTCATCGGCGTCGGCTCCGCCGCCGTCGACTTCCAGGTCGGCACCGGCCGCATGCCCATGCAGATGCAGGGCCCGCAGGCGCAGGAGAAGCCGGTCCAGTTCACCGACGAGCAGGTGTCGGCCCTGGCCGACTACGTGGCGTCGCTGGCCCCCGGCCCCTCGATCCCCGAGCAGAAGTACCTCGACGGCAAGGGCGACGCCGCCAACGGCGCCGAGCTCTTCCGCATCAACTGCGCGATGTGCCACAACGTGGCCGGCGCCGGTGGCGCGCTCACCGAGGGCAAGTACGCCCCGCCGCTGACGGGTGTGAGCGCCAAGCACATCTACGAGGCCATGGTCACGGGCCCGCAGAACATGCCGGTGTTCAACGACCTGAACATCGACCCGCAGGGCAAGGCCGACATCATCACGTACCTCATGTACATCCAGGAGCACCCGTCCCCGGGCGGCTTCGAGCTCGGCTCGCTCGGCCCGGTGGCCGAGGGCCTGTTCCTCTGGATCTTCGGTCTCGGCGCAGTCGTCGCACTGACCGTCTGGATCACGGCGAAGTCCAACTAGCCGGTACTGAGCGTAGAGAAAGCGTAAGAAGGAGAACCATGGCACAGGACGAGAACGGCGGTCACGAGCTGACGCCAGCCAGTTCGTCACATGTCGACGTGCACCGCGCAGGCGACGCCGGGACGGCCATCGTCGTCCGCGACGCGCCCGAGAACCCCGGCTTCCCGCCGCACCGGCCGCGCGTCACCGACCTCGACCCCAAGAAGGAACGGCGCGCCGAGCGCACCGTCTACACGCTGTTCTACCTGTCGATCGCCGGCAGCGTCTGGGCGGTCGCCGCGTACATGGCGTTCCCGATCCACGACAGCGACCCGGGCTCGGTCCGCCTGAACAACCTGTTCATCGGCGTCGGCATCACGCTCGCCCTCCTCGCCATCGGCATCGGAGCCGTCCACTGGGGCAAGGCGCTCATGCACGAGAAGGAGGGCGTCGACCTCCGCCACCCCGTGCACGGCAGCGAGGCCACCACCGAGCGGGCCGTGGAGATCTTCCGCCAGGCCGACGAGGAGTCCGGCTTCAACCGCCGCACGCTCGTCCGGAACAGCCTCATCGGCGCTCTCATCGCCTTCCCGCTCCCCGCGGTCGTCCTGTTCCGCGGTCTCGCGCCGCAGGACCTCGACCCGGTCGAGGAGCTCTCCCAGACGATGTGGGCCAAGGGCGTCCGCCTCACCCGCGACCCGTCCGGCACGCCGATCAAGGCCGCCGACGTGACCCTGGGCAGCGCGTTCCACGTCATCCCGGAGGGCCTCAACGAGGCCGAGGACATGCTCGAGCAGAAGGCCAAGGCCGCCGTGCTCCTCATGCGCCTCAAGCCGGAGGACCTGCACGTCTCGAAGGGTCGCGAGACCTGGAACTACGACGGCATCGTCGCCTACTCCAAGATCTGCACGCACGTCGGGTGCCCGGTGGCACTCTACGAGCAGCAGACCCACCACCTGCTCTGCCCGTGCCACCAGTCGCAGTTCGACATCACGCACGAGGCCGAGGTCATCTTCGGACCGGCCAAGCGCCCGCTGCCGCAGCTTCCGATCACCGTTGACGCCGATGGCTACCTGGTCGCCCGTAGCGACTTCCACGAGCCCGTCGGCCCGAGCTTCTGGGAGCGCCATTGAGTACCACGACCGCCGCACCCGCGGCACCTGCCCCGGTCAAAAAGGGCGGCTTCACGGCAGCGGCCGCGAACTACATCGAGGACCGCACCAGCATCTCGGGCGCCGTCAAGGAGTTCGGCCGCAAGATCTTCCCCGACCACTGGTCGTTCCTGCTCGGTGAGGTGGCGCTCTACAGCTTCATCGTCATCCTGCTCTCCGGCACCTTCCTGACGTTCTTCTTCCAGGCGTCGATGGCAGAGGTCGTCTACCACGGCTCGTACGTGCCCCTGAAGGGCATCCACATGTCCGCGGCGATGGAGTCCACGCTCAACATCTCGTTCGAGGTGCGCGGCGGTCTGCTGGTCCGTCAGATCCACCACTGGGCGGCGCTGCTGTTCGTGGCGGCCATCGGCCTCCACATGCTCCGCATCTTCTTCACCGGCGCGTTCCGCAAGCCGCGTGAGCTGAACTGGGTCATCGGATTCGTCCTCTTCATCCTCGCGATGGCCGAGGGCTTCACGGGCTACTCCCTGCCGGACGACCTGCTCTCGGGCAACGGCCTCCGCATCATCGACGGCCTGATCAAGGGCCTGCCGGTGGTCGGCACCTGGATCTCGTTCCTGCTGTTCGGCGGAGAGTTCCCGGGAACCGCGATCGTCGGCCGTCTCTACACGTTGCACATCCTGCTGTTGCCGGCGATGGTCCTCGCGTTCATCGCGCTGCACCTGATGTTCGTGGTCATCCACAAGCACACGCAGTACGCGGCTCCGGGTCGCACGCAGGGCAACGTGGTCGGCTACCCGGTCCTCCCGGTGTACGCGGCGAAGGCCGGCGGCTTCTTCTTCATCGTGTTCGGTGTGATCGCGGCCATGGCCTCGTTCTTCACCATCAACCCGATCTGGAACTACGGACCGTACGACCCCTCACCGGTCTCGGCGGGTACCCAGCCGGACTGGTACATCGGCTTCGCGGACGGCGCCCTGCGTCTCGTCCCGCCGGGCTGGGAGTTCGTCTGGCTGGACCGCACCTGGTCGTTCAACATCATCATCCCGGTCGCGATCCTCGGTCTCTTCATCGTCACCGTGCTGATCTACCCCTTCATCGAGGCGTGGATCACCGGCGACAAGCGCGAGCACCACATCCTCGACCGGCCGCGCAACGCCGCGACCCGCACCGCCGTCGGCGCTGCCGGCGTCACGTTCTACGCCGTGTTCTGGGCCGCTGCGAGCTCGGACCTCATCGCGACGCACTTCAAGCTGACGATGGAGGGCGTGATCCACTCACTCCAGGCGCTCCTGTTCCTGGGCCCGCTCATCGCCTACGTCCTCACGAAGCGCGTCTGCATCGCCCTGCAGAAGAAGGATCGCTCCATCGCCCTGCACGGCTATGAGACCGGCCGTATCGTGAAGCTCCCGGGTGGCGAGTTCATCGAGGTGCACGAGCAGCTCAGCGACTACGAGCGCTGGCGTCTGGTGAGCTTCGAGGCCTACGAGCCCCTGATGATCCGCCCGAACAAGCAGGGCAAGATCACCATGGGCAACCGGATGCGCGCGAGCCTCTCGCGCTGGTTCTTCGAGGACCGCATCGTGCCGCCGACCAAGGGCGAGCTCGAGTCGGGCCACGACCACCACTGATCCGAGCCTCCCGTAAAGCGCCGGCGCGTCTCACGCGCCGGCGCTTTCGCGTATCCACCCCCTTGACCGTCAGTCCGCGGAGGATGGCATGACCGATCTCGAACGTCTCTCCTCGTGGCTGCGTTGCCCGGTGTGCAGCGCCGACCTCTCCCCCGTCGATCGGCTGGTGCTCGGCTGCCCGTCGGGACATCGCCACGACGTCAACAAGCGCGGCTACATCAGCCTGCTCGGCGGATCCAAGCACGTCGGTGACAATGCGGCCATGCTCGACGCGCGTGACGCCGTGCTCGAGGGCGGACTCTACGCACCGATCGCGGCCGCTGTGGCCGCCGCGGTCCCTGCCGACGCCTCCCGCGTCCTGGACGCCGGTGCCGGCACCGGACACTACCTCCGTGCGGTCCTCACGGCGCACCCGGACGCCGTCGGTCTCGCGATGGACCTCTCCCCCGCCGCCGTGGGCCGGGCGTCCCGCTCCTCCGACCGCCTCGACGGCCTGGTCGCCGACACGTGGCGCCCCCTCCCGATCCGCGACGCCGTGTGCGACGTGGTGCTCGACATCTTCGCGCCACGCAACCTGCCCGAGTTCGCTCGCGTGCTGCGCCCCGGCGGTTCACTCGTCGTCGTGGTGCCCCGTGGCGAGCACCTCCGCTCGCTGCGTGCCGCGACCTCGATGCTCGACGTCCCCGCTGACAAGGCGGACGACGTTATCGCCGCCGCAGAGCCCCTGTACGCCCTCCTGACGCGCGAACACGTCTCGGAGCCCCTCCCGGTCGATGACGCCATCCGGAACGCTCTGATCGGCATGGGGCCGTCAGCGCGTCACGTCGCCGACAGGACCGGCGCAGGTGCCGATCCTCTCCCCACGGAGACACGCCTCGACGTCGACGTCCTGCACTTCAGCGTCCGGGACGGCGGTGGCTCGCTCTGATCGACTCGGAGCCGTGCAGGGCCACGTCCACGCCGGCCTGCCTGAGGTGTCCACGAAGGTCGTCGACGCCCGCAAAGAGGTGCGTTCGTATCGAGAGGCTGTCAGCGCCGACGAGCTTCGACGCGGAGTCGTCGGTGAAGAACACGTCCTCGGCCTCGACGACCAGGGCGTCGAGGACATGACGGAAGGCGCGGATGTCGGGCTTCACGAACCCGATCTCAGCCGAGTTGAAGAACGCATCGAAGCGGTTTCCGATACCCATCGCGTCGATCTCAGCGCGGATGGTGTCGGTGCCGTTGGTGAGCACGGCCGTCCTCAGCCCGAGGCCGCGAAGTTCGTCGGAGAGCTCCAGAACAGTCTCGTCGACGACGGTCGGTTGCCGGCCCCACTCCGCTACCGCCGCCGCACTGCCAACCGTGTCGCCGACCTGGCACAGCCACTCGGCTCGGCTGATTCGACCCGTGGTGACGTCGTCGATCAGCGGCTTCGCGAAAGCGATGCTCTCGAGCGTCCCCGCTGCGAGCCCATGCCGTTCTTCGATGTCAACGGCGTGGGCGGGATCGAAGTGCCGAATGACGCCGTCCAGGTCGAAGAGCACTACGCGGATCATCCACCGATCCTCCCCCAGCTGCCCGCGCCAGCAAAATGCTCGGCCGCCCCGACTATCCGGCCGAGACGGTGCGGATGAAGTCCGGGAGCCGCCACGATCCGTCGAACGCTGCCGGTTCCGGACCGTAGATGCGGAAGTAGACGAACCAGCCGACGCCGGGCTTGGTCTTGATCCACCGGCTCGCGTCGCCTGGGTCGGTCGGTGGTTCGGGTGAGAAGTGAAGCCGCACCGAGTCTCCGGCGAGGTCCTGGAGCTCGTACATGGAGCGGAGGGCCGCGGCGTTCTGGTCGGTGAGGATCTCGCTGCGGGTCTCGGCGTCGTAGACGGTGATCGACCAGAACAGCGTCGCCGGCACCGGCAGGGGCACATCGAGGACGTACGCGTTCTCGCCGTACAGGTACTCGCCATCAGCGTCGCGCAGTCCGAGCCAGTACAGCGACCCGGCCCCGGGTGCGCGGGCGAACATCGCAGGCGACTCCACCTGGGCCTGGTAGAACCACTTCTCGCGGGCGTAGAGGTCGGTGTAGTCCGGTGCGTCGAACGTCCCGTTGTCCGACTGCAGGACGGCCCACTCCCACTGGGTGCCCGGCCAGACCTGCCTTTCGGGGCTGCGGTCGGCGAACGACTGGGCGAGCAGATGGGCATGGCCGATGACGGCGGCCTTCTCGAGGATGCCCGTCAGCCGGCTGTCCGGCTGGAAGGGAAGGCCGCGCGCGATGCCGAGCTGCGCCAACTCTCCGTATTCGTAGCGGTAGGCGGGGTTCGGTGGTTCCTCGTTCAGAGTCTCGTGTAGCACCCGCCAGTAGTCGAGTCCGGTCTCCCAGCGCACCGGGGTGAAATCGGCGCCGTCCAGCAGGGAGAGATCGACCCAGGTGGTCTCCGGCCAATCGACACGCGGCTCCAGCGGATACACCTTCACCGACTGCATCAGCCGGTCCGCGGCCTCCATGTCACCGCCGATCGGCATCGCCCGGATGAGCCCGAGAACCCGGTTGGTCGTCGACCGCGCCGAGTACATCCCGTCGGGGACCTCGCCGTCCCACCCGGGTGGGAGGACCACGTGCTTGCCTCCCGCCGCCCTCGCGGGGCCCGGGAGACCGTAGTCCATGATCCACAGCTGGTTGAGATCGTTGAACGTCCCCATGATCGGTCCGGGCGGCACCTCGAGGACGATCGGGCCGTCCGAGAGATCGAGCGCGACCGCACCGTACGGGGTGTCCGAGTTCGGCGTGAAGACGAACTGCTTCGGCGTGCCCTTCAAGGCGGGAAACACTTCGTTGGGGACCACCCCGCCGTCCCGGTTGCCCCGCCACGTCGCTTCGAACGAGACGGTCGGATAGAAGAACCGATACGCGTGCAGCGCCCGCACCAGGTCGGCCTCATCGAACGCGAGAGCCGCGGCCTCCGCCGTCGGAAACCCGCCCCGGATCACGTACGCGGACTCGTCGAACATGCCTGATCCCCTCGCCGGGACCGCCACACCACCGTGGTGGTCGCTGGCGACAAGCTATCGCGCGAGACACGCCCCGCCTAGCACCGGCCGCACAACGCGACAGGGCCGCCTCCCGGAGGAGGCGGCCCTGTCGACACGTGTCGCTGGTCGGGTGAGACTCAGCGGGCGAAGTACCCGCGGTAGTACTCGAACACCCAGCCGACGATGCAGATGAGGCTGAACGCCACACCGATGAAGCAGATCCAGAAACCCACGGCCAGGCCGAGGATGACCAGAGCGGCACCGGTCGCGAGGGCGATCGGCCACCAGCTCCACGGGCTGAAGTGCCCGAGTTCCGGGTCGCCGTCGTCGATGTTCGCGTCGAGGCGGTCCTCCGGCAGTTCGCCGCCCTGCGAGGCGTGCGTACGGCCGATGTAGAACGCGATGAACGCGGCCAGGATGGCGCTCAGGACGAGCGCGACCGTTCCGACCCACTCCACCTTCTGGTGCATCGGGTCGAGCAGGCTCCACACGGTGTAGACCACCGCGGAGAGGATGAAGAAGGCCGAGAGGATCCAGAAGAGGATGGCATTGGCTCTCATGGGTTACTTCACCTCGTTGTTCGCGACGTCGAGCACGGGGGCATCCGGGGCGTCCTTCGCGCCTCCGACACCGATCGGGATGCCGGCCTCGGGGTGGTTCAGGTCAAACGCGGGCGACTCCGAACGGATGCGCGGGATCGACGTGAAGTTGTGGCGCGGCGGCGGGCAGCTGGTCGCCCACTCGAGCGAGCGGCTGTAGCCCCAGGGGTCGTTGACCGTGACCTTCGGCGCGTTGCGCGCCGTCAGGTACACGTTCACGAAGAACGGGATCATCGAGATCGCCAGGATGCCGGCACCGATCGACGAGAGCTGGTTCATCCAGGTGAAGCCGTCGCTCGGGAGGTACGTCGCGTAGCGTCGCGGCATGCCCACGACACCGAGCCAGTGCTGCACGAGGAAGGTCGTGTGGAAGCCGATGAACAGCAGCCAGAAGTGCCACTTGCCCAGACGGTCGTTGAGCATCTTGCCCGTCCACTTCGGCCACCAGAAGTAGAAGCCGGCGAACATCGCGAAGACGACGGTTCCGAAGACGACGTAGTGGAAGTGCGCCACGACGAAGTACGTGTCGGAGACGTGGAAGTCCAGCGGCGGGGACGCGAGGATGACGCCGGTCAGACCACCGAAGGTGAAGGTGATCAGGAAGCCGATCGACCACAGCATCGGCGACTCGAACGTCAGCGAGCCGCGCCACATGGTGCCGACCCAGTTGAAGATCTTCACGCCCGTCGGCACTGCGATGAGCATCGTCATCAGCGAGAACCACGGCAGCAGGACCGAGCCGGTCACGTACATGTGGTGCGCCCACACGGTGACGGAGAGGGCCGCGATCGCGATCGTCGCGTAGATGAGGGTCTTGTACCCGAAGATCGGCTTGCGGCTGAACACCGGGAAGATCTCCGACACGATGCCGAAGAACGGCAGCGCGATGATGTACACCTCGGGGTGGCCGAAGAACCAGAAGAGGTGCTGCCAGAGCAGGGCTCCGCCGTTCGCGGCATCGTAGATGTGGGCGTCGAACACACGGTCGGCCGCCAGGGCGAACATCGCGGCGGCGAGCACCGGGAAGGCCATCAGGACGAGGATGGACGTCACCAGGGTGTTCCAGGTGAAGATCGGCATGCGGAACATGGTCATGCCCGGGGCGCGCATCGTGATGATGGTGGTGATGAAGTTCACCGCACCGAGGATCGTTCCGAAGCCCGAGAGGCCGAGTCCGAGGACCCAGAGATTACCGCCGATTCCTGGCGAGAACGTCGTGCTCGAGAGTGGCGCGTACGCGAACCAGCCGAAGGAGGCCGCACCCTGCGGGGTGAGGAAGCCGGCGACCGCGATGAGCGATCCGAACGAGTAGAACCAGTAGGCCAGCGCGTTCAGACGCGGGAACGCCACGTCGGGGGCGCCGATCTGCAGCGGCATGAGCACGTTGGCGAAGCCCGCGAAGAGCGGCGTCGCGAACATGAGCAGCATGATCGTGCCGTGCATCGTGAAGAGCTGGTTGTACTGCTCCTTGGTGGCCACCACCTGCAGGCCCGGCTCGAAGAGCTGGGCTCGGATGATGAGCGCCATCACGCCGCCGATGAGGAAGTACACGAAGGACGAGATGAGGTACATGTACCCGATCGTCTTGTGGTCCGTCGACGTGATGTAGTTCACGAGGATGTTGCCCTTGCGCTCGATGCCGTTGGCATTGAGGATCATGGGCTTCGGCGCGGGAGCGGTGGTCGCCCCAGGCGCCGGTGCTGTCGTCGTCATCGGTGTGTCCTACTCGTTGCCCTTGGGAGCGCCCGTTCCGGGCAGGTTCTGGTTGCGGTCGTACTCGGAACCGAGCTGACCCTCGTAGCCCTGGTCGCGCAGGCTCTGGATGTGCGAGTCGTACACGTCCTGGGGGACGATCTTCACGTTGAAGAGCATCGCGGAGTGGTACTCGCCGCAGAGCTCCGCGCACTTGCCGACGAACGTGCCGGTGCGGCCCGTCGTCTCGAAGTACATGTAGTTGGTCTTGCCGGGGATGACGTCCTTCTTGTAGAGCATCGCCGGCACCCAGAAGGAGTGGATCACGTCGCGCGAGTCGAGCTGGATCGTGATCTTCTTGTTCTCCGGGAGGTACAGGGTCGGGATCGACCCCTCCTGCACGGAGCCCGGGGTGGCGCTGGCGTCATCCGGCTGCACCTGGATGCCCGGGTCGTAGACGTTGTCGTCGACGTAGTTGAAGTCCCACGCCCACTGCTTGGCGTAGACCTGGATGGTGAGGTCCGGGTGGGCGTACGGCTTCTCGATCGCGTTCTGGTCGCGGGCGGTGAAGGCGAAGAAACCGAGCACCAGGATCAGCGGCACGATCGTGTAGAAGATCTCGATCGGCATGTTGTACCGGAGCTGGACCGGCAGACCGGTCTGACCCTTGCGGCGGCGGTAGACGATGACCGCCCAGACGATGAGACCCCAGACGATGACGCCGACGATCAGGAGCACGATCCAACTCGTCACCCACAGACCGCTGATGCGCTCCGTGTGGTTGGTGACGGGCTGCTCGCCCTCGACGAATCCCGGGAGGAATCCGTTCAGCTGTGCTTGCGTGCAACCCGCGAGAACGACGACGAGCGTCGCTGCGATCGGGATGGCAGCCCATCGGAGACGGCGATTGTGACGCACCGGTGACCTTTCGAGTGACTTCTGGGACAGTTCACATCCAAATGTATGTGGCTCTCCCTACCCTACTCCGCCGGACACCCTGATTCGAACACAATGGGCCGCCCACAAGGGGCGGCCCACGGTGTTTTTCTGTGCTATGCGAGGCTCAGTGGAACGAGTCTCCGCAGGCGCAGGAACCCGTCGCGTTGGGGTTGTCGATGGTGAAACCCTGCTTCTGGATGGTGTCCTCGAAGTCGATCGCGGCGCCGTCCAGGTACGGGACGCTCATCTTGTCGACGATGACCTCGACGCCGTCGAAGTCGACCGTCGCGTCTCCGTCGAGCATCCGCTCGTCGAAGTACAGCTGGTAGATGAGACCCGAGCAGCCGCCGGGCTGGACGGCGACGCGCAGACGCAGGTCGTCACGGCCCTCCTGCTCGAGCAGGCTCTTGACCTTGCCTGCTGCGGCCTCGGTCAGGCCGACGCCATGGGCCTTCGGCGCGGTCAGGGTTGTGTCGGTCATGGAACTCCTCACACGGAAAAAAGGACTTCGGGATACGAAATCTGCGTCGATTGTACGTCGGAAACCCGGGAGGCTGTCCAGACGTTCAGACGGCGCTCAGGCCTCGCGGCGGTCCAGTCGTGCGAGCAGGAGCGCCTCCGAGAGGATCGCGCGCTTGAAGACACCGAGGTGCAGGGACTCGTTCGGGCTGTGGGCGCGCGAGTCCGGGTCCTCCACACCGGTGACGAGGATCTGCGCGTCCGGGAACTCCCGGACCAGGTCGGCGATGAACGGGATGGACCCGCCGATGCCGGTCTCGGCCGCCTCGTTGCCCCAGGCATCGGTCATCGCCCGCTTCGCCTCCGTCGCGGCCCAGCCCGCCGTGTCGACGAGGAAGGCCTCACCGGTGTCGACGTCGCTGATGTCGACGTGGGCGCCGAACGGCGCGTGGGCGCGCAGGTGCCGCTCGATCGCCGCGTAGGCTTCCGCCGCCGGCTGTCCCGGCGCGACGCGGGCGCTGAGGCGTACCGCGGCGCTCGGGAGGAGCGTGTTGGAGGCGTTCGCGACCGTCGGCGCGTCGATGCCGGTGATGGTGATGGTCGGCTTGGACCACATGCGCGACAGGATGGGTCCGCTGCCGATGGGCGTGACACCCGGCAGCAGGGCGGCCTCCTCGCGGAACTGCTCCTCGCTCAGGTGCGGCGGCTCGGCCGCGTCGTCGTAGGAGAGGAAGCCGTCGACCGCGACCTCGCCGCGGTCGTCGTGCAGGGTCGCGAGCAGCTTGACCAGCGCGAGCATCGCATCCGGAGCCGCGCCGCCGTACATGCCGGAGTGCGAGGCGTGTTCGAGGGTCGACACGGTCAGGCGGAAGGTCACGTTGCCCCGGAGCGAGACGGTGAGCGCGGGCGTGTCGATGTCGACGTTGTCCGAGTCGGCGACGACGATCACGTCGGCGGCGAGGGCGGCGCGGTTCTCGTGGAGGAAGTTCGCGAAGGAGCGGGAGCCGAACTCCTCCTCCCCCTCGATGAACACCGCGAGGCCGAGGTCGAAGTCGGGCCCGAGGGCCTCCACGAGCGCGCGGACGCTGGCCACGTGCGCCATTACGCCGGCCTTGTCGTCCGCGGCTCCGCGCCCGTAGATCCGGTCGCCGCGCACGGTCGGCTCGAACGGCGGGGTGTTCCAGTCGTCGTCCGATCCGGGCGGCTGCACGTCGTGGTGGGCGTAGAGCAGGACGGTCGGGCGGCCGTTGCGGGCCGCACGCGTCGCAAGCACCGCGGGCTGGCCGAGCTGCTCTCCGTCGATGGGCGCCTGCGTGACCTCGACGCTCTCGAAGACGCCGGTGTCGCGCAGCAGTCCGGCCACCGCGTCGGCACTCGCGCGCACGTGCGCGGGGTCGAAGGCGGACCACGAGACGGAGGGGATGCGGACGAGGCGCGAGAGGTCCGCGATGGTCGACGGAAGGCCGCCCTCGACCGCCGCGCGGACGCGTCCCTCCGCCGCCGGATCGTCGGCGGGCTGCGAATACTGGCCGGAAGACGGCTGGGAGTCAGTCATGCGGGTAATCTTAAGTGACCCCACAACCGAAGGCTGAGCGTTGGCGAAACGAGACCACCCGGCGACCGAGGCGGAGACGCCGATCGCCGAGACACCCGAACAGACGGCAGAGCGCCTGAACCAGGGCAAGGGCGCACCGACGCCCTCCCGCCGCGAGCAGGAGGCCGCCCGCAAGCGCCCCCTGGTCCCCGGCGACCGCAAAGAGGCGGCCCGCAACGCGCGCTCCAAGCAGGCGGAGGCCCGTGAGAAGGCCCGCGTCGGCATGGCGAACGGCGACGAGCGCTACCTCACGCAGCGCGACCGGGGCCCGCAGCGCCGCTACGTGCGCGACTACGTCGACGCCCGCTTCAGCATCGGCGAGTTCCTCATCCCGGTGATGCTCGTCATCATCGTCCTGAGCTTCCTGCCGTGGCAGTTCCTGCAGGTGTGGGCGCTCTTCGCCCTCTGGGCCTTCTTCCTGATCTCGGTCCTCGACTGCATCGTCCTCGGCTTCCTCGTGCGCAAGCGCATCGCGGCGAAGTACGGCGCCGACAAGGTCGAGCGGGGTCTGCGCTGGTACGCGGCCATGCGCGCGCTGCAGCTGCGCGTCATGCGTCTGCCCAAGCCGCAGGTCAAGCGCGGCCAGTACCCCGCCTGACGTGACGATCGTCGCAGCAGCCGACGGCTCCGCCCTCGGCAATCCCGGTCCGGCCGGCTGGGCCTGGTACGTCGACGACGACCGTTGGTCGGCGGGCGGATGGCCGCACGGCACCAACAACCAGGGTGAGCTCATGGCCGTCATCGACCTGCTCGAGTCGACGGCTCATCTCGACGACGACCTTCACATCCTGTGCGACAGCCAGTACGTGATCAACGCCGTCACGAAGTGGATGGCGGGCTGGAAGCGCAAGGGCTGGCGCAAGGCCGACGGTGCGCCCGTGCTCAACCGCGAGTTGCTGGAGCGGCTCGACCGTGCCTTGCAAGGCCGGCGGTACGCCTTCGAGTGGGTGAAGGGCCACGCCGGCCACGACCTCAACGAGGCGGCCGACGTGCGTGCCCGCGCCGTGGCCACCGCGTATCAGAAGGGCGACCCGATCCCGATCGGGCCGGGCTGGCCGAACGCGCCGCGTCGGGCCGAGCAGCCGATCGAGGAGGCCGCGCCCCCGGCACCCCGTGCTGCGGCGCCCACCCCCGCTGCTGAATCGGCGCCGGCAGCGCCGCCCGCTGCGGCCGTCGAGGATGCACTCGAGCTCGACATCTTCGGCGATCTCGCCGTTGCAGAGACCGATGAGGAGGTCGTCGCCCGGCTCGAGCGCGAACTGCTCGACCCGGCCGTCCGCTCCGACTCGTCCCGTGTCGCCGGCCTGCTGCACCCCGACTTCGCCGAGATCGGCCGCTCCGGTCGGCTGTGGGGACGGGACGACACGCTCCAGGCTCTCGCGAGCGAGGAATCCGAGGTCGTGGAGTTGGAGGTGCTGGCGACCGACGTCGTCGCGGACGGCGTCATCCTGCTCACCGCCCGGACGACCGACGTGCGCGGTGGAACCCTGCGCAGCTCACTGTGGCAGCGCAGCGGCGACCGCTGGCGCCTACGCTTCCACCAGGGCACGCCGGAGGCGTAGCAGCCCGCGGTTGATCTGCCGCGCCCACAGCGGGCCGCGGTAGAGGAACGCGGTGTAGCCCTGCACCAGGGTCGCGCCGGCGTCGAGGCGCTCCTGCACGTCCTCGGCGGTCTCGACGCCGCCGACCGAGATCACACAGAGCTCCGGTGGAACGGTCGCGCGGATCAGCTTCAGCACCTCGAGCGAGCGCGCCGCGAGCGGCGCCCCGGACAGGCCACCCGCACCGGCAGCCTGCACGCGCGCGGGGTCGGTACGGAGTCCCTCGCGGGAGATCGTGGTGTTCGTGGCGATGATCCCGGCGAGGCCGAGGCGCACCACCAGCTCCGCGATCCGCTGCACCTGCTCGTCCGTGAGGTCGGGCGCGATCTTCACGAGCAGCGGCTTCTCCCCCGCGACCTCCTTGACGGCAGTGAGCAGTGGCGCCAGGAGGTCGAGCTCCTGCAGACCGCGCAGGCCGGGGGTGTTCGGCGAGCTCACGTTGACGACCAGATAGTCCGCCACGGGCGCGAGCGCCCGCGCACTGGTCAGGTAGTCGGCAGTGGCGTCCTCGACCGCGACGACGCGGCTCTTTCCGATGTTCACGCCGAGCACCGGCCGGCGACGCGATCGGAGGACGCGCAGGAGGCGGTCGGCGGCGACGCCCGCGCCGCGGTTGTTGAAGCCCATGCGGTTGATCACCGCGCGGTCCGGGATGAGGCGGAACAGCCGCGGCTTGTCGTTGCCCGGCTGCGGGATGGCGGTGATGGTCCCGACCTCCACGTGGCCGAAGCCGAGCGCGCCGAGGCCGAGCACCCCCTCACCGTCCTTGTCGAAGCCGGCGGCGACGCCGAACGGCGACTCGAACCGGAGCCCGAGGGCATCGACGGCGAGGGAGGGGTCCGCGGCGGTGAACCGGCGCGCGAGGCCGCTGAGCCCGAGCGCGGGCAGCGCACGGATGACGACGAACGCGAGGTGGTGGGCCCGCTCGGGGTCGAGCTTGGCGAGGACGAGTCTGAAGAGTGTGGGATACATGCCGGTACGAGAATACCGGTCGACGTCAGGCCTGCACGTCGGCGGGGACGACGTGGTGGGCGACCCGCAGCTGCTGGATGGCCTCCTCGAAGTCGTCGAGGGAGTCGAACGCCTGGTAGACGCTGGCGAACCGCAGGTACGCGACCTCGTCCAGCTCTCGCAGCTCGGGCAGGATCGCCAGCCCGACCTCGTTCGCCTCGATCTGCGAGGCGCCGGTCGAACGGATGGTCTCCTCCACCTTCTGCGCCAGCACGGCGAGGTCGGAATCGGTCACCGGCCGCCCCTGGCAGGCCTTGCGCACGCCGAGCATGATCTTCTCGCGGCTGAACGGCTCGGCCACGCCGCTGCGCTTGATCACGCTGAGGCTGGCCGTCTCGGTGGTCGAGAAGCGGCGGCCGCACTCGGGGCACTGCCGGCGCCGGCGGATCGAGAGACCGTCGTCACTGGTCCGGGAGTCGATGACACGGGAGTCCGGGTGGCGGCAGAAGGGGCAGAACATACCCCGATTCTACCGGTCTCCCGGCGCTCAGCCGCGGAAGCGTACGGTGACCGCCTCGCCGTGCGCGGGGAGGTCCTCGGCACCCGAGAGCGCGACGATGCGGTCGGCGACCTCGCGCAGCGCCTCCCGGTCGTACCGGATGACCTGCTGCGGCCGCAGGAACGAGTACGCGCCCAAGCCCGACGAGAACCGCGCCTGCCCGCCGGTCGGCAGCACGTGGTTCGACCCGGCGAGATAGTCGCCGAGGCTGACGGGCGCACTCGGCCCGATGAAGATCGCACCGGCGTTCTGGATGTCGGCGAGCACGGCGTCATCGTCCGCGGTCTGGATCTCGAGGTGCTCCGGGCCGTACGCGTTGCTGAAGGCGGCTGCGGCGGCGAGGTCGTCGACCAGCACGATCGCGGACTGCGGGCCGCCCAGAGCGGTGCGTACGCGCTCGCTGTGCCGGGTGGCACCGGCCAGCTCGTCCAGTTCCGCGGTGACGCGCTCGGCGAAGGCGGGGCTGTCGGTGACGAGCAGGGAGGCGGCGGCCTCGTCGTGCTCAGCCTGGCTCACCAGATCGGCGGCGACGTAGCGGGGGTTCGCGCTCTCGTCGGCGATCACGAGGATCTCGGTGGTGCCCGCCTCGGAGTCGATCCCGGCCGTCCCGCGCACGACGCGCTTGGCGGCGGCGACGTAGATGTTGCCGGGACCGGTGATGACCTGCACCGGTTCGAGCCCGATCTCCTCGACGCCCCACGCGAGCGCGCCGATCGCGCCGGCACCGCCCATCGCGTAGACCTCGTCGATGCCGAGCAGTCCGGCTGCGCCCAGGATGACGGGGTGCACCGCTCCCCCGAACTCGCGCTGGGGCGGGCTCACGAGCGCGATGGACGAGACACCCGCGATCTGGGCGGGCACCGCGTTCATCACGACGCTGGACGGGTAGACGGCCTTGCCACCGGGCACGTACAGGCCCGCCCGCTCGACGGGCTGCCAGCGCTGCACGATGGTCGCCCCCGGGCCGATGCGGGTCTCGGCGGGCGGCGGCACCTGCGCGACGGTCGCCTCCCGGACGCGTGCGATGGCCTCCTCGAGAGCCGCGCGGACCTCGGCCGGAAGCGCCTCCACGGCGGCGGCGATGTCCTCGGCGGAGACGCGGACGGTCGCCGGGGCCCCGCCGTCGAACCGCTCGGCCTGCTCCCGGAGCGCCGCGGCACCCCGAGCGCGCACGTCGTCGATCAGCTCGGTCGCGACATGCATCGCGACCCCCACGTCCACGACGGGACGGGGGACGAGGCGCTCGAAGGCGGCGCGAGTAGGCTGGACTCCGCGGAGATCGATGGTCTGCATCATGGCGCGACAAGCCTATCCGCTCCCCCGCTCCGGTTTCCCCGCGCGGAATTCTCGACGTCGATTGGTGCTTGCAGTACACGTATGAACAGCGCATCCCCCGACCCCACCGACGGCACCGTCTCGGACGTGACACCGGACCTGTCGGCCTTCCGCCAGACGTTCCGCCGCCACGCCGCCGGCGTCGCCATCGTCACCGCCCTGCGGCCCGATGGCAGCCCCGTCGGGTTCACGGCCACCTCCCTCGCGTCGCTGGCGGCCGTGCCGCCGCTCGCGACGTTCAACATGGCGCTCTCTGCCTCCAGCTGGCCCGCCATCGCCGAGACGGATCGCGTCGTCATCCACACGCTGGGCGTGCGCAACAAGGCCGCCGCCGAGAAGCTCGCCGGCGACAACGCCCGGCGCTTCGAGGGCGAGCACTGGTACCCGGGGCCTTACGGCCTCCCGGTCATCAAGGACACCACCGCGTGGATGGTCGGCCGCATCATCGAGCGCTTCACGGTGCACAACAGCGCGGTCGTCGTCGTGCAGATCGAGCGGGGCGAGCTCGGCGCCGAGGACGAGCCGCTGCTCTACCACGAGCGCCGCTACCACCGCCCGACCGCGCTGGACTGACGGCGCGGGCGATCCGGCCGCCGCTCAGTCCAGTTCGCGGAGCTGAGCGGTCCGATCGCCGCCGGCCGACCCGGTGTTCACCGTGCCCTGCGGCTCGAAGAGGACCGCCTCCACTTCGGCGTCGGCCCGCGGGCAGTGCTCGACCCCCTTCGGGACGACGTAGACGTCGCCAGGGCCCAGCACGACATCCCCGTCGCGCAGCTGGATCGTGAGCTCGCCGCTCAGCACGAGGAAGAGTTCATCCGTCTCGGGATGCTCGTGCCAGACGAACTCGCCGAGCAGCTTCACGACCTTCACGTCGTAGTCGTTGACGCTCGTCAGGCGGTGCGGCTGCCAGTGCTCGCCGATCCGTGCGAGTGCCTCGTGCAGGTTGCGGACGCCGTCGCTCATGGCACCAACCTAGACCAGGCAGTTCGGGCCCAGGAGGCCCTTGAGCTCGCCGTACAGGTCGGGGCTGACCTTGACCTGCTTCGGCACGCCGAGGACCCGGACGCGACCTCCCGTCACCAGGTGGATCCGCACCTCGTTGTCTCCCGGATGCCGCGAGAACGTCTCGCCGAGCCGGGTGACGACGTCGGGGGTCGCCCGGCGGTCCTGGATGGTGATCTGGAGGGGGCTGCTGTCCTCGATGGGCCCGAGATCCGGGTTCATCAGACTGAAGGCGTGCAGGTTCATTCCGTCGTCGCGCAGGCTGACCCGGCCGCGCACCACGACGATCGCGTCGCCCGTGAGCATCGGCGAGAACTCCTGGTACGCCTTGCCCATGAACATGACCGTCATCTCGCCGCCGAAGTCCTCGACGGTGATCATGCCGTACTGGTTGCCCGACGCCTTCGCGACGCGATGCTGCACGCTCGTGATGAGCCCCGCGATCGTGACGGTCTCGCCGTCCTGGATGTTGTCGGAGCCGACCAGGTCGGCGATGGACGTGCTGGCCATCTTCGCCAGCTGCAGCTCCAGGCCCGCCAGCGGGTGATCGGAGACGTAGAGCCCGAGCATGTCGCGCTCGAACGCGAGCTTGTCGCGCTTGCCCCACTCGGGGCGGTCCGGGATGCTGTGCTGCGTCTGGCCCGGCTCGTCGGCCTCCCACAGGCTGTCGAAGTCGAATCCGACGTCGCCGTTGGCCTCGTTGCGCTTGATCTTGACCGCGGACTCCACCGCGTCCTCGTGCACCTCGACGAGTGCACGGCGCGTGTGGCCGAGCGAGTCGAACGCGCCCGCCTTGATGAGCGACTCCACGGTGCGCTTGTTCGCGGCATGGATCGGCACCTTCGACAGGAAGTCGTGGAACGACTCGAACCGGCCCTTGCTCTCGCGCGCCTCGCGCACGCCCTCGACGACGTTCGCGCCGACGTTGCGCACGGCGCCCATCCCGAAGCGGATGTCCTCGCCGACGGCACCGAAATACAGGCTGGACTCGTTGACGTCCGGCGGGAGCACCTTGATGCCCATCCGGCGGCACTCGTTCAGGTAGAGCGCCATCTTGTCCTTGGAGTCGCCGACGCTGGTGAGCAGCGCCGCCATGTACTCGGCCGGGTAATGCGCCTTCAGGTAGGCGGTCCAGTACGAGATCACGCCGTACGCGGCGGAGTGGGCTTTGTTGAACGCGTAGTCGGAGAACGGCAGCAGGATCTCCCACAGCTTGTTCACCGCGTCCATCGAGTAGCCGTTGTCGTTCATGCCCTGGGCGAAGCCGGCGAACTGCTTGTCCAGCTCGGACTTCTTCTTCTTGCCCATCGCGCGGCGGAGGATGTCGGCCTGTCCGAGGGAGAAGCCGGCGACCTTCTGCGCGATCGCCATCACCTGCTCCTGGTAGATGATGAGTCCGTAGCTGGTGGACAGGATGTCGGCGAGCGGCTCCGCCAGCTCGGGATGGATCGGCGTGATGTCCTGCTGGCCGTTCTTGCGCAGCGCGTAGTTCGTGTGCGAGTTCGCGCCCATCGGGCCCGGGCGGTACAGGGCGATGAGGGCCGAGATGTCCTCGAAGTTGTCCGGGCGCATCAGGCGCAGCAGGGAGCGCATCGGCCCGCCGTCGAGCTGGAACACGCCGAGCGTGTCGCCGCGCGAGAGCAGCTCGTACGCCGGCCGGTCGTCCAGCTCGAGGTCTTCCAGCACGAGCTTCTCACCGCGGTTCGCCTCGATGTTGTCGAGGGCGTCGTTGATGATCGTGAGGTTGCGGAGACCCAGGAAGTCCATCTTGATCAGGCCGAGCGACTCGCACGCCGGATAGTCGAACTGGGTGACGATCTGCCCGTCCTGCTCGCGCTTCATGATCGGGATGATGTCGATCAGCGGGTCGGAGGACATGATGACGCCGGCCGCGTGCACGCCCCACTGGCGCTTGAGGTTCTCGAGGCCGAGCGCGGTGTCGAAGACGGTCTTCGCCTCCGGGTCGCTCTCGACGACGGCCCGGATGTCCACCGCCTCCTTGTAGCGCGGGTGGTTCTTGTCGAAGATCCCGGTGAGCGGGATGTCCTTGCCCATGACGGGCGGCGGCATCGCCTTCGTCAGCTTCTCGCCCATCGAGAACGGGAAGCCGAGCACGCGTCCCGAGTCCTTCAGTGCCTGCTTGGCCTTGATGGTGCCGTAGGTGACGATCTGGGCGACGCGCTCCGAGCCGTACTTCTCGGTCACGTACTTGATGACCTCGCCGCGGCGGCGGTCGTCGAAGTCGACGTCGAAGTCGGGCATGGAAACGCGGTCGGGGTTGAGGAAGCGCTCGAAGATCAGGCCGTGCTGCAGCGGGTCGAGGTCGGTGATCCGCATGGCGTAGGCCGCCATCGAGCCGGCACCCGAGCCACGGCCCGGGCCGACGCGGATGCCGTTGTTCTTCGACCAGTTGATGAAGTCGGCGACGACGAGGAAGTAGCCGGGGAAGCCCATCTGCGAGATGACGCCGATCTCGTAGTCGGCCTGCTTGCGCACCTCCGGCGTGATGCCGTTGGGGTAGCGCTCCGTGAGCCCCTTCTCGACCTCCTTGACGAACCAGGTCTGCTCGGTCTCCTCCGGGGGCACCGGGAACCGCGGCATGAAGTTCGCCTGCGTGTCGAACTGCACGTCGCAGCGCTCGGCGATCGCGAGCGTGTTGTCGCACGCCTCGGGGTAGTCGCGGAACAGCTGGCGCATCTGCTCGGCCGACTTCAGGTAGAACTCGTCGGCGTCGAACTTGAACCGGTTGGGGTCGTCGAGCGTGGACCCGGACTGGACACACAGCAGGGCCGCGTGGCTCTTCGCGTCCTCGGCGTGCGTGTAGTGCAGGTCGTTCGTGGCGACCATCGGGATGCCGAGGTCCTTGGCGAGACGGATGAGGTCGCTCATGATCCGGCGCTCGATGCCGAGCCCGTGGTCCATGATCTCGGCGTAGAAGTTCTCCTTGCCGAAGATGTCGCGGAACTCCGCCGCCGCCTTGACGGCCTCGTCGTACTGCCCGAGGCGCAGGCGCGTCTGCACCTCGCCGGACGGGCATCCCGTCGTCGCGATGATGCCCTTGCCGTACTGGCTGAGCAGCTCGCGGTCCATGCGGGGCTTGAAGTAGTACCCCTCCATCGACGCCTTCGACGACATCCGGAACAGGTTGTGCATGCCCTCGGTCGTCGCCGCGAGCATGGTCATGTGCGTGTACGCGCCCGAGCCCGAGACGTCATCTCCACCGCCGTCGCCCCAGCGGACGCGCGTCTTGTCGGTGCGGTGCGTGCGCGGCGTGAGGTACGCCTCCGTGCCGATGATCGGCTTGATGCCGGCGTCCGTGGCGGTGCGCCAGAAGTCGAACGCGCCGAACATGTTGCCGTGGTCGGTGACCGCGACGGCGGGCATCTGCTGCTCGACGGCGGCGTCGATCAGCGGTTTGACGCGTGCCGCCCCGTCGAGCATCGAGTACTCGCTGTGGACGTGGAGGTGGACGAAGGAATCGCTCATGTCGAGGACAAGCCTACGTCGTGGGACCGACGTCGCGGGCCTCGCGCGCGGGCTCCGGAGGACATTTTCCCGGCCCCGGATCGGATCTCCTCCGTAAGCCGCCAGTCATCCCTCGGCGCCGCCGGAACTCCTCCGTTCGTGACGTCCCTCGGGGCGCGTCAGGATGCGCGGAGGACGTCGAGCGCGTGCTGGAGATCGGCCGGGTAGCCGGTCGTGAACGTGACCCACTCCCCCGTCGCGGGGTGCTCGAACGCGAGCTGGACGGCGTGCAGCCACTGCCGCGTGAGGCCGAGGCGGGCCGAGAGTGTCGGATCGGCGCCGTACATGGCGTCGCCCACGCACGGATGGCGCTGTGCGGCCATGTGCACGCGGATCTGGTGGGTGCGCCCGGTCTCCAGGTGGATCTCGAGCAGGCTCGCTGCAGGGAAAGCCTCGATGGTCTCGTAGTGCGTCACCGAGGGCTTGCCGTCGGCGATCACCGCGAATTTCCAGTCGGACTTCGGGTGACGGCCGATGGGGGCGTCGATCGTGCCCGTGAGCGGATCGGGGTGGCCCTGGACGACGGCGTGGTAGATCTTCTCCACGGTCCGGTCGTGGAACGCGCGCTTGAGCACGGTGTAGGCGTGCTCGGACTTGGCGACGACCATGAGGCCGCTCGTGCCCGCGTCCAGACGGTGCACGATTCCGGCCCGTTCGGCCGCACCCGAAGTCGAGATCCGGAAGCCGGCGGCCGCGAGCGCGCCGAGCACGGTGGGCCCCTCCCAGCCGACGGAGGGATGCGCCGCGACACCGACCGGCTTGTCGATCACGACGATGTCGTCGTCGTCATGGACGATCGTGAGCTCGGGGACCGCGATCGGGACGATCGTGACCTCCTCGCGCGGCTTCCACGACACCTCGAGCCAGGAGCCGGCCGTCAGCCGGTCCGACTTGTCGACGTCGCGGCCGTCGACCGTGACGCCTCCGGCTTCCGCGATCTCGGCGGCGAAGCTCCGGGAGAAGCCGAGGAGCTTCGCGAGCCCCGCGTCCACCCGCGCCCCGTCGAGCCCGTCGGGGATGGGGAAACTGCGCGACTCCATCTACGGCTGCGGCTTCTCGGGGTGCTCGGCCTCGGCCGGCGCGTCGACAGGGGCCGCGGCGGGCGGCTCGGACGCCACGTCGGCACTGTCGACCTCAGAAGCGTCATCGAGCTCGTCGGCGTCGTCCTCGGTGGTGCGACGACCGTCGAGGCCGATGCCGCGGATCGTCAGGATCAGGAAGAGCGCCATGCTCGACACGATCGCGACGTCTGCGAGGTTGAAGATCGCCGGCAGGATCGGGATCTGGAGGAAGTCGACCACGTGGCCGACGCCGAAGCCGGGCTCCCGGAAGAGACGGTCCGTGAGGTTGCCCAGCAGGCCGCCCAGGAGCAGACCGAACAGGATGGCCCACGCCGTCGACTTGATCCGCGGGGCGTACCAGATGACGAAGCCGAGCACGCCGACGCCGACGATCGAGAAGATCCAGGTGGATCCGCTGCCGATCGAGAAGGCGGCGCCGGCGTTCTTGACGAAGTTGAACTGCAGCAGCTGGCCGAGCACCTCGACCCGCTGACCCTCGTAGAGGTTGGCGACGACCAGGACCTTGGCGATCTGGTCGACGAGGTACACGCAGAGCGCGACCACCGCCAGGATCACCAAGGCCCGGACGCTGACCGAGGGCCGGGAGGTATTAGCCTCCAAAGCCGGGGAAGACCGGGGGCTGCTGCCCCTGGTCCGAAGAGCTGGAGCCGTCCGCGGCGACGGGCGCCGGGACGCCGGCGCTCACGGGAGCGGCCGCGCGGTTCTGACCGAAGCCGGCACCGCCGGCGGCGGGCTGGGAGTCGAGGTCGCGGAGCTGACCCTCGATGTAGCCCTTCAGGCCCTGGCGGTAGTCGCGCTCGAACGTGCGGAGCTCGTCGATGCGGCGCTCCAGCTGGGTGCGCTCCTGGTCGAGGGCGCTGATCTGGGCGCGCTGCTTCGACTCGGCCTCGGCGACGATCCGCGCCGCGGTGGCGTGACCCTCGGCGATGAGCGAGTCGCGCTTCTCGACGCCCTCGCGCACGTGCTCCTCGTGGAGACGGCGCGCGAGCTGGAGGAGGTTGTTGGTCGCGTTGGGGTCGTTCGCGCTGTCGGCGGCGAAGGCCGGCGCGGCGGCTGCGGCGGCGACGGGAGCGGCAGCGGCGGCGGCTGCGGACTCCTGCTGCGCGGCGGCGAGGCGCTGCTTGAGCTCCTCGTTCTCCTGCTGGAGGCGGGTCAGCTCACCGTTGTCGACGGCAGGCGCGGCCGCGACAGGGGCGGGCGTCGCGGCGGGAGAGCCCGAGCTGCGCTGCAGCTCGGCGATGCGCGAGTCGGCGGCGACGAGGCGCTGCTTGAGCTCCTCGTTCTCCTGACCCAGACGACGCAGTTCGACGACGACCTCATCGAGGAAGTCATCGACCTCGTCCTGGTCGTAGCCCTCACGGAACTTCGTCGGTTGGAACCGCTTGTTGACTACATCTTCCGGAGTCAGCGCCATGGCAAGCCACCTTAGATCTTGAAAGAGACGAACAGAAATCGCGTTCAGCCAACGCTAGCAAAGTGCGCCAGGTCTGCACACTCCGCCGCGCTCGCACGTCGGCTCGACCACCCTACAACGGCGTCGAGGCCGGTTCGGGGACCGACGCTCAGCTGAATCCCAGCGTCACGTACAAAAGGATGATCACGACGAGCATCGTCAGGCTCCACCCGAAGTCGAGGGCGACGGGACCCATCGACAGCGGCGGGATGATGCGCCGGAAGAACTTGATCGGCGGGTCGGTGATCGCGTAGGTCGCCTCGGCCAGCAGCAGCCAGAACCCCTTCGGGCGCCACTGCCGGGCGAAGGTCCGCACCAGGTCGAGCACGAAGCGCGCCCACATGACGAAGAAGTAGATCAGGAGGAGGTAGTACGCGATGGTCGCGACTATCGAGACGACAAGCACCCTCCCAGTATGACGGAGAGCGCACGCCCTCCCTGACGAGGGGGCGTGCGCTCACGTCGTGTCGGCGGCCGGAGCCGCCCGATTCAGTTCTGGGCGAAGAAGGAGGCGTCGACCTCGGAGTCCGCTCCGCCGTGCTCGCCGGAGACGACCACGTGCGACGGGGAGAGGAGGAAGACCTTCGGCGTCACGCGCTCGATCTTGCCGTAGAGGCCCTGCGAGAGGCCGCTGGCGAAGTCGATGAGGCGACGCGCGTCGCCCTCGCTCATCTGCGAGAGGTTGATGATGACCGGGATGCCCTCGCGGAACGACTCGGCGATCGCCTGGGCGTCGCGGTACTGGCGGGGGTGGACCGTGAGGATCTCGTTCATTTCCTGTACCGAAACATTCCGTGCGGTGGACGATTTGCGCAGCGGGGTGACCGGAGCGCGGCCGGCCACGGGGGCGACCGGTGCGGGGTGCGGGACGGACTGGACGGGCGCGGGGGCAGGCGCCTCGCGGCGCGGCTGGTGCTGCGCCTGCTCGGGCTGCTCGTCGAACTCCAGCTCCTCGTCGGCGAGGCCGAGGTAGACCATCGTCTTCTTCAGCGGGTTGGCCATGCGCTTCCTCCGTGTAGAACTGTGCGCCGACGCCTCGCACGCACGTATTGCGAACCTTCTTCTCCTTCGAGATTAACGAAGGGTCGGCCGATTCCCGGTAATGGCGGTCCCGATCCGAAGGTGTGTCGCGCCGGCGGCGACGGCTTCGCGGTAGTCCTGGGACATCCCGGCGGAGATGGCGGAGGCCGCCGGGGCGAGCGCGCGCACGCGTTCGCTCGAGGCCCGCACCCGTTCGAAGGCCCGCGCGGGCTCCTCGTCCAGAGGGGCGACGGCCATCACGCCGAGCAGTCGCAGGCCGGGCGTCGTCAGCACGTGCTCGACCAGCGGCTCGAGGTCGCGGTCGGCCACGCCGCCGCGTCCGGGGTCGTCCGTGAGGTTCAGCTGCACGAACGCATCGATCTCACCCTCGTCGGAACGAAGCGCGTCGACGAGCGAGAACCGATCGATCGAGTGGATGACCGAGGCGTAGCGTCGCACCTGGCGCGCCTTCTTGCTCTGGAGCTGTCCGACGAAGTGCCAGGCGAGGTCGAGGTCGGCCAGCTCGGCCGCCTTCTCCTGCGCCTCCTGGTGCCGGTTCTCCCCCACGTCGCGGACGCCGAGGGAGGCGAGCTCGCGCACGAGCGACGCCGGATGGAACTTCGTGACCACGATGGTGGTCAGCTCGTCCGGCGACCGCCCCGCGGCCCGGGCGGCATCGTCGATACCGGCCCGGACCGCCGCGAGGCGCTCGGCGAGCGGACTACTTGAGGAAGTCGGGGATGTCGAGGTCGTCATTCTCGTCGTCGAACGCAGGGTCTTTGGGAGCGGTCTCGGCGACCGGGGTCTCACCGGTCCAGTTCTCGGCGACGGGCGCCTCGACCTCGCCGGCCTCGACCACGGCGGAGGAGGCCGCCGCATCCTCCGCGCCGGCCTCGACGAACGTCGAGCGACGCGTGTCGACCACCGGCTTGGAACCGGGCTCGCCCCCGTCGAAACCGGCGGCGATGACCGTGACGCGGACCTCGTCGCCGAGGGTGTCGTCGATGACCGCACCGAAGATGATGTTGGCCTCGGGGTGGACGGCCTCCTGCACCAGACGGGCCGCGTCGTTGATCTCGAAGATGCCGAGGTTCGAGCCGCCCTGGATGGAGAGGAGCACGCCGTGCGCTCCATCGATGCTGGCCTCGAGCAGCGGCGACGCCACGGCGAGCTCGGCGGCCTTGATCGCGCGGTCGGCGCCCCGCGAGGAGCCGATGCCCATGAGTGCGCTGCCCGCGCCCTGCATGACGGACTTCACGTCGGCGAAGTCGAGGTTGATAAGACCCGGGGTCGTGATGAGGTCGGTGATGCCCTGCACACCCGCGAGGAGCACCTGGTCGGCGGTGGAGAACGCCTCCAGCATGCTGATGCCGCGGTCGCTGATCTCCAGCAGCCGGTCGTTCGGCACCACGATGAGGGTGTCGACCTCTTCCTTGAGCCGCTGCACGCCGGCCTCGGCCTGCTGCTGGCGACGCTTGCCCTCGAAGGAGAACGGCTTGGTGACCACACCGATGGTGAGGGCGCCGATCGACTTGGCGATGCGCGCGACGACGGGAGCGCCGCCGGTTCCGGTGCCGCCTCCCTCGCCCGCGGTGACGAAGACCATGTCGGCGCCCGCGAGCGCCTCCTCGATCTCCTCCGCGTGGTCCTCGGCGGCGCGGCGACCGACCTCGGGGTCCGCTCCGGCACCCAGGCCGCGCGTGATCTCACGACCGACGTCGAGCTTGACGTCGGCGTCGCTCATGAGCAGCGCCTGCGCGTCCGTGTTGATGGCGATGAACTCGACGCCGCGGAGGCCGAGCTCGATCATGCGGTTGACGGCGTTGACGCCGCCTCCGCCGATGCCGACGACCTTGATCACGGCGAGGTAGTTCTGATTTGCTGTCACGTCCGGCCTCCACGGGAACCTTCAACCTCAAGTCGAGGCTTAAAGTTATGCTGAGTATGCAATTCCTTTTTTCGACGTTAGGTGCGCACAGCCCGTGGCGGCGGAACCCGCCAGGCGTGTCGGGAAAGTGCGTCCAGAAGCCGCGGTCTGCGCGGCATCATCCTGTCGTCACACTGTGCGGCGACGACACGTCGTAATGATTCGCTCCGGCCGCCCCGACGAGCAGCGCGGCGAGGTCGGCGGCCTTCAGGTCGGAGTCCTCCGCGCTCCCCCACACGACCGTCGCGCCGCTGCCGCGGAGCGTGAACGAGACGTCGTCCTTGGTCGTCGCCGAGATCGTGTCCACCTGTGCGAGCGTCGCTGCAGGCAGAGCGCTCAGGACGCTGGCGGCCGCGGCGAACGCCGAATCGGCGTCGTTCTCGGCCGACGCGCCGCCGGCCGCGATCAGGGGGAAACCGTCCGGACGGGTCGCGCTGGACGAGATCGGCACCTTGGCCGCATCCACCAGAGTGAAGGCCGCACCCTTCTGGATCGCGCCGATGGGCTGGCGCTCGACCACCCGGACCACGATGGTGTCCGGCGGGTGGCTCTCCACCGTGTAGCTGCGGATCAGCGGGAACGCCGCGAGGTCGTGCGAGATGCCGGCCTGGTCGAGCAGGGGCAGCGGCTTGCCGAGCTGATCGCCGAGCTTCGCCGCGATGTCCTTCGGGTCGAGCCGCGAGGCTCCGGTCACCTCGATGTGCTTGAGAGCGAGCACGGGCGAGAACGCGAGCAGGGTGACCCCGAGGACAAGCGCGAGCGCCACTCCGGCCGCCCCGAGCCACGCCTGACGGCGCCGCCGGGATCGCTTGGTGAATCGGCGCACCTCGCCGCGCTCGACCCGCTTGCGCTCCTTGCGTGCGGCGCGGAGAGCCTTGCTGATGTCGCGATTGCTCGGGAGCCGGTCGTACGGCGACGTGTCCGCGGCGGATCGGGTGCCCGTCCCCGGTTCGGGATGCTCGGAACTCGCGGGGCGCTCGGCGCGCACGGGCCGCTCGGCGCGCACGGGCCGACGCTCCTCGACCGGCGGGGAGACGGGTGCGCTGACGATCGGGATCGGCTCGGTCACCGCCGGAGTGGTCGTCGCCCGCGGCGCGGATGCGCGGCGCTCGGTCTCCGGCGCGGGCGGCTGCGCCGCGGGCGGAGTCTGCCCGGGCGTCCGGTCGTGACCTTGGGGGCGCTTCACGGGCGGCTACTCGCGGACGCGGCGGAGCGAGTCCAGCAGCTGGGGGACGATGCGGTACACGTCGCCGCAGCCGAGCGTGATGACGAAGTCGCCCTCGCGCGCGATCTCGGCGGTGTGATCGGCGGCGGCCTGCCAGTCGGCGATGAACGCGACGTGCTCGGGATGCGCGAAGCGGTCCGCGACGAGTGCGCCGGTGACGCCCGGCTCCGGGTCCTCGCGCGCACCGTAGACGTCGAGCACGACGGTCTCGTCGGCGTACGTCTCCAGGGTCTCGGCGAACTCGTTCGCGAAGAGGCGCGTACGGCTGTAGAGGTGGGGCTGGTGCACCGCGATGATGCGGCCGGAGCCGACGACCGTCCGCGCTGCGGAGAGGGCCGCGGCGACCTCGGTCGGGTGGTGCGCGTAGTCGTCGTAGACGCTCACGCCGCCGACGGTCCCGTGCAGCTCGAACCGGCGCTCGGTGCCGCCGAACTCGGCGACGGCGGCCAGCGATGCCGCCGGCTCGAAGCCCAGGCCGGTGAGCACCGCGAACGCGCCCGCGGCGTTGATGGCGTTGTGCCGACCGGGCACCCGCAACTGAGCGGCGTACTCGTCGCCCGCGTAGCTGACGCGGAACGAGACGGGCCCGTCGGTGACGATGGAGTGGACGCGCACGTCCGCGTCCTCCGCCTCGCCGAAGGTCACCACGCGCTTGTCGGGGGTGGACTCCAGCAGGCGGGCGGTGACGTGCTTCGCACCGGCGTCGTCCGACGACACCACGACGAGCTCGCTCGACTCGCGGGCGAACGTCACGAACGCCTCCTCGAACGCCTCCAGCGAACCGTAGTGGTCGAGGTGGTCGGGGTCGACGTTGGTGATCAACGCGACCGCCGTGTCGTACAGCAGGAAGGTGCCGTCCGACTCGTCGGCCTCCACCACGAAGAGGTCGCCGCTGCCGGTCTGCGAGCTCTTGCCGAGGGAGGCGATCACACCGCCGTTGACGAAGCTCGGGTCCTCGCCGAGCCCGAGCAGGCCGGTGATGATCATTCCCGTCGACGTGGTCTTGCCGTGCGCACCGGCGACGGCGACGAGCCGCTTGCGGTTGATCAGCCAGGCGAGCGCCTGCGACCGGTGCAGCACCGGGAGGCCCTTCGCGAGTGCGAGCTGGTACTCGGGGTTGTCCTGCCAGAGCGCGCCGGTGACGACGAGCGTGTCCGCGTCGCCGACGTTCGCGGCGTCGTGGCCGACGGCGATCGTCGCGCCGAGCGCGCGCAGCGTGTCGATGTTGGCGGAGTGGCGCACGTCCGAGCCCGTCACCGTGTAGCCGGCCTCGAGGAACAGGCGGGCGATCCCGCTCATCCCGGACCCGCCGATGCCCACGAAGTGCAGGGCGCCGAGGTCGTCGGGGATGGTCATGGAGAGGTCGGGCTTGATCACGGGCACTGCTTTCGGTTCACGAGGAGTAACTCCATCAGGGCTTCCTCCATCTTCTCACGGGGCTATGCGAGGCCGAGGGAGCGCCGGACAAGTGCCGCCATGCGGTCGGACCCGTCGCGGACCCCGGCACCGGCTGCCCTGGCGGACATCACGGCCACGCGTTCGCGGTCGTTCAGGAGGGGCAGGAGCTCGGCGTCGACCCACTCGGGAAGGAACGCGGCGTCGTCCACGAGGATTCCGCCGCCTGCGCCGACGACGCCCGCAGCGTTGTAGCGCTGCTCGCCGTTCCCGATCGGGAACGGCACGTAGACCGCCGGGATGCCCAGAGCAGCGAACTCGCTCACGGTCGCCGCCCCGGCGCGGGCCACGGCGAAGTCGGTGAGGGCGAACGCGAGGTCCATGCGGTCGCAGTAGTCCAGCAGCCGGTAGTGCTCGACTCCCGGGTCCGTCAGTTCGCCGCGGCCGCCCTGGATGTGGAGCACCTGCCAGCCCGCCGCCGTCAACTCGCGGGCGCGGGCGGCGATCGTGCCGTTCAGCCGGCGCGCCCCGAGCGAGCCGCCGGTGACGAGCAGCGTGGGGCGGTCGTCGGAGAGGCCGAACTCGGCGAGGGCGGCGGGACGCGACGCCGCGCGGTCCAGCTCCTCGATCTCGACGCGGAGCGGCATGCCGACGAACGTGGCGTGGGGCAGCCGGGTCCCCTCGAAGGCCACGCCCACCCAGGGGGTGTAGCGCGCGCCGAGGCGGTTGCCGAGTCCCGGACGGGCGTTGGCCTCGTGGATCACGAGCGGGACGCCCGCTTTGCGAGCGGCGGAGTAGGCCGGCGCGGCGGCATAGCCGCCGAAGCCGACGACGGCGTCGATGCCCCGCTCCCGGATCAGGTCGACGACCGTGCGGATGGTCCGCCGGTATGCGCCAGGGAAGCGCAGCGCCGCGGCGTTGGGACGCCGCGGGAAGGGCAGCTTCGGGATCGTGGCCAGCTCGTAGCCGCGCGCGGGCACCAGGCGCGCTTCTAGGCCCTCCTTGGTGCCGAGCACGAGGATCTCGGCCGTCGGGTCGTCACGGCGCAGGCGGTCGGCGACGGCCAGCAACGGGTTCACGTGGCCGGCGGTCCCCCCACCGGCCAGCAGGTACCGCGTCATGCGCGCGGACCGGCCGATCGGGCGGCGGACGGGGTCGTGTGCGATTCCTTGCTCGATTCGCGCGCGAACGAGAGGACGATTCCGATGGCGATCATGGAACTGATCATGGCAGTCCCTCCCGCAGAGATCAGTGGGAGCGGTACGCCGAGCACGGGTATCACCCCGAGCACGACGGCGATGTTGACGAACGCCTGACCGATCAGCCACACCATGATCGCGGCGGTCGTGACCCGCGCGAACGGGTCGGTCGACGCGTGGATGATGCGCAGGAAGACGATCGCGAGTAGGACGAAGAGCAGGAGCACGACGATCGCGCCGATGAGGCCGAGCTCCTCGCCGATGATCGCGAAGATGAAGTCGGTGTCGGCGGCGGGGAGCCACGACCACTTGGAGTGCGAGTTGCCGAGCCCCACACCGAACACGCCCCCGGATGCGAGGGCGTAGAAGCCGTTCTTGATCTGCCAGTCCACGTCGGGGTTCGCGGCGCTGCTGCCCCCGAAGAAGGCGGCGATGCGCCCGACGCGGCTGGCGCTGGAGAGCGCGACGGCGACCGCGATCGCCCCCATGCCGAGCGTGCCGATCACGAGATACCGCATCCGCACCCCGGCGTAGAACAGGGCGCCGAGGACGAGGGCCGCCATGATGACGGTCGTGCCGAGGTCGCCGCCGAGCAGCACGAGTGCGATCGCGCCTCCCGCGACCGGGACGACGGGCACCGCGACGTGCTTCCACTGGTCGAGGACGTCCCGCTTGCGCGCGAGCACCACCCCGAGCCAGACCACGAGGGCGACCTTGATCGCCTCCGACGGCTGACCCGTGAACGACCCGATCCGCAGCCAGTTGCGATTGCCGCCGATCTCGACCCCGAGCGGAGTGAGGAGCACCAGCACCTGGAGGAAGCACGCGGCGGCGAGCAGGAACCAGATCGACTTCTTCCAGAACCGTGCCGGCAACCGGGACACGAGGAACATCAGCGGCAGGCCGATCAGCGCGAAGGCGCCCTGCGACCAGAACCGCGAGAAGAAGTTGTCGCTGTCACTGTGGGACTCCACGGAGGACGACGAGAGCACCATCACGAGCCCGAAGAACACCATGAACAGCGTCACGCCGAGCAGCATGAAGTAGTTGGCCGATTCGGCAGTCACGTTCTTGCCGAGCGAGATGCGGGCGGTCAGACCGGCCAGGCGCGAGGCGGTCGCGGCCGACGCAGCCTCCCGCGCAGAGGGAGACGGCCGGTCAGTCCTCGTCGGGACGCGAGGCGGAGAAGTCATCCGCCTCACCTCCCAAGTACTCGTTGACGGCCGCCTGGAAGAGGCGTCCCCGTTCCGCATAGTCGGCGAACTGGTCCATGGACGCCGCAGCCGGCGCCAGCAGAACGGTGTCGCCCTCGCGGGCGAGACCGCCGGCCGAGCGGACAGCCGTCGGCATGACCCCTTCAGTTTCGTCGGCCTCGACCTCCACCACCGGAAGCGTCGGCGCGTGTCGCCGGAATGCCTCCCGCAGCGGCTCGCGGTCGACGCCGATCAGCACGGCGCCGCGCAGGCGGGACGCGTGGGTGCGGACGAGCTCGTCGATGTCGACGCCCTTCAGCAGGCCGCCGACCACCCAGACGACCGACGAGTACGCGCGCAGCGACGCGTCGGCGGCGTGCGGGTTCGTGGCCTTGGAGTCGTCGACCCAGCTCACGCCGGCCTCCACCCGCACCAACTCGATGCGGTGGGCGTCGAGGCGGAAGGCGGTCAGCACGTCGCGGATGGTCTGCGGCTCGACCCCGTAGGAACGGGCGAGCGCACTGGCGGCGAGGATGTTGGCGACCACGTGCGGGGCCGAGAGCCCGGCCTCCCGCAGCTCGTCCAGCGTGGTCAGCTCGAGCGCGGTGGTCATGCGGTCCTCGAGGAACGCACGGTCGCACAGGATGCCGTCGACGACGCCGAAGTCGCTCGGGCCGGGCACGTCGAGGCCGAAGCCGATGGCGCGCGCGCCGTCGACCACCTCCGCCTCCTCCACCATGAGGATGGTGTTGGCGTCGGCGCGGTTGTACACGCACGCCACCTGGGTGTTGTCGTAGACCTTCGCCTTCGCGGCGATGTACGCCTCCAGCGAGCCGTGCCAGTCGAGGTGGTCGTCCGCGATGTTCAGGCAGGCCGAGGAGTACGGGTACAGCTCGCCGCCCGCGTTGCGGTTGATCCAGTGCAGCTGGTAGCTGGAGAGCTCCACGACGAGCACGTCGAAGCCCTCGGGGTCGCGGATCGCGTCGAGCACGGGCACGCCGATGTTGCCGCAGGGGGCGACGCGGCTGCCGCCCGCGAGGAGCATCGTCGCGGTCAGCTGCACGGTCGTGGTCTTGCCGTTGGTGCCGGTGACGCAGATCCAGTCCGCGGGGGTGTTCCCGCTGCCGGGAGCGGCCACCTTGTCCCGGAGTCGCCACGCGAGCTCGATGTCGCCCCAGACCGGTGTCTCCCGCTCCTCGGCCCACACCAGCAGCGGGTGGTCCCAGTGGAATCCGGGCGAGACGACGACGAGCTCCGGGTCGAACTCGGTCAGGCGCGCGGGCGGCGACGACAGGTCGGCCTCCTCGAGCAGCTCGGCGCCGATGACCTCGAGCAGCATCGCGCGCTCGGAATCCGCCGAGGCCGTGACGACCAGGACCTCGGCCCCGAGCTCGGCCAGGGTGTCCGCGACCGAGAAGCCGGTGACGCCGAGGCCGTAGACCGCGACCCGCAGCCCGCGCCAGTCGGCGTGCCAGCTCGTGAGGGTCGAGAGCCGCTCCCCCGCACTCATGTGGCGAGCCATTCGAGGTAGAACGAGCCGACGCCGGCGGCGACGAGCAGTCCGCCGATGATCCAGAACCGCACGACGACCGTCACCTCCGCCCAGCCTTTGAGCTCGAAATGATGATGGATGGGGCTCATCAGGAAGATGCGCCTGCCGTGGGTGAGCTTGAAGTACGCCCGCTGGACGATCACCGAACCCGCCTCGATCACGAAGAGGCCGCCGATGAGCACGAGCAGGAGCTCGGTGTGGCTGAGGATGGCGAGGGCCGCCACCGCGCCGCCGAGCGCGAGCGAGCCGGTGTCGCCGAGGAAGATCTGGGCGGGCGACGTGTTCCACCAGAGGAAGCCGACCACGGCGCCGACGATCGCCGTCGCGACGATCGCGAGGTCGAACGGATCGCGCACCTCGTAGCACTTGGCCACGTTCTCCGGGTTCAGGTTGGAGTTGGCGCACGACTGGATGGACTGCCAGAAGCCGATGATGATGTAGGCGCCGATCGCGAGGATCGACGCGCCCGACGCGAGTCCGTCCAGACCGTCGGTGACGTTCACGCCGTTCGAGGTGGCCGCGACGATGAAGTTGATCCAGATCAGGTAGAGCCCGTAGCCCACCACGAGGCCGATCGCCCCGAACTGGGTGAGATGGCCGAAGTCGATCGGGAGGTCGCGGATGAACGAGACGCTCATCGACGCGGGGGTGTCGCCGTTGCCGTTGGGGAACGAGATCGCCAGTAACGCCCAGACGGTGGCGACGACGACCTGGCCGGCGACCTTCGCCCAACCCGTCAGGCCGAGACTCCGCTCACGGCGCGTCTTGAGGAAGTCGTCGATGAAGCCCACGACGCCCAGCCCCACCATCAGGAACAGCACGAGCAGCGCGGAGACGCTCGTCTCGTCGCCGGTGAGCAGGAGGGCCGTGAAGTAGCCGAAGAGCGTTCCCAGGATGACGATGATGCCGCCCATGGTGGCGGTCCCGCGCTTCGCGTGGTGGCTCTGCGGCCCGTCGTCGCGGATGAACTGCCCCCACTGCAGGCGGCGGAACAGGCGGATGAACAGCGGCGTCAGGAACAGCGAGAACGCCATCGACAGTGCACCGGAGGTCAGCAGGGCTCTCACGAGAAGAATTCTCCCAGTCGGTCGCCGAGGAAGCGCAGTCCCGCGGAGTTGGAGGACTTCACGAGCACGGTGTCCCCCTCGCGGAGGTCCCCCGCCAAGTGCTCGTACGCGGCGTCCTGGGTGTCGAAGTAGAGGGATTCGCCGTCCCACGAGCCCTCGTTGATGGCCGTGATGTGCATGCGGCGGGCCTCGGGGCCCACGACGACGAGCTGGCCGATCCCGAGCCGGACGGCGAGCAGGCCGATGCGATCGTGCTCCTCCCCGGAGAACTCGCCGAGCTCGCTCATCTCGCCCAGCACCGCGACGGTCCGGGAACCCGGCTCCGCGATCTGCGCGAGGGTCTTGAGCGCGGCGGACATGGAGTCCGGGCTCGCGTTGTACGCGTCGTTGATGACCGTGACGCCACGGGCACCGCCCATGACCTCCATCCGCCAGCGCTCGGCGCGCTGCACGGTCTGGAGGGCGGCGACGATCGCGTCGATGCCCACGTCGAGCGTGTGCGCCGCGGCCGCGGCCGCCAGCGCGTTCATCACGTGGTGCTCGCCGAGCACCTGGAACCGCACCTCACGGGAGGCGCCGTCCGGCAGGTGCAGGGTGAACGAGGTGCCGCGGGCGCTGGAGACGACGTCGGTCGCGCGCACGTCGGCGCGGCTGTCGAGGCCGAACCACAGCACCCGGGCGGCCGTCTTGTCCGCCATCGAGGCGACGCGCGGGTCGTCCAGGTTCAGGATGGCGACGTCGGACTCGAGGAGGTCGCTGACCATCTCGGTCTTCGCCGCCAGCGTCTGCTCGATCCCGCCGAACTCGCCCGCGTGGGCGAGGCCGACCTTCAGGACGATCCCGATGTCCGGGCGGGCCATGCGCACGAGGCGCGCGATCTCGCCCACGCCGCTCGCGCCCATCTCGGCGACGAGGTACCGGGTCTCCTCCGTGACCTCCAGCATCGTGACGGGAGCGCCCACCTCGTTGTTGAAGGAAGCGCGCGGTGCGATGGTCGGGCCGACCTGCTCCAGGATCTCGCGCAGGAGGTTCTTGGTCGTCGTCTTGCCGTTGGAGCCGGTGACACCGACGATCTTCAGCCGGCCGAGGGCGCGCACACGGGCGATCACCTCGGTCGCGAGGTCGCCGAGGGCGACGACGGTGTCCTCCACGAGCAGCTGCGGCACCGGGAGGTCGAGCGCGTGGTCGACGACGAGGAGTGCGGCTCCCGCCTCGGCCGCCTGCGGCGCGAAGAGGTGCCCGTCGGTGAACTCGCCGGGCTTGGCGAAGAAGAGGGTGCCGGGCACGACCTCCCGCGAATCGGTCGTCGACAGACCGGAGACGACCGTCTCGGGCGTCGCCGGTGCGCCGTCGATCAGGGCGCCGTCGAGCAGCAGGGTGCCGCGGGTCGCCGCGGCGACCTCGGCGAGGGTGAGGGCGATCATCAGAGCCACCCGGCCTCTCGGAGGGCGAGCCGGGCGTCGTCGCGCGCCGAGTACGGCAGGCGCTGTCCCGCGACCTCCTGGTAGTCCTCGTGGCCCGGTCCGGCGTACAGCACGACGTCGCCCTCTCCCGCGAGCGAGAGCGCCTTGCGGAAGGCGGCGCGCGGGTCGGGCACCTCGTAGAGCTCGCCGTCCGGGACAGCGGCGCGGGCCCCCGCGAGCAGCGCCTCGCGGATCGCAGCCGGGTCCTCCCAGCGCGGGTGGAAGTCCGTGATGACCACCGCGTCGGCGCCGCGGGCGGCGATCGCGCCCATGTCGGCGCGCTTGGTCGTGTCGCGGTCGCCGTCGGCGCCGAAGACCATGACGACGCGTCCCGACGTCACGCGGCGGAGCGCCGTCAGGGTCGAGAGGAACGCGTCGGGCGTGTGGCCGTAGTCGATGAAGACGACCGGGCCGCGGTCTCCGGACAGCCGCTCGGTGCGTCCGGGAACGTAGGCGTCGATCCCGCCGTCGCGGTCGAGCGCGGCGCCGATCGCGTCGAGGTCGTAGCCGGACTCGACGAGCATCACGATGGCGAGGGCCGCGTTCGCGGCGTTGTAGGCGCCGATCAGCGGCACCGAGGACTCCAGACGGCGGCCGTCCGGTCCTTCGAGCGCGAACGACGTGTCCGAGAGGGTCTCGTCGAGGATCGTCAGGGTCCAGTCGGCCTCGGTGCCGGGCGAGCTGGACAGCGTCGTGACGGGGATGCGCGACTGCTGGACGAGTGAGCGGCCCCAGTCGGAGTCCACTGTGACGACCCCGCGGCGGGCGCGGTCCGGCTGGAACAGCTCGAGCTTCGCCTCGAAGTAGTCGTCCATCGCCGTGTAGTCGTCGAGGTGGTCGTGGCTGAGGTTGGTGAACCCGACCACGTCGAACTCGATGCCGTCGACGCGGTGGCGGCTGAGGGCCTGGGCCGAGACCTCGAGGGCGACGGCGCGGACGCCCTCCTCGCGCATCCGGGCGAGGAGCGCGTGAAGCTCGCTGGCCTCCGGAGTGGTCAGCTTGCTGGTGATCGCCTGCTCGCCGATGCGGCGCTCGGCGGTCGAGCTGAGCCCGGCGACGACGCCGAGCTGCCCGAGGATCGCGTAGAGCAGGTAGACCACGCTGGTCTTGCCGTTGGTGCCGGTGACGCCGAAGAGCGTCGCCTGGTTCTCGTCGGTGCGGTAGATCCACGCGGCGACGGCCCCGAGGGCGGCGCGCGGGTCCTGGGTGACGATCACCGGGAGTCCAGAGGCGGCGGCGAGGTCGGCGCCGGCCTCGTCCGTGAGCACCGCGACGGCTCCGGCCTCCGCAGCGGCCGCCGCGTAGCTCGCACCGTGCGCGTTCTTGCCGGGCACGCCGACGTAGAGGTCGCCGGGCTCGACGGCGGAGCTCGCGAGTGCTGCACCGGTCACCTCGACGGCGTCGAGGTCGCCTCGGCAGTCCAACCCGAACTCCGCTACCAACTGGGCGAGCGGACGGGCGACGGGATGCTCGGGGCGCAGGGAGGAGGGCGCCGGTCCTGTCACGGGGCTCACTTTCAGTAGTACGGAGGGTAGTCGGCCGGGCTGGTCGTCGACGGCTTCACCCGGTAGGTCTTCAGCACCTGGCTCATGATCGTGTGGAACAGCGGAGCGGCGGCTGCCGACGAAGTAATGGTAGTCGGGTATCCGAGGTTGACCGAAACGACGTACTGGGGGTCGTCGACCGGGGCGACGCCCATCACCGAGACGTAGTACGAGGGCAGGTACCCGCCCTTGCCGTCCGGCTGCTGGGCCGTTCCGGTCTTGGCGGCGACGCGGTAGCCGGGGATCTGGAGCTGCTTCGCGAGCTCGCCTTTGGTGACGACCGACTCCATCATCCCGAGGGTTGTGCTGGCGGCCTCCGGCGAGACGACCTGGGTCGCCTTGGCCGACGGGACCTGCGTGACCTTGCCGTCGGCGTCGGTGCAGCTCTCGACCAGGGAGAGCGGGATGCGCGCGCCGCCGTTGGCGAGCGCCTGGTAGGCGTCCACCATCTGCAGCTGGGTCGCCGAGACGCCCTGGCCGAACATCGTCGCGTACTTGGTCTGGTCGTCCCAGCTGTCGACGGGGTTCAGGATGCCGTCGGACTCCCCCGGGTACGGCAGCCCCGTGCTGTCGCCGATACCGAACTTCTTGAGGTAGTCGTAGCGCGTCTGGTCGCTGAGCGCCCGGCCGAGCTGGGACATCCCGGTGTTCGACGACATCATCAGCACGCCGGTCAGCGTCAGCCGCAGCGGGTCGTGGTAGCCGGAGTCGTGCAGGTCGGCGCCGTTGCCCGACTTCCATTCGTAGGGGGCGAGGACCTGCGAGGTCGGGCTCGCCTTGCCCTGGTCGATCAGCATGGCGGCCGTGAGTGCTTTGAACGTCGAGCCGGGCTCGTACGGGTCGGTGAGCGGCAGCAGGTTCCAGTACTTGGGATCGGTCGCGTCGAGGTTGTTGGGATCGGCGGAGGGCCACTGGGCCACGGCTTTGACCTTGCCCGTCTTGGCCTCCACGACCGTCACGAACCCGAACTGCGAACCGGTCGCCTGGACCTGCTGGGCCAGCGTCTGCGTGGCGAACCACTCGAGATCGCTGTCGAGCGTGAGCTTGACGGTTCCGCCGTCCTTGGCCTGCTTCTGGACGACCGTGCTGCCCGGAATGGCCACGCCGTCGGCGCCCTGCTGGTAGGTCTCCGTTCCGTTCTGGCCGGCGAGGCAGCCGTTCTCGCTCTCCTCGAGGCCGCCGTTGCCCGAGTCGGACATGTAGCCGAGCAGGTTGCCGGCGACCGCGCCGTTCGGGTAGCTGCGGGTCTGAACCTTGGAGAACGTGAGCCACGGGTACGGCAGCGCATTCAGCTTGTCGAACGTGCCGACGTCCATCCCGGACTTGATGAGCACGTACTTCGACTTGGGGTTCTGCGCGAGGGCGTCGTCGAAGAGCTTCGCGACGGCGTCCGCGCCCTGCCCGGTGATCGCGCCGATCTTCGCCGCGGCCTCGAGCATCTTCTTGTGGCCGTCGGTCCCGGCGACCGCGTCGGACGGCGACGCCTGGGCCGTGTACTTGTAGATGGTCGTGGCGAGCACGGTGCCCTTGTCGTCGACGACGTCGCCGCGATTGCCGTAGAGCGTGTTCGACTGCTCCTTGGCATCCACCGACTGCGCCTGCAGGGCGTCGGCGCGGACGACCTGGATGTCGACGAGCTTCGCACCGAGGATGCCGACGGTGACGGCGACGGCCGCCACGGTCACCGCGGTCCGCCGCCGCAACATCTTCTTGCTGGTCATGCGTGCGTCCGTCCCGTCGTCAGTGCGTCACCGGCGTGGGCAACGCTCCTTGCAACGGTACGGTCGGCGTCGTGGTCGGCGGGGTAGCGGCACCCGTGCTTGCGGAATTCCCAGCTTGGGTCGCGGGCGGGGTGGCGGCCTGCTGTGCGTTCGCGAGGCCGACGCCCGCCAGGAGCGAGTTCGGCACGAGGTTGCCCTGTCCGCCGGTGACCGTGCCTGCTGCGCCGGTCGCCGCGATGGGCGCGCCGAGCACGGCGCCGTCCGAGAGGCGCAGGTAGGCGGGGTTGCTGTTGCTGACCATGCCGAGGGAGTTCGCGTTCGCCGCGAGGTTCTGCGGCGACGACACGCGGGTGAGGTCCTCCGAGGCCGCCTGCAGCGAACGCTGGAGGCTGGTCTGCTTCGTCTGGAGGGTGTTCAGCGTGTACGCGCCCTGCGAGATCGCGATGCTCAGCAGCAGCTGGGCCACGACGATGACCAGCAGCGAACCGACCGCCACCACGGCGTAGAGCGCGCGGGGGCGTGCCCGCCGCTGGGACCGGGAAGGGACGACCTCGAGGTGACCGCGCCGCTCCTGCTCGGCCGGGGCCGGGAGGATCCCGCCGGTCCATCCGGCGGCGGGACGGCGCCGGGCGGTCGATTCGGCCAGATTCGTGCTCACGAGGCCCTCCTCACGCGTTCGGCCGCCCGCAGGCGGACCGGGGTGGCACGCGGGTTCGCGGCCTTCTCGTCGTCGTTCGCGAGCTCGGCGCCGCGGATCAGCAGCTTCAGCTCGGGTCGGTGCTCCGGCAGCTCCACCGGGAGTCCCGGAGGAGCGCTGGAGACGGAGCGCGCCTGCAGCTCCCGCTTCACGATGCGGTCCTCGAGGGACTGGTACGCCTCGACGACGATGCGGCCGCCGACGCGCAGCGCGTCGATCGCGGCGGGGATGGCGTGCTGCAGCACCGCCAGCTCCTGGTTGACCTCGATCCGCAACGCCTGGAAGACGCGCTTGGCGGGGTGCCCCTGGCGCTGCACCGCGACGGGCGTGGCCTTCGTGATCACATCGACCAGCTGACCGGAGCGGGTCAGCGGCTCCTGCTCGCGCGCCGCCACGATCTTCTGGGCGTAGCGCGCGGCGAGCTTCTCCTCGCCGTACTCGCGGAAGATGCGGCGCAGGTCGGCCTCGGAGTACTCGCGGAGGATGACCTCCGCGGTGAGGTCGCTCGTGCCGTCCATGCGCATGTCGAGCGGGGCGTCCTTGGAGTACGAGAATCCGCGCTCGACCCGGTCGAGCTGCAGGGAGGAGACGCCGAGGTCGAAGAGGATGCCGTCCGCCTCGGCGAAGCCGAGTCCATCGAGGGCTTCGCGGATGCCGTCGTAGACGGTGTGCACGAGGTGGACGCGATCACCGAACCGGGCGAGGCGCTCCCCCGCGATGGCGAGGGCCTCGGGGTCGCGGTCGAGGCCGACCAGGACCGCCTCGGGGAATCGCTCCAGCACGCCCGCGGAGTGACCCCCCATGCCGAGAGTGGCATCGACGAAGATCGCGCCGGGACGCTCGAGCGCGGGGCCGAGCAGCTCGATGCACCGCTCCAGGAGGACCGGGGTGTGGATGTCGTTGTGATTCGTCGGTTCGCTCATCGTGAAGAGGGCCCGTGCCCCTGATTCCGGATCCCCATCCATTCCGACCTGACACCGGGGAAGTGCGTCAGGGCGTATGGCTGGGAGTCCGGTGTCAGGCGCTAGAACAGCCCCGGGATCACCTCCTCGTCGGTCTCTGCGAATGTGGACTCCTGCTCCGCCAGGTAGGTCTCCCATGCCTGGGCGTCCCAGATCTCGGCACGACTGCCCGCGCCGATCACGACGAGGTCGCGGTCGAGTCCCGCGTACGAACGCAGCGTCTGCGGGATGGTCACCCGGTTCTGCTTGTCCGGAACCTCCGCACTCGCTCCGGAGAGGAACACGCGGAGGTAGTCGCGGGCCTGCTTGCTCGTCACCGGCGCCTGGCGGATCTTCTCGTGCAGCGCCTCGAACTCGCGCTGGCTGAAGACGTACACGCAGTGCTCCTGGCCGCGGGTCAGGACGAGGCCGGACGCGAGCTCGTCGCGGAACTTGGCGGGGAGGATGATGCGCCCCTTCTCGTCGAGTTTGGGGGCGTGAGTACCGAGGAACATCGGACGCCTCCCCACTCTTCCGGCCCAAGGTTGTGGTGCAGCTCCACTTTACTCCACTTTCATCCACAAAATCACGCATTCGAGGAATATCGGCCCGAACGGGGGTGTTTCAGCCGCGGAAAATCAGGGAATTCTGCGGTGGAGGAAAGTGGAGCAATCTTATGCTCCCGGGGAGGAAAAAGGGCATGAAAAAAGGCCGATCCGTAAGGATCGGCCTGGCGCTTCCTACGAAGGGAGCGAGGTGGTGCGAAGTGGAGGGAGGGTTAGCCCTGCCCGTCCTGCCGCTTGTCCCAGCGGTCATTGAGCTTGTCCATGAAGCCGGCCTGGCTTCCGCCACGGCCCGCCTTGGCCTTGCTCGGCGTGGTGGGCGCATCGGGGTCGACCGCGACGCGCTTGCCCGGCGCGATGGCCAGAAGCACTCCGCCGAACATGACGACGAAGCCGAGGATGCCGACGAGCGGCTGCTGGACGAAGACGCCGGTGATCAGAACGCCGACGCCGACCACGGCGATCAGAATGCCGAGGACGATCGAGCGGTACGCGGGGCGGACCCGCTTGCCACCCACCTTCGCCACGAAATCGGCGTCGTTCTGATAGAGGCTGCGCTCCATCTCTTCGAGGAGGCGCTGCTCGTGCTCCGAAAGCGGCATCCGTTTCCCCCTCTTTCTCGTGGGTTCAAGCCTTGTGTGGCTGATTGTAGCCGTGCGTCTCTGACTAGGCTAGGCATGTGTCTGAAAGCATCCGATTCGTCGACCTTATCCAGTCCAGAATCGATGGATTCTTCGATGTGCGTGCATCTATTCTCGTCTCCATCGCGGACGAGCTCTCCCCGATCGCGGGTTTCTCAAGGGATTTTCTCAGCGGCGGCAAACGGTTCCGCGCCCTCTTCTGCTTCTGGGGCTGGCAGGCGGTGCGCACGGCGGGCGATGATGCGGCCGACACGCCCGTCACGACCGGCGGCCCGCTCGACGCGGTGGTCTCGGTGGCGAGCGCTCTCGAGCTGTTCCACGCGGCCGCCCTGGTGCACGACGACCTGATCGACAACTCCGACACGCGGCGCGGCGCACCCTCCGCCCACCGGCGGTTCCAGAGCCTCCACGACGAGGAGGGCTGGAAGGGATCGGGCGGGACCTTCGGCCACGGTGCGGCGACACTGCTCGGCGACCTCCTCCTCATCCTCAGCGATGAGCTCTTCGACGAGGGACTCACGCAGGCGGTCAGCCCGTCCGCACGCCGGGCGGCGCGCGCCGAGTTCAACCGCATGCGGATCGACGTCACCGCCGGCCAGTACCTCGACATCTTCGAGGAGATCGGCTGGGCCGGCCGCCCGGACGCCGACCAGCTCGCCCGCGCGGAGCGCGTGATCGTCTACAAGTCGGCCAAGTACAGCATCGAGTCCCCGCTCTTGATCGGAGCGAGTCTCGCCGGCGCCACCGTCGGCCAGCTGGACGCGCTGCGCGGCTTCGGACTGCCGCTCGGGATCGCGTACCAGCTGCGCGACGATCTGCTCGGCGTCTTCGGCGACGCCGACGTCACCGGCAAGCCCAGCGGGGACGACCTGCGCGAGGGCAAGCGGACGGTGCTCATCGCACTCACCCGGGAGGCCCTCCCGTCGGGTGCGCGCGCAACCCTCGACGAGCTGCTCGGCGACCCGGACCTCACCGCGCAGCAGATCGCGATGCTCCAGTCGACGATCCGCGAGTCCGGGGCGGTCGACACCGTCGAGAAGATGATCGCCGACAACGTGCGGCGCGCGATCGAGGCGCTCGAGGCGGCCCCCATCGGCGAGCAGGCGAAGGCGAACCTCCGCGACCTCGCCGTGACGGTCACCCGCCGCGCCTCCTGACGGGTCTCAGGCGAGCGCCTGGGCCACCCGTCGCACTTCGGCCTTGCGGTCGCTGCGAAGCGCCTCGATCGGCGAGGTGCCGAGCGACTCCTCCTCGTCGATCATCCAGTCGACCGCCTCGTCGTCGTCGAAGCCAGCGTCGGAGAGGACGACCAGCGTCCCCCGCAGCTCCGGCAGCGGCTCGCCGTCGCGCAGGAACAGCGCCGGCACCTTGATGACGCCGTCGATCCGCTTCGCGGCGAGATGGCGGTCCTCGATCAGCCGGCGGACCCGGCTGACGCCGATGCCCAGCTGGTCGACGAGGTCGGGGATGGTGAGCCACTCGGTGGCCTGGACGCGCTCATTCACGTCATCAAGGGTGCCACGTCCGGAGCGCACTCGCGTGCCGTGCCGATTGTTACGATCAGGTAAACTGCTGTCACACCTGTCACTTTGGTTGACTCCCTCTTCATTCTGTGTCAGCGTAAGTCCGGCGTGTCACTCGAAAGGGGGGTCCCATGTCCGTACGAGACGACGAAGCCGCCGCGGAGCCGATGGCCCTGCAGGAGCGCGGCCGGCACTGGACGCGTTCCGTGTTCGGCACCGTCCCCATCGCGGTCGCGGGGTCGATCGCCGTGGCGCTCAACCTGGTGACGCCGGCACAGGCGGTCCAGCCGCAGACGGCGGAGCAGCCGCGCGAGAAGACCCCGACCACCGGATCGACGCGGGTCGTCACCGATACGACCGCACGCACCACGACGTCCGCACCACTGACGTCCGTGGCGGGCGCCCCGACCAGTTACACGGTCGCCTCGGGCGACACGGTCAGCGGGATCGCCTCCCGGTTCGGCGTCTCGACGGCGAGCATCCTCGCGCTCAACGGACTGAGCTGGAAGAGCCTCATCTTCCCGGGCCAGGTCCTCGCTCTCGGTGGAGCGGCCGCGCCCACACCGGCACCCGCGGCGCCCGCCGCTCCGGCCGTGACCAAGTACTCCGTTGTCTCCGGCGACACGATCAGCCGCATCGCCGGACGCTTCGGCGTGTCGACCGCGTCGGTGCTGAGCGTCAACGGGCTCAGCAGCTCCAGCCTCATCTTCCCCGGCCAGCAGATCACCATCCCGGGCATGACGACGGCGGCCACGGTCACCCCGGTCGCCGCGCCGGCGCCCGCGCCCGCACCTGCTCCCGCACCGGTCGCTCCGCCCGCGCCGCTCCCCCACGCGAACGCGGGCGAGGTCGTCGCCCTCACCGATGAGATGCACGCCAACGCCGCGCTCATCGTGCGCATCGGACGCCAGGAAGGCGTCAGCGACCAGGGCATCGTCATCGCCCTGGCCGCCGCGGCGCAGGAGTCCGGCCTCCGCAACGTCCAGTACGGCGACCGCGACTCCCTCGGCCTGTTCCAGCAGCGCCCGAGCACCGGCTGGGGCACGGCCGCCCAGGTGCTCGACCCGGAGCGTGCCACCCGCGCGTTCTACGGCGGCGCCGGCAACCCCAACCCCGGGCGCACCCGCGGCCTCCTCGACATCCCGGGGTGGACCTCCATGAGCGTCACCCAGGCGGCACAGGCCGTGCAGATCTCCGCGTTCCCCGACGCCTACGCCAAGTGGGAGACCTCGGCGCGCGCGTGGCTCGCGCAGCTCGGCTGACCCGCGTGGGCCGCAGAAGGTCACAGCCGGATCACAGCCCGCGCCGTCACCGGTGTTTTGCAGGGTTCACGCACCCGGCGTTCCCTAGACTCGTGTCGTGACCACGAGCCAGACCGACCCCTTGATCGGCCGTCTCATCGACGGCCGGTATCAGGTGCGCTCGCGGATCGCCCGGGGCGGCATGGCGACGGTCTACCTCGCAACCGACCTCCGCCTCGAACGGCGCGTCGCCATCAAGGTCATGCACGGCCATCTCGCCGACGACAGCACGTTCAAGAGCCGGTTCGTCCAGGAGGCCCGCTCGGCCGCGCGGCTCGCCCACCCCAACGTGGTGAACGTCTTCGACCAGGGCCAGGACTCCGACATGGCGTACCTGGTCATGGAGTACCTCCCGGGCATCACGCTGCGCGACCTCCTCAAGGACTACGGCAAGCTCACCCCCGAGCAGACGGTCGACATCATGGAGGCGGTGCTCAGCGGTCTCGCGGCCGCCCACAAGGCCGGCATCGTGCACCGCGACCTCAAGCCCGAGAACGTGCTGCTCGCCGACGACGGCCGCATCAAGATCGGCGACTTCGGACTCGCGCGGGCCGCAAGCGCGAACACCGCCACCGGCCAGGCGCTGCTCGGCACCATCGCGTACCTGTCCCCCGAGCTCGTGACGCGCGGCGTCGCCGACGCCCGCAGCGACATCTACGCGCTCGGCATCATGATGTTCGAGATGCTGACCGGCGAGCAGCCCTTCAAGGGCGAGCAGCCGATGCAGATCGCCTACCAGCACGCGAACGACTCCGTCCCGGCTCCGAGCAGCAAGAACCCCGCGGTTCCCGCCGAGCTCGACGAGCTGGTCCTGTGGGCGACCGAGAAGGACCCGGAGCGCCGGCCCAAGGACGCCCGCGAGATGCTCGACCGGCTGTTCGAGGCCGAGAAGTCGATCCGCGGCGAGGCCGTGCTGCAGCCGACCATGGTCCTCCCGCCGGCGTACAGCGCCGACGAGGGCGACACGCAGATCATCAACCCCGCCATCCGCCAGCAGGTCGCGGCCAACACCCCGAGCTCTGCGGACGCTCTCGCCGAGTCGGCCAAGCGGCGCCGGGGCAAGGGCTGGTGGCTGTTCGCGCTCATCATCCTGCTCGCGGGAGTGGCGGGAGGCACGGGCTGGTACTTCGGCTCGGGTCCCGGATCCCTCGTGCAGGTGCCGAAGCTCGTGAACGTCGCGCCGGATGCCGCCGCCGCGCAGCTCAAGGATCTGGGCTTCCAGACCAAGGAAGCGCCCGAGTACAGCACGACGGTTCAGAAGGGCCTGGTGTCCAGCACCGACCCGGGCGAGGGAGCGTCCGCCGCCCGCGGCAGCCTCGTGACCGTCCGCATCTCACAGGGACCGGCACCCATCGCGCTCGGCGCCCTGGCCGGCACGACCCTGGATCAAGCGAAGGCCGAGATCCAGGGCAAGAAGGCGCACGTCGGTACCGTCACACAGCAATTCGACGCGAAGATCCCCTCCGGAACCGTCATCTCGGCGTCCGGCGCGCTGGACGGCCGCGACCTCTCGCAGGGCGGCGAGTACTTCGAGGCGGCCACGGTCGACCTGGTCGAGTCGGTCGGCCCCATCCCGGACGTCGCGGGCAAGTCGGTCGATGATGCGACCGCCATCCTCGCGAAGGCGAACCTCAAGGTCGGTGCCGGGCCCGAGAGCTACAGCGACACCGTCGAGAAGGGCGACGTCATCACGGCCCACCCGCAGAGCGACGTCGTCAAGCCGGGCGACACGCTCCTGCTCGAGACGTCCAAGGGGCCGGAGCCCGTCCCGGTTCCCGATGTCGTCGGCAAGACGTGGGACGTCGCCAAGAAGGCCCTGCAGGACGCCGGCTTCCAGCTCAAGTACAGTCCGATCGCCGACGTGGCGCCGCCCGCGTTCGTCGTGTCGAAGATCTCCCCGGCCGCAGGCGAGCAGGTCCCCAAGGGGTCGACGATCACCGTCAACTTCGCCGGTTTCTGAGCCCGCTCGGGATCACTCACCGCGTATACGAAGAGCCCCCGACATCCGAGGACGGCGGGGGCTCTCGCGTACGCGCTGGCGATCAGACGTTCGCGAGCTCCTCGGCCACGAGGAAGGCCAGCTCCAGCGACTGCATGTGGTTGAGTCGCGGGTCGCAGAGCGACTCGTAGCGCGTCGCCAGGGTCTCCTCGTCGATGTGCTCGGAGCCGCCCAGGCACTCGGTCACGTCATCGCCCGTGAGCTCGACATGGATGCCGCCCGGGTTCGTCCCCACGGCCCGGTGGGCCTCGAAGAAGCCCTTGACCTCGTCGACCACGTCGTCGAAACGACGCGTCTTGTAGCCGTTCGGCGTGGTCAGGCCGTTGCCGTGCATCGGGTCGGTGACCCACAGCGGCAGCGCGTCGGCGCCCTTGATGGCCTCCAGCAGCGGCGGGAGGGCGTCACGGATCTTGCCGGCTCCCATCCGCGTGATGAAGGTCAGTCGGCCGGGCTCGCGCTCCGGGTCGAGCTTGTCGATCAGGCGCAGCATCGTGTCCGGCGTGGTCGTCGGGCCGAGCTTGACGCCGATCGGGTTGCGGACCCGCGAGAGGAAGTCGACGTGTGCGCCGTCGAGGTCGCGCGTGCGCTCCCCGATCCAGACGAAGTGCGCCGACGTGTTGTACGGCGTCCCCGTGCGGGAGTCGATCCGCGTCATCGGCCGCTCGTAGTCCATCAGCAGCGCCTCGTGGCTGGCGTAGAACTCCACGCCCTTGAGCGCGTCGAAGTCGGCTCCCGCCGCCTCCATGAACTTGATCGCCTTATCGATGTCGCGGGCGAGGCCCTCGTAGCGCTGATTGGCCGGATTGGCGGCGAAGCCGCGGTTCCAGCTGTGCACCTCGCGCAGGTCGGCGAAGCCACCCTGGGTGAAGGCGCGGATGAGGTTCAGCGTCGAGGCGGCCGTGTGGTAGCCCTGGACGAGGCGTCGCGGGTCGGCCTGGCGCGACTCCGGGGTGAAGTCGTAGCCGTTCACGATGTCACCGCGGTACGCGGGCAGGGTGACGTCGCCGCGGGTCTCGGTGTCGCTCGAGCGCGGCTTGGCGAACTGGCCCGCCATCCGCCCCATCTTGATGACCGGCACGGAGGCGCCGTAGGTCAGCACGACCGCCATCTGCAGGACGGTCTTCACGCGGTTGCGGATCTGGTCGGCGGTCGCCCCGGCGAAGGTCTCGGCGCAGTCGCCGCCCTGCAGCAGGAACGCCTTGCCCTCGGCCGCGCGCGCGAGACGCGTGCGCAGCTGGTCGACCTCGCCCGCGAAGACGAGCGGCGGGAGGGTCGCGATCTCGGCGGACGCGGCGGCCGCGGCCTCGGTGTCCGGCCAGGTCGGCTGCTGCTTGATCTCGAGGGTGCGCCAATAGTCCAGGCCCTCGATCACGGACTCGTCTGGTCGCACGACGGGATCTGTGGTCTGTAGCACTGGTCTTCCGCTCATTCGGGGGCGCGCCTGCACTCGGCAGCGCCGGTGGGTTTGGTGGATACCGAGCCTACCGTGCTGCGCCCGTCCCCCGTGACAGATGACGACGGGGCCGAGCGGGAGGCGTCAGCGCGCGAGGGCCGCCCGCTTCTCCTTGACCGTGCTGGCGTAGACGTCCATGTACTCCTGAGCACCCAGGGCATGCAGCTCGTACATGATCTCGTCGGTCACCGAGCGGAGGATGAAGCGGTCGCCCTCCATGCCGTCGAAGCGCGAGAAGTCGATCGGCTCGCCGATCACGATGCCGATGCGGCCGATCTTGGGCAGCCGCTTGCCGATCGGCATGATCTCGGCGGTGTCGACCATCGCGACGGGCACCACCGGCACGCCGGCCTCGAGGATCATCCGGGCGACGCCGGTGCGGCCGCGGTACAGCTTGCCGTCGGGGCTGCGTGTGCCCTCGGGGTAGATCCCGAGGATCTCGCCCCGGGCCAGGACGCGCAGGCCGGTGTTGAGCGACGCCTCCGACGCCTTGCCCCCCGACCGGTCGATCGGCAGCTGGCCGGTCGCCTTCATGAAGGTCTTGGTCGCCCAGCCCTTGAGGCCTTTGCGGGTGAAGTAGTCGCTCTTGGCGAGGAAGGAGACGTGCCGGTCGACGATGAGCGGCAGGAAGATGGAGTCGATGAACGAGAGGTGGTTGCTGGCGAGGATGACGGCCCCCTCGGCGGGCACGTTCTCGACGCCGACCACCCAGGGGCGGAAGATCCCGCGCAGGATGGGGCCCACGACGACGTATTTCATCAGCCAGTAGAACATCGCTCTGGAGCCTACCCCTCCCTGAGCGCCTCAGAGGGAGGCGTGCAGGCGCGCCAGGTCGGCTGCACCGACGACACCCGCGTCGTTCACCAGCTCGGCGATCTTGAACTCCGGCTCGGGGTGGTAGCCGCGGGCGGGGAGGTTCTCGAGATAGGCCAGGCGGATCGGCTCGAGCAGCAGCTCGCCGGCCTGGGCGACACCGCCGCCGAAGACGAAGAGCTGCGGGTCGAGCACGGCGCCGAGGCTGGCGCAGGCCTGGCCCAGCCAGTCGCCGAGCTGCCGCAGGGCGGCGAGCGCGCCGGGGTCGCCGGCCATGATCAGGGCCGAGATGTCCGTGCCAGTGAGGGAGCCGGTGCGCGAGCGCACGTCGGCGAGTGCCTGGCCGATCCCGCCGGCATCCGCCAGCTCGTTCGCCATGCGCTGCAGCGCGCGTCCGGAGCCGTACTGCTCGATGCAGCCGTGGGCGCCGCAGCCGCAGGGCAGGCCGCCGGGCACGACCCGCATGTGGCCGATCTCGGCGCCGGCGCCGAAGCCGCCGCGGAACAGACGGTCGTTGCTGACGATGGCGCCGCCGACCCCCGTGCCGATGGTCAGGATCACCATGTCGCTCACGAGGCGGCCCGCGCCGAAGCGGAACTCCGCCCATCCCGCCGCATTCGCGTCGTTCTCGATGAGGACGGGCAGGTCGATGCGCTTCTCGAGCTTCTCCCGGAAGGGCTCGTGCCGCCAGTTGATGTTCGGCGCGTAGTAGACGGTCGACTGCGCGGCATCGATGAATCCGGCCGCGGCGACACCCGCTCCCGCGATCTCCTCCGGCCCGTCGGACAGACGCTCGATCATCGCCACCACGGCGTTCTCGATCTCCTCCGGACGCGTGGCGTCGGTCGGGACGCGGTCCTCGCGGACGATGACGCCGAGCTCGTCGACGACCGCCCCCGCGATCTTCGTTCCTCCGATGTCGATGCCGATCGCGTGCACAGGCAGAAACCTTCCGGGAGGAGGCGGGTGGGGAGGTGGTGGAGAGGGGGCGCCGAAGGCGACTCCCGCCGCACCATCTAGAGTGTAGTTAACCAGTCCGGCCGAAGCCATTCGGCCCGACCCGCGCCCACCGGTATCGAAGGAGCTGCCGTGATCAGTTTCGAAACACCCGCCGTCGTCCCCGCCGACCCCGAGGCAAACTCGACCGATCTGCTCGTCCAGCGCGTCGCCGCGACGCCCGACGCACCGCTCTTCAGCCTCCCGGACGGGGACGGCTGGCGCGACATCACCGCAGCCGAGTTCCACCGCCAGGTCATCGCCCTCGCCAAGGGTCTCGTCGCCGCCGGCATCCAGCCCGGCGACAAGATCGGCCTGATGTGCAAGACCCGCTACGAGTGGAGCCTCATCGACTTCGCGACCTGGTTCGCCGGCGCCGTGCTCGTCCCGATCTACGAGACGTCCTCCCCCACGCAGATCCAGTGGAACATGGCCGACTCCGGAGCCATCGCGGTCATCCTCGAGAACGCGGAGATGTACTCGCGGTTCGACGAGGTCCACGCCGACCTCCCGCTGATCGACAACGTGTGGCAGCTCCACCTGGGCGATCTGGACAAGCTCGCCGCAGGCGGCACCGGCGTGGCCGACGAGGAGATCGAGCGCCGCCGCAACCTCGCCCGCGGCGAGGACATCGCGACCCTGATCTACACGTCGGGGTCGACCGGCCGGCCGAAGGGCTGCGTGCTCACGCACTCCAACTTCGTCGATCTCTCGCGCAACTCCGCCGAGGCCCTCACCGAGCTCGTCAACCAGCCGGGCGGCGCCTCAACCCTCCTCTTCATCACGACCGCCCACGTGTTCGCCCGGTTCATCGCCGTGCTGTGCGTCACCGGCGGCGTGAAGGTGGGGCACCAGGCCGACACCAAGCAGCTCCTCCCGGCCCTCGCGAGCTTCAAGCCGACCTTCCTCCTCGCTGTTCCCCGCGTGTTCGAGAAGGTCTACAACTCGGCCGAGCAGAAGGCGGAGGCCGGCGGACGCGGCAAGATCTTCCGCTCCGCCGCCGCCGTCGCGGTAGAGCACTCGAAGGCGCTCGAGACCGGCTCGGTCCCGTTCGGGCTGAAGCTCAAGTTCGCCCTGTACGACCGGCTCGTGTTCAGCAAGCTCCGTGCCGCGATGGGCGGGCGGGTGCGCTACGCGGTCTCCGGATCCGCTCCGCTCGGCTCGCACCTCGGCCACTTCTTCCACAGCCTGGGCATCAAGATCCTCGAGGGCTACGGGCTCACCGAGACCACGGCCCCCGCGACGGTCAACCTCCCGGACAAGTTCAAGATCGGCACCGTCGGTCCGGCCCTCCCGGGCATCGGCGTCCGCCTCGCCGACGACGGCGAGATCCAGGTGCGCGGCATCAACGTCTTCAAGGAGTACTGGAAGAACCCGGAGGCGACCGCCGCCGCGTTCGACGACGGCTGGTTCAAGACCGGCGACCTGGGCTCCTTCGACGCCGACGGCTTCCTCTCCATCACGGGGCGCAAGAAGGAGATCATCGTCACCGCGGGCGGTAAGAACGTCTCTCCCGCCGCGCTGGAGGACCCGATCCGGTCCAACCCGCTCGTCGGCCAGGTGGTCGTCGTCGGCGACCAGAAGCCGTTCATCTCGGCCCTCGTCACCCTCGACACCGAGATGCTGTCGACCTGGCTCGCCAACAACGGCGAGGACAAGGACATGACCCTCGCCGAGGCCTCGGTCAACCCGGCCGTCAACGCCGAGATCCAGCGCGCGATCGACGCGGCCAACGCCGGCGTCTCCCGGGCGGAGAGCGTGCGCAAGTTCGTGATCCTCGCCACCGATCTGACCGAGGCGAGCGGGCACCTGACGCCGAAGCTGAGCATCAAGCGCAACGTCATCCTGGCCGACTTCGCCGACGTCATCGACGGCATCTACAGCGACAACCCCAAGACCCAGGGCATCTCGCTGGCCTACTGACCCCGCCGCGCATTCGTGCCGAATGTTGACTTAGGCCCCTTGAAAGTCGACATTCGGCACGAATCGTTGGAGGCGCTCCACGAAGGCAGCGCGCTCGTGGAAGAGGTCCCGCGCGGTGACGCGGACGACCCGCCACCCTTCGGCCTCGAGCAGCTCGCGTCGTTCGATGTCGAGGTACCACTGTCGCTGATCCACTCGATGTCCGTCCCCTTCGTACTCGAACGCCAAGCGGAGCTGCGGGACGCTCAGATCGGGATGCAGGACGAGTCGGCCGCCGTCGACGCCGATCGGCGCATTGACGTGCACTCCCTCCAGTCCCAGGCCCTCGAGCAGCAACCGCAAGAGCGACTCCGGCCGAGAGTCCGCACCGAAGCGGATGCGCTGAAGCGCCCAGGTTCGCGATCGTGCGCCCTTGGTGCGGTGCAAGTCTGCCGCTAGCGCGGCGAGATCGTCGTCCGTGACCAGAGGACTCCGATTTCGACCGCCCACCAAGAAATCGCCGGCAGCCACGAGATCTTCGCGTTCGAGGACTCCCGACATCTGGCACCAGACGTGCGCCGGCTGCGAGATCGGGAGATCCCCCACGAGAAAGCCCTCCACGCTTCCGAGGCTGTGGCCGACGACGCCCCGACCCCGCGGCGGCGTGCGCGGGAAGGCGACCGCGACATGGAGTTGCTCTTCGACGATCCCGGGAGGGAGGGGAACCCCTAGCAGCGCTGCGGCCGTCTGATGACTGAAGAACGCGTCGCCGGGCATCACGCGCAGGTAGGCGAGACAACGCGCGATGACGTCGCTCGGCGGCCGCAACAGGTGCACGCCGTGGAAGGGATGCTGGAGGTCGCGTGCACGCAGCCGCGACGCACTGACACCCGCCCGGCGAGCATGCGACGAGGTGAACGAGGTTCCACTGAGTGCGGCGGGAAGGGGTGGAGGAGTTCGCATGCCTCATGGTGACAACGCGATCCCGCCGCCGGACGCCCCCCGTCGGTTCTGTGGAGAACCGCCGCAGGCACCTCCTCCTGGGGAGGATACATTCGGCACGAATCGCGAGATAGCGGCGCGCTAAGTCGACATTCGGCACGAATGTCGCGGGCGGGGATCAGCGGGGGTCGCGCCAGGAGTGCTGCGGGGCATAGCCGAGAACGCGGCGGGCCTTCGCGATGGAGAGGAGGGAGTCGTGCTCGCCGAGGTCGCCCTTGAGCGGCACGCCGGGGAACACCTCCGCGACGAGCTCGGCGTTCGGCCGGCTCATCACGCTGTCTCCGGCGGCGATGATGAACCGGTCGAAGCCGGTCGTCTCCCAGTCGAGCGCCCGCTTGACGGCCTGAGCGCCGTCACGCGCGTCGATGTAGCTCCACAGGTTCCACTTGCGCTTCAGCGCGTCGTCGTCGAAGCCCGGGAACGCGTCGTAGTCGGCCGGTTCCATGACGTTCGAGAACCGCAGCGCGACGATCTTGAGCGCCGGGTCCCAGCGCACGAGCTCGATCGCCATCTGCTCCTCGAGATGCTTCACGAGCGAGTAGGTCGACTCGGGACGGGCCGGGTAGTCCTCGTCGACGGGGATGTACGGCGGGGGCACGTCGAACGGCAGGCCGAGCACGGTCTCGCTCGATGCGTAGACGATGTTCCGGATGCCCGCCCGCCGCGCCGCCTGGAAGACGTTGTACGTCGCGCGGATGTTGTTGTGGAAGGTCGCCGCGTCGGTCAGGATGCCGGGCGCAGGGATGGCCGCGAGGTGCACGATTGCGTCGAAGCCGTCGTGCTGATCGTCGACGCCGAGGATCGCGTCGAGCGTCTGTCCGTAGTCGGTCAGGTCGACCTTCACGAAGCCCGGACCGCGCTCCCCCGCCGCATCGAGGTTGACGACGTCGTCGCCGCCCACCCTCAGTTCGCGGACGACCGTGCGTCCGAGCTTGCCTGATCCTCCGGTGACCGCGATGCGCATACGGTCAGTCTAGGCGGCCGCGCGTCAGAACCAGTCGCTCTCGCGGACCTGCTTCATCGCCTCGCGCCGCGTCTCCTTGTCGAGCCGGTCGAGGTACAGCTTGCCGTCGAGGTGGTCGGTCTCATGCTGGAGCGCCTGCGCCATGACGCCGGTGCCCGACACCTCGATCTCGTTGCCGTCGACGTCGATCCCGCGCACCCGGGCGAACGGGTAGCGCAGGGTCTTGAACCACAGGCCCGGGACCGAGAGGCAGCCCTCGTCGACCAGCTCGGGCTCGCCCGACACCTCGACGAGCTCGGGGTTGATCACGTAGCCGACCTCGCCGTCCACGTTGTAGCTGAAGGCGCGCAGGTTGACACCGATCTGCGGCGCGGCCACGCCGGCGCGCCCGGGCGGGAGGACGCTGTCGACCAGGTCCTCGACGAGCCCGTGCACGCCCTCGTCGAGCTCGCCGACGGGCAGGGACGGGGTCTTCAGGACGGGGTCGCCGAAAATGCGGATCTGACGCTCGGTCACGGGTACTACTCCTCGGTGGTGCGGACGGGGCGGTCGGGCTCAGTCGCGCTCGGCGGGCAGGCCCTCGACGACGAGCGCCGCGAGCGTGCGGGCGGAGAGCTTGGTCAGCGGCTTGAGCCCCTTCCACTGCACCACCGAGCCGGCGGCGAGCTGCGGGTCGTACGGGATGCGCACGATCTCGCGGACGCGCGAGCGGAAGTGCGCCTCGATCTCCTCGAGCTTGACCAGGTTCGTCCCCTGCGTCGCGGTGTTGAGCGCGACGATGGCGTTGCGGACGAGCTCGCCGTAGCCGTTCGCGTCGAGCCAGGTCAGGGTCTCGGAGGCGAGGCGCGCCTCGTCGACGCTGCCGCCGGAGACGATCACGAGCGAGTCGGCCCGCTGCAGCGTGGCGCGCATCACCGAGTGGACGATGCCGGTGCCGCAGTCCGTCAGCACGATCGAGTAGAAGCGTGCGGAGAGGTCGGCGACGACGTTGTAGTCGTTCTCGTCGAACGCCTCCGAGAGCATCGGATCCGTGTCGGAGGCCAGGATGTCGAGACGCGTCTCGTCGCGGGAGACGAGGGCCGAGAAGTCGGTGAAGCCGTTGATGCTGGCGGCCTTGTGGACCACGTCGCGCACGGTCGCCCTGGTCTGTTTCGGCACACGCTCCGAGAGCGTTCCGCGGTCCGGGTTCGCGTCGATGGCGACGATGCGGTCCTCGCGGGCGTCGGCCAGCGCCATCCCGAGCAGCGTGGTGACCGTGGTCTTGCCGACGCCGCCCTTGCGGGTGAGCACCGGCACGAACCGGGTGCCGCCCTCGAACTGCTTCTGGATGCGGTGGTCGAGCTCCTTGCGGGCCCGCACCTTGGCGGAGTCGCCGAGGTTCACAGTCCGGAAGGTCGCGTTGTAGACGAAGCGCTGCCACGGCCCTTCCGGGCCCGGCCGCGTCTTGCGGTTGACCTCGAGCAGCCGGTCGGCCGTCAGCATCGCCGCCGGCTCGGGCTGCGTCGAGTGCTCGCCGCGCATCCGGTCGCGTCGCGACTGGCCGTACTGCTCGTGCCGCGACGCGTCGCCGCCCGGGAGCGGGACGACCGGCTCGGCGGCAGCGGCCTCGGCCGCCTCGGCCTCCGCCGTGGCGGCGGCGAGCCGCGAGGCGACGATGGCGACCGACATGGTGGTCGGCTCCGTCGGCGAGGCGACGAATCCCGGGTCGACCGGGACGTCGTCGATCGCCACGGCGGCCTCGTCGTCCGGCACCTCGCGCGGAGGGGTCGGCGGAAGGTCCACCGCGATGCTCAGCGTCTCCGGCGTCGTGAGCGTGAGCTCGTCGTCCAGGGGCGCGAGGTCGCGGCGTTCCGGCTCCTCCGGCTTCTGTGCCACGTTCTTCGGTCTCCTTCTGCCTCCGGCGGAGGCGACTGCGTCATTGTACGGCGCTAGGCGGGGGTGATCACGACCAGGAGGTCCCCGGCGTCGACCTGCTGGGTCTTCGGCACGGCGAGGCGCTCGATCGTTCCGGCGATGGGAGCGGTGATCGCCGCCTCCATCTTCATGGCCTCGATCGACGCGACCGCCTGGCCCGCCTCGACGCGGTCGCCGACCGCGACCTGCAGGGTGACGACGCCCGAGAACGGCGCGGCGACCTGGCCCGGCTTGGCGGTGTCGGCCTTCTCGGCCGCCTTCGCCTCGACCTCGATGCCGCGGTCGCGCACGAAGACGGGGCGCAGCTGGCCGTTGAGCGTGGTCATCACGGTGCGCATGCCCTTCTCGTCCGCCTCGCCGATGGCCTCGAGCCCGATGTACAGGCGCACGCCCTTGCTGAACTCGATGACGTGCTCCGAGCCCTGCTTGAGGCCGTAGAGGTAGTCGAGGGAGTCGACGACCGACAGGTCGCCGAACAGCTCGCGCATCTGCTCGTAGATCCGGGTCGGGGCCGGGAACAGCAGGCGGTTGAGCGCGGCACGGCGCTCGGTGCTCGAACCGTCGAGCGCGGCGGCGTCCTCCGCGGGCACGTCCTCCACGCCGACCTTGACGGTCTTGCCGGCGAGGACCTTGGTGCGGAAGGGCTCCGGCCAGCCGCCGGGCAGCTCGCCCAGCTCGCCCGCCATGAACCCGACGACCGAGTCCGGGATGTCGTAGTTCTGCGGGTTCTCGGCGAAGTCGGCCGGGTCGGCGTGGACGGCCGCGAGGTGCAGCGCCAGGTCGCCGACGACCTTCGACGACGGGGTGACCTTGGGGATGCGGCCGAGGATCTGGTTGGCCGCGGCGTACATGTCCTCGACGAGCTCGAAGTCGTCGGCGAGGCCGAGCGCCTTGGCCTGCTGGCGCAGGTTCGAGAGCTGGCCTCCCGGGATCTCGTGCTTGTAGACGCGTCCCGTCGGGCCGGGCAGGCCGGACTCGAACGGCGCGTACACGTGGCGCACGGCCTCCCAGTACGGCTCGAGGTCCTCGACGGCGGTCAGCGAGATGCCGGTGTCGCGCTCGGTGTGCGCGAGCGCGGCGACGAGGGCGGAGGCGCTCGGCTGGCTGGTCGTGCCGGCCATCGGGGCGCTGGCGACGTCGACCGCGTCGGCGCCCGCGCGGGCGGCGGCGAGGAGGGTCGCGAGCTGGCCGCCCGGGGTGTCGTGCGTGTGCACGTGCACCGGGAGGTCGAAGCGCTCGCGGAACGCGGCGACGAGCTTCTCGGCGGCGGACGGCCGGAGCAGGCCGGCCATGTCCTTGATGGCCAGGATGTGCGCGCCCGACTCGACGATCTGCTCGGCGAGCTTCAGGTAGTAGTCGAGGGTGTAGAGGTCCTCGGCGGGGTCGAGCAGGTCGCCGGTGTAGCAGACGGCGACCTCGGCGATCGCGGTGCCGGTGGCGAGCACCGACTCGATCGCAGGGCGCATCTGCGACACGTCGTTGAGCGCGTCGAAGATGCGGAAGATGTCGACGCCGGTCGCGGCGGCCTCGCGCACGAAGGCGTCGGTCACCTTGGTCGGGTACGGCGTGTAGCCGACGGTGTTGCGGCCGCGCAGCAGCATCTGGATGTTGATGTTCGGCAGCGCCTCGCGCAGGGTGGCGAGCCGCTCCCACGGGTCCTCGGCGAGGAAGCGGAGGGCGACGTCGTAAGTCGCACCTCCCCACGCCTCGACGGAGAGCAGCTCCGGGGTCATGCGTGCGACGTACGGCGCCACGGCGACGAGGTCCTTGGTGCGGACGCGGGTCGCGAGCAGCGACTGGTGCGCGTCGCGGAAGGTCGTCTCGGTGACGGCCAGCGCGGTCTGCGCGCGCAGCGCCTCCGCGAAGCCCTTCGGGCCGAGCTCCAGCAGGCGCTGACGCGAGCCGGCCGGGGCGGGCGCGCTCAGGTCGATGCGCGGGAGCTTGTCGGTGGGCTCCGCGGTCTCGGGGCGGGCGCCGTTCGGCTGGTTGACGGTGACATCGGCGAGCCAGTTGAGGACCTTGGTGCCGCGGTCCTTGGAGACGCGGCCCTTGAAGAGCTCGGGGCGCTCCTCGATGAAGGAGGTCGAGACGTTGCCGGCGATGAAGTCCGGGTCCTCGAGGACGGCCTGGAGGAACGGGATGTTCGTGGCGACGCCGCGGACGCGGAACTCGGCCAGCGCGCGACGGGCGCGCGACACGGCGGACGGGAAGTCGCGGCCGCGGCAGATGAGCTTGGCGAGCATCGAGTCGAAGTGCGGGCTGATCTGCGAGCCGGGGCTGATGGTTCCGCCGTCGAGACGGATGCCGCCGCCGCCCGGGGAGCGGTAGGTGGTGATCTTGCCGGTGTCGGGGCGGAAGCCCGCGGTGGGGTCCTCCGTGGTGATGCGGCACTGCAGGGCGGAGCCGCGGACGTGCACCGTCTCCTGGCTGAGGCCGAGGTCGGCGAGGGTCTCCCCCGCTGCGATGCGCATCTGCGCCTGCACGAGGTCGACGTCGGTGATCTCCTCCGTCACCGTGTGCTCGACCTGGATGCGCGGGTTCATCTCGATGAAGACGTGCTCGCCGGCGCGCTCGCCCGCGGTGTCCAGGAGGAACTCGACGGTTCCCGCGTTCTCGTAGCCGATGGAGCGGGCGAAGGCGATCGCGTCGCGGTAGAGCGCCTGGCGGATGTCCTCGGACAGGTTCGGGGCCGGAGCGATCTCGACGACCTTCTGGTGCCGGCGCTGCACCGAGCAGTCGCGCTCGAACAGGTGCATGGTGTCCCCGGCGCCGTCGGCCAGGATCTGCACCTCGATGTGGCGCGGGCGCAGCACGGCCTGCTCCAGGAACATGGTGGGGTCGCCGAAGGCGCTGTCCGCCTCGCGCATGGCCTCCTCGAGCGCCCCGCGCAGCTCGGCCTTGGTGTTGACGCGGCGCATCCCGCGCCCGCCGCCTCCCGCGACCGCCTTGGCGAAGATCGGGAACCCGATCGCGTCGGCCCCGGCGAGCAGCTCGTCGATGTCGCGCGACGGCGGGGTGGACTTCAGCACGGGAACGCCGGCGGCGATCGCGTGCTCCTTCGCGGTGACCTTGTTGCCGGCCATCTCGAGGACCTCGGCACGCGGGCCGATGAAGGTGATGCCCGCGGCGCGTGCCGCCTCGGCGAGCTCCGGGTTCTCGGAGAGGAAGCCGTAGCCGGGGTAGATGGCGTCGGCGCCGGACTCCTGGGCGACGCGGATGATCTCGCTCACGTCCAGGTAGGCGCGCACGGGGTGGCCCGGCTCGCCGATCTGGTACGCCTCGTCGGCCTTCAGGCGGTGCATCGAGTTGCGGTCTTCGTACGGGAAGACGGCGACGGTCTCTGCGCCCAGCTCATAGGCGGCGCGGAACGCCCGGATGGCGATTTCTCCGCGATTGGCGACGAGGATCTTTCTGAACATGGGAACCTTTCGAGCAGGGGGCGACACCACACAGCAAACGGTTAGGTTCTCTAAGACTAGTGAAGGTAACGTGGCTCTCGTGCACGTACTCAGCGTTAGTTCCCTCAAGGGCGGTGTCGGAAAGACCACGGTGACGCTCGGGCTGGCCTCGGCGGCGTTCGCGAAAGGTCTGCGGACGCTGGTCGTCGACCTCGACCCGCAGTCCGACGTCTCGACCGGCATGGACATCCAGGTCGCCGGTCACCTGAACGTGGCCGACGTGCTCGCCTCCCCGAAGGAGAAGATCGTGCGCGCCGCGATCGCCCCCTCCGGCTGGACCAGGGGCCGTGCCGGCAAGATCGACGTCATGATCGGCAGCCCGTCCGCGATCAACTTCGACGGGCCGCACCCGAGCATCCGCGACATCTGGAAGCTCGAGGAGGCGCTGGCCAACGTCGAGCACGACTACGAGCTCGTCCTCATCGATTGCGCCCCGTCGCTCAACGCCCTCACGCGCACCGCGTGGGCGGCCAGCGACCGTGTGGCCGTCGTCACCGAGCCCGGCCTGTTCTCCGTCGCCGCGGCCGACCGTGCGCTGCGTGCGATCGAGGAGATCCGCCGCGGTCTCTCGCCGCGCCTCCAGCCGCTCGGCATCATCGTCAACCGCGCCCGGGTGCAGTCCCTCGAGCACCAGTTCCGCATCAAGGAGCTGCGCGACATGTTCGGGCCGCTCGTGCTCGCCCCCCAGCTGCCGGAGCGCACTTCGCTGCAGCAGGCGCAGGGTGCGGCCAAGCCGCTGCACGTCTGGCCGGGCGAGAGCGCTCAGGAGATGGCGCACAACTTCGACCTGCTCCTGGAGCGGGTCCTGCGCACCGCGCGCATCGGCGAGTACGCGACCGCGGGCTCCTGACCAGCGGCTCCTGACCGGCCCCTTCTGAACCGCACGAAAAAGGACGGCCCGCGTCAGCGGACCGTCCGGTCAGACGATGTCGGTCGTCAGGACGCCTTGGACTTGCTGGCGCGACGCTGGGCGAGTTCGTCGAGGGAGTCGCCCTGCGTGTCGAGCTCGACCAGGCTGGACTCCACCTCGCGGAGGACCTTGCCGACGGCGATGCCGAAGACGCCTTGGCCGCGGCTCACGAGGTCGATGACCTCGTCGTTGGACGTGCAGAGGTAGACGCTCGCGCCATCGCTCATCAGGGTGGTCTGCGCGAGGTCGCTCACGCCGGACTCCCGGAGCTGGTTGACGGCCGTGCGGATCTGCTGCAGGGAGATCCCGGTGTCGAGGAGGCGCTTGACGAGCTTCAGAACGAGGATGTCGCGGAAGCCGTAGAGGCGCTGCGAGCCGGAGCCCGCCGCTCCGCGCACGGTCGGCTCGACGAGGCCGGTGCGGGCCCAGTAGTCGAGCTGCCGGTAGGAGATGCCGGCCGCGCGAGCGGCGACCGCTCCGCGATAGCCGTTGGCGTCGTCCATGTCGGGGAGGCCGTCGGTGAACAGGAGGCCCAGGTCGTACCGGGCGGCGCCGTCGTCACGACTCGCTTCGCTCATGATGTTCGCCTCTCGCCCGTTCTCGGATCGTGCGCCGACGGTGGGGGCGCTTCATCAACGGTACCCATGCCGGAGGCCCCGGGCAACGACATCCGCCCATTCACTGTCGGCGTGTCGAGCGGATCCGTCAGTTACGGGCGGATCCGGTCGAGGGAGGAGCGGATGATGCTGCCGCGGACGACGTCGAGCTGGCCGGCGATCTCGCGGGCCAGCTCGGCCGTGCGCGCCTTGCTGGAGACGTCGTTGCGGCGGGCGATCGGGACCAGCGCGGTCTCGATGAGCCCGATCTCGCGCTCGGCCGCGGCGCGGAATCCGCGCAGGTGGCGCGGCTCGATCCCGGTGCGGCCCAGCTCGACGAGGGCGCCGAGGACGACGAGGGCGTCTTCTCCGTAGACGTCCGCGGGAGCGATGAGGGAGGCGCTCACCGCCTGCTGCAAGAGGTCCGGGGTCGCCCCGGTCCGGCGGAGCAGCTCGTCACGGTCGAACCGGCGATCGTCGCCGAGCATCGAGGGCGCGGCGGCTCCACCCGGCAGCGCCGGTTCGAGACCGGCGTCGAGGTCGGCGAGGTACGCCTTGATGACCTTGAGCGGCAGGTAGTGGTCGCGCTGCATCTCGAGGACGGTGCGCAGCCGCTCCACGTCAGCCGGGGAGAACTTGCGGTAGCCGGACGCCGTGCGGGCGGGCGCCACCAGACCGCGCTCCTCGAGGAAGCGCAGCTTCGACGACGAGAGGTCGGGGAACTCCGGGGTCAGCCGCTCGAGGACCTGGCCGATACTCAGCAGGGCGCGCGAGGCGGCCGGCGCCCTCGCCGCTTGCCGGGCCACTAGCCGTTCGCCGAAGCGGCGAGGTCTTGGCGCGAAGCGTAGAAGGTGAGGCGGAACTTGCCGATCTGGACCTCGGCCGAATCGGAGAGCAGCGCGCTCTCGATGCGGACGCCGTCGTAGTACGTGCCGTTGAGCGAACCCAGGTCGCGCACCTCGAACGCCGTGCCACGGCGGGTGAACTCCGCGTGGCGGCGCGAGACGGTGACGTCGTCGAGGAAGATCTCGGCGTTGGGGTGACGCCCGGCCGTGGTCACGTCGGCGTCGAGGAGGAACCGCGCGCCGGCGTTCGGGCCGCGGCGGACCACCAGCAGAGCGGAGCCCGAGGGCAGCGCGCCGATCGCCTCCACTTCCTCCGGTGAGATCTCCCCGTCGAGCGGGTACATCTTCGACACGAAGTCCTCGCCGAAGCGAGCCGTGGTGTCCTCATTCCCCGACGCGGCATCACGCAGGGGGTTGTTCCCGGCGTCGTCCGCCGGTCCGGTCAGGTAGTTCTCGTCAGGCACCGTCAACCTCCTCGTGATCCAGCGTATCCGATCGAGCGCCCCCGTCATCGGCCGGAAGGCGTATTACGCGGGCGGTTTCGCGGATATAGACGATCCCGGCCCACCAGTAGAGGAAGGCGCCCCACAGGGCGAAGGCCCAGCCGAGGGGCAGGGAGAACGGCGCGAGGGCCGAGAAGGCCTCCCCCAGCATGAGCAGCGGGAGGGCCCAGAACAGGCAGAAGGTGGCGACTTTGCCGAGGTGGTGCACGGGCAGCGGGCCGAAGCCGTGGTTCGCGAGGATGACGCCGAGCACCGCGAGCATGACGTCGCGGGCGACGATCACGGCGACCAGCCACCAGGGGATGACCTCGCGCCAGGCGAGGCCGATCAGGGCGGCGAAGATGTAGAGCCGGTCGGCGGCCGGATCGAGGAGCTGCCCGAGGCGGGAGACCTGGTTCAGCCGGCGGGCGAGGTAGCCGTCGAGGAAATCGGTGACGCTGGAGACGACCAGCACGAGCAGCGCGAGCGCGTCGAGGCCGGCGATCACGAACGCCAGGAAGACCGGCACCAGGGCGAGCCGGACGAAGCTCAGGATGTTCGGGATCGTCCAGACGCGGGAACTCACCTCGCGTGCGCCGACTCCATCCACCCCTCCACTCTACTGACGGATGGGCCACGGCCTAGGATGACGACGTGGAGCCCTTCATCGTCTGTCTCTGGATCCTGGCCGCCGTCTGTCTCGTGACGTGGGTCCTCTCCCTCATCACCAACGAGCACTCCTGGGTCGACCGCATCTGGTCGCTGGTGCCGCTGGCGTACGTCTGGGTGTTCGCCGGGGCCGCCGGTCTGCAGGACCCGCGCCTGAACCTCATGGCCGGGCTGGTCACGCTGTGGGGTGCGCGTCTGACCTTCAACTTCGCGCGCAAGGGCGGGTACAAGCCGGGCGGCGAGGACTACCGCTGGGAGGTGCTGCGCGGGCGGATGGGCTCGGCGGCGTTCCAGCTGTTCAACCTCTTCTTCATCGTGATCTACCAGAACGTGCTGCTGCTCCTGATCTCGCTGCCCGCCTGGACGGCCTACGACCACCGCACGCCGCTGGGCCCCCTGGACATCGTGCTCGCCGTCGTCTTCCTCGCCTTCCTCGTGGGCGAGACGGTCGCCGACCAGCAGCAGTGGGACTTCCACGGCTGGAAGAAGGCGGAGATCGCCGCCGGCCGGACGCCGTCGCCGCGGTTCCTGCAGACCGGTCTCTTCCGCATCTCGCGCCACCCCAACTTCTTCTTCGAGCAGGCGCAGTGGTGGGTGCTCTTCTTCATCGGCTGCGCCGCGGCCGGGTCGGTGCTCCAGTGGACCGTCATCGGCCCGGTGCTGCTCACGGGGCTCTTCATCGGCTCCACCGTCTTCACGGAGAGCATCTCCCGCTCGCGCTACCCGGAGTACGCCGAGTACCAGCGCCGTACGTCGCCGATCGTCCCGTGGTTCCCGCGGAGCCGTGACGAGCAGCCGGTCACCGCTCCGTAGCGGTCAGGACGTCGCGGTGACGGGGCGCGCCGGCTTCGGGAAGACCGACCGCATGTGGTCGGAGTCCAGGTAGTCGGCCACGCCGATCAGCAGGAGGCTGAACAGGATCTGCTCGCTCACCATCCAGAGCGGGTAGAGGCCGGGGATAGCCGCGAGCACCAGCGTCACCACGGGGAAGATCTTCGAGAACAGCCGGAGGCGCGAGTACGCCCAGTAGTAGCCCTTCTGCGCGCGCCAGGCGAAGTAGAAGAGCGTGGCGGTCATGGCGAGCACGATGAGGGCGCGCATCCACACGGCGAACGGCAGCGTCTCGCCGCCCACGGTCAGGATCACGGCGACGACGACGGCGGCCAGGCCGATCAGCAGCTCGGCGACGAGCAGCCAGAAGATGACGACGAACGCGCGGCGCGTGCGCGGGTGGTCGCGCCCCTCCGCGGGCACCACGTACTCCGCGTGGCGGCCGCCCGCGAGGCGGTCGACCCGCTTCAGCAGTTGTTCCATGCATTCACGGTACCGCGCGCCGCGGATCACGGCGGGTGATCCGGGCGCACCCGGCGTCGAGCGCGTACCGTGGAGGTATGTCGTGCATCCGGTTCAACACCCCTGCCCAGCGCCAGGCGATGCGTGAGCACAGCCCGGCGATGCTCACGGCCGAGGAGGCGGCGGCGCTGCATCCCTCGCCCGAGGTGACGGAGAGCAAGATCCGTCGGCTGCGGCTGCTCGCCACCGACACGAACCCGAAGATCCGGGAGGCTGTCGCGAGCAGCTACAACACCCCTGTCGACCTCTTCGAGACCCTCGCGAAGGACCCCGATGAGGGCGTGCGCGGCTGCGTGGCGAAGAACGAGGCGACGCCCTGTGACATCCTCCGCGCGCTCGCGGACGACCGCTCCGAGACGGTGCGCGGCTGGGTCGCCGTGAACTACTTCGTGCCGGCGGACGTGATGGAGAAGCTCGCGACCGATCGCAGCCGCACCGTCCGCAGCCTGGTGAAGTGGAAGGCGGAGCTGGCCGAGGAGGCCGCGGCCGAGTCCGCCGCACCCGTCGCGGTCTGATCGTGCCCGAGCCGTCGAGCGTCCGCGTCGACTCGTGGGCGTGGGCCGTGCGCCTCTTCAAGACGCGCTCGGCTGCCTCGGACGCCTGCAAGGCCGGTCATCTGAAGGTCAACGGCGAGCGGGCGAAGCCCTCGCAGTCCGTGAAGGTCGGCGACGAGGTCCGCGCGTTCGTCGCCGGGTCGGAGAAGATCTACATCGCGCGACGGCTCATCGTCAAGCGCGTGGGCGCAGCGGTCGCCGCTGACTGCTTCGAGGACCGGACCCCGCCTCCCCCGCCCGCGACCGAGGCTCCGACCGACGTGACCCGCGAGCGCGGAGCCGGGCGCCCGACGAAACGCGACCGCCGTCTGATCGAGCAGCTGCGGGGGCACTGATGGCGGCCTCGGCGCGCGGGACGGCCCGGGTCGGCATCGCCGGCTGGACCTACGCTCCCTGGCGCGGCGTCTTCTACCCGAAGGGTCTCCCCCACCGCGCCGAGCTCGCGTACGCCGCCGAGAGGCTCGACTCGATCGAGCTCAACGGCAGCTTCTACTCGCTGCAGCGCCCGTCGAGCTGGCGCAAGTGGGCGGCGGAGACGCCGGACGACTTCGTGTTCGCGGTCAAGGGCGGCCGCTACATCACCCACATCCTCCGGCTGAAGAACACCCGGGAGGCGCTCGCCAACTTCTTCGCCTCCGGGATGCTGACGCTCGGACCCAAGCTCGGCCCGCTGCTCTGGCAGCTGCCGCCGAACCTCCCGCTCGATCCGGACGCGCTGCACGCCTTCCTCGATTCGTTGCCGAAGACGACGACGGAGGCCGCCGCGCTGGCTGGCGAGAGCACCCTGGACGAGGACAGACGCGATGCGGCGACGCCGGCCGATCGGCCGCTGCGGCACGCGGTGGAGGCGAGGCACCCGTCGTTCGCCGATCCGGCGTTCGCGCGGATCGCCCGCGAGCACGGTGTCGCCGTCGTGGTGGCCGACACGGCCGGCCGCTACCCGCTCCTGCGCGAGGTGACGACCGACTTCGTCTACGTGCGGCTGCACGGCGACGAGGAGCTCTACACGAGCGGCTACACCGATGCGGCCCTGGACCGCTGGGCGGCCGATGCCCGGGGCTGGCTCGACGACGGCCTCGACGTGTACGCGTACTTCGACAACGACGTGAAGGTGCGCGCGCCCTACGACGCGATGGGACTCCGCGAGCGGTTGCGGGACTAGCCGTGCAGCTCCACTAGTCCTGCAGCACCGAGAGCACGTTGCCCGCGGGGTCGCGGAACCAGGCGATGTCGGGGCCGCGGTTCTGACTGCGCCCGCGCAGGACGCCCTTCTCGTCGGTCGGCAGCCGCTCGTCGTCGTAGATCGTCGTGGACACCCCGCGGGCGTTGAGGTCGTCGACGGCCGCATCGATGTCGTCCACCACGAGGTTGAGGATGGTGAACGTCGCGGGCTCGTGGTCCGGCTTCGGGTAGACGAAGACGTGGGAGCCGGCGGGCAGCGCGATGTCGAGGTTGCCCATCGGGCCGTCCGTCACATCGAGGCCGAGGATGTCGCGGTAGAACGTGCGGGCCGCGTCGATGTCACTGACGCTGAAGCCGCTGAAGATGTCGAGAGGGGTCACCATGTCTCCACTCTGCTCCTCGGCGGGGCAGGCGTCTAGACGAAGCGGATGGACTCCTGCAGGCGGGTGCGCAGTTCGAACGCGCGGTCGACGCTCTCGCGCGCGGCCGCGTTGGCCCCGTCGCGGAGGATCGTGGGCAGCAGAGAGCGTCGCACGACGAGCGAGCCGGAGAGGCGCCCGCGCTGCACGACGTCGAACGGGACCGCGAGGGCGTTGTCGGGCACCACGACGATGAGGGTGGTGAAGCGCACGCCCGCCTGGCGCCCGAAGCTCTTCGCCGCGCGGTGGAGGTCGTGGAACGGCTCCTCGCCGTCCGCGATCCCCGGACCCACCAGCTCCCCCTTGGCGAGCTTGACCTCGGTGCCCCAGTCGGCGGACCGGAGGGCGAAGAGACCGGCCGGCCCCAGGACGATGTGATCGATCTTGGCGTCGGACGACGGGTGCACGGCCACGTCGTTCCAGATCGTGAAGCCGATCCCGAGCCCGGAGACGGCCCGCGCGGTGGCCTCCTCGGCCAGGGCCTCGGCGAGCAGACCGCGGATCTCGCGCGGCGCGGAGCGGACGAGCGCGGGGTCGTAGGGGTCGTCGAGCTCGGCGCCGCGGCCCACCCATTCGCGCAGGAGGGACAGGTATCGCTCGCGGGCGCGACCACCCGGGTGTCCGTAACTACGGGCGCGCACGGTAGCACCGCGCGCCGAGCGCGCGGAGTGGAAGGTCGCACTGAACCCGCCGCCGTCGCCGTCGTAGCCACCGGCGACCGCGTCGACGGTGACGGTCTCGCCGCGATCGTAACGCGCGCGGTCCTCGGGGTCGCCGACCAGCTCCCACGCCTCCTGCACCGCCTGGAACGCGGCGGCGGAGCCACCGGTGTCGGGATGCGTCTGCCGGGCGAGGCGGCGGTACGCGCGCCGCAACTCCTCCTGCGTCGCGGTGGAGCGGACGCCGAGCACCTCGTAGGGGGTGGCTGCGGCGGGGCTGTCGCTCATTCGGTCGGAGATCCTTCGGTCGTCTGGGGAGGCTCGGTCTCCGACGATAGCGCGCCGGACCGGGCGTTTGCTCGATATCCGATTGCGGACGGAATCTGACCGCAAGCGTGCCTAGCCTGGTGGTACACCGGAAACACGGACCGAAAGGCAGATCATGGCCATCAGCGACTGGCGCATCGAGCTCGTCATCCTCCCCGTCGGCGACGTCGACCGGGCGAAGGCGTTCTACGTCGACACCCTCGGCTGGAACGCCGACCACGACCAGCGCGTCTCCCCCACCCTGCGGTTCGTGCAGGTGACGCCTCCCGGCTCCGCGTGCTCCATCGCGTTCGGCGAGGGGCTCTCCGAGATGGCGCCCGGCACCATGCAGGGGCTGCAGATCGTGATCCCCGACGCCGACGAGGCCCTCGCGCACCTCCAGGAGAACGGCGTGGAGGCGCAGGGCGTCGCCGATCTCGCGTGGGGCCGGTTCGTGACGTTCACGGACCCGGACGGCAACGCGTGGTCGCTCCAGCAGCTCCCGGCGCGCTCCTGACGACCACCGTCAGCCTTCCCCGTCAGCGCAGGGCGTAGCCGATCAGCAGCATGGTCACGAGGAAACCGCACGCGTAGTTGATCCAGAGGAAGCGCCGCCAGCCCCGGTTGGCGGCGCTCGACTGCGCGTCCGTGACGGACCAGAACGGCGCGGCCGCCAGGATGTACGGCACGGCGAGGATCGCTGCGAGCGGCCCGGGCCACGCGGTGAAGAGCACGCACACCCCGGCGAGCGCCCACGCTCCGATGGCGAAGCGGGTGGTGCGGGCGGCACCGAGCACGGTGGCGATGGAGGCGATGCCGCCCTCGCGGTCGGGCACCACGTCCTGCACGGCGCCGAACGCGTGGCTGCCGACGCCCCAGAGGAAGAACGCCAGGAGCGCCAGCCAGAGCTGCGGGGTGAAGACGGCACCCGCCAGCACCAGTCCGTACAGGGCCGGGCTGCTGAAGTGGAAGCTGGAGGTCGCGGAATCGAGGAACGGGATCTCCTTGAACCGGAGGCCCCGCACCGAGTAGGCGAGCACGGCGAAGACGCTCGCCGCGAGCACCAGCCACGACAGCGGAGACCCGACGAGGACGAGGTAGATCAGGAAGGGGAGGCTGCTCACGGCCGAGGCGATCAGCGTGCGCCGGTGCATCCCCCGGTCGAGAAGTGCGCCCTCCGCTCCGCCCTTGCGGGGGTTGCGCAGGTCGGACTCGTAGTCGAAGACGTCGTTCACGCCGTACATCGTGAGGTTGTACGGGATGAGGAAGTAGAGCGTCCCGATCACCAGCGTCAGGTCGACGTGCCCGGTGGCGAGCAGGTACGCGGCGGCGAAGGGGAAGGCCGTGTTGATCCAGCTGACCGGCCGGGAGGCGATCAGCAGCTGGCGCCAGGGTGCGGGCGCGGTGGCCGTGGTCATCCCTCCTCCCGCGATCGCCGACGCAGGAGCAGCCAGACGGCGGGGAGCAGGAGCAGCCCGGCGAGTGGGTAGGCGAAGTCCTCGATCGGGACGAGCCCGAGCCGCAGGCCGGCCAGGTGGGCGCCGCCGTAGGTCATCAGGCCGACGCCGATCATCAGGTTGTCGAAGACGGCGGTCAGGACCGCGATCAGCACGCCGGCGACCGTCACCGGCAGCCACCAGCGCCGGACGAGGCTGCGGCGATCGCGCGCCCGCGTCAGGGCGACGGCGAGGACCACCGCGGCCACGGCGAGGAAGGCCAGGCTGAGCCACAGGTAGGTCACGAGCGCTCCGCCTTCCGCCGGTCCAGAAGGGTGCGGCCGCCGAACACGAGCACCAGCGTGAGATAGCAGAGGAACAGGAGGAAGAAGATCTCCTCCAGCGGCAGTTCCGGCGCGACCTCGATGCCGGTCATGAAGCGGGACCCGCCGCGGGCGAAGATGCCCAGGGCGATCCCGGCCGCATCCCACGCGAGGAAGAACAGGAGGCCGATGGCGAGGGTGATGCCCGCCCGGCGGGCGTCCCGCCAGAAGACGAGCCGGAAGCGCCGGTCGAGCAGCACCATCGCCGCGAGCGAGACGAGCAGGGCGCCCAGATAGATCAGGCTCACGGCACGCGCTCCGACCGCGAGGCCGTCGCGACGAGCGGCTCGGGCATCGGCGTGGCGGAGACGTCGCCGCGCATCCGCTTCACGACGAGCTCGGCGCTGATCAGGCACATCGGCAGACCGATGCCCGGGATGGTCGAGCATCCCGCGTAGAACAGGCCGTCGACGCGCGAGGAGGCGTTGCGCGGGCGGAAGAAGGCGCTCTGCCGCAGCGTGTGCGCCGGCCCGAGCGCTCCCCCGCTCCAGGAGTTCACTTCCCGGGCGAAGTCCTCGGGCCCGACCGTCCGACGGACGACGACGCGGTCGGCGAGGTCGGGGATGCCGGCCCACGCCGCGACCTGCGCGATCGCGGCGTCGGCGGTGCGTTCGACGAGGCGGTCGCCCGCGCCGTCCACACCTCCCGAGCCGATGGACTCGTCGGCGGGGACGGGTACGAGCACGAACAGGTTCTCGTACCCCTCCGGCGCGACGCCCGGGTCGGTCGCGCTCGGCATGCAGACGTAGAGCGAGGCCGGGTCCGGGATTCCCGGCTCGGACCCGTAGATGCGCTCGAAGTTGGCCGCCCAGTCGGTGGTGAAGAACAGGTTGTGGTGCGTGAGCTGCGGGAGCCTCCCGCGGATCCCGAGCATGACGAGGACCGCACCCGGCCCGGGGTTGCGCTTCTCCCAGACGCGCTCGGGATGCGTGCGCAGCTCCGGCGGGAGCAGCCGCGTCTCGGTGTGGTGCAGGTCGGCGGCCGAGACCACCACGTCTGCATCGAGCTCGCGCGGAGTACCTGATGCGTCGACGTAGGAGACCCCCGTCGCGCGCGCGGCGGCGTTCCCGCCCGCGGTGCGGATCGCGGTCACGCGCGCTTCGGTGACGATGCGTGCACCGGCCTCCGCCGCGAGCGCGGCGACCCGGCCGATGAGGGCGGTGAAGCCGCCCATCGGATAGCGGACGCCGTCGTCGAGGTCGAGGTGGCTCATCAGGCTGTACATGCTCGGCGCGCGATCGGGAGAGGTGCCGAGGAACACCGCGGGATAGCCGAGGATCTGCCGGAGCCGCACATCCCGCACGTAGCCGGCGGCGTACCGGTCGAGCGGTTCGAGCAGCAACCGCACGAGGCGGCCGGAGCGGCGTAGGAGCGACCGCGTCAGCAGCGGCCGGAACGAGGCGAACGTGCCGTAGAGGAACGACGAGACGGCCATGCGGTAGGTCTCGCGTGCACGGGCGAGGTAGCGGTCGAGCGCTGCGCCCGCTCCCGGCTCGACGCTCTCGAACAACGCACGGTTGGCGGCGCCGTCCGCGCGCACGTCGAGCGGCGGCCTCCCGTCCTCCGAGAAGACGCGGTAGCCGGGGTCCAGGGTGACGAGGTCGAGCTGCTCGGCCGTGCTGGTCCCCATCAGGGCGAAGAAGTGGTCGAAGACCTCCGGCATCAGGTACCAGGACGGACCGGTGTCGAAGCGGAACCCATCGTGCTCCCATGAGCCTGCGCGTCCGCCGACGACGGCGGACTGCTCGAGGAGGGTCACGTCGTGGCCGTCGCGGGCCAGGAGGGCCGCTGACGCGAGACCGGCGATCCCGCCGCCGATCACGACGACCCGCCGCCGGCCGGTCACCGACGAGACCCCGCGCCGGCGCGGACGAGGATGGCGAGCTTGGTGCGCGTCGGTACGCTGACACGCCGCGTGAGGAGTTCCTCGGCCGGGGTGGAGCGGATGCGATCGCTCAGCTCGGCGAAGAGACCGTGGGCGGCGAGGACCGCGCGGCGGCAGTTGTCCGGCAGCTCCGGGATGACGTCGGCGGCAGCGCCCAGGTCGCAGTCGATGTCGACTACGAGGGCGAGCTTCTGCCGTTCGGTCAGCCGGGAGGGGTCGATGCCCGGGAAGTAGCTGCGGCCGAGCTCCGCGTAGTCGACCGCGAGGTCGCGGAGGAAGTTGATCTTCTGGAACGCCGAGCCGAGCCGCTGCGCGCCGATCTCGAGCCGCCGGCGCGTCTCGTCGGCGACCGGGCGGCCCGCCAGGAAGGCGGAGAGGCACATCAGTCCGATCACCTCGGCCGAGCCGTAGATGTAGGCGCTGAGCTCCTCGGCCGTGAAGTCGACCGGGCTGAGGTCCCGCCGCATGGACGCGAAGAACGGGCGGGTGAGCTCGGCGCCGAAGCCGGAGGCGCGGGCGGTCGACGCGAAGGAGTGGACGACGACGTTGGCGCTGTAACCGGTGCGCATGGCCCGCTCGGTGTCGGCTTCGAGGGCGTCGAGGAGGTCGCGCTGGTCTGCGACGGAGAGCCCGGCCTCGGCGGCCGCGCCGTCGACGATCTCGTCGGCGACCCGGACGAGCGAGTAGACGTCCTCCACCCGCGGGCGCACCTCCGCGCCGAGCAGCCGCGTCGCCATCCCGAACGAGGTGGAGTACTCGCGGATGATGGTCGCGGCGCCGGCGTGCGCGGCGCGTGTGTACAGCGCCAGGTCGGTCGGCTGCGCCGAGGCCGAGGGCGTGGAGGCGACGGGTGTGCGGGTCATCGGATCCTCCCGACGCAGCTGCGGGCGATCGTGGTGAGCTCGGCGGCGAGGCCCGACGGCACCTCGGGCACGTCGATCGCGGCGACCGCCTGGTCGACGTGGTCGGCGATGAGGCGTTCGACGAAGCGGCGGGCGCCGCAGCGCTCCAGGATGTCCGCGAGTGCGGCGGCCTCCGGAGCGGAGAGGTCGTCGCGGCCGAGGCCGGCCGCGATCTCCGGCCAGCTGTCGGTACTGCGGGCGAAGGCGATGAGGGTGGTCTTCTTGCCCTCACGGAGATCGCTCAGCACGCTCTTGCCGGTGTGCTGCTGGTCCCCGTAGATGCCCAGGAGGTCGTCGCCGAGCTGGAACGCCGTCCCGACGAGCCGGCCGTAATCGGCCAGCACCGCGAGCAGGCCGTCGTCGCCACCGGCGAGGATCGTCCCGGCCATGACAGGGCCGGCGACGGAGTAGGCGGCGGTCTTGCGCTCGGTCATCCCCAGGACGGCCGGCAGGGACGGCGTGGTCAGCCCGATCGCGAGCCCCACATCGGCCAGCTCACCGGCGGCGGTGACGACCACCGAATGGTCCAGGACGTCGAGCAGACGACCGCGTGCGGCCGCCGGGATGTCGAGGCGGCCGACGAGCGCCGTCGCTGCGTGCAGAAGGAGGTCGCCGGCCAGGATCGACGCGGACTCCCCCCAGAGGCGCGCCTGCGGACGCGGCGTGCCGTGTGTCGCGGCGTCGGCCGCGAATTCGCCGGAGAGGTTGGGCCGGCCGCGGCGGACGGTGTCGCCGTCGATGACGTCGTCGTGGAGCAGGAAGGCGGTGTGGAGCAGCTCGAAAGCGGTGGCGGTGTCGATCGCCGCGGCGTCGATCTCCCCGCCCAGCGCCGCGAGGGCCGCGAGGACGAAACGCGGGCGCATCCGCTTGCCGCCGTCCGCGGCGGCGCGGGCGCTGGACCACAGGTGCTGGTAGTCGTCCCCGTACGCCGCCGAGGCTGCGATGCGCTCCGCGAAGAACGCGGCGAGCCGGCCGTCGACGGCGGCGAGGCCGCCCTCGATGTCGGCGGACGGGATCCGGACGGACTCCGGCCGGTCGATGCGGGAATCGAAGCGGGTCATCCGGACCTCCTCGTGTGCGAACGACCATAATGTCTAGCCAAGATAGAAAATAACTTAGCACGCTTCTTACTCGTCGCATAAGATGGCCGCATGAGCTCCAGGGACGATGCGCGCCGCATCTCCGGGTCGATGATCGACCCGCGCGTCATCGACCCCCGGCAAGAGCTCGTCCGCCACGACGACCTGCCGGAATCCGAGCTCGCCGAGATCGTGGCGGTCCTGAGCGCCATGCGCGGCTGGCGCGAGGCGGAGCAGCGGCTGAGCTTCGAGTCGCGCAGCAAGATGCGGCTCAACGAGACGGACATGAAGGCTCTGCGGTATGTCATCGCCTCCATGAACGCGGGCATCGCGGTGACCGCCGGCGCACTGGCCGAGCACCTCCACATCTCAACGGCCTCCACGACCAAGCTGCTGGACCGCCTGGAGGCGTCCGGCCATGTCGTGCGCCGGCCGCACCCGACCGACCGACGGGCGGTGACGGTCGAGATCACCCCGGAGACGCATCGCCAGGTGCGCCGGACCATGGGCCTGCAGCATGCGCGGCGCTTCGAGGTGGCGCGGTCGCTGACGTCCGACGAGCGCGCGGTGGTCACACGATTCCTGACGGATCTCAGTGCGACCACGCTCGTCACCCCTCCGCCGGCGGAGGACTGACGACCGACCGCAACCGGTCCGGCTCCGTCACGATGCGGTTCGCCATGCCGTTGAAGATGACGCCGTGGAACGGCAGGATCGAGTACCAGTAGAGCCGCCCGGCGAGACCGCGCGGGAAGAAGACCGCGCGCTGCCAGTAGCGTGACCCGCCGTCCGGGGCGGGCGTGACGGCCAGCTCGAGCCAGGCCCGACCGGGCACCCGCATCTCGGCGCGCAGCCGGAGGTCGCCGCCCTCGGGTCCGCGTGTGACGCGTTCCACGCGCCACCAGTCGAGCGCGTCTCCGGTGGAGAGGCGGTCCGCGTCGCGCCGTCCGCGTCGCAGCCCGACGCCGCCGACCAGCTTGTCCATCCACCCGCGCAGCGCCCACGCCAGCGGGAACGAATACCACCCGCGCTCCCCGCCGATCCCCTCGACCACGCGCCAGAGATCGGTCGGGTCCGCGTCCGAGGTGCGCTCCCGCACATCCGTGTAGACCGTGTGACCGGCCCACTCCGGGTCGCTCGGCAGCGGGTCGCTCGGCGCTCCGGCGACGGACGAGTTGCGCCAGGTCGTCTCGATGTCGCCGTCGCGCATGCGCGCCAGCGCGAGCCGCACGGCCGTGCGGTAGCCGGTGAGGCCTCCCTCGGGCGGCGGGATGACACCGTCGATGTCGTGCTCGTGCATCACGCAGTCGTACTGCAGCGACTCGATGATCGGCACCGCGAGGCTGCGCGGGATGGGCGTCACGAGGTTCACCCACTGGGACGCGAGCCACGGCGTGAACACCGGCAGGGACGCGATCGGCCGCTGCGGCAGCCCGGACTCCACCGCGAAGCCGTTCATCATCTGGCCGTAGCGCAGGATGTCGGGGCCGCCCACGTCGAACGCGCGCGAGACCTCGGGCGGCAGGTCGGCGGCCTCGACGAGGTAGTGCAGCACATCCCGGATCGCGATGGGCTGGATGCGGTTGCGCACCCACTTGGGCGCGGGCATGTACGGCAGCACCTCCGTGAGGTGGCGGATCATCTCGAACGACGCCGAGCCCGAGCCGATCACGACGCCCGCCTGCAGCACGATGGTCGGCACGCCGGAGTCCAGCAGGATGCGCCCGACGGCGACCCTCGACCGGAGGTGCCGGGAGAGCGGTCCCTCCGGATGCAGCGCGCCGAGGTAGACGATGCGGCGCACGCCCGCCTCTTTCGCCGCGGTCGCCACCGTGCGGGCCGCCGCCGACTCCTCGTCCTCGAAGTCGCCCCGGGCGCGCATCGAGTGCACCAGGTAGTAGACGACGTCCATCCCCTCCATCGCCCGGGCGACCGAGTCGGGATCGCCGAGATCGCCCTGGACGACCTCGACGTCGTCGGCCCACGGCACGTCGGCCAGCTTCTGCGGCGAGCGCGCCAGCACGCGAACGGTGTGGCCGCGCTCGAGCAGCCGCGGGACGAGCCTCCCGCCGACGTACCCGGTCGCTCCGGTCACGAGTACACGCTGCGGGGTCATGCGCCGACCATACGCCGAGGGACGCGAGCCGCAACCGGGGTCGGCGCGGCCATGACGCCGGCGTCATGTACGGTTCTGGCATGGGCAAGCTCGTATACGCCGGCACGACCGAGATCGGCTTCGAGGACCGCGTCCTCGCACACCTGCAGATCGTGATCGGTCTGAAGCTCCGGCGCAAGGAGGGGTTCTTCTTCTCCTGGCGGGATGAGCAGAGCGTCGGCGACGGCCGCAGCGCGATCTGGATCGACCCCGCCGTCCCCCTGTTGTTCCGCTACAGCGGCGGCCGTCAGCCGAAGATCAACAAGACGTGGCTGGAGGCGCTGACGATCTCGTCGAACAGCTCCACCGGGCTGCAGCTGACCGAGGAGATCGGGGCGCTCGGCGCCGACGAGGTCGACTCGGACTCGCCTCCCGGCAAGTAATCCCCCGCAGACGACAGGACCCCGCGCTCGGCTGAGCACGGGGTCCTCGTCTCGTGTGCGGGAGATCAGCGCAGGTACTCGAGCAACTCGGGGCAGCGCAGGCGCTTGAGGCTGCGGGTCTCGAGCTGGCGGACGCGCTCGCGGGTGATGCCGTAGACCTCGCCGACCTCGTCGAGCGTCATCGGCTTCTGGCCGTCGAGGCCGAAGCGCATGCGGACGACCTTCGCGTCGCGCGGCGGGAGGTCGCGCAGCCGCTCCTCGAGGTCGCGGTGGCGGAAGACGACCTCGACCGCCTCCGGAGGGGTCGGGAAGTCGTCGTCCTCGATCAGGTCGCCGAGCTCGGCGCCCTCGTTCTCGCCGACCGGGACGGCCAGCGACACGGTCTCGGAGTCGCTCATCTGGAGCTTGTGGACCTCGGCCTCGGTGAGGTTGGCGGCTTCCGCCATCTCCTCCAGCGTGGGCGTGCGGCCCAGCTCGCCGCCGAGGTCGCGGCGGATGCGATCGAGCTTGTCGATCTTCTCCACCGTGTGGACGGGGATGCGGATCATGCGCGCGGTGTCGGCGATGCCGCGGAGGATCGACTGGCGGATCCACCAGGTGGCGTAGGTCGAGAACTTGTTCCCCGTGCGGTAGTCGAACTTCTCGACCGCGCGGACGAGTCCGAGGTTGCCCTCCTGGATCAGGTCCATCACGGGCAGGCCGCGGCCCGAGTAGCGCTTGGCGATGCTGACCACCAGGCGCAGGTTCGCCTCGATGAAGCGCTCGAAGGCGCGCTTGCCGTCGTCGGCGAGGTACTGCAGCTCGCGCTTCTCGCGGGCGGTGAGTCCCGGTCGCTTGCTCAGGCGCTCTCCGGCGAGGACTCCCACCTCGATGCGCTTGGCGAGCGCCACCTCCTCGTCGGCGGTCAGCAGTCGCGTCCGTCCGATCGAGTTCAGGTAGTCGCGTACCGGGTCGCTGGTCACTTCGAGCACAGTCATCGTGTCATCCCATTCAGCTCGTACTGTCGTGCGTTGCCTCGGTGTTTCGGCTGCGGCTGCCGGGGTCATCCGGGATCGCCGCACACTCAGAGTAGGCAGGGGGGCCTGGCCCCCAACAAGGGGTTGACACCGTACTCGGCGATGCGCTAGCTGCCAAGCCCCTGCTCCCTTTCGCCGGTCGTGTCAAGGTCCTCCCGGGAAATACCCACGGATCGTACGGTGACCATCGTGAGTACACGTACACCGGGTTCCCAGCAACCGACACTGTCCACGATCCGCACGCTCATCCCGGCGCGGATGGACCGCCTCCCCTGGTCGCGCTTCCATTGGCTCGTCGTGCTCGGCCTCGGCACCGTGTGGATCCTGGACGGCCTCGAGGTCACCATCGTCGGCGCGATCGGCAGCCGGCTGACCGAGCCGGACAGCGGCCTCGGTCTGACGACCGCACAGGTCGGTCTGGCCGCGGCGATCTACGTCGCCGGCGCCTGCGTCGGCGCTCTGGTCTTCGGGTACCTCACGGATCGCTTCGGCCGGAAGAAGCTGTTCATCCTCACGCTGGGGCTCTACCTGGTCGCGACCGTGCTCACCGCCTTCTCCATCGCCCCCTGGATGTTCTTCGTCTTCCGCTTCTTCACCGGCGCCGGCATCGGCGGCGAATACGCGGCGATCAACTCGGCGATCGACGAACTCATCCCGGCCCGCCGCCGCGGTCTCGTGGACCTCGCGATCAACGGCTCCTACTGGCTCGGCACCGCTTTCGGCGCGGTGCTCACCGTCTTCCTGCTGAACGAGCAGCTCTTCGCCGCCGACATCGGCTGGCGCATCGCCTTCGGCCTGGGCGCCGTCCTCGGCCTCGTGATCCTCCTCGTGCGCCGCAACGTGCCCGAGTCGCCGCGCTGGCTCTTCATCCACGGTCGCGACGAAGAGGCCGAGAAGCTGGTGGACGGGATCGAGCATGACATCGAGAAGGAGAGCGGCGAGTCCCTCCCCGTCGTCCCCGACGACAAGGGCATCGAGATCCGTCAGCGCCGCTCGACCGGGTTCGGCGAGATCGTCCGCACCGCCGTCACGCGGTACCCCAAGCGCTTCGTGCTCGGGCTGTCGCTCTTCATCGGTCAGGCTTTCCTGTACAACGCCGTCTTCTTCACGTACTCCCTCGTGCTCACGAAGCTCCTCCACGTGCCGGACGACGTCGCGCCGTGGGCGCTCGTGCCGATCGCGATCGGCAACTTCCTCGGCCCGATGATCCTCGGCCACCTCTTCGACACCGTGGGCCGCAAGTTCATGATCACGCTGTCGTACGTCGGCAGCGGCATCCTCCTCGTCGGCACCGCCATCCTGTTCGACACCGGCGCGCTCGACGCCTTCTGGCTGACCGCGTGCTGGATGGTCGTCTTCTTCCTCGCCTCGGCCGGCGCCAGCAGCGCCTACCTGACCGTGAGCGAGATCTTCCCGATGGAGACCCGGGCCATGTCGATCGCCTTCTTCTACGCGGTCGGCACCGGCCTCGGTGGGATCATCGGCCCGATCCTGTTCGGCCAGCTGATCGAGGGCGGCATCCACTCCGTCGTCATCGGCTACTACATCGGCGCCGGCCTGATGATCGCGGCGGGACTCGTCGAGCTCTTCCTCGGGATCGCCGCGGAGGGCCGCTCGCTCGAGGACATCGCGCAGCCGTTGTCGGCGGAGACGAAGGCGCAGCCCGCGAAGTGACCGACGCCGGCGCTGCGGGTCAGCTCGAGAGAAGCTCCAGCAGCGCCGGCTCGGGCACGCGACCGCCAGCCGTGTCGATGACCTCTCCCTGGCGGTACCGGTCGAAGACGCGCGGGTCGATGTAGCTGTTGCGGGCGATGGCCGGGGTGTTGCCGAGTGCGGCAGCAGCCTCGTTCACGGCCGCGGTGACGCGCTTCTTGCGACGCGACTCCGTGTCGCTGATGCCGAGTTCGGCGAGCGCCTCCGCGGCGACGATCGTGCCGTGGAGGGTGCGGAAGTCCTTCGCGGTGAACTCGCCGCCGGTCTGCCTGCGGATGTACTCGTTGAGGGAGGCCGGGCGCAGGGTGTGCCAGGTGCCGTCCTTCCACGAGAGCAGCCGGGAGCGCTGGCCGCGCAGCGCCTGGATCTGGGTCAGGAGTTCGGCGAGGTCGGCGTCGACGATCGTGCTCGTCCACTTCTGGGCCGATTTGGCCGGGAACGTCAAGGTGATCTCGTCGCCGTCGATGCGGGCGTGCCGGCAGAGCAAGGTGGTGAGCCCACGGCTCCCGTTGGCGTGGAGATACTCCTCGCTGCCGATGCGGACGCTCCCGAGATCGATGATGCGGAAGGCGGCCGCGAGCACGCGGTCGCGCCCGAAGCCCTCCGCGCGGAGATCCATGGTCACCTTGCGCCGCGCCGACGGCAACGTCTCCGCCAGCTGAGCGGCGCGCTCGAACTTCACGCGGTCCTGATGCAGCCGCCAGGAGTCGTGGTACCGGTACTGCCGACGCCCGGCCTGGTCGGTGCCGACGGCCTGGATGTGCCCGCGCGCGTCGGGCGAGATCCACACGTCCTCCCACGCGGGCGGGATCACGAGCGAGCGGATGCGCTCCAGCTCGCGCTCGTCGACGATGGGATTGCCGGCCACGTCCTCGTAGACCGGACCCTTGTTACTGGCACGACGGTGGTATCCCGGCCCCGACGGGTCGCTGCGGCGCAGGCGCGTCACGCGGGCTTCTTCGCCTTCTTGGCGGGTGCGCTCTTGTCGGCGGTGCTCTTGGCGGCCGTCTTCTTCGCCGGGGCCTTCTTCGCGGGCTCCTTCGTCGACCGGCTGCGCTCGACGCTGCGTTGCAGCGCCTCCATGAGGTCGATCACCTCGCCGCCGCCCTTCGCCTTCTCCGGCTCCTCACCGAAGGTCTCGGCGGTGTCCATGCTCTCGCCCTGCTCGAGCTTGGCGTCGATGAGGCGACGCAGCTCCTCCTGGTACTCGTCGGTGAACTTCTCCGGCTCGAAGTCGCCGGCGAAGCTCTCCATGAGCGCGGCCGAGAGCTTCAGCTCGCGCTCGGTGATCCGCGGAGTCGAGTCCAGGGCCGGGAAATCGGCCTCCCGGATCTCGTCGTGCCAGAGCATCGTCTGCAGCACGAGCACGTTGCCCCGCACGCGCAATGCCGCCAGGCGCGTCTTCTGGCGCAGGGCGAAGTTCACGATCGCGGTGCGATCCTCGTCCTCCAGGGTCTTGCGCAGGAGGGCGTACGCCTTGAGCGACTTGGAGTCGGGCTCGAGGTAGTAGCTGCGGTCCAGCATCATCGGATCGATCTGCTCGTTCGGCACGAACTCGACCACGTCGATCTCACGACTGCGCTCGGCCGGGAGCGAGGACAGGTCCTCGGGCGTGAGGATCACCGTCCGGTCGCCGTCGTCGTACGCCTTCGCGATGTGCTCGTACGGGATGACCTTGCCGTCGATCTCGCACCGCCGCTGGTACCGGATGCGGCCGCCGTCGGCGTCGTGCACCTGGTGCAGCGCGACGTCGTGATCCTCCGTCGCGCTGTAGACCTTCACCGGCACGTTGACCAGCCCGAAGGTGATCGCACCCGTCCATATGGCCCTCATGCGCTCTATCGTGTCCGCGCATCGCCCTGATTTCAACCAGTGATCGAAGGATGTTCCCCGGCGTACGGTGGGCGCATGGCTGCGGATGACACCGAGACCGTCTCGATCGACGGTCACCGGCTGAAGCTCACGAACCTCGACAAGGTCATGTATCCGGAGACCGGGACGACCAAGGCGGACGTGATCGGGTACTACCACGCGATCGCGGAGGCGATGGTCCCGCACGTCCGCGACCGCATCGCGACCCGCAAGCGCTGGGTGCACGGTGTGGGCACGGCAGACCATCCGGGCGAGGTCTTCTTCCAGAAGAACCTCGATGCCTCCTCCACACCGAGCTGGGTGAAGCAGCGCACCATCACGCACAAGACGAGCGAGAACACGTACCCGCTGGTGAACGACCGGGCCACGCTGGTGTGGCTCGCGCAGATCGCGTCGCTGGAGATCCACGTGCCGCAGTGGCGCGTCGGACGCGGTGACGCCCGGCGCAACCCGGACCGCATGGTGCTCGACCTCGACCCGGGCGACGGGGTGACCCTGGCCGACTGCGCCGAGGTCGCCCGTCTGGCTCGCGGCATCCTGACCGACATGGGGCTCGACCCGCTGCCGGTGACCTCCGGCTCGAAGGGCATCCACCTCTACACCCCGCTCGACGGATCGCAGACGAGCGATCAGATCTCGGCGGTCGCCCACGAGCTGGCGCGGGCGCTGGAGGCCGACCATCCCGACCTCGTCGTCAGCGACATGAAAAAGGCGCTGCGGGCGGGCAAGGTGCTCGTGGACTGGAGCCAGAACAACGGAGCGAAGACCACGATCGCTCCCTACTCGCTGCGCGGACGCCTCCGCCCCACCGTGGCCGCACCGCGTACCTGGCGCGAACTGGAGGCGAGGGATCTGCGTCACCTGGAGTACGAGGAGGTGCTCGAGCGCGTGAAGAAGCACGGCGACCCCCTGGCCGGTCTCTCCGCGGGCGGCACGGCCGAGGCCGGGCACCCGGACGCCGAGCAACTGGCCGACGCCGCGGGCGATCGGCTGACGACCTACCGCTCCAAGCGCGACGCCGCCAAGACCCCCGAGCCGGTCCCCGCGGTCAGCCCGGACGCGGTCGACGGCCGCTCGTTCGTCATCCAGGAGCACCATGCGCGTCGGTTGCATTGGGACTTCCGCCTGCAGCACGACGGCGTGCTCGTCAGCTGGGCGCTCCCCAAGGGACCGCCCGTCGACCCGAAGCAGAACCACCTCGCGGTGCACGTCGAGGACCACCCGCTGGAGTACGGGACGTTCGAGGGCGACATCCCGCACGGCGAGTACGGCGCCGGGCACGTGGACATCTGGGACCACGGCGAGTACGAGCTCGAGAAGTGGCGGGATGCGGAGGTGATCGTCACGCTGCACGGACAGTCCGACGGCGGCCTGGGCGGCGAACCGCGGAAGTTCGCGCTCATCCGCACGGGAGGGCGGGACGGCGACGAGAAGAACTGGCTCATCCACCTGATGAAGGACGACGGGGAGGCCGCCGGGAAGAAGCCGGCGGCGAAGAAGAAGGCGAAGCCGGACGCGGCGGAGAAGAAGGCGAAGCCGAAGACGAAGACGACGGAGCGCATCACCGAGACCCCCGTCTCCCCCATGCTCGCCACCCTCGGCTCCGAGAAGGACGTCGACGACGAGGACGACTGGGCGTTCGAGATGAAGTGGGACGGCATCCGCGCCATCGCCGTCGTGCGCGGCGATCAGCTGCGGCTCACCACCCGCAACGGCAACGACGTCACCGCGACCTATCCGGACCTCGCCGGGCTCGTCGCGCTCGCTGGCGGCCACGACCTCGTCGTCGACGGCGAGATCGTCACCCTCACTCCGCGCGGACGCCCGGACTTCGGCCTCCTGCAGTCGCGGATGGGACTGACCCGCCCCGCCGAGGTGGCCGCCGCCGCGGAGCGGGCACCGGCGCACTACTTCGTGTTCGACTTACTGGAGCTCGATGGTCACGATCTCCGCCGCACGCCCTACGACGAACGCCGGTCGGCGCTGCAGGACGCGCTGCGACCACCCGGCGGCGACCCGATCCAGGTTCCGCCGGCGTTCGCGGGCGACCTCGCCCACGCCGTCTCGTCATCGCGCGAGCTGGGGCTGGAGGGCGTCATGGCCAAGCGCCGCGACAGCACGTACACGACCGGTCGCCGATCCCGCTCCTGGATCAAGATCAAGCACCATCTGGCCCAGGAGGTCGTGATCGGGGGCTGGACGCCCGGGACCGGTCGGCGCGCCGGGACCCTCGGCGCCCTGCTCCTGGGCATCCCGGACGGGGACGTGCTGCGCTACGTCGGCAAGGTCGGCACGGGCTTCTCGGACGCCGACCTCGACCGGCTCGCCGCTCTGCTGGCCGCGCACCCGCGCAAGACCAGCCCGCTCGAGGGCGTTCCCTCCGCCGACGCCCGCGGCGCGAACTGGGTGCGTCCCGAGCACGTCGGCGAGGTGGAGTTCGCGGAGTGGACCGGCACCGACCGCCTGCGCCAGCCCTCCTGGCGCGGTCTGCGGCCCGACAAGTCGCCGGACGAGGTCGTCCGCGAGGTAGGGTAGTCGTCGTGAGCACGAACGTTACCGCCCCCACCGCGGCCCACACCGAGGCCGTCACCGCCGACGACGAGCACGGCCCGCTCGTCCGCAGCCTCAGCGCCACCCTCCCCGGTGCGCTCGGCTCGGTCATCGCCACCGTCGTGGTCCTGGCGACCATCGTCTTCGGCATCTGGAGCCTCATCGCGACCTGGAGCGGCAACCCGGGAGCCGGCCTGCCCCTGTTCCAGGTCGTCGTGGCCGGCACCGTCGTCGCGATCAACGCGATCGCCGCTCGCAAGACCTTCAGCTACGTGATCACCCTCATCGGCGCCGTGCTCTGGCTCTGGGTGTCCGTCACGCCGTTCGAGCCGTTCTGGCAGACCCTGCTGCAGGCGGTGACCTTCACCATCATGGCCGCCGGCGTCGTCTTCTCGACCGCCGCCGTCGCGCTCAGCAAGAAGCCCCGCTTCTGAGTCCGGAGGACGCTCCGGCCACGAAGGAGCCCGACGATACGACGCTGGCCCACCGGCGCCATTTCGTCGATCTCACCCCGCTGAAGGAGTCCCCCGCGTTCGCGCGGCTGTGGCTCGGTGGTGCCATCTCGGGCATCGGCGGTCAGATGACCATCGTGGCCGTCGGCCTCCACATCTACGACCTCACCGGCTCGACCCTCGCGGTGGCGCTCGTCGCCCTCTTCGCGCTGGGGCCGATGATCGTGTTCGGCCTCTACGGCGGCGTCCTCGCGGACGCCTTCGACCGGCGACTCGTCGCGCTCGTCACGGCGATCGTCGCGTGGGCGTCGACCGCGGGCATCGCCGTCTTCGCCTGGCTCGACATCCAGGTGGTGTGGCCGCTGTACGTGCTCACGACCATCAACGCCGTCGCGTCCGTGATGATCGGCAGCACGCGGCAGGCGATCACGCCGCGCCTCCTCCCCACCCGGCTGCTGCCCGCGGCGAGCGCCCTCGGCGGCATCAGCATGGGCGTGATGGTGACCGTCGGGCCCGCCCTCGCCGGTGTGCTGGTCGCGACCGTCGGCATCGCCTGGACCTACACGGCCGACGTGCTCCTCTTCACGGCGGCCTTCCTCGGGATCTTCACGCTGCCGTCCATCGTCCCCGAGGGTGAGCGTCAGAGCGCGGGACTCGCGTCGGTGCTCCAGGGGCTCCGGTTCCTGCGCTCCGCCCCGAATCTGAGCATGACGTTCGTGCTCGACCTCATCGCCATGACCTTCGGCCAGCCGCGCGCGCTCTTCCCGGCCGTCGGCGCACTGCTGATCGGCGGCGGCCCGGTGACGGTCGGCATCCTCACCGCCGCAGGCGCGGTCGGGACCCTCGTCTCGAGCGTTTTCTCCGGCCGGCTGGGGCACGTCCGCTGGCAGGGACGCGCCGTGGAGCGCGCCATCCTCGTCTACGGCGCCAGCATCCTGGGCTTCGGGATCGTGCTGGCCGTCGTCGCGATCGGCGGCTGGAACGGCGGCGGCACCTCCATCGCCCAGGCCAACCTCCCGGCGCTCGTGCTCGCGACACTGCTGCTCGCCGCCTCCGGGGCCGCCGACAACATCAGCTCCATCTTCCGGATGACCATCCTCCAGGCGTCGGCGCCCGACACGATGCGCGGCCGGCTGCAGGGCGTCTTCACCGTGGTCGTGACCGGCGGTCCGCGTCTCGGCGACCTCTACATCGGCCTCCTGGCCCTCACCGGTGCCCTCTGGTTCCCGCCGCTGCTGGGCGGGCTGCTCATCGTCGTGCTCGTCGCGACGGTGGTGCGGGTGCAGGGCGCATTCCGCCGCTACGACGCTCTCGACCCGACGCCGTAGCGTCAGCGGGTGCCTTCGCGTCAGCGGGTGCGGATGCGCCGGGCGAGTCGCGGATAGTCGATCACCACGCCGTCCTCGTCCACGCCGAGATCGGCGACGAAGCCGCGATCGGCACTCCGGTAACGCACCACGCCACGTCCGCTCGCGGGGTCGAACGGCTCGACGGCGCTGTAGACCTGCCGGCTCGCCCGCACCTCGAGGCTCGGGAGGTCGACCCACGCCATGGTGAGTTCGGTCTCCTCCACGCCGCGCAGGGCGCCGAGCCGCAGGATGGGCATCATGTTCGTGACCGGGCAGAGGGCGAGGTCGCAGTCCAGCGCGCCGTCGAAGGCGCCGGACTCGGCGAGACCGGGGTGCGCCATCGGCTCGCCGTGGAAGGCGGTCGTCCCGTGCGCCCAGCTCTCGCTCGCCCACCGGCCGCCATCGTCCCGGGTCAGCACGAGCCAGCGGGTGAAGCCGCGACCCGTCACCGAGACATCGAGCCGCGTCGTCACCCAGTCGGGCCCGGTCTCGAGCGACCAGCTCGTGACGTAGTCCGTCGTCCGCGAGACGCCGAGGGCGTCCAGCCGGTCCGGCGCCAGCGTGACCGTCGCTGCCTCCAGCCGCTCCGGATCCTCGTCGCCGACCCACTCCACGTGCCGCACCGCTCCACGCATCGCCATCGCCTCCGTTCACCCGGCACGATACGCCGGAACGCAGCAGGAATCGCCGACCTATCGGAGCACGGGCGGTCTGACCGGCTCGGGTCCGACGTAGCGGGCTGAGGGGCGGAGGATCTTGCCGTCCGCCGCCTGCTCGAGCACGTGCGCCGACCAGCCGACGACACGCGCCGCCGCGAAGGTGGGCGTGAACATCGCGCGCGGGATGCCGCACAGCTCCATCACGATGCCCGCGTAGAACTCGACGTTGGTGTGCAGCTCCCGGCCGGGCTTCAGCTCAGCGAGCAGCTGCTGCACGCGCTCCTCCACCTGCACCGCGAAGTCCACGCGCGGTCCGCCGAACCCGAGGGCGACCTCCCGCAGCATCCGCGAACGCGGGTCCTCGGTGCGGTACACGGCGTGGCCGAAGCCCATGACGCGGCCGCCCGAGGTGACCGTCTGCGTGATCCACTCGTCGATGCGGTCGGGCGTGCCGATCGCGTCGAGGGTGTCGAGAGCGCGGCTGGGAGCGCCGCCGTGCAGCGGTCCCGACAGGGCGCCGAGCGCTCCGACGACGGCGGCGACGAGGTCGGCGCCGGTGGACGCGATGACCCGGGCCGTGAAGGTGGAGGCGTTGAAGCCGTGGTCGATCGCGGCGGTCATGTAGGCGCTCAGGGCGCGGACCCGATCGGGATCGGGCTCAGCGCCCGTGACCAGGTAGAGGTAGTCGGCCACGTGGCCGAGGTCGTCACGCGGCTCCAGCGGCTCGCGTCCCTCGGCGAGGGCGTGCAGGCTCGCGAGCAGCACCGGCGTCACGGCGGCCGCGCGGACCGCATCGGCGAGCCGCGCCTCGGGCTTCTCGTCGTACACGGGACGGATGCCGTCGGCGGCGGCGACGGCATCCAGCGCCATCCGCAGGCCCGCGAGCGCGTCCCCCGCCGTCAGCCGCGCGATCGCCGGGAGGAGCGCCCGCACCTGGTCAGGGATGCGCCGCGCCTCCGCCGTGCGCGCGCGGAAGGCCGCGAGCTGCTCCGCGTCGGGCAGCTCGCCGTTCAGCAGCAGGTACCAGGACTCCTCGAACGCGTGATCGCGCGCCAGCTCGATCGCCGGGTACTGGCGGTAGTGGTAGAAGCCCTCCTGGCCGCGCACGTCGCCGAGCGCGGTGCTGGCGGCCACCACATTGGTGAGTCCGCGCGGGACGTCGATCAGGGTGTCGTTCATCCGGTCCATGAGGGTAGTGTGAGCGTGGATTTTCACTACGTCAACGTTGATCGGATCAACATGGATGCCCTCCCCCGCCTCACCGCGGAACAGACCGCCGAACGCCTCGGGGTCAAACTCGAGACCCTCTACGCCTACGTGGCCCGCGGCAAGCTCGCGCGCGACCGGACGGCCGACGGCTCGTCGTTCGATCCGCTGGAAGTCGAGCGGTTCGCCGCCGCACGGCGACGCCGTTCCGCTCCGGGGAGCCCCGCGACCGGGCGATCGGACGGCCGCCCGCTCATGGTCATCGAGACGACCTTCGCCCTCATCGAGGACGGCGACCTCGTCTACCGCGGGCGCCGCGCCGTCGAGCTCGCGCGCGAGCCGTTCGAGAACGTCGCGCGGTGGGCGCTCACCGGCGCGTGGGACGCGGACGCCCGGTTCTCCCCCGGTGCCGGGATGGCGGCCGCGCGCCGAGCGGCGGACGCGCTGCCCGCCTCCGCCGGTGACCGGGATCGCCAGCTGATCGCGGTGACCGCCCTCGCGGCGGCCGACCCGCTGCGGACCTCCCTCGACCCGGCGACCGTCGCCGGGGCCGCCGAACGGATGGTGGCGGGGATGGTCTCCGTGCTGCCCGTCGTGGGCGGCGGCGACGGCGCGAGCGAGACGGATGACGACCCGCTCGCACTGCGCCTCCACCGCCGTCTCGCCCCAACGGCTCCGACCCAAAGCGCAGTCGACATCCTGAACGCCGCTCTGGTCCTGCTGATCGACCACGACCTCGCGGTCTCCACCCTCGCCGCACGGGCCGCCGCCTCCGCCCGGGCGACCCCCTACGGCGTGGTGATCGCCGGGATGGGCGCGCTCGACTCCCCGCTGCACGGCAATGCCAGCCGGGCAGCTCATCGGCTGCTGGCCCGCGTCGTCGCCGGGGAGGATCCCGCCCGGGTTGTGGCCGACGCGGTCGTCGCCGGTTCCGGCGGCCCCGTCCCGGGATTCGGTCAACCGCTGTACCCCGACGGCGATCCGCGCGCCCGGGCTCTCCTCGACCTCCTCGCCGCCGCGGCCAGCGCAGCGCCTGTCCTCTCAGCGGTGGAGGCGGTCTCCGCCCTGCTGCGCGACCGCGCCGGAGCGCACCCCAACATCGACCTCGCGCTCGGCGCCCTCACGCTCGCCCACGGGATGCGGGACGACGCGGGCGAGGTGATCTTCGCCACGGCGTGCGATCGGCTTCGTGGTGCACGCCGTCGCCGAGTACGGCGAACCGCCCCTCCGGCTGCGCCCCGTCGGCCGCTACACCGGCCCGCTTTAGGGATGCGTGTGCTGCGCCTCGGGACGTCTGCGGCTGCGCGCGCAGGCGCAGACGTCCCGGGAGGGCGCGGTCGCTAGCGGCGCAGCGCCTTGCGAGCCAGCCAGTTGCCCAGGAACTGCGCGGCCTGCACCAGGATCACGATGGTGATGACCGCGATCCACGTCACCGCCCAGTCGTAGCGCTGGTAGCCATACGCGATCGCGAAGTTGCCCAAGCCGCCTCCGCCGATGCTGCCGGCGATGGCCGAGAGGTCCACGATGGCGACGAAGATGAACGTGTAGCCGAGGATCAGCGGCCCGAGCGCCTCCGGGATGAGCAGGGTCGCGATGATCCGCAGCGGGTGCGAGCCCATCGCCCGCGCCGCCTCGATCACGCCCGGCTCGATCGTGACGAGATTCTGCTCCACGATCCGCGAGATGCCGAAGGTCGCCGCGATCGTCATCGGGAAGATCGCCGCCGGCGTGCCGAGGAACGTGCCGAGCACGGCCTGCGTCAGCGGGGCGATCGCCGTCATGAAGATGATGAACGGGATGGGGCGGATGAAGTTCACCACGATGTTGAGCACGGTGAACACGGCCGGATTCTCGAGCAGGCCGCCCTTGCGGGTCGTGTACAGCAGCACGCCGAGCACGAGCCCGAAGATGCCGCCCAGCACCAGCGTGACGACGACCATCCAGAGCGTCTGGCCGATCGAGTCCAGGTAGACGGGCCAGAGAGTGGACCAGTCGCTCATGCGGACACCTCCTCGACGTCGGTGACGGTACGGAGCTCGGCGATCAGCGCATCCACCGCGGCAGGCTCGCCGATCAGTTCGAGCGTGAGGCTGCCGAAGGACCGGCCCTGCAGGGCGGAGATGCCGCCGTAGACGATCTCGAAGCGCACGCCGTGGCGGCCGACCGCGTCCGAGAGCACGGAACCCAGGCGTCCATCGTCGGCGACTCGCGCCGAGACGATGCGGCCGGAGTGCTTGCCCCGCAGCCGCTCGATGTCGTCGGCGCCGGGCTGATTGCGCAGCACCGTGCCGACGAACCGCTGAGCGGTCGATGTCTGCGGGTCCGAGAACACCTCGAACACGGTCCCCTGCTCGATGACCTTGCCGGAGTCGAGCACGGCGACTCGGTCGGCGATCGAGCGCACGACCTCCATCTCGTGCGTGATCACGACGATGGTGACGCCGAGCTCGTCGTTGACCCGCTTGAGCAGCGAGAGCACGTCGGCCGTCGTCTCGGGGTCCAGCGCACTGGTGGCCTCGTCGGCGAGCAGGATGTCGGGGTTCGTCGCGAGCGCCCGGGCGATGCCGACCCGCTGCTTCTGGCCGCCGGACAGCTGGTCGGGGAACGACCACGCCTTGTCCGTCAGGCCGACGAAGGCGAGCAGCTCGGCGACGCGCTCCTTGCGCTTGTCCGCCGGCCAGCCCGCCACCTTCAGCGGGTAGGCGATGTTGCCGAAGACCGTGCGGGAGCGGAACAGGTTGAACTGCTGGAAGATCATCCCGATCCCCGCGCGGACGCTGCGGAGGTCGCGCTCCTTCAGAGCGGTGATCTCGCGGCCGTCGACGACGATCGTGCCGCTGGTCGCGTGCTCCAGCGCGTTGATGAGCCGCAGCAGCGTGCTCTTGCCGGCGCCGGAGTAGCCGATGATGCCGAAGATCTCGCCGCGCTCGATGGCGAGGTCGATCCCTTCGACGGCCGCGACCGTGGCGTCACCCGAGCGGAAGCTCTTGGTGACGCCACGGAACTCGATGATGGGGCTCACCGGGCTACTTCGCCGCCTCGATGTTCTTCTTGAGCGTGTCGAGCACGGCGATGAGGTCGGCCTGCGGCTTGTCGACGATCACCGCGGTGTTCTTCGACTCGGCGAGCACCGAGTCGGTGACCTCCTTGGAGTGGTACAGCTCCGCGATCTTCAGGTAGGTCGCGTTGTCCTTGTCCTTCTCGCGCGACACGAAGGCGTTGATGTACGGCTCCGCGGTCTCGGACTTGGGGTCGTCCTGGAAGATGGCGGACTTCGGATCGATTCCCGCGGTCAGCGCGAAGTTGTTGTTGACGATGGCGCCGTCGGCGGAGTTGAGCGCCGGAGCGGTCTGGGCCGCGTCCACCGGGATGACGGTGACCTTCGAGGCGGAGGCGTCGATGTCGGCCGGGGTGGCGAGCGTGTTGCCGCCGTCCTTGAGCTTCAGGAGGCCGGCCTTCTGCAGCACGAGCAGCGCACGCGCCTGGTTGGTCGCGTCGTTCGGGATGGCGATCTGCGCGCCCTGCGGGATGGCGTCGACCGAGTCGTACTTGTGCGAGTAGAGGGGCAGCGGCACGACCAGGGTGGACGCGATCGGGACCAGGTTCTGCTTCGCCTGCACGTCGTAGTTCGCGAGGAACTGGAGGTGCTGGAAGAGGTTGAGGTCGATCTGGCCGTCGGCGAGCGCCGGGTTGGCCTGGGTGTAGTCGCTGAAGCCGACGACGTCGATGGTGATGCCCTCGGCGGCGGCCTTCTTCTTCAGGATGGCCCAGTACGGGGCGGCCTGCTCGGTGGTGCCGATCTTCACGGTGACGTTCTTCGCGCCGGCGGCCTGCGAGGAGCCGTTGGCGGCGACGTTCACGGCGATCAGCACGGCGGCCACGATCACGACGACGACCGCGACGGCGATGCCCGCGATCCAGCCGACCTTCGACTTCTTCGGCTTCTCGGGCAGCGCCGGCGTCGGGGAGCCGGCAGGAGGGGTGGCGTCGGGCATGGCTGTGCCTCTCTCTTGTGAAGGGGGGAATGTGATACCGGTGTTCGTCCGCCGGTGGAACCAGCCTCCCAGCCGCGCGGTGGAGGGTCAAAGTGCGTTCCGAAATGTGACGAGCGCGCGTAGTGTGGCGAGCACCGAGCGAAGTGGAGGCCCACATGGGCGCGATCGACGACGACGACATCACCACCAGCGCCAGCGGCGGCGGCGAAGGCCCCGCCGACGGCGGAGCGAACCCCGGCGGGCACGACGGCGGAGCCGACGGATCGGCGGGCGAAGGCCCGGCCGACGGCGGCGCCAACCCGAACGGGCACGACGGCGGAGCCGACGGATCGGCGGGCGAAGGCCCGGCCGACGGCGGCGCCAACCCGAACGGGCACGACGGCGGAGCCGACGGGTCCGCTTGATGGCGACCGATGAGCGCGGGCCGGGCGACCGGCCCGCGCTTTCGCGCTGCACGGCGATCCCCGGTGACGCGTTCGCGTCCGAGTACTGGTCGCAGCGCCCCCTCTTCACCCGCGCGGCCGACCTCGGCGGCGACTTCTCCGACCTGTTCAGCAGGGACGACGTCGACGAGCTCGTAGCCGCCCGCGCCCTGCGCACGCCGTTCGTCCGGATGGCGAAGGAGGGCGACGTCCTCCCTCCCGCGCGCTACACGGCCGGGGGCGGCTTCGGCGCGGAGGTCGGCGACCAGGTCGCCAGCGACCGCGTGCTCGCCGAGATGGCGGCCGGAGCGACCCTCGTGCTGCAGGGGCTGCACCGCACGTGGGAGCCGATCGCCGCGTTCGCGCGGGCGCTGTCGGCCGAGCTCGGGCATCCCTGCCAGGTGAACGCCTACATCACCCCGGCCTCGTCGCGCGGTTTCGATCCGCACTACGACGTGCACGACGTCTTCGTGCTGCAGATAGCGGGCGAGAAGCACTGGCGCATCCACGAGCCCGTGCACACGGACCCGCTGCGGGACCAGCCCTGGACCGACCACCGCACCGCCGTCGCCGCTCGCGCGCAGGAGACGCCCGCGATCGACGAGACGTTCCGGCCCGGCGACGCGCTGTACCTCCCGCGCGGCTGGATCCACTCCGCCACCGCACTCGGCGAGCTCTCCATTCACCTCACGGTGGGCGTGGCCGCCTACACGCGCACCGACATCGTGGAGGCGGCGGTGGCGACCGCGGCGGACGTCCCGTCGCTGCGTGCCTCCCTCCCCCTCGGCTTCGACCCGGACGACGCGTCCCTGCTCGACCCCGAGGTCGACGCCGCGCTCGACGCGCTGCGGGACGCCCTCGGCGACCCCGCGCGTCGCGCGAGCATCGCCGCCGCCGTCGGCGATCGCCTCCGCGCACGTCGGAGGCGCGACACCCCGCCCGCGCCCGTGCGGCCGCTGGCGACCATCGAGGCGGCCGCTGCGCTGGACGGCCGCACGGTCGTCACGGCACGCCCCGGCCTGCGGCCGACCGTCACGATCGAGGTCGAGACGGTGACGGTGCGGCTCCCGGGTCGCGCGATCGCGCTGCCGATCGCCGCGCGCGCGGCCGTGGAGCGTCTGCTCGACGGCGCACCGGTCGCCGTCGGAGAGCTGCCCGCTCTGGACCCGGAGTCGGCCGTCGTGGTCGCACGCCGCCTGCTGCGGGAGGGCGTCGTCGTGGTCGACGAGCCGTGACGCCGGCGGCCGGCTGGCTGCCCTGCAGCGACCGCGCCCGCGAGCGTGGCGATCCGCTGCCCGGCACGGCCGGGTTCGGCGAACGCTGGCTCCTCGTCGAGATCGAGAGCGGCTGGGGACGCCACGCGTTCTTCGACTCCGCCCTCGACCCCGCGGTCGGTGCCGCCCTCGTGGCCCGGGCGGAGGAGGCCGGGATCCGGCCGTTGGCGATCCGGCGGACGGGTCTGCGGGCCGGTGAACGCCGGGCGCAAGAGTCGTGGCGGTGGGCGCTGGTGGACGCCCGGCCCGGGCGCACATCCCTCCGCTGGGGGCGGGTGGGCGACCCCGCCGACCTCCTGTCGCTCCCGCTGGACGGCACGGCCGGTGAGCCCAGCGACCGGCCGGTGTATGCCGTCTGCACGCACGCCCGGCACGACCAGTGCTGCGCGGTCCGCGGGCGTCCGGTGGTGGAAGCGCTCGCGGACGCCTTCCCCGACGAGACGTGGGAGTGCTCGCACCTGGGGGGCGACCGCTTCGCCGCCACGATGATCGTCTTCCCGCACGGCCTGCTCTACGGCGGCGTCCCCGCCGCAGACGCGTCCGACGTGGTCGCCCGGTACACCGAGGGACGCGTCGACCCCCGGTATCTGCGCGGCCGGACCTCCCTCACCACGGTCGCGCAGGCCGCCGAGGCGTTCGCTCGGGACGCGTCGGGCGACGACGCGATCGACGCCTACCGCGTGCTCTCCGAGCACCCGCACCCCCACGGCTGGACCGTCGAGCTCGCACACGACGGCGGCGCGGTGGTGGTGGAGGTCGCCGAGCGGCTCTCGGAACCGCTGCTCAGCACCTGCGCGGCCACGATCGCGCACCCGGTGCGGGAGTTCGTGCCCGGCACGGTGCGGCCGGCCTGAGCCGGCTCCGCTGTCCGCTAGGCGGTCTGGGCCGCGGCGACGCCCCACTGCTGGATCTTGACCATGTTGCCCGACGGGTCGCGGAAGGCGCAGTCGCGGGAGCCGTAGAACTGATCGATCGGCTCCTGCAGGACCTCGGCCCCGAACGCGCGCACGCGCTCGAAGAGCCCGTCGACGTCGTCGGTGCTGAAGACGACGCCAGGCAGCGTGCCCTTCGCCACCAGCGCGGCGAGCGCGTCACCGTCGGCCTGCGGTCGGCCGGCATACGGGTCGGAGATTACGATCTGGGAGCCGGGCTCGCCGGCCACACCCATCGTGATCCAGTGGTGGCCGTCGTAGGCGACGTCGTTGAGGACGTCGAGACCGAGCGCGTCGCGGTAGAACACGAGGGACTCCGCGGGGTCGGTGGCGATGATGTCGACGAAGTGGACTGAGATGCTCATGGCTTCACTCTAGGAACCGGTGGCGCGGCACCGCTTCTCCAAAACTGCTCGTCTCAGCCGTGCTGGTGCGTGCGCACCGGCCGGACGCGCTGCTTGGCGATGCAGTCCGGCATCACCGCGACCGACAGGTGGTCGCGCGAGCGGTAGCTGGTCGGCGTCTCCCCCACGAGCTCGCTGAACTTGGCGCTGAACGAGCCGAGAGACGTACAGCCCACGGTCATGCACGCGTCGGTCACGCTCATCCCGGCGCGCAGCAGCGCCATCGCCCGCTCGATCCGGCGGGTCATCAGATAGCTGTAGGGGGTCTCCCCGTAGGCGGCGCGGAACTGTCGCGAGAAGTGCGAGGCCGACATGTACGCGTGCGCGGCCATCGTCGGCACGTCGAGCGGCTTGGCGTAGTCGCGGTCGATGAGGTCGCGCGCCCGCCGGAGCGCGGCGAGCGTCTCCAGCTCCTCGGGGCTCATGCGTCCACCGTAGCCGCCTCAGCCGCCCTCGACCAGACGGATGAAGGCGCTCAACTCCGTCACACCGGTCGGGGTGGTCGGCAGGAACTCGGCCAGCTCCGGCGAGTGGACGAGGTATGCGGCCCACTTGGCACGGGAGATCGCGACGTTCAGCCGGTTCTTCATCAGCAGGAACGACATGCCGCGCGGGGCGTCGGCGGCACTGGAGGCGGCGAGGCTCACGATCGCGACGGCCGCCTCCTGCCCCTGGAACTTGTCCACGGTCCCGACGCGCACGGCCGGGTGCCCTGCCGCGTCGAGGGCCGCGCGCACCTCGACCAGCTGCGCGTTGTACGGCGTGACGACGATCACGTCCTCCGGGCCGAGGGGTTGGTCCTCGACGCCCGAGGACGGATCGCTCCACGATCGTCCCAGTGCTGCGCGCACCAGCTCGACGACCACGGCGGCCTCCTCCGGAGACGCGGTGGCGTTGCCGACGTGTGCGACCGGGACGGGGTGCATTCCGGGTTCGATCCCCGCGAGCAGCCGCCCGGCGGCGTCCGGGTGGGCGTGCAGGCGGCCCTCGTACGAGAGCACCGAGACCGACTCCGCCAGTGCGGGGTGCATCCGCCGGCTCTCGGCGAGGAAGTAGCCGTATTCCGCCGGCAGGACGTCGTGGCCGTCGCTCACCCAGCCCAGCGCGGAGCCGTCGACGGGCTCGGGATGCCGCCCCTGGCTCACCTGCGGCAGCTGCTGCGGGTCGCCGAGCAGCAGCAGGTTGGCCGCCGCGACGCCGACGGCGATGGTGGACGCGAGCGAGAACTGCCCGGCCTCGTCGACGACGAGCAGGTCGAGGCTGTCGCGCGGGATGCGAGCCGGGTTCGCGAAGTCCCACGCGGTGCCGCCGAGCACGTAGCCGGCGGCCGCGTTGTCCTCCGCGAAGAGCAGATGCCCGTCGGACGGCAGCACCGTATACGCGCGCTCCTCATCCGGGTCCGCCGACGCACTGGCTGTCTTGCCGACCCGTGCCGGGTCGAGGCCGGCCGCGACCACGCGATCGAGCAGGTTCTCCACCACGGCGTGCGACTGCGCGACCACGCCGACGCGCCAGCCGTGCTCGGCGACCAGCCGCGCGATCACGTGCGCGCCGAGGTACGACTTGCCCGTCCCGGGCGGCCCCTGCACGGCGAGGTACGAACGGTCGAGGTCGAGGAGGCTCGCGACGACGGCCGCGATGCGCCCACTCCCGTCAGCCGGGCCCTCGTCGGCGAGCGCGCCCGAGACGGTGCGCGGCGGTGTGCGGCGCAGGAGGTCGACCGTGGCGTCGACCGGCCACGTTCCGGCCTGCAGGGCCGTGAGCAGCCCGGTGCCCCACTCGCGGATGGCCTCGCCCAGCCGGCGCGCGTCCGGCGGCGCGGCGGGGGTCAGAGCCGTCGGGGCGTCGCGGTACGGCAGCACGTCCCGCGGCAGCGTCTCGCGGACGACGACCGAGCCGTCCTCCGTCGCGCCGATCACGGCGACGGTCCGCGCGGTGCGCGAGCCGGGCTGGGCGCGCGGCTGACGAAACGGGCCGGGGAATTCGTACAACAGGAACGGGCCGCCGCGCTCGCTCACCCGGACGGCGCTGCCCGGCCCCCAGCGACCGCTCAGCAGGAGCTCGCGGCGCTCGACGCGCTGTCCGTCGTCCTGGTACCAGTCGCGCACGACGCGCACCGTGTCGACGGCGAGCACGTCGCGGGTCTCGGCCCACTCCTCGATCGGCTGGATGAGGCGGGCGTAGTGCGACTGCCAGAAGGTCTTCTGCTCGCGCCGGTGGAAGTCGATGGCCGCGGCGGCCAGCGCGACGGCCGCGCGGTCCGGGGTGCGGTGCGGGTCCAGTGGGTCGCCCGCATAGCCCAGCAGCGCCGCGCGCAGGGGCGACTCCTCCGGTGGCACGTCGAGCTCCTCGACCGGGGCGGTGCCCACCGGGATGCCGTTCTCGGCGGCCCGGTCGAGCAGCCAGTCCCGCAGGCGCAGCGTGCTGACGCAGTCGTACCGGTTGTAGTCGCCGAGCGCGTCGAGCAGCGGCTGCGCCTCGTCCTCGCGGCCCAGGGCCAGGAGGTCGCGGGCGTTGGCGTACTCGGTGATCGAATCGGCGCCGTTGGTGACCTCGCTCTCGCGCAGCTCGGTGCCCATGTAGAGCGGCTCGAGCTTCTTGATCGAGTACGAACGGGATCCGACCCGCACGGCCTTGCGCACCAGGGGGTACAGGTCGACCAGCACGCCGTCGCGCAGGAGGCCGTCGACCTCCTCTTCGCCGACCCCGTGCCGGGCGGCGAGCGCGAGCAGATGCGTCTGCTCGTAGGCGGCGTAGTGGTAGATGTGCATGCGCGGATACTGTGCACGCCGCTCTTTCACGAACGCCAGGAAGGCCTCCAGCGCGAGCCGCTCGGCGGCGAAGTCGTGGCCCCAGAAGGCGGTGAACTCGGCGTTCGCGTCGACCATGCCGAACAGGTAGTCGAGGCCCCAGCGCTCCCCCGCGCCCTCGGTGTAGAGCGGGTCGCCCTCGAAGTCGAAGAAGAGGTCACCGCCGTCGGGGTGCGGGAGGGCGGCGAGCACCGGGGCGTTGTAGACCCGCACGGGTGGGGCCTCCCCCGGCGTCGCACGCAACTGCAGCCGCGCCTGCTCGCGCAGCCCGTCGAGCGTCCCGTCCGGGATGCCGTCGACCGGCCCCGTGGACTCGGCCAGCGCGTCGATCGTGCCGAGCCCCGCGGCGACCAGGTGCGCGCGCTGCGTCACCCGCATCCCGGCGACGAGGAGCACGTCGCGTGCCGCCTGTACCTCGGCGTCGCAGGTGTCGCACCGCCCGCAGACCGTGAATCGGGGATCGCCCCACGCGACCGGCCCCCGGTCGGCGAGGTGCTCGTCGATGACGCGCAGCAGACGCGCCCGGCGCTTGCGGTACACGGGCTCGATGTCGGAGAGACGGTGCTCGCTCACCGAGCCGTCGCCGAGCAGAAGCTCGACCGTCTCGTCGGTGTCGACGCCGAGGCTCCGCAGCTGATCGGCGTATGCGGCGAGCTGGAGCAACGCCGTCACGCGCGCGCTCCGGGCGAGCTTGGAGTCCTGCACGCGGTACCGGCCGTCGGGACGGCGCACGACGAAGTCCGCGAACCCGACGAAGGCGCCGTCGAAGAAGGTCGCCTGGAAGACGACCTCCGCGCCGCTCTCGAACGCCGCCGAGGTCTCGGCGACGGCCGCGGCGAGCGCGTCGGCTGTCAACGATTCGGGGCGCTCGATCTCGGCGACCTGCGCCCCGAAGCGCTCGCGGTAGCGCTCCAGGATGTGGTGCTCGTGCTCGTCGCCCAGCCGCGACGACCGCACGTACATCGGGTCCTCGATCTCGGGCGCCTTCTCGATCCGGCCCAGCTTCACGTCGAGCGCACGCAGGAAGGCGAACTCGCACTTCGACGCCTCGGTCAGGTCGCTGGCGCTGGTGACGATCACTCCGTCGAGCACGAACACGCGCAGCCCCTTCCGTCGAGTCCCCTCAACCTATCGGGAACCCCCGACACCCCACGCGGGCGCGACGCTGCGCGGAAGGGCGCGTTCAGCCCTTGGCCGCCGCCTTCATCGCCCGCTTGTGCTCGCGCACACGGGTGAGCGAGTCGGCGTCCACGATGTCGGCGACCGAGCGGTAGCCCTCGGTGCCGTAGTCGCCCGCCGCCTCGCGCCATCCCGGCGCCTGCAGGTCCTTCTGCTTGCCGAGCAGGGCGAGGAAGATCTTCGCCTTCTGCTCGCCGAACCCGGGGAGTGCCTTCAGCCGGCGCAGGACCTCCGCGCCCGAGGGGTCGTCGCGCGTCCAGATCGCTGCGGTGTCGCCGCCCCACTCCGAGACGATCGCCGCGGCGAGCGCCTGCACCCGGCCCGCCATCGATCCGGGGAACCGGTGCACGGCCGGTGTCTGCTTCATCACCGCGGCGAGCGCGTCGGGATCGAGCGCCGCGATCTGCGCGGGCTCCAGCTCGCCGAGCCGGTCGCGCAGCTTCGCTGGGCCGGCGAACGCGGTCTCCATCGGGACCTGCTGGTCGAGCAGCATCCCGACCAGGAGGGCGAACGGGGAGCTGTCGAGGAGGGCGTCCGCGGCGGCGTCGCCCGTGATGTTCACTGCCATGCCCTCATCGTCCCACGGCGCAGACGACTCCGCACGGGCGTCGGCCTCGGCGCAGGTCAGGCGACGAGCAGCAGCACGCCCGCGACGGCGGAGAGCACGGCGAGCAGCAGCGCCACCCCGAGGAGCACCGCGTGCACCACGAGGAACGGCGTCGCCTTGCCCGCGGCGTCGCGCGCACGCGTGTCCGTGCGGACGCGGGTGAAGAAGCGCGGCCATGCGAACACGTTGAAGAGCGCGTTGAGGAACAGGACGAGGGCGGCGAAGACGGTCATCGTCCCTCCAGCGTACGGGACGGCGCGAACCGCTCGGACACGAGGTCGAGGAGGGCCGTGGCCGCCGCGCTCGGCCGCGGCCGGGCGACCATCCCGAGCCGCCACTCGATCCGTTCGCGCAGCGGGACGACCACCGCTCCCTCGGCCGGGATGACCGTCAACTCGGGCAGCGCGGAGACGCCCAGGCGCGCGGCGACGAAGCGCGGGATCTCCCCGAGATCGGAGAGCTCCGTCGGCACGTGCCGGACGATCCCCAGCGCGGCGAGCTCTCGGTCGAGGGTGACGCGGTTGCCGAAGCCGGCGCGCGCGTCCACCCACTGCTCGTCGGCCAGTTCGGTCAGCGAGACCTCCGCACGATCGGCGAGAGGATGCGACGCCGCCAGGAGAGCGACGAACGGCGAGACGGCGAGCTCCCGCTCGAGCAGCCCCGGCTGCCGGTCGGGCAGGCCGACGAAAGCGACGTCGATGCGCCCCTGCCGCACGTCCTCCGCGAGTCCGGTCGAACCGCTGGGCGACGGGCCGAGCCGCAGGTCGACGAGGGGATGCCGCCGGTGGAACTCCCCCCATGATCGACGGCAGGTCGATCGTGCTGAGGTTGGTGAAGATGCCGACCCGCACGGCTCCGCGCAGCTCGCCGTCGCCACGGGCCGCGTCGCGCATCCGGTCGACCGCGTCGACGGCGCCGCGCGCCTCCCGCAGCACCGCCTCCCCCGCCGCCGTCAACCGCACGCCGTGCGGGTCGCGGTCGAAGAGCGGAGCGCCCAGCTCGCGCTCGAGTGCCCGGATGCCGGCCGACACCGTCGACTGGGCGGCGAACAGGCGCTCGGCGGCGCGGGTGAAGTTCAGCTCCTCGGCGACGGCCACGAGGTACTCCAGCTGGCGGGTGTCCATCCAGCAATCGTATCCGTCGATGATCAGGATCGATGATATCCGTTGGACGCGATCGCGGAACGAGAGCATCCTCAGAGCATGACCACGATCCGCGAACCCGAGACCTCGTCTCATCCCGCCGTTCCGACCCGCCGCTGGCAGCTGCACCACGGCACGGGCTTCTGGGTCATCGCCGCGGCCTTCCTCGCGGTGATGGCCTTCTCCACCGTCCCGACCCCGCTCTACTCGCTCTATCAGGCGCGAGACGGCTTCCCCACCTGGGTGGTCACGGTCGTCTTCGCCGCCTACGCGGTCGGGGTGATCGCGAGCCTGTTCCTCATCGGTCACCTCAGCGACTGGGCCGGCCGGCGCCGGATGGTGCTGATCGCGGTGCTCATCGAGATCATCGCGGCGGCTCTGTTCCTGGTCTGGAACGACGTCTCCGGCTTGATCGTCGCCCGCGTCCTGTCCGGGATCGGTGTCGGCGCCTTGACGGCGAGCGCGACCGCCCACCTGAGCGAGCTGCGCGCGGTCGCCCGCCCAGCCGAAGGTCCGCGCCTGGCGGGGACGGTCTCCACCGTCGTCAACACCGGCGGTCTGGCCCTCGGGCCGCTGATCGGCGGCGCCTTCGCGCAGTTCCTGCCGGCGCCCCTGCTGCTCCCCTACGTCGTGTTCCTGGTGCTGCTCGCCGTCGCCGCGCTGGCCGTCGCCCTCGTTCCGGAGACCGTCGAGCGCGCGGAGGAGCGTCCCGCCTATCGGCCGCAGCGCGTGTCCCTCCCCCCGTCGGCCCGCGGAGCCTTCTCCGCCGCCGCGGTGGCCGCGTTCGCCGGCTTCGCCGTCTTCGGGCTGTTCACCTCGCTCGCGCCGAGCGTCGTCTCCGGCGTCCTGCACCAGTCGTCGCACCTGCTCGCCGGCGCCGTGCCGTTCTCGGTCTTCGCGGCGTCCGCGCTCTCGCAGATCGTCTTCGCCCGGCTCCGGATGCGCGCCCAGCTCGGTCTCGCCCTGGTCCTCATGCTCACCGGGCTCGTCGGCCTCGCGGTCGGCGTCCTGGTCGCCTCCCTGGCCGTCTTCCTGATCAGCGGCGTGCTGGCGGGAGCCGGCGTCGGCCTGCTGTTCCGCTCCGCGATCGGCGCCACGGCCGCCCTGGCAGCGCCCGAGCGCCGCGGGGAGGTGCTGGCCGCGATCTTCCTGGTCGCGTACGTCGGGCTCGCCCTCCCGGTCCTGCTCGTCGGAGTCGCCCTGATCGTGTGGCCGCTCGTGCCGGTGCTCGTGGTGTTCGTCGGCGTCGTCGGAGTGCTCGCCCTGTTCGGCGGCCTCCGGATGCTGCGGACGGCCTGACCTTTCGGGGTCGCGCGTCAGCCGCGGCGGTCCACGATCCGGACCGCCGTGGCGCGCGCGTATCCGCGCTCGACCAAGTCGATCTCGAAGCCGGCGAGCCGCTCCAGGTGCCGGGAGGACCGCAGCGGACCCACGTCGAACGGTTCGCAGGCGATCTCCGTGACGAGACCCGCCACGAGTTCCTTGGCCGGGTCGTCGTCGGAGGCGAGCAGCACCTGGACCCGCTCGTCCGCATCCTCGGCGAGCAGCTCGGCATAGACGGTGTTGAACGCCTTCACGACGCGCGCCCCGGGAGCCGCCTCCGCCATCCGCTCGGCGAGCGACGGACCCGCGCCGTAGCGGCTCTCGAAGTGCGGCGGGTCGATCGGGTTGCCGATGTCGATCAGGACCCGCCCCTCCAACTCGGCGGCGAGCGATCGGACGAGCTCGAGGGCCACGGCATCCTGCACCGCGACGATCACGGCGTCGGATGCGGCCGCCCCGCGGTGATCGGTCCCGTCGACGGCCCCGATGGTGCGCGCGAGCTCCCGGGCCCGCAGCGGATCGCGCGAGCCGACGACCACGTCATGCCCGGCCCTGGCCAGGCGCCGGCCGAGCGCCTCCGTCATCGCACCGGTGCCCAGTATCCCGACCCTCACGGCGTCTCCTCTTCTCGGTGACTGCGGCGGCGCGGGACGTCCGCGGCTGCGCGCGCAACCGCGGACGTCCCTGGGCGCAGCAGTCGCTCAGCAGTACTCGTAGCGGTACGCGCTGTCCCCCTTGGCGACCACGTCCCGGTCGCGCAGGATCACCGAGATGTTCTTGCCCTGCGCGGCGCAGGCCTGCGTGTACGCCGAGCGCGGATTGTCGGTGTACTCGATCTCGATGACGTTGTTGCCGTAGACCGACGTGTAGGCGTCGCACTCGGTGTTGAACTGGCACTCCTCCGCGATGGCGAAGTCGAACCCGACCGTGTTCTTGCCCGCCGAGCCCAGCTCCGTGGTGTTCTTCTGCGCGATCGCGAGCCCCTTCTGGTGCGCGTGGGCGGCCAGCAGTGTCGCGAGGGCGACGTTGTTCTGCTTGGCCAGGAGCTGCGTGCCGCCGCTCTTCGAGCGGGTCCAGGAGTCCAGGTTGTCCGGCTCGACGGCCTGGAAGCCCTTGCTCGCGCACGAGTCGATCCAGCCGTTCACGATGGCCGCGATCCGGGTGCGCTTGGCGGCGGTGGAGGTGTCGAGCAGGTACTCGTTCCACTCCGGGTCGCCGACCTTCACGCCCTTCGCGTTGCGGAGGATGAGGTCGCTGTTCGCCCCCGCCCACGTCGTCGTGTCGTCGGGCTGCGTCTGGAACGCGTTGACGTAGCAGACGTTGTATCTGCCGCTCACGGGCGACGCCGTGTGGTCGCGGTCGACGATGCCCACCGACGCTGCCGGCGTGTAGACGCCGCCGATCTGGTAGTCGAATTGCGCGTTCACCGGCGGCGGTGCCGGGGTCGCCGCCTGCGCGGCGGTCCCGCCCGCGACGATCGACAGGGCGATCGCTCCGGCGGAGAGGAGGGTGGTCAGGGCAGTGCGGGATGAGGCACGCATCGGTGCTCCGATCTGTGGATGCCCCGCCTCGAGCTTCATCTCTGGCGTCACGCCCGGCGTTCGATCAGTCGGCGACCGGTAGGGCTCTCCACGGCGGGTTCAGACTACGAGAGCGAACGCAGCCGATGCAAGACGGGTCTTCGTCAGTCCGCAGCGACGAGCTGCACCCGGAGGGAGTCCACCCGCGTCGCGATCACGTCATCCGCCGCCCAGCGCTGGGCCAGCCGGGCCAGGATGGCGTCGAGCTCCTCCCGGGTCAGTCCGCTGGCGAGCGCGAGCTGCACGACGAGCTCCTCGCCCGCGAACCGGTGCCCGGGGTCGCCCGCGGCGAGGCGCACGGCGTGCACTCCGAGTTCGGTGGCGATCGACGCGTCGAAAGCGGCGAACACCTCGGGGTCCCGGTCGCTCGGCAGCCAACGCTCCCCGCGCGCGACCGCCCAGACGGCCGGGCGACGCAGCACGAACTCGGTCTCGCTCGTCGGATCGAGCACGACGATCTCGGTCTCCTCGGAGGCCGCGGCGAGTGCGACCCGCCGCCCGTCCGCGGGGACCGGACGCGCGGCCGGGTTCCAGGTCTGCATCGCGGTCACGGACGAGAAGACGGGCAGCACGCTGCGCCCGTCGGGTCCGGAGACCGTCACGATCGACAGCTCCTGCGACTTGTCCACGGTCAGTCCGGCATCCGTCGTGCCCTCGTCGCCGAGCTCCGCGACGAGCGGGATCAGGAGCCGGGAGGCGCGGAGCGCGTCGACCACGGCCTCGGGTCCGACCTCGCCCGCACGGAAGGCCGCCAGCGCGCCGAGCAGGGCAGGAGGCGCCGTCCCGTCGTCGTCGCCGAAGGGGTTGTCGTCGAACTCGCGCCCCTGCCACGGCTGCCCGGCGGAGTCGCCGAGCGATGCCGCGAAGTGCTTCAGCCGGTCGGCGCCCTTCTCCGTCGGCTGTCCGGGCACGTGGCCCGCGCCGCCCGTGCCGCCCGTCGCGTCGCGGCCGTCGGCCGGGTCAGTATCCCGCGACATCCAGCGCCTCGGGCAGGGTGAACGCACCGGAGTAGAGCGCCTTCCCCACGATCGCGCCCTCGAGGCCCAGGGAGACGAGCTCCCGCAGGGCGGCGATGTCGTCCAGGTTGGCGATGCCACCCGAGGCGACGACGGGACGCTGGGTGCGGTCCATCACCTCGCGGAGCAGGTCGAGGTTCGGTCCGCGGAGGGTGCCGTCCTTGGTGACGTCGGTGACCACGTAGCGGGCGCAGCCGGCGTCCTCGAGGCGCTCGAGCACCTGCCACAGGTCGCCGCCGTCCTGGGTCCAGCCGCGGGCGGCGAGCGTGGTGCCGCGCACGTCGAGTCCGACGGCGATCGCCTCGCCGTACTGCCCGATCACGTGGGCCGCCCACTCCGGGTTCTCCAGCGCTGCGGTGCCGAGGTTCACCCGGGTGGCGCCGATCTCGAGCGCCTGCTCCAGCGACTCGTCGTCCCGGATGCCGCCGGACAGCTCGATGTTGACCCCGCGCACCTGACGGATGACCTTCTTGAGCAGCGAACGGTTCGAGCCGCGGCCGAAGGCGGCGTCGAGGTCGACGAGGTGGATCCAGTCCGCACCCGCGTCCGCCCACTCGGCAGCCGCGTCGACGGGGTCGCCGTAGCTCGTCTCGCTGCCGGCCTCGCCCTGCGTCAGCCGCACGGCCTTGCCGTCCGCGACGTCGACCGCCGGGAGCAGGACGAGCTTGGGCGTGTTGTTGAATTCGCTCACTGTGTTTCCTCGTTCGGGTCCGCGACGGCGGACGGGTGATGCGCGGAGGCGTCGGCTAGAGGGTGCCGATCCAGTTGCGCAGCAGCTGGATGCCGGCGCTGCCGGACTTCTCGGGGTGGAACTGGGTCGCACTCAGCGGCCCGTTCTCCACCGCGGCGATGAACGGCGAACCGTGCTCGGCCCAGGTCACGTGCGGCTTCGGGAAGGGGCCGGTCACCTCGAGGGTCCAGTCCTGCGCGGCGTAGGAGTGGACGAAGTAGAAGCGCTCGTCGTGGAGCCCGGCGAAGAGCCGCGAGGTCTCGGGAGCCTGGACCGTGTTCCAGCCCATGTGCGGCACCACGTCGGCCTGCAGCAGATCGACCGTGCCCGGCCATTCACCGAGCCCCTCGGTCTCGACGCCGTGCTCGACGCCGCGCTCGAAGAGCACCTGCATGCCCACGCAGATCCCCAGCACGGGGCGTCCACCCGCGAGCCGGCGGTCGATGACCTCGTCGCCGTGGGAGGAGCGCAGCGCGTCGATGACGGCGGCGAAGGCGCCCACGCCGGGCACCAGGAGGCCGTCGGCCTCCAGCGCCCGCTTGCGGTTGCCCGTCAGCTCGACGTTCGCGCCCGCGGCCTCGAGCGCCTTGACGGCGGAGTGCACGTTGCCCGAGCCGTAGTCGAGGACCACGACATCCGGGGTGCCGGAAACGCTCACAGCGCGCCCTTGGTCGACGGGATGCCCGACACCAGCGGGTCGAGCGCCTTCGCCTGGCGGAACGCGCGCGCGAACGCCTTGAACTCCGCCTCGGCGATGTGGTGCGGGTCGCGACCGCCGACCACCGTGATGTGCGCCGTCATCGCGGCGTTGAAGGCGATGGCCTCGAAGACGTGCCGCACCATGGAGCCGGTGAAGTGGCCGCCGATCAGGTGGAACTCGAACCCGGCCGGCTCCCCGGTGTGCACGAGGTAGGGACGGCCGGAGAGGTCCACGACCGCCTGCACGAGCGCCTCGTCCAGCGGCACGAGCGCGTCGCCGTACCGGGAGATGCCGCTCTTGTCGCCGAGCGCCTGACGGATCGCCTGGCCGAGCACGATGCCGACGTCCTCCACGGTGTGGTGCACGTCGATCTCGGTGTCGCCGTTGGCGCGCACGCGCAGATCGGTCAGGGAGTGCTTCGCGAACGCCGTGAGGAGGTGGTCGTAGAACGGCACGCTCGTGGCGATGTCGGCCACGCCCGTCCCGTCGAGGTCGAGGCTGAGCTCGATGCTCGACTCACTGGTCTCCCGCTGGAGGCTGGCGGTGCGATTCGTCATGACTGCGAGTTTACTGGGGCGACGGAGCCGGACGGGCGCCCGAGGGCGGCCAGCGCCTCCAGGAAGGCGGTGGTCTCCGGCTCGGTCCCCGCCGTGACGCGCAGGTGGTTCGGGATGCCGACATCGCGGATGAGGATGCCCCGCTCCAGTAGCGCCTCGAACACCGCGTGAGGGTCGTCCACGCCGCCGAAGAGCACGAAGTTGCTCCCGCTGCGGTGGGGCGCGTAGCCGAGCCCGGCGAGCTCCGTGACGAGGCGGTCGCGCTGCAGGCGGATCTCCCCCACCATCGCGAGCATCTCGTCCGAGTGGGCGAGGGCGCCGAGTGCGGCCGCCTGGGTGAGTGCGGAGAGGTGGTACGGGAGGCGCACCAGGCGCAGCGCGTCGACGACGGCCGGGTCGGCCGCGAGATACCCGACGCGGGCCCCCGCGAAGGCGAACGCCTTGCTCATCGTGCGCGAGACGAGGAGACGCGGCCGCCCCTCGAGCAGGGTGAGAGCCGACGGCTCGCCGTCGGGCATGAACTCGGCGTAGGCCTCGTCCACGACGACGATCCCGCGGGCCGCGTCGTACGCCGCCTCGATCGTGTCGAGGGAGAGCGGGGTGCCGGTGGGGTTGTTCGGCGAGCAGAGGATGACGATGTCGGGGTCGGCACGGCGGATCTCCGCCGCAGCGGTCTCCGGTGTCAGCTCATAGTCGGCGTCGCGAGCGCCGGCGATCCAGCTCGTCCCGGTGCCCGAGGCGAGCAGCGGGTACATCGAGTAGGTGGGGGCGAAGCCGAGCAGGCTGCGGCCGGGGCCGCCGAAGGCCTGCAGGATGTGCTGCAGCACCTCGTTGGACCCGTTGGCCGCCCAGATCCAGCTCGCGTCGAGGCCGTGCCCGAGGTAGCGCGCGAAGGCCTCGCGCAGCTCGGTGAACTCGCGGTCCGGGTAGCGGTTGACCCCGGTGATGGCGACCGCGACGCGGGCGACGATGTCGGCCGCGACATCCTCCGGGACCGGATGCGTGTTCTCGTTCACGTTGAGAGCGACGGGAACGGACTTCTGCGGGGCGCCGTACGGCGTCCGTCCACGCAGATCATCACGGATCGGAAGGTCGGAGAGGGAGGTCACCCATCCATGCTAGCCATGCCCGGGAGCGCGTCCTCCCATATGACGAACGGCTGCGGGATGGTCAGCGCCGTGAGCGTCAGCGCCGCGCGAGGGTCAGTGCGCGTACTGGGTCGGGATGGCAAGCTGCTGGCCCGGCGAGACCACGCCCGAGGCGTCGAGACCGTTGAGCTGCACGAGCGCGGCGATCACGTCGCGCGGGTCGGCGCTCGGCGCGACGCGCTCGGCGACCGACCACAGGGAGTCGCCCGACTCGACAGTCACGTGCTGGAAGCTCACGTGCGTCTGCTCGCTGGTGGCGACCGCTCCCCCGCCGTTGAGGGCGAAGGTGAGGGCGCCGATGACGAGAGGAAGAGCCACGAGTGCCGTCAGGACGGCGCGACCGCGCCGCGTGAGACGGAGTCGCGTGCGTGCGCCCGCGGGGAAAGCGGGAATCGTGCTGCTCACCATCGCCGTCGTGCTCATGGCTCTGACCTCCTCATGCTCCGCGGATGCGAAGCTTTGTTCCGAATGTATCTTCGAATGTTCGAAATCGCAAGACTCGATACGCGAGGAATCCGTCCACGGATTTCGAGACACACTCGAACACATGTTTGTTTCCGGCCGTATCGTGGATACAGTTTCGATTGTCTGGAGTTCACCTTTCCAGGCACCACCGACATTCGAGACGAGCGGATGCGGTCGAGGTCACGAAGGGACGAGCGTGTCGAACGAGAACCAGGCTCCACGAGGGGGCACGCGCCGCCGCAAGAACCTCAGCGAGAAGCAGCTCGCGATCCTCGACGTGATCCAGAAGTCCGTCAGCCAGCGGGGCTATCCGCCGAGCATGCGCGAGATCGGCGACGCGGTCGGGCTGTCCTCCCTCTCGTCGGTGACCCACCAGCTCAACCAGCTGGAGCTGAGCGGCTACCTCCGCCGCGACCCGAACCGGCCGCGCGCGCTCGAGATCCTCATCGACCTGCCCTCCACCTCGTCGGAGTCCGTCGACTACGAGAACCAGACGCCGGTCGGCGACGCGGCCATGGTCCCGCTCGTCGGGCGCATCGCCGCGGGCGTTCCGATCACCGCCGAGCAGCAGGTCGAGGAGGTCTTCCCCCTTCCCCGTCAGCTCGTCGGCAACGGCGACCTCTTCATGCTGAAGGTCGTGGGCGAGTCGATGATCGACGCGGCCATCACCGACGGCGACTGGGTCGTCGTCCGCCAGCAGAACACGGCGGAGAACGGCGACATTGTCGCGGCCATGCTCGACGAGGAGGCCACCGTCAAGGTGTTCCGTCAGCGCGACGGCCACACCTGGCTGCTGCCGCGCAACTCGAACTTCGAGCCGATCGTGGGCGACTTCGCGCAGATCCTCGGCAAGGTCGTCGCGGTCCTCCGCGCCGTCTGACCCGCACATTCGTGCCGAATGTCGCGAAAGCGCGCCTCATAAGCCACATTCGTGACGAATGTGCGGCGGGAGCTCACGCCCAGCCGAGCTCCTGCAGCTTCGCGTCGTCGAGCCCGTAATAGTGGCCGATCTCGTGCACCAGCGTCACGCGCACCCGCGCGCGCAGCTCGTCCAGGCTGGAGCAGCTGGCCTCGAGGTTGTTGCGGAACAGCGTGATGCGGTCCGGCAGCTCGCCGAAGCCGTAGACGCCGCGCGTCGTGATCGGCCGCCCGCTGTACAACCCGAACAGTCGCGGCCGGTCCCCCGACGGCTGGTCCTGGATGAGGAACGCCACGTTGTCGAGCTTCCCGACCATCTCGTCCGGGAGGGCGTCGAACACCGCGCCCACCAGTTCCTCGAACTCGGCGTCCGTCATCTGCACCATGCGCCCATCCTGACGCACGCAGACGGGGTCGCGTCCTGCCGTCCGCCCACGGCGGAACCGGCAGTCCGCGACCCCGGAGTCGCTGCTACGCGTCGATCGAGACGCGCTCGCGCACCGCGCGGGTGGCCTCGAGGATGTTGCGCAGCGACGCGACGGTCTCGTCGTAGCCGCGCGTCTTCAGACCGCAGTCCGGGTTGACCCAGAGCTGGCGGCCCGGGATCGCGCTCAACGCGGTCTCGAGCAGCTCGGTGACCTCGGCGACCGACGGCACGCGAGGCGAGTGGATGTCGTAGACGCCCGGGCCGATGCCGTGCTCGAAGCCGGACGTCTGGATGTCGTGGACGACCTCCATGCGGCTGCGGGCCGCCTCGATGCTGGTCACGTCGGCGTCGAGGTTGCGGATGGCGTCGATCACCACGCCGAACTCCGAGTAGCAGAGGTGGGTGTGGATCTGGGTCTCGTCGCGCACGCCCGCCGTCGCCAGACGGAAGGAGCCCACCGACCAGTCGAGGTACTCCTCCTGCGCCGACCGCTTCAGCGGGAGCAGCTCGCGCAGCGCCGGCTCGTCGACCTGCACGACGCGGATGCCCGCCGACTCCAGGTCTTCGATCTCGTCGCGCAGCGCGAGGGCGACCTGGCGGGCGGTCTCGCCGAGCGGCTGGTCGTCGCGGACGAACGACCACGCGAGGATCGTCACCGGGCCTGTCAGCATGCCCTTGACCGGCTTCTCGGTGAGGCTCTGCGTGTACGTCGACCAGTCCACCGTGATCGGCTTCGGCCGCGAGACGTCGCCCCAGAGGATCGAGGGACGCGTGCAGCGGGAGCCGTACGACTGCACCCAGCCGTTCTGCGTGACCGCGAAGCCGTCGAGGTTCTCGGCGAAGTACTGGACCATGTCGTTGCGCTCGGGCTCGCCGTGCACGATGACGTCGATCCCGATCTCCTCCTGGAGGTCGACGACGCGCTTGATCTCCGCCTGCATGCGGGCGAGGTACTCCGCTTCCGTGATCAGCCCCTTCACGAGCTGCGCGCGGGAGCGACGAATGTCGCCGGTCTGGGGGAACGAGCCGATGGTCGTCGTCGGGAGGAACGGCAGGCCGAGCGCCGCGTCCTGGGCCGCGAGGCGGTCCTCGTACGCGCCGCGGCGGAAGTCGGCCTCGGTGAGCGCCGCCTCCCGAGCACGTACCGCGTCGACGCGCACGCCGGGAGCGGAGGCCCGGTCGGCCAGGGATGCGGTGGCGGCCGTCAGGTCGTCCTGGATCGACTCGTGTCCGTCGACCAGCCCGCGGGCCAGGATCGCGATCTGCGCGACCTTCTGGTCGGCGAAGGCGAGCCAGCTCTTCAGGCGCGCGTCGAGCTCCGGCTCGTCCTCGACGTCGTGCGGCACGTGCAGCAGCGAGGTGGAGGTGGAGACCGCGACGTCCGGGCTCAGCGAAAGGAGCTCGGTCAGCGAGCCGAAGGCCGCCTCGAGGTCGCCCCGCCAGATGTTGTGGCCGTCGACGACGCCGCCCACGAGGGTCTTTGTGGCGAGGGAGCCCGCCGTCTGCGCGTCCAGGCCGGTCGGCAGGGAGCCGCGAACGAGGTCGAGGGAGATCGCCTCCACCCGCGAGGCGGCGAGCACCGGGAGGGCGTCGCCCAGGCTGCCGTACGGGGCGGCCACGAAGAGCGCGGGCCGCTCCGCGACGGCGCCGAGGTCGGCGTACGCCGTGCGCAGCGCCTCCAGCACCTCCGCGCGCGGCTCCTCGATGCTCTCGCTGACGAGCGCCGGCTCGTCCAGCTGCACCCACGGCGCCCCTGCGGCGCCGAGGCGGGCGAGCAGTTCGCGATACACCGGCAGCAGGTCCGCCAACCGCGAAAGCGGGCGGAAGCCCTCGGGAGCCTCGTCCGACGCCTTGCTCAGGAGCAGGAAGGTCACCGGCCCGACGATCACCGGGCGGGTGACGAAGCCGGCGTCGCGCGCCTCCTCGAACTCCCGCACCAGGCTGTCGGATGCCAGGCGGAAGTCGGTCTCCGGCCCGATCTCGGGCACGAGGTAGTGGTAGTTGGAGTCGAACCACTTCGTCATCTCGAGCGGGGCGTTGTCGCCCTCGCCGCGCGCGATCGTGAAGTAGCCGGCGAGGTCGACGCTGCCGTCCGCTCCGACGAGCCCGGCGAACCGGGTCGGCACGGCTCCGACGGCGACCGCGGCGTCGAGCACCTGGTCGTAGTAGCTGAAGCTCTCCGGGATGGCGGCATCGTCACGCCCGAGGCCCAGCGCGGCGAGGCGCTCGCGCGTCGCGGCGCGCAGGCCGGCGGCGGTCGACTCCAGCTCGTCAGCCGTGGTGGCGCCCGCCCAGAAGGACTCGACGGCCTTCTTGAGCTCGCGGCGGCGCCCGATGCGCGGATAGCCGAGGATCGTTCCGGCCGGGAAGGCGGCGCGGGAGGTGGAGGTCATGCTGGTTCCCTTTCGGTTGCGGAGGAGATGGAGTCGGGGGCGGGCAGCACGCCGATCCGGTCGAGGACCGACAGCACCGCCTCGCTCTGGTTGAAGGTGTAGAGGTGGAGGCCCGGAGCGCCACCGTCGAGCAGGCGCCGGCCGAGACCCGCGGCCCACTCGATGCCGATCTCGCGACGCCCCTCGTCGGTCGGCTCGACCTCGAGCTGGATCGCCAGATCGCTCGGCAGGTCCTCGCCGCTGAGTTCCAGCATCCGGCTCAGCCGGGCGGGTGACGTCACCGGCATGATGCCGGGCAGGATCGGGAAGGCGACGCCGGCATCCTTCGCCTTCTGGGCGAACGACAGGTAGTCCTCGGCGTGGAAGAAGAGCTGCGTGATGCCGAGGTTCGCACCGGCGGCCTGCTTCGCGAGCAGGGCGTCGATGTCCTGCGAGATCGAGTGGGACGCCGGGTGCCCGTTGGGGAAGGCCGCGACCGCGATCTGCACGTGCTCGCGCCGGGTGAGCACCGCCTGCGCCGGCAGCCCGGGCACGGTCAGCTCGCCGTAGGGGACGCGTTCGGCCTGCACCCGGTGGATGAGCTGCACGAGCTCGGCCGAGCTGCGGATGTCGCCGATGCCGTCCTCGCCCGGGGCCGCGCCCTCGGGCGGGTCTCCCCGCACCGCGAGGAAACGGCGCACACCGGCATCCAGGAACTCGCGGATGAGGCGGTTGGCCTCCTCGTGCGACGACCCGACGCACGTCAGGTGCGCCATCGGGCTGACGTCGGTGCGCTCCAGGATGTGGCGCAGCACGTCGAGGGACGATGTGCGGGACGAGCCGTTCGCCCCGTAGGTCACGGAGATGAAGTCCGGGCGCGCGGCGGCGAGCCGGTCGATGGTGGCGGGCAGCGCGGCGGCGGCCCGCTCGTTGCGCGGCGGGTAGAGCTCGAAGGAGTACCGCGCGGTGGTACAGCTCATGAGGTCCTCGGGGTGATCGATCAGCGGCACGGACACCCCGCCTCGGGCCTCACGGCGAGGGGCAGGGTTTCACGGGCGGGTGCCGGGCTCGGCTGTCGCACCACCGAGCGGTCGTCCGCTGCGGTTGAGTGCCGAATCTAGCAACGCGAAAGGCCGGACGGAATCGCGGGTGTCATCATTCGACACACGCGCTCCGTCCGGCCTTCCTGTCGCCGGTGCGGCCTCAGGCGTTCAGACCGCGAAGGGCTCGAACACCGCCGTGTACTCCGGCATGATCTTCGCGTGCACGCGGGTGCCCTCCTCCACGTACTCCGTGGCGAGGACACGCCCGCGCTCATGCAGGGCCGAGATCAGGTCGCCCCGGTCGTATGGCACCATCAGCTCCACCTCCACCGAGAGGTCGGGCAGCAGCCGCGAGATCGCCGCGAGCACCTCGTCGATGCCCTCGCCCGTTCGCGCGGAGGCGAAGATCGCCACCGGCTCCAGACCGCGCAGCACGAGCCGCTCATCCGGTCCGATCAGGTCGGACTTGTTGAAGACCACGATCTCCGGGATGTCGCGGGCACCGACCTCGCCGATGACGTCGCGGACCGTCGCCAGCTGCGACGCGGGGTCGGGGTGGGAGCCGTCGACGACGTGCAGGATGACGTCGGAGTCGGCCACCTCCTCCAGCGTCGAGCGGAACGCCTCCACCAGCTGGTGCGGAAGGTTGCGCACGAAGCCGACCGTGTCGGCGAGCGTGTAGAGCCGGCCGTCGGCGGTCACCGAGCGGCGCACGGTCGCGTCGAGGGTCGCGAACAGCGCGTTCTCGACGAGCACGCCCGCCTTGGTCACGCGGTTCAGGAGGCTCGACTTGCCTGCGTTCGTGTAGCCGGCGATCGCGACCGACGGCACCGAGTTGCGGTTGCGGTTCGCACGCTTGGCCTCACGGGCCGGCTTGAACCCGGCGATCTGCTTGCGCAGCTTCGCCATCCGCGTGTGGATGCGTCGGCGGTCCAGCTCGATCTTCGTCTCACCGGGACCACGCGAGCCCATGCCCGCGCCGGCGCCGCCGACCTGGCCACCGGCCTGGCGCGACATCGACTCGCCCCAGCCGCGCAGGCGCGGGAGCAGGTACTCGAGCTGCGCGAGCTCGACCTGCGCCTTGCCCTCCCGGCTCTTGGCGTGCTGGCTGAAGATGTCGAGGATCACCGCGGTGCGGTCGATCACCTTCACCTTCACGACGTCCTCCAGTGCGCGCCGCTGACTGGAGGCGAGTTCCGTGTCGGCCACGACCGTGTCCGCGCCGAGGGCGGCGACGACGCTCGCGAGCTCCTCCGCCTTGCCCCGACCCAGGTAGGTGCTCGGGTCGGGATGCGGGCGGCGCTGCAGGAGACCGTCGAGCACCACGGCGCCGGCGGTCTCCGCCAGGGCGGCGAGCTCGCGCATGGAGTTCTCGGCGTCCTGCAGGCTGCCCTGCGAGTACACGCCGATCAGCACCACGTTCTCGAGCCGCAGCTGCCGGTACTCGACCTCGGTGACGTCCTCGAGCTCGGTCGAGAGGCCGCTGACGCGGCGCAGTGCCGCACGCTCCTCCCGGTCGAACTGCTCGCCGTCGTGCGAGCCGTCGGTGGTCTCCGTCGACTGCAGCGCCTGCGCCCCGGTTCCGAACAGCGTCACGCTCGCACGGTTCTTCTCGGTCGCCAGCACGCGCGCGACGACGTCGTCGGCCTCGTGTTCTTCGATATTCGTTCGTTCAGTCATCGTTCGTCCCCGTTCCGGGTCCATCCCAGTTTGTCAGTTCGGCTGCGTCCTGTACGGTCCTCTTATGGCGAGCGGAGACCACTACTTTTCCACGGCTCCCGAGAGCGAGACGAACCTGCGGCCGATCACCGTACGACTGGCCGGCCAGACGTACGAGCTGACGACCGCGAACGGCATCTTCAGCCCCGAGCGCATCGATACGGGAACGAGAGTCCTGCTCGACCATGTCCCCTCTGCGCCGCCGGGCGGTCAGTTCCTCGACCTCGGCTGCGGCTGGGGGCCCCTGGCTCTCACACTTGCTCTCGAATCCCCTCATGCGACGGTCTGGGCCGTCGACGTCAACACCCGAGCGTTGGACGTGGTGCGCTTGAACGCGCAGAAGCTCGGTCTCACCAATGTTAACCCCGTGACCCCGGATGATGTTCCCGATGACGTGATGTTCACGACGATCTGGTCGAACCCGCCCATCCGGATCGGCAAGGATGAGCTGCACAACATCCTGACGCGATGGCTGCCCCGCCTCGAGCCGGGATCCGACGCGTGGCTGGTCGTGCAGCGCAATCTCGGCAGCGACTCGCTGCAGCGCTGGATCGAGGCGACCATGCCGGAGCTCAAGACCACACGCCAGGCGATCTCCAAGGGGTACCGCGTGCTCCGCTCACACCGCCCGGCGCGCGCCGCGCAGGAGTAGCTCCGCGCGACATTCGTGCCGAATGTCGTGAATGCGCGCGCGAAACGCGACATTCGTGCCGAATGTCGGGGACGCGCGCCCGGTCAGGCGAGCTCGAGCGTGCCGGTGTAGACGAGCTCGGCCGGGCCGGAGAGGGCGACGTGCTCGCCGTCCTCGGTCGCGAACATCCGCACACCCACGGTGCCGCCCGGCACATCCACGCGCCATTGGTTCGGGGCGCCGCCGCCGGCCCAGTACCGCACCGCGAGCGCCGCGGCGGCCGCCCCCGTGCCGCACGACAGGGTCTCGCCACTGCCGCGCTCGTGGACGCGCATCCGGATGCGGCCGACACCGTCCTTGACGAGCGGGTCGTGCGGGACGACGAACTCGACGTTCGCGCCGTCCTCCGGTGCGGGCTCCAGGTGCGGGATGTACGTGAGGTCGGCGGCTTCCAGCTCGCTCTCGTCGGCGACCGCGACGACCACGTGCGGGTTGCCCATGTCGATCCCGAGACCGGGGCGGGCCACCGGGAGCTCCTTGGCCCGGACCAGCGGCTCGCCACCGTCGAGCGCCCAGCGGCCGAGGTCGACCTGGAACCCGGTGAGGTTGCGCTGCACATCGCGCACGCCCGAACGGGTGCCGATCGCGAGGGTGTCGCCGTCAGCGAGCTCCACGAGGCCGGACTCGATGAGGTACCGGGTGTAGACGCGGATGCCGTTGCCGCACATCTCGGCGGCCGAGCCGTCGGCGTTGTAGTAGTCCATGAACCACTCGGCGGCCTCGTCCTCCGCCAACGCCTCGGCTCCCTCGGGGAGGTGCTTCGACTTCACTGCGCGGATCACGCCGTCGGCGCCGACGCCGAAGTGGCGGTCGCAGATCTCGGCGATCTGCGCGGCCGTCAGCGGCAGGCTGCCGTCGGGGTCCGAGTAGAGCACGAAGTCGTTCCCCGTGCCCTGACCTTTGGTGAAGTGGAGTGTCGCCATGCTCACAGCCTAGCGAGCGCCGCGTCGGGCAGCGCCGGGTCGACGTAGTCGAGCCAGTGGAGATCGGGGTAGCGCTTGAACCAGCTCACCTGCCGGCGTGCGTAGCGTCTGGTGAGCTGCTGGGTCTGCGCGATCGCCTCGGCGCGGCTCAGTTCGCCCCGCAGTTCGGCCAGCGCCTGGGCATAGCCGATGGCGCGGCCGGCCGTGACGCCGCGTTCGATCCCGAGCGGGATGAGCGCGCGCACCTCGTCCAGGAGCCCCGCCTCCCACATCCGCTCGACCCGTGCGTCGAGCCGCGCTACGAGCTCCTCGCGGGGCGCGGCCAGCCCGAGGATGGTCACGGGACGCCACGGAGTCGGAGCCTCCGGGAGTGAGCCGCTGACGGGCTCCCCGGTCAGCTCCGCGACTTCGAGCGCCCGGACGATGCGCCGGCCGTTTGTGGAACCGATACGCGCCGCGGACTGAGGGTCCACCTCGGCGAGGCGGCGGAACAGCATCCCGGGTCCCTGCTCGGCGAGCTCGGCCTCGAGGCGGGCGCGCAATTCCGGGTCGGTTCCGGGAAAGCGGAAGTCGAAGATCACGCTGGAGACGTACAGGCCCGAACCGCCCACCAGGATGGGCACTGCACCGCGGCTCCGGATCGCCTCGATGGCGGCGCGTGCCTCCGGCTGGTAGCGGGCGACCGTCGCCTCTTCGGTGACATCGAGCACGTCGAAGAGGTGGTGCGGGACTCCGCGCCACTCGGCGGGCGGGATCTTCGCCGTGCCGATGTCCATGCCGCGGTAGAGCTGCATCGCGTCCGCGTTGACGACCTCCGCCGCCTGGCCGCTGTCGCGCAGGCGCTCGGCGAGGGCAAGCGACAGGTCCGTCTTGCCGGTGCCGGTCGGCCCGACGATAGCGACGATTCCTGGTGCGTCGATGTCGTGGGCGTCGGTGCCCGGGACGTGGGCGCTCAGCGCTGTCCGTCCGTCGGGTCGTAGATCGGCATCGTCCCGACGCCCGGCGAGGTCAGCGGCTCGCGGTTGCGGAGCGTCGGGAGACCGAGCGAGACCGGGCCGGCTCCCCCGGCGGCGGCACCGGAGCCGTGAGCGGGCACGGCGCACGACTCGGCCTCGGCACGATCCCACGCGTCGCCGGCCTGGGTGCGGCGGACGCGCAGCGGCGTCGCCGGGTCGGCGTCGGCGATGAGGTAGTGCGGGGCCGCCTGGGTGACGCGCACGGTGACGATATCGCCGGGACGCGGTGCCTCCGCGCCCTCGGGCAGCTCGAAGTGCACGAGGCGGCTGTCGCGGGCACGCCCGCTCAGACGGCGGGTGTCGGCGTCCTTGCGGCCCTCGCCGTTGGCGACGAGCAGCTCGACCTCGCGGCCGACCAACTTCTGGTTCTCCTCCAGGGAGATCCGCTCCTGCAGCGCGATGAGGCGGTCGTAGCGCTCCTGCACGACCTCCTTCGGGACCTGGTCCTCCATCGTCGCGGCGGGCGTGCCCGGCCGGATGGAGTACTGGAAGGTGAAGGCCGACGCGAAGCGGGCCGCCTCGACCACGCGCATCGTCTCGAGGAAGTCCTCCTCGGTCTCCCCGGGGAAGCCGACGATGATGTCGGTGCTGATCGCGGCGTCCGGCAGCTTGGCGCGGACACGGTCGAGGATGCCGAGGAACTTCGAGGAGCGGTACGACCGGCGCATGCTGCGGAGGATGCGGTCCGAGCCGGACTGCAGGGGCATGTGGAGTTGCGGCATCACGTTCGGGGTCTCAGCCATCGCGTCGATGACGTCGTCGGTGAATGCGGCCGGGTGCGGGCTGGTGAAGCGGATGCGCTCCAGGCCGCGGATCTCGCCGGCCGCGCGAAGCAGCTTGCTGAACGCCTGACGGTCGCCGAACTCGACACCGTAGGAGTTGACGTTCTGGCCGAGGAGCGTGACCTCGATCGCGCCGTCGTCGACGAGCGCCTGGATCTCCGCGAGGATGTCACCGGGCCGGCGGTCCTTCTCCTTGCCGCGCAGTGACGGCACGATGCAGAACGTGCAGGTGTTGTTGCAGCCGACGGAGATCGAGACCCAGCCCGAGTAGGACGAGTCGCGCTTGGTCGGAAGCGTGGAGGGGAAGGTCTCCAGCGCTTCGAGGATCTCGATCTCGGCGGCGTCGTTGTGACGCGCGCGCTCGAGCAGGCTGGGCAGCGCACCCATGTTGTGGGTGCCGAAGACGACGTCGACCCAGGGCGCCTTCTCGAGGATGACGTTCTTGTCCTTCTGGGCCAGGCAGCCGCCGACGGCGATCTGCATCCCCTCGTGGCGGCGCTTGACCCCGGCGAGGTGGCCGAGGTTGCCGTAGAGCTTGTTGTCCGCGTTCTCGCGCACAGCGCAGGTGTTGATGACGACGACGTCGGCCTCCTCGCCGTCGGCGGGGACGTACCCGGCCGCCTCGAGGGAGCCGCTCAGGCGCTCCGAGTCGTGGACGTTCATCTGGCAGCCGAAGGTGCGGACCTCGTAGGTCCGGGCGCGTCCGTCGGTGCTGAGGGCCGCGTCCGAGGGCTGGATGATGCTGCGCTTCTCGAGGACGCTGCGCAGTTCGAGGTCGGTGCGCTGTTCGGTGATGCTCATGATGCCGACAATTCTACGTTCGCCCCGGCGCGGATCCGAACGGCTACTGGAAGCGCACGCCACCGCGGCGGCGCGACGCGAAGGCGGCGTCCATCGCCTGCCGCACGATGCTGGAGCTGTAGCCCTTGCGCGCGAGGAATCCGTGCAGCCGGCGTCGTGCGGTCTCCTCGTCGTACGACGACAGCTGCCCGATCCGCTTGACGGCCAGCTCGGTGGCGCGCTCCAACTCGTCCTCGTCCGCGATGTCGGCCAGTGCGATCTCGATCAGCTCGGGATCGATGTGGCGGCGCTTGAGATCCTGCTCGATCGACGATCGGCCCAACCCTTTGCGGCTGTGCTGCGTGAACGCCAGGCTGACGGCGAGCGACGCGTCGTCGATCACGCCGAGGGTCTCGAGGCGGTCGAGCTCGGGACCGAACACCTCGGGCTCGATCTCGCGCTTGAGCAGCACCTGTTCCAGCTCCCAGCGCGACATACCCCGACGAGCGAGCTGACGGATGGTGACGGCCGACACCTTCTTGCTCTGGCGGTCCGCCTCGTCGTCCTCCGGCTCGGGCGGAAGGGCACGGGCCTCGGACTGCGATGTCGCGGGGCGGCCATCGTCGCCCCAGGTGTTGTTCCAGCGTGTGGAGCCGGGAAGCTCGACGATTTCTCCCGCGGGCTCGGGCCCCGCGGTCGTGCTCGCACGCCCGGTCCCGGCCGGATGCCGTGGACTCCGCTCGCCGCCGTCTCGCGGTGCAGTCGGGCGCCGGAGCGGCGTCACCGGGGCGAGGTGCTCTCCCCCGGTGACACCGCCTTCGTCCGAGCGGGCATCGCCGTGCTCGCCCCCGGAGGGATCGGACGGGAACCTCACGACCATGCAGATCTCCTCGTGCGACGAACGGATGGACGGTCGACGGGCATCAGGCCCGCGCCCCGGGTCAGGCGCCCTTGCGTGCGCGCAGCTTCTCCTCGATCGAGCCCACCTCGGCCTCTGCCTCTGGCACGGCCACAGGGTTCGGGTCGGGGATGATGCCGAGCTTGATCTTGATCTTGTTCTCGATCTCGGCCGCGATGTCGGCGTTGGTGATCAGGAAGTTGCGCGAGTTCTCCTTGCCCTGGCCGAGCTGGTCGCCCTCGTAGGTGTACCAGGCACCCGACTTCTTGACGATGCCGTGCTCGACGCCGAAGTCGATCAGGCTGCCCTCACGGGAGATGCCGACACCGTAGAGGATGTCGAACTCGGCCTGCTTGAAGGGCGGAGCCATCTTGTTCTTGACGACCTTGACGCGGGTGCGGTTGCCGACCGCTTCGGTGCCGTCCTTCAGCGTCTCGATGCGGCGGATGTCCAGACGCACCGACGCGTAGAACTTGAGCGCCTTACCACCGGCGGTGGTCTCGGGGCTGCCGAAAAAGACACCGATCTTCTCGCGGAGCTGGTTGATGAAGATCATCGTGGTGTTGGTCTGGTTGAGTCCACCGGTGAGCTTGCGGAGCGCCTGCGACATGAGGCGGGCCTGCAGGCCGACGTGCGAGTCGCCCATCTCGCCCTCGATCTCGGCGCGGGGCACGAGCGCCGCGACGGAGTCGATGACGATGAGGTCGATGGAGCCGGACCGCACGAGCATGTCGGCGATCTCGAGCGCCTGCTCACCCGTGTCGGGCTGGGAGACCAGCAGGGCGTCGATGTCGACGCCGAGCTTGCGGGCGTACTCCGGGTCGAGCGCGTGCTCGGCGTCGATGAAGGCCGCGATTCCACCGGCGCGCTGCGCGTTGGCGATGGCGTGGAGGGTCAGAGTCGTCTTACCCGAGGACTCCGGACCGTAGATCTCGACGATGCGGCCGCGCGGGAGTCCGCCGATGCCGAGCGCGACGTCCAGCGCGATCGAGCCGGTCGGGACGACCTCCACCGGAGCGCGCTCGTCGCTGCCCAGTCGCATGACCGAGCCTTTTCCGAACTGACGGTCGATCTGCGCGAGTGCGGTCTCGAGCGCCTTCTCGCGGTCTGCGGGTGATGGCATGTGCGGTTCTCCTTCTTACGCTTCGCTGACGAGTTCGACTGTACGAGGAACGTCCGACACAGGGCCGTCGTCCGGCAGATCGGTGGACAACTCGTTTTCGATTGCGGTTGTGAAGCGAGTCTAGCCACATCCGAACATATCTTCGAGTCGTTCGAATCGGCGTGTCGGCGTCAGTTCTTCGGAGCGGGACGCCCTGCGCCGTGCCAGTGCGACGCGGGGACCCCGGCCTCGCGGCAGAGCGCGAACCAGACGTCGCGCGGGGCCGCGCCGGCGTCGAGCGCCTGCTGCGCCGTCCGGCCGCCGAGCTCACCGAGCACGAGATCGGCCAAGAGTGCCTGGCCGTAGCCGCGGCCGAACTCGTCGACGACGGCGCGCTGGAATTCGCTGAGCTTCATAGATCCATTCTCACGGGTCGGACATGACGAAGGACGCCCCGCTCACGCGGGGCGTCCTCGAGTCTTGATGGGATGTCGGCGGTGTCAGCGCGAGACCAGCGGCGCTTCCATGGCGGTGACGAACTCGTCGGGGACGGTGTCGGGGATGACCGGCTCGAGACCCTCGAGCACCGCGATGCGGTCTCCGACCTCGCGCATGATGACGGACACCGGGGTGTCCAGAGCGTCGGCGACCGAAGCGAGGATCTCGCTCGACGCCTCCTTCTGTCCGCGCTCGACCTCGCTGAGATAACCGAGGGCGACGCTCGCCTTACTGGCGACCTGCCGCAACGTGCGGCCCTTCTGCAGGCGGAAGTCCCTGAGCACGTCGCCGATTTCCTGACGTACAAGAATCATTCGGAGCCTCCTTCTCTACCCTGCCGACCGATCGATCGGGATGCAACTGTACCGCATCCGTGATGTTCACGATATCGGCGACGACTGGGCTTTTCTTGTGAATGCAGCAGATGTAACGAGACCGAAACAGTCCGTATTCCCGGGCCTCAGGCGCCGGTCTCGGCGACCAGTTCGGCGATCGCCCGTTCGACGGTGGCGCGCCGGATCTCGGCCCGGTCGCCCTCCAGTGCGAGCTCGACCACGCGCGTCCCGGTCGAGGTCGCGATGCCGAGGTAGACGGTGCCGACGGCTCGGCCGCCCTGCGGGTCGGGTCCGGCGACGCCCGTCGTGGCGACGCCGATGTCGACGGCGCGCGCGTTGACGGCGAGACGGGCGCGGACGCCTTCGGCGAGCTGGGCGGCGACGCGGGGGTGCACCGGACCCTCCGCGTCGAGCAGGGCCGCATCCACGCCGAGGAGGGTGTGCTTGAGCTGGGTCGCGTAGACGACCGCTCCCCCGACCACGACGGCGGACGCCCCGGGCACCCGGGTCAGCTCGGCCGTCAGCTCTCCGCCCGTCAGCGACTCGGCGGCGGCGATCGTGCGTCCGGTCTCGCGCAGGCGGGCGATCAGCCGCGCGGTGGGATCGCCGGCGCGACCGGCGTCAGGCAGCGGCACGCTTGGCCCGGTGGCCCTTCCAGGCCTGCCAGAGGTAGTCGAACCCGGTGACGACCGTCAGGATCACCGCGGCGGTCATGAAGATGCCGTTGACCCAGTAGACCCAGTCGCCCAGCACCGTCCAGAACGGGAAGAGCGCGAGCGAGATCGCGATCGACTGCACGATCGTCTTGATCTTGCCGCCGCGGGAGGCGGCGATGACGCCCTGCCGGATCACGACGAAGCGGTAGAGCGTGATGCCGACCTCGCGGACCAGGATGACGATCGTGACCCACCACGGCAGCTCGCCGAGGATGGAGAGGGCGATGAGGGCGCCGCCCGTCAGCACCTTGTCGGCGATCGGATCGAGCAGCTTGCCGAGGTCGGTGACGAGGTTGTTGCGCCGGGCGATGGCGCCGTCGACGCCGTCGGTCGCGATCGCGAGGACGAACAGCACGGCCGCCGCCCAGCGCAGCCAGCCGTCGGCGCCGGCGTCGGCCAGCAGCATCCACACGAACAGCGGGGCGAGCAGGATGCGCACCACCGTGATCACGTTGGGCACGTTCCAGTTGCTGGGCCGCGGGACCGGGGCTCCCGCCAGCGGGGGTGTCTCGGACGCCATCGCGCTCATCTACTCCCTGCCGGTCAGTTGCCAGGCGTCCTCGCCGGAGTCGCCGTCCACCTCAGGATAGCCCTCGGTCATCGCGGCGACCGGGTCGGATCCGTAGCGGTCGTCGTCCGCAGCGCCGCCCGACGGCGCGGCGACCGTCGTGGACGGGGATGCCTCCGCCGCGGGCGCGGCCGGTCGCGCTGCCGGCTCCTCACCGCGCAGCCGCCCCATGACGTCCGCCAGCTGCTCGACCGTGACGAGCACGTCCCTGGCCTTCGACCCCTCGGAGGGGCCGACGATCTCGCGGGACTCGAGCAGGTCCATGAGCCGGCCCGCCTTCGCGAACCCGACGCGCAGCTTGCGCTGGAGCATGGAGGTGGAGCCGAATTGCGACGAGACGACCAGCTCGGCGGCCGCGAGCAGCAGCTCCAGGTCGTCGCCGATGTCGGAGTCGATCTGCTTCTTCTCGGCGCCGACCGTGACGTCCTGCCGGTACTCGGGACGCGCCTGCCGGGTGACGTGCTCGACGACCTTCTGGATCTCGTCCTCGTTGACCCACGCGCCCTGCACGCGGATCGCCTTCGAGGCGCCCATCGGCAGGAACAGGCCGTCGCCCTGGCCGATCAGCTTGTCGGCGCCGGGCTGGTCGAGGATGACGCGCGAGTCCGTGACGCTCGTCACCGCGAACGCGAGCCGCGACGGCACGTTGGCCTTGATCAGGCCGGTCACGACGTCGACGGACGGGCGCTGCGTCGCGAGCACCAGGTGGATGCCGGAGGCGCGGGCGAGCTGGGTGATGCGCACGATCGAGTCCTCGACGTCGCGCGGGGCGACCATCATCAGGTCGGCGAGCTCGTCGACCACGACCAGGAGGTACGGGTACGGCTTGAGCTTGCGCTCGCTGCCGGCGGGCAGGACGATCTCGTCGTTGATGACGGCCTTGTTGAAGTCGTCGATGTGGCGGAAGCCGAAGCTGGCCAGATCGTCGTAGCGCATGTCCATCTCTTTGACGACCCACTGCAGCGCCTCGGCGGCCTTCTTGGGGTTCGTGATGATGGGCGTGATCAGGTGCGGGACGCCGCCGTAGATGGTGAGCTCCACGCGCTTCGGGTCGATCAGCACCATGCGCACCTCGGAGGGCTGCGCCCGCATCAGGAGGCTGGTGATCATCGAGTTGACGAAGCTCGACTTGCCCGAGCCGGTCGAGCCGGCGACGAGCAGGTGGGGCATCTTGGCCAGGTTGGCGACGACGTAGCCGCCGCCGACGTCCTTGCCGACGCCGATGGTCATCGGGTGGACGCTCTTGGTCGCGGCCGGCGACCGCAGCACGTCGCCGAGCGACACGATCTCGCGGTCGGAGTTCGGGATCTCGACGCCGATCGCGCTCTTGCCCGGGATCGGGGACAGGATGCGGACCTCGTTGCTGGCGACGGCGTACGAGAGGTTCTTGCTGAGGGCGGTGACCCGCTCCACTTTGACGCCCGGGCCGAGCTCGATCTCGTACTGCGTGACCGTCGGGCCGCGCGAGTAGCCGGTGACCTTGGCGTCGACGCCGAACTGGGTGAGCACCTCGGTGATCGCGGCGACGATCTCCTCGTTGGCGTTCGAGCGCACCTTGGCAGGCGTGCCCGCGGAGAGCATGGAGGCCGACGGGAGGTGGTAGGGCGCGGCGGGCTGTCCGTCGGACGGCAGCGCGGTGGTGTCGTCGAAGTCGTCGGCCGTTCCCGCTTGGAAGCCGGGCAGGACGGCGGGGGCCGTCGGGACCGCGGTGGCCGCTGCGGCGACCGCGGTGGCGGGCACCTCGCCGGTGAACCGCTTGAGGGCGTCCTCCGCGAGGGCGAGCTCGCCGAGCACCTCGGTGTTGTAGTGGTCGCTGGAGGGGTCGGGCTCGAGCGGGGTGGCGAACTCGCCCTTGCCCCGCTTGGGCTCGCCGAAGACCTCGGTGAGGCTGTCGCGCGCGGCGGGGCCGTCGTAGTCCGGGTCCTCCTCGCGCTGGGACTTGTTGCGGCGCCACCAGGGGAGGTTGCCCTCGGGCTCCGGCTCGTCGTCGTCGACGCCGTCGAGCGGGACCTGCTTGGTCTTCGCCTCCTTGGCGGCCTCGCGGGCCTCCTGACGCTCCTCGTCGGTCGGCAGCTGGGCGCCGAAGAGGTAGGCGTACAGCTCGCGCATGCGGGAAGGGAGCTTGTTCGGCGGGGTCTTGGTGATGATGAAGAGGCTCAGCAGCAGGAGCAGGATGATCACGGCGCCTGCGCCGTACGGCGTGATGAGCATCGACAGCGGCGCCGCGATCAGCCACCCGAGCACGCCCCCGGCCTGAGCGAGCGCGGCGGTGCCGTCGGTCGGCGTCGGGTGGTGACTGAACAGGTGGCAGAGCCCCGACACCATCAGGAGCAGGATGCCGACCCCGATCCCGATGCGGGTGTTGTCGTGCACCGAACTCGGGTGCCGGAAGAGCCACGCGGCGAACATGACCATGACCACCGGCAGGGCGAAGGCCACGCGGCCGAAGAGCATGCCGAAAGTCCACGAGTCGAGCGTGCGGGCGACCTGGTCGTTGATCAGGAACCACTCGATCACGGCGCCCGCGACCGCGAGGAGGACGAGGAAGAAGGGGAAGCCGTCGCGGCGCTCCTCCTTGCTCAGCTTCTCGGGGCCCAGCGCGCGGAAGGCGCCACCGGTGAGGTGGGCGAGGCCCATCCAGGCGCGCACGAGGGGGCTCGGCGCCGCATCGGCGGCCGGGTAGGCCACCGTCTTCTGGGCGGCGGTCTTCGACGCCGGCTTGCGCGCGCTCGAGCCGCCGCGGCCGGAACCGCCGGAGCGCGCGTTCGACTTGGTGCTCGTAGCCATGGGGTCAACGGTACTTCGCACCCGCGACAGGCCGCGGATACCGCGCCTGGAAAGCCGAAATCGGGCGGCTACCGCAAAGACCGCACCATGATGTCCGCGCGGTCGTCGGAGGCCACGGTGACGTACCCCTCGCTCACGTAGAGCCGCTGCGCGAAGTTCGAGCGTTCGACGCTGAGGCTGAGCCGCGCGACGCCGCTCGCGGCCCCGCGCCGCCCGACCTCCTTCAGGAGCGCCCGGCCGACGCCGCGTGCGCGCCACTGCGGGTTCACGCCGAGAGTGAGCTCCGGGACGCCGGGCGCGACGAATCCGGTACCCGGAGCATCGGCCGGGAAGAGGCGGGCCCAGCAGGCGCCCACCGGCGACCCGCGGAGGTCCTCCGCGACGCAGCCGAAGTCGCCGGGACGCATCCAGCCCGCGATGTACCGGGAGACGACCGGATCTTCCAGGACGGTGACGCGCGGGCGCATCCGCACCGCGTTCCAGTTCACGGCCTCGACGAGCATGTCGGCGATGGTCCGTGCGTCTTCGCCCACGGCCGGGCGGATGCGGTACCCGCTCATGGGGGAACGCTACTCGCACCCGTGTTACACGCAGGTTACGGCTGCGCCGCCGCCTCAGTAGCGGATCGCGTCGATGACCTTCACCCGCACCGCGACGAGAGCGGGCAGCAGGCCGGCGATCGCACCGACGGCCGTCGCGGCGACCAGGCCGAGCACAGCCGCCTCGGCCGGGAACGGCGGCGGATCCGCCACCATCCCGCGCCCGACCAGCTCTTCGACCCACGGGCTCTTCACGATCAGGATGGCCAGTGCGACACCGGCGGCCCCGGCGACGCTGGTCGCGACGACGCTCTCCATCAGCACGGCGAAGAAGACGCGCGCGCTGGTCGCGCCGACGCTGCGCCGGATGCCGATCTCGCGGATCCGGCCGCGGACGGTGACCATCGCGATGTTGACGAGGCCGAGCGCGCCGAGCAGGAGGATCAGCCCGGCGATGCCGCCGACCAGCAGCTTGAGGAAGAGCAGCGGATCCTCGGACTGGTACGCCTGGTAGTCCGACCGGCTGACGCTCACGGCTCCCGTGCCGAGCGCACGATCGAACTCGGCGGTGATCGCCGCCACCATCGCGTCGCCGGTCTCCGGCGGCACCCACGCCTCCAGCGTGGGCGAGCCGTACATCTCGGGGTCGGACGCGAGGAGCGCAGGAGCGCCCGCGCCGAGGACCATCGCCATGGGCTGATCGCTCGACTCCGGCGTGCGGATCACCCCGACGACCACCGCAGTGACCTTCTGCTCTCCGCGGAGCACCGTCGCCGTGGGATGCGCGTCAAGGGACGGGCTTCCGAGCCGGGCCCAGAAGTCCTCGTTCACGACGATCGACGGGGCCAGGTTCGCCGCATCCGCGTCGGTGAACCAACGTCCCTGCTTCATCACGGTGCGATGCATCTGCGCGTACGGCTGGTCGACCGCCTGTGCAGGGACATCCATCGCGCCCATCCGGAACTGCACGCGCGCGTTGCCGCTCTGCACCTCGGACGTGTACCGGATGCCGTGCCGCTCGACGATCTGCGCCCAGACCGCATCGCGCCGGTCGGCACTGACCGTCGTCTCGCCCGGGTAGACCGAGATCAGCGCCGGACGACCGCCGTAGCGCTCGTTGTTCTCGCGGAGCGACTGCTCGGCGATGTTCGCGAGCCCGACGACCGAGCTCAGCGCGCAGACCGCGACACCCACGCCGATGAGCGACAGGAGCACGCGGGTGCGATGGATGCGCAGTTCCTGCCAGGCCTCGAGGATCGCGCCCCAGACCGCCTCCACGGCCCTCACGCCGCGACCTCCGCGGTGCTGTGCAGCCGACCGGCGTCGAGGCGGTAGCGCGTCGCCGACCGCGCGGCGACGGCAGGATCGTGCGTGATGACGACGAGCGCCGCGTCGTTCTCGGCGGCGACCTCCTCGAGCAGATCGATCACCGCCGCTCCGGTCTCGACGTCGAGGGCGCCGGTCGGCTCGTCGGCGAGGATCAGCCGCGGTGTCCGGACGAGGGCACGGGCGATCGCGACCCGCTGTTGCTCGCCGCCGGAGAGCACCTCCGGCCGGGCGTCGAACCGATGCCCGAGACCGACGCGGTCGAGCATCCCGGCCGCGATCTCCCGCCGGCGCCAGAACTGCCGCCCGGTGGCGTAGAGCAGCGGGGTCACGACGTTCTCCAGCGCGGTGCGCCCCGAGAGGAGGTTGAACTGCTGGAAGACGAAGCCGACGGCCGCTCCACGCAGCCGATCGCGGGCGCCGCCGCCCAGCCGCTGGACCGGGGTGCCGTCGAAGAAGAACTCACCGCTGCTCGGGGAGTCGAGCAGCCCGAGCATGTTGAGGAGGGTCGACTTGCCCGAACCCGAGCGCCCGACCACCGACACCCGCTCCCCCGCGCCGACGTCGAGATCGACGCCGTGCAGGATCGTGAGCGGCTCGGCGTCGGGGATGCGGACGGTCTTCGTGACGCCCTCGAGTCGCAGCAGGCTCACGACGCCGCGGTCCCGGAGCAGATCATGCCGCCGCCCGGCCCCTGCACACAGCCGTCGCCGGTCGGTGCGGGTGCGCCGGGCACGAACTCCAGGATGGTGTCGCCCTCGGCCAGGCCGCCCGTGATCTGGACGGAGGTACCGTCGGTGAGGCCGAGCGTGACCGGGACCTCCTTCGGGCCGCCGCCCTTCTCGTCCGGGACGAACACGATGCCCTTCTCGGCCGACCCCTTCACCGCGGTGGTGGGGACGGTGAGCACGCCCTCCGCCTTCCCCGCCGAGATCGTGATGTCGGCCGACAGCCCCGCGAACACGGTGACGTCGCCCGGGACGGCGCAGCGGACGGTGGTCGTCGAGGAGGAGCCCGAACCGGAGGCGCCGGAAGCCGCTCCGCCACCGGGGGCCGCCCCGGACGGCGCCTCGGACGCGGTCGCCGGCGGCGTCGTGATGGAGAGCGCCGTGCACGTGAACGGTGCGGGGCCGCCCTTCACCGTCACCGACGCCGAGTCCGGACGGTTCACGAGCCGGTACTGCTGCTCCGGAGGGAGGGAGGCCGTGGCCGAGAACGTCGGAGGCGCGACGGCGCCGACCGTGTCGCCGATCGCCACGGCTTGCCCGCTCAGCACGGGCAGCTGGCTCACGGTGCCCGCGATCGGCGCGGTGACGGCCGAGTACGTCACGAGCGGCTTGCGCTCGGTGACCGTCTCCGCCCCGTCGGGCCCGGTGGTGACCACCGGGTCGCGCGGCGTCTCGATCTTCACGTCGAACAGCACGTCGCCGGCCTCCACGTGCGTGCCGACCGCCGTCTGCACCTCGTTGACCGTGCCGGCCGCGGTCGCCCGCGCCGGGACCGCGTCGTCGGCGACGATCGACCCCGTGACCCGCACGTCGTTCACGATCGTGCCGGTCGCCACCGCGGAGACGGGATCGCTCAGCTCCCCCGTCGGGACGGCCGGATCGGCCGCCGTCGCCTCGCCGCTCGGGAAGAACGCGAGCTTCACGAGTGCGACGGCGATCGCCGCCAGCACGACGATTCTGAGGACCGGGAACACCCAGCGCCGCATGACCCCCATCTACTGCTTCCTTTCGTGTGCCGGGCCCCCCGCCCGGGTACTGCTCAGTGCGCGATCGCGCCTTCGGTCACGCCTTCGGTCACGCCTCGATGACGAGCGGGACGATCATCGGTCGGCGGCGGTAGCTGGTGTTGACCCAGCGCCCGACCGTGCGGCGCACGACCTGCGAGAGGGCGTGCGAGTCACGCACGCCGTTCTGCGCGGCCTCCGCGAGCGCGGCGGCGATCTTCGGCTTCACCGTGTCGAAGACGGCGTCGTCCTCCGCGAATCCGCGGGCGTGGATCTCCGGGCCGGTGACGATGCGGCCGGTCGCCGCCTCGACCACGACGATGATGGAGATGAACCCCTCCTCGCCGAGGATGCGACGGTCCTTGAGGTCCGCGTCCGTGATCTCGCCCACGCTCGACCCGTCCACGTAGACGAAGCCGAGGTCGAGCTGGCCGACCACGCGGGCGAGTCCGTCGCGCAGGTCGACGACGGTGCCGTCCTCCGCGAGGATCGTGTTCTTCTCGGGCACGCCGGTGTCCATCGCGAGCTTCGCGTTGGCGACGAGGTGGCGGTACTCGCCGTGCACCGGCATCACGTTGCGCGGCTTGAGGATGTTGTAGCAGTAGAGCAGCTCGCCGGCGGCCGCGTGGCCCGAGACGTGCACCTTCGCGTTGCCCTTGTGGACGACGTTGGCGCCGAGCTTCGTGAGGCCGTCGATGACGCGGTAGACGGCGTTCTCGTTGCCCGGGATGAGGCTGGAGGCCAGGATGACGGTGTCACCCGGTCCGACCTCGATCTGGTGGTCCATGTTCGCCATGCGGGCGAGGACGGCCATCGGCTCGCCCTGCGAACCCGTCGACATGTAGACGATCTTGTCGTCCGGGAGGTCGGACGCCTTCTTGTAGTCGATCAGCACGCCCTCCGGCACCTTGAGGTACCCGAGCTCGGCGGCGATGGTCATGTTGCGCACCATCGAGCGGCCGAGGAGCGCGACCCGGCGGCCGTTCGCGTGGGCGGCGTCCAGCACCTGCTGCACGCGGTGCACGTGGCTCGAGAAGCTCGCGACGATGACGCGACGCGGGGCGCGGGCGATGACGTTGTCGAGCACCGGGCCGATCGAGCGCTCGAGCGGGGTGAAACCGGGGACGTCCGCGTTGGTGGAGTCGGCCATGAAGAGGTCGACGCCCTGCTCGCCGAGACGGGCGAACGCGCGCAGATCGGTGATCCGGTCGTCGAGCGGGAGCTGGTCCATCTTGAAGTCGCCGGTGTGGAGCACGACGCCCGCCGGGGTCTTGATCGCGACCGCGAGCGCGTCCGGGATGGAGTGGTTGACGGCCACGAACTCCAGGTCGAACGGCCCGAGCTGCTCGTGCTGCCCCTCCTTGACCGAGAGCGTGTACGGCTGGATGCGGTGCTCCTTGAGCTTCGCCTCCACCAGCGCCAGGGTGAGGCCGGAGCCGATCAGCGGGATGTCGGCCCGCAGCTTGAGCAGGTACGGGACGGCGCCGATGTGGTCCTCGTGGCCGTGCGTGAGCACGACGCCGAGCACGTCGTCGAGGCGGTCGCGGACCGGGGCGAAGTCCGGCAGGATCAGGTCGACGCCGGGCTGGTTCTCCTCGGGGAACAGCACGCCGCAGTCGACGATGAGGAGCTTGCCCTCGTACTCGAAGACGGTCATGTTGCGGCCGATCTCGCCGAGACCGCCCGTCGGGATGATGCGGAGCGTTCCGGGTTCGAGTGCGGGCGGTGCGGTGACGAGGTTGGGCATATGCCCTCCTAAAGGTGTTGCGAATGAGTCGGGGGCGCGTCGCGCCCGGGCCGTTTGGTGACGGCGGCCCCTACCGCGTTGTCCCGGCGATCCTGGGGAGCGCTCCACCGGCGGCCGCGTTGCGGTCCGGCCGGAAGTTGGAGAAGTCCACACCGGGGATGTCCTTGACGAGGTCGAGCTCGTCCTCGATCTGAGCGGCCTCCCACTCCTCCGGGCCGACGAGCGGCAGCCGGACGCGGGGGCTGGAGATGCGGCCGAGGCCGTGGAGGATGTACTTGGCCGCCACGGTGCCGGGCACGTGGGTCATGACGGCGCGCACCAGCGGTTCGAGCTTCTTGTGCGCCGCGGTGGCCGTGGCGAGGTCGCCGGCGTTCACGGCATCGACGATCTGGCGGTACGGCGTCGGGGCGATGTTCGCCGTGACGCCGATCAGGCCGCTGGCGCCGATCGCGAGGTGCGGGAGCACGTTCGCGTCGTCGCCCGAGAAGTAGAGCAGGTCGGTCTGGTTGAGCACACGGCTGACCTCGCTGAAGTCGCCCTTCGCGTCCTTGATCGCGAGCACGTTCGGGTGCTTGGCGATGCGCAGGATGGTTTCGTACTTGATCGGCACGCCGGTGCGGCCCGGGATGTCGTAGAGGATGACCGGCAGGTCGGTCGAGTCCGCGATCATCCGGAAGTGCGTGAGGATGCCGGCCTGCGTCGGCTTGTTGTAGTACGGGGTGACGACCATGACGCCGTCGGCCCCGGCCTTCTCGCTCTGCCGGTAGAGCTGGATGGCGTGCGCCGTCTCGTTCGACCCGCCGCCGGTGATGATCTTGGCGCGGCCGGCCGAGACGGACTTGCCGACCTCGACGAGCCGCAGCTTCTCGGGGTCGGTGAGGGTGGAGGTCTCCCCCGTGGTCCCGGTGACGACGATCCCGTCCGCCCCCGCGGTGATGACGTCGTCGATGTGCTTCTCCACGCCGGCCCAGTCGACTTCGCCATCGGCGGTGAACGGGGTGACCAGGGCGACGAGCACCTGGCCGAACGGGTTCGCAGAGGAAGACATGGCACCAGGTTATCGGGTCGCGCCCGGCCGGCGCTTCCCCGGGCAGCCCGTCATCTTCCGACACAAACCCTGCGGCCCGGGCGCGCCCGCGCGTAGGGTCGGCCCACTATGAATGGCATCGCGGCGCTCGGCGTCCTGCTCGCACTGGTGGCCGTCGCCACCGCCGCAGGGCTCGTCTGGCGCGCGACCACGGGGCGCGCCCGGTCGGCGCGCCGGGAGCAGACCGTCCGTGCCGAGGAGGTCGGCGCCGCCGCGTTCGGCGAGCGCGCCACCCTCCTCCAGTTCACGACGGAGTTCTGCGCCCTCTGCCCGGCCACCGCCCGCGTCCTCGACGCGACCGCGCGCTCGGAACCCGGCGTCGCCCACGTGGAGGTCGACCTCACGACGCGGCCGGACCTCGCGCACCGCTTCGCCGTGCTGCAGACCCCCACCACCCTCGTGCTCGACGGCGCGGGCTCCATCCGTGCCCGGATCGGCGGTGCCGCCCGGCCCGCCGACGTGCGCGCCACCCTCGACCGCATCCTCGGGAGCGACCATGTCTCAGCCTGACCGTCCCGCCGGCATCGACCCGCGCTCGCCGCGGTTCGGCGCGGGCATCACTGCCGTGCTCCTCCTCGTGGACCTCTTCCTCGCGCTCGTGGGCGCCACAACGGCGGCGGCGCTCCTTCTGCTCGCCATCGCGCTGCTGTTCGCGTGGGGCGCGTTCGCGGGCATCCGGCGTCACCCGTACGGCGTCCTGTACCGCCGCCTCGTGCAACCGCGCCTCGCGCCGCCGACGGAGCGCGAGGACCCCGCACCGCCGACGTTCGCCCAGGGGGTCGGACTCGTCGTGACCGGCCTCGGGCTGCTCCTCCACGTGCTCGGCGTGCCGTTCGCGCTCCCGATCGCTGCCGCGCTGGCCTTCGTCGCCGCGTTCCTCAACTCCGTCTTCGGGTACTGCCTTGGCTGCCAGATCTACCTCCTGCTGGTGCGCGCGGGCCTCGTCCGCCGCCGCGGGACGGTGGGCGGCCCGGCGGTCTGAACGGCCAACCCGGGAATCACCCGGACGCCGGCCGAACGACTCCTGGCCGCCAGTAGTCTGGACGGACCCGCCGTGCCCGCGGCGGACCGAACAGGAGTACTCATGCCCGTCACCAGCGAATCCACCACCGTCTGGACCGGAGACCTCACGTCCGGCTCCGGGAACGTCAGCCTCGACTCCTCCGGCGCCGCGAGCCTCCCCGTCACGTGGAAGGCCCGCTCGCAGGGCGGCGGCGACGTGACGACCCCCGAAGAGCTGCTCGGCGCGGCGCACGCGGCCTGCTTCTCGATGGCGTTCTCGAACATCCTCGCGGGCTTCGGATCCGCTCCCGGGAGCATCCGCACCACCGCCGCCGTCACCTTCGACCCGGCCGAGGGCATCACCGGCAGCCACCTGACCGTCGAGGCGAGCGTGCCCGGCCTCTCCGACGAGGACTTCCAGCGCCTGGCCGACGAGGCGAAGCGGACCTGCCCGGTCTCGCGCGCGCTGGTCGGCATCCCGATCACCATCGACGCCGCGCTGGTCTGAGCGATGCGGGTGCTCGTCGCCGGGGCGTCCGGCATGATCGGCACCGAGCTCACCCGTCAGCTCGCCGAGGCGGGACACGAGGTGCGCCGGCTCGTGCGCCGGCGGCCGCAGTCCGCGGATGAGTTCCACTGGTCCCCGTCGACCCGGATGATCGACGTCAACGTCATGGAGACGGCCGACGCCGTCGTCAACCTCTCGGGGGCATCGCTCAACCACTTCCCGTGGACCGCGGCGACGAAGCGCCGCATCCTCTCCTCCCGGCTCGAAGCGACCGGGACGCTCACGGACGCGATGCGCCAGGCGTCGCGGTCCCCGGCGGTCCTGCTCAACGGCTCGGCGGTCGGTTACTACGGCGACCGGCCCGGCCAGAAGCTGACCGAGGAGGCCTCGAAGGGCACCGGCTTCCTCGCCGACGTCGTGGACGCCTGGGAGACGGCGGCGCTGCTCGCGCCGGAGAAGACGCGGGTCGTGCTGCTGCGCACCGGCCTCGTCATCGGCCGCGGCGGCGCGATGAAGCCGCTGCTGCCGGTCGCGCGTCTCGGCCTCGCCGGGCCGATCGCCGGCGGCGGGATGCACTGGCCGTGGGTGAGCCTGCACGACGAAGCGGCCGCGATCGTGCATCTGCTGACCTCGACGCTCGAGGGTCCGGTCAACATCGCCGGCCCCACCCCGGCGACGGCGGGCGGCGTGCTCCGTGCCCTCGCGGCGGCAGTGCACCGGCCGTACGGCCTCCCGGTGCCCGAGAAGGCGGTCACCCTCGCGCTGCAGGAGGCCGGGCGCGAGCTCCTGCTCGCCAGCCAGAAAGTGATCCCGGCCCGGCTGCTCGACGACGGATTCGTCTTCCGCGACCCGACGGTCCGCGACGCGATGGAGCGCCTGGTGGAGTCGAAGGCCGCCTGACCCGCAGCCAGCGTCCGCTCAGGACCGGGCGGCGCGCGCCTCGGAGCGATAGAGCCGGATGGACTGGCGCAGCGCTTCCCGCGCGCGCCGTCGGTCGCCGGACGCGTCGTACGCGAGCCCGAGTCGGAACCACGCCCGCCAGCTCTCCGGCGCCGCCTCGACCTCGGCCTTGTAGGTCGGGAACTCGGCGTCCGCCGCATCCCGGAGCGGTCGCCCGCTGGCACGGTGGGGCAGGTCCTCGACGGGCAGCCCGCCCTCGGCGTCGAGGATGCGCACGAGCTTCTCGGTCTGCGCGCCGAAGAGCAGCTCCCGGCCGATCGCCCAGGCGGCGATGATCGGGAGCACGAGCAGCGCGACGCCCATGGCGATGCCGACCGGCTCTCCGGTGGCGATGAGCATGATCGAGCGCTGGAAGACCAGCACCAGGTAGACCAGCAGGATGATCGCCATGACGATGGCGGCGATGCGATTCTTCACGGGCGGCTCAGCGTTCGCGCACGGTGGGCCGCGGAGGCTCGCCGTCCGGGCCGGATATGCCGAGGTCGACGAGCGCGTCGAGCCCGACGGTCACCCCCGTCGTGGTCGCCGCCGCGCGCAGGGCGAGCAGGATCCCCGTCTCGTACGCCTGCGGGCCGATGGTGTCGTGCCGGATCGTGAGGGTCTCCCCCGCGCCGCCGAAGATCACCTGCTGCTCGGCGACGACGCCGCGCATCCGGAGGCTGTGGATCGGGACGCTCGCCACCTGCTGGCCGCGGGCGCGCTGGTCGGTGTGCGGCGCCTCCACCGGGCCGCGGCCGGCGCGCGCGGCGCCGATCAGCTCGGCCGTGCGCACCGCGGTGCCCGACGGGGAGTCGACCTTCGTGGCACCGTGCGTCTCGATGATCTCGATCGAGTCGAAGAAGCGGGCGGCGACGGTCGCGAAGGCGGTGCCCAGTGCGGAACCGAGGGAGAAGTTCGGGATGACGACCGCGCCGCTGCCCTCGTGGGCGGCGACGCGACGCTCGAGATCGAGGATGCGGTCGGCCGACCAGCCGGAGGTGCCGATGAGCACCTTCAGGCCGTTGTCGACGGCGAACGCGACGATGCCGGGGCTCACCTGCGGCAGGGTCATGTCGACGAGCACGTCGGCGCCGAGCATCTCGTCGAGCGACGACGAGGAGCCCAGGGTCGCGACGAGCTCGAGGTCGTCCGCCTGCTCGATGAGCCGGACGGCCACGCTTCCCAGTTTTCCGCTCGCCCCCGCGACGGCCACGCGAATAGTCACCCGCCCAGCCTACCCGCGCCCGCGCACCCTCCCTCGCGTCGCGCCCCGGCCGACCGGGGCCGCAGGGCTACTCTGGGGCGATGGTGTCTTTCGCAGATGTCGCCGTCACCGACGCGACCGCCCATCGGATGCTCGCGGACTACTTCGCCGAGCGCGCGGCGACGTTCCCCGCGACCCAGGGCGCCTATCGCACGACGTTCCCCGACCCGGGTCAGTTCGTCGCCCCGGCCGGCGTCTTCCTGCTCGCCTACGACGAGGACGGCGAGGCCGGGTGCGGCGGCGTCCGCGAGCTGCGGCTCCGCCCGGGCGACGTCGAGGAGGGCGACGGGGTCGTCCGCTACGAGATCAAGCACCTGTGGGTGTCCCCGACGCACCGCGGCCGCGGTCTGGGCCGCGCCATCCTGTCGGAACTCGAGCACCGCGCCCGCGGCTTCGGCGCCACCGAGGTCGTGCTCGACACGAACGCGAGTCTGGAGGCCGCCGGCTCGCTCTACCGCTCGCACGGCTACGAGGACATCCAGCCCTACAACGACAACCCGAACGCGACGGACTGGTTCCGCAAGTCGCTGACCGACTGACCGGCTGGCGCGCGGTCGATCCGGCCGCTCAGACCGGCTGCAGCTCCGGGAGGCCGGTGCGCAGCTCGACGGGCAGGTGGCCCAGGTCGTTGTGAACAACGAGCACCGGCGGCTTCGCCGAGCGCACGCGGATGATGGTGAGGCCGCAGTTCGCCTGGTTGAGACCGAGCCACCGCCAAGCGGGAGCATCGAAGACGTGGCGCACGAACCAGCCGATGACGAAGTTGTGGGTGACCAGCAGGTCGTGGCGGTCGCCCAGCGCCGGGGTGAGGAACTCCCCAACCGCGTCGTCCATCTGCGCGCGCCCGGCCTCGATCTCGGCCTCGGTCACCGAGCCGAAGAACGACTCGAACGCCTTCGGCATGTCGGGCGTCGGACCTGACGGGATGCAGTCGAACAGCAGGCTCGACGGCTCCGGCTCCAGGGCGGGCATCCGCTCGGCCATGATCGACGCGGTCTGCGCGGCGCGCACGAGCGGCGAGTGGTACATCGCGGTGAACGGGATGCCGCTCAGCCGCTCGGCGATCAGCTGCGCCTGCCGCTTGCCCCGCGGGGAGAGCGGGCCGTCGGGGAGGCCGTGCTCGGCATCCTGCTGCTCGCCGTGGCGCACAAGGTAGAGGTAGTGGGGCACCGGAGGACCTTTCGGAAGTGGATGTCGGAGACGGCGGGTCAGGAGGCGAGGCCGGCGAACACGTCGTCGGTCACGCTCCCCACCGCGGAGACGGAGATCGGGCGGTCGGCCAGATCCCGTGCGAGGTCGCGCACGTCGTCGGCGGTGACGAGGTGCAGTCGACGGAGGCTTTCATCGAGGTCGGCGAACTCGCCGAGAGTGATCTCGGCGCGGCCGAGGCGGGACATCCGGGTGTCGGAGTCCTCGAGGGCGAGCGCGGCGCCGCCCGAGAGCTGACCCACCGCGCGCCGGAGCTCGTCGGGCGTGATCCCGTCGTCCGCGAGACGGTGCAGCTCGTCCAGCATGAGATCGGCGACCTGGCGGGTCTTCGCCGGCGCGCAGCCCGCGTAGAGCCCGAAGACGCCCGCGTCGGAGTAGGAGCCGGAGAAGGAGTAGACGGCGTAGGCGAGCCCGCGGCGCTCCCGGATCTCCTGGAAGAGGCGGCTCGACATCCCGCCGCCCAGCACGGAGTTGAGGACGCTCATCGCCGTGCGGCGCGGGTCCGTCGCGACGATGCCGGGCACGCCGATCAGGAGGTTGGTCTGCTCGGTCGGGCGCTCGACGGTCACGAGGGCCGCACCGCGCTCGATCGGCGCGGCGACGTCGGACCGGCGCGCGACGGGCGACGCCGTGGCCTCCGGATCCCAGCCGGCGGCCGCGAGGGCGCGGACGACGCCGTCGACGAGGAGGTCGTGGTCGACAGCTCCCGCGGCGGTGATGACCAGATCCTGCGGGCGGTAGTTCGCCTGGTAGTGCGCCCATACGGCGTCGCGGGACGCGGCGCGGATCGTGTCGGGACGACCGCCGATCGGACGGCCGAGCGGGTGCGCGCCGAGCACCGCGGAGAAGAGCCGCTCGTTGGCGACGTCGGCCGGGTCGTCCTCGGCCATCGAGAGCTCCTCGAGGATGACACCGCGCTCGTTCTCGAACTCGACCGGGTCGAGCAGGGACGAGGTCAGCATGTCGCCGATGACCTCCACGGCCATCGCGAGGTCGCGATCCTGCACCTTGGCGTAGTAGCAGGTGTACTCCTTGGCGGTCATGGCGTTGTGCTCGCCACCGACCGAGTCGAAGGAGATCGCGATGTCGAGCGCCGAGCGCGACCGCGTGCCCTTGAAGAGCAGATGCTCGAGGAAGTGCGTGGAGCCGAGGCTGCCCGGCTCATCCGTCTCGTCGCGCGAGCCGACGGCGACCCAGTACCCGAGGGTGGCGCTGCGCGCTCCCGGGACCTGCTCGCTGAGCACGCGGATGCCACTGGGGAGGACCGTGCGGCGGACCAGCGCCTCGCCGGAAGCGGCGAAGGAGAGGTCGGCCAGACCGAGCGGGAGGTCGACTGCGCTGTTCATCCCCTCCACCCTACGCCAGTGGCTTCGGAATCCCTGGGACTCTTCAATGAGGACAAACAGACTGGTCTGTCTACCTATATACTGGACTCACCACCCGGACCGGTCGCACCCCCCTGGACTCCGTCCCGACCGGTCCGGTGGTTTCCATCCCCCGAGGGGGCGGTCTCCGCCTCCCGTGACAGAAGGAGTCGCGCCCGATGGTGGTTAGCGCCCGAGCGACGATCCGGCCTCCCGCGCCGTCGAAGATCAAGATCCTCGCGACAGCGGATGAGCTGTTCTACCAGGAGGGCATCCACACCGTCGGCGTGGACCGCATCATCGCGGGCGCCCGGGTGACGAAGGCGACCTTCTACAAGCACTTCCGATCCAAGGACCTCCTCATCATCGCGTACGTCGAGGGCCGCGACCGCCAGGTGCGCGAGTGGTTCACGGTGCGCGAGCAGGCCGGGGACGACCCGCGCGAGATCGCGCGCGCCCTCGTCGACTCGATCAACGAGGAGGCGATCCGTCCCGGATTCCGCGGCGACCCCTTCATCAACGCCGCGGCGCAGTTCGCCGACGAGAACCACCCCGTCCGCGTCGCCGTCACGGCACACCGCGACTGGTACGCGAAGCGCATCGAGCAGCTCTTCCGCGAGCTCGGCCACCCGCGCCCCGGAGACGCGGCCGACGATCTCATCCTCGCCCGCGACGGCGCGCTCGCCGGCGGCTACGTGGGCGACCCGATCGCCGCCGGCGCAGCCCTGCACCGCTCGCTCGACCGCATCCTGAGCGAGAAGTAGGCCGCGAGCGCCCCGCGCACATTCGGCACGAATGTCGTGAATAGGGGCTGCTTTCGCGACATTCGTGACGAATGTGCGCGAGCGAGGCGGCGCTACTCGGAGACGCGGTCCAGGTCGAGCATCTGGGCGCGAGTGAGGCGGATGCCGGCTGCTGCCATCAGCGCGTTCACCTGCTCGGGGCGGCTCGCGCTCGCCACGGGCGCAGCGACGCTGCGCTTGGCCAGCAGCCACGCGATCGCGATGCTGGCCGGCTCGGCGCCGTGCTCGGTCGCGATCCGGTCGACCACGGCGAGCACGCGCTGCCCGCGACGATTGACGTACGCGGAGGCGCGCACGCTCCGCGCGTCGGCCGTGAGGTCGCCCTTCGAGCGGTACTTGCCGGTCAGGAAGCCGTTGGCCAGCGCGTAGTACGGCATGACGGACAGTCCCTGCGCCGCGGCGACGATGCGCAGCGCGCTCTCGAACTCCGCCCGGTGCATCAGGTTGTACTGCGTCTGGATGGCGACGAACTTCGGCAGGCCCGAGGACGCCAGGATGCGCGCCTCGATCAGGCGGTCGGCGCTGAAGTTGGACGCGGCGAGGTAGCGCACCTTGCCGGACTCGATCAGCCACTCGGCGGTCGCGAGGCTGTCCTCCAGGGGCACCTCGGGGTCGTCGTCGTGGAAGTAGAGCAGGTCGATGCGGTCCGTCTGCAGGCGCTCCAGCGAGGCCTCGACCGCGCGCACGATGCTCACCGAGCCGAGCCCGGGGTTCTCGTGGTGCCGGCCGACCTTGGTGGCGACGGTGACGTGGTCGCGGTTGCCGCGCTCGCGCATCCATTTGCCGATGAGCACCTCGCTGCGCCCTCCGACGTAGCTGTCGGCCGTGTCGATGAAGTCGCCGCCGAGCGCGGCGAAGCGGTCGAGGATGTCGAGGGAGGTGTCGCCGTCGGCGGTCCAGCCGAAGACGCTCGCCCCGAGGGAGAGCGGGTAGACGGTGAGGTCGCTCTCGCCGATGCGGCGCGGAGCGATGATCGAGAGGGGCCCGGTGCGCTCCAGCGCGGGGTCGATGTCGAGCGGGCCGCCGGTGTCGGTCGACGGCTCCACGATCGGAGTCGCGACGGGGGCGGTGCGCAGACCGACCGACTCGAGCAGGCGCAGGGGAAGCAGCTGCGGCATGTCATCCCCCTGCACCCGATCCTGCCGCTGACCGGCCGGATCGTACTGTCGAATCGATTCGAGAATGATCTACTCCCGAACTCTATTTGAAGGGTACGGCAAACCCGCGACACGCCGACGGGGAAACGGGTGAACTGCGACAGAAACCTAGATCACGGTTTCATCACGGTTGCGGAGCGCCCTCCGACGCCCCCGCCCGCCGGACGACGGCTCGTGCGTGGGCCAGCACCGGACCGTCGACCATCGCGCCCGCGAAGCGGAAGACCCCTCCCCCGGCCTCCTCGGCGGCGGCAAGCAGCTCGCGTGCGCGCGCCACCTCCTCCGGGGTCGGCCGGTACGCGGTGCGGACCGTCTCCACCTGCCCGGGATGGATGCACGCCGTCGCCGCGAAGCCCACCGCGACGGCGTCCTCCGCTTCAGCGCGCAGGCCGTCGAGGTCGGCGATGTCGAGGTGCACCGTATCGACCGCGTGCACCCCGGCGGCGCCCGCGGCGAGCAGCACGGCGGAGCGCGCGTGCCGAGCGACGTCGCGGTACGTGCCGTCCGGATGCCGGCTGGAGGTCCCGCCGAGCGAGGCGACCAGGTCCTCCGCGCCCCACATGAGCGCCAGCACGTTTGCGGCGCGCGCGAGCTCGGGCGCGGCCACGACGCCGGCCGCCGTCTCGCACAGGGCGATGACGTCCATCCCGTCGAACGCGCCGAGGTCGGCCGCGCGTTCGGCCTTCGGGAGCATGACCGCCCGGTAGGGGGTCATCTCGAGCGCGGCGAGATCGGCGTCGTGATCGTCGGAGCCCGCGGGGTTCACCCGGACGATCACGCGGGCGGGGTCGAGGCGCGACGCGGCGAGCGCCTCGCGGGCCGCCGGCCTGCGGGACGGGTCGACCGCGTCCTCCAGATCGAGGATGACCGCGTCCGCCCGCTCGAGCGCCTTGGCGTAGCGGTCGGGCCGGTCCGCCGGGCAGAACAGCAGCGCGGGACCCCACGGGAAGGCGCGGCCGGTCACGCGGTCGTCCGCTCGTGCGCCTCCCGGCACCACACCATGACCTGGCGCGTGGCGGTCGCGACGACCGTGCCGTCCTGGTTGCGGCCGGTGTGCTCCAGCGTGACGATCCCCTGCCCGGGACGGGAGGCCGAGAGCCGCTTGGCCGTCACCACCGTCTCGGCGTACAGGGTGTCGCCGTGGTGCATCGGGTGCGGGAACGCCACCTGCTCGAAGCCGAGGTTCGCGACGATGGTGCCCTGGGTGAGCTGCGCCACCGACGAGCCGACCAGGGTCGAGAGCGTGAGCATGGAGTTGACCAGCCGTTCGCCGAACGGCTGGCGGGCCGACCACGCGGCGTCGAGATGCAGCGCCTGCGTGTTCATCGTCAGCGTCGTGAACAGGACGTTGTCGGCCTCGGTCAGCGTGCGCCCCGGCCGGTGCAGATAGCGCGTCTCGAGCTCCAGCTCCTCGTAGTAGAGCCCGCGCTGCTCGACCTCTCTCACGACGCCGCCTCCAGCGCGACAGCGAGCGGGGCACCGGTGGCGGCGACGACCTCGTCGACGGTGACGCCCGGCGCCAGCTCGCGCAGCACCAGCCCGTCCGGCGTCACGTCGATGACGGCCAGGTCGGTGACGATGCGGTCGACGCAGCCGGAACCGGTCAGCGGGAGGGTGCACTCCCGGAGGATCTTCGGGCGGCCTTCGCGGTCCACGTGCTCCATCATCACGATGAGCCGCTTGGCGCCGAACACGAGGTCCATCGCGCCGCCCATGCCCTTGACCATCTTGCCCGGGATCATCCAGTTGGCGAGGTCGCCGGCCGCGGAGACCTCCATCGCGCCGAGGACGGCCACGTCGACATGCCCGCCGCGCACCATCCCGAACGAGAGCGACGAGTCGAAGTACGCGGCGCCGCGCTCGACGGTCACCGTCTCCTTGCCGGCGTTGATGAGGTCAGGGTCGACGTCGGCGTCTGCGGGGTACGGCCCGACGCCCAGCACCCCGTTCTCGGAGTGCAGGATGACCTCCACCCCCTCGGGGATGTAGTTCGGGATGAGCGTCGGCATGCCGATCCCGAGGTTGACGTACTGGCCGTTGCGCAGCTCGCGGGCCACGCGGGCGGCGAGCTCGGTGCGGGTGAGGCTCATGACCGGCTCCCTTCGGCGACGGTGCGCCGCTCGATCCGCTTCTCGACGCCCGGCGCGTGGACGACCCGCTGGACGAAGATGCCGGGGCAGTGGACCGCGCCGGGGTCGATCTCCCCCGGCTCCACCAGTTCCTCCACCTCGGCGATGGTGATGCGCCCGGCCATGGCGGCGAGCGGGTTGAAGTTCATCGCCGCAGCGTGGAACACGAGGTTGCCGTGCCGGTCTCCCTTCGCCGCGTGCACGAGGGCGAAAGCGGGGCGGAGCGACTCCTCCAGCACGTAGTCGGCGCCGTCGAAGGTGCGCACCTCCTTCGGCTCGGAGGCCACCGCGACCGAGCCGTCGGGCGCGTATCGTCGCGGCAGGCCGCCCTGCGCGATCTGGGTGCCGACGCCGGCCGGGGTGTAGAAGGCGGGGATGCCGGCCCCTCCCGCGCGCAGCTTCTCGGCGAGCGTGCCCTGCGGCGTGAGCTCGACCTCCAGCTCACCCGAGAGGAACTGCCGGGCGAACTCCTTGTTCTCGCCGACGTACGAACTGATCATCTTGCGGATGCGTCGCTCGGCGAGCAGCAGGCCGAGACCCCAGTCGTCCACGCCGCAGTTGTTGCTGACCACCTCGAGGTCCTTCGTGCCGGCCTCCAGCAGCGCACCGATCAGGGCGCTCGGGATGCCGCACAGCCCGAAGCCGCCGACCGCGAGGCTCGCGCCGTCGCCCACGTCCGCGACGGCCTCCGCCGCCGTGGCCACCGTCTTGTCGATCACGGGATGCCTCCCTCTCTCACCATCGAGCTTCTGTCATTGTCGCGCACGGGGACCGGGCTCAGGCGGTGAAGCCGAGCGCCCGGGAGATGACCATGAGCTGGACCTCCGAGGTGCCCTCGCCGATCTCGAGGATCTTCGAGTCGCGGTAGTGGCGGGCGACCGGGTTCTCGTTGAGGAACCCGTAGCCGCCGAAGATCTGCGTGGCGTCGCGGGCGTTGTCCATGGCGGCCTCGCTGGCGGTGAGCTTGGCGATGGAGGCCTCCATCTTGAACGGCTGGCCGGCCATCAGCTTGAAGCAGGCGTCGTAGTACGCGAGCCGGGCGGTGTGCACCCGGGCCTGCATCCGCGCGAGCTTGAAGGCGATGTGCTGGTTGGAGCCGATCGGACGGCCGAACACGTTGCGGGTCTTCGCGTAGGCGAGCGCCTCCTCGAGGCAGCCCTGCGCGGCGCCCGTGCAGAGCGCGGCGAAGGCGACGCGCCCCTCGTCGAGGGTGGCGACGAAGTTCGCGTACCCGCGACCGCGCTCCCCGAGCAGGTTCTCCTCGGGCACGTGCACGTCGGTGAGGGTCAGCGGGTGCGTGTCGGAGGTGTGCCAGCCGACCTTGTCGTAGACGGGCTCGGCGACGAAGCCGGGGGTGCCGCTCGGCACGATGATGGCCGACAGCTCCTTCTTGATCGAGCCGTCGGCGCGGCGCTCCTCGCCGGTCACGGCGGTGATCGTCACGAGGGCGGTGATCTCGGAGCCGGAGTTGGTGATGAACTGCTTGGTGCCGTCGATGACCCACTCGCCGTCGCGGAGCACGGCGGTCGTCTTGGTGCCGGAGGCGTCCGACCCGGCGTCCGCCTCGGTCAGCCCGAACCCGGCGAGGGCCTCCCCCTTCGCGAGCATCGGCAGCCAGCGCTGCTTCTGCTCCTCGCTGCCGCTGCGGAAGATCGGCATGGCGCCGAGGCCGACACCCGCCTCCAGGGTGACGCCGATCGACTGGTCGACGCGTCCCAGCTGCTCGACGGCGAGGCAGAGCGAGAGGTAGTCCTTGCCCTGGCCGCCGTACTCGACGGGGAAGGGCAGCCCGAACAGGCCCATCCGGCCCATCTCGGCGATGATGCCGTACGGGAGGCTGCGCTTGGTGTCGTACTCGTAGGCGGCGGGCGCGACGACGGTGTCGGCGAACTCCCGCACCTCGTCGCGCAGGGCGCGCTGCTCGGCGGTGAGCTCGAAGCCGGCGACGTCGGTGTCGGCGGCGGGGGCGGTCCGCCCGGTCATCTGGATGGTCATGGGGTTCCTGTCTCTCGTGGTGACTGTCCATGGGGTTCCGCGTCGTCGGGCGATGGTGTCGCGTCGACGCGGGCGACGAGCTGATCGAGCCGCACGAGGTCGCCGGGGGCGGCCTGCACGCGGACGACGCCCGAGATCGGGGCGAGGAGGCGGTGCTCCATCTTCATGGCCTCCACGACGGCGACGGTGTCGCCCGCCGTCACGGTGTCCCCGTCGGCGACCGGCACGGCGACGACCGTCCCCGGCATGGGCGAGCGCAGCTCGGGATGCGCGGCCGCGTCGCCACGCTCGACCGCGGCGAGCGCCGCGGCCAGCCGCTCCTCCCTGCTGCGCAGCCGCAGGCCGCGGGTGCGTCCGTCGCTCGCGAGCCAGAGGGTGGGGCCGTCCTGCGCGATGTCGAATCCCGCAGTGATGCCGTCGAGGGTGAGGAGGGCGTGATGCGGCTCCCCGGCACCGCCCGGGTGCACGGAGAGCTCGGCGGTGTGCTCCGCGTCGCCGAGCAGCACGCGTGCCCCGCCGTCGGCGACCGCCACGGTCGTGCCGGCCACGTCGTACGACACCGGCCGGCTGTCCGCCATCCGCCAGCCCGAGGGCGCGGACCAGAGGGCGCCGGCGCCGTGCGGGGCGGACGCCTCCCGAGCACGATGCGCGAGCAGGGCGGCCAGCACGATCTCGGAGACGGACGGCGCCGACGGCTCGCGCTCGGAGTGCCGGCGGTCGATGAGCGTGGTGTCCATCGTCCCGTCCACGACCTCCGGGTCGGCGAGCAGGTCGCGCAGCCAGCCCACGTTGTTCGTCGCACCCAGGATGCTCGTGCGGGCGAGGGCGGCATCGAGCCGAGCCAGAGCGGAGGAGCGGTCCTCGCCCCAGGCGATGACCTTCGACAGCATCGGGTCGTACTCGGTGACGACCTCCAGCCCGGCGGCCAGCCCGCTGTCGACGCGCACGCCCTCCCCGGCCGGCTCGCGCAGCGCGAGGACGCGCCCGCCTCCGGGCAGGAAGCCGCGGTCGGGGTCCTCGGCGTACACCCGCGCCTCGACGGCATGACCGTCCAGGCGCACGTCCCGCTGAGCGAAGCCGAGCGGCTCCCCCGCGGCGATGCGCAGCTGCCACTCCACCAGGTCCAGACCGGTCACCAGCTCGGTGACGGGGTGCTCGACCTGCAGTCGCGTGTTCATCTCCATGAAGAAGAACTCGTCCGGCGCCTCCGCCGAGACGAGGAACTCCACGGTGCCGGCCCCGACGTAGTCCACGCTCTCGGCCACGCGGCACGCCGCCGCACCGATCCGCGCCCGGGTCTCGCCGTCGAGGAGGGGCGACGGCGCCTCCTCGATCACCTTCTGGTGACGGCGCTGGAGCGAGCACTCGCGCTCGCCGAGGTGGACGACCGTGCCGTGCGTGTCGGCCAGCACCTGCACCTCGATGTGGCGGGGCGCGTCGACGAGGCGCTCCAGGAAGAGGGTGTCGTCGCCGAAGGCGGAGGCGGCGACCCGCCGGGCGGTGCGCAGCGCCTCGGGGAGGTCGGCCGCGTCGCGCACGGCCTGCATCCCCTTGCCGCCGCCGCCCGCGGACGGCTTGACCAGCACCGGGAAGCCGATCCGCCGGGCGGCGGCGATCAGGGCGGCGTCGTCGAGCTCGGGTTCCGCGATGCCCGGGATGGTCGGCACGCCGTGCGACTCGACCTCCCGCTTCGCGGCGATCTTGTCGCCCATGACCTCCAGCGCGTGGACGCCCGGGCCGACGAAGACGACGCCGGCGGCAGCACAGGCCTGGGCGAGCTCGGCGTTCTCGGAGAGGAACCCGTAACCGGGATGCACGGCACCCGCACCGGTCGCGGTGGCGGCCGCGACGATCGCATCGACGTCGAGATAGCTCTCGCGGGCGGGCGCCGGGCCCAGCCGCACGGCGACGTCGGCGAGCGCGACATGCGGGGCGTTCCGGTCGGCATCGCTGTAGACCGCGATGGAGCGGATGCCGAGGCGGCGCAGGGTGCGGATGACGCGGCAGGCGATCTCGCCGCGGTTGGCGACGAGCACGGAGGAGAACGGGACGGTCATGGCGGTCACATCCGGAAGAGCCCGAAGGCCGTGTCGGGCAGCGGGCTGCGGGAGCAGACGTCGAGCGCGAGGCCCAGGACGGTGCGGGTCTCGGCGGGGTCGATCACGCCGTCGTCCCACAGCCGGGCGGTCGAGTAGTACGGGTCGCCCTGCTCCTCGTAGCGCTCGGCGATCGGGGCGCGGAACGCGGCCTCGTCGTCGGCGCTCCACTCCTCGCCGGCGCCTTCGAGCTGGTCGCGCTTCACGGTCGCGAGCACGCTCGCCGCCTGCGCCCCTCCCATCACCGAGATGCGCGCGGCCGGCCACATCCAGAGGAAGCGGGGCGAGTACGCGCGACCGCACATCGAGTAGTTGCCGGCGCCGAACGAGCCGCCGATCACCACGGTGAGCTTGGGCACCCGGGCGGTGGCGACGGCGGTGACCATCTTCGCGCCGTTCTTGGCGATGCCGCCGGCCTCGTAGTCGCGGCCGACCATGAAGCCGGAGATGTTCTGCAGGAACAGCAGCGGGATGCCGCGCTGGTCGCACAGCTCGATGAAGTGCGCGCCCTTGAGCGCCGACTCGCTGAACAGCACCCCGTTGTTGGCGACGATGCCGACCGGGTGGCCGTGGATGCGGGCGAAGCCGGTGACGAGTGTCGTGCCGTACTCGGGCTTGAACTCGTGCAGCCCCCCGGCGTCCACGATCCGGTCGATCACCTCGTGCACGTCGTAGGGCGCCTGGACGTCGACCGGCACGATGTCGTAGAGGTCGGAGGGGTCGACGGCGGGCTCCTGTGCGGGCACGACCTCCCAGGCCGGTGCTGCCGGCTGCGGCAGGGTGGCGACGATGTCGCGGACGATCGCGAGCGCGTGCTCGTCGTTCTCGGCGAGGTGGTCGACGACGCCGGAGGTGCGGGCGTGGAGGTCGCCGCCGCCCAGCTCCTCGGCCGTCACGATCTCGCCGATCGCCGCCTTCACCAGCGGCGGGCCGCCGAGGAAGATCGTGCCCTGGTTGCGCACGATCACCGTCTCGTCGCTCATCGCCGGGACGTAGGCGCCGCCCGCGGTGCACGATCCGAGCACGGCGGCGATCTGCGGGATCTTCGCCGCGGACAGCCGGGCCTGGTTGTAGAAGATGCGGCCGAAGTGGTCGCGGTCGGGGAACACGTCGTCCTGCATCGGCAGGAATGCTCCGCCCGAGTCGACGAGGTAGATGCACGGGAGGCGGTTCTCGAGCGCGATCTCCTGCGCGCGCAGGTGCTTCTTGACCGTCATCGGGTAGTACGTGCCGCCCTTGACCGTGGCGTCGTTGCAGACGACCATCACGTGCCGGCCGTGGACGAGGCCGATGCCGGCGATCACGCCGGCGGCCGGGCTCTCGTCGCCGTACATCCCCGTCGCGGCCAGCGGCGCGACCTCGAGGAACGGGCTGCCCTCGTCCAGGAGGGTGTCGATGCGGTCGCGCGGGAGCAGCTTGCCCCGGGCGATGTGGCGCTCGCGGGAACGCTCGGGGCCGCCCGCCGCCGCGACGGCGAGGCGCTCGCGCAGCTCGGCGACCAGCTCGCGCTGGGTGGTGGTGGCGGGCATCGTGCTCCCTGTCGTCGTCGACATTCGGTTAGTGGTCGCTAACCCAGTTTTAGGTTAGTGTTCATTAACCGAAATGTCCACCCTCTCGGGAGACCGCATGACCGACATCGACGCCCCCGGCCGGCCCACCCAGCGCAGCCGCGCCAAGGCCGATCGCCGGGCGGCCCTGCTCGACGCCGCCGCCGGGCTGTTCGCCGAACGCGGCTACAACGGCGTCTCGATCGAAGACCTCGGCTCGGCGGTCGGGGTGAGCGGCCCCGCCGTCTACCGCCACTTCCCCTCCAAGCAGGCGGTGCTCGCCGCGCTGCTGGTCGACGTGAGCCAGGGCCTGCTCGACGGCGGCACGACCGTGCAGGAGGAGAGCGGGGATGCGGCCAGCGCCCTCCGCGCCCTGATCGCCTTCCACGTCGACTTCGCCCTCGGAGCGCCCGACACCATCCGCGTGCAGGACCGCGACCTCGACGCGCTCCCCGACGACGACCGGCGCGAGGTCCGCCGCCTCCAGCGCCGCTACGTCGAGCTGTGGACCCGCGTGCTCGGCCGGCTCCAGCCCTCCCTCGCACCGGACGAGCTCCGCGTCCGGGTGCAGGCGACGTTCGGGCTCATCAACTCGACACCGCACTCGGCGCGCGTCGGCTCGGCGCAGGTCGCCCCGGCGGCGGCGCGGCCGGTCCTGGAGCGGATGGCGTGGGCCGCGCTCACCGCACATTGAGGCGCTGCCGCCACGTCACCGGCGTGCGTTAGGGTCCAAGGAAGCACCGAGCAGGAGGAGGGACGTGGGCGACGACACCCCCAGACTGCGGCAGCACCACCGGGTGCTGCGCGCCGTGGGCGGCGTGCTGGCCGTGCTCCTCGTCGTCGCGGCGATCGCCGGCGGCGTCGGGTTCTGGACCGTGACCCGGTCCTTCCCGCAGACCTCCGGATCCCTCGACGTCCCCGACCTCCAGAAGCCGGTCACGGTCTACCGCGACAGCGCGGGCATCCCGCAGATCGTCGCCTCCACGGCCGACGACCTCTTCCGCGCCCAGGGGTTCGTGCACGCGCAGGACCGCTTCTGGGAGATGGACTTCCGCCGGCACGTCACGGCGGGCCGGCTCTCGGAGATGTTCGGTGCGAGCCAGGTGCCGACGGACACGTTCATCCGCACCCTCGGCTGGCGCCGCGTCGCGGAGCAGGAGGTGAAGCTCCTCGACCCGACCGCGCTCCGCTACTACCAGGACTATGCGGACGGGGTGAACGCCTACCTGGCCGCGCACGCCGGCGCCGAGCTCAGCGTCGAGTACGCCGTCCTCGGCCTCCAGAACCCGGGCTACAAGCCCGAGAAGTGGACGCCCGTCGACTCCATCGCCTGGCTGAAGGCGATGGCGTGGGACCTCCGCTCCAATCTCGTGGAGGAGGTGGACCGCGCGCTGCTGGCCACGAAGCTCACCCCCGAGCAGATCGCGGACCTCCACCCGGGCTACGACTACGCGGCCCACCCGACCATCACGTCCGACGGCGGAGGCGACCCCGCGCGGACGACGCCGGACGCGGCGAACACGACCGCAGCGGACGCCGGAGCAGCGGGAGCAGGCGGGGCGGACGCCCGGGCGCTCGCGGCCGCGCCCCCCGCCGACTACAGGGCGCAGCTCGAGCAGGTGTCGGCGAGCCTCGAATCACTCCCCCGCCTGATGGGTCCGGCCGGCAGCGATATCGGATCCAACTCCTGGGTGGTCTCCGGGGCCCTGACCACCACCGGCAAACCGCTGCTGGCCAACGACCCGCACCTCGGTGCCTCCCTCCCCTCCGTCTGGTACCAGGTCGGACTGCACTGCGCGACGGTGACCGCGGAGTGCCCGTTCGACGTGAGCGGCTTCGGATTCTCCGGGTTCCCCGGCGTCGTCATCGGGCACAACGACCGCATCTCCTGGGGCTTCACCAATCTCGGCCCGGACGTCGCCGACCTCTACGTCGAGAAGGTGACCGGCGACACCTACGAGTACGACGGGGCACAGGTGCCGCTCGACATCCGCCGCGAGACCATCAAGGTCGCCGGCGGCAAGGACGTCACGCTCACAGTCCGCTCCACCCGGCACGGCCCGATCATCACCGACGTGGGAGACGACTACGCCGCGATCGCCAAGAACCAGGCCGGCAAGCTCGGCATCCCGGCGGAGCAGTACCAGCTGTCCCTGCAATGGACCGCGCTCACACCCGGCCCGACCGCGGGCGCGATCTTCGCGTTCGACACGGCGACCGACTGGACGAGCTTCCGCGCCGCGGCGGCGAACTTCCAGGTGCCGTCGCAGAACCTCGTCTACGCCGACGTGGACGGTCACATCGGCTACCAGGCGCCGGGCGCGGTGCCGATCCGGGCCGCGGGAGACGGAACGGTCCCCGTGCCGGGCTGGACCAGCCAGTACGGCTGGGTGGGCACCGTCCCGTACGACCAGCTCCCCTCGGTGCTCGATCCACCCAGCGGGTACATCGTGACGGCCAACAACGCCGCCGTCGGCCCCGACTATCCCGTCATGATCACGCGCGACTGGGAGTACGGCTACCGCGCCAACCAGATCGCCGTGCGGCTGCAGGCCCTCGTCGCAAGCGGAAAGAAGGTCACGGCGGCGCAGCTGGCGGCCATCCAGGGCGACACGTACGACGCGAACGCCGCCACGCTCGTCCCGCTGCTCCGTGCCGTCGGGGACGCCGCCGATCCGTCCTCCGGCGCGGCGCGCGGGGCCGCGCTGCTCGCCGGGTGGGACCTCCACGACGACGCCGACAGCGCCGCCGCGGCCTACTTCAACATCTTCTGGAAGAACCTCCTGCACGACGCGTTCGGCCGCAAGCTCCCGGCATCGGCGCAGCCCTCCGGCGGAGACCGCTGGTTCGCGGTCGTGCAGAACCTCGTCGCGCAGCCCGACTCGCCCTGGTGGGCCGACGCCGAGCTGGGAACGAGCGACAGGGACTCGATGATCGCGCGTGCCGCGGATCAGGCGTGGACCGAGGCCCGCTCGCTGATGGGCGCTGACGCCACGACCTGGCGCTGGGACCGCATCCACACGCTCACGTTGACGAACGCCAGCCTCGGCACATCGGGCGTGGCGCCGGTGGAGTGGCTGCTCAACCGCGGCCCCTACCCGGTCGGTGGCGGGTCGAGCGTCGTCGAGGCGAACGGCTGGGACGCGTCCGTCGGGTACTCGGTCGACCGCGTCCCGTCGATGCGGATGGTCGTCGACCTGGCCGACTTCGACCGCAGCCGCTGGATCAACCTGGCCGGCGCCTCCGGGCACGCGTTCGACCCGCACTACACCGATCAGACCGATCTCTGGGCGGCCAACAAGACGCTCCCGTGGGCCTTTAGCCGTGCCGCCATCGCGGCGGCCGCCACGCAGACCCTGACGCTGCGCCCGTCATCGCGCTGAGCGCGCGGGCGCACGCCCGTTCAGCGCCGGGCGGGACTCAGCGGCCGGTCGGCCAGCTGCGCTCGGGGCTGCCCGTGTAGAGCTGCTGCGGCCGGCCGATCTTGGTGGCGGGGTCGAGGTTCATCTCGCGCCAGTGACCGATCCAGCCCGGGAGGCGGCCGATCGCGAAGAGCACGGTGAACATCCGCGTTGGGAAGCCCATGGCCTTGTAGATCACGCCCGTGTAGAAGTCCACGTTCGGGTACAGCTTGCGGTCGATGAAGTACTGGTCGGCGAGCGCGACCTCCTCCAGCTCCTTCGCGATGTCGAGGAGCGGGTCGTGCACGCCGAGAGCGGCGAGCACCTCGTCGGCCGACTGCTTGACGAGCTTGGCGCGCGGGTCGAAGTTCTTGTAGACGCGGTGACCGAAGCCCATGAGCTTGACGCCGGACTCCTTGTTCTTCACCCGCTCGACGAACTTCTGGACGCTCTCGCCCGAGTCGCGGATGCCCGCGAGCATGTCGAGCACGGCCTCGTTGGCGCCGCCGTGCAGCGGACCGTAGAGGGCGTTGATGCCGGCCGAGACCGAGGCGAAGAGGTTGGCCTGCGTCGAGCCGACGAGGCGGACGGTCGAGGTGGAGGCGTTCTGCTCGTGGTCCTCGTGCAGCATGAGGAGGCGCTCCAGCGCCCGCGACAGCACCGGGTTGACCTCGTACGGCTCGGCGAGCGTTCCGAAGTTGAGGCGCAGGAAGTTGTCGACGAAGCTCAGCGAGTTATCGGGGTAGAGGAACGCCTGGCCGAGGCTCTTCTTGTGCGCATAGGCGGCGATCACCGGGAGCTTCGCGAGCAGGCGGATGGTGGAGAGCTCGACCTGCTCGGGGTCGGAGACGCTGAGCGAGTCCTGGTAGAAGGTCGACAGCGCGGAGACGGCGCTCGACAGCACCGACATCGGGTGCGCGTCGTGCGGGAGGGCGCTGAAGAAGCGGCGCAGATCCTCGTGGAGGAGCGTGTGGCGACGGATGCGCTCATCGAAGTCGGCCAGCTCGGTCGGCGTCGGCAGCTCGCCGTGGATGAGGAGCCACGCCGTCTCGAGGAAGGACGAGTTCTCGGCGATCTGCTCGATCGGGTAGCCGCGGTAGCGCAGGATGCCCCGGTCTCCGTCGATGTAGGTGATCGCCGACCGCGTCGCCGCGGTGTTGACGAAGCCGTAGTCGAGGCTGGTCAGGCCTGTCTGCTTGGTGAGGGTCGACAGATCGATGCTCGAGGCGCCCGCCGTGCTCGGCAGGATGGGGAACTCGGCGACGCCGCCCGGGTAGCGCAGTTCGGCCACGGCCGCCTCGCCATCGGTGGAGCCGACACGCTCCGCCGGTGCATTCTCGGTGCCGAGTCCAGTCACAACGCCTCCAGGTCTTGGGTACGGGCATAACCACGCGCGCCGATCGTGGCAGCGCTGCAATCATTCGTGCGGGTACAGCCTAACGAACCCGCACGGCTACTGTCGCATCACTCAAAGCGGACCGCATCGCGTTAGAGGGAGTCTCCAAAAGCGCGCAGCCGAGAGGCCGCCGCGGCGATCCGCTCGTCCGTCGCCGTGAGCGAGAGCCGCACGTGCTCGGGGTAGGAGTCGCCGTAGAAGTGGCCGGGGCCGGCCAGGATGCCGAGGTCGGCCAGCCGGCCGATGCTCTCCCAGGCGTCGCGTCCCTCGGTCGCCCAGAGGTAGAGCCCGGCCTCGCTGTGGTCGATGCGGAACCCGGCGGCCTCGAGAGCGGGACGCAGCAGCTCGCGCCGCGCGCGGTAGCGCTCGCGCTGCTGCGCGACGTGCTCGTCGTCACCCAGCGCGGCGACCATCGCGGCCTGCAGCGGCGAGGGCAGCATGAGTCCGGCGTGCTTGCGCACGTTGGTCAGCCTCCCGACGACCGTGCGGCACCCCGCGACGAACGCGGCGCGGTAGCCGGCGAGGTTCGACTGCTTGCTCAGGGAGTACACGGCGAGGATGTTGCGGCGGTCGTCGCCGATCACGCGCGGGTCGAGGACGCTCGGGATGCGGTCAGCGTCCCAGGGGGCGTCCCAGCCGAGCTCGGCGTAGCACTCGTCGCTCGCCAGGTAGGCGCCCAGTTCGCGGGCGCGGGCGACCGCGGCGCGCAGCTCGTCGACCGACAGCACGCGCCCGTCGGGGTTGCCCGGGCTGTTCAGCCAGATCAGGCGCGTGTTCTCGGGCCACTCGGCCGGGTCGTCGCTGGCGAGAGCGTCCGCGCCGGCCATCGCCGCGCCGATCGCGTAGGTCGGGTAGGCGGCGCGCGGGTGCACCACCACGTCCCCCTCCCCCAGCCCGAGCAGGAACGGCAGGAACGCGACCAGCTCCTTGGAGCCGATCGTCGGCAGCACGTTGTCGACGGTGAGGCCGGTGACCCCGCGGCGGCGCGCGAACCACGCGACGATCGCCTCGCGCAGCGCCGGCGTGCCGACGGTCTGCGGGTAGGCGTGCGCATCGGTCGCCGCGGCCAGCGCCGTGCGGATCAGCTCGGGCGTCTCGTCCACGGGCGAGCCGATGGAGAGGTCCACGACACCGTCTGCGTGCTCACGAGCGCGCGCGGCGTACGGGGCCATCAGATCCCAGGGGTAGTCCGGGAGCTCCTTCAGCGCCACGTCAGTGCGCCTGCGGCGGCAGGGCGGCGATGACGGGGTGGTCCTTGGCGATCACGCCGACCTTGGCCGCGCCGCCCGGCGAGCCGATGTCGTCGAAGAACTCGACGTTGGCCTTGTAGTAGTCCGCCCACTCCTCGGGGAGGTCGTCCTCGTAGTAGATGGCCTCGACCGGGCAGACCGGCTCGCAGGCGCCGCAGTCCACGCATTCATCGGGGTGGATGTAGAGCGACCGTTCACCCTCGTAAATGCAGTCGACCGGGCATTCGTCGATGCAGGCGCGGTCTTTGACGTCCACGCACGGGAGGGCGATGACATAGGTCACGGTGGTTCTGTTCCCTTCGCGAGAGCTCGAGAGCTACTCGACTAGCTTATTCCGAAACGCGGGTGACGGATTCCGCCGCCGGCACCGGAGCGGGTGCCGGTGCGACGACCACGGGGCGCGCGTCGCGGCGACGCAGGTCGGGCCACGCGATCACGATGGCGGCGATGAGCAGCGGGGCCACGAGCCAGATCTGCCCGGGCAGCGTGTTCGGGATGAGCACGGAGCCGCCGGGGCTCTGCTGCGTGAAGAGCAGGATGGTCGCGATCGCGCCGAGCGCGGCGAGGATCGCGGGGACGCGGGTCGTCGCGAGCAGGCGCAGGCCGACCAGCAGGAGCGTGAACGCCAGCAGGGAGCCGATCAGGCCGAGGGGGATGCTCACGCCCCAGGTGACGTCGATCGAGTGCGCCACGGTTCCCACCGCCCCGACCAGGATGCCGGCCAGCACGAGCAGGACGGCGTTGAGGATCCGGCTGAGCATTCTCGCATCTTATCTGGACAGATCGAGAGGGCAGGACGTACCCTCGATTCGGTAAGGTTAGCCTTACCAACCTCCTCCCCCTCTCCCAGCAAGGTCCTCTGTGCTCGCGAACTACCTGATCGGCCTCCGCGAAGGCCTCGAGATGGCGCTGATCGTCACCATCCTCATCGCCTACGTCGTGAAAGTCGGCCGGAAGGACGTGCTCTCCAAGCTCTGGGTCGGCGTCGGCATCGCCCTCGTCGTGCCGCTCGGGATCGGCGCCCTGCTCACGTGGGGCCCGTACGGGCTGAGCTTCCAGGCGCAGGAGATCGTCGGCGGCGGCCTCTCCGTCGTCGCCGTGGCCTTCGTGACCTGGATGATCTTCTGGATGGGCAAGACGGCCCGCTCGATGAAGACCCTCCTGCACGAGAAGCTCGACTCCGTGCTCGTCGGCGCGGGCTGGGGCGTGGTCATCCTGGCCATGCTCAGCGTCGGCCGCGAGGGCATCGAGACCGCCCTGTTCGTCTGGGCTACCGTCGACAGCGTCGGCGGCGGCTGGGAGCCCTTCGTGGGCGCCCTGCTCGGCCTCCTGACCGCGGCCGTGCTCGGCTTCCTGCTCTACCGCGGCATGGTCCGCATCAATCTCGGGACGTTCTTCGCCTGGACGGGCGCGTTCCTCATCCTCGTCGCCGGCGGCGTGCTCGCCTACGGCATCGGCGACCTGCAGGAGGCCGGAGTGATCCCCGGCGCCGGCATCCACGCCTACGACATCAGCGCCGCGATCCCCGCGTCGAGCTGGTACGGCACCGTGCTCGCCGGCGCGGTCAACTTCAACCCGTCGCCGACCTGGTTGCAGGTCATCGCGTGGTTCGGCTACATCATCGTCGTCTCGTTCTTCTACGTGCGCGCCCAACGCACCGCGCACCGCAAGCCTGCGAAAGCGGAGGCGCCCGGTGCGACGAGCAGCACGCCCGTCGCCTCCTGAGGCACCGGACAGCACCGCAGACCTGCAGCACCGCACCTCCCCAGCACCTCCCTCCCCGCTCCCGAGAGAAAGCACAGCACTCCCATGGCTCGATACCGTCCGCTCGGCGTCATCGCCGGCAGCATCGCCGGCGCCGCCGCCCTCGCCGCCGCTCTGACGGGCTGCGTCCCGAACAAGGCCACCGCCGAGGCCGAGGCCGTCTCGGTGACCCTGAACGACGACAGCTGCACCGTCTCGACCGCCACAGCGCCTTCGGGCCCCGTGACCTTCCAGGTGACGAACAAGGGCTCCGACGTCAACGAGTTCGAGGTGCTCGCCCAGGACAAGCTCCGGATCGCCGGCGAGAAGGAGAACATCGGCCCCGGCACGACCGTCAACTACGTCGTGCAGCTCGCCGAGGGCGACTACTTCACCGCCTGCAAGAAGGGGATGGTCGGCAGCCCGACCTCCGTCACCGCCTTCACGGTGACCAAGGGCGCCGCGGACACGAAGTCCGCGAGCGAGAGCAAGCAGGTCGCGCAGGCCGTCACCAACTACACGAGCTACGTGAAGGACCAGGCCGGCCAGCTCCTCACCGCCACGAAGGCGTTCGCCGCCTCGTACGAGAGCGGCGACGACGCGGCCGCGCAGGCGCAGTACCCCGCCGCCCGCATGTTCTACGAGCGCATCGAGCCGACCGCCGAGCAGTTCGGCGACATCGACCCGGCCATCGACCTCCGCGAGGCCGACCTCGAGCAGGGCCAGGACTGGACCGGCTGGCACCGCATCGAGAAGGACCTCTGGGCCCCGGCCGGCTTCACCCCGTCCGACGCCGCCGGACGCAAGGTGCTCGGCGACCAGCTCGTCGCCGACACCCAGAAGCTCTACGACCTGGTGTACGCCAAGGACTTCAGCCTCACCCTCGACCAGATCTCCAACGGCGCCAGCGGCCTGATGGAGGAGGTCTCGCGGAGCAAGATCACCGGCGAGGAGGAGACCTTCTCGCACACGGACCTGTGGGACTTCAAAGCGAACGTGGAGGGCGCGGAGGTCGCGTACGGGACCGTCCGTGACATCCTGATGGAGAAGGGCAGCACCGGCACGAGCACTGCGAAGAAGCTCGATGCGGAGTTCGCCGCGATCGACAAGCTGCTGGCCCAGTACACCGCGGGCGACGGCTACGTCAGCTACACCCAGCTCACCACCGAGCAGGTGAAGGAGCTCTCCGACGAGGTCAACGCCCTCAGCGAGCCGCTCAGCCAGCTGACGTCGATCCTCGTCAAGTAGGAGGCGCGTGAGCGACGAGACACCCACCGAGCGCCCGGAGTCCGCGGAGGACTCCGGGCGCTCCGGCCTGTCCCGGCGGGGTCTGCTCGGCCTCGCCGGCCTCGGCGTCGGCGCCGGGGTGGTCGGATTCGGCGCCGGGATCGCCGTCGACCGTGCCGTCTCGGGCGCACAGGCGGCGGCCGCCGTCCATCCGTTCTACGGCGAGCACCAGTCCGGCATCACCACGGCCGTCCAGGACCGCCTCCACTTCGCCGCCTTCGACGTGAACCCGGGGCTCGACCGGGACGGCCTGATCGACCTGCTGCGCGACTGGACCGTCGCGGCCGCGCGGATGACCCAGGGCAAGCCCGCCGGCAAATACGGTCCCGCCTCCGGCCCGGCCGACCAGCCCCCGGACGACACCGGCGAGGCGTTGGACCTCCCCCCGGGCGGCCTCACCCTCACCTTCGGCTTCGGCCCGACGCTCTTCACCACAGCGGACGGGCAGGACCGGTTCGGGATCGCGTCGAAGCGCCCCGCGGCCCTCGTCGACATCCCGCACTTCCCCGGCGACGCGCTGCTGGACGCGATCAGCGGAGGCGATCTCTGCATCCAGGCGTGCAGCGACGACCCGCAGATCGCCGTCCACGCGATCCGCAACCTGTCGCGCATCGCCTTCGGCCGCGCCTCCATCCGCTGGTCGCAGCTCGGGTTCGGCCGCACCTCCTCCACCTCCCGCAGCCAGGTCACCTCTCGCAACCTGTTCGGCTTCAAGGACGGGACCGCGAACATCAAGTCGGAGGACCAGACGGTCGTCGAGGACCAGGTATGGGCGTCCGGTTCGGACGGCGCCTCCTGGATGGCCGGCGGCTCGTACCTCGTCGCGCGCAAGATCCGCATGGTCATCGAGACCTGGGACCGGCAGCAGCTCGGCGAGCAGGAGCGCATCATCGGCCGCGACAAGGGCGAGGGGGCTCCGCTCTCCGGCGGCACGGAGTTCAGCGATCCGAACTTCCTGGCGCTCTCGCCCGACGGCGGCACGAAGATCGACCCGGACTCGCACGTTCGGCTGGCTCACCCGACCATGAACGACGGCGCGCAGCTGCTGCGCCGCGGCTACAACTTCGTGGACGGCAACGACGACCTCGGCCGGCTCAACGCCGGGCTGTTCTTCATCGCCTTCCAGCGGGATCCCCGCAAGCAGTTCATCCCCATCCAGTCGCGGCTGGCGCGCAGCGACCTGATGAACGAGTACCTGAAACACGTCGGCTCCGGCATCTTCGCCGTCCCGCCGGGCGCGAAAGAGGGCTCGTACGTGGGGGCCGGGCTCTTCGCGTAGCGCTCGCCACATTCGTGCCGAATGTGCAGAAAAGGGAGGGGATTCGCCACATTCGTGACGAATCCCCTCCCTTTTACGGTGCGGTGAGGCTCAGGCGTCCTGGCGCTTGAGGCGGGCGGCGGCGCGGCCACGGGCGGTGGCGTCGAGCTCGACCTTGCGGATGCGCACGGCCTCCGGGGTCACCTCCACGCACTCGTCCTCGCGGGCGAACTCCAGGCACTCCTCGAGCGTCAGCTGGCGCGACGGCGTCATCGACTCGAAGTTGTCGGCCGTCGACTGACGCATGTTGGTCAGCTTCTTCTCCTTGGTGATGTTCACGTCCATGTCGTCGGCGCGCGAGTTCTCGCCGATGACCATGCCCTCGTAGACCTCCTCGGTGGGGTTCACGAAGAACGTCATGCGCTCCTGGAGCGCGATGATGGCGAACGGGGTGACCACGCCGGCGCGGTCGGCCACGATGGAGCCGTTGCTGCGGGTGACGATCTGGCCGGCCCACTCGTCGTAGCCCTGCGAGATCGCGTTCGCGATGCCGGTGCCGCGCGTGGTGGTGAGGAACTCGGTGCGGAAGCCGATGAGGCCGCGCGACGGGACGATGAACTCCATGCGGACCCAGCCGGTGCCGTGGTTCGCCATGTTCTCCATGCGACCCTTGCGGGCGGCGAGCAGCTGGGTGATCGCGCCGAGGTACTCCTCGGGGGCGTCGATCGTGAGGTGCTCGTACGGCTCCTGCAGCTTGCCGTCGACGCGCTTGGTGACCACCTGCGGCTTGCCGACGGTGAGCTCGTAGCCCTCGCGGCGCATCTGCTCGACGAGGATGGCGAGCGCGAGCTCGCCGCGGCCCTGCACCTCCCACGCGTCGGGGCGGCCGATGTCGAGCACGCGGAGCGACACGTTACCGATCAGCTCGCGGTCGAGGCGGTCCTTCACCATGCGGGCGGTGAGTTTGTGGCCCTTGATCTTGCCGACCAGCGGCGACGTGTTCGTGCCGATGGTCATGGAGATCGCGGGCTCGTCGACGTGGATGGCCGGCAGCGGGCGGATGTCGTCGGGGTCGGCGAGGGTGTCGCCGATCATGATGTCGGCGAAGCCGGCGACGGCGACGATGTCACCGGGGCCCGCGCTCTCGGCCGGGTAGCGGTCGAGCGCCTTCGTGATCATCAGCTCGGTGACGCGCACGTTGTGCACGTCGCCGTCGTGGCGGACCCACGCGACGGTCTGGCCCTTCTTCAGGGTGCCGTTGAAGATGCGGAGCAGCGCGAGACGGCCGAGGAACGGCGACGCGTCGAGGTTGGTGACGTGGGCCTGCAGCGGCGCCTCGGGGTCGTAGCTCGGAGCAGGGATGTGCTCGAGGATCGCCTCGAACAGCGGCTCGAGGTCGTCGTTGTCGGGCAGCTCGCCGTTGGCGGGCTGGTTGCGGCTCGCGGCGCCGGCGCGGCCCGAGGCGTACACGACGGGCACGTCGAGGATGGCGTCGAGGTCGAGGTCGGGGACGTCGTCGGCGAGGTCGCTCGCGAGGCCGAGGAGCAGGTCCTGGCTCTCGCTCACGACCTCCTCGATGCGGGCGTCGTTACGGTCGGTCTTGTTGACCGCGAGGATGACGGGGAGCTTGGCCTCGAGCGCCTTGCGCAGCACGAAGCGGGTCTGCGGCAGCGGGCCCTCGCTCGAGTCGACGAGCAGGACGACGCCGTCGACCATGGACAGGCCGCGCTCGACCTCGCCGCCGAAGTCGGCGTGGCCCGGGGTGTCGATCACGTTGATGGTGATCGGGCCGTTCGTGGCGTGCTTGCCCTTGTACGAGATCGCCGTGTTCTTGGCGAGGATCGTGATGCCCTTCTCACGCTCCAGCTCGTTGGAGTCCATCGCACGCTCTTCGACGTGCTCGTGGTCACCGAACGAGTTCGTCTGGCGCAGCATGGCATCGACCAGCGTGGTCTTGCCGTGGTCGACGTGGGCCACGATCGCGACGTTGCGCAGATCGTCGCGGTGGGCGACGGCGTTCTCGGACATGCGTGAAGGCTCGACTCTCGTCAGGTGGTTTTCGGGGAACGGTCCATTCTATCCCCATCGGACAGCACAGAACGCCGCCTCCGCGCTCAGGCGGGGCGGCGTTCGGTGACGATCCGGTGGACGAGAGGTTACAGGCCCTGCGCGACCGGCGGCTCCGGCTCCGTCGGCACGCCCTCGTTGACCGGCACGGTCTCGTCGGATCCGGCGGCGAGGAGCTCGAGGCGCAGGGCGCGGCGGGCGCGCTGCTGCTCCGGGTCCGGGAGGGGCACCGCCGCCAGGAGGCGCTGCGTGTACGCCTCCTTCGGATAGCGGAGGATCTCGTCGCGCGTGCCGACCTCGACCAGGCTGCCGTGGTGCATCACGGCGATGCGGTCGGCGAGCACGTCGATGACCGCGAGGTCGTGGGTGATGAACAGGCAGGCGAAGTTCATCTCCTTCTGGAGCTGCTGCATGAGCTCCAGGACGCGGGCCTGCACCGACACGTCGAGCGCGCTGGTGGGCTCGTCGGCGATCAGCACCTGCGGCTTCAGCGACAGCGCGCGGGCGATGCCGACGCGCTGCTTCTGGCCGCCCGACAGCTCGTGCGGGAACCGGCTGCGGTAGGCGCGCGGCAGTTCGACGCTGTCGAGGAGGCGGTCGACCTCCTTGGCGAGGTCTGCACCCTTCAGGCCCTTGGCCAGGCGCAGCGGCTCGCCGATCGAGTCGGCGATCTGCAGGCGCGGGTTCAGCGACGACGACGGGTCCTGGAAGACGATGCCGACGTTGCGGTGCAGCTTGCGGATCTCGTCGCGCTTCGCCGTGCTGATGTCCTGCCCGGCGACGACGAGCTTGCCCGAGTGGATGGGCAGCAGGCCGATCGCCGCACGGCCGAGTGTGGTCTTGCCGGAGCCCGACTCGCCCACCAGGCCGACGACCTCGCCCTCGTGGATGGTCAGGTCGATGTCGGTCGCGGCGCGGAACGCCGGCACGCGGCCGTGCTTCGGGTACTCGATCGAGACCTTCTCGAAGTCGACGACCACCGTGCGCTTGTCCATCTCGGACTTCTCGTGCTCGGCGGCGGCGATGCGCTCGTTGACGCGGATGCGCTCGGCGAATGCGGCGTCGGGGTTCTCGGTCCCCGCGGCGAGGGCGGCGGTCGTGTCGATCTCCTCGTCGTCGCGCTGCCCGAGGTGCGGCACGGCATCGAGGAGGGCGATCGTGTACGGGTGCTGCGGAGCGGCGAAGACGCCCTCCACGGTGCCCGACTCGACGATGTCGCCCTTGCGCATCACGACGATGTTGTCGGCCAGGTCGGCGACGACGCCCATGTCGTGGGTGATCAGCAGGATGGCGCTGTCCAGACGGTCGCGGAGGCTGCGCAGCAGCTCCAGGATCTCGGCCTGCACCGTGACGTCGAGGGCCGTGGTCGGCTCGTCGGCGATGAGGAGCTTCGGGTCGCACGAGATCGACTGGGCGATCATCGCGCGCTGACGCTGTCCGCCGGAGAGCTGGTGCGGGTACGAGTGGAAGGCCTTGACGGGGTCCGGCAGCTCGACCATGTCGAGCAGCTCGAGCGCGCGCTCCTTCGCCTCGTGGGGCGACATGCCGTAGTGGATGCGCAGCGTCTCCACGATCTGGAAGCCGACCGTGTAGACGGGGTTGAGCGCGGTCATCGGCTCCTGGAAGATCACGGCGACCTGGTTGCCGCGCACCCGCCGCATCTGCGGCTGGGAGAGGCCGGTGAGCTCGCGGCCCTCCAGCTTGATCGAGCCGCGGATGCGCGAGTTCTTCGGCAGGAGGTCGAGGATCGCCATCGAGCTCGCGCTCTTGCCGGAGCCGGACTCGCCCACGATCGCGAGCACCTCGCCCGCCTTGATCGAGTAGTTGAGCTTCTTGGCCGCAGGGACCCACACGCCGTCGACGCCGAAGTCGACGGAGAGGTCGGTGACCTCCAGGACGGGGGCGTCGGTCACGACGCCGGCCTGACCGGTGGTGGTGTCGGTCATGATTCGAGGTTCCTTTCGGGGGCGGTCGGCGTCGGGATGCCTTGTGGGCGGGATGAGAGCATGGATCCATGCCCTACGTCCCCTCCCCCGACCGCGAGGTTTTCGTCTCCCGGTTCAACCGGGTCCTTGCCGTCCTGATCTGGGCGGCTGCCGCCGTCCTGACCGTCGGACTGCTGCTGAGCGTCCACGACGCGCGACTGCTCTACATCGTGCCGGGCGCGCTGTTCGCGCTGATCGGCTGGGCGATGCTGTGGCGTCCGCTCTTCGTCGTCGACCGCGAGGGGCTGACCGTCGTCAACGTGACGCGGACCGTCCGCATCCCGTGGGAGGCGCTCATCCACGTCGACACGAAGTACGCGCTGACCCTGTACACGCCCGGGAAGAAGATCCCGGTGTGGTCCGCGCCGGCTCCCGGCACGAGCAGGACGCTGCGCGCCACCCGTGAGGAGACCAGGGGTCGCGTCGGCAAGCCCAGCGTCGAGGCGAGCGTCCGCCGCCCCGGCGACCTGCTGTCGACCGAGTCCGGCGCCGCGGCCGAGGTCGTGCGCCGCCGCTGGGCGGAGCAGCAGGCCTCGGGCGCGATCGAACCCGGCCGCGCCGACGAGACGCCCGTGACGAGCCGCTGGCACGTCGCGACGCTGGTCGGCGTCGTGCTGCTGGCGGCCGGCGCGGTCGCCGCCCTGCTCCTGGCCTGAGAAGGCCGGGAGCACGGCGGCGAAGCGGGTGGTCACAGCACGTCCTCCGCGAGGGCGGCGCCCGTCTTCGACTGGCCGTCGCCGCCTTCACCCGGCTCCGGCTCCTCCTCGCGCATCTTGCGGAGGTTGAACCGGCGGTGGCGCGGGTCGAAGGCGTCGCGCAGGCCGTCGCCGACGAAGTTGACCAGCAGCGCGAGCGTCACGATGAACGCACCGGGCCACCAGAACAGCCACGGCCGGGTCTGGAAGGCCGACTGGTTCGAGCTGATCAGCAGACCGAGCGACACGTCGGGCGCCTTGATGCCGTAGCCGAGGAACGACAGCGCCGTCTCGAGCAGGATGGCGGAGGCCATGATCAGCGTCGACGAGACGATGACCACGCCGATGGCGTTCGGCAGGATGTGCTTGAAGATGATCCGCATGTCCGACGCGCCGGCCACACGGGCCGCCTCGACGAACTCGCGTTCGCGCAGCGAGAGGAACTCGCCGCGGACCAGTCGGGCGATGCCCATCCAGGAGAAGAAGCCGAGCATCAGCGCGAGGAAGAACGCGCCGAGACCGCCGAAGGCGTGTCCGACGACGGAGCCGATGACCAGCGCCGGGATCACGATGAACACATCGGTGATGCGCATCAGGATCGCGTCGACGATGCCGCGGAAGTAGCCGGCGATCGCGCCGACCACGACGCCCACGACGCTCGCGATGAGGCCGAGCACGACCATCACGAGCACGGAGTTCTGCACACCGCGCATGGTGAGAGCGAAGTAGTCCTTGCCGATGCGGTCCTGACCGAACGGGTGCTCGGCAGAGGGGTTGCCCTGTGAGACCTGGTCGTTCAGCTCGGTGTAGCTGTACTTCCACCAGCCGTGGATCGGGCCGATGCCGATGGCGGAGATCGAGAAGATCACGATCAGGATGAACAGGATGGCGCTGCCGACGGCGATCTTGTTGGACAGGAACCGCTTCCAGATCAGCTTGCCCTGGCTGACGGGCGGGCTGCTGGGAGCCTCGAGCTCGTCGGCGATACGGGATTCAGGAGCAGACATTTATCGGACCCTCACTCTCGGGTCGAGTGCGGCGTATGCGAGGTCCGCGAGGAAGTTGAACAGGATGGCCATGGCCGCGATCACCAGGAAGTACGCCATCACGGGGTTGAGGTCTCCGCGGCTCAGGCCGGCCGCGAAGATCGAGCCCATACCCGGGATCGCGAACACCTTCTCCGTGATGATCGCGCCACCGAGCAGCGCGCCGACGTCGAAGGCCACGAGGGTCGTGATCGGGATGAGCATGTTGCGGAACGCGTGGCGCACGATGACCGTGCGCTCCGGCAGTCCCTTGGCACGCGCGGTGCGGATGAAGTCCTGGTTGAGGACCTCGAGCATGCCGGCCCGCGAGTAGCGGGTGTACGACGCGAACGAGATCAGCAGCAGGGCGATCGTCGGGAGCAGCAGGTGCGTGAACGTGTCGAGGCCCGACTCCCACATGTCGCCGCCGAGACCGGGCGTCGACGAGCCGACCGTCGCGATCGGACGACCGTTGGTGTCCTGGAAGTACTGCGGCCACGCCTGCATGAAGCGGTCGACGAGGATCAGGAACCCGGAGACGATGGTGACGATCACGGCGATGCGGATGTTCTGGCCGCGGTCGTACCCGCCCACGAACCAACCGATCGCGACGCTCACGATGATGGCGACCACCGCGAGGATGAAGATCGTCGCCGGCGTCGAGACCGAGAACAGCCCCTGCAGCGCGAAGTAGCAGACGAGCGAGATCGCGCCGGCGATGGACGCCGAGATCAGCGCGCGACGGCTCTGCAGGCCCGAGATCAGCGCGGTCGTGCCGATGACGACCGCCGCGACCAGCAGGATCATCACCACCGGACCGAGGCCCGGCTCCAGGAACCAGTTGAACGCGGACATCAGGAGCAGCACGCCGGCCGTGGCCACGCCGGAGATCACGAAGGTCAGCAGCCTCCTGCGCCGGTCACCGCCGATGAGCGACTGCCAGATGAACCCGGCGACGATGCCGATGATCACCGCCACCCACCACGGGATCACCGGATGCACCAGGAAGTTGTTGAAGCCGATCGCGACGAACTCCTTGAGGAGCACGGCGACGAGGAAGGCCGGGAGGGAGTACAGGAAGAAGCTGAGGAACGTGACGACGTTGTCGAGTCCGCTGTACTGCCGGAGGGCCGTGACGATACCGATCGTCACACCGAGGAGGATCGCCAGCACGAGGGCGACGGTCACGAGCTGGATCGTCGAACCGAGTGCCTGCGGCAGGATGTCGACGACCTTCGCGTTGGAGATCGTGGCACCGAGGTCGCACTGGTTGGCGAACGGGATGAGGCACTTCGCGGCCCCGCCCAGCCAGAGCAGCCAGCGCAGCGGCGGGACGACGTCGAGCTGCAGGAGCTGGACTCGCGCCGCGATGAGCTGGGTCTTGTTCGGGGAATTGCTGCTTCGGAGGTCCTGGAGCGGGTCGACACTGTATGCCACCAGCATGTACATCAGGAACGAGGCGGCGATGATGATGAGCACCGAGACCAATAGTCGTCTCAGGATGAAACTCGCCATAGGTTGAGAACCTTTACTGACAGGACGCGCCCGACGGGGTGGCGGCGGGCCCAGCTCGCCTAAGCGCGTTTACGAAGGGGGGACGGATCGCGTCCACCGACTACATGATACGGGGCGCCGACCCGGAAGCCGACGCCCCGCCGCAGGAGAGTGCCCGGGGTTCACCCGGGCACTCTCTCTGCCAATGGTGTTACTTCGAGGAGGACTTGACCGACCACTCCCAGAAGTTCCAGAACGGACCGGTCTGGTTGCCCATGAACTTCACGCCGTCGACGCGAGCGTTGACGCCGAAGACGCCGGGCAGCTGGAACAGGGGCAGGCCGTAGCCGTCCTTGAACGTCGCCGTGTCGATCTTCAGCTCGAGCTTGGTGAGCTCGTCCTTGTCCAGGGTGGTCTGGGTCTGGACGGCCACGTCGTTCATCGCGTTGTAACGGTTGTAGTTACCGCCGCCACCGGTGGTGAACAGCTGCGGGATCTGCGACGTGCCTGCACCCGGGCTGATCCAGCCGAAGAGCGAAGCGTCGTAGTCGCCGCCCGGGAGGAGCGTGCTCCAGTCCGGGGAGCCGGCGTCGACGATCTTGAAGCCGGCCTTCGCGGCGGACGCCTGGATGGCCTGGAACTCGTCGACACGGTTCGGGTTGTTCGTGTTGTACAGGATGCGGACCGTCGGGGTCGCGCCGGCGAGCAGCGCCTTGGCGCCGTCGATGTCGACCTTGTCGTACGCGCTGGAGCCGTTGTTCTTCTCGGCGTCCGCGTACTGCGACTGGTTCGGCAGCCAGATCTGCGAGTTGAGGACCTTGGCCTTCGGGTTCACCGGGGTCACGATCGAGTCGAGGATCTGCTGACGCGGGATCGTCTTGAGGAACGCCTCACGGACCTTCGGGTCGGAGAACGTCGGCGAGCCGAAGTTGAGGTCGAGGTGGTCGTACGACGCCTGGTCGCCGGTCAGCACCTTCGCGCTGGTGTTCTTCAGCGCGGTGAGGGTGTCGGCCGAGGCCTGCGGGTTGATGATGTCGACCTCACCGTTCTGGAGAGCGGTGACCTGGGCGTTCGCGTCCGGGATGATGCGGAAGACGATCTTGTCGACGTTGCCCTTGTTGTCGCCCCAGTAGTACTTGTTCTTGGTCATCGTGATCGACTGACCGGGGGTCCAGCTGGAGACGACGAACGGACCGGACGAGACCAGGAGGTCCTTGTCGGTCGGGAACGCGGTGATGTCGTAGCCCGTGTTCACGAAGTCCGCGGCCTTCTTCAGCGTCGCGTCGGGAGCGGCCGGGCTGGCCGGGTCGCCCTTCGGCAGGCCCTTGAGGAGCTTCGTCAGGTCGGCGGCCGAGGAGAGGCCCGCCTTCTTGGCCACGATGTGCGCGGGCTGCGCGATCGGGTTGAAGAGCTCCCAGTCCACGAAGGGCTTCGCGTACTTGAGGGTGATCGACCGGTTGTCGTCGCCCACGGTCGGGTACGACGTCTGGTCGATGCCGGCGGTACCGGCGGCGGGGGTGAAGTACTGGGTCCCGGCCGTGACCTCGCCGCTGTTGGGGTCGAGCGTCGCCGAGTCGTAGTAACCGGACTGCATGGCCCAGCCGAGGACCATGTCATCGGCGGTCACCGGCTCGCCGTCGGACCACTTGGCGTCCTTGGGAAGGGTGTACTTGACCGTCAGCGGGTCGTCCGAGGTCTTCTCGAACGTGCCGTACGAGTTGTCGTGGACGATCTTGTAGTTGTTGTCGATGTACTGGAAACCGGATCCGTACGAGCCGTCGAGGTAGCCGACCTGGCCGTTGGTGTCCAGGTTGCCCTGGGGGGTCTGCGAGTTGAGCGAGGTCAAGTCGTTCACGACAGCGACCGTCACGGTGCCGCCCTTGGCAGCGGACGAGCCGCCCGTGCTGCCGGACGTGGTGCAGGCGGAGAGGGCGAGCGCAGCGACGCCGGCGATGGCGACCGCGCTGACCGCGAACCTGACCTTTCTTCCCTTGGTGTGCAATGTTCCTCCTGTGCGAAGTGTGCGCGGCACAGGCATGCGAGAGTGCCCGGTCCGCGCTCGATAAGAATGACCCTAGGTAGCGCACGCCGCCAATGCAAAATGAGGCCCGGAAACGTTACACAGTGGTAACTCAGTCGGCGGATTGTTGCGCACTATGCTCGAAAACGCCCGGAATGCGTCGTCCTGCGCAGGATTTCAAGCGCTTCCACTGGATTCGCGGTCGTCCGGACGCTTCGAGACAGCCGTACACCCCTGCGGCCGGCGCCTGGCAGGATGCACATATGAGCAGTGAACCGACCTGGTCCGGCGAGGTGCCCGTCGAGCGCACCGGACGGGCCCGGCTGTGGTGGGAGATCGCGATCGTCCTGGGGCTCTCCCTGGGCCAGTCCGCGATCTACTCGATCGTCGACATCATCGACAAGAGCACGCGCTCGCAGGCGCTCGCCGATCAGGTCGCGCAGGTCAACCCGTCGCAGTCGAGCCGCGAGCTGTTCGACTTCCTCTACCAGGTGCTCGGCAACCTGTTCCCGCTCTTCGCGGTGGCTCTGGCGATCTTCCTGCTCTGGCAGCCGGCGCGCAGCGGCTTCCGGCGGATCGGCCTCGACGCGACCCGCCCGTGGGGCGATCTGGGGCGCGGCGGCCTGCTGTTCCTGGTGATCGGCATCCCGGGCATCCTGTTCTTCGCCCTCACCCGGCTGCTCGGGATCACGGTGACGGTGGAGGCCTCGTCGCTGACCACGCACTGGTGGACGGTCCCGGTGCTGATCCTCGCGGCGCTGCGGGCGGGCCTCCAGGAGGAGGTCATCGTCGTCGGCTACCTCTTCACGCGTCTGAGGCAGCTCGGCTGGGGCCGCTGGTCGATCATCGTCGGGGCCGCGGTGCTGCGCGGCAGCTACCACCTGTACCAGGGCTTCGGGCCCTTCATCGGCAACGCGATCATGGGAGTGGTGTTCGGCTGGTGCTACACGCGCTGGGGCCGCACGATGCCCCTCGTGGTCGCGCACGTCGTCATCGACATCGTGTCGTTCGTCGGGTATCCGCTCGCCGTCGCCTGGTGGCCGTCCATCTTCGCGTGAAACCGCGAGTGCGGTCCCCCGGTACGACTGCGCCGCGTCGAACGACGGCGGATGTACCGGGAGACCGCACTCGGTCAACAGCAAGCAGGGCTCAGGAGAAGGCCTCCGGCGGCGGGCAGGCGCAGAACAGGTTGCGGTCGCCGTAGGCCTGGTCGATCCGGCGCACCGGCGGCCAGTACTTGCCGCGGACCAGCCCGGGCACCGGGTAGACCGCCTGCTCGCGCGTGTACGGGTGGCTCCAATCGGCGGCGACGACGGACTCGGCCGTGTGCGGTGCGCCTCGCAGCGGGTTGTCGTCGACGGGCCAGGCGCCGGCGGCGACCGCGTCGGCCTCCGCCTTGATCGCGATCATCGCGGTGACGAACCGGTCGAGCTCGGCGAGGTCCTCGCTCTCGGTCGGCTCCACCATCAGGGTGCCGGCGACGGGGAACGACATCGTCGGTGCGTGGAAGCCGTAGTCGACGAGGCGCTTGGCCACGTCGTCCACCGTGACGCCCGTGCGCTCGGTGAGCGGGCGCAGGTCGAGGATGCACTCGTGCGCGACGAGGCCCGCGTCGCCCGAGTAGAGCACCGGGAAGTGCTCGCGCAGGCGGGCGGCGACGTAGTTGGCGGCGAGCACGGCGGCGCCGGTGGCGTCGCGCAGGCCCTCCGCGCCCATCATCCGCACGTACGCCCAGCTGATCGGGAGGATGCTCGGGCTGCCGTACGGGGCCGCCGAGACCGGGCCGCCGCCGTGCTCGACGCGTCCCCCGGTCGCGAGCACGTGGGTGTCGTCCTGAGCGAGCGGGTGACCGGGGAGGAACGGCGCGAGGTGCGCCTTGGCCGCGACCGGGCCGACGCCCGGACCCCCGCCGCCGTGCGGGATGCAGAAGGTCTTGTGCAGGTTCAGGTGGCTGACGTCGCCGCCGAAGTCACCGAACCGGGCGTAGCCGAGCAGCGCGTTGAGGTTGGCGCCGTCGACGTAGACCTGTCCCCCGGCGTCGTGCACGGCACTGGTGATCGCGACGACCTCGTGCTCGTAGACGCCGTGCGTCGACGGGTACGTGATCATGAGCGCGGCGAGCGTCTCGGCGTGCTCCGCGATCTTGGCCCGCAGGTCGTCGAGATCGACGTTGCCGAGGTCGTCCGTCGCCACGACGACGACGCGCATGCCGGCGAGCACGGCCGAGGCCGCGTTGGTGCCGTGGGCGCTCTGCGGGATGAGGCAGACGGTGCGCTGACCGTCGCCGCGCGAGCGGTGGTAGCCGCGGATCGCCAGCAGTCCGGCGAGCTCGCCCTGGCTACCCGCGTTCGGCTGCAGCGAGACGGTGTCGTACCCCGTGACGTCGGCGAGCCACGCCTCCAGCTGGTCGATGAGCGCCAGCGAGCCCTGCACGTCCGCCGCGGGGGCGAACGGGTGGAGGGCGGCGAACTCGGGCCAGGTGACGGCCTCCATCTCCGTGGCGGCGTTGAGCTTCATCGTGCACGAGCCGAGCGGGATCATGCCGCGGTCGAGCGCGTAGTCGCGATCCTGCAGCTGACGCAGGTAGCGCATCATCGCCGTCTCGGAATGATGTGTGTTGAACACCGGGTGCGTGAGGTACGCGGACGTGCGGGCGAGGGCTCCGTCGAACGACGCCTCGGCGGGGAGGCTGAGCTCGGGCGCGCTGTCGACGGTCCCGCCGAGCACCTCGACCAGGTCGGCGAGCGGGAAGTCGCCGTCGCGGAGGTCGGCGGCGACCTCCTCGTCCACGCTGAGCGAGACGAGACCCGCGTCGGTGGCGTGCAGCAGCAGCCCGTGCGCGTGGGCGCGCTCGACGACGCCCGCGGCGTCGTCGACGGCGACCTGGAGGGTGTCGAAGTAGGAGTTCGAGACGACGTCCACGCCGGACGCGCGCAGGAGGTCCGCGACCGCAGCGGTGGTCAGGTGCACCTGGCGCCCGATCGCGCGCAGCCCCTGCGGGCCGTGGTAGACGGCGTACATGGCCGCCATGACGGCCAGCAGCACCTGCGCGGTGCAGATGTTGGACGTGGCCTTCTCGCGCCGGATGTGCTGCTCGCGCGTCTGCAGGGTCAGGCGGTAGGCCGGCTTGCCCACGGCGTCCTGTGAGACGCCGACGAGCCGGCCGGGCAGCTGGCGCTCCAGGCCGGAGCGCACGGCCATGTAACCGGCGTGCGGACCGCCGAAGCCCATCGGGACGCCGAAGCGCTGGCTGGTGCCGACGGCGACGTCGGCGCCCAGCTCACCGGGCGACCGCAGCTGGGTCAGCGCCAGCAGGTCGGCGGCGGCCACGACGACCGCTCCCCCGGCCTTCGCAGCCGCGATGACGCCGGAAGGGTCCCACACGCGACCGGAGGCGCCCGGGTACTGCACGAACAGGCCGAAGGCGTCGGCCAGCTCCGGGGCGTCGGCCGGGGTCGCGGCCAGGTCGCGCACGATCAGCTCGATGCCGACCGCCTCCGCACGGTTGCGGAGCAGCGCGAGGGTCTGCGGGAAGATGTCCGCGTCCACGACGAACCGCGACGACGCGGCCTTGGAGGCGCGGCGCGCCAGCAGCATCCCCTCGACGACGGCCGTGCCCTCGTCGAGCATCGACGCGTTGGCGGTGTCGAGCCCGGTCAGGTCGGCGACCATCGTCTGGAAGTTGATCAGAGCCTCCAGGCGGCCCTGCGAGATCTCCGGCTGGTAGGGCGTGTACGCCGTGTACCAGCCCGGGTTCTCGAGGACGTTGCGCTTGATCACGGCCGGCGTGAGCGTGCCGTAGTAGCCGAGGCCGATCAGCGAGCGGTTGACCGTGTTGCGGGACGCGATCGCGCGCAGCTCGCGGAGCGCGGCCCGCTCGCTCGCGGGCGCCGGCAGGGCCGGACGGTACGCCGGGTCGACACGGATGCCCGCGGGCACGGCCGCCGCGACGACCTCCTCGACGGACGCGTACGCGCGGGAGTGGGCGTCCCCGACGGCGGACAGCATGGTGCGCTGCGCGTCGTCGTCGGTGCCGATGTGACGCGCCTGGAAGAGTTCAGTCATGTGCGGGGGTTCGCCTCACTCGCCCGTGAGGGCGGTGTACTCGTCGTAGCTGAGCAGGGTGGGGAGCTCGGTGAAGGAGACCTTCACGAGCCAGCCCTCGCCGAACGGGTCGCTGTTGACCAGCTCGGGGGCGTCGACGACGGCGTCGTTCACCGCGGCGACCGTGCCGTCGACCGGTGCGAACAGCTCGCCGACCGACTTGGTGGACTCGATCTCGCCGACCACGCGGCCCGCGGCCACCGTGCTGCCGACGGCGGGCAGCTCGACGAATACGACATCGCCCAGCTTCTCGGCCGCGTAGGCGGTGATGCCCACGGTCGCGACGTCGCCCTCGACGAGCAGCCACTCGTGCTCGGCGGTGTACTTGAGGTCCTGCTCTGCGGCCATGGTCAATGCTTCTTTCTGCTGTAGAAGGGGAGGGCGGTGACGGTGAACGGGAGGCGGCTGCCGCGCACGTCGACGTGCAGCTCGGTGCCGGGGCGGGCGAGGCGCGGGTCGACGTACGCCATCGCGATGGGGACGCCGACGGTCGGCGAGAGGGCGCCGGAGGTGACGACGCCGACCACCTCGTCCGCGCCGTCGGCGGCGGGGACCACGACGGGGTAGCCGGCCCGCGCGGCGCGCTTGCCCTCCCCCATGAGCCCGACGAGCACGCGCGCCTCGGGGTGCGGGCCGTCCTCGCTGGCGGCGCGGCCGACGAAGTCCGTGTCCTTGGCGAGGTTGACGACGCGGCCGAGGCCGGCGGAGGCGGGCTTCGTGTCGAGGCCGAGCTCGTGTCCGTACAGCGGCATCCCGGCCTCCAGGCGCAGGGTGTCGCGGCTGGCGAGACCGGCCGGGACGAGGCCCTGCTCGGCTCCGGCCTCCAGCAGTGCGTCCCAGAGGGTGCCGGCCTCGTCGGGGGCGAGGTAGAGCTCGAAGCCGTCCTCGCCGGTGTAGCCGGTGCGCGCGATGAGCACCTGGTGGCCCTCGAACTCGGCGGGGATGCTCCAGTAGTACTTCAGCGCGGCGAGGCGCTCGCCGATGTCGCCGTCCTCGACGCTGAAGCCCGGTGTGGCGAGGAGGATGGAGAGGCTCGCCGGGCCCTGCACGGCGATGAGCGCGATGTCGTCGCTCTCGTCGTAGACCTCGACGTCGAACGGGGAGGTGCGGTCGCGGAGCTCCTCGGCGACCACCTCGCGGTTGCCCGCGTTGGCGACGACCATGTAGCGGTCGTCGCCCGTGCGGTAGACGACCAGGTCGTCGACGATGCCGCCGGCCCGGGAGAGCAGAAGGGAGTACTTCGCCTGGTCGATGGCGAGGCTCGACAGCTTGCCGGCGAGCGCGTAGTCGAGGGCGACTCCGGCCTCCGGTCCGATCAGGACGATCTCGCCCATGTGCGAGAGATCGAAGAGCCCGGCGGCGGTGCGCACGGCGTGGTGCTCGGCCAGATCGCTGGAGTAGCGCACCGGCATCTGCCAGCCGGCGAAGTCGGTGAACGAGGCACCGGCGGCGGCGTGCGCGTCGTGAAGGGGAGAGAGGCGTCCGCTCTGCTGCGGGGCGCCGTCCTGCGAGGTCATGAGTTCTCCGATCGCCGGCCGTCGGCCGGGGGCTGTCGGAGCGGTCGCCCGCTCCGGGAAGAACTCCCCCTCTGTCATCCGGCCTGAGAGCTTCACCGGCGCCGCCCGTCGCGGGCGTCGCCGATTTTCACCTTGGGCGAGGACGGCGGTCGCCGTCCTGCTTTTCAGAGTGGCCAGTCCGATGCGGTACGCGTACCTGAGAGATTGTCGGGGAGGATTGCTCCTTCGGTGTCGCACGCACGCGTGCGACTCTCCCGCATCGACCTCGTCGGCCCTGTGTTCAGTTGATCGAGGTCAGCATACCCGGTCGCCCCCGACTTGGCGTTCTGGTCGTCATGACACTAAGATGAACGCAGGTTAGAGTCACGATGACTTTTAGGGCATCACCCACCAGCCGGGAGCGGCCATGACGACGGAGCACACGAGAGCGAGCGCGATCCTCGCCGTCTCGACGGTGATCTTCGCCCTGCGCAAGGACGACGAGACCGGCGGCCTGCCGCAGGTCTGGCTCCCTCTCGTCCGCCGCATCCGCGAGCCGTTCGAGGGCCGGTGGGCCCTGCCGGGCGGCCCGCTGCGTGGAGAAGAGGACCTCGCCTACGCCGCCGCCCGGACCCTTAACGACACCACCGGGCTGACCCCGCGCTACCTGGAGCAGCTGTACGCGTTCGGCGACACCTCCCGCTCCCCTGCCGGCGACCGCGTCGTCTCGATCGTCTACTGGGCGCTGGTCCGCTCCGACGAGGCCGAGCGCGCGAGCGTGGGCGAGAACGTCCGCTGGTTCCCCGCCGACGACCTCCCGCCGCTCGCCTTCGACCACCAGCTGATCGTCGAGTACGCGCTCTGGCGCCTCCACACGAAGATGGAGTACTCCCGCATCGCCCACGCCTTCCTCGGCGAGCGCTTCACCCTCGCCCAGCTGCGGGAGGTGCACGAGGCCGTGCTCGGCCGTGCCCTGGACCCCGCCAACTTCCGCCGCACCATCGAGGCCTCCGGGGCCGTGGTCGCGACGGACGAGTACCTCACCGGCACGCCCCACCGGCCGCCGCGCCTGTACCGGTACAACGACTCGATCGACCTCGCCGACGCGGGCCCCCTGCCGCGCCAGCAGCACCCATTCGGAGGAGAGAAATGACCACGATCGCCTCGGTCGACACGACCATCCAGCTCATCGCCAGCGGAGAGCTGGACGGCGCGACCTGCACCCCCGACCTCGTGGAGGCGCCGTGGAACTTCGACGCCGCACCGCCCTCGTACGGTCCCGGCGCCTCCATGGCCGACCCCATCCCGGCGTTCACCCCGCGCCAGGGCGAGCTTCCCGAGGAGTACCGCACGGCGAGCGCCGACGAGCTGCACACGCGCATCCTCGACGCCAAGGCCGCGCTCGGCGACCGCGTCGCCGTGATGGGCCACTTCTACCAGCGCGACGAGGTCGTGCAGTTCGCGGACTTCGTGGGCGACTCGTTCCAGCTCGCCAACGCCGCCAAGGCGCGCCCGGAGGCCGAGGCCATCGTCTTCTGCGGCGTGCACTTCATGGCCGAGACGGCGGACATCGTGTCGCGGCCCGACCAGCGCGTCATCCTCCCGAACCTCGCCGCCGGCTGCTCGATGGCCGACATGGCCGACCTCGACTCGGTGCAGGAGTGCTGGGAGCAGCTCGAGGAGCTGTACGGCACCGAGCCGGACGCCGCGGGGCGCGCCCCGGTCATCCCGGTGACGTACATGAACTCGTCGGCGGCGCTCAAGGCGTTCTGCGGCGAGCACGGCGGCATCGTCTGCACCTCGTCCAACGCAGCCACCGTGCTGGAGTGGGCGTTCGAGCGCGGCCAGCGCGTCCTCTTCTTCCCGGACCAGCACCTCGGCCGCAATACAGCCAAGGCGATGGGCGTGCCGCTGGAGCAGATGCCGCTCTGGAACCCGCGCAAGGCCTGGGGCGGGACGGACGAGCAGACCCTGCAGGACGCCCGCGTCATCCTCTGGCACGGCTTCTGCTCGGTGCACAAGCGGTTCACGGTCGGCCAGATCGAGAGCGCGCGCGCCGAGTTCCCCGGTGTGCGCGTGATCGTGCACCCCGAGTGCCCGATGGACGTGGTCGACGCCGCGGACGAGTACGGCTCGACGGACTACATCGTGAAGGCCATCCAGGCGGCGCCCGCCGGCTCGACCTTCGCGATCGGCACCGAGATCAACCTCGTCCAGCGACTCGCCGCGCAGTTCCCCCAGCACACGATCTTCTGCCTCGACTCGGTCGTGTGCCCGTGCTCGACGATGTACCGCATCCACCCCGGCTACCTGGCCTGGGTGCTGGAGGGTCTGGTGCGCGGCGAGGTCTACAACCAGGTGAGCGTGCCGGCCGAGGTCGCCGAGCCCGCACGGGTGGCCCTCGAGCGCATGCTCGCCGCCCGGCCGGACACCACGATGGCGGCCTGACATGGCACGCGTGGTCGTCGTCGGCAGCGGGATCGCCGGGCTGGTCGCCGCGCTCGGCGCATCCCGCGACCACGATGTCGTGCTGGTCACCAAGGGCGAGCTCTCCGAGAGCAACACCCGGTACGCGCAGGGCGGGATCGCCGCAGCCCTCTTCGCCGACGACAGCACGGCGGCGCATGTGGACGACACGCTGCGTGCGGGTGCCGGGCTGAACGTCCGGGAGGCCGTCGAAGCGCTGTGCGGCGACGCCCCGCAGCGCATCCGTGAGCTGATCGCCCTCGGCGTCGCGTTCGACCGCGACGGCGACGCGCTGGCGCGCGGCCTGGAGGCGGCGCATTCGAGCCCCCGCGTGCTGCACGCCGGCGGGGATGCGACCGGGGCGGAGATCGAGCGGGCGCTCGTGGCCACCGTCCTGGATTCCGCCGTCGAGATCGTGGAGCACGCGTTCCTGCGGGAGGTCGTCGTGCGCGACGGCGCGGCGGCCGGCGTGCTCGTCCGGACGGATTCCGGTGGCGAGCGGGAGATCGCGGCCGACGCGGTCATCCTCGCGACGGGCGGCTTCGGGCAGCTCTACGCCTACACGACGAATCCCGCCGTCGCGACCGGGGACGGGGTCGCCGCGGCCTGGCGCGCGGGAGCGGCCGTGGCCGACCTGGAGTTCGTGCAGTTCCATCCCACCGCCCTCGCGATCCCGGGATCGTTCCTGGTGTCGGAGGCCGTGCGCGGCGAGGGCGCCGTGCTGCGCAATGCGCGCGGAGAACGGTTCATGGTCGACGTGCATCCCGACGCCGAGCTGGCGCCGCGGGACGTGGTCGCCCGGGGAATCGCGATCGAGATGGCCGCGCAGGGAGGCACGCCGGTCGTGCTCGACGCGACGGCGCTCGGCGCCGACTTCCTCGCCCGGCGGTTCCCGACGATCGACGCCGCCTGCCGCACCGCCGGGATCGACTGGTCCCGCGAGCCCGTGCCGGTCACCCCCGCCGCCCACTACGTGATGGGCGGCGTCGCGACCGACACCAGCGGGCGCACGACGCTCCCCGGCGTCTTCGCCGTCGGCGAGGTGGCGTGCACCGGCGCGCACGGCGCGAACCGGCTCGCCTCCAACTCGCTGCTCGAAGGGCTCGTCTTCGCGCACCGCGCGGTGCAGGCGATCGGCGAGCCCTGGCAGCCCGCGCCCGCCTGGCTGGCGGAGGCGGCGCTGTCCGGCCGAGCGGTCGGCACCGGCGTCGACGACGTCGACGAGTCCGGTGAGTCCGTCGCGCCGACGATCCCCTACGACCGCGACGCCCTCCGCGCGCTGATGTGGGCCGCCGCGGGCGTCCACCGCGACCGCGCGGGACTCACGGCAGCGGCCGCCCAGCTCGCGGCGACCGCCGCCCCCGGTCCGGGCGAGGACCGCGACCTCCTCCAGGTCGGCCGCCTCGTGGTCGCCGCCGCTCTCGCCCGCGAGGAATCGCGCGGCGCCCACTTCCGCTCCGACTTCCCCCTCACCTCCGCCGCCCCCGCACGCCACACCGTGCTCGCGCCGGCCGCCGACCTCCAGAAAGCCGCCCTCGCATGCTGACCCGCCAGATCATCGAGACCGTCGTCCGAGCCGCCCTCGTGGAGGACGCCCCGTGGGGCGACCTGACGAGCCAGCTCCTCATTCCGGAATCGGCATATGCCACTGCGCGCCTGGTCGCACGGGAGCCCGGCACCTTCGCGGGCGGTGAGGTCTTCGCTGCGGCGATGACCCTGACCGACCCGGCGATCGAGGTCGTCCTCGAGCGTGCCGACGGCGAGGAGTTCGCTGCGGGCGACACGCTCGCGACCGTCAGCGGCCCGGCCCGCTCGGTGCTGCAGGGCGAGCGGGTGGCCCTGAACTTCACGCAGCGGATGAGCGGGATCGCCACCCTCACGGCCGCGTTCGTCCGGGAGGTCGAGGGCACCTCGGCGCGCGTCGTCGACACCCGCAAGACGACGCCGGGCCTCCGCGCGTTCGAGCGCCACGCGGTCCGGGCCGGTGGCGGGCACAACCACCGCTACTCGCTGTCGGACGCCGTCATGGCCAAGGACAACCACCTCGCCGTGCTCACCGCGCAGTCCGGGCTGAGCGTGACCGACGCCCTGCTCGCCGTCCGCGCGCAGCTCTCGCACACGACGCACCTCGAGGTCGAGGTGGACCGGATCGACCAGATCGAGCCGGTGCTCGCCTCGGGCGTGGACACGATCATGCTCGACAACTTCACCCTGGACGAGCTGCGGGAGGGCGTCGCGCTGATCGCCGGGCGCGCGATCGTGGAGGCCAGCGGCAACGTCAGCCTCGACACGGTCCGCGCCATCGCCGAGACCGGTGTCGACGTCATCTCCTCCGGCGCCCTGACGCACAGCGTGCGCTCGCTCGACCTCGGCCTGGACGTGGTGGTCGAGACGCCATGACCGGCGGCCTGTACCTCGACGCGGCGGCGACCTCCGCGGTCCGCCGCGAGGTGCTGGAGGCGATGTGGCCGTACCTGACCGGCGACTTCGGCAACCCGTCGAGCCATCACGCGGTCGGTGAATCGGCGGCACGCGCGCTGGCCGACGCCCGAGCAGCGGTCGCCGCCTGGCTCGGTTGTCGCGCCTCGGAGGTCATCTTCACGTCCGGCGGCACCGAGGCGGACAACCTCGCGATCAAGGGCATCGCGCTCGCCTCTCCGCGCGGCCGGCACATCGTGACGACCCCGATCGAGCACGAGGCGGTGCTGGAGTCCGTCGATCATCTCGTCCGCCTGCACGGCTTCGAGACGACGTTCGTCCCGGTGGGCCGCGACGGGCTGGTCGACCCCGCTGCATTCGCGGCCGCACTGCGCCCGGACACGACACTCGCCAGCGTGATGCTCGCGAACAACGAGGTGGGGACCGTCCAGCCGATCGCCGCACTGGCGGCGCTGGCGCACGAGCACCGCATCCCGTTCCACACCGACGCGGTGCAGGCGGCGGGCTGGCTGCCGCTCGACGTGCGCGAACTCGGCGTCGACGCGCTGAGCGTCTCCGGCCACAAGATCGGCGCTCCCAAGGGCATCGGCGCGCTCTTCGTGCGCGGGCGCATCCCGCTGGAACCCGTGCTGCACGGCGGCGGACAGGAGCGCGGCCGGCGCTCGGGCACGGAGAACGTTGCCGGTGCTGTCGCCCTGGCGACGGCCGCGCGGCTGGCGACGGCGAATCGGGAGGCGAACGCGGCGGCCGCCGCCGAGGCGCGGGACGGGTTCGTCGCCGCCGTGCTCGCGGTCGCTCCGGGAGCGCAGCTCACCGGGCATCCGGGGCGGCGCCTCCCCGGCACCGCCTCCTTCGTCTTCCCCGGCACCAACGGGGAGGCCGTGCTCCTCGAGCTCGAGCGCCACGGCATCGTCTCGTCGAGCGGTTCGGCGTGCGCCGCCGGGAGCGAGGACGCCTCGCACGTGCTGCTCGCGCTCGGCTACCCCGAGGACCTCGCCCGCACCGCGGTGCGCTTCTCCTGGGGTCCGGAGGTCGGCGCGGCGGAGCTCGCCTCCGTCGCCCCCGCGGTCGGCGAGGCCGTGCGGACGGTGCAGTCGCTGGGCCGCTGATCGGCACCCGATCTATTCCCGGTTTCGCGGTCAGTGAACGGGGCCATCGTTTACCCGCGCGAAACCCCCGGTGTCGCCCGTCGTCGGTACTGTTGACCGGTGACTGAGCAGACCTCACCTGTGCCCGCCGTCCTCGCCGACCCCGCGACGACGGACACCGCCGCCGAGAACGGCCGCATCGAGCGCCGGAACAACCGGGTGATCTGGCTGCTGCTCGCCGCCACGTTCGTCGTCATCCTGAACGAGACGATCATGACGGTCGCCATCCCGAAGCTGATGGACGACCTGAAGATCGACGCACTGGCCGCACAGTGGCTGTCCACGGCGTTCATGCTGACGATGGCGATCGTCATCCCGATCACCGGCTTCCTGCTCCAGCGGTTCACGACGCGCGCGATGTTCATCACCGCGATGTCGCTCTTCTCGCTCGGGACGCTGACCGCCGCGCTCGCCCCGGGCTTCGCCGTGCTCGTCGGCGCCCGCGTCATCCAGGCGTCCGGCACCGCGATGATGCTGCCGCTGCTCATGACGACCCTGATGACCCTGGTGCCGCCGGCGAAGCGCGGGCGCACGATGGGCAACGTCTCCATCGTCATCTCGGTCGCGCCGGCCATCGGTCCGACCATCTCGGGCTTCATCCTCAACTACCTCGCGTGGCGCTGGATCTTCCTGATCGTCCTGCCGATCGCGCTCATCATGCTGCTCATCGGGATGCGCTTCGTCGAGAACGTGACCGAGACCACGAAGGTGCGCATCGACGTCCTTTCGGTGGTCCTCTCCGCGCTCGGATTCGGCGGACTCGTCTACGGACTCACCCTCTCGGGCGAGTCGGGCAGCGCGTCGGGCGGCCCCGGCGCCGCGCTCTGGATCTCGCTCGCCATCGGCGTGATCGGTCTGGCGACCTTCATCCTGCGCCAGCTGATCCTGCAGCGACGGGATCGTGCGCTGCTCGACCTGCGCACCTTCCGCTCCCCCGTCTTCACCGTCTCGATCGTGCTCATGGCGATCAGCACGGCGGCGATGTTCGGCGTGATCATCGTGCTGCCGCTCTACCTGCAGCACGTGCTGCACCTCGACACGCTCTCGACCGGTCTGCTCCTGCTGCCCGGCGGCCTCGTCATGGGGCTGGCCGCGCCGTTCGTCGGCCGACTCTACGACCGCTTCGGGCCGCGCGTGCTCGTCGTGCCCGGCTCCATCCTGGTCAGCCTCGCGCTCTGGTCGCTCACCCTGGTGAGCGAGACCACGCCGGTCGGGATGGTGCTGGCCGCGCACATCGTGATGAGCCTCGGCCTGGCGCTGATGTTCACGCCGCTGTTCACGGCCGGTCTCGGCGCCGTGCCGCCGCACCTGTACTCGCACGGCAGCGCGATCGTCGGCACCGTGCAACAGGTCGGCGGTGCCGCGGGAACCGCACTGCTGGTCGCCGTGCTGTCCGCGCAGACCGCGGCCCTGACGGCCGGTGGCGCTCCGCTCGACGTCGCGACGGCAGGCGGCATCAAGGTGGCGTTCCTCGCCGCGGCGATCATCTCGCTCTTCGCCGTCGTCGGCTCCTTCTTCATCAGCAAGCCGGCCGACTCCGTCTCCGACGGGGCCTTCGCGCACTGACCCGCGTGTTGCGACCGTTCGCGGCGCGGCGCTAGGGTCGCGGCATGGCGCGCGGAGTGGATGCGGACACGGTCGACGAGTACCTCGATCGGATCGGCGAGCCGTTCGGCTCCGCGCTGCGCATCGTCCGGGATCGGATCGTCGCGATCGTCCCCGACGCCGAGCAGGTCATCAGCTACCGCGTCCCGATCTTCCGGCTGAACGGGAAGGGCCTGGTCGGCCTCTCCGCGACGGCGAAGGACTGCAGCCTCCTGCTGATGAGCCCTCCGGCCGCCGCCGAACTGGCCGGGACGCTCGCCGAGGGCAGCATCACCGGCGCGACCCTCCACTTCCCGCCCGCAGCGCCCCTGAGCGAGGAGACGCTGCGGGCGGTGCTCGCCGTGCGGCGGCGCGAACTCGGCGCCTAGCGCTGCAGCGCCGAGCGGACCACGTCCGCGAGCGTGCGCGGCGGCCTCCCGAGCAGCGCAGCGAGGTCGTCGGACCCGGTGGCGAGACGTCCGCCGGCGGCCAGCGCGTGCAGCGGGCCGAAGGCTCCTGCCGCTTCGACGTCGACGCGCTCGTGGACGACCGGCCTGCCGCGCTCGGACGAGAGGTGGGCGGCCAGCTCGTCGTAGGTCCACGCGGGGCCGCGCAGTTCGAGCACAGGGCGCGCAGGCGGTCGGGTCGCCGCGAGCGCGGCCGCCTCGGCGAGGTCGACGAGCGACGCCGTCGCAAGAGCTCCCCCACCGGCTGCCGATGTGACGCGACCGACGACGGCCTCTGCCAGGGCCCGGTCGACGAACGGCTCGGTGTAGAAGCCGTTGCGCAGGATGGTGGCGCCGGAGTCGTCGCCGTGACCGAACCGCTCGGCCAGCAGAGCCTCCGTCTTTGCATGCCCGGGATCGTGCGCGGCGCCGAACGCGCTCGTGTAGACGACCCGGCGCACGCCCGCGGCGACCGCGGCGGACACAACGGCTCGGTGCTGCGGCACCCGGATCGCCGGATCGTGCACCGGACTCGAGACGAAGACGAGGCGGTCGACGCCGGCGAAGGCGTCCACCAGGGATCTTCGATCGGCGTAGTCGCCGAGCCGGGCTGTCACGCCTCGGGCCCGGAAGGCGTCCGCGGCGGGGGTGGTGCGAACGAGCACGCGAAGCCGCTCGCGCGGGACTCGCGCGGCGAGGGCGGCGACGATCGCGCCGCCGAGGCGCCCGGAGGCACCGGTGATGAGGATGGATTCCATGTCTGCTCCTGATGAGGGGGTCGTAGGGACGGACGGGAGCCAGGAGGCTCCCGCGGCGTCACGACCCGGCCACAGGCGCAGCGAACGAGCGGACGGTCAGGCCCGTCGGAGATCGCTCAGCAGAATCGACATCTGCCCGCGAGCCTAGTGCAGCCTCCCCGGATCCGCACTGGTGGCGGTGGTGGCCCGATGGCATCATGGGCGCGTCGGGGGCGTCACGAGGAGGCAGCCGTGTCCATCATCCAGACCAGCGAACCGGACCAGGCGACCGGGGTCGTCGCCGAGATCTACGCGGACGACCAGCGCCATCTCGGCTACGTGCCGGAGCACACGCGCGTCATGGCCGTGAACCCCGAGGCGTATCTGGCGTGGGAGCAGCTCGCCCGCGCCATCGCCTCGCAGCTGGGACTGCGCCGCTACGAGCTCGTCACGCTGGCCGCCGCGCAGGGTGCCCACTCGAAGCACTGCCGGCTCGCGCACGGCTCCAAGATGCTGACGCTCGTCGACGAGGAGTCGCTGGAGGCCATCGCGCGCGACTACCGTCGCGCCGATCTCAGCGAGGCGGAGGTGGCGATGATGGAGTACGCCGAGCGCATCAGCACCGATGCGGCCGACATGACCGACGCTGACACCCTGCGGTTGCGGGAGCTGGGCTTCACCGACCGGGAGATCGTCGACATCACGCTCGCCGCCGCGGCCCGCAACTACTTCAGCCGGGCGATCCAGGCGCTCGGGGTGGCGGTGGACGTCCCGCCCGGGCTCAGCGACCGGCTGCGCGGCGCCCTCCTGGCTCCGCTGTGAGCGCGACACCGGATCGAGTGGGCACGTTCCGGGTGCGGCGGGTCTACGACGATCCGTCGCCCGACGACGGCTTCCGCGTGCTCGTCGACCGGCTGTGGCCGCGCGGCGTCTCGAAGGAGCGGGCGGAGCTCGATCTCTGGCTGAAGGAGGTGGCGCCGTCCACGGGGCTTCGGCAGTGGTTCCACCACGACGACCCGCCGTTCGAGGAGTTCCGCGCCCGTTACGAAGCGGAGCTGGCGGAGAACCCCGCGGTGGAGGAGCTGCGGGAGATCGGCCGCGCGCATCCCGTCGTTACGCTGCTGGTCGGGGCGCGCGGCGAGCACAACCACGGAGTGGTGCTCGAAGGATTCCTCGAGCACCACCCCGGATGACCGGCGGGCGGTCAGCCCGCCAGCGCGAGCCGCTCGGGCTCCGGCGCGTCCACGAGATGACGGGCGTACGCCGGGATCGTGAGGAAGGTCGGGAACTCCTCGCCGAGGGAGACCTCGCGCAGGATGTCCGCCGCCTCGGCGAAGCGGTCGTCGCCCTCCGGGCTGCGGAGCCGGTCGAGCTCCTCGTCCAGGATCCGCTCGACGAGGGCGCGGTCGACGGTCGTGCCCTCCTGTGTGGTCACGCGGTTGTCGATCCACTGGCGCAGCAGGGAGCGTGAGATCTCGGCGGTCGCGGCGTCTTCCATCAGCCCGTCGATCGCGACGGCGCCCGTCCCCCCGAGCCACGCCTCGATGTAGCGCAGCGCGACGGAGACGTTGGAGCGCACGCCCGCGTCGGTGACGGTGCTGTCGGCCGTCGTCACATCGAGCAGATCGTCGGCGGTGGCGTGCACGTCCGGCCGCTTCCGCGACAGCTGGTTCGGGCGCTCTCCCAGCACGGCGTCGAACTCCGCGAGGGCCGTCGGGATGAGGTCGGGATGGGCGACCCAGGTGCCGTCGAAGCCGTCGCCCGCCTCCCGTCGTTTGTCGTCGGCGACCTTCGCGAGAGCACGCTCGGTGGCTTCCGGGTCGCGCCGGTTCGGGATGAAGGCGCTCATGCCGCCGATCGCGTGCGCGCCCCGCTTGTGGCAGGTCGCGACGAGGAGCTCGGTGTAGGCGCGCATGAACGGGACGGTCATGGTGATGCGGTCCCGGTCGCCGAACGCGAAGCGGCGGCCCCGACCCAGGAAGGTCTTGATGATCGAGAAGATGTAGTCCCAGCGGCCGGCGTTGAGGCCGGCGCAATGGTCGCGCAGCTCGTAGAGGATCTCCTCCATCTCGAACGCGGCCGGGATGGTCTCGATCAGGACGGTCGCGCGGACCGTGCCGACGGGCATCCCGATGCGCTGCTGCGCGAAGACGAAGATGTCGTTCCAGAGCCGCGCCTCCTGGTGCCCCTCGAGCTTCGGGAGGTAGAAGTACGGTCCCCGGCCGCCGTCGACGAGCGCCTGGGCGTTGTGCCAGAAGTACAGCCCGAAGTCGGTGAGGGACGCGCTGGCCGGCGCCGTACGTCCGGCGCGATCGGTGAAGGCGAGGTGCTTCTCGACCAGGTGCCAGCCGCGTGGGCGCATGACGATGGTCGGGGTGTGCTCCTGCGGCGTCGTCACGCGGTACTCCTTGCCCTCCGGGCTCGCGAACTCCAGCTCTCCGCGCACCGCGGCGCGCAGGGTGCGCTGGCCGCCGACGACGTTCGCCCAGGTGGGGCTGGTCGCGTCCTCCTGGTCGGCGAGCCAGACGCGGGCGCCGGAGTTGAGGGCGTTGATCGCCATCTTCGGGTCGGTCGGGCCGGTGATCTCGACGCGGCGGTCCTCCAGCCCCGGGCCGGCGCCGGCGACGCGCCAGGTCGGGTCCTCGCGGACGGCGGCCGTCGCGCTCAGGAACTTGGGGTCGCGGCCGTTGCCGGCCTCCCCGCGGTGCTGCTGCCGTTCGGCGAGCAGCTCCTGCCGCCGGGCGGCGAACGCCTGGTGCAGGTGGTCGAGGAAGCTCAGCGCCTCCGGGGTGAGGATCTCGTCCGAGCCGGGAACGGTCGGACCGGTGATCTCGATCATGGTCGTGTCTCCTTGGTCAGTCGGTGCGGCCAGTCCGTCAGAACTGGTGCTGTTCGGTGGATCCCACGAGGGCGAGGGTGGCGCTGTCGGGGTTGAGCGCGGTCGCGACGCGGTCGAAGTAGCCCGTGCCGACCTCCCGCTGGTGGCGGGTGGCGGTGTAGCCGTCGGCCTCGGAGGCGAACTCGGCCTCCTGCAGGTCGACGTAGGCGCTCATCTGCCGCGACGCGTAGTCGCGGGCGAGCGTGTACATCGAGTGGTTGAGGGCGTGGAAGCCCGCGAGGGTGATGAACTGGAAGGCGTATCCCATCGCCGCGAGCTCGCGCTGGAACCGGGCGATCGTCTCGTCGTCGAGGTGCTTCTTCCAGTTGAACGACGGCGAGCAGTTGTAGGCGAGCTTCTTGCCCGGGTACTGCGCGTGGACGGCCTCGGCGAAGCGGCGGGCGAGGTCGAGATCCGGCTCGGCCGACTCGACCCAGAGGAGGTCGGCGTACGGCGCATAGGCCAGCCCGCGGGCGATGACCGGGTCGATGCCGTTGGTCACCTCGTAGAAGCCCTCCGCGGTGCGGGTGCCGGTGAGGAACGGCTTGTCACGCTCGTCGTGATCGCTCGTCAGCAGCGTGGCGGCCAGCGAGTCGGTGCGGGCGATCACGATGGTGGGGACGCCCGCGACGTCGGCGGCGAGGCGCGCGGCGTTGAGCGTGCGGATGTGCTGGCCGGTCGGGATGAGGACCTTGCCGCCCATGTGACCGCACTTCTTCTCGCTGGCGAGCTGGTCCTCCCAGTGCACGCCCGCGGCGCCGGCCTGGATCATCCCGTGCATGAGCTCGTAGGCGTTGAGCGGGCCGCCGAAGCCGGCCTCGGCGTCGGCGACGATCGGCGCCATCCAGTCGCCGACGGTTCCGTCGACGCCCTCGATCTGCCCGGCGCGCAGCAGCGCGTTGTTGATGCGGCGGACGACCGCGGGCACCGAGTTGGCCGGGTACAGGCTCTGGTCGGGGTAGGTCTGGCCGGAGAGGTTTGCATCGGCGGCGACCTGCCAGCCGGAGAGGTAGATGGCCTCGAGGCCGGCGCGCACCTGCTGCACAGCCTGGTTGCCGGTGAGGGCGCCGAGGGCCGAGACCCACCGGGCGTCGGGCCCGCTGCCGTCGCGCTGGATCAGCTCCCAGAGAGTCTGCGCGCCGCGGCGGGCGAGCGTCTGCTCCTCCCGGACGGGGCCGCGCAGGGCGACGACGTCGGCAGCGGTGTAGTCGCGGCGGATGCCGGACCAGCGCGGGTCGGCGTCCCATTCCAGCTGGAGCTCGGCGGCGGTCTGCACGGTGTCGCCGGGGCGGGGCTCGGGGTGGGCTGCGGTGCTCATCGTGACCTCCATCGGTCGGTTCGGTTGAGACGATCCTGTGCCCCGCGCGCGCCGTCCCGGACGGATCCGTCCACAGAAATCCGGCGGTTCTTCTGTTTGCCAGAACTTCCGGCGGGTGTCAGCATGGCCTGCATGACAGACACGGTCGATGAGGACCTGGCGGCGGACGCGCTCACCCTCGGGCGGCGCATCCGGGCGGCGCGTGTGCAGCGCGGCATGACCTTGGAGGTCCTGGCCGCGGCGATCGACCGCGCCCCCTCGCAGGTCTCCACCATCGAGAACGGCAACCGCGAGCCGCGGCTGCCGCAACTGCGGGCCATCGCGGCCGCGCTCGGCGTCACGGTCGACGACCTGCTCGCCCCCGAGGCGCCCGACGAGCGCTCCGCCCTCGAGATCGCGGTCGAGCGGGCCCAGCGGGGCACGGTCTTCAGCGCGCTCGGGATCGATCCCGTGCGGGTATCGAAGTCGGTTCCGGACGCCACGCTCCGCGCCATCCTGGCCCTCCACCAGGAGGTCGAGCGGCTGCACCGCGAGCGCGCCGCGACCCCGGAGGAGGCCCGTCGCGCGAACGCCGAGCTGCGCGCGACCATGCGCGCCCGCGACAACTACTTCGCCGAGCTGGAGACCATCGCCGCAGAGCTCCTCGCCGCCGTCGGTCACACCGGCGGGCCCGTCTCGCAGCAGACCGTGGCCGATATGGCCGATCACCTCGGCTTCTCGCTGCACTACGTCGGCGACCTGCCGCACTCCACCCGCTCGGTGACCGACAAGCGCAACGGGCGCATCTACCTGCCGACGGAGCAGTCGGCCTCCCGCGACTCCCGCTCCCCCATCCTGCAGGCCTTCGCGTCCCAGCTGCTCGGTCACGACGAGCCCGGAAACTACGCAGAATTTCTGCGGCAGCGGATCGAGACCAACTACCTCACCGCAGCGCTGCTCCTGCCCGAGAAGGATGCCGTGGCCGTGCTCACGGAGGCCAAGAACTTCCGCCGCATCTCGATGGAGGATCTGCGCGACGCCTTCGCCGTGTCGTACGAGACGGCGGCGCACCGGTTCACGAACCTCGCGACCGCGCGGCTCGGCATCCCGGTGCACTTCATGAAGGTGCACGAGTCCGGCACGATCATCAAGGCGTACGAGAACGACTCGGTCGCGTTCCCGTCCGACGCCCTCGGCGCGATCGAAGGGACGCCCGTCTGCCGCAGCTGGACGGCGCGCACGGTGTTCGACGTGGAGGACCGGTTCAGCCCGTATTACCAGTACACGGACACGCCCCGCGGAACGTTCTGGTGCACCTCCCGCATCGAGAAGGCCAAGGAGGGCGACTACTCGGTGAGCGTGGGCGTGCCGTTCGAGCACGTGAAGTGGTTCCGCGGCCGGGAGACCTCGCACCGCGCCCTCTCGCGCTGCCCGGACGAGAGCTGCTGCCGCCGCCCGTCCGGCGCGCTCGCGGAGCGGTGGGAGGGGCAGGCCTGGCCGGCAGCGCGCACGCCGACGTCACTTCTCGCCGCGCTGCCGACGGGGACGTTCCCCGGGGTGGACACCACCGAGGTCTACGACTTCCTCGAGCGCCACCAGCCCTGACCACCCGTCGGACGGAATGAACGGAATGCCGACGGATTCGGTACGGAATCCGTCGTTCTGTCCCGCTCGCAGGGGGCAGAATGTCACAAACCCAGCAGAGAGGCGCGTGAATCGAGTGGGCAGTACGGTTTTCGAACGGAGCCGACCGGATGCGTCCGTGGTGCGGCACGCGCTCGCGGGCACCCGGCAGTCCGTCTTCTGGATCGAGGACGCCCCGGGTGACGCGTACCCCACGCTCAGCGGCGATCTCTCGTGCGATCTCGCGGTCGTCGGGGGCGGCTACTCGGGACTGTGGACGGCGCTGCTCGCCAAGCGCGAGAACCCCGGCGCCCGCGTCGTCCTGCTGGAGGGGCGCCGCATCGGCTGGGCGGCCTCCGGGCGCAACGGCGGCTTCTGCGAGGCGAGCCTGACCCACGGCGAGGACAACGGCCTCAGCCGGTTCCCGCAGGAGTTCGACCAGCTCCAGCGGCTCGGGATGCGGAACCTCGACGAGATCGAGGCGATCATCGCGGAGCTCGACCTCGACGCCGACTTCGAACGGAACGGCGCCATCGACCTCGCCACCGAGCCGCACCAGGTCGAGTGGCTGCGCGAGGCCGCGGACGGGGAGCACGCCGTCTTCCTCGACACCGACGCGGTGCGCGCCCAGGTGCACTCCCCCACCTACCTCGCCGGCCTCCTCCGCACCGCCGACTCGTCGCTGGTGCACCCGGCGAAGCTGGCCCGAGCGCTGGCCCGGGCCTGCGCGGACCTCGGGGTCGAGATCTTCGAGCACTCCCCGGTGGAGAGCATCGGCGACGGCACCACTCTCGAGACCCCGAACGGTGTGGTCCGCGCGGAGCGCACCGCGCTCGCGACCAACGTCTTCCCGAGCCTGCTGAAGCGCAACCGCCTCCAGACGGTGCCGGTGTACGACTACGTGCTCATGACCGAGCCACTGTCGGACGCGCAGCTGGCCTCCATCGGCTGGAGCGGACGGCAGGGCCTCGGCGACTCGGCGAACCAGTTCCACTACTACCGGCTCTCGGCGGACAACCGCATCCTGTTCGGCGGCTACGACGCGATCTACCACTACGGCGGACGCGTGCGCGAGGAGTACGAGGACCGCCCCGAGACCTTCGCCCGGCTCGCGAGCCACTTCTTCACCACGTTCCCGCAGCTGGAGGGCGTGCGCTTCACGAACAAGTGGGCGGGCGCGATCGACACGTGCAGCCGGTTCTGCGCGTTCTTCGGTTCGGCGCGCGGCGGCCGGGTCGCGTACGCCACCGGCTACACCGGCCTCGGCGTCGCCGCGACCCACTTCGGCGCGCAGGTCATGCTCGACCTGCTCGCCGGCCGCAGCACCGAGCGCACCGAGCTCGACATGGTGAAGAGCCGGCCGCTGCCCTTCCCGCCCGAGCCCGCCGCCTCCCTCGGCATCAACCTGACGCGGCTGTCGCTCGACCGCGCGGACCACAACGACGGCAAGCGCAACCTGTTCCTGAAGACCCTGGATGCGGTGGGGCTCGGCTTCGACAGCTGAGCACCTCGCCTTCCGCCTCCATCCGACCACGAGGAGAACCCCGACGATGACGTCCACCCCACCGGCCTCCGACGGCTCCGTGCAGCTGCGCGGGGTCACCAAGCTGTTCGGATCGCAGATCGCGGTCGACCACATCGATCTGGAGGTGCGCAGCGGCGAGTTCATCTCGCTCCTGGGCCCCTCCGGCTGCGGCAAGACGACGCTGCTGCGGATGATCGCCGGGTTCGAGCATCCCGACGACGGCGACATCGCGGTCGGCGGGGTGAGCGTCATCGACACGCCTCCGCACAAGCGCCCGGTCAACACGGTCTTCCAGTCCTACGCGCTGTTCCCGCACATGACCGTCGCCGAGAACGTCGCGTACGGCCTGCGGCAGAAGCGGGTGCCCCGCGCGGAGATCGCCGAACGGGTGCGGGACGCGCTGGAGCTCTCGCGCATGGGCTCCTTCGCCGACCGGAGCCCGCAGAAGCTCTCGGGCGGCCAGCAGCAGCGCGTCGCCCTCGCCCGCGCGCTCGTCAACCGGCCGCGCGTGCTGCTGCTGGACGAGCCGATGTCGGCACTCGACCGCAAGCTGCGGGAGGAGATGCAGATCGAGCTGAAGCTGCTGCAACGCCAGCTCGGCATCACCTTCGTCTTCGTCACCCACGACCAGCAGGAGGCGCTCTCGATGAGCGATCGGATCGTCGTGATGCAGGGCGGCGCGGTGCAGCAGATCGGCACGACGGAGGCCGTGTACCTGTCGCCGGCGAACGCGTTCGTCGCCGGGTTCATCGGCAAGCAGAACTTCATCGACGCGACGGTGCAGCCCGACGGCTCGCTGCTCGCCGCCGACGGCCGGGTGGGCGCGGCGACCGGGTCGGACGCCCGCAGCGGCGAGCGCGTGCGGGTCGCCGTACGGGCCGAAGCCGTCACCGTCGGCCGGGAGCGTCCCGCCGGGACGGGCGTGCAGGGCACGCTCGCCGGCATCTCGTTCCTCGGCGACGTGATCCAGTACGTCGTCGTCACCGCGGCCGGGGTCGAGCTGCTCTCGCGCCGGCCGCCGAGCCAGGTCGAGCAGCTGAGCACCGGGGACGCGGTGTGGTGCGGCTGGGACGACAGCGACCTGCATGTGTTCGCGGCCGAGCCCGACGCCGACGCCGAGGCCGCCTGAGATGCGGCGCACCTCCCGCACCGGCCGCCCGAGCAGCGCCGCCGACGTCGTCGCCCTGATCCCCCAGGCCGGGGCAGCCCGCATCACCCGGCGCGCGCTGCTCGGCGGCTTCGCCGTCACCGCGGCCGGGCTCGCCCTCACCGCGTGCACCAGGGAGACCGCGTTCGGCGCCTCCGTGGCACCCGACGGCAAGCTCGAGACCCAGCTCAACGTGTACAGCTGGGGCGATTACGATGACCCGTCGAACATCACGTCGTTCCAGAAGAAGCACGGCGTGACCGTGCAGCTCGACAGCTACGGCTCCAACGAGGAGATGATCGCGAAGCTCGGCGCCACCCGCGGCACGAGCGGGTACGACATCGTCGTGCCGACGGGCAGCTACATCCCGATGATGTCGGCGAACGGGCTCCTCCAGAAGCTCGACCACTCCCGGTTGCGCAACCTGAGCAACATCGACCCGCACTACCTCGACCAGTCGTGGGATCGCGGCAACGTCTACTCGGTCTGCAAGGACTGGGGCACCACCGGGTTCGCCTACAACACCGACGTGATCAGCCGGCCGATGACCTCGTGGTCCGACTTCCTCGATGCCGCCCAGAAGGAGGCGAGCAAGAACGTCGCCGTGCTCGAGGATCCGTGGGAGGTCGCGAGCATGTACTTCGCGGCCAACGGCATCGACCCCAACACGACGAAGAAGGCCGACCTCGACGCCGCCGAGGACTACCTGGTCAACACGCTCGCGCCGCACATCAAGGCGTTCAACTCCACGGCCGTCACCAGCGGCATCCCCGAGGGCACCTTCGCCCTCTGCCAGGCGTTCAACGGCGACGCCCGCCAGGGGATGCTCGCCACGGACACGATCCCCAAGAACTGGAAGTTCGTCTACCCGACGCCGACGGCGAACCTGTGGATGGACACCTGGGCCATCGCGACCGGTGCGCAGCATCCCGACGCGGCCTACGCGTTCATCGACGCGATCCTCGAACCGGACGCGTCGTACCGCGAGGTCGACTACATCGGGTACTCGACCGGGGTGAAGGGGCTCCGCGAGCGCGCGCAGAGCGAGGACTTCGCCCTGCCGGAACTCGTGTTCCCCACCGACGACGTGATCGCCCGGCTGACCCCGGCCGAGCTGAACGGCGCGGCCGAGCGGCTCGTCTCGATCGTGAACCGCATGATGGCGAAGGCAGGCTCCTGATGACCGCGACAGCGACCGCATCCCGCGCCGGCGAGCGCGACGCCACCGGCTCCGGGCCGGCACCCGGACCGCAGCGGCGCCGCCTGCGCACCCGCATCTCGGGCACCACGATCGCCGGCTTCCCGACCTGGGCGTTCGTGCTGTTCTTCTTCGTCGTCCCGCTGGCCCTCGTGCTCTGGTACAGCTTCGGGTACAAGCCCGACCTGTTCTCCGCGCACGCCAACGACAAGCTCTCGTTCGACCGGTACGGGGAGGCGCTGGACGCGACCTTCCTCGGCACGTTCGTCAACACGCTGCGGATCGGGCTCGTCGGCACGGCGATCTGCCTCGTGATCGGCGTGCCGTTCGCGTACTGGCTGGCGGTGAAGCTGCGCCCGCAGTACCGCGCCCTGGCGCTTGCCCTGGTGCTCGTGCCGTTCTGGACGAACTTCCTGGTCAGGACGCTCGGGTGGCAGATCGTGCTCTCGCCGCAGGGATTCGTCTCGGACGCCCTGCAGAGCCTCGGCATCATCCACGGCGACCTGAACGTGCTCTACACGCAGGCGGCCGTGCAGCTCGGCGTCGTCTACAACTACCTGCCGCTGATGATCCTGCCGCTGTACGTCGCCATGGACCGCGCCGGGCAGCCGCTGCGCGAGGCGAGCGGCGACCTGGGCGCCAACCGGGTGCGCACGTTCCTCCAGGTGACGCTGCCGCTGGCCGCGCCGGGGATCGCGTCGGGCTGCCTGCTGGTGTTCATCCCGCTGATGGGCGACTACGTCACCGCCTCGGTGCTCGGCGGCGCCCAGGGGAACATGGTCGGCCAGCTGGTCGCCAGCCAGTTCAACACGGCTCAGAACTGGGCGCTGGGCTCGGCGATGGCGGTGCTGCTCATGCTGTTCATCGCGGCGGCGGTCGTCATCGTGGGCGGCGTCGCCCTGGTCATCCGGTACGTCGTCCGGCGGTCCCGCCGGGTCGATCTCTCGAAGGGAGCGGGCGCATGACGACGCAGACCGCGACAGAGGCCATGCTCGCCGTCCGCAGCGACAGCGGCCGCAACGCACGGCGCCGGACGGTGCGCCGTCGCCGACGCCCCGACGGCGTGCGCATCGGCCTGACGGTGTGGGGCATCCTGGTGTTCGCCTTCCTGTTCCTGCCGATCCTCGTGATGCTGGTGTACTCGTTCAACACAGGACGCCTGCTCGCGACGTGGCAGGGCTTCGGCTTCGACGCGTACGCAGCAGCGTGGGCCAGCCCGGTCATCCGCTCCTCGGTCATCACGTCGCTGGAGGCCGCCGTCGGGGCCGCGCTGCTCTCGACCATCCTCGGGACGCTCGGCGGCCTGGCCCTCGCGCGGTCGAAGGCGAAGACCTCCTGGGTGCTGTGGGCGACGCTCCTGCTGTCGATCACGCTGTTCACCCCCGAGATCGTCGACGCCGTCTCGATGCTGCCGTGGTTCGTGAGCCTCGGCACCGACTTCGGCATCGGCATCTTCAGCAACGGGATGGTGCGCCTCGTCGTCGCGCACGCCGTGCTCTCGGTGGCGGTGGTGACCTTCATCGTCCGGGCCAGGATGCAGGGCATGGACGAGGCGCTGGAGGAGGCCGCCGCCGACCTCTACGCACCCCCGCTGAAGCGCTTCTGGCAGATCACCCTCCCGGTCGCGAGCCCCGCGATCTGGGCCGGCGCACTCATGTCGTTCACCCTCAGCCTCGACAACACCATCGTGTCGAGCTTCGTGCAGGTGCCGGGGTCGACGCCGTGGCCGGTGTACATCTTCAGCTCGCTGCGCGTCGGTCTTCGGCCGGAGATCGCCGCGGTCTCGGCGGTCATGTTCGTCCTCACCCTGGTCGCCCTGGCCGTCGTCGGGTTCGTGCTCCGCCGCAGCGGGGCGTCGACCGAGGAGATGGCGAAGACGCTGGCGAGCGCATGAGCGAGGGATACTCCGCCGGCGCGGGCCCTGCCGGCGACCGTTTCGCCACGACCGGCCGGGTGGACGCGCTGGCCCTGCCGCTCGATCACGAGGACGTGCCCGATACGCAGCGCGTGTCGGGCACCCCTCGCACGGGACTGGCCGAGCTGGGCTCCTTCGGCGGCTCGGAGGTCGGCGTCTGGGAGATGACGCCCGGCACGATGAGCGACGTGGAGTCCGACGAGCTCTTCGTCGTGATCGCCGGCCGCGCGACCGTCGAGTTCGTCGCGACCGGGGACATCCTGGCGATCGGGCCGGGCGACGTGGTGCGCCTCACCGCGGGCGACGAGACGGTGTGGACCGTGACCGAGACCCTCCGCAAGGTCTGGCTGGCCTGACGGCGGCGGGGCGGCCTCAGCCGCGGGCGCTGCGCGCCAGCAGGGCGGCGTGCAGGGCGCTCAGCGTCTCGCCGTCGTCCAGGTCCATCCCGAGCAGCTCCTCGATGAGGGCGATGCGCTGGTAGAAGACCGAGCGCGAGAGATGGCTGGCGGCGGCCGCCTTGGTGCGGTTGCCGGGATGGGCCGCGTAGGCGCGCAGCACCTCCAGCAGGTCGCCGCCGCTGGCGAGGTCGTAGTCGATCAGGGGCCGGAGCATCAGCTCGCTGTGCTCCTGCATGCGCGGGTCGGCACCGAGCGTGGTGACCAGGCGCAGCAGGGGGCGGTGCTCGGCACGCAGCACCGTGACGCCCTGCGACCGGCGGGGATCGGCGCGCGCGAGCAGCTGCCCGGCCTCCGCGACGGAGGCGAGCAGGCCCGGGATGCCCGGCGCCTCCGATCCGAGCGCGACGGTGACGGCTCCGCCGGTCCCCGGGTTCGCGGCTGCGGCGCGCGCGACCGCAGTGCCGATGGCGGTGAGCGTCGCGTCCGTCACCGACCGCTCGGGCCGCGAGGAGATCGCGAGCACGAGCATCCCGGACGCACGGTCCGGATGCTGCGACACGAGCGCCTCGACGCCCTGGTCCCTCGCCTCGGCGCTCGCGGCGGCGACGAGGGCCGCGACGTCCGGGGTCTGCCCGGCGACCGCGTGCAACCCGATCGCGACGCCGCTCAGCGCCCGCCCGGCGACCGGGAGCCCGGACGCTTCGAACCGGGCGACCAGCCCGCTCTCGGTCGCGAACCGGCGCCCGAGGAGCGCGCCGAGCAGGCGGTCGTGACTCTGCCGCGTCCACTCGTCGGCGTCCCGGTCGGCGAGCCTGCTGAGAGCGAGGGCCACCGCGGCCTGCTCCAGCACGTTCGACCGGCCGGCGGGATGGGCGCGGCCAGGGAGGGCGACGAGGTGACCCCACCGCATCCCCCGCGCCTCGATCGGCGTGATGAGCCAGCGCTCGCCGCCGGTCCCCCGGTGCTCCTGCCGGGAGCGCTGCTCCCAGTCGCGCAGCGCCTGCTCGTCGCCGTCGATGCCGGATGCGGCGATCACGCGGTGGTTGAGGTCCTCGAGCACGACCGGGGCGTCGAGCGCACGGGCGGCCTGGGCGACGATGAAGTCCGCCGGGCTGCCGCGCAGGCTCAGCTCGGTGAAGAGGGCGTGGATCTCGTCGCGGGCGCGCAGCGCGCCCATCTGGTCCGCGATGATGCGGGAGTGCACCGCCTCGGTGATCGCGATGAAGCGCACCTCCCGGTGCAGGACGACGAACGGCAGACCCGCGGCACGGAACCCGTCGAGGAGGGCGGTCGGCGCGGAGGGCATCCGCTCGCCGAGCTCGAGCACCAGCCCGGCGATCCCGCCCCCGGCCAGCTGCTCGGCGAGGCCACGCAGGCCGGCGTCGTCGGTGGGCCAGCCGGCGCCGGTCGACAGGAGGAGCTCGCCCCCGCTGACCAGGCGGGCGCTGGAGGCGGTCTCCGAGACGTGCACCCACCGGACCGGCCGGTCGAGGGCGTCGTCGCCGGACAGGACCTCGGGCAGGGCCGCGGCGACCTCGTCGAACCGGAGGATCTCGCGGATGGTGGGCAGCACGACTGGCGACACCGGATCCGGACGATCTGTCTCATCCACCGACAAGCCCCGACGATCTGGCATCACTCGCCCGCCTCGCTCTCTGCAACCATTGGGAGACAAGCCTACTGTTCCATCCGGGCACTTCGTCCGGAACCACGCAAGGAGAATGCCCGTGGCCCTCATCCGCCATCTGATCGACGGGACCGAGACCGGCGAGACCGCCCGCACCGGAGCCGTGTACGACCCCGCCACGGGCGAGCAGCAGCACGAGGTCGTGCTCGGCAGCCGCGCCGACGTCGAGCGCGCCATCGCCGCGGCCCGCGCCGCCCTGCCCGGATGGCGCGCCACCAGCCTGACCAAGCGCGCCGACGTGCTCTTCCGCCTGCGCCACCTGCTGACGGAGCGCCGCGACGACCTCGCCGCCATCGTCACCAGCGAGCACGGCAAGGTGCTCTCCGACGCCGCGGGCGAGATCGGCCGCGGCCTCGAGAACGTCGAGTTCGCGTCCGGCCTGATCAACCAGCTCAAGGGCGAGTTCAGCGAGCAGGTCTCCACCGGCATCGACGTGCACAGCGTCAAGCAGCCGGTCGGCGTCGTCGCCTGCATCACCCCGTTCAACTTCCCGGTCATGGTGCCGCTCTGGATGGTCGCCAGCGCGATCGCGTGCGGCAACACCGTCGTCCTCAAGCCGAGCGAGAAGGACCCGAGCGCCTCCGTCTTCCTGGCGAAGCTCTTCCTCGAGGCCGGCCTGCCCGCCGGCGTGCTCAACGTCGTGCACGGCGACAAGGAGGCCGTCGACACGCTGCTCGACAGCCCCGACGTCTCCGCGGTCAGCTTCGTCGGCTCCACCCCGATCGCCCGGTCGATCTACCAGCGCGCGAGCGCCAGCGGCAAGCGGGTGCAGGCCCTGGGCGGCGCGAAGAACCACATGGTCGTGCTCGAGGATGCCGACATCGAGTCGGCCGCCGACGCCGCCGTCTCGGCCGCGTACGGCTCCGCCGGCGAGCGCTGCATGGCCGTCAGCGTGCTCGTCGCCGTCGGCGACGTGGGCGACCGGCTCGTCCCCGCCATCGAGCGCCGCCTCGGCGACCTCGCCATCGGCGCGGGCACCGACGCCGCCAGCGAGATGGGGCCGCTCATCACGCGCGAGCACCGCGACAAGGTCGCCTCCTACGTGACCGGAGCCGCCGCCGAGGGCGCGACCGTCGTCGTCGACGGCACCACCAAGCAGTTCGACGGAGACGGCTTCTTCATCGGCGTCAGCCTCGTCGACGACGTGAAGCCCGGGATGCGCGTCTACGACGACGAGATCTTCGGCCCGGTGCTGTCGGTCGTGCGCGTCGACACCTTCGATGAGGCGATCGCGCTCGTCAACGCCAACCAGTACGGCAACGGCACCGCGATCTTCACCCGCGACGGCGGCGCCGCCCGCCAGTACGAGTTCGAGGTCGAGGTCGGGATGGTCGGCGTCAACGTGCCCATCCCCGTGCCCGTCGGCGCCTACTCGTTCGGCGGCTGGAAGGGCTCGCTCTTCGGCGACTCCCACATCTACGGCCCCGAGTCGTTCCACTTCTACACGCGCAGCAAGGTCGTCACCACCCGCTGGCCCGACCCGGTGCAGTCCAGCATCCAGCTGGCCTTCCCCGGCAACTCCTGACCCGCGCGACGAGACACGAGGATCCTCATGACCGACACCCTCCCCATCACCGCCCGCACCGGGTTCGACGACCGCACCGGGGCGCGCCACCCCTTCGGTGACACGGACGCCGAGACCCAGGTGCGCAGCGACGACCGCAGCCACGTGTTCCACTCGTGGAGCGCGCAGGCGCAGATCGACCCGCTGCCGATCGCGGCCGGCGACGGCTCCACGTTCTGGGACTACCAGGGCAACGCGTACCTGGACTTCAGCTCCCAGCTGGTCAACCTGAACCTCGGGCACCAGCACCCGGACCTGGTCGCGGCCATCCAGCAGCAGGCCGGTCGCCTCGCGACCATCCAGCCCTCGATGGCGAACGACGTGCGCGGCGAGCTCGCGCGCCGCATCGCCCGCGTGGCGCCCGGCACCCTCGACAAGGTGTTCTTCACCAACGGCGGCGCCGACGCGAACGAGTACGCGGTCCGGATGGCCCGCCGCGTGACCGGACGCCACAAGGTCCTCTCGATGTACCGCTCGTACCACGGCGGCACCGCCACGGCGATCTCGCTGACCGGCGACCCGCGCCGCTGGCCGAACGAGCCGAGCGATCCCTCGGTCGCCCACTTCTTCGGCCCGTACCCGTACCGGTCGGCCTTCCACGCGACCACGCCGGAGGAGGAGACGCAGCGCGCCCTCGAGCACCTCGAGAGCGTCATCGTGCTGGAGGGCGCCGCCACCGTGGCGGCGATCATCATCGAGACCGTCGTCGGCACCAACGGCGTGCTCGTCCCGCCGCCCGGCTACCTTCCCGGCGTGCGGGCGCTGTGCGACAAGTACGGCATCGTCTACATCGCCGACGAGGTCATGGTCGGCTTCGGGCGCATCGGCGAGTGGTTCGCGGTGGACGCGTTCGACGTCGTGCCCGACCTCATCACCTTCGCGAAGGGGGTGAACTCGGGATATGTGCCGCTCGGCGGCGTCGTCATCTCCGAGCCGATCGCGTCGTACTTCGACGATGTGTCGTTCGCCGGCGGGCTCACCTACTCGGGCCACCCGCTGGCCTGCGCGGCGGGCGTCGCGACCTTCGAGGTGTTCGAGCGCGACGGCATCCTGGAGCGCGTGCGCGACCTCGGCGAGCGCGTCGTCGAGCCCGAGATCACCTCCTGGTTCGACAAGCACCCGTCCCTCGGCGAGGTACGCGGCCGCGGGCTGTTCTGGGCGCTGGAGCTCGTGCGCGACCGGGAGACGCGGGAGCCGCTGGTGCCGTTCAACGCGACGGGCGCCGACGCGGCTCCCATGGGAGCGGTCGCGGCCGCGTGCAAGGCGGCCGGCGTGTGGCCGTTCACGCACTTCAACCGCGTGCACATCGCCCCGCCGCTGGTGATCGAGGAGGACGAGCTGCGCCGCGGCCTCGCCGCCATCGACGCCGCGCTCGACGTCGCGGACCGCTACACCGCCTCCTGACCCGCTCGATCCCCTCCTCTGCCCCTCCGCATGTGGCCCAAATGTCGGGTATGCCACGCGCATCCCCGACATTTGGGCCACATCTGCGAGGGGCCGGCACAGGGAGGGGTCGGGCGCGCGGGATATCGTGGGGCCATGAGTGAACCTGGGCACGGCCGCGTCGCGGTCTACATCGACTTCGACAACATCGTCATCTCCCGCTACGACCAGGTGCACGGACGCGGGCAGTTCATGCGCGACCGGCAGAAGTCGTCCGGCGACAAGCCGAAGCCGGCGTTCGCGGCCAAGCTCGAGGAGGCCAGGGTCGACCTGGGCGCCATCATCGACTTCGCGTCGTCGTTCGGCACGCTCGTGCTGACCCGGGCGTACGCCGACTGGTCGGCGACGGTGAACGCCGACTACCGCGGCCAGCTCGTCGGCCGCGCCGTGGACCTCGTCCAGCTCTTCCCCGCCGCCGCCTACGCGAAGAACGGCGCCGACATCCGGCTCGCCGTCGACGCCGTCGAAGACCTCTTCCGCCTGCCCGAGCTGACCCACGTGGTCGTCGTGGCCGGCGACTCCGACTACGTGCCGCTGGCCCAGCGGATCAAGCGCCTCGGCCGCTACGTGATCGGGATCGGCGTCGCGGGCTCCACCGCGAAGTCCCTCGCCGCCGCGTGCGACGAGTTCGACAGCTACGACGACATCCCGGGCGTCGCCCACGACGAGGTCGCGGACGACACCGCGGACGACGTCGTCGAGGAGGCCGCCGCCGACGAGGCCGCGACCGGCACCGCTGCGGCAGAAGCAAGCGGTGCCGACACCGTCGCCGACGCGCCCGAGAGCGACGCCGAAGCCGACGCCGCGAAGGCCGAGCCGGCCACCACGGGACGCGGCTCGCGCTCCCGCCGGAAGCGCACCCCGGTCGAGCAGCCGGCCGAAGCCGCCGAGGCCGCCGAGCCGACCCCGGTCGAGCAGGCCGACGCCGAGCTCCAGGCCGAGGCCACGCGCCTGCTCACCCGCGCCCTCCAGCTCGGCCACGAGAAGGACGACACCGAGTGGCTGCACAGCTCCACGGTGAAGGGCCAGATGAAGCGGATGGATCCGTCGTTCAGCGAGAAGGCCCTCGGCTTCCGCTCGTTCAGCGACTTCGTGAAGTCGCGCAGCCCGATCGTCGAGCTCGACGACAGCTCGACCGCGCAGATGGTGCGGCTCGCGCCCACCCGCTCGCGCCGCGCCCGTCACAGCGGCCGCGCGACCGACACCGTCTCGGCCTGACGGCCGGACGTCCGGATGCCGTGTCGCCGCGGCGCCGAGACGCTGAGCCGGCACACAGCATCCGGGCGTTGACTGGCCCCATGGCACGACAGTGGATCGCGACGCGGTGGGGTGGACCCGAGGATTGGGAGCTGGTGGAGCGGGAGGTCGCCGCGCCGGGGCCGGGTGAGGTCACCATCCGGGTGCGCGCCGCCGGGGTGAACCCGGCCGACTACAAGCACGTCTCCTCCCCGCGACCCGGACTCGAGCTGCCGGTCGCCATCGGCTACGAGGTCGCCGGCGTGCTGAGCGCCGTCGGTCCCGACACCGAGATCGGCTCCGGCGCCGCCGCGGTCGGCGACGCGGTCGTGGCCTTCCGTATCCAGGGCGGCTACGCCGATGAGGTGACCGTGCCCGCGAAGGACGTCTTCGCGAAGCCGGAGCGCATCCCCGACGAGGAGGCGGCCAACCTCCTCCTCGCGGGCACCACCGCGGCGCAGATGCTGCACACGGTGGGAGCCCGGGCGGGCGAGACCATCCTTGTCCACGGTGCCTCCGGCGCCGTCGGGGTCATGATCCTGCAGCAGGCCGGGGAGCTCGGCGTGCACGTCGTCGGCACGGCGAGCGAGGCGAGCTTCGCCCGTGTGCGCCGCTTCGGCGGCGTCCCGGTGCTCTACGGCGACGGGCTCGCCGACCGGGCGCGCGCAGCGGCGCACGGGCCGATCGTCGCCGCCCTCGACACGGTCGGCACGGACGAGGCGATCGACGTCTCCCTGGAACTCGTGCCCGACCGCTCTCGCATCGTCACGATCGTCGCCGCGGCCCGCGCTGACCAGGAGGGCTTCGCCGCCGTCTTCGGGGCGCAGCCGGAGAGCCAGGCGTACCGCGACTCCGTCCGCGCCTCCCTGCTCGAGCTGGCCGGAAGCGGTCGCCTGCAGGTGCCGATCGCGCGGACCTACCCGCTGGACGAGGCGCCGGAAGCCCTGCGCTTCCTCGCCGAGGGCCACCCGGGCGGGAAGATCGCACTGCTGCCCTGACCGGGCCGCCGGACGGGAGCAGCGGTCCGCCTACTCGCTGAAGTGGCCGGACTCGGCCTCCTCCTCGGTCATGACCACCATGCCGCCGGTGCGCTGGCTGGAGTGCAGCAGGGCCTCCATCCACCGCTCGTTGAGCACGGGCGGGCGGCTGCCGGCGAACACGAACGCCATGGGGATCTCGCGGCTGACCCAGATGCTCATCCGGCCGCCGCCCTGCTCCGGCGGGATCTGCCAGTTGAGCAGGAAGCTCTCGTGCCGGCGCAGCTTGGTGACCAGCGCGATCTTGACGTGCGACAGGGTGCGGTCGTCGAACTCGTACTCCTGACCGTTGGCGTAGAGCAGCTTGCCCATCGCTCAGCCCTCCTTGCGCTGCTGCGACCGTGCGGCCTTGTAGGTGCCCTCCGGCACCTCGGCGCGGATCTCGGCGCGCAGGGCGTCTTCGAGCACGAGGCCGCCGTTGCCGTTGGCGCGCTCGGTGAGCAGCCCCAGCCACTCCCGGTTCAGCTCGGGGAACGTCGGATGGGCGAAGACGAACTGCAGGCTGATGGCGGGATCGAGCCAGATCGAGCGCAACGTGCCCTCGGCGCCCACCGTCGTGTCCGTCCAGATCAGGAGGAAACCCTCCCGCCGCCGGAGCTTGGTCGCGATGACCGCCTGCAGGTGCGCCAGTACGCGGTCGTCGAAGGCGAATCCGTCCGCGCCGTCGTAGATCAAAGTGCCCATCGTTCCTCCGGCTCCCACTTTCGCGGCGAGCGGGCGCGTCGTCAAGTGATCCGCGGACCTCGGCGTAAAGTCCGGGCCATGGACGCTCTCACGCGAACCATCAGAGCGGCCCTCCTCTACGAGGACGGCCGGACCTTGGACAGCCTCGTCGTGGTGCCGCTGATCGGCGGATGTCCGCCGGGCGAGATCCGCGTCGCCACCCTCTTCGCCGGTGCACTCGCGTACGACGTGTACGAGCTGGCGGACGAGGAGGAGTACGCGGGAGTCCCGGCGTACCCCTACCGCTCCACCATCCCCGTGACGACCGACGACCTCGACGCCTGACCACCGGCCGGCCGACGCCTGATTAGGCTGGACGGGTGACCTCCCCTGCCCCGGACCCCCGACCGCGCGGGAGCCGGGTGGGCGCCGCCGTCGCCGCGCTCAGCGTCGGGACGGTGCTCAACCCGCTCAACTCGTCGATGATCGCGGTCGCGCTGGTGTCGCTGCAGCGCGACTTCCGGGTGGATGTGACGACGGTCACCTGGGTGATCACCTCCTTCTATCTGGCCTCTGCGGCGGGGCAGCCGCTCATGGGGCGGCTCGCCGACCGGTTCGGGCCGCGCCGGCTGTTCCTGTTCGGGATGATCGTCGTTGCGATCGCCTGCGCCGTCACGCCGTTCGTGCAGTCCTTCGCCGCCGTCTGCGCCGGCCGGGTCGCCCTGGCGATCGGGACGGCGACCGCCTTCCCCTCCGCCATCGCCATGTTGCGGCCGCTCTCCGCCGGGACGGACGTCGGCACCCCGCGGCTGCTGGGACGCCTCCAGATCGCCAACACGTCCGGCGCCGCGATCGGCCCCGTGCTCGGCGGGGCGCTCGTCACCTTCCTCGGCTGGCAGTCGATCTTCTGGGTGAACGTGCCGCTCGCCGCGCTCGCGTTCGTCGGGGTGTGGGTGTTCGCGCCGCGGGACGCCGAGCGGGAGCGCGTGCCGCTGTCGCGCACTCTGGCCGAGTCGGACATCCCGGGCATCCTGCTCTTCGTCACGACGCTGACCGCGCTGCTCGTGTTCCTGCTCGACCTCTCCCCCGCGCCGCTCTGGTGGCTGCTGCCGATCTTCGCTGCGGCCGGCGCGGCGTTCGTCTGGCGGGAGCTGCGCACCCGGCACCCGTTCCTCGACCTGCGCCTGCTCGCTGCGAACCGCCGGCTGATGATGGTGTACCTCTGCTTCGCCATCTTCAGCGTCGTCTACTACTCGGCGTTCTTCGGCCTCCCGCAGTACCTGCAGGCGCACGCGGGGTACCCGGCCGGCATCGCGGGCCTCCTGATGTTCCCGCTGGCCGCGGTCACGATCGTCGCGACGCCCCTGGCGGCCCGGGCGATCGAGCGGGTCGGGCTGCGCCGGACCCTGCTCTGGGGCGCGTCGTCGCTGATCGTCGGCGCGGCCCTGCTCGGTGTCGCCACGGTCTCGACCGCGCCGTGGGTCGTGCTGGTGCTGACCGCCGCGCTCGGCATCCCCTACTGCGTCGTCAGCATCTCGATGAACCAGGCCCTCTACGCGTCGGCGCGGCCGGAGGACAGCGGGGTCGCGGCGGGCATCTTCCAGACCTCGCGTTATGTCGGCGCGATCGTCGCCACCACACTCCTCGGGCTGCTCTTCAGCGGCGGGACCACCGGCGGGAGCTGGCTCACCGCCGTCGCCGTCGCGACCGGCCTGGCCGTCGTGCACCTGGGGCTGCTGGTGTTCGTGCGGCCGGGCGGGCGCGCGGCGGGCGCGGCGGCCTGAGCGGAGCATCGGGTCGGGTCAGCGCGAGCGGTCCGGGAGGCCCCGAGCCAGCTCGGCCAGCACCTCCGCGGCGTCGTCGTGCCGGGCGAGCGCCGCGCTCTGCCCCATCCACAGCGACAGCAGCTCGTCGTCTCCGCGCTCGCCCGCCGTCCGGCGGAACACCCCGGTGAGCGCGTTCTGCACCGGGAAGGGCGCGATCGTGCCGCCCTCCTCGATCTCGCGGACCGCGCGGTTGCGCAGACCCCGCGCCAGCCGCCCGCTCATGGCGCGGGTCAGGACGGTGTCCGAGGCCTCGGCCGTGCGGATGCGCGCGCGGTGCGCCTCCGGGGCGGCCGACTGCCGGGTGGCGAGGAAGGCCGTCCCGACCTGTACGGCGTCCGCGCCGAGGGCGAACGCTGCCGCGACACCGCGCCGATCGGCGATGCCACCTGCCGCGATCACCGGCACCTCCACGGTGTCCACCACCTGCGGCACGAGCGCGAGACCGCCGACGAGGCTGTCTTCCGCCGGGGCCAGAAAGGAGGGGCGGTGCCCGGCCGACTCGGAGCCCGACGCGACGACCGCATCCACCCCGCCGGACGCGAGCGCACGCGCCTCGGCGACCGTGGTGGCCGTCCCGATCACGACGATCCCGCGGTCGTGGGCGGCCTCGACGATCTCCGCCGGCGGCACGCCGAAGATGAAGCTCAGCACGGCGGGCGCGGCCGCGAGCGCCGCCTCGATCTGCTCGTCGAACGACGGCGGCAGCGCGATCGGCCACGCAGGGCGCTCCGCACCCGCCGCGTCGAACAGGGCACCGAGCGCCTCGACGTACCGCGCGTACTCCTCCCGCTCGACCGGGTGCTCCCCCGGCAGCTCGAGCGGGAGCCACAGGTTGAGGGCGAACGGGCGGTCCGTCCGGGAGCGGAGGGCCGCAGCGGTCGCCCGGATGCGGTCGGCCGTGAAGCCGTAGAGCCCGAACGATCCGAGGCCGCCCGCCGCGCTGACGGCCGTGGTCAGCTCCACGGAGGAGAGGCCGCCGAACGGGCCCAGCACCAGCGGCAGCTCCACGCCGACGAGCTCTTCGAAACGCATTCCGGCCTCCCGACGCCGCGTGCCCGTGCGCACGCCTCCGACGCGACAAGCCTATCCGCGCCGCCACAGCGCGGACCGGGTACCGTCGAAGGGATGGACATCACCGCCCCCACCTCGCTCGGTCCGGGTCGCCTCGTGGTCGCGGCGGCGGACGCTCCGCGCGCACTGCTCTGGCTCGGCCACGGCGCCGGCGGCGGCATCGACGCCGTCGACCTGGACGCGCTCGCGCACGCCCTGCCCGCGTCCGGCATCTCCGTCGCCCGCTACGAGCAGCCCTGGCGGGTCGCCGGCAAGCGCGTCGCCTCCCGTCCCGAGGCGCTGGACATCGCGTGGCGCGAGACGGCACCGGTCGTGGCGGACCTCGCGGCGGGCCTCCCGCTGTTCGTCGGCGGTCGCAGCGCCGGCGCCCGGGTCGCCTGCCGCACCGCGACGGAGCTCGGCGCCGCCGGAGTCGTCTGCCTCGCCTTCCCGCTGCACCCGCCGGGGCGACCCGAGAAGTCGCGCCTCGACGAGCTGCTGCTCCCGGACGTGCCGGTGCTGGTACTCCAAGGAGACCGTGACACGTTCGGGACGGCCGAGACGGTGGCGGCCGAGGCGGCGGCCCGGGACGGGGTCCGGGTTGTCGCCGTTCCGGGCGCCGACCACGGCATGAAGACCCTGAAGTCGTCGCCTCTCGGCGCGGCGGCGGTGCGGGAGCTGATCGGGTCGACGGTCGCCGGGTTCGTGGACGAGGTCGTCGGCCGAGGCGCCTGACCGCGGTACGATCGTCGCCGCCCCGCGCGCACGCGCACAAAAACACCGTCCCCGTCGCGATACGGTGAGGGGATGCGCGTGGGGGCTCGGACGGAGGGACGCATCCGTGCGTTCTGGCCGCAGCGTTCGCGCGCGCAGGCGGGCGTTCTCGCGGCGACTGCTCTGACGGTCGTCGTGATCGCCTTCCTCGCCTGCACCATGGCGGGGCTGGCCGTGCGCTCGCCGACGCTCGCGGTGCGCCAGAGCATCGAGGCCGGGCCCGCGGCGACCGTCGCGGAGGCGTACCAGTCGGCGCTCGATCCGGACGATGCACGCGCTCAGGACCGTACCGTGCGATCCGTCCTCGCCCGGCAGTTCCGGGCGGCGCCGGTGACGGTCGACCGGACCGCCTTCGCCGCGTCCGTCGCGATCGGCGGCGACCGGACCGCGCTGCTCCTGACCGATGCGGCGGACCTGCGTGCGCGCGCCGACCTGCGTTCCGGGACGTGGCCAAAGGGGGACTCCGAGGTCGCCGTCGACGCCGCCCTGGCCCGCGCGGCCGGCCTGGAGGTCGGCGCACGGCTGCCGCTGACCGCCGATGCCGGCACGGTCGGTGTCGTCGTCTCCGGGATCTGGGCGCCGAAGGATGCCGCTGCGCCCGCCTGGCTCGGCGTCACCGCCGGGACCGGCGGCACCGATGGACGCCTGATCGGCAACTCGGGCCTCCTCACCGCGGTCACCACCTCGGTGACGGCGCAGTGGGTCGTCACGCCCGACGCGTCGCGCGTGACGGCGGCGGACCTCCCGCGCCTCCGGACCGGCTACACCGATGCCGTCGGTGCCCTGACCGACTCCGAGGCGGCGTCGGGGCCGTTCACGCCTCTCGGGCAGGCCGCCGCGACCGTGGCAGACATGCAGCAGTCCGTCGGCGCCCTGGCCGCCGTCCTTCCCGTGCCGCTCGCGCTGCTCGCCGTCTGCTCGACCATCTCGCTCGTCCTCCTGGCGCGGCTGCTGGCCCGGTCCCGGCTCGGCGAGACCCGGGTGCTGCGCGCCCGCGGGGCGACAGTGGGCACGCTGGTGCGCGCCGATGCTGCCGAGTCCGCGCTCGTCGCGCTCATCGCCACCGCGATCGGCGCTGCACTCGCGCTCGCCGTGCTCGCAACCACCGGAGCGGGCTCCGCCACCGGGCTCCCGGAGGCCGTGCTCGCGGCGATCGTGCCGGCCGCGGCGGTGCTCGTGGTCGCCGTCGCGGCCACCGCGGTCGTGACCGCCGTCACCGCACGGTCGGCCGACTCCGCTCCCGGGCAGGTGGAGTCGGGCCGGGTGCGTTCGGCCGCCTCCCTCACCCTCGGCGTGCTCGCGCTGGCGGCCGCTGGAGTGACGCTCTGGCGGTTCCTCTCCTACGGCGCGCCGGATGCGGACGGGAGGGTCGACCCGGTCGGCACCGTCGCCCCCGCAGCCGTGCTCTGCGCCGTGGTGGTCGCCGCACTGGTCGCGCTCGGACCCGTCGCCGCCGGCGTCGAACGGCTGGCCGCGCGTCGCAGGGGCCTCGCGGCGGTGCTGCCCGCCCGGCAGGTGAGCCGCGGCGTCCAGCTGGTCGCCGCCCCGGTCGCGCTCGTCGTGCTCGCGGTCGGCGCCGCCACTTTCGCGGCGGGGTACGTCGGGACGTGGTCCGGCTTCCTCCACGACTCGTCGCGGCTGGTGGCGGGGGCGGACGTGCGGGTGGACCTCGGTGTCGCGGGCAGCGTGCGCGGGGCCGGGGACCTCCCGCCGACCGACCGGTTCGCCGACATCCCGACCGTATCGACCGCCGCTCCCGCGCTCGTGACGGACGCGACGCTCGGTCAGGAGGACGTGACCCTGGTCGCCGCACCCGCCCGCGCGCTGCCCACGCTGGTCGACGTGGGCGCCTACATGTTCGCGCCGCGTGCCGCCGCTCAGCAGCTGACGGCCCAGGATCCGCTGCGAGGTGTGGCGCTCGGCGACGGCGCGCACACCATCGCAGCGGTCGTGACCGCGACGGTTCCCGGAGGCGGGGTCCCCGCGCCGGCCGTTCGGCTGACGTTCTGGGTGAGCGACGGGAACGGCGCCGTCGCCCCGCTGTCAGCGGCACCGGTCGCGGGAGGCGCACCCGGGCGGGTCTCCGCCGCCATCCCGGACGGCGGCCCGTGGTCGCTCGTCGCCGTGGACACCCACCTCGACACCGGCGCGACCGCCGTCCCGGTCCAGGTCCGGATCACCGACGTGGATGCGGGAGGGCCGCTCACGACGAGCGGCTGGAAGCCGGCGTCTGCGGCCTTCGGGTCCGCGTTCACCGTGACGAACGGCACGGCAGGCGCCCTCGGTTTCGACTCCCCGCTCGTGCCCGCCGGCAGCGACGAGGCGGTGCGCCTGCTCCCCGGGTCGGGCGGCGACGTCCCGGTGATCGTCACCCGGGCGACCGCAGACGCTGCCGGGCTCGATACCGGCGCACGCATCGAACTCGACTCGCCGTGGGCGACCCTCCAGGGCACGGTCGCGGGCGTCGTCGCCGCCGTTCCCGGGACCTCCGACCAGAGCGCCGTCCTCGTCGACCTCCGCGCGCTCGACGACCAGATGCTCCGCACCGCCCCGACCGTCCCGCGACTGGGCTCGATCTGGCTCGCCACGCCCGACCCGCAGCGGGTGGCCCACGCTGCACAGCAGGCGGGCGGTGCCGACGCCGTCGTCACCGATGCGTCGGGCGCCTTCGTCGCGCGCTTCATGGCGAGCGCCGTCGCCGCGCTGTGGCTGGGAGCGGCGGGATGCGCGCTCCTCGCGGTGGTGGCCGTCGCGGCCGCTGCCCTGTCGGCCCTCCGCGACAGACGTGCCGAGGTGGTCGTGCTGCGCGCCGTCGGCGTCGGTTCGCGGCAGCAGGTGTCCGCGCGGCGACGCGAACTCGCCGGAGTCGTGCTCGGCGCCGCCCTGGTCGGCGTGGTCGGCGGCCTGGCCGTCTTCCTCCTGGCCGGGAACGCCCTCGCCCGCCTGTCGGTCGTCACCGCACCGAGCACGCTCTCCGTGCAAGGACGGCTCGACCCGATCGGGCTGGCGGTCGCGATCGGTGCGCTGGCCGTCGCGGTGGCCGTCGTCCTGTGGCTCTACGGACGCGCCGTCCGGCGCCAGACCGCCGACACCTCGTACCGGGCGGAGACGCGATGAGCCGGCGCTCCCTCCTCTCCGCTCCCGCGCTCGCGGCGCGGGCGTTCGCCGCCTCCCGCGGTGGCCTCGCCCTGCTCGGCGTCGTCGTGCTGATCGCGACGACGGCGGTGTCGGCCTGGCCGCGCTTCGCGGACGGCCTCCTCGGCGACGAGCTGCACTACCGCGTCGAGGAGGCGACCCCGGCCAACCGCGACCTGCTCACGTCGGTAGTGACGGGGATGTCGTCGATGTCGGCCACGCCGTCCACCGGCGCCGCCGATCCCGCCGCCGTGTGGAACGGGATGCCGGCCGCGCTCGCCGCCGCGCGCTCGGGCATGCTCCCGGCGCTCTCGGCGGTCACGCTCCCCGGCGATTTCGCCGCGCGGAGCGACGACGTCGCCACCGAGGGTCCGGCCGGGGCGGCGGGGAACACGCAGTACGTCACCGACGTGGAGGCGTACCAGCGTCTGCGGGAGTCGGCCACGCTCGATGCCGGCACGTGGCCGGCTGCCCTGCCGAGCACGACAGCGAGCGGCACCCCCGCCGAGGGCACGACGATCGACGTCGTCATGGCGACGGAGGCCGCGACGCTGCTCGGCTGGAAGGTCGGCGAGACCCGCACCGCGTTCTCGACCGGCTCCTTCCGGCTCCGGCTCAGCGGCACGGTGCACCCGCGGGCGTCCGGCTCCGACCTCTGGGCGCTCGGAACGCTCCGGGCGCACGGCAGCTACGCCGACCTCGGCGACGCGGGCAAGCTCTACCGCGCGGTCGCCTGGGTCGATCCGGACTCCTGGACGCGCATAGCGCCCCTCTTCACCGCGACCTCCACGCAGGCCTGGCTCCCCGTCTCCCCCGCGGCATTCTCGGTGGACCGCTTGGATGCCGTGCGCTCGTCGCTCGCCCGCTTCCTGTCCAGTCCGCCCCCTGCGACCTTCGACGGCACCCCGACGGCGCTGCGGTTCTCCACCTCCCTCGACCGCACGCTCGACGACTACGTCACCCGCGCGCAGCCCGCGAACACGCTCTTCGCCATCCTGGCCGCTGGCCCGATCGGCGTCGCGTTCGCGGTCCTCGTGCTCGGAGTGCGGCTGCTGCTCGGGCGCCGGCGCGAGACGCTCGCGCTGCTGGCGGCTCGCGGCGCCTCCCCGGCCCGCCTGCGACTCGGTCTCGCCGTCGACACCGCCGTCGTCTCCGTTCCGGCCGCGGCCCTGGGACTGACGGCCGCGCTGCTCCTGACTCCTGGTGTCGACACGATCGCGCTGCCCGTCGCGCTCGCGGTGCTCTGCGCACTCGCGCCTCCCGCCCTCTGCGCCGTCGCCGCCGGGCGGCTCGGCCCGGGCGACGACCTCCGGAGCGAGCACGCCGTCCGCCGCCGCTGGGGCTGGGTGCTGGAGGTCCTCGTCGTCGGGCTCGCCGCTCTCGGGGTGGCCGCCCTCTTCCAGCGCGGGCTCGCCCCGCGGGATGCCGGGCTCGGCGTCGACCCGCTCCTGGCGGTCACGCCGGTGCTGATCGCCCTCGCCGCCTGCGTGATCGTCCTCCGCGTCTATCCCCTCCCCCTGGCGTGGCTGGCCCGCTCCCTGCGCCGGCGCCGCGGCCCGGTAGCCTATCTGGGCGCGGCGGGCGCCCTCCGTGCCCGCTCGGGCGGTCTCTGGCCGGTCTTCGCCGTGGTGCTCGGCGTCGCGATCGCGGTGTTCTCCGCGAGCGTGCTCAGCACCGAGCGCTCCGGCATCGAGACGGGCGCGCTCGCCCGCGTCGGCGCCGACCTCAGCGTGACCGCGCCGACGACGTTCAGCGACGCCCAGGTGAAGGGCCTGCGCACCGCACCGGGCGTCGCAGCGAGCGCCGTGGTCGAGTGGGCGGGCGGCGTGCGCGTGCAGGCCGGATCGCAGGGCGGCGAGCTGTCGGGATACCTGGTCGACCCGGTCGAGCTCGCCCGGGTGCAGTCGGGCATCCCGGAGTCCGCACGCGTCTCGGCTGCGCTCCCGCAGAAGGACTCCGCCCGCACCGGCGCCGTCATCGGCGGCTTCGATCCGGCGATCCCGGTGACGAGCGCCATCCTCTACGGACGCACCGCCGTCCATCTCGGCGTCACCGAGTTCTCCTTCGCGCCGGGCATCTACATCCGGGACAGCCAGTGGGCGATCATCGACCGCACGGCCCTGCCCGCCTCCGCGGAGATCACCGGCGCGCCCCAGACCGTGCTGGTCGCCCTCGCCCCCGGCGCCGATCCGGGAACGGTCCACCGCGAACTCGCCGCCATCGCGGGCGACGGCGCGACCATCGGTGACGCCCGGCTCGAGCAGACGGCCTTGCGTCAGGCGCCGCTCGTGGCCGGGCTCGAGACCGTCGCGCTGCTGTCCATCGCCCTGTCGGCACTGATGTGCGTCGGCGCCCTCCTGCTCGCGCTCGTGATCGGCACCGCCGCGCGCACCCGGCTGGTCGCCACCCTGCGCACCATCGGCTACACCTCCCGCCAGACCGCGGCCCTGCTCGGCTGGGAGCTCGGGCCGCTCCTGATCGTCGGGATCGTCGCCGGCGTCCTGGTCGGCATCGCTCTGCCGGCGATCGTGCTCGCCCCGATCGACCTCAGCGGGTTCACGGGCGGCCCGATCGCACCGGAGGTCGTCATCGACCCCGGGCTCATCGCTCTGGCGGCGGGAGGCTTCGCCCTCTCGACCGTCGCCGTCACACTCATCGCGCTCGCCGTCGCACGCCGCCGCTCTCCGGCCGCCGTGCTGCGGGTAGGAGGGGAAGAATGACCGTCATGCCGCATGACCGCCCGGACGCGGGCATCGAATGCTCCGACCTCGTCCGCATCTTCACCGCCGAGGGCGTGGAGGTGCAGGCGCTGCAGGGCCTCAACCTGCGCGTCCGCGGCGGCGAGCTCGTGGCGATCGTCGGCGCCTCCGGCTCGGGCAAGTCCACGCTGCTCGGAATCCTCTCCGGGCTCGACAAGCCCACCGCCGGCGCCGCCTCCGTCGCCGGCCGCGACCTGCTCGCGCTGACCGCCAGGCAGCGCGTCGACTACCGACGCCGCACGGTCGGCTTCGTCTGGCAGCAGACCTCACGCAACCTCCTCCCCTACCTCACGGCCCGCGAGAACATCGCGCTCACCATGTCGCTGGCGCGCCGTCCCGACCGGGTCGAGCGCAGCCGCGACCTCCTGGACCTGCTGGAGGTGTCGCACTGCGCCGACCGCCGGCCCGCCGAGATGTCCGGCGGCGAGCAGCAGCGCGTCGCCATCGCCGTCGGACTGGCGAACGAGCCCGCCGTGCTGCTCGCCGACGAGCCGACGGGTGAACTCGATGAGCACACCTCGGCGGACGTGCTGGAGGCGATGCGCGGCGTCAACCGCGAGCTCGGCGTCACGACCCTCATCGTCACGCACGACCCCGCGGTGTCGGAGCACGTCGCGCGGACCATTCAGATCCGCGACGGCCGCACCTCCACGGAGGTGCTGCGGCGCACCGGGCGGACCGAGAGCGGGGACGAGCACACCGTCGCCGAGGAGTTCGCGGTGCTGGACCGGGTCGGGCGCCTCCAGCTGCCCCCCGAGTACCTCAGCGCGCTCTCGATGCGCGATCGGGTGCGCCTCGCACTCGAGTCCGACCACGTCGGGGTCTTCCCGCACCAGGACCGCGAGGACGACGGGAGCCACGATGACCAGCGCTGAGATGCCGGGACAGGTCGACGACACCGCGCTCCGGCCGCTCCTGCGGGCCGAGGGGGTCGGGCGCGTCTTCACGACCGCGGCCGGCAACGTCACGGCGCTCGAAGCGGTCTCGCTGGAGGTGCACCCGGGCGAGCTGCTCGTCGTCCGCGGCCGGTCCGGCTCCGGCAAGACGACCCTCCTCAACGTGCTCGGCGGTCTGGACATGCCGACCACCGGAACGGTCACCCTCGGCGGTCTCGACCTCACGACCGCGACCGAGTCGCAACTCGTCGCCGCGCGGCGGACGCGCCTCGGCTTCGTCTTCCAGGCGTTCGGCCTCGTCCCGGTGCTGTCGGCAGCGGAGAACGTGGAGGTCCCGCTGCGACTCCTCGGCGTCGAGCCGGCCGAGCGCGACGCACGGGTGGCCGACCTGCTCGACCGTGTCGGGCTGAGCGGGCACGCCGCCCAGCGACCGTCCGAGCTCTCCGGCGGCCAGCAGCAGCGCGTCGGCATCGCCCGCGCGCTCGCGGCCCGCCCGCAGGTCCTGCTCGCCGACGAGCCGACCGGTCAGCTCGACAGCGTGACCGGCGCGGCGATGATGGATCTGCTCGTCGAGCTGGTGCACGACTCCGGCGTCGCGGCCGTGGTCACCACGCACGACCCGCTCCTGATGGCGCGCGCCGACCGCGTGATCGAGCTGCACGACGGGCGCACCGTGCCCCGGCGGCGTGGAGCGCACGTGCGGGAGTGACGGCGGGGACCGCCTCGGATATCGTCGGTGGATGGCCAGGCTCATCCTGATCAACGGCGCTCCGGCCTCCGGCAAGTCGACGCTCGCTGCGCTGCTGGTCGAGGATCGCCCGCTCGCGCTCGCCCTCGACATCGACTCCGTGCGCGGCGCGCTGGGGCGCTGGTCGGACGATCCCGAAGCCTCCGGGACGGCCGCGCGCCGCATCGCGCTCGCCATGATCGATGCGCACCTGACCGCAGGGCACGATGTCGTCGTGCCGCAGTTCCTGCGGCGGCCGGAATTCGCGGACGAACTCGCCGCGGCCGCGCACGCGGCGCAGGCGGGGTTCGTGGAGATCGTGCTCGTCGGCGATCCGGCGGAGGCGTCGGCACGGTTCGCCGCACGGTCCGCGTCCGACGATCCCCGACACCGCGACGCTGCCGTGCTCCAGCGCCTGCCGGCCGCGGAGCCGATCGAGGCGCTCTACGCCGACCTGCTCGCGATGGCGGAGCAGCGGCCCGGAGTCCACTTCGTGCCGACGGTCGACGGAGAGCCGGAGCGCGCGCTCCAGGCGATCCGCTCGATCCTGCACGACTCCTGACGCCGGCTGCGGAACCTCCTCACTATTCAGTGTTGCTATCTACCGGTACTCGGCGTTACTATCTACCAGTACCAAGCAACACTGAGTAGCCGGAAGGAGAGTCCATGAGCAAGCAAGCGACCGAGATGCTCAAGGGGACCCTCGAGGGCATCGTCCTCGCCATCCTCCAGGCCCGGCCCGCGTACGGCTACGAGATCACCTCGTGGCTGCGGGATCAGGGCTTCACCGACATCGCCGAGGGCACGATCTACGCGCTCCTCGTGCGCATCGAGCAGCGCGGCCTCGTGGACGTGGAGAAGGTCCCGTCCGAGAAGGGCCCGCCGCGCAAGGTGTACTCGCTGAACACCGCGGGACACGAGTACCTCGACGAGTTCTGGAGGACGTGGAGCTTCCTCGCAGAACGACTGGAACAGCTCCGACACGAAGGGGAGAACTGACATGGCGGCCAAATGGGTCGAGGCGATCACCGGATCGCTCGAGCAGAAGAAGCAGTACCGGCTGTACCGGGCACGGCTGGAGGCCCTGCCCGAGCCCTACAACGCCGTCGCGAAGGCCGTGCAGCGGTACTTCATGTACAACGGCGGCGTCGAGGACGGCGACACCCTCGTCACGATGATGGGCGACTTCGTCGACCTCTGGGAGCGCGCCGCGACCGACGGCACCCCCGTCCGCGACATCGTCGGGGAGGACCCGGTCGAGTTCGCGGAGGCGTTCGCCGAGGCCTACACGGGCAAGCGCTGGATCGACAAGGAGCGCGCCCGTCTGAACGCCGCCGTCGAGGCGGCCGAGACGAAGCAGGAGGCGGAGGAATGACCACGCAGACCGTCGAGCGCGGCCCGGCCATCCAGGTCCGGGGCCTCGAGAAGTCCTACAAGAAGCTCAGCGTCCTCCGCGGCGTCGACTTCGACGTCGAGCACGGCAGCATCTTCGCCCTGCTCGGCTCCAACGGCGCGGGCAAGACGACGGCGGTCAAGATCCTCTCGACGTTGCTCAAGGGCGACGCCGGGAAGGCCGTCGTCAACGGCTTCGACGTCGCCACCAAGCCCGCCGAGGCGCGCGACTCGATCAGCCTGACGGGCCAGTTCGCGGCCGTCGACGAGATCCTCACCGGGCGCGAGAACCTCATCCTCGTCGCCCAGCTGCGGCACCGGAAGAAGCCGGCAGCGATCGCAGACGCGCTGCTCGCCCGCTTCTCGCTCACCGAGGCCGGCTCCCGCAAGGTCGCGACCTACTCGGGCGGCATGCGCCGCCGGCTCGACATCGCCATGAGCCTGATCGGCGATCCGCCGGTGATCTTCCTCGACGAGCCCACCACCGGTCTCGACCCGCAGGCGCGGATCGAGGTCTGGGAGGCCGTGAAGGAGCTCGCCGGCCGCGGCACCACGGTGCTGCTCACCACGCAGTACCTGGATGAGGCCGAGCAGCTCGCCGACCGCATCGCCATCCTCCACGAGGGCCGCATCATCGCGAACGGCACCCTGGCCGAGCTGAAGCAGCTGCTTCCGCCGGCCGAGGTCGAGTACGTCGAGAAGCAGCCCAGCCTGGAGGACGTCTTCCTCGCCATCGTCGGCGATGGCACGACCTCGAAGGAGTCATGATGTCCACCGCGACATTCTTCAGCGACACCACCGTCCTCACCGGACGGTCCATGCGCCACATCACGCGCAGCCTCGACACCATCATCACCACCGCGCTCATGCCGATCGCGTTCATGCTGCTGTTCGTGTTCGTCTTCGGCGGCGCGATCGACACCGGCTCGTTCTCCGGCTCGTACGTCGACTACCTCCTGCCCGGGATCATGCTGATCACGGTCGCGACGGCCATCTCGTACACCGCGTACCGGCTGTTCATGGATCTGCAGGGCGGGATCTTCGAGCGCTTCCAGTCCATGCCGATCGCCCGGTCGAGCGTGCTCTGGGCGCACGTGATCACGTCCCTCGTCTCGACGATGATCTCGGTCGTGCTGGTCGTGCTCGTCTCCCTGCTGGTCGGATTCCGCACCGGGGCGAGCGTGCTCGCCTGGCTCGGCGTCGCCGGCATCCTGCTGCTGTTCAGCCTGGCACTCACCTGGATCGCCGTCATCGCCGGACTGTCGGCGAAGACCGTGGACGGCGCAGGAGCGTTCGCCTACCCGATCATCTTCCTGCCGTTCATCAGCTCGGCCTTCGTCCCGACCGAGAGCATGCCCGGCCCCGTCCGGTGGTTCGCCGAGAACCAGCCCGTCACGTCCATCGTCAACTCGATCCGCGCCCTGTTCGCCGGCCAGCCGGTCGGCAGCGACATCTGGGTCGCCCTCGCCTGGTGCGTCGGCATCCTGGTCGTCGCCTACGCCGTCGCGATGGCCGTCTACCGCCGCCGGGTCACGGCGGGGTGATCCCCGCCCCGCCGGCCTCGTCCGGCACCGACTTCCGCCAGCCCTCCCGGGTCGGCGGTGGTCGTGTTTAACCGAGCGGACGTCAGCGCAACGTCCGCCGCATCACCCAGCGGTCCGCTCCCCCGGAGTGCGCGTTCGTCTCGGCGTACCGCTCGAAGCCGTGCTTCTCGAACAGCGCCACCGTTCCGACGTAGCCGCTGATCACATCCACTTTCTCGCCGCCCGTGTCGACCGGGTAGCCCTCGACGATCGTCGCGCCCGACGCCCGCGCGTGCTCCACCGCCCCGTCGAGCAGCTGGTGCATCACGCCGCGCTTGCGGAACCCGCCCCGCACCACGAAGCACACGATCGACCACGGGTCGAGTTCCTCGTCCAGATGCGGGATGGTGCGGGAGTTCAGCAGCCGCCGGTACGTCGACTTCGGCGCCACCGAGCACCAGCCCGCGACCTCGCCGTCGAGGTATGCCAGCACCCCCGGCCCCGGCTCGGTCTCGCACTCCGCGTGCATGTACTCGATGCGGGCGGGCATGTCGAGCCGCGCATCCCGGTACGACATGCACACGCATCCCCCGCCCCCGGGTTTGCGCGGCACCATGAACGTCGCGAAATCATCCCAGCGACCCGTCGCCGGCAGCACTTCGATGGACATGCCGGAAGCGTAGCGGGAGGCGGCGACATCGGTGGCGCCGAATGGCGACTGCTGCGCCCCGGGACGATTGCCCGCGCGCGCCGCGCCGCAATCGTCCCGAGCGACCGCACTCGGAGCAGCAGTGGCGACCCACGGCGCCCCTGGTCCGGCAGCGGGGACATCGGTGGCAGCATGGGCGCATGCCCGGCGACCTCCTCATGCGCATCCACAGTCCCGAGTTCCAGGCGATGTCGGAGCGGGTCCTGGAGGCGACCGCACTGACCTCGCGGCTCAACGTCCTCCCGTTCGACGACGACGCGGGCAAGGCCGAGCTGTTCGAGCGGATCCTCGGCCGCCCGGTGCCGGCGAAGACCACCATCTACCCGCCGTTCTTCACCGACCACGGGCTGAACCTGGAGCTCGCCGAGCGCGTCTTCATCAACCAGAACTGCACCTTCCTCGACTACGCCGGCATCCGTCTCGCCGAGCGCGTCATGATCGCCCCGAAGGTCACCTTCATCACCGTCGGCCATCCCGTCGACACCGACGACCGCCGCGTCTGGCTCACGGGCGGCCCCATCGTCGTCGAGGAGAACGTCTGGATCGGGGCCGGCGCCACCATCCTCCCCGGCGTCACGATCGGCCGCGACTCCGTGATCGCCGCCGGGACCGTCGTCGCGGAGGACGTGCCGGAGGCGAGCCTGGTCGCCGGCCCGAAGGGCGCGATCAAGCGGCGGTGGTGAGGCGCGCTGCGCGGCGCCCCGCGTGCCGCACCGCAAACGTCCCGACGCGCCGCAGACGCCCGCGCGGCGGCGACGCGTGCGGGCAGCGGGATGCGGCAGGATGTCCTCATCCGTATCACCGTGTGGAGGGGACCACGATCATGCGCATCTCACGCTGGACGACCACCATCGCAATCGCAGCGATCTCGACCGCGGCGCTGAGCGGTTGCACCGCTGCCCGCAGCGCGTCGACGTCCACGCCGACTCCGGTGTCCACCGCCGATTGGCCCACCGCCCAGCTCTATCACGAGGGCCCCGCGACAGCGGACCTGGTGCTTCCGACGGGAGCGAAGTCGCTGCACGTCGACTTCTCGTGCCTCGGCGGCCTCTACACCATCTCCCCCGCGACCGGCGTCGACTCCCGTTCCGGGGCGTGTGGCGGCGCACAGTCGTTCGACTTCGATGTGACCGCCGTCGCGCCGGGGACGCACCTGCGGATCGACGTGTGGGTTCCCGCCGATTCGCGCCTCACCGCCGACCTCCGTTTCAGCCCGCGGCCGTTCGCACCGGACCGCACCACCACGACCCAGTGCGCCACGCTGTCGTCGATCACGGAGGCGTACACCAATGCCGATGCAGGTCACGATGCCGGCGACGTGACCGACGCGCAGTGGAGCGAGCAGACCGCGAAAGCGAAGACCGACCTGTCCGCTCTCGCCGCCACCGCGCAGGCGCACCCGGAGAAGGCGGGCCTGCTCGGCCCCTCCATCCCGCAGCTCGCCGAGTGGCTCACCGGGGACGGCGACCATCCCGGCGGCTTCACCCACGCTCCCCTCGGCGATTTCACCGCCGCCGACGCGCTCGTCGGTCAGATCTGCTCCGCGAACGGCACCCCGATCGTCGTCCACGCGAAGTACGGCGGGTAGCCGGCCGGGCGGTGACCGTTCCGGCGGCGGCGATCCCCCGCTACGGGATGGGCCGGTAACCTCCTCGCGTCACCGATCGGAGATCGACGCGTACTCGAGGTGGGGCGACGCCGGCTCGCCGGAGAATTCGCAGATCCAGATGGCGAGCGGCTTGCCGTCCTGCAGCACGGCCGAGGGCGCGACGACCTGCACGCGGCCACGGTCCTGAGCGTCGCGGACGCCGTCGGGCGTGAGGGGCTGGATGGTCGTGATCCCGGGATGGGTCTCCTCCATCCATTGGTTCTGCGCGACGACCCCCTCCTGGCATTGATTCCAGAGACTCTGCGCATCGAACCCGAGGACCGTGTAGTCGGCCACGGGTGTCGACGTCGCCGTTTCGGACGGCGCGGGATCCGGCGACGACGATCGGACCGGGCTCGACGTCGGCTCCCCGGCCGAGGTGTCCATCGGCGCACAACCGGCCAGAAATGCCGTCAGTCCGATGACGACGGCAATGACCACTGGTTTCTTCATAACATCCCCCATGCCATCAGCGTAGCGTCGAGGGCACGTCCGTTCGAGCGGCCCACCCGTCCGCGGGTGGCGGAGCCGCCCTGCCACGGGTAACGTCACCGTCGTCGAAGGGACACCCACCATGCCTCAGTACGCCGTCCTCATCTACACGGGCGATTCCGCACACCGCCTGGACGCGACCGAGGAGGATCTGGAGGAGCCGAATTCCCACGGCGATGCCCTGGCCGACTCCGGCGCCCTTCGTACCGCCTACGCTTTCACCCCGCGCGACCTCGCCCGCTCCGTGCGCGAGAGCGGCGTGACCGAGGGGCCGTTCGTCGACGCGCCCGTCGCGGTGGCGGGTGTCTACGTCATCGAAGCGCCGGACCTGGATGCCGCCCTCGCGATCGCCCGCACCAACCCGGCGATCCGCGGGGATGCGGGTGTGGAGGTGCGGCTGGTGCACAGCGGCGGGGTCGTCGGGCAGTAAGTGACGGGAACGGAGGAGTTCTGTGGCGACGCGCCGCGCAGGAACAGGTAACGGAGGAGATCAGAGCTGAAACCGGCCGGGATCTCCTCCGCCAGGCACGACCAGAGGTGGCGTCCGATGGTCCGCGGCCTCACTCAGCGGACCAGAGCTCCTCAGCCTCCAAGGTCAGGTCGATCACCTGACGCAGGAGGCCTCCCATCGATGTCGACCGCAGCAGGGTGTACCTGTCGTACTCGCCCAGCGGGGCGATCGCTGCCAGTTGCCACGCTGCTTCGACGGGATCGTCCGACAGCTCGACATCGGCCTCCGCGCGCGGCTCCGCGACGCGGGCGATCGAGCGGCGGACAACCGCTTCGGCTTCGGTCCGCAGTGGTGCGAGCGCCTCGGACCACTCGAGGTCCGGCAGCATGGAGAGCTCGGCCCGGGGATACGGGTCCTCGTCGGCCCAACGCTCGACCGTGAACCGCCGGGTCCCCACGCCGACGATGAGCAGGTCGTCGGCGCCCGCGGCGGCGCTCACGAGTCGCGCCATCGTCCCGACCGAGGCGCGCTGGTCGCCGCCCCCGGCTTCGGACCCGCGCTCGATGAGGACGACGCCGAACTCGAAATCCGGTTCGACCTCGTCGAGCAATCGGCCGACCAACGTGAGATACCGCGGCTCGAACACCCGCAGCGGGATGGGCACGCTGGGGAACAGCACGGAGCCGAGCGGGAACATCGGGGAGGCGGCCATACTCCAGTGAATCACCACCGGCGTAGGGTGAACAGGTGCCCCGACCGCGCCCCGAGACCCCAGGACCGGGACAGGAGTCCGTGTGGGACTACCCGAGGCCGCCGCGCATCGAGCGCGTCCCCGCAACCGTCACGATCCGCCTGGGCGGGCAGCTCATCGTCGACACCCGAGATGTCGTCCGGGTGCTCGAGACCAGCCACCCACCGGTTTACTACCTCCCGATCGCGGACTTCGCAGCCGACGCGCTGGCTGACGCCGACGGTTCGTCGTTCTGCGAGTTCAAAGGCGCCGCGCGCTATCTCGACGTGCGCGGCGGAGGCGAGGCGCGGTCCGCATGCGCGTGGAACTACCCGCATCCGTCGCCCGGGTACGAGCTGCTCCGAGACCGCGTCGCCGTCTACGCACAGCAGATGGACGAGTGCACGGTCGACGGCGAGGTCGTCACGCCGCAGCCCGGAGACTTCTACGGCGGCTGGATCACGAGCGCCGTCGTCGGGCCCTTCAAGGGGGCGCCGGGGTCGCTGGGGTGGTGAATGCCGGGATGCCTACGCAGTGAACCGGAACTCACAACGTCACGGTTCATGCGAGGTACTCGAACGACTCTTCCCCCGGACGCCAGACCATCCAGTCACTCCCGCTTCCGGGTGAATGAAGCATGGCTATTTCGGGTCCGACGAGCTCGTCTGCGTTGGGCATGAGCGAGAAAGTCCGATCGGCGAGACTGATCGCGATTCCGCGGCTCGAGGTCACGCCCGACACTCGCTGACCGATTGCAGCGCATAGAGAGTCCCGATAGCCGGCATCCCCGAATTGGATCTGAGCGGCCTCGGTCTGGACCTGAGGCCACACGTAGCACTGGAGCGAAAGTGATTCCCGATCGTTCTCGAAGATCAGCTGCAGGTAGTCGCGCACAAACCACACCTGTGCGAGATCGGCGCCGACGAGTTCGTCGAGATACTCGGTCATGGACACACCCCCTCAACGAAAGCTACAGCTGACCTATCGAGTTTTACCGTCGGCAACGGAGGAGATCACCGGCGACGCGCCGGGTAGAAACAGGTAACGGAGGGGATCCGACCGGGTACCGGCCGGGATCTCCTCCGTCAGCGACGAGCGGGCGCGAGGCCCGGACCGCCTACACGTTGAATCGAAACTCCACCACATCCCCGTCCTGCATGACGTAGTCCTTGCCCTCCATGCGGGCCTTGCCGCGGGAGCGGGCCTCGGCGACGGAGCCGGCCTCGACGAGGTCGTCGAACGAGATGACCTCGGCCTTGATGAAGCCCTTCTCGAAGTCGGTGTGGATGACGCCGGCGGCCTGCGGGGCCTTGGCGCCCTTCGGGATGGTCCAGGCGCGCGACTCCTTGGGGCCGGCGGTGAGGTAGGTCTGCAGGCCGAGGGTGTCGAAGCCGATGCGGGCGAGCTGGTCGAGGCCGCTCTCGGTCTGGCCGGTGGAGGCGAGCAGCTCGGCGGCGTCGGCGGCGTCCAGGTCGATGAGCTCGGACTCGAGCTTGGCGTCGAGGAAGACGGCCTGGGCCGGGGCGACCAGCGCGGCGAGCGCGGCACGGCGGGAGTCGTCGGTGAGCACGTCCTCGTCCACGTTGAAGACGTAGATGAAGGGCTTCGCGGTCAGCAGGCCGAGCTCCTTGATGGGCTCGAGGTCGATGCTGGAGGTCGACAGCGGCTTGCCCTCGTTGAGGTACGCGGCGGCCTCGCGGGCGGTCTCGAGCACGATCGGCTCCAGCTTGCGGCCCTTGACCTCCTTCTCGTACCGCGCCTCCGCCTTCTCCAGGGTCTGGAGGTCGGCGAGGATGAGCTCGGTGTTGATGGTCTCCATGTCGCCGGCGGCGTCGACCTTGCCGGCGACGTGCACGACATCCGGGTCGCTGAAGCCGCGGACGACCTGCGCGATGGCGTCGGCCTCGCGGATGTTGGCGAGGAACTTGTTGCCGAGACCCTCACCCTCGCTCGCGCCCTTCACGATGCCGGCGATGTCGAGGAACGACACGGGCGCCGGGAGGATACGCTCGCTCCCGAAGACCTCGGCCAGCTTGTCGAGCCGCGGGTCGGGAAGGTTCACCACGCCGACGTTCGGCTCGATGGTCGCGAACGGGTAGTTCGCGGCGAGCGCGTCGTTCTTGGTCAGCGCGTTGAACAGGGTGGACTTGCCCACGTTGGGGAGTCCGACGATACCGATAGTGAGAGCCACGGTCGTCCATTCTACGGGGCGGTGGCCGCCGTTCAGCCCGCGAGGGCCGCCCGGTAGGCCCGGGTCACATACGGCAGCTCGATCGTCGCCGCGCCGGCGAGCTCGGGATGCTCGGCGTGCAGCCGCCGCACGGAGGCGATGACGGCCGCCTGCGCGTCCGGGTCCTTGGTGATGAAGTAGCTGCGCGACCGCACGAGGTCGAGCAGCCCGTCGAGGTCGAGCCGCTGGGTCCACGGCACGTCGCGCCGCTCCAGCTCGCCGAAGGGAGGCCCGACGACGGGCTCCTCCTCGTCGCCGGAGTACGCATCCCCCGCGCCGATCAGCTCGCCCAGGCGGCGCACCCAGTCGACGCGCTCGTCGCGGTCGTTCCACAGCAGGCCGAGCCGGCCCCCGGGCCGCAGCACGCGCGCCACCTCGGGCACGGCCCGCTCGGTGTCGACCCAGTGCCACGCCTGCGCGGCGACCACCAGGTCTTGGGAAGCGTCGGCCACCGGGAGGCTCTCCCCCGTGCCGAGACGCGCCTCCACACCGGGCAGCCGCTCGCCGAGCACGCGCAGCATCTCGGGCGACGGGTCGACGGCGGTCACGGTCAGGCCGGCCTCGACGAGCGAGGCCGTGAGCTTGCCCGTGCCCGCGCCGAGATCGAGCACGTCCCCCGCGACGCCCTCGGCGATCCAGGCGACGGCCTCGGCCGGGTACCCGGGACGGGAGGCGTCGTACACCTCCGCGGCACGGTCGAAGGAGGCGGCGAGGAGGTCTCGGTCGTGACGCTGGCGCATGCTGCGATCGTACGCGCGGGAGGTCGGGGCGAGATCGGGCGTCGCCGATGCGGCGGCGCGCCCGCCCCGTGCGCGGGCGGTGTCGGCGGGCCGTGCGAGCATGACGACGTGACACTGGACTTCACCGCCATCGACTTCGAGACCGCGAATTCCTCCGCGGCATCCGCCTGCTCCGTCGGGCTGGTGAAGGTCAGGGACGGCAGGGTCGTCGACCGCGTCGGCTGGCTCATCCAGCCGCCGTTCGGGCACGACCACTTCCAGGAGTGGAACGTCCGCATCCACGGCATCCAGCCCGAAGACGTCATCGGGGCTGCGGGATGGGTGGACCAGCTCGCCGACCTCGTCGAGTTCGCGGAGGACGACCACCTCGTCGCCCACAACGCCGGCTTCGACATGGGCGTCATCCGGGCCGCGTGCGCCGCGACCGCCGTCGCCTGCCCCGAGTACCGCTACCTGTGCAGCCTGCAGGTCGCCCGCCACACCTACTCCCTCGACTCGTACCGCCTGCCGGTCGCGGCGATGGCCGCCGGCTTCGAGGACTTCGCCCACCACGACGCCCTCGCCGACGCCGAGGCGTGCGCCGCCATCGTCATCCACGCGGCGAAGCGGCACGAGGCCGCCACGATCGACGACCTCTCCGCCCTCACCGGTGCCCGGGTCGGCCGGATCGGGATGGTCGCCGCGGCCTGATCCCGCCGCGCCGCACCGCGACTCCTCCGGCAGCCACCGACCGTTAGCCGCACCCGCCGCGCGGGAGCGCCCCAGTGTCGGACCCCCCTGTCACACTGGCGGCATGGACATCCTCGCCCTGCTCCTCGGTCTCCTCCTGGGCCTCGTCGTCGGCGCCGTCGGTGCCGGCTTCGCCGTCGCGAAGCTGCTGCGCGACCGCGCGGCGAACTCCGCCCCGGCCGCCCCCGCCGTCGACCCGGCGGTGATCGAGGCGCAGCACACCACGGCCCTCGCGGAGCTGCGCGCGGCCGAGCAGGCCGTCCAGGCGGAGATCCGCGCCGACCTGGCGGGCGCGCAGTCGCGCGTCGACGCGCTGGAGGAGCAGCTGCGCACGGCGCAGGAGTTGCAGCGCGAGACGGTCGAGCGCCACCGCGCCGAGGCGCAGGCGCAGGTCGAGCGCGAGCGCGCCGAGAGCAAGGTCCTGCAGGCGCTCGCGCCGGTGCGCGAGAGCCTCACCGACATGCAACGCAAGGTCGTCGCGCTCGAGTCGCAGCGCAGCGAGCAGCACGGTCAGCTGACGCAGCAGCTGCGCACGGCGGCGGAGTCGGAGGAGCGGCTGCGCAGCACCGCGGAGGCCCTCGCCTCGGCGCTCCGCTCCAACAGCACCCGCGGCGTGTGGGGCGAGACCCAGCTGCGCAGCGTCGTGGAGGCCGCCGGCCTGCTGGAGCGTGTCGACTTCGACGTGCAGTCGAGCATCCACTCGGAGTCCGGCGCCGGCCGCCCCGACATGATCGTCCGCCTCCCCGGCGGCAAGAACATCGCGCTCGACGCGAAGGTGCCGTTCAACGCGTACCTCGAGGCGAGCCAGATCCCGGCGACGGCGACCGGTGCGGAGGGCGCGCAGCGTCAGGCGCTCATGAAGCAGCACGTGAAGGCCGTCCGCGACCACATCACGGCGCTCGGCAGCAAGGCGTACTGGACCGGCCTCGAGTCCTCCCCCGAGCTCGTCATCGCGTTCATCCCGAGCGAGTCGCTGGTCTCGTCGGCGCTGGAGGCGGACCCGTCGATCATGGAGTTCGCGTTCGGCAAGCGCGTGGCGCTCGCCTCCCCCGTCACCCTGTGGTCGGTGCTCAAGACGGTCGCGTTCAGCTGGCAGCAGGATGTGCTGACCCAGGAGGCGAAGCAGCTCTTCGACCTCAGCCGCACCCTCTACAGCCGGCTCGCCAGCACCGCGACCCACATCGAGAAGCTCGGCCGCTCGATCGAGCGCACGGTCAAGGACTACAACGGCTTCGTCGGCTCGTTCGAGCGCCAGGTCTTCCCCGCCGCCCGCAAGCTGGGCGCCCTCGACGAGTCCAAGGTCATCGGCGTGATCGAGGGCATCGAGGAGTCTCCCCGCGAGCTCACCGCCTTCGAGCTGACGACCGAGCTCGAACTCGACCTCGAGCCGCGCGACATGCACGGCATCGACAAGCTCGCGATCGACGAGCAGGAGCGCGCGCACGCGCAGGAGCAGGAGCGCGACGCGGAGGACGAGGAGTCCGGCGCCGCCTGACGCGACACTCCCCAGAAACATTCGTGCCGAATGTCGACTTTGGTACCACCAGAGTCGACATTCGGCACGAATGCGTGCGGGGAACGCCCCCCTTACAGCTGCTCCGGCTCCAGCCACTTCTCGGCGAGGTGGTCGGCGATGACGCGGCGGATGGTGCCCGACTTCGACCGCAGCACGATCGACTCGGTGCGGATGATCGGTCCCTTGCGGCGCACACCCTCGACGAGACCGCCATCGGTCACGCCGGTCGCGACGAAGAACGTGTTGTCGCCCTGCACGAGGTCGTCCGCGCCGTAGATCCGGTCCACGTCGAGGCCCGCGGCGATGCCGCCGGCCCGCTCGGCGTCGTCCTTCGGGGCGAGCTTGCCCTGCATGAACCCGCCGAGCGCCTTGACGGCAGCGGCCGTGATGACGCCCTCGGGGCTTCCACCGACGCCGACGCACATGTCGATGCGCGACTCGTACCGGGCCGCGTTGATGCCACCGGCGACGTCACCGTCGAACAACAGACGCGTGCCGGCCCCCGCGGCGCGGATCTCCTCGATCAGCTCCGCGTGCCGCGGCCGGTCCAGCACGGCCACGCGGATCTCGCCGACCGGCTTGCCCTTGGCCTTCGCCAGCTCCCGGATGTTGTCCCCGATCGACTGCGACAGGTCGACGACCCCGGCGCCCTCCGGCCCGGTGACGATCTTCGACATGTAGAAGATGCTCGACGCGTCGAGCATGGTGCCGCGGTCCGACACCGCGATCACGGAGAGCGCGTTCTGGCGCCCCGCGGCGGTCAGCGACGTTCCGTCGATCGGGTCGACCGCGATGTCGCAGGCCGGCCCGCGGCCGTTGCCGACGTGCTCGCCGTTGAACAGCATCGGGGCGTTGTCCTTCTCGCCCTCGCCGATGACGATCAGGCCGTCGAAGTTGACCGTGCCGAGGAACTTGCGCATCGCGTCCACCGCCGCACCATCGGCGAGGTTCTTCTCGCCCCGGCCGATCCACGGCGTCGCGCGGATCGCGGCCGCCTCCGTCGCTCTCACCAGTTCCATCGCCAGGTTCCGGTCAGGATGCAGGAACAGGGATGCGGTGTCGGTGCTGGTCATGATGGGTCCTCCCGGACGGAATCGAACGACATTGTCTAGGCCGCCCGTGGCGACGCTGCCAGTGTATCCACGCCGTGCGCAGACGCGGCAGGATGCGCACGAACGTTCACCTCCGATGCGCGTTCGCACGACCCCACGGCCGGGCGCGGGGCGTCGTCGGTATGATGAGACCCGTTCGACACCCTGATTCCCAAGGAGCTGCAATGCCCATCGCCACGCCGGACCAGTACGCAGAGATGCTCGACAAAGCGAAGGCCGGCGGGTTCGCCTATCCCGCGTTCAACGTGTCGTCGTCGTCGACGATCAACGCGGTGCTCCAGGGCCTCACCGAGGCCGGCAGCGACGGCATCATCCAGGTGACCACCGGCGGCGCCGACTACTTCGCCGGCCAGACCGTGAAGGCCCGCGCGACCGGCGCGCTCGCGTTCGCGAAGTTCGCGACCGAGGTCGCCAAGAACTACCCGATCACGGTCGCCCTGCACACCGACCACTGCCCGAAGAACGCGCTCGACGACTTCGTGCTGCCGCTCATCGCCGCTTCCGAGGAGGAGGTCCGTGCGGGCCGCAACCCCATCTTCCAGTCCCACATGTGGGACGGCTCGGCGGTGCCGCTGGACGAGAACCTCGAGATCGCGCAGGAGATGATCAAGCGCACGAAGGCCATCAACGCCATCCTCGAGGTCGAGATCGGCGTCGTCGGCGGCGAGGAGGACGGCGTGCGCCACGAGGGCTCCAACGAGGCCCTCTACACGACCCTCGCCGACGTGGAGAAGGCCGTCGAGGCGCTCGGCCTCGGCGAGAACGGCCGCTACATGGCCGCGCTCACCTTCGGCAACGTGCACGGCGTCTACAAGCCGGGCAACGTCAAGCTGCGCCCGGAGCTCCTCAAGGAGATCCAGGACGGCCTCGCCGCCAAGTACGGCACCGGCCCGAAGCCGCTCGACCTCGTCTTCCACGGCGGCTCGGGCTCGACCGACGAGGAGATCGCCGAGGCGGTCCGCAACGGTGTCATCAAGATGAACATCGACACCGACACGCAGTACGCCTACACCCGCGCGATCGCCGGCTACATGCTGTCGAACTACGACGGCGTGCTGAAGGTCGACGGCGAGGTCGGCAACAAGAAGCTGTACGACCCGCGCGCGTGGGGCAAGGTCGCCGAGACGGCGATGGCCGCCCGCGTCATCGAGGCCACGCAGCAGCTCGGCTCGGCCGGACACTCCGGCAAGTAATCCCCCCGGCGGCGGTCGGCTTCGGCCGGCCGCCGCTTCGCGTATCCCGAAGGAGGCGGCCTGCATGGCCGACGAAGACCCGAAGCCGGACGAGCGGCCACGGCCGCAGTACGGCGAGCTGGCCCCGCCCGGGTGGGTGTGGAAGCCGCCGGAGGACGTCGACCGGCTCGACACGGCCCGCCCCAACCCCACCGTCGACGACGAGGCGACGCAGCCGTCGGCCCCGGAATCCACGCGCGCTCCGTACCGTCAGGCCCCTCCGCCCACGACGTCTCCGTATCCCGGTGCCGCACCGGACGCTGCGCACGGTCGGCCTCCGGCGCCGCGGTGGAACCTCACCCTCACGATCCTGCTGATCGCGTTCGGCTTCTTCGGGATGTCGTACTCGGTGGCCATCCTGCAGGCCTTCCCGACCTCGATGCAGCTGCTGCACTCGAGTCAGGGACTCGGTGACTTCACGCCCGCTGCGGCCGTCGGGACGCTGATCACCGTGGGCACCGTGACGATGACCGGCCTGTGGGCCCTCTCGACCGGGCTCGCCGTCTGGCAGCTCGTCCGGCGGAGGATGGCGTTCTGGATCCCGCTCACCGCCGGGGTGGTCGCGCTGGTGGTCCTGTTCGTGTTCCTCGCCATCATCCTGTCGACCGATCCCACGCTGATCGACTTCTACAGCGGCGTGATGCCGGCGTCGCCGGTGCCCACGGCACCGGCGACGCCCTGAGCCCCCGACGATCCGGGGGCGACGGTCAGGCCGCCGCCTCCTCGCGTGCCTCGGCGAGGCCCTGCGCCAGCGGCGTCGTGGGCCGGCCGATGAGCTCGGCGAGGGTGCTCGTCGCGTCGGCGAGCTCGCCGTCGCGGATGTTGCCGTCGAGCGCCACGACGAACCCGGCCGTGCCCTCGTCCAGCCCGGCGCCGGTGAGGATGCTCGTGTGCTCGTCCGGCGTGACGGACCGGTAGACGACCTCCCGGCCGGCCAGTGCGCCGACGGCGGTGGCGAGCTCGTCGAACGTCCAGGCGACATCGCCGCTCAGCTCGTAGATCGCGCCCTCGTGGCCGTCGGTCGTGAGCACGACGGCGGCAGCCTCCGCGTAGTCCTTGCGGGAGGCGCTGGCCACGCGGCCCTCACCGGCGCTGCCGACGATCTCGCCGGTCGCGGCGGCCTGGTCGATCAGCCCGCTGTAGTTCTCGGTGTACCAGTTGTTGCGCAGGATGGTGACCGGCAGCGAGGAGGCGGCCAGCAGCTCCTCGGTCGCCTTGTGCTCCGGCGCGAGGACGAGCGCGCCGTCGGTCGCGTGCGGCGCACTGGTGTAGACGAGACGGCCGACTCCGGCGGCCTCAGCGGCCTCGATGGCGTTGCGGTGCTGCTGCACGCGCTTGCCGACCTCCGAGCCGGAGACGAGCAGCACCGCGTCCGCACCCGCGAAGGCGGCGGTCAGCGTCTCGGGCTTCTCGAAGTCGATGACGGCGGTCTCGACGCCCTGCGCGGCCAGCGGGGCGAGCCGCTCCGCGGAACGGCCGACCGCCCGGATGTCGGAGGCGGCGATGCCGCGGGCGAGGAGGGAGTCGACGGTGAGGCGGCCGAGGTGGCCGGTGGCGCCGGTGACGACGATGGTCATGGAGGGTTTCCTTTCGATCGGACATCGAGGGGAACCCATCCACACGCCCGATACTTCCCGATCGGAGGTACCCACCTTTTGGTAAGTTACTGACGTGGACACCAGTCTCGCGTCATTGAACGGGTTCGGCTTCACCGACGGCGTGCTCCCGTCGGCCTGCCCGAGCCGGATCGTGCTGAATCACGTCACGAGCACCTGGGGCGTGCTCGTGCTCGTCGCCCTCTCTCAGAGCGATCTGCGCTGGGGAGAGCTGCGACGTACCGTCCAGGGGATCAGCGAGAAGATGCTCGCGCAGACCCTCCGCACCCTCGAAGCCGACGGCTTCGTGCTGCGCACGGCGCAGCCCACCGTGCCACCGCGCGTCGACTACAGCCTCACGCCGCGCGGGCGCGACCTGACCACGCACCTGCTGCCGCTGATGGAGTGGATCGCCGGCAACGCCGACGACATCCTCTCCGGCGAACCGGCCGCCCCACCCGTGCCGCTCGGGTTCTCGACGGGGCAGGCGTCCACGCGCGGCGATTTCCGCGACGGCAACGAGGACTCGCTGTACGCCTCCGCGTGGTCCGCTTTCGTCGCCGACGGGGTCGGTGGTCATGCAGCCGGCGAGATCGCGTCGGCGACGGTCGCGATCCGGCTCGCATCGATGCTGGATGCGACGGGCGGGCGCGTCCCGACCGAGGAGCGCCTCCGCGAGCTGATCGCGATCGCGAACGCCGATCTCGCGCTCCGCGTGCGGCTCGATCCGGCGCTGGCCGGCATGGCGACGACGCTCGCAGGCCTCTTCGCCGACGGCGCCCGGATCCTGGTGGCGCACACGGGCGACTCGCGCGCCTACCGGCTGCGGTCGGGTCGGATGGAGCAGCTGACCCGCGACGACTCCCTGGTCGCCGAGCTGGTCGCCTCCGGAGCGATCGACGAGGCCGACGTGCCCATCCACCCGCTGCGCTCCATCGTGACCCACGTCCTCGGCGGCGACCCGGACGACGCCGCCGCCCTGCACGTGGTCGCCGAGCCAGCCCGGCGAGGCGACCGCTGGCTGCTCGCGAGCGACGGCCTGACCGACTACGTCGCGCGCGAGATCATCGCCGATGCCCTCGCCTCCGGCACCCCGCAGGAGGCGGCCGACGCCCTGCTGACGATCGCCCGCGCTCACGAAGCGCGCGACAACGTGTCAGTCGTCGTCGCGGACGTCGTCGAGTATCCCGAAGCCCCGGCCTACGCCCCGGTGTTCGGTGGCTCGGCGGCCGACGACCCCGCGTCCTCCCGCTCCCTGGACGGCGACAGCCCGCGCGCTCGAGACCGGCCTGGTAGATTTCCCGGGTGAACCAGCCGCCCCACGAGCTCGACGCGATCGCGACGGGAGATGACGTCGCCGCTCCCCGCACCCGCTCGGTCGGGCTCGACGTCCTGCGGACGACGGCCATTCTCGGCGTCGTGGCGATCCACGTGTTCGGCAACATCGTCGGCAACCCTGCGATCCGCGGATCCGGAACGTGGTGGGCGGCGACCGTCATCGACGTGGCCAACGTGTGGGTCGTGCCCGTGTTCGTGATGGTGAGCGGCGCGCTCGTCCTGTCGCCGCGCGCTCACGTCGACGGGCCGGCAGCGTTCTACCGCAAGCGGCTGCTCCGGCTCGGCCCCGCCTTCGTCTTCTGGCAGGTGTTCTACTTCGTCGTCGTGCGGATGCTGATGTCGCATCAGCACTTCACTCTCGTCGAGACGGCGGGGCTCGTCTTCGACGCGAAGACGTACACGCATCTCTACTTCCTCTGGCTGATCGTCGGCCTCTACGCTGTGGCGCCCGTACTGGCCGCCTTCCTCCACGGCGGCGGGCCGCGGCGTGCCGTGATCTTCGCCTCGTGCACCCTCGGGCTGACCGTCGTCGTGGTCGGTCTCTCCGGTCTCGCGACCATGCACGGCGATCCCCACCCGATCGTGCTGAACGCCCTGACCCAATGGGTGCCGTATGTCGGCTACTTCCTCGCCGGCTGGGCACTCCGGAATGTCACCCTCCGGGCCGGCTGGACGATCGCGGCCGCCCTCGCCACCGTGGCCCTGCTGGCCATGACGATCTGGCAGTACAACGGAGTCGCGGTGCCCGGCTGGCTGAACGCGGTGTCGCCCCCCGGCTACTACTCGGCGATCGTCGCCGCCGCGTCCGTCGGCGTCTTCGTCGTCGTGAACAGCCTGTGCGCGCACGTGCGCACGCGGCCGGTCCAGCGACGCGGGATGCTGACCACGCTCTCGGACGCCGCGTTCGGCGTCTACCTCGTGCACTTCTTCATCCTGGTGCTCGCCGAGCTGGTGGTCCCTGGACTCCTCCCCCGGCTTCAGACCACGCTGTGGGTCGCCATCGCGGTGTGGGCCGGCGTCTGCGTACTGTCGTTCGCGATCAGCATCGGTGCCCGGCGCGTGCCGGTCCTGCGCAGGCTGTTCTGAACGCTGCCGTCAGCGCCCGCGGCCACCGATCGCCCGGGCGTCCTGCTTGCCGGTGATGTCCTTGCGGAGCTCCTTCGGCAGCGAGAACATCAGGTCCTCCTCGGCCGTCTTGACCTCCTCGACGTCGCGGTAACCCGCACCCGAGAGGTCGTCGAGGACCTCCTGCACCAGCACCTCGGGCACGGACGCACCGCTGGTGACACCGATGCTCGCGACGCCGTCGAGCCACTCCTGCTTGATCTCGCTGGCGTAGTCGACGCGGTAGGCGGCCTTCGCGCCGTACTCGAGCGCGACCTCCACGAGGCGCACCGAGTTGGAGGAGTTGGCGGAGCCGACCACGATCACGAGCTCGGCCTGCTCGGCGACCTTCTTGATCGCGACCTGGCGGTTCTGGGTGGCGTAGCAGATGTCGTCGCTGGGCGGGTCCTGGAGGTTCGGGAAGCGCTCGCGCAGGCGGCGCACCGTCTCCATGGTCTCGTCCACCGAGAGGGTGGTCTGCGAGAGCCACACGACCTTGTCCGGGTCCTTGACGACGATGCGGTCGACGTCCTCCGGGCCGTTGACGAGGGTCACGTGCTCGGGGGCCTCGCCCGCGGTGCCCTCGACCTCCTCGTGGCCCTCGTGGCCGATGAGCAGGATCTCGAAGTCGTCGCGCGCGAATCGCACGGCCTCACGGTGCACCTTGGTGACCAGTGGGCAGGTCGCGTCGATCGCGTGCAGGCCGCGGTCGGAGGCGGCGTTGACGACCGCCGGCGAGACGCCGTGCGCCGAGAAGACGACGTGGGATCCCGTGGGCACCTCGTCGACCTCGTCGACGAAGATCGCGCCCTGCTTCTCGAGCTCGGACACGACGTGCACGTTGTGCACGATCTGCTTGCGCACGTAGACGGGCGAACCGTAGTGCTCGATCGCCTTCTCGACGGCGACCACCGCACGGTCCACGCCGGCGCAGTAGCCGCGGGGAGCCGCCAGCAGCACACGTTTGCGTCCGGCGACCGGGATATCCTGAAGCCGGCCGCGCGCACCGGGGGTCCGCGGGATCCGGGGCATCGGCAGGCTGATAGTCGCGTCGCTCACCCTTCGATCCTACGGGTGAGCGCTGAGGAACGGATGGGAGGCTCCCGAACGGTGACGGAGACCACGAACGTGCCCACGTTCACGCCCGGGCCGCCGACGCTGGACGCGCCCTGGCCCGTCTCGGTGCTGGCGGGCAAGATCAAGGGCTGGATCGACCGGCTGGGCACGGCCTGGGTCGAAGGAGAGATCACCCAGTGGGGCGTCTCCGGCGGCAACGTCTACGGCAAGCTCAAGGACCTCGAGGGCGACGCCACGATCAGCTTCACGATCTGGTCGTCGGTGAAGGCGCGCATCCCGGCCGACCTCAAGCAGGGCGATCGCGTCATCGCGGCGGTCAAGCCGAACTACTGGGTCAAGGGCGGCACCCTGACCATGCAGGTCTCCGACATGCGCCACGTCGGCATCGGCGACCTCCTCGAGCGTCTCGAGCGCCTGCGTCAGCAGCTGACGGCGGAAGGGCTGTTCGCGCCCGAGCGCAAGAAGCGCCTCCCGTTCCTCCCCCACACCATCGGGCTGGTCACCGGCCGGGACTCCGACGCCGAGAAGGACGTGCTCCGCAACGCGCAGCTGCGCTGGCCGCAGGTGCGCTTCCGCACCGTCTACGCGGCTGTGCAGGGCGAGCGCACGGTTCCCGAGGTCGTCGCCGCCATCCGGACGCTGGATGCCGACCCGGAGGTGGAGGTCATCATCGTCGCGCGCGGCGGCGGCGACTTCCAGAACCTGCTCGGCTTCAGCGACGAGGCCCTCGTGCGCGCCGCGGCGGCCGCGACGACCCCGCTCGTGAGCGCGATCGGGCACGAGGCCGACCGCCCGCTCCTCGACGAGGTCGCCGACCTCCGCGCCTCCACCCCGACGGATGCGGCGAAGCGGGTCGTGCCGGACGTCGCCGAGGAACTCGCCCGCGTGCACCAGGCCCGCGCGCGCATCGGCGCCCGCCTCACGCACATGATCCGCAACGAGGTCGACCGGATCGGCCACCTGCGCAGCCGCCCGGCCCTGGCCTCCTCGACCTGGATCGTGGACTCGCGCGCCCAGGAGCTCACCCGTTACGTGGCGCGCGGCGTCGAGCTGGTCGAACGCGGCGTCGAACGCGAGACCGCGCGGATCGCCGAACTGCGCGGCCACCTGCGCGCCCTCTCCCCCCAGGCGACCCTCGACCGCGGTTACGCGATCGTGCAGAACGGCGAGGGGCACGTCGTCTCGGATCCGACCCAGGCGGCGCCCGGGAGCGCGCTGCGCGTGACCGTCTCGGGCGGCGCGTTCGCCGCGACGGCCGGCGAGGAGCTCCCCTCCCCGGCCCGGTCGGACGCGGACTCAGCGGGCACTCGGCCGGGCAAATAGAATGGATGCCATGCCGACCTCCCAGACCACCTCCGGCGTGGACCCCCTCAGCGATCTCAGCTACGAGGAGGCCCGCGACGAGCTGGTCCGCGTCGTCACGGAACTCGAGCAGGGATCCGCGACGCTCGAGGAGTCGATCGCGCTCTGGGAGCGCGGTGAGGCGCTGGCCCGGCACTGCGAGGAGTGGCTGATCGGAGCGAAGGCCCGCCTGGACGCGGCGCGCGCCGGGTCCGCCGCAGCGGGAGCCGCTGACAGCGAATGAGCCCCCGAGAGAAGCCGCCGGCGGTCGTCGCCGAGCTCGGCCGTCCCGAGACCCCCGAGGAGACCGCCGCCCGCAAGGCGCAGAACTCCGCGAACCACCGCAACCGGCAGACGATCAACAACCTCGTCTACTCGCTGATCGCGACGGTCGCGCTCGTCGTCGTGATCGTGTTGGTCGTCCCGCGCGGCAACCCCACCGCCACGCAGCCTCCCGTCGACTACGCGAGCGTCGCCCAGGAGGCCCAGGGCAGCCAGGCGGATCGCCTCCTCGTGCCCAAGCTCCCCGCCGATTGGAAGTCGAACAGCGCCGAGCTGCGCACCAAGACCGCCGACGGCGTCGACTCCTGGTACATCGGGCTGATCACGCCGAAGGGCGAGTACATCGGCATCACCCAGGGCTTCGACGCCAACGACAGCTGGGTGGCCGACCAGGTGAACAAGTCCCGCATCGCCGGCACGCGCGACATCGATGGCGTCACCTGGGATGTCTACGACAACCGGAAGTCCTCGTCCGACGTCGGCGACGTCGAGTACGGGCTCACCACGAACGCCGGCCACAGTTCCATCGTCGTCGTCGGGACCGCCGACGACGCCGAGTTCCGCACCGTGGCCGCGTCGCTGGCCGACCAGATCACCGCATTGAAAGGCGAATAGATGCCCACGACCCGTCCCGGACGTATCTGGAACGCCATGCTCGCGGGCAACGAGCGCTTCATCGCCGGCGCCCCGCAGCACCCCCGCCAGGATGTCGAGCGCCGCGAGTCCCTCTCGACCGGCCAGACGCCGGTCGCCGCGATCTTCGGCTGCGCCGACTCCCGCCTCGCCGCCGAGATCATCTTCGACATGGGCCTCGGCGACGCCTTCGTCGTGCGCAATGCCGGCCAGGTGGCGTCGGAGTCGGTCATCGGCTCGCTCGAGTACGCCGTCGCCGTGCTGAAGGTGCCGCTGATCCTCGTGCTCGGCCACGACTCGTGCGGCGCGGTCGCGTCGGCCATCGCCTCCCAGGAGCCGGACGCCGAGCCCCTCCCCCCACACATCGCCAACCTGATCGCGCCGATCGTCCCCGCGGTCCACCGGGTCTCCGGCACCCGCGACGACGAGCCCGTGGCGCCCGGCGCCGCCGACCCGATGGAGGTGGGCCGCGAGCATCTGCGCGACACGGTCGCCGAGCTTCTCGCCCGCTCCGAGATCATCAGCACCGCCGTGGCCGAGAACGTCCTCGCCATCGTCGGGGCGAACTACCGTCTTCAGGAAGGTCGGGTCGTCCCCGACATCGTCGTCGGCATGACCGATCCGGTCGCCGAAAAGCAGCCCGAGCGCTGACCGCAGCGTCTTCGGCATCAGAAAGGAAGAACACACCGTGGTGGACACCCAGGCGGACGCCGAGTACCGCATCGAGCACGACACGATGGGCGAGGTCCGCGTTCCCGCGGCCGCGCTCTACAGCGCGCAGACGCAGCGAGCCGTCGAGAACTTCCCCATCTCGGGATCGGTGCTCGAGCCGACCCAGATCGCGGCGCTGGCCCGCATCAAGAAGTCCGCGGCCCTCGCCAACGCGCGCCTCGGCGTCCTCGACCAGGAGATCGCCGACGCCATCGCCGCCGCGGCCGACGAGGTCGTGAGCGGGGCGCACGACGCCGAGTTCCCGATCGACGTCTACCAGACCGGATCGGGCACCTCGTCGAACATGAACATGAACGAGGTCCTGGCGACGCTCGCGTCGCGTCGCCTGGGCAAGCCGGTGCACCCGAACGACCACGTCAACGCGTCGCAGTCGTCGAACGACGTCTTCCCGACCTCGGTGCACATCGCCGTCACCGGCGCGCTCATCGACGACCTCATCCCCGCGCTCGACCACCTTTCTGTCGCGCTGGAGGAGAAGGCCCAGACATGGGCCACCGCGGTCAAGTCGGGTCGCACCCACCTCATGGACGCCACCCCCGTGACCCTCGGCCAGGAGTTCGGCGGCTACGCCGCTCAGATCCGTTACGGCATCGAGCGCGTGCGGTCGGCTCTCCCCCGCGTCGCGGAGGTCCCGCTCGGCGGCACGGCCGTCGGCACCGGCATCAACACGCCGCTCGGCTTCCCGCAGCTGGTCATCGAGCTGCTCACCGCCGAGACCGAGCTGCCGATCACCGAGGCGCGCGACCACTTCGAGGCCCAGGCCAACCGCGACGCGCTGGTGGAGGCGTCGGGCGCGCTGCGCACCATCGCGGTCAGCCTGACCAAGATCTGCAACGACCTGCGCTGGATGGGCTCGGGCCCGAACACCGGTCTCGGCGAGATCCACATCCCCGACCTGCAGCCGGGGTCGTCGATCATGCCCGGCAAGGTCAACCCGGTCATCCCGGAGGCCGTGCTCATGGTCGCCAGCCGGGTCGTCGGCAACGACGCCACTATCGCGTGGAGCGGCGCGTCGGGTCTCTTCGAGCTGAACGTCGCCATCCCGGTGATGGGCACCGCACTGCTCGAGTCGATCCGTCTGCTGACGCAGGCGAGCCGCGTGCTCGCCGACAAGACCGTCGCCGGTCTCGAGGCCAACCTCGACCGCGCCCGCGCGTTCGCCGAGTCGAGCCCGTCCATCGTCACGCCGCTGAACCGCGTGATCGGCTACGAGGCCGCCGCCAAGGTCGCCAAGCACTCGGTCGCCCAGGGCATCACGGTGCGTGAGGCCGTGATCGACCTCGGCTTCGTCGACCGCGGCGAGGTCACGCTGGAGCAGCTGGACACCGCCCTCGACGTGCTCAGCATGACCCACCCGGGCTGAGCCCGCACCGCACCAACCAGTGGTCGCAACACGCCGCGCCCGGCATCTCCGGCGCGGCGTGTTGCGACGACCAGGTCGCCCGCTGCGCTCCCCCTACGGGTCCCTACTGCGCTCCGACCACCACCATCCAGAACGCCCCCAGCATCGCCGGCCCGAAGGCGACCTCCGGCCGGTCGCTCGCCGGTCCTCCGCTCCCCCGGCCCCCACTCTTCCGGCTCCCGCGCCGTACCACCCCCTCGATCACGACGTGCAGCGCCGCCGCGAGGAACACCGCCGCCACCCACAGCAACACCGGCACCGCCGCCCCCAGCGCAATCGCGAGCAATCCGGCGAGCTTCGCATCCCCCATCCCGAGCCCGCCGCTCCACACCAGCAGCAGGAACAGCCCGAGCACGCCCGCTCCCCCGGCGAGCACGACCGTCACCGACGCCAGCGTGTCGTGCCTCGGTGACCCGCGCGCCAACGCATCCCACACGAGCCCGACCGTTGCGAACGCGTATCCCGGAAGCACCAGCGCGTTCGGCAACCGCCGCTCGCGCACATCCGTGACGACCAGCGGCACTGTCACGACGGCCAGATAGATCGCGCCCACCGCGGCCGGACCGGCGCCCCGCACTCCCCACAGCGCGAGGGCCGGCCCAGCCACGGTCACGATCCGGATCAGGACCCGGATCCCTGTGTTTCCCCCCATGCCTCCACGCTAGGAGACTGCCTCTCTGGCGGGAGAAACCCACAGGACATCCGGGAATCCGACGGCCATCCACACGCCGTCACGCGCGGCGTGCGCATCCCGTCACGCGAGCTCGTTGGCCTCCAGCATCTCCGTCACGAGGGCGGCGATGGCCGACCGCTCGGAGCGGGTCAGGGTCACGTGGGCGAACAGCGGGTGCCCCTTCAGCGTCTCGATCACCGAGGCGACGCCGTCGTGGCGGCCCACCCGTAGGTTGTCCCGCTGGGCGACATCGTGGGTGAGGACGACCCGCGAGTTCTGGCCGATGCGGCTGAGGACGGTGAGCAGCACGTTGCGCTCCAGCGACTGCGCCTCGTCGACGATCACGAACGCGTCGTGCAGCGAGCGGCCGCGGATGTGCGTGAGCGGGAGCACCTCCAGGATGCCGCGGTCCAGCACCTCGTCGAGCACGTTCTGCGACACCAGCGCGCCGAGCGTGTCGAAGACCGCCTGACCCCACGGGTTCATCTTCTCGCCCTGGTCGCCGGGCAGGTACCCGAGCTCCTGGCCGCCGACCGCGTACAGCGGCCGGAACACCATGATCTTCTTGTGCTGCTGCCGTTCGAGCACTGCCTCCAGGCCGGCGCACAGGGCAAGGGCCGACTTGCCGGTGCCCGCGCGGCCGCCCAGCGAGAGGATGCCGATCTCCGGGTCGAGCAGCAGGTCGATCGCGAGCCGCTGCTCCGCCGATCGACCGTGCAGCCCGAACACGTCGCGATCGCCGCGGACGAGCTTGACCTCGCCCTTCGCGACCACGCGGCCGAGAGCCGAACCACGGTCCGAGTGGATGACGAGGCCGGTGTTGACGGGGAGGGCGTCGACGAGCGGGGTGCGCATCCCCTCCTCCTCGTAGAGGTCGCTCATCTGATCGCTGCCGAGCGAGATCTCCGCGAGCCCGGTCCAGCCGGAGTCGACGACCTGCTCGTGCCGGTACTCCTCGGCGGCGAGGCCGACCGAGGCGGCCTTGACGCGCAGCGGGAGGTCTTTGGATACGACGGTGACATCGAGGCCGTCGTTCGCCAGGTTGAGGGCGACGGCGAGGATGCGGGAGTCGTTGTCGCCGAGCTGCAGCCCGCTCGGGAGGACCGCCATGCTGGAGTGGTTCAGCTCCACCCGCAGTGAGCCGCCTTCGCCGATCGGGATCGGGAAGTCGAGCCGTTCGTGCTCCACCCGCAGGTCGTCCAGGTTGCGCAGCGCCTGCCGTGCGAAGTACCCGAGTTCCGGGTCGTTCCGCTTGCCCTCCAGCTCGCTGACGACGACCACCGGGATGACGACGGAATGCTCCGCGAACCGGTGGATCGCCTTGGGATCCGACAGGAGGACCGAGGTGTCGAGCACGTACGTGCGCTCGGCCTGCTTCGTTCCGTCGGGTGCCGCCTCGAACTGCCGGGTCTTTGATTCAGCCACGACCACTCCCACCCCGCCGCCCCCGCGAGGGCTGCGGATCAACTTGGCGAGTCGGCCGCTGGGTTCCGAAACGAACTTATGTGGCCGTCTCGACCGGGCGCCATGCCCGATGCCTTGAAACTACGCCGCACCTCCGACACGAAACGCCGCGGCACCCGCGTGTCGTGTTTCCATCAGGTGAACATTCGCCCCCAGTTGTGGAGGCTGGACGCGCGCCGGTGCGCGCGCGTCAGATCGCCGAGGCGTACGAGGTGAGGGCCGCCCGCAGCATCCCGAGCGTCTCCTCGGTGGTCCCGGCATGCACGCTGAACCGCACCGAGGCCTGCCGGACCGACGCACTCACCCCGTGGTTGAACAGGGAGGCGCTGAGCGCGGTCAGCGTCTCCGGCGGCTCGACGACGACGATGCCGGCGCGCTCCGCGGGGTTGCGCGGGGAGGTCACCGGGAGCGCGAACTCGTCGGCCAGGTCGATGACCCGCTCCACGCCGTCGGCGATGGCGTCGTTGATCGCGGGCACGCCCGTCGCGGCGATCTCCTCGAGGGAGGCCGCGAAACGCGCCTGCGCGATGGAATCGGGGTTGGAGATCGAGAAGGCCTTGGCGGCGTGGGCGGGCTCGACGACCTCGTCCCAGGTGAGCCCCTCCGCCGTCCCGGTCCAGCCGCTGAAGACGGGGGTCAGGTGGTCGATCGCCCGCTCGCTGAGCGCGAGGAAGCCGGTCCCCCATCCCGCACGGGCCCATTTCTGGCCGCCGGACAGGACGACGTCGGCGACCTCGTACGGCGCATCCACGACCCCGAAGCCCTGGATGGCGTCGACGATCAGCAGCCGGTCGCCGATGACCTGGCGGATGCCGTCGATGTCGGTCAGGTAGCCGGTGCGCGAGTCCACGAGGCTCACCATCACCGCGCTCGTCGCGGGCGTGATCTGCTCGCGGATCTGCGCGGGCGTGACCCGGCCGTGGTCGGTCTCGAGCCAGGTCGGCGTGATGACGCGCATCGCCTGCGCGGCGCGCACCGCGGCGTAGGTGACCGACGGGAACTCGCCCCGGGAGAGCAGCACCTCGCCGCCCGTGAGACCGAAGGCGGCGTGCATCAGGCCGAGCGACGCGTTCGGCTGGAACGCGATCCGGTCGGCGGGGAAGCCGGTGAGGGCCGAGACGGCGTCGCGGACACGGGCGTCCTCCAGCTGCAGCCGGTCGACGGTCCCGTAGCGCGCCCGGCCCAGGATCTCGTACTGGGCGGAGGCCTCCGTCCGCACCGCTTGCGAGACGGGGCCCACCCGGCCGTAGTCCAGGTATCCCGGCTCCTCGCCGAACCCGCGTGCGAACTCTTCGACAGACGTCATCCGAACCTCCCGTACGATTCTGCCGGTCGGCGGAGCCCCCGGCGAGCCCGGCGGCGGCGCGCCGTCGGCCACGCGGCAAAGCGAGCGGAGGACATCTGGACCTGGTACCCGCCGATCTCCTCCCTACCCGTCCTGTCAGGGCACGACACAGAGGACCTCCTCCTTTCGCCGCACGGCGACCGGCCTGTCGGCAACGGAGGAGTTCGGGCGGGGTGCTCGGCGTGTCGGCAGGGAACGGAGGGGATTCATGCCCGGGACGCACGGAACTCCTCCGCTAGCGGCACGGGCTCGCGGCACGGGCCCGCGTTGCGCCCGCTCAGCCGCCGAAGCGACGCTGACGGCGGGAGTAGTCGCGCACCGCGCGCAGGAAGTCGACCTCGCGCAGGTCCGGCCCGAGGGCCTCCACGAAGTAGAACTCCGAGTGGGCACTCTGCCAGAGCATGAAGTCGCTGAGCCGCTGCTCTCCCGAGGTGCGGATGACGAGGTCGGGATCGGGCTGGCCGCCGGTGTAGAGGTGCTCGCCGATCATGTCCGGGGTCAGGAGGTCGGCAAGGGTCTCGAGGCTGCCCCCGTCCGCGTGGTGCGCGGCGACGATGCTGCGCATCGCGTCGGTGATCTCCTTGCGGCCTCCGTAACCGACGGCGAGGTTGATGTGCATGCCCGTGTTGCCTGCCGTGCGCTGCTCGGCGGCGGCGAGCGCGGCGACGAGCGGCTCCGGGAGGCCGGCCGGCGACCCCACGTGCTGGACGCGCCAGTCGCGGTAGCGGGAGAGGTCGTCGGCGAGTTCGGCGATGATCTCGATGAGGTCCGAGAGCTCGGTGCTCTCGCGGTTCGTGAGGTTGTCGCTCGACAGCAGGTACAGGGTGGCGACCGAGACGCCGAGGTCGTCGCACCACTCGAGGAACTCGCGCATCTTCGCGGCTCCGGCGCGGTGGCCGTGGGCCACGGTGGTGAGCCCGGCCTGGCGCGCCCAGCGCCGATTGCCGTCGATGATCATGGCGACGTGCTTCGGAAGGGCCTGCTCCCCCAGTCCCGCCAGCTCGCGGCGCAGCCGCTTCTGGTAGAGCCCGTAGAGCAGCCCGCTCCCCGGGGCGGTACTGCGTTTGCTCACGGGGATACGTTAGCGCCCCGCACCGGGTGCGACTCTCAGCATCCCGGCACCGGATTCCCCTACGCTTGGGCCATGTCGCCCCGCAACCGCCACGAACCCGAGGACGTCGCCGAGCTGCTGCACGAGCCCGCCTCGTCGCTCGATGCGTCCGACGCGGCCGTTCAAGCGGACGACGCCGCCGCACGCGAGCAGGGACCGGATCTGCCGAACATCCCGTTGCTGGATGCCTCCCCGGCCAATCCGGCCGAGATCAAGCCGACCTGGCGCGGCTGGATCCACGCCGGCACCTTCCCGTTCACCATCGCCGCGGGCATCGTGCTCATCTGCCTCGCGCAGGGGGCACCGGCCAAGTGGGCATCCGCCGTCTTCGTGCTCACATCGATGCTGCTGTTCGGCAACTCGGCCCTGTACCACCGCTTCAACTGGAAGCCGCGCACCAAGGTCGTGCTGAAGCGCATCGACCACGCCAACATCTTCCTGCTGATCGCGGGCACCTACACACCGCTCGCGGTGCTGGCGCTCCCGCCGTCGAAGGGCGTCCTGCTGCTCTGCATCGTCTGGGGCGGCGCGCTGCTCGGCATCGGCTTCCGGGTGTTCTGGATCGGCGCCCCGCGGTGGCTGTACGTGCCGATCTACCTGCTGCTGGGCTGGGCGGCGATGATGTACATCGTCGACCTGGTGGAGGCCAACGTCGCGATGATGGTGCTGGTGCTCGTCGGCGGCGTGTTCTACACGATCGGCGCCGTCATCTACGGAGTGAAGCGGCCGAACCCGTTCCCGGGGAAGTTCGGCTTCCACGAGATCTTCCACACGCTGACCGTGCTGGCGTTCCTCTGCCACTGGACGGCGACGCTGCTCATCGCCCTGCACCCGGCCTACAACGTCGGCTGAGCGGGCGTCGGCTGAGCACGACGTCGGCTGAGCGGGGCTACGCCCGGTCGTCGTCCTCGGCGCCCGGCGCGGCATCCTGCTGCCCGGCCTGCTCGGCGTCGAGCTTCTCCGCGATCTCCGCGCGGTAGCGCACACGGCGGATGCGGCGCACCATGTCGATCACCAGGAGCACGACGGCGACCGCGACGAGGAACGTGACGACGAACCCGACGACGCCCGGAGTGACCTGGTCCTCACTCGGACCGCTCGACGGAGTCGGGGTCGGCGTCGCGGCCAGCCAGACGGAGGCGCGCAGGAGGGCGTCGGCGATCATCGTTCGGGGATCTCTTCTCTCGAGTCGGGAGGAAGCCGCGATTCCCAGCTTCGTCTCCTAGTCTTGACTCAGCCTACCGCCGCCCCGACGGCAGGCCTGAACGTGTACCGAGAGGCGGAACCGGCGAGCATGGCCGTGACGGAGACCATCGATCGCCGCTACGGGCGTACGCCGCAGCGCAAGCGCCGGGACCGCTGGTTGCTCATCGGTGGCGCTGTCGCCGTCCTCGCGGTCGTCGTCGCCTGGGTCTTCTGGGCGGGCTGGGACAACAACCAGTCCGATCTGGAGGCCACCGACACCGCGTACACCATCCCCGACGCGCATCACGTGGACATCAGCTTCACGATCAACGCACCGAAGGGCACGCCCGTGACGTGCGCCATCCAGGCGCTCAACGAAGACTTCGCGATCGTCGGCTGGCGCATCGTCAGCTACCCGGGCTCCGACCTCCGCATCACCCAGCACACGGAGACGATCCGCACCATCCAGCAGAGCAACACAGGTTTGATTAACACCTGCTGGCTGACCTAGCATTCTGTGGATACGCCCCGACCGAGGTCGGGGCGTCTACTTTACCCACCGGCCCCGGCCGGACGATCTGCCCACGCGGCCATCGCCGCGGGCGCAAAGGAGCTCACCATGGCCCAGGAGACCCCGGTCACCTTTCTGACCCAGGACGCCTACGACCGCCTCGCGGCGGAACTCGAGGAGCTCAGCATCAACGGCCGCAACGAGATCGCGAAGCGCATCGAGGCGGCCCGCGAGGAGGGCGACCTCAAGGAGAACGGCGGCTACCACGCCGCGAAGGACGAGCAGGGCAAGATCGAGGCCCGCATCGTGCAGCTGACCAACCTCCTGCGCGCCGCCACCGTCGGCGACGCGCCGGAGAGCCACGGCGTCGTGGAGCCGGGCACGGTCGTGACCGCGACCATCGCGGGCGACGAGAGCGTCTTCCTCATCGGCAACCGCGAGATCGCGGCCGGCAGCGAGCTGCCCGTCTACAGCGAGCAGAGCCCGCTCGGCGCGGCCATCCTCGGCCTCAACATCGGCGAGAAGACGGAGTACACGGCTCCCAACGGCCGTCAGATCGCGGTGGAGATCACCAAGGTCGAGACCTACGCCGGACAGTAACGACGTCTCAGCATCACGACGGGCCCGCGAGAGATCGCGGGCCCGTCGTCGTTGACACCGGGCTCTCTCAGAGTGCGGCCTGCAGTCGCGCACGCGGTGGCAGCGGCCGATGCGCGTCCGAGGCGCGGAACGCGTCGATGGCGAGCGCGGCGAAGCGACGGGCAGCGGCCGTGCGGCCGTCGACCGGAGTGGTCGACAGGGCCCGTCCGGTGAGCAGCACCAGCACGAGATCGTCGATCACGAAGTCGGGCCGCAGGCCTCCCGACGCCTGTGCCCGAGCCGCGAGATCGGAGAGCATCTGGAGCAGAGCGGTCCGGTGGACCGTGAAGCTCTGGTCCGACGGGCTCGCGGAGAGGAACGCCTCCACGAAGCCGTGGTTGCGCCCGTTGAGCACGCTGATGCTCTCGATGACGGTGCAGAAGCCGCGCCACGGATCGGGATCGGCGCAGCCGTCGATCACGATTCCCCGGCACGCGCGGAGCTCTTCCGCGAACGCCTCGTCGACCAGGATCTGCTTGGTCGGGAACCGCCGGTAGAGGGTGGCCGGGCCGACGCCGGCGTGCCGGGCGACCTCCCGCATCGTGACGTCGATGCCGCGCTCGGCGAAGAGCCGGCGGGCCGCCTCCAGCATCCGGTCGCGGTTGTCCTGGGCATCGGCTCGGAGCATCTGAGGCAATCGTCCCGTCCTCGTTCTCACTTCGGGTAAGTGGACGGGGGCGTCCACTACCGTGGCCCTCAGTATCGCAGAGCGCGAGCAGGACGAGGAGACCACGATGAGAGCAGTGTCCATCCGCCGATTCGGAGACCCGAGCGGGATGGAGGTGGTCGAGGCACCGTCGCCGGTCGCCGCTCCCGGGCAGGTCGTCATCCGCACCGAGGCCATCGGTGTCGGCGGGGTGGATGCGGTGATCCGGCGGGGCACGCTCGGCGGGTTCGGTTTCCAAGAGGGCCTGATCCCCGGGAGCGAGGTCGCCGGGGTCGTGACCGCGACGGGCGACGGCGTCGACGCATCGTGGATCGGCCGGCGCGTCTGGGCGTTCACGGGGACGGGAGGAGGCTACGTCGAGGAGGCCGCCGCGCAGGTCGCCGACCTGGTCGCGCTGCCCGGTGAGCTGACGTCGATCGACGCGGTCACCGTCGGCAGCGCCGCCCCGGTGGCGCACTTCGCGCTCGCCCACGCGCACCTGGCGGCCGGCGAGTCCGTGCTCGTCCGCGGCGCCGCCGGCAGCATCGGGATCGCCGCCGTGGAGCTCGCGGCGCGCGCCGGCGCCGGACCGATCGCCGTCACCGCGTCCTCTCCCGCGCGCGGACAGCGGTTGCGCGAGTTCGGAGCGACCCACGTGCTCGACCGCAGCGGCGCGGGCGATCCCACCGCCCCCGAGAGCGTCGACGTGATCATCGACATCGTGGGCGGTGCGGATCTCCCCGGCTTCCTCGACCGGCTCGCCCCCAACGGCCGTCTGGTGCTCGTCGGGGCTGTCGCGGGCTTTCCGCCCGCCGACTTCGGCGCGCACCTGCTGCGGGCGTTCCAGCAGTCGCGCTCGTTCGCGACGTTCAGCCTCGACTCGGTGCCGCGGGATGCGCTGCGCGCCGCGCGCACGGAGCTCTTCGCGGCGGCTACGCGGGGCGACCTGCACGCCGTGGTCGAAGCGGTGCTCCCCCTCGATCAGGCGGCGGAGGCCCATCGACTGATGGACGCCGGCCGGGTGTTCGGGCGGATCGTGCTGACGCCCTGACGACGGGCCGTCAGCGACCGGCTACTCGTAGTCGACGACGGCGTCGTAGCCCGCGGTGCGGAGCGCCTCGATGACCTGCTGCCGGTGCTCGGTGCCGCGGGTCTCGACGCTCACGTCGAGCCCCACCTGGCTGATCTGCAGGCCGCGGCCGTGACGGGTGTGCAGCACCTCGACCACGTTGGCGTTGACGCCGGCGAGGATCTCGGCGATGCGGGCGAGCTGACCGGGACGGTCGGGCATCATGATCGAGAGCTTGAGGTAGCGGTCGGAGGCGGCGAGGCCGTGCCCGATGACGCGCTGCATCAGCAGCGGGTCGATGTTGCCGCCCGACAGGATGGCGACCGTGGTGCCGTCGGCGGCGACCTTGTCGGCGAGGATGGCCGCGACCGCGGCCGCTCCGGCCGGCTCCACGACGAGCTTGGCGCGCTCGAGCAGCACCAGCATCGCGCGGGCGATGTCGTCCTCGGTGACGGTGACGACCTCGTCGACCGCGTCGCGGATGATCGAGAAGTTCAGGAGGCCTGGCTTGCTGACCGCGATGCCGTCGGCGATCGTCGGCACCAGCGAGATCTCGGTGGGCTCGCCGGCGGCGAGTGAGACCGGGTAGGCCGCCGCATTCGCCGCCTGCACGCCGATCACCCGGATCGAGCGCCCCTCGAGCTGCGCGCGCTGCTTGACCGCGCTCGCGACACCGGAGATGAGGCCGCCGCCACCGATCGGGATGACGATGGTCGTCACCTCCGGGGCCTCGTCGAGGATCTCGAGGCCCAGCGTTCCCTGCCCGGCGACCACGTCGCGGTGGTCGAACGGCGGGATCAGCACGGCGCCGGTCTCGGCGGCGAAGTCGGCCGCGGCGCGCAGGGTCTCGTCGACGATGCTGCCGCTCAGCACCACGTCGGCGCCGTACGCGCGCGTAGCCTGGAACTTGGGGATGGCGACGCCGACCGGCATGAAGATCGTCGCGTGGATGCCGAGCTCGCGGGCGGCGAAGGCGACGCCCTGCGCGTGGTTGCCGGCCGAGGCGGCGACGACGCCGCGGGCGCGTTCCTCGGCGTCGAGCTTCGACAGCCGGTTGTAGGCGCCGCGGATCTTGTACGACCCGGTGCGCTGGAGGTTCTCGCACTTGAGCAGCACGGGCGCGCCGAGCACGTCGGTCAGATAGCGCGAGCTCTCCATCGGAGTGGGCTGGGCCACGCGCGACACGATGGCGCGCGCGGCTTCGATCTCGTCCAGGCCGGGGCCGGCGAAGGGAGTGCGCGTGGAGTCGGTCACGGTAGCCACTCGCACAGCCTACTCGCCGCCATATTCCGTGCCGTGTATGCGGTCGCGACGACCATCAGACCCGGGGGCGGCGCACCGCGCGCGGGACGGTCTCCCAGATGGCGCCCGCCGGCGGGCTGAACGCGACCTGCTCCTTCCCGCGCCACGTCCCGCTGGAGATGTAGTGCACCATCACGTTCAGCACCGCGACGAACGGCACGGCGAAGAGAGCGCCCGGGATGCCGGCGAGCAGCGACCCTACCGCCACCGCCAGGACTACTGCGAGCGGGTGGACCTTGACCGCGGTGCCCATGATGAGCGGCTGCAGCACGTGCCCCTCCACCTGCTGCACGAGCAGGACGACGCCGAGCATGATGAGCGCGAAGACCCAGCCCTTGAACACCAGCGCGATGAAGACGGCGAGGGCGCCCGTGACCACCGCGCCGACGATCGGGATGAACGACCCGAGGAAGACGAGCACGCTGATCGGGATGACCAGCGGCAGACCGAGGAAGAACGCGCCGAGGCCGATGCCCAGGGCGTCGATCGAGGCGACGAGGATCTGCACCTTGGCGAAGTTGCGGAGCGTCACCCAGCCCGCCTGCCCGGCGCCGTCGATCGCGGCGCGGGCGTTGCGCGGGAAGATGCGCACGATCCAGCCCCAGATGCTCTTGCCGTCGATCAGGATGAACAGCACGCTGAAGATCGTCAGCAGGGCGCCGGCCAGCACGTGGCCCACCGTCGAGCCCAGGGAGAGCGCGCCCGAGATGAAGACCTGGCTGTCCTCCTGGATGGAGGTCCAGAGCGACTGGAAGGCGCCGTTGATCTGGTCCTCGCTGAGGCCGAGGGGGCCGGTCGTGAGCCAGGAGCGGAACTGGTCGAATGCCGCGACCGACTGGGTCTGGAGCTCGTGGCTCTCGCGGCTGACCTGCCAGATCGCGAGGTAGAGCAGGCCGCCGACCACCACCACGAGCGCGATGAGCGCCGTGACGATCGCGAGCCAGCGCGGCCAGCCGTGACGGTGCAGGAGGTCTTTGAACGGCACGAGCAGCGCGGCCAGGAGCACGGCGATCAGCACCGGGATGACGATCAGGCGGAGCTGGACGATCAGGAAGACCACGACAGCGATGACCGCGCCGATGACCAGGAGCCGCCACGACCAGGCACCCGCCAGGCGCACTCCGCGGGGAAGCGACGCGTCGACCGGCTCGAGCCCGTCGAGGGACTCCCCGAGCTCGCGGCGTCGGCGCAGGAACCACGATCGCGCGGGTGCGCGGTTCTCGCCAGCGGGCGGGGGGACGGGGGTCTCGCTGTCGGCCATGCCCGTCAGTCTAGGCGGGCTCCTCGCGCTTCCTCAGGGTGCTCTCAGGAGGCGTCGATGAAGTCACAGGGAGCACCCAGGATGGTCGCTCCCCTCCCGCGAGATGACTGGGGCTGCGGTGGGTCGCCGGTCGTGCCCGCGCGCCTCGCCTAGGGTCAGGAGGACAGCGACCACCCTCGATCACAGCGAACAGCACCGCATGACAGCACCTCCCTCCCCCGCGCCCGCGTCCGGCGCCGGGCCCCGCCGCATCCTCATCCGATTGAAGGAGAGCGCCGCGCTGCCCTCCGCCTTCGGCACGCTGCTCGCCGCGGTCGTGCTCTTCCTCGTCGTCTTCGGACTCGTGATGGTGCTCTCGGCCTCGTCGGTGGAGTCGTTCACCGACGGCAACGGCTTCTTCGGCCGGTTCGGTTCGCAGGGCGGCTACGCCGTGCTCGGCGTCGTGCTGATGGTGATCGTCGCGCGGCTGCCGCGCCGGACCGTGCAGCGGGTCGCCGTCGTCGTGCTGGTGCTCTCGTGCGTGCTGCAGATCCTCGCCCTCGCGACGCCGCTGGGCGTGAAGATCGGCGACAACACGAACTGGATCCGCATCGGCCCGATCGCCGGCCAGCCGTCGGAGGGCATCAAGCTCGGCCTGGTGATCTGGCTCGGGATGATGCTCGGCCGCCGTCCGGAGGAGCTCCAGGACTGGCGCACCCTGGCCCGGCGGATCGTCCCGGTCGCCGGGCCCGCGCTCCTGCTCGTCGTGCTCGGCGGCGACCTCGGCACCACCGTCGTGATGGCGGCGTTCACGCTGGGCGCCCTCTACTTCGCCGGCGTTCGTCTCAAGCACCTGGGCGTCGTGCTCGGCGCCGGAGCGTTCGTCGCCATCCTGATCGCCCTCTCCAGCGCCACGCGCCGCGGCCGGATCTCCGCCTTCTTCGGCGGCACGAGCGCGGTCAACCCCGATGTGAACTGGCAGGTCGACAACGCGCACTACGCGCTGGCATCGGGGGGTCTGTGGGGTGTCGGCCTCGGCAACTCCCATGCCAAATGGTCCTGGCTGCCGTCCGCGGACACCGACTTCATCTTCGCGGTGATCGGCGAGGAACTCGGCCTGATCGGCGCGTGCGTCGTGCTGCTCCTCTTCGCCATGCTGGCCGTGCTGATGGTGCGCCTGGTGCGGACGACGCCGGATCCCGTGGTGCGCATCACCACCGGCACCGTGCTCGTCTGGCTGATCTTCCAGGCGTTCGTGAACATCGGGGTGGTGCTCGGGCTGATCCCGACCCTGGGCGTTCCGCTGCCCTTCATCTCCGCCGGAGGGACGGCGCTCATCGCGTCGCTCGTCGCCATGGGCGTCGTGCTCTCCTATACCCGCCGACCGCCGCGGTCCCCGCTGGACGGGCTCGACCGAGCGCACGTCGCCGCCGGCCGAGCGGGCGGCGACGTGCCCCCGGCCCTCAGACGACCGGGGAGACGGTGGCCGGCGCGCCGCTGAGCGCGATGTTCACGTGCTCCCCGACGGCGAGCACGTCCCCCGCGGCGTGCTGCACGGCCAGTTCGGTGCCGTCGGCCAGCCGCACGTTCGTGCGCCGGAGCGCGCCGAGGAAGCTGGAGGTCAGCACCTCGCCGGGCAGGCCGCTCATCCCGAGCACCACGTCCTCGGGACGGATGTAGGCGGTGACCGGACCGTCGGCCGCGGCCGACGCGAGCGGGACCTCCTGGCCGAGGACGGTGAGCCGGCCGCCTGCGACCGCGGCGGGGAGGCGGTTGGTGAGGCCGACGAACTCGGCGACGAACGCCGATGCGGGACGGCGGTAGAGCTCCTCCGGCCGGCCGATCTGCTCGATCCCGCCCGCCCGCATGACGGCGACCCGATCGGCGACGGCGAGCGCCTCCTCCTGGTCGTGCGTCACGAAGAACGTCGTGATCCCGAGCTCCGTCTGGATGCGGCGGATCTCCTCGCGCAACTGCACGCGCACCTTGGCGTCCAGCGCGGAGAGCGGCTCGTCGAGCAGCAGCACGCGGGGCCGGGTGACGAGGGCGCGCGCCAGGGCGACGCGCTGCTGCTGGCCGCCGGAGAGCTGGTGGGCGTAGCGCGCGCCATGCTGGCCGAGGCCGACCAGCTCGAGCGCCTCGGCGGCACGGCGTCGTCGTTCGGCGGCCGGCACCTTGCGCATCCGGAGCCCGAACTCGACGTTCTGCGCCGACGTCAGGTGCGGGAAGAGCGAGTACGACTGGAACACCATCCCGAGGTCGCGCCGGTTGGCCGGCTCGTCGGTGACATCCCGGCCGTCCACGAGGATGCTGCCCGCGTCGACGCGCTCGAGCCCGGCCAGTGCACGGAGCGCGGTGGTCTTGCCGCAGCCGCTCGGACCGAGCAGGGCGATCAGCTCACCCGGCTCGGCGGCGAGGTCGAGCCCGTTCAGGCCGGCGCCGCCGCCGAAGTCGCGGACGAGGCCGCGCAGCTCGACGGTGCTGCCGTGCCCGGCGGCGAGGGTGGGGGCGACCGTGTCGACGGCCGACGGGAGAGCGGACATGCCTAACCTTTCGCGGTGCGCCGCCGGGCCGCGACGAGGCGGTCGACGACGACAAGGAGGACGAAGGCGAACACCAGCGCGAGGAGAGCGAAGATGACCGCGACGAACGGATCGGACTGCGAGACCAGCAGCAGCGAGGTCTGCAGGTTCACCCGGCTGAGCAGGGAGGCGATCGTGAACTCGCCGAGCACGACGGCGACCGAGAGCGCGGAGGCGGCGAGGATGCCGCGCCGCAGGTTCGGCACGATCGCGCGCCAGAACACGGTGCCCCATCCCGCGCCCAGCGATCGGGCCGCCTCGCTCAGCGTGATGAGGTCGATGGCCGCGACGTTGCTCTGGATCGCCCGGTAGGCATACGGCAGGACGGTGATCCCGTAGGCGAACGCGAGCGTCCAGGTGCCGGACCCGAAGATCTGCGTGACCACGGCGTACGTCGGCGCCAAGCCGACGACCATCACGATCGCCGGGATCATGATCGGCAGCAGGCAGACGGTCTCCAGCACCCTCCGGAGCCGGGCGAACCGGAGCTCGACCAGCACCATCGTGGGCAGGAGGACGAGGAGCACGATCGCGACCGTCACGACCGCGAGCACCAGCGAGTTGCCGAGGCCCTGGTAGACGCGGTCGTAGCGGGTGGTCCCGCCGCTGAAGACGGCCTCCCACCGGTCGAAGCTGTACACGCCGGGCTTCGCGGTGCGCAGCGTGAACTCCAGCATCGAGAGCAGCGGGATGAGGAAGAAGAGGCCCAGCAGCGTCCAGATGATCGTGCGCGCGACCGGCCCCGGGCCGAGCCGCAACTGCGCGGCGCGCCGGCTCATCGCTGCCACCGGGCGGTACGGCGCACGAGCGCCGAGTACGCGAGCATGACGACGACCATGACGACCAGCATCCCGAGCGCCATCGCACCGGCGAGGTTCGCACGGCCGAGCACGGTCTCGCTGATGAGCGCCTGGCGGATCTGCAGGGAGACGATGTTGTTCGCCTGCCCGACCAGCGCGGCAGCGGTCGCGTACGACGAGAAGGCGTTGGCGAACAGGAGCAGGAGGCTGCCCAGGAACGACGGCAACAGGATCGGGCCGCCGACGCGGGTCCAATAGGTCCAGCGGCTGCCGCCGAGGGTGGCGGTCGCCTCAAGCCACTGCGGGCGCAGCCCCTCCAGCGCCGGGAGGAAGGTGATGACCATGAGCGGGATCTGGAAGTAGAGGTACGGGAGGATCAGGCCGGGCACCGTGTAGAGCCAGACGCCGTTCTCGTAGATGTTGATGTGGAACTGGTTGCGGAGCAGCACCGTGACGAGGCCCTGGGCGCCGATCGTCGCGATGAACGCGAACGCGAGCATGACGCCGCCGAACTGGGCCAGGACGCTGCTGGCCGAGTCGACCAGGGACCGGCCGAAGCCGCCGGGACGCGAGCCGAGGAGCGCGAAGCACAGGGCGGCGCCGGCGATCGCGCCGACGACGGCGGTCACGGCCGAGAGCCAGAAGGCGCCGAAGAACGAGCCGGCGATGGCGGGCTCGGCGAGGCCGCTGAGATTGGCCCAGGTGAACCGGCCCTCCCCGTCCACGAAGCCGCTGCCCACCGCGACCAGTGTCGGCACGGCGAGGAAGATCACGACGTAGAACGCGAAGGGGGTCAGCCCGAGCGCCGCGACGAGGCCGCGCGGCCGGCGGCGGGGACGCTCGGGCCGGGGGCCGGACGGCGGCTGCCGCCGGGTAGCCCCGGCGGCAGCGCTGTCGACCGCCGACGCCGGGGCGTCAGCGAGGGTGCGGGTCATCAGCCGACCGCGTTGGCCCAGGTGGAGTTGAGGAGCGTGCCGGCGTCGGTGGCCTGCTTCTCCGTCATCACGGCGACCTCGTCCAGCTTGCCCGGGAACTCCTTGGTGTCGAGCGTCTTGGCCTTCTCCATGGCGTCGACGCGGGCCGGGTAGGCGCCGCCCTTCAGCCATGCGTTCTGAGCGGCGTCGCTGTAGAGGTACTCCTCCCACAGGCGCGCGGCCGCCGGGTGCGGGGCGTCCTTGTTGATGGCCTGGTTGTAGTAGCCGACGTACGCCTTGCCGGGGAGGACGACGTACTTCCAGTCGATGCCGCCCGACGTGATCGTGTCGGAGGTCGTGTAGCCCTTCTGGTTGAACGACCAGTCGAGCAGGACGGGGGTCTCGCCCGAGGCGATGGTGTTCGGCTTGCCGTCGGCGGCGTTCCAGTTGCCCGCGGCCTTCAGCTTGGAGAACCAGTCGACGCCGGTCGTCAGGTCGTCGAGGCTGCCGCCGGCCTGGAGGGTCGCCCACGCGACCGCACCGGCCGCGGCGGCCGCCTGGGTCGGGTTGCCGTTGAGAGCGACGGCACCCTTGAATTCGGGCTTGAGGAGGTCGTCGAAGGTCTTCGGCGGCGTCTTGATCTTGTTGGCGTCGTAACCGACCGCCATCACGCCGTAGTAGCCGACCTTCCAGAGGCCGTCCTTCTCCTTCTGGTCGGCGGGGATGTCGTCCCAGCCGGTCGGCTTGTACGGCGCGAAGTACTCGGTGTTGGCGAGTGCGACGGACGAGCCGATGTCGAAGGTGTCGGGCGCGGTGTCCTGGCCCTTGAGCTTCTTGGCGGCGTCGATCTCCTCCTGGCTGGAGGCGCTGTCCTGGCTGGGGTTGATCGTGATGCCGTACTTCTTGGTGAAGCCGTCGAAGATCTCCTGGTAGTTCGCCCAGTCGCCGGGGGTCGCGATGATGTTGAGGCTGCCCTCCTTCTTCGCGGCGGCGACGAGTGCGTCCATGCCGCCGGCCGAGGCGACGTCGGTGGCGGTGGCTGCCTTGTTGCTGTCGGCGGTGCTGCTTGCGTCCGCTCCGCCCGAGCAGGCGGCGAGCGAAAGGGCGACCACGGTGGCCGCGGCCGCGAGGCCGGCGACGCGTGCGCGCTTGTTGATCACGGAATATCCTCCAGTGCACGGGTTAGACCGGGCGTGCGCCCGGTCCGACTGTCACGGTAGGCAGCGCGGGAGACGCGCCGGCCAGCGAGCGGTGACGCGCAGGTGAACTCGTGGTGTCGGCCGTCCTCGATAGGGTCGACCCGTGGTCGCACTGGTCTCCGCCGAACTCCGTTCCCCCGACGTCGTCTCCCCCGCGCTCGCGCGTCGCATCGCGCTCGGCGCCCAGGGCTTCGGGCGTCCGCGGCCTGCGGTGGTGGGTACCCGGCAGCTGAACGGCCTGGTGGACCGGCTCAACCTGCTGCAGATCGACTCCGTGAACGTCTTCGAGCGCAGCCACTACCTCCCCGCCTTCGCCCGGCTCGGCGCCTACGACCGCTCGCTGCTCGACCGGCTGACGTTCGACGCCCGCGGCCCGCACACCGAGTACTGGGCGCACGAGGCCGCGTTCATGCGCAAGGAGGACTGGCCGCTGTTCCGCTGGCGGATGGAGTCGTACCGTCGGAGGTACGGCGCCGCCGACAGCTGGTTCGAGGCCAACCGCGAGACGGTCGAGTGGCTGCGCCGGGAGCTGGCGGCGAACGGCCCCCTCGCCGCGAGCGAGATCGAGCACGATGCGAACACCCGCACCGGGCCGTGGTGGGGCTGGTCGGCCGTCAAGCGCGCGCTCGAGTTCCTCTTCCTGTTCGGCGAGGTCGCCATCGCGGGCCGCACCCGCTTCCAGCGCCGGTACGCCCTCGTCGAGGACGTCCTCGATGCGCGTGTGCTCGACCGTTCCGTCACGACCGACGACGCGGTGCGCGAGCTCATCCGGCGTTCCGCGGTCGCGCACGGCATCGGCACCGCCAAGGACTTCGCCGACTACTACCGCATCAAGGTCGCGCCCGCGATGACCGCGATCCGCGACCTGGAGGACGCCGGCGAGCTGATCCCGGTCCGGGTGCCTGGATGGGAGTCGGCCGGTCGGCCCGCGGCGGCCTGGATGCACCGGGATGCCCGCAAGCCGCGGCACGTGGAGGCCGCAGCCCTGCTCTCCCCGTTCGACCCCGTGGTCTGGTATCGCGACCGCGCGCTGCGGATGTTCGGATTCCACTACCGGATCGAGATCTACACCCCGGCTCCGCAGCGGATCTTCGGCTACTACTCGCTGCCGATCCTGCTGGACGACGCTCTCGTCGGCCGCATCGACCTCAAGAGCGACCGCCAGGCCGGCGTGCTCCGGGTGCAGTCGGCGTGGACCGAGCCGGGCGCTCCGGAGGCGACGGTGGAGCGGCTCGCACCGCTGCTCGCCGAGACGGCGGCGTGGCAGGGGCTCGGCGGCGTGGAGATCTCCACGGAGGCACGCGGCGACCTGGTCCCCGCGCTCGCGACGGCGCTCTGACGCGCGATTCGTGCCGAATGCGGGGTATCGCTCCCGCATTCGCGCGATTCGTGCCGAATGTCGGCAGGGCTAGAAGCCGGCACCCATCTTCTCGAGGCGCTCGACGCGCTCGGGGATCGGCGGGTGGGTGCTGAACAGGCGGCTCATCAGGCTCGGCTTGAGCGGCTCGGCGATCCACAGGTGCGCCATCGAGGTGTTCTGCTTGCGCATCGGCTGCGCGTAGGTCTCCAGCTTGAGCAGAGCGCTCGCGAGCGCGTCCGGGTGACGAGTGGTCATCGCCCCCGTCGCGTCGGCCAGGTACTCGCGCTGACGCGAGACGGCCAGCTGGATGAGGGTGGCGAGCAGCGGCGCGACGATCGCGGCGACGAGGCCGAAGACGAGGATGACCGGGTTGCCGCCTCCACCGCCGCCGTTGTTGTTGTTCCCGCCGCGGTTGTTACCACCGATGGCGCCGAAGAACGCCATGCGCATGAAGATGTCGGCGACGAGGCCGATCGCGACGGTCAGCCCGAAGACGATCATCGAGAGCCGGATGTCGTAGTTGCGCACGTGCCCGAGCTCGTGCGCCATCACGCCCTCGAGCTCGGCGTCGGTCATGATGTCGAGCAGCCCGGTGGTCGCGGCGACGGAGGCGTGCTCCGGGTCGCGCCCGGTCGCGAAGGCGTTCGGTGCCGGATCGTTCACGATGTAGACCGCCGGCATCGGCGTCCCGGTCGTGATCGAGAGGTTCTCGACGACGTTCCAGAGCCGCGGGTTGTCGGCCTTCGTGATCTGCACGGCGCCCGACATGCTGAGCGCCTGGCTGCTCGCCATGAAGTACTGGAACACCGAGAAGAGCACGGCGCCGATCACGATGACGATGAAAATCGTCCAGCTGTTGTAGAGGTACGCGGCCAGCCAGCCGAGCGCGCCGATGATGATCAGGAACAGCAGGATGATGAAGACGGTGTTGCGCTTGTTCCTGGCGATCGCTCTGTACATCGAGGCCCTAGAACTGGACGCGCGGAGGTTCGGCGATCGCGGCGAGGTTGTCGACCTCGAAGAAGTCGCGCTCGCTGAAGCCCAGGCGGCGGGCGAAGAGGTTGTTCGGGAACACCTTGATCTTGGTGTTGAACTCGCGGACGCCGCCGTTGTAGAACCGGCGCGACGCCTGGATCTTGTCCTCGGTGTCGACCAGGTCGGCCTGCAACCGGAGGAAGTTCTGGCTCGCCTGCAGCTGCGGGTACGCCTCGGCCACCGCGAAGATGCTCTTCAGAGCGGACTGCATGTGGCCCTCGGCCACGGACGCGTCGGCCGGGCCCTGGGCGGACAGCGTCTCGGCGCGCGCCTGGGTCACCGCCTCGAAGACGCCCTTCTCGTGCGCCGCATAGCCCTTGACCGTCTCGATGAGGTTCGGGATGAGGTCGGCACGACGCTTGAGCTGCACCGTGATGTCGCTCCACGCCTCGTCGACGCGCACCTTGAGCGTCACGAGGGAGTTGTAGGTGGCCCACAGGTAGATCCCGATGATCGCGACGATCACGACGACGATGATGACCGGAATGAGCCATTCCATTTTCGGGTACTCCTTGCGTGGGGGCGCGGACGGTTGGGGCGCACGATCATCCTAACGGCGGTCGCCGGGCCTCTCACCGCGTTCCCATGACTCTCAAAGCTAGGTGGCGGGCACCTCCGAGATCCCGGCGGCGCGAACGACGCCGGGGTGCACAATGGACGCGTGAGCGAGGTGGCCGAGCGGCGCGGCAGAGGGCGTCCGCGCAAGGCGCGCGGGGCGGCGTCCGCACGCGACGCGATCGTGCGCGCCGCCGCGGAGGAGTTCGTCGAGCGCGGCTACGAGGCCGCCTCCTTGCGCGCGATCGCCCGGCGAGCGGGCGTCGACTCCGCCCTCGTCCACCACTACTTCGACGGCAAGGCGGACCTGTTCGCCGCCGCCCTGGAGGCACCCCTGCGCCCGGACCGGGTCCTGGACGTCGTGCTCAGCGCCCCGCGCGAGGAGATCGGCGAGCGCCTCGTCCGCTACCTGTGCGAGCAGCTCGACGACGGCCCGGCCGCGGGACGGATGGTCGTCGTGCTCCGCACGGCGCTCGGCAGCGGTCCCGGGACGCGCATGGTGCGCGAGTTCCTGACCCGTGAAGTGTTCTCCCGTCTCGCCGCCCTGAACGACGGCGCGGACGACGCCGAGCTGCGCGCCGATCTGGCCGCGGCGCAGATCGTCGGCCTCATCATGACCCGCTACGTGCTGAAGCTGGAGCCGGTGGCGGCGGCGTCGGCGGACGAGCTGGCGCGCCGGGTGGGCCCGGTGCTGCAGTGGCACCTGTTCGGAACGCCCCTCGGCTAGCCGCCGCTCTTGACCCGGCGGTGCGCACGGGCGAATAATTCACCACATGATGAATTACTCGCCCGGCACGGAGACGCCCGCCGATGCCGCCGTCGTCATGGACGGCCTGCGGGTGAAGCGCGGGCGGGCGCTGGTGCTCGACGGGCTGTCGATCAGCGTGCCCCGCGGCCAGGTCGTCGGCCTGCTCGGACCGAGCGGCTGCGGCAAGACCACCCTGATGCGCTCGATCGTCGGCGTGCAGCGTGTGGCGGGCGGCACGGTGACCGTGCTCGGGCAACCGGCGGGGACCGCGGCGCTGCGGCACCGGGTCGGCTACGTCACCCAGGCCGCCAGCGTCTACGACGACCTGACCGTGACGCAGAATCTGCAGTACTTCCGCCGGGTGCTGGGAGCGGGCGCCGACGACGTGGCAAGCGCGATCGCGGCCACCGACCTCGGCGCGAACGCCGCCCAGCTCGTCTCCACGCTCTCGGGAGGACAGCGCAGCCGGGTCTCCCTCGCCGCCGCCCTGCTCGGCTCCCCCGACGTCCTCGTCCTGGACGAGCCGACCGTCGGCCTCGACCCGCTGCTCCGCGCCGACCTCTGGGACCTGTTCCACCGCCTCGCGGAGGGCGGCACCAGCCTCCTGATCTCCAGCCACGTGATGGACGAGGCGACCCGCTGCGACCGCCTCCTGCTGATGCGGGAGGGCGCCGTCATCGCGGACAGCACACCGGACGAGCTCCTCGCCGAGACCGGTGCGGTGGATGCGGAGGGTGCGTTCCTCGCCCTGCTGCGCCGGCGGCATCCGCGCCACCAGCTGCCGGACGGGGACGAGCGATGAACGCGACGCGCACGTTCGCCACCGCGGGCCGGGTGCTCACGCAGATCCGGCACGATCCGCGCACCATCGGCCTCCTCGTCCTCGTCCCCGCTCTGCTGACCGGTCTCGTGGCGTGGATCTTCACCGACACGGACGTGTTCCAGACCATCGGGCCGGCGATGCTCGCGCTCTTCCCCTTCATCGTGATGTTCCTCGTGACGAGCATCACCACGCTGCGGGAGCGGCGGACCGGCACGCTGGAGCGCCTTCTCTCCATGCCGCTGGGCAAGGGCGACTTCCTCCTGGGCTACACGCTCGCGTTCGCGCTGCTGGCGATCGTCCAGTCGTGCGTCGCCGTCGGCTTCGCCGTCTGGGTCTGCGGGCTCGACATCGCGGGGAACGTCTGGCTGCCGCTCGCCGTGGCGGTGGCCGACGCCATCCTGGGGACGACGCTCGGCCTCTTCGTCAGCGCGTTCGCGCGCACGGAGTTCCAGGTGGTGCAGTTCATGCCCGTCATCGTCTTCCCACAGGTGCTGCTCGGCGGGGTCTTCCTCCCGCGCGACCAGCTCCCGGATGTGCTGCACGCGATCAGCGACTGGCTCCCGCTCTCCCACGCCATCGACGCCCTGAACGCCGTCGCGACCGACTCGCATGACGCGGCGTACGTCGGCGGCGAGCTGCTCATCATCGGCGCGTTCGCGCTCGGCGCCGTGGTGCTGGGCGCGCTGACGCTCCAGCGCCGAACGCCCTGAACCGTGCTGGCACGGATGGGCAGCGCCGGAGACACCGGGCTAGGGTGATCACCGTGAGCGTCGAGTACGGAATGGAACTCGGCGGCATGGGGGCTCTTGTCGACAAGCTGCGCTCTGCCGTCCGAGACATCGAAACGGAACTGTCCACCCTGGACGAGCAGGCCGCACGCCTGCGCTCCTCCTGGACCGGAGAGGCCTCGGCGGCCTACGACCGGGCCCACGCCGAATGGACGGCCTCGTTGAGCGCGCTGAACGCGGCGCTCGACCGGTCCGCGTCCGCCGCCGAGAACGCGGTCAACCGGCACCTCGCCGCGCGTGCGGAGGTGGCGGCCCTGTGGAAGTGAGGCCCGGACTCGATGCGGACCCGGCGGCACGGTCGCGGCGGCTGCTCGCCGAGGCGCGCGCCGTGCAGGCCGACCTCGCCGCCTTCCTCGCGTCGTCGCGCGCCCAGCTCGCGGAGGGCTTCGGACCTCCAGCCGTGACCGCCGAGTACGGCGAGGACGGCGTGCTGGCCTATCTCCGCATCGATGCGGAGGCGCGCAAGCAGCTCACCGAGGCCCAGCTCCTCGCCCAGCTCGAGGCGGCGCTCATCGTGAGCCCGGCCATCGGCGTCTCCGGCGACCCGCGAGCGCTCGCCCGCCGGCTGAACGCGCTGATCGCGTCCGCATCCGCGCAGCAGGAGCGACGAGCGCGCGAGGAGTTCTCGACCCGCGACGGCGCCCTCACGCTGCAGAGCGTCGACGGGCGACCGGTCGGTGTCACGACCCGGCCGGGCTGGGTCCTGTCCGAGCCGTCGACGGAGCTCGGCTCGGCGATCGTCCAGCTCGCACGACAGGCGGCGGTGGCCGCCGAAGACGAAAGGGGGACGGTGTGACCGACACCGTGGTCATCAACGGAGCCGTTCTCGAGAAGGATGCCGAGAGCGTGTGGCAGGCCGGCGCAGACACCTTGAAGGGGATGACGGCCGCACTGCCCTCCATCGCCGCACCCGATTTCTCGATCATCCCCGGCGGCCAGGAGGCGGCGAAGCTCTACGTGACCGCTCGCCAGGCCCTCGCCGACTACATCGACGGCGGCCAGAGCGAGTTCCTCGCGTTCGAGCACCTGCTGCTGCAGACCGCGATCGCGTACGGGAAGGCGCACGGCGCCACCGTCGAGGACATCACCCGCATGGAGAAGGAGCTCGAATCATGAGCTACGTCGACGTCATCCGCGACCAGATCGTCGAGCAGCTGGAGTCGGGACAGAAGGGTCTCGACTGGATCGACAGCAACGGCCCCTCCATCATCCGGACCGCGCTGAACATGTATCTCGACACGGTCCTCCACCTGCCGGTGCCCGGCTTCGTCACCGACCGGCTGGCCAATGAGGCCATCGAGAAGATGCACGAGGCGACGAAGGAGATCCGCAAGTCGCTCGAGGAGGCGGAGCGGCAGATCGCCTACGTCGGAAGCCCCGACCGGCTCCGTGCCGCCGCGTCCGCCATCGGCGACAAGGTCGTCACCCCGGCGCGCGACCTCGCGTCCGGCATCGTCCTCGGCAAGCTGCCCTCGACCTCCCCCTCCAACTGGAACGACGGGGAGGCCAGCGGCAACTACGTGCGCGCCGTGGACGGCCGCGACGACGCGGTGACCGCTATCGACACGTACGCGAACCCGATCTCGTCGGCGCTCGACGACCTGGCCGACGCCATCGAGAACTACTACCTCTCGCTGCTCGCGGCGGTGGTCGGCGTATGCACCTTCATCCTCAGCATGGTCGAGACCATCCTGAGCCTGGTCGGCGTCATCACGGCGCCGGCGGCGATCATCGGCGTCGTCGGGATGCTGCTCGGCGGGATCACCGCCGGGATCGCCATCTTCCAGCTCGCCGTCACCGCGGAGCAGAATGCGCGATCCATCACCGGCGGCCTGAGCGGAGACGTGCCCGAATGGCCGAGGGTCCTCGCGTGACCGCCCCGGCGACATCGGGCGTCGCGCTCCCTGATTCCTTCGGCGGCTCGATCCGCACGTGGCGGGCCGTCGGCGTCACCGCGCTCAGCGTGGCGATCCTGGGCGCGTTCGCCGTGCTCGTGCTGCTCTTCGTCGGCCTGTACGCGCACAACTATGCGCCGCTGCTGATCACCGGGCTCGTCACGGCGGTGCTCGCGCTGATCGGGATCGTCTCGGTGTTCGTGCTGCTCGCGAAGCAGAACGACCAGCGCAACGCCCTGTCCGACGCCCTCACGCTCGGCGGACACCCGGGCGTCGACGTCCGTCGGCTCCAGGTCGGCCGCCCGGTGCCGTCGCCGCAGGGCGTCGAGCTGCGGCTGCGGCGCGAGAAGGACGACGCGGGCTCACCCTGGCTTCTGGTCGACGCGTACTCCTACGCGCCGCGCCCGACGGCGTAGCCGCCTACTCCCCCAGCACGCGTCGCAGGTAGGCGTTCTCGAAGCGGCGCTGCGGGTCCAGGCGGTCGCGTACGGCGAGGAAGTCGTCGAACCGCGGGTACACGGTGCGCAGCGAGTCCGCGTCACGGTAGTGCATCTTGCCCCAGTGCGGGCGGCCTCCGTGCGCCATCATGATCTGCTCGACCGCGTGGAAGTACGCGCTCGGGTCCTCCCGGTAGTAGCGGTGCACGGCGATGTAGCCGGTCTCGCGACCGTACGCGGTCGAGAGCCAGTTCTCGTCGGCGGCGGCCGAGCGCACCTCGATCGGGAACGAGATGCGCCAGCCGCGCTTCTCGATGAGGGCCTTCACCTCGGCGAGCGCCTCCGGAACGGCCTCGCGCGGGATCGCGTACTCCATCTCCCGGAAGCGCACGGTGCGGTTCGTGACGTAGACCCGCGGCGAGTGATCGGTGAAGTCGCGGTTGCCGGTGAGCTTCTGCGCGAGCCGGCTGAACGGCGGCACGATCGCCGGGACCACGGTGCCGACCGCGCACACGCCCCGGTAGAGGCCGTTGGCGAGGAGCTCGTCGTCCATCCATCGCCCGACCGCGGAGAGCGGGGCGCGCTGCTCTGTGAGCGGCAGCCGGGTGTTGGTCTTGGTGAGCGCCGTCTCGGTGTGCGGGAACCAGTAGAACTCGAAGTGGTCCTCCTCGGCCGACCGGTGCAGGTAGCCGTCGAGAGCGTCCTGTAGCGGCTCCGGCCGTTCGACGGCCTGGAGCAGGAAGGCCGGCACGCACTGGAGGGTGATGTCGAGGATGACCCCGAGCGCTCCGAGCCCGAGCCGCGCGGCCGGGAGCAGCTCCGCGTTCTCGGTCTCGCTGATGCGCAGCACCTCCCCCTCGCCGGTCACGAGGGTGAGCGCGACGATCTGGGTGGCGAGGCCGCCGAACGACCCGCCGGTGCCGTGCGTGCCGGTGGAGGTCGCACCCGCGATGGTCTGGCGGTCGATGTCGCCCATGTTCTGCAGGGCGAGACCGTGCGGGCGCAGTAGGGCCGGGAGCTGGTGCAGGTGGGTCCCGGCCGCCAGCGTGACCCGGCCGCGCTCGAGGTCGACATCCAGGACGCCGGTGATCGACTCCAGGTCGAGGAGCACCCCCGGGGCCGCCGAGATGGCGGTGAAGCTGTGCCCGGCCCCGATCGCCTTGACCCGCATCCCCTGCTTCGCGGCGGCGGCGACGGCGCGCTGCACCGCGTCCGGGGTCGCCGGCCGTTCGATGCGCTGGGGGCGGATGGACTCGCTGCGCCCCCAGTTGCGCCAGACGCCGGTGCGGCCGTCGACCGCCGTCACAGGAACACCTTGCCCTCGCCGCGGTAACTCGGGGTCTCGCCGACGACCGTCGCGCGGCCGTCGACGACGTCCACGAGGTGGAAGACGTCGACGTGCTCGCTCAGCTCGCCGGACTTGGTGTGACGCAGCCACACGCGGTCGCCGATGCGCATCACGCTGGCGGCGGCGCCGGTCAGCGGGGTCTGCACCTCGCCGGCCATCTCGCGGTCCACCATCGACAGGCCGGTCGGCCAGACGACCTTCGGCATCCGATCGGTGCCGGGAGGCCCGGACGCGATCCACCCGCCGCCGAGAAGCGTCGCGATGTCCGGGCTCGGGCGCCGCACGACGGACAGGGCGAAGGAGGCCGCCGGAGCGGGACGGAATCCCCGGTAGGTGTCGAACAGGTGACCGCCGAACAGGCCGCTGCCGGCCGCGATCTCGGTGACCGAGTCGTCCCGGCCGGTGAACTCCAGCGAGCCGGTCCCGCCGCCGTTGACGAACTCCAGGTCGGCGAGCGCGCGCACAGCCGCGACCGCCTCCCCGCGCCGGGCGAGCAGTTCGTCCTGCGAGTTCTTCTGCACCCAGCGCAGTGTGGCACCCCAGGCGGGGCGACCGGTCGGGTTGTCGCCCTGGCCGGCGATCTGCGCCTCGTAGCCCATCATCCCGACCAGCTCGAAGCCCGGTCGGCGCACGATCTCCTCGGCGACCGCGCGCACCTGCTCGACGGTGTGCAGCGGCGACCGGAAGACGCCGATGTGGCCGAGGACCGGGGCGTCCCACGAGGAGTCGAGCTCGAGACAGACGCGGATGCGCTCGCGCTCGGCGGGCGGCACGACCGCGTCGATGAAGTCGAGGTGCGCGATGGAGTCGACCATCAGCGTGACCCGGGCGGCGAGCTCAGGCGAGTGCGCGAGCCGCGCGATGGCACCGCGGTCCGCCGTGGGGTAGCCGACGACCACATCCTCGATCGGCGGGTGCTCGGCATCCCCTTCGGCCAGCCAGAGCGCCTCGGGGAGGGTGTACGCCAGCACGCCCGCATAGCCGGGCAGGGCGAGCACCGCGTCGAGCACCGAGCGCACGCGCACCGACTTGGACGCGACACGGATGGGCTTTCCGCCCGCACGGCGCAGCATGTCATGCGTGTTGTGGCGCAGCGCCGGGAGGTGCAGCACCGCGAGCGCCGGGTCCAGCCGGGTCGTCGCGGCCGACAGGGACGGCCAGAACACGTCCGGCGTGGTCCAGGTGCGTTGGGCGGGGGTGGGCGGGGTGGTCAGATCCATCAGCGCACCGCTTTCACTCGGGCGACCGCGAGAGCACCCGCGAACGCGAACAATCCGGACAGGATGAAGAGGCCCATGAACCCGCCGAGCGCGGCGACGATGCCGGCGCCGATCAGCGGCGCCATCGCCTGGGGGACGGCGGTGGCGATGTTCATGATGCCGAGGTCTTTGCCGCGGCTCTCCGGGTCGGGGAGCACCTGGGTGGCGAGCGCCTGGTCGACCGACAGGAAGCAGCCGTAGCCGAGCCCGAGCAGGCCGGCCGCGATCATCGCCGCGGACAGCTCGGGGACGAACGCCAGCAGCAGGGCGGCGACGCCCTGGATCGCCGATGACAGGAAGACGAACGCCTTGCGCCGCCCCAGCTTGTCCGAGAGCCGCCCGAAGACGAGCGAGGCGATGATGACGAACACCATGTAGATGAGGATCAGGATGAGGAGGTCGTCGTCGGCGTCCGGATCCTTGAGGCCGAACTCGAGGAAGTACAGCAGCAGCGAGGTGCCGAACGCGTTGCCGAAGTTGACCAGGATGCGGCTGAGCAGGGTCCACCCGAAGTCCGGGTGCTCGCGCGGGCTGATCCAGAGCCCCTCGATGAGGCTGCGCGCCGTCATCGGCTGACGCAGCTCCTTCGGGAGCACGGCGTCGGGCAGGAAGAGGAAGGGCAGCACCAGGACGAGCAGGAGCACCGCCATCGCCGCGTAGCCGACGACCGCGCCCACGAACACGTAGGTGACGAGCGAGACGCCGAGGATGATGCCGATGGCCTGCGGGGCGCTGATCCAGCCCGACACGTACCCGCGCTGCGCGACGGGCACCTGGTCGCTGATCGTCGCGGTGAGCGCGGCCGTCAGGACGCAGAACCCGGTCAGGGCGAGCGACCAGAAGACGCCGATACCGACGATCGAGGTCTGCAGGCCGAGCAGGAGGAGCGAGACGGCGAAGAGCAGCGCGCCGCCGGCGATCCAGGGCCGCCGCCTCCCGAACCGGCTGGTCGTGCGGTCGGAGAGGGCGCCGGTCAGCGGGTAGGCGATGATCGCGCAGACCCCCGAGATGCCCGAGATGATGCCGAAGACGACGACATTGTCGACCCAGTAGGTGGTGTGCAACTGGGTCTGCACCTGGTCGGGCAGCAGCTTCTGGATGGGCGCGAGCTGCGCCATCCACACCCCCAGCCACGCGATGGCGAAGAAAGCGATCCAACGGCCCGGGATGCGGCGCGTGGGTTCGGCGAAGACCGCCGGGGTGGATGTGTCGGTCATCGGGCACCTGCGTTCGGGAGGAGGGATGCGGAGGGTGACGCGGGTGGTGCGGGCGGTGCGGGTGGTGCAGGTGGTGCGGTCGTCGCCAGGGCGGCGAGCGCCCCCGCGGCGAAGTCGATGGTGGCGGCCGCGGCGCGGTCGTCGCGGGTGGCGAGCCAGGCGACGGTGAGGCCGTCGGTCAGGGTGACGAGCAGGCGCGCGACGTCGGCCGTCGGGAGGGACCAGGTGCTCCCCGTGAGTGCGGCGGCGTCGGCGGCCGCCCGTTCGGCGACCTCGTAGTAGCGCTCGTACTGCCGCGCGGCGAGCGGCGCGAAGCCCGGATCGCGCAGCGCCCACTGGGTGAGCTCGAACATGGCCTTCTCACGATCGGGGTCGGCCCGGACGCCCTCGAAGTAGTGCTCCAACCCGCTGCGGATCGCCTCGCGCAGGTCGGCGGGAGGCGGGTCGAACGCCGGCTCCAGGTCGGACTGCTCCCCCGCGACCGCGAGCTCGACCAGTTCGGCCATCAGCTCGTCGCGGGAGGAGAAGACGTAATGGAAGCTCGCCAGCGGCATCCCCGCCTCGGCGACGATGCGGCGCGTAGTGGCGGCGGCAACGCCATCCCGGGCGACCACGCGGAGGGCAGCCTGAACGAGGGCGGTACGACGAGCGGCGGGCGGGATGCGCGTCATCGGAGTCTCCTCGGGATGTCTCGTGCGACGGTGCGCGAGAAAGTGGGACGGTTGACCCAGATGTCAGTATGCCCCAAATCCGGCCCGGTGGTTTGACACACCATGGCGCGGCCCCCTGGAATGGGGTGGAATGCGGGTGTACTTCTCTGATACTTCTCCTCCAGTCCGGTCGCGGGGGGCGACTGGACAGCGCCGTCGTGCGCTCGCCTCCGGCGTGATCGCCGCACTCCTCCTCGTCGCGACGGGAGTGCTGGGAACGGCCCTCCCCGCGGCCGCCGCTCCGGACGGCGCGCCGACCCCCGATCGGCCCTCCGCGACGGTGCCCTCATCGGGCACCCCCACCCCGCCTCCGTCGCCCGTCGCCCTCGACGACCCGGGCGACGCCCTCGTCACCCGATTCCCGCTGACCGTCCGCGGCAGCGGGGAACCCGGGGACACCATCGCCGTCTCCGCCGGCGGCGCCGGGTCCGCCGCGAACCGCTGCGACGCGACCGTCGATGGCTCCGGCCGCTTCTCCTGCGACCTCCGCGCCCTCCCGGACGGCCCGAACGTCACCATCCGCGCCGAGTCCGCCGCGACCGGGCAGGCGGACACCACGCGCGTCGACGTCCTCTCCCCGCCGGTCCTCGCCTCGGACGGCACCCCGTCCGGCGGTGGAGTGCGTGGAACCGCGTATCCCGGCGCCCGCGTCACGGTCACCGCCGACACCGGTGCGACCTGCCAGTTCCCCGCCGACTCCAGCGGAGCCTGGGGATGCGTGCTGACCGGTTCGCTGCCCGACGGCCGCCACACCGTGACCGCGACTCAGGTCGCGCCGTTCTCGGGCTCGCGCAGCGCCGCCAGTGCACCGGTGACCATCGTGGTCGACACTTCTGCGCCGCCCGCTCCGACGATCACGTCGCCCTCCCCCGGCGCCACGGTGAACCCCGGCGAGGCGATGACGTTCGGCGGCGCCGGTGAAGACGGCGGGACGGTCACGGTCTACGCCAACACCTCGGCGGGAACCAGCGTCGCCTGCACCTCCCCCGTGTCGGGCGGCGCGTGGTCGTGCTCCGGGACACTGCCGGAGGGCGGCTTCCTGATCACCGCGCTCCAGCGCGACGCGGCGGGCAACATCAGCGCGGGCAGCAACTCCGTCGCGGTGAGCGTCGCGCGGGCCGGCGCTCCCGCAGCGCCTCCCGCGACGCGCAAGCCGAAGCCGACACCCACGCCGACGCCGACTCCCACGCCGTCCGCGCCTCCCGGGACGACGGCCCCCGTCCCGCCTGCCGCGGGCGGGCAGCCTCCCGGTGCGGAGAGCTGGATCGGGACGCCCTTCAGCACGGCCTCCGCGCCGGTGGTCTCGGCCGCGGCCTTCCCCGGCTGGCTGCGCTCCGTGCTGCTGGCGCTGGCGGCCCTGGTGCTGCTGGTACTGCCAGCGCGCCTGCTCGCCGCGACGATCGCCCGCAGCCGGGCCGCGCGTGCGGTCGCCGACGACGTGCCGCGCGAGCGCTCGTCGATCTTCGGCCGCAACCGCGCGCGTGGCGAGCTGGGCGAGGCCGACGCGTTGCTCGGGCGCCGCGCCGGTGACGGGACCAGTGCCGCAGGATCCGCGCGCCAGCCCGTCTGGCTGGCTCCGCTCACCGGCGTGCTGGCCGCTACTCTCGTCACCCTGTCGACATCGGTCAAGGATCCGGCCGCGTACATCCGGCTGCTGATCGCCGTCGTGATCGCGATCGTGGTGGTGAACGCCGTGTGGGTGCTCTCGGCGCGCGGCCTCGCCCGACAGCTCCGTCTCGCCGTTCCGCCGGTGGCGGTGCGGCCAGGGATGCTGGTGATCGTGGCCGTCGCCGCGATCGGTTCGCGCCTGTTCGGCCTCGAGCCGGCCCTGCTGTTCGGCCTGGTCCTGGGCGTGACGATCGCGCCGGAGCTCGGACGGGTCTCCCGCGGGCGCATCGCCGCGGTGCAGGTCTCCGCCACCGCTGCCCTCGGTGTGCTCGCCTGGCTGCTGACGGGTGTGCTGCCGCCGCCGTCGGGCGCGGTGTCCGCGTTCGTCGTGGAGTGCGCCAACGCGCTCGCCATGGTCGGGCTCGGGTCCAGCGCCATCGCTCTCCTGCCGCTGGGCGGCCTGGCCGGCCGCGCGGTCTTCCAGTGGAGCCGCCTGATGTGGACGGGGCTGAGCCTCGTCGTCTACACCCTGCTCTTCGCGCTGCTCCTGCCTGTCGCGTCGCTCGTGCAGACCGGGAGCGGGCTGGTCGCCGCGACGGTCGTCGCCCTGGCGTTCGCCGTGCTCAGCGTGTCGGCGTGGCTCTGGGAGCGGTACGTGGAGCCCGCGCGCTAGGAGCCGGAATCACAGCGGCCCGAGCACGCTCGCCGGGTCGGCGTCGAGCGCCAGCGTCTCCAGCACGGTGAGCAGCTGACGTTCCTCGTAGCGGAAGTGGTTCTCCATGATCGCCGCGATGCCTGTGACGTGCCGCTCCAGTTCCTCCGGTGCGGCTGCCGACGACACAGCGGACTCCAGGTCGCCGATGAGCTGGGCGATCATCGTGTGGTCACGGGTCAGTTGCGCGAGAGTGTCCCGGAGCTCAGGATGGGCGGCGGCGATCGCCGGGAACAGTTCGCGATCCTCGCCCTCGTGATGCCCGGTGAGCGCCGTGCAGAAGCCGTGGCAGAACAGGAGGAGGTCCCGGCTCGCGGCCTGCGCGGGCTCGCCCGCCGCGATGGCGTCCTGCACGACGCGCAACGCGTTCCGGAGGCGGGTGTGCACGTTCCGCAGCTCGTCGCTCCAGGCGATGAGACGGCCCGTCTCGCCCCCGCTCGCGGCCACGCTAGAGCGCCTCCACGTAGAACCAGTCGCGGCCGTCCTTCACGAAGCGGGAGGCCTCGTGCAGTTCGCCGCGCTCGGCGCCGCGGTAGAAGGCGCCGAATTCGACGACGCCCTCCCGGTCGAACGGCCCCCCGCGTTCCGTCCGCTCGATGTCGAGCCGGTACCAGCGGAGGCCGTCGTCGAGGTCGAGCTCGTCCGGCCGGGTGGAGGGGTGCCAGCTGCGCAGCAGGTACGGTGCGTCTCCGAGCGCGAACGCGCTGAACCGGGAACGCATCAGTCGCTCCGCCGTCGGCGCGGGCTCCCCGCGGTGGAGGGGCCCGCAGCACTCGTTGTACGTCTGGCCGCTCAGGCACGGGCACCGCTCGGAAGTCACCCGTCGAGCCTATCCGGATCGCGCCCGCCGGCGCCGGAGACAGAGAACCCGGCCGAGGCGGGAAATCGGGGGATCGCAAGCCTCGGCCGGGGGAGGACACCTCACCAGAAAGGGTGCCTGCGGACAGTGTGCGATGCCCACGTGAGTGTGAGCTATGGACGGCCTGAAGGACCTCTCACAACGCCCGGCGCACGCCCGGGAGTGTCGTCCGGGGCGGTCGGTCAGGCCGGCCGGTCAGGGCGATCGGTCAGGCCGGTTCGCGGGCGGCGGGTCCGGCGGCGACCACACAGAACCGGTTGCCGTCCGGGTCTGCGAGCACGACGTAGTCGGCGCCGTCTTCGTAGTCCCACTCGACCTCGGAGGCGCCCAGGCCGATCAGGCGCGCGACCTCCGCCTGCTGATCGTCCGCGTACAGGTCCAGGTGGTGATGCGGCGACCGGTTCGTCTCGGTCCCGACCTCCTTCAACGCCAGCCGGGGACCGTGCCCCGTGACCGGCGCGAGCAGCGCCCAATCCGTGTCCGGTTCGTACACCGGTTCGTAGCCGAGCACCGCCGTCCAGAAGGCGATCCCGCGCTGCACATCCCGCACACCCCACACCACCGAGCCGATCCGGATCATGGGCCCACCCTCCCCCGTCGGCGTGCGACTGGCAAGGCCCGCGCGGGTGTACCGTTGACGTCATGGCAGGCGTTCTCATCGGAATCATCTCACTCGTCGTCCTCGTCGGCGGCGTGACCGCACTCGCGGCGATCGTGCAGATGGTCAAGTCGCCCTACCGCGGCAAGTAACCCGCACCTGCTCCCGTCGCTCCGCCGCGTCCGCGGCGCTCGCTACGATGGTCGCCGGGCCCCCATAGCCCAATTGGCAGAGGCAGGCGACTTAAAATCGCCTCAGTGTGGGTTCGAGTCCCACTGGGGGTACGTGTCCGCTGCGTGGCCACCGGCTCCCGGCCCGGGCGCCATCGGCACCCGTTTCACGGGAGTAGGGTGGCGCCGTGGACGTGCTGATATCGGTCGATCTGGAGGGCGTCGCCGGGATCGCCGCGCTTCAGCAGTTGCATTCCGGCGGACGTGATTATCCGGCGGCCCGCGCGCTGATGACGGCCGAGGCGAATGCAGCGGTGTCCGGTGCGTTCGACGGCGGCGCCACGTCGGTCGTGGTGAACGACAGCCACGCGGCGGGCGACAACCTGCTCGGCGAGGAGCTCGATCCACGCGCCGAGTACGTGGTCGGGGACCCCAAGCCGCTCGACATGCTCCAGGAGCTCTCCCCGCGGACCGGTGTCGTTCTGTTCGTCGGCTACCACGTCGGGCCGGCGAGCCCGACCGGAGTCCTCGGGCACAGCTTCAGCGGTGCCGCGTTCGCGGATGTGCGCCTCAACGGTGCCTCGATCAGCGAAGCGGAGCTGAACGCCCTCGTCGCCGCCGAGATGGGCGTCCCGGTCGGGCTGGTGACCGGCGATGACACGATCTGCGCTCTCGCAGCCCGGACGTTCCCGGGGGTGGTGACCGTCCCGGTGAAGACGGCCGTGGGCCGAACCGCGGCGCGCAGCCTGCATCCGGCAGCGGCGCGGACGGCGATCTCGGCCGGAGCCCGCGAGGCGGTCACGAACGCAGCCGCCGGTCGGCTCGCACCGGTCGCCATCCCGCCGGAGCTGGTGATCGAGGTCGAGTTGCGGGTCAACGGTGCCGCCGACATCGCTGCTCTGGTCCCCGGAACGGAACGGACGGATGTCCGCACGATCCGCTACCGCGCGAGCACCCCGCGGCAGGCTCTAGACCTGCTGATCGTCTGGTCGACCCTCGCGAGCCAGTACGCGGAGCGTTAAGGCGTCTCGCCGCATCATCCGTCTGGGCGGGCGCGACAGGGCAGCGCGACACCGATGGCTATGACGCGGGCATGGGAGCACCGATGGGAGCGCATTGCGCGTCCAGCCGCTCGAGATCCTGGTTGACTCGCTGCACGTCCGGCCGGGACGCTGTGGCGCCTTCGACGAAGTCGCTGAGCGCGGCCGCCAGGGCGGACCAGGACTGGTCGGCGCTCTCGGCCGCGATCGCGGAAGCCGTCGCCGGTGCAAGGCTCTCCGCAGATGCAGGAACTCCGATCGTGCCATCGGCGAGGCCGGCGCTGACGACCTGGCACGCCTTCTTCGCTTCGTCGAGCCCAGCTGAAGGCGCCGTTTCCGGCGCGGCGGCCCCAGCGTCCGGGGCCTTGGTTGCCCTCGATCCGGCAGGCGCCGACGGGGAGGAGGGCGAGTGACTCGCACTCGCGCCAGGTGAGCTGGTTGGGTGCCTGCCTTCGGGTGACGAGGTGGGCGCGCACCCGGCGAAAAGCCCCGCCGTGACGATCGCCGCAGCGGATATCGGAATCAGCCGTTTCATTCCATCCCCCAAAATTCAGCCCTTCTGGTAGGGCCGATCGTATGCCATGGTCTAGTCAAACGCACTTCAGTGCATACATATAGGGGGAAGAATGCGTCGATTGTTCGCGGCAATTTTTGCTGCGCTTATCGTGGTTTCGGGGGTAGTGGTGAGCGCCGCGCCAGCGTCGGCCGCACAATGTGCGGACGCCGCCTGCGTCAGCGTCCCGAGTACGAAGCAGGCGGTGGCTGCTCAGCTCGTCACGTATTACAACAACGGGCTGTCGTCGGCCGCCGGCCCCAAGATCGTGATCCCCGGTCAGTATCCGGGGATCTTCCCCAACGAGATCCAGGCGATTGCGAACGGCACCGTGACCGCGACGTGCGACGTGGACATCCGCGCGCTCCAAACCATCCTGATCGTGGCCCGGCATTTCGGCTCCGCGACGATAACGGACCTGAATCGCAACTGCTCCGGCGCCACCGACGCCACTTGTCCCGGGAGCCCGGTGCACTGCGTCCAGGGCACCGGCGGCGCTCCCACGAGCGCGATCGACTTCGGCTCGATCGGCGGTCTCGGCGGCCCCAGTGCATCCTCCGCGACCGCCCTGTTCTCGTTCATGGCGGGCTTCGTGCCCCAGGTAGCGAACGGGAGCTGGACCGAGGCGCTCTGCGGTGACGGCGCTGTCTCGTCATACATCCACCAGTTCTTCGTCACGGGCGCTGGATGCGATCACCACCACATCGATTTCCGGGGAACGGCGCAGGGCCTGAACATCCCCGCCGCGAACGTAGCGCCCATCGGCAACTTCGAAGGCGCCACCAGCCCGTCCGCCGGTGCCATCTCCGCTTCGGGATGGGCCCTCGACATGGACTCGCCGTCGGCATCCATCAACGTGGCCGTGTATCTCGACGGTGTGCGGACCGCGATCGCGCCCGCGAACCTTCTCCGGCAGGACGTAAACAACGCCTACGGGGTGACGGGCAACCACGGCTTCAGCGTCCCGATCGCGGCGAACCCCGGTTCACATACCGTAGGCGTTTCCGCCATCGACTCGACGACGGGCGCGGAGTCCTCGATGGGGACCCGCGCGGTCGTCGTGGGCGGCACCAAGCCCACGGCCTCGCGCATCTCGGGCGGCACACGCTATGACACTGCAATCGCGCTATCGCAGGCGGCCTTCCCGACGACGGCACCCGTCGTCTACCTGGCCAGCGGCCAGAACTCGGTCGACGCCATCTCGGCCGGACCGGCCGCGGCGAAGGCAGGCGGCCCGCTCCTCCTCAACGACGGGTCGACGATCCTGCCGACGGTGATGGCCGAGATCCAGCGGCTCAATCCGGCCAAGGTGCAGGTCGTCAGCGGCACGGGGTCGATCCCGGACGCGGTGCTCACGACCATCCGTCAGCAGTTGCCGAACGCGACCGTCACCCGGCTAGCGGGGGCTGACCGCTTCGAGACATCCAGGAACACCATCCGCAGCGCGTTCACCTCGGCGCCGGTGCTGTTCGTGGTCGACTCGGGCGCGTGGACCGACGCCTTCGCGGCTGGCAACACCGCCGTCTACAACGGGGAGCCTGTGCTCCTCGTCAACGGGCCCAACGCCGCGATCGACGCTGCGTCGGTAACGCTCATCCACGATCTCGGCACGACCGGGATCCGGGTGATCGGCGGCCCCAACAGCGTGAGCGACGCGATGGTCAGCAACCTCACCAGCATCGTGCCCAATACCGCCCGCGTGTACGGTTCGGACCGGTTCGAGACGGCATCGGTCGTCGCACAGCGCACCTACACGTCCGCGACCACTGCGTACATCGTGTCCGGCCTGGACTACCCGGACGGCCTCACGGCCGGGGTAATCTCCGGCAAGAACGGCGGCCCACTCCTGCTCTCCCGTCCGGAATGCGTGGCGCAGAGCACACTGCAGACGATCTACAAGTTGAACGTCACCAACGTGGTGGTCATCGGCGGGACGACGGCGCTCTCGAGCGACGTGGCTGCACTGAAACCCTGCGGCGTGTAAGGACCGCGTGCATTGAGGGCTCCGGCCTACCTCCGGGTGGCCGGAGCCCTCGCCTGTCGCCGTGGCTGGAACTACGCCCGCTCCGCCGCCGTCTCGCGCGGGATTCGCCGGTCCACCCCCGTGATGACGAGCAGCGCGATGCCGATGCCCGCCATGACCCAGGCGAGGGTGTGGAGGCCGGCGTCGGTGGCGGCCTCGCCGAAGGTGATGCCGATGAGGCTGGAGGAGAAGATCGCGCCGATGTAGGCGAAGGTGCGGTAGAGGCCGGACGCGACGGCGATCTCGCCGGCCGGAGCCTGCACGTAGAGGCTGGCCTGGTTGGCGAAGCCGGTGAGGCCGTTGGCGACGCCGAGCAGGGCGGCCATGAGCAGGAGCAGCCAGACACTGGTGTGCGCGTCCATGAGCAGCAGCAGGGTGGCGGCCGCGGCGATGGCGAGAGCGCCCAGGAGCAGCGGGCTGCGCACCCAGCCCCGGTTCGACACGATGCGGGCGAGCACGATGCTGATGCCCGAGAGCGGCAGCAGGATGAGACCGACCTGCGTCGGCGTGTACCCGGCCGACTGCTCCATCCACTGGCTCACGCCGTACAAGGTCGAGTAGCTGACGAGGGCCGACAGGGTCTGCCGCAGGTAGGTGCGCTGGAGCGGGCCGTTGCTGCCGAGCATGCGCACGTCGATGAGCGGCCGGGTCGCCCGGCGCTCCCAGAGGATCAGGGCCGCGGCGCACACGACGACGATCGGGAGCAGCCACCAGATCGGCGCGGAGAGGCTGGAGAGGAAGAGCAGGAGGCTGACGATCGTCGCGGCGAAGAGGCCGATGCCGGGCAGATCGACCGACACGAGCAACGACCGCACTCCCCCGCGCTCGCGCGGCGCATCCTTCTCGACGCCGAGCAGGGTGAAGGTCAGCACGATCAGCGCCAGCGGGACGTTCACGAGGAAGAGCGCACGCCAACCGAACGCGCCCGCGAGGATGCCGCCGAGGGGCAGTCCGACGACCGCCGTGATCTGCGCGGCGATGGAGAAGTTGCCGAGCACACGGGACGGCACGCCCACCTTGTGCTCGTCCGCCCGCCGCCGGACCATGGCCATCGCCGTCGGGTAGGCGGCCGAACTGCCGATGCCGATCAGCGCGCGCGAGACGAGGAGGAAGCCGAAGTTGGGAGCCGCCGCACCGACCACGCCCGCGATCAGCAGGATCACGATCCCCGACACGAACACCCGCCGCGGCCCGAACACGGTCGACAGCTTGCCCATCGTGGGCTGCATGATCGCGCTGCACAGGTACAGCACCGAGATCAGGCTCGCGGTCTTGCCCGGCCCGAGGTGGAAGTCGAGGCCGATGGCGAGCAGACCGGTGGCGAGCATCGAACTGTTGATCGGGTTGAGGGTGGACCCGAGGAGGAGCGGCGCGGTGAAGCGCCACTCGAAAGGCTGGGTGGTGGCGGCGGTGCGGTCGGTGGTGGCCGTGAGGACTCCCGAAATCGTTCAGACGTGTTAACTATTTCTTTAGGTATACTAAAGACTTATGCAGGCAGACGCAACCGGCACCGACGCTCTCCGGGATCTCGACGAGAAGCTCACCCGGGCGGTCGCCCGGATCTACCGGAGGTTCCGCACCGAACGCGCGAACGGCGAACTCGGCGACGCGGCGATGTCCGCCCTCAGCCACCTCCATCGCTCGGGCCCGACCTCCCTCGGCGGTCTGAGCGAGAACGATCGCGTCACCCCGGCCTCCATGAGCCAGACGGTGAATCGTCTCGTCTCGCTCGGCCTCGCGGTGCGCACGCCGGACCCGGAGGACGGCCGCCGCGTGCTGTTCGCGCTGACCGAGCAGGGGCGGACGCTCGCCGCGGTTGCGCGCGAGGAGCGGCACCGATGGTTCCGCGAGCGCCTGGCCGCCCTCACGGACGAGGAGCGGGACGTGCTGCGCCGCGCAGCCGACCTCCTCGGCGGCATCGCCGAGGACTGACGCCCGGCCCCATCCCGTAGCGTGGAGGCATGCCGCACACGCTCGCCGCTCCCGCCCAGGCGGAGCTGGAGGTGCGCCGCAGCCGGTTCCTCGCCGTCGCCCTGCCGGTGTCCGGCCGGGAGGAGGCGACCGAGCAGATCGCGCGCCTGCGGGCGGAGCACCCCGGCGCGAACCACGTCTGCTGGGCGCTGCTGGCCGGCGGTCACTCCGGGATGTCGGACGACGGTGAGCCGAGCGGCACGGCGGGCCGCCCCATCCTCGAGGTGCTGCGGCACCACGACCTCGAGGACGTGCTCGGCGCGGTCGTCCGGTACTTCGGCGGGGTCAAACTCGGGGCGGGTGGACTCGTCCGCGCCTACACCGACGCCATCGCCACCGCGCTCCTCGACGCCGAGGTGATCGAGCGCATCCCGGAGACCACGCTCGCCGTGACCGCCAACTACGCGGACGCCGAGCGCATCCGGCGCTGGGCGGACGGTGAAGGTTTCACCGTGCCCGACGCGGCGTACGGCGAATCGGTGCGCCTCACGCTCGTGCTGCCGGAGGCGCGGTGCACCGAGGCCGTCGACACGATCCGCGACCTCACGGGCGGACGCGCGCATCCCGAAGATTGAACTCCCTCCCGCCAACGCCGAAGGCCCGGCCCCGCACCTGCGGGAACCGGGCCTTCGAGACGAAACGGGTCGCGTTACTTCGCGGCGACCTCGGCCGGCTCCTTGGCAGACGGCTTCTTCTCCGGAGCCTTCGCGGGCTCGGCAGGAGCCTCGACGGCCGGCTTCGGGCGGGAGGCGAACTCCTCGAAGACCGCACGCGGGGTCTGCACGGCCTCGAGCGACACGATGTCGCGGCCGAGCCAGAAGTTGTTCCACCAGCCCCAGATGACGCGCCACTTGCGCTCCCAGCTCGGCATGGCGAGACCGTGGTAACCACGGTGCGCGAGCCAGCCCAGGACGCCCTTGAACGCGAGCTTGCCGGACTGGAGCACGCCGATGCCGAGACCGAGGCCGGCGACGGCGCCCAGGCTCTTGTGGACGTACTGGCGCGGGAGCTCGCCGCGGAGGTCCGCGACGATGTTCTTCGCGAGCAGCTTGCCCTGGCGGACGGCGTGCTGCGCGTTCGGCACGCAGTAGCCGCCGACGCCCGCACCGGTCAGGTCCGGGACGGCCGAGACATCCCCGGCGCCCCAGGCGTCCTTGATGATCTCCTCGTCGGTGCCGACGCGCAGGTCCGCACGGACGCGCAGACGGCCGCGCTCCTCGATCGGGAGGTCGGTGTGACGCACCACGGTCGGGTTCGCCATGACACCGGCGGTCCAGACGATGAGGTCGGTCTCGAACGACTCGCCGGTCGAGAGCTGGATGACGCCGTCGACCGCGCTGGTGAGCTGCGTGTCGAGGTGGATCTCCGCGCCGCGCTCGGCGAGGTTCTTGATGACCCAGTGGCTGGTGGGGAGGCTGACCTCCGGCATGATCCGGCCCATGGCCTCGATCAGGTGGAAGTGCGTGTCCTCGAAGGACAGCTCCGGGTACTTCTTCAGCAGCGCGCTGGCGAACGAGCGCAGCTCGGCGAAGATCTCGATGCCGGCGAAGCCGCCGCCGACCACCACGGTGGTGAGCAGGCGGTCGCGCTCGGGGCCGGCCGGGAGGCTCGCGGCCTTGTCGAAGTTCGTGAGCATCGTGTCGCGGATGTACACGGCCTCTTCGATGGTCTTGAGGCCGACGGCCTGGTCGGCGACACCCGGGATCGGGAACGTGCGCGACACGGCACCGGCCGTGACCACGACGACGTCGTACGCGAACTCGTACGCCTCGCCGACGGGCGGCTGGATGGTGGCGGTCTTCTTCGCGTGGTCGATGTACGTGACCTTCGCGGTGATGACGTTCGTGCTCTTCAGGTGGCGGCGGTGCGCGACCACGGCGTGACGCGGCTCGATGGAGCCTGCCGCGACCTCGGGGAGGAAGGGCTGGTACGTCATGTAGGGCAGCGGGTCGACCATGGTGACCTCGGCTTCACCCTTGCGCAGCTGCTTCTCGAGCTTCCACGCCGTGTAGAAACCGGCGTAGCCTCCGCCGACGATCAGGATTTTGGGCACAGTGATGCGTCTCCTCAACACGAAACAATGGGTGTTAATCTACCCCCTGCGCACCCTTCGCCTGAAATGCAGCCACGCGCCCACGCCGCCGAGAGCGGCGAGGGCCACGAAACCCGTGATCAATGCGAACGGAATCCAGAAGGTGGTGAGGACGCTCCATTGCGGCCAAAAGAACCGCGTCCATTCTACCGCGCGTTCGGGAGTCAGCTTCGCCGGGGCCGGAATCGCCTGCGGATCACTGGTCGGAGCGGGGGTCGCCGTCGTCTCGGCGCGACGGTGCACGCGGATCCACTCGCTCAGATCGCCCATCGGATTCGCGGTCACGTGCGGGACCGACGCGGTCACCGCGGCGGCCGCATCCAGCAGCCCGAACCCGTAGATCGGGCTCGGGACGCTCCCGCCGGCCGGGCGCGCCGTCTTGATGATCCGCTCGATGACGTCGGCGGCCTTCAGCTCGGGATGAGCGGCCCGCACGAGCGCGACCGCGCCGGAGACCAGGGGCGCAGCGCCGCTCGTGCCCTCCCACTGCACATACCCGCCGCCGGGATTCGCGCCGACCAGCTGCTCGCTGGGGGCGGAGACGCCGATCGTGATCCCCTGCGACGACGCGTCGAAGCTCGCCTGCCCCTGCCGGTCAACGCCCGCCACCGTGAGGACGCCCGGGATGGTGGCAGGCGCGCCGACCTCGGTCGTCCCGCTCCCCCGGTTGCCGGCCGCCGCGACGATCACGACGTCGTGCTGGAACGCGTACTGGAACGCGTCGTCCCAGCTGGTGGGCCAGTCGAGGGTGTTGCGGGTGAGGGACATGTTGATCACGGTGGCGCCGTTGTCCACGGCCCAGTGGATGGCCTGGGCGATCTGCTCGTCGCTGCCGATCGGTCCCATCGCCTTGCCGAGCGCCACCGACGCCGGCAGGATCGTCGCCTCGGGCGCCGCCCCGAGGACGCCGTTGCCGTCTCCCGTGCCGCGGCCCGCGAGCAGCGAGGCCACCCACGTGCCGTGGTTGGCGGCGTCGCCGTCGCCGAGCGGCTTCTGGCCGTTCGCGGCGCCGACGCCGGAGACGTCCGTCCCGGCTCCGAGCGCACCGGCCAGGTCGGGGACGCTGCCGTCGACGCCCGTGTCGATCACGGCGACCTTCACCCCGGCGCCGCGCGTGGTCTGCCAGGCGGTGGTGAAGCCGTAGTCGGTGAGCCAGTACTCGAGGTCGCGCACCTGGTCGGCCTGCGCGGGTGCGGGGGCGACCAGGGTGAGGGCCAGTGCGGCGGCGATCACCGCGGCAGAGCGGCGCACGCGGACGGCCGTGCCCATCCCTGTGCCGCGTCGCGCCCCTCCCCGGCGCCCGTGGCCTCCCCCCTGGCCTGCGCTCATTCCGTCACGTCGACCTGGCACTCGCAGACCTCGGGCGACCAGTCGCCGCGCGCGAGCGCGAGGTCCCCGATGGGGTTCACGCCGGGGCCGGCCGCGAGCGCGTGCGCGGCGAGCGCGTGGAGGCACTTCACGCGGGTCGGCATGCCGCCCGACGAGATGCCCGCGATCTCCTCGACGACGCCGATCGACTCCCGGTCGGCGAGGAACTGCTCGTGCGCCGCGGCGTACCGGGCGCGCAGCTCCTCGTCCTCGGCCAGGAGGTCGTTGTACTCGTTCATCACCTGCGTCGCCTCGAGCGTCGACATCGCCGCCGTCGCCGCCGGGTGGGTGAGGTAGTAGAAGGTCGGGAACGGCGTGCCGTCGGCGAGGCGCGGCGCGGTCGACACGACGGTGGGGCGTCCGCAGACGCAACGCGCGGCGATGCCGACGACATCGCGGGCCGGCCGGCCGAGCTGGCGGCTGACGGTGGCGATGTCCTCGTCGGACACGGGGTCGAACGGCGGTCTGGTCATGGTGCGGTGCTCACTTGGTCGGGGTGGGTGTGGGGGCCGGGGTGCCGGTCTGGCCGCTCAGCTGCGCGGGGGTCGCCTCGGTGAGGCCCGCCCCCATGAACGAGCCGAACAGCGAGCCGGCCCAGTCGGTGTGCGTCTGCTGGATCTTGGAGCTCACCGGGGCATCGGTCGACGCGGCGGCCGGCGGGCGGTCGTCGATGACCAAGTAGCTGGTCTCGCCGGGCATCACGTAGTAGAGCCGGTCTCGGGCCTGTGCCCGGATGTAGCTCGGGTCGTTCCAGCGGGCGCGCTGCGCCTTCGCGGCGTCGACCTGGCTGTTCAGCGTGTCGACGACCGCCTGCTGGTCGGCGATCTGCGAACGCTGCTGCGCGAACGCCTGCAGCGTCGGCGCCAGGATCACGACGGCCAGCACCAGGATGCCCATCATGACGAGCGAGAACGCGGAGAAGTGGATGCCGCGCAGCCACCGCCCGGTGCCGCTGGGCGTCGACATCACCGGGGCGACCGTGTGCGTCGTGGGCTTCGGCGTGGAGGTGCGGGGCTGCTTCGCGCCGGACGGCTTCGCGTTCCGCGGCGCCTTCGTGGCCGGAGCCGTCGCGGGTGCGGGGCGCTTCTCGGGCGCCGGGGCCGTGTTCGGGAGCGTGGGCCGCTTCGGCATGGCACCTCCCGGATGGACGGACGACACGGACGCGGGGCCTGCCGGCCCCTCATTCATCGTAGGCGATCACCCTCCCGCCACCTGTGAGCAACTCCCCAGTGAACGGTCCCGAGACGTGAGTCGTTGCGGGTATCGGGACTCTGATACCCGCAACGACTCACGTCTCGCGCACGGCACGTGCGCGACGCGTGGCGAAGCCGGACGCACGGAGGCCCCCGTCTCGCGACGGGGGCCTCCTGGTGCTGCGGGTGCGTTACGCGGTGAAGCGCGGGAAGGCGCTGCGGCCGGCGTAGACGGCGGCGTCGCCCAGCTCCTCCTCAATGCGGAGCAGCTGGTTGTACTTCGCGACGCGCTCGGAGCGGGCCGGGGCGCCGGTCTTGATCTGGCCGGCGTCGGTGGCGACGGCGAGATCGGCGATGGTGGTGTCCTCGGTCTCGCCGGAGCGGTGCGAGAGCACGGCGGTCATGCCGGAGCGCTGCGCGAGGGAGACGGCGTCGAGCGTCTCGGTCAGGGTGCCGATCTGGTTGACCTTGACGAGGATGCTGTTCGCGGCCTTCGCGGCGATGCCCTGGGCGAGGCGCTTCGGGTTGGTGACGAACAGGTCGTCGCCGACGAGCTGCAGCTTGGAGCCGATCTCGGCGTTCAGGTGTGCCCAGCCCTCCCAGTCGTCCTCGGCCAGCGGGTCCTCGATGGAGACCAGCGGGTAGGCGGCGGCGAGCTCGGCGTAGTAGGCCGACATCTGAGCCGCGGTGCGGTCCTGGCCCTCGAAGCGGTACACGCCGTTCTCGAAGAACTCGGTGGAGGCGACGTCGAGGCCGAGCGCGATGTCGGTGCCGACGGTGAAGCCGGCCTTCTCGATCGCCTCGGAGATCAGGTCGAGCGCGGCACGGTTGTGCTCGAGCTCGGGGGCGAAGCCGCCCTCGTCGCCGAGGCCGGTGTTGAGGCCCTTCGACTTCAGCAGCGACTTGAGCGAGTGGTAGGTCTCGACGCCCCAGCGGAGGGCCTCGGAGAACGTCTCCGCGCCGATCGGCAGGACCATGAACTCCTGGATGTCGACGCCGGTGTCGGCGTGCGCGCCACCGTTGATGATGTTCATCATCGGCACCGGGAGGACGTGCGCGTTCGGGCCGCCGACGTAGCGGAAGAGCGGCAGGTCGGCGGAGTCCGCGGCGGCCTTGGCGACCGCGAGGCTGACGCCGAGGATGGCGTTGGCGCCCAGGCGCTTCTTGTTGTCGGTGCCGTCGAGGTCGATCATGGCCTCGTCGACGAGACGCTGGTCGCTGGCCTCGAAGCCCTCGATGGCCGGGCCGATCTCGTCGAGGACCGCGTCGACGGCCTTCTCGACGCCCTTGCCCAGGTAGCGGTCCTTGTCGCCGTCGCGAAGCTCGTAGGCCTCGAAGGCGCCGGTGGAGGCTCCGGACGGGACGGCGGCACGGCTGACGGTGCCGTCCTCCAGGAGCACCTCGACCTCGACGGTCGGGTTGCCGCGCGAATCCAGGATCTCGCGAGCGCCTACAGCTTCGATCTGAGCCACAACAGTCTCCTCAGTGGTAGTTCGTGGGTTTCACCGCAAGTCTAGTGAAGCCGGGTGAACAGCCCGTGCCCGGGGCAGGATGCTTGCGATGAATGGCGGGACCGCCGGAGGGCCGGCGACAGACCGTCTAGTGGAGGGACGGGTCGGCCGGGCCGATCGTCCACGACGTGAAGCGCACGACGAGACCGGAGCGGGTGGGCGCGCAGATCATCGGGCCGGCCGTGGCCGTGGCGCCGGGGTCGAGGTAGGCGACCCGGACGAGGCGGAACGGCTCCTCCCCCGACCGCGCCCGGATGGTGAGCGCGTCGCCGGACCGACTGACCCGCACGGTGATGGTCTCCCCGGACCATGCCGCGACCGGGGCGACCGACCAGTCCGAGAACCGATGCGTCACGACCGCGCCGAGCTGGAGGGCGCCGTCGGCGAACTCCACGCCCGCCTTGGTCCACTCCTCGTCCGAGACGCGCACGAAGAGCCCGGCCTGGTCGAACTCCTGGGAGAAGTCGCCGGTGAACGACACCTCCATCGCCGTCCCGGCTGGGAAGGGCGCGAGGAGGGCGTGCTCGGTGTCGTGGACGAAGCCGTACGACGTGGTGCGCCAGGCATCGCTCGACTCGACGGCGGTGACGACCAGGGCGTCACCATCGTGGTCCACGGCGGCGGGCGGCGTCGTCCAGTCCCCCTCGTTCCACGCGACGGGACGGGCGTCGTCGCTCATCCCAGCGGCTTGATCTCGAGCGCCGACGCGTCGACCGTGTCGGCGTTCACGAACGCGAAGGAGCGGTATCCCGAGGCCGCGGCCCGGTCGAGCACGCCCTTCAGGTTCTTCGCCCGCCGGTCGAGCCGCACCCGGCGCCCCTCGGCGACCAGTGCCGACTTGACCGCCATCAGCCGGTCGAGCGGCACGGTGGCGTCGTAGACGAGCACGACCGAGTCGGCGCCCTCGTCGTCGGGCAGCTCGATCAGGTCGACGACGCGCTCGAACCCGATCGAGAACCCGCACGCGGGCACGTCCGTGCCGAGGAAACGGCCGATCATGCCGTCGTAGCGTCCACCACCGCCGACGGAGCTGCCGGAGCCGGGGTGCGCGATCTCGAAGATCGTGCCGGTGTAGTAGCCCATCCCCCGCACCAGCGTGGGGTCGAAGCGCAGGCGCACGCCGTCCGGGAGGGTGTCGAGCGCGTGGGCCAGCGCCTCCAGGGCCGCGACGGCATCCGCGTCGACCCCCTTCGGCAGGATCTGCGAGATGGCGTCGACCGTGAGTTCGACGCCGCCGTCGGCCAGGTGGGGTTCAAGGCCCGCGAGGATGCCGCCGAGCACGGCGGCCGCGTCGGCACCGCCCTCGCTCAGCTCGGCGACGACGCCCTCTGCACCGATCTTGTCGAGCTTGTCGACCGAGATCAGCACCTGCGGCCAGCGCGACTCCTCGAAGCCGCAGTACTCGAGCAGGCCGTTCAGGATGCGGCGGTCGTTGATGCGGATCGTGCAGTTCTGCAGGCCCAGCGCGTCCAGCGTCGCGGCGGTCGCCGTGATCAGCTCCACCTCGGCCAGCTGGGAACCCTCGCCGATGATGTCGATGTCGCACTGGACGAACTGGCGGTACCGGCCCTTCTGCGGCCGCTCGGCGCGCCACACGGGGGCGATCTGGATCGAGCGGAACACCGGGGGGAGCTCGCCGCGGTGGGTCGCATAGAAGCGGGCGAGCGGCACGGTCAGGTCGAAGCGCAGGCCGAGGTCGCAGAGCGCGAGGGTGTCGCCGGACTCGAGCGCCGCGCGCAGGTCGTCGGCGCCGAGGCCGCGCTTGAGCACGCTGAAGGCGAGCTTCTCGTTGTCGCCGCCGAGACCCGAGTGGAGGCGGGACGCGTCCTCGACGACGGGCGTCTCGATCTCGTCGAACCCGTGGGAGGCGAAACTGCGGCGGATCACGCCCAGCGCATGCTCGCGGCGGGCCTTCTCGGCGGGGAGGAAGTCGCGCATGCCGCGGGGCGGGGTGATCGGTGAGGCCATGCCTCGATTCTTCCACGAGCGGCGGCGGGACACCTCCCGGGGGGATGGCCGCCCGAAGGGGCCCGGACGTAGACTCCAGGCGTTGCCACCCTGATGCCGCACCCGCGGTGCGACTCGGTGGTGTCCCGCTGGACCTGGCATGAGCCGCATCCGTCCGACCACGGTCGCGATGTTCGCTGCCAGACACGACGAGGCTGGCAACGCGTCCCCGCTCGCCGGTCGAGACCCAGGCCAGGAGTGGAGCCGATAGGCGCCCTCACCCGAGTGGCAGCCGGCGCAGGGCGGGACGCGCTGCCGGCTACGCCGACCCGTCGGGCCCGAGCGGCCTCACGCTCTCCCGGCGCTACGCGCGGTGGTGCCGCCCGAGCGGGACGACGAGCGGCGTCGCCGTCACGGGGTCGCTGGCGATGACCGACTCCACCCCGAACACGTCGCGCACGAGCCCCGCGGTCACGACCTCGGACGGATCCCCCGCGGCGACGATGGAGCCGTCGCGCATCGCGACCAGGTGGTCGGCGTAGCGGGCGGCGAGGTTGAGGTCGTGCAGCACCATGACGACCGTGGCACCGCGCGCCGCGTTCAGATCGAGCAGCAGGTCGAGCACGTCGATCTGGTGGCTGATGTCGAGGAAGGTCGTCGGCTCGTCGAGCAGCAGGATGTCGGTCTGCTGTGCGAGCGCCATCGCGATCCACACGCGCTGACGCTGGCCGCCCGAGAGCTCGTCGACGCTGCGGTCCGCCAGCTCGGTGATGCCCGTCGCGGCCATCGCCTCGCTCACCGCCGTGTCGTCGTCCGCCGTCCACCGGCGGAACCAGCCCTGGTGCGGGTACCGGCCGCGCGACACCAGGTCGGCCACGGTGATCCCGTCCGGCGCGACCGGGGTCTGCGGCAGCAGCCCGAGTCGGGTGGCGACCTGCTTCGTCGGCAGCGAGTGGATGTCGGCGCCGTCGAGCAGCACGGATCCACCCGCCGGTGCGAGCAGGCGCGAGAGGCCGCGCAGCAGGGTGGACTTGCCGCAGGCGTTGGGCCCGACGATGGCCGTCACCTTGCCGGGCGGGATGGTCAGGTCGAGGCCCTCCACGACGACGCGGCCCTCGTACGAGAGGGTCAGGTCGCGGGCGACGAGCTCGTGTGCAACGGTCATCTCAGCCTCCTCGGCCGATTCGGTTGGTCCTGGTGAGGAGCCACAGCAGATACGGGGCGCCGACGATCCCGGTCACGACGCCGACGGGGAACACGACGCCGGGCACGGCGAACTGGGCGACGATGTCCGAGAGCAGGAGCACGAGGGCGCCGACCAGCGCGGACGAGACGAGGGCGAGGGACCCGCGGCCGACCAGGCGGCGGGCGATCGGCGCCGCGAGGAAGGCCACGAAGCTGATCGGGCCGGCGACGGAGACGGCGACCGCGGCGAGCGCGACCGCCACCGCGACGACGAGCAGGCGGGTGCGTTCGGCCCGCACGCCGATGCCGGCCGCGGTGTCGTCGCCCAGGCCGAGCGCGGCCAGCGGCCTCCCGAGCAGCAGGGCGCACGGGAGGAGGACGACGGCTCCGACGGCGAGGACGGCGAGGGAGACGCCGCCGACGGTGTTGAGGCTTCCCGTGATCCAGACCAGCGCGCTCTGGACGTCGCTGAGGTCGGCCTTGGTGAGGACGTAGGAGACGACGCCGGAGGCGATCGCGGCGACGCCGATTCCGACGAGCACGAACCGGTACCCGCTCACGCCGCGGCGCCAGGCGAGCGCGTAGATCAGGCCGGCGGCCAGGAGGGTGCCGACGAGGACGACGCCGGAGAGCGCGAGCCCGGTGAGGCCGAACCACACGAGCGCGACGGATCCGACGGCGCTCGCGCTGGCGGTGATGCCGATGATGTCGGGGCTCGCGAGCGGGTTGCGCGCCACGGACTGGATCAGCGCGCCCGACACGCCCAGACAGGCCCCGACCAGCGCGGCGGCGAGCAGGCGCGGGAGGCGCAGGTCCAGGATGACGAAGGAGGTCAGCCGATCCGCCCGGCCGACGAGCGCGGCGAGCACGTCCTCCGGCGCGACGCCCGCATCCCCGAGAGTGAGGGAGACGGCGCCGACGACGAGCAGCAGCGCGCCCAGGATCACGGCGACGCGGGTGGCGCGACCGGCGCGGCGGCGCCGGTCGACGGTGACCGCGCTCACAGGCTGACCAGCTTGCGCCGGCGCACGAGGGCGATGAAGAGCGGGGCGCCGACGAAGGCCATCACGACGCCGACCTGCAGCTCGCCCGGCATCGCGACGACGCGGCCGATGATGTCGCACGCCAGCAGGAGGGTCGGCGCGACGACGGCGGAGAAGGCGAGGATCCAGCGGTAGTCGCCGCCCACCGCCCAGCGGGCGATGTGCGGCACGACGAGGCCGACGAAGGCGATCGGACCGACCGCCGCGGTGGCCGAGCCGCACAGGAGCACGATGGCGACGGCGCTGACCCCGCGCGCCACCCCGACGCGCTGGCCGAGACCCCGGGCGACGTCGTCGCCGAGCGCGAGCCCGTTGAGCACGCGGCCGAGTCCCAGCGCGATGACGGCGCCGACCACGAGCGTGGGCAGCACCTGCCAGAAGACGTCGAAGGTGCGGCCGGCCAGGGCGCCGACCTGCCAGAAGCGCATGGCGTCGAGCGAGACGCGGCTCGTGAGCAGCACCGCGGTGATCAGCGAGCCGAGGGCCGCCGACACTGCGGCTCCCGCGATCGCGAGCTTGATCGGAGTCGCGCCTTCGCGTCCCGCCGACGACACCGCGTAAACGAGCGCGGACGCCAGCGCCGCGCCCGCGAAGGCGAACCAGACGTAGCCGGAGGCACTGGTCACGCCGAGGTACGCAATCGCCACCACGACGGCGAGGGAGGCGCCGAAGTTGACGCCCAGGATGCCGGGGTCCGCGAGCGGGTTGCGCGAGAGCCCTTGCATCACCGTGCCGGAGAGGCCGAGGGCGAGACCGGCGGCGAGACCGAGCAGGGTGCGCGGCAGGCGGCTCCCGATCACGACGAGGTGCTCCGGGTCCCCCGGCCGGTAGTGGAACAGCGCGTCGAGCACATCCGCCGGTGCGATCGTGCGCGCACCGACCATGAGGCTCAGCACGCTCACCGCGACCAGGGCGACCGCGGCGACGGCGAAGCCCACGAGCAGACGCCGACGGCGCCGGCCGTGCGAGGAGATCCCCTCGGCACGACCGGCGCTGGGAGCGATGACGCTCGTGGGCATCCGCCTACTTGACCTTGTCGGCGGCGGCGGCCAGCTGCGGCACGTACTTGTCGAGCATCCACGGGATGGCGAGGACGCTGGGCGCACTGGTGGCGGCGACGAACGACTCGCCGACGATGGGCGCGAAGCGACCTTCCTTGATCGTGGGCATCGCGGCGACCAGCGGGTCGGCCGTGAAGGCGTCGACGGAGGACTGCTTGTCGAAGTACATCACCAGCAGGTCGGTGTCGATCTTGGAGAGGTTCTCGTAGCTGAGCTGGAAGAAGAAGCTGCCGTCGTCCTTGGTGGTGTCCAGCCCGGCGATGCTCGGCGAGTTCTTCAGGCCGAGCTCGTTGAGCAGCTGCACGCGCGGGTCCTCGGCGCGGTACACGTTGAGCACGCCCGGCTCGTTGGCCGCGGCGTAGAAGAACGTCTTGTCCTTCAGCACCGGGTACTTCGCGGCGAGCGCCGAGACGTTCTCCTTCGTCTTCGTGACGAGGGCGTCCGCCTTGTCGGAAAGGCCGAGCGCCTTGCCGACGATCGCGGTCTGGTCCTGCCAGCTGGTCGCCCACGGCTTGTCCGGGTACGCGACCACGGGGGCGATCTTGCTGAGCGTGTCGAACTCGGTCTGGGTCAGGCCGGAGTATGGCGCCAGGATCACGTCGGGCTTGGCCTTCACGAACGCCTCGAACGGCACCTCGCCGGTGTCGGAGGCGATGATCTGCGGGGTCTTGCCCTTCAGCTCCTTGATCTTGTCGGCATCCCACGGCAGCACGCCGTCCTTGTCGCCGCCGTAGGTGAACGCGGGCATCGCGACCGGCACGATGCCGAGCGCGAGCACCACATCCTGCGCACCCCAGCCCCAGGTCGCGACGCGCTCCGGCTTGGAGTCGATCGTCGTCTTGCCCAGCGCGCTGTCGATGGTGACCGGGAAGGCTCCCGCGTCGCTGCTGGACGCGCTCTCGTCAGCTGAGCTGCCGGCGCTGCAGCCGGTGAGGACGAGGGCGGCGGAGGCGACGACGGCCGAGGCGATCAGGGCGACACGCGACCGGCGACGGCCGCGGCGAGCGGTTTCGAGCATGGCTCTCCTGGGTTGGGAGGGGTGGAAGGCGTGTCGAGCGACACATTAGGGAAGCCTAACCTAAGCATCCCGTGCCCACCACCCGAGCGGCCTCCGCTCAGGCGTCGAGCGCCTCCTGCTCGCGGATCTCGCCCTGCAGATCCCGCAGCGTCGACCGCAGCGCACGCTCGGCGTCGAGGCCCTGCGCCTTCGCCGACGCGACGATCGCCAGCAGCAGCGGACCGAGTTCGTCCTCGCTGCTCACGGGAACACCACCGCCCTCGGCGAGATCGATGAGCCCGACCTTCTGCGCACGGCCCAGCAGCTTGTCGGCCAGCGCCAGCGAGGGCATCGCCTGCGGGATGCCGTCGAGCACGCTCGTGCGGCCCGGCTTCTCGGCCTTCTTGAGGTCGTCCCAGAATCCGACGACATCGTCCGCCGTCTCCGCCGTGCGGTCGCCGCCGAACACGTGCGGGTGACGGCCGACCATCTTGGCCGTCATCTGGGCCGCGACATCCTGGAGGTCGAAGTCCTCGCCCGGGGTGTGCGCGGCGATGTCCGCGTGGAACAGCACCTGGTAGAGCACGTCGCCGAGCTCCTCGATCATGTCCTCGCGGGTGCCGTTCTCGATGGCCTCGACCAGCTCGTACGTCTCCTCGATGAGGTACTGGACGAGCGACTCGTGGGTCTGCTCGGCGTCCCACGGGCAGCCGCCGGGAGCGCGGAGCCGTGCCGTCACCGCGACGAGCTCGTCGAGTTTGCTGGGGGCCGTGTCGGTCATCGGTGCTCCTCCTCAGGACTCCCCCATCCTCTCACCGTCGCGCCCGGGCTACGCTGACCGCATGGCCAGTCGCATCGCCCGCGTCACCGTGTCCGTCACCGACCTCGCCGCCTCGCTCGCGCTGTACCGCGACGTGCTCGGCCTCGCCGAGCTCTACGCCGCCGACGACCTGACGATGCTGACGACCGACCCCGGTGACACGACCGGCACGGCGACGCAGGTGCTGCTGCACCGCCGCACGCCGACGCCCGGCGACGCCGGTGTCGCGGTCAGTTTCGCGGTGCCGGATGTCGACGCGGCGACGGAGGCCGCCGTCGCCGCCGGAGCCACCGTGCTCGACCCGCCGGCCGACCAGCCGTGGCGCGAGCGGCAGTCGGTGCTGCGCGACCGCGACGGCCACCTCCTCTGCCTCGTCGCGCCCCTCCGGTAGACTCGGACCCTGGTGTGCCGGGAAGTCTGGTCGGCGGGTGACGTGATCGCGTCACTCCTTCGCCCCACCCACCCCGCACCCGGTGCGAGAAGGGCCTCACCCCGATGAGCATCATCCGATCCGAACGCACCGCCGCCGGCCTCCTGCTCGGAGCCGCCGCCCTCGGCCTCCTGCTGGCGAACACCGCCGCCGGCCCCGCCCTGGTCGACCTCCAGCACGCGCATCTGGGCTTCGGCCCGGTCGACCTCAGCGTGGGCCACTGGATCAGCGACGGGCTCCTCGCCGTGTTCTTCTTCATCGTCGCGGTGGAGCTGAAGCACGAGCTGGTGGCCGGCGAGCTCAACTCGTTCGCGAAGGCGATCCATCCCGCGATCGCCGCCGTCGCGGGCGTCGCCGTGCCCGCCCTCGTCTATCTCGCGTTCAGCGCGGGCAGCGGGCTGGAGGCGGGCTGGCCCATCCCGACCGCCACCGACATCGCGTTCGCGCTCGGGGTGCTCGCCGTGTTCGGTCGAGGGCTGCCCAACCGGCTGCGCGTGTTCCTGCTGGCCCTCGCGGTGCTGGACGACCTGATCGCCATCCTGATCATCGCGGTCTTCTTCACCACCGACCCGAACATCCTGGAGCTCGTGCTCGCGGCCGTGACCGTGACGGCGTTCGGGCTGCTCAGCCGGATGCTGCGCGGCCGGATGCGCGGGCCCGTGGCGGTGCTGATGGTGCTGATCGCCGTGCTCACCTGGTGGCTGGTCTACGACTCCGGGGTGCACGCCACCATCGCGGGCGTCGCCCTCGGTCTCGTGATGGCCCGCCGACCCGCCGGCCGCGTCACGCACGCGCTGGAGCCGTGGTCGAACGGGCTGATCCTGCCGCTGTTCGCTTTCTCGGCGGCGCTGGTCGTCATCCCTTCGGTCGCGCCGTCGGAACTCTCCCCGGCCTTCTGGGGCATCCTGATCGCCCTGCCGGTCGGCAAGCTGATCGGCATCACGCTCGGCGGTTGGCTGGGCTCGTTCACGCGCAGCAGGGAGGAGCGGGCGCGCATCTCGCTGTTCGGGCTCGTGGCGATCGGCGCCCTCGGAGGGATCGGCTTCACGGTGTCCCTGCTGATGAACGAGCTGGCGTTCGCGGGCGACGACCTCGTGCGATCGGAGGGCACGCTGGCCGTGCTGCTCGGTTCCGGCGTCTCGATCGTGCTCGCCGGCATCCTGGTGTCGCTGCTCGCGCGCCGCTACCGCCGCCTCCACCCGCGCGCGTAGCGGAGGAGATCAGCCCTATAGGTCGGCCGGATCTCAGGGAATGGAGGAGATGTCGGGGAATCTGCTCGACATCTCCTCCGTTGGCAGCGCAATGCGGCGGTCAGGCGGCGGGCTCGGTCGCGGGTTCGGGGACGGGGAAGAGGGCGCCGAGGAGGGTGGCGACCCACTCGATGAGGGCGGCGTCGTCGACGGGCTCGCCGTTCACGCGCGGCAGCGGGACCATGGCGACCTTGGGCGCCGCGTGGTACTTCGACCCCGGGTACATGCGCTGCAGCCGCACTTGGAGGGAGTCGGGCAGGATGGCGGGCGCGAGCCGCAGGTTGGAGCCCATGGCCACGACCTCGCCGAGACCGGCCTTCTGGGCGGCGCGGCGGAGGCGGGACACGGCGACGAGGTTCAGCACCTGCACGGGCGGCTCGCCGTAGCGGTCCGTCATCTCCTCGAGGACGAGGTCGATCTGGCCGTCCTTCGAGGTTGGCGCGCTCGCGGACGACAGCTTCTGGTAGGCCTCGAGCCGCAGCCGCTCGCTGTCGACGTACTCCTCCGGGATGTGCGCATCCACCGGCAGCTCGAGTCGCAGCTCGGTCTGCCCCTCCGCGACCTCGCCGCGGAACGTGGACACGGCCTCGCCGATCATCCGCAGATAGAGGTCGAAGCCGACGCCGGCGATGTGGCCGGACTGCTCGCCGCCCAGGAGGTTGCCCGCACCGCGGATCTCGAGGTCCTTGAGGGCGACCTGCATGCCGCTGCCGAGGTCGTTGTTGGCTGCGATCGTGGAGAGGCGGTCGTGCGCGGTCTCGCTGAGCGGCTTGTTCTCGTCCCAGAGGAAGTACGCGTACGCCCGCTCGCGGCCACGGCCGACGCGGCCGCGCAGCTGGTGGAGCTGGCTCAGGCCGTACTTGTCGGCGCGGTCGATGATGATCGTGTTCGCGTTCGAGATGTCGAGGCCGGTCTCGATGATCGTCGTCGACACGAGCACGTCGAACCGGCGCTCCCAGAAGTCGACCACGACCTGCTCCAGCGCGTGCTCGTTCATCTTGCCGTGCGCGACGCCGATGCGCGCCTCCGGCACCAGTTCGGCCAGCTTGGCGGCCGTCGCCGAGATCGAGCCGACGCGGTTGTGCACGAAGAACACCTGGCCCTCGCGCAGCAGCTCGCGCCGGATGGCGGCCGCGACCTGCTTGTCCGAGTACGGTCCGACGAACGTGAGGATCGGGTGGCGGTCCTCCGGGGGCGTCGCCAGCGTCGACATCTCACGGATGCCGGTGACGGCCATCTCGAGCGTGCGCGGGATGGGCGTCGCGCTCATCGCCAGGATGTCGACGTTGGTCTTGAGCTTCTTGAGCTGGTCCTTGTGTTCGACGCCGAAGCGCTGCTCCTCGTCGATGATGACGAGGCCGAGGTCCTTGAACGACACCCCCTCGGCGAGGATGCGGTGGGTGCCGATGACGATGTCGACCGTGCCGTCGGCCATGCCCGCCAGCGTCTCCCGCGCCTCCTTGTCGGTCTGGAAGCGGCTCAGCTGGCGAAGGTGCACCGGGAAGCCGGCGAACCGCTCGAGGAAGGTCTCGGCGTGCTGCTTGACGAGCAGCGTGGTCGGCACGAGCATCGCGACCTGCTTGCCGTCCTGGATGGCCTTGAACGCCGCCCGCACCGCGATCTCGGTCTTGCCGAAGCCGACGTCGCCCGAGATGAGGCGGTCCATCGGGATGGGCCGCTCCATGTCGGCCTTCACCTCGTCGATGGTCTGCAGCTGGTCCAGCGTCTCCGCGAACGGGAACGCCTCCTCCAGCTCGTGCTGCCAGGGCGTGTCGGGCCCGAACGCGTAGCCCTTGCTGGCCATGCGCGCGGAGTAGAGCTTGACGAGCTCGACCGCGATGTCGCGGACGGCCTTGCGGGCGCGCCCCTTCGCGGCCGACCAGTCGCTGCCGCCCATCTTGCTCAGCTGCGGGGCCTCCCCGCCGACGTAGCGGCTCAGGAGGTCGAGCTGATCGGTCGGGACGAAGAGCTTGTCGCCGGGATAGCCGCGCTTGGAGGGGGCGTACTCCAGCACGAGGTACTCGCGCTTGGACTTGACGGCGTTGCGGCCGCCGCTCGACACCTCCCGCTGCGTGAGCTCGACGAACTTGCCGATGCCGTGCGTCTCGTGCACGACGTAGTCGCCGGGCTTGAGCTGCATCGGGTCGACGACGTCCTTGCGGCGCGCGGCGAGCTTCTTCACCTGGCGCGAGTCGTAGCCGATGGTGCGGCCGTAGAACTCGCTCTCGCCCACCACGGCCAGCTTGATCTCGGGCACCTCGAAGCCGTGCTCGACGTTGGCCTTCAGGAGGTACGCGATGCCGGGCTCGGGATCGACCGGGAACTCGTCGACCGGGCGCGCGGGCAACTCGGCCTCGCCGAGCACCTGGGCAGCGCGCTCGACCAGGCCGTTGCCCTCGGCGACGACGGCGACGCGCCAGCCGTCGCGCAGGCGCGCGGCCACGTGGCCCACCGCCCCGGAGACGTTGCCCTGGAAGCTCGGGACGGCCTCCGCCGCGATGCGGACCTGGAGGTGCTCCTCGATCTCGCGATGCTCGGGCAGGATGTCGTCGGCCTGGAACCCGCTCATCGTCCACCACGGGTGGTCCTGCGCGGGCGCCCCGGGACGGCTGAACTTCACGGAGTCGTGCAGCTTCTGCAACGTGAGGAAGTCGCCCGCGGCCAGGTCGATCGGGGCCGCGGCGCCCACGGTCGCGGCGCTCCACGCTGCGGAGAGGAACTCGCGGTTCGTCTCCGCGAGGCTGACGGCGCGGGAGGCCACCCGCTCCGGGGAGAACACGGCGACGGCGGCGCCGTCGGGCAGGTAGTGGGTGAGCGGAACGAGCCGGTCGACCAGGGCGGGGGCGAGCGACTCCATCCCCTCGACCGGGATGCCCTCGCCGATCTTGGCGAGCATCCCGGACAGGCTCGGGAACTCGTGCTCCATCTCCCGCGCGCGCTGACGGACCGACTCGCTGAGCAGCAGCTCGCGGCTCGGCGGCAGCGCCACCGACGGGATGGGCTCGGGCAGGGAGCGCTGATCGGCCACCGAGAACGCGCGGATCTGCTCCACCTCGTCGCCGAAGAAGTCGACGCGATAGGGGTGGTCGGCCGTGGGCGGGAAGACGTCGAGGATGCCGCCGCGCACCGCGAACTCGCCGCGGCGCGTGACCATGTCGACGCGCGCATAGGCGAGGTCGACCAGTTGCGAGGCGAGGCCCGCGAGGTCGAAGCCGCGGCCTCCCGCGACGAGGTCGGTCGTCGCGTAGTCGGTCAGGTTGTCGGCCAGCGGCTGCAGGGCGGCGCGCACCGAGGCGACGAGGACGAACGGCTTCGTGCGGTCCCCGGTGCCCCAGTCGACGAGGCGGCGCAGGGCGGTGAGGCGCTTGCCGACGATCTCGGCGCTCGGGCTGAGGCGCTCGTGCGGGAGCGTCTCCCAGGCGGGGAACTCCACGATCTCGGCCTCGGGCAGCACGCAGGGCAGGGCGGCGCGGACGGCCTCCGATTCGCGACCCGTGGCGGTGATGACCAGCACCGCCTGCGACGCGTTCTGCTCGGCGCGGCGGCGCACGAGGCCGGCGAGCAGCGGGGCACGCAGTCCGTCTGTGAGCGAGAAGTCGGCGTCGCGGCCGGCGTACGTGAGTGCGTCAGCGAACGTGGAGGCGCGCTGAAGCGCCGTGATCAAGCCCTGGAGTATCACTCGGCAGAGTCTACGCGGCGCCCCCGACAGCGCGGAGGGGAAGGGGTGCCAGTCCGCCCGCGGCATCGATCGTCCGCCACAGCGCCGAGCCGGGCGTCGCCGCCGCCGCGGAGAACCCGTCCCCGCGGCGCGCATCCAGGCTCAGATCTCCGTGGCGCGGGAGGAGACGGGTGTCGCCCGCGAGCACGGTCAGTCCGGCGAATCCGTCGAGCTCGGCCACGCCCGCCTTCACCAGAGCCTCCTTGGCCGTCCAGGCCAGCAGGAAGACGGCCTCGGGGTCGGCGCTCTCGCTCAGGAGGCGACGTTCGGTCGCCGAGAGCACCGTGGCGATCGGATGGCCGCCACGCCGCATGCCTGTCTCGACGTCGACGCCGAGCCTCCCGGGCGCGACCGCGGCTGCGACCACCCCGTGCGCGTGCGACCAGGAGAGGTGGAGGCCGGCGGGGCTCGGTTGCGGGCGTCCGTGCGGTCCGCCGCACGTGTCGCACCGCTGGACGAGCTGCCCGGCCGCGAACGGCTCGTCGCTCAGAGCCCGATGGGCCGCCGCAGCGAGCAGTCGGGCCGCGGTGAAGTCGTCGCGATCCGCGGTGGCGCGCAGGCGGTCGCGCCGTTCTGCGGCCTCCGGCGCGAGCGGCTCGTCGGGCAGCGCCGCGAGCACCCGCGCCGTGCGCGCGACGAGCACGAGAGCCGGGCCGGAGGGGATCACGGCTTCACTGTAGGCGAGCGCCGCACGCGGGTGTGGTCAGATCCACCCGTCGAGGGCTCGCATGAAGCCCTCGTGGTCGTCGCGGTTGATGACGTGGCCCGACCCCTCGACCACGCGCACCGCGAAGCCGGCGTCGCGCAGCCCGTCGGCGACCTCCGGCTTCACCAGATGCGAGTTGTCGGCGAGCATCACGAGCGAGGGCACCATCATGGTCGTCGGCGCGCGCATGACGCTCGGCGCGAGCACGCTCGGGATGGCGGCGCGATCGAACGCGCGGAACGACTCGACCTCGATGGCGACATCGGCCGGATCCCACCGCGGATTGCGCTTGGCGATCCGCGCGGCGGACTGCCGGGCCAGGGTGCGCAGGAAGGCGGGCGCCAGCATCAACTGGAACCAGTTGGCCGCGGGGCACGAGAAGGCCGGGTCCACGTAGACGACGCGCTGCGGCCGGAGCCGTTCGACGGCGAGGCTCACGGTGAGCCCGCCGAGGGAGTGGCCCATGACGAGCTCGGGTTCGGCCGGCACCGTGTCCACGATGTCCTGCGCCATGAGCTCGGCGGAGTACTCGCCGGCTCGGCGGCTGTGCCCGTGGCCGCGCAGATCGACGGCGATCACGTGGTACCCGCGCTCGGCGAGCACCGGGCCGACCCGCCGCCAGTTGCGGGAGTCCGACATCACGCCGTGGACCAGGACCGCGTATCGGTCTCCGTGACCCCACTCGCGCGTGAACAGCTCCATGGCGCACACGGTACGACCGCGCGCTGTGCGCCGACTGAACAGTCTCCCGGCACGGCCTGTGCGCGGTTCGGACGCGATCGCGACGCCGGTATCCGCTATTCTTCGGCTCGACGGCGTGCCGGACGCCGCACAGAGGAGCCCCGATGTCCGACTCTCCCGAGCAGCAGCCTGCTCAGCCTCAGCCGTTCGTCCCGCCCGTGGCCCCGCCGCTGTTCGCCCCGCAGCAGGCGTACCCGCAGCAGCAGGCGTACCCGCAGCAGCAGCCGTACCCGCAGCAGCAGGCGTACCCGCAGCAGCAGCCGTACCCGCAGCAGCAGCCGTACCCGCAGCAGTACGGCGTGGCGCCCGGGCCCGGCTGGGCGCAGGCAGCACCGCAGCCCCCGCGATCGCGGGCCCTCGGCATCGTGTCGATGGCGCTCGCCCTGGCCGTGTTCGTGCTGTCCGTCGTCGCCTCGACCATCGTCGGGGCCGCGGCCGGGCCGCTCGCTCGGCGCACCGCGACCAGTTTCTCCTTCAATACGGGCTCCCTGTCGCCGGAGCAGGCGGAGGCGTTCGCGCCGATCGGAGTGCTCATGGGCGCGCAGATGCTGCTCGGCACTCTTCTCGGGATCGTCGCCCTGGTGCTCGGCATCGTCGCCGTGGCCACGAAGCGCGGACGCCCCTTCGGCATCGTCGGGATCGTCGCTGCGGCGGCCGCACCGATCGTGTCGTTCATCGTGTATACCGTGGTCCTCGCCGCATCGGTGCCGGCCTAGGCCCCACGCATTCGTGACGAATGTCGGGAAAGCGGCGCGCTTTCGCGACATTCGTCACGAATATCGGGAGCGCGCGGCCGTCAGCGGGCGGTGTGGAACCGGTTCTGGGCGGCCGTGAGGCCCTCGCCCGCGATCTGCTCCACCGCGTCCGCGGCGTCGCCGACGAGGATCGGGAGGTTCTTGCGCTCCTCGGCGCTGAACGCCTTGAGCACGTGGTCCGCCGCGGCCTGCGAACCGGGAGGACGGCCGACGCCGACGCGCACGCGGGTGAAGTCGCCGGTGCCGGTCGCCGCGATCACGTCGCGGACGCCGTTGTGGCCGCCGTGGCCGCCACCGTGCTTGAGGCGCACGGTGTCGAACGGGATGTCGAGCTCGTCGTGCACCACGATCAGGCGCGAGGGATCCAGCGAGTAGAAGCGCAGCAGCTGCGAGACCGGGCCGCCGGACACGTTCATGAAGGTGTTCGGCTTGGCCAGCACGAACCGCGGCCCGCCCGGGGCGAGACGCCCCTCGGCCACGGTGGAGTTCGTCTTGTGGGTCTTGAAGGTGAGGCCGCCGCGCGAGGCGAGCTCGTCAAGCACCATCTGACCCACGTTGTGACGGGTGGCGGCGTAGCCGGGCCCGGGGTTACCGAGCCCGACCACGAGCCAGGGTCCGTCCGTCGGACGGGATGATTCCATCGGGAGTGACTACTCCGCGGCCTCGGTGGCGGCAGCGTCGTCCGCAGCCTCGGCGGTCTCGTCGTCGTCGGCGCGCACGGCGGCCGGGACGAGCACGTTGAGGATGAGGAGGTCCTCGTCCTCGGCCAGGGCGGCACCCTTCGGGAGGGTGAAGTCCTTGGCGTGGAACTGGGTGCCCTCGGCGGCGCCCTCCACGTCGAGAACGATGTTCTCGGGGATGTGGGTGGCCTCGACCTCGAGACGGAGGGTGTTGACCTCGAGCACCGCGATGGTGCCCGGGTAGGGCTCGCCCTGCACGTGCACGGGGACCTCGACGGAAACCTTCTCGCCGCTCTTGATGACGATGAGGTCGAGGTGCTCGATGATCTGGAGCACCGGGTCCTTCTGGACGTCCTTGACGAGGACGAGCTGGTCCGTGCCCGCGATGTCGAGCTGGAGGACGGCGTTCGCCTTGCGGAGCAGCAGGCCGACCTGGTGCGCCGGCACGGTGACGTGCTGCGGGTCGGTGCCGTGGCCGTAGATGACGGCGGGGATCTTGCCGGCGGCGCGGATCTTGCGGGCAGCGCCCTTGCCGAAGCTGTCGCGGACCTCTGCGACGACCTTGTTGGACTCGTCAGCCATGATGTTCTCCTTGCCGGCCGGAGGCCGGGGATCGGGGCGAGCGGTGCTCGCAGTGTGGGATTGTCGACTCGAGCGCATCGAGGTGCGCGAGGAAAGACTGCGAAGCCTGCTCCACCGCGTCGATCACGGAAGCCTGCGGAACACCGCCAGCTTCCCTCGCCGAAGTTCAGTGACTGAGTCTACCGGAATTCTGCGCGGGCGCGGTCCGCGATCGTCGCGGCCAGCGCATCCGGGGTCTCGGCGATGCTCAGGCGCAGCCCGGGCTCGTCGTCCTGCAGCGGCTGGAGGGTCGCCAGCTGCGAGGCGAGGAGGGACGGCGGCATGAAATGGCCGGGGCGCACCATCCGGGCCGCCAGCTCCTGCTCGGTGCCGTCGAGCTCGGCGAAGAGGGTCGCCGGGGCGTGCGAGCGGATGCGGTCCCGGTAGACGCGCTTCAGCGCCGAGCAGGCGAGCACGAGGCCGTCGGCCGCTGCCTCGGCGAGGGTCAGCCCGACCGCGTCGAGCCATGGCTCGCGATCCGCGTCCGTCAGCGGGATGCCGGAGGCCATCTTCGCGACGTTGGCGGCGGGGTGCAGCGCATCCCCGTCCACGAAGACCACGCCGAGCCGTTCGGCGACGAGGGCGCCGACCGTGCTCTTGCCCGAGCCCGAGACGCCCATGACCACCACCAGCGGACCCACGGTCGCCCCTTCCGTTCGCGATCCCTCCAGTATGGTGCCGCGCGAGGGGAGGCTCTGCCCGGCCGTCATCGGGCGTCGCCGTCGCCGTCGCCGCTCCCCGCCCCGAACCGCAGGAGCACCTTGCCCGAGGCGGAGGCGTCGAGCGCGACCTCGAAGGCGCGCAGGGCCTCCTCGGCCGCGAACTCGTGCGTCACGATCGCGGAGACGTCGAGGGAGCCGTCGGCGAGCGCGGCGATCACCTCGTCGATCTCGTCGGCGAACCGGAACGAGCCGACCAGCTCCAGCTCGCGCGCGATCGCCCGCGCGACGGGCACCGGCTGGTCTCCGGGAGGGAGCAGACCGACGAGCACGACGCGGCCGCCGCGGGTCGCGCCGCCGATCGCCGCGGCGAGGCCGGGCGCGGTGCCGGACGACTCGATCACGATGTCGGCGTCGACGGCGGCGACGGCCTCCGCGTCGCGCGCATCGATGGTGCGGGTCGCACCCGCGGCCGCCGCGATCGATCGGGGACGTTCGTGCAGGTCGGTCGCGACGATCTCGGCCGCCCCGGCCCGGCGCAGCACGGTCACGGCGAGCGCACCGATGGGCCCGCTGCCGACCACGAGCACGCGCTTGCCGCGCACCTCCCCCGCCCGGTGGACGGCGTGCCACGCGACGGCGGCGGGCTCGGCGAGTGCGGCGGTCCGCAACGGGAGCCCGTGAGGTAGTGCCCGGAGCATCCGCGTCGGGAGGACGACCCGGTCGGCGAAGGCGCCGGCGGTGTGCGGGACGCGTGCCGCGCTGCCGAGGTAGGTCGCTCCGGGCGCGAGGTTGGGCCGGTCCTCGGGGTAGCGGGAGCCGTCGCCGGGGAGCGGTGTCGCGGGATGCACGGCGACCGGCGTGCCTGCGGCGGGCCCGGATCCATCGGCCGCGGCGGCCTCCACGACGCCGACGACCTCGTGCCCGAGCACCATCGGCGCGCGGAGGATCGACTCCCCCGCCGCTCCGTGGGTCCAGTAGTGCAGGTCGGACCCGCAGACGCCCCCGTAGGCGATGGCGATGACGGCCTCGTCGGGTGCGGGATCGGCGAGCGGGAGGTCCTCGACGCGCAGATCGCCGGCGGCATGGGCGACGACGGCACGGGTCGTGCGGGTCGTGCTGGTCGTGCTGGTCGTTTCCACCGTCACACCACCACCGTCATGCCGCCGTCGACGAAGACGACCTGGCCGTTCACGTAGTCGGAGGCCGGCGACGAGAGCCACACGGCGGGGCCGACCAGGTCGGCGACCGTTCCCCAGCGTCCGGCGGGCGTGCGCCCGACGATCCAGGCGTTGAACGCCGTGTCGTCGACCAGGTTCTGCGTCATCTCGGTGTGGATGTAGCCGGGCGCGATCGCGTTGATCTGCAGCCCGCTCGCCGCCCACTCCGCCGTCATCGCGCGGGTCAGATTGCGCAGCCCGCCCTTCGCGGCCGTGTACGGCCCGATGGTCCGGCGGGCGAGGTCGGCCTGCACGGACGCGATGTTGACGATCTTGCCGTGGCCGCGCTCGATCATGCCGCGCGCGACGGTGCGCCCGACGAGGAAGGCACTGGTGAGGTCGGTGCGCAGCACACGGTCCCAGTCCTCGCGGCTGACGTCGAGGAGCGGCTCGCGATGCTGGACGCCGGCATTGTTGACCAGGATCTCCAGCGGCCCGACCTCCGCTTCGATGCGCTCGACGGCCGCCACGACCGCGCTCTCGTCGGTGATGTCGAAGGCGAGGGCGTGGATGCGTTCGCCGTGCTCGGCCGCGAGCGCCTCCCGGGTCGCCGCGAGCCGAGCGGCGTCGAGCCCGTTGAGCACAACGGTCGCTCCGGCGGCCGCGAGGCCGTCCGCCAGCGCACGGCCGATGCCGCGACTCGAACCGGTCACGAGAGCCACGCGTCCTGTGAGATCGAAGGGGTTGGCTGTCATGCTGATCCTCTCTGGAGTCCACCGGCGGCGACCACCGGGTTGGTGAGTTCGCCGAGGCCGTCGATGCGGATCCGCGCCGTGTCCCCGGCCCCGATCGGAACGGCGGTTCCGGGGCAGCCGGTCAGCACCACGTCGCCCGGGCCGAGTTCGAGCACGCCCGTCAGATAGACGAGCAGTTCTACGACGCCGCGGGCGAGTCCGTCGACCGATCCGGTGGCGACTCCCCCGCCGGCCTCGGCGCGGATGCCGAGACCCGCGGGTTCGAGGCCGGTCTCGATCCACGGCCCGAGCGGCGTGAAACCATCACCGTTCTTGGCCTGGGTCAGGAGGGAGTCGCGCGCGATCTGGTCGACCGCCGTCACGTCGTTCCCGATCGTGAATCCGAGCACGTGCGCCGCCACGTCCTCCGCCCGCAGGTGCCGTGCGCGGCGGCGCACGACGACGGCGAGCTCCCCCTCCGCGACCACCGCGCCGACGGCCGGGTCGAGCACGATCGGATCGCCCGGCCCGACGACCGTGCGGGCCGACTTGGCGAACGCCTGCGGCGGGAGCTCCGCGTCGAGGGCGCCGGAGTTGTGCGCCATCCCGAGCACGATCCGCGGCTCGACGGGGGCCGCGAGCGGGGCATCGGCGGCGAAACGCTCACCGGTTCGGCGTGGGGCATCGGCGAACAGGTCGTCGATCGCGTGCCACTCCCCGTCCGACCATTCGGCGGGCACGGCCCCGAGGTCCGTGCGGACGCGGGTGAGCCGCATCAGCGGGTACGCGTCGCGGCGAGCGTGCGCTGGTGCTCGCGGCGCGACACCGTCGGCGAGGGCCGGCTCGTGACGTCGACGTACGAGTCGTCGATGGCGTCGGTGAGGAGGTTGAGGTCGCGGGCCCGCGTCTCCGGCGTGACGAAGGTCGCCCAGAGGGTGATCGCGGTCAGCACCAGGACGTAGATGGCGAGCGGCCACCACGAGTTCCCGAAGGCTCCGAGCAGCACGGCGCCGATCAACGGCGCGATGCCGCCGGCGAGCACCGCACTGAACTCACGCGAGATCGCGACGCCGATGTAGCGGCGGCGGTTGCCGAACAGCTCCGGGAGGGTGGCGCACTGGGCGCCGAGCATCACGTTCACGCCGACGCCGTAGGTGATGGCGAGCACCGGGATGATCAGCCACACCGAGCCCATCGACATCAGCCACCAGGCGGGGATCGCCAGGACGAGCTGGATGATCGCACCGATGCGGTAGACGCGCATGCGGCCGAAGCGGTCGCTGAGGCTGCCCGCGAACGGGATGACGAAGATGCCGAGGGCGGCGCCGATGGCGATCGCGAGCGGGCCCATCCACGGCTCGGCCCCGACCACGGTGGTCACGAAGGTCACCGCGAGGGTCTGGTACAGCGCGGATCCGCCGTTCTCGGCCATCCGCAGGCCGATGCCGCGGATGATCGTGCGCCACGACTGCGTGAACGCCTCGCCGAGCGGGTTCTTCGCAACCTGCTCCTGCGCCTCGAGGGTGATGAAGGCCGGCGACTCGCGCAGGCGGAGGCGGATGAAGATGGCGACGATGATCAGGAGCACCGAGGCCAGGAACGGGATGCGCCACAGCCAGTCGTGCACGATCTGCGGGTCCACCAGGCCGAGGAGGAAGAAGACGACCGAGGCCAGGATGGTCCCGACCATGATGCCGACGAACGGCAGCGAGGCGAAGTAGCCGCGGCGGCGCACCGGCGCGTACTCGGCCATCAGGGTAGTCGCGCCGGCCTGCTCCGCGCCGGCGCCGAAGCCCTGGAGCAGGCGCAGGATCACGAGGAGGATCGGCGCCCAGATGCCGATCTGCTCTCCCGTCGGCAGCACGCCGATCAGCGTGCTCGCCCCGCCCATGAGCGAGATCGTGACGATCAGGACGGTCTTGCGGCCGATCTTGTCGCCGAGCGCTCCGAAGAACAGGCCGCCGAACGGCCGGGCGAAGAAGCCGACCGCGTAGGTGGCGAACGCGGCGGCGACCGCGGCGCCCGGGCCGAGGGCCGGGAAGAACAGCTGCCCGAACACGAGCGCGGAGGCCAGGCCGTACAGGGCGAAGTCGTAGTACTCCAGCGCGCTTCCGACGCTGGAGGCCAGGGTGGCGCGGCGCAGATTGGCCGCGTAGTCGGGGTCGTTCGAACCGCGCAGTTCGCTCGCAGAGCGGTCAGTGCTCATGGGGGTGTCCTCCTGCACAGGACCCCGTCGGCATCGTCGCGTGACGTCGTCGCGTGACATCGTCGTCCGGGGGTCGGCTTGCACGGGCGTCGTCGCCCGCTGACGTCGACCATAACACTCTGCTGAACACGGTTCAACCCACTGAACACTTTTGGATGCGTCGGAGTGCCTCAGGTGACGATGTGGCCCGTCAGCGCCTCGGTCGCCAGGTTCATCGGGTTCGACATCCGGCGCCCGACGATGTGGAGCTCGGTGAGCAGCTCGGCGAGCACCTCGTCGGTGAACGCGGACTCCAGCAGCGAGGCGCCGAGCGCGAGCGAGACCTCACCGCTCGACTGCGGCGGGACCACGACGGCGAACCCGGCGAGCCCCGGATAGACCTCGCCGTGGTCGAGGCTGTAGCCGCGTTCGCGGGTCGCGTCGATCTTCGCGATCAGTCCGTCGAGGGAGGTCGTGGAGCGGTCGGTGAACGCCGGCCGCGTCTCGTCGTCGGCGAAGCGGCGCGCGATCTCGTCGTTGCTCAGCTCGGCGAGCAGGGCGTTGCCGACGGCAGTGATGGAGGCCGGATAGCGGGAGCCGATGCCGGCCGAGAGGCGGAACGGCGCGCGACCCACGTGCGCGCCGACATAGATGACGTGCGTCCCGTCCAGCACCGCGAGCTGCGTGCGCTCGTGTCGCAGGACCTCGGAGTCGGCGCAGGCGCGGTAGAACTCGAGCACGGGATCGAACGCGCGGAGGTACGCCCCGCCCAGCTCGACGACCTTGCGGCCCAGCACGTAGCCGGTGTCGCTGCGGCGCACCAGGCCGCCCTCCTCCAGCGCGGAGATCACGTTGAGGGTCGACGACTTCGCGGCGCCGAGGCCGCGCGCCAGCTCGCTCAGGGTCAGCGGCTCACCGAGCGCGTCGCCGAGCAGGTCGAGCACCCGCACGGCCCGCGCGACCGCGGGAGCCTTCTCTGCGGCATCGGTCATGTCGGCTCCTCATCGGTCGTCGCCGCGTCAGTAGAAGTCGACGGTGTCGACCCGGTTGCGCAGCGGGCGCCCATCCAGCAGGCGCGTGGCGTTGTCTGCGAACAATTCTGCGATGCGCCGCTCTTCGCCGGTCGTCAACGCGGCCGTGTGCGGGCTCATCAGCACGCGCGGGTGCGTCCACAACGGGCTCTCCTGCGGCAGCGGCTCGACCGCTGTGACGTCGAGGGCGGCGAAGCCGACCCGTCCGGCGTCGAGTGCGGCGAGCAAGGCCTCCTCGTCGATCACGGTGCCGCGGCCGACGTTGACCACCGTCACCCCGGGCTTCGCGGCCTCGAAGAAGGAGGCGCCCAGCATGCGCTCGGTCGCGGCCGTCCCGGGGAGGGCGACCACCACGGCGTCGACGCGGCCGGCGACCTCCGCGATCGCGGCCGGGCTCACCACCTCGTCGACGTCGGGCACGGCGCGTTCGTGACGGGAGGTCCCGATCACGTGCGCACCGAAGGCCTTCAGCAGTCGCGCGACCTCCGCCCCGATGCCGCCGAGGCCGAGGACGAGCACGGTCTGCTCGGCCAGCTGTCCCATCCCCCAGCGTCCGGGCCATTGACGGTCGCGCTGGTCCGCCGCCAGGCGCGGAAGGTCCTTCGCTCCGGCGAGCAGGCCGAACAGGGCGAACTCGGCGAGCGGCCCGCCGTGCACTCCGGCAGAGGTCGTGAAGGCGACGCGCTCCAGCTCCGCCTCGGTGAGGCCGGCGGCCTTGACGGTGCCGCCGCCTCCCGCGGCCATCGTGTGCATCCAGCGGAGGCCGGGGTTCGCGCGCACGGCGCGGGCGATCTGCGCGGCGTCGAGGTCGGGGACGCCGTACACGGCGTCGGCCGCATCGATCATCGCCTCGAAGCGCTCCTGCTGCTCGGGCGTCCGGCGGAAGGCGGGATCCCCGCCGAAATCAGCCGGGTGCCGCATCGGCGGCAGCAGCTCGGGGTCGTGGTCCAGGCGGATGCGCGGCTCGCGCTCCACCAGGAGGTCGGCGTGCTCGGGCTTCAGGGGCGTCGCCACGGCGACGCGGAGCTCGGTTGTGGTCACCTTCGTCCTCACTGTCTGCGGGGTAGAGTCCGGTAGACGGACACAGTCTATCAAGAATTCACTCTACTGAACCGCGTTCACTATACTGATCACATGACGAGCCAACGACAGCCTCGCTCCACCGTCGGCGTCCTCGGGCTGGGCAACATGGGCCGCCCGATGACGCTCAACCTGCTCCGCAGCGGGATCGCCTCCGTCGTCGTGCACGGACGCACGCGCGCCACCCTCGACGAGGCGGAGGCCGCAGGCGCGAACGTCGCCCCAACCGTGCGGGAGCTCGCCGCGCAGAGCGACATCGTGCTCTCGATGCTCCCCGACCTCCCGCAGCTGCGTGATCTGCTCGACGGCCCCGATGGCCTGCTGGCCGGCCTCGACCACCCGCTGCTGCTGGTCGTCGGCTCCACCTCCGCGCCCGACGGCATCCGCGAGCTGGCCGCCGAGCTCGGCTCCCGCACCGACGGCCTCGTCCGCGTGCTCGACGCACCGGTCAGCGGAGGCACGGACGGCGCCGAGGCCGCCGCTCTCGCCATCATGGTCGGCGGCGACCCGGACGATTTCGCTCGCGCGGAGCCTGTGCTCGCCACCATGGGGACGCCCGTCCTGCTCGGCCCGCTCGGCTCCGGCGAGGTCGCCAAGGCCTGCAACCAGATGATCGTCGCCTCCACCATCGTCGCCCTCAGCGAGGCCACCGTGATCGCCGAGCGCGCCGGGCTGGACGTAACGCGACTGCTCGACCTGCTCGGCGGCGGCTACGCTGGAAGCCGTCTGCTCGAGTCGCGCAAACAGCGTCTGGCCGAGAAGGACTACTCGGTCTCCGGGCCGGCGAAGTTCATGGTGAAAGACCTCGGCTTCGCCCGCGCGGAGGCGGAGCGCACCGCGACGGCCACGCCCCAGCTCACGACGCTGCAGGACTTCTTCGGCCGACTGGTGGAGGCCGGCCTCGGCGACGACGACATCACGGTCGCGCAGGGCTTCATCGCCGCCTCCTCCCCCTCCCCGGAGCACACCCTCCCCTGACCTCCCGTCGCGGCACCCGCCGCAGCAGACCACCGAGCACGAAGGAGCACCACGTGTCACAGGAAGCAACCGCCAACATCGGAGTCGTCGGACTGGCGGTGATGGGGTCCAACCTGGCCCGCAACCTCGCGTCCCGCGAGGGCAACACGGTCGCGGTCTACAACCGCACCTACGCCCGCACCGACGAGCTGATCGGCGCCCACCCGGAGGCCGGGTTCGTCGCCTCCGAGTCCATCGACGACTTCGTGGCGTCGCTGGCGAAGCCGCGCACGGCGATCATCATGGTCCAGGCGGGCAAGGGCACCGACGCCGTCATCGACCAGCTCGCCGAGCGCTTCGAGCCGGGCGACATCATCGTCGACGGCGGCAACGCCAACTTCCTCGACACCATCGAGCGCGAGAAGCGGATCAGCCCCTCCGGCATCCACTTCGTCGGCACCGGCATCTCCGGCGGCGAGGAGGGCGCGCTCAAGGGCCCGTCGATCATGCCCGGCGGCTCGGCCGAGTCGTACGAGACGCTCGGCCCGATCCTGGCGTCGATCGCCGCGGTCGCCGAAGGCGAGCCGTGCGTGACCCACGTCGGCACCGACGGCGCCGGCCACTTCGTGAAGATGATCCACAACGGCATCGAGTACGCGGACATGCAGCTCATCGCCGAGGCGTACGACCTCCTGCGCACCGTCGGTGGCCTGGAGCCGGCCGCCATCGCCGACGTGTTCACCGAGTGGAACAAGGGCTACCTCGAGTCGTACCTGATCGAGATCACCGCCGAGGTGCTCCGCCAGGTGGATGCCGAGACCGGCAAGCCGTTCGTCGACATCGTCCTCGACCAGGCCGGGTCGAAGGGCACCGGCGTCTGGACCGTGCAGAACGCCCTCGACCTGGGCGTACCGGTCGGCGGCATCGCCGAGGCCGTCTTCGCGCGCGCCGTCTCGTCCAAGCCGAACCAGCGCGCCGCCGTGCAGGCGACCATCCAGTCGCGCCCGGACGTGCAGAAGGCCGACGACGTCGCCGCCTTCGCCGACGACGTCTCGAAGGCGCTCTACGCGTCGAAGGTCGTCGCCTACGCCCAGGGCTTCGACGCCATCATCGCCGGCGCCGAGAAGTACGGCTGGGACATCAACAAGGACAAGATCGCCAAGATCTGGCGCGGCGGCTGCATCATCCGCGCCCAGTTCCTCAACCGCATCGCCGACGCGTACGACGAGAACCCCGACATCGCCACGCTGCTCGAGGCGCCGTACTTCGCCGACGCGGTGCGCGAGGGCGAGGCCGCCTGGCGCCGCATCGTCGCCACCGCCGCGCTCTCGGGCGTGCCGGTCCCCGGCTTCGGCGCCGCGCTGTCGTACTACGACTCGCTCGCGTCGAAGCGCCTGCCGGCCGCCCTGGTGCAGGGTCAGCGCGACTTCTTCGGCGCGCACACCTACAAGCGCGTCGACAAGGACGGCACCTTCCACACGCTGTGGTCGGGCGACCGCACCGAGATCGAGTCCGAGGGCTCCAGCCACTGACACGCTGAGTCCCCAGCCGTCGAGTACAGGAAAAGTGCTCCGAATCCGCCCGATTCGGAGCACTTTTCCTGTACTCGGGGGCTGCGGGCGACGAGACTCGACACGTGACGTTCGATGAGCACCCGGAGCTGGCCGAGTACGAGCCGCTCGACCGCTCGCCGCGGCAGCGGCGGGTCGTCCTCACGCGCGTGTTCGTGATCCTCGCGCTCTCCGGCCTCCTGCTGCCCGGGATCCTCCTGACCGTCGGGATGCAGACCTCCACCGCCGAGAACACCTGCGCCGTGTACGTGCGCCACTACGAGCCGGACGCGACGGACTCGTCGGCGCGGTTCGAGTTCACCGGCCCGACCGGACCCGGATGGCAGTGCTACGCGCTCAACACCGAGGGCGACGCGACGTTCGTGGCGCCGCTGGGCCTCATCCCCTCGACGCCGCACCGGCTTCCCTGACGAGCAGCCGCACGGTCGCGAGCAGCCAGGTGCTGTAGCGCTCGAACGTCCACCCGCTCTCGCCGACCAGTTGCTGGTGCCCCTCCGGCGACATGACGAACGAGAGCGCATCCGCCAGGTCGCGGCGCCCTGCCTCGTCGAGATCACGGGCGCCCTCCGCGCCCCGCGTGGCCAGGAGGTCGACCATGCTCCCGTAGTCGGCGTGCCGCCGCGTGAGCAGTCCGGACATCGCCGCGCCGACCTCGGCGTCGTCGCGCGCGGCCGAGGTGAAGGCCGCCCACAGGCCGCCCGTGCGGGCGTTCGCGTCGGCGATGAACGGGACGAGCCCCGCGAGCATCCGGTCGGGGTCGTCCAGGGCGGCGATCGCGGCCACCTCCGGGCGGTCCGCCAGGGACTCCTCCCCGGCCTCCCCGGCGAACGCGCGTTCGAAAGCGCCCAGCAGCAGCGCGCGCTTCGGCCCGTGCACCTTGACGCTCTCGACGGAGACGCCCGCGGTGGTCGCGATCTCGGCGAGGGACGCTCCGGCGTACCCGCGCGCGGCGAAGACAGCGGCGGCCGCGTCGAGGATGCGCTCGCGGGTCTGCCGCGCCTGCTCCTGGCGCAGTGACGAGCGGTAGGGGCGCGTGGTCGGCTCCGGCACTATTGACTACCCTTCGCGTGTAGTGAATACTGTTGACGTTTACTCGACTCTAACCCGAAATGCGAGCACCCATGAACATCCTTCTCTGCAGCACCCCGGTCCACGGCCACGTCACCCCGCTCCTCGCCGTGAGCCGGGCCTTCGTCGAGCGCGGCCACCGCGTCTTCTTCCTCACCGGCGCGCGCTACGCCGGCCGGGCGGCCGACACCGGCGCGACCGTCCTCCCCCTCCCGGCCGAGGCCGACTACGACGACACCGACATGGACGCGGCGTTCCCGGGACGGGTCGGCCTCACCGGCCCCGCCGGCATCCGCTACGACATGCGCGCCATCTTCCTGGCACCCGCCCACGCCCAGCTCACGGCGGTCGACGCCGCGATCGCTCGGCACGGGATCGACGTCGTCCTCGCCGAGAGCCTCTTCCTCGGTGCCGCCCTGCTGACCGCCCGTCCGCGCGCCTCCCGCCCGGCCGTCCTCAACCTGGGCATCGTGCCGCTCGGCCTCAAGAGCCGCCACACCGCGCCGTTCGGCCTGGGAGTCGCGCCGAAGCCCGGCCCGGCCGGCCGGCTTCGCAACGCCGCACTCACCCTCGTCGCCGAGAAGGCGATCTTCGCACCCGTGCAGAAGGAGGCTCGGCTCATCGCCCTCGAAACCGGCGCACCCCTCGGCGGCTTCATCCTGGACTGGCCGTCCCGATCGGACGGCGTCGTGCAGTTCACGGTGCCGTCGTTCGAGTACCCGCGCCCGGACGTCACGGTCCCCGTGCACTTCGTCGGACCGGTCTCGCGGACGCAGCGCTCAGACACTCCGCTCCCGGCCTGGTGGGGCGACCTGGCCGACGGCCGGCCGATCGTCCACGTCACCCAGGGCACCGTGGCGAACCGGGAGCTCGGCGACCTCGTCCTCCCCACGATCCGGGCCCTCGCCGGCGCGGACGTCTGGGTGGTCGCGAGCACCGGGGGCCGTCCCGTGGTCGACCTCGGGGAGAGCCTGCCGGCCAACGCGCGCGTCGCGCCGTACCTCCCGTACGACGAGCTCCTGCCGCGCACGGCGGTGTACGTCACCAACGGCGGGTACGGCGGCGTGCACTACGCCATGGAGCACGGCGTCCCGATCGTGATCGCCGGGACCACGGAGGACAAGACGGAGGTCTCCGCCCGCGTCGCGTGGACGGGGGTCGGCGTCAGCCTCCGCACCAACCGGCCGACGCAGGAGGCGATCGCCGATGCCGTGCTGACGGTGCTCGCCGACCGCCGCTACGCCGAGGCGAGCGCGCGGATCGGCGCCGACATCCGTTCGTCGTCGGGGCTCGACGGGGTCGAGCGTGCCGTCGTCGCGGCCTGTGTGCCGGGCGCTACGCCGCCCCGTCGAACATCGACGTCACCGAGCCGTCGGTGAACACCTGCTCGATCGCGTCCGCCAGCAGCGGCGCGATCGGGAGGACGGTGAGCTTGTCCCAGCGCTTGTGCTCCGGGAGGGGCAGCGTGTCGGTGACGACGACCGAGTCGATGACGTCGGACTGCAGCAGTTCGACGGCCGGGTCGCTGAAGACGGCGTGGGTCGCAGCCACGACGACGCCGGTCGCGCCGGCGGCCTTGAGGGCCTCGGCGGCCTTCACGATCGTGCGGCCGGTGTCGATCAGGTCGTCGACCAGGAGGCAGACGCGGCCCTTCACGTCGCCGACGATCTCGTGCACCGAGACCTGGTTCGGGACGAGCGGGTCGCGGCGCTTGTGGATGATCGCGAGCGGTGCGCCCAGCTTGTCGCTCCAGATGTCGGCGACGCGCACGCGGCCCATGTCCGGCGAGACCACGGTGAGGGTCGACGGGTCGAGCTCGCGCTTCATGTGCTCGAGCAGCACCGGCATGGCGAAGAGGTGGTCGACCGGGCCGTCGAAGAAGCCCTGGATCTGAGCGGCGTGGAGGTCGACCGACATGATGCGGTCGGCTCCCGCCGCCTTGAACAGGTCGGCGACCAGGCGGGCCGAGATCGGCTCGCGGCCGCGGCCCTTCTTGTCCTGACGGGCGTACGGGTAGAACGGGGCGACGACGGTGATGCGCTTGGCGGAGGCGCGCTTCAGCGCGTCCACCATGATCAGCTGCTCCATGAGCCACTCGTTGATCGGCGACGTGTGCGACTGGATGACGAACGCATCCGAGCCGCGCACGCTCTCATCGAACCGGGCGTAGATCTCGCCGTTGGCGAAGGTGCGGGCGTCGGTCGGGACCAACTCGCTCCCGAGGCACTCGGCGATCTCCTGTGCGAGGGCGGGATGCGCCCTCCCCGAGATGAGGACGAGGCGCTTCTGGCCGTTCGCGGTGATCCCAGACACTTATTCTCCGCTCTCTTCCGCAGCTCGGGCGGCGTCGGTGCCCGGTCGCTTCTGCGCGACCCAGCCTTCGATGTTGCGTTGCGGGGCGACGGTGATGGCGAGCGAGCCCGCCGGGACGTCCTTGCGGACGACGGTGCCTGCTCCCGTGTACGCTCCGTCACCCATCCTAACGGGCGCCACGAACACCGTGTTCGTGGCCGCACGCACGTGCGACCCGATCTCGGTGCGGTGCTTGTTCACGCCGTCGTAGTTGGCGGTGATGACGCCCGCACCCAGGTTGGACTTCTCGCCCACCTCGGCGTCGCCGACGTAGTTGAAGTGCGCGAGCTTGGTGCCGGCGCCGATGGTCGCGTTCTTGGTCTCGACGAAGGTGCCGATCTTGCCACCCTCGCCCAGCACGGTGCCGGGGCGGAGGTAGGCGAACGGGCCGACGGTCGCGCCCGCGCCGATGACCGCCAGGGTGGCGTCCGTGCGCTTGACGGTCGCGCCCTCGCCGACCTCGCAGTCGAGCAAAGTGGTGTCCGGGCCGATGACCGCGCCGGTCTCGACCACGGTCGCGCCGCGCAGCTGGGTGCCCGGGAGGATGGTGACGTCGGGTGCGAGCTTCGCCCGCACGTCGATCCACGTCGTGGCCGGGTCCTGCACGGTCACGCCGGCGAGCTGCCAGGTGCGCACGAGGAGGGCGTTGAGCTTCGCCGCCATCTCGCTGAGCTGGGCGCGGTCGTTGATGCCCTCGACGAGCCACGAGTCGGCCACCGGGAGCGCGTCGACATCGAAGCCCGCCTCGCGGAGCAGCCCGATCACGTCGGTGAGGTACTTCTCGCCCTGCGCGTTGTCGGTGGTGATCGCCGCGAGCTCGTCGCGCAGCGCGGCCGCGCCGAAGAGGTAGATGCCGGCGTTGATCTCGCCGATGGCCCGCTCGTCGTCGGTCGCGTCCTTGTGCTCGACGATGCGGTCGAGGGTGCCGGCCGCGTTGCGCACGATGCGGCCGTAGCCGGTCGCGTCGGCCGGGAAGCTGGAGAGGATGGTCGCCGCCGACCCGCTGTCGCGGTGCGTGGCGATGAGCTCGCGCAGGGTGGCCGCGTCGAGCAGGGGGACGTCGCCGTTCACGACGAGCACGTCGCCGGAGAAGCCGGCGGGCAGCGCCGCGACGGCCTGCTCGACCGCGCGGCCGGTGCCGGGGACCTCGTCCTGGTCGACGATCACGGCCTCCGGGAGGTCGGCCTCGATGACCGCGGCGAGGCGGTCGCGCTCGTGCCGCACGACGGCGACGACGTGCGCCGCGTCCAGCTCCCGGGCGGTGGCCAGCACGTGGCCCACGATCGGGATGCCGCCGAGCTCGTGGAGCAGCTTCGGGGTCGAGGACTTCATCCGCGTGCCCTGGCCCGCCGCCAGCACGACGATGGCGAGATTCTGGTCGGTCATGTCCCTCCCGGGGTCGGTGTGGCCACTGCCGCTCCGCCTCCAGGACTCGAACCTGGACCTAACAGCTCCAAAGGCTGTCGTGCTGCCATTACACCAAGGCGGAACACGCGGAAAACGCGCAGGTGACAGTCTGCCAGACCCGTCGTGTGCGAGAGGTGTACACGTCGGACGGTGAATACGATGGAGGGATGGGTGACGCACGCGACGGTGGACCGCGCGACGAAGTGGACCGCATCGTCGGGGCGTGGCTGCGCGAGCGCCCCGACCTCGACTTCTCGCCGCTCCAGGTGCTCTCGCGCGTCGACCGCCTGTCCCGGCACCTCGACCGGGCCCGCCGGGCGGCCTTCGACCGCTCGGACCTCGACTCCTGGGAGTTCGACGTGCTCTCGGCCCTCCGCCGCGCCGGCTCCCCGTACCAGCTGAGCCCGAAGTCGCTGCTCCAGCAGACCCTCGTCTCCAGCGGCACGATGACGAACCGCATCGACCGGCTCGTCGCGCGCGGCCTCGTGGAGCGCCGGACCGACCCGAACGACGGCCGGGGCATCCTGGTGCAGATGTCGGCGCAGGGTCTCGCCCGCGTCGACGCGGCGATCACGCGGCTGGTCGACGCCGAGGCCGACCTCCTCGAGGCGCTCTCCCCCTCGGATCAGGAGCGCCTGGCGGCCCTGCTCCGCAAGCTCAGCCTGAGCTTCGACTCCTGACGCCTCGCGCACATTTGTGACGAATGTCGCGAAAGCGCGCGCCAAACCCCACATTCGGCACGAATGTGCGGGGCGCCGCACGCAGCGGTCTCCTGTCGCACTCCCAGGAGACCGTTATCCCGCTCTCATAAACTCGCAGGGATGAGACTCTCCCGACTGAAGCGCCTGCCGTCGCGGGTGAAACGCGCCGCCCGCTTCGAGATCCACGCGCACTGGCGCCGCCAGCCGCTGGTCGCCGGCAGTGTCTTCTACGAGTCCTTCTCGGGCAACGGGATGCTCGACAACCCCGAGGCCGTGTTCCGCGCGCTGCTCGACGCCCCCGACCTCCAGGGCCTGACCCACATCTGGGCGCTGTCCGACCTCGACCAGTACCGGTCGACGGTCGAAGAGTTCGCGGGCGACAGCCGGGTGAGCTTCGTCCGCTACGGCTCCGCCGCGTACTACCGCGCGCTCGCGACGAGCGAGTACCTCGTCAACAACGCGACCTTCCCGCCCGACTTCTCCAAGCGTCCCGGCCAGGTCTACCTCAACACCTGGCACGGCACCCCGCTGAAGCGGATGGGCTACGACATCGAGGACGGCGCGCTCGGCACCGCCAACATCATCCGCAACTTCGTGCAGTCCGACTACCTGCTCTCCGCGAACCCGTTCATGAGCGAGCAGATGTACGAGTCGGCCTACAAGCTGACGGGCATCTACCGCGGCGCCATCGTCGAGGAGGGCTACCCGCGCATCGACCGGCAGTTCCTGGACGACGCGGCGCGCGACGACGTGCGCGCCCGCCTGGTCGCCGCCGGCATCCCGCTCGGCGATCGCAAGGTCGTGCTCTACGCGCCGACCTGGAAGGGCGCGACCTTCGGCCGGCCCACGGACGACCTCGACGAGCTGCTGGACCACATCCACCGCATCGAGGAGCAGATCGACACCAGCCGCTACGCCGTGCTGCTCAAGACGCACCAGTCGGTGCACAAGCTCGCCGCCCACCGGCCCGAGCTGCAGCGACTGCTGGTGCCCAACGAGATCCCGACAAACCTCGTGCTGGGCGTCTCCGACCTGCTCATCTCGGACTACTCGAGCATCTTCTTCGACTTCCTGCAGACCGGCCGGCCGATCGTCTTCTTCACCCCCGACCTCGCCGACTACGCGGGCACCCGCGGGCTGTACTTCGAGCCGGAGGAGTGGCCGGGCCCGGTGTACGAGTCGGCACGGGAGGTCGGCGAGCAGATCGCCCGCATCGCCGCCGACGACGACCGCGTGCCCGAGGAGGCTCGTGAACGGTACGCCTCGATGCAGGAGCGCTTCACGCCCTACGAAGACGGTCACGCCGCCGAGCGCGTCGTCGACATCGTGTTCCGCCGCGCCCGCGACGGGTACCGCCTCCGCACCGGACTCGACCAGGACGGACGTCGGAAGATCCTGCTCTACCTGGGCGGGATGCGCCCGAACGGCATCACGACCTCGGCCCTCAACCTCCTGAACAACATCGACCACGACCGGTACGACGTCTCCGCGCTGTTCTCGCAGAGCCGCTCGGGTGCGTCGATCGCCAAGCAGAAGCAGATCCACCCGGCCGTGCGGCAGTTCCCGCGGGTGGGCGGGATGAACGGCGCGAAGCTCCTCCACCTGGCCCGGCACCTCCACTTCCGCCGCGGCCGGATCGCCGAGCACGCCGAGATCCCGGCGCAGAACCAGCTGTGGGACGACGAGTGGTACCGCTGCTTCGGTGAGAGCCGCTTCGACTACGTGGTCGACTTCTCGGGCTACGGCCCGTTCTGGGCCGCACTGCTGCTGCACTCTCCGGACGCGCAGCGCGCCATCTGGCTGCACAACGACCTGGCCGCCGACGCGCACCGCGAGGTCAACGGCGAGAAGAAGATGCTGCACAGCCTCACGCAGATCTTCACCCTCTACGGCCAGTACGACCACCTCGTCTCGGTGTCACCGACCCTGTCGGACATCAACCGGGAGTCGCTCGCCGAATACGCGGCGCCCGAGAAGTTCCTCTCGGCCCTGAACACCGTCGACGCCGACCACATCCTCGAGAACGCGCAGGCCGACCTGCACGAGATCACCTTCGACGACGAGACCGGCAGCGTCCCCGACTGGGCGCAGGCGCTGCTGGCGGACGACGACGTGACGACGTTCGTGAACGTCGGTCGCCTCTCCCCCGAGAAGAACCAGGGCCGGCTCGTGCGCGCCTTCGCCGCCGTCCACGCGCAGAACCCGAAGACCCGCCTGGTGATCGTCGGCGACGGTCCCCTGGCGGGCGAGCTGGAGGCGCTGATCGCCGAACTGGGACTCGACGGCGCCGCCTTCCTCACCGGGATGCAGCGCAACCCGCACGCGATCATGGCGAAGGCCGACTGCTTCGTGCTCTCCAGCGATTACGAGGGCCAGCCGATGGTCATCCTGGAGGCGCTCGTGCTCGGCCTCCCGATCGTCACGGTCGAGTTCGCCTCGGCCAAGAACGCCCTCCCCGCCGGCAGCGGGCTCGTGGTCCCGCAGACCGACGAGGGCGTGGCGGACGGGCTGCGCGCCTTCCTCGCAGGCGGGGTACCGGACAGCCGGTTCGACTACGCGGCGTACAACCGCAAGGCGGTCGGCGAGTTCTACCGCGCGATCGGCGCGGCCCCCGTGCTCGCCGAGCAGACCCCGTAGCCCACGACGCAGATCAGGCGCGCGCGACGATCGCGGCGGCGTCGACTCCGGAGGGCAGCTCGCCGTAGAGGGAGCCGCGATCCGGGCCGAGCCTCGCGGCCACGAAGGCGTCGGCGACCGCGGCCGGAGCGTGCCGGATGAGCAGCGCGGCCTGCAGGGCGACGGCGAGCGCGGCGACGAGCGGGCGCGCCGACGACTCGTCGGCCGTCGCGAGTGCGGCACGGAGCCGGTCGTGATGGGCGTCGAATTGGGCGTGGCCGCCGCGGGCCGCAGCCAGCTCGGCGTCGAAGGCCTCCCGGCTGGCGGGTTCGCGGCCCAGAGCGCGCAGCACGTCGAGGGCGATGACGTTGCCCGACCCCTCCCAGATCGCCATCACGGGCTGCTCCCGGTAGCGCCGGGCCAGCGGGAAGGCCTCGGTGTACCCGTTGCCGCCGAGGCATTCGAGCGCCTCGTACGCGTGGCCGGGGCCGCGTTTGCAGACCCAGTACTTGGTGACGGCGGTTGCCAGGCGGCGGAAGGCGACGTCGGACTCGGGCGCGTCGGCATCGTGGGCGCGCGCGAGCCGCAGGGCGACCGCGGTCGCGGCCTCCGACTCGAGCGCGAGGTCGGCGAGCACGGCCGTCATCGCCGACTGTTCGACGAGGCGGCCGCCGAAGGCCGCGCGGTGGCGTGCGTGCCACGTCGCCTCGGCGACGGCCTGCCGCATCCCGGCCGCGCTGCCGAGGATGCAGTCGAGCCGCGTGCGGTTGACCATCTCGAGGATGGTGCGCACCCCGCGTCCCTCCTCCCCCAGCAGGTACCCGACGGTCCCGTCGAACTCGACCTCGCTCGACGCGTTCGACCGGTTCCCCAGCTTGTCCTTCAACCGCTGGATGAGGAACACGTTGCGCGTGCCGTCCTCCAGCACGCGCGGCACGACGAAGCAGCTCAGGCCGCCCCCGGTCTGGGCGAGCACCAGGAACCCGTCCGACATCGGGGCGGAGCAGAACCACTTGTGACCGGTGAGCAGCCAGCGCCCGTCACCGGCGGCGATCGCCTGCGTCGTGTTGGCGCGCACGTCCGAGCCGCCCTGCTTCTCGGTCATGGCCATCCCGAACAGCGCCGACGTCTTGCCCGCGACGAGCCGTCCGTCGTACTCGCGGCTCAGCAGGCGCGGCACCCACGCCTCCGCCAGCACGGGATTCGCGGCGAGGGCGGGGACGGCGGCGTGCGACATCGAGATCGGACAGGCGTGGCCGGGCTCGACCTGTGCGAACAGCATGAACGTCGCGGCGCGGGCGACGTTCGCGCCCGGGCGCGGCTCGGCCCATGCAGCGGTGTGGGCGCCGGCGGCGACGGCCGAGCGGATGATGCGCTGGTAGCTCTCGTCGTAGTCGACCTCGTCGATCCGGTTGCCCCACCGGTCGAAGGCGCGCAGCTGCGGCTCGCGCACGTTGGCGCGCTCGGCGTCGGCCTGGAACGCGGCCGTGCCGACGTGCCGGCCGACCTCTCCGAGTTCCGCCGTCGCCCAGCCGGCGTCGTAGCGCTCGACGGCCTCCTGCAGCGGGACGTTCGCGGCGTACTCGTCGAGGTCGACGCGCGGCGGAGGCTGGTTCACGACGGTGTGGGTGCCCATGCGAGGGGAGTCTACTGCGCGCGTCTACGATGATCCGGTGCGCATCCCGGACCTCCACACCGAACGCCTGCTGCTGCGGCGCTGGCGCCCGGACGACGCGCCGTTCGCGTTCGATCTCTACTCGCAGTGGGAGGTGCAGCGCTTCCTCGGCCGCGCGCCGCGCGTGATGTCCGACCCCGCCGAGGCCGAGACGCTCGTGCGCCGGTTGCGGCGGCGGGAGGACGCGCACCGGGCCTACCGGGTGGTCGTGCTCGCGGACGGCGGGGAGGCCGTCGGCACGGTCATGCTCCAGCCGCTGCCCGCCTCCGGTCCGGCCGAACCCCTGCGGCCCAGCGGGGACACGGAGATCGGCTGGCACTTCCACCCGGCCCGCTGGGGCCGCGGGTACGCGACCGAGGCGGCGGGCGCACTGCTCCGCGCGGCCCTCGACGGCGGGCTCGCCCGCGTGCTCGCGGTGACGTATCCGGAGAATGTCGCGTCGCAACGCGTGTGCGAACGGATCGGGATGCGCAGCCTCGGCCTCAGCGACGCGTACTACAACTCCACGATGGAGTTGTTCGAGCGGACCGCGTGACCCCGCGGCCTCGGTACCCTTGAGAGGACATGGCACATCTTCTCGGGGCCGAGGCCCTGCATCTCGAATATCCGACCCGTGTGGTCTTCGACTCCGTCTCGCTGGGCGTGAACGAGGGTGACCGCATCGGCATCGTCGCCCGCAACGGCGACGGCAAGTCGAGCCTGCTCGGGATGCTGGCGGGGCTGCGCTCCCCCGACTCCGGCCGGGTGACCGTGCGCAGCGGGGTCCGGATCGGCGTGCTCGACCAGGCGGACACCCTCGACGACGACGACACCGTCGGGCACGCCGTCGTCGGTGACGCCCCGGAGCACGAGTGGGCGGGCGATCCCCGCGTGCGCGACGTCATCGCCGGTCTGCTCGGCGACCTCGACTGGGAGGCGCGCCTCGGCACGCTCTCGGGCGGTCAGCGCCGCCGCGTCGCCCTCGCGCGGCTGCTCGGCGGCGACCACGACATCCTCGCCCTCGACGAGCCGACCAACCACCTCGACGTGGAGGCCATCACCTGGCTGGCCGAGCACCTGAAGCGGCGCTGGGCGGCCAGCTCCGGCGGGCTGCTGGTCGTCACGCACGACCGCTGGTTCCTGGACGAGGTGTGCACGATCACGTGGGAGGTGCACGACCGCGTCGTCGACGCCTTCGAGGGCGGCTACGCGGCCTACATCCTGCAGCGCGTCGAGCGCGACCGGCAGGCCGCCTCGATCGAGCAGCGCCGTCAGAACCTCGCCCGCAAGGAGCTGGCCTGGCTGCGGCGCGGCGCCCCGGCCCGCACCTCCAAGCCGAAGTTCCGCATCGACGCGGCGAACGAGCTCATCTCCGACGTGCCCGAGATCCGCGACCGGGTGGCTCTGCAGTCGCTCGCGGTCGCCCGTCTCGGCAAGGACGTCGTCGACCTGCTCGACGTCTCCGTCTCCTACGGCGAGAAGCCGGTGCTCCGCGACATCGAGTGGCGCATCGCCCCGGGCGAGCGCACGGGCATCCTGGGCGTCAACGGCGCCGGCAAGTCCACCCTCCTCGACCTGGTGTCCGGGACGCTGGAGCCGTCGAGCGGCCGGGTCAAGCGCGGCAAGACCGTGCGGGTCGCGACCCTCACCCAGCGGCTCGACGAACTGGAGCAGCACCTCGACGACCCGGTGCGTGTGGTGATCAGCAGCCTCCGCACGGAGTACACGATCGGCACGGGCTCCAAGGCGCAGGCGCTCACCCCGGCCCAGTTGCTCGAACGCCTCGGCTTCTCGTCCGCCCAGCTCTCCACGCCGGTGAAGGACCTCTCGGGAGGCCAGAAGCGCCGCCTCCAGCTGCTCCTCATCCTGCTCGACCAGCCCAACGTGCTGATCCTCGACGAGCCCACCAACGACCTCGACACGGACATGCTCGCGGCGATGGAGGACCTGCTCGACTCGTGGGCGGGCACGCTCATCGTCGTGTCGCACGACCGGTACTTCCTCGAGCGCGTCACCGACCAGCAGTTCGCGATCCTCGGCGGGCATCTGCGTCACCTGCCCGGCGGAGTGGACGAATACCTGCGGTTGCGCAAGCTGGAGGAGCAGCACGCCGGCAGCGGCGCCGGATCCGCGGCGACCGCGGCCCCGACGTCCGGCTCGGCCGCTCCCGCACTCGGCGGCGCCGACCTGCGCGCGGCTCAGAAGGAGGTCGCCGCCCTCGAACGTCGCCTCGGCAAGCTCCAGCAGCAGATCGACAAGGCCCGCACGGCCCTCGCCGACCACGACCAGGCCGACTACGTCGGACTCGGCACGAAGATGGAGGCCATCAGCGCTCAGGAGCGCGAGGTCGAGGAGCTCGAGACCCGCTGGTTCGAGCTGACGGAGGCGCTGGGATAGTCGTCCCGTTCAGGTCGTGAGCGTGACCTTCCGCAGCCCCTCCGGCTGATCCGGGTCTTTGCCCGAGGCGATGGCGAGCGCCAGGGCGAGACGCTGCAGGGGAACGATCTCGGCGAGCGGAGCCCACGTCTCCCCGACGGCCGCCACACGCAGACGCACGCGAGCGGACGGGACGATCCCCGGGCCGACCTCGACGACGACCGCACCGAGGTCCGCCGCGCGCTCCCCGAACTCCAGAACGGACGCCCGCCCGGCTTCGGCGGCCGTGAGCAGCACGACCGCCGTTCCGGGGACGACCTGCCCCAGCGGTCCGTGGATCGCGTCGGCGGCACTCCAGCCCGATGCCGCGATCGCGTTCGTCTCCATGAGCTTGAGCGCTGCCTCCTTGGCGGAGGACATCGAGAGCCCCCGCCCCGCGACGAGCACGCGGTCGCGCCCGGCGAGCTCGTCGGCCGCGGCGAGGATGTCCGCGTCCTCCCGCAGGTCTGCAGCCACTCCGTCCGCGAGCCGGTCGATCGCATCGTCCAGCTCGGACCAGTCGCGGCCGGCTGCGCGCAGGATCGTCAGGGCCAAGGCGAGGAGTTCGGCCGTGTAGGTCTTCGTCGCTGCGACGGCGAGCTCCGTGCCGGCAGCGAGGTCGACCGAGACGTCGCCCGAGAGCGCGAGAGCGCTCGTCCGGTCGTTGGTGTAGGACACCACCGGAACACCGGCATCGGAGATCGCGTGAACCGTCGCCAGGAGGTCCGGCGACCGGCCCGACTGCGAGACCGCGAGGGCGACCGTTCGTGGGTAACGCAACCGCGCCCCGTGCACCGTCACGCTGGCCGGCGTGGTGAGCGCCGCCGGAACTCCGAGCACCGTGTGGACCAGATATTGCGCGTACATCGCCGCGTGGTCGCTGGACCCGCGCGCCGCGAGGAGGATCAGCTCCGGATCGGCGCGAGCGATGACGGCAGCAGCTGCGTCGATCTCGTCGCGCCGGGCGAGGAGAACGCGCCAGCGGGCGGGCTGCTCCGCGATCTCGGCCCGCATCCACTCTCCCCCGGTCACGAGCGCAGACCGGTGATCATGGCGACGAGCTCGTTGTGCGAGACATCCGCGACGTCGTGCGTCGCCACCTGGGTCCCTCGTCGCAGCACGGTCACCCGGTCCGCGATCCGGAACACCTGCTCCATGTTGTGGCTCACGATCAGCACGGCCGCACCGCGCTCCTTGAGCTTGAGGATGAGCTCCTCGACCTTGGCGGTCTCGGCGACGCCGAGCGCGGCGGTCGGCTCGTCCATCAGCACCAGGCTGCTGGCCCAGTGCGTCGCGCGGGCGATCGCGATCCCCTGACGCTGGCCGCCCGAGAGATCGCTGAGCGTGGCACGGGCCGAGGGGATGCGCACGTCCAGCTGATCCACCAGGGTCTGGGTCTCCGCGGCCATCCGCTTGCGGTCCAGCGTGCCGAACGGCGGGCGCCGCAGCTCACGGCCGAGGAACATGTTCATGTAGACCGGCTGCAGGTCGACGAGCGCCAGATCCTGATACACGACCTCCACACCCTTCGCGCGGGCGTCGGAGGGGTCGCGGAACGCGGTCCGCTCGCCGTTCAGCCGGATCTCGCCCGCCGTGGGCTGGTAAAGGCCGGAGATGATCTTCACGAGGGTCGACTTGCCGGCCCCGTTGTCGCCGACAAGGGCCACGATCTGACCGGCCTCGACCTCCAGGTCGAAGCGCTTGATCGCGACGATGCCGCCGAAGTGCTTGGTGATGCCGTCCAGACGGAGCGGTGCGGGTGCGGTCATGCTTTCCTCCCGATGCCGGCGAGAGCGTCGCCGATGGTGAGCGGTGCGGAGCCGTCGGCCGACCAGATGCCGGCGACGGAGGGTGTGCCTGTCGAGAGGCCGGCGATCCCGGCGGTGAGTCCACGGGTGACGAAGACCTGCGGACGGAAACCGAAGAGCACGGTGTCGCCGGGTACCACGGCGCGACCCTCGAGCGGCACCGTCGCGTAATAGTCGATCGCCTCGGCCGCGGGCATATCGACCCGCAGGGCGGGAGCGTCCACCGGGTCGACGCCGTCGCCGACGAGCAGCGCGTCGGTCCTGCCGTCTCCGAGAACGGGGTCGACGTAGAGTCCGCCACCGAACACATAGGCATCGCCCTGATAGAGGTGGGAGACCTCGGAGACGTAGGCGATGGCGGGGTCTTCGGCGAGATCCTGCACCGCGTGCAGCGGAGTCGTCCCCGTGAGACCGTGCCCCGGCTCCACTTGTGTCGCCCCCGCCTCCGCGAGTGACGAGAGGATGCTCGCAGAGGTGGTGCCGGGCGCGTTCACCTGCACGCCGGTGCGGCCCGCAGCCTCCAGTGCTCGGAGGGCCCGCGTGAGGGTGCCGAGGTTCGGGGTCGGCCGGGCCGTCCCCGTACCGGCGTCGAACAACGTCGCCGGGAAGGTGGTGACGCCGGCGAAGCGGATACCGGGCACCGCGTCGAGCCGATCCGCGACGGCCACGATGTCGGCCGCATCGAAGCCGCCCTCGTGCCCGCGGTAGAACCGGTCGCCCGGGGCCGCGATCCGGGCCAGGACGTCCTGCTCGCGTCCCGAAGCCAGGGCGGCCGCGCCGGCTTCCGCAGCCTTCCGGTCGTCGAAGACCGTCCAGTAGAGCGGTGCCAGGGCATCGGCTTCCCGAGCGCGGTGCCGCGGGATCTGGACCAGATGTCCGAGGTGACCCGTCCGCAGTCCGCCCGCTGCCGCAGCCACGGCGCACTCGAGGTCGACCCCGACGGCGTGGTCGATGCCGCCCGCGGCGATCGCACGCGACGCATCGGGGTTGCGCCCGATCTGCTTGGTCATCGCGAAGGGGGTCAGGCCGAGCCGAGCGGCCTCGGCCGCGAGCACGGCGCTGTTTCGAGTGACGGCATCCAGGTCGATGACGTAGGTGTTCGGCGGGATCTCGCCGGAACGGTGGAAGCGGGCCGCGGCTCGGAGGAGGTCCGGGTTGCGGCGGCGGAGGAGGTCGAGGAACATCCTGCGGTCCTAACTGCTCTTCTTGGCGCGGAGCGACAGAGACACCGCGATGAGGATGATGACGCCGCGCACGATCATCTGCTGCGCCACCGTGAGGCCGCCGAGGAGGAGGCCGTAGTTGATCATGCTCATGAACAGACTGCCGACGAGGGCGCCGATCATCGAGCCTTTGCCACCGGTGAGGGCCGTTCCTCCGACGATGACCGCGGCGAGCACGCTCATCAGGTCGGACCCGCCCAACGTGTAGGTGGCACCCGAGAGACGGCCCGCGTAGAGCAGACCGGCCAGGCCGGCCGTCGCACCCGAGATCACGAACACGATCATCGTGATGCGTGTCGTGCGGATGCCGCTGACCGACGCCGCGGCCGCTTTGTTGCCCACCGCCAGTACGTGCGCGCCGAACCGCCGCTGGCGGAGGACGTGCCAGCCGATGGCCACGACCGCCACGCTCCACCACACCAGGATCGGGATGCCGAGCAGCGTGCCGCCGCCGAAGATCCAGGTGAACACCGGCTCCGTCACGGGGACGGACTGCAGATTCGTCGCCTGCTGCGCGAGTCCGGCGACGAGCCCCATCGTCGCCAGCGTGACCAGGAACGAGGGCAGACGCACCAGCGTGACGAAGATGCCGTTGACGAGCCCGACCACCGCACCGGTGGCGAGTCCGGCGAGCGCAGCGAGCCACCACTGATGGGTGCCCTGCAGGGTCACCGCCGCCGCGAGCGCCGCCAGCGCGACGACCGAGCCGATCGACAGGTCGATCTGGCCGAGACTGAGGACGAAGACCGCGCCGACGGCCATGACGGTGATCGGCGTGGCCTGGGTGACGATGTTGACGAGGGTCGTGGCGTTGAGGAAGTTCGCGCCTTGGGTGACCGCGAAATACGCGAACACGACGACGAATCCGATGTAGACGACGTACTGCCGCCAGTCCGTACGACGGAGCCGCTCGGCTACCGTCGGTCTCCCATCGTGCTGGGTCACGGTCATGATGCTTCTCTTTCTGTGCTGGTCACGAGGGTGTCGATGGCGAGCCGGACGGCCCCGAGGATGGGGGCGGCCGACCCGAGCGCGCTGACGCGCACGCGGAGCGCGGGGCGGCCGAGGCGGGCGAGCCAGGTGCGAAGCGGAGGGAGCAGCTCGACCCGGCCGCCGATGCCGCCTCCGAGCACGAACAGGCCGGGGTCGACGACGGCGTCGAGGGCGACGAGCGCATGGGCCAGCCAGCGGGCTTCCTCGTCCAGGGCTGCGAGCGCGTCGGGGTCTCCTGCGCCGGCGCGCTCGAAGACGTCGTGGGCCGTGATCTCCCCCGTCGCGCCCACGGCCTCCGCGTAGCGGCGGGCGAGCACGTCGCCGGCGAGTTTCTCCTCGAGCGCCCCGCGACGCTGGTTCCGGGGGTCGAGCGGGTCGGTCCCGATCGGGAGGTACCCGACCTCGCCCGCTCCGCCCGACGCACCGCTCCAGAGTCGGCCGTCGAGCACGAGGCCGACCCCGATACCGGTGCCGACGGCGACGAACGCGAAACTGGACTCGCCCCGGCCGACCCCGTCGGTCAGCTCGCCGAGGGCGGCGATGTTCACGTCGTTCTCGATCACCACCGGGTGGCCGAGCCGGGCCTCCAGCTCTCCGACCAGACCCACGTCGTCCAGCTCTCCGAGGTTCGGTGCAAGGCTGAACGTGCCCTCCTCGTCATCCGGGACTCCGGCTCCGCCGATCGCCGTCGCGACGACGCGTGCACCGCCGACGGATGCGGTGAGCCGCTCCACCAACCGCTCGAGTTGGCCGAGCAGTTCCGGGCCGCGCCGGGTCGGCTCGACGAGCTCGTTCAGCACCGCTCCGTCGACTCCCGCGATCCCGGCCCGGACCTTCGTGCCACCGAGATCGATGCCGACCACGACCTCGCGTGCGCCTCCCGCGCTCATGCCGCTCCCAGCACAGTCGCCGGGTTCACCGCGGTCAGCTGATCGATGGCGTCCTCCGTGACGCCGCGTTCTCGCAGCAGCGGCAGGAACACGGCGCCGAGATAGGAGTAGCCGTGCATGCCGTGAGTGCCGGGGTTCAGCCAGACTTCGGCTCCGGTGAGGTCTTGCGCGAGCAGGACGCGGTCCGCCAGGCCGTCCTCCACGAGGCCGGCGACGAGGTCGGCACGCCCCGCATCCGAGCGGTGGAAGGCGCGCTTGCCGTACTCGCCGTCGGACCGATCCCCGTCCGGGCCCAGGAAGAAGTCCCAGTCCTCTTTGCCGATGGTGTCGACGGCGATACGTGCACCCGCGTCGATCACCCGGCGCGGAAGCTCGGCCGTCAACTGCGTGTCGACATGACCGACGACGACGCGATCGAGGTCGACGCCCTCCTCACGCAGGATGTCCAGCTGCTCGATGGCCTCCGTCCCATGGGTGGTGTGGGTCATGATGGAGAGCCCCGTCTCCCGCTGAGCGCGGGCCACGGCCCGCAAGCACTTCTCCTCGTGCGGGGTGATCTCACCGAGGCCGGTCGCCTGTTCGCCGAAGACTCCCGCTCGAACCCCCGAGCGCCCGATCCCTGTCGTCGCGTCGGCGACCAGTCGCGCCGTCAACTCGTCGACTCCCGCCTCCCGTGCCCAGGCCGGAGCGTAGGACTGCAGATACAGCGCCGTTCCCGTGACGATGTGGAGCCCGGTGCGCTCGGCGATCTCGACGAGGAGGGAGACGTTGTCCCCGTCGGCGTCGCGTCCGACGACGTTGTAGGGGCTGAGGTCGACGACGGTGCGGAAGCCCAGCTCGGGGAGGCCGGCCAGGGCTTCGACGGCACGCTCGACGGCATCGGGCCGCGTTCCACCTGTCAGCCAGGGGCCGGGGACGAGCGAGAGCAGGTGTTCGTGGGGCATGACCCGGCCGAGCTGGTCGGCGGGGACGGGCCCGAGGACGGTGGTGACGTACGTCATCGGGTTCTCTTCCTGTGGTGCGGAGCGTGCATGTGGGAGAAGAAGACGGGCGGCCGACGGGGGAGATCGACCGCCCGCCGGTCGGTCAGCCGCCGGTGACGGACGACGGCGGCTTGGTGCCGTAGTCGGCTTCCCAGCCCTTGTCCAGATCGGCCTTGGTGACCTTGGTCGGATCCGAGGCGACGAGTTCGGGGGCGGCCTTGCCGATCACGCCGTAGGCTCCGGCGAGAGCGAGCCCCTTGCCGATGCCGAGCGATCCGTTGCCGACCATGCCCGCGACGGTGTCTCCCGACACCATCGCCGCACCGAGGGTGGTGTCCAGATCGTTGGTGACCACCTTGATGTCGGTGCGCCCGGAGGCCTTGATCGCGGCGACCACTCCCTGGGCGGCGGTCGCCCACGAGACGTAGATCCCCTTGAGGTTCGGGTGCTTGGCGATCATGGCTGCGGCGATGCTCTGGGTCGCGGTCTCGTCGGCGAATCCTTCGTCGTCGACGATCTTCACGTCGGGGTACTCGTAGGCGAGCCAGTTCTTGAAGGAGGTGTCCCGCTGGTTCGTGAACCAGAAGTTCGCGTTGTACGAGAGGTATCCGATCTCGCCCTTCTTGCCGAGTGCGTCACCGAGGATCTCGGCGTTGTCGCGCCCGGCCTTCGCGAGATCCTCGGTGACGATCGAGACGAAGTCCGTGCCTGCCTTGTACCCTGCCGGCGGCGTGGTCATGATGACGAGCTTGATGCCGGCGTCGACGACCGGCTTGAACGCCGTCGCGGCCGACGTCGGGTCGACGGCGATGGCGACGACGATGCTCGGGTGCAGGGCCAGCACGGTCTGGACGTTGTTGGCCTGGGTCGCAGCGTTGAACCCGGCCTGCGTGCTGGCCACCACCTTGATGCCGAGCTTCGCGAACTCCTGCCGCGCGCCCTTCTCGACCGCGGTGACGAAATCGGAGGAGGTGTGCCAGACGAAGGCGGCCGTGTAGGTTCCTGCCTTCACCTTCGCCTCCTCGTCCGCCGTCAGAGTGAGGTCCGAAAGCGGGCCGGGCTTCTCTCCGTTCGGGCCGGTGAATTCGAGGCTCGGCTTGGCGGCCGGGGTGGAGGAGGCGGCCGGGGTGTCGGCTGCCGAGCAGCCGGAGAGAGCGAGGATCACGGTGACGGCGCCGACGAGCGCGGCGCGCAGGCCGCGGCGTCGCAGGGGGTGTGCTGTGTTCATGGGTTACCTTCCGGGAGCGGTTTGTGGACTCCTGTCGCGGTGATGTCCCCCGGGTAAGCGCACCCCGTCACCGTTGACTTGTTGAATCATTTTGATTTCAACAAGCAATCAAAGTCAAGAGGAATTTTGTGTCAGGCGTGTTTCGGTGGCGTGAAATGCCAATTACCATCACTCCGAGCGCGAATTCGGCTAGATTTGAGTTCACACTGACGAGAATGGGGATGGTGAATGGTGCAGGACACCCGTCAGCTCAATCGAGAAGCCGTGCTCACGGCGCTCTTCGCCTCCCGCCCGGCCAGTCGCAAACTCATCGCCGAACGATCCGGCATCTCGCCCGCCACGGTCACCCGCTCGGTCGAGCAGCTCCTCGCGGAGGGCATCGTCACCGAGACGAGCGAGATCATCTCGGAGTCACGCGGGCGACGGGCCGTCGAACTCGACATCGTCGCCGACCGCCACTTCGCCATGGGCATCGACTTCGGAGCGACGAACACCCGGATCCTCGTCATCGATCTGCTGGGCCGCACGATCGTGCGCCGGTCCGTGCCGACGCCGACCCACGAGGACGTCGAGCTCCTCACCGAGTGGCTCGCCCGCGAGGTGACGGCGACCGCCGGGGACGCCTGGGATCGGGTCGCCTCCGTCTGCCTCGGCATGCCGGGCGCCGTCGGGCGGCAGCGGACCGTCTCCAATGCCCCGAATCTGCCTCAGGTCGAGACGCCGGGCTTCCTCGACGGTGTGGAGAAGGCCCTCGCGCGCCCGATGGGATTCGACAATGATGCCAACTACGCCCTCCTCGGCGAGCTGCACTACGGCGCGGCGACGAACTCTCCGAACGCCGCCATGCTGACGATCGGATTCGGCCTCGGAGCCGGCCTCGCGATCGACGGTCGCATCCTCCAAGGCGAGCGCGGGCTCATCGGCGAGTTCGGTCAGCTCCCGATCGGTCCGCTCGGAGCGCGCCTCGAGCACATGGTCACCGGAAGCGGGATCATGCGGCGCGCGGCGGAAGCCGGGGTGGCCCTCGCCGAGCCGGCCGAGCTGTTCGCCGCCGACGCACCGCCCGCTCTCCTCGGCCTCCGCGCCCAGTTCGATCAGGCCCTGAGCATCGTGCTCGCGGCAGTGACCGTCGCGTGTGATCCCCAGACCATCGTGCTGGGCGGCGGGATCGCGACCTCGCTCGCGCCGGCGCTGGACCGATACCGGATCGCACTCGAGCAGAGCCTGCGGGTGTCGCCGGCGATCGTCACGGCCCGCCTCGGCGCCTACTCCGGCGCGGTCGGCGCAGCGGTCGCCGCCGTCCACCGGATCTACGCACAGCTGGGAGTGCATCCCGACACCATCGTCCGCCTGCCTGGCGGGGACGCGATCGTCGTGGATCTCCCTCCTCTCGGCGGCTGATCGCCCCCTGGACGGGTGATGCTGAGAGGCACTCACGATATGGGAGGATCGAACGGATCAGCTGTCCCGCCCCGACCCGCCCGCGGCAGCCGGTCGGAGACGGGGAGCCACGTGAGCAGCGACGATCAGCCGGCGGCCGCCAGGCCGCTCTTCGGCCGTGAACGCGCTCGCGAGACCGTGCTGCTCGTCGCCCACCGTGCGATGGACCGCGGCGGCGCCGTCCTCGTCACCGGAGAGGCGGGTCTCGGCAAGACGACCCTGCTCACCGACGTCGCCGAGCGACTGGACGGCTGGACCGTCCTGCGCGTGCACGCCGACTCGTTCGAGTCCGACCTCGCCTACGCCACCGTGGAGACCCTGGTGCGCGGCCTCAACAGCATCAGCGGCGCCGGCATCCGGCCTCCCGCGCCCGGTGACGACCCCCTGACCGTCGGGCGCCTGTTGCTCGACGCGATCGATGGAGTGTCCGGGCCCGTGTGCCTGATCGTCGACGACTCGCAGTGGGTCGACGAGCCCTCCGCCCGCGCACTGCGCTTCGTGGTCCGCCGGCTGACCGACCAGGGCTTCCTGTTCGCCGCGGCCACCCGGCCGCAGCCGAACAGCGTCGTCGCTCTGTTCGACGATGTGGCCGCCTCGACGGTCAACCACGCCCGGGTCGAGCTCACGCCGCTGACCGTCGCGGACACCCAGGACCTTGCGCAGCACCTCCTCGGCCACGCGATCTCGCGGCGCACGGCCACACGCCTCACCGATGCGACCCAGGGCTCTCCCCTGCTGCTGAGCGTGCTGCTCGGCCAGCTGCGCGACACGTTCGCGCAGGCGCTGCACCCCGCCGGCTGGGACCTCCCGGTCGCCGCCATCACGCCGCTCTCCACCGCCATCTCCTCAGCCCTCGAAGGCGCCGATCCGGCCGTGCGCACCGCCGCCGAGATCGTCGCCGTGCTCCGCGACCCGCTCCCGATGCCTGTCGTCGGGACGATCGCCGACCGGCTCGGCGTCTCCGCCGACGTGCACGGCGCCGTCTCCCGCGGGCTGGTGCTCGCCTCCCCCCGCGACGGGGTCCTCTGGGTGGAGCCGGCGCACGCCATCCTCGCCGACGCGCTGGCCGCCGACCTCACGCTCGACCGCCGCGTCGCGGTCCACCGCATCGCCTCCGAGGTGCTGACCGGGCACCGCGCACTCCGCCACCGCGTGGAGGCCGCCGACCGCACCGACCCGACCCTCGTCGACGAGCTGCTCACCGCCGCCCTCGACGCCGCCGAACTCGGCCGGGCCGAGCAGGCGCTCAGCTACGCGCGCTCGGCCGTGCACCTGGCGACCGGGGCGGAGCGCGACCGCGCGCTGCTGGAGATCGGGCTGCTCGCGATGCGGTTCCGCATGCACGAGCGCGTGCTCGACCTGCGCGACGCGATCGAGGCCATCGCACCGTCTCCCGTGCGCGACGCCGTGCTGCTCGAGCTGCGCACCCTCTCCCGCGACGCCCCCGGTGCCCTGGCGCTCGGCCTCGCGCTGGAGGCCGCCCCGGCGACCACGCCCGACGAGCGTGCCATCCGCACCCACGTGGCCGAAGCGCTGCCGAAGGTCTTCATGGCGATGGGCGACTTCGCCTCCGTGCTCGACCACCTGGACCGCGCCCGCGAGCTGATCGCGGACTGCCCGCGGCCCGAGGAGGTCGCCGACCCGGCGCTGCGCTGGATGGCGCATCCCGAGGAGCATCTCGTGCGCCTCCTGGGCTGGGCGCTCAACTCCGCCGCCCACGCCCGCCGGCCCGACCTCTACGGACCCCTGACGCTGGAGCTCGACGACCTCCTCTCCCGCCATGAATCGCCGGCGGCGGTGGACGCCCTGGTTTCACGCTCGCGGGTGTCCGTGCTGGGCGGCGACATCGAGCGCGCCCGGATCGACCTCAGCGCCGCGAACGACCTCGTCCGCCGGTTCCCGTCGAGCTGGACGGCCGGCTTCGCCCGCACGATCTTCGCCCACATCCTCTTCCTCGTCGGCGAATGGGAGGAGTCGGTCACCCTGGCCGATACCGCGGTCGCCCTCGCCCTCGACGAGACGGACCTCTCCTGCTGGCCGATCGCGCTCTGGGCGTCCGCGCTGGTCCGCGCCGGCCGCGGCGAGACCGAGGCCGTGGAGGAGCGCCTGCGTGCGGCGGCGCAGGCCGACCCGCGCATCACCGGCTCGTACGACGGCGACCTGCCGTTCATCGCCCGCGCCGAGCTCGCCCGCGCGACCGGGCGCCCGGAGGACCAGCTCGCGGCGACCGCCGACGCCGAGAAGGCGGCCACCCGCGCCTCCACCCTCGGCTGGCTCACCTACCGGGTCGACGCGCTCGCCACCCTCGGCCGCGCCCCGGACGCCCGTGCCGCCTACGAGCGGTGCACGGAGCCCGGGCTGTGGCGGCCGTACTACGGCTCCCTGCGCTGGCTCGAGGGCCGGGTGCTGGAGGCCGAGGGCGGCACCGAGGACGCGGTCGCCGCATACCTCGACAGCATCGACGATCCCGCCGCCGCCCCGTTCCCCTTCCCGCGCGCCGTCGCCTCCCTCGACGCTGCCCGGCTGCTCGTCGACTCCCGCGCCGACGACGACCGCGCGACCCGCCTGCTGAGCGATGCCGCGGCCACGTTCCGCCGTCTGGGCGCGTCCGGCTACCTCGCCCGCTGCGCGCACCTCCTCGACGCGCTCCAGGTCGCGGCGCCGGCGACCGAGGCCGCCGACCCCCTCGCGGCTTTGACGACGCGCGAGCGGCAGGTCGCCCACGCCCTCGCCGCCGGCATGACCAACAAGGAGATCGCCGAGCGGCTGTACGTCTCGGTGACGACCGTCAACTTCCACGTCCGCAACATCCTGTCGAAGCTGGGCCTGCGTTCGCGTCGCGACCTGCGCAGCCTCGGCATCGCCCGCCGCCGCCCCGCCCGTACGAGCAGCAGCAGCGCCGTCCGCGGGTGACCCGTCAACTCTTGACGGTTTCCGCCCGTACCCCTGGTTCGAGGGTCGTCACGTCGTTAGGTTGAGGGGACCCGGGATGCCCGGCCCCGGGTGCATGGAAACGTTTCCGTCCGACGAATCGTCTCAACCCGACATGCGCCCGTCCGGGCATCCTCGGGCGCTACGGCCCGTCAGTCCCCCATGATGCGCGCGCCGTGGACCGGCCCGGTGGCCCGAACGGCCGTGATCCGGGAGGCGCTCAGCGCGATCTGCAGGTCGAGCGCCGAGTCCAGGTCGGCCGCGAGGAAGGCGACCGTCGGGCCGGAGCCCGACACCATCCCGGCGAGGGCGCCGTTCAGCTCGCCCAGCTCCAGCACGTCGGCGATCGGCGGAGCGAGGTGGATGGCCGGGGCCTGCAGGTCGTTGGCGAGCGCCTCGGCGAGCATGACCGGGTCCCCGGCGCGCAGGGCCTGCAGCACCTGGGCGTCGACGCTCGGGGTGAGCTGGGCGGGCGCGATGTCGCGCGCGTGCCGTTCCCGGTGCCGGTCGAGCTCGCTGTACACCTGCGGCGTGCTCAGCTCGGTCTCGGGTAGCGCGAGCACCCAGTGGAAAGTGCCCGTCGCCAGGGCCGGGCTGAGCCGGTCCCCGCGCCCGGTGCCGATCGCGGTGCCGCCGACGAGCGCGAACGGCACGTCGGCGCCGAGGCGCGCGGCCAGCGCGAGCAGCTCGTCACGGCCGACGTCGGTCCCCCAGAGCGCGTCGCAGGCCACGAGGGTCGCGGCGGCATCGGCGGAACCGCCGCCCATCCCGCCGGCGATCGGGACGCGCTTGTCGATGCGCAGCCGGACGCCGCCGGTGTACCCGGTGCGCTTCGCGAGCAGCTTGGCCGCCTTGATGGCGAGGTTGGAGCCGTCCGTGCGGAGGCCGCTGGTGTCGATCGGTCCGCCGAAGCTGACCGAGAAGTCGTCGGCGGGGTACGCACGGACATCCTCGTACAGCGACACCGCCTGGTAGGCGGTCGCGACGTCGTGGTAGCCGTCGTCCATGACCGCGCCGACCCGCATGAAGACGTTGATCTTGCCGGGTGCCCGCACGTGCACGGCATCCCCGCTCCACCCGCGTTCGCGCTCGACCATGCTTCAAACCTACAGGGGTGCGACGGGGTCTCCGAGCACCGGCCCGGTGGATCCGTTCAGGCGCGCGCGGCGCCCAGGCGGGCGAAGTCGTCGAACGACAGCTGCTCGCCACGGAGCGAGGGGGAGAGCCCGGCGGCCTCCAGCGCGTCGGCCGCCGCGGTCGGGTCGCCGTAGACCCGGGAGAGCGACTGGCGGAGCGTCTTGCGCCGCTGCTGGAACGCCGCGTCGACGAGCTCGAACGTGCGCTTGCGCAGCTCCTCGTCGCCGGGCGGCGTCGCGTGGCGATCGAACGCCACGAGCACCGAGTCGACGTTCGGGATCGGCCAGAAGATCTGCCGGCTGACGTTGCCGGCGGTCCGCCAGACGCCGTACCAGGCGGCCTTCACGCTCGGCGCGCCGTACACCTTCGAACCCGGCTGGGCCGCGATGCGGTGACCGACCTCGGCCTGCACCATGACGACTCCCGAGCGCAGCGACGGGAAGTGCTCCAGCAGGTGCAGCAGCACGGGCACGGAGACGTTGTACGGGAGGTTGGCCACCAGCCGGTCCGGCTGCTCCGGGAGCTCGGTGATCGCCAGCGCGTCACGGTGCACGACGGAGAGGCGCTCGGCGGCGCCGGGCGCCATCTGCGCGACCGTCACGGGGAGCTGAGCGGCCAGCCGGCCGTCGATCTCCACCGCGACCACGCGGGCGCCCGCCTCGAGGAGGCCGAGCGTCAGCGAGCCCAGTCCCGGACCGACCTCGACGACCACATCCCCCGCCTCGACCTCGCCGACGCGCACGATGCGGCGGACGGTGTTGCCGTCGATGACGAAGTTCTGGCCGAGCTTCTTGGTCGGCGTGACGTCCAGCAGCTCGGCCAGATCGCGGATCTCGGCCGGGCCGAGCAGGCGCAGGTCGCTCACGCGATGCGCCCGATCGGCGTCGTCGGCGGGGCCGAGACCGGTTCGCTGTCCCAGCGGCCGTAGACGAGCTCGGTGTTCGAATTGATCTGCGCGGCGAGCGTGGAGGCGTCGGTGTCGATCGTCTCGGCCATCGCGCGCAGCGTGAGCGGGATGAGGTACGGCGCGTTCGGCCGCCCGCGGTAGGGCGACGGCGTGAGGAACGGCGCGTCGGTCTCGACCATGATGAGGTCGCGCGGAGCCGAGCGCAGGGCCCCCCTGAGCGCGGGCGCGTTCTTGAAGGTCACCGTGCCGGCGAACGACATGTACCAGCCGTTCTCGGCGCAGATGCGCGCGAGCTCGACGTCGCCGGAGAAGCAGTGGAAGACGGTGCGCTCGGGGGCGCCGACGCGCTTGAGTGTGGCGACGACCTCGGCGTGGGCGTCGCGGTCGTGGATCTGCAGGGCGATCCCGTGCCGCTTCGCGATCTCGATGTGGGCCTCGAAGGAGCGGAACTGCGCGTCGCGGCGCGGTCCCTCCTCGGTGCGGTAGAAGTCCAGGCCGGTCTCTCCGACGGCGCGCACGCGCGGGCGGCCGGCCAGCTCGTCGATCACCGCGAGGGCGTCGTCCAGCTCGCCGCGCTCGGCGTAGTCCGGGGCATCGTTCGGGTGCAGCGCGACGGCGGCGAGCATCCGCGGCTCGACGGCCGCCATCTCCGCCGACCACCGGGACGTCTCGACGTCGTTGCCGACCTGGACCACGCCGCGCACGCCCACGCTCGACGCGCGGTCGAGCTGCTCGCGGTAGTCCAACGGGTCGTCGCCGTCGGCGATCTCGAGGTGCGTGTGGTTGTCGTAGACGGGGACGACCAGCGCCTCCGGGAGCGGCGGGTAGGCCAGGTCGCGGCCGTCGGTGACGTGCCGCTGCCGGATGAACGCCGGGTCGGTCATGCTCCCGGCACCGCGTCCGCGTCGATCCGGGGGAACAGCGCCTCCAGCCCGTTGACGGTCGTGCCGGGCGGGAGCTGGCCCCAGTCGCCCGCGCGCCGCAGCGGCTGCGCGGTCACCGCTCCGAGCTCGCCCTCGGCGCCGAGCGCCTCCCACAGCTTCGCCGTCGCCTGCGGGACGACCGGCGAGAGCAGCACGGCGAGGGCGCGCAGGCCCTCCGCCGCCGTGTAGAGCACCGTGCCGAGACGCTCGCGCTGCGCGTCGTCCTTGGCGAGGCTCCACGGCTCCTGGAGGGTGATGTAGCCGTTCAGCTCGTCGACGACCGTCCACACCGCGGTGAGGGCGTCGTGGATCGCGAGCCGCTCGATCGCCGCGTCGGCGTTCGCCGTCGCCTCGGCGACCGTGCGCTGCACGCGCAGGTCGGCATCGGAGTACTCGCCGGCGGCCGGCACCACGCCCTCGAAGTAACGGGTGACCATCGCGATCACGCGGGAGGCCAGGTTGCCGAAGCCGTTGGCGAGCTCCGCCTGGTAGCGGGCCGCGAGGTCCTCCCAGCTGAACGAGCCGTCCTGGCCGAAGTTGATCGCGCGCATGAAGTAGTACCGGAACGCGTCCGAGCCGAACGTGTCCGTGATCTGGGTCGGGGCGATGCCGGTGAGCTTCGACTTGGACATCTTCTCGCCGCCGACGAGCAGCCAGCCGTGGCCGTACACGCGGTGCGGGACGTCGACGCCCGCGGCCATCAGCATCGCGGGCCAGATCACCGCGTGGAAGCGCAGGATGTCCTTGCCGACGATGTGGGTGGCCGGCCAGCGCCGGTCGAAGTTCTCCGGGTCCTGGCCGTAGCCGACCGCGGTCGCGTAGTTGAGCAGGGCGTCGAACCACACGTAGACGACGTGCGACTCGTCCCACGGCACCTTGATGCCCCAGTCGAAGCTGGAGCGGGAGATCGAGAGGTCGCTGAGGCCCTGCCGCACGAAGCTGACGACCTCGTTGCGGGCCGACTCCGGCTGAACGAACTCGGGGCGCTCCTCGTAGAGGGCGAGCAGCTTGTCCGCGAACTGGCTCATCCGGAAGAAGTAGTTCTTCTCCTGCAGCAGCTCCAGCGGCTTCGAGTGGATGGCGCAGACCTTCTGGCCCTCGTACTCGCCCGTGCCGTCGACGATCTCGCTCTGCGGCTTGAACTCCTCGCAGCCGACGCAGTACAGCGCCTCGTACTCGCCCGCGTAGATGAAGCCGTCGTCGTACAGCTTCTGCAGGAACTTCTGCACGTTGGCCTCGTGGCGCTCGTCCGTGGTGCGGATGAAGTCGTCGTTGGCGATGTCGATGGTCTTCAGCAGCGGCAGCCACTCGTTGGTCACCAGGCGGTCCGCCCACTCCTTCGGGGTGGTGCCGTTGGCGGTCGCGGTGCGCAGGATCTTCTGGCCGTGCTCGTCCGTCCCGGTCAGCAGCCAGGTGTCGTCGCCGGCCTGGCGGTGCCAGCGCGCGAGCACGTCCGCGGCGACCTCCGTGTAGGCGTGGCCGATGTGCGGGACATCGTTCACGTAGAAGATCGGCGTGGTGATGTAGAACGAAGAGCCGTCGGACATGCTGACCATCCTACGGGCGCGGGAGGGTGTGGCTCGTTGTGTGTCGGCGCCCGGAAAGACGGTCTCCGAACGGATTCGGAGCCGACGACGCTAAAATAGCTCCGAGCAGGACGGAACGGAGCAGAAATGACCCTCACAGCAGCCGATGTGGACGGCCTGCCCCACGTGCCGATCAGCACCTTCAAAGCCAACCCCGCCCACTACCTGGCGACCGGCGCGGCCGTCACGACCCATGGCCGGGTCAGCGCAGCGTTCCTCCCCGTCGTCGACGACTCCGTCCAGGATCCCGATCCTGCTCTCGAGGCGACGAAGGCGCAGCTGCGCCTCCTGGCCCGTCTCGCCGACCGGGAGGCCGTCGAGGAGGAGCGTCGGCGGCTGAGTGCCTCACGCGACGCCGACACCGTTCCCGAGGCACGATGACCGTGCTGGGCATGCTCGATACGAGCGTTCTGATCAGCGGCCTCCCCGACGACGTGGTCGACGATATCGACGCGTACCGCTCGTCGATGATCTGCCGGGGAGAGCTCATCCAGGGTCTGGTCGCCTTCCGGTCCGATCAGCGGCGACAGGCAGCCGCGGGCCAGCGGCGCGAGCTCATCCGGACACTCGACGAACTGCCCGGCTTCTGGCTGCCCTTCGACCGCGCCGCCTCGGACAGCTACGGCGCGCTCACCGTCGAGCCGCGCAGCGCCGGGAGGCTGAAGGACGCGTTGATCGCCGCGCACGCTCACGCCGTCGGTGTTCCGCTGTTGACGGAGGACGAGGGCTTCACGCGCTATCCGGAGGTCGACATCCGGCTGCTCCCCCAGCGGCCCTGGGCCTAGGTCCGGTTCAGCGCCATTCCCAGCTCAGGAGGTCACGCAACGCGCGGACGGCCTCCGGCGCGAGGCCGCCCGACACCGCGGCGACGGCGGCGGCCTGTCCGTCCGCCCAGGTCAGCAGGTCGCGAGCCGTCTCGTCCGGCCGGATCGCGTCGAGCCGGCGGATGACCGCTTCGACCCGGGCGCGCAGATCCGGGTCGGGGACGCGCTCGGGATGGCGGCCCGGGAGGGGCGAGCCCTCGCCCCAGATGTAGGCGACGATCGCCGCGCTCAGCCGCCGATCCATCAGCGGAGATTGAGGAAGCCCCAGCGCCAGCCGAGCGCCTCCACGGCCGTGGGTCCGAGGTACGGGAGGAGGACGCGGAGGCGCTGGTGGAGACGCTCCCGAAGCTCCGTGTCGAAGGGGGCGACCTCGTCGAAGGTGATGGTGTCGGAGACCCGGGCCGCCTCCTCCGCTGCGTTCAGGAGAGCGGTGCCCATGGTGGGGCTCAGGGCGAGGACCGCCTCCTGATCGCTTGTCGGGAACTTCCCCCGCCCGAAGCCGGTGAAGGCGACGACGGCGTCATCGAGGTTCACCTCGAACTCCGCCCACCGTCGGCGGATCTCGTCGCCGGATGCCTTGTCACGGGCCCGCTGCTCCGGGTCCACCGGCGGACGGGGTGCGCGGGCCTCCTGGAGCTTCTCCCCGGCATGGCCGCGACCCTGGCGACGAGTTCTTTGTACTTCACGACCGGGACCCCGTCCCCGCCTACGACCGGGGCTCGGCCCGGAGGACGGTGCCCTGGAGCTCGCCGGGAGCGAGAGAGGTGATCTGCCAGTCGATTCCGCGGCCGAGCAGCAGGACGCCGGCGCCGGATTCGCCCGGTCCGGGCGGCGTGTACAGCGCTGGGGTGCCCTTCGTGACGCGGAGGATCAGCGTGGTGGGGGCGTCGATCCGCGTCTGGCCCGTCAGGAAGGTCGAGGTCAGGAAGGTGGGCTCGTGCACCACCGTCCCGACCGCGGCCCCGGCGGGGAGGCTCGCGGGATCGTAGGCGAGTGCGACGAGGACGTCCTCGGGAGCAGTGCGCACATGGGTGGCCTCATCGAGGGCGGCGATGCGTGCCTGGATCTCGGGAGTGGGGCGGGCCTGGCCGCGCAGGACGGCGTCGATCTCATCGCGTGTGGGTCCCGCGCCCGGGTCGAGACGTTCGACGACGGCATCCGTGTTCTCGAACCGCTCGGTCTGGGCCGACACGCGACCTGCCCCGTCCGGGCCCTCCATCCCGAGGAGCGCACGGAAGGCTTCGTGAGCCGGAACCCGTTGCGCGCCCGCGCGGGCGATCCGGTCGCGCCAGAAGCGCGAACCGTTGTTGAAGTAGTCGGAGTGAGACGCGGAGGTGAAGAGCTTGAGCACGTTCTCGGAGGCGTCGACCGAGGTCGCGAGGTAGCCAACCAGATCGGCACCGACATGAACGGGGGCCGCGTCGACCGGATTGTCGCTCCGCCAGCCGTACTCGGGGTCGCCCGACACCACCCTCGGCGCGAGGTCGAAATCTTTCCAGCTCACGGGGTCACCTCTCCGCGGACATGGCCGACGCCGTCAGCCGGCGAGCCGGGCTCGCAAGCGCGCGACAGCGTCGGCGGGAAGCTCGAACCCCGCTGCCGACCCGGGATTGACGAGGAGGCCGACACCGTCGGCCAAGGTCGAGATCATCCCTCGCGTGGGAACCGAAGCAGCCGTGGCAACACCCGCGGCGGGCGGGAACTGCGCCATCCGTTCGACACTGCTGAACACAGGGACGAACGAACCGCGTGGACCGGTGAGGCTGAGGGGGTACGCCTCGGCCCCTTTGCCCAGCATCGGCACAGCGACAACCGAGTTCTCGTCGATCAGGATGTCGATGATCTCGCTTGGACGGGCCTCACCCGCGTCCGCGCGCACCATCGCACGCTCCAGTGTCGATTCAGTCATCGTTCCTCCTCGATGAGACGACCCGCGCGCTCATCATCGATCTGTTCCGGAAAGCTGAAGACGTTCTCGAGCCAGTAGCTCCCGCAGTGCCGGCAGCGCCGAAGAGTCAGCACGCCATCCTCGAATTCAGCAACAACGTCGGGCGCGTCGTTCGACCAAGCGTAGTAAAACCCACGGCACCAGCCGCACCCCTTTTCAGCAGGGGACGGCGCGAATGCGTCATCCGAAGAGCGCGATGACATCCCGCACACCTCCGTCCAGAAGCCGGAACACCATCGTCCCCGGCGGCATCGCCTTGCCTCCGTCTACGACGAATTCGCGAGTCGAGTTGACGATCCATTCGTCACCCACCCTCACCGCAGTGTGGCCTCCCGGCAAGAAGTGCGGCCAATCCTTGGCATCTGCGGCCGTCGGCAGCCGCAAGTCAGGGAACGCTCCGCGTGGCACAGTGACTCCGAATATGTCCTCGCCGTTTTCCCACGCCCGGAGAGCCGATGGCGCCATACCACTGTGGATCGCCGCATCCAGGGCGTCCTTGATCACGCGGGAGTCGCTGTCGGGCATGACGAACATCGCGTCGCCCGGGCGCCCGAAGGTCGCATCCTCCCCCATGTAGTACTTCAACTGGTCCGGGCCGAAGAAGCGAGTGAGTTCGGTGATGCCGTCATCATCACCGTCTGCGAGACCGTGAAGCGGAGGAACGCCGTCCGCATCCCCCTCACGCCCCAGCCCACGACCGGCTCCACCCTTCCCACCCTTCAGCACCGACGCGAACAGGTCGTCGGCCTGCCGCAGGAGGCCGCGCAGCTCGTCGAGGAGCTTCGAGAGCGCCTTCACCGAGCGCACGAGGGCGGTCATCTTGGAGCCGATCTTCGCGACCCAGGAGGCGACGCGGGTCGAGACCTGCTCGACGATCCACGGTGTCGCGAGTCCCAGCGTGAGCACGGCCTCCGACGCCCACGAGATCGCCGACCCGACGAGCTGCGAGAGCACGTCGCGCACGATGTCGTGCACCACCTGCACGATCGTGGACGCGACGCTGAGCCCGGTCGCCATCGCGCCGGCCCAGGTCGCCGCACCGTGCAGGTGCTGCGCGGAATCCTGCTGGAACCGCCGGTAGGCGTCCATCGCCTCGCCGGTCAGCTCGTCGACGTCGCCGAGGATGCGCGTGAGCTCGTCGCCCGACTGCTGCAGCTGCGTCTGGATGTTGGTCCAAGTCTGAGCGAAGGCCTGCACCTCGCCCGCGTCGCCGGTGAGGTCGTTGAACCATCCCTTGAGCGGCTCGAAGTGGTCGATCAACCAGCCCAGGCCGGCCGCGATGAGCGAGCCGAGAGGGTCCGAGACGGTCGCGATCGTGTCGGCGGCGGCCGAGAACGCGGCCATGCCGCCCTCGACCCAGTCACCGGACTCGATGGCCGAGACGAGCTGCGAGCCGGAGTCGAGCAGACCCGCGCCGCTGAACGGCGTCGCGGTGTCGACCGGGGCGGCGACGAGGGCATTCGTGGTCACCGGCGCGTCACCCCAGACCCTTCTCGAGCGCGCGCACCGCCTGGACGATGTCGTCCTCGACGGCGGCCATGTCCGTGGCGACCCCGCGGACCTCCCGCGCGCTGCGCGTCAGCATGCCTTCCGCAGCGCCGATCGCCGAGGCCGCCATCGACGCCGCGAGGGTCGCCGGCGGCACGAGGAAGGCGCAGATCACGCCGAAGGCGCCGCCGCCCATGTTCGTGGCGGCCGCCGCCTGCCTGGCCACCCCGACATCGGCCGCGACCCGCTCGACGCGTGCAGCGTGCGCGTGGATGAGCTCGGCATCCACGGCGATCTTCTTCGCCATCGCTACTCCCCCTTCAGCGCCGGATCTCAGTACTGGATCCGCGTCCCGTCGCCCGTTCCCCCGGCGGCTGGACGCGTCGACCGCTCGACCTCGTCGCGCAGGTGCGCCACGATACCGGACTCCTCGCCGAACGCCTCGCTCGCGAGTTCGACGGCCTTGGCTCCCGCCTGGCGCTGCGCGGCGTTCGCGGTCTCGACGATGAGCCGGCCGAGATCGCGGGGAGACAGCCGGTAGGCGGCATCGTTCACGTCGACGGAGACGAGCCGGCCGCTCGCATCCACGGTCACGGTGAGCTCCCGGCGGGGCGACGTCGCCGAACCGCGGAGCGCATCGATCTCCTGCCGGACCTCGCCGGCACGACGGGCACGTTCCTGCGCCTCGGCGATCTGCTCCTCGATCCGCGCAACGGCGAGATCGGCATCCGCATCGGCTGAGAAGAAGTCGGTCACCGGGTCAGCATAACCGCCAGGGCGGACCTCCTGTCCAGGAGCACCGCACGCACCTACAGTGGTGGCGAGACGCGATCACCGTGTTGCCCGCACGATGCTGGATCGACATCAGAGGAAGGCGCCGGGATGAGGCCGCTGAGATACTCCATCAATGTCACGCTGGACGGCTCCGCGTCCCACGAGGTCGGATTGCCGCCCGACGCCGAGTCGATGGCGTACTGGGCCGGGCAAATGGAGCAGGCCGACGCGCTGCTGTTCGGCCGCGTCACCTACGAGATGATGCAGTCGGCGTGGCGGAGGCCCGCGTCAGGCGCATGGCCCGACGGGATGCCGGACTGGCAGCTCTCCTTCGCCGAGGCGATCGACGCGGCGAAGAAGTACGTCGTGTCCAGTACCTTGAGCGAGGTCGACTGGAATGCCGAGCTGCTGGGCCCCGACGTCGCCGAGGCCGTTCGCAGGCTCAAGGAGGAACCCGGCGAGGGGCTGTGGGTGGGTGGTGTGACCCTCCCGACCGCCCTGGCCGGGCTCGGGCTGATCGACGAGTACGAGTTCGTCGTGCAGCCGGTGCTCGCCGGTCGCGGACCGACCCTGCTCGCGGGCCTGCCCGACAGCATCCAGCTCGACGCCGTGCATCGGCAGGAGTTCCGCTCGGGCGCGGTGGCCGTGCGGTACCGGCCGACTCCGACCTGACCCAGCCGGGCGCGGGCGGCCCGGCGGACGGTCGCGGCAGACGATCCGGTCAGCGGCCCTTGCGCTCCAGCGCGGCCTGGTACAGATCCCGTCGGCCGAGACCGGTGGCCTCGGAGACCTCGGCGGCGGCGTCCTTGAGCCGCGTCCCGGCGGCGACGAGCGCGAGCACCTGCTCGAGGGCGGAGTCCGGGTCGACGGAGCGAGCCGGGGCCCCGGCGACGACGACAGCGATCTCACCGCGCACGCCCTCGGCCGCCCAGGCGGCGAGCTCGGCGGCGGTGCCCCGGCGCACCTCCTCGAAGAGCTTGGTGAGCTCGCGGCAGACGACGACGCGACGGTCGGCGCCGAGCTCCTCCGCCATCGCCGTGAGGGAGGCGGCGATGCGGTTGGGCGACTCGAAGAACACCATCGTGCGCGGCTCCGCGGCGAGCGCGCGCAGCGCCGAGGACCGCTCCCCCGGCTTGCGCGGGAGGAAGCCCTCGAAGGTGAAGCGGTCCGTCGGCAGCCCGGACACGGCGAGCGCCGTCAGCACCGCCGAGGGGCCGGGGAGCGCGGTCACGCCGACACCCGCCGCCGCGGCCGCCTCCACGAGGTGGAAGCCGGGGTCGGAGACGGTGGGCATCCCGGCGTCGGAGAGCACGACGACATCCTGTTCGCGGGCAAGCTCCACGAGCTCGCCGGCGCGGTCGCGCTCGTTGTGGTCGTGCAGGGCGATGAGCCGCGGACGGTTCTCGACACCGAGACCGGCCAGGAGCCGCTGCGCGACCCGGGTGTCCTCGGCGGCGACGATCGGCGCCGCCGACAGCACCTCGACCAGGCGGGCGGAGGCGTCGCCGAGGTTGCCGATGGGAGTCGCGGCCAGGATGATCATGTCCTCAGTCTGACAGGCGGCGCGGTCGGCGCCCTGCGAGTCCCGTCCCCGTACGATTGCCTGGTGAGCTCGCTTCCCGTGACCGATCCCGTCCCCGCGCACGTCGCGCCCGGGCCGATCGGCAGCCGCATCGACGACTGGTGGGCGCGCGTGCTGCGCACTCCGACGCGGCTGCGCATCTGGTACTGGGGGGCGCCGATCGGCGTCACCCTGCTCGCGGCGGTGCTCCGGCTCTGGGACCTCGGGTCCCCGCACTCCCTCGTCTTCGACGAGACGTTCTACGTGAAGGACTCCTGGTCGCTGCTCCACCTCGGGTACGAAGGCAGCTGGCCCGACAAGGCCGACCAGCAGTTCAATGCGGGCAACACGGACATCTTCACGTCGTCGCCGTCGTTCGTCGCGCATCCCCCCCTCGGCAAGTGGCTCATCGCGCTCGGGATGGCGACGACGGGCGCGGGCAACTCGTTCGGCTGGCGCGTGTCGACCGCGGTGGTCGGCATCCTCGCGGTGCTGGTGGTCTTCCTGATCGCCCGGGCCCTGTTCTCCTCGACCGTCATCGCAGCGATCGCGGGATTCCTGATGGCGATCGACGGCCACGCGATCGTGATGAGCCGGGTGGCGCTGCTCGACAACTCGGTGATGTTCTTCGGCCTCCTGGCCTTCGGCTGCATCCTCCTGGACCGGCGATGGCATGCGACCCGGCTGGCGGCCGCCGTCTCAGCGGCGCGCTCGGCCGGCCGCGATCCGGCCTGGGGCCCGGTGCTCTGGTGGCGACCCTGGCTGATCGCCGCGGGCATCCTGTGCGGCCTGTGCGCGGGGGTCAAATGGAGCGGCTTCTACTTCCTCGCGTTCTTCGCCGTCTACACCGTGGTGGTGGATGCGGTGGCGCGCCGGCGAGCCGGCCTCGCCTTCTACCTGAGCGGCGCGGCCCTCAAGCAGGGCCCGGCGACGTTCGTGCTCATGGTCCCGATCGCGCTCGTCGTCTACATCTCGACGTGGACCGGCTGGATCGTCACGGACGGAGGCTATTACCGGCACTGGGCGGAGGCGACACACCTCCAGTGGGGCGGCGCGCTGAGCTGGGTGCCGCTGTGGCTGCAGAACCTCTGGCACTACCAGACCGAGATGTACAACTACAGCATCAACCTGCACGTGCCGCACCCCTACCAGTCCAATCCGCTCACCTGGCTGTTCATGATCCGCCCGACGAGCATGTACTACGTCGGCACGACGCAGGGACAGGGCGGCTGCGACGTCTCGAGCTGCTCGGCGGCGATCACCTCCCTCGGCAATCCGCTCATCTGGTGGGCGGGCGCGGCCGCGGTGTTCTACCTGATCTACCGGCTGGCCCGGTACCGAGAATGGCAGATCGGCCTCATCCTGACCGGGCTCGCCGCCGGCTACCTGCCGTGGCTGCTCTACATCAACCGCACGATCTTCCAGTTCTACTCGATCGCGTTCGAGCCGTACCTCATCCTGGGCCTCGCGGCCGCGATCGCGGTGGTGCTCGGCAGACGCACGGATCCCACGCCACGACGGCGGCGCGGGATCGCCTGGGTCGCCGTCTTCCTCGGAGTGTCCGCCCTCCTGACCGCCTACTTCTGGCCGATCTGGACGGGCGAGCAGATCCCGTTCTGGTTCTGGCAGATGCACATGTGGTTGCCCAGCTGGGTATAGTGCAGGGCCTCGGGATGCGTCCCCGCCGACCGCTCACCCGTGGGCGCTGTCGGCAGGCGGGTGTAGACCGTGGGTATGACCGACGCGGAGCTGCCCGGCGATGACCGGCTCGACCATCTCGACCTCGTCTCCCTGCCCGGGAGCGAGCGACCGGAGCGCCCGGGCTTCCGAGCCCATGGCGCCCTGGACCCGGACGCGGTGGTGTCCGCGACCCTGGTGCTGCGCCGCCGGGCCGAACTCCCGGAGAGCGCGTTCACCGCGCGGCTGAGCCGGGACGAGCTCGCGGAGCAGTACGGCGCCGACCCGGCCGATGTGGAGCTCGTCAGCACGACGCTGAGCGCGCTCGGCCTCTCGGTCGACGAGGCGGATGCCGCACGGCGAACCGTGCGGGTGAGCGGTCCGGCCCGGATCGTCGCGCGGGTGTTCGGGACGGACCTGGCACGCTCGGCGCGCGCCGACTCCGACGATGAGGCGGGGGCTCCGTATCGGCAGCGTTCCGGCGGCCTCAGCATCCCGCGCGCGCTCGGCGGCGTGGTGACCGCCGTCCTCGGCCTCGACGACCGCCCCCAGGCGCGGGCACAGTTCCGCATCGCCCGACCGGCCGCGGTGTCGGTCAGCTACACGCCTCCCGAGCTCGGCGCCGTCTACGACTTCCCCGAGGGGACCGACGGCAGCGGGCAGACGATCGCGATCATCGAACTCGGTGGCGGCTACGAGCAGGCCGACCTCGACACGTACTTCGCGGGCCTCGGCCTCCCGACACCGTCGGTGACGGCCGTCGGCGTGGACGGCGGCGCCAACCAGCCCGGAGCGGACCCGAACGGCGCCGACGGCGAGGTGATGCTCGACATCGAGGTCGCGGGTGCGCTCGCGCCCGGCGCCTCCCTCGTCGTGTACTTCGCCCCCAACACCGACGCCGGTTTCCTCGACGCGGTGACGACGGCGGCGCACGCCTCCCCCACTCCCGCCGCCATCAGCATCAGCTGGGGACAGGCCGAGGACCAGTGGACGGCGCAGGCCCGCACCGCGTTCGACGAGGCCCTGCAGGATGCCGCGGCGCTCGGCGCGACGACCACCGTCGCGGCCGGCGACGACGGCAGCAGCGACCGGGTGGGCGACGGCGCGGCGCACGTCGACTTCCCCGCCTCCTCCCCGCACGCCCTGGCCTGCGGGGGCACCCGGCTGGAGGCGAACGGCTCCACCGGCGCAGTCAGCAGCGAGACGGTGTGGAACAACGGCACGGGAGGCGGCGCGACCGGCGGCGGAGTGAGCGCGGTCTTCCCCCTCCCGTCCTGGCAGGGCGGTGTCGGAGTGCCCTCGGGTGCGGGCGGCGCCGACGCCGGCGGCAGCGCGAACGGACCGGGTGGACGCGGCGTGCCCGATGTCTCCGCGGTCGCGGATCCGCAGACCGGCTACCGCGTGCGCGTGGACGGCAAGGACACCGTCATCGGCGGGACCAGCGCGGTCGCACCGCTCTGGGCCGCCCTCGTCGCCCGGATCGTGCAGAAGACGGGACGCCCGCTCGGACTGGCGCAGCCGGCGCTGTACGACTCGGTGCGAGCCGGCCAGGTGGCCGCGGGCTTCCGCGACATCACCCAGGGTGACAACGGCGCGTACACCGCGACGACAGGCTGGGACGCCTGCACCGGGCTGGGCGTTCCCGACGGCGCGCGGCTGCTTGGCGCCCTGTGAGGGGCGCGACCGGGCTCAGTGGTCGACGAGCTTGAGGCCGACCACGCAGCCGACGAGGCCCAGGATGAGCAGCACCTTCACGAGCGAGAAGCCCTCGCCGCCGAAGATCGAGGCGTAGAGCACGGTCAGTGCGGCGCCGATCCCGACCCAGACGGCGTAGGCGGTGCCCGTCGAGATCTCGCGCATGGCGAAGGCGAGCCCGCCCATCGAGGCGACGAGACCGACACCGAAGATCACGGTCGGCCAGAGGCGGGTGAACCCCTCGGTCTTGCCGAGAGCGGTGGCCCAGACGGCCTCGAGCACACCGGAGAGGATGAGGACGATCCACGACATGACGACGGTCTCCCTGGCCAGTCTTGTCGCGCACCGGGTACTGAACCGTCGTCCGGGATCGCTCCCACGGCGATCTAGTACGAGTGTACCACAACGGGTCGGCAAGCCTCCGTGTCACTCTGTTACGTCTGTTACGCACGGCCTCCGGCCGCACCGGAGCGGTCCGGTAGCGTGAGCGCATGGCAGATCGCGAATACGGTTTCCGCACGCGTGCGATCCACGCGGGCAACATCCCCGACCCCGTGACGGGAGCCCGCGCGCTGCCGATCTACCAGACCAGCGCCTTCGTCTTCGACGACACCGCCGACGCCGCGGCGCGCTTCGCGCTCCAGAAGTACGGGAACATCTACTCCCGCCTGGCGAACCCGACCGTCGCGTCGTTCGAGGAGCGCATCGCGAGCCTGGAGGGCGGCCTCGGCGCCGTCGCCACCGCCTCGGGACTGAGCGCCCAGTACATCACCTTCGCCTCGCTCGCCGGCGCGGGCGACCACATCGTCGCGTCCGCCAACCTCTACGGCGGTTCGATCACCCAGCTCGACGTCACGCTGCGCCGGTTCGGGGTCGAGACGACGTTCATCCAGAGCTCCGACCCGTCCGACTACGCGGCCGCGATCACCGACAAGACGAAGGTCGTCTTCGCCGAGACCGTCGCGAACCCCTCCGGCGAGATCGCCGACATCGAGGGCCTCGCGGACGTCGCGCACGCCGCCGGCGTCCCGCTCGCCATCGACTCCACCATCGCCACCCCGTACCTCAACCGGCCGATCGAGTGGGGCGCCGACATCGTCATCCACTCGGCCACCAAGTTCCTCGGCGGCCACGGCACCACCCTCGGCGGCGTCGTGGTCGAGAGCGGCCGGTTCGACTGGCACTCTAAGCGCTTCCCCCTGTTCGCCGAGCCGGTGCCGTCCTACGGCGGGCTGCAGTGGTCGGGCAACTTCGGCGAGTACGCGTTCCTGACCCGGCTCCGCGCCGAGCAGCTGCGCGACATCGGCCCGTCGCTCGCCCCGCACTCCGCCTTCCTGCTCGCGCAGGGCGTCGAGACCCTGCCGTACCGCGTCCAGGCGCACGTCGACAACGCGCGCAAGGTGGCGGAATGGCTGGAGGCCGACCCGCGCGTCGAGCACGTCTACTGGGCGGGGCTGCCGAACCACCCGCACCACGACCGCGCTCGCAAGTACCTCCCCGCCGGCGCGGGAAGCGTGTTCAGCTTCGTCGTGAAGGGCGGCCGCGCGGTCGGCCAGAAGCTCATCGAGTCGGTGAACCTGGCCAGCCACCTCGCCAACATCGGCGACGCCAAGACGCTGGTCATCCATCCCGCCTCCACGACCCACGCGCAGCTCACGGAGCAGCAGCTGCTCGACGCGGGCGTGCTGCCCGGCGTGGTGCGCATCAGCGTCGGCATCGAAGACGCCGACGACATCATCTACGATCTCGACCAGGCCCTCTCCGAGGCCGTCAAGGAGGCGTGAGCATGAGCGCGACCGACACCACCGAGGTCCAGCTCGTCAACGGACTGAGCTGCTCCCTCCCCGCCGACTCCCCGCTGGCGAAGCTGCTGAAGTCGCAGCGCACCTGGATCGGCCCGGACGCCAAGGAGCGCCTGAAGATCCTGCGCGGCGCGAAGTCCGTCGCCATCGTCGGCGCCTCGCCCAACCCGGCGCGCTCCAGCTACTTCGTCGGAACCTACCTACAGCAGTCGAGCGACTTCCGCGTGTACTTCGTGAACCCCAACGCCGACACCATCCTCGGCCAGCCCGCCTATCCCGACCTCGCGTCACTGCCCGAGGTGCCGGACATCGTGGACGTGTTCCGCAAGCCGAGCGACATCCCCGCCGTCATCGACGAGGCCATCGCGGTCGGCGCGCCGACGGTGTGGGTGCAGCTGGGCATCTGGAACCAGGAGGCCGCCGAGTACGGCGAGTCGAAGGGCCTCACGGTGGTCATGGACCGCTGCATCAAGATCGAGCACGCGCGCTTCCACGGCGGGCTGCACCTGCTCGGCTTCGACACCGGCCAGATCACGGCGCGCAAGACCCTGCGCTGACGCGCGCCGCGTGCCCACATTCGTGCCGAATGTCGGGTATCGGCGGCGCTTTCGCGACATTCGGCACGAGTGTCGCGTCAGGCGCGGGCGATGACGTGGAAGACATGCCAGTGCTTGGGGCCCTCGAACGACATCCCGCGACGGTCGTCCTCGACGAGCTGGAGGACCTCCATGCCCGCGAGCATACCGGTCACCCCGGCGCGATCGTGGAAGTTCATCCCGGGCCGGCCGAACCAGTCATCGTGCGGGCCGAAGAACTCGCCCGCGAACAGGGCGCCGGGCCGCAGGGCGTCGCGGATGTCGGCCCAGACGTACGGGAACCGATCCGCGTCGCAGAACGGCAGTGCGAAGCCGGCGTAGACGAAGTCGGCGGGCGGGAGGTCGCCGAGCGACTCGAACGGGGCCGAGCGCACGTCGAGCAGGGACGCCTGCTCGGGGCTGAGGCCGACGACCACCCGCTCCTCCACCCCGGGGTCGGAGTCGATGGCCAGCACGCGCCAGCCGCGGCTCGCGAGATGCCGCGCCTCCACGCCGTCGCCGCACCCGAGATCGATCGCGTCACCGGGCTCCCCCGCCCACGCGCCGAGTGCACTCGCGAACGTCGGGCGCACACTGCGGCCGCCCTGCTGCTCGTAGAACTGCGACCAGTCGAACGCCATGAGGCCGAGCCTACGCGCGTGCGCACCCGTCGCGCCCCCTCGGCTGGCTAAACTCGGCGAGTGGAGTCCGCGCCTTCGTCCCCCCGCGTCGCCGTCCTCGGCCCCGTGCGGGTGGAGGATCGCACCGGCACGCTGACCGAGCCCGCCGGAGCGCGCTCGAAGCGGCTCCTGGTCGCGCTGACGCTCGCGCACGGCCCGGTGTCGGTGTCGTCGCTCGTGGCGGACCTCTGGGACGACGCTCCGCCCCGGCAGGAGCGCGCCGCCCTCCAGACCCTCGTGTCGCGCCTCCGCACCTCCAGCGCCGACGGGCTGGTGGAGTCGACCGCCGGCGGCTACGCGCTGGCGATCCCCGCCGAGCAGACCGACCTCGGGCTCGCCCGCAGCCGCGCGGCATCGGCCCGCGACCTCCTCGCCGCCGGCGACGCGCGAGCGGCCGCGCGGGAAGCGACCGTCGCCCTCGACCTGTGGCGCGGCGACCCGGGGGCCGAGCTGGGCGACGTCCCGCTCGCCGACGACCTGGCCCGCACCGCCGCGGCGCTCCGCGACGAGCTGCTGCTGGTCCGGTCGCGTGCGCGACGGGCGGCCGCCGACCACGACGCCGCCCTCGACGATCTCGCCGCTCTGCTGCAGGCGCATCCGCTCGACGAGTCCCTGCAGCTCGAGCGGATGGCCACGCTCGCCGAGGCCGGGCGGCGCAGCGAGGCCCTCCTCGCGTTCGCCGAACTCAAGGAGGCGCTGCTCGACCGCCTCGGCACGCGCCCCGGTCCCGAGCTGGTCGCGTTCAACGCCCGCCTGCTCGCGGAGGAGGACCAGCCCGAGCCGAGCACCGCCAAGCAGGTCCGCATCGGTCTGCGGAGCGCTCCGAACGCGCTCCTCGGCCGCGAGTACGACCTGCAGGCGCTCGAGGACGTGATCGCCACCTCCCGCCTGACGACGATCCTCGGCGCGGGCGGCCTGGGCAAGACCCGGCTGGCACAGGAGATCGGCCGCCGCGCGATCCACACACCGTCCGTCGTCTTCGTGGAGCTGGCGAGCGTGCGCAGCGCGGAGGACATCGAGCTCGCGTTCGCCTCCACCCTCGGCATCCGGGAGGCGCGCAGCACCCGCTCCGGCGACCCGGGAGCGCTCGTCGACATCCACTCCCGCATCCTCGGACTGCTCGCCGAGCGCGAGACGCTGCTCATCGTCGACAACTGCGAGCACATCGTCGACGCGGCGGCGACCTACATCGCCGACATCCTCGACGCGACGACGACCGTCCGGGTGCTGGCCACCAGCCGCGCCCCGCTGGCGATCGGCGCGGAGCGCGTGTACCCCCTCGATTCGCTGCCGAGCGCGGGAGGCGGTCCGGCCGTCGAGCTCTTCGTGGAGCGCGCGCGGGCGGCGCGGCCCGGCGTCGTGCTTCCGCTCGACACAGTTGCCCGCCTCTGCGACCGGCTCGACGGCCTCCCGCTGGCCATCGAGCTCGCCGCCGCGCGCACCCGGTCGCTCTCGGTCGAGGAGATCGAGCGCCGACTCGGCAACCGCTTCGCCCTCCTGACCGGCGGCGAGCGCACGGCCCCCGAGCGGCACCGCACCCTCTTCGCCGTCATCGATTGGAGCTGGAATCTGCTCGCAGGCTCCGAGCAGGCGCTCCTGCGGCGACTCTCCGCGTTCCCCGACGGGTTCAGCGCCGAGGCGGCCGAATCCGTCGCCGGTCCGGGCGCGAGCTCGGTGCTCGACGACCTCGACGCCCTGGTCGCCCAGTCCCTCGTGACGGTGACGGAGGACGCGACGACCGGCCTCCTGCGCTACCGCATGCTCGAGACGGTCCGCGAGTTCGGCGACCGCGAGCTGGCCGAGGCCGGCGAAGGCGACGAGGTGCGGGACGGGATGGACGCGTGGGCGGTGGCCTTCGCCCACCGCGCGATGGAGCACATGCACGGCCCGGAGCTGGTGCAGACGTTCGGTCGCGTGACCGCCGAGCAGGACAACCTGGTGGGCGTGCTGCGCTCCGCCATCGACGGCGGGCGCCCGGCCACCGTCGCCGCGGTGTTCGGTCTGCTCTCCTACTACTGGTCGCTCCGCAGCGCGCACTCCGAGGTGCTCGGCTTCGGTCCGACGGTGCTGGCCGCGCTGGCGGGGTGGGAGCCGGTCGACGGCGAGCGCGAGGACGCCGCCGTCTGCTTCACCATCATCGGCGGGACCTTCCTGTACGTCGATCTGCGCACGTCGGTCCGCGCGATCTCCCGCCTCAAGCGCCTCCGCCGGGAGCGGGACTTCGCCGATCCGCGCCTGAACGCCATGTCGAGCCTCATCACCGTCGCGGGCAAGGTCGAGCCCGGGATGCGGATGCTGGCCGAGTACGCCGCGTCGAGCGATCCCGAGGTCGCCGTGATGGGCAACCTGCTGCTGGCCCAGCTGCACGAGAACGCCGGCGAGCTGCGGCAGGGTCTCGTCGAGGCGCACCGGTCGTACACGCAGGGCCTGGAGGTCGACGATGCGTGGTCGACAGCGTCGGCGGCACAGGCCCTCGCGCAGCTCCACAGCCAGCTGGCGCACCCGGAGGAAGCGCTCCGCTGGGCCCAGCGCGCCCACGACGGGCTGGCGCCGCTGCAGGCGGCGGGCGACCTGCGGCAGCTCGACTGGCTGATCGCGATCAACTCCATCACCGTGGGCGACACCGTCCGCGGCCGCGAGCTGCTCGACACCTATCTGAGCGTGGAGGTCGACCGGACGGGCTTCGACTACGTCGACTACTACGGCATCGGCTACGGCGGCATGGCGGAGATCGCACTCGCCGAGGGCGATCTGGCCGAGGGACTTCGCCGCTATGCGGAGGCCGTCGGCGTCTTCGTCGACGACGGCGCCGCCCAGCGCGAGACCCTCACGAACCCGTGGATGACGATGCTGGGGGCGGCCGAGCTGGTCGTGCACGTGCGCGCGCACGCCGCCGGACCCGACGAGATCGAGCCGGGGACGGTGACGTGGGAGGCCACCGACGAACTCGCCCGGCGGCTGCGGGTGCGGGTGCTCGTCTACACCCGGCTGAGCACGTGGTACGTCGACAAGCCCGTGCTGGGCAGCGGCCTCCTGGGCTACGCCGTCTGGATGCTGGATCCGCACACCGCCGCCGCGCACGACGAGCAGTGGGTGGCGGCCGGGCACGAGCTGGTCGGGCTGGCCACGCGACTGAACTCCCGCCAGGACCTGGCGAGCATGCAGCGCGAGCGCCTCTCCGCTCCGATCGCGGCGGCCTGGGGTGCGGAGCGCCTCGCGGCCGCCGTGGACGCGGCGTCCGGCCTCTCGCTCGACGAGGCCTCCGCCCGTGGCCTCGAGCTGCTGCGCTGGGCGAAGCCGGCCCGCTGAACCGGGCGCGGCGCCGAGCGCCCGCATCCACATCCACATCCGCATCCGTGGAACGCGGAGCGGCCGCCGCACCCCTCCGCAGGGTGCGACGGCCGCTGTCCGCGAGCGCCGGGCCTAGGCCTTGCGCATGTACGCCCGGACGGTGAGCGGGGCGAAGACCGCCACGATCACGGCCGCGCCGAGCAGTGCCCACCAGCCGTCTGCGGGGAACGTGCCGTTGTTGGCGAGGTCCCGCACCGCCGTGACCAGGTGCGACACCGGGTTGATGTTCACGAAGGTCTGCAGCCAGTCCGGGAGGGTGCTCGACTGCACGAACGCGTTCGAGAAGAACGTGAGCGGGAAGAGCACGAGGAACGAGATCCCCTGGACCGAACCCGCCGTGCGGGCGATCACGCCGAAGAAGGCGAAGATCCAGCTGATCGCCCAGGCGCAGACGATGACGAGCAGGCCGGCCAGGATGACGAACCCGATGCCCGCAGCGGGGCGCCAGCCCATGACGAACCCGGTGAGGAACGTGATGGTCGTCGCGATCGCGTAGCGCAGCGTGTCCGCGAGCAGCGCACCCGAGAGCGGGGCGATGCGCGCGATCGGCATCGACTTGAACCGGTCGAACACACCCTTGTCCATGTCCTCCCGCAGCTGCACGCCGGTGACGACGGAGGTCGTGATCACCGTCTGGGCAAGGATGCCGGGGATGAGGTAAGGCAGGTACGCGCTCACGCCTCCGGCGAGCGCGCCGCCGAACAGCAGGGCGAACATGATGGTGAAGATGATCGGCTGCAGTGTGACGTCGAACAGCTGCTCGGGCGTCCGCTTGATCTTCAGGAGGCCGCGGCGGGCCATGGTCAGGGTGTTGGCCAGGGTCTGGCGCACGCTGACGTGGTTCTTCAGATTCCGCTCCGAGGGCGGTGTGATGGTGGCGATGGCGCTCATGCCCGGACTCCTTCTGCTGCGGCGGCCTTCTCGGTGTCGGTGGACTCCGCGTCGGCGTTCTCCTCTTCGACGCCGTGGCCCGTGAGGGTGAGGAACACCTCGTCGAGGGTCGGCTTCTGGACGGACATCTCCGCCAGGTGGATGCCCGCCTCGCGGAACGTGATGAACAGGTCGGTCACCGCGTCGGCGTCGCGCATCGGCGCGGTCAGGCGCGCTCCCTCGGGGGAGACGACCGCGTCGACGCCGAGCACCGTCGCGATCGCACGGCGGGCGTCCTCGACGTCGGCCGCGTCGGCGAGGCGCAGCTGCAGCGAGGACTCGCCGACGGACGCCTTGAGCTCGTCGCTGGTGCCCTCGGCGACCACGCGGCCGCGGTCGATGACCGCGATCCGGTCGGCCAGCTGGTCGGCCTCGTCCAGGTACTGCGTGGTGAGCAGCACGGTGGAGCCGGTGGAGACGAGTCGCCGGATGGTGTCCCACATCTGCGAGCGGGTGCGCGGGTCGAGGCCCGTGGTCGGCTCGTCGAGGAAGATCAGCGGCGGCTGCGCGATGAGGCTGGCGGCCAGGTCGAGCCGGCGGCGCATGCCGCCGGAGAACTTCTTGAGCGGGCGCTTGGCCGCGTCGGTGAGCCCGAACTCCTCGAGGAGCTCGGCGGTCTTGGCCTTGGCCTCCCGGCCGCTCAGCCCGAGCAGCCGGGCGAAGATCATGAGGTTCTCGTTGGCCGAGAGCGTCTCGTCGACCGACGCGAACTGCGCCGTGACGCCGAGGAGCTGGCGCACGATCTGCTGCTCCTTGCGGATGTCGTGGCCGAAGATGGTGGCCTCGCCGGCATCCGGCTTCAGCAGGGTGGCGAGCATGGAGATGGTGGTGGTCTTGCCGGCGCCGTTCGGCCCCAGCACACCGTAGACGGTGCCGGCGCGGACGTTGAGGTCGACGCCGTCCACCGCGCGGTTGTCGCCGAAGACCTTGACGAGCCCGTGGGCTTCGACCGCCCATTCGGAGCTGCGAGTCATGGTGGTCCTTCCTTTCGGATCGGTTGATGTCTCGATGCTGCCGCCGCCCGCTTGCACGGCCCTTACGCGCCGCTTACAGCGCCGAGCGGGCAGTGAAAGCGCCCGTGAAAGGGTCGGGCGCAGGTCCGCGAAGGGGCATCGCCACGCGCGGCCGTCGCGCACGATCCCTGCGCCGTATCGCGCCCGCACGCCGATTCCGTGCGCACAGCCCGACGTAGACTGGGGATGTGACAGCGTACGTCTCGGCCTTCGACCTCTTCTCGATCGGCATCGGTCCCTCGAGTTCGCACACCGTCGGACCCCTGCGGGCCGCCCGCGCGTTCGCCGTCCGACTGCAGGAGGAGGGCATCCTCGACCGCATCGACCAGGTCACCTGCACGTTGTACGGCTCCCTCGGCTCGACCGGGATCGGCCACGGTACCCCCGACGCGGTCGTCGCCGGGCTGCGCGGCCTCGAACCCGAGAGCTGCCGCCCGGAGGACGTCCGCGGCGCGTGGAGCGGTCTCGCCGACGACGCCACGATCGCGCTCGCCGGTGCGCGGGAGATCCCGTTCTCGCGCGACGACATCGACTTCGAGCCGCGCACCCGTCTGCCCGGTCACCCCAATGCGCTGACCCTGCGTGCGTGGGGACGCGCCGCGGACGGCGAACGCGAGCCGCTCCCCCTGCGGGAGGAGACCTACTACTCGATCGGCGGCGGCTTCATCCGCCGCGACGGCGAGGAGGCCGACCTGGCCGCGCGCGCCTCCCATCCCCTCCCCTACGACACCGCGGAGGAGCTGCTGGCGATCTGCGAGCGGCTCGACATCCCGATCTGCGAGGTCGCCCGGCGCAACGAGGCGGCCCTGCACGGCGAGGAGCGCACGGCCGAGCGGCTCGATCTGATCTGGGAGGCGATGGCGGAGTGCGTCGCCAACGGCCTCGCCGGAAGGGGGACCCTCCCGGGCGGACTGCAGGTCCCGCGCCGCGCGGCCGCCATGCGCGAGCACCTGGAGCGCGTGCAGGACGACCCCGGCCGGGCGACGGCCCTGGAGTGGCTGCACGCGTTCGCGCTGGCCGTCAACGAGGAGAACGCGTCCGGCGGCCGCGTCGTCACCGCGCCGACCAACGGCGCTGCGGGCATCGTGCCGGCCGTGGCCCACTACTACCTGCGCTTCGTGCCCGGTGCGACCGCCGACGGCATCCGCCGCTACCTGCTGACCGCGACGGCGATCGGCTCGCTCTTCAAGGCGAACGCCTCCATCTCGGGCGCCGAGGGAGGCTGCCAGGCCGAGGTCGGGTCGGCCTGCGCGATGGCCGCGGGGGCCCTGTGCGCGGTGCTCGGCGGCACTCCGCGTCAGGTCGAGAACGCCGCGGAGATCGCGATGGAGCACCACCTCGGACTCACCTGCGACCCGGTCGGCGGCCTGGTGCAGATCCCGTGCATCGAGCGCAACGCGATCGCCTCCTCCACCGCGGTCTCGGCCGCCCGCCTCGCCCTGCACGGCGACGGCTCGCACCTCGTCTCGCTCGACACCGTGATCGAGACCATGCGGCAGACCGGCATCGACATGTCCACCAAGTACAAGGAGACCAGCGAGGGCGGCCTCGCGGTGAACGTCATCGAGTGCTGAGCGCCGCGGCGCGCTCCCGCCCGCCGCGCGCCCGCCTGTCTCGCGAAGGGTGAGTAGTTGCGGGTATTGCGGGGCGATCACCCGCAACAACTCACGCCTCGCGAGAAGTCATCCACAGGTCGCCTGCCGCCCGGCCGCGAGGGGTGAGTAGTTGCGGGTACTCCGGGGCGAATACCCGCAACTACTCACACCTCGCGAGCGGTCGCGCGGCTAGCGCGTCCGGCGGCCGGTTACGCCGCGTTGCGCAGGGGGCTGCCGGGCGTCGGTGGCGCCCCCTAGCGTGGTCCCGTGAGCACGACACCCGCATCCGCCGCCGACCGTTCGACCGCGCTCGGCGCCGCCCTGGCCGGGCCGTTGGTCTCCACGCAGTGGCTGTGCGACCACCTCGGCTCCGACGGGCTCGTCGTGCTCGACGCGACGGTCGTCCCGGCCACCGGCGCCGACGGACGCCCGACCTTCGTCAGCGGGCTCGATCAGTACCTGGTGGAGGGGCACATCCCGGGCGCCGTCTTCGCCGAGTTGCTCGACGGGTTCAGCGACGCGACGGGCCCGTACTCGTTCACGCGCCCGGATGCGGCAGCGTTCGCAGCGGCTGCGGAAGCGGTCGGCGTCGACGCCGGGACGACGGTCGTGATCTACGACGCGGCCGCCGGCCAGTGGGCCGCCCGACTGTGGTGGCTGTTCCGCTCGTTCGGCCACGAGGGTGTTGCAGTTCTCGACGGCGGCGCCACCGCCTGGCGCGCCGAAGGGCGCCCCGTCGCCCGCGGGCACGTCGAGCCGCGCACAGGCTCCGGCTTCGCCGCCGCCGAACAGCCGGGCTTCTGGGCCGACAAGAGCACGGTCGCCGAGATCACCGCGGGCGACCGCACGGCCACACTGCTGTGCGGGCTTCCGGCGCGCGACTTCGCCGCCCGCCACATCCCGGGCAGCCTCAGCGTGCCGGCCGGGCGCCTGGTCTCGCGGGAGACCAACACGTTCCTGCCCGCGCGGGAGCTGCGGGAGCTGTTCGCCGACGCGCTGGCCTCGCCCGATCCGATCGTCGCGTACTGCCGCAGCGGCATCGCCGCGACCGCCGACGCGCTCGCGCTGGCCGTGCTCGGCCGCACAGACGTCGCGGTCTACGATGCGTCCCTCAGCGAGTGGACGGCCGACCCGCAGGCGCCGCTGGCCTCGGTCGCGTAGCCTCCTCCACGACCTCCAGGATGTGGCGGTACCGCTGTCCGGTCGCCCGCGACAGCCCGAGCTCGCAGGTGCGGTTGGCCGACGCGTAGGCGGTCACGGTCCCGGCGGCCGCCGCCTCCGCCGCCAGCACGCCGACCTCGGCCGCCTCGCGCTCGGTGGCGGAGGCCGTCAGCTCGGGATGCAGCAGCCCGCGGTCTCCCGCGAACGCGCAGCACCCGGCGTCGATCGGCACCGTCACGTCGGCGGCGACGGCCTCGGCGACGCGCCGCAGCGCGCCGTCGACGCCCAGACGCTGGGTCGAGCAGGTGGGGTGCAGCACCAGCGACGGCAGCTCGTCCACCACGTCGAGGCCCGGCAGGAGCGCGGTCGCGGCGAAGTCCACGGAGTCCACGAACCGCAGCCGGCTGTAGTCGCCGCCGGCCTTCACCGCCGCGTCGCGCAGCGCCTCCAGGCCCTCGGTGCAGGAGGCCGCGTCGCAGACGACGGGCAGCTCGCCGCCACGGGAGGCCGCGAGCAGCGCGGGCAGCACGCGCTCGGACATGCGCTCGTTACCGTCGTGGAAGCCCTTCGACTTCCACGGCGTTCCGCAGCACATCGACGAGATGCCGTCGGGCACGGTCACCTCGACGCCGGCGCGCTCGCAGAGGGCGAGAAACGCGGCCGTCGAGCCCATCCCACCGCCCTCGGCCCCGAACATCGTGCCGATGCAGGCGGCGAAGAACACGGCCTGCGGCTCGGCAGCGGTCCGCGGCGAACGGCGCGTGCCGCCCCGGGGCAGGCCGGCGTCGTAGCGGGGCACGGTGTCCGCGCCGAGCAATGCACGGCCGACGTCCGTCGCCGCGCGCACCAGCGGCGCCGGGAGCGCATCGGCTACGGTGAGCGCCACGCCTCCCCCGCGACTCACCGGTCCCCACGCGGCGGCGGCCGCATCCCACGCCCCGGCGGCGACGCGGGAGGCGGACTCCCCGCGGAGCAGGCGCACCAGATCACCCGTGTTGATGTTGACCGGGCACGCCGTCTGGCACATCCCATCGACCGCGCAGGTCTGCACGCCCGCGTACTCGTAGTCGTCGCGCAGCTCGGCGGCGAGCGCCTCGTCGCCCGCCAGCTGTGCCGCCCGCAGCTCCCGCCGCAGCACGATGCGCTGGCGCGGGGTGAGGGTGAGGTCGCGGGAGGGACAGGCCGGTTCGCAGTAGCCGCACTCGACGCAGCGGTCGACCTCGTCCTCGACCGGCGGCGCGGTCTTGAGGTCGCGCAGGTACGAGTCCGGGTCGTCGCTCAGCAGCACGCCCGGGTTGAGGATGCCGTGCGGGTCGAACAGCCGCTTGACCTCCTGCATCACCGCGTAGAGCTCGTCGCCGTACTGGCGGCGGACGAACGGCGCCATGATGCGGCCCGTGCCGTGCTCGGCCTTGAGCGAGCCGCCGAGGCCGAGGATCAGCTCGACCATGTCGTCGGTGAAGGCGCGGTACCGGTCGACGCCGCTGGGCTCCCCCAGCCGCTCGCTGAGCATGAAGTGGATGTTGCCGTCCTTCGCGTGCCCGAAGATCACGCTGTCCTCGTAGCCGTGGGCGGCGAACAGGTCGCGCAGGCCGGCGCAGGCGTCGAGCAGGGTCGGCACCGGCACGACGACGTCCTCGAGCAGGGCGGTGGTGCCGGGTGCGCGGGCTTCGGCGACCGTCGTGTAGAGGCCCTTGCGGATGTGCCAGAGGGCCGCGCGCTCGGCCGCGTCGGTCGTGAAGCGCAGCGGGAGGCTGAGCGGCAGGGCGTCGAAGACCGGCGCCGCGTCGGCGCGCGCGGCCTCGGCGGCCTGCGCGTCCGGCCCGTGGAACTCGATCAGGAAGGCGGCGTGGTCGTCGATCGTCAGCTCCCGCAGCTCCGTGGGCGCGTCGTCGGCGCGGGCGGCCAGGCGCAGGGAGGTGGAGTCCATCAGTTCGACGGTCGCCGCGCCGGTGGCCACGATCGCGGGCAGGGCGGCGGTGGCCTCACGCAGGGTCGCGAACACCGCGAGCGCCGTCGTCGCGGCGGGATGCAGCGTGACCGTACGGAAGACCGCCTCGGCCACGAAGCCGAGGGTGCCCTCGCTGCCGACGATGAGATGGGTCAGGATGTCGACCGCGCTGTCGAAGTCGAGGAACGCATTGATGCCGTAGCCCATGGTGTTCTTCATGGCGAAGAAGCGCTCGACGGTCGCCACCGAGGCCGGGTCGGCGCGCACGCGGTCGCGCAGTGCGAGCAGCCCGGCGTGCAGCTCCGGCTCGGCGGCGCGCAGGCGCTCGTCGGCGTCGGCGAGGGAGGTGTCGAGCACCGTCCCGCTGGGGAGCACCACGACGAGCGATTCCAGGGTCCGGTAGGTGTTCTTCTCGATGCCGCAGGCCATGCCGCTCGAGTTGTTCGCGACGACGCCGCCGATCGTGCAGGCGATCTCGCTCGCCGGGTCGGGCCCGAGCTTGCGCCCGTGCCGGGCGAGGCGGGCGTTCACCTGGCGGACGGTCATCCCGGGCTGCACCCGCACGCGCGCGCCGCCGTCGAGCACATCGGCGGTGCGGAACGCGTGGCGCGTGTCGGCGAGGACCCCGGCCGTCACCCCCTGGCCAGACAGGCTGGTGCCGCCCGAACGGAACGTCACCGGCAGACCGCGATCGCGGGCGGAGACGAGGAGCTCGGCGACCTCCTGAGCCGTGCCCGGGCGGGCGACCTCGGCGGGGACCAGCAGGTAGTGCGACGCGTCGTGCGCGGCCGCGTGGCGGTCGATGGCTTTCGTGGAGGCGGTCACGGTCGGTCTCCTGCAGGGTCGATGGTGAGGTAGGGCGGGTGACCGCCGGCGGGCAGGCCGTCCGCGTCGGCCAGGAGGAGTGCGCCGTCGAGCGGGCGCACCGCCGGGGTCAGCAGTTCCACACCCGGAGCCGTCTGAGCGAGACGTTCGCGCAGCGGGTCGAGCAGCAGCGCACCGACCCCGGTCACGCCGCCGATCACGGCCAGCCTGCGCGGGACGGGCGCGGCGAGCAATGCCCCCGCCGTCGCGGCGAGCGCCTCCGCGGCGTCGCGCCAGATCCCCAGCGCGACCGCATCCCCTGCCCGGGCGGCATCGGCGACCGCGGGAGCGAAGGAGGCGAGGACGCCCGCGCGATCGCCGCGGGTGTACAGGCGCGACGGGAGGCTCTCGGCCGGCCCGAGCAGACGCTCGGCGGCGGCCAGCAGCACGGGCGATCCGCCGGGGCGGCCGTCGTGCTCGCGCACCGCAGCGCGCAACCCCGCGAGGCCGATCCACGCGCCGCCACCCTCATCGCCGAGGAGGTGGCCCCAGCCGTCGGCCCGGCGCCAGAACTCGTGGAAGTCCGTCGCGAGCCCGACCACGCCCGTCCCGACCGCGAGCACGGCGCCGCCGTCGAGGCCGAGGGCGGCCGCGGCAGCCGTCACGGCGTCGGAGGCGAGCAGGAGGCGCGCGTGCGGCCAGCGTCGGCGCAGCTCGGCGAGGACGGCGTCGGGCGGGGTCAGGCCGAGCAGGCCGCTCATCCCCACCGAGACCGTGGCGACGGCCGCGAGACCCGCCGTCGGCAGCCCGGCGAGCAGGTCGTCGAGCAGGGGCGCGACGCGGATGCCGTCGGGGCCGACGCTGACCCCGGGACCGGTCGCCGGCTCCTCCCCCGTGAGCGCCGCGCGCGAGCCGGTCCCGCCGATGTCGATCGCGAGCACGCTCACGCTCCGGTCACCCCGTCGATCCCTCGGCGCACGGCCGCCTCCTTCGTCGCACCCGCCGGTCCGCTCGGACCGCCAGGAAACACCATGACGCAAATTTACCGCCGATTCAATTCGAAGGAATATCGTTTACATGTCGCGTTCCTCCGGAACGCGCGGAGAGGACGCGATGAACGTGGACGCCGTCGCCCGCATCGGGCAGGCCCTTCCGGGCCTGCGCCCGTCGGAGCAGCGGGTCGGCCGGCTGATCCTGGCCGAGCCCGCCGCGGTCGTCGACCTGCCCATCACCGGCCTCGCCGAGCGCTGCGAGGTCTCCGTCGCCACCGTCGTCCGGTTCTGCCAGGCCGTCGGATACGCGGGATACGGCGCGCTGCGGCTCGACCTGGCCTCCACACGCGGGCGCGAGGAGGTGTCGCTCGGCCGGTTCGGTGTCGCCGACGCCGAGATCGCGCCCGACGACGACGGCCGCGACGTGCTGGCCAAGATCGCCTATCACGAGGCCCGCGCGATCGAATCGACCGCGGCCAGCGTCGACGTCCCGACCCTCGACGCGGTGGCCGACGCCGTGGTCGCCGCCGACCGCGTCGAGATCTACGGCGCCGCCTCCAGCAGCCTCGCCGCGATCGACCTGCAGCAGAAGCTGCACCGCATCGGCGTCATCGCCTTCAACACCAGCGACATCCACCTGGCGCTCACCGGCGCCGCCCTCCTGACCGAGCGGTCGGTCTCGATCGGGTTCTCGCACTCCGGGCTGACGCTGGAGGCCGTGGACAGCCTCCGGACGGCGCAACGGTCCGGAGCGACGACGGTCGCGGTCACGAACTTCCCCGCGTCGCCGATCGCGCAGCACGCCGACCATGTGCTCGTCACCAGCGCCAGCGAGACCCGCTACCGGCCGGGCGCGATGTCGAGCCGGATCGCGCAGCTCGCCGTCGTCGACTTCCTGTTCGTGCGCATCGTGCAGCGGCTCGACCCCGACTCCCTCCCCTCGCTGCAGCTGACCTACGACGCGGTACAGACCCACCGCCACCCGCACCGCGACGAGTGAGCAGCGGTTGAGCCGCCGCTGAGTCTTCGCTGTGGACCGCCTCCCGGCGCCCCGAGCCGCGCCGAGACGTCTTACGCTCGCATCATGAGCCTCATGGACATCCCCTTCAGCACCATCGACGGCGCTCCCGCCTCGCTCGCCGACTACTCCGGCAAGGTGATCCTGATCGTCAACGTGGCCTCCCGCTGCGGCCTGGCGCCGCAGTACGAGAAGCTCGAGAAGTTGCAGGAGACCTACGGCGATCGCGGCTTCACCGTGATCGGGTTCCCGAGCAACCAGTTCCTCCAGGAGCTGAGCTCGACCGACGCCATCAAGGAGTACTGCTCCACCACGTGGGGCGTGACCTTCCCGATGATGGAGAAGGTGCGCGTGAACGGCCGTTCGGCGCACCCCCTCTACGCGGAGCTGACCACGCACCCCGATCAGGCGGGCAAGGCCGGCAAGGTCAAGTGGAACTTCGAGAAGTTCGTGGTGACGCCCGACGGCGCCGTCCACCGCTTCCGTCCGACGACGGAGCCCGACGACCCGGCGATCCTCTCGCTGATCGAGGAGACCCTGCCCGCTGCGGCCTGAGCGCCGCCTCGGTGACCGGAGGCCGGTTCAGGCCCGGCGGAACCAGCGTCCGCCGACGCGCTCGGTGAGCCGCCAGCCGGATGTCTCGGCCAGTGCTCGCACGCTCGCCAGCGTGTGCTCGGCGATGTCGAGCGCCTCCGGCACGGACTCGGCGACGAAGCGGACGGTGAGGCGGGCCTCCCGTGCGACCACGTCGACACTCGAGGCCTCGACGACCGTCCGTTCGGCGGCGGCAGCTGCAGCGGCCGGCTCGACGGCCTGCGGGGCGACCCCGGCGCGCAGAGCGCCGACAGACACGATGACACGATAAGAAGGCACGGCTCCGAGCCTACGGGCGCAGCCGGGGTTACCCTCTGACGGGGGGAAAGGAGTGCGCCGATGCACACGACGGATACGGGAACGCTCGATCTCTACGGCGTGAGCGGTCTGAGCGAGGACGAGCTCGAGGAGTTCGCCGCCGTGCTCGATCGACGACGCCACGACGACATCGCCGAGGGCGAGCACATCGCCGAGACGCTGGGCTCGCTGCTGGCCTCGCGGTCGGAGTCGACCGCGGACGACGAGCACGATCCCGAGGGGCCCACGCTCAGCTCGGAGTGGAGCCGGTTGCAGGCGCTGCGCTCCGACACCGCGCGGGATCTGGCGGCCGTGGACGCCGCCGGCGAGCGCCTCCGCCTCGGCACCTTCGGCATCTGCGCCCACTGCGGCCGGCCGATCGGCGTCGACCGCCTGCGCGCCCGCCCGACCGCCGAGTTCTGCATCCACTGCGCGATCGCGTCCGAACGCTGAGAACGGGCCGGCGCACGCGGCGCAGACCCGTCCCCATCACCGCCTCGCGGCGGCGCGTCGATCAGAAGTTGAACTTGTCGATGTTGTCCTTGTTGAACACGTACGGGTCGCCCAGGAGCACGGTGTTGTCGTCACCCACCGTGAACTTGCCGAGCTTGCCCGCCTCGAAGGAGTCGCCCTTCTTGCCGGTGATGGTGCCGTCGATCAGCGCCTTGGCGGTGAAGGCCGCCAGGTAGCCGAGGTCCTCCGGGTTCCAGAGGGCGAACTCGTCGACGGTGCCGTCCTTGACGAACTCGCGCATCTGGTTCGGGGTGCCGAGCCCGGTCAGCTTGACCTTGCCCTTGGCGTCCGAGGTGGAGAGGTAGCGCGCGGCGGCCGCGACGCCCACCGTGGTCGGCGAGATGATGCCCTTCAGGTCCGGGTGGGTCTGGAGGAGCGCTGCGGTCTTGTCGAACGAGGTCTGGTCGTCGTCGTTGCCGTAGACGGTGTCGACGAGCTTGACGTTCGGGTGGTTCGCGGCGAGGTCCTTCTTCATCAGGTCGATCCAGGCGTTCTGGTTCGTCGCGTTGGCGGCGGCGGAGAGGATGGCGATCTCGCCGCTGTCCCCGATCTCCTTGGTGATGATGTCGACCTGGACCTTGGCGATGCCCTCGGCGGTCGCCTGGTTGACGAACACGTCGCGGTACTTGGCGTCGGTGTCGGAGTCGAACGTCACGATCTTCACCCCGGCCGACTTGGCCTGGGTGAGGGCGCTGCCGAGTGCCGTCGGGTCGTTGGCCGAGAGCACGATCGCGCCGACCTGCTGCTGGGTCAGGGTGTTGATGTAGCTGACCTGGGCGTCCGCGGTCGCGGTCGACGGGCCGACCTGGTTGTAGGTGCCCTTGAAGGACTTGATGGCGGTCTCGCCGCCCTTGTCCGAGGTGTCGAAGTACGGGTTGCCGAGGTTCTTGGGCAGGAAGGTGATCTTGTAGTTCTTGTCACCGCCGGAGGACGAGCTCGAGCCCGAGCCGGAGGAGCACGCGGTCAGCGCGAGCGCGACCGCGACGACTCCGGCGCCGACGGTGAGGAGCCGGCGCGTGGCGCGGCGCTTGGTGGAGGGCAACATCATTGTTCCTTTCGATGGTGGTTGCAGTGGTGCGGGAGGGTCAGGTGAGCGTTCTGTGCCTGGTCGCGCGGGAGGCCTTGAACCAGGCCAGCACCCGCGGCGAGAGCACGGAGACGATCAGCAGGACGCCGGTGATGATGTTGATGGCGTCGGAGCTGACGTTGGCGAGGCGGAGCGCGCTCTGCAGCACGCCGATGAGGAGCACGCCGGCGACGACGCCGTGGAGCGCGCCCTTTCCGCCGAAGATGGACACCCCGCCGAGGAGCACGGCGGCGATGACCGACAGCTCCAGGCCGGTCGCGTTGTCACCGCGGGCGCTGCCGTAGCGGAGCGTCCAGTAGATGCCGGCGAGGGCCGAGATCAGTCCGGTGAGCATGAAGGCGATGAACTTCGTGCGGGCGACGTTGACGCCCGAGAACGCCGCGGTCTCCTTGCTGAGTCCGAGGGCGAAGAGCCCGCGTCCGTACGGCGTCGCGTGCAGCACGACGGCGAACACGATGATCAGCACGACGACCAGGACCATCACCACGGGGATCCCGGAGGTGCCGAACCGCATCTGCACGAGGTTCTGCCAGAAGAACGGGAAGTCGGTGATCGCGGTGGTGCCGAGCAGACCGACGGCGATGCCGCGGAACAGCGCGAGCGTGCCGATGGTGACGGCGAGGGAGGGCAGGCCCACGACCGTGACGAGGAAGCCGTTGACGGCCCCTGCCAGCAGCCCGACCACGAGGCAGGCGACCATCGCCGCCTCGATCGGCCAGCCGGCCTTCGTCAGCACACCGAGCAGCACGCTGCTGAGGCCCAGGGTGCTCGCCACCGAGAGATCGATCTCGCCCGAGACGATCACGAAGGTCATCGGCAGGGCGATCATCAGGATGGGCGTCACGTCCAGCAGCAGGAAGCCCAGCGTCACGGTGGTGCCGAAGTTCGGGACGACCACCGAGGCGACCACGGCGACGACGATGAGGGCGCCGATCACCGCCGTCTCGCGCGTGAGCGTCCAGCGCTGCCAGAGCGGGCGGCTGTAGTCGGGGTACGTGCGGGGTGCCGCTGTCGTGGCGGCGGTGTCGATGCCGGTCATGCGCCGACCTCCCTTTCGGCGACGAGGCGGCGCGAGAGCCGCAGGGCGAGGACGCGGTCGAGGACGATGGCGCCGATGATGAGCACGCCGACCACCGCCTGCTGCCAGAAGTCCTGGATGCCGAGGATCGGCAGCGCCCGGTTGATCGTGAGCAGGAGCATCGCGCCGAGGGCGGCGCCGTACACCGAGCCGCTGCCGCCGAAGATGGCGACACCGCCGATGACGGCCGCGCCGACCGCCTGCAGTTCGAGCCCGGTGCCGGTCTGCGAGCTGACCGTGCCGTAGCGGGCGACGAACAGGACGCCGGCGAGCCCGGCGAGCGCGCCCGAGAGCACGAACGCGGTGAGCACGCGGCGGGTGACCTTCAGGCCGTAGAGCTCGGCGGCGGCCGGGTCGGACCCGATCGCGTAGAGCTCGCGGCCGCCGCGGCGGTTGCGCAGGTACCAGCCGGCGACGAGCAGCACCACGAGGGCGAGGATCGTCAGGTACGGGATGCTGAGGAACGATCCCGTGCCGAGGTTCAGGAACGCGGAGGGCACGTCGCTCGCGTTGATGCGGTTGCTGCCGGCCCAGAGCACGTTGATCCCGCGGTACGCGTAGAGCGTGCCGAGCGTGATCACCAGCGCGGGCACCTTGCCGTAGGCGACCAGGGCGCCGTTGACCAGCCCGAGCAGGCCGCCGGCGATCGCGCCGATCACGAACACCAGGATGATCGGGATGCCCGGGATGCCGACGAACAGCTGACCGGTCAGGTATGCCGTCAGCCCCACCACCGAGCCGACCGACAGGTCGACGTTGCGGGTGATGATGACGATCGCCTGGCCGATGGCGACGAGCGCCAGGATGGCCGGGGTCAGCAGCAGGTCGCGCCAGCCGTCGGGGCTGAACAGGAAGCCCGGGTTGATCGCCGTGGTCACCGCGATCACGATGATCAGCGCGACGAGGATGCCGGTCTCGCGGGCTCGCGTGAACGAGCGGAAGATCCGGCTCGCCGCGCTCGAACCGGCGGGTGCCGGGGCGGGCGGGGTGATGGTCGGGGCGGTCATCGTGCGGCCTCCTCGGCGGCGTGCGTGGCGGCGAACATGACGTTCTCGGCGTCGGCGTCGGCGCGATCCAGTTCGGCGGTGATGCGTCCCTCCCGCACGACGAGCACGCGGTCCGCCATCCCGAGCACCTCCGGCAGCTCGGACGAGATCATCAGGATGCCCATCCCCCGTCCGGCGAGCTCGGAGAGCAGGCGGTGCACCTCGGCCTTGGTGCCGACGTCGATGCCGCGGGTGGGCTCGTCGATGATGAGCACGCGCGGCTCGGTCGAGAGCCACTTGCCCAGGACGACCTTCTGCTGGTTGCCGCCGGAGAGCGTGCCGACCAGCGTGTCGAGAGCGTTGGTCTTCAGCTGCAGCCGACTCGCCCAGACGCGCGCCGACGCGTTCTCGGCGGAGTTGCGGATGAGGCCGAGCTTCGAGAGCCGGGTGCGGATCGCGAGGGTGGAGTTGCGCGCCACCGACTCCTCCAGCACGAGGCCCTGCTTGCGGCGGTCCTCGGGGACCAGCGCGAGGCCGGCGGCCATCGCGGCCGTCGGGCGGCGCTTCGGGATGGCGCGGCCGGCGAGCCGGACGGTGCCGCTGTCGTAGCCGTCGACGCCGAAGACCGCGCGGGCGATCTCGCTGCGCCCGGCGCCGACCAGGCCGGCGAGAGCCACGATCTCGCCGGAGCGGACGGTGAAGCGCACGTCGGCGAACACACCCGTCGACGTGAGCCCGTCGACCTCGAGGAGGGGCTCGCCGATCGTGGTCTCCTGCTTGGGGAACAGCTCGGTGACGTCGCGGCCGACCATGCGGCGCACGATCTCGTCCTCGGTGACCGCGGTCGTCGGGTCGGAGGAGACGAACGAGCCGTCGCGCATGACCGTGATCGTGTCGCAGAGCGAGAAGACCTCGTCGAAGCGGTGGGAGATGAAGACGATGCCGCGGCCCTCGTCGCGCAGGCTGCGGGCGACCGCGAAGAGCCGCTCGACCTCCACGCCCGAGAGCGCGGCGGTGGGCTCGTCCATGATCAGGAGGCGCGCGTCCAGCGAGACGGCCTTGGCGATCTCGATGATCTGCTGGTCGGCGATCGAGAGACCCTCGGCCAGGCGGTCGGGGTCGATGCGCACGCCGAGCCGGCGGAAGAGCGAGTCGACCTCCTGGCGCATGCGGCGGCGGTCGATGCGGCCGAGCCTGTCCGTGGGCTGGCGGCCCATGAAGACGTTCTCGGTGACCGACAGGTCGGGGAAGAGGGTGGGCTCCTGGTAGATGACCGCCACGCCCGCCTCCTTGGACTGAGCGGTCGTGGAGAAGTCGACGTCCTCGCCGCGGAGGCGGAACTCGCCCGCGTCGCGGCGGTACAGACCGGCGACGATCTTGACGAGCGTCGACTTGCCTGCTCCGTTCTCGCCGACGAGCGCGTGGATCGAGCCGGACTCGACGCGGATGCTGCCGGAGCGCAGGGCCACGACGGCCCCGAACGACTTCACCACCCGCGACAGTTCCAGCACCGGCGGTGCCACTGTCGTGGGGTTGCTGCTGGACACTGCTGCCTCCTCGTTGAGGTGAACGGATTCATGAATCGATTCATGGACGATTCAGCTACACTATATTTGGGGTGGGCGGCTCGGTCAAGCGCGGCCCGTGAACACGAGAACCGGACGAGGAGCAACGATGCAACCGGCCAGTATCCGGGATGTCGCGCAGCACGCGGGCGTCTCCGTCGGCACCGTTTCGAACGTCTTGAACCGGCCGGACGAGGTCTCGGCCGAGCTCGTCGTGCGCGTCACCCGCTCCATCCAGACCCTCGGCTACGTGCCGAACGACGCCGCTCGCCGGTTGCGCAAGGGCGTCAGCACGATCGTCGGGTTCGTCGTGCTCGACGGCCAGAACCCGTTCTTCAACGACGTGGTCCGCGGCGCGGAGGACGAGGCGTCGAAGCACAGCATCGCGATCCTCTACGGCAACACGGACGAGGACGTCGACCGGGAGCGCCTGTATCTCGATCTGTTCGAGGAGCAGCAGGTGCGCGGGGTGCTCATCGCGCCGTTCGGCGACATCCAGCCCCGCTTGGAGCATCTGCGTCAGCGCGGCATCCGCGCGGTGCTCGTCGACCGTTTCGGCGGCAGCAGCCGGTTCAGCTCGGTCTCGGTCGACAGTGTCGCGGGCGGCCGGATGGCGGTCGAGCACCTGATCGACACGGGACGGCGCCGGCTCGCGTTCGTGGGCGGCCCGTTCGAGATCCGGCAGGTGCAGGATCGGCTCGCCGGCGCCCGGGTCGCGGCGGAGAACGCCACGACCCCCGTCGAACTGGAGGTCGTGGCGACCGCGGCGATGACGGTCGAGCAGGGTGCGGAGGCGGGCGCCCGCATCCTGAGCCGCCCCCGGCACGAACTGCCGGACGCGCTGTTCGCCGCGAACGATCTGATCGCGCTCGGCCTCCTGCAGGCGATCGTGGCCGACGGCCGCGTGGTCGTGCCGGACGACATCGCGATCATCGGCTTCGACGACATCGCCTTCGCCGGCGCCGCGGCCGTCCCGCTGTCGTCCATGCGGCAGCCGCGCTCGATGATCGGGCGCACGGCGCTGCGCATCCTGCTGGAGGAGACGGGCGACCCCGAGCTCATCCCGCGGCAGACGGTGTTCCAGCCGGAGCTGGTGGCCCGGCGCTCCACCGCGCCGAAGGTTCGCTGAGGAGGCTTATCGCACGCCCTGCCCGGCGCGGTAGACCGCCTCGGTGCGGGAGGACGCCCCGACTTTGCGCAGGATGCTGGACACGTGGACGCTCGCGGTCTTCGCGCTGATGAAGAGCCGTTCGCCGATCTGCTTGTTGCTGAGCCCCTGCTCGATCAGGGCGAGCACCTGCTCCTCCCGCTCCGTCAGGGGCGCTCCCGGACCGGAGACACCGGCCGGCGCGCGCACGCCCCTCGGCGAGGTGAGAGCCGCGGCGGCCACGGAGATCAGGCCGTAGCCGAGCGCGTCGGCGGCGGCGCCGGCCTGCACCGCCAGCCGGTCGGCCGCCGGTCGGTCGCCCGCGGCGATCGCCACGCGGGCTGCTCGGGCGAGCGCGTATGGGCCCAGCTGCGCGGGCGCGAGTGCGGACGACGTCGCCTCGATGGCCTGACGCCAGGCGTCGACCGCCGCGGTGAACGCGGCATCCCGACCGTCCACGGCCACGGCCGCACGAGCGGTCGCGATCTCGGCGGTCGTCATCGCACCCCACACCGGTGCGGTGGGCCACGCGGCGTGACGGGCGAGCGCCGCCTCCACTTCGGCCGCCGCGGCCAGGACCTCGGCGCGCTCCTTCTCCGGATCGGCCAGCGCCCGGTCTGCCAGTGCGCGGGCCGCGGCGGCGATCACGGGGAGGTCCTTCGCCGGGATGGAGCGGTGGCCCTCGTCGAGGACGACGCGCGCCTCGCTCCACGCGTGCCCGGCGTCGCCGCGCGCGAGTGCGATCTCCGCCTCGATGCGCGCCACGCCCAGGAACGACTGGGCTTCGAGGTCGCCCTGGAGCCGCAGACCCGTCCGCCAGCGGCGGAGCAGCGCGTCCGCTCCCTCGACGTCGCCGCGCCACAGGGTCACCCAGAGCTTCAGGTGCTGTAGGTGCGCGCGGAAGCTGGGCGGCGGGTCGAGCGCGAGCGCCGGGTCGAGCAGCGCCTCCGCCCGCGCGAGCTCGCCCAGCGCGAGGAGGGGCTCGATCGTGTTGGACGAGAGGATGACGCCGGAGGTGCGTTCCACCCCGCGTTCGCGCGCTCGGGCGGCGCCGGCCTCGGCGATCCGCACGGCGTCGGCGTAGCGGCCCAGCCCGTTGAGGGCGTCGGAGGCGTTGACCGCGTGCCGGAGCAGCGCGGCGATGTCCCCGCCGGCGACGACGCGCGCACGCTCGAGCTCTGCCAAGCCGCGCTCGATCTCTCCGGTGGCGATGAGCGCGCAGCCGCGGATGTTGTGGGCGATGGAGAGCCGGGGGTCCGGGGCGTCGCCGAGCTCCTCGACGGCCTCGGTGGTGGTGTCGATCGCCTCGTCGAACCGCGCGGCGAGCATCAGCCGTGCCGCCAGCTCGGCGAGCAGTTGCGGGCGGAGAGCGTCGCCCGGGCCGACGGACCCGGCCGGGACGAGTTCGAGAGCCTGCCGCAGGAGCTCGATGCTGCCGGGGCGGTTGAGGTTCGTGAGGTACTGCGCCTTGTCGCGCAGCAACCGCGCGTGCCGGGTGGGCGCGAGGCCGGATGCGTCCTCGAGGGCGACGGAGACCATCGCGAGGGCGCGCTCGCTGTCTCCGGCGTTGCGGAGCGCCGAGGCCGTCCGCGCCTGGAGGTCGACCCGGCTCAGGCCGCCGAGCGCCTCGGCGTCGGGGACCCGCTCCCACAGCTCGAGCGCGCGATCGCCCATCGCGGCGACCGTCGCGTAGGCGTACGAGAGGCGCGCCTCGTCCATCGCCTCGACGGACGAGGTGAAGGCGCGGCGCAGATCGTGCGCGGCCATCCAGTGGGTGGAGAGCTGGATGGCGGAGCGCTGCGGCCCGGCCTCCAGCGCTTCCGCGTACCGCGTGTGGAAGCGGGTGCGCTCCCCCGGCAGGAGGTCGGCGTGCACGGCCTCCCGCACCAGGGCGTTGCGGAAGACGTACTCGGTCGTGTCGGCGACCAGGACGTTGGCGACGATCGCCTCGCGGGCCGCGGCGTCGAGCTGCTCGGGCGTGCCGTCGAAGACGGCGGTGAGCAGGTCGTGCTCGACGCACACGCCGCCGGCGGACACGATGCGCAGCAGGCGCTGCGCCGGTTCGGTGAGCCGCTCGTAGCGTGCGAGCAGGAGCTCGCGCAGCGTCTCGGGGAGGTCGTCGCCCGTGGCGAGTCCGTCGATGCCGGCGAGCTCCTCGACGAAGAACGGCACCCCCTCACTGAAGCGGTTGACCTGGTCGACCGTCGCGGTGTCGGGCACGCAGCCGAGGAGCAGCTCCAGCTGGGCGGCGACCTGGGCGCGGGTGAGTCGGCCCAGCTCCCAGCGGGTGACCCGGCGGGTGCGCTCCAGCTCGGCCAGGTAGGCGCGGAGCGGATGCCCGCGGGTGACCTCGTCGCTGCGGTAGCCGAGCAGGACGAGCACGCGACCGCGCTCGCTCATGCGCACGACGAAGCGCAGCAGCTCCAGGGTGGAGGTGTCGGCCCAGTGGATGTCGTCGATGGCCAGCACGATCGGGCGCTCGGCCGACAGGTTCTCGAAGAGCACGGTCACCAGCTCGTAGAGCCGTTCCGCCCCGGTCCGGGCGGGGACCGACGTGTGGTCGGCCAGCTCCGGCAGCAGCGCGGAGAGGCCGCCGGCTCCCGGTCCGGCGGCCGCGAGCACGGCATCCAGGCCGACCAGTTCGATGAGGCGGCGGAGCGCCGCCGCGAAGGGTCCGAAGGGCGCGCCGTCGCTGCCGAGGTCGACGCACCGGCCGAGCAGCACGGTCGCCGACGGCTCCGCCTGCTCGAGGAACTCGGAGATCAGCCGCGTCTTGCCGATGCCCGCCTCGCCGCCGATCACGACCGCGCGGGTGCCACCGGCCGACACGGCCTCCAACTCGTCGTGCAGCGCCGTCAGATCGGACTCCCGCCCGATCATCGTGGGGCTCGACGCCGGTGATCGCATGCCTCCATGCTGGCACGCGCCACCGACATCGGTGAGTGGTCCTGCGACCCCTCTGGGCTCGGCGGAAGAACGCTCACCGAGGGGTGCCGGCCAGGTCGCGCTCGTCCGCCTCGGTGGTCGCCTGCGCGCCCGCCACGCCAGCCACTCCGACCGGGCGCCGCGTCTCCTCGACGCGACCCGCGCGCCGCGACGTGCGCACGATCCGGCGCGCTTGCAGCGCCTCGCGCCACCGCACCACGATCCCGCGTTCGCGCACCTGCCGCAGCATCTCCCGCTCCGCCTGCCGGCGGGCGTCCTCCGCGGCGTTGACCCGTGCGTTCACATACTCTTCGAGCAGTTGCATCCGTCCATCCCTCTCGTCGATCCGACCACCTCAGACTGCTCGCTAAGGCAGCGGCCGAACATCGGGCAGATGCCCTATTCCGGTCTTCCGCTCCGCCGCGACCGGGTGCACTCTGGCGGCATGGCAACCATCAACGTCCTGCAACCGCCGTACCGGGTCGGCTACTTCGTCGGCAGCCTCTCCACGAAGTCGATCAACCGGCACCTCGCCCGCGCGCTCATCCGCCTCGCGCCCGCCGAGCTGGAGTTCACCGAGATCGAGATCGGCGGCCTCCCGCTCTACAACCGCGACCTCGACGGCGACTTCCCCGCCTCCGCGCTGGAGTTCAAGGCGACGATCGCCGCACAGGACGCCCTGCTCTTCGTCACGCCGGAGTACAACCGCTCCATCCCGGGCGCCCTGAAGAACGCGATCGACTGGGCGAGCCGCCCGCACGGCGAGAACGTCATCGCCCGCAAGGCGTCCGCCGTCATCGGGGCATCGACCGGCGCGATCGGGACCGCGGTCGCCCAGCAGCAGCTGCGCAGCGTGCTCAGCTTCCTGCAGGCGCCGCAGATGAACGCGCCGGAGGCCTACCTCCAGCTGAAGCCGGGCCTGATCGAGGAGGACGGCACGGTCACGAACGAGGGCACCGAAGCGTTCCTGCGCGGCTTCATGGTCTCGTTCTTCGAGTACATCGAGCGGGTGCTCACGGTCGTGCCGAAGCCGGTCTGACCCCCGCTTATCGACGCACCGGGACGAGCCGCACGTCCGAGAGGGCGCCATCGGCCACGCTCGCGGTGAGGTACGTGCACTCGGGCTGACGGCGGCGATCCGTCGGCGACCCCGGGTTCAGGAGGCGCAGGCCCGCGGGCGACACCGTGTCCCACGGAATGTGGGAGTGGCCGAACACCAGCACATCCGCATCCGGGTAGTCGCCATCGGCGCGCGTCTCGCGCCCGGCAGCCGGACCCGTCTCGTGCACGACCGCGAACCGGAGGCCGCCCAGCCCGACCCGCGCCACCTCCGGCAGGCGCCCGCGCAGCTCCGGGCCGTCGTTGTTGCCCCACACGCCGACGAGGCGGCGCGACCGCTCCTCGAGCACGTCGAGCGTGGCCGCATCCACCCAGTCGCCCGCGTGGATGACGACATCGGCGGCGTCGACCGCGGCCAGCACCTGTTCGGGCAGCGTCCGTGCGCGCTTCGGGACGTGGGTGTCGGAGATCATCAGCAGCTTCATCCCTCCGAACGGTAGGCGAGCGCGCCGCGCAGGGCTAGCTTCGCGGGTATGGAACTTCGCAATCTCGGAAACAGCGGGACGATGGTGTCGGAGCTGGCGCTCGGCACGATGACGTTCGGGGCGGAGGCGGACGAGCAGTCCTCCCACGCCATCCTGGAGCGCTATCTCGACGCCGGCGGCAACTTCGTGGACACGGCCGACGTGTACAGCGCGGGCGTCTCGGAGTCGATCATCGGGCGGTGGCTGGCGCGCAACCACGGCCGCCGCGACGGCATCGTGCTCGCGACCAAGGGCCGCTTCCCGATGGGGGCGGGGCCGAACGACCTCGGTCTCTCCCGCACGCACCTTCGGCGCGCTCTCGACGACTCGCTGCGCCGGCTCGGCGTCGACCACGTCGACCTCTACCAGCTGCACGCCTGGGACGCCCTGACACCGCTGGAGGAGACGCTGCGCTTCCTCGACGACGCCGTCTCGGCGGGGAAGATCTCGTACTACGGCTTCTCGAACTACCTCGGCTGGCAGCTCACCAAGGCCGTGCGGCTCGCGGCCGAGCACGGCTGGTCTCCCCCGGTCACCCTCCAGCCCCAGTACAACCTCCTCGTCCGCGGCATCGAGCACGAGATCGTGCCGGCCGCGCTCGACGCCGGGATGGGGCTGCTGCCGTGGTCCCCGCTGGCCGGCGGCTGGCTGAGCGGCAAGTACCGCCGCGACGAGTCCCCCACCGGCTCCACCCGCCTGGGCGAGAACCCGACGCGCGGCATGGAGGCGTGGGAGGCCCGCAACGCCGACCCGCGCACGTGGGAGGTGGTCGACGCGGTCGCGAACGTCGCCTCCGAGGTCGGCGCGAGCCCGTCGCAGGTGGCGCTCCGCTGGCTGGCGGACCGGCCCGCCGTGACGTCGGTCATCCTCGGTGCGCGCACGATCGAGCAGCTGGACGACAACCTCGGCGCCGCGAATGTGGTCCTCCCCGACGACCTGCGCCGCACCCTCGACGACGCGAGCACTCCCCGTGCGGAGGTGTACCCGTACGGCGAGCAGGCCGTGGCGCAGCGGCACCGCAAGCGCGAGGGCGGTCGGTAGGCGCGAGGAGCGCGCCAAGGGAGGAGATCACGGCTCGTTCGGGCCGGATCTCCTCCCTTCCCCGCTTTCTCCGCGACTCGCGTCCCGAATCTCCTCCGTTCGCGACTGTCGGGCCGCGCAACAGCGTGACGCACGACTTGTCAACAAGCGGGGGCGCCGATTAGAGTCGGCTGGCCTGTCACCGCGAAAGGATGGCGCCTGATGACCACCGTCCTGCCCCAGACAGACCCATCCTCGACGGACCTGCCCGAGACCGGGCGCCGCGCCCGCATCGACGAGTCGTGGATCCGCGCCCTGCCGAAGGCGGAGGTGCACGTGCACCTGGAGGGCAACTTCACGCTGGTCGACCTGCTCGACCTCGCCAAGCAGGCGGGAGAGCCGCTCCCCGGACCGGCGGCGACGCTCTTCGACGTCACCACCCACCACGACTCCGACGGCGCGGGCGACCTCGGCGCCTTCCTCCGCTTCCTCGACTGGGAGTGCGGGCTCATCCGCACGCCGGAGCAGGCGGCACGCCACGCCTACACGTTCGCCGCACGCCAGACGGCGTCGGGGATCCGCTACACCGACGCGATCATCAACCCGACGCACTGGAGCGCCTGGGAGGGCCGCGTGCCCAAGCTGTTCGACGCGCTCGCCGCCGGTCTCGACGAGGCGGAGCAGGACGGCCTCGCTCCGGTCCGGCTCTGTTATTCGCTGCTGCGCCAGCAGAGCGCGACGGAGGCGCGGGAGGCCGCCGACTGGCTCGCCGCCGCACGGCCGCGCCACGTGGTCGCGCTCTCGATCGACGGCGACGAGCGGGCCGCGGGCCGTGTCAGCGCGCGCTTCGCCGAGGCGTTCGCGATCGCCCGCGACGCCGGCCTCCATCGCACCGTGCACGCGGGCGAGTCCAGCGGGCCCGAGGGCGTCCGCGACGCCCTCGACCTCCTGCACGCCGAGCGCATCGACCATGGCATCCGCTCCGTCGAGGACCGGGCGCTCGTGCGGCGTCTGGCCGACGAGCAGATCCCGGTCGGCGTGTGCCCGCGCTCGAACATCGTGCTCGGTCTCTACGACGACTGGGCGCAGCACCCCCTCCTCGCGCTGCGCGACGCCGGCGTGAACGTGACGATCAACACCGACGACCCCGCTCCGCTCGGCACCACGCTCGAGGCCGACTGGGCCGTGTGCGCGGAGGCGTTCGCCCTCGGGCACGACGACCTGGCCGGGTTCGCGGCGGCGTCGATCGCCGCCTCTTTCGCCGATGACGACACGAAACGCCGCCTGACGGCGGAGCTGGCCGCCACCCTCGCCGCCCACTAAGTTCGGTGACTGTGACGGACGACAGGCGGCTGCACAACGAGCTGCTCCGCGAGGTGCGGGAGGCCGCGGCCGCGAACGCCGCGCTGCCCGGCGAGCTGGAGCTCACCGCCCGACTCGGCTGCACGCGCCAGCAGCTGCGCAACGCCCTCGCCGAGCTCGAGCGCCAGGGCATCCTTCGCCGCCGCCAGGGCGCAGCGACCACCGTCGACCACGTCGGGCTGCGGATGAGCGTGCGGCTGGAGGACCAGTTCGAGCACACCGTGCTGCTCTCGCGGATGGGCTACCAGGCGGGCGTCGAGATCCTGGAGTCCGGGGTCGTGCCCCTGCCGGCGCACGTCGCCGCCCTCCTCGACGTGGAGGCCGGGCATCCCGCGCTCCGCAGCGTGAAGCGGTGGCGTGCCGACGGCGAACCGGCCATGCTCGCCTCCGGGTACCTGCTGCTGCCGGACGACTCCCCGCGCGAGCTGGACGCGTCGGTGTTCACCGCGGTCGGCCAGGCCTGGGGCGAGTCGCTGGTCTGGGAGGTCGCGACACCGGGCGCCGCCGCGCTCACGGGAGCGGACGCCGACCTGCTCGGCCGGCCCGAGGGGACGCCCGTGCTCACCTTCGAGCTCATCGGCGTCTCGGTGAGCGGCCGGCGCCTGTTCTACGCCTTCGAGCACCACCTGCCGGAAGTCGTGCGCTACTCGTTCGTGCGCTCCGTGCGGCCGCCGTGGGACGCGATCTGACGCCCTGATCCGGGCTCTGTGGCGTTTCGTTACGGCCGGCATCGCGGTCGGGATGGCCTCCCGTGCACACTTGTCGACAAGTTGCACCGCACCCGTCCCGCGACCTCGCGATTTCGCGATCCCCCGAAAGGCCCCGAACCCCCATGAAGCTGCGCTCCCTGCTCGCCCCGCTGCTCGCCGTGCCCGTCGTGGCCGTGCTCGCCGCCTGCTCGTCCGGCGCCACCGCCGGCTCCACCTCCGCCGCCGCGGACAAGCCGAAGGTCGCCGTCGTGCTCGGCGGTCTCGCCAACGACGGCGGATTCAACCAGTACGCGGCCGACGCCGCGCACGCCCTCGAGAAGAAGGGCGAGATCACCGCCCAGATCCGCGAGTCCGTCACCAGCTCGTCCGACGCCGAGGCGGCCTTCCGCCAGTACGCGTCGCAGGGCTACGACCTGATCATCGGCTGGGGCCTCGACTTCAGCAACTCGGTGTTCACCGTCGCGAAGGAGCTGCCCAAGGCGCACTTCGTCGCCACCGGCTCCGCCGACATCCTGGACAAGGCCACCGCCAACGTCGAGACCTGGACGTACGCGAGCGACCAGCAGGGCTACCTGACCGGCTGGGTCGCCGGCAAGACCGGGCTCTCCCCGATCGGCGTCGTGGACGGCCAGCTCGCGCCGTTCAACGAGACCTCGTACAAGGCCCTCACCGTCGGCCTGAAGGCGGCGAACCCCACGGCCACCGAGCTCGAGCCGATCTTCACCGGCAGCTGGGAGGACCCGACCCTGGCGAACCAGGCCGCCAAGGCCCAGATCGCGGCCGGCGCGAAGCTGATCGTCACCGGCGCCGAGGGCTACACCTCGGGCGTCCTCTCCGCCGCCAAGGCGGGCGGCATCGCGACCCTCGGCGCGTCCAGCACCTCCTCGTCCGATGCGAAGGCCGTCAACGTCGGCCTGGTGAAGCTCGACTTCACTCCCACCCTCGAAGAGGTCGTCGGCCACCTGAAGAAGGGCGACTTCGGCACGCACTCCTACACCTCCACCATCGCCAACAAGGGCCTGATCTTCGCCGACATCAACGCCGTCGACGCCGCACCGGACCTGCCGAAGGACATCAGCGCGCAGGTCGACGAGCTCGCCAAGAAGCTCGCGAGCGGCGAGGTCACCATCCCGGCCATCGGCTAGGACCGACCGCACCCCGGACCGCAGACAGCGATGACCGCATCCCTCGCCCTCCTGGGCGCCTCCAAGTCGTACGGAGGCGCCCAGGTGCTGCACGCCGTCGACCTGGCTGTGCAGCCGGGCAGCATCCACGCCCTGGTCGGAGAGAACGGCGCGGGCAAGTCCACCGCACTCAAGATCCTCGCCGGGCTGGAGCAGCCGACCGCCGGAACCGTGACGGTCGACGGGGAGGCCGCGGTCTTCTCGGGCCGCGCCTCGGCGATCCGACACGGGATCGGACTGGTGCCGCAGCAGCTCAGCCTCATCCCCGAGCTCACCCTCGCCGAGAACCTCGTGCTCGGGCAGCCCGAACGCCTCGCCCGCCGTCGCCGCGCCGCCCGGCTGCTGCGCGAGGCCGCCGGCTCGGCCGGTCTCGCCGTCGAGCCCGACGTGCGGGTGCGGGAGCTGGGCCTCGCGCAGCGCCAGCTGGGCGAGCTGGCGATCGCGCTCGCCCAGGGCGCGCGCATCCTGCTGCTCGACGAGCCCACGTCGGCGCTCGGACCGTTCGAGACGGCCGCCCTGTTCGATCGCGTGCGCTCGCTCGCGGCGGCCGGCTACGCCGTGCTCCTCATCACCCACCGGCTCGACGAGGTGCGTCTCGTCGCCGACACGGTCACCGTGCTCTCGCACGGGCACGTGACCCTCTCCTCCCCCGTCGCCGACGTCACCGACGAGGACCTCGTGCGGGCGATGGTCGGCAGCGTGCCTCCGGTGCCGCGGCGCGAGCACACGATCGCCGGGGAGGCGCGCCTCGAATTGCACGAGGCGACGACCGGGACCACCGGCACCGGCATCGACGGCGTCAGCCTGAGCGTGCGCGGCGGCGAGGTCGTCGGCGTGCTGGGCGTCGCCGGCAACGGCCAGACCGCGCTCGCGGAGGCCGCCGCAGGCATCCTCCCCCTCCGTTCGGGCACGGTCGCCGTCGACGGAACCGCGGTCACGGGCCGACCGGATCGCGCCGCCCAGGCGGGACTCGCCTACGTGCCCGAAGTGCGCATCGACGCTCTGCTGCCCGACGCCCCGCTCACCCGCTCCGCCGTGCTGCGCACGCTCGGGCTGGGCGGCCGGTTCCTGCGCCACGGACGCATCGACACCCGGGCGGTGCGCGCCTTCACCACGGCCCTCCTCGAACGCCACGACGTGCGCCCGCGCAACCCCGACCTCCCGGCCCGCGCGCTCTCCGGCGGCAACCAGCAGAAGCTGCTCGTCGGGCGCGAGCTCGACGGCGCCCCCGCGGTCGCCGTGCTGCACGGGCCGACCCAGGGGCTCGACCTGCACGCCAGCGCGGTGATCCGCGGCGAGGTGCGCGCGGCCGCCGCCGCCGGCACCGCCGTGCTGCTGGTCAGCGCCGACACCGACGAGATCCGCGACCTCGCGGACCGCATCCTCATCCTCTCGAAGGGACGCATCGTGGACAGCCTCGACGCCGCCGACTTCGACAGCGCCCGCATCGGGCGCGGCATGGCCGGTCTCGGCGGGGAGGTCACCGCATGACCGCCCTCGCCACCTGGCTGCACCGCCGCCGCGGACCGCTGATCGCCGCCCTCTACGTCGTCGCGGGCTTCGCCGTCGTCTTCGTGCTCGTCGTCGCCACCGGCGGCGACCTCGGCGCGGCACTCGGCGGCTGGTTCACCGGCGCGTTCGGCGACGGCTACAACCTCACCCAGACGCTCTCGAACGCCACGCCGCTCGCACTCGTGGCGATCGGGGTCTCGGTCGCGCTGCGCGCGGGCGTCGTCACCGTCGGTGCGGAAGGGCAGCTGATCGTCGGCGCCATCCTGTCGACGGTGGTCGCCCTCCTGCTCGGTCCGGAGGCCAGCCCGGCCGTCGCCCTCCCGCTCGGCGCGGTCGCGGGCGTCGTCGGCGGGATGCTGTGGGCACTCCCAGCCGCGGTCGCCAAGATCCGCTGGAACGTCAACGAGATCCTCTTCACCCTGCTCGCCAACTACCTCGCCGTCTCGCTGCTGACCTACCTGCTCCGCACGGTGCTGCGGGATCCCGCGACCAACGCCAGCCCGCAGTCGCCGCCTCTGCCCCTGCCGTCGCAGCTCCCGCAGCTGCCGGTGAGCGGCCGCATCCACGTCGGCATCGTCATCGTCGCGTTGATCCTGCTCGGCGCCTGGTGGTGGTCGCGCACGCGGCGGGCGTTCGTGCTCGAGGTCTACGGGTCGCGTCCGGTGCTCGCCGCGCGGCTCGGCCTGACGCCGCGCTCCGCGGTGCTCACCGCCCTCCTCGTCTCCGGCGCCGCCGCGGGGCTGGCGGGATGGATGCAGGTCGCCGGCGTCACCCAGCGCCTCGAACCGTCGGTGTCGGGAGGCATCGGCTTCGCCGGGCTCGCGGTCGCGGTGCTCGGCCGGGGCAACCCGCTCGGGATCGCGCTGGCCGCGATCGTCTATTCCGCGCTGGGCACCGGAGCGGCGGGCGTCCAGATCGCCACGGGGACGACCCCGACCGCGATCGGCACGGTCACCCAGGGCATCCTGCTGCTGACGGCCGCGCTCGCCCTCGCGGCCCTGCAGCTCAGCCGCATCGAGAAGGCGGACACCATCGCCGCGAAGACCGAGGCGGTGCCCGCGTGAGCCCCGTCGAATTCTGGACCGTCGTGCTCTCGGGGGCGCTCGCCCTCTGCGCGCCCATCGTCATCGCCGGTCTCGGCGAGATCTTCCTCGAGCGCACCGGCGGGTTCAACGTCGGCATCGAGGGGATGATGCTGGTCGGCGCCGTCTTCGGCGTGCTCGGCGCTCACGTCGGCGGCGTGTGGGTCGGCGTGCTCGCCGGCATCCTCGCCGGGCTCGTCCTCGGCCTGCTGATGGGCGTCGCCTCGGCGATCGCCAAGGCCGACATCGTGATCGTCGGCATCGCGATCGGGCTGCTCGGCGCCGGCCTCAGCGTGTTCCTGTTCCAGGCGCTCAACCCGGCCGGCTCGACCAACCAGACCGTCGAGACACAGCCTCCCCTGCACCTGCCGTTCATCGAGGGCATCCCGGTGATCGGCCCGGGACTCGCCCACGCGGGCACGTTCTTCTACCTCTCCCTCCTGCTCGTCGTGCTCTCCTGGCTGGTGCTCGACCACACCCGGTTCGGGCTGCGGCTGCGCGCGGTCGGCGACGACGAGTCGGTGGCGAGGACCCGCGGCATCTCGCCCACCGGCTTCCGGCTCGTCGCGGCCGTGATCGCGGGCGGCTTCGCCGGACTCGCCGGAGCGACCGTGCCGCTCGCCAGCATCGGGACGTTCTCGCCCGGGATGACGGGAGGCGCGGGCTTCGTCGCCCTCGCGGTCGTCATCATCGGCCGTCGCAACCCGTTCGGCCTGATCGCGGGAGCGCTGCTGTTCTCGTTCTTCAACTCGCTCGCGCTGCTCGCCCAGACCCAGAGCCTCGGGCTGCCGGTCGAGCTGTTCCAGGCCCTCCCCTACCTGGCGACGCTCGTCGTGCTCTGCGTCGTCTCCCGGCGCGTCTGGCGGCGGAGCCGTGTCGCGCGCCGAGCCTCCACGTCCTCCACGTCCCCCACGCCCTCCACCTCCCCCGAACCCGAAGGAGCCCGATGACCGCCCCGACCAGCCTGCACGACCTCCCGGACGCCGAGCGCGCCCTGCTCGAGAAGGTCGGCGCGCTCGCGGCCGGCTTCGAGACCGAGGCCGCCGCTCACGACGAGCGCGCCGAGATCGCCGTCGACAGCCTCACCGCGCTGCACGAGGCCGGTCTCAGCCGCGCGACCCTCCCGGAGCACCTGGGCGGCGAGGGCCTCAGCTACCAGGCCTTCGGCGAGGTCGTGCGCGTGCTCGCCGCCGCCGACCCGTCGATCGCCACGATCGTGACGATGCACACCGGTGCCGGCGTCGGGCTCGCCGAGCTGACCCGCGAGAAGAAGGGCTCCTTCTTCGCCGACGAGTTCCTCGCCGGCAAGCGCTTCGCCAACGCGCTCTCGGAGCCGACCAGCGGCAACCGCTTCCTCAACCCGCAGCAGGCCGCCCGGCCGACCGAGGGCGGCTGGCTGCTCGACGGCGCCAAGCGCTTCGTCTCCGGCAGCGAGATCGCCGACTACCTGCTCGTCAACGCGCTCGTCGACGACGCCCCCACCTTCTTCGCCGTCATCCCCGACGAGACGGTCTCGATCATCCCGATCTGGGACACCCTCGGCCTGCGCGCCACCCGCAGCCAGCTCCTGTCGTTCAGCGACACCCTCCTGAGCGAGGAGCACCGCGGACGCGCACCCGGTCCCGGCGACTTCGCTGCGGTGCCCGCCGGCCTGCCCGCGATCTCGCTCGGCATCGCCGACGCCGCGCTCGCCGCGCTGGTCGACCACGCCAAGAACCGCTCCATCCTGGGCAAGCCGCTGTCGCACCAGCAGTGGATCCAGCACGAGGTCGCCGACGCGCAGTCGCGGCTCGAGGCGGTGCACGCGTTCTACGAGCGCACCCTCGCCGAGGCGGACGCGGGCCGGCCCGAGTTCTTCCCGAACCTCTCCCGCTCCAAGTACCTGGCGAACAAGATCGCGGTGGAGGTTGCCCAGCTCGGCGTCCGCGTGGGCGGCGCCTCCGGCTACCTCAAGCAGTCGCCCATCCAACGCCACCTGCGCAACGCCCAGGCCGGTCAGCTCATGGCCTACTCGACCGAAGTGCTCGCCGGCGAGATCGGCAAAGAGGTGCTCGGCGTCGTCGAGTCCCCCGCCGAGTACGAGCAGGTGGCGTGACCATGGCCGACCGTCAGAGGATGATCTTCAACGCGTTCAACATCTTCTCCGTCTCGCACCACGACCAGGGGATGTGGGCGTGGCCGGGCAGCAAGCAGCTCGACTACAACTCGATCGACTACTGGGCCGACATCGCCCGGCTGCTGGAGCGGGGCCGCTTCGACACCCTGTTCTTCGCGGACGTGCTCGCGCCGTACGAGGCGTTCGAGAACTCGCGCGAGCGTGCGGTCTACAGCGGCATGCAGTTCCCGATCAACGACCCCGGCGAGCTCATCCCGGCGCTCGCCTACGCGACCGAGAACCTCGGCTTCGTGCTGACGCAGAACATCCTACAGGAGCCGCCGTACGCGTTCGCCCGCAAGATGTCGACGCTCGACCACCTGACCCGCGGCCGCATCGCGTGGAACATCGTCACCACGTTCCTGCCCGGCGCCGGTCGCAACCTCGGCCTCGCCGGCCTCCCGGAGCACGAGGACCGCTATGCGCGCGCCGACGACTACGTCGACGTGGTCTACAAGCTGTGGGAGGCGAGCTGGGAGGACGACGCCGTCGTGCGCGATCTCGCCCGCAAGCAGTACTCCGACCCGGCGAAGGTGCACGAGATCAACCACGTCGGCCCGTTCTACGACGTCGTCGGCCCGCACCTCACCGAGCCGTCGCCGCAGCGGACGCCGTTCCTGATCCAGGCGGGCGTCTCGCCGCGGGGGCGCGACTTCGCCGGGCGCAACGCGGAGGGCCTGTTCATCAACGCCCTCAGTCCGGCCGAGGCCGCCCCGGTCGTCGCCGACGTGCGCGCCGCCGCCGTGCGTCACGGGAGGCGGGCGCAGGACGTGAAGCTCTTCGGCATCCTGGGCTTCGTCGTCGGCAGCACCGAGGAGGAGGCCAAGCGCCTCCACGAGGAGATCACCGACTTCCAGAGCATCGACGCCAACCTCGCCAAGCAGAGCGTCTTCCTCGGCTACGACTTCGGGCAGCTCGACCCGAAGGAGCCGATCCACGAGATCGCGAAGCGGCCCGAGGGCCAGGAGGGCATCGTCGGCAAGCTCATCGCGATGTCGCCGAACCCGCAGTACACGATCGGCGAGCTGGTCCGCTGGTTCGGCAACCTCCGCGTCGTCGGCACGCCCGAGCAGATCGCGGACCACGTCGAGGCGTGGCAGGACGCGGGCGTCGACGGGATGAACGTGCAGTACGTCGTCTCCCCCGGCTCGTTCGAGGACTTCGTCGACCACGTGACGCCCGAGCTCCAGCGCCGCGGGATCATGCAGACCGAGTACCGCGAGGGCACGCTGCGCGAGAAGGTCTTCGGCAACGGCCCGTTCCTGCCCGACGAGCACCGCGCGCGCGGCTTCCGCCGCGCCGCGTTCGGCGGCTAGGGCCGCGTCGCCTCGCATCAATTCGGCAAGGGAGGAGATCACTGCTCGTTCGGGCACGGATCTCCTCCCTTCCCCGCGTTCTGCCCAGCTCGCGCCCCGAATCTCCTCCGGTGCCCACCGCGTCGGTATGGGAGGAGATTCGGCGTGCCGACCTGGCCGATCGCGGTGAACGGAGGAGATTCCTGGCCCTATTGCGAGAATCTCCTCCGTCGCCCACGCGCTCGACGGCCGGTCGAGCAGGAATGGAGAAGCGCGCGGGCGCGGGATGCGGGAGGCTGGACTCGTCAGCATCCAGAACTCCGGGAGGACACCATGAGCCCCGCCACGACCGCCGACGACGGCTTCACCGCCGAGGAGCGCGCCGCCATGAAGGAGCGCGCGCAGGAGATCAAGGCCAAACGCGCGTCGAAGAAGCTCTCGAAGGAGGAGCAGGCCGCCGCCGACGCCGCCGAGGTGCAGGCGAAGATCGCCGAGATGACGGACGACGAGCAGGCCATCGCCCGCCGCCTCCACGAGCTCGTCGCCGAGCATGCCCCGTCGCTCGCGCCGAAGACCTGGTACGGGATGCCCGCCTACGCCAAGAACGGGAAGAACATCGTCTTCTTCCAGCCCGCCACGAAGTTCAAAGCCCGATACTCCACGATCGGCTTCAACGACCCGGCACAGCTCGACGACGGCACGATGTGGGCGACCGCGTTCGCCGTGATCGAGCTGACCCCCGCCGACGAGAAGATCATCGCCGCGCTGCTGGAGAAGGCGGCGGGCTGACCCTCAGCCCTGCGGCGGGACGGTGAGCAGGCCGTCCACCAGCATCCCGCGCACAGCAGGAAGCAGGTCGTCACGCAGAGCGGCCTCATCCACCTCCAGCAGCTGGGCGAGCGCACCGACGATCGCGGCGACGCTCAGCTCGCCGTCGCTCGCGCCGGTCAGGGCCGCGAGCCCGGTGTCGGCGGACACGGTGCGTCCGAAGCCGCCGCCCTGCCGGAGCAGGATGGCGGTCGGCGCGTCCGAGCCGGGCCAGAGGTGCCGCTCCTCGGTGACGTCTCCGGCCACCGCGAGCCGCAGCGCCGAGAGGGCGTCGTCGTCGAGAGCGGCTTGGAGGTCGTGGGCGGCCAGCGCCGCATCCAGCGCCACGCCCAGCCCGGCCTCGTTCGCGCCGAGCGAGCCGTGGATGCGCTCGAAGCGCCGGAGCGTCGGCACCCCTTCCGCCCGCCGCAGCAGCAGGTAGCCGAACCCGACCTGCCGCACGCCGCGCTCCTCGAAGTCGTCCAGCCACGCGCCCAGCAGCTGGTCGAAGGCCGCCGTGCCGGGCCGGGTGCCGCCGTCGCGGATCCACGTCTCGGCGTATCCGGCGGCGTCTTCGGTGTCGCGCTCGATCACCCAGGCGTCGAGCGGCGTGGCGGAGCCGTCCACCCATCCGCGCACGCGATCGAGCGCGTCGGTGTAGCCGTGGTACTCCCAGTTGCCGAGCAGCTGCGCGACCCCACCGGGCTCCAGGTGCTCGCCGCAGCCGGCAATGAAGGCCGCGACGAGGGCGTCGCCGACCATCCCGCCGTCGCGGTACTCGTACGCGGGCACGCCGTCGACGCGCGGGGTGATGACGAAGGGCGGGTTGGAGACGATGTGGTCGAATCGCTCCCCCGCCACCGGCTCGAACATGCTGCCGAGCCGGAACTCGATGCCGTCGACGCCGTTGAGGTCGGCGTTCAGCGCGGCGAGCTCCAGGGCGCGCGGCGAGATGTCGGTCGCGACGACCCGCTCTGCGTGCCGGCGGGCGTGCAGGGCCTGGATGCCGCATCCCGTGCCCAGATCGAGCGCCGTGCGCGCGGGCCGCTGCAGCATCAGCCCGCTGAGGGTCATGGAGGCGCCGCCCACGCCGAGCACGTGGTCCTCCGGAAGCGCGTGGCCCAGCGCCAGCTCGCCGAGATCGGAGACGATCCACCACTCGGCCGGACCGAGGGCGTCCACGAAGGAGTAGGGGCGCAGGTCGACGGCCGGGGTGACGCGTGCGTCGTCGCGGCGCAGCAGTCCGAGTTCCTGCGCGCCCTCGATGCCGAGCGTGGGAAGGGCGGCCTCAGCCGCCTCGACAGTCGCCGCGCGGCCGAGCACGAACAGGGAGGCGAGCGTGCCGAGGGGGGACGGCTCGCGGCGGCCGAGTGCCCGCTCGGCCGGGACGCGCTGGCCGCGGTGCAGCGCCTCTGCGGCCTCCTCGCCCCACAGGTCGGTGAGGGCGGAGACGGTGAACCCCGCCCCGGTCAGGTCGGAACGGAGTGCCGCGATCGATGCGGCGCGGTCGGCGGGTGAGCTCACCGGACCATTCAAGCAGGAGCAGAATGGGCGTGTGATCCGCAAGAGAGCGATCGTGACCGGGACGGTGCAGGGCGTCGGCTTCCGCTGGGCGGCGCGCGAGCAGGCGCAGGCCATCGGCGTGACCGGCTGGGCGCGCAACCGTGCCGACGGAAGCGTGGAGGTGGAGGTCGAGGGCGAGCCCGCCGCGGTCGACCGGATGCTCGCGTGGCTTCGGGAGGGGCCTCCCGGATCTGAGGTGGCCGGCCTCGACGTCACCGACACCGCCCCCGACGGCGACGACGGCTTCCGCATCCGCCAGACCGCCTGACCGCCTGACGGGTCCGCGGTGGCGACCGCTGCGCCCAGGTACGTCTGCGGCGCGGCGACGCGGCGCAAACGTCCCGTGACACCGCACTCGACACATGCATCGCTGCCGCACGTGCGCGAGCTCGGCACTGTTCCGCGGCGCGCAGCGGTGGACAATGGGGGCATGACCCGCGCCACTCTGCTGACCGTGACCGCACCGACCGTCTCCGACCCGGCCGCTACCCGCGCCGTCGGCGACCCGGGATTCGTGCTCGCCGATTTCGGCGCGCCGCAGGTCCGCATCACCGACCTCGGCATCACGCGCGGCGACGGCGTGTTCGAGACGGTCGCCGTGATCGACGGGCACGCGCAGGCGCTCGAACCGCACCTGGAGCGGCTGGCCCACTCGGCGGCGCTGCTCGACCTCCCGGAGCCGGATGCCGCCGTGTGGCGGGAGGCCGTGCTGGCCGGGGTCGCCGACTACCGGTCCCGCAACGGCGACGGCGGAGAGCTCTTCGCCAAGCTCATCCTGACCCGCGGCGTCGAAGGCGAGGGGCGCGCGAGCGGGTGGATCTTCGTCGACGAGGGCGAGGACTTCTCGGCCCAGCGCCTCGGCATCCGCGTCGTCTCGCTCGACCGCGGCTGGCGGCACGACGTCGCCGAGACCTCCCCGTGGCTGCTCGCAGGCGCGAAGACCCTGTCGTACGCGATCAACCGGGCGGCGGGCCGGGAGGCTGCGCGCCGGGGTGCCGACGACGTCATCTTCCTCAGTTCCGACGGCTACGCGCTGGAGGGGCCGACCTCCAACGTGATCCTGCTTTCCGACGGCGTCGTGCGCACCCCGCAGACCGATCAGGGCATCCTGGCCGGCACCACGCAGGCCGCGGTGTTCGCGTTCTTCGAGGAGCGCGGCTACCCGACCGAGTACCGCCGCATCACCGCGGACGAGCTGCGCGACGCCGACGCCCTCTGGCTGGTGTCCAGCGTGCGGCAGGCCGCGCCCATCACCGCGCTCGACGACCGCGACTACCCCGTCGACGACGCGCTGACCGCCGACCTGAACGCCTACCTCCTCTCGCGCACGGACTGAGCGGCCCGGCCCCCTCCCGCCGGTAGACCTCTCGTTACGCCCCGATTCGCGAGCGTCGGTCGCGCCGTCTAGGCTGAACGCACCGTTCCGGCGACGAGGCCGGATCCACCGTCAGCGGAGGGAGGTCGCCCGTGACAGAACACGTACCCCGGAGCATCGAAGTGCTCCGTCAGCAGGCGCGCGACGAGCTCTCCGCGATCATCGAGCACCGCTGCCGGGCGGGCGAGGACCCCTGGCACTTCATCCCGGACCTCCCGAGCGTCGACGAGCAGGTCGTCATCTCGCTGCGGGCGACCGCGATCGAGGCGTTCGACCTCGGCGAGCAGCAGTCGCGCGCGCACCATCCTGCCGCGGGCCGCGAGATCTTCACTCGCTTCGAGTACTCGGTGCTGCGCCGCATCGCGCTGGAGCATCCCGAGCTCAGCGAAGCCGTCTGGGGCATGCTCGACAAGCTCGAGCGCGCCTGACGGCCGGCGCCGCCAGCGCGGCGCCCAGCGCGGTGCCAACTCCGGAGATCTCCCGGCATCCCGGGCCGTTCTCCGTTCGAACGGCGAACTGAGCGGCGCGGCGTGGCAGATTGCCGGAGTCACACGGCCGCCGCCGGTGCCGCCGGTGCCACCGGCGCCACCGGCGCGACGGCCAACGCGGCGCCAACTCCGGAGATCCTCGACGACACGCCGACCGGTTCGCAGTCGCTCCGGCGATTTCGCGCCGATCGGGCGAAATCACCGGAGTTGCGCGGTGAGCCACGCGCGGGATGCGCCGCCGCGCGCACCCGCCCGGCTCACGCGCCGGCGGCCTCCCGCAACTGCTCCGGCCGCGTGACCGGCAGCCGGCACACGAAGTCGCGGCAGAGGTACGCGGTCGGGAGCCCGTCGTGCGCCGTCCGCCCGGCGAACAGGTCGAACCCTTCGTCCGCGAGCGCCGCGGCCTGCGCCTCCCCGACGACGGCGACCACGGCTGCGGGATGGGTCCGCACCGCACCCAGCAAGCCCTCCGGATCCGCCGGGCCCGAGGGATGCGCGCCCGGTTCGGCCTCGGCCGGCAGCACGGTCACGAGCTGCACCGCGTCGGCGTCGAGGCGCGACATCAGGGCGAGGGAGGCGCCGAACCCGGTCGGGCTCTGCAACGCCTGCGCGGCGACCAGCCGCATCCCCTCGCGCGCGGCCCGCTCGTAGCGCCGCTCGCCGGTCAGCAGGAAGAGCGTGTGCGCGGCTGCCGCCATCGACGACAGGCCCGAGGGATACGCGCCCTCGGAGGGATCGACGCGTACGGACAGCCCCGTCGCGGCGAGCACCGGGTCGCCGCCTCCCGGCGCTTCGAACGGCCCCGACGCCGCCGAAGCCACGCCCGCGGAGCTCGCGGACCCCGCCGATCCCGCCGCGTCCAGACAGATGTCGACGAGATCGCGCGCGGCGACGGCCATCGTCGGCTCCCCCGACGCGAGCACCAGCTCCAGCAATCCCGCGGCCAGCGCGCCGTAGTCCTCCAGCGTCGCCTCCGCGTCGGAGAGCCGATCGTCGAGGGACATGCGCAGGAGGGTGCCGTCGGCGCGGTGATGCCGCTCCAGCAGCATCGTCGCTGCCGTGGTCGCTGCGACGATCCACGCGGGCCGGTTCAGGATGCGGGCCGCGCGGGCCAGCGCGCCGATCGCCAGGCCGTTCCAGCCGGTCAGCACCTTCGCGTCGACCGGTGGCGCCTCCAGCAGCCCGCGCTCCGCGGGCGGCCGCTTGTAGTACTCGCCCTCGACCCGCGCTCCGTCGATGACGCTCTCCGAGTCCTGTGCCGAGGCGAAGCCGCCTCCCGGGCGGCGCAGCACGCCGAGCAGGAACGCCGCGATCCCGTCGGCGGTCTGCTCCGCCCACGGCTCGCGCGTCTGCAGCCAGGCCGTCGCGTACGCGTCCAGCAGCAGCGCGTTGTCGTAGAGCATCCGCTCGTAGTGCGGGTCGCCCCAGTCGCGGCGGGTCGCGTAGCGGAAGAACCCGCCGTCGACCGGGTCGCGGAGCGGGGAGTCCGCCATGCGCCGCAGGGTCCGGTGCGCCAGCTCCTCTCCCGACGGCCGGCCCAGCAGGAAGCCGAGCACGGGCGCGACGGGGAACTTCGGCGCCGTGCCGAACCCGCCGAACTCCTCGTCCTCGGCCCGCGTCAGGAGGTCGACCACCGTGTCGAGCTCGCGGTCGTCCGGGAGGTCGTGGACCGCCGTCGCGGACGCGGAGGCCGCGGCGAGCGCCGCCACGACGCGCCCCGCGTCGGTCTCCACCTGCTCCCGTCGCTGCTCCCACGCGTCGGCCACGGCGTCGAGCACCTGACGGAACGACGCACGGCCGCCGACCGGGATCGGCGGGAAGTACGTGCCGGCGAAGAACGCCCGGCCGTCGGGTGTGGCGAAGACGGTGAGCGGCCAGCCGAGGTTGTCGGTGAAGGCGCTCGCGGCGGAGAGGTAGGCGGCGTCCACTTCGGGATGCTCCTCCCGGTCCACCTTGATCGGCACGAACCGCGCGTCGAGCTCGGCGGCGAGCGCGGGATCGGAGAAGCTCTCGCGCGCCATGACGTGGCACCAGAGGCAGGTCGCGTAGCCGATGGAGATCATGACGGGCACGTCGCGCCGCCGGGCCTCGGCGAAGGCCTCCGCTCCCCACGGCCACCAGTCGACCGGGTTGTCCGCGTGCGCGCGGAGGTACGGACTGATCGCGTCCTGCAGCCGATTCGCCATGGCCACACCCTACGACCGCAGACCGCGCCCGCAACGGCTGGTAGCGTGGTGGATATGGTTGCAAACGCAAATACTCCGACACTGACCCTCAACAACGGAACCACCATCCCGCAGCTGGGCTTCGGCGTCTTCAAGGTCGACCCGGCCGAGACGACGCGGATCGTCACGGATGCGCTCGAGGTCGGCTACCGCCACATCGACACCGCCGCGATCTACGGCAACGAGAAGGGTGTGGGCGACGCCCTCGCCTCCTCCGGCATCGCCCGCGACGAGCTCTTCGTCACCACGAAGCTCTGGAACGACCGGCAGACCGACGCGCAGGCCGCGTTCGACGAGTCGCTCGAGAAGCTCGGCCTCGACTACGTGGACCTGTACCTCATCCACTGGCCGACCCCCGAGAAGGACACCTTCGTCGAGGCGTGGAAGTCGCTCGAGACCATCTACGCGTCGGGCCGTGCGAAGGCCATCGGCGTGTCGAACTTCCTCGTCCCGCACCTGGAGAAGCTGCTCGCGAACACCGACATCGTGCCGGCCGTGAACCAGATCGAGCTGCACCCGGCGCACCAGCAGCCGGCCGTCACCGCGTTCGCGCGCGAGCACGGCATCGAGATCGAGGCGTGGGGCCCGCTCGGCCAGGGCAAGTACCCGCTGTTCGAGCTGCCCGAAGTCGCCGGCGCCGCCGAGGCGCACGGCAAGACCCCGGCCCAGGTCGTCATCCGCTGGCACCTGCAGACCGGCAACATCGTGTTCCCCAAGTCGAACCGCCGCGAGCGCATGGCCGAGAACTTCGACGTCTTCGACTTCGAACTCACCGACGCCGAGGTCGCCGCGATCACCGGTCTCGAGCGCGAGGGCCGCGTCAGCGCGCACCCGAACGAGGTCAACTGACCCCCGCCGGATAAGCTCTCCCTCGTGAAGTTGAGGATCACGACGGCAACGGGCAAGGTCGCCTACATCATCGGGGGCTACGGCCTCCTGCTGGCGTTGAACGTCTTCCTGTTCCAGCAGCTCGTCGACGCGACCGTCGACGTGCTGATCGTGGCCGTCCTCAACCTGCTCTACGTCGGCATCGGCGTCCGCATCTTCCGCGGCGCCGGTGAGAATCGCGAGGACCCGCGCCCCTGGTGGCGCGCGACCGCCCGGCCCGCCGCCGGTTTCTGGATCGGCGGCGGGCTCGCGGCGGCCGCCTTCGTCTCGTGCGTCGGCGCTCTGGCCAGCCGGCCGGAGAACTCGTTCATTCCCACCGTGGCGTGCGTCTGTTACGCGGTGCTGGCGGCGTTCTACCTGCACTCGTCGGTGCGCCTGCTCACGATGGACACGGCGGCCTGACACCGGACGCCGACGTCACACGGTCGCGGCGGCCTCGTAACGCGCGACCAGCTCCCGCTTGAGCACCTTGCCGCTCGGGCCGAGCGGGAGCACCTCCAGGATCTCCACGCGCCGCGGGAACTTGTACGCCGCGACGTGCTCCTGCGCGAACGCGACGAGGTCCTCGCCCGTCGCCTCGGCGCCGGGCATGAGCGTGACGGCGGCCATGACCTCCTGCCCGTGCGTGTCGTGGGCGACGCCGAACACGGCGACCATCGCGACGGCGGGATGGGTGGAGAGCACCTCCTCCACCTCGCGCGGGTACACGTTGTAGCCGTTGCGGACGATCATGTCCTTCTTGCGGTCGACGATCGTGATGTAGTCGTCGTCGCTCTTCGTGCCGAGGTCACCGGTGCGGAACCAGCCGTCGACCACCGCCTCCGCGTTCGCCTGCGGGAGGTTGAGGTACCCCTTCATGAGGTTGTGCCCGCGCACCACGATCTCGCCGAGCTCGCCGCGGGGCAGCAGGTCGATGCGGTCGTCGACCTCGGCGTCCGCGATCTCGACGTCCACGCCCCAGATCGGCGTGCCGACCGTGCCGACCCGCGTCGGGCGCCCGCGGTGGTTGAAGGAGGCGACAGGCGACGTCTCGGTCAGGCCGTAGCCCTCGTGCACGTCGATCCCGTAGACCTCCTTCATCCGCTCGATCACGGCGACGGGGATGGCCGCTCCGCCGCTCATGCCGTAGCGCAGCGGCGGGCGTTCCGGGTTCGTCTTGGCGGCCTCCAGCAGCGCGATGTACATCGTGGGGACGCCGGTCATGATCGTGCAGCCGTGCTCGTTCAGCAGGCGCAGAGCCGTGGCGGGATCGAACTTGGGGACGAGCACCACCGTGGCGCCCGCGCGGAAGCCCATGTTCATCACGCAGGTCTGCCCGAAGGTGTGGAACAGCGGCAGGCAGCCCAGGATGCGGTCGCTGGGCTCGATGTCGAGCGTCCCGGCGAGCAGCACGTTCACCTGCTCGATCAGCGAGAAGTGGCAGCCCTCGGCGCCCTTGGGCTTGCCCGTGGTGCCGCTGGTGTAGAGGATGGTGGCCGTGTCCAGCGGGTCGCGCGGCACGTAGGTGACCACGGGCTCCGCCGCGGCCGCCTCCACCTCGAGCCGGGGGAACGGCAGCTGCTCCGCCAGCTCGTCGGGCACCAGCACCGACAGCACCGGGATGCCGGCGAGCGCCGCACCCTTCGCGCCCTCGCCGAGCAGCGGCGCCGCGCAGATCAGCACGGCGGCGCCGGAGTCCTGGAGCACGTATGCGATCTCCTCGGCCTTCAGCAGCGCGTGGATCGGGACGACCGTCGCCCCGAGGGCCAGCGCGCCGTAGTAGACGCGCGGGAAGTCGGGGACGTTCGGGATCATCAGGGCGACGCGGTCGTCCGGCCCGATCCCCCGGTCGCGCAGCGCTCCGGCGTAGCGGCGCGTCTGCTCCCACAGGTCGCCGTAGCTGATCTCCGCGCCGTTGAAGATCAGCGCGATGCTCTCGGGGCTGCGATGCGCCGTCTCCGCGAGGATGCTCGCGACGGACATGGTGGCGAAGCCGTGGGACATGGGGTGGTCTCCTTCATCGTCGTTGACAAGGACCGGGTGAGGGAAACCTACCCCATTCACCCCCCGATGATGCTGCGAAGTGCCGCCGTGTAATCCTCGAATGCGCGGCGGCCGGTCGTCGTGAGTGCGAGGTAGGTGACGGGGACGCGTCCGCGGTGGGTCTTCTCGACCGCGATGTAGCCGGCGTCCTCCAGTTTGCGCAGGTGGGTGGCGAGGTTGCCGGCGGTCAGGTCGAGCAGCTCCTGCAGCCGAAGGAAGGACATGCTGCCGTCCTCGGGGACGGTGGCGAGGGTGGCCGTGATCTTCAGGCGCGCGGCCGCGTGGATGACCGGGTCGAGCTCGTCCACGGGCCTCAGCTCCGCAGCGAGCGCGCCGTGATGACCGCTCCGGAGCCGAAGATGACGGCGGCCGCGATGGCGAGCACCAGGAGGTTCGGGCCGAGGCCGAGGAACGGGACGACCGCTCCGACGACCAGCAGGGCCAGGCCGAGGACCAGCTGCACCGTGTCATGCCAGAGCGCCGCGCCGCCGAGATACAGCGTGCCGCACATCAGGGCGTACGCGCTCGGGAAGTAGATACCGGCGAGGTCGTCCGGCATTCCCTGGGCCAGGAGGCCGATGCCGAGCAGGGCGAACGCGATCGAGCAGACCGACCACGAGATGCCGTAGACCGTGCCGGCGAACTGGGACTGGCCGCGCAGCCCGCGCCCGATGCGCGAGCCGATGACGGCGGACGCGACGATGGAGGCCACGATCAGCACCGCGAAGACGATGCCGGCGGCCACGGGGTCGAGGACGCCGAGCACGGCCAGGTAGAGCGCGAGGAACCCGACCAGCCAGGCGAACGCCCAGATGGAGTAGAGCCACACGACGGGGAGGCGGAGTCCGCGGTCGACGCGACGCTGCTGACCATCGATCAGGTCGAGCATCTCCCGGGCGTCGCCGGAGTTGTCTTCGTTCATGATTAACTTTGTAGCACAAAGTGCTCTGCATCCACAACGATTTTGTGATCGCTGCGCCGGATAGAATGGAGGGCTCATGACTGCGACCTCCGCCCTCCCCCGCATCACGTTCCCGCCCGAGCTGCCGGTCAGTCAGAAGCGGGACGACATCGCGCGCGCCATCCGGGACAACCAGGTCGTGATCGTGGCCGGCGAGACGGGCTCGGGCAAGACGACGCAGCTGCCGAAGATCTGCCTCGAGCTGGGCCGCACCTCCATCGGCCACACCCAGCCGCGCCGCATCGCGGCCCGCACGATCGCCGAGCGCATCGCGGAGGAGCTGGGCCAGACCGTCGGCGAGCTGGTCGGCTACCAGGTGCGGTTCACCGACCGCGTGTCGGCCGAGACGCGCATCAAGCTGATGACCGACGGCATCCTGCTCAACGAGATCCACCGCGACCGGCTGCTGCGCAAGTACGACACGATCATCATCGACGAGGCCCACGAGCGCAGCCTCAACATCGACTTTTTGCTCGGCTACCTGCGCGAGCTGCTGCCGAAGCGGCCGGACCTCAAGGTGATCATCACCTCGGCGACCATCGACCCCGAGAGCTTCGCCGCGCACTTCGCCGCGGCCGACGGGTCACCCGCGCCGATCGTCGAGGTCTCCGGTCGCACGTTCCCGGTCGAGGTGCGTTACCGCCCCCTGGTCGCCGAGACGCTCGAGGACGAGGACGACCCCGATCCCGTCCCCACCGCCGACCGCGACTACCTGCAGGGCATCAACGACGCGCTCGACGAGCTCGCGCGCGAGGCTCCCGGCGACGTGCTCGTGTTCCTCTCCGGCGAGAACGAGATCCGGGATGCGGCCGACGCCATCCGCGGCCGCAACCTCCCGGGCACCGAGGTGCTGCCGCTGTACGGCCGCCTGTCGTCCGCCGAGCAGCACCGCGTCTTCCAGCCGTCGTCCACGCCCGGTGTCCGCCGCCGCGTCGTGCTCTCGACCAACGTCGCCGAGACCAGCCTCACCGTGCCCGGGATCAAGTACGTGGTGGATGCCGGGACCGCCCGCATCAGCCGCTACAGCACGCGCGCCAAGGTGCAGCGCCTCCCGATCGAGGCCGTCTCGCAGGCGAGCGCGAACCAGCGCTCCGGCCGTTCGGGCCGCACCAGCGACGGCATCGCGATCCGCCTGTACTCGCAGGAGGATTTCGAGAAGCGCCCCGAGTTCACCGAGCCCGAGATCCTGCGCACGAACCTCGCGGCCGTCATCCTGCAGATGATCTCGCTCGGGCTCGGCGACATCGCCGCCTTCCCGTTCCTGACCCCGCCGGACTCCCGCGGAATCAAGGACGGGCTCGACCTCTTGACCGAGCTCGGCGCGATCACGACGGCGCGAGGCGGAGACCCTGCGCTCACGAAGGTCGGGCGCTCGCTCGCTCTGCTGCCGATCGACCCGCGGTTCGCGCGGATGGTCGTCGAGTCGAAGCGCCACAGCACCTCCCGCGAGGTGATGGCCATCGTCGCCGGGCTCACCATCCAGGACCCGCGTGAGCGCCCGGTCGAGAAGCGGGGCAGCGCGGACGAGAAGCACGCCCGCTTCGCCGACCCGACCAGCGACTTCCTCACCCTGCTGAACCTCTGGAACTACCTCGAGGAGCAGCAGAAGGAGCTCTCGTCGAGCGCCTTCCGCCGCCTCTGCAAGGCCGAGTACCTCAACTTCCTGCGCGTGCGCGAGTGGCAGGACGTCTACCGCCAGCTCCGCCAGCTCGCCAAGCCGCTCGGCCTGACGATCGGCGATGCGTCGGTGAACCCCGACGGCATCCACCGTTCGCTCCTCGCGGGCCTGCTGTCCCACATCGGGTTGAAGGACCTGCGCGAGTCAGGCAACAAGGGCGGCGCGCGCACCCGCCAGTCCGAGTACCTCGGCGCCCGCCAGGCACGCTTCGTGATCTTCCCGGGCTCGACGCTGGCCAAGAAGCAGCCCAACGCGCTGATGAGCGCCGAGCTGGTCGAGACGAGCCGGCTCTTCGCGCGGATGAACGCCGCGATCGACCCCGCCTGGGCCGAGCCGATCGCCGGCGATCTCTGCAAGCGGCAGTACAGCGAGCCGCACTGGGAGAAGAGCCAGGGCTCCGTCGTCGCGTACGAGAAGGTGACGCTGTTCGGCGTGCCGATCATCCCGCGCCGACGCATCCAGTACTCCCGCATCGACGCGCCGCTCGCGCGCGAGCTGTTCATCCGGCACGCCCTCGTCGACGGCGAATGGGACTCGCACCAGGCCTTCGACCGCGCCAACCGTAAGCTCCGCGCCGAGCTGCGCGAGCTGGAGGAGCGCACCCGCCGCCGCGACATCCTGAACGACGACGAGAGCGTCTTCGACTTCTACGACCGGCGCATCCCGGCCGAGGTGGTCTCCACCCGCACCTTCGAGGGCTGGTGGAAGAAGGCGCGCACCGAGACGCCCGACCTGCTCACCATGACGCCGGAGTCGCTCATCGACGAGGATGCGGCGGAGATCGACGAGGAAGCGTTCCCGCCGGTCTGGCGTCAGGGCGACCAGCGCCTCACGCTGCGCTACCGGTTCGAGCCGGGCGCCGAGGATGACGGCGTCACCGTGCAGGTGCCGCTCCCGCTGCTCGCCGGGCTCGTTCCCGACGGCTTCGACTGGCAGGTCCCCGGCCTCCGCCACGAGCTGGTCACCGCGCTGATCAAGTCGCTCCCGAAGGCGATCCGCCGCCAGGTCGTCCCCGCCGCCGACTGGGCGCAGCGCCTGCTCGGCGAGCTCTCCACGACCGCGGGGATGCGCGCCCACGAGGGCGAACGGCCCGCCGCCTCCCTCACCGACACCCTCGCTGCGACGATCTCGCGACTGACCGGCTCGCGGGTGAGCGGCACGGACTTCGACGCCGAGCGGCTCCCCGCGCACCTGCGCCCCACCTTCCAGGTGATCGGCGAGCGCGGCCGGCCGCTCGCCAGCGGAAAGGATCTCGGCGCCCTGCAGGAGAGCCTGCGTTCGCGCGCCCGCGACTCCGTCGCCCGCGTCGCCGAGGCGCGCACGCCCGACGCGATCGAGCGCACCGGGCTCACGACCTGGGACCTCGACGAGCTCCCCCGCTTCCTCGACAGCACGCACACCGGTCCAGGGGGCTCGACGAACACCATCCGCGCCTACCCGGCGCTGGTCGACGACGGGCAGAGCGTCTCCATCCGCCTCATGAGCACGCCCGCCGACCAGGCCAAGGCCATGCCGGGCGGGGTGCGGAGGCTGCTGCTGGCGAGCATCCCGTCACCCGTCGCGTACGTGCAGCAGCACCTGACGGCCAACGAGAAGCTCACGCTCGCGGCGAGCCCGTACCCGAACACGAAGGCGCTCTTCGACGATTGCCTGCTCGCCGTGATCGACTCGGTGCTCTACCGGATGAAGCCGGACGGCCAGGTCTTCATGCGCGCCGAGTTCGAGGCGGTGCGCGACCGCGTCTCCGCCATCGTGATGGACTCGATGTTCGAGACGGTCGCGCTGGTCACCCGCATCCTCACCGCCTCCCGCGCCGCCGAGAAGGCGATCGGCGGGGCGACTTCGCTGGTGTTCCTCGCCTCCCTGAATGACGCGAAGGCGCAGCTCGCCGGGCTGGTCTATCCGGGCTTCGTCTCGGCGACGGGGATCGAGCAGCTGCGGCATCTGCCGCGGTATCTGGCCGGCATCACCCAGCGCATCCAGGCGCTGCCGGTGAACCCCGGCCGCGACCGCGCGTGGCAGACCCAGGTGGAGACGGCCGTGGCGCTCTACACCGACGCCGGCGGCCGCATCCCGCTCGCCCCGAACAGCCCGCCCAACATCGCGCACGCCCGGTGGATGCTGGAGGAGTTCCGCGTCTCGCTCTTCGCCCAGTCGCTCGGCACTGCCGAGAGCGTCTCTCTCCAACGCATCCGCAAGGTGCTCGCGGGCTGAGCCGCGGCTCGCCGAGTGCGCAGAAAGTGCACGAAGTGTCCGGTCACACGCGTACTTTTCGCGCACTCGCCGACGTGCGAGCGGCGCGAGCGACTAGACGCCGAGGTTGAAGCCGCCGTTGGAGTGGAGCAGCTGGCCGTTGATCCAGCCGCCGGCGGGCGAGAGCAGGAACCCGACCAGGTCCGCCGTGTCCTGCGGCGTGCCGAGCCGGCCGAGCGCGGTCTCGGCGGCCAGCTCGGTCGCGAGCTCGGGCGTCATCCACCCCGTGTCGATCGGCCCCGGGTTGACGAGGTTCGCAGTGATCCCGAGGTGCGCAAGCTCGACGGCCGCCGCCTTCACGATGCGGTCGAGCGCTCCCTTGCTCGCGCCGTACGGGAGGTTGTGGGCGGTGTGATCGCTCGTGAGCGCAACGATGCGCCCCCAGCCGTGCGGCCCCTCGTACGCCTCGGCGAACGCCTTGATGAGCAGCCAGCTCGCCCGGGTGTTGACCGCGAAGTGGGCGTCGAAACTCTCGACCGACGTGTCGAGGATGCCGCTGTCCACCGAGTGCGCGTGGCTCAGCACCATCGCCCGCACCGGGCCCAGCTCGTCGCGCACACGGGCGATCAGGGCAGTGGGCGTCTCCGGATCGGCGAGGTCGGCCTCCAGAGGCAGCACCCGCGCTCCCGACGCGCGCAACTGCGCGGCCAGCTCGTCGTGGAACGAGGGCTCGCTGCCGAACGGCATCGTCGCGTCGTAGCCGTCCCAGTACGAGAACGCCACGTCGTAGACGGTGGCCAGGTCGGCGGCGATCTGTGCGCCGATGCTCCGCGCCCGCCCGACGCCGGTGATCAGGACCACGGGTCGTCGCTCGTCGTCCTGGATCGCCTCGTCGCTCATCCCGCGATGCTATCCGTTCCGGACTTCCGTCCGCGACACGCGGTGCGCGAGCGTGCAGAAGTCCGGAACGGATGGCGGGAGGCTAGAGCACCTTCGAGAGGAAGGCCTGCGTGCGCTGGTGCTGCGGGTTCGCGAGCACTTCGCGCGGGTCGCCCGACTCGACGACGACGCCGCCGTCCATGAAGACCAGCTCGTCCGCGACCTCGCGGGCGAAGCCCATCTCGTGGGTGACGACGACCATCGTCATGCCCGACTGCGCCAGGCCCTTCATCACGTCCAGCACCTCGCCGACCAGCTCCGGGTCGAGAGCGGAGGTCGGCTCGTCGAAGAGCATCAGCTTCGGGTCCATCGCCAGCGCGCGGGCGATCGCCACGCGCTGCTGCTGACCGCCCGAGAGCTGCGACGGGTAGTGGTCGCCCTTGTCGCTGAGGCCGACGCGCGCCAGCAGCTCCTTCGCCCGCTCGACCGCGCGGGCCTTCGGCAGGCCCTTCACCCGGATGGGCGCCTCGATGATGTTCTCGAGGGCGGTCATGTGCGGGAAGAGGTTGAACCGCTGGAACACCATCCCGATCTCGCGGCGCTGCTTCGACGCCTCCTTCGGCTTGAGCTCGTAGAGCTTGTCGCCGTGCTGGCGGTACCCGACGACCTCCCCGTCGACCGAGAGCCGCCCCGCATCCACCCGCTCGAGGTGGTTGATGCAGCGCAGGAAGGTCGACTTGCCGGAGCCGGACGGGCCGATGATGCAGAGCACCTCGCCCTGCTTCACCGACAGGGAGATGCTCTTGAGCACCTCGTTGGAGCCGAAGCTCTTCGAGACGCCCTCCGCGAGGACCATGGGCGTCGCGGACGTGGCTGCGTTGATGTCGGTCATCCCTTGCCTCCGAGGTCGTTTCCGTCCGGTGCTCCCGCCGCAGGCAGCGCGCCTGTCGCGAGTGCCGGCTCCCGGTTGTCGGGACGGCGCGCGTTGATGCCGCGCGAGAACCGCTTCTCGAGGAAGTACTGCCCCACCATCAGGATGGAGGTGAAGAGCAGGTACCACAGCGAGGCCACGATCAGCAGCGGCACCGGCGTGTAGGTCACCGCCGAGATGTCGCGCGCCACGCCGTACAGGTCGGTGGTGAGCGGGATGGCCGCCACCAGCGAGGTCGTCTTCAGCATCGAGATGACCTCGTTGCCCGTCGGCGGGATGATCACACGCATGGCCTGCGGGATGACGATGCGCGTCATCGTCTGCCACCACGACATGCCGAGAGCGGTCGCCGCCTCCTCCTGACCCTCGTCGACCGAGAGCAGGCCGGCGCGCACGATCTCCGCCATGTACGCGGCTTCATTGAGTGCGAGGCCGATGATGGCGATGATGAACGCGTTCTGCATGAAGCCGAGGTCGAAGGAGAAGTGGAACTCCGTCCACGGCACCCCGAGCACGATCTGCGGGTAGATCAGCGAGAACAGGCCCCAGAAGACGAGCTGGACGTACACCGGCGTCCCGCGGAAGATCCACAGGTACAGCCAGGCGATCGACTTGACGACCGGGTTCGGGGAGAGGCGCATGACCGCGAGCACGAGGCCGAGGATGACGCCGATGACCATCGAGTAGACGGTCAGCTGGAGGGTGACCAGTGCAGCGGCACTGATGCGCCGGTCGAAGACGTACTTGCCGACGTACTCCCAGCCGTAGGCGCTGCGCTGCGCCGCGTCGACGACGAACCAGACGAGCACCAGGATGAGCAGCACGGCGAAGACGATCCGCCACGGGTGCTTGAGCTTGATGGCCTTGATCGGCTCGGAGGCCGGGGCGCCGGCCGGCGGCGGGGTCGTCCCCGCCGCCGGCCGGCCCGGGTTGCCCTGGGACATGCGTGTCAGCCCTTCGAGGCGGCGTTGACCTCGGCCTTGGTGACGGCGCCGTCGGAGACGCCCCACTTGTCCAGGATCTTGCCGTAGGAGCCGTCGTCGATCAGCGCCTGGACCGTCTTCTGCAGCACCGGCGTGAGGTCGGAGCCCTTGGCGACCGGGAGGCCGTAGGGGGCCTCGTCGAACGTCTTGCCGGCCTCCTGGAGCTTGCCGTCGGTCTTCGAGATCGCGTACAGGGTGACGGGCGAGTCGGCGCTCAGGGCGTCCGCCTTGCCGAGGATGACCGCGTTGGTGGCGTCGTCCTGGGTGTCGTAGCGGAGCACCTGGATGGCCGCCTTGCCCGCGTCGGTGCACGCCTTGGACTTGGCGGGGACCTCGTCGGTGTCCTCATACGTGGTCGACTGCACGGCGACCTTCAGCCCGCAGGCGTTGTCGGGGTCGACGGTCTTGCCCTTGGCGGACGCCCACAGGATGCCCGCGCTGTAGTAGTTGACGAAGTCGACCTGCTGCTCGCGCTCGGTCGTGTCGGTGAACGAGGACATGCCGAAATCGTCCTTGCCGCCGGCGACCGACGGGATGATGTTGTCGAACTTCGCGATGGCGAACTCGACCTTGACGCCGAGCTTGGCGGCGATCGCGTTAGTCAGGTCGACCTCCCAGCCGACGGGCTGGCTGTTGTCGTCCTTGTACTCGTTCGGCGGGTAGGTGTTGTCCATGCCGACGACGAGCTTGCCGGCCGACTTGATCTTCTCGGGCAGCGAGGCGGCGAGGGCGTCGTCCTTCTTCACGTCGACGGCGGCGGCGCTCGACGTCGAGGTGCCGCTGCTGGACGGGGTGGAGTTGTCGACACAGCCGGTGAGGGCCAGCGCGGCGACAGCGGCGAAAGCGGCCACCGGGGCCACGGATCGGATACGCATGATGGTGATGGTCCTTCTTCCTGGATGCAAGGGTTGCAGGAGGTATGGGGAGCATACCCCAGCGCTCGGGCGCAGTTCTCACACTAATTTGCGCGTGAAACGGCGCTTTTCCTGCAGGTTTCCAACAGATTTCGCGTTTCCTTGCGTGGAATCCGTTGCGAATGACGATCTGTGACCCCGCTCCCGCGCGTGTCGCTGAGCTGTCGTATCGTCGATGCGTGACCGAACCGAGATCCGGCGACGCGCCGCAGCAGACCCTGGCCGCGACCGCCCGCGTCGTCGTCACCCGCCCCGACGACCCTCGCGCCGCGCCTCTCGTCGAGGAGCTCTCGCGCGAGTACGACGAGCGCTACGGGCTGAACGACGGCATCCCCTCGTCCGTCGAGCTCACCCGCTACCCCGCCGAGCGTTTCACGGTCGCGGAGGGGGGAACGTTCCTCCTGCTCGTCGACGAGGAGGGGCACGCCGTCGCCGGCGGGGCCTTCATGCGGGAGGACGCGGACACCGTCGAGGTCAAGCGGGTCTGGACCCACTCGGCGCACCGCCGGCAGGGCCTGGCCCGCCGCGTGATGGCCGAGCTCGAGGCGGAGGCAGCCCGCCGCGGCATCCGGTCGATCGTGCTGACGACCGGCGCACGCCAGCCGGAGGCGGTCGCCCTCTACCTCTCGCTCGGCTACGCGCCGCTGTTCGATCTCGACGACGACTGGGAGAAGGTCTCCTACCTGGGGTTCCGCAAGGACGTCGCAGCCGGCTGAGCACGCAGCTCCGCCGCGGCCTGCTCGACCAGCGTGCGGGCCGGAGCACCGGCCTCGATGACCTCCTCCAGGCGCATGGCCAACGGCCCGGTGACGGAGCCGGCTGGGAGCGCGCCGTTCGCGTGGAGCAACTCGACGGCGTGCAGCGCCTCGGCAGCGAACACCTCGGCCGCGAGGGCGAGCGAGCGCTGAGCGAGGCGAAGGGCCAGCGGGGCGAAGGACGAGTGATCCTCCACTCCGGAGAGTGTCGTGCTTCCCAGGGTGGCGGGGACCGCCAGCTGCTTGAGCTCAGCAGCCGCCGATGCCGCGGAATACAGCAGCAGTCCGGGGACCCGGGTGCGCCCGTCGGCACGTGCAGGCGCCAGTGCGACGGAATGCGCCGCGGTACGCCGCTCGGACGCCGCCGCGACGTGCGCGATCGCGAGCCGCAGCCCCTCGAACGCGAGCGCGAGCGGGAGGGCCTGGAAGTTGCCGCCCGAGACCAGCCGGCCTGAGGCGATGTCGACGACCGGGTTCTCGCTGCGCGCGGCGAGCTCCAGCTCGAGTTCCGTGCGGACACGCTCGACGGCCTCCCTCAGTGCACCGTGCAGCTGCGGTGCGCTGCGGAAGGCGAGCGGATCCTGCACGGTCACGGGCCGCGCCGGGTCGTGCAGCACGCTGCCGTCGAGCGCCGCGCGGATCGCGGCCGCCGAGTCGATCTGGCCCCGGCCGCCGCGGGCCTCGGCCACGATCGCCGTGTACGGGCTCGGGTTCCCGGCAGGACCCGCCGCGGCTGCGGCTTCCAGCGAGAGGGCCACGGCATGGTCCGCGACGGCGGTCAGCGCCTCGGCGTCGAGGAGCGCGAGAGAGCCGACGCCGATGCTGTACGCGTTCGAGCTGAGGGCGGCGAGGGCTTCGTGCGGCGCGGGATCGAGCGGTTCGAGTCCCGCCGCGGCCAGCGCCTCCCGGGCCGGGCCGCCGCTCACGCTCCCGTCGATCACGGCGCCGTCGCCGGTCACCACGGCCACGACCTCCGCCAACGCGGTCAGGTCGGCCGCGCCCACCGAGCCCCGTGAGGGGATGAAGGGGACGACGCCCGCGTTCAGGATGTCGGCGTAGGCCTGGGCGAGCACCGGACGGACCCCGGCTCCCCCGCGCGTGAAGCCGGCCAGCCGGGCGACGACGACCGCGCGCGCCTCCGGCTCCGACAGCGGGTCGCCCACCCCGCCGCGGTGGTTCGCGATCGTGCGGCGCTGGAAGGCGGCGAACTCCTCCGGGTCCACGGCGTCGTCGCGGCCTGCACCCAGCCGGCGGTTCAGGCCGTAGACCGGCTCGCCCGAGGCGATGGCGTGTTCGACGACGGCACGGGAGGCCGCGAGCGTCTCGCGCGCCTCGGGCGTCAGCTCCACCACCGCGCCGTCGGCGACGGCCGCGATGTCCTCCGGGCGCGGGGCCGCGGCGCCGAGGCGGATCGGAGCGGCGGCGGCCATCAGAAGTCCTGGAGGTTGCGGCGCAGTCCGCCGTCGCCCAGCTCGGTGCGTAGCAGCCCACGGCGCCGGAGTGCGGGCACCAGCGGGTCGAGCGTGCGGTGCACGTTGGCGGGATGCACCTGGCCGGTGAAGAGGAAGCCGTCGCCGCCGACCGCCTCCCCCAGCTCGCCGAGGTGGTCGGCGATCCCGTCCGCCGTCCCGACGATCGCCAGGCCGTCCTTCTTGGCGCGCGTCTGCAGGATCTCGCGCAGCGTCGAACCGGCCGGAGCCGAGCGGACGAAGTTGTCGAGCGTGCCCTGGTTGCTGTTGGTCGTGAGTTCGGGCAGGGGCGCGTCCAGATCGAACGTCTTGAAGTCGACCCCGGTGAGGTACGAGATCGACTGCAGCTGCTCATCGATCGCGGCTTGCGTCAGCTCGGCGCGGGCGGCCCGCACCGTCGCGGTCTCCTCGGCGTTCGCGGTGACGATCGGCTGCACGACGAAGAGGACCTTGATGGCGTCGGCGTCGCGGCCGTTCTCGACCGCGACGGCCCGGATGCTGTCGCGGTACTCCCGCATCCGCTCGGCCGTCGAGGCCAGGGCCAGCACCACGTCGGAGTTCTTGCCCGCGAAGTCGCGCCCGCGGCCGGACGCGCCGGCCTGGACCATCACCGGCTCCTCGGCGGCAGGAGCAGTGTTCAGGGGCCCGCGCACCCGGAAGAACCGGCCTTCGTGGTCGATCGTGTGCACCTTGCGGAAGTCGGCGTAGACGCCGTTCGCGACGTCCTCGACGATCGCGTCGGGCTCCCAGCTGCGCCAGAGCTTGCGGACGACATCCACCCACTCGTCGGCGCGGTCGTAGCGGAGGTCGTGATCGATCTGCTTGTCGAGGCCGTAGTTCTGCGCCGCGAGATCGGAGCCGCTGGTCACGACATTGAAGCCGAGCCGGCCTCCCGCGAAATGCTGCAGCGTGCTGAGCAGGCGGGCCGCGGTGAACGGCTCGTAGAAGCTCGCGCTCAGGGTCGGGACGATGCCGAGCCGGCTCGTCGCACCGAGGAGGTACGGGACGAGCGGCAGCGGATCGTGCTTCGGGACGAACCGCGCGGCCGAGAGGTTGACCTCGGCGCTGCCGCCGTAGGTGTCGGGCACGGCGACGCCGTCCTCGATGATGAACAGGTCGAGGCCGCTCGCCTCGAACGCGCGCGCGGCGTCCTGGTAGATCGGCGGCTGGCGCCAGTCGTACCCGACGCCGTAGGTCGGGTCGCCCCAGCCCTGCACGCCGAAGCCCGCGCCGAGGAACCAGCCGAAATGGAGGAGTGCCATGTGTCTCTTTCGTCCGCGTCGTCAGTCGTCAGTCGGCGTCGACGCCGGAGGCCTGCAGCCACAGCGGGTCGAACGCCTTCGTCAGGTAGTTGATGCCGCCGTCCGGCGCGATCGCCACGACCACGGAGCCCGCGGGAGCCCGCTCCGCGATGCGCAGAGCGGCCGCGACCGCCAGCCCTGACGACGGGCCGAGCAGAAGGGCCTCCTCGGCCGCCAGACGGCGCACCGTACGGTACACCTCGGCGTCCTCGATGGTGTGGACCTCGTCCACCACCCCGTGATCGAACGTCTCGGGCCAGAACTCCCGTGGCCACGCGCTGCCGACGCCGTCGACGAGGATGCGCCCGGCGGGGCCGCCGCCGTAGGTGGAGCCGACCGGGTTGGCGCCGTAGACGCGCACGGCGCCTCCGGTGACGTCTTTGAGGAAGCGGCCGGTGCCGCTGACCGTGCCGCCGGTGCCGATCGAGGCCACGAAGTGGGTGACCTGGCCGCCGGTCTGCCGCCAGATCTCCGGGCCGGTGCCGCGGTAGTGCGCGTCGGGGTTCGCGGTGTTCGCGAACTGCGCCGGTCGCCAGGCGCCGGGCGTCTCGGCGGCGATCCGGTCGGCGAGGGCACGCGGGTTGGCCGGGTCGTCCGGTGCGGCCTCCCAGTCGGCCTCCACCAGGCGGGCGCCGTAGGCGGCGAGCACCTTGCGCTTCTCGTCCGAGACGTCCGCGGCGTGCACGATGACCACGGGATGCCCGGTCAGGCGGCCGATGAGCGCCAGGCCGATCCCGGTGTTGCCGCTCGTGGCCTCCACGATCGTGGCACCGGGCGCGAGGGCGCCGGACGCCTCCGCGGTCCGGATCATGTTGAGCGCGATCCGGTCCTTCGACGAGCCACCCGGATTGCGGCCCTCGAGCTTCACGAGCACGCGCGAGCCCAGCCCCCGCGTCAGCGTGTGCAGTTCGACGACGGGAGTGTTCCCGATGAGCGCCGCGACCGAGTCGCAGACCTCGACCTCCGGCAGGGCGCCGGGGAGGTCGGAGGGGCGGACGTCGAGCGTGGTCATGGAGGGAGACTAGGCGCTCACGCTGGGAAGGCGCACGCCTGTTGCCGCGTATTACAACCGAGCAGGGCGCGTCGCGGACGGTCGTCCCGGATTCACTCCCCGGTCGCGACCGGCCGCGCGGGGTCGTTGGACCAGGCGGAGAACGAGCCGGGATAGAGGGCGGGCGTCGGCAGGCCCGCGACCTCCAGGGCGAGCACGGTGTGCGCGGCCGTCACGCCGGAGCCGCAGTACACGGCGACGGCCGTGCCGGGCACCGCGCCGAGCGCCGCGAACCGCTCGGCGAGCCGTTCGGCCGGCAACAGGAGTCCGTCGGCGTCGAGCGCCTCCACGGTCGGTGCACTGAGCGCGCCCGGGATGTGACCCGCCCGCGGATCGACCGGTTCCACCTCTCCGCGGTACCGCTCCCCGGCGCGGGCGTCGAGGAGCACGCCGCGCTCGGAGAACGACGCGGCATCGTCCGCATCGATGGTCGGGAGGCTGCCGAACGCGAGAGACACCTGTCCGGGCTCCGGGGCCGTCGCTCCGGTCTCCACGTCACCGCCCGCCGAGATCCAGGCGGTGAGGCCGCCGTCGAGCACACGAACATTCCGCACCCCGGCGTGGCGGAGCAGCCACCAGGCGCGGGAGGCGGAGGTCCCGGAGACGTCGTCATAGACCACGACCGCGTCTCCATCGTTCAGCCCCCACTGGCGCGCGGCGTCCTGGAACTCGGCCTCGTCGGGCAGCGGATGCCGTCCCTCCGTCGGTGCGCCGTGCCTGGCGAGCTCGGTGTCCAGATCGACGTATACCGCTCCGGGAATGTGGCCACGCTCGAACTCGGCGGCACCGGGAGGTCCGCCCAGCTTCCAGCGGACGTCGAGCAGCCGGGGCGGGGTCGACGTCGCGAGTTCTGCGGCGAGTTCGGGAGCGGAGACGAGAGGACGCATGACCCGATTCTCGCACCGCTTCCGCCGTGCTCTCGCCTGAGGCGTTGTGGTCGTACGAGAGTGAGTGTACAGTCACTCACATGCCACGAACGCTCTCCACCGCCGACGACCGCCGCGAGGCCGTGCTCGCCAGTGCGATCACCGTCTTCGCCCGCACCGGCTACCTCGGCACGCCGATCGCCGCCGTCGCCTCGGACGCCGACATCTCCCCTGCGTACGTCTTCAAGCTGTTCCCCGGCAAGGAGAGCCTCTTCGTCGCCGCCCTCGACCGGTGCTTCGAGCTCATCGAGGACGCGCTCGAGCGCGGAGCCCGTACGGCGGCGGACGGCACCCCGGACGAGATCCTCGATGCCATGGGTCTCGCCTATGCCGAGTTGATCTCCGACCGCTCGCTCCTCATGCTGCAGGTGCACGCACAGTCCGCGGCCGACGTGCCCGAGATCCATGATGCGCTCCGCCGCGGCCTGGCCCGGGTCACCCGGTTCGCAGCCACGCGCTCAGGGGCAGACGGCGCCGCCATCCAGCACTTCATCGCCTGGGGCCAGCTGTGCCACCTGACGGTGACCCTCGGTCTCGACGACCTCCCCGACGAGTGGGCGCGCACGCTCACCCGCGGCATCCGTCACCCCTGAGGCGGCCGCCGGCTTCTCCCTATCGGCCCTCCATTCCTGCTCCATCCCTCAAGAGTGATTGATCAATCACTCACACCGAAAGGACAGAACATGACATCGTCAACCCGCATCGCGCCTCACCCCGGCGGCCTCGCATCCGGCGCCCGCTCCATGCACCCGTGGTGGGCTCTGACCGTCCTGGCGCTGGCCCAGTTCCTCGTCGTCCTGGACGCGTCCATCGTGAACATCGCCCTCCCCAGCGTCGGCGCAGCACTCCACCTGGGTACCGCCTCCCTGGCGTGGGTCGTCACCGCATACGTGCTGCCGTTCGGCGGCCTGCTCCTGCTCGGCGGGCGCCTGGCCGACCGCTTCGGCCACCGGCGGATGTTCCTCGTCGGGGTGGCCGGGTTCGCCGCGGCGTCCCTGCTGGCGGGCCTCTCGACGAGCGGAGGGATGCTGCTCGCCTCCCGCGCTCTCCAGGGCGGGTTCGCGGCACTGCTCGCGCCGGCGGCCCTTGCGCTGCTCACGCTCCTCTTCCCCGACGGCGCCGCCCGAGGCAAAGCGCTGGGCGTCTGGGGCGCGGTTGCCGGGATGGGAAGCGCCGCCGGCGTGCTCCTCGGCGGGGTGCTCACCGCCTCCTTCGGCTGGGCGTCGGTGTTCTTCGTGAACGTACCCGTGGGGGTCCTCGTCGTCCTCGTGCTCCCGCGACTGCTTTCCCGGGACCCCCGGACGAGCAGTGCGCCGATCGACACCGCGGGCGCCGTCACCGCGACCCTGGGCCTCGCGTCCGCCGTCGCTGCTCTGAGCGAGGGTGGCGTCTTGGGCTGGACGCACCCGATCGTCCTCGGCCTCGTCGTCGCCGCGCTCGCCCTCCTCACGGCGTTCGTCATCGTCGAGCGTCGCGTCGCGCACCCGTTGCTGCCCTTCGGCTTCTTCCGCAACCGGGATGCCGCCGCGGGCAACGTGGTGATGCTGCTGGTCGGAGGCTCGACCGTGGCCCTGTTCTTCGCCCTCTCGGTCTACCTGCAGGAGGTGCTCGGGCTCGACGCCCTGAGCGCCGGCCTCAGCCAGCTGCCGCTCGCCCTCGCTCTGGTCGCGGTCGCAGGCGGGGTCCCCGCTGTGGTGGCCCGCGTCGGACTGCGGCCCGCCCTCACCGGCGCGCTCCTGCTGCTCGCCGCGGGCGTGACGTGGTTCGCGCTGGCCGGACGGACCGGGCTCGTGACCGGGTTCATCCTCCCGAGCGTGGTCATCGGAGCCGCCCTGGGCGCGACGTTCGTGACGGCCACCCAGCTCGCCGTCCGCGGTACGGTCGAGGCCGAGTCCGGCCTCGCGAGCGGCCTCGTCAACACCAGTCAGCAGGTCGGCGGCGCAGTGGGACTGGCCGTCCTCGGCGGGATCGCAGCGGCCCAGACGGCGTCGCTCGTGCACTCGGGATCGACGCCGGTGGACGCGACGGCCGGCGGATTCCAGCTGCTCTTCTTCGGAGTGGCCGGGTTCGCCGTGGTGGGCGCGATCGTGACGACCGTCATGCGGCGCCGAGCCTGACGGCGCGAACGGCGAAGGGGCGGCCCGGGATGTCCCGGGGCCGCCCCTTCGTGTGCGCGCGTGCGTCAGTGCCCGGTGGACGCCTTCGCGTTCGACTCGTACGAGGTGTTGGTCGACTCGAAGAAGTTGACCAGCTCGAGGGTGTCGTTGGCGGTCGCCATCCACTTGGCCGGGTTGGAGACCTTGTACTCAGCCTCGAACCCCAGCTCCTCCAGGCGACGGTCGGCCAGGTAGCGGACGTACTGGTTGATGTAGTTCGCGTTGAGGCCCAGGATGCCGCCCGGCAGGAGGTCGCGGTTGTACTGCTCCTCCATCTCGACGGCGTCGAGGATCATCTGCCGGATCTCGTTGGCGAACTCCGGCGTCTGCAGGTCGGGGTTCTCCTCGAGGACCGTGAGGATGAGGTTGATGCCGAACTTGAGGTGCAGCGACTCGTCGCGCACCACCCAGTCGATCAGCGAACCGAAGTTGCGCAACAGGTTCCGCTGGCGGAACGAGAGCGCGACCATGAAGCCCGAATAGAACCAGATGCCCTCGAGGATCACGTTGTACGCGACGAGGTTGCGGATGAAGTCCTGCTTGCCCTCGGTCGTCGTGATGTCGAGGGTCTGCTCGGTCATCCGCTTGATGAACTGGACCTCGAACTCCTCCTTGCGGGCCATCGACGGCACGTCGACGTGGGAGTTGTAGGCCTGCTCGCGGTCGATCGGGAACGTCTCGAGGACGTACTCGAACGACATGCAGTGGTTCGCCTCCTCCCACATCTGCTTGGCGAGGTAGAGGTGCGCCTCGGCCGCGTTGATGTAGGGGTAGACGCCGAACGCGAGCGCCTTGTTGACGAGGAGCTCGTTCGGGTTGAAGTAGCTCATCAGGAAGGTGACCGCGTGACGCTCCTCGTCGGTCATCTTCTTGAAGTCGGCGATGTCCTCACCGAGCTGGATCTCGTTCGGGAACCAGGTGTTCGCGACGGCCTGGTCGTACAGGTCCATCGCCCACTGGTACTTCACCGGCTTGAGCAGCAGGCCCTCTTCGATCCCGGTACCCAGGATGCCCATAGTTCTGTTTCTCCTCTTCAGACTCGACGGCGCGCGCAGTGCGTGATTACTGGCAGGACTCGCACTGCAGGTCGTCCATCGGGTCGACCGGCACGTAGTACTCCTCGATCTTGGTGGCGGTGTTCATTACTTGTCACCTCCCGAGAGACCTCCGAAGCCGAACCCGCGGCGAGCGGGGGCGGCGGGAGCCGGTGCGGCGGCGGGCTCGGCCGCGGCGGCCGGCGCACCGGCGCCGACGGTCGCGAAGCCCTTGCGGCCGCCCGAGATCTCCTCGGACTTGTTGACCTTGACCGTCGACTGCTCGGCCTGGTGACGCGGCTTCATGTGGAGGTAGTACGTCGTCTTGACGCCCTTCTCCCACGCTGCGTAGTAGATGTCCATCATGTCGCCGAGGTCCCGGGTCTCCAGGTACATGTTGCGGCTGATGGCCTGGTCGATCCACTTCTGAGCGCGGGCCGCGACCTCGATGAAGGCGTGCGGCGAGAGCTGGAAGCTCGTCTTGAACGTCGCCTTGATCTCGTCCGGGATCGCAGCGATGCCCTGGATGTCGCCCTGCGAACGGAGGATGGACTCGCGCACGTCCTCCCACAGGCCACGCTCCTGGAGCGCGGCGACCAGGTTGCGGTTGACCTCGAGGAACTTGCCCGACGAGGTGGACCGGCTGAAGATCTGCGAGAACTGCGGGTCGAAGCCGGGGGTCGTGCCGGCCACGAGGCCGATCGACGCCGTCGGGGCGATCGCCATCAGGGTGGCGTTGCGCATGCCGCCCTTGACCTTCTCGCGCAGGCGGTCCCAGTCGAGGCGGATGGTGCGGTCCACGGTGATCGGGACGCCGCGGTCGGCCTCGGTGAGCGCGATCGAGTCGTAGGGGACGAGGCCCTTCGACCAGCGCGAGCCCTCGAAGTTCGGGTACGCGCCGCGCTCCTGAGCGAGGTCGGCGCTCTCGTCGATCGCCGCGTACGAGACGTGCTCCATGATCTCGTCGATCAGGGCGTACGCCTCCTCGCTCTCGTAGCTGAGGCCGAGTCGCTCGACGATGTCGGTGAAGCCCATCACGCCGAGGCCGATGGCGCGGTTCTGCTGGTTCGAGAAGTCGGCCTCGTCGACGCTCGACACGGTGATGTCGATGAGGTTGTCCAGCTGGCGGACCGCCTGGCGGGCGCTCTCCTCGATGCGGGCGAAGTCCATCTTGCCGTCGACGATGTGACGGGAGAGGTTGATCGACGCCAGGTTGCAGACCGAGACGTTGTCGCGGTCCTGCGGCAGCGTGATCTCGGTGCAGAGGTTCGACAGGTGGATGGTGCCGGTGTTGTTGTTGAGGGCACGGTTGTTGATCGTGTCCTTCCAGGTCAGCCACGGGTGGCTGGTGGTCTGGAGGCTCATCAGGATGTCCTTGAACTGGGCGCGCGCGCTCATCTTCTTGAACATCACGATGCGGCCGGCCTCGGCCTCGTCGATGTAGTGCTGGTAGCGCTCCGAGAACTCCTTGCCGTAGAGCTCGTTGAGGTCCGAGACCTCCAGCGGGTCGAACAGGTACCAGTCCTGGTCGTTCTGGACACGCTTCATGAACTCGTCACTGATCCACACCGCGGTGTTGGCGGTGCGGGTGCGGCGGTAGGGGTCGCCGGAGTTCTGGCGCAGGTCCAGGAACTCCGGGAAGTCCATGTGCCAGTTCTCCATGTAGAAGCACAGGGCACCGAACTTCTTGCCGCCACGGCTGACCGCGCGCAGCACCGAGTCGATGGTGTGCATGAACGGGATCGGACCGGTGGAGGTCGTGTTGTTCGAGCGGATGGGCGAGCCCTGAGCACGCAGCTTGGTGACCGAGAGGCCGATGCCGCCGGTGCCCTTGGTGAGCCACATGACGTCGCGGACCGACTTGGCGATGTGCTCGATGTCGTCCTGCATCTCCATGACGAAGCAGTTGGAGAGCTGCGGGTACGCGGTGCCGGCGTTGACGAGCGTGGAGCCCGCGGCCAGGTACTCGAGCTTCGACATCTTCTCGTAGAAGGCGAGGGCGTGGCTCGTCGGGTCGGCCTCGTTGAGCGAGAGGCCCATCGCGATGCGCATCCAGAAGTACTGGGGCACCTCGAGCGAGTCGCCGTTGCGGGCCTTGATGCCGTAGCGGTTGTTGAGGGTCACGACGCCGATGTACTTGAGCAGCTCGTCGCGCGACGGGTCGAGCGCGGAGGAGAGGCGGTCGAGGTCGAAGAGCTGGGTGAAGCGGGAGTCGAGGAGGGTCTCGGCGACGCCGCGCTCGACGTACGCGCGGAAGTGCGAGCCGTGGAGGGAGACGAGCTCCTCGAAGTCGGCGTAGTCACCGAGGACGCGCTTGTAGATCGTCTTGAGGAGGAGGCGTGCGGCGACGGTGTCGAACGCCGGGTCGTCCTTGACGTTCTGCAGGGCGACCTGGATGACGGCCTCGTCGAGCTGCTGGGTCGTGATGCCGTCGAAGAGAGTGAGCTCGAGCTCGCTCGCGATCTGGGTGACCCAGGTGATGTTGTCGTCCAGACCCTGGGCCGCCGTCTCGATGGCCAGGTTGATCTTGTTGGCGTCGTACGGCTCGCGCTCGCCATTCCGCTTCACGACGGTGATTGGCACGTTCTCTCCCTCTTCGCACTGCCGTCAACCCGAGTGGCGGCATGGTCGTGCACCGGCTCCCTCGAAGGGCTGGTCCGGCGCTGTTTCCCCGTGGATCGAGCCGCAGCGAGGCGATTTCCGCGTGCTGCGGCGATCCGTGTTTGACCACTATATAGCGGGGTGCCGACATTTCCATCCCCCCATATCTAGTGGGCGTGTCGTCCACAGATGTGCATGAGTTATGCACATATCCACAGGCCCTCATGCGGGTGACGCACTCTGCGTGGACCCTCGTGGAAGGCCGTTTCCGCCCGATAGAGTGATCGGATTGTGAGCAGTTACTCGAGCCTTCTGAAGACCCCCGGTGTCGCGCGGATCATCGCCGCACAGCTGACGGCGCGGTTCCCCTTCGGCATGCTCTCGCTCGCCTTCCTGCTGCACATCGAGCGCGTCCACCACTCCTACGGGGCGGCCGGACTCGTGCTCGCCGCGATGAGCATCGGCCAGGCGATCGCCGGACCGATGACGAGCCGCCTCATGGGCGTGCTCGGGATGCGCGTGGTGCTGTGGACGACGCTGGCGTTCTGCGCCGTCGCCGTCGCCGTGATCGGCCTCGTCGTGATGCCGATCCCCGTGACGATGGCCGTCGCCTTCTTCGCCGGCCTCAGCATGCCGCCGATCCAGCCCGCCGTGCGCACCATCTATCCCAAGATGGTCAACTCGCGGCAGCTCACCCCGCTCTTCTCGCTCGATGCGTCCGCGCAGGAAATCATCTGGATCGCGGGTCCGGTGGCGATCACCTTCGTCTCGACCCAGATCGGCACCGTCGAGGGCATCCTGATGTCCGTGGCGATCATGCTGCTCGGCGGCTTCTGGTTCATCGCGTCGCCCGAGGTCGGGCGCGTGCGCATCCCGCGCAGCAAGCGGCGCTTCGGCGTGGTGCTCACCCGGCCGCCCGTGCTGCTGGCGACGGTCGTCGGCTTCCTGCTCATCGGCTCGTGCGCCGCCGTCGAGGCGGGCGTCGTCGCCACCTTCGACGAAGGCTCCCCACTCTCGGGCATCGTCCTCGCCATCTGGTCCGTCGGCTCCCTCGTCGGCGGTCTCGCCTTCGGCCACGTCCCGATCGGGCCGTGGGCCACCGCCCGCCGCATGCTGCTCGTGTTCATCGGCGTCAGCCTCTCGAGCTTCATGCTCTGGTCGCCGTGGGCCCTGTCCGCCACCCTCCTCATCGCCGGTGTGGGCATCGCCCCGGCCCTCGCGGTGCTCTTCGCGATCGTCTCCGCCAGCGTGAAGTTCTCCGACACCGCCGAGGCGTACGGCTGGGTCGGTACCGGACAGCTCATCGGTGCGGCCCTCGGCTCGGCCCTCGCGGGGTTCCTCATCGACGGCTTCGGCGCCCTCGGTGCCTTCTGGGCCGCCGCGCTCTTCGCCCTGGTCGGATTCGTCGTCGCCGCCCTGGCGCACCGCATCCACCCCGATCTCCGCGGCCGCGACGCCTCCCCCATCCCCGACACCGAGCCCGTCCCCGTCCAGCCCTCCTGACCCGCTTCTCGCGAGACGTGACTTGTTGCGGGTGTGGGGCACTCCCCACCCGCAACAAGTCACATCTCGCGAGGGAGGGGTGTGGATAAGGGACCGGACGAAGGGAACGTCCGGGCAGGGTGAGGGGATGGTACGGATCACACCCCTCCCGCACGCACTCCGCGGGCCCTTCCACGTGCAGGATGCGCTGCAGAGCGGCGTGAGCGCGGGGCGACTCCGGGCGTCCGATCTGCACGCGCCCCTGCGCGGAGTGCGGATCGCGGCGGCTGCGCCCACGCTCCAGGAGCGCTGCTCAGCCCTGCTGTGCCACCGCGACGATCGCCTCCTGTTCAGCCATGTCACGGCGGCACGGCTGTACGGCGCGCCGCTCCCCCGCCATCTCGACGTGGATGACCCGATCCATGTGACCGTCCCCGCAGGCGAGCGTGCGCCACAGATAGCGGGCATCCATTCCCACACGATCGCGAGCTGGTCTCCCGCGCTGGTCGGTGCCTTTCCGGTGACCTCACCTGCGCAGACATGGCTCGACCTGGTCCCGCTGCTGGACCGCTCATCGTCGATCGCCGTGGCCGACTATCTGGTCTCAGGATCGGCACCGTGGACGACACGAGATCACCTCGAGAGCATCGTGGCGGCGTGGCCGGGGCGGCGCGGGGTGAAGCAGGCGCGAGCCCAGCTCCCGGCCGTCCGCACGGGCGTCGACTCGCCCGGTGAGACTCGCCTGCGGCTGCTCTTGACCGACGCGGGTCTCCCGGAGCCCGCGGTGAACTTCACCCTGCTCGATCGCGTCGGCGCTGCGATCGCGCGCGCAGACCTCGCCTATCCGATCGAGCAGATCGCGATCGAATACGAGGGCGACATCCACCGCGTCGACCGCCAGGTCTGGATGAAGGATCTGCGACGTCGCGAGCGGGTGGAGGATCTCGGCTGGCGGATGGTCCGCGTGACCGCCTCCGACCTCCACGAACCCGCCGCACTTCTCACACGTCTGCGAAAACTCCTCGCGAGACGTGAGTAGTTGCGGGTGTGGGGCCTCCCGCACCCGCAACTACTCACGTCTCGCGTAAGGGCGGGGCGGGAAGGGCGGGAGGCGGCTACCAGCGGGGGTGGATGGCGGCGCGGAAGTGGGTGTCGTAGATGGCGTGGACGGCGGGGTCGAGGTCCGGGAGGTGCGGGAAGCGGGCCGCCTCGGCGTTGGCCCGGGCCTGCTCGGCGGAGCGGGCGCCCGGGATGACGGTGGAGACGCCGGGCTGGGCGATGATCCAGGCGAGGGCGGTCTGCGCCGGGGTGAACCCTTCGGGCGCGAGCGCCGCGAACTCGCGGGCGGCGAGCACACCCTCGGCATAGTCGACGCCCGAGAAGGTCTCGCCCACGTCGAACGCCTCGCCGTGGCGGTTGTAGGAGCGGTGGTCGTCCGCCGAGAACTCGGTCTGCTCGGTGTAGCGACCGGTGAGCAGCCCCGACGCGAGCGGCACGCGGGCGATGATCCCGACGCCGGCTGCACGCGCGGCGGGCAGCACCTGGTCGAGCGGCTTCAAGCGGAAGGCGTTGAGGATGATCTGCACGCTGGCGGTCCCGGGACGAGCGATCGCGGCGAGCGCCTCGTCGCAGGTCTCGACGCTGACGCCGTAATTCGCGATCGCGCCGTCGGCCACCAGGGTGTCGAGCGCGTCGTACACCGCGTCGTTCGAGAAGACGGGGGTCGGCGGGCAGTGCAGCTGGACGAGGTCGAGTGTGTCGACGCCGAGGTTGCGGCGCGAGCGGTCGGTCCACTCGCGGAACTTCGCGAGGGTGAAGTTCGCGGGATCCTGCGCCTCCCGGCGGCCCATCTTGGTCGCGACGGTCAGCGGGAGGTCGGGCCGCGCCGCCCGGAACCGGCCGATGAGCTGCTCGCTGCGACCATCGCCGTAGACGTCGGCCGTATCGAAGAAGGTGACGCCGGCCTCGGCCGCCGCGTCGAGCACCTCGAAGGCGTCCTCCTCGCGCACGTCGCCCCAGTCGGCGCCGAGCTGCCAGGTTCCGAGTCCGACGACCGAGACCTCGCGGCCGGTCCTGCCCAGCGTCCGTTGCTCCATGCGCCCACCTTAGCCGGGCGGTCCGCGTCCCGCGGTCTGCGACCAACGCCCGCGGCGGGCGACGCCTCAGACGGCTACGGCAGCGCCCTCCGGTGCGGCCGTACCCGCGCGCCCGGCGGCACCCGTCGACTCGAGGGCTCCCGCTCCCGACACCTCCGGCGCCGCTGCGGCCACCACCCGCTGGTTGCGGAAGTGCCCGACGGTCATCCCGATCAGCCCGAGCACCGCCCAGCCGAGCAGGATGAGCCACGACCCGCTCGCGTCGGCGTCGGGGAAGTAGGACAGGTCGCGCAGCAGGGTGACGGAGGCGCCCGGAACGAACCACTGCCCGATCTCGCCCCACGGCCCGGCGATGAACTGCATCGGCTGAGCCGCGGCCGACAGCGGGTTGCCGACGAGGATGGTGAGCACCGCGCCGAGCGGGATGCCCGCCGTGCCGATGAGCGCGTTCATCCCGACGATGAAAGCAGCGGTGGCGAACATCGAGAGACCCACCGCGAGCGCGTTGACCGCGTAGTCGCCCTGGAGGATGCCGAATCCGGCCTGCAGGACGGCGGCGACACCGAGACCGCCCACGACGGCGTACACGACGACCGCCGTCAGTCGCCGCCAGCTCCCGGCCACCAGCAGGGAGATCAGCACGCCACCGAGCATCCCACCGAGGACGAGCGGGAAGGAGGCCGCCGAAAGTCCGAGCCCGCGGGCGTCGGTCGAGGCAAGCGGGACGACGTCGGTGACGGCGACCGTGATGGTGGGTGCGACGGTCCCTGCAGGCGCCTGCCCGGCGGCGACGGCCTTCGCGACGGCGGCGGAGGCCTGCGCGTTCGCCTGCTTCTGGATGGTCGCGGCGACCTGCCCGAGCAACTGGCTGACCGCGGCGCCGTTCGCGGAGGCCGTGAGCACCTCCGGCCGGTCGCCGAGCACGATCGCTCCGTCGACTGCGCGGGTGCGGATGAGGTGCACGGCGTCATCGCGGGAGGCGACCGTCGTCAGGTCGAAGACGCCGTCGGCGGACGAGGCGAGCTGCTTCTCGACCTGCGCGGCGGCAGCGGAGTCTCCGGCGACGGCGACGGGGAGGTCCTTGACCGTGGAGGTCATCGTCGGCCAGAGGAAGGCGAGGACGACGATCAGTACGGCGACCGCGGCCCCGAGCGCGAGCAGGATCGAGCGCAGCCACGGCGTGTGCGGGGTGAGGGTGTTGCTAGACATGACGACGCCTCCATTAAAAACGAATGATCGTTCTTTATAGTGAGGCACAGGTCCGCTATTGTCAAGAACGAGCATTCGTTTTCGGAGCGCGAGGAGGGCGGCGATGCCGAAAGTCACCGAGGAGCACAAGAACGCCCGGCGCGAGCAGATCGCGCAGGCGGCACTCCGCCGTTTCGCCCGCTCGGGCTTCGCCGCGACGTCGATGGCCGACATCATCGAGGAGTCCGGCCTCTCGGCCGGTGCGATCTACAGCCACTACAAGAGCAAGGACGAGCTGATCCGCCTCGCCGTCGCGGAGATCATGGATGCGCGCTTCTTCGAGGTCGCGGCGGCGCGCGACCGCGACCCCCTCCCCTCGCCCGGTGCGGTCGTACGCCTCCTGGTCTCCGGTCTCACGGAGCAGGTCGGCGAGCTCCAGCTCCTCCTCCAGGTCTGGGGGCAGGTGCCGATCAACCCCGAGCTCGGCACGGTGGCGGCCGAGATCGGCGAGCGGATCACCGGGATGCTGCGCGACTATCTGACGCACTGGTACGCGAGCGGCCTCGGCGTGCCGGAGGATCGCGCCGCAACGCTGGCCCAGCGCTATGTGGGCATCTACGTCGGCTTGGTCCACGGCTACGTCACGCAGTCGTCCCTCTTCACCGGCTTCGACGGCGAGGCCTACCTCACCGCGATCGACGAGATCGCGCTGCCGACCGACTGACGCGGATCGGCCGGGCCGGCCCCGGCGAGGGCGCGGCGCCCGCACACCTCACCCGCACGCCGTCGCGACCACTCGCGCGAGCCGTTTACGGATGATGTGGTCGTTGGCCTCCACGCGGTGCATGGTCACGTTGCGCAGCGCTTCGAGCACGGCGAGGCTCCCGGGGGCGATGAAGGCGTCGAGCGTCCCGTAGACGACGTGCACCGGTACGCGCACGCGGGCGAGGTCGCTGACGAGGGTCTGCCGTTCGATGCAGTTCTCCAGCGAGCGGACGAAGGGCGTCCAGTTGCGCTCGGTGATCTCGAAGACGCCCTTGATGGGGAGCGTGCGCGCCAGGATGGTGGCGTTCCGCATCGTGAACTCCTTGTTCGCCCGCAGGAACTCGTACGCGCGCAGGTAGGCGCTGACCCGGGTGCGCACGCGGCGGTCGCCGATCGCGGCGGGCGGACCGTAGACCGGCGGGCCGACCAGCACCAGGCGGGTGAGCGCAGCGGGATGGTCGGCGGCGTAGCGCGCGACGATCAGGCTCCCGAGCGAGTGCCCGATGAGCACGAACGGAGCGCGGAGCCGCAGCGACCGCAGTGTGCGATGCAGGGCGTCCACGTGCTCCTCGAGCGTGTACTGCGCATCCTCCGGCGCCGGCGAGCGGCCGAAGCCGAGGATGTCGATCGAGATCACGCGGTGCGCGGGCTCGAGCAGCGGGACGAGGTTCTGGAACGTCACCGAGGACGACGCGATGCCGTGCACCAGGACGACGACCGGCCCCTCCCCCTCGTCACCGGCGACGTGGAGCAGCGGGGCGCGGCGGAACCAGCGGTCGAGGGTGTCGCGCAGCCGGCCCATGCCTCCATTATCCGTGCGGGCCTCTCAGGAGGCTGAGGAGTCGCGCGCCGGCACGGGTCGGTCCGGCCACCACGCCGGGGTGAGCCGCCCGATGAGGTCGAGCAGCCCGTCCACGTCCCGCGGGCGCGGCCGGCTCAGCCAGACGTCGATCGCGCCGATCGTGCCGTCGGCGAGGTAGCGCGCGATGGCCCGGCGCTCGACGTCGTCGGCCGCGGGCACGTCGACGCTGTGCTGGTCGAGCAGCAGTTCGATGGAGCCCTCGAAGTGCTCGCTCAGGAGGGCGTGGAGGCTGGAGCTGCCGCTCTCGGCGCCGAGGCCGCGCCGGTAGATCACGTCGTGCGCATCCACGTGCTGGAGCACCGCGCGCGTCACGCCCCGCACGGCGGCGGCCGCGTCCTCCGGGGCGATGTCCACGAGGTATGCGGCTCGAAGGTCGTAGAGCTCCGAGCGCAGCACGCGCTGGAGCAGGTCGACGGGCGACGCGGCGTACGTGTACACGGTCGAACGGTGAACGCTGGCCGCCGTCGCCAGCGCGGAGACCGACACGTCGGCGACCGGGCCGGCCGTCGCGAGGTCGAGGATGGCCGCCGTCAAGCGGCCGAGGGTCTTCTCCTGGCGTGCATCCACTTTTCGATCGTACAATGGAGTTATCCGACAGGTGTCGGATATCTGAAGGGAGATTTTCATGGCTCAGTACGACGTCGCCGACCGGTCCGCGATCGTGACCGGAGGCGGCTCGGGCATCGGGCGCGCCGTGGCGCTCACCCTGGCGGCGAGCGGCGCAGCCGTCCTCGTCACCGACCTGAACGAGGAGCACGCGCAGGCCGTCGTGGCCGAGATCGAGGCCGCGGGCGGAAAGGCCGCCGCGCTCGCCGGCGACGTGACCGACCCCGCGTTCGGCGAGGCGAGCGTCGCCGCGGCGAACGCTCTGGCACCGCTCAAGATCGCGGTGAACAACGCGGGCATCGGCGGCGAGGCCGCCACCGTCGGCGACTACTCGCTCGACAGCTGGCGCAAGGTCATCGAGGTCAACCTCAACGCCGTGTTCTACGGGATGCAGCCGCAGCTGAAGGCCATGGCCGCGAACGGCGGCGGTGCGATCGTCAACATGGCGTCCATCCTGGGCAGCGTCGGCTTCGCGAATTCGTCGGCCTACGTCACCGCCAAGCACGCGCTGCTCGGCCTCACGCAGAACGCCGCGCTCGAGTACGCCGCCGACAAGGTGCGCGTCGTCGCGGTCGGCCCCGGCTTCATCCGCACCCCGCTCGTGGAGGCCAACCTCTCCGCCGAGGCGCTGGCGTTCCTCGAGGGCAAGCACGCCCTCGGCCGCCTGGGCGAGCCGGAGGAGGTCGCCTCCCTGGTCGCGTTCCTCGCCTCCGACGCGGCGAGCTTCATCACCGGCAGCTACCACCTGGTGGACGGCGGCTACACCGCTCAGTGACCGGGCGACAGCCCGTATCGTGCTCGGTCGCGCTCCCCTAGGCTGAGGAGCGTGACCGAGCACGAGCTGTTGGGCGACGACCTCCTGGAGCGGTTCCGGGGCCGTGCGGCCGTCTACGACGCCGAGAACCGCTTCTTCGACGAGGACTTCGCCGAGCTGGTCGAGATCGGCTATCTGCGCGCTCTCGTGCCGACCGAGTTCGGCGGGCTCGGGCTGGGCCTCGAGCAGACCGCCCGCCTGCAGGTGCGCCTGGCCGGCGCCGCTCCGGCGACCGCCCTCGCGGTCAACATGCACCTGGTCTGGACGGGCATCGCCAAGACCCTGCACGACCGCGGCGACGACTCCCTCGACTTCGTGCTCCGGGAGGCCGGCGCGGGCGAGGTGTTCGCCTTCGGCCTCAGCGAGGCAGGCAACGACCTCGTGCTGTTCGGCTCGACGACGGAGGCGCGGCCCGCGGACGACGGCTCGTACACCTTCCACGGCCGCAAGATCTTCACCTCCCTCTCCCCCGCCTGGACGCGGCTCGGCACGATGGGACTCGACGCGACGAGCCCCGACGGCCCCAAGATCGTCTACGGCTTCGTCGACCGCGACGACGGCGGCTTCGAGATCCGCGACGACTGGGACACCATCGGGATGCGCGCCACGCAGAGCCGCACGACGATCCTCGACGGCGCCCGCTCCCCCGCCGACCGGATTGTGCGCCGGCTGGATCCTGGCCCCAACCCCGACCCGCTGGTCTTCGCGATCTTCGCCAACTTCGAGATCCTGCTCGCGTCGGTCTACACCGGCATCGGCGCCCGCGCCCTCGACCTCGCCGTCGCCGCCGCCCACCGGCGCACCAGCCTGAAGGACGGCGGCCGCAGCTACGCGAGCGACCCCGACATCCGCTGGCGGGTGGCCGAGGCGGCGATCGATCAGGATGCGCTGCTCCCGCAGCTCGACGCGCTCGCCCGCGACATCGACACCCAGGCGAACCATGGCGCGCTCTGGTTCCCGAAGCTGGTCGGGCTCAAGGTCCGCGCGACCGAGACGGCCCGACGCGTGGTCGACCAGGCGATCCGGGTCTCGGGAGGCTCGACCTACTTCTCCGGGAACGAGCTCGGCCGGCTCTACCGCGACGTGCTGGCCGGCATCTTCCATCCCTCCGACGCCGAGTCCGCCCACAACACCGTGGCGAACGCCTGGCTCGGCCCGGCGGAGAGCTGACCGACCATGCAGCAGATCACCGCGCAGCACTTCTCCGAGCGGCTCCGGCGGGGAGCCGCACAGGCCCGCGCCGCCGGGTTCGACGCCCTGCTCGTCGCCCCGGGCCCCGACCTCGCCTATTTCGCCGACTACCTTCCGATCGCGACGACCGAGCGCATCACCCTCCTGGTCGTCCCGGCGGAGGGCGAGCCGACGATGATCGTTCCCGTGCTCGAGCACGACAGCGCCGCGGCCACCCGCGCAAACGGCGCCTTCCGCATCGTCGACTGGTCGGACGGGGAGGACGAGTACGTGCCGACCGCCGCGCTGCTCGACGCCTCCGGCCAGTACGCGGTGTCGGACGCGCTCTGGGCGATGCACCTCCTGGGCCTGCAGCAGAAGCTCCCGGAGGCGCGGTTCGCGGCGTTCTCGCGCGCCCTGCCGATGCTGCGCGCGGTGAAGGACGCCGATGAGATCGACCGGCTCGCCGCTGCGGGGGCTGCGGCCGACGCGACCTTCGAGCACATCCTCGGCGTCCGCTTCGCCGGGCGCACCGAGCTGGAGGTCGCGGCCGACCTCGACCGACTGCTGCGCGAGCACGGCCACTCGCAGGTCGACTTCACCGTGGTCGGCTCCGGCCCCAACGGAGCCAACCCGCACCACGAGGCCGGCGATCGGACGATCGCCGAGGGCGATATGGTCGTGCTCGACTTCGGCGGCCTGATGGACGGCTACGGGTCCGACACCACGCGCACGGTGCACGTCGGCGAGCCGACCGACGAGGAGCACGAGGTCTTCGAGATCGTGAAGCGCGCCCAGCAGGCGGCGTTCGAGGCCGTCGCCGTCGGCATCCCGCTGCAGGAGATCGACCGCCTCGCCCGGGCCGTCATCCGGGATGCGGGATACGGCGATTTCTTCATCCACCGGGTCGGACACGGCATCGGCACCACCACGCACGAGCCGCCGTATCTGGTGGAGGGCGAGGAGCTGCCGATCGAGGCCGGGATGTGCTTCTCGATCGAGCCGGGGATCTACCTGCCCGGCCGGTTCGGCGTGCGCATCGAGGACATCGTGGTCGCGGCGGAGGACGGCGCGCACCGGCTGAACAACACGAGCCGCGAACTGCACCTGGTCCAGTGACGCGCGCACCCGAGGTCCTCTCCCCCGCGGCGGAGCACGATGCCGAGCGCAGGCGCGCCCTCCGCCGGATGAAAATCCTCGCGACGTCGCTGCTCGTCGTCGCCGCCGTGATCTTCACCGTCGCCTTCGCGCTGCAGGACCGCTACCCCTGGCTCGGCTACGTGCGGGCGGCCGCGGAGGGGGCCATGGTCGGCGCGCTCGCGGACTGGTTCGCCGTGACCGCGCTGTTCCGGCATCCCCTCGGCCTGCGCATCCCGCACACGGCCATCATCCCGACCCGCAAGGACGAGATCGGCGAGAGCCTCGGCGAGTTCGTGGAGACCAACTTCCTTGCGGACGACGTCGTCGCGGGCAAGCTCGCGTCGATCGACATCGCGGGCGCCATCGGCGGCTGGCTGGCCGAACCGGAGAACGCGCGCCGCGTCGTTGCGGAGGGCTCCGCCGCGATCGTCGGGCTGGCCGGGCTGCTCGACGACGAGCGGATGCGGGACGCGATCGAGGCGGTCGTGCGCACGCACCTGATCGCGCCGGAGTGGGGACCTCCGCTCGGCCGACTGGGCGAGAAGGTGCTCGCGTCCGGCGGACAGCGCGAGGTCGTGGACCTGGTGCTGGACCGAGTGGACGAATGGCTCGCCGGTCATCCCGACGCCTTCGCCACCCTCGTCTCGCGCCGGCTGCCCTCCTGGGTGCCGTCGTTCGTCGACCGCATGGTGGACGACCGGCTGCACGCGGAGGCGCGGCGCTTCCTCGGCGACGTGCGGCGGGATCCCGAGCACCGGATGCGGCACGCGATCGACGACGCGCTCGGCCAGCTCGCCGATCGACTGCAGCACGACCCCGAGACGATCGCCCGGCTCGAGGGCGCCAAGGAGCGCGCCTTCGACGACCCGCGCATCCGGGAGCTCGCCGCATCGGCGTGGGAGGCGGCGCGGAATGCCGCGGTCGACGCCCTGTCCGACCCGGAGAGCGAGCTGCGGAGCCGCGCGGAGGTCGCCCTCGCCGACGCCGCCCGCCGCGTCGCCGCGGACCCGGCGCTCCGCGCCTCCCTCAACGCCCGCATTACCGATGCCGCGCTGCACCTCGTGACCGCCTACCGGCACGACATCGCCGGGGTCATCAGCGAGACCGTGCGCGGGTGGGATGCGGCCGAGACGACCGACAAGATCGAGACGCAGGTCGGGCGCGACCTGCAGTTCATCCGGATCAACGGCACCGTCGTCGGGGCGCTCGCGGGGCTCGCGATCTACACGGTCGCGACGCTCATCGCCGCCGCGGTCCGCTGACCGCGCTCGCGCTGCGCGATTCGTGCCGAATGTCGAGAATGGCGGCGCTATTCGCTACATTCGGCACGAATGTGCGAGGCCATCAGGCGGTGCGGCGCAGCGCGCGGCGGCGCACGAACGGCATCGCGACGAGCCGCCAGCCCACGAGGAAGGCGCCCAGCACGACGAAGGCGACGGCGATGAAGCTCGGCTGCACACCCTGCCCCGCGGAGGTGCGGATCAGCATCCCGAGCGCGACCGTCATCAGCCAGATCGGGATGCCGGGCCAGACCACGGCGAGCGGACGACGCCAGGCCCAGGTGACGAGCCACCCGGCGATCAGCGCGACGAGGAACGGCCAGAGCGTGGTCATCAGGCCGGTGAACCCGGCCGTCTCGCCGTGACTGCGGCGCCCGACCAGCACGAAGATCAGCACGAAGGCGACGTCGATGACGAATGCCACGAGGGCCGACCTCCAGGGTTTCACGCGTCGATGCTACGCGCCGATCCCCGTGCATTCGCTGGGTGCTGGGAGGGCGTTGCCCGTCACTAGACTGGCCTCAGCCCGCCGACGAGCCCTGGAGCATCCGTGCCGAATTCCGACTTCCTCGACCAGCCATCGCTTCCCCGCCCGGACATCACTCCGAGCGAAGCCGCCGCCATCGCCTCCGGACGCTTCGGCCTGAGCGGCGCGGTCACCGAGCTCGGCAGCCAGCAGGATCGCAACTTCCTCGTCGACACGGGCGAGAGCCGTTTCGTGCTCAAGATCGCGAATCCCGTCTTCACGGCGGACGAGCTTCTCGCGCAGAACGCCGCGCTCACGGCCCTTGCCGATTCCGGTATCCGCGTGCCCGCCGTCGTCCCCTCGATCGACGGAGCCGAGCTGGTCGCGGCCGACGTGCGCGGGGTGGAACTGCATGCCCGCGTCCTGACCTTCCTCGACGGCGAACCGCTCACCGAGGTCGCCCGTCTCAGCACCGAGCAGCTGCGCACCCTCGGCACGCTCGCCGGGGGAATCGCCGCCGGCCTGGCCGGTCTGGAGCACGCGGGGCTCGACCGCTCGACGCAGTGGGACTCGCGGATCGGCGGGGAGGTCGTCGACCTCCTGCTCGACCACGTGGAGCAACCCGCCAAGCGCCGCGTCGTCCGCGCCGCCGCCGATGCCGCGCTCGCCCGCCTCGAACCGCTGCGCTCGCGGCTGCGCGTGCAGGCGACGCACGGCGATGTGACCGACGACAACATCGTGCTCGGCGAGGCCGGCCCCGGCGTCATCGACTTCGGCGACGTCGCGGACGGCTGGCTCGCCGGCGACCTCGCCGCCACCGTGACGAGCGTGCTGCACCACGTGCCGGAGGAGCCGTTCTCGGCCGTGCTCGACGTGGTCGCGGCGTTCCACGAGCGCTCCCCGCTCGACGATGCGGACCTCGCGGCGCTCTGGCCGCTGGTGGTCCTCCGCGGCGCGGTGCTCGTCGTCAGCGGCGAGCAGCAGGTGGCGCTGGATGGCGACAACCGGTACGCCGACGAGAACCGCGCCCACGAGTGGCTGGCGTTCGACGTCGCCCGCCGCATCGACGCGGACGAGATGGAGGCCCTCCTCCGTCACCGGCTCGCCGGCACCACGGCGCTCCCCGAGCTCGGCCGGCTGATCGCCGTGGAGAGCAGCCCCGCGAACCTCGCCGACCTGTCGGTGCTCGGCCGGGATCAGGACGCCGGGGCATGGACCGCGGCGTCGGCCGAGGACGAGGTGCTGGCCCGCGTCTGCCGGGAAGCCGGGCACGCCATCACCCGTTACGGCGAGGCGCGCCTGACCCGTGCGGTCCGCGATCGTGCCGAGGCCACTGCGACGGTGGCGCTCGGCGTCACCTTCGACGCCCCCGCCGGCATGCCCGTCCTCGCCCCGTTCGCGGGCGAGCTGTCGCTGGTCGAGGGCGCCTGGACTCTCCGCGCCGACGGGGTCGACCTGTGGCTCGACGGCCTGACCCGCCCCCTCACGACCGCGAGGGTCGCCGCGGGCGACGAGATCGGCACGACCATCCGGCTCACCGCTCAGCTCGGCCGGACAGGCGGCGGCCGTCCGCCTGCGTTCGTCACCCCGACCGCCCCGTTCGCACTGTGGTCCGCCGTCTCCCCCGACCCGTCCGACCTCTTCGGGCTCGACGTCACCGCCTCCATCCCGGATCCCGCCGGAGCGCTCGCCCGCCGCGACGACACCTTCGCGCGCGTGCAGGAGCACTACTTCGCCCATCCCCCGCTCATCGAGCGCGGCTGGCGGCACCACCTCTTCGACACGCGCGCACAGAGCTACCTCGACATGGTGAACAACGTGACGCAGATCGGCCACGGCCACCCGCGGCTCGTGGAGGCGGTCCGCGACCAGTGGGCACGGCTCAACACCAACTCGCGCTTCCACTACGAGGAGCTCTCGCGGTACACCGAGCGCCTGGCCGAGCTGGCTCCGGAGGGGCTCGACACCGTCTTCCTGGTCAACTCCGGAAGCGAGGCGGTCGACCTCGCTCTGCGCCTCGCGCAGACCCACACCGGCCGCCGCACCGTGCTCGCGGTAAAGGAGGCCTACCACGGCTGGACCGTCGGCTCCGACTCCGTCTCCTCGTCGCTGGGCGACAACCCGCGCGCACTCGAGACACGGCCCGACTGGGTGACGCTCGTCGCCGCCCCGAACTCCTTGCGCGGCGTGCACCGCGGCCCCGACTCGGCGGGCGCCTACCTCGCCGATCTCGACGACGACCTGGCGGCCCTGGATGCGGCCGGCGTCGAGGTCGCGGGCTACATCGCCGAGCCGGTCTTCGGCAACGCGGGCGGCCTCATGCTGCCCGACGGCTACCTCGCCGGCGTCTACGAGCGCATCCGCGCCCGCGGCGGCGTCTGCATCGCCGACGAGGTGCAGGTCGGCTTCGGCCGCCTCGGCCACTACTTCTGGGGTTCGCAGCAGCAGGGTGTCGTGCCCGACGTCATCACCATCGCCAAGGCGGTCGGCAACGGGCAGCCCCTCGGCGCGGTGATCACCCGCCGGGAGATCGCGGAGTCGTTCGCGGCCGAGGGCTCCTTCTTCTCATCCGCCGGCGGCAGCCCCGTCAGCTCCGTCGTCGGGCTCACCGTGCTCGACGTCATGCGCGACGAGCGCCTCCAGGAGAACGCGGTCACGGTCGGCGACCACCTCGCCGACCGGCTGCGCGAGCTCGGCGAGCGGCACCCGATCGTCGGCGCCGTGCACGGGATGGGCCTCTACCTGGGCGTCGAGCTGGTGCTCGACCGCGCCGAGATGACCCCGGCGACCGCCGAGGCGACGCTGATCTGCGACCGGATGCTCGCCGAGGGCGCCATCGTGCAGCCGACCGGCGACTTCAAGAACGTGCTGAAGATCAAGCCGCCGCTGTGCATCACGCGCGAGAGCGCTGACCGATTCGCGGACGCGCTCGACCTCGTGCTGGCGACGCTCTAGTCACGACCGGCTCGGCGGCCGCAGTTCCGCCGCCGCCCGCGCCGCGATGGCGTCGGCGACGGCGGTGAGCGCCGCCGACCGCATCGACCACTGGTGCCAGTGCAGGGCGACCGCCTCCTCCCCGCCGTCGTCGAGCACGGTCAGGCGACCGGCGGCGAGGTGCCCGGCGGTCTGGAGGTCGGGCAGCATCCCCCAGCCGAGACCGAGCTCCGCCGCGCGCACGAACTCGGTCGAGGCGGGCACGTACTGCCGGGGCGGCCGGGCGGTGGGAGCGAAGCGGGCCAGGTAGCGGTCCTGGAGGGCGTCCTTGCGGTCGAACACGAGCATCGGTGCGACGGCGGCGGCCTCCGGAGTCCATCCCTCCGGCGCCCACCGTTCGACGAACGCGGGGCTCGCGACCGGCCGGTAGACCATGGCGCCGAGGGACGAGACGGTGCACCCCTGCACCGCGTCGGGGTCGGAACCGATCGCCGCCATCGCCGTGCCGTCGCGCAGCCGGTCGAGCGTGTGCTCCTGGTCATCGAGGGTGAGGTCGAAGACCAGGTCCGGGAGGCTCGCGAGCGCGGGCAGCACCCACGTCGCCAGCGAGTCGGCGTTGACGACCAACGGGATGGTCGTCGCGGCCCCGCCTGCGGCATCCAGTTCGGCCGCGGCCTCCGCCTCCAGGAGTGCGACCTGCCGGGCGAGGCGCAGAAGCACCCGGCCGGCCTCGGTCGGCTCGATCGGCTTGGTGCGGCGCACCAGCACGCGGCCGGTCTGCTCTTCCAGCGCCTTGACCCGCTGACTCACCGCCGACGGCGTCACGTGCAGAACGACGGCGGCGCGCTCGAACGTGCCGTGGTCGATCACGGCGGCGAGGGTCTTCAACTGCTCGGCGTTCGCATCCATCATCAGCGATGCTAATGCTTCGTAAGAAAGACAAGCTGTACTGAAGACGTATTCCGCCCATAGGGTCGATGCGTGCTCGCGATCTTCCTTACCGGCCTCGGTTCCGGCGCCTCCCTCATCGTCGCCATCGGTGCGCAGAACGCGTTCGTGCTGCGCCAGGGACTGCGGCGCGAGCACGTGCTCCCGGTCGTCGCGATCTGCGTGCTCAGCGACGCCCTGCTGATCGCCGCCGGCGTGGCCGGGATCGGGGCGCTCGTGAAGGCCGCGCCGCTCGCCCTCGAGATCGTGCGCTGGGTCGGATTCGCGTTCCTCCTCGGCTACGCGGTCTTCGCGGCGCGGCGGGCGCTGAAGCCGTCGGCGCTCACGGCGGCGTCGGGTGTCGCGCCCTCCCTCCTGGCCACGGCCGGGATGTGCCTCGCGATCACCTGGCTCAACCCGCACGTCTACCTCGACACCGTGCTGCTGCTCGGCTCCCTCTCGGCCGATCACGGCGATCCCGGCCGCTGGGTCTTCGGTGCGGGGGCCGCGACCGCGAGCCTGCTCTGGTTCAGCGTGCTCGGCTTCGGCGCCCGCTTCGCCGCCCCGCTCTTCGCGCGCCCGATGTCGTGGCGGATCCTGGATGCCGGGATCGCGGTCCTCATGGTCGTGCTGGCCGTGCTCCTGGTGGTGTGATCGCCCGGCCGGGAATCCCGCGGTCGCCACGACGGTTGCGCCTCTCGTGAGCATCATCGAAACGGACGCACCCGCCGCCCCCGACCTCGTGGCCTCCGGCGTGCTCACCGAACGCACGGCCCGGATGCTGGAGCAGATGCTCGCGGCCATGGACTGGACGCTCGTCGACTTCGCCCGGCACCAGCTCTCCTCCGGAGAGGCCATCGGCGGCCGCGTACGCGAGGTCCCCTTCTTCCTCGTGCTGAGCGGAGAGATCGAGCTGCGCACCGACGCGGAGACCAACCGGCTTCGCGGCGGCGACTTCGTGCTGCGCACGCGGCCGACCGCGTACCGTGTGCACGCCGTCGGCGACGCCGAGGTCGTGGCGGGTTCGCTGCGCCTCGCCGCCGGCACCGAGCATCCCCTCGCCCGCGCCCTTCCCGAAGCGCTCATCGCCTGCCAGCTGCTGCGGCGGGATGCGCACCTCAATGCGCTCGCGCAGGCGCTCGTGGCCGAGGTCGCCAGCGCGCGACCCGCGTCGTGCGCGTTCGCCGGCCGGCTCGTGAGCGTGCTCGCCGCCTCGGCGGTGCGGGCGTGGGTCGAGAACGGCTGCGCTCCGGACGGCTGGCTCCTGCCGGCGAGCGACCCGCACATCGCGCGCGCCGTCGACGCCATCCGCGACGACCCGGGCGGCGCGTGGACGCTGGAGCGGCTCGCCCGTGTGGCCAGCACCTCCCGCTCCGCCTTCGCCGAGCGGTTCCACACCGTCGTCGGCGAGCCTCCCGCGCGCTACCTGCTGCGGGTGCGGATGGAGCGGGCCAAGTCCCTTCTCGCCGACGACCGCGTCAGCGTGGCCCAGACCGCGGTCTCGCTCGGCTACGGGTCGGAGGCCGCTTTCAGCCGCGCCTTCCGCCGCCACACCGGCACGAACCCGTCCGCGTGGCGGCGGCTGGCCGCGACCGCCTGACAACCGGCCGCCTGCCGTCAGCCTGCAGCGATCAGCCGCGGCGCGGGAACCAGCGCCGGGTGGAGGCGATGAGCAGGCCGCCCAGCACGGCCGAGATCCCGCCCGCCACGAACACCACGGAGACGCTCGTCGCGTCGATCAGCACGCCGCCCACGACGGCGCCGGTCGAGATGCCGAGCTGGAACGTGGCCACGGTGAGCCCGCCCGCGCTCTCCATGCGCTCCGGCTCGACCCGGGCCGACCAGGTCTGCGCCATGGTCGGCACGCCGCCGAAGGCCATGCCCCAGACGGCGACCGCGATGAAGGCGAAGACGACCGAGCCGGTCGAGAACGAGAAGACGATGACGGCCGCGCCGAGGATCGTCGGCAGCACGACGAGCGTCGTCGCCAGCCGCTTGTCGACCACCGACCCGGTCACCAGGTTGCCGATCAGGCCGCCCACGCCGTAGACCGCGAGGAGGACGGCGATGCCGCCGGCGCCCAGTCCGGAGATGCTCTCGGCCGCGGGCCGGATGTAGGTGAAGCTCGCGAAGTGCCCGGCGACGATCAGCAGCACGCCGACCAGGCCGACGATCATCGCCTTCGAGCGGATGGTCGCGACCAGTGCCCGCAGACCGGTCCCGGCCGCGGCCGGCACGGACGGCATGACGATCGCCATCACGACGATGGCGATCACGGTGGCGCCCGCGACGGCGAAGAAGACGACGCGCCATCCGGCCAGCGAGCTGATCAGGGCGCCCAGCGGCACGGCGGCGACGGTCGCCGCGGACACACCCGTGTTGACGACCATCATCGCCCGGCCGAGGTGACGCGGCGGCACGAGGTGCGCCGAGACGGCGAGGGCCATCGACCACGTGCCCGAGATCGCCATGCCCAGCGCGATGCGGGCGATCACGACTATCCAGAAGGCCGGTGCGATCGCCGTCACCAGGTTGGCCGCGAGCGCCAGGATGAGCAGTCCGAGCAGAAGGCGCCGCCGGTCGAGCCGCGGGAAGACCAGGGCCGTCGCCGGACCCGCGATCACGCCCACCAGCGCCGTCGCGGTCACGACCTGGCCCGCGACCCCTTCGGTCACCCCGAACTCGGCGGCCATCGACGGCAACAGACTCGCCGGGAGGAACTCGCTGGTCACCAGCACGAACACCCCGACGAGGAGCGCGACGACGCCACCCCAGCGGGCGGTCTCGCCGCCGGGCGCGTTCTGCGCGCGGACCGCGGCGGTCGGAGAGGTCGGAACGGTGTCGCTGACTGTCATTCCTCCATGCTGGCGGCGTGCCGACGCCTGCACCTGATCGGTCGTCCGGAGGTGATGACTCTGCGTCCGGAACGTCACCTGAGACGCCCGGACAAGCAGAAAGGCCGCTCTCGCGAGCGGCCTTTCCGTGCTTTCCGGTGGAGCTAAGGAGATTCGAACTCCTGACCTCTTCGATGCGAACGAAGCGCGCTACCAACTGCGCCATAGCCCCGGGGAACTGCTCTGAAAGCCTAGCACCCCACCCGCGCCGAGTTGAAATCGAGCACCGCTCAGCTCGCGGCCCGGCGGCGGCGGAGCACCGCGTCGAGGTCGATGGCGCCGTCGGCCGATTCGCCGACGATGCCCATGCTGGCGTAGCGGCTCGGGATGGGCTCCGGCGCCGGGGCGACGGGGGCGATCCGCGGAAGGGAGGCGACGGGCGCCTCGGCCACCGCGACGGGCCGCAGCGGGACGGGAGGAGCGACAGGAGCGGGCGGCGCGATCTCAGCGGCCTTGCGGTCGAAGTCGGCCCGAGCGGCGGCGCGGCGCAGCTCGGTGGCGGCGTCGACGGACGCCATGGCGGCGGCGGCCACCGTCCCGGGCGAGAGGTGCAGCGGCTTGGGGAGCGGACGCGGCGTCCAGCTCTGGCGCAGCCGCTCCTGCACGGGGAGGTCGTGCTGCGCGTCGTCGTAGATGGCGGGTGCGGCCGGGATGGTGACGGCACGGGTGGGCGCGGCAGGCGCCTCCTGCGGCTGGGCCAGGCGGCCGAGCATCCCGAGGGCGGCGACCGACACGGCCGCGGACAGGGCGGGGACGAGCCAGGCGCCCGTCGAGAGCATCAGGCCGGTGCCGGCGATCACGCCGATCACCCCGGCCACGAGGACGAGGGTGCTCAGAGCCCGCGCACGACGCAGCCGGCGGCGGCGCTGCGGGGAGAGGACGGGGCGGCGGCTCTCGGCCGTCGCGATGGCGCGCGCACGCTGGGCCGCTGCGGCACGGGAGGCCCGCTCGACAGCGATCGCCGCGGTCGCCGCACGCTCGGCCTCCTCGGCCGCGATGCGCCGCTCCTCAGCGATGGCGTGCTCGCGCCGGGCGTGGGCCGCGGCCTCCGCGCGCGCCTCGACGAGTTGACGCTGCTCGGCACGCCGGAGCACGCGCTGCTGCTCGGCGACGGTGCGGGCCGTGGCCTCCATGCGCACCTCGTCCGGCAGCTCGCTGGTCTCGGCGAGGATGCGGAGGGTCTGCTGCAGCCGGACCGCGTTGCGCTCGGTGGCGACGTACTCGCGGCGGCGGAGCCAGACGGGGATCAGATAGGCGAGCCACAGCACCGCCGCGATCGCGACGACGACCCCTCCGCCCATCACATCCCCGTTCATGTCTCTACGCTACGGGGCGGCGCCCGTGCGGCCGGGGCAGACGGAGGGTGTGTCTCAGCGGATCCGGGCGATCGGCAGGGGCAGCGCGGCGGCCGCGACGTCCTCCGCGGTCACCGTCGCGGCGTCCGCCGGAACGGCTCCGTCGCGCCAGCGTCGCAGCACTCCCTGGGTCAGCTCCTCCGAGACGAGACCGAAGCAGAAGTGGTCGCGCCAGTCGCCGTTGATGTGGATGTAGCGGCGGCGCAGACCTTCGTAGCGGAAGCCGAGCTTCTCGACCACGCGCAGGCTGGGCTTGTTCTCTGGCCGGATGCAGATCTCCATCCGGTGCAGGCCCAGCTGGTAGAAGCAGTAGTCGGTGGCGAGGGCGACGGCCGTCGGCGTGATGTCGCGCCCGGCGAACTCCTGCGCGATCCAGTAGCCGATCGTCGCGCTCGACAGCGACCCGTAGGCGATGGACGAGACGTTCAGCTGGCCGGCGAGCTTGCCCTCGTACTCCACGATGAACGGGAGGCCGTGCCCGGCCCGGGCGTTCGACAGCAGCGAGCGGATGCTGGCGCGCGTGTCGAAGGACCCGGGCGCATACGGGCTGGTCGCCTCCCACTGCCGCAGCCATCCGCGGTTGTCGAGCAGGGAGCGTTCGAGCGCGCGGGCGTCGCGCAGCCGGATGGGGCGCAACCCCACCGGCCCCTCACCGAGGGTGGGGACGACGATCGCCACGGGCATCTCTCCTTCGTGCGGGCTGTTGTGCAGGTGCGTTCTGCAGTGGGCGGGTTCGAGGGGCTCTAGGAGATCGGCTCGCCGACGGGCTCGGCCGGCATCTCCTCGATGACCTCGTCCGGGGTGTCGTCGAGGCCCTTCGCGAAGTCCTTCAGCCACGGGCGCAGGTCGGGCCCGAGGTCCTCGCGGTCGGAGGCGAGCTGGATGATGGCCTTGATGTAGTCGAGGCGGTCGCCGGTGTCGTAGCGGCGGCCCCGGAAGACGACGCCGTAGACGCCGCCGGTCCAGTCGGGGGCGTGCGCCATCGACTGCAGCGCATCGGTGAGCTGGATCTCGTTGCCGCGGCCCGGCTCCGTGCGCTCGAGCACGTCGAAGACCTCGGGACGCAGGATGTAGCGGCCGATGATCGCGTAGTTCGACGGGGCGTCCTTCTTGTCCGGCTTCTCCACCAGACCGGTGATGCGCACGACGTCGTCCTCGTCCGTCGGCTCCACCGCGGCGGCGCCGTAAAGGTGGATGCTGTCGGGGTCGACCTCCATCAGTGCGATGACCGTGGTGTTGAGCTCGAACTGGACCTCGAGCATCCGCTTGAGCAGCGGGTCCCGGGAGTCGATGATGTCGTCGCCGAGCAGCACGGCGAAGGGTTCGCGGCCCACGTGCATCTTGGCGCGGAGGACGGCGTGGCCGAGGCCCTTGGGGTCGCCCTGGCGCACGTAGTGCATGTCGGCGAGGGCGGTGGAGTAGTTGACCTTCTCGAGACGATCGGTGTCGCCCTTGGCCCGGAGGGTGTCCTCCAGCTCGGCGTTGCGGTCGAAGTGGTTCTCCAGCGCGTTCTTGTTGCGCCCGGTGATCATGAGCACGTCGTGCAGGCCCGCGTCGACGGCCTCCTCGACGACGTACTGGATGGCCGGCTTGTCGACGACGGGCAGCATCTCCTTGGGCATCGCCTTGGTGGCGGGCAGGAAGCGGGTGCCGAGGCCCGCCGCCGGAATGACAGCTTTGGTGACGTGGTTAGCCATGCCGCCTACAGTATCCGCATTTCCTCCGGGGTCACGGCCCCATCTTCTAGGATTGCGCTATGGACCCGGATACTGCCGCCCACCGCAAACGCGCTCTGCGCGCAGAACTGCGGGAGCGGCGACAGAACCTCACCAGCACCGAGCGCGCGAGCGCGACCGCCGGTCTCACCCGCCATCTCGTCGATCTCACGACCGACCTGAACGTGCGATCGGTCGCCTGCTTCCTCTCGACCACCATCGAGCCGGACACGCGCCCGTTCCTCAACTGGGCGCACGCGCAGGGCCTCCGGGTGCTCCTCCCGATCTCCCGCGAGGACGGCCTGCTCGACTGGACCACCGGCGACGGCGAGACCGAGACCGAAGGGCTGTTCGGGCTGCCCGAGGCCGTCGGCGAGCTGCTCGGCCCCATCGCGATCAACGACGTCGACCTCATCCTCGTGCCGGCCGCCGCGGTCGACGCCTCGGGCATGCGGATGGGCTGGGGGCGCGGCTATTTCGACAAGACGCTCGGGAGCATGGAAAAATGTCCCCCGGTGTACGCCGTCCTCTTCGACGGCGAGCTCGTGGACGAGGTCCCGCGCGAGCGGCACGACCAGGCGGTCGACGGCGTCGTCACCCCGACGCGCATCGTCCAGTTCACCTGACCCACCCGACCCGACCGACGCACGTGAAATAAGCGGAAACTGATGCCCACCTACTCCTATGCCTGCCGCGACTGCGGCCACGCCTTCGACATCCAGCAGGCGTTCACCGATGACGCGCTCACGGTCTGCCCGAACTGCGGCGGCCAGCTGCGCAAGGTCTTCGGGGCCGTCGGGGTGACCTTCAACGGCTCCGGGTTCTACCGGACCGACTCGCGTGGTACGAAGAGTTCGGGAGTGTCGGGCGGCTCGTCGTCCGGCGGCTCGTCCACGGGGGGCTCGTCTTCGTCGGGGTCCTCGTCGTCGGGCGGCTCCTCGTCGTCGGGAGGCTCGTCCTCCTCCGGCGGTTCCGGCTCGTCCGGCGGGCCGTCCTCGGGCGGCTCGTCCTCCGGCGGCTCCGGCTCCTAAGCTCGACCCCACCCTTGCACCTCCACCGGCGAAAGGATCGATCGTGATCAAAGGCTTCAAAGAGTTCATCCTCCGCGGAAACGTGATCGATCTGGCGGTCGCCGTCGTCATCGGCGCCGCGTTCACCGCGGTCGTCAACTCGATCGTCGGCAACATCTTCAACCCGCTCATCAGCGCGATCTTCAAGGCCGACAGCCTCGACAACGCCCTGGACGTGCCGATCGGCGACGCGACCATCAAGTTCGGCGCCGTCGTCGGAGCGATCATCAGCTTCGTCATCGTCGCAGCGGTCGTCTACTTCGTCTTCGTCTACCCGCTCAACCTGGTCAAGGAGCGCGCCGAGCGCCTCCGCAAGAAGGGCGTCGTCGAGCCCGACGCTCCCGTCACCGACCTGGACTTGCTCACCGAGATCCGCGACATCCTGCAGGCGCAGCAATCCCCGCCGCAGGCGACCGGCAAGCACTCCGACCCGCAGGTCTGATCCCGGCGCCGACCAGCGCGCGTCAGTAGTGCGGCGGCACGTCCCGCCGCAGCTGTTCGTCGTTCGTTCCGAACGACGGCGAGTGGTCCGTGTCGTCCTCCGCGGCCTCCGGCCGCAGGTGCGGCGTGGGGTCGGCGCCCTGTGCGCCCGCGCGCTGCACGCGCCGGTGGCGACGGGCGCGCGGCTGATCGGAGGTGCTGTCGGTCATCTCTCCAGGGTATCCGCCGCGCACGCGGGAGTCGGACGCGGTGGTGCGCGAGAACCGCGGAGTGAGAGCATGATAAATACAGCACATCTACGCCATATCACTTCATTCTGAGTGTGACCAGAGCGCCGCGGCCACAGGTTCTCGCTAAAATCTCGGGGACCTTCGACGATCGCTTCTCCGTCCGCCATTCGGTGACGGCTCGCGTCGGCGACGAATGGAACAGGCGGTAGGAAAGCGATGCCCGATCCCGAGATGACGCGGCGGCAGTCCCGTGCGCTCCAGCGCCCGTCACGGAGGCGAGAGATCGTCCGCTCCCTGACGACGGGGGTCGGCGTGACGCTCGCGATCGGGTTCGTCGTCGCGTCCGCGATCTACCTGACGCAGCCCTCGACGAGCATCGCCGGCGCGTCCTCCTCCGAACCGTCGGAAGCGCCCGCGGCAGTCGCACCGAAACCCGCGGCACCCGTATCGAAGCCCGCTGCCGGTGAACCGTTCGCGGTTGCCGAGCCCGTCCCGCTCCCCACCCGCGAGGACGGTTCCCCCCTCCGAGTCCTCGTCCTGGGCGATTCCGTGGCCGGCAACATGTACCAGGCGCTCCGGGACTTCCGCACGGCCGATCTGGTTCCTCGTTCGATCTCGTACGGAGGCTGCGGACTGTTCGACGCCGAGAAGGCGAGGGCCGGCAACGGCTGGACGATGGACTCGAAGAAGTCGTGCTGGGGATGGCGGGACAAGCTCGGCGCGATCGAAGCCGACGCCCGGCCTGATGTCATCGTCGTGCACAACAAGTGGGATGTGGAGGATCAGTTCTATCAGGGCGCCTGGATCTCGCCGTGCCAGCCGACATGGACGGCGCGTTACCGTGCCCAGCTCGGCCTCCTCGTCGACACCACCGCTCAGTTCGAGAACCCTCCGCTGATCCTGATGTCCAACGATCGCCCCCGCTCCTGGTCCCCCACCGTCACCCCCGAACGCCTGAAGTGCAAGACGGATGTCGAGTCGGAGCTGTTCGCGGCGCACTCGCGGGTCCGGCCTCTCGATCTCGACGAGGCCGTGTGCCCGGGCGGAGAGTGCGCGACGAAGACATCGACAGGCGCGGCGATCTACCGCGTCGACCGCGTGCACTTCACGGCGGAGGCCATGCAGCTCATGGCTCCGTGGATCGAGGCGAACATCGCCGCCGCCTATCCGTCGCGTTCGCCCGCCTGACTCCCGCTCTGACGACGACGCCGCGGTCGCCTCAGACGGGGATGGTGATCGGTGCTGTCTCGGTGCCGGGCTCCCCCGCGCCGATGAGGCGCGCGATGCGGACCGCGACCGCGTCGGGGTCGGCGAAGAGCTCGAAGCTGTGCACGCGGAGGTAGTGCCAGCCGAGGCGGCGGAGCACGTCGGGCCGCAGGCGCAGCGACTCGCGCAGGCTGCCCTTGTTGACGTCCTCGTCGGTCTCGACGACGACGGCGCGGCCCTCGTGCGAGGCGATCAGCGTGAGCTTGCCGCGGTAGCCGAGGTGCACGTCGAGCCCGCGCCGGGCCAGGCGCTTGGCGAGGTCGATGATCATCGGGTCCGCGTCGGGGCTCAGGTGCTCGGGCGCGGCCGCCTGGATCTCGTCGGCCTCCCCCAGCACCTGCGCGAGCGCGGCGATGCCGTGACGCATGCGGGACTCGTCGATGTCGTCCGGCTTGAAGCAGGAGACGATGTCCATCCCCCGGCGCGCGCGGGTCATGCCGATCGCGAGCAGGCGGTCGCCGCCCGGCTCGGCGAGGGCGCCGAAGTTCGACAGCAGACGGCCGTGCGGGGTGCGGCCGTAGCCGATCGAGAAGATGACGCGGTCACGGCTCTGCCCGACGGACTGGTCGAGCGTGACGACGGTGAACGGCTCGGCGCGGTCGCCCAGGATGAAGTCGGCGAGGTCGGTGCGCTTGGCGAAGGCCGCTAGCACCGCCTGGTTGACCCGCACCGCGTGCCGGTCGCTCGCCGAGATGACCATGAGGGACTCGCGCGGCCGCTCGATGGCGTGCTGCAGGACGAGCTCGACCACCTTCGCGACCTCGGCGTCGGTGCTCTCCACCGCTCCGGTGTCGCTGTCGGGCATGCCCTGGCCGCCGGACACGTAGTGCAGCGCGAGGCTGCCGTGACCGAGGTACGTGCCGGCCCAGGGCAGCGAGTCGATCATGCCGCCGTAGAAGCGGCGGTTGACCAGCTCGGCGAGGTCTTCGCCGCCGGCCCGGTAGCTGCGCTTGAGCGTGTAGACGGGGAGGAGCTCGGCGAGGCGGGCGAGCGCGGAGTCCGCGTGCATCGCATCCACGTCCTCCAGAACGCCCTCGAACGACGTGCCGTACTCGTGCACGCCGATGTCGAACCGCGACGGGGTCTGCGTGACCGGGTCGCCGAACGCGACCAGTTGCTTCGCGCGTCGGAGCACGGGGATGTTCTCGGCGAGGGTCGACGCGCCGGCGTCGACGAGGACGACGGCGTCGAACGGCAGGTCGGTGCCGAGCTCGGGAACCTCGTAGGGCGAGATCAGCCAGACTGGGGCGAGCGGACGGGAGAGGTGCGGGGCGGCGGCGTCGAGCGTCGCGGCCGTCGGCTGGCCCGACTTGAGGAGCCGCTTGAGCGCCGTGGCCTCCTCCGGCCAGTCGACGATGCCGATCTTCCAGGTCTCGGCGAGCAGCCACGCGAGCTGCTTGCCGGTGGCGGAGGCGTGGGCCTCGTCGACCAGGCGGAAGTCGGCCTCGAGCCGGTCGAGCACGCTGGTGTTGGCGCTCAGGAGGGCGCGGTCGGCCGCGAGCAGCGACTCCAGCACCGACTGCCACCAGGCGAGCTCGAGCTCGGCGCTGACCTGCGACTCGGGCACGTGGCGCACCGAGAGGTCCTGGATGAGCGGGTCGAGGTCCAGGTCGCGCAGCTGTCCGAGCAGGGCGGTGCGCTCCTGCAGGTTGGCGAGCACCTCGGACTCGGCGGCGAGCCCGGCGATCTGGCGCGTGAGCACCTCGATCGGCAGGGCCGCGAGCGACTGCGGCGTCCCGGTGCGGCGCAGCGGGATGTCGAGGCGGGCGAGGTCCTCCGCGACGCGCTGGTACGCGACCTGCACATCGGCGATGCCGACCGGCACCTCCGGGACCACGCCGGCGACGGCGAACCGGTTCCACAGGATGCGCTGCTGCTGGATGCGGCGCAGGCTCTCGTTGAGGTCGGTGACGTGCACGCCCGGGCGCACGTACTCGAGCGCCAGCTTGCGCAGGCGGCGGCGGTTCGCGCTCGTCATCGTCGCGGACTCGCGCCGGGAGGCGGTGGCCGCGATCAGCTCGGCGAGGGAGCGGTCGAACACGGCGGGCGTGAAGCGGTCGAGGGTCTCGCGGATGTCGAGCAGCAGGCGCAGGTACACGCCGAGCTCGGCGATCGACTCGAACGGGCGCATCCGGGTCTGGCCGATCAGCGCGCGGGCGCGGTCGATCAGGCGGGGCAGCTCGGCCCGGTTGAGCTTCTTGGCGAGGTCGTGGGCGGCCTTGCCCTCCTCGGTCGTGGTGAACGACGCGCCGTACCAGGGCGAGTCGTTGGGGCCGTAGCGGAACTCGCCGAGCCGGGCGGCGCGGATGAGCGCGTCGGAGGCGGCGTCGCGGTCGGTGGCGAGCACCTCGATGGAGCTGCGGCCGAGCCGGGCCGTGGTCGACGGCGGCGACGGCAGAAGAGCGAGGCGTGAGAGCTCCCGCAGCGCATCCAGGACGGACACCTTCAGCACGGGGTCGCGGCGCCCGAGGGCGGAGCGGTAGTCGAGCAGCACCTTGCGCAGGCGCACGAGCGCCTCGTCCACATCGGTGACGCGGGGCTGCGTGGCCTTCTCGTTGCGGCCGATCGACTGGATCAGGTCGCGGCGCAGTGTGCGCGGGGTGACGGCCAGCCCGGGCAGCCCCACCCGCGTGAGGCGCTGGGCGATGTCGTCGAGGCTGGAGCGGCGCGGGCTCACCACGAGCACGCGCTTGTGCTGGGCGACGAGCGCACCGATCGCGTTCACCACGGTCTGCGTGCCGCCGGTGCCGGGAAGGGTTTTGACGACGAGGGAGTTGCCGGCCGCGATCTGCGCGACCACCGTCTCCTGCTCCTCGTCCGCGTCGAGCAGGAGGGTGTCGGTCGCGGGCGGCCGCTCGTCCTGGCGGATCTGCTCCACCGGGTTGAAGGCGCTCTCGATCGTGGTCCGCGCCGACGGGTTGCCCGCGAGCGCGTTCAGGAGGGTCGTGTCGAGGTCCTCGGCCTCCGCCCGCAACGCCGGGGCGACGTCGGCGAACGACGACACCACCAGGCGCGGCTGCACATTGAACCAGGGCAGGTGCGAGGTGAGGCCGCGCAGCCGGTCGATGACGGGCTGGGGCTTGAAGACGCCGTTGTTGAGCGCGAGCGCGACGAACGCGTCCGCGTCGAGGGTGATCTGGAACTGCTCGGCGAGCGCGCGCGACAGCTCCGGGTTCAGGAAGGGCTGGCCCTTCAGCTTCAGCTCGAAGTCGCGGCCGTAGCGGCGGATCGCCAGCGGGCGCAGCAGGATGGGCGCGGTCAGCTCGTCGCCGCCGTGCCGCCACTGCGCCAGGCCGATCGCCAGGTGCACGGACTCGATGCCGCGCACCGTGCGCAGCTCGATGCCCTTCGTCGTGATCGCGTTCGCGGCCGCACGGGCGGTGCGCAGCGCGAGCTCGTCGCGGATCAGGCTCGACAGCAGCGTGCTCTTACCCGTGATGAACTGCGGCAGCCCGCCCGGGTGCGTCGTGCTCAGCTCGATGCGCGCACGGGGGCTGTCCTCGAAGTGCAGGAGGGGCGAGACGCCGCCGATCGACGCGATCTCGTCCTGCCACCGCTTGCGGACCGGGTCGGCGATGTTGCCGGCCACGAGGGACGGATCGCCCAGGCTCAACTGATGCGGCGCGGTCGAGTTCGCGACCGGATGCAGGGCGTCGTCGTCCGCGAGGCCGGACCCGACCAGGTCGTCCTCGTTCTTCCTATCCAGTCGCCACACACGGACACCCTACGTGCGAATCCCGGAAACATCCCGCAACCCGGGCGGGTTTCGCGGCAATACGGGGGCCGCGCACCGCCGATGGTGGCAGTACCCTCCCTGTCGAACCTCACTCTCGCGGCGCTGTGCTCTCCGCCGGAAGGATGACGACCCGGCATGCAAGCCCTGGCTAGGCTCCCCAGCCGAGGGGGTCATCAGATGACGGATCCGACGGTCACGACATCGCTGTCAGCGCACTGGACGGCCGACGCGATCGACTATCTGCTCGGTGAGCGCGCGTGCCCGCGCTGCGCACGAGCGGTGGTCGAGAACGGCTCGTGCCCGGCCTGCGGCGCCGAGATCGACCAGGAGTCGCTGGCCGAGCTGCGCGCAGCGTCCGCCGCCGCCGCCATCGCTCTCCGGCGGCGGCAGACGGTCGTCGACCGCCTCAGGACGGGCGCGACGCCGACCACCGGTTCCGCACCGGCTGCAGGACCGACGCCGTGGCGCGCTCAACCGTCTGCGCCTGACCGCCCCGCCGCGGTGCAGAGCGCCGGGAGGCTGTCTGTGCAGTCCGTGCTCTCCGTCGCAGGGGCCGGACTGATCGCGATCGCCTCCCTGGTCTTCGCCTTCCTCAGTCCCGATCTCAGCGACGCGGCCGCGCGCTCCGCGGTCCTGGCCCTGGTGGCCGCCCTCTTCCTGACGGCAGGGTGGGCCCTCCGTCGCGCAGGCCTCGCCTTCTCGGCCGAGACCGTCGGGATGCTCGGTCTCGTGTTCGCCGTGGTCACGGCCTCGTCGGCCTCCGCCCTGGTCCCCGATGGTCCGGCGACCAGGGTCTTCGCCGGCGTCGTCCTCCTCGCGTGCTCGGCAGCGGCGCTCGCGGGCGGCCGGCGGGTGCGCCTGCGCAGCTGGGTCTGGGGCGGGGCCGTGGGAGCCGCACTCTCTCCCGCGCTGATCCTGTCGGCGCTCGCCGGCACGGAGGCGGCCGTCGCCGGTTCCTACGCCATGGGACTCTCCGTCGCTGCCTCCGGCCTCGTCCTCCACCCGCTCCTCTCCCGGCTCTCGCCCGCGCTCGGGTCTCCGCTGCGGACGGAACGCATCACCGTCGTCGTGCTGCAGGCCGGCGGAGCCGTCGTCACGGCACTCGCCGTCGTGGTGGTCCAGCGCTTCTCCGCCGACGCCGTCTCCATCGCGACACTGGCGGCGCTCAGCGTCGTCTGCGCCGGGAGCGCGCGATCCGCGATGCCGCGGATCTGGAGCGCCGCCGCGGGCGTCTTCGCCGTCGTGGCCGCGGTCACCGTACCGCTGGCCGTCCCCCCTCTCGCCGCCGGTCCGTGGATCCTTCCGGCGGCGGTGCTCGCCGGGCACGCGGCGCTCCTCGGCATCGGCCGGCTCCCTGCCGTGCGCGGCGTGGATCGCGCCGCCCTGATCTGGGCGAGCTGGGCGGCGGCTCGGCTCACCGCCGTTCCTGCGGCATACGTCGTCATCCCGTCGCTGACCCGGACGGATCGCGCACCGGCGTCCGACGACGTGACCGCGTCCGTCGCCGCCGCCATCGTCGCGCTGGCGATCGCCGCCCTCGCCGGCGCCGTTCGCGGCAGGACCAGACCGTCGATGGCGATACCGGACCGCGTCGTCGCGTCCGCCTCCCTCAGCCTGGTCGTGATCATCGCGGCCACCGGATGGGATCTTCCCGAGCCGGTCAGCAGTGCGGCCGCCCTGCTGGCCGGTGCATCGCTGATGTTCCTCGCCAAACGCTGGGCTCCGCTGCGGGCGGCCGGAGACGCGGTGTTCGCGGGCCCGGTGCTCGCCGGTCACGTCCTCCTCGTCTCGGCGGCCGCCACGGCCTTCGCGGCAGACTGGTCGCTCCTCGTCGTGGGCGTCGGTGCGGTGGGTGCGACGGTGCTCGCGTCGACGCTCGCACCTCCCCGTGCCCGCCCGGCCTACATCGCCGTCGGCGTCCTCTACGCGATGGTCGTGCTCGTGTCCGCCCTGGTCCGGCTCACCGGACTCGACGTCACCGCCGCGCTCTGCGTCGCGGTGACGGCTGGTGTGCTGGCCGCTTTCGTCGCGACCGGTTCGCGCCGGATCGGCAACGCCGACTGGATCGCCTTCCTCGGCTCGGCGGCCGCTCCGTTCCTGGTGACCGTCGGCCTGGTCCTGGTGGAACGGACAGCGTGGACGGCGCTTCCGACGTCCGCGAGCGTCGCCCTCTCCGCCGTGGTGCTGACGGAGCGGTCGCGCCCCGTCCCGGTCTGGCTCCGCTGCCTGGCCGCGGCCCTCATCGTCCCCGGTCTCGCCGTCATCGTGGTCACCCTGGGCGCGCAGGTCCTGCCGATGAGCGGATCGCCGATCACCCTCCCGATCATCGCCGCCCTCGTCGCAGTGGCGGTCACGAGCGGGGAGCGGCTGGCAGCGCTTCTGGAGCGACGCCGGGTGACGCACATCCCGGCGATCCGGCTCTCCGGCGAGGCCGCGTCGCTGTTCACGGGGATGATCGCCGTGCTGCTCGCGTTCGCCCGTCCCGCCGCCGGGCCGGGCATCGCCGCTGTGGTCCTCCTGCTGCTCGGGCTCGGCGGCATCGCCATGGCCCGCATCGCTCACCGCGGCTGGGGCTGGTGGATCACGGGCGCCGCGTGGGCGGGCGCCCTGTGGAGTCTGCTGGGCCTGCTCGGGGTACCGGTGCTCGAGGCGTATCTCGCGCCGCCCGCTCTGGCGGCACTCGTCGTCGGAATCGCGGCGAGCGCTCGAGGGCGGCGCGGCCTGCCTCTCTTCGCTGTCGGCGCGGGAGCGCTCATCGCGCCCAGCCTGCTCGCGCTGGTGCTGACGGGGTCGGCGACACCATCGGGAACCGACGGAGGCGCCCAGCCGGCGATTCCCTGGCGCACCGACCTCCTGCTCCTCTCGGCGACCGCCCTGTGGGCTCTGCCACTCGCACTACGCCGCACGCGGTGGAGTGACGGCGTGCGTCCCCTCTCACCGGCTTCCGCCGTCGCCGCCATGGTCGCGGCAACGGCGGGTTCGGTTCAAGCCCTCCGCTACGGGCTCGGGGTCGACACGGCCGCCGTCCCCGCGATGCTCGTCATCCTGCCGGTCGTCGCGTACTCGGTGCCGGCAGCGGCGCTCGCCGCCGGAGCCGGGCGCGAACTGACGCGCGTCGCTGCAGGCCGTGCCCTCTTCGTCCCCGCCATCGTCCTACTCGTCGTCGGCCCGCTCACGGCGAACCGCTCCGATCCGCTCCCGCTGGTGCTGCTCTCCGTCCTCGCCGCGTGCCTCCTCGCCGGAATGGTCACGACGGCGGTTCGCGGCCTCCGCGGCCCGACGAGGCTGCCACCGGTGTGGGTCTGGTTCGCCGCGGCGTGGGCGCTCTCCGTCGCCGCGTGGTCGACGCGCGAGCTGCGGGTGGAAGCCTTCTCACTGCCCCTCGGCGCCGCTCTCCTGGCCGCGGGCGTGATCGCGCTCCGGGCTCCGGCTCCGGGGCCCGGAGCGGTGGCGACTCCGACCTCGTGGCCCGCCGGCTTCCGATCGAGCTGGGCGCTGCTCGCCCCCGGCTTGGCCGTGCTCCTCGCCCCGTCGGTCACCGCGACCGGAACCGATCCGGTCACCTGGCGGGCCGTCCTGGTGATGGCGATCGCGCTGGTGTGCATCCTCGCGGGTTCGCTCCTCCGTCTGGCAGCGCCGTTCGTCCTCGGCCTCATCGTCCTCCCGATCGAGAACGTGGTCGTGTTCACCGTTCAGATCGGGCGCTCGATCGAGGCGATGCCCTGGTGGATCACACTGGCCGCCGCCGGCGCCGTCCTCCTCGCTCTCGCCGTCACCGCGGAACGTCGGTCGAGCGGGCCGCGCTCGCCTCTGGCACGGATACGCGACCTGCGCTGAACCGGCTGCCGAGCGCCGCCAGCGCGATCACGCCGCACAGGAGGTAGAGCGCGGCCTGGCCGTCGAGGATGGCCACCACGTCGAACTGCTCGGCGAGCAGGCCGCCGGCGAGGAGGCCGACGCCCTGCGCCGCTCCCGCGACGGTGGTCATCGCCGCGATCACCCGGCCGAGCGCGTGCGGCGGGGTGCCGGTCTGCACCAGGGTGATCTCCCCGGTCGCGGTGGCGACCGCCGGGATGCCCATCGCGATGAAGAGACCGGCGTAGACGCCGATGGCCGTGGTGAACGGCGCGAGGTTCCAGGTGATCAGGGACAAGAGGCCGAAGACGAGATAGCCGCCTCCCACCAGCATCCGCGGGCTCAGCCGGCGCACCAGCATGCCGGAGAGGAGGCCGCCGAGCACCCCGCCGATCGCCTGCACGCCGCGCAGGAGGCCGACGCCGGCATCCCCCGCCCCGAGATCCTGCGTGACGTAGACGATGAAGAGGACGAGGAAGAGCCCCTGCGAGACGCTGCCGAGCGCGGTGATGGCTGCGAGGGTTCGCAGGGTCCCCGAGCGGCCGATCAGCGCGAGCCCCTCCGCCCACTCGCGCAGGAGCCGCCGTTCGGCGACGATCGCGGGCGTCTCCGCGTCCGCGTCCGCTGCCACGGGTACGGGATGACGGCGCATGCACGCGACGAGGACGGCGGTCACGAGGAAGGTCGCCGCATCGGCGATCACGACCCCGGGCAGGCCGCCCGCGGCGAACGCGATGCCGCCGAGCGGCGAGCCGACGAGGCGGGCGATGCTGTCGCTGACGGCGATGAGCGCGTTGCCGCGCGCGAGCTGGTCGGGCTCGACCAGGCTCGGGACCAGCGCCTGACGAGCCGGGTTGATGACCGCGCCGAGCACGGCCTCCACCGCGGCCACCGTGTAGACGATCCACATGCGGTCGGCGGATGCCGCCAGCAGCGGCAACAGAGCAACGGCCTGGAGCAGGGCGGTGACGATGATCGTGCGGCGGCGGTCCCAGCGGTCGACGAGAACCCCGAGGAAGGTGCCGAGCAGCAGCATCGGCACGAGCTCCACCAGGAAGACGGTGGAGGCGCCGAGAGCGGATCCGGTCGCGCCGAACGCGAAGAGGGGCAGCGCGATCATCAGCAGCCAGTCGCCGGTGTCGGAGACCAGGCCCGCCGACCAGATCAGCGCATAGTCGCGGCGCAGCAGCGGCGAACGGGAGGTCACGACGACTCCCCCGCGCCGCCCGCCCGCTGCGCGTCGGGGTGACGGAACGCGTTGAGGTGCAGGGCGACCACGTCGGCGTCGTCTGGCGCGTCGGCACGGGTCAGACCGATGTACGGGCGGATGAGGGCGTCCAGCTTCTCGGTGAGGTCTTTCAATTCGGCGGGAGACAGCCGCAGGGCGTACCCCGTGAGGATGGAGGCGTCGCGCCACTCCGCGGGCTGCTCGTCGCGCTGAGCGACGGCGCGGTGCACGAGGGCGGCCTCGTCGTCGATCTGACGGTCGACGAGCAGGCGCTCCGCCGTGTCCTCGCCGAGGTGGAAGCCCGGATCCTCCGAGCGACCGAACGTGAGGCCCGTCGCCGTGGACTGCCACGGCCGCTCGCGCCCGTCGTCGGCCTCCACCGCCTCCACCAGCCCGAAGCGGGCCAGGGCGCGCAGGTGATAGCTGCAGTTCGACGGGGTCGAGCCCACGACCTCGGCGCATTCGCTCGCGGTGCGTGGGCCGAAGGTCATGAGGTGGTCGAGCAGCGCCAGGCGCAGGGGATGCGCGAGCGCGCGGAGGGCGCGCGGGTCGGTGACCGTGCGACGCTCGGGCGATCTGAAAGACATGTTTCAGATTGTCCGCGCCCTTCTCTTTCACGTCAAGTCGGGAATGGCTCGCGGCGCGAGACGTTGTTCACACATGTGAACCAACCAACCCGTGCCAGCGTCGGCTTCCGCTCCGAGCGCGGCCCTGTGCTCATCGCCCTCATGCTCACCACGGGGCTGGTCGCCATCGACTCCACGATCCTCGCGACGGCCGTGCCGTCGATCGTGTCGGACCTGGGCGGGTTCTCGCAGTTCCCCTGGCTCTTCTCGGTCTACCTGCTGGCGCAGGCCGTCTCGGTGCCCGTCTACGCGAAGCTCGCCGACACCGTCGGGCGCAAGCCGCTCGTGCTCATCGGCATCGGGCTCTTCCTGCTCGGGTCCATCCTCTGCGGCGTCGCCTGGTCGATGCCCGCGCTCATCGCCTTCCGCGTCATCCAGGGCCTCGGCGCCGGCGCCATCCAGCCGATCGCGATCACCATCGCGGGTGACATCTACACGATCGCCGAGCGGGCGAAGGTGCAGGGCTACCTGGCGAGCGTGTGGGCGATCTCCTCGGTGGTCGGACCGACCCTCGGCGGCCTGTTCTCGCAGTTCACCTCGTGGCGCTGGATCTTCTTCGTCAACATCCCGCTCTGCCTCTTGGCCGCGTGGATGCTGGCGCGCAACTTCCACGAGAACGTCGAGCGCCGCCCGCACCGCATCGACTACGCCGGGGCCACGCTGCTGACCGTCGGGATGAGCCTCCTCATCCTCGCCGTGCTCGAAGGCGGCCAGGCGTGGGCATGGGACTCGGCCTGGAGCATCGGCTCGTTCGTGCTCGGCGGCCTCCTGCTGATCGCGTTCCTGCTCGTGGAGCGCCGGGCGGCCGAACCCATCCTGCCGCTCTGGGTGTTCTCCCGCCGGCTGCTCGTGACCACGACCCTCATCTCGCTGGGCATCGGCGCCATCCTGATCGGCCTCACCTCGTACGTGCCGACCTACCTCGAGTCGACGACCGGCGCCTCCCCGCTGATCGCCGGGCTCGCGGTCGCAGCCCTCACGATCGGCTGGCCGATCGCCGCCAGCCTCTCCGGCCGCTTCTACCTGCGCATCGGATTCCGCAGCACCGCGCTGCTCGGCACCTCCATCGCCATCGTCGGTGCGATCGCGCTCGCCGTCACGTCCGTCCACCCGAGCGTCGCGTTCGTCGCGATGAGCTGCTTCGTGGTCGGGCTCGGGATGGGCCTGGTCGCCACCCCGACACTGATCGCCGCCCAGTCGAGCGTCGCCTGGAACGAGCGCGGCGTGGTCACCGGCACGAACATGTTCTCGCGCTCCATCGGCAGTTCGGTCGGCGTCGCCCTGTTCGGCGCCATCGCGAACGGCATCATCGCCTCCTCCGCGGGCGGCGCCCAGGATCCCGGCACGGTCCAGGCGGCCTCCACCGCGGTCTTCGTCGCCGTCGCGATCGCCGCTGCCTTCACGATCGTCGCCGGCATCGCCATGCCGCGCTCGCGCGTCGAAGACGTGGAGCTGCGCCCCGCGACGCCCGCGGCCGAGTAGCGCCCCCTCACCCACTCGCCCGCTCGCCCGCTCGCGACGCCGCAACTCCGGAGTTACGGCCAATTGCGCCATTTCGGCTCGATTCTCCGGAGTTCCGGCGAACTGAGCGGCGAGCCGCGGTCGGCTTCCGGAGCTACTGAGACCGCTCCGCTCGCGGGGCGCCGTGCCGTAACTCCGGCGACTCCGCGCGCCGCGCCGCTCAGTTCTCCGGAACTCCGGCGCCTCGCCCCGCTCGCGCGCATGTATCCGGAGAACCCGAGGGCGGCCCTCGCCGTCTCGACGGTCGCCGGCGCACGCGTGCTAGTGTGGTCCGACCACATGGTCTGACCACAGGAGGCGCTATGACCGCGGAGCCGCGGGCCTGGGAGGGCGTGCTCGCCCACATCGAAGCGCGTCTCGTCGACGGTCGGCTGCGCCCGGGCGATCACCTCCCAGCCGAACGCGCCCTCTCGGCCGACCTCGGCGTCTCGCGGTCGAGCGTCCGGGAGGCCATCCGGGTGCTGGAGGCGATGGGCCTCGTCCGCACACAGACCGGCTCGGGCCCGACCTCCGGCGCGATCATCGTCGCGCGCCCCGTCGGCGGGATGCAGGCGTTCATGCGCCTCCAGGTCGCGGCCAGCGGGTTCCCCGTCGCCGACGTCGTGCGCACCCGCCTCCTCCTCGAGACCGCCGTGGCCGAAGAGCTCGCCGAGCGCCCCTCCACCGTCGACCTCTCCGACGCCCGCCAGCTGCTCGACGCCATGGACGACCCGGCACTCACGCCGCAGGAGTTCCTCGCGCTCGATGCGCAGTTCCACCTCGTCCTCGCCGAAGCCTCCGGCAACGCGGTGGTCGCCGCGACGATGGCGGGCCTGCGCACCTCGATCGAGGGCTACGTGATCGCCGGGCTCGCGCGCATCCCCGACTGGGAGGCGATGGCCGCCCGGCTCCGCGCCGAGCACCGCGAGGTGATCGCCGCGATCGCCGCCGGGGATGCTGCAGCCGCGCGCACCCGCATCCACGCGCACATCAGCGGCTACTACCGCGACGCCTCCCCCGAACCGCTCGACGACTCCTCCACCCGCACACCCTCCGCCCGCACACCCTCCGCCCACGAATCCAGATAGGCAGCAGCACATGGTCACCCGTCAAGTCCCCAAGCCCGCCGAACTGCTCGACCTGATGAAGTTCAAGAAGCCCGAGCTCGACGGCAAGAAGCGCCGCCTGCAGGGCGCCCTCACCATCGAGGACCTGCAGCGCATCGCGAAGCGCCGCACGCCGAAGGCCGCCTTCGACTACACCGAGGGCGCCGCCGAGGGCGAGCTGTCGCTGGCGCGCGCCCGCCAGGCGTTCCAGGACATCGAGTTCCACCCGTCGATCCTCAAGGACGTCTCGGTCGTCGACACGTCCTGCGAGATCTGGGGCGGCCCCTCCGCGCTCCCCTTCGGCATCGCGCCCACCGGCTTCACCCGGCTGATGCAGACCGAGGGCGAGATCGCGGGAGCGGGCGCCGCCGGCGCCGCGGGCATCCCCTTCACCCTCTCGACGCTCGGCACCACCTCCATCGAGAACGTGAAGGCGGCCAACCCGACCGGCCGCAACTGGTTCCAGCTCTACGTGATGCGGGAGCGGGAGATCTCGTACGAACTCGTCCGGCGTGCCGCGGCAGCGCAGTTCGACACCCTCTTCTTCACCGTCGACACCCCTGTCGCCGGTGCGCGCCTGCGCGACAAGCGCAATGGCTTCTCGATCCCGCCGCAGCTCACCCTCGGCACGATCGTCAACGCCATCCCCCGCCCGTGGTGGTGGTACGACTTCCTGACCACGCCGAAGCTCGAGTTCGCGTCGCTGTCGTCGACCGGCGGCACCGTCGGCGACCTGCTCAACGCGGCGATGGATCCGTCCATCAGCTTCGAGGACCTCGCGATCATCCGCGACCTCTTCCCCGGAAAGATCGTCATCAAGGGCGTGCAGAACGTCGAGGACTCGAAGAAGCTCGTCGACCTCGGCGTCGACGGCATCGTGCTCTCCAACCACGGCGGGCGCCAGCTCGACCGCGCGCCCATCCCCTTCCACCTGCTGCCGAAGGTGGTGCAGGAGGTCGGGCACCACACGGAGGTCGCGATCGACACCGGCATCATGAACGGCGCCGACATCATCGCCGCCTACGCGCTCGGCGCCAAGTTCACGCTCATCGGCCGTGCCTACCTGTACGGCCTGATGGCGGGAGGCCGCGCCGGCGTCGACCGCACCATCCAGATCCTCTCGGACCAGATCGTGCGCACGATGCAGCTGCTGGAGGTCTCGTCGCTGGCCGAGCTGACCCCGGCGCACGTCACCCAGCTGCAGCGCCTGGTGCCGGTCGCCTCGACGAGTCCGGTGACCGTCGGCTAGTCGCCAGCCCGTCGCTCCGCACGCGGCCGCTACTCGCAGCCCACCCCGTCGCCGTCGCGGTCCAGGTCGTAGATGTCGGTCCCCACGACCTGGACCGGGCCGCGTACGTACGCGGGCCCGTTGCCGCTGCCTCCCGCGCAGTCCACGTCGCTCGCGATCGGGACGCAGGCCCCGGCGTAGTTCGGGTCGCATCCGCCCTGCGCTTCGGCCGCGGGTGGTGCGGGCGGGGCAGCCGGCGCGGGCTGGCGCGACCCCACGCTCGTGACTTGATCGACCGGCGGTGTCGTCACCGCCTCGGAGACGAGCGTGCGCCCGGTCTCCGTCCCGTCGACCAGCGTGACACTGTACGTGCTGGTCTTGACGCCGTCGCGCCCTGCGGTCGTGACCGCGCTCGTCCCGACATCCCGGGCCGGGTCGTCGACGGTGGTTGCTGCGAACGGGATCGCCGTGTCGACGTCCACTGTCGTCACCTCCGTCACGGGCGTCGGCGTCGGCGTCGGAGTCGCGTTCCGCTGCGTCTGCACCGAGATGGCGTCCGTCTCGGCGGTCTCGGCAGGAGGCTGCCCACCGGCCGCATACGCCGAGACGGAGACCAGGACCGCCAGCGCGGCGGCGCCTCCGACGATCGACCAGCCGCCCTTGCCCAGCCTGGGTCGTGCCACGTTCACTCCTTCGGGTCGTGCTCGCAGCAGTCTGGCGAGCGCGCCCGCCCGCGGCAAGGGACCCGAACGAGGCACGTGCGACCGCAGCCGCCCGCACCCGGGAGATACCACCAGCCCTCTCAAAGGAAATTACCCCTACGATCGGTGGGGGAATGTCCACATGTCGAACGGGATGAACTGAATGGCAACGGGTAGAGGGGCCGCCGGCCCCACCAAGCGCGATCGTCGGGAAGAGGCGCGGGAGACCGCGCGACTGATGCGCGAAGAGGCCGCCAAGAAGGCGAAGCGCCGCAAGGTCATCGTTCAGAGCTCGGTCATCGTGGGCGTGCTCGCGGTGCTCACCATCGTGGGCCTCATCGTCTACTCGGGCGTCAGCGCGTCCAGCAACGTCGCGAACCCCAAGAACATGATCAGCGGCGGCATCGTGCTGACCCAGGCCGACCAGGCCGTGAAGAGCGCGGCGATCTCCGGAGGGGACGCCCCGACGCCGACGACGCAGAAGCTCGACGGCAAGACGGCGCACATCCAGATCTGGCTCGACTACCAGTGCCCCTATTGCGACCAGTTCGAGACCACCAACAGCGACCAGATGAAGCAGATGATGGCCGACGGCACCGCGACCCTCGAGATCCACCCGGTCGCCATCCTCGACTCGTCGACGAACAACAAGTACTCCACACGTGCAGCGGCCGCGGCCTCCTGCGTCGCGAACTACGACCCGGACAAGTTCTTCGACATCAACAGCGCCCTGTTCGCCAACCAGCCGGACGAATCGACCGGCAGCGGGCTCACGAACGCCGAGATGCTGAAGCTGTTCAAGGACGCGGGGGTCGAGTCGAAGCAGATCACCGACTGCGTGAACAACCAGACGTACGCGCAGTTCGTGACCAACCGCACCAAGGAGGCGGTCGCCAGCAAGCAGCTCGCGAACCCCACCAGCGGCGGCTTCGGCACCCCGACCGTGTTCGTCAACGGCGAGCGCTACCAGGGCGGCTTCACGGACGCGACGCAGTTCGCCTCCTTCGTCGCCGCCGCGGTGAAGGACGCCGGCGACAGCGGTTCGGTCACCTTCCCGAAGGCGAGCTGACCCTCCCGCACGCACCGCTGACGAAGGCGGCCGGTCCTCGGACCGGCCGCCTTCTGCGTTCCCGGCGGCGGGTGTAGGTTCGCCGCAGACGACAGGAAGAGGAGACCGCCATGGACCGCATCCCCGAGGACGGCGTCGAGGACGAGCAGTACGGCGACGGCGACGGCGGGGACACGGCCGGCTGGGTCGACGCGGCCGATGGCGATGTCGACTACGCCGCGGACGACCCGATCGCCGAGGCCGACTTCGCCGACGAGCTCGTGACGACCGACGGCGTCGCCGGCGAGACCGTCTGGGGCAACAGCGCCGGCAACGAGGCGTCCCCCATCGAGGACGAGCACGACCCGCTCGACGACCCCGACGAGGGCGTGCTCACGGAGGCGGACGTCGAGGAGGAGGGCATCTAGCCCGACGTCGCATCCAGCGCCGCGACGACCGCGCGCACGCTCCGCTCGAGGAAGGCGACGATCTCGTCCGCCGACAGGTCGGTGCCGAGCGCGCTCTCGACCAGGGCCTCCTCGGCGAACGCGACCCACGAGCGCAGAGCGATCCGCAGCAGCGGGGTGTCCGGCACGCCCAGCTCGAGGAAGGCGGCGACGACCCGGACGGCCTGCTCCTCCCGCGCCTCCTCGACGACGGCGCGCACTTCGCTGTCACCGCTCGCCACACCGCGCACGAGCGAGTAGAACGTGCCGCCGTGCTCGCGCACGAACCGAACGATGCGGACGAGGGTGTCGTGGAGGCGGTCCAGCGGCGGCAGCTCCGGGATCGGCTCGGTCGCGTGGAGCATGCTGTCCCGCGCCGTGCGGACGACCTCCCGGTGCAGCCCCTGCTTGGAGCCGAAGTAGTGGAAGAGCAGGCCTCGCGAGACGCCCGCGCGCTCGGAGAGCGTGTCGATGGTGAGCTCGTCCAGCGGGCTCTCGGCGAGGAAGGCCACCCCGAGCGCCACGAGCTGCGCCCGGCGCTCGTCCGGAGTGAGCCGTGTGCGCCGGTCCGTGGACATGCTGCGAGCCTATCCGGCCAGCCTGTCGACCTCGTCTTGCAGCACGGCCAGCGCCCAGCCGGGGTCGCCGCCGCGCACGAGCAGGTGCACGGCGAGGCCGTCGACGAGCGCGTGGAGGCGCAGCGCCTCCCGCTGCAGGTCGTCGTCGGCCGCGCGGCCGGCGAGCCGTTCGACCAGGCCGAGGCACGCGCCGGTGAGCGCCCGGTCGGCCTCGTCGCGGATGCGCGCGAGCCCGGGGAGGGCCGGGGCCTCGGCGATCAGCGCGATGTTGACCTCCAGCTCGGCCCGGCTGTCCGGAGTCAGGGGCAGCAGCTGCCGGAGCACGTCGAGGGCGTGCTCTCGCGGGTCGCCCACGGGCAGAGCCAGGATGCGCGCGGTGGCGCGGTCGACCATGAGCTCGGCGGAGAACTCCAGCAGTTCCGTGCGCGTCGGGAAGATGTGGCGTAGCGAGCCCACCGCGACGCCCGCCTCGGCGGCGACGGTGCGCACCGACACGGCACCGATGCCGCGCTCCACGATCACGCGCCAGACGGCCTCCGCCAGCTGGGCCTTGCGGGCGTCCCGGTCGATCGTGCGCGGCATGGTCGGAGGTTAGCACGGTCGTGCTACTCTCCTTGCTAGCACGACCGTACTAGCAAACTCGAGGAGCCCGCCGTGATCGTGGCCGTCATCGTCGCCTGCGAGATCCTGTTCTGGGTCTTCATCGCACTGGGCCTGTGCGCCCGGTATCTGCTCCGGCGCCGCCGCCTCGGCGCCGTGCTGCTCGCACTCTCCCCCGTCACCGACGTCGCCCTCCTCGCGGCGACGGCGCTCGACCTCGCCGGCGGCGGGACCGCGACACCGGCGCACGGGCTCGCGGCGCTCTACCTCGGATTCTCGGTCGCGTACGGCCACGCGATGATCCGCTGGGCCGACGCGCGCTTCGCCCACCGGTTCGCGGGTGGCCCGGCGCCGGTGAAGCTCACGGGAGCCGCCTATACCCGCGCGTGCTGGCGCGACCTCCTGCGCACGGCGATCGGTGCGGTGGTCGCCGCCGCGGTGATCGGGCTGCTCGCCGTGATCACGGGCGACGCCGAGCGTTCGGCAGCGGTCACGGCGTTCCTCCCGATCCTCGGAATCGTCGTCGGAGTGGACCTCGTCTGGGCCGTCAGCTATACGATCTGGCCGCGCCCGGCCCCTCGAACGGGTGCCAGCTATTGACAAACGGTCAATAGCGTCTAGGTTTGCTCCTGGACTTGACTGCACTGGCGCGTCAAGCCCCCGAACAGGAGGATCGATGTCGTTTCGAAAGTTCGCCGGCACGCACACGGGCCGCATCGTGCTCGCCGCCGTGCCCGTCGCCGTGGTGTCGACACTGCTAATGGCGGGGGTGGCGCAGGGCGCCGTGCCCGTGTCGTTCGCGGTCTCGGGCAGCCAGTTCCAGATCAGTGCTTCCAAGTTGGACGGCAGCGGGTTCTCGCAGTACGCGGGCGTCGCCCCGGACACGGCGGGCACCGAGCACCAGGTGGCGATCGCCAACATCAAGTCCGCGACGCTCGCCGATCTGTGCCAGTCGGTCGTCACCGACACCCCGCTCGGCAAGGTGGGCATGCTCATCACGGCCGGCGGTGGTGGCAACCCCGCCTCGGCCTCCGACCTCCAGATCGGGATGACCGACCTCAAGGGCGACTCGAAGTTCGGCAACATCCGCATCGGCGTCGACGCCTCCGCCGTGAACACCGCGGCGAAAGGTACCGCGGGCGACTTCGCCCAGGACGCCGACACCGTCACCATCGACAACCTGCAGCAGACGGCCTGGAGCACCCAGGCCTCCGTGTTCACCCTCACCGGGATGCACGTGCAGCTGACGGACGGATCGAAGGGGTGCTTCTGAACGCGGCGACCGCCGGGGCTGCGGGGGCCGCGCACGCGGGCGACGGCCTGACCCGGCGGGAGCGCTTCCGCGCCTGGCGCCGCAGCCGCCCGTTCGTCGGCGGCCTGCTGACCGCGCTCGGCGGTGTGGAGCTGTTCTTCTCCGGGCAGCTGGACATCGGCAAGATCCACGTGCAGCTCGGCATCGAAGGCCTGCAGGCGACCATCATCCCGATCGTGCTCGTGCTGCTCGGCATCCTGGTCATCGCGATGCCCGCGCACCGGATGTTCTACGGCGTGATCGCGCTGGCGGTGGCGGTCTACTCCCTCGTCGGGGTCAACCTGGGCGGCTTCTTCATCGGGATGCTGCTGGCGAGCGTCGGAGGAATCCTCACGGTGGCGTGGATGCCGAAGGGCCGCGCGGCGAAGGATCAGCCGGCGAAGGATCCGACGCCGGAGACGGAGGGCGTGGAGCGATGAGCCCGCGACGCACCCGCAACCGCCCCGGCACGGTCGTCGGCGCCCTGCTGGCGTGCGTCGTCGTGGCCGTCGCGGGCCTGGGTGCGGCGCGGGTCCCCTCCGCCGCTCCTGCGCAGCTCTGCATCCCGATCCTCCTGCCCTGCTCGACGCCCTCGCCGACCCCCACTCCCACGCCGACGCCGGGCTCGTCCGTGCCCGGCACGGGCTCCGGGACGCCGGGGTCGCCGCTGGACCCGCTCATCCCGACGCCCGCCCCCACCGCGCCGGGAGCGACCCCGGCACCCGCGACACCGGCGCCCGCGCCGACCGACGACACGGGAGCGCCCGTGTTCACCCAGCCGCCCGCACAGCTCGGCAGCCAGTCGCTGTCGTTCACGGGGCTGTCGGGCATCAGCATCGTGAACGTCCCGCTGGCCGACGGGAGCCGCGTCCCCGCGCTCCGCATCTCCGCCGAGAGCATCACGATCGGCGGATTCAGCCTCACGGTCCGGCACGATACGGGCCCGTCGCTGGCGACCACGGCCGACACCATGACGCTGCGCGGCCACGTGCAGGTCTACCTGAACTCCATCACGGCCACGACGGCCGACGGCCACGCCCTCACGCTCGGCGCCGACACCCCGCCGCCCGCGGACGGCGTTCCGAACGACCTGCTACGGGTGACGCTCGGCCTGGTCGGTGCGACCGCGGACTCCATCGTCTACACGAACACGAAGCAGCACCTGTCGGAGTGACGGGCTAGCGTCCGCGCTTGCGCCGCCGGCGCTCGCGCCAGGTGAGGGAGGCGAGCGCGTCGGCCTCCGCCCGGCGCCGCTCCTCCGCCTCCCGGAGCCGTGCCGTGCGGCGATCGAGCCACGCCGCGACCTCGGCGTCGGCGTCGCGCATCGGCGTGACGACGGGCGGGCCGCCCTGGAGCTGGCGCCGGGCCTCCCGGACGCGCCGGTTGAAGTCCTCCACGTGCTCGCGCACCGTCCGCTCCGAGGCGAGCCGGTCGAGGCGGTCGGCGAACTCCTTGTCCTCCGTGCGGAGGGTGAGCGCGGGAGGTCCGAGACCGGTGAGCTGCTCGCGCTCGATCTTGCGGCGGATCCACCAGTCGGGGTCATGCGTCCCGGTGAGGCCGGGCAGCGGCTTGCCCGCTCCGGGGAGGTCGTCGAAGTCGCCGCGGCGGATGGCCTGCTGGATGGCGTTCTCGATCACGTGCGCGCGCTGGTCCATGCTGGGCTGGCCGGCGTTGGTCTCCTCGACCTCTTCGCCGCGCTCCTCGGCCTGACGGCGGAGGCGGTAGCGGACCGCCTCGACACGCGCGTCCCCGGGCTGCGATGCGGCGGGCTCGCGCGTCTCGGGCATGCATTCAGCCTACGCTCGGCGGCGCGCTGCCTGAACCTCGCCCGTCGGTGGTCGGCCGTACTCTCGGCACATGGAGGACTTCCGCATCCGCGTGACCGACGACGAGCTCACCGATCTCGGCCAGCGCCTCGAGAACACGATCCTGCCGTCGCCACGCGAGGCGGTGGATCCCGCCGACTGGAGCCGTGGCATCCCGCCGGCCGTGCTGGCCGACCTCGTGGAGTACTGGCGCACCGTGTACGACTGGCGGGCGGTCGAGCGCCGGCTCAACGGGTTCGAGCAGCACGCGGTCGAGATCGACGGCTGCCGCATCCACGTCGCCCGCGTCGGTGAGGCGCGGCCCGGGCGACTGCCGATCGTGCTGACGCACGGCTGGCCGTACACCTTCGCGGCGATGCTGCCCCTGGCGGAGGCCCTCAGCGGCGAGCTGGAGGTCGTGGCGCCGTCGGTCCCCGGGTACGGCTTCTCCTCGCCACTGCCGGGCGCGTACGGCAGCCGCGCCGTCGCCGAGCGCTGGAACACCCTGATGACCGAGGTGCTCGGCCACGACCGCTACCTCACCTACGGCGAGGATGTCGGCGCCGAGGTCAGCGACTATCTGGCGGCCACGCATCCCGAATCCGTGGCCGGCATCGTGGCCGCGCACGCCTCGTTCTCCGCCCGCGAGCGGCCGGGCGTGGAGCTGGACGACGCCGAGCGCGCCTTCCTCGCCTCCGTCGCCCCGGCCGCGGAGTCCGGCTACGCGCACCTGCAGGGCACCCGTCCCGACACGCTCGCCGCCGCGCTGCTCGACTCCCCCAGCGGCCTCCTCGCCTGGATCACGGAGAAGGTCGCGGGCTGGAGCGATGGCGCCGCGCTCGAGACGTTCGACGTCGACGACGTGCTGACGAACACGATGCTCTACTGGATCTCCCGCTCCATCGGCACCAGCTTCCGCCCGTACAGCGACAATGCCGGGGGCCCCCTGCACCCGCTGATCGAGGTGCCGGCGGCCATCGTCATCCAGACCCACGAAGCCGCGTATCCGCGATCCCTGGCGGAGAAGACCTACACCGATATCCGTTCGTTCGAGCGGCTCGAGCACGGCGGGCACTTCACCGCATGGGAGGCACCGGAGGCCGTGGCGTCGACGGTCCTGGCGCTCGAGGCGCAGGTGCGCGGCTGACCCCATCCCCCGCTGTCGGCGGGCGGCCCAGCGCTCTCGCACGGTAGGGTGTCCGCAGAACCGCGAACGGGGGCGACGATGCTGGGTGGACTGGGAGGATGAGCACCGTCGACCCGACGCTCGCCCGGAAGGCACGGCTGGCGAAGCGACCCAGTACCGCACGCGTGCTGTTCTTCGCCCTGCTGCAGCTCATCGGCGGGTTCGGCCTCGGCTACGGCTGGGGAGCGTTCGGGATGTTCGAGGCCTACGGCGAGCCGCCGTGGACCGCGATCGTCGGCATCATCGGCGGCCTGCTGCTCACCATCCTCGGCTCGATCGGCTGGGCCGCGATGCTGCTCAAGCGCTCCGACATCGGCCTCGGCTACGGCGCGACCGCCGTGCTGCTCGGCGCCGGGACGGGACTGGTCGTCGCCGCCTCCCCGAACGGCTTCCCCACCGTCGCCATCGCGATCGCCGTCGCCCTGTACGTCCTCGGCGCGCTGGCCCTCCTGCTCGGCGTCGTCGCGGCGACGAAGCGGCGGCGGCAGAAGGCCCGCGACGCGCAGACGGCCACGACCGGCACCCTGACCACGGCCACCGTGAGCGATAAGGGCTACGACTTCTTCCACGAGAGCTCGCGCATCATCACCGCCGTCACCTTCACCTTCCGCGATCTGCAGGGCACGCAGCGCTGGGTGCAGAAGACGATGGTGATCGAGCAGGCCGACCCGATCGTCGTGGGTCAGGAGACGCGACTCTGGTACGACGCCACGAATCCCGGCGACACCCGCGGCATCGTCGTCGAGCTGGCGAGAGACCGGGCGTTCCGCCGGTAGCCGCGGACGCGACCGCCGGCGGAACGGTCACCGGATCAGGCCCAGAACGCCGTGAGCCGTTCGGCCAGAGCACGACCCTGGTCGGCGCCGGCTCGCGCGGCGGGCGCACGGGTCGAGAGATCCATCATGTTGTCGCCGAACGCAGCCAGCGCGGCGGCGTCCGGGAACACCGTCTCGACCGTGCTGCCGCCGGCGCGGAGCTCGTCGACCTGCGCCGCGAGCTGCATCCTCCACTCCAGTGGATGCCGCGTGCGCCCGCCGAAGGGTGACAGCACCAGCACGCGCGCGTATCCCGCCGCCAGATCGGCGTTCTCGTTGCGCCGGTAGCCGCCGTCGAGATAGCGCTTGTCGCCGATCCGGTACGGCGGGACACCGAACCCGTTGGAGGTGCTGGCGGCGACGGCATCCACCAGCTCGATGCCGCTGTCCCGGTCGAACACCACACCCTCGCCGGTGCGGGCGTCGATCGCCGTGATGGCGATCGCGCGCTGCGGCCAGTCGGGGTCGGGCAGCCGGCCGGCGACGATCTCGCGCCACCGGCCGCCTGCGCCATCGGGGTCCTCCAGCTCGAGGGCGGCGGCGCCCATCCGGCGGCGCATGTCCGCGGCGTCGGAGGAGGCGGCGATGATGCGGTCCGTCCGCTCCATGTGGTTGACGACGGAGACGCCGGCCGCGAGGCCGCCGGGTGGGCGCCCGCCGGGACCGGCCGCGCGCGGACGCTGCGGCGGCACGGCGGTGAGGATGGCGTCGAGGAGCTCCGGCGGGGTCGCCCCGTTGATCTGGGCGGCGACGGTCGCGCCGGCGGAGGTGCCGATGGTCAGATCGGCGTCGGTCACGTCGAGTCCGCCGTCGAAGAGACCGGCGAGCACGCCGATCTCCCACGCGTTGCCGGCCGAGCCGCCACCGCCGAGGACCAGCGCGCGGTCGCGCCGACCGGAGGAGGGCAGAGCAGAAGAAGGTGAAGTGTTCATGGGAGTCGCCTTTCGCGAAATGCCTGCCGGGGGCTCCCTGTGACGACTACCTCAGCCGCGCGATCGTGGACTGCAGGGGAGCACCCGATGTGGATACTGCGTTCATGGGTCTCACCTCCTGCCGACGGATCACGATCGGCAGCGACGCTAACACGCGGCGGTCTGCCGCGCAACAGGCCGTCACACACGCGTGGCCGTCCGCGCCGCGGTCGGTAGAACGGTCGGATGGCATCCTCCCGCGAGCGCTTCGCCCTGGCCGCGTGCGTCGGCGCGGGTTTCGCGACCCTCCTGGACCAGTCGGTCGTGACGTACACCATCCCCTCGCTCGGCCCCGAGCTGGGCGCCACAGCGGGCGGCGTGCAGTGGTTCCTCGCGGTGTACTCGCTCACGTTCGGTGTCGGGCTCGTGCCCGGCGGGCGGCTCGGCGACGCATACGGACGACGCGGGATGTTCGTCGGCGGCCTCCTGCTCTTCCTCGTCGGCGCCGCGCTCTCCGTCTTCGCTCCCGGCATCGGGTGGGCGATCGCGGGACGCGCGGTGCAAGGGTTCGGCGCCGGCATCGTGAGCGCGCAGGTCCTCGGCGTGATCCAGGATGTGTTCGCCGGTCGTTCGCGAATCCGCGCGCTCGCGGCGTACGGCATGGCGGCGTCGGCCTCGGCGATCGTCGGACCGCTCGTCGCGGGCGGCATCCTGGCGACCATCCCCGCGGAGTTCGCGTGGCGCGTCATCCTCGCGATCAACGTGCCGTTCATCCTGGCGGTCGCAATGCTGGCCGCGCGCTTCGTGCCGCGAGGTGGCCGGACGCCGGGCCGTCCCTCCCTCGATCTCGTGGGCATCGGCGTCACGGGCATCGTCGTCCTGCTGGCGACCGCTCCCGTGATCGACCCGGGTCTCGGGCCGGTCCGGACCGGCCTCGCGATCGGCGGGGTCGCGGCCGGAGTCCTCGCGCTGATCTGGTGGGAGCGCCGGTACGCCCGGCGCGGCGGCCGCCCGCTGTTCTCTCCCGCCCTGCTCCGCTCGCGCGGCTTCACGGGCGGCAGCGTGATCGCCCTGCTCTGGTTCGGCTCCGCGGTCGCGCAGTCGGCGATCGTCACGGTGTTCCTGCTGCAGAGCTTCGGGATGCCCGCTCTGGTCGTCGCGCTCCTCCTCGCGCCGGGTGCGGCGGCACGGATCGCGACTTCCGCGCTCAGCTCCCGCCTGAACGACGCCTTGGGGCGATGGACGCTCGTGGCCTTCCTCGGCCTCCAGACGGTGTGCAGTGCGCTCCTCGTCGTGCTGGCCGGGCTCACCGACGCGATCGCGCTGGTCGTCGCGATCGTGCTCCTCGAGACCCTCATCGGAGCGGCGAGCGGCGCATTCGAGCCGCCCATGCGGGCGCTCACCCTGTCGTACGCGCGGCCCGGCGAGTACGGGCTGGCCGCGTCCTTCCTGCAGCTGGCCCAGCGACTGTCGGCGACGTTCTGCGTGGCGCTGGTGACCGGCGTGGCGTTCGGGAGCGCCGGGATCGACGTGAGCCGCGACGGGCTCCAAGCGGGCCTCGCTGTGTGCGCCGTTCTGCTGGTGGCCGCGTCGGCCGTCGCCGTGGGGATGGTGCCGGATCTTCTCGGCGTCCGACGCCGGGCCGCGCCCTAGCGGTGCGCGCTCAGTCGTAACCGAGGATGACGACGTCCTCGTCTCGCATCCGTTCGATGTCGAGTTCGTCTTCGATGGCGATGCTGGCAGGCATGCACTGGATGCTACGGCGGCCTCGAGGGGCGCTGAATGGACGCGCTGGCCAATCGCAGCGCGATCGAGGACAGCGCGTACAACGAGTGCTCGCGCATCGCTGCGCTGCACACGAAGGCCCCCGCTCACCGAGCGAGGGCCTTCGTGTGGTGAGGTGCGTTACGCCTGGGTGGCGCGACGGCGGCGCGAGACGAGCACGCCCGCGGCACCCAGCAGGACCAGGAGACCCGCGAGGGTCGCCGGGATCACGTTGTTGTCACCCGTCGCGGCCAGGGCCGCGGTGCCGGTGACGGCGGCGACGCTCAGCGCCACGGCCTGGACTCCGCCCGAGCTCTGACCGACGAGCACGAGGGTGTGCGAGCCGGCGGCGAGCTTGGCGAGCACGTCGGCGCTCAGCGTGACCTGGACCTTGCCGTCGACGACCGGGAAGCTGCCGAGCAGGATCGGGGTCGAGTACAGGTACACGTCGACGAAGCCGTCGTTCGCCGTCCACTCGACCGACGCGGTGTAGCCCTTCGTCGGGTCCAGGGTGGCCGGGAGGCCGGCGGAGAGCGGGGTGCCCGGGGTGACGCCGTGCGACGCGAGGTAGGCCGGCAGGTCGGTCGAGTTCGCGACCGGAGCGGCCGCGGCCGGCTTCTGGACGAACGGGACGACGTCGGTCAGGTTGCTGTAGACCCGTGCGGTGGTGAAGCCGGCGAGCTTGGCGGTGACGAGGACGCCGACGACGCTGCCGGCGACGTCATCGGTCACCGTGTAGCTCGTGCCAGTGGCACCGTCGATCGGGCCGCCCCGCTGACCGCCGTTCCAGTACCACTCGTACGAGAAGGTGCTGCCCTGCGGGAAGTCGGCGGTCGAGACCGTGAGCGTGGAGCCGATGGCGGCGGTCCCGGACACGGTGGCGGCGCCCGTCGTGCCGAAGGTGTAGGTCGTGCCGTTGAAGGCGATCGACTCGATGTACGCGGTCGGGTAGACGGCGGACGGGTCGTAGACGCCGTCCGTCAGCACACCGAAGCCGATCAGCTGAGCGGAGTCGAGCGTGTTCAGGAACTCACGGAGGGTCGCCGTGGCGTCCTTCTCGTAGACGACAGCGCCGTCAGCATCCTTGATGGCGCTGCTCGTCGCCCACACGTCGTCCAGCGAGACGGCCGCGGCGCCGGTGGAGGGTGAGGCGGGTCGGAGGGTGGTGAAGCTCTGCGAAGACTGGCCGCCGTTGTAGAGGAACGGCAGCTGGAAGTACGACGGGCCGGTCGTCGTCGTCCAGGAACCGGTCGCGACGACATCCGCGAGAGTGTCGCCCGAGATGTACTGCTCCGGGGTGAAGCCGTCGATGATCTGGGACTGGTTGAACAGCTCGAGGCCGTTGACCCCGACCCGTGCACGGTCGGCCGCGTCATCGTAGCCCTGGTGCCAGCCCGGGTAGCTGTCCTCGTTGGACCGGATGTCGCTCTGCGTGACCTTCACGGTGGCGGGCGCGGCCTGCGCGGGCGCGGCGGCGACGAGGGCCGCTCCACCCGCGATCGCGACACTCAGACCGAGGGCCGCAGCGCGTGCGGCCCAGGTGTTGTTCTTCTTCGAATTCACGTTGTCAATGACCCATTCACGTCGGTGTCGCTCGTCTGGTGAAAGGGGACGCGCGCACGAACGTGCGATTCCCCCTGTTATCCATTCGAGCCTATGGTTGGTTGACAGATGCAACTATCCCCCGCATGGGGGTGATTTTCACGATTCAACGACAGCCGCGCCGAACCACTCCCCGAGCCGCGCGTCGAGCCCGCCCTGATCGTCGCCGATCCACGCGACGTACCCGTCGGGTCTCAGCAGCACGGCGGGCGCGTCGAGCTCATCGCTGACGTCGGCGAGCCGGTCGACACGATCCGCCCATCCCCCGACCGAGAGCCGACCGGTCTGGTCGAGCAGCAGACCGCGCCCGGTACGCAGGTTCTCGTAGAGCCGACCGCCGCGGGCGAGCGGGAGGTCGCGCAGCCGCCGCCCGAGCAGCTCGGGACCGTCGCCGAGGTCGTAGCGGATCCCGGTGCCGCTGACGCGCTCCGCCAGCAGCCGGCTGACGTCGTCGAACGCCATCAGCTCGCCCATCAGTCGGCGCACCGCCTGCGGACCCGGCTCGGGAGAGATGAGGACGCTCTGCGCGCGCGTGATGGTCAGCACGCCGTCGGCCACCGGGTGGCGCTCGGCGAAGTAGGTGTCCAGGAGGTCGCTCGGCGCCCATCCCGCGACCGCGGCGGCGAGCTTCCAGCCGAGGTTGAACGCGTCCTGCACACCCAGGTTGAGGCCCTGGCCGCCGAGCGGCGGGTGCACGTGGGCGGCGTCTCCGGCGAGGAAGACGCGGCCCTCCCGGTACCGCTCGGCGAGCCGGGTCGCGTCGGTGAAGCGCGAGAGCGCGCGCGGCGAGTGGATGCCGAAATCGGTGCCCGCGTACGCCCACAGCTGCGCGCGGAACTCGTCCAGCGTCGGCGGCACCGTGCGATCCTCGGAGACGCTCGCCGCCGGCACGACGGCGCGATACAGACCGTCGCCGGTCGGCCCGATGCCGAACCCGCGGTGCGTCCGGCGCACCTCCTCCCCCACGGTGGCGATCTCCTCCGCGGAGGCCGTGGCCTCCACCTCGCCGAGCAGCCACTCGGTCGTCGCGGCCTCGCCGGGGAAGCCGATCCCGAGCCGCTTGCGCACCAGGCTGCGGCCGCCATCGGCGCCGACCAGCCACAGCGCCCGCACCCGCGAGCCGTCGACGAGCTCGACGGTCACACCGTCATCGTCCTGATCGAACCCGGCGAGCTCCGCCCCACGGCGGATCTCGGCGCCGAGCTCGGCGGCGTGCTCCGTGAGCAGGCGGTCGGTGACCGGCTGCGGGATGCCCAGGATGAAGGCGTGCGCGCTGTCGAGCGCGACCGGCCGAGGCGCGGCGATGCCGGCGAACGATCCCACGCCGCCCGGATACTGCGTCCCGTGTGCGAGGAACCGTCCGAGCAGTCCGCGCTGATCCATGATCTCGATGGTGCGGGGCTGTAACCCCAGCGCGCGGACCGCGGTCGTCGGCTCCGCATCCCGCTCGAGCACGAGCACGCGCACCCCGTGCAGCCGCAGCTCGGCGGCCAGCATCATCCCGGTCGGTCCGCCCCCGCTGATGATCACGTCGTAGGTCTCGGAATCCATGCGCACCCTGCTTCCCCGCGGCCCGATTCCGGCCGCGACCAGCAATTCTGGACCATGCGGGGGCCCTTGCCGCAAGGCCCCACCCCTCCGGTATCCTGGAAATGCGGGAACACGGCAGCGCGGCCGGACGGTCACATGGTCTGCCGCATCCCCCCGTCGATCACGACATCGGCACCGGTCAGGTTGCCGAGCAGCGGGCTCGCGAGCATCGTCACCAGCGCCGCGACCTCCTCCGAAGTGGTGAACCGCCCCGTCACCATCGCCTGCTCCGCGCCGTGCCGCACCTCGTCGGGCGAGCCTCCGCCGGCCGCGGACACCGTCTGCGCCACCCCGCCATCCCCCAGCCACAGCGCGGTCGCCACCGGTCCCGGGCTGATGGAGTTGACGCGGATGCCGCGCGGGCCCAGCTCCTTCGACAGCGACTTCGAGAAGCTCAGGGCCGCGGCCTTCGCGGCGCTGTAGTCCATCACGAGCGGGTCCGCGAGCATCGAATTCTCGCTCGCGATGGTGACGATCGCCGCCCCCTCCGGCAGCAGGTCCAGGAGCGCGCGCGTCACCCGGACGCCCGCGAGCGCATTCAGCTCGTAGGTGCGCACCCAGTCGTCGTCGGTGATGGAGGCGAATCCGCCGGGGCGGGGAGGCGCCGAGCCGACATTGTTGACGAGCACATCGACGCGGTCGCCGACCGCGTCGCGCAGCCGGTCGATCTGCGCTGGATCGGAGAGGTCGGCCGCGACGAAGCGGAACCGCGGGTCCGCGGCGAGCGCGGTGGTCTCGTCGGTCGCACTGCGGGCGACGCCGACGACGGTCGCACCTTCGGCGAGCAGGGCGCGAGCGGTCGCGAGACCGATCCCCCGGCTTGCTCCGGTGACGACGGCGGATTTTCCTGTGAGATGAAGGTCCACGTCGCGACTATGGCGTGCGCGTGGCCCTGCGCACCAGAGGTGATCGAGTGGAGGCAGACATCAGCCCGCCCATCCGGGCCGTCGTATGCCACAAGTTCGCGCCCGTGTCGAGCATTGCCGTGCCCGCCGGGGCCGTGGCAGGCTCGCCAGCACAGCGGTCAGGTCGTGCCGCACGGGCACGATCATTCCGCCAGCGAGGGGTGAAGCATGTCAGAGGTGTTGCCCGGGTCCGTTCTTCCCACGCCCGATCAGGCCTATGTGGGGCCGATCACGGTGGACGAGAAGAAACTCGACGTCAAGCGCGATCCGATCGAGGTGAAGCGGCCGCCGAAGCAGGCGCCCAACGTGCTCCTCGTGCTGCTCGACGACGTCGGGTTCGGAGCATCGAGCGCCTTCGGAGGGCCGGTGCCGATGCCGACGGCCGAGCGCATGGCGGGCGCGGGGCTGCGGTACAGCCGCTTCCACACCACCGCCATCTGCTCGCCCACCCGCGCGGCCCTCCTGAGCGGCCGCAACCACCACCAGGTCGGCATGGGTCAGATCACCGAGACTGCGACGCCCGCGCCCGGCTACCGGTCGACGCGGCCGAACTCGTGCGTCCCCCTGCCCGAGATCCTCCGCCAGGCCGGGTACAACACGGCGCAGTTCGGCAAGTGCCACGAGGTGCCGGTGTGGGAGAGCGGACCGACCGGGCCCTTCGACCACTGGCCCGCGTTCAGCGGCTTCGAGAAGTTCTACGGGTTCATCGGTGGCGAGACCAACCAGTGGACGCCCGCCCTGGTCGACGGCGTCTCGCTCATCGAGCCGCCGGACGACCCCGACTACCACCTGATGCCCGACCTGGCCGACAAGACCATCGAGTACATCAACCAGCAGAAGGCGCTCACGCCCGACAAGCCGTTCTTCGTCTACTTCGCGCCCGGCGCCACGCACGCGCCGCACCACGTGCCCCGGGAGTGGATCGCCAAGCACCAGGGCAAGTACGACCAGGGCTGGGACGCGCTCCGCGAGGAGACCTTCGCCCGGCAGAAGGAGCTGGGCATCGTGCCCGCCGATGCCGAGCTGACCGAGCGCTCCGAGGGCATCCCGGCGTGGGACGACGTCCCCGCCGAGCGCCGCCCCATCCTGTCGCACCAGATGGAGGTGTACGGCGCGTTCCTGGAGTACGCCGACCACCACACCGGCCGCGTCATCGACGCCATCGAGGGTCTCGGGATGCTGGACGACACCCTCGTGATCTACATCATCGGCGACAACGGCGCCTCCGCCGAGGGCGGCCTCGAGGGCGCGTTCATGCTCTCCACCGCGGCCAACGGCGGGGCCGAGTACGAGACCGTCGAGTTCTGGCAGGAGAACCTGGACAAGATCGGCGGCCCGGAGGCGTACAACCACTACGCCGTCGGCTGGGCGCACGCCATGTGCACGCCGTACCAGTGGACCAAGCAGGTCGCCAGCCACTACGGCGGCACCCGCAACGGCACGATCGTGCACTGGCCGAACCGCATCGCCGCCCGCGGCGAGGTGCGCAACCAGTGGCACCACGTGATCGACATCGCGCCGACCATCCTGGAGCTCGCCGGGCTCGCGCAGCCGCACACCGTCAACGGCGTCACCCAGGTGCCGATGCACGGCGTCTCGATGACGTACACCTTCGACGACGCGGCCGCCGACGAACGGCACCTCACCCAGTACTTCGAGATCATGGGCAACCGCGGCATCTACCACAAGGGCTGGACGGCGCAGACGCGCCACCGCACCCCGTGGGACGTCGTCAGCGCCGCTCCCGACTTCTCGGACGACGTGTGGGAGCTCTACGACACCACCGTCGACTGGACCCAGTCGAACAACCTGGCGAAGTCGAACCCCGAGAAGCTGGCCGAGCTGCAGCAGCTCTTCCTCATCGAGGCGACCCGCTACAACGTCATCCCGATGGACGACCGCGCGGCCCAGCGGATGAACCCCGAGTTCGCGGGGCGCCCCACGCTCGTCTCCGGCACCTCCCTCCGGCTCTACCCCGGCATGGTGCGCCTGAACGAGAACGTCGCGATCAACGTGAAGAACCGGTCCTGGTCGGCGACCGCGCAGATCGTCGTGCCCGAGAGCGGTGAGGTGGACGGGGCGATCCTGGCGCAGGGCGGCCGCACGGGAGGCTGGTCCTTCTTCGCGGAGGGAGGCAAGCTCGGGTTCCACTACAACTTCTGCGGCCTCATCCGCAGCACCGCGCTCTCTGAGAAGCCCATCGGCGCCGGCACGCACCAGGTGCGCGCCGAGTTCGCGTACGCGGGCGGCGGCATCGGCCGCGGTGGCACCGTGACGCTCTACATCGACGGAGGCGCCGCCGGCACCGCCGAGGTGAAGCGCACCCACCCGATGTACTTCTCGTTCGACGAGGGCCTGGATGTCGGAACCGACACCGGCATGCCCGCCTACGAGGGTTACACCACCCCGCACGGCACCTTCACCGGCACCATCGACTGGGCCCAGATCGATCTCGGGCTCGACGACCACAGCCACCTCCTCGATCCCGAGGAGTGGCTGGCGGCCGCGATGCGCCACCAGTAGCCGGGAGGCGACGGGCGGCCCCGAGGGCGCGCTCTACGCGGACTTGTTCTTCGAGGCCGCCCGTCGCACGAACCCGAACACGATCGTCCCGACGAACAGGATGATCCCGATGATCGCCAGCCAGACCAGCCCCTTGATGGCGAAGCCGACGACGGCGAGGATGGCCCACACCACGAGCAGAATGACGATCGTTGCCACCATGGTGACCTCCAGAGTCCCGGGCGCAGTGGCCCGGGCTGCTGCGAGCGTACGTCCGGGGGCGTCCACTTACTAGCGGCCCGGCCCGATCAGCGGGTGATGCGCAGCCTCGCGGTCACTCGTCCCGCGCGTCGGCCGCGTCGAACTCGTCGAGCTGGTCGATGCCCTGCGGCTCCTCGACCTCCACCTCGACGCCGCTCACCGCGTCCCCATCGCGGAACGCGCCGGTCCCCTCGTCGAGCGTCCCCTCGCCGTCGGGGTAACCCGCCTCGTCCGGATACTCGACGCCGCCCGTGTTCGACATGTCCATGTGCCGCTCCTTCCGTTGGTTCGATCCTGCACCCGGAGGGAGGGGCGGGGCCAGGACGGTTGTCGGAAGATCGCGGCGGCGACGAAAACCGACCGGCACCCCTTCTTCGGGGGTTGGAGGAGCAGGTCCCGATTCTGAGAGTCTGAGAAGGCTGTGGGGAGCCTATGCCTCTGCAGTGAATCCGAATCTGCAAAGGAACACCAGAATGAGCACCATCCCTCCGCCCCCTGCACCCGACCAGCAGTACGCCGCGCCCGCCCCGGAGAAGTCCGGCAACGGCCTCGGCATCGCCGCGCTGATCCTGGGCATCCTGGCGCTGATCGGCGCGTTCATCCCGTTCCTGAACTACGGCGCCTGGGTGCTCGGCCTGATCGGCCTGATCCTCGGCATCGTCGCCCTGGTGCAGAAGAACAAGAAGAAGGGGACGGCCCTCACGGGCACGATCCTCTCGGGCGTCGCGATCATCCTGTCGATCATCCTCTCGATCGTCTACACGGCCGCGTTCGCGTCGGCGGTCAACGACTCGATCAAGGAGCAGATCAAGAAGGACGACGTCGTCGCGTCGCAGCCGGTGGAGGTCGTCTACGAGGTCACGGGCACCAGCACCGACAGCAACATCACCTACTCGACGTACGCGGACGGCGCGTCCAAGTCCGAGACCGCGTCCGCTCAGGCCCTGCCGTGGACGAAGTCGATCACCGTCAAGAAGGGCGGCACCTTCGACTTCAGCAGCTTCAGCGTCGTCGCGACGGCCGGAATGGATGGCGGCGACCTCGCCTGCAAGCTCACCGTCGCCGGCAAGGTCGTCGCTGAGCAGTCGGCGACCGGGCAGTACGCCGTCGTCAGCTGCCTCGCCACGGGCACCGACGGCGAGTAGCTCGTTGCGGGCTCTCGCCGGCGTCTGGCGGCGAGAGCCCGTCCCGCACGATGATGACGAACGCACCCGCCGACTGGTATCCCGATCCGGAGTACCCGGGACAGCTGCGCTACTGGGACGGCACCGCCTGGACCGTGAATCGCGCGCCGGCTCCCCGCTCCGTCGAGGTCGCCGCGGCGCCATCCGCCCCGGACGCGCCGGCCCCCGCGAATCGCGACGCCACCCCGGCCGTCCTGGCCCTCGTCCTGGCGATCGTCGGCTTCGTCCTCGGCGTCCTCCCGTTCGCCGCCTGGTTCGCCTGGCTGGCGTTCGTTCCCGCCCTGATCCTCGCGATCCGTGCCCTCGTGAGACGTCGAGCCGGCCGCGGGAGCTCGATCTCCGCGATCGTCGTCGCGGGCATCGGATGGCTGTTCTCCCTGGTCGTGGGTCTCGGGTCGTTCGCTCTGCTGCCCGCCGGCGCGCCGTCGTCCCCCGAAGCCGCCGCGGTCTCGAGCAGCACGCCGACCGCGTCGCCGACCGCCAGCGCACCCCCGGCGACCCCGTCCGCCGGCCCGACCCCGACGGTTCCCGCCCTCCCCGGACTCGGGCAGGCCGTGACCAGCCGCTCCGGCGTCTCGTTCACCGTGACCGGTGTGGAGTGCGGACTCGGCGCCCAGCAGGACGTGTTCGGCGACGTCGCTCCGAAGGGTCAGTTCTGCCGGATCGACTTCGTCGTCGCGAACGGCAGCACCCAGCCGCAGAACCTGTCCGCGTCCGATGTCTTCGGCTACATCGGCAACGCACGCTACGAGGCGGACAGCGGCCTGGCCCGCTTCGGCGACGATGACTACTTCAGCACCGTGAACCCGGGCCTCTCGGTCGACTGCACGGTGTTCTTCGATGTTCCTGCCGGTGCGACCCTGGATCGGGTGAAGCTCATCACGAGCTGGTGGGGCGGCGACGGCGCGACGGTCACGCTCCGCTGACCTCGGGGGTCAGGTCCGGCAGATCACGCGGCGTGGCTCACGCGCCGGAGCGGGCGACGACGACCGCGAGCTCGGTCCGAGTGCGCACACCCCACTTGCCGCGGATGACGGCGAGCGTGGATTTGACGGTCGTCTCCGCCACGAAGAACCTCTGCGCGATGTCGGCGTCGGACGCGCCATCGGTCACGGCGATCGCGAACTCGCGCTCGCGCGTCGTGAGCTGCTCCATCTTCGCGGCAGCGTCGCGACGCGCGTCCGTGCCGCGCGAGTCCCGGACCCACATCGACAGTTGCCGTGCGGCGCGCGGCGAGAAGGCCGCGTCACCGGCGGCGACCTGGCGGACCGCGTCGATGATGCGCTGCGGGTCCTCGTCCTTCAGCATGAAGCCGGACGCTCCCGCGGAGACCGCGTCCAGCACCCGGCCGTCCTCGTCGAAGGCCGTCATCATGAGGAAGCGCGGGGTGGAGCCGCCCAGGGCCCTGACCACCGCCACACCGTCCATCCGCGGCATCCGCACGTCGCAGAGGACCACGTCCGGGTGGTGCGCCGCGACGGCCGCCGCCACCTCATCGCCGTCCGCACATCGCCCGACGACATCGATGTCGGTGGAGGCGCCGAGCACGGCGGTGATCCCGGCCGCCGCCATCGGGTCGTCGTCGACGACGAGCACACGGATGCGGGGGTCGTTCACCCTGGGAGTCTATCGATGCCCGGCCAACGCTCGGGCTGTCACCTGTGCGGAGGCGACCAGGGCAACCACGCCACGATCGCGAACGTCCCCTCCGGCGTCGCACCCGCCCGGAACGACCCGCCGACGAGCGCGACCCGCTCGCTCATCCCGCTCAGCCCGTGGCCGCCTCCGACGGAGGTCGGGACGGTGCCAGGTGCGAGCCAGTTCGCGGTGGCGACGGACACCCCGTTCACCGGGTCGCCGCGGACCTCCACGCTCAGGGCCGTCCCGGGAGCATGACGTCGCACGTTCGAGAGGGCCTCCTGCACGATCCGGTAGCAGGCGTGAGCGACCCGCGGGTCGCACGAAGCGATGTCGCTGACGAGCAGCTGCGCGCGCACGTCGACGCCATCGCGCAGTGCGTCGTCCACCAGCGCCGGGAGGTCGGCCAGGCCGTGGTCGACCCCTGCGGCGGCGGGATTGCGGAGCACGTGCACGACGTTGCGCAGCTCGTCGAGCGAGTTCTGCGCGGTCTCCCGCACGGCGCGGGCCGCCGCGGCGGCTTTCTCGTCCGAGCCGCCGACGGTCAGCTCGAGCGCGCCGGCGTGGAGGGAGAGGGAGCTGAGCTGCGCAGCGAGCGTGTCGTGGAGCTCACGCGCGAGCTCCTGCCGTTCCCGCTCGCGCTCGACCTCGCGGTGAAGCACGGCGACGTTGCGATTGGCGACGGCCGTCCCGCGTGTTGCGGCGTCCCGTTCCGCGCGCAGCCGGCGCGTCATCCCGAACGCGGCGAACGGCACGACCGCCACCGCCGCCAGGATCGGGGCCACCCAGAACAACGCGAGCCGCGCCGGTGTGCCTTCGGGCGGGTCGCCGACGAAGCCCGCGAGCAGCGACGCGTGCGTCATGACGTCCCAGCTGAGCGCCACCACGACGGCCGCATACGTCCCGGCGACGAACGCCCACTGCCGCCACCCGGTCGTCACGGCCGTCACCGCCGCCACGCTCACGAGCACCGCGACCGGCGACGCGGGGAAGGCCAGCGTCACACCGATGGCGAGCAACGCGACGAAGACGGGATACCGGTGCCGCCACACGAGCATCACCGAGACGCCGATCATGACGAAGGTCCCGACGGTCGCGAGGAGCTTGACGGGCTCTGGGAACGTGGAGGTGCCCGCACCGTGGATGCCGCCCGCCGACAGCGCCAGCAGGGCGCACAGCAGAGCGATGGCGATCGATCCCACCAAAGCCCCCGCCCGGCGGGCACGCGACGGCACCGTCGCCCCTGGCGGTGCCGACGCGCTCGGTGTGGGAGAGGTGACGCTCATGTCCACGATCGTATGGGCGAACCCCGCGACCCCTGTACCGCCTTTCGGAGGGGCGGGCCCCCTCCGTTCGTGCGGTCAGGTACGACCGATCCGTGGTGCCGCTGCCCGGCCTCCTCGCGGTGTGCTGGTGGAAGCCGAAACCCGGCCCCACGAACTCACCAGGAGGCACTCCCATGTTCCGTCGTATCACCCTCGTCACCGCCGCGACCGCGATCGCCGCGGGCCTCGCCCTCACCGGCTGCAGCGCCGGGACGACCGCGGGCGGCACCGCGGGTGGCGGGGCGACGACCGGCAGCTCCGCGTCCGCGGCACCTTCAGCTCCTGCTGCGCCCGCCGCGCCCGGCCTGAACACCCCGCTCACGGTCGGCTCCTTCGAGTACACCGCGCTCGGCGTTCAGGACATCGGCGCCACCGCGGGCACCTCGCCGCTGACGGCGACCGCGCAGGGCACGTTCCTGCAGGTCGACCTGAAGATCGCGAACACCGGCAACAGCTCCGCGACCTTCATCGTCAACTACGTGAAGCTCGTCGACGCGGCCGGCAAGACCTACGACGCCGACGCGAGCGCGACCCTGTACGCGAGCCCGGACCAGAACGCGTGGGTCGCCGGCATCAACCCGGGCAACGCCATCCAGGGCCCGATCCTCTTCGACGTCCCCGCCGGAACCGCCCCGGCGAGCATCCAGGTCAGTGACAACGCCTTCGCGAAGGGCAAGACGATCACCCTCGGCTGAGGGGGATGGCGGCGGCGGACGGAACCCGAACCGTCCGCCGCCGCGTTCTGCGCCTCAGACCCGGTTCACCGGCGCCTCCGGCACCCCCGCCACGACCGCACTCACCGCGTTCTGCGCCTGCACGCGCACGTACTCGACCTCGGTGAAGCGCGAGAAGTAGGCGATGTGCGGGGTCAGCACGACGTCGTCGCGGCCGACCAGCGGGTGACCGGGCGGCGGCGGCTCCTCGTCGAGGACGTCGAGGGCCGCGCTCGAGAGGCGGCCGCTGTCGAGCGCGTCGACGAGGGCCTCGTTGTCAATGAGGCCGCCGCGGGAGACGTTGACCAGGATGGCGCCGGCCGGCATGTCGGCGAGGAACGCGGCATCCACCATCCGCGCGGTCTCCGGGGTCAGCGGCACGTGCAGGGAGAGGGCGTCGGAGGCGCGGCGCACGTCGTCCAGGCTCGCCCGCTCGATCCCGAGGCGCTGGAGGTCGGCCGTCACCTCGGGGGTGTCCGGCAGCATCGGGTCGTAGCCGAGCACGCGGCCGAACAGCGGGCCGGCCAGCCGGGCGAACTCCCGGCCGATCTTGCCGAGTCCGACGATGCCGAGCGTCCGCTCGCTCACGCGCGGCGGGGCCTCCGGAGCGCGCTCATTCCAGCGCTCCGACGTGGCTGAGGCGGTATAGAAGGTGAGCTGCCGTGCGCTGGCGAGCAGCAGGGCGAGCGCGTGCGTCGCCACCTCTTCGGTCGCGGCGCCGGGCACGTTCGTCACCCAGACGCCGTGCTCGGTCGCAGCCTCCACATCCACGTAGTCGAAGCCCATCGACATGAGCGCGATGACCTTCAGACGCGGGAGCGCGGCGATGACCTCGCGGGAGATGGCGGCGTACCCCGGGAGCAGGGCGTCCGCGTCCTGCGCGCCCGCGATGATCGCGGCCGGGTCGCGGGTGCCGAGTACGCGCACCTCGAAGCCGTGCGCCTCGAGCAGCGCGATGCCGGGCGCGGGATCGGTGTCCTCGACGTCGGTGTAGACGGCGACGGGGCGGCGGGCGGCGTCAGTCATCGGCGCCGGCTTCGCTGGAGGCACCGTCGACGCCGCGCGGGTGAGCGCTGGCCTCCCGCACGATCACCTGCGCCATCGCGGTCATCAGCTCGTACGCGACGTGCGACGCGGCGATCCCGGTGACCTGGGCGTGGTCGTAGGCGGGCGCGACCTCCACGACGTCCGCGCCGACGATGTTCAGGTCGGTCAGGCCGCGGAGCAGGCGCAGCAGCTCGCGGCTGGTCAGGCCGCCGGCCTCCGGGGTCCCGGTGCCGGGCGCGTGCGCGGGGTCGAGCACGTCGATGTCGATGGAGATGTAGAGCGGCCGGTCGCCGACGCGGCGGCGGATGCGGTCGAGTGCGGCGGGGATGCCGTTCTCCTCGATGTACTCGCTCGACACGATCGAGAAGCCGAGGCGCTCGTCGTCCTCGAGGTCCTGCTTGCTGTAGAGCGGGCCGCGGGTGCCGACGTGCACGGACGCGGTGCGGTCGAGGAACCCCTCCTCCGACGCGCGCCGGAAGGGCGTGCCGTGCGTGATCGGCTCGTCGAAGTAGGTGTCCCAGGTGTCGAGGTGCGCGTCGAAGTGCAGCACCGCGACCGGCCCGTGCTTCTCGCTGATGGCCTTGAGCAGCGGGTAGGCGATGGTGTGGTCGCCGCCGATGGTCAGGATGCGCTGCACGCGGCTGCCCAGCTCGCTCGCCGCCTCCGCGATCTGGCGCACGGCCTCGTCGATGTGGAACGGGTTCACCGCGATGTCGCCGGCGTCGGCGACCTGCACGGCCTCCCACGCCGAGAAGTCCTGCGCCGGGTTGTACGGCCGCAGCAGGCGGCTGGCGGCGCGCACGTGCTCCGGACCGAAGCGGGCGCCCGGGCGGTAGCTGACGCCGGTGTCGAAGGGGATGCCGACCACGGCGAGGTCGACGGCCGGCACGTCTTCGAGGCGCGGCAGCCGGGCGAAGGTGGAGAGCCCGGCGTAACGCGGGGTCTTCGATGCGTCGGCGGGGCCGATGGGAGGTGTGCTCATGGTGGTTCCTCGTGCCTGTTCCGTGGGTCGGTTCGGTGCGCGTCAGTTCGGTGCGCGTCAGCTCGTGAAGGTGGACTGCGGGAGGTGGATGACGTGCAGGCCGCCCGCAGCGCCCGCGGCCGTCACCGCCGCGTCCAGCTCGGCTGCCGTGCCGACGCGGTGCCCCGTGCCGCCGAACGCATCCGCGACGGCCGCCCAGTCGGGCTGCACCAGGTCGACCGCGATCGGGGCGATGTCCGCATCCACCTCGTTCTGCTTGATCTCCGCGTAGCCGCCGTTGTCGACGACGATCACGGTGACGTCGAGCCGCTGCTCGATGACCGTGATGAACTCCTGCAGCGAGAACATCAGTGCGCCGTCGCCGACCACCGCGAACACCGGGCGGTCGGGCCGCGCGACGCGGGAGCCGATCGCGGCGGGGAGGCCGTAGCCGAGCGTCGCGTAGGTCGCCATGTACGGCGTGGAGTTCGGCGTCGCGACCTGGAGGCGGTTCAGCAGACCCCAGTAGGCGATCTGCGACGAGTCGGTCGTGACGATGGCGCCGGCCGGGAGCGCCGCAGCGATGGCGTCGGCGAGGGCCGTGTTGACGGCGGAGAGCTCGGCGCACTCGGCGGCCACGGCCTCCAGCGTCTCCGGCACGCGGGCATCGCGCTGCGGTTCGCTGGCGGCAGCCCCCGCGTCTCCCAGCGCCGCCACGATCGCGGCGAGCGCGACCGGCGCGTCCGCGACGATCCCCACCTCCGCCACCTGGTTCTTGTCGAGCTGCGACGCCACCCGGTCGACGCGGATGACGTGCCCGCGAGCCTCCAGCGCGTCGACCCACAGCTCGGCCTCGCCCAGCTTCGAGCCGACGACGAGCAGCACGTCGGCATCCCGGGCCCGGTTGCGGGCCGCGGCGAGCCGGAGGTTGGAGCCGAGGGAGAGCGGATGCCGCTCGTCGAGCACGCCCTTCGCGTTCAGGGTCGTGACGACCGGTGCCCCCAGGCGCTCGGCGAGGGCACGCAGTTCGTCCGTCGCGCCGCGGGAGCCGCCGCCCGCGAGGATCACCGGATCGCTCGCGGCGGCCAGCAGCCGCGCGGCCTCGGCGACCGCGGCCGCGTCGGGCGCCGTCGCAGCCGCAGGAGCGCGAGCCGCGAGCGACTCGGCCGGCAGCTCCGTCTCCTCCTCCAGCAGATCCAGCGGCACCTCGATGTAGACGGGGCGCGGCCGCCCGGTGGCGAAGAGCGCGAACGCGTCGTGGACGGCCTGCACGGCCTCCTCGGCGGACTGCACCCGGCGTCCCCACTCGACGATGGCGGAGGCGGCGCCCAGCTGGTCCTTCGTCTCGTGCAGGGTGCCCACGTCGGCGAACTCGCGCCCGCGGGCCGGGCCCGGGGAGAGCAGGATCATCGGCCGCGACTCGCAGTACGCGGTCCCGGCGGCCGAGAGCGCGTTGAGCAGCCCCGGGCCGCTCGTCGTGATGACGACGCCGGGCTTGCCGGTCTGCAGCGACCAGCCGTCGGCCGCGTATCCCGCGCCCTGCTCGTGCCGCGTGGTCACGGGATGCACGCCGAGCGCGGTCAGCGGTCGGTAGAACTCGAGGTTGTGGGTGCCCGGGATGCCGAACACCGTGTCGACGCCGTAGTTGCGCAGGGTCTCGATGAGCACCCATCCGGTCGTGCGTGCGGCGCGTGTCTCCATGCCTATGCGTCCTTTGCGAGTCGGGGTCAGTTGGCGGCGGCGGCGAAGCGGGGCGAGCCGTCCACCCAGGTCGCCTGGACCGGGATGGTGGCGATCGTCTCCGCCTCCACCGTCAGCGGGTTCGCGCCCAGCACGACGAAGTCGGCGCGCTTGCCGGCGGCGAGGGAGCCGAGCTCGTTCTCGCGGCCGAGGGTGATCGCACCCTCCAGCGTGTGCGCCCGGAGCGCCTGCTCCGCGCTGATGCGCAGCGAGTCCGGGCCGAGCTTGTGCCCGCGCCGCGTGACACGGGTCACGGCGGCCTGGATCGCCTCGAGCGGGCGCGGCTCGGCGACCGGCGCGTCCGACGAGATCGTCACCGGCACACCGGCCTCGATGAACTCGCCCAGCGGGTTGAACCGCTCGCCCGGGGTGCCGATGGCCTGCTCCACGCCCTCGCCCCAGTTGTAGTAGTGCTGCGTCTGGTTCACCGGGCGGATGCCCAGGCGCGCCATCCGCTGGATCTCCTCGACCGCGGGGAGGCCGCAGTGCTCGATCCGGTGGCGCGCGTCGGCGTCGGGGCGCTCGGTGAGCACCTGCTCCACCGCATCCACCACCATCGCGATGGCGGTCGGCGACTGCGCGTGCGTCGCGGTCTGCAGCCCGGCGGCGTGCGCCTTGGCCACCAGCCCGGCGTACTCGGCGGGCTCGTGGTAGAGCTGGCCGGTGCGGCAGGGGTCGCCGACGTAGCCCTCGGGGAAGTAGGCCGTCCATCCCCCGAGCGTGCCGTCGGCGTAGAGCTTGATGCCCGCGACCGACAGGAAGGCGTTGCCGAACGGGCCGGTGAGCCCGAGATCGATGACCTGGTCGAGCAGGTGGGAGAGGAAGTACATCGAGACGCGCACCGAGAGCTCGCCGCGGTCGGCCATGGCCAGGTAGGCCGCGAACTCCCGCTTCGAGACCTGCGCGTCGCCGAGCGCGGTCACGCCCGCCGACAGGAACTCGCGCTGCGCGATGTCGAGCTGACGCTGGTGCTCGGCCGGCTCGTCGCCGAGGTGGAAGTTCGGGCCGTGGTGTCCGATCTTCACGCCGTGCAGTCCGGTGAGCACGTTGCAGGCCGCGTCGGAGAGTTCGCCCGTGAGCTCGCCGTCCGCATCCCGGAAGAACTCGCCGCCCTCGGGGTTCGGGGAGTCGCGGGTGATGCCGTATTTCGCGAGGGTGAAGCTGTTGACCACTCCCCCGTGGCCGGAGGCGTTCATGATGTACACCTCGCGGTCGGTCGCGATGAGGTCGAGCTCCTCCTTCGTGGGGTGGCGCCGCTCGGCCAGGTTGCGCTGCTCGTAGCCGTAGCCGCGGAGGGGGACGCCGGCGGGCAGCCGCTGGGCGCCCTCCCGCATCAGCTCCACGATCTCCGGGATGGACGCCGCCTTGGCGGGGCTGACGTCCACCCAGGTGAGCAGCTGCCCGTACATCAGGGGGTGCGCGTGCGCGTCGATGAAGCCCGGGACGATGGTCGCCCCCGGGAAGTCGGCGCGCTGCGGCTCGATCCCCGCCTCGCGCGCCTGTTCCTCGACCTCGGCGAGCGTGCCGACCGCGAGGATGGTGCCGCCCGCGGTGAGCAGGGCCTCCGCGTGCGGGTTGTCGTCGTCGATGGTGAGGATGACGTCGGCCGTGACGATGGTGGGGGTGGAGTCGCGGGCGTCGTAGGTGGCGAGGTGTCGCATGGGTCAGATCCTTGTGGTCTTGATGGCCGTGGTGTCGAGGCGCGGGTTGAACGATCCCGTCGCCGGCGCGGAGTCGGAGTGCTGCGGCGCGAACCAGGTGCCGACGATGGCGATGAGCGCGAGGGCGCCGAAGAACCAGATCGCCGACCAGAACGTTCCGGTGATGGCGATCAGGCCGGTCGCGATGGCCGGGGACAGGCCGCCCCAGACCGCGGCACCGATCCCGTACGAGAGGGACATCGAGGTGTAGCGCGCCTGCGGCCTGAACATCTGCGTCATCACCGTCGACAGCGGAGCCCACGCACCGCTCAGGGTGATGCGGATCACGCTGACGAAGATGTAGATCAGCGTCACCTGGTGGTTCTGGATGACCAGCACCAGCGGGATCACGGCGATGAACGAGAGCAGCGATCCGAGCATGATGACCCGCTTGCCGCCCCACTTGTCGCCGAGCAGGGCCAGCGGCAGCGTGACCAGGGCCTCGATGAAGGAGGCGACCGTCATGGCGCCGAGGATGACGCTCGCGTCGAGGCCGACCTCCGGGCTGGTCGCGAAGTTCTGCACGAAGACCGTGGCGATCACGTAGCCGCCGGACGACATCGCGATGATGCAGAAGCCGAGGATGATCGCCAGCCAGTTGTTGCGCAGCGCGAACAGGATCGGGGTGGACTGCGTGTGGCCCTCGATCTTCTCCTCGAAGACCGGCGTCTCCTCCACGCGGTACCGCACCCAGATGCCCACGCCGATCAGCACGATGCTGAACAGGAACGGCACGCGCCATCCCCAGGTCAGGAGGACTTCGTCGCCCATCCCGGACAGGATCCAGAAGGCGCCGGAGGCCATCAGCGCGCCGAGCGGGTTGCCCAGCTGGGTGAAGCCGCCGTAGAAGTTCTTGAACTTCGGCGGAGCGCTCTCCACCGACATCAGGCTCGCGCCGCCCCACTCGCCGCCGACCGCGAGGCCCTGGGCGACGCGGAGGACGATCAGCAGGATCGGCGCCATGATCCCGATCGTGTTGTAGCCCGGCAGGCAGCCGACCAGCACGGTCGCGACGCCCATGATGAAGAGCGTGATCGTCAGCGCCCGCTTGCGGCCCAGCTTGTCGCCGATGTGGCCGAAGATGATGCCGCCCAGCGGTCGCATGAAGTACGCCACCGCGTAGGTGCCGAACGAGGCGAGGGTGCCGAGGGCGTGGTTGATCTCGGGGAAGAACACCTGGGGGAACACGATGGCGGCGGCCGTCGCGTAGACGTAGAAGTCGTACCACTCGATGGTCGTGCCGACGACGGACGCCAGGCCGGCCTTCAACGCACGGGCATGCCCTGGGGGTTGCGTTGCGGTTACAGACACACAAAGCTCCTTTGCTCGTATTGCCTTGTTCGATTGTCGTGCTCGTTTCGACGTGAAGTCTCATCCCGTCGCTGAGGATGCGCAAGCGCAGTTCGGCGTCGGGCGCGGCTGTGCACCGTCGATTTGTCAGGGGATGAGGACAAAACTATCGCGATTCGTCCGCTGCCCTTGTCTGTCGCCGCCGATCTGCGGTCGTCGGCGGGCGTTTCCGGGTATTCTGCGGATGTGCCGATCCGTCCCGACCGAACCGTCCCCGAGCGCGACACCGACGCCCTCGATAGCAGCCTCGTTCGCGCCCTGCAGGCGGACGGCCGGGCCAGCATCCACGAGCTCGCCCGCACCCTCGGCGTCTCCCGCGACCTCGTCTCCCGCCGCCTCGGCACCCTCATCGGGAGGGATGGCCTCCGCGTCGTCGCCGCCCTCGACCCCGGTTTCGCCGGCCTCAACGTGTTGATTCATGGCCTCGTCGCCGTCGACGGTCGCGCCCGCCCCGTCGCCGAGCAGCTCGCCGACCTCCCCGACACGGTCTTCGTCTCGCTGGTCGGCGGCTCCTCCCCCGTCGTGTTCGAGTCCCGCCACGGCGACCTCGACGAGCTGCACGCCACCCTCACCGCCATCCGCGAGATCCCCGGCGTCCGCGGCCTGCGCGTCAGCACCTACGACGCGCTGCTCAAGGAGTTCATCACCGCCGCCTCGGTCACCTCCGTGAAGCTGGATCGCCTCGACCACGACCTCATCGCCGTGCTGCAGGATGACGGCCGCGCCAGCTACCGCGAGCTCGCCGACAAGGTGCGCTTGTCCCCCTCCTCAGCACGGGCGCGCGTGCGTCGACTCCTGGACGCCGGCGTCATCCGCATCGCCGCCATCGACGCCGGCGGCCTCTCCCGCAACCGCGTCGCCGTCGGCGTCGGCATCGGCCTGCGCGGCTCGGCCGAGCCCGTGCACCGCTACCTCGTGGACGCGCGCGCGGTCGACCTCGCCGCGGACGCCCACGGCGCCTACGACGTCATCGCCACCATCGTCGGCACGACCCGGACCGGCGTCCTCTCCGTCATCGAGGATCTGCGCGCGCTGCCCGAGGTCGGCTCGCTCGAGACGTGGGCGCACCTCGACATCATCAAGGAGGACTACACGCGGACGCTGGGGAGGATTGTGCGGGGGTGAGGCGTTTAGCTGCCGCAGCGATGCGTATGCCACTGCCTGATGACACGAGAAAGACCGGATCCAGTGCCCTGCCGTTGCTACGGTGAAGCACGTGGCAGATAACACAGTGCGTGACGAGCTCCGCACATTCGTTTCCGAGCGCGACTGGGCGCAGTTCCACTCTCCCGAGAATCTCGCCAAGAGTGTCGCCATCGAGTCCGGCGAGCTTCTGGAGTGCTTCCAATGGGGTAGCGACTTCGACACCGATCGAGTGAAGGACGAGCTCGCCGACGTGCTCACCTACTGCTATCTTCTTGCCGATCGTCTGGGTGTGGACCCGCACGCCATCATGCTGGAGAAGCTTGCGCGCACTCGTGCCAAGTATCCGGTCGAGAGTGCCCGCGGTCGAAGCACGAAGTATGACCAGCTTTGACATCGTCCCGCTCCTCCGCACGGAGCCGAGCGGGGATACCGGTGATGCGCGCCTTCTCAATTGGCCGGTGGTCTACGTGATGGATGATTCGTCGAGTGTGTATGTCGGCGAGACGCTCAGCGCTACGAGTCGCATGCGCCAGCACAACGCTGATCGGTCCAAAGACTCGTTGGCCTCGGTGCGAGTCATCCTTCACGACGAGTTCAATAAGTCGGTCTGCCTCGACCTGGAGTCGTTCCTGATCAGAATGTTCGCGGGCGACGGCACTTTCGAGGTCCTCAACCGCAACGAGGGCGTCACCGATGCGCAGTACTTCGATCGCGAGCGCTATCAAGCCGACTTCAACGTGATTTTCGAGAGCTTGCGCTCCCGTGGGCTGTTCGAACGCACCATTCCGCAGATCGAGAACTCCGATCTCTTCAAGTTCTCCCCGTTCAAGGCCCTGACCACCGACCAGGCGGTTGCCGTCGAGAACATCGTCGAAGGTCTCCTGCACGACTATCGGATGCCTCGCGGAAAGCCGATCGTGATCCAGGGCGATCCCGGCACCGGCAAGACGATCGTGGCGATCTATCTCATCAAGCTCCTCCGCGATATCGGCGAAGGTCGAGGCACCTTGGAGCCGGACGAGGACTCGAGGTTCTCGGACTTCTTCGTGTCGGAGAACCAGGAGCTCCTCGAGCGTTCCACCGTCGGGCTGGTAGTGCCTCAACAGTCACTCCGCCGGACGCTCGAGAGGGTCTTCAAACGCGTTCCCGGCCTCAAGGAGGTCCGCGTACTCACCCCGTTCCAGGTCGGGACGAGCGAAACCAAGTTCGACTTGCTCATCGTCGACGAGGCGCATCGATTGAATCACCGCGCAAACCAACCTGCCGGGCCGCTCAACGCGCTCTTTCCCCGCATCAACGAGAAACTCTTCGGGCGCGATGACTACGAGTTCACGCAGTTGGACTGGATTCTCGCGCAGAGCCATCACCAGGTACTTCTCGTAGACGGCGAGCAGTCGGTTCGTCCGTCGGATCTGCCCTCAGCCGCGGTGCGCGAGCTGATCAGTGAGGCCAAGAACGGTCACCAGTTCTACCGTCTGCACTCGCAGCTTCGCGTCAAGGCTGGTGATGACTACACGGCCTACATTCGCGCCATCCTGCGCGGCGACTCGCCCGACCCTCGGGCATTCGATGGGTACGACCTGCGATTCTTCGAGGACCTCGCGACGATGCGAGAGGAAGTCCTCGCTCGCGATGCCGAGGCCGGTCTCTCACGAATGGTCGCGGGATATGCCTGGGAATGGCAGAGTCGCAAGAATCCCGCTGCGTTCGACATCGAGCTCGACGGGGTGGCGCTTCGCTGGAACAGCACACAGACCGACTGGATCAACTCTCCGGGATCTCTCGACGAGGTGGGCTCGATCCACACGGTCCAGGGCTACGACCTGAACTACGCCGGCGTGATCATCGGACCGGATCTCCGATACGAGCCTGGTCGCGGCATCTGGTTCGATCGCACAAGCTATTTCGACAAGAAGGGAATGGAAGACAACCGAAAGCGCGGCATTCGCTACTCGGACGACGACATCCTCGAGTACGTGAAGAACATCTATGGCGTCTTGCTCACGCGCGGGATTCGCGGGACCTATGTGTATGTGTGCGATGGCGGGTTGCGCGAGTACTTGAGGCCCTACTTCGGCAGGACTCGCGCCTAACCCGTCTCTTCTTCGAGGAGCTAACGCCCCTGCCGCTTCTTGTACGGCTTCGGCTGCCCCTTGACGGCCGGCGCGCGTCCCTTGCCCTTCGACGCCTTCGCCTTGCCACCGGCCGGAACGACCGGTTTCGCCGCCGGTGCGGGCGCAGCCGCGATCTCGTCCTTGGCCGTGGCGAGGAAGAGCGTCCCGGCATTCGTCAGCCGGGTCTCCGCGGAGTCACGGACGAAGAGCGGAGTCCCCACCTGCTCCTCCAGCTTCGCGATCGACGAGTAGAGCGACGCCAGCGGGATGTTGAGCGCCTTCGCCGCCCGCGGAAAGTGCAGCTCCTCGGCGACGGCGACAAAGCGCACGAGCAGGGTGATGTTCACGGAAGGCCCTTCATGGATGGAGTAGCAGGCGCGCTACCTACCGTACGGAAGCGGACCCCTGCGCGCGAGCGCATGCCGGTTCGTCACGGGCAGACGCGAACGCTGCGCCCCTCGAACGTGACGATGTCACCGAGCTGCAGCTGCCGCCCACGCCGCCGATCGACCTCGCCGTTCACGGTCACGTAGCCATCGACGATGGCCTCTTTGACGTTCCCGCCGGAGTCGAGAAGGCCGGCGAATTTGAGGAACTGGCCGAGGCGGATCGAGTCACCGCCGATCGGGATATCGTCGATCGATGAGGAGGTGGCCATGCCGAAATGCTAGCCGAAGCGTCTGGCCCTCTGAGCCGGTCGGTGTCGTCGCCATCCGCCGGTACCAACATCCCCATCGAGCCATTCACCGTGAATGCTGCTTCTGCCAGCGGCTCCAGGAGTCGATCACCGCGTCCTCGTGTGGAGGCATCGAGAGATGAGCGAGGTTGGAATAGGCAATACCTAGAGATTCGTAAGACCGACTTCCTGGGGCCAGGACGATACGATGCGACGCCGGCTCGATCCCCCAGATCAGACGATCGAAAAGGAGGTGATGATTGGCGCACAGCGCGATTCCGTTTCGCGGGTCATCTGACCCATTCGACGCCTTGGGACGAAGATGCGCAGCCTGCATAACCTCAACGGAATCGACATCGCAGACTGCGCATTTTGCTCCGTATCGAGCCAACACTTCAAAGGCGAAACGCGCCTGATTAGGTCTTGCCCGTCGCCTTTGCAAGGTCCACTCGGCATCTGCCTCGACGAGGACGAACGGGTTCTCGTGGTCGAGAGCCGGGACGGGTGGCAGCTCTCCGTCGTTGGCGAACGTCACGAGGGCGACTTTGAGTACTTCATTCAGCTGCTCGATGTAGCCACGATGAACAGTGCGGGTCGCTCCTTTCGATCCGTTCTCGATCACGAAGACAGGGAGCGCTGCTTCGAATGCCGACCTCATTGAGGCGATTTCCGCCTCATCGCGACCTGGCTTAGCAGTCGTTGGGTAGTGGTAACCGATCCCCGTGGAAGAGATCTCATCTGCATATGCGTGTCCCAGGTGCAGAAAGGAAACCGCCGCACCGGAAATCGCCCAAGCTGACTTCGTTAGCTCTTGATTCGCGTAGACGCCACGCCCTCCGGAGAAGATGCCAAGTTCACGTATCAGGCCGGCCGGCACATCTGCCGGCCCACCGCGAGCTAATAGCGACGTCCACAGGAGTTCTCGCCTCTTGCTTTCTGCGGCCCTCCAGTCGGTAGCTCCGCCTCGCTGGGCGAGCGACGTGCCCGCTGAGGTCAGAACCCAGTTACCGTCAGCGCGACGTTCCAGCAGTCCCAGGTCGACCATCCGTTGCCGCTCAAAGCTGGCGCGATTGCGCCAGTTGCTCTCAAATGGTCGCGACGCGGGAGCACGTAAATCGTCCGAGGTCCAAGCGGAGCGGTTGAGTGAATCGACACCCGCAAGAACGTCAGCACGTCGCGCACCGCCTCCCGCTTGAACAAGAAACGCCAAGATCAGCTCGCGCAGCCGCACCTGAGAAGTGAGGGACATGCAATGAATACTGGTATACAGCCGTCCCCAGTTGATGGACCCACGCGGCTTGCGAGGTGACTAACCTAGAACGATAGATGATGAGCCCCCATTGTCGACCGAGAATACGGACAGGTCTCGGTCGCTGACGCAGATTCGAGTTCCTCGAATACCCCACGTCAGAAGACGCCCTAGAGATTCAAGTCCGTCGGCGACTCATCATGGCCATCTGCGCGATAACTTGCCCCTGGAGGGACTCGTAAACTCGGACGGGTCTTTAATCACCGTTGCTGGTATCCCGAAATACGCGGAAATATACGCCTTTGGGCTTCTAGAGATGGCTCTGATCACATGGAAACTCGCTCGATAGTGAGCATATTGTGGGCAAATCGAGTCGTCGCCCAGAAGGTAACCAGGCGCCAACTACGACGGAGTGTGAACTTCGCCCCGATGGACCTATCACCACAGACGAGAACGAGGGTCTCGGATTGCGAGGAGGAGGTCGTCGTATCGGAGGTGGTCGGATACGTGCTGCCGTTCGATGATCGTAATTCCTTGTGCCGTGTGCCGCGCGAGAACCAAGTCGTCTTCGTAGATGGGTGCCGGGTCGGCGCCTGCTCGAAGCAAAGCCATTACCGTGTGCATGAAATCCGCGTGTGTTCGCCCCGGCGGAATGATCTGCCCCGTCAGGTTCGAGAGACAGGACCGTGCAGCGATCCGCAAAGGTGTGACGGTTGAGCTCGCAACGTTCGGGTTGGCGCCCGCTGACAGTAGCATCCGAACAGCCGAGGTGTTGCCTTTACTTGCCGCGTAGTAGAGGGCTGTGTCGCCGTCGTCGTCCGCCTGGTCGACGTTTGCGCCGTATTCGAGCATCAGCTGGAGTTCCTCGATGTCACCGACCGCAGCACAAACCATGAGCATGGTTCGCCCCTCCCGCAGGTCCCATACCTGGTCGCGGATTCCTTCAGAACCGAGCCCCGTGGTATCCACTGCTCCCCATTTTTCGGAGAACGCGGCGTCTCGGATCGTGGGCAAGGACAGGGGCCGTGGGGAGGAACCGAATCCCGGATCAGGTTCTTCGCCAGCCGATGAGGTCGTCACCGCTCCGACAGCTCCCCATACCGTCACCGATCCGTCCGCAAGGAGTGCGTAGCGGCTGGTTTCTAGGGCAATAATCTTCTCGACGTTCGAAAGATTGGGGAGTCGACTCGGGGCGGTTACTTCGGCTGTGGTTCCATCCCCCACCTGGCCGGCGTTGTTTGCGCCCCACCCCCAAACTTGGCCATCCATACTCAGGGCATGGAACGTAGGTCCAGCCTTCTCTTCCCACCATCGAAGGTCCTTGCCGTACACGACGTCGCGGATCCCGGTCAGGCCTGAAACCTGGGTTGCTTCAAGGTCCACATCCCACGTCCATACCGATCCGTTCCGGTCTATCGCCGTTCTACCGCCGCCGAGACTGGCAATCGCTGGTATCCCCTCAACCTGACTGGGAGCGAGAACACGGTTGTCTTCTTCTACCGCGGCAGGATCCTCGCCCCACGTCCACACCGTCCCGTCGATTGCGAGAGCATTCACTCCGTGGCGTTCAAGTCGAATTTCTGCGATCGCAGGAAGGCTGGAGACTTGAGCTGGGTGCGTTCGAGAGTCGCGCGTTCCGCCGCCTAGCCATCCGCTATAGCCGCTCCCCCACGCCCATAGCTTCCCGTCGTTGCCGACAGCGAAACGGGTCGCCCCGTCCTCACTACTGACAATGCTGACGATGTTGCGCAATGGATCCAGCTGAACCGGCCTCTCGTAGTTGCGGCCCTCGATACCGAGGTCCCTGTAAAGATTCTCACCCCACCCCCAAACAGTGCCGTTTTCCGACAGCGCAAGCACATAACCGCGAGCATCACCATTGAAGCTGCCGGCGAGCGTCACGATTCGATCCAGACCGCCGAAGAGGCGAGTCGGGAACCGCACAGCCTCGAACACACCCTGCTGGTTGTCGCTAACGAGGGCACTTCTGGTCTCCCATTTCAGGACGGCTCCGTCCTGCCGCAAGGCGTATCCAGCCGTTCGGAAGCCGTTGCAGGTCCCCTGCGCGAAATTGCGCAACACGTCGGAGAAACCCAAGAATTGAAGATGTTCGAACCCAGGGAGCATGGGAGTGGCAGTTACTTGGGCGGAAAGGCGCGCCTCGACACCGGGTGAGGTGGTAGTGGCGGGGGTGACGCTTGTCGGCTGGCTGGCGAGCCGTCGTTTTCCAAACCATCTCGAAAGTTGCCGTGTCATCCAGCCATCCTTCTCACCGTTATTGCAGCGTCCGCGAAACGAGTTGACCTGCTGCAATCGACTCGCCTATGAAGACTCTCAAGTTACGGTGCGAGCCGACAGAACCTCGTTCGGGGGTGCGTCGCTCCGTTTGGCAGCGTCGCAGGCGGCTAGAAGCTCGCTCGGTGAAGCGAAGGCCAAGCGAGGATGCGAAGGCTATTCCACCACTTGCTTGACTCCAGCCAGGACGCTGGCCACCGTAAGGGCAGTGGCCGGCAGCCAACGGACCGAGTTGGAGAAGTGGTTACCCGCACGCAGGGTGCTGCATCCGGGTCGCGCCCATTCGCGTCCGACCGCATATCGAAGTCGATGTCGATGTCGATGTCGATGTCATCGTCCACGCCGGTCTCCCACATCCATCCGGGCATCTACTGCTCGATCCACAGGCTATTGGAAGCAGGCCCACTGACAAACACCGCGTAGGGCACGCCCGGCGCTGCCGCCCTACGGATACCGGTCGATATGGTTCATTGTGTGCCACCCCACCGCCTGCGAAAGGACGAAGATGAGTTTCGCTGAGACGCCGACGCAAGCCCACGACGACGCCGAGCTTCAGCAGCAACTGGCCTCCGTCATCCTGCCTAACGGACGAGGAGACCAGTCCGTGCGCGATGCCGCAGCACTCTTCGTCGACGCCGGCCTCAAGCGGGGCGACTCGGTCTTCGCGCCCGGACGGGCCGTGTGGACGCAGGCGAATGTCGACGCGCTGGTGACCCTTTTCGTCCAACAGCCGCATGTGGCGGGCGGTTCCTTCCTTGAGAAGCTGTCCCAGCAACTGCAGGATGCGCCGGGCGACGCCAAGCTGCTCATGGCCGAGTTGGTGACCTGGCAACTGCTTCCGATCTGGATCGGCACCATCGGCGAGAAGAAGAAGCGGGCGCGCATCGAGGCCGTCCTCCGCCTGATGGAGCATCCGGTGACCATCCCCGAGACCATCCTCGCCGCGTTCCCGGCCGGCGCCTTCAATCCCGGTACGCGGATGGGCAGCCAGTTGTACGAAGCGATGACGATCATCGTCAACATGGTGAAGGCGTGGACTCAGCTCTCACCCGAGCGACAGGAAGACCTCCTCGAACACCCGCTGCGCCTGCGCGACTTCATTCGCGACGAGGTCGCCGGCGAATCGTTCCCGACACAGCGAAACGCCCTTCTCTATCTGATCCGTCCGGACTACTTCCAGTCCATCGTGGCCGCCGATCACAAGCTCGCCATCCGGGACGCCTTCATCGGCGACGCGGGTGGCACGGCCGAGGACATCGACGCCGACCTGAACCGCATCTCGCTCGCCCTGCAGACGAAGGGCGGCAAGCCGTTCGACTTCTATGACGAGGAGTACCTCCGGGTTTGGCGACCAGAGGAGGCTCCGCAGCCGGAAGACAAAGAAGACTTCGCACCGACCCCCGTCTCCGACTATCCGGCGGCGACCGAGGAGCTGGCCCAGCGGGTCTTCATCGGAACCGACTGGCTCGACCGGACGCTTGCCGTCCTCCATCGCCGCAAGCAGATCATCTTCTACGGACCGCCCGGCACCGGAAAGACCTTCATCGCTCGCGCGCTGGCCGACCACATCACCGGAGGCGACGGGGGCATCCGGCTCGTCCAATTCCACCCTAGCTACTCGTACGAGGACTTCTTCGAGGGACTCCGGCCCAGCACGAAGGATGGCGCGCTCACCTACACGCTCCAGGCGGGACCGATGAAGCGGATTGCGGACGAGGCCGCCAAGAATCCGGAGCTCAATTACGTTCTGATCATCGACGAGATCAATCGCGGCAACCTGGCCAAGATCTTCGGCGAGTTGTACTTCCTGCTCGAGTATCGAGACGAGCGCGTCAGCCTCTTGTACGAGCCCGAGACAACCTTCGCCCTCCCGGCGAACGTGTTCATCATCGGCACGATGAATACCAGCGACCGATCGATCGCGCTCATGGACGCCGCCATGCGTAGACGGTTCGCCTTCATCGAGCTTCACCCCGGGGAAGCTCCCGTTGCCCAGGTCCTCCCGAGTTGGCTTCAGGCCAACGATCTCCCGGCAGAGGTGGGGGAGCTCTTCGCGCTCCTCAATGACCGCATCGAGGACAGGGATTTCCGAATCGGGCCGAGCTACGTGATGGCACGCGATGGCGACCTGAGCCCTGCCCGGCTCGACGAGATCTGGACGTTCGAAGTGCTTCCTCTGCTCGCCGAGCATCACTATGGCGATGGGGTCGACGTGAACGCCCGCTACGGGCTGGAGGCTCTCAGGGCCGAACTCGACCGTCGTTCCGCCTGAAGATGCACATCCAGCTCGACGAGTGGGCCGCGCCCCGGGAGGTCGACCTTCCGCGCGCGGTCGCATCCGCGCTGAATTCGCGCCAGGTGGCATCCGTGGTCCCCACCGAGATCGATGGCCGTTGGACGGTGAGCCAGGTCCGGAAGGTCGGTTCGCTCATGATCGACGGGCACCGCGTCGACATCCGTCCGAAGCTCTCGATCAGCAGGCTGTTCTTCCTTTTCGGCTATGCCCAGCGCCGCCGGCTGTGGTTGGCGGAGGACACGCGCCTCGACTCGGCACCCGATCTCGTGCTCGCCATCGCGATCGCGTTTCTGCGGCAGCTCGGCGTCGCCGTCGAACAGGGCCTTCTGCAGGGGTACCGGGAGCGCCACGACAGCGACACCGTCGTGCGCGGACGGATCGACTTCGTAGAGCAGTTCAAGCGACGACCAGGGCTCGCCTCACCGCTTGAACTGCGGTTCGACGAGTTCACCGTCGACATCGACGAGAACCGGATTCTGGCGGCTGCCGCAGAGCGACTCCTGCGACTGCCCCTCCTGGACCCCGCTGCGAGACGCACGCTGCTTCACTTCCGCGGCATGTTCGCCGGAGTCGAGGCCCTGCCGCGCGGGCTGCCTCTGCCCCGGACCCGCGACGATCGTCGCAGCGAGCACTATCAGCCCGCGCTGTCACTGGCTCGGCTCATCCTGACGAACGCCTCGATCGAGCACCGCGTCGGCGAGCACACGGCGTCCGCATTCCTCGTCGACGTCGCCCAGGTCTTCGAAGACTTCGTGTCCGTCGCGCTTCGAGACTCCCTCGAACGCTCGGGCGGCCAGGTGCTCAGTCAGCGAAGCGACCGGCTCGATGCGTTGGGGCACGCAGTGGTGCGCCCGGACATTGTCTGGCAGCGTCACGAACGGATCGACGCCGTCATCGATGCCAAGTACAAGGCGGAGCGGCCGGCCGGCTACCCCAACGCCGACCTCTACCAGATGGTAACGTACTGCACGCGGTACGGCTTACGGGACGGCCACCTCGTCTATGCATCCGGCGAAGAGACACCCAAGACCGTGGACATCATCGGAGCGCCAATTACCGTGCACTGCCACGCCCTGGACCTGACCGGCTCGCCTGGGAAGATACTCGCGAGCATCGACCGCCTCGCAGAGGCGATTGTTGCATCCGCTCCGGTCGACGTGCCTTGGCGCGCAACACGGAGTTCACAGCCGTCATCGGCTGTCCCCCGCCGTGGCTAGAGTAACGCCATGGGATATGGGCGTGTCATCGGCGGGGACTACAAGGGCGCGACAGTGTCGACACCAGTCGGAAGCACCCTCGTGGTGCAGGCCGGGCTGAAGTTCCGCAAACTGACTCCCGAGAACGTGGAAGAGTGGGACGATGTCGCAACCGACGGCACGGGTAACCCCATCGCCAAAGTGGGCGTTGCCGTCGCGGGGGCCGCTCTGCCCGGCCGCTTCGGCAAGGCAGCATCGGCAGCGGTCGATGCGACCTTCGATTCCATGAACCGATCGCGCGTTGTGAGAGTCAATTGGACCGACGGCAAGCGATCTCTCATCAAGCTGACCGACGGAATGTACAAGCACCTCGAACTTGTCCTCGAAGATCAGCGCGCTATCCGCGCTGAGCCATCCGCTGGCGAGCTCGACGTGGCGCCGACGCCGACGGAGAAGCCGACCGTGGCCGAGCAAGCGTTCACGATGGTTTCTGGCCTTATCAGAGACCGTCTGCCCGCTCCGAAGCGAGCTGAGGAGACGGACAGGTCCGCTATCGACGTCGCTGACCTGCTTGGGCGGCTTGCCGTACTGCGGGACTCAGGGGTCCTTACGGAGGAGGAGTTCCGGGCCAAGAAGGCGGAGCTGCTGGAGCGGCTCTGACTGCCACAGAAGAGCTACTCAGCGGGTCGGCCCACCCGAAGAAAAGCATTCGACGTATGCGGCGCGCTACTGGATGACGCGCTGTTTGTTCTCAGGTGGCCTCCCTCGCACTCGACGAGAGCTGGGCGGGAGCAACTTGGAAACAGCCGTCCCGCCGGAGCGCAGCGAAAGTAGTTGCGTCGATAAAGCTCGGTACTGTGATGCCAAATCAATGAAACTCTGCGCGCTCGACGGTCGGAGATGACCGCACTCGATTGTTAGTGCACCCTGGGCCAAATAGACGAGAACAAGGCCACAGTGATCGAAACCGAAGCGAAGCCTGCAGGCACTTAAGCGAAACCGCAGTCAGGTGCGCACTCTGTTCAGCACCGCCGGGTGACTGTAACCCGTTTTGGCGGCTTCGTACGACCTCTCTCGATCGTTAGCCTCACTGAGGAGGTGACGCATGGGCAAGGGGTTCGCAGTCGTCGATTTGGAGACGACGGGTCTGTTTCCCACGAAGCATGACCGCATCGTGGAGATCGGGATCGTGCTGATGTCGCCGGACGGCGAGATCGAGACTCGCCACGAGACTCTGGTCAACCCGAATCGCGACATGGGCGCCCAACACATCCACGGCATCGCGGCCGCAGCCGCGGCGCGAGCGCCCCTATTCGAACAAATCGCCGCTAACGTAGCCGATCTGCTGGACGACCGCGTTCCAGTCGCGCATAACGCATCGTTTGACTCTCGGTTCCTCGGTTTTCAGATGGCACAGGCCGGCCTGCGAGTGGCCGAGCCGGAGCGATGGCTCTGCACCATGCGGATGAGCGAAGGCGTCTCAGGCTATCGTCGGCTGGCTGAATGCTGCACAGCAGTCGGAGTGGAACTGGCTGACGCCCACAGCGCTGCCGGGGACGCACTGGCGACTGCACAGCTCCTCAGCGTGTATATGCAGACCGTCTCGGATCGGTCGTACTGGGACTCCTGGCTTGCTTCGGCTGGAAAGTACGGCCCCTTCGCTGTCGACCCGAGCGTTCGATGGATCGCTCGCACCGAGATTTTCGAACAGGACCACTCCTTCGTTGACCGACTAGTGGGCTCGCTCACGGCCACTCGCCTGGGTCCACAACTCAACGTCGACTACCTTGCTCTACTCGACCGGGTACTCCTTGATCGCGTCGTCTCAGTGTCAGAAGCCTCGGCACTCGAAGCGCTCGCCCAAGAGATCGGTCTCACCCCCGATGATGTTTGGCTTGCTCACCGCGCGTACTTCGATGGGCTCGTCGCTACGGCATGGGAGGACCACATCCTCACCGAAGCCGAGTCCACAGAGATCCGAAGCATCGGGGAGATCCTCTCAATCAACGAAGACGTCGTCGCCACCTCGCTAGCCGCGGCACCGACCGCACCCGCACCACTGATGACGAGCGGCTTCCGACTCCAGCCAGGCGACATCGTGGTCCTCACCGGGGAGATGACAAAGCCACGAGAAGCCTGGGCGGAAGTCCTCACCGAACTCGGGCTCATCGTGAAGAACAACGTCGTCAAGAAGACAAAGCTCCTCGTCGCCGCTGACCCCGACTCCCTTTCGGGAAAGGCCAGAACCGCCCGAGACTACGACATCACGATCGTCAATGAAGCCGGCCTCGAGAAGCTCCTCGATGTCTAGCAGCCGCCCGAGGTAGCCCGCATATGGCCCGAGTTCCGAACGATATCAAACGACACATCCACCGCGACACCAACGTCACAATTCCGCGAATTAGAGACCTAAGACGCGAACCACCGAGCGTTCGCCTTCAAGTTCGGGCCGAGCTGCAACGTCGCGCCGCCGATGACTCATCCAACATCGAGCTTGCACTAGCTGGACTCGTGATCGCATTCATCGCACTCTTGGTCGCGCCGACAAGTCCGATACATCTTGAACAGTTTCCCTGGCCGAGCAACCTGATCACCGGCATTGTTCTCGGAATCTCCGCGGCCGTCGCCCTCTCGCCTTTCGCGGTTCACGCGCTTATAACTCAGGAACGACGCGTCCGAGCCACCGTGTGGCTGGCGGCATATGCAGAGGACAGCGTGGCCACAGCACACCTCGGTCGGCGCGGACGCACCGTCCGGCATGGCCGCCGAAAGACCCCTCAGTAGCCCTGGCCGTGCGAAACCTCGGCATCACTATCGCCACGACGGTGCCCCTGGAGGGACTCGAACCCCCAACCTTCTCCTTAGGACGGAGCAGCTCTTCCATTGAGCTACAGAGGCCAGCCCATCGAGTCTAGCGAAAACGAAAACCTGTCACGCCGCCGGCGCCAGGTAGTCCTGCCAGTCGGGGAGGGGTGCCTCCGAGCCGCGCACGACCCACGAGGCGTCCCGTGGGGCGCGCGGGGTGATGTTGAGGGTCCAGCCCATCTCGGCGGGCGTGCGGTCGCTCTTGAGGTTGTTGCAGCGCAGGCAGCAGGCGACGAGGTTCTCCCAGCTGTCGCGGCCGCCGCGGGAGCGGGGCAGCACGTGGTCGATGGTGGTGGCCGACTTGCCGCAGTAGCCGCAGCGGTGCAGGTCGCGGCGGAGGACGCCGCGGCGGCTGACGGGGACGGTGCGGCCGTGCGGGAGGCGCACGTAGCGGGTGAGCAGGATGACGGACGGTCTCTCGTAGCTGCCGGAGATGCTCCACACGGGGTGCTCACCATCGCTGGCGAGCACGGTCGCCTTCTGATTCAGGACCAGGACGATGGCGCGCTTGTAGGAGACGACCGCGAGGGGTTCGTAGCCGGCGTTCAGGACGAGAGTCTTCATCTGCGACCTTCCGGGAAGACGAGAGGCGAAGGGGTGAGGGGTACCGCAGTGCAAACAAAAAGGGCACTGTCCGTGCGGACAGCGCCCAATGAAGGAACGGCATGGTGGTGGTGACGCACCACGTGATGGTGGAGGCAGTGCTCCACGTGGTGACGGCACAGCAGGAAATCGCGTTGACGCTCGGCCGCCAGAAGGCCGTGCTTCGCCCGTCGGGTCACTCGCGGCGACCTGACTCCGGGCACATCGTCCACCGGAAGAAGCGACATCAGGGGATCAGAGTAACGCAGAAACGGCGCGCCTCCTATTCGAGGCGCGCCGTTTCACAGCCGGGCCGGGAGGAGTTCACCGGCCGGACACGAATCAGATACCGAGACGGACGATGTAGAAGTCGCTCGTCCAGATGGGACGCACCGAGATGGACCGGCCGACCTCGGGCGCATCCATGATGTTGCCGTTGCCGGCGTAGAAGCCGTCGTGACCCGACATGATGACGATGTCACCGGGGCGGGCGTCCTCGATGGAGATGCGCTTGCCGGCCGCAGCCTGACCCGACACGGAGTGCGGGAGGGAGACACCGAACTGGGCGTACACGAACTGCACGTACCCGGAGCAGTCGAAACCGGCGGGCGACGCGCCACCGAAGACGTACGGGGTGCCGATGTACTGCTGGGCCACCGAGAAGACGGAGTCGAGGCTGAAGTTCGGGTAGGGCGGGTTGGCCAGGAAGTCGGAGACGGAGGGGCCGGAGTAGCTGTTCGCGTAGTTCGTCAGCGTGACGGCGGCCCGCTGACGGGCGGCCTCGGCGGCAGCAGCGGCCTTCTGCGTGGCGAGCTGCTCCTCGGTGGTGGCGGAGGCGGCGTCGCGGGCAACGGCGGTGGAGGCGACCGTGGTGCCGACTTCGACGGTCTGCGACTGGGCCTTCTTCATGCTGTCGGCCGCGGAGGGGCCGAAGGCCGAGCCCTCGGCGTTGTCCGGGTTGAAGGCGAAGGCGGGGAGCGACATGGTGGCGATGATGCCGGTCGCGACGGTCATGACGGCGACGTTGATGGCCCAGCCGCCCTTGCGCTTCTTGGCGGGGGTCTTCTTCACGACGGCGGAGGAGCCGGTGGAGGCGGAACCGCCGGACGACGAGGATGCGGCGGGCTTTGCCGGAGCGGCGGCACGGGCGGCGGTGCTCGTGCGCTGCGGGGCGGCAGCCTGCGCGGTGCGCTCAGCGCGGAGCGAGCGGCGGGAGACCAGTGCGGAGTCGGCGGGGGTGCCGGTCGCGGCGGTCGTCGGTGTGGCTTCGGTGCTCGTGCGGTCCTGGGCAGGGCCGGGCGTACTCGAGTTGGCCAAGTGCATCCTCCTGCGCTCCGGCAGCCCTAGGGTGGCTGCCCCCGCCCGATGCGAATTGGCTTCGGCTTCACGAACCGGGAGACGGGTTCAGGGGGTGTGGAGCGTCCCGGTTCGGGTCCTGGTGGGCCGGTTGTGGCCCGTTCGGACTCGTAAGAGACTACGGGACGGTTACCCGTTTGTCACATCTTTTCGGAGCTTTTTTAACGAACTGGTAACGGAACTCAGGCCTCGACGAAGATGTGGGCGGCGAGCTCGTTGGGCAGCTCCAGGCCGGTCTCGAAGCCCTCGATCTGCACGCCGACGTACGAGCCGGCGGCAGAGAAAGTGCCGGTCGAGCCGGGGAACACACCGGCCTGCTTGAGCTGCAGCAGCAGCTCGGGGTCGACCTGCGCGGGCTCGCCGAGGCGGCGGATCCTGGCAGTCACCCCGGAGTCGGAGCCGCGCACGACGTCGACCAGGTTCACGAGGTTCTGCGTGGCGGCCTCGGTGGTGCCGAGATCGCCCAGATCGCCGAGGCCCGGGATGGGGTTGCCGTAGGGCGACTCCGTCGGGTGGCCGAGCATGGTGAGCAGCTTGCGCTCGACCTGCTCGCTCATGACGTGCTCCCAGCGGCAGGCCTCTTCGTGGACGTACTCCCACTCGAGCTCGATCACGTCGCTGAGCAGACGCTCCGCGAGGCGGTGCTTGCGCATGACGTTGACGGCCTTGCGGCGGCCCTCCTCGGTGAGCTCGAGGTGGCGGTCGCCGGAGACGACGACGAGGCCGTCGCGCTCCATGCGTCCGACGGTCTGCGAGACCGTGGGACCGGAGTGGCCGAGGCGCTCGGAGATGCGCGCCCGCAGGGGGACGATGTTGTCCTCCTCGAGCTCCAAGATGGTGCGAAGGTACATCTCGGTCGTGTCGATCAGATCGGTCATGAACCCCTCCACTTGCAGGCACGCGAATGTCGCACTAGAGCCTACTTGCTGCCGATGACAGAAACGTGCAGGCGCGTCGATGGGGCCCGTGCGGCCCTCCGCGCTATCCAACAGCCAATACACTCTCTTTATGCCGGATGTGACCATTCCCACTGACCTCCTGCCCGCCGACGGCCGCTTCGGTTGCGGCCCGTCCAAGGTCCGCCCCGAGCAGCTCGCCTACCTGGCCGGCCCGGGCGCGGCGCTGCTGGGCACCTCCCACCGCCAGGCACCGGTCAAGAACCTCGTCGGCAGCGTCCGCCAGGGCCTCTCCGACCTGTTCCGCCTGCCGGAGGGCTACGAGGTCGTCATCGGCAACGGCGGCTCCACCGCTTTCTGGGACGCCGCGGCGTTCTCCCTCATCGAGAAGCGCAGCCAGAACCTCGTCTTCGGCGAGTTCGGCGGCAAGTTCGCCAAGGCCGCGGCCGCGCCGTGGCTGGACGCCCCGCACGTGATCGAGGCGGCCGCCGGATCCCGCAGCACCGCGGAGGTCGTGGAGGGCGTCGACGTCTACGCCTGGCCGCACAACGAGACCTCCACCGGCGTGATGGCGCCGGTCACCCGCGTGAACGGCGACGCCGGCGCGCTCACGGTCATCGACGCAACGAGCGCTGCGGGAGGCGTCGACATCGACGCGTCGCAGGCCGACGTCTACTACTTCGCGCCGCAGAAGAACTTCGCGTCGGACGGCGGCCTCTGGCTCGCCCTCTTCTCCCCCGCCGCGATCGAGCGCGTCGAGCGCATCGCCGCGAGCGGCCGCTACATCCCCGAGTTCCTCAGCATCAAGAACGCGATCGACAACTCGCGCCTCAACCAGACGCTGAACACCCCGGCCGTCGCGACCCTCGCCCTCCTCGACAACCAGATCGAGTGGATGAACGGCAACGGCGGTCTCGCCTGGGCCGACGC